>NZ_JAHLPZ010000028.1 GCF_018918185.1 Eubacterium sp. MSJ-21 | reverse complement strand
AAGATATTTAGCGTGTGTATTATAGCAGCAATGGTAATATACTGGATTGTTTATGAAAGAAATACAAGAAAGCGAAAAAAACAGGAATTACAGCGTGATGACTATTTATTTGCGAAAGAAAACGATTTGCCGTTACAGATAAATTGGAATGAGATAAATGATTTTTTGTCAGATTCCGGATATGGTGTAAATATGCCAATGGAGAATTGGTTTATGATGGATTGGGCGAGACAGCCCTGTGTGGAGAATGGTATAAAAGAAGGAAAGTTTTCTATGAAAGGGTTTCGAGTGTTACAAGCTTTAAGTAACGATATGAAACACATTTTTTATGATGTGAGGTTTAATTATGACCGTGGTCCGGATATAGAAGATAAAAATAGGAAGTACGAAGCCGTAAAAAAGGTGTTGGATACAAAATACGCCGGTTTGTCAGAAGAAGTACGGAAGAATATATATGACCAATTTGTTAAGATATATGAAAGAAAAATCTAATTACAATACAAAGGAGGAAGCCGTTGAGTTTTTA
>NZ_JAHLPZ010000027.1 GCF_018918185.1 Eubacterium sp. MSJ-21 | reverse complement strand
CAAACGTGCGCGGTTTCATGGAAGTATGATAGACCGTGAGTTACTGGAGAAAAGCATGGATTTTGAAGAGCTGCCGGAGTCGTTTGTTATCTTTATTACGGAGAATGATAAGTATAAACGGAGTGTTCCGTTGTATCACATAGAACGAAAGATAGAAGAAGATGATAATGCGCTATTTGGCGATGGATTGCATATTCTATACGTAAACGGTGAATATCAGGATGTGGATACACCGGTTGGCAGGCTGATGCATGATTTTTATTGTACAAAAGCGGAAGATATGTATAGCAAAGAACTGGCAGAAGAGGTAAAATATTTGAAAGAGACGGAAGGAGGCCGGGAGCATATGTGTAAAATCTTAGAGGAAATGTGTGAAGAGGTTGCAGAGCAGGTAGAGAAGGAGACGGCAGAACGTGTAGAAAGAGAGACTACAGAGCGAGTCAAGAGAGAAACTGCGGAGCAAGTAGAGAAAGAGACACAGAAGCGTGTTGCCAAGGAAACAGTGAAGTCACTGTTAGCATTGGGAAAACTTTCACATGAAGATATATCTGTGAGTACAGGCCTTTCGTTGGAGGAGGTCGAGGA
>NZ_JAHLPZ010000026.1 GCF_018918185.1 Eubacterium sp. MSJ-21 | reverse complement strand
TCCTCATATGTACCATCCGGAGACAACCGGTAAATCACATTGTTCCCACATTTCTCCAGCTCATCTACCTTGTCATAGTTTCCAAGCTTCACCCGGCTTTTGTAGAAATACACATAGCCATCTACAACCAGCGCGTCATTGGCATAATTACCGCTCTGCTGATCAATGCCTGGATCAACCTCAGAAAATGGATTCTCAAAAAAACGGTTCTTCGCCTTTGGTTCCGATTGTTTTTTCTCATATATCCTGCTTCCAACTACAATTACACAAACGAAGAGTATCACCGCAAATATAACGATCTTTTCTTTCCGACTTAGAGACATTTCGTCCTCCCTTCGACACTAATCCCCCACGTTTACCCACATCACAGGTCGAACGCCGTTATAAGAATCTGGATAGTCCTGATCCCATTTTCCCTCGTATCCAATCACTAAGATCGTGTAATCCTTCATACCTGTTGACCGCAGCATCCACGGTAACCGCTCCGTACCATCAGGCAGATGCCGGGAATATGGATACATCGCCGGAAGCTCCTCGATTATAATATCTGTAAATATCGCCTCCCGCTTCTGCAATACTGCTCTCGATGGTTTTCGCCCAAGGACAGATGCATCCG
>NZ_JAHLPZ010000025.1 GCF_018918185.1 Eubacterium sp. MSJ-21 | reverse complement strand
TCCTCATATGTACCATCCGGAGACAACCGGTAAATCACATTGTTCCCACATTTCTCCAGCTCATCTACCTTGTCATAGTTTCCAAGCTTCACCCGGCTTTTGTAGAAATACACATAGCCGTCTACAACCAACGCATCATTGGCATAATTACCGCTCTGCTGATCTATCCCTGGATCAACCTCAGAAAATGGATTCTCAAAAAAACGGTTCTTCGCCTTTGGTTCCGATTGTTTTTTCTCATATACCCTGCTTCCGGCTACAATTACACAGGCGAAGAGCATTATCGCAAATATAACGATCTTTTCTTTCCGATTTAGAGACATTTTTACTCCCTTCGACATTAGGAACATCCGCCCATTTTTAATCACCCACGTTCACCCACATTACAGGTCGAACGCCGTTATAAGAATCTGGATAGTCCTGATCCCATTTTCCCTCGTATCCAATCACCAAAATATTGTAATCCTTCATACCGGTTGACCGCAGCATCCACGGTAACCGCTCCGTACCATCAGCCAGATGCCGGGAATATGGATACATCGCCGGAAGCTCCTCGATTATAATATCTGTAAATATCGCCTCCCGCTTCTGCAATACTGCTCTCGATGGTTTTCGCCCAAGGACAGATGCATCCG
>NZ_JAHLPZ010000024.1 GCF_018918185.1 Eubacterium sp. MSJ-21 | reverse complement strand
CATACATCTTTCGATGTATCAAAGTAACTTGATATTTGAATATTTTTTATATTCGGATGTCTTGTTAATTATAAATGGCTATTTATAATTATCTCTCTGTATGAAGTTCTCAAGGTACAACTTACGATAAATCCTTTCGAATCTATCGAGTGGAGATGAGGGGATTCGAACCCCTGACCCCCTGCTTGCAAGGCAGGTGCTCTCCCAACTGAGCTACACCCCCATTTCTTACCATTATCTTATTGGGTTGTGATAACGGCTTGGGTTTTATTTAATTACGGGTTATACCCAGTGGGCTTAAGTGGACTCGAACCACCGACCTCACGCTTATCAGGCGTGCGCTCTAACCAGCTGAGCTATAAGCCCTTTTGTTTTTCTTTATTAAGCCGGCAGCCACCTACTCTCCCACACCGTCTCCAGTGCAGTACCATCAGCCGCTTAGGTCTTAACCATCGTGTTCGGGATGGGAACGGGTGTGCCCCCTAAGCGCATCACCACCGGCAAATATTCAGTTGCCTTTAACAACTTAATAACATGTCAACCCTTACTTTTCTTCCTTAGAAAGGAGGTGATCCAGCCGCACCTTCCGATACGGCTACCTTGTTACGACTTCACCCCAGTCATCGAACCTGCCTTCGGCAGCTCCCTCCTTGCGGTTGGGTCA
>NZ_JAHLPZ010000023.1 GCF_018918185.1 Eubacterium sp. MSJ-21 | reverse complement strand
GAGAAAGAGACACAGAAGCGTGTTGCCAAGGAAACAGTGAAGTCACTGTTAGCATTGGGAAAACTTTCACATGAAGATATATCTGTGAGTACAGGCCTTTCGTTGGAGGAGGTCGAGGAGTTGGCGTCGCAGAAGACAGCATAAGAAATGAATCAGCAGGGAGGCAATCCCCCTAAAAGAAGCATGCAAAAGCCCGTATGGATTCCCCAATCCATACGGGTCTTTTTAATTCATCGTTAAAAAAATATTATTGCAATCCCGCATTCCTGCGTGCTTTTCCTAAATGTTCCAAACATACGCTTTACAATGTCCATTGACGTGTGATATGGTTTTTATGTCGACAATAGTAGATGGAAGAACCATCACCCTGGGGCGATGCAGGAGGAGCATGGCGAAGAACGAAAAGAATATACAGGAGAGAATCCAGACTGCACAGGCAGCCGTCGGGCTGCAGACACGGGAAATGCATCTGGCACGGATAGAGAAGCTGCGGTTAATGGATGATGATTTCTTCTCAGAAGCGTTGGATGGAAAAACTGAAGCGGTCGGATACATTCTGCGGACGGTTTTGAATCGGGATGATCTGAAAGTTGTGGAGACCAAAGCACAGGTAGAGTATAAAAGCGCTACGAAACGGACGATCCGATTGGATGTGAAAGCAGTAAATGATGACCAGGAGCATTTTGATATTGAAATTCAGCGGGCGGATAGCGGAACTGGAGCCAAACGCGCGCGGTTTCATGGAAGCATGATTGATCGTGAGTTACTGGAGAAAAGCATGGATTTTGAAGAGCTGCCGGAGTCGTTTGTTATCTTTATTACGGAGAATGATAAGTATAAAC
>NZ_JAHLPZ010000022.1 GCF_018918185.1 Eubacterium sp. MSJ-21 | reverse complement strand
GGAACAGGGATTTTGCAGGATATCAAGATTTGTGATCGTGAACTATGCGTATGTCGAGGATATCCAGAAGACATCTCTAATTATGGAAGATAGTATGCGTTTTAACATACCAAACGGAAAGGTGAGGAGGCTGCGACAGGAATATATCGCATATGCGCGGGAGCATGAAAGAGTTTTATAGGGATGTTTTTATTGTGTTTTTTAATTAATTGCATAAAGCTGATTAAGGAAACCACGGTTTCTGCGTGTGTGTTTGGCTATCATAGAAAGAAACAGGCACGGAATTTGTGCCTGCGAGATGCAGTTCTTACAGGAGGATTGCTGATTTTAGGAACATTTATAGAAACAGAGTTTCTGCATGAGAGTGCGATTGTGCTGATTCCGATTATAAATGGAGTTGCATTTTATATCTGGAAGCGGCAATCTATACGAGAATCCATAAAGGCATATGTGTTGTCTTATATGATCGTAGAGGTTGTGGATTCAATTCTATATGTATGCATTGCACTTTTAGCAAATGTAAGTGTCAATGACATCGGGTTTTCCGATCCGATCATGGATGGAATCTGTTCATTGCCGGGACTTTTTTTGTGGGCGTTGATCTATAAGCTGCAAAAGAAAAAGTCGGATGTGTGGACGCTTGTAAACCGCAATTTTGGGGTGTTGTTCGCGGGAGGCATACTTGCGGCAGTTCAGGTTTCATTTCTGACCTATATTGTAGGGGATGGGGAGATCAGGAACGTGGCAGGCGAGACCTATGTTGTACTTATGATGCTATTTGGTTCAGCTGTTATTGTATGTGCGTATTTGATCTACATAGGAAAGCTGAAAAAAAGGAGCGACCGACAGGCAGAGCAAATACGAATATTTGAGCGGGAACAGAAGCTGACCAGAGATTATTATGTACAGTTGTATGAGAAAAATGAGAAAACGCGGGCGCGACA
>NZ_JAHLPZ010000021.1 GCF_018918185.1 Eubacterium sp. MSJ-21 | reverse complement strand
CTTTAATTGAAAAACTTAACGCAACAAAAAAGTTATGAAATAGAGAAATCTGTTGCAATAACTTTTGCAGAAGGAGGTATTTTATGTGATATGATTCGATGTGATTACTATCTGCGGTTAGGAGTCAAATGAGTAATTACAATCGAATAACTTTTAAAGAAAGAGTGAGAATTGAAGCTGGCATTTATGCCAAGAAATCTTTTAGTCAGATAGCTAAAGAAATTGGTAGAAGCACATCAAGTGTTACCAGAGAAGTGAAGCAGAACAGAATAATGGTCAAGACACCGTATTCTTTTGGGACGGATTGTATTTATCCGCCAAGTTGTAGAAAGACAGGTCTTTGCGGAGATGAGTACTGCAGCAAGAGATGTTGGACTTGTATGGAGCATGATTGTACAGGGTATTGTGACAGGTGCGTTACACATACTTGTAAAAAAACAGAAAGGGCACCATTTGTATGCGATTCATGCAGTGAAAAGAATAAGAAAGCATGTAAGTATAACAAGTTCTATTATCTTGCGGAAAAGGCGGATGCAAAGGCGAAAAAGGTTCGTTCAGAGTCGCGTGAAGGAATAAGACTTAGTCAAGAAGAACTCCAGACATTAGATGAAATTTTGTCACCGCTTATTCGTCAAGGACAGCCATTATCACATATATGTAATACACATGGTGATGAAATAAAAGTATCTGAAAGAAGTATTTACAACTATATCGATGCTGGAGAATTGACCATAAGTAACCTGGATCTTAGGCGTAAAGTAAAATATAAAAAGCGTCGAAAAAAGCAGACTGAAATAAAGTGTAACAAGTTCAATTACAGACAGGGAAGAACTTATGAAGACTTTCAAAAGTATATGGAGGAACATCCGGATGCACCTGTGGTTGAAATGGACACCGTTAGAGGACTTAGAACAAAGGAACAGGTACTTCTTACAATCATGTTTAATAGTAATTCTGTAATGCTAATGATACTGATTGAAGAAGAAGCAATGGATCCGGTAATAGAGGTATTTGATAAGCTTACAAAGGCATTAGGTGTTAAAAGATTTAGAAAGCTTTTTCCGGTGATACTTACTGATAATGGAAGATGTTTCAAGAATGCATTAGCTCTCGAATATACAAAGAGTGGTTCACCAAGGACTAAAATTTTTTATTGTGATCCACAGGCATCATGGCAGAAACCTCACATCGAAAAGAATCATGAATTTATAAGATATGTCATTCCAAGAGGTAAGACTTTTAAGGGATATACCCAGGAAGATATGACACTGATCGCAAATCATATCAACAGTACAACGAGACCAGGACTTGAATACAAAAGTCCATACGATCTTGTAGAAACTGAAGAAATGAAAAAACTGTTGGAAGTGCTTAACATGTCTCCAGTCGCCGCAGACGAGATATGTTTAAGACCAAAGTTACTTAGTAAAGAATAAGAATGAAAAGCAGATAGTTAATCATCCATAATCAATATGAAGTGGGTTGCATTAACTTTTGCAGAAGAAAATGCGAGCCGCTATTTTGGCATGTAAACAATTAAGCGTTTTTCAACAGTTTTAATCGGATTATATCACATAAAATACCAGAAAAACAGAAAATACAATGTTTAATGTATTAGAAAACCTTTTGATTTTGCACTGA
>NZ_JAHLPZ010000020.1 GCF_018918185.1 Eubacterium sp. MSJ-21 | reverse complement strand
GGCTATGTGTATTTCTACAAAAGCCGGGTGAAGCTTGGAAACTATGACAAGGTAGATGAGCTGGAGAAATGTGGGAACAATGTGATTTACCGGTTGTCTCCGGATGGTACATATGAGGAATTTTATACATTTGAGGAAGGAGATGCGATCTATTACAGTATCGGTTCCAAACTGTACTATTATGAGGGATATTTCTATATCCAGATTGAAAACCGGATTTACCGCATCAATAAAGAAGGCACTGAGACACAGGTGATCTATGAGAATGTGGGCGGATATGGCAGTTACGTGATATTTGGTATCCGGGATCATTATCTGGTGCTTCAAAAACAGACAGAATACTATTATCTTGATATGGATACATGGGACTGGAGCCAGCCGATAGAGGTTGGACGTATGCGGCATCTGGTGAATGTGCGATGTTCTTATGAAGCGGTCAGAAGAAATCAGTTGATCTGCTTTTTTGAGAATGTTATCTACGGAACGGAGAAGGAAGAACCGATCGGTGTCTATTTTGAAAGCAATATGTTATATGGTAGTGATTTTGCATATCTACATGATTTACGTGTCTATGATGAAGATGAGGAGGAAAAAGTAAGTATTGCAGGTAGTGTGTATTGCCTGAATGTTTACAAAAGAGTCATGTTCTACGCGCAGAAGGTGGATGATTTTATCTGCATAAAATATTATTCGCTGGAGGACAAGCAGGAAGGCGAACTGATCACGATCGATGCGGGAGCGGATAAGGCGCTAAAATTGCTCGTCGTCAGTGATGATTATATCATCTATGATCTGGGACCAAAAAAGGAGAAAGAAGCTGTTGATACGCGGGTGATCTGGAACCGGCAGACGGGGGAGATACAGCAGACAATCGAGTATTAAGCAGGGACATAGTTTCTGTCTTAACATGGGAGGAAATGACAATGGAAGAGAATACCGAAAGAGACGAAGTCTATGAGCAGTTTATGCAGGACTTGCAGGCAAAAAAGAAAAGGCGGGTAAAGAGTACGATCAAAGAAGTAATCATGGTTGTGATCGTACTTGGAGTAATTGGCTTTGTCGTTTGGTTTCTGACAGATCCGGAGGCATCGGAGAAGGTAAGCCTTCGAAAAGAGAAAGAACCAGTTGCTTATGCGGACATTCCATTTACGACGAAGGATGTATCCAGTATGGAATTTGCGATTGCCGGAAAGGTTATGACATTTCCGTGCACAACGACAGATCTGTATGACGCAGGGTATAGCATGAATGAAAGTGATGCGAAGATCATGCTGGGAAAACCAGCCTCTCTGATGATAGATGGATATAAGGCATATGAGACAGCAATCTGCAAGATGGAGGCACGTGATTTTAAGGGGGAGTTTGATGTATCGGTAATCAATACAGGTACGAAGGAGACAGCCGCGGTGAATTGTCCGATTCAGACGATATGGTCTGACGAACAATTTATGTTGTGCAATGGACTCAGTCAGGCAAGCACGTATGAAGAGATACTTGCAGCGATGGGAAAACCGGATGAAGAAAAAGAGATTAGTTCTATGAAGGATCTTTATTACGAGTATAAGACGAATATTGGAACCTGTACAATTATCTTTTCATTCCGCGGTACCTATACCGGAATGGAGGGTAAAACCTGTGATCGGATTCGGCTGACGAGAGATTGAAAAGGAATTATTTGATAGAAAAACAAAAAGATGAAGTATATGATACAGGGGTGAAGGGAGAATGGGATGTCTTTAAGTCGGGAACAAAAGATAATTATATTTGCAGTTATTCTTGTTGTCTGTACAATTGGCAGCAGAGTGTTTTTCAAGCATCATTCTGAACAAAAGGCAAAGAACCGGTTGTTTGAGAATCCGTTTTCCGGAGTCAATCAGGAGATCGATTTGCAAAGTGGAAATTACGAAAATGAGGCATTGGTTGTGGATGGCTATGTGTATTTCTATAAAAGCCGGGTGGAGCTTGGAAACTATGACCATGTAGATGCGTTGAAAAAATGCGGGAACAATGTAATTTATCGTCTCTCTCCGGATGGTACATATGAGGAATTTTATACATTTGATTATGGGGATGCAATCTATTATTCTGTCCGTTCAAAGCTCTATTATTATAATGAGTATTTCTATATTCAGATAGGAAATCGAATCTATCGTATCAA
>NZ_JAHLPZ010000019.1 GCF_018918185.1 Eubacterium sp. MSJ-21 | reverse complement strand
TATGAGGAATTTTATACATTTGATTATGGGGATGCAATCTATTATTCTGTCCGTTCAAAGCTCTATTATTATAATGAGTATTTCTATATTCAGATAGGAAATCGAATCTATCGTATCAATAAAGAAGGAACCAGTGCGCAGGTCATCTATGAGAATATGGGTGAAGGTTCGCTGGCATTCGGAATCCGGGATCATCATCTGGTGCTTCAAAAAGCGCGCCAATACTACTGTCTGAATCTGGATAAATGGGATTGGAGTCAGCCGATAGAGGTTGGACGTATGCGACACTTGCTCAATATAGATACGGAACAACTTTTCGATTTATATGAGGGGGTTATATATGGAAGCAGATATGAACTATCAGACAACGCGGTAGTTTTATTGGATCATCAATTAAAGGTTTGGAATGAAGAGGAAAAGGAATTGGAGAAGATTGCGTCTGACGTGTATTGCCTGAATGTTTATAAAGGAGATGCCTTTTATGCACAGAGCGTGGATGATGCGGTCAGCATAAAATACAGATCGTTCGATGGTGAGTCGGAAGGCGAGCTTTTTACGATTAACCCGGATGAGAATAAGAGGATAAAATCGCTGGTGGTGAGTGATGATTTCATTATCTATGATCTGGGACCGGGCAATTATGAAGATGGTGTGGATACGCGGGTAATCTGGAACCGGCAGACGGGGGAGACACAGGAGCTTCGTTACAAATAAGAGAATGTGTTTATGTACGGAGGATAGAATACAAAATGAAACGATGGAGAGTAAAAATTATATCGTTATGTTTACTTTGTCTTATTTCTCTTGTTGGGTGTTCCTTTTCGGAAGACAGGGGGGATTACATTCCATGCTTAAAGTTAAAAAGAGGAAAGACGGTCAATATAGAATTTTCTTTGGGAGCGCATGCTGGGCAGGCAGCAGAGGAAGCGGGTCAGAGGATGAAAGATCAAAAACGTTGTGAAGATGCGTGGGTCAATGAGGAAGGCCGTTGTGTACTGAAGTTTAATCGGGATCAATTGAAAGCGGAATATGACAAAACGGTTGGTGATATAAAAAATGCGATAAAGCAAGCAGATAAGCCTGTTGAAGTGAATTATGATTGTAATGAAATCACCTATTATGTGGATGATTCAACAGAGCTTATGGATTTTTCTTATACACATGTGGTATTGGTTGGAGAATGTAAGCTAATTCAGGCATATGCCGGGATTCCATATGATGAACGTGAACTAACAATAAAATTTATCTATCAGCCAACCGGGGAAGTTATGTTTGAGATGCATATATCTAAGGATAATCCCAAAGCATCGGTTGAGGAAGAAGAATTCAAGGAAAGATTGAAAGAAATGAAACAAGGAGAACACAAATGACACATTCTTGAAGGTGGAGGAGTTGTTGTTCGAAAAGGAAAAAATAATTCGACCAAATTGAGGAGGTATAATATATTATGTCGGTGGTTGATGGTATGGTAATAGATGGTATAGCATTAACAGAAGATAAAAATGGAATAGTTTTGTTGATTACCGATCATTTGGATTGGAGTGAAGAATACCAGCATTTAATGATTCTGCAGGAGAAAATTAATATGTATCTCGGATTTCTTGAAGAAAAACAGTATGGGGATATGTATAAAGAAGAGACAATTACATATGGAATCATAGAAATTCATTTCCAATACAGTTTAACGGATAATGCAGAAAAGTTTCTGCAGTCAGTTCAAAATCAGGTTGCTCAGCATGGTATTAGAATACAATACTATGTTTCGGAGGAGGTTTGAGATGAAATTAGATGTGAAGGAAGATGTGAATCTTTTGTGAATTGACATCGTGCAAACCCTCATTCTTGCGTGCTTTTTCCAAATGTTCCAAACTTACGCTTTACAATCGCTGCAGGCACGTGGTATGGTTTTGTTGTCGACAAAATCAGATGGACAAACCATCACCCCGGGGCGATGCAGGAGGAGTGTATGGCAAAGATGGAGATGCAAAAGAAACATGCGTGGCAGGAACAACGGGACGCACATTTAAAGAGAATCGAGAAGCTGCGGTTAATGGACGATGATTTTTTCTCGGAAGCGTTGGATGGAAAGTGTGAAGCGGTACAGTATATTCTGCGAGTGGTCTTAAACCGTGATGATCTGGATGTTGTCGAGACGAAAGCGCAGGTAGAGTACAGGAGTGCAACGAAGCGGTCAATCCGAATTGATATCAAGGCAGTTGATCAGACAGGACAGCATTTTGATATAGAGATTCAGTGTGAGGATAAGGGAAGTGGGGCGAAGCGGGCACGCTACCACGGAAGCATGATTGACCGGGAATTGCTAGAGAAGAATCGGGATTTCGAGGAACTGCCGGAGTCGTTTGTGATATTTATAACGGAGAACGATAAGTATGACTGCGGTGTGCCGGTCTATCACATTGAGCGGCGAATCGAAGAGGATGATTATTCGTTATTTGAGGATGGCTTGCATATTGTATATGTAAATGGAGAATATCGGGATACGGATACGCCAGTTGGACGGCTGATGCATGATTTTCATTGTACGAAATCGGAAGATATGTATAGCAGAGAATTGGCGGAAGAGGTACGGTATTTGAAGGAAACGGAAGGAGGTCGGGAGCATATGTGTAAAATATTAGAGGAAATGTGTGACGAGGTTGCGGAGCGCGTGGAGAAAGAGACAGCGGAACGTGTGGAGAAAGAGACAGCAGAGCGCGTGGAGAAAGAAAATAAGATTAACACGGCGAAGAGTCTGTTGAAGCTGAAGAAGCTGTCTTACGAGGAGATTTCTGAGAGCACGGGGCTTCTGCTGGATGAAGTAAAGGAACTGGCAGCGCAGAAAACGGCATAGCGAAGTATGTTGGATACAGTAAGGAGAGATAATCAAGGAGATTATGTTTCGGGCAGGGAAACATAATCTCTTTTTGTATAGACAGAAAAATAAACCACCTGCTATGCAGGTGGTTCCCAGTGAGCTTTAGCTTCAAGTAAAGAAACCTCCATGATAATATAAAGTGTAGGTTCGCCAACCGCACTAAAAATA
>NZ_JAHLPZ010000018.1 GCF_018918185.1 Eubacterium sp. MSJ-21 | reverse complement strand
CATATTACACATTTAAAACTATCCGAGAATCGTTGATAGGCAATCACATCATGGGATATGAGCAGCATAGCATCCCCATCCTTATCCAGCACATCCCAGCAGATCGGATCCTCTGTCTCCGGATCTCCATCCTGTTCGTAGGTTCCCATCTGTACGATGTCACCAATTTCCGCATCTTTCAGTGCTACCGTCTCCAATGCTTCTGTCGTGGCAGGTTCCTCTGTAGTCATTTCTTCTGTAGTCGTCTCTACCTGTTTTTTTCCACAGCCACAAAATATTAGCAGGCAAAGACATAACAATAAAAAATATATATTTCTCGAATTAACCCTTCTCATTTTTCTCCATTTCTTTCAGCTTTCCTTTTTCCATCATGTAATCTATTATTACATCACTGTTATTTTCAAACGTCCTGCAAAGCTCCATCAACTCTTCATCACTAAAATCGGATAAATAGATTCCTTCCCCAGTCTCTTTATCTTCTATCATTTCTCCATTCTCAATTTTTAATTTACCCTTTCCAAGCCATGCCATCATATTAACGATATCATCAAACTGTATTCCTTTCTCAGATACCTGTGCAGCTGCCATCTCGCAGCCCTTATGAAATTCATCAAGTATTTTAGAATTCCGCCCCGTATTACAAAACGAATCGTATTCTTCCAGCAACGAATCGACGCCCGTGTAATCAATCGCATATTCTGGCACAAATAACCGAATCTCCAGAATTCTCGCATAAATTAAATACCGATCCACAGACATGCTCCTCCAATCTATGCCATCCAGATCGAAATCGAAAGAAAATAAATCCAGAGTTCCTTCAATTGACAGATCGTGTTGATAATTCCAGTTTGCATCCAGCATTTCCGATATTCGTTCATAATATATCTGCCGCCTTTTATCTACAGTTTTTGTGATTATCACACCTATCACAAAAACTGTTGCTACAATGGCAAGCACTTTTATATATATTCTTTTCTTTCCCATAAAATCTCCTCATCTGTTGGAACACCCCGCCATTTAATCACGCATCCAGTCTAATAGAATTTCACTATTCTCCTCAAATTTTTTGCACAATTCCAGCCATTCATCATCACCAATATCCATGTCGTAAATTTCATCTCCCAGATTTTTAATTTCAACAACATTTCCGTTCTCAATTTTCAGGGCACCTGTTCCCATCCGCCTCACATAAAAGGGTATATCGCTGGGATTAATTCCCGGCGCACCACTTGATGCATACTCACAAGCCATGTTAAATTCATCCAGCATTTCCGATTTCTGACCCGTCTCACAAAACGCTTCGTATTCCTGTAGCAGTTGATCCACGTCCGAATACTCCATTTCTTTATATTTGGTTGTAAATAACCGAATATAAAGAATTTGCGTATATATTGACTTTTTATCTATATACATCCCCTCCGGATATTCTATTCCATCCCAACTGTATTTAGCTTCTCCTGTAATCGACAGTGCTTTTCGATACCACCCATTTAGATTGACCATTTCCATTACCCGATCCAAGTACTCTTCTTCCACTTGTTCTCGTATCCTTCTATCAACCGCTACTGCGGTCACACCGCCGATCAGGGCAACGATTACGATCGCTACCAGCCATCTTATAGCTTTTCGTCTTTTACCCATGAATACCCTCCAATTTCGGTTTTTATGTCGATTTTTGCATGATAAGATGCCGTTTTTGCAAAGAAAAGTCGTGACTATTTCCGTATCTTCCAGCTAACCTACGACAGCTCCTTGCTCCGCTCCTTAAAATAAGCAAGCAGCTCCTTATAATCCTTCATAGAGTGATAGAAACGAACCTTGTCTGTATACTCAGCACCGTTCCATCTATATGCATAGGTAACTGTAAAATATCCTCCCGGATTTTTAAGCTTCAGCACCTTTTCCACCGGTAGCGCCACCTTCGCAAAGCTGCCGTCTTTCATCATCTCCTGAAAAACCGGCTTCTCCTGAATCCGCTTCAGCAAAAAGTCCTTTCGCTTGATCATCTTGCCTGCCTTGACTTCCATATCCATGCGATCCATGGATTGTCCGACATGCGTCATACTTACGCCCTGTGATTGAACCTGCTGGATCTTATATCCGGACAAGCCGGTTGCATTTAAAAATGCATCCTCGTTCAGATGCACGACATATGCCCGACGTGCCTGATCCACGAATACCACATGCAGCACATCCGTATATGTAATAAGCTTCTGCTTATACGTGCTTTTGTAAATTGTAACACCCAAAAATACGACAAAGCATACAAGTGGCAGCGTACTGACTACAGTTTCGTTCTCGTAGTCTCCGGTTATCCACATCCATGCTCCATATACGAACCCTCCGATGGATCCAAGCAACAGTACCAGCCATATTATAAATCCCGGAACAGACATGTTACGTATCGTCCCAGGCGGATAACTATACATCTTAAAAGCCTGCGGGTTCTCAGAGATATTGCGCTCCCCTTCCCAATTTACATCAAATATTTTTTCCTCACTCATCCTTGTTTCCCTTCCTTTGTTTTTGTTTACAGTTTAAATAATTTCCGGGGATTTTTCGACAATACTTCCGCCAAACGAAAGTTTTTTCCGCCAAGCGAAGATTTTATACAACAATAATCCCCAAACCATGCATACAGCATGTTTGATTTAGAGATTTTTATGCAGAACGGCATGTGCAGCCGCTGTATTTTTCTCCATGGAAAGTTCAAACTCTCCATCATATTTTTGTACAATTTTATGAATATTATGAATTCCAAATCCATGCCACTCCGAATCCTTATCTGTCTCCGCAGACAATTCCTCCTCAGGCAAAATCGTATTTATGCAATCAAGGAAAACCAGATTCTTATAGGTTCCAATCATAAGATGAATCTTCCGTTCTCCCATATCCAGAGGGATTTTCTCAACGGCTTCCTTTGCATTTTCCAGTATGTTCGACAAAAGAAAACACAGATCTAAATCCTCAACACCAAGCTCCTGCGGCAGTCGTCCCTGATAAGTAAATTGAATCCGCTCTTTTAAGATCGCAGCTCCAAGCACGCCCGAAATCACAGCATCCACAATCCGATTTTGGGAATATATGCATGTCGACGGCTCTGCTTCCATATGATTCCAACTATCAACCATCGCAGTCGCTCGTGCGATTTCTCCCTTTTTGAGCAGGTCCTGCACCGTCTGCATCATGTGCCGAAATTCATGTTGTCGCGCCCGCGTTTTCTCATTTTTCTCATACAACTGTACATAATAATCTCTGGTCAGCTTCTGTTCCCGCTCAAATATTCGTATTTGCTCTGCCTGTCGGTCGCTCCTTTTTTTCAG
>NZ_JAHLPZ010000017.1 GCF_018918185.1 Eubacterium sp. MSJ-21 | reverse complement strand
TTCCGTTTGGTATGTTAAAACGCATACTATCTTCCATAATTAGAGATGTCTTCTGGATATCCTCGACATACGCATAGTTCACGATCACAAATCTTGATATCCTGCAAAATCCCTGTTCCTGCAGAATCTGCTCCCACTCTTTCATTGTATACGTTTGCAGTGCCTGCACGACTTCCCCGCGCAGGTAAAAGGTTATCTGACTATAATTATCCGCAGACTGTATATATAGTATCTGTGATACATCAATCTGCCATACTTTTTTCTTCCATGTTACGTCGATTAGTCGTTGATGCTCTCTCTGAAAGTTCTGCAACACCTCTGTCAGTTTATCCCAATTTCCTGTTTTTCTGACAAACGCGATCACATTTCGCCCAAATGCCGCTTCCATCATTTCTTCATGCGACGTTACATAGATAATATCTGTCATACGCAGCTTCGAAGCCATTTGCTCGCGCAGCTCCAACCCGGAAAGCTCCGGCATCTCAATATCCAAAAGCATAAGTGCTGGCTGCACCGTATGTGCCTGCAGGGATTCCGCTAACATTCTGGCATCGGAAAATCCCCGTACCTCAGTTCCTTTTACCATCACATTACGACAGACCTTTATCATCTCATTTAAAATCTCAATATCATCATCACAGACTATGACCTGCATCGTGCCCTACCCTTTTATCCATAAATTTCTCTAGCTATTATATATCACTTTCCTTATTTCTGCTACAATACGTTGAAAAAGGAGTTTTTTATGAAATCTATAATTCTCTACTGCTATGTCGAATTTTGCACAATGAAATGCAATTTTTGCATTTCTCCGTATTCTCTCAGATTTTATTTATGTTAAAATAAAAGTATCTTAACACACAAAAGGAGACTCCAGACTATGTATCATATTGTTATCTGTGATGATGATACTTTATTTATAGATCATATGAAAGCTTTATTGCTTCGCGCAGGACTACCATCAGAAACCTGCAAATTCTACAGCTACCTCTCAGCAAGTGAATTCGAAGCAGACTTTCCAAACTTCTATACGATTGATTTACTGATCTTAGATATCCAGCTTCCAGATGTAAATGGAACGGTATTTGCCAAATCTTTTCGTGAGAAATTCCCAAGCTCCACACTGGTTTTCTGTTCCGGGAAGCAGTCTCCAACCCCAGAGTCTTTTGAATCTGAACCATACCGCTATCTACTCAAAGCATGGACAGACGCACATATGGTAGAGAAACTCTCGCCTGTCATCGCGCATATCCAGACGGAAAAAGCAGAGCCCTTTATCCATGCCGGATGGTACAGCACACAACTGAAGCTCCCTGCCTCCGAGATAATGTATATCGCACGCGGACGTGGCTGTTCGAAGATTTATGTATCTAAGAAGAGCCCCTATTACACTTACAATGAAAAGATCTTATGCAAAAGTTCTCTGAGTGATCTGCATGCTTTACTGCATGATTTTTATTTTGCATATGCACATAACAGTTACTTAGTGAATCTCCAGCATGTAACATACCTGAATACAACCGAACTGACACTGTCGGATAATAGCATGCTGACGATCTCACGCTCCAGACAGAAAGAGTTTCAGTCAATGTTTTTCCGTTATATGAAATCACAGGATTAGGAGGCAGTATGGATTATATTATCTTGTTGTTTAGTTGCATTGCAGAATACCTCATATTTTCGGACTTCTTTGATGCCTTTTTAACCATTCGTCCGAATTTCCAGCCAATCCGGAACCGTATTTTGATAGCGATTCCTTTCATCGGCATTTATTTTGGTATCAACACATTGCAGATTTCATATCTGAATATGATTGCCTTTGTCTGTCTGTTACTTCTTTACTCTTTTCTTTATGAAGCAAACTTTAAAGAACGACTGCTGTATATCGTATTTTTGTGTGCGATTTTCTTTGGCTGCGAATTTTTATTTGCAGTTTTATTGAATCTGCCGGCATATCTTTTTCATTCCAGCAGTGTTGCCAACCTGTCCACGATTCCTTGGCAGATATTTACACTGAAGCTCCTGACCTATCTGATCTGCTGCCTGTATAAGCAGACCTCTGTCCGCTCCTCCGCCCGCATGGATCGAAAGATTTTCGCATGCTATTTGTGTATTCCAATTGCATGCATTGCAATGATGCTTCTCACATATTATTCCGGTCTGGACTTCGCATCGTCTCCACGCATGCGGATATTGCTCTGCGTATTTTTTGCGATCATGCAGTTTGGAAACATTCTGATCTTCCGCGCATTCCAGAGATACACAGAGCAGCTCAATCACAACCTGCAGAACAGCCTGATCATCTCCGATCAGTCGCTTCGACTGAACTACTATCAGAAGCTGCTCACGATGGATGAACATTTGCAGGAGCTGGTGCACGATACGACACATTACATGAAAGCCATCCGCATACTGCTTAACGACGGACATCCAGACCAGGCACTTGCACTCATTTCCGAATTGGATACAAAGTTAGATACAACCATCCTTACGCGCTATTCCAAAAACGATATTCTGAATGCAATTCTAACTGAGAAATCTGAACTTGCCCAATCGCAGAATATCCAGATGTCAATCGATGTACTCCCGGATATTACATTTGCCGAATTACCATCTGCGGATATCATATCCATTCTGTCAAATCTGCTTGAGAACGCCATCGAAGCATGCCTGGTGCGCGACAATTCTCGTGTTGTACAACTGACGATTACAAAGAAAAACGAAAATAACTTCTATGTGATTATCGTGAAAAATACCTTTGACAAAGCACCGGTTTTACGTGATGGACAATTCGTCTCTACCAAGACGGACACAAGGCTGCACGGCATCGGCACCAAAAGCATCCGGCATGCAGTGGAGAACAATCATGGTTTTGTCAACTACTCGATTGAAGGAGGATTCTTCGTGGCAACTGTGGTATTACCAATAGCATTAAACGTGTAGGTTCCTTTATTCCACCTCAGCCAAATACTATCTCAGCTTTACCGATACACGACCTCCTCCTGTGTCTCCCCGGTATTCCGGTTCCAGATTACCCGCGTATCCACACCATCTTCATAATTGCCCGGTCCCAGATCATAGATAATGAAATCGTCACTCACCACCAGCGATTTTATGCTCTTATTCTCATCCGGGTTAATCGTAAACAGTTCGTCTTCCGACTTGCCATCGGACGATCTGTATTTTATGCAGACGGAATCATCCATTCCCTGTGCATAGAAGACATCTCCTTTATAAACATTCAGGCAATACACGTCAGACGCAATCTTCTCCAATTCCTTTTCCTCTTCATTCCAAACCTTTAATTGATGATCCAATAAAACTACCGCATTGTCTGATAGTTCATATCTGCTTCCATAAATAACGCCCTCATATAAATCAAAAAGTTCCGTATCTACATTGAGCAAGTGCCGCATACGTCCAACCTCTATCGGCTGACTCCAGTCCCATTTATCCAGATTCAGACAGTAGTATTGGCGCGCTTTTTGAAGCACCAGATGATGATCCCGGATTCCAAATGCCAGCAAACCTTCACCCATATTCTCATAAATAATCTCCGCACGGGTTCCTTCTTTGTTGATACGATAGATTCGATTTCCTATCTGAATATAGAAATACTCATTATAATAATAGAGCTTTGAACGGACAGAATAATAGATTGCATCCCCATAATCAAATGTATAAAATTCCTCATA
>NZ_JAHLPZ010000016.1 GCF_018918185.1 Eubacterium sp. MSJ-21 | reverse complement strand
TCTTTCCGTTCTCAAAACCTCTAAGGATAAGCCCTCGACCTATTAGTACTTGTCAGCTGAACGTGTTGCCACGATTACACTCCAAGCCTATCAACCTTGTAGTCTTCAAGGGGTCTTACTCTAATGATGGGATATCTTATCTTGAGGGGGGCTTCACGCTTAGATGCCTTCAGCGTTTATCCCTGCCGGACTTGGCTACTCTGCCATGCTGTTGGTACAACAACAGATACACCAGCGGTCCGTCCATCCCGGTCCTCTCGTACTAAGGACAGCTCCTCTCAAATATCCTACGCCCACGCCGGATAGGGACCGAACTGTCTCACGACGTTCTGAACCCAGCTCGCGTACCGCTTTAATGGGCGAACAGCCCAACCCTTGGAACCTGCTACAGCTCCAGGATGCGATGAGCCGACATCGAGGTGCCAAACCACTCCGTCGATGTGAACTCTTGGGAGTGATAAGCCTGTTATCCCCAGGGTAGCTTTTATCCGTTGAGCGATGGCAATCCCACTTTATACCACCGGATCACTAAGTCCTACTTTCGTACCTGCTCCACCCGTCGGTGTCGCAGTCAAGCTCCCTTCTGCCTTTGCACTCTTCGAATGGTTTCCAACCATTCTGAGGGAACCTTTGAGCGCCTCCGATACCCTTTCGGAGGCGACCGCCCCAGTCAAACTCCCCGCCAGACATTGTCCCCCAGCCGGGTCACGGCTGCAGGTTAGGAATCCAGTACTACAAGGGTGGTATCCCAACAGCGGCTCACACGAAACTGGCGTCCCGTGATCTCAGCCTCCCACCTATCCTGTACAGGTAGTACCGAATCCCAGTATCAAGCTGGAGTAAAGCTCCATGGGGTCTTTCCGTCCTGGCGCAGGTAACCAGCATCTTCACTGGTATTTCAATTTCACCGGGTGTGTTGTTGAGACAGTGCCCAAATCATTACGCCTTTCGTGCGGGTCGGAACTTACCCGACAAGGAATTTCGCTACCTTAGGACCGTTATAGTTACGGCCGCCGTTTACTGGGGCTTAAATTCAAACCTTCGCTTGCGCTAAGCTCTCCTCTTAACCTTCCAGCACCGGGCAGGCGTCAGCCCATATACCTCACCTTTCGGTTTTGCATAGACCTATGTTTTTGCTAAACAGTTGCTTGGGCCATTTCTCTGCGGCCTCTTCCGAGGCACCCCTTCTCCCGAAGTTACGGGGTCATTTTGCCGAGTTCCTTAACAACACTTCTCCCGCCGGCCTTAGGATTCTCTCCTCATCCACCTGTGTCGGTTTACGGTACGGGCGCATATATCACAATAGCGGCTTTTCTCGACAGCTGGCTCATACACTTCCCTACTCTTGTTCGGTACGCGTCACGTCTTCAGATTGAATGGTGGATTTGCCTGCCATTCTCCTACCTCGCTTGCCCCGGTCTTTCCATTCCCGGGTTGTACTCTCCATCTGTGTCCCCACATTTCTGAATATATGCGGTACAGGAATTTCAACCTGTTATCCATCGACTACGACTTTCGTCCTCGCCTTAGGCCCCGACTTACCCAGGGAAGATCAGCTTTACCCTGGAAACCTTAGATATTCGGCCTTTAAGATTCTCACTTAAATCTCGCTACTCATTCCGGCATTCTCTCTTCAATACAGTCCACAGCTCCTTCCGGTACTGCTTCGTTCCGTATTCAATGCTCCTCTACCAATCTTTCGATTCCTAAGCTTCGGTGTCGTGTTTCAGCCCCGGACATTTTCGGCGCAGGACCTCTCGACTAGTGAGCTATTACGCACTCTTTGAATGTATGGCTGCTTCTGAGCCAACATCCTAGTTGTCTTCGAAATCCCACATCCTTTTCCACTTAACACGTACTTTGGGACCTTAGCTGTAGGTCTGGGCTCTTTCCCTTTTGACTACCCAACTTATCTCGTGCAGTCTGACTCCCATACATCATCTTTACGGCATTCGGAGTTTGATAATCTTCGGTAAGCTTTGACGCCCCCTAGGATATTCAGTGCTCTACCTCCGCAAGACTAATATGAGGCTAGCCCTAAAGCTATTTCGAGGAGAACCAGCTATCTCCGGGTTCGATTGGAATTTCTCCCCTACCCACACCTCATCGCCACCCTTTTCAACGGATGTGCGTTCGGTCCTCCATTGCCTTTTACGGCAACTTCAACCTGGACATGGGTAGATCACCCGGTTTCGGGTCTGCCCAGTCTGACTTTACGCGCTGTTAACGCTTGCTTTCACTTCGGCTCCGTACCTTAAGTACTTAACCTTGCCAGACATGGCAACTCGCCGGACCGTTCTACAAAAAGTACGCGGTTGATCATATAAAGATCTTCCACAGCTTGTAGACACAGGGTTTCAGGTTCTCTTTCACTCCCCTCCCGGGGTCCTTTTCACCTTTCCTTCACAGTACTATGCGCTATCGGTCACTGAGTAGTATTTAGCCTTAGGGAGTGGTCTCCCTTCCTTCCCACAAGGTTTCTCGTGTCTCGTGGTACTCTGGATCCTGCTAGCTGCAAATCGGATTTCACATACGGGACTTTCACCCTCTCTGGTCTGACTTCCCAGACTGTTCTGTTATCCTATTGCTCACATGTCGCAGTCCGAACCCCGGAACGCACGCGCTCCGGTTTAGGCTCTTCCGTTTTCGCTCGCCGCTACTCACAGAATCGATGTTTCTTTCTCTTCCTCCGCCTACTTAGATGTTTCAGTTCAGCGGGTTCCCTCCATATACCTATGTATTCAGTATATGGTGACTGAGGTATACTCAGCCGGGTTTCCCCATTCAGAAATCAGCGGGTCATCGGATATTTGCTCCTCACCGCTGCTTATCGCAGCTTATCACGTCTTTCTTCGGCTCTCAGTGCCAAGGCATCCACCCTGCGCTCTTTCTTGCTTAACCTTCCATCATATCGTAGCGTCGTATGATGTGGTCTTTTGAACGGGCGTTATCTTTCGATAACTCTTTGTTCTCTTCACATACATCTTTCGATGTATCAAAGTAACTTGATATTTGAATATTTTTTATATTCGGATGTCTTGTTAATTATAAATGGCTATTTATAATTATCTCTCTGTATGAAGTTCTCAAGGTACATT
>NZ_JAHLPZ010000014.1 GCF_018918185.1 Eubacterium sp. MSJ-21 | reverse complement strand
TTACTGTTCATTGTGTTTCCATTCTGATGAATGAAATAGGATTTGTATAAATCCTTGAAAATATCTTAAAGAAATTTTCAGGGTTAACATGTTATTAATTTGTCAAAGGTTCATATTTGATCTAGGCTAGGTAAATCAAACGGAGAAGGAGGGATTTGAACCCTCGCGCCGCTATTAACGACCTACTCCCTTTCCAGGGGAGCCCCTTCAGCCGCTTGGGTACTTCTCCACAAGCGCCTAAATCGATGAGATACGTTCGATCTATCGAATGTATCGAACGGAGAGGGTGGGATTCGAACCCACGCGCCCTTGCGGACAAACGGTTTTCAAGACCGCCTCGTTATGACCACTTCGATACCTCTCCATGTTTTAATTTTTTTCAATTAAAAATCGCTGTTTGTATCAGCGACTTTGTTATCTTATCAAAAAGTATTATACTTGTCAACAGATTTTTTAAATTTTTTTCAAAGTTTTTTCGACAAAGATTTCCGCGATTGCCAGATCCTCCGGTGTCGTGATTTTAATGTTCTCATATGCACCTTCCACCACCTTGCAATGTATCCCAGCATATTGCTCTACAAGCATTGTATCATCCGTTATATTGTGGGTGTTGCCATTTCTTTTTGCCTCATACATTGTCTCATAAGCACACCGTAGCAATGACACCTGAAATGTCTGCGGCGTCTGAATCTGATATACGAATCTTCGCTCCGGTGTCTCTACACCATAGTGATCTGCATCCACAATTTTAATCGTATCCTTTGCAGGAACACCAACCGTACAGCCTCCACATTCTCTTGCACACGCAATCGAATTCGATATCATTTCCGCAGTCACGAATGGACGTGCACCATCATGAATCAGTACAATATTGTTTTCTCCTTCCGCATCAATCATAGATAATCCCTGATACACAGAATCATAGCGTTCTTTTCCGCCGATACAGATATTCTGAACCTTTGTAAACTGATAGCGTTCTACCAAGTCTTTCCGACAGTGTTTAACAAATTCTTTCTTTGTCACAAGCACAATTGCATCTACCTCCGGATGCTCGTTAAATGCACGCAAAGAATAATACAGCACCTCATGTCCTGCAACTTCCAGAAATTGTTTTGCCTTTTCACTTTTCATTCGGCTGCCAATGCCTGCCGCAAGCACGATTGCTGTTACCATTATCTGCGCTCTCCAATCTTTAAGTTTGGAATCGCATTCAAATCCAACCCATCACGGACGCCCGCCATATAATTATGATAGCCCGCTACACCAATCATCGCAGCATTATCTGTACAGAAGATTGGAGATGGATAGTAAAACTGTAAACCCTGTTCGGATGCCACCCGCTGCATATTCTCCCGAAGGGAGCTGTTTGATGCCACACCACCAGCTAATGCCAGTTTGTTGCAGCCATACGCTTTTGCCGCACGCACTGAATTATCGGTCAGCACATCCACAACTGCCTGCTGAAACGATGCAGCTACATCTGCCCGGTTGATCTCCTGATGCTTCATCTCACATCCATTCAGATAATTCAGCACCGCGGATTTCAAGCCACTGAAAGAAAAATCATACGGCGCATCTTCCATAAATGCACGCGGGAAATGAATTGCCTCCTTATTTCCCTCTTTGGCAAGCTTATCTATCTTTGGTCCACCCGGATATCCAAGCCCAATTGCGCGCGCAACCTTGTCAAACGCCTCACCCGCTGCATCGTCTCTTGTTCGTCCCACGATTTCAAATGTTGTATAATCCTTCACATATACCAGATGGGAATGACCACCGGAAGCTACCATACACATAAATGGCGGTTCCAGATCCGGGTGTTCAATATAATTTGCCGCAATGTGCCCCTCGATATGATGCACACCAACGAGCGGTTTTTTCTTCGCATACGCAACTGCCTTTGCTGCACTCACGCCAACCAAAAGCGCACCAACCAGACCCGGTCCATAGGTAACCGCTACCGCATCAATATCGTCCCATGTAACATGTGCCTCCTCGATTGCCGCACGGATCACCTGATTGACCTTCTCCACATGCTTCCGCGATGCGATCTCCGGCACCACACCACCATACAGCTTATGCAGTTCAATCTGCGAATAGATAATATTTGATTTTACTTTTCTTCCATCAACAACAATCGCTGCTGCTGTCTCATCACAGGATGATTCAATTGAAAGTATCGTTGTACTCATAATGATTCCTCTTTGCATCTATTTTCTTTTATTTTTACATCACAACGGCCCTGCAGTCATGCATATTCCAGTCAGTTATACATTTATCCCCCGGCATCTTCCATGTATCTGTTATTGTGCCGTCTGCGTCGTCGCAGAACCGCTCGGTAACTGGGATTCTGTCCAGCCATAAATCTTCCACTGGTCATTTTCCTTTACCATCGCATACTGACGGTAAAAATAACCCAGATTGTCGCCGGTATTAATCGTAATGCACACTTCCAGTGATGCCATATCTTTTCCATCTTTCTTGAAATACTGCACCTGGCTTGCTTCCGGAAGTTCACACATCTTGTAAGTATATCCCTGTTCTTTAACCGCCTCAATATCCTTTTGCAGATTCGCCAAGCTGCCGCTCTCCGGATTTGCTACAAGCAGATCCGTACAATACAGCTGCCGCACTTTTTTATTCATAGCATCCAGTTCATCGTCCGCCAGCTTCTGTCCATAAAACACCTTGAAATAGCGGTTATGCAGCTTTGCTACATCCCGTGGCGTTTTCGGATATTCCACTGCCATATCATACTCCATCAGTGCTTCCACTTCCGTCTTCTGTGACGTGCTCCGCTGTATCGAAGATCGGTTGCTCAAATGATTGAAGTACCACAACACCAGTACGACAAGCAGCACTGCTATGATAATGCCTTTGATTGTCACTTCTTTTTTCTTGTTTTTTGCCATACAGCATCATTCCTCTTCAAAATTCAAAACCTTTTCTGTGCGATCCTTCGCAATATATCCCTGCGGGAAGATCAACTGTACCATCGCCTCGAATTCTTTCGGACGATTCGTTGCCGGGCTGTAATGTGTCAGCCACATTTCATGTACCTGTGCTTCCTTTGCAAGCTCCGCAGCCTCCCGCATCATCATATGCTTATGCTCCTTCGCCTTTGAAAGCTTCTCCTCCTCGCCATACATTCCCTCACAGATAAATAAATCCGCATCTTTCGCGCACTCTGCGATTGCATCTACCGGACGGGTGTCAGTGCAATACGTGACCTTCAAGCCCTTCCGTGGATTTCCCATAACCATATCACTTGTATATACATTTCCCTCATAATCAACTGTCTCGCCTCTTTGCAGCAGGCTCCAATACTGTACCGGAAGTCCCAGTTCTCTCGCACGCACAGCGTCGAATTTGCCAGCGCGGTCAAGTTCAATATTATACCCATAGCAGGTTACGCGATGATTGACACGGAATGCCCGAATCCGAAGGCCACAGATCTCGATTATTTCCTCCGGCTGTTCCAGCTCAATGAATTTGATTTCAAACGGAAGCTCCGGCGCAATAATCCGTAGTGAATTGACCACGCGTTCCAGCCCCTTCGGTCCGATCATCGTCAAAGGTTCTGTCCGCTCGGCATTTCCCATCGTCAGAAGCATGCCCGGAAGTCCACTGATATGATCCGCATGAAAATGTGTGATACAGATCACATCAATCGGTTTGAAGCTCCAACCCTGCAAACGTATTTGATTTTGTGTACCCTCACCGCAATCAATCAGGATACTGCTTCCGTTGTACCTCACCATCAGCGAGGTCAACGCTCTGTACGGAAGCGGCAGCATACCGCCCGTTCCAAGCAAACATAACTCTAACATTCTATTCTCCGTTTTCTGTAAATGCTATCTCATAGATATCCGCATCCTCGTCCGGATGCTTATAATAATTCTTCCGGCAGGCAAGCAGATGATACCCATTCTTCTCATATAGATGCTTTGCTGCGCCATTCCCATGCCGTACTTCCAGAAAACCACGTACAGCATCTATCCTTGCAAATGCAAGATACGCATCTATCAACATCTGTCCGATTCCATCTTTCCGACATTCTGGGTTGACCGCAATACGCAACAATTCCGTCTCATCGCCAAGTATATTCGCAAGCAGATAACCGCAAGTTACGCCTGCCTCATTCTCCACAATCCACAGATGATTGTAACTTTGCGCAAGAGAATCCGCAATCATTGTTTCTGTCCACGCATCTGCAAATGAGTTACCTTCCATCTGAGCCACTTCACGTGCAGCAATCTGCAAATCATATCTTTTCCCCTGTCCGGACATTAACAGAGCATTTCCCGCTATTTGCGCTGGCAGGATTTCCGATTTCTTTTCCCACTTTTCCGTTACGTATTCTGCAATTTCACAGTTATAATAACCAATCTTCAACTTCTACGCCTGTCCTTCTTGCGCAAGCTTTTCTTCGCGTTCACGCTCCGCCTGTGATTTACGCAGATAAATCGGGATCAGATCATCTGCCGGTTCCTGTTTTCCCTGCTTGAAATACTCTGTGCCAAGGCTCGCAACCGCTGACGCACGCTGGCGATTTAAATGAGCCGGTGCAAATGCATACGGCACCTGCATACATTCTGCGAGCACAGATGCGTAAACCGGGCAGCCGTCTCCAAGGAAGATTACCTCGCGTCCCATCGTATTTAACTTCTCCGCAAGTGCACGGATATCCATTGCAGACTGATCCAGAAGTACCTGCATGCCATCCTTCGTAAATTCATAAATACCTGTATAAACCTGACTTCTTCTTGCATCCATGATTGGGCAGATCAGTCTGTCACTGCCCCACAGATTATATGCAAGTCCGTGGCAGGTTGGTACCGATATAACCGGTTTCTCAAGCGCAAGCCCAAGTCCCTTGACTGTTGCCGCGCCAATCCGGAGTCCCGTGAAGGAGCCTGGTCCCGCCGCAACTGCAATTGCATCAATCGTATTTAAGTCTAACTCTGTCATCTTCACGATTTCATTCAACATCGGAAGCAGTGTCTGTGAATGTGTTTTTTTATAGTTTACTGAATATTCTGCCACCAGCAGGTCATCCTCGACAAGTGCCACACTTGCCACCATACCGGAGCTATCAACACCTAAGATTCTCATTTCAAAATCTCCTCAACCGTAATCGTTCGATAGTCGAACCCTTTCTCGACATCTTTTTTTATCGTCACTTTCTTATATTGGGGCGGTAATATATCATAGATCAGTTCCGCCCACTCAATCAGACAGACACCATCGCCGTCAATCGCTTCGTAGTAACCAATCTCATCCATCTCATCGTCACTGCCGATCCGGTAGACATCGAAATGATAAAACGGCATACGTCCCTCATCATATTCCTTCAATATCGTGAATGTCGGGCTGCTAATCGGTTCTGTCACGCCAAGCCCCGCACCAAAGCCCTGCGAGAATACCGTCTTGCCACAGCCAAGATCGCCATACAGGCAATACACTTCACCCGGCTTTGCCTGTGCCGCAAGCGCTTTGCCGATTGTAAAGGTTTCCTCTGCGCTAAAACTTTCTTTCTTAAATACCTTTTCCACTTTGATACCTCTTCAAACTTCTGCTGACTCTTGGCTTGTATCCGGCAGTAAAATTTACCACCGATGCCAGAATCTTACCCTTATCGTCGCCCAGCTGGTCGAGCGGAATTACAAATGCGTGCATACGGTTCGTGTAGACTGCAAGCATGTATTTCGTCATAAGCAGGCGGTACACGCCTTTCCATTCCAGATCCATATGTTCTTCGCCCTGCGACACGCCGATTCCATCGTCACTAAATGTATAGACGAGCGGCTGCTTATACGAAGGGCTTGTCTTCAACTGCTTAAATGTCTTGAACGCAAGTGACAGTGGATTGATCACGGTAAACATCAGTGCTACGATAATAAAAATTGCTTTCTGTCTGCCAGATGTCGCATTCCATCCGATCACAAGCATTACGATTGCACCAAAGCTCAGTACCAGGCCTAATATTCCACTCATGCTTCGATAGTTTGTATTCATCACATAACTAAATAATGCCGGAAATGTCATATTTACACTTTTTGTCTTTGCTTCTGTCATAGTTTCCTCCGGTCAAATCCTTATAATTCAAATTCAATCTTCTTGTGCTGATTCTCGTATTCGGTGTATTTGACGCCTGCCATCTCGAACATCTTCTTCGATGCCATCGTGCTTTCCGAATCAGCATATTTGTCACACATGTAAATCACTTCTTTGATTCCCGCTTGTATGATTGCCTTCGCACATTCGTTGCACGGGAATAAAGTCACATAGCATCGTGATCCACGTAATGTGCCGCCACCACGATAATTCAAAATCGCATTTAACTCTGCATGGCAGACGAAGAAATATTTGCTCGCCATACCTTCGCCTTCCCGGTCCCACGGCATCTCATCGTCATTACAGCCGGATGGCATGCCATTATAACCTACGGTTAAGATTCGATTATCCTGATCCACGATACAGGCACCCACCTGCGTGTTCGGATCCTTGCTGCGGTTCGCAGACATAATCGCAATCCCCATAAAATACTGATCCCATGTTATATAATCACTACGTTTCATAAACTGCCACCTCATCTCCCGGGAAATAAAATACACACCTCTACACGCGAATTTGTACTCCGCATGATGACGTAAATTGAAAAACAGCTGCATCACCGCATGGCAATGCAACTGTATTTTATCACATTTATTTTTGTTTGTCACTTCATTATAATGCAGTGCGGATGCGCATGATCATATCAACCTGCTTGCTCTTCTCCTCAAATGCACCCTCGGTCAGTTTGTCTGTCAGGAATGCATATTCCCCGCTCACATCTGCAAGTGTCACATACTCAACCTCACCGAAGATCTTCTCGATCGTCTCCTTGGATGTTGTGTCTGCCACGCGGACGAAGAACCGGCATGCGAAGTTTGCTCTGTCGCCAAGCTCCACCTTATCCTGCTCCCAGATTGTCATAATATTTGTACCCTGATGCTTCACGGCATCGACCACATCGGCTACAACTGCACTTGCAGTTGGAAGCTTACCGGCGCCCTTGCCATAGAACATTGTATCGCCAAGCATATTTCCGTTCACGAAAATACCGTTGAATACGCCATTGACATGTCCGAGCGGATGATCGCTGTCGATCATGAACGGCGCTACCATCGAATAGATCTTGCCATCATCTTCCCACTTGCTTGTACCAAGCAGCTTGATGCTTGCATGCAAAGCCTTCGCATATTCGATATCAGTCTTTGTGATCTTCGTAATTCCTTCTGTATAGATATCCTGATAGTCTACCTGCTTGCCTAATGCAAGGGATGTCAGAATTGCAATCTTACGGCAGGCGTCATAGCCTTCCACATCAGCTTCCGGATTACGCTCTGCATAGCCCTTCTCCTGCGCACGCTTCAGCACTTCCTCGAAAGACTTGCCCTCGTCTGTCATCTTCGACAGAATATAGTTTGTTGTACCATTTAAAATACCGGTAATCTCTGTGATCTCATCTGCAGTCAGAGACTGGTTCAACGGACGAATGATTGGAATACCACCGCCAACGCTTGCCTCAAACAGGAAGTTTACATTGTTTGCCTTTGCGATTGCCAGAAGCTCTGCACCGTGTGCTGCAACCAGTTCCTTATTGGATGTGCAAACGCTCTTGCCTGCTTCCAACGCCTGTCTCGTAAAATCATACGCCGGCTTAATGCCTCCCATTACTTCTACGATAATCTTCACTTCCGGATCGTTTACAATGACGCTGTAATCATGTACAAGTACCTTCTCAACCGGATCTCCGGGGAAATCTCTCAAGTCAAGAACGTACTTGATATTTACCTCCTGTCCGGCACGCTTATTAATACTTGCGTGATTCTTGTTGATTACTTCCACGACTCCGGAACCTACTGTACCGTAGCCAAGCACTGCAATGTTAATCATTTTCCGCTCATCTCCTTTTCTAATGCGTCTTCAATCTGTCCGAATTCGTGATCGGACATCAGTGTGTCAACCGCGATGCTAATCACGATTTCCTCTTGATTGGATTCCGGCAGAGTCAGTTTTACAACATCCTCTAAATATCCGGTTTCCTCTGTATGTACAACCATCGGAACCTGTTTAATGTCTTCTTCCTCTACATTTACAATTCCGAGCACGGTGTCCACCTCAATCGCAAGCTTCATACCGTGTGTCTCTGTGATCAAAAGTTGTGTCTCCGTCGCGTCTTCCGGCATTCCAAACAGCCGTTTCAGACTGAACACCGGAATCACTTCATTTCTCAAATGAATGATTCCCTTGATGCATGCAGGTCCCATTGGCACGGGTACCACGTGATACACATACTCTATGCCATTGATTTTCGTCAGCTTCATGCTGTATTTCTGATCGTTTAAGTGAAACACAATGTACTTCGTCACTGCCATGCACATTCCTCCTTATTTCATATGACGGATTATTCCGTCTCTTCCTTCGTGTTGATCCATTTCAAATAAGCACTAATAAATCCATCAATGCCACCATCCAATACTGCCTGTGCATTGCTGCACTCAAAGCCGGTTCTGGCATCCTTCACCATCGTGTATGGCTGCAAAACATAATTCCGAATCTGGCTGCCCCATCCGTTGTCAGTAACTTCACCACGAATGCCTGCAAGCTTTGCCTTATTTTCTTCTTCCTTCATCATAAAGAGCTTCGCTGTCAGCATCTTCATCGCCGTATCCTTGTTGCTGTGTTGGGACCGCTCATTCTGACATTGTACCACAATTCCGGTCGGAATATGTGTGATACGGATTGCCGAACTTGTCTTGTTAATATGCTGTCCACCGGCACCACTCGAACGATATGTATCAATCCGCAGATCATCCGGATTGATTTCTACCTGGATGCTGTCATCTAATTCTGGCATCACATCGACCGCAGCAAAGCTGGTCTGTCGTTTGCCTGCTGCGTTAAACGGGGAGATACGTACCAAACGGTGCACGCCCTTCTCAGATTTCAGATAACCATACGCGTGCAGTCCATTCACCTGAAATGTTACGGATTTGATTCCCGCTTCTTCTCCTTCCAAATAATCAAGAATCTCTACAGAAAAACCCTTCTTCTCCGCGAACCGCGTATACATACGGTATAACATCTGTGTCCAGTCACATGCTTCCGTACCACCAACACCTGCATGAATCGTCACGATTGCGTTGTTTGCATCATATTCTTCCGAAAGCAACGTATCAATACGAAATTCCTCGAATTTTTCCTCGAACAATGCGAGTTCATTTCCAATCTCTTCCACAAGACTCGCATCATTTTCTTCCTCTGCCATCTCAATTAACGTACCAATATCTTCATACTGGGTTGAAAGCGTTTCAAATTCCTCAATCGTATCTTTCAGATTCTTTAATTCCTTCATCACCTGCTGACTATGTTCCACATTATCCCAGAAACCGGGCTGTTCGAGCATCGGTTCTAACTGTTTGATGCGTAACTGTTTGCCAGCGATGTCAAAGTGAATCCCTCACTTCCGCAAGTGGAGTTTTGTATTCGTTTAAAGTATAGCGAAACTGATCTAACTCTATCACTTCCGTCACCACCTTCCGTAATTAACCAATAAACTTCTTCTCGGAGTTGGACATCATATATAATTCTACGCAGACACGCTCTCGCTCACTTCCGCATGTAGCGGTACTAAATTCGATGCTGTCAGTAATTAATTACTGACACATCTCATTAAGTACCGACATGCTCCAATGGTCTGCTTAACAATTATATATGGTATCCAACTCCATCTACAACTATCCTTAAATATACTTTACCTGATTCTATTCTGTATCTTGCAAACACAATTACGTGTGTTTTAACGCCCCTTACAGGTTTCTACCACAGCACATCTTGTATTTCTTGCCGCTGCCACAAGGACATGGATCATTACGTCCAATCTTTGCGCTCTCGCGACGGACCGGTCCTTTCTTTACCGAATCGTCCTTGTTCGTTCCGGTTACCTTGGCAACCTCTTCACGTTCTACCTTCTGCTCAATCTTCACATGGAGCAGCATACGAACCGTATCCTCACGGATAGCAGCTGTCATCTCATTGAACATATCGAAACCGGCAAACTTATACTCAACAACCGGATCCTTGCTGCCATATGCCTGCAAGGTAATACCCTGACGAAGCTGTGTCATGTCGTCTAAGTGTGCCATCCACTTTTTATCAATGACTTTCAGAAGTACGACACGTTCAATCTCACGGAAGTGCTCCGGCTCCGGGAACTCCGCTTCCTTTGCTTCGTATACCTTAGCCGCCTCTTCCTTGATTCTCTGCTTAAACTTGTCCAGCTTTCCAGACTTCTTCTCTTCCTCTGTCAACGCAATCGGTTCCATCGGAATGATTGGAATCAGAAGCTGATTCAGTTCTCCAATCTGCCACTCGCTTGGTGCAAGATCAGCCGAACATGTCTTATCAATATAACTCTCAACCGTATCCTGAATAAACTTGAAGATAACATCACGCATATTCTCGCCATCCAATACACGACGACGCTCCGCGTAGATAACTTCACGCTGATCATTATTTACCTGATCGTATTCCATCAGATTCTTACGGATTGCGAAGTTGTTACTCTCAATCTTCATCTGCGCTTTCTCTACGAACTTGGTAATTGTCTTATGCTGGATCTCCTCGCCCTCCGGAATCTTCAACGCATCATAAACCGCCTTTACCTTCTCGGAACCAAACAGACGCATCAAATCATCATCCAGGGACAGATAAAACTTGGACTCACCCGGATCTCCCTGACGTCCGGCACGACCACGCAACTGGTTGTCTATTCGACGGGACTCATGACGTTCTGTACCAATAATCTTCAAACCACCAAGCTCTGCCACACCTTCGCCAAGTTTAATATCCGTACCACGACCAGCCATATTGGTTGCGATTGTAACCGCTCCGCGCTGTCCGGCATCGGCAACAATCTCTGCCTCTAACTCATGGAACTTCGCATTCAATACTTTGTGCTGAATGCCACGCTTTGTGAGCATTCGGCTCAGTTCCTCGGATGCATCAATCGTGATTGTACCAACCAATACCGGTTGTCCTTTCTCATGCGCATCCACAACAGCCTGCACAATTGCATTGAGTTTTTCCTGTTTTGTTTTAAATATAGAATCGTGATGATCAATTCGCTGTACCGGCAGGTTTGTTGGAACAACAACAACGTCCATACCGTAGATCTCACGAAACTCTTCTTCCTCCGTCAAAGCAGTACCTGTCATACCTGCCTTCTTCTTATATTTGTTAAAGAAGTTCTGGAAGGTAATTGTCGCCAATGTACGGCTCTCACGTTTTACCTTTACATTTTCCTTCGCCTCGATTGCCTGATGCAGGCCATCTGAGAAGCGGCGTCCCGGCATGATACGTCCGGTAAATTCATCCACGATCAGAACTTCATCATCTTTTACTACATAATCCTTATCCCGGAACATGAGGGCATGTGCACGCAGTGCCATGATCATGTTGTGCTGAATGTCAATATTATCTGCATCCGAGAAGTTGTCGATATGGAAGAACTGCTCGACTTCCTTGACACCCTGTGCCGTCAGCACAACCTGCTTATCCTTCTCATCTACTAAATAATCGCCATCTTCCTCAATCTCTGTACCCATGATGGCATCAAGCTTGCTGATCTCCATGGATGCAGTACCACGCTTCATACGGCGTGCAAGATAATCACACATCTTATACAGATCAGTGGACTTTCCGCTCTGCCCGGAAATGATCAGCGGTGTACGTGCCTCATCAATCAGCACGGAATCGACCTCATCGACAATCGCATAATGCAGTTCCCGCTGTACAAGCTGCTCCTTGTAAATAACCATGTTGTCACGCAGATAATCGAAACCAAGCTCATTGTTTGTCACATATGTAATATCACAGTTATAGGCCGCACGTCTTGCATCGTTCTTGTCGCTGTTTAAGATGACTCCTACCGTCAGTCCGAGGAATTCATGTACTTTTCCCATCCACTCTGCATCACGCTTTGCCAGATAGTCGTTAACCGTTACGATATGGACACCCTTCCCTTCAAGCGCATTCAAATATGCAGGAAGTGTAGAAACCAATGTCTTACCTTCACCAGTACGCATCTCCGGGATACGTCCCTGATGCAGCAAGATACCACCGATCAGCTGCACGCGGTAATGCTTCATATGAAGGACTCGATCTGCCGCTTCACGGACAACCGCAAACGCCTCCGGGAGCAGATCATCCAATGTCTCACCCTTTTCAAGACGTTCCTTGAATTCCGGTGTCTTTGCCTTCAGCGCTTCATCACTTAACGCCTGCATGGTTGAATCCAGTGCTTCAATCTTATCTACAATCGGATATATTTTCTTCAGCTCTTTATCGCTATGTGTTCCAAACACTTTTTCAAATAAGCTCATTTCTTACCTCCCAGAGCATAACTCATTCTAATACCACAACTTGTAATATAACATTAAATGCAAGGTAACGCAAGAAGTTTCCTTGCCCAAAACCCAAATACCACACGGATAATATTCATATAATAATCATAACTACCGGCTTAGCCGGTAGTTTGTCCTGCGGCTATAAGCCGCTGTTACCTGCTTGCCTCTAAAGAGGCTCTGAAAAATCCGCCTTCCGCACTACATTCACAGGCTGGCTCT
>NZ_JAHLPZ010000013.1 GCF_018918185.1 Eubacterium sp. MSJ-21 | reverse complement strand
TTCCGTTTGGTATGTTAAAACGCATACTATCTTCCATAATTAGAGATGTCTTCTGGATATCCTCGACATACGCATAGTTCACGATCACAAATCTTGATATCCTGCAAAATCCCTGTTCCGGTAAAATCCGCTCCCACTCCTTCATCGTATAAGACTGCAATGCCTGCACAAGCTCTCCCTGCAAATAAAAGACCACCTGACTGTAATTATCCGCAGACTGTATGTATAATATCTGGGATACATCTATCTGCCAAACCTTTTTTTTCCACGTCACGTCAACCATGCATTGATGCTCCTGCTGAAAATTATGCAAGACCTCTGACAGCCTGTCCCAATTTCCCACTTTTCTGACAAACGCGATCACATTTCGCCCAAATGCAGCCTCCATCATTTCTTCATGCGATGTTACATAGATAATATCTGTCATACGCAGCTTCGAAGCCATTTGCTCTCGCAATTCCAAACCCGTAAGTGCCGGCATCTCAATATCCAAAAGCAAAAGTGCCGGTTGAACCATGCCTGCCTGCAATGCTTCCGCTAGCATGCTGGCATCTGAAAAGCCGCGAACCTCCGTTCCTTTTGACAGCACATCATGACAGACCTGTATCATCTCGTTTAAATTCTCAATATCATCATCACAGACTATAACCTGCATTAAAGCCTACCTCTTTGTCCATATTGTTTTATTGGTATTATATATTACTTTCCTTAATTTTTTCAAATGCTGTACCCGCTTTTATAGCTTTGGAATAACTTGATTTCTCAACTATACTTGATTATCTGCTCTGCCACTCCGTTTATCAACCCTGTCATCGATTTTTGCATGATAAGATGCCGTTTTTGCACCCATTCTGGTATAAGTATCATCGTTACATACTCAATAATCAAGATATCTTGCACAAATGGTCGAAATTTTAACACTTTCGGTCAGGCAATGCGATTTTTGAACGGAATATGTGTGTATTCTTATCGAAATCATAGATATATACCCCCTCATGTCTGCGCACGATTTTCTCTATGCTCTGCATGCCAATTCCATGCTCCTCTTTATTTTTTGACGTGATGAGTTTTCCTGCCTTATCCTTCTTTATTTCCCCAAGATACGAATTTTTTTCTTCTATAACCGTCATGCCGGAATGCTCGTTCACATCCACACGTAATTCGATAAATCCCTGATTACCAGCCGCTTCATACGCATTTTCCAGCAGATTTCCGAATAGCACTGTCATCTCCGTGTCACTCAGATCCGATAGCACAGCTTCCCGAATATCAACCGTCAATGATATTCCTGCCTTATCACATACACTCTGATAATATTGCAGGATCACGTTTAACACCGCCCGATTACAAAACCTTTTCTTCGTAAGCTTCACATCCGCGCAATCCTGCAAAAGCTTCTTCGCTTCCTCAATGTCTTCATGTTCCAATAAACTCTGTACCGTGTATAGAAAATGCCTTGTATCGTGAATCACCGCATGACATGCCTGATTCTCTTCGCGAACCATCAGAACTTCCTGCAATCGGACCTGTTCCTGTTTTACCCTCTGTTCCTTCTTGTATACATAATTATAGATGCATAGCAAACCTATAATTATCAGACCAAGCACAATTACAATCACACGCGTCCATACATAAGGCAGGGCTTGATCCATATTATTTATAAAAATAAGAAATCCAATCAGAAAAAATATGACGATTCCCTGCACGAAAAATAGAATTTCAGATACCTTTCTTTTCATAGCTTTCCCTTATCCCCTTTGCAGATATTCTTCATATTTCTTACAAAATTTCGGATACATGCGCCTGGATATATGTGCCCTATACATTCCTTTCGCCAGAATTATTTCATTCTTTGTAAACCGGCTCACATAATCCAGATTTACCAGAAAACTCGTATGAGATTTGCAAAATCTTACCTGATTCAGTTTTTGCTCCCAATCCTCCAGCTTTCCCTTCACTTCATACTTCGCATCCTTTGTGCATACGTACACACAACGCCTTTGATTCTCAATCATAACAATGTCTGCTTCCCGACAGACAATCGTCTCTCCATTCTGCATAATTGTGATTTTGGGATTCGTATTCCGATACGCCACCAACGCATCCCTCAGATTCCGCTCGATTCGATCCGGCAAAGATGCTTTTTCGATATACCGAAACACCTGAAAGTCCATCGCATCATCCAGATACTGTTCCGTAAATGATACAATGAAGATCAGTGCATATGGATTTTTCTCTTTGATCCTCCGTCCGACCTCAATTCCACTTTTCCCCGGCATTTCCACATCCAGAAATACGATGTCTGCCATCTCCGGTTCTTCCAGAAGCTTCTCCCCATCTGTAAATGTCTTTATTCCTGCCTCTATATTATTTTGCCGAAAAAAGCTATCAACTATTTCACTCAGATATTCTAAATAACTGCTATCATCGTCACATAAAAATATATGTATCATCTATAAAATCTCTTCCCTCTCAATTACTATAATGTCCTCTGATTCCCTCGCTTCCTGATCCATATTATGAACAAGTGAGAAAAAGAAAAGCCACATGATGGCTGTCAGGATAGAAAAAATACTCACCAAATTAAAGATTCTACGTTTCAACAGATATTGCCCCCTTATACCAACCACGTTTCTTTTATATCATACTAAATTTCATATTGTATATCAATCATACAATTGATTCTTTACGAATTTAACAACAAAAAAACCTTGATTCCACTTTCGAAGAATCAAGGTTTTATAGAGGCGCGAGCCGGATTTGAACCGGCGGTGAAGGTGTTGCAGACCTCTGCCTTACCACTTGGCTATCACGCCATATAATATTTTTAAAAGCTCCCCGAGTAGGGCTCGAACCTACAACAACTCGGTTAACAGCCGAGTGCTCTACCATTGAGCTATCGAGGAATATATCGTCATTCCGAAGGAATGATAATTCGTAGTTGCGTTTATCTAAACGCAAAGTAGATTATATGAAATATTTTCAAACAAGTCAAGACCTATTTTGAATATTTCATCTGCAATCTACGAACGGAGATGGAGGGATTTGAACCCTCGCGCCGCGCGAACGACCTACACCCTTAGCAGGGGCGCCTCTTCAGCCACTTGAGTACATCTCCAATGCCTAAAAAACACATATTACCAATCGGTGTTATTTAGTTCCGCGTCAACACGCTAAATTAGAATACCAAATATTTCAGCAAATGTCAAGGGGTAATTATATACCCTTAGTATAATGTATTCCTATTTTTTTTTATTTTATTCCAACAAATTATTCATAAGAAATCAGCGTATTTACGCCATCATCACTTTTCATATAATGCACCGTAATCACATCGCCAGTCTCTATCTTGATCAGGCTCTCATTTTCTGCGAAATTCTGTTTGTAGACAGAACGATCTTTCGCTGTAATATACACATATGTCTCATTCTCTACCGTGATGTACCGGATCTGTGTGACTGTAATCTTCTTACTCAACGTATCTTCACTGACATCGTTTCCATTTGTCGCAATGCTGTTTTCGGCAAGCAGCTTTTTGTAGCTGGCAAGTGCTTCCTTCTGCGTGCTTCCGGTTGCTACAATGCTGTATTTTTCAACATTGACAAGTGCGTACATCTTTACGAGTCCGGCGTTATCTTTGAGTACCATGATATACGTCGGTACATTTCCGATGTTGATCAGAGATGGGAATGATGACGTGTACCCAAGGTTCTGCACCTGCCCTTCCGCAGAAGACATTGCCGAATGCTCCTCTGCACCTGCGATTGCAAAATATTTACTTTCCGCAGTTCTTGAATTCATCAACACGAATCCGATATTCGACTGGTCACCATTGACGGATGTCACACCTGTGTATACCCACACATCGCCATCCATCACCTTGTAACCATAATCATCGGTTGTCACCTTACAGCCTTTGTTTCCAATCTTGCTATTAATGAATCCACCTGACAGCATACCATACCAGTTATACCGGTCACATAAGAGATCACCATCATACACGCGATCTACCCAATTTGGAATATCACCCAGATCCATATATTCACAATCCCCGCTGCATGGATCACAAAGCACGATTCCCTTCACGTCCTTCGCTCCAAATAACCCTGCATTCGGCTTTAACACCGGACAGATATAATATGGATTTCCTTCGTTATCGAGTTCAAAATAATATCCGTTAAAATCATATGTTGGGTAGGAAAGCTGTACATGCCGCTGCAGATTCTTGCCAAAATATGCAGAGGAAGAATACTGAATTGGCTTTTCAAGCTTCACATAATCTGCCTCATTTTTGACCGGATCAACAAGCACATATCCCGGAATTCCGGCATCTTTATTATTCAGATATTTGATAAATCCCGCATATTCTAGCGGAGCCACCTTCATCGGCACACCATTATAATCAATCGTGCTGTATGTCTCGCTCACCTGATACTGGCTGACAACATCAGACAGAGAACCAATCGCGCGGTCTCCGATGATTCGCGCACTGTCCGTATCCATCAGTGCAATGTTGTTAATATTCTCACTTTCCGGCACATCCGCTGCAAAATCGCCATCTTCTACCGTTATGATTCCTGCATATTTGGATGCACGGAATAACTTAGAAGATGCCAGTTCTCCTACAATCAGCCCTATAATTAACAAAAGAATTGCAGTAAATGAAACCATTACCACCTTCGTCGAACCAACGGCTTCTTTGATATTTCCTTTCCTGGTAATACGTGTTCCTTTAAAATCAAAGGAGCAACATCCGATTGCCGCAAGCGTAAGTATCACCCATGTCCAGAATTCTGCGGTATGTATATTGATTGCCGGTGTCAGGAAATAATAAAACAACACTTCCACAACGAACAGCAACCCATACAGAAGAATATTTGATCTGCGGATAGCAAATCCTGTTTTTCCATTTTTCTGCTGTTTCTTCCTGCGCTCCTTTTCCATATCTACATCATATTCGACTTTAACCTTGTTTTTCGCCATATTAATTATACTCCTTCAGATAATCTGCAACCGCCGTCTCATACAGATTGTGTCCTTCGCTGTCGATCACGACAATTACCGGAAGATTCTCCACGCGCATCTTACGGATTGCCTCGGTTCCAAGGTCATCATAAGCGATTACCTCGGACTCCTTGATACACTTGGATAAAAGTGCGCCCGCTCCGCCGACGGCTGCCATATACACAGCTTTTTCCTTCACGATTGCATCAATGACTGCCTGACTGCGCTTGCCTTTTCCGATCATACCCTTCAACCCCTTTGAAAGCAGAAGCGGTGTATATTTATCCATACGGCTGCTCGTGGTAGGTCCTGCGGAACCGATTACCTGTCCCGGCTTCGCCGGTGTTGGTCCGAGATAATAGATTGTATTTCCTGTGATATCCAGTGGCAGAATCTGATCCTCATACAGCTTTGCACCGGTATAATCCACTTCCGGATGTTTCTCCTGCTCCACGCAGATAGCATCATACATCCGCTTGTGTGCAGCATCTCTGGCACTGTAGATTGTGCCAGTCAGATAGATATAATCTCCTGCATGAAGCTCCTTTAATTCCTCTTCGCTAAATGGTACTGCAATATGTCGTTCCATTCTCTAATCCTCCACTATTTTTTTATTGTATTTACTTCGTCAGCATATATCCCTTCATAAACATCCTGTTTATCTTATCTTGCTTTTCGTCTATTTCGAAGCTGATATACGTTATAATCAGCTTTTCCGTATCACTGATTTGAATTTCGTAGACTATGTCTTTTTCGTTTATCTCTTGATTTTCTCTTTTATACTCAAGATTCTTATAATATGAAATACAGGAAGTAAAATCTACATTCTTATATTCGCTGTCTCCGACTGTAATCGTTTTATTCTCATAGTTTTCGATTGTGCTTTCCTCGTTCCAATGTGCAGTCATCGTATAGATTTTTGCATATCCATCGATGATGATTCCTTTCTCTTCAATTGGATCTGCATAAAAATATACAGATTCCCATTGTTCACTGTCATGCGTATCTCCACCATACATCATACTATGTAATTCATCCTGCTCCGCTTCCGTGAGATTGGTCTTTATGTATCGTCTGCCATACGCATTTCCACGCAAATAATCATACGCTTCCGCAGCCACTTTCTTATCCGAAGTTTGATTCTTTACAAACCTGTTTTTCTGTGACTGATACGACAGATATTGCGCATTTCCAAATGGAAATAAAAGCCCGACAAATAAAAACCCAACTAAGAATAGAATCAGATTTTCATAGTGCCAGTTTATTTGTGTTTTCATCTGATTTATTTCATTTGCATGTTCTGTTCCTGTATCACCGGTATCTACCTGATTATTATATGTTTTTTTCCTGCCTGCAAGTCTTGCATACCGTGCATAGATTTTCTCCCACAGAATATAGATAATCTGCAGCAAGATAAACATCCACGCCGCATATCGCTGCTCCGTCAGTCCATATGCTATAACACGTACCGACATCGAATAGATTTCAAGCAGGATAAATGGTGCATAGATATATTTCGTAATAGAAATAAGTTTCGCATAACGTGAAGTCTTCTCCTCCACGAACCCGGATGCCATCATCCAGATTGGCATACCGATTGCAAAAAGACTTGCACAGATACTGAAGATCTCGTTGCTCGGAACTTCCTGTTTCACGAAGATTTTTACCACATAGAGATAAATTACGAACATCGCAATCCACACGCATGGAAGTAGCACATACGATACAAATTTCTTTGTAAATGCCGCGTTATCTTCGCTTGTGTCCGAGACAGCAAGCAAACAGGTTGGGAAATACGCAAGTGCACTCAGCAATAACTGAATATACGTTTCGACTCTCCAGACTTTCATATGGAAAAGCAGGGAATCTATGATTTCAACAATCAGGATGACTGCAATATTGAGCACCAGATACACACCTGCTGCCCGAAGCAGTGCAAATAAAATCCGACCGATGCAATGGGGCATATCGAGTCTTTGCTGCCTGATCAGCACATAAACAGCCAAAAGCACAGTACAGGCAATGTAAAAATATAAGATATTTTCAAAGATCAGATTCGTTACATCTCTCTTTTCTACATTTCCTGTTGCAAACTTATCTGCTGCAATCTGGAAAACGATTGCAATCAAACATGTTACGCCATAACCACTCAGCCATTTTTTCTTATTTTTCCGGGTTTCTTCTGCCGTTTTTTTCCACAGGCTTTCTACCAGAATATTTCCGGCAATCCAGACAGAACATACAAAAATAATTTTTTCCGGGTTAAAACCTTTCCACTGACCATCTATGATCATCACGATTGCTATGACCAGCGCACAGAAAATACTCGCAGCATAACGTATGTAGATCTGCTTGAATTTCGCCATATTCTGGTTGATATAATTTGAAACCTTTCCCAAGTACATATCTCCTTTCTTTCGGGCACGCATGATTCTCGTTTATAACTTACACATGCATCCATCCAATCTCCTGTACATCTTATTCTATCATTTTTTCTATATCATTTATATTTCTACAACACAACTGTCTTGTGACGATTGACATGACAGCACATATTGACTGCAAGCGGCATACCTGCGATATGTGTCGCATAGGTTTCAATATTGACGGCGAGCGCTGTTGTCTTTCCTCCAAGTCCTCCAGGACCGATACCGGTCTTGTTCACAAGCTCCAATATCTCATCTTCAAGCTTCGCAATATGTGCCTTCTCCGAATGTGAACCTGCCGGTCTTGTGAGTGCTTTCTTCGCAAGCTTTGCCGCAAGCTCAAAGTCCCCGCCAAGTCCGACACCGACTACCATTGGCGGACAGGCATTTGGTCCGGCATCCTTCACTGCTGCAAGCACGGACTGACGAATTCCTTCTTCTCCATCTGCCGGTTTCAGCATATATACCTTGCTCATATTCTCACTTCCAAAGCCTTTCGGTGCAATCGTGATTTCCAGCTGATCTCCCGGTACAATATCATAATGGATGATTGCCGGTGTATTGTCTCCGGTATTTTCACGCAAGAGTGGATCTTTCACGACAGATTTCCGCAGATATCCGTCCGTATATCCTCCTCTCACACCTTCGTTGATGGCATCTGTAAGATTCATTCCTTCAATATGCAGATTCTGTCCGACATTCACGAAGAACACTGCCATTCCCGTATCCTGACAGATTGGTGTCTGATCCTCTCCGGCAATCTCCATATTCTCGATCAACTGATTCAAAATCTGCTTGCCGAGCGTGCTATCTTCCTCTTTTGCCGCCTGACGTATCTTTCCATCCATATCATCTGCCAGATACAGATTGGCCGAGATACACATTTCTTTCACTGCTTCAATGATTTTGTCTGTGTGTAATGTTCGCATGGTTTACTCCTTTTTAACATACTAAGGCTGCTACACGATTTCTCATATAGCAGCCCTTCTTTTAATCATCCAGATAATCGTCTTTATCCTTCGTATCAATCCCGCGTTTCTTATTCTGCACACGAATATAAACGGATACGAAAATGTATGTCACAAATAACAATACAAATATAACACCTACCCAGTACATCAGTGCATATAAGAAATTCGATACGCCATCCATCTTGGAAAGACCTTCCAAGCCCTCTTTAATACTATCGTTCATCGCTTTACCCTCTTTTTACGACTTACTTATTCTCCGAATCATCCGGCTCTTCTACATTACCTTCTTCATTATCTGCCTCATTCATCTCGCGTTCCATGATTTCTAAGGACTCGGATTCATCTGCAGATTTCTGACGAACCTTTGCAATACTTGCAACGGTAATGTCACTTTCCAGATCCATGTTGATGAGCTTCACGCCGGTTGTAATTCTGCCAAGTGTCGAAATATCCTTACATAAGAGACGGATTACAATACCCTGGTTGGTAATCAGCATGATTTCGTTATCATCATTCACAGCCTTAAATCCTACAACCGTTCCGGACTTATCTGTGATCTTGTAACACTTCACACCCTTACCGCCACGGTGCTGTGGTGTAAACTCTTCGACAAGTGTACGCTTGCCAAGACCATTCTCGGATACGATCAGAAGTGCTTCGCCCTGCGTGTCTAACTGCATTCCAATGACTTCATCATCACCGGCGACACTCATACCGATCACACCCATCGATGTACGTCCGGTTGAACGAACCTCCTTCTCATTGAAGCGGATACACATACCCTGCTTTGTGATCAGGATGATATCCTTCGTATTGTTCGTTGCCTTTACTTCGATCAGCTCATCGCCTTCTTTCAGGGTGATTGCTGCAAGTCCGGACTTACGAACATTTGCATACTCGGTAATCTTTGTCTTCTTGATCATACCATTCTTTGTAGCCATGATCAGGTATCTTCCCTCATGGTACTCACGAATTGGAATGACTGCTGTGATCACTTCATCCGGCTGGAGCTGTAACAGGTTTACGATTGCCGTTCCTCTTGCGGTACGTCCGGATTCCGGAATCTCATACGTCTTCAGACGATATACACGTCCCTGATTCGTGAAGAACATGATGTAATGGTGCGTCGTTGTCATGAACAGATTCTCGATGAAATCATCCTCGATCGTCTGCATACCCTTGATGCCCTTACCACCACGGTTCTGACTCTTGAAGTTATTGATTGTCATACGCTTTACATAGCCAAGCTTTGTCATAGCGATTACAACATTTTCCTTCGGAATCAGATCTTCGACTGTGATATCATCATCCATATCAATGCCAATAGAAGTTCTTCTGTCATCACCATACTTTGTTGCGATGATCAGGATTTCCTCCTTGATTACACCAAGGAGCAGCTTCTCATCTGCGAGAATTGCCTTCAACTCTTTGATGAGTTCCATCAATTCTCTGTATTCTTTCTCAAGCTTCTCTCTTTCCAAACCGGTCAGAGCACGCAGACGCATATCCACGATTGCCTGTGCCTGTGCATCGGACAAACCGAAACGCTCGATCAAAGCAAGCTTTGCATCGGCAACGGATTTGGAACTACGGATGATTTGAATAACCTCATCGATATTATCAAGAGCAATCAATAATCCCTCTAAGATATGAGCACGATCTTCCGCTTTATTCAAGTCAAACTTCGTTCTTCTTGTGACAACCTCTTCCTGATGCTTGATATAATATCCAAGCATTTCCAGGAGATTTAATACCATAGGCTGTCCATCGACCAGTGCCAGCATGATTACACCAAATGTATCCTGCATCTGTGTGTGCTTGTATAACTGATTCAATACAATATTCGCATTGCAGTCTTTTCGAAGCTCGATGACGATACGCATACCCTCACGGGAACTCTCATCACGGAGAGCTGTGATACCCTCAATCTTCTTATCCTTGACAAGCTCTGCAATCTTCTGGATCAGCTTTGCCTTATTTACCATGTATGGAAGCTCGGTAACAACGATTCTCTGCTTTCCATTTGCCATCGGCTCGATCTCGGATACGGCACGTACCTTAATCTTACCACGACCGGTTCTATATGCTTCATTGATACCGGCTGTACCAAGGATAGATGCACCCGTTGGGAAATCCGGTCCCTTGATGATTTCCATGATCTCTTCGATTTCTGTCTCACGGTCCTCATTCACACGGTTATCAATGATCTTAACGACCGCATTTACGACCTCACGCAGGTTGTGAGGCGGAATGTTTGTTGCCATACCTACGGCAATACCCGTTGTACCATTGACCAGCAGGTTTGGATAACGGCTTGGAAGTACGACCGGTTCTTTCTCTGTCTCATCAAAGTTTGGTACAAAATCAACCGTATCCTTGTTGATATCCGCAACCATCTCCATCGAAATCTTGGAGAGACGTGCCTCTGTGTATCGCATCGCAGCCGCGCCATCCCCATCGACGGATCCGAAGTTACCATGTCCATCGACCAGTGGATATCTTGTATTCCATTCCTGTGCCAGCTTTACGAGTGCCTCGTAGATAGAACTGTCACCATGTGGATGATATTTACCCATTGTATCACCGACGATACGGGCACATTTACGATGTGGCTTATCCGGACCGTTATTCAATTCCACCATGGAATGCAAAATTCTTCGCTGTACAGGCTTTAAACCATCCCTCACATCCGGAAGAGCTCTTGCAGCGATAACGCTCATGGCATAATCGATATACGATTCTTCCATGGTTTTCTTCAAATCCACTTCATGGATTTTATCAAAAATTGTACTATCGTCCATTGTTCTCCTCCTACTTAAATGTCAAGATTCTTAACGAATTTTGCATTTGCCTCAATAAATTCACGTCTTGGCTCTACTCTCTCACCCATCAATGTATCGAAGGTTAAGTCAAGCTCAGACTCACTATTCTCATCAATTGCTACACGCAATAAAATCCGCTTTTCCGGATCCATCGTCGTATCCCACAACTGTTCGGCATCCATCTCACCAAGTCCTTTGTATCGCTGGATCTTGTTATTCTGGTCACGTCCGACTTCATTTAAGATATCTGCCAGCTCTTCGTCACTGTATGCATACCATGTCTTCTTGTTTTTCTCGAGCTTGTACAGTGGTGGCTGTGCCAGATATACATGTCCTTCCTTGATCAGATCCGGCATGAACCGGAAGAAGAAGGTTAACATCAAGGTTGCAATATGTGCACCATCGACATCGGCATCGGTCATGATAATGATCTTGTCATAACGAAGCTTTTCAATATTGAAATTCTCACGAATACCGGTACCAAATGCAGTAATCATGGCTTTAATCTCTGCATTTTCCAGAATCCGGTCGATTCTTGCTTTCTCTACATTCAGAATCTTACCACGCAGTGGAAGGATTGCCTGTGTTGCACGGGATCTGGCAGTCTTTGCAGAACCACCAGCGGAATCTCCCTCTACGATGTAGATTTCACAGTTCTTTGGATTTGGATCCGAACAATCGGCAAGCTTACCGGGAAGCGCCATGTTCGTCTCAAGTGTACTCTTACGGGCAACATCTCTTGCTTTTCTGGCTGCCATACGGGCACGCTGTGCGACAACTGCTTTTCCTACAATAGCCTTTGCCACCTGAGGATTCTGCTCTAAGAAATACGTAAGTTTCTCTGTCACAAGTCCTTCTACCGCGGTTCTCGCTTCTGCATTACCAAGCTTCTGTTTTGTCTGTCCTTCAAACTGTGGCTCCGGAATCTTGATACTTACGATAGCGGTCAGACCTTCTCGCAAGTCATCACCGGACAGGTTTTCTTCTTTGTCACGCAGAATCTTATTGCTTCTTGCATAATCATTGAAGACTTTCGTGATAGCACTCTTAAATCCTGTCAGATGCATGCCACCTTCCGGTGTATTGATGTTATTTACAAAGCTCAAAGTAAGCTCGTTGTAAGAATCGTTGTGCTGCATTGCCACTTCGACATAGATATCATCTTTATTACCCTCGATATAGATAATCTTGTCGTAAAGTGCAGTCTTTGTCTTATTCAGGTAAGAGATGAACTCCTTGATACCACCCTCATAGTGGAAGGATTCTCTCTGTTCCTTGCCCTCACGCTTATCTTCAAGATTAATCTTCAATCCCTTTGTGAGGAAAGCCATCTCACGGAGTCTCGTACGAAGCACCTTATAATCAAAGATAACATCATCGAAGATTGTATCGTCCGGCATAAATGTAACCTTCGTTCCGGTCTTGTCGGTCTTGCCAATCTCTTTTAGCTTATACACCACATTTCCACGTTCATAACGCTGCTTATAGACCTTTCCATCTCTGGAAATCTCAACTTCCAGCCAGTTCGAAAGTGCATTTACAACCGATGCACCTACACCATGCAGACCACCGGATACCTTGTATCCTCCACCGCCGAACTTACCGCCGGCATGCAGGATTGTAAATACAACTTCCACAGCCGGAATACCGGCCTTCTTGTGGATACCTGTCGGGATACCACGTCCATTATCGATAACAGTCACGGAACCATCTTCGTTGATTGATACATCTATTTCCGTACAAAATCCTGCCAATGCCTCATCAACCGCATTGTCTACAATCTCGTATACAAGATGATGAAGTCCTCTTGTAGAGGTACTACCGATATACATACCTGGTCTTTTACGAACCGCCTGCAAACCTTCCAGAATCTGGATTTGATTCGCATCATAATTGCTTTCATTTTGATTACCCATCTAATTCCTCCTGTATTGTTCCGGCAACAATCTTATAGACTTTATCGATTGCCAGCCGTTCCTTTATAAAATCATCATATCCTGTACATGTAAGAATCGTTTGGATTCCTCGAATAGACTCTAATAACGCATCTTGCCGGCTTCGATCCAGCTCAGACATTACATCGTCTAACAGTAATATGGGATTATCCTGTATCAGTCTCTTTACCAGCTCGATTTCTGCAAGCTTCAATGACAGCGCCACTGTACGCTGCTGTCCCTGCGAACCGAACTTTCTCACATCCATACCGTCGATCAAAAACGCGATATCATCGCGGTGAGGACCGGTCTGTGTTGTCTGATAACGTAAGTCCATCTCCTGTTTTTCTGCAAGCATCGATGCAAAGCTTTCCTCTTCTGCATTTTTCTCATATACCAGACACAAATGTTCTTTTCCCGACGTTAAATTGCTATGTATATCAGGAATTATCTCATTTATCAAATCAATAAAATGATTCCTCTTTTTAATGATTTCTATACCATATTTTACCAGTTGGTCATCCCAGACTGGCAGCATATCCATTTTACTTTTATCAAAGCTAATCTGCCTTAACAGATTATTTCTCTGATCTAACACTTTTTTATAATTTGCCAGCAGACTCACATAAATCTTATCCAACTGGCATAATTCCATATCCATGAAATTTCTTCGCTCTGCCGGACTGTTTTTGATGATAGAAAGATCCTCCGGGGAAAAGAAAACCATATTCATCGTGCCAAGCAACTCAGAACTTCTGCGGATTGGTACCATATCAATCGCAATTCCTTTTGATTTGCTCTTTTTCAGATGCATATCAATCCGTCGATGCATACCATCTTTTTTTATTTCTGCGCGGATATGACTTTCATCTGCATCAAACCGTATGATTTCCCGATCCTTGCTTCCTCTGTGACTCTTTGTCGTTCCAATCAGGTAGATAGCTTCCAATATGTTGGTCTTTCCCTGTGCGTTATCCCCATATAAAATGTTGATACCATCGGAAAATGTAATCTCGGCACGCGCATAATTTCTGTAATTTTGCAGTGCCAGATTTTCAATATACATGCCTACACCTCATTTGCACAGAAATTATTTCTGAATACTGATCTTATTATCATCAAACACGACTTCATCACCATCATAGAGCTTTCTTCCACGACGTTCATCAATCTCACCATTGACTAAAACCAGTCCCTGCTGAATGATTTCCTTTGCATCAATTCCAGAATCTGCAAGACCAGTCGCTTTAAGTGCCTGTCCTAATTTGATATATTCCTCGCCCTCGCGAAGCTTTAAAATATGCATCTCACCCATGATTAATAAGCCCCCGCATTGATATTGACTGGTAATACAACATAGATATAAGTTCCTGCATCATCCCGGATGATACATGGTGATTTTGCATCACGCATGTAGATAAAGATGTCTTCATCGTCAATAACCTTCAACACATCTGTCAGGAATCTTGGATTAAATCCAATGATGATTTCCTCTCCATCCTTTGTGATTTCGATTTCTTCATTCATGGAACCCATCATCGTATCGACTTTGAGATACATACGGTTATCATTTTTGATACTGACAACGATTGGCTTCTTATCTGACTCACGCATAAGGATAGAAGCACGATCGATACAATCAAACAACTCTCTGTTATTTACGCGAACCTTGATCTTATGATCCATAGAAAGCATCTGTACGATCTTGAAATATTCTCCCTCAAGCAGACGGGATACTACTATTGTATTCTCAAACTCAAATAAAATATGTCTGTCTGTAAAGTAAACCGTTACCATATCATCGACACCACCTGTGATGATCTTTGACAGATCATTGAGTGTCTTTCCCGGTACAACAACGCTTACATTCGAAGCATTTCCCTTCAATGCCAGATTACGAAGTGAAATACGATGTCCATCCAGAGATACGACCTGAAGCACACCATCCTTTACCTCAAACAACTCACCGGTCATCAGCTTGTTATTCTCATTATCTGAGATAGAGAAGATTGTCTGTCGGATAATCTCCTTCAAAGAAAACTGGGAAAGTTCAATACTCTTTTCCTTCTCAATCTGAGGAAGCTCTGTAAAGTCCTCACCGGATTTGGATGGAATAACGAACTTTGATTTTTCACAACGGATGATTGTATTGTAATCTGATGTTGTCTCAATAAATATTTCACTGTTTGGAAGCTTACGAACAATATCATTGAACAGCTTTGCTTCAATCGCAATCCGTCCCATCTCGATCACTTCACCATCTAAGATTGTTTCAATACCAATCTCAAGGTCATTTGCTGTCAGTTTAATGCTGTCTGCATATACATCAATTAATATACATTCCAGAATCGGTAACGTTGTCTTAGTAGAAACTGCTTTCGAAACGATGTTAAGAGAATTTAACAGGTTTACTTTTGAACATTTTATCTTCATGTTAGTTGAAACTCCTTTCGAGGCTGCGCCTGAGTCATAAATATAGAATATAAATTAGTAGTAGTAATAGTAGTAGCTGTGGATATGTATATAACCCTTAAAAACATTGATGGTTGCTGGTTAAATCCACCTTTATAACCATGTTGAAATGCATTTCACTCTCTGTGGAAGCATCTGGATAACTTCACACATTAAAGTTAACATAAGAATGGTTCAAAAAAGTGTCAACAGGTTATCTTCAATCAAATCACAAATTTATGTGTAAATCTATGCGTTTGTATCCAGCTTTTTGATGATGGTCTCAATCGTATTGTTGAATGCCGGATCTTCTTTCCGTTTCGCCTCAACACGGTTAATGCCGTTGATGACTGTCGTATGGTCACGACCGCCGACGATATTGCCCGCAGATTGCAGAGACATGACGGTAAGCTTTCGACATAAGTACATAACGACCTGTCTGGCTGTCGCGATATCCTGACTACGCTTCTTGGAGCGGATATCATCTGGAGAGATATTCATATGCTCGGATACCGTCTTGAGAATCGTTTCACCGGTAATCGTTTCATTTTTTTCTTTATTGATCAGATCCTTCAGGGATTCCTTGGCTGTCTCCAGTGTAACCTCTTCTTTCATAAGCTTGGAGAAAATGCCAATCTTATGAAGAGCACCTTCGAGTTCCCGGATGTTGTTGGTTACATTCTCTGCGATATACTGGAACACTTCTTCCGGAATATCGTTTAAATGATCCATCTCCGCTTTTGTTTTTAAAATTGCCATACGTGTTTCATAGTCAGGCTCGTGAATATCAATTGGAATGCCACATTCAAAACGGGAACGGATTCTTTCATTCAAAGACTGCAGCTCCTTTGGAGGTTGGTCGGAAGAAAGAATAATCTGTTTTTTATTATTATAAAGTTCATTAAACGTATTAAAAAATTCCGTCTGTGTACTTTCCTTTTTGATGATAAACTGAATGTCATCAATCAGCAGGACGTCTACATTTCTGTATTTCTCACGGAATTCATTTGTCGTATGATTCTTAATTGCGTCGATGATCTCATGCGTAAATGTCTCGGATGGCACATAAAGAACTTTTGTTTTATCATCCTTTTGCAGGATGTAATGTGCGATAGACTGCATGAGATGTGTCTTGCCAAGTCCGGAGTTTCCATATAAGAACAATGGATTGAAATTATCCTGTCCGGGAAGATCGGCAACTGCCAGACATGTTGCATGAGCGTGGCGGTTTCCTTCTCCGACAATAAACGTATCAAATGTGTATTTTGGATTCAGATTGCTGCGACTGACTGCTTCTTTGTAAGAGTCGGATTTTTGTACAGACTCTTTTCTGGCTTCTTCGTCACTTTCAATCAGATTTTTCTTTTCGTCGATCACAATATCAATCGTACTGTCATTTAATGTCTCACGAATAGAGGAAAGCAAAAAAATGTCAAACTCCTTACGCTTTAAGAACTTCAGCGCATTCTCACCGAGCTTTTCATCTACGTAAAAATATACGGTATTATTTTTTACCTCATATATTTTAAGAGAACGAATCCACGTATTGATCATGATACTGGAAATGTCATATTCGGTTTCCAAAAGAGACAGAATCTCTTCCCATTTTGATTCGATTAATTCTTTCATATCATAACTCCTAAATACTGTGCTTCCTTTATCCGCACACTTGGATTCTATTTTACAATAAATTCAGAATTTTAGCAAGTTTTGGGCGTGGATTTCGGAGATTTTTACTACATAATTATAGGAAGAAAAATAATAATGAGTGATATAAGATGTTATGTAAAGTAAAATTAGGTTTACTTGGAAAATTGTGTATATCCAAAATGACGTAAAATAGGCATTTTGAGGATAAATGAACATGAAATATACAAGTTTTCCACAAGTTAATAACAATTTGTGGATAACATTATGTAAATTAGGTGGGTATATCCCTATATATTTGTGGATAACTTCTATTGACGGAAGCTTATTTTTTCAATATAATAGGCGAGTATGCAGTTTTCGGGCATAACTATATAGAAAAGGAGGACTTTCATTATGAAAATGACATTTCAGCCAAAGAAGAGACAGCGTTCTAAAGTTCACGGCTTCAGAAAGAGAATGAGCACAGCGAACGGAAGAAAGGTATTGGCCGCAAGACGTGCTAAGGGCAGAAAGCAGTTATCAGCGTAGGTCACAGGTACTGTGACCTTTTTCATTAAGTGGAGAATTGTATGAGACATATAGTTACACTTAAAAATAACAGAGAGTTCGGCAAGGTGTATAACCAAAAAGAATCGTTTGCCAATAAGTATTTAGTGATGTATCTGAGGGCCAACAACTTGGATTACAGTAGAATTGGAATCTCTGTTAGTAAGAAAGTTGGTAATAGTGTGGTCAGACACCGGTTGACCAGATTAATCAGGGAGACATACCGGTTGAACAAATACCGTATTAAGGATGGATATGATATTGTAGTTGTGGCACGTGTTGCCGCAAAAGGAAAAGGGTTTCGTGAAGTAGATTCCGCATTTCTGCATCTTGCAGGAAAGCATGGAATTCTGATTGAACACACAGATGCCCCGGATCATAAGGGAGTGTGAGATATATGAAGAAATTATGTATTCGATTGATTCGTATTTATCAGAAATATATATCACCCATCAAACCATATGGTCATTGCAAATATTATCCAACCTGTTCCAATTATGCAATAGAAGCATATCAGAAATATGGTTTTTTCAAAGGTACGATTCTGGCAGTCTGGAGAATTCTTAGGTGTAATCCATTTTCAAAAGGTGGATATGACCCGGTTCCCTAAGATGTAAAACTAAGGTTTTACACGAATTGTTTGGAGGACAGTATGTTTTTAACACAGTCAGGTGGCTTTATTATTAAGCCAATTTCGAGGCTTTTAGGAGCCATTCTTAGTTTGCTCTACCGCGGGTTGAATGCAATCGGCGTAGAATCAATCGGCATTGCGATTATTCTTTTTACGCTGATCGTACGTTTGATCATATTCCCGTTGATGTATAAGCAGAATCGTTCAAGCAAGATTATGTCAATGATTCAGCCGGAAATCAACAAGGCAACTAAGAAGTACAGAGGTAAGACAGATCAGCAGTCAATGATGGAAGTACAGAGAATCACGAAAGAGATTCAGAGTAAGTATGGTGTCAGCATGACAAGTGGTTGTCTGACATCGTTGATACAGCTTCCTATTTTCCTTGCTTTGTACCGTGTAATCCAGAATATACCAGCATATGTACCAAAGGTATATGATATGTATAAGCCAATTGCAACTGCAATCCAGGGTGATTCCGCAGCACAGAAGGCTTTGGAAGCGGTAACGGCAGATGGTGGACAGCAGCTTACAATTGCGATGAAGTCCATCAATTATGAAAATACGAATACGATCATTGATGTGCTTGCAAATTTCCCAAGAACATTGTGGGATACATTTGCTGCAAAGCTTGGTAATTCAGGTGCGGTCGTTGATGCGATGACAGCAAATGGTAATGTGGATAACATCAAGCAGATTTATAACTTCTTTGGTTTGGATCTGACAGCCGTTCCACATTTTGCATTGACAGCAGCAATTATAATTCCTGTATTATCACTCATCTTCCAGTTTTTGAGCATGAAGGTAACACCAATGCAGGGTTCGGATGATCCGACACAGCAGGCTACGATGGGAACAATGAAGACCATGATGTATGTCATGCCAATATTCTCCTTCTTTGTCTGTGTGAATGTACCTTGTGGTGTAGGTCTTTACTGGGCAATGGGTTCCTTTATCTCTTTCCTTACAACTGTTTGTACAAATGCTTACTTTAAGCATTGTGATATGGACAAGATTTTGGAAAAGAGTATGGCAAAAGCTGCAAAGAAGAATGCAAAAAAGAAGAAGAAAAACAAGAAATCCTTTATGGAGAAAATGCAGGAGGCTGCTTATGGACAGGCATCTTCTTCCTCTTCAGATGAAGGAAAGGCAACCAGCAGCGTATCAAATGCAAGCTTAAAGAGTTATTCTTCTAACACAATGAAGTCTGGTAATGATGCCGGAACAAAATATCGTGCAGGTTCCCTTGCATCGAAAGCAAATATCATGCAGCGTTATAACAATGATAAAGATGATAAGTAGGAGTAAGAAAAGTGGAGTATAGAGAGTTTAAGGCAAAAACAGTCGATGAAGCAATCACTCTTGCGTCTACGGAGTTTGGTTGCGTGAGCACAGACCTTGAATACGAAGTAATCGAAAAAGGTACTTCCGGATTTTTAGGAATCGGTGCAAAACCGGCAGTAATCAAAGCTAAGAAAAAGGAAAGCTTCTTAGATGATATTCAGGAATACCTTGACAATCTGTTCAAGGCTATGGATATCGAAGCAAAGGTTACAATCGATTATGATGAAGCAGAAGCAACCATGGATATCGACGTAGAAGGTCCGGATATGGGTATCCTGATCGGTAAGCGTGGACAGACATTGGATTCTCTGCAGTATCTGATCAGCTTGTTCGTAAATAAGAAGAGCGAATCTTATATCCGTGTCAAACTTGATACAGAAAATTATCGTGCAAGAAGAAAAGATACACTGGAGAATCTTGCAAAGAATATTTCGTTCAAGGTTAAGAGAACAAGAAGACCATTTACTCTGGAGCCTATGAATCCTTATGAGAGAAGAATTATCCATTCTGCTCTTCAGAATGATAAATATGTAGCTACCAGAAGTGAGGGTGAAGAGCCTTATCGTAAGGTTGTTATTTACTTGAAGAAAAATGCTTAATTATAAAAAGGATAATCGTTGAAAAACGGTTATCCTTTTTTAGTGAGTCGAAATAATTGCAAAACATAGTAGTAGTTGAAACATATATTTCAATATGATTCATTCTATATACAATGTATTGAATCTAAGAAGTTCTAAATGTTCTGATTTATATATTGATATAATACGCCACCGCCGCCAATTCGCCATCCATGGCTCAGTGGCGGCTTGTTTGAACATCGTGTTCAAACATGGCTAGTGTAATAACAGAACATTAAGAACTTCTAGGATTCAAACATATCGTATATTAGAATGAATTCATATTGAAATATATGAATTCAAGTATTGATTTTGTTTTGCAATTATTAATTTACACTAAGAATATAATTGAATTTTTATATTCATATTATAAAATTATTTTTTATACTATAATTTTCTTCTGTGAAATAAGTGTCCTTTACTTACCCATGCAGAATTCGGCGAATATCTTGTTGACGAGATCGTCTTCAAGTTCTTCGCCAATGATCTTGCCGAGGCTTGTGTAGGCGGACATCAGATCAATTGTGAAGAAGTCCTCTCCCATTCCCATGTCGATACTTTCTAAGACTTTGTTTAGGCTCTCTCTTGTGTCATAGAGTAATGATTTGTGGCGCAGATTGGTAATGTAAAGTTCATCGTTATAGGTAATATTCTGGTTGAAGAACATGGATTTTAACAGGTCATGAAGTTGTTCTTTGCCAGTGCCTTCTTTGGCTGATATTTCCAAGATTTTAGTCTCTAATTTTGAAGTTATCCCCAACTTATCCACAATCAGATTCTGATCGTTTTTATTGATCAAAGTGATGACTTTTTTGCCCTGTAAAGCGTCCATAATACGGTAATCATCATCATTTAGAGCACATGTTCCATCGACGATATAAAGAATTAGATCTGCGTCAGAAATTGTTGTCATAGCCTTGGTTACACCAATTTTTTCTACAATATCTTCCGTGTCATGAATCCCCGCTGTATCTACGATATTTAGCGTAATTCCGTCGATATTAACCAGTTCTTCCAGCGTATCTCTTGTTGTGCCGGCAACTTCTGTGACAATCGCACGTTCCTCACCTAACAGCATGTTCAAAACAGAGGATTTACCTGCATTCGGACGTCCGACGATGACTGTACGGATTCCCTCTTTGATAATACGTCCATTTTCACTGGTTGACAGTAAATGATTGACAGTTATCAACATGTTATCCACAGTGGTGTGTAATTGCTGTGGAAAGTTATCTAAGGAATAATTTTCGGGGTCATCTAGGGCTGATTCGATGTATGCAATGTTATAAAGTAAAGTATCACGCAGGTCTGTAATTATGGTCTTTAATTCACCACGAAGCTGGAGCAGGGATGATTTTGCTGCCATATTATTTTTTGCATGAATCAGATCCATGACGGATTCTGCCTGTGACATATCAATTCGTCCACCTAAGAATGCACGTTTCGTAAATTCGCCTGGTTCCGCTGGTCTTGCACCAAGCCGGATTAAAAGATCCAATACACGCTTTAATACGGTGATACCACCATGACAATCTAATTCTACCACATCTTCGGTCGTGTATGTCTTTGGAGCGCGCATGACGAGTGCAATTGCTTCATCATAGATTTCATCTTCGTAGATGATCTTTCCATAAGCGGCGGTATAGCTTTCCATATTCAAAATTGTTTTCTTTTTATTCACCGGTTGAAATATCTGATCTACAATCTGTAACGCTGTATCTCCACTGATTCGTATAATGCCTATGCCGGAATCTCCCATCCCGGTTGCAATCGCAGCAATCGTCTCTCCCATAATCAAACACCTTTCCATATATTCGGCAATTACGAAACATCTTATTTATTCTACATATATTTCAATATAATTCATTTTTTGTTTCGTAATTGCCGAATATAAAATATACTTTTCATTAAGGTACCCGCATGTGAATGCACCAACACACGGGAAAATCACAATTTCCTCTATTATACCTTTTCTTTTTTTATTCAACAAGGTATAATTATTTAGTTAAAGTTGAATATGTAGATAAACGATTTTCATGATTCATAATGTAGATGAAATAATATAAGATATACCAATTTTAACGCAGACCATTGGAACACGCCTGCGTGAAATTGTGTATTCTTATATTATTTCTATGAAAAAAGTAAATCATGAAAATCGTTTAGAAAAAGGAATCTTAAAGTTATGGAGAAAAAATATATAGAGGAAGAATATGATATTATCGTCGTTGGTGCCGGGCATGCGGGCTGTGAAGCTGCGCTTGCTGCATCTCGACTTGGTCTTGAAACCATCCTGTTCACAATCAGCATGGACAGCGTTGCCTTAATGCCATGCAACCCGAATGTCGGCGGAAGCTCCAAAGGACATCTGGTACGTGAAATTGATGCCTTAGGTGGTGAGATGGGTAAAAATATTGACAAGACCTATATTCAGAGTAAGATGCTGAACGTATCGAAAGGCCCTGCTGTACATTCTCTGCGGGCACAGGCAGACAAAGGCGAATACACAAAACAAATGAGGCTCACTCTTCAGAATCAGGAACATCTCACACTTCGTCAGGGAGAGGTTGCAGAGCTTCTATATGATACGAAGATTACGGATGAAATGAAAGATCAGAAGATCATTTGTGGTGTTCGTATGTATTCGGGTGCAGTGTATCATGCAAAGGCAGTTATCTTATGTACCGGAACGTATCTGAAGGCAAGATGCATCTATGGTGATGTAGTAAATTATACGGGTCCAAATGGTCTTTCAGCAGCAAATCACTTGTCTGATTCTATGCGGGATGCAGGTATCTTTATTCGTCGGTTTAAGACAGGTACTCCTGCACGTCTTGATAAAAAGACGATAGATTTTTCGAAGATGACAGAGCAAAAAGGTGATGAGCATATCGTTCCATTTTCATTTACGAATAAAGAGGAAGATATCAAGCGGGATCAGATTTCCTGCTGGCTGACTTATACGAACGAGGAAACACATAAAATTATCAAGGATAATATTGACCGTTCTCCACTCTTCTCTGGATTTATCGAGGGAACAGGACCAAGATATTGTCCTTCCATCGAAGATAAGGTCATGAAGTTCCCGGACAAAGACCGACATCAGTTGTTTATCGAGCCGGAAGGCGAATTTACAAATGAGATGTATATGGGTGGTATGTCTTCGTCCCTGCCGGAGGATGTGCAGTATGCGATGATTCATACAGTACCGGGATTGGAACATGTAGCAATCGTCCGGAATGCATATGCGATTGAATATGATTGTATTGATGCAACGAATTTGAAGGCAAATCTGGAATTTAAAGATATGGATGGACTGTTCAGTGCCGGACAGATTAATGGCAGTTCCGGGTATGAGGAAGCGGCCGCACAGGGTATCATGGCAGGTATCAATGCCGCACGGAAGCTACAGAACAAACCACCGGTGATTTTAAATCGTTCGCAGGCATATATCGGTGTTTTGATTGATGATCTTGTAACGAAGGAGACACAGGAACCCTATCGTATGATGACAAGCCGTGCAGAATATCGACTGCTTTTACGGCAGGATAATGCCGATCTGCGATTGACAGATATTGGACATGAAATTGGTTTGATTGATGAAGCACGTTATGAAAAGTTTTGTGAGAAACGCAGACAGATTGATGCGGAAATCGCACGTATGAATGAAATATCAGTTGGTGCAAATAAGCATGTACAAGAATTTCTGTCAAAATATGGAAGTTCTTCTCTTGGAACAGCTGCAACATTGGCAGAGCTTATCCGCAGACCGGAGCTTTCTTATGAAGCACTGGATGAATTGGATACTGATAGGCAGGAAGCATACAGGGCATTGCTTGGCATTGATACGACAGATGAGATTGTTCTGGATGATGAAGTAATAGAACAAATCAACATTGCAATCAAATATGATGGTTATATTAGTCGTCAGAAGCAACAGGTAGAACATTTTCAGAAGATGGAGAAAAAGCAGATTCCGGAAGATATCAATTATGAAGATGTTGCGAATCTTCGAAAAGAAGCCAGACAGAAGTTATCAAATATCCGACCGGCTTCGCTTGGACAGGCATCCCGTATCTCCGGTGTATCACCGGCAGATGTGTCGGTGTTGATGATATATCTGGAGACGAAGAAACAGGTATAGGAATATAGAATATGGAAAAAGTAAGAACATATGTAGAACAAATTACAGAAGGACAAGTGCTTTTAACTGATGCACAGCTTGCACAGTTTGAACAGTATTATAACATGCTGATTGAGAAAAATAAGGTCATGAATCTGACTGCTATCACAGAGCGGGAAGAAGTAATACTCAAGCATTTTATTGACAGTCTTGCACTTGCCGGATATGTGAAGCTGTGGGAAAAAAAATATAAGATTATTGATGTTGGAACGGGTGCGGGATTTCCGGGTATTCCATTAAAAATCGCATTTCCAAATCTGCAGGTAACGTTGTTTGATTCTTTGAACAAACGTATTAAATTCTTACAGGAAGTGATTGATGAGTTAAACCTGAATGAGATATCAGCGGTACATGGACGTGCAGAGGAAGGTGGCAGAGATAAGGCAATGCGTGAGAAATATGATTTTGTAGTTTCACGTGCGGTTGCAAATATGGCAGTGCTTTCAGAGTATTGTATTCCATTTGTGAAGGCTGGTGGATATTTTATCCCGTATAAGACCGGAACGGTAGAGGAAGAAATCATACAGGGAAAAAAGGCAATCCATATTCTCGGTGGTAAGATTGAAAAAGTAGAAAAGCTTATACTTCCCGATTCGGATATCAGCAGGAGTTTTGTGTTTATCAGAAAAGAGAAACAGACGCCAAAGGCATATCCACGGAAAGCAGGAACTGCAAGCAAACAACCCCTCGGCTGACAAGCCAAGGGGTTGTTTTAATTATGACGCTTTGTCTGACGTCTTATCCGGAGTTCATCCTGTCGTTCTTTTATTGCTTCCAGACCCTTTTTATCGGTAGGAAGCATCGTTTTAATGACAAATATATTGTTGTTTCTCGATTGTTTAAATCGTATTTTTCCGCTTACTAATCCGTGATGCCAGCATTTTCCAACACAGGTATAGGAGTTTGGAGTATTGGCAAACCATTTTACCTTTGGTGCTAATTTCTTTCCACAGCGATAGCAGATCGGAACCATAAGTTCTACATCTGAAATTGCTTCCTCCTTGCAATGGTATTCTCTGGATATATGCTCTAAATAATGCTTGTGATGGGAGATAATCTCATCTTTTTTGTCTTTCGGGTTGTTATAGATATCGTAACAATACCGGTCTGCCAGATCTCTTGGAGACATTGCTTTTAACACAAGTCCGGTATAATATGCATCATTGACTGCGCTGTGAAAAGGTTTATCTTCTTCCACTTCTATCTTCAGATGTTCGACTGCTTTTTTCAGCTTTACGATTTTTCCGTCTTCGTCATACATATCCGCATAAATCTGCTGTATATTATAAAACTTTAATGGCACAGGCATTGGCTTTAAGTAGTAGTAGTCCATGTTTGTCTGCAATATATTCAAGTCCATTGAACCCCATGTGCCAAAAATATAATCCTGTCCACACCATTTGATAAATTCACGATACACCATATCAAATGGTCGTCCCTTCCGGAGTGTGGATTCATCATAATTTAAAATTGTCTTGATATGTGGCTGCAGTTTCTTGTAGAGCTTTGGTTTTATAATACTGGAATATGAGTCGATAATATTAAATTTTTTGTCCAGTTTCACTGCACCGATTTCTATGATTTCAAATGGCATGCGTGGATTCTCCATATCTCTGCCACCACAGCACTGGTTCCATTCCAAATCAAATATGATATAGTTCATGTTTATTCTGCCTTATCCATTATATGAAGATGAGAATAGTCATTATCATTCTCTGTTTTTCCGTTACGCTGTTCCAGTTCTTTACAGATATCATTGAGAATCTCAATGGTCTCATTGGAAGAACGTGAATTTGCGGTTGCCATTTTTGTAATCAAAACGGCCATCTTTTCCGTGCTGCTTACCACACGGTCGGTATTGTCTACATCCTTCTTCAACTGAATCTTTGTCATCAGTTTATCCTGCTCCATGAAATCTTTCATGTGTTTTGAATTATCATCCTTGATCTCAGATAACAGTTTGGAATTCTCATCTTTCATCTCCAACATCATATCAAGGATGGCGGACATACTCTGGGTACGGGAAATCTCTTCTCTTTTTGCAACTGAATAGATACCTTTTTCTACCTTGGTAAGCTCGTTCTGCTTGTCGAGGTTCAGGTTTGCGATTTCATCGACCTTTGCAAGAATCCCATCTACTAAGAAATAAGTATCAACGACTACAATCAGAGAGACTGCAATAATAACCTGAATCATGGAAGGATATACCAATATTAAATATAGGTCAATCAGCAGTGCCGCTATAAAAGCGACAGCACTGATTGTAAGAGTTGTACTTGATTTACGGTTCATGTAACACCCTCCGTTCTACATATCAAACCGGATTAGTCTGTCAGATCTTCTCCGTTTGTTTCGATAACCTTCTTGTACCAGTAGAAGGAATCCTTTTTATATCTTGCCAGATCCTTCAGGTCGAATTCATCACGGTTTACATAGATAAAACCATAACGCTTTACAACACCTTCATGGGTTGATACAAGATCAATGGCTGACCATGGACAATATCCCATCATCTCTACACCTTCGGAGCATGCAAGCTTGATCTGTTCGATATGCTTTCTCAAGTATTCGATACGATACGGATCATGTACCTTGCCGTCTTCTGTGAGCTTATCGTAAGCACCAAGACCGTTCTCTGTGACGATCATTGGCAGGTGATAACGGCTGTAAATCTCACGCATCGTTGCGCGGAAACCATCCGGGTCAATCTCCCAGCCAAACTCTGTACGAAGCAGGTTTGGATTTGGATAAGCTTTAAATACGCCAGGTTCATCTCCACTGATTTGCTGGTCACCTCTGCCTGCTGGTTCTGATCCATCATTCCATTCTACAGTTGCCGTAGAATAATAGTTAAATCCGATGAAGTCAGGGTGTGCACTTGCCATTATATCCATATCACCATCTTCAATAACAGGTGTTGCATCGTGCTCCTCTAAGAATGCCCACACAAGATTATTATAACGACCGAAAACAGCCATATCAAGATACAGCCAGTTACGGATTGCATTTAAATTCTGTGCAGCCAGTATATCCTTAGGCTTGCAGCTTGCCGGATAGACAAGGGAAATGTTTGGTGCAGGACCAATCTTTCCACCCGGTACCATCTCATGACACAGAGCCATAGCCTTTGCCTGTGCAAGCAACATGTGATGATTTTCCTGATACAGCTTTTTGTATTTATTATCGACTCCCTTTAAATCACAGGTGCCGATTACTTCACCATTTAAGGTTAATACATTCTGCTCATTTATGGTTAGCCAGTATTTTACACGATCACCATAGTTTTCGTAGAGAATCTTCGCAAAATTGACGAATTCATCGACACTCTCTCTTCTTGACCATCCACCCTTCTTCTCAAGGGCTGCAGGAAGATCAAAATGGAACATCGTAACGAGTGGCTCAATATTGTATTTCAGACATTCGTCAATGACATTGTTATAGAAATCGATACCTTCCTGATTGACAGCACCGGTTCCTTCCGGAAGAATACGTGTCCATGCAACAGAAAAACGGAATGTCTTAAATCCCATCTCTGCCATCAATGCGATATCTTCTTTGTAGTGATGATAAAAATCAGCACATACATCTAATTCACTTGTGCCTTCCGGTACCTTTTTGATATCTTGTACACTTGGTCCTTTTCCATGTGTCAGGTTCGCACCCTCTACCTGATATGCACTGGTAGACGCACCCCATAGAAAATCTTTTGGCATTGGTTTTAAATTTTTTAAAATCATGGATATTGACCTCCTATCAAAAATATTATAAAATAGATAACGATTTGTTTCCGTAGCTCAGCAGGATAGAGCAACCGCCTCCTAAGCGGTAGGTCGGGCGTTCGAATCGCCTCGGGAACATTTCTTTTTTTGCTTAATCTTCCAGATACATCTGTCGGAAGCTGTAAAGGGCACCGAGCAGATTCGAATCATTTCCAAACTTACATACATCAACCTTGATAAAATTCGTAATCATGCTGATGGATTTTAATTTTTCTACATAGCGTTTCACACCTTCTACGAATGCAGGCTGTGCGCTGATTCCACCACCAAGTAAGATAATATCCGGATCAACTATTGCAAATATGTTGAACAGATATTTTGCAGTTGTAAAATAAAAATCTTCTAACATGTCAAGGACAACCGGATCCCCTTCCTCTGCCATTTTATAAAGGAGTTCTCCGTTGAATTCTTTTGGGTTGATGCCTTTTGCCGTTGCAACCTGATAACAAAAAGCACGTGTAGAGTATGATGTAGACCAAAGATAAGGAAGTTTCTCATATTCTTCTTCCATATCGCTGATTGCATCAATATCAAATATTTTATCCACATCTTTTCTTGTCAGGGTATCTGCGAAGAAATAAGAGAGTTCTCCGGCAGATAAATCTTTTCCTCTATGCACATGACCGTTGATAACAATACCACCGCCGATGCCTGTTCCAAGGATAACGACAGCAGCGTTTTTACAGCCTTTTGCATTTCCCATCCAGACTTCAGCAAGGGCTGCACATTTTCCATCGTTTTCCATGGAAATCTTCACCCCATCACAGCGCGCACCAAGCAGTTCTGCCAAGTGTGCATCCTTTAGATATTTGATGCCGCCACCATTTCGGATGATACCATTTTCTGCATCAATCAATCCTGGTAAAGAAAGTGCAATTCCTTCTACGCCATGCCCCTTGTATTTGTCATAAATCTGTCCGAGAGATTCCACGAATTCCGGTACAGATTCTCCTTCTCTGGTCGGAGTTGGAAATTTTCCTTTTTCCTGAATATTACCGTCTATATTCATCCAGGCATATTTTACAAAAGTTCCACCTACGTCAAATACTAGATACATAAAATCTCCTTCCTATAAGTATATTATATTGTTACGACACCCTGTAACCAGATTTCTCCGCGGAACCGTCTGCCAACTTTTGGTTCTCCCTGTAAATCTGCTTCATTGATGCCGACATTGATCATCAGTCCATTTGCTTCAATCAGCAAATTGTAGACAATCTCTTTGCTATATATATTTTGCAGTTTCTCCACTGCATAGATATTTCCGATAACCATGTAATGATCACATTCCACGCCACATGGCATAAAGCTTGTATCGATGATCGAAAGAACATCTTCCTTGATGACTCTGGAAGAAATCGAAGTGTAGGTGTTCATTTCGTCATAGGTTAGTTGTTCCATTGCGTCGGTATCACCGTTCCGCGCTGCATCGAGCAACTGGTTTCTGCGGTTACGACCTTTCGATTCGACGGCTATCTGGTGCTTGGAATGATGCATGCCAAGCAGAATCGTTCCAGCTACAGATAAAGCAGAAAATCTGACCTTCGTGATCTGCCGGTTGGAATAGTTCAACCATTTGGATTTTGCATAATCTGCGATATTGATGACATAGAAGATAATTGTCATACCAAGATGGTAATCTTCACAGACTCCCGCATAGCTTTCCTTGTCGGTCTGCTTCTGAATCGTGATGTTCTCAAACTGCATGAACCGGTCTCCCTTCAGATAAGGAAAATAATGTTCAATGGATAAAGAACCTTTGATGTCATATTCACCGATCAGCGAGAGTCCAAAATTCTTACCAAAATCTTTTTCAAACTGCAACAATGACGTATCAATGCTGATTGTCGTCATAATCTTACGGTTTGGAGTATTCAACGTGTGACGATAAATATCTTCCAATTGCTGTCTATTTTTACATTCGCGAAAACCGATCGCACGTAGATAAGTATGCATACTACCTCCAACATTTCCACAGGGGAAATGGATTAACAGATTTTTGTCTTACCACCCATATATGGCTGAAGCACCTTTGGAATATTGATGCTTCCATCTTCGTTCAGATTGTTCTCTAAGAAAGCAATCAACATACGAGGTGGAGCAACAACTGTATTGTTCAATGTATGAGCAAAGTATTTTCCATCCTTGCCTTTTACCTTGATGCCAAGACGACGTGCCTGTGCATCACCGAGATTTGAACAGCTGCCAACCTCAAAATATTTTTTCTGACGTGGAGACCATGCTTCTACGTCATATGATTTTACCTTCAAGTCTGCCAGATCACCGGAACAGCACTCAATTGTACGAACCGGAATATCCATAGAACGGAACAAATCAACCGTGTTCTGCCACAGCTTGTCGAACCACATCTTGCTATCCTCAGGCTTGCAGACAACAATCATTTCCTGCTTCTCAAACTGGTGGATACGATAAACACCACGCTCCTCAATACCATGAGCCCCCTTCTCTTTACGGAAGCATGGAGAGTAGCTTGTCAAAGTTTTTGGAAGCTCTTCCTCCGGAGTCATTGTGTCGATGAACTTTCCAATCATAGAATGCTCACTTGTACCAATCAGATACAGGTCCTCACCCTCAATCTTATACATCATGGCATCCATCTCTGCAAAACTCATAACACCGGTTACAACGTTGCTGCGGATCATGAAAGGTGGTACACAGTAAGTAAATCCACGGTCAATCATGAAATCTCTTGCGTAGCTGATAACAGCAGAATGAAGTCTTGCAATGTCACCCATCAGATAATAGAAACCATTTCCGGCTACTTTTCTTGCACTGTCAAGATCAATACCGTTTAGCTTCTCCATAATATCTGTATGATAAGGAACCTCAAAATCCGGAACAACCGGCTCGCCAAAGCGCTCCAGCTCTACATTCTCAGAATCATCTTTACCGATTGGAACAGTCGGATCAATGATGTTTGGAATGACCATCATTTTCTTCTTTAACTCTTCACGTACCTGAGGCTCCTGGTTCTCCAACTCTGCCAGACGGGCTGCGTTTTTAGCTACTTCCTTCTTAACTTCTTCTGCCTCTTCCTTCTTGCCCTGTGCCATCAATGCACCAATCTGCTTTGCAATCGCATTCTTCTTTGCACGAAGCTCGTCAGCTTCCTGCTGAAGGGCTCTTGCCTGCTTATCAAGTTCAATCACTTCATCTACTAATGGAAGCTTTGCATCCTGAAATTTCTTCTTGATATTCTCCTTTACAGCGTCTGGATTTTCACGAACAAATTTAATGTCTAACATAATTGTCGTCCTTTCTTAATTTATAATAGTAGTTTAAAATATTTGTAAAAAAAATGATATCAAATTTTTTGTATCCATATAATATTGTAATCTAATTATGTATCAAAATTCAGATTACCATCAGCATCTTCAAATTCTGCTTCCTTCGTCATATCCTGAATCTCTTCCTCTACGGTCTTTGCCTGCTCCAATGCTTCCTTTTCTTCCGATGAAAGCTGAATATAGGATTCGCCGTTTACGATTTCCTTCGCATAGGTAAAACAACCTTCCCGCGAATGCATCGAGTTCAACAAAATACCGGAGTTCTCATCATTTAATAATGCAATGACAAAGCTTAGTTTTCCAGCCATCTTGTCAAATGCATCATATTTGACAAGTGCATATTTGCTGATACATGAGGACAGGTGTTTCTTGATATGCCGGTGTTCTTTCGTCACACGTCTGGCGTTTGCCTTGACTTGATCCATCTCTTTAAAACGAATACGAATAATCTTCTCCAGATCTGCACCTTTTTTTCCACTCATAAGCATCTCATATTTTCTAGCCATTACATTCATCTTATGAATGATAAAAATGATTAGAATTATGAGTAAAACAACCAGAATACAAAGGATTGTGACAGCAGAAGACATTTTCATACCAAATATCTTAGCCTCTTCCATGAAGTTTTCCTCTTTTCGATTTTATTGTGCGAGCAACTGTGTAATGCGCTCTAAATCTTCCTGTGAATAATATTCAATTTCAATCTTTCCAGAATCCTTAGTCTTTGCTTTGATGGTTGTCTTTGTACCAAGGGATTCCTTTAAGCGGTTTTCAATCGCTTTATATAGGAAGGAAAGTTCCGGATCTTCTTTTTCGGATGTCTTTTCCTTAGGCTTTTTATTTAATAATTTCTTGACGTAGCTCTCTGTCTCACGCACGGAAAGCTTCTTGTCAAATATATACATTGCTGTCTCATACTGTAACTGTGGATCTGTGATTGTGATTAATGCACGAACATGTCCGGTTGAAAGCATATCATCAATCAGCATCTGCTGAACCTTTTCTGTCAGCTTCAGAAGCCGGAGTGCGTTTGTCACGGTTGTACGACTCTTTGATACACGTTCCGCAACCTCATCCTGTGTTAAGTTGAATTCCTGAATCAACCGTTCGTAAGCATGTGCTTCTTCAATCGGATTTAAGTCCTCACGCTGGATATTCTCAATCAATGCAATTTCAACAATCTGCTGATCATCGTAATCTTTGATGACAACCGGAACTTCTTTCAGACCAGCTAACCGGGCTGCTCTCCAACGGCGCTCGCCGGCAATCAGTTCATAGTAACCTTTGCGCTTGACTACGACCAATGGCTCAATCACACCAAACTGTTTGATCGAATCTGCAAGCTCCTGCAATGCATCTTCGTTGAACTCTTTTCTTGGCTGATTCTTGTTCGGTTCAATTCGGTTGATATTTAATGTCTGTTCTGTTTTTTTCACAACCTCTGTTTTCGCAACTGTGTTGGTTTTTTGTTGCTTGGATGTCTTTGAACTGACATCTTCGGTTGTATCGTCTGTCGGAATTAAATTACTTAGTCCACGACCTAATCCTCGCTTTGGTGCCATAGCGTTCTCCTCCCAAATAGGTGTTTTTATAATTTTGCGTATAGTTTATTATTGATTACTTCGTCTGCGAGATCCCGGTATCCCTGCGCACCGGATGACCGGCTGTCATACAGGTTGATAGGAAGCCCAAAACTAGGTGCTTCTGCTAACCGTACATTTCTCGGAATAATAGTTTTATATATAAACTGATCCAAATTATTTTTGACGTTTTCTACGACCTCCAAAGACAGATTCGTACGTGCGTCATACATTGTAAACACAACACCTTCGATTTCGAGGGATTTGTTTAGCTTTTTTTTAATCAGATTGATCGTGTAAATGAGCTGCGAGAGACCGTCCAAAGCAAAAAATTCACACTGGATTGGTACTAAGACAGTGTCTGCTGCAGTCATGGAATTGATTGTCAACATACCGAGAGCCGGTGGACAATCAATAATAATAAAATCATATTTTTTCTTTACGCTTTTTAGCAGGTTTTTTAGTATATGCTGTGGATCTTCGACATCGACCAATTCGACCTCCGCACCTGCCAGATCCCGATTTGCAGGCAGGACACTTAAATCCAGTTCATGAGGAAGTGGATGAACGATCATACACTCTCCAATGTTAATCTCTCCACTCATGGCATGATAAATGGTGTATTCCAAGGTATTCTTATCAATACCAAGGCCACTTGTCAGATTGCCCTGTGGATCCATGTCGACAGCCAAAACTTTCTTACCCTTTTCTGCCAGACATGCTGCAAGATTGATTGATGTTGTTGTTTTTCCTACGCCACCCTTCTGGTTGGCGACTGCAATGATTCTACCCATAAAAACCTCCACATATAATAGATATTATAGCACTACCTGACATGTTTCGCTATATCAAAATATGGGTAAATTTGTTGCAGGTGTACAATATATAGATATGTATGCTTGATTATTACAATATGTATGGAAAATAAAAGAAATTCATATAGAAATTAAGTGAAAACTCGCAAAATAAATATTTGTTATTATAAATATTTTAATGTTTCACGTGAAACATTAAAATATTCTTAAAAAATATATTTGATATTAAATTGAAAGAATGTTATTACATATGCTATTCATTTTAGATGTAGATGTATATAGTATTCAACAAATGAATATGCGATATGTTTCACGTGAAACATGCTTGCCAGATTATAATATATGATGATGTAATTCAATGTTTAAGTAATTATAAGTGAACCTGCAATAATAGATTTGATAATAAATAATTAGAGTAATATATATGACTAATTGAATTCTAATGTTATAGAGATAATTTATAAAAATGAAATATTATTTGATAGGGGTAAATGATTGAGAATATTCAGATATAAAAATTAAAATTAGTATAGACATAATGGTTGAAAAAATTGAATATATGATGTTTCACGTGAAACATAGACTGTAGCATATGTCACATACTATGAAGATAATATCTATAATATATGGTTTGAGAAAGTTATCAGCATCTGATAATTAATAATTAATTTAATAACCAATAATTTTATAATTTATATTCGAATATTCAAAATTATATTACAACCAATATTCGTACCTAATTATAAATTATAATCAATTCAATAATATAGAGAAGTCTTAATTTGAAATTATCAATATGTTTCACGTGAAACATCATATTATATAATTAGAAAACAATGCATTTTCTAAATATCATATCCATAACTATTAATTGTTTTATAAAGTTAAAAATAAATTTCACCTCGAATGTTTCACGTGAAACATTTAAACATATATCATAATTGCGACAGAAGATTATAAAAAATATTATAGATATAAAGAGCAACGGAATAGAGTAAAATTAAAACAAAACTGATTCCAATAGATGTGTTTCGAAATGTTTCACGTGAAACACTGGTTATCCACACATATAAACAATAATAATTGTGGAAAAGTATATAATATCCACTAACTTATACACATAATTGTGGATAAAAATTGATTCTAAAAACAAAAATTGTTGATAACTTCGGATGAAATCATATATATTGTATCTAATAAATTAAAAATACAATATAGTGAGGTTAGTGAAGGTTAAAAAATAAGTATATGCATATATGACAACATCATAAAAATAAGCCGGATGATTAAATCATCCGACTTACTTAATTTTTTAGTAAATGTATATCAGATTCTATCTTAAAGGATAATACATATCAATTACATCTGCTCTGGGCAATCAATACCAAGTAATTCCATTGCATCCTTAATTGTCTTCTTTGTGATATAAACCAGTGTAGCACGCGCGTTACGTACATTCTCTTCTTCTACGTGGATACGGCATGCATTGTAGAATTTGTTGAATGCCTGTGCAACATCGACTGCGAATCTGGCAACGGCAGAAGGCTCATAACGCTCAGAAGCGTCCTTGACAACCTTCGGGAATCGGTTAATCTCTTTCAGTAATTCCATTGCTTCTACGTCTGTTAATACACTGTAATCGATATCCGCAGATGGTGTAAATCCATCCAGCTTCTTTAAGATACTGCAACATCTTGCGTGTGTGTACTGTACATATGGACCAGTCTCACCATCGAAGTTCAGGAGTTTTTCCCATTTGAAGGAAACATCCTTGATACGCTGGTTATAAAGGTCGTTAAACAATACAGCACCAACACCAATCTTTTTCGCAGTTTCATCCTTATCCGGAAGATCCGGATTCTTCTCGTTGATGATCTCTTTGATTTTCGCAATCGCTTCGAGGAGAATATCCTCGGCATAAATAATATTTCCGCTACGTGTGGAAAGCTTGGCACCTTCCAGGCTGACAAGTCCATAAGGAATATGAACCAATTGATCCTTTGCCCATTCATTTCCAAGCAATTCCACAACCTTGAATACCTGCTTGAAGTGAAGTTTCTGTTCCTGTCCGGTTACATACAGACATTTTACAAAGTTGTATGTTTCCTTCCGATAGAAGATTGCTGCAATATCACGTGTTGCGTAGATAGAGCTGCCATCGTTCTTCAGGATCAGACATGGAGCCATATCATAAGCGTCTAAGTTTACGATCTTAGCACCTTCGCTCTCTGTCAGCAGATTTGCGTCAGTCAGTCGTTTTACAACATCGTCAGTTTTATCACGGTAGAAGCTTTCACCAAGATAGTAGTCAAAGTCCATGCCAAGTAAATCATAAGTACGCTTGTATTCAATCAGACTGATATCTTTGAACCACTGCCAGATTCTCAAGGCTTCCTCATCACCATGTTCCATCTTTGCGAACCATGCACGTGCCTCATCGTTTAGTTCTGGATTCTTTTCTGCTTCCTCATGGAACTTCACGTAAAGCTTCATCAGTTCTGCAACGCCGTCCTTCTTGACAGCTTCTTCGCTTCCCCATGCTTTGTATGCGACGATCAGTTTACCAAACTGCGTACCCCAGTCACCGAGGTGGTTGATACGAACAACCTTATATCCAAGCTTGGAGTAGATTTTATACAGAGAGTTTCCGATGATCGTTGTACGAAGATGTCCAACGTGGAAATTCTTTGCTACGTTTGGAGAAGAATAATCGATACAGATTGTCTGTCCGTTTCCTTCGGTAGAGCATCCAAAATCATCTGCCATGGAAGCAGTTACCATTGTTTCAATAAATAAGTTCTTTTTTACGAAGAAGTTCAGGTATGCACCCTGTACCTGAATCTCCTGCAGAAAATCCACATCTCCGATTGCTTCCTTGATATCGTTGGCAATCATCTGTGGAGCTTTGCGCATTGTCTTGGCAAGGCGAAAGCAGGGAAATGCAAAATCACCGAGCTCCGGTTTTGGTGGAATCTCAATCAGGTCTGCAATTTCTGCTGCAGTTAATCCTTCGACGTTTGCAGCAATCAGTTCTACAATTTTGTTTTTCATAATATATAAACTCCTTTAATGTTGTTTGCTTTTATTGTTGAATCGGGAAGCTGAATTTCACTGTGGTTCCAGACATGACATCCCCGGAGATGTCCAGCTTGCCACAGAGCATATACAGGATTTCTTTTGCTTTGTGCAGACTGCTGTACCAAGGACTGTCCTCCATGTATGTGTCTTTAATGCCGACACCATTATCCGTCAGAATCACCTCTGCCATATTTGGTGTCAGACTGGCTTGTACGGATACATTAGATGCATCTGCATGTAATGCAATGTTATCAAAAAATATTGCAATGAGACGCATGAAGTTAATGTTGAACACTGGATGATAGCTGATGTTCGGATCTGGTGTCTCGACGGATGCAGTGATTTGAAGTTTTGGATTTTTCTGTTTAAATTCATTTAAGTATGATTCCAGCTGTTCCTTTAAGGGTTTATCCGAAGAAGAAAAACTGTTTAAGTTTTCTGCAATTTCATCCACAGCACGGGACATCTGTTTTGTATTATGGATAATTTCCTGCAAGGTTAATTTTGCACGACCGACATCTGTACCAATCAGATAATTGATCATATCCAGTTTATTTTCCATTGCTTCCAGGCCTGTCTTGATCTGTTTATCTAAAATCGTCTGGGTAAGTGCCCGGTCATATGCATCCAGCATTAAAATATTATAGCCATGAGAGGAGATATCTTCCTTTGCATCGTCCTGAAGAAATGTAAAACCATAATGATCGGTATGGTCCGGATCATCGGTTGTATAACGGGGTTCAAAAGAAGAGAGTGCATCTTCGGCATTATTTAATGCTTCAAGGTATTGACGGAGTTTGTTTAACTGTAACTCCATGCTTCGAAGCTTTAAAGTTAATGTTTCTTTTACAGACTGAAGATCCTTGATCTGTTCCTGAATGATCTTGTTGCGTTCAGTATCGATACCATCATTGGTAACAGGAGAAAAAACACTTTTTCTCGAATTCGTTTTGAATGCATAGATATCTTTGGTCTTATCCAGTTCGTCTATTTTGATATCAATCTCAAAAATCTGCGTTTTTAGATTCTGAATATCTTCCAATTGGGATAGGAAGGATTTGTTGAAATAATCCAGCATCATTTGATTTGCGGATTTGATCTTTTTAAAATTTTCTTTTGATTCTTCCATACTTGAAGTCCCCTTTTTCTAACACAGGTTCCCTATCTTCTGCGGGAACGCGGTTTTCGTCTGTTTTTCCGTTTACGTGGTTCGTATACATTGGCATAGATAAATAGCGCAAGAATACCTAAAACAATAAATCCGATAATTATATATTTCACATAGCTTTTTTTCTCTTTTAATAATGCAGGACGGATGCCCCCGTTTTTGTAAGCCTCTGATACGGCAACTTCATCGTTAGAATTGACATAGCCGGAATAACTGACCGGAAGTGTAAGGCAGACCGAACCTTCATAGGAAATTTCCAAAGTTCCAATATAGCCTTCCTCCAACCGATCTGCGGACGGAACAAAGTCCATCTGTAACTGTTCTCGATCAGCATTGTTTGCAAGGATAAAAGGCTGGTTGTTATCCACGGATAAATGCATGGTTCCAAGATTCTCACAGCCATAATAATTATTTAGAAAATCCTGTGCCTTTGTGGCTTCCTCTGCGTCAAATTCATAATCGGACAATAAAGTAGTATTAGAAAAGTTGTTATAAATATAATTCAATAGTGTAATGGTATCATTATAATTTGTACCATTATCCGGGGCTCCCATGGTGACACAGATTAACTGCATATCATTTTTTTCTGCCCATATAACCAGTGTACCGCCTGCATCATCTGTGTATCCGGTTTTTCCGCCCTGACATGCAGAATAATAATATTCGGAGTTGCTGAGCATCATACGGTTTCCCTGCGTGAGATAGCGGGTTTCACTATTTTTGTTTGTTGGAGGAATCTCATGATAAGTCTCTGAAGCATACTCACAAAACGTTTTGCTTGTAAGTGCCTGTTTTGTGATCAGTGCCATATCATATGCAGTTGTATAATGTTCCGGGTCGTGCAGCCCATTGGCGTTTGTAAAATGGGTATCTTTACATCCAAGGCTTCGGGCTGTGTCGTTCATAAGCTGAACAAAGTTTTCAAGTGAACCGGAAACCTGTTCTGCGATGGCCCAGGCTGCTTCGTTAGCAGACATAAGCATAACTGCATACAGTGCATCTGACATACTGATCTGTTCTCCAACATCCAGTGCAATATGAGAGCTGTTACGGTCAATGCCCCAGACAGCCTCATCACTCATAGTAATCGTAGCGTTTAAATCGCCGTTGGTAATTGCCAGATAGGCGGTAAGGATTTTGGTAATGCTGGCGGGATATTGACGTGTATGTGAGTTTTTCTCATAGATAATCTGACCGGATTGTGCATCGATGACGATGGCGGAGGTAGAAGTAATCTGCGGAAATCCTCCAACGGTAGTGGCGTCGGAAGTCGTTGCTGTTACCGTGTTGCCAGTCTGTGCTGCTTCACATGGAACACTGATTCCAAGGAGAAGTGTGAGTATCATTATATAGGAAATAATTTTTTTTATTGCTTTCATCATGTTATAGTATCCTTTATTATAACAGGTTGACATTATCTCTTTAATTATCTTATAAAACAGGAAAAAAAACAAGAGATAAAATGCAACATTCTTGTGAAAAATTGAAATAAATGTTAATATATAACATTATAGATGGATGAGGTACAAAAAATGAGATTACGAAATGTAAAAGGCTCCAGAGAAATGATTGCTGCAAATGATTTTGTCGTGCATGAAGAAGAAACGATGAAAGGAAAATGGCATGCATTTTTCGGCAATGAAAATCCGATTCATATAGAAGTTGGAATGGGAAAAGGACGTTTTATTATAGATATGGCGAAGCTGCATCCAGAGATTAATTATATTGGTATAGAGAAATATTCCAGCGTATTGGTACGTGCAATCGAGAAACAGACAATGGAGCAGCTTCCGAATCTGGTATTTATCCGGATGGATGCAGAGGCAATCGAAAATGTATTTGAGAAAGGGGAGGTAGATTATATCTATCTGAATTTCTCGGATCCGTGGCCGAAGGATCGTCATGCGAGGAGACGTCTGACATCGGTACAGTTTTTAAATAGATATGTTAATTTTTTGGCGGAAGATGGGGGACTGACATTCAAGACAGACAACCGTCCACTGTTTGATTTTTCGCTGGAGCAGGTATCGCTTGCCGGCTGGGAGATGGTAAATTATACTTTTGATCTGCATCACAGTGAATATGTGGAAGGCAATGTCATGACGGAATACGAAGAGAAATTTTCTGCAATGGGAAATCCAATCTGTCGTATGGTAATCAAGCCTCCAAAAAAGAAATAAGAAAATGTGTAAAAAAAGAGATTTCGGTGCATACTATGGTAGTAAGATACCTGCCGGAGTCTCTTATGGGAAGAAAAAAATGCGGATTCAAGCTTACAAATGCAGTGTACTCGAATCGTTGCCTGAACCGGAAATTGATGAATCTGGGACGTAATATTCATGCGGTCTGCTGTATTTTGAACCATTTAGAAACGATCAGTGCATGCAAAAAGCTAAGGAAATAAAGGCTTTTTGAGTATTCACAAAAAAATTTGAAAAAAATGTGAAAAAAAGCTTGCATTTTGTAAATGAATGTTGTATACTCCATATTGTTCTGATGAAGAACACAAGGTAAGTAAACATTCACTACGGGCCGCTAGCTCATTTGGTAGAGCACCTGACTCTTAATCAGGGTGTGCGGGGTTCGAGCCCCCGGCGGCCCACTCGTAAAAGCATCGGTTTTGCAGAAGAAGCTGCGGAGTCGGTGTTTTTTTTGTATTTCGGGTTTTGCACAGATGAAATGCAGATATTCATGCAGAATTTACAGGTTAAGCTCAGAAAGCGTGAAGAAGATGATTTATGAAAAGATGATTGAAACAGAAAACTCGGATCCGATGCAATCTGCATGGGACGAATATCGTCATGCATTAACAGAATACATATGGGATGGTATCGAAAGTTATTATCGTCGTGCACATCTGGCAGAGAAGGGAATGCTTAGGGATCAGGATTTTTCAATGCATGTGGATGAACCGTTGGAGTTAAGACCTGTGGTTGCCATTTGGGGTGCCGGGCGATGCAATGATCTGGATTTGCAGATGCTTGCACCATATGTAAGGTTTGTGCTGATCGATCGTGATTTAGATGCTGCAGAATGTGCCAGGATGCGATTTGGATTTTCAAAACAGCACTGCAGGTGTGTGGATCTTGGATTCTGGGAAATATATGAGGAAGAAGAACGTTTTTTTGAGACACTGCTTCCGGATGCGGATGATCTGCATTTATCGGAGTATTTACGACAGGTGTTGACATCCGTCGTAGAACTGCAGCCGGAACTTGCAGAATTTGAGGGAGCATTTGATTTTAGTGTTGTGTGCGGACTTGCCAGTCAGTTAAATGCGAGATTTGCAGGCTTGTTACAATGCTATCAGAAGAATCCGCATAATCTTCCAAGAACTATGGCTATAATGAAAGAGATGAACGTACAGGCAGCAAGACGATTGATGGAAGCGGTTATGACTACGACAAAAGCCGCAATTTTTACAGCGAATGAGATTTATGCTGCGCCGCCAGCACGGGAAGAACGGCTTGCAGGGTATGCACAGATCTGGTCAGAGGAATGGGAACAGATATTGGATGCACAGACAGCGGAAAATACATTCCCAAAAGATGTAGAGGGGATTACCTGTCAGGTAGCAGGCAGCAGAGAGTTTGGACTACAGCTGATGCGGGCGCAGGAAGCAGGGATGCTGACAGTTCGACATCGAAGTGGTCTTATCTGGCCATTTTCCAATGAGAAATATTATTTTATGGATGTTTTAACGGCATATTGCAAAAAATAATGAAATAAAATAAAAAAATATCTTTCATAAGTTAGGAAAGCCTTTTTGGTGGGCTGCTTTGTTGAAAAAAGAAAGTTCCTATGGTATCATAACAAGGATTGATTATTTGAATAGCATTATTCCGAAGAGGGTATCTATGAAATTATATGTAACAAGACATGGACAGACGCAGTATAATATAGAAGTTCGTATTTGCGGAAGGGCAAATGTGCGACTGACAGAAAAGGGAGTCTCGCAGGCACATGAGCTGGCACAGAGTATGCAGGATACGGATGTGGATCTGATTATCTCTTCCCCGCTAATCCGTGCGAAAGAAACTGCAGATATTGTCGGTGCGGCGATTGGCGTGCCGGTGGAAGTAGATGAACGGCTGGCTGAGCGGGATTATGGAGTTATCGATGGTACATATGAAGGAACACCGGGGTTTATGGAACAGTGGGTACAGTTTGGTTATCAGTATCCGGAAGGAGAGTCTTTGCTGAAGGTTGTACAGCGTGTGTATAATTTCCTGGATGACATTAAACAGCGATATGCAGATAAGAAGATTATGGTAATCAGTCATGGCGGAGTGTGTCGGGTGATTAACTCATATTTTGAGAGTCTGGATAACGAGGATTTCTTCAAGTTTAATCTTGGAAATTGTAAAGTCCTTCAATATGATCTTTAAAAAGAAGAATCTGTAAAAACCGTAACAAATTTGTCATAAATCAGCATAAATTCCTTGAATGAACAAGGGGTTTATGCTATTATTTTTTTATCACATCTTATTAAAGATTAAGAGGTTTATGTAGGAGGGAAGATTTATGAATTGTACTATGTGTGGAGCAATTATACCAACCGGACAGACAAATTGTCCAATGTGTGGAGCTCCTGTTCAGGCAGAGCAATCTGCAAACAATGTACAGCCAGAGGTGTCACAGCAGCCGGTACAGCCGCAGATGGGATACCAGCAGCCAATGGGTCAGCCGGTACAGCCACAGATGGGATACCAGCAGCCAATGGGTCAGCCGGTACAGCCACAGGTGGGATACCAGCAGCCAATGGGTCAGCCAGTACAGCCACAGATGGGATACCAGCAGCCAATGGGTCAGCCGGTACAGCCACAGATGGGATATCAGCAGCCAATGGGTCAGCCGGTACAGCCACAGATGGGGTACCAGCAGCCACAACAGCCGACAGGCGGTTATTATCAGCCTAGAAGTAACGGTGCAGTAGCATTTGGTGCAGGGTTGAATGGATATCTTGGATATGTGAAAGAAAATCCTATGAATATTTTGAAAATGGTAGGAGCTTTTTTCCTGTTCCTTGCAACCTTGATTCCATGGGCACATGCAACTTATTGGGGTGTCACAGAGCGTTGGAATTTGTTTAAGGCAGGTGGTTTCAACCGCTTTATTGCTATTATTGTTTTATTGCTCTCTTTAGTATTGATCGCATGGGAGATTGCGGATTTTATTCCTGTTCCACAGATTGCAAATGTGAAAGCAAAGTTACAGGCAATTCCATTCTTTGAGTATATTATTCTCGGTGTCATTTTTGTGTTTGTACTGATCGCAACGATTCGTCACGGTTATGTACATTCAGATGGTACAACAGTGAACTTTAAGGAGTATGGTATTAAGGTGGCTATCTCAGCAGGCGTGATTTTTGCATACCTAGGTGTGATTGCTGCCGCAGCTCCAAGAGTATTGGACAAGCTTGGAATTAAAATTGGCAAGTAATACATAAGAAAGATGAATGGCTGTCGAGCCGGTGTGGTTCGGCAGCCATCGTTGTATATGATGGTTTGGAGGGTGATAGAACGTGGTATGTAAGGAATGTGGAAAAGAGATTCCGGAAGGGGCACTTTATTGTGAATCCTGCGGAGCACCATTGGAAGAACCGATTGTCCTGAAGGTATCCAAAGAGGATATCAAGAGAGCAGAGAAAGAAGAAAAAGCAAAGGAAAAAGAGCGGGCGAAGCTTGCCGCAAAAAGTACGGTAAAACCGGTTCCGGAGAATAAACATCGTCGAAAAGAAGCTGATACGGGAAAGATAATTGATATTGTTGGATATGTTCAGTCTGTTGGTACCGATATGAATCTGCTGTTTGCATTTGTTGGATCCATATTATTGTATCTGGCACCATTTATGAACTGGATCTGGGAGAAGGTTTATGATGTAAAACGAAAAGCGGATTTGTTTGAAATCGGTCTGAAGAGTTCTATGGTGGAAGCGGATGGAAGTATTCTGGCTATGGGAGCAACCATCGTGTTAGTGCTCGGTATTGTAGCAATTTTAGTCGGTGTTTGGATGTTACTGCTTTCTGCTTCTGATTATATTAAGGGACTGCGGAAATTCGCCACAAATCCGATTATGCGGTTTGCACCAATTGTAGTTATGATCGTGATTTTTATCATTATCGTGAACAATAAGCAATATTCACAGTCGATGCAGTTGTTGAAAGATAATGTTCAATTGGTCAAAGCGGCAGGAACATCTTCTAATTATGATGCTGGAAGAGGGTTGGGACCAGTCTTTTATATAGGAGGTCTTGTGCTTTATACACTTGGAACAGTTGGAGATTTTTTGGAACGGAAGCGGAACAATGGATAATCAGAATCGAAATGAAAAAAGTCAATTTGTAACAGCGAGTATGCTGCTTGGTATTTTGTCTGCGGTCTTGCTGATTGTAAGCCTGTTTGTACCAGCCATTGATCTGTCGGCATATCATGCAAGCGTGCAGATCCGGTACAGTATTATGAAGATCTGTGAAAATGTGGGATTGATTTCTGACATGTGGCGTGGAATTCCGATTGGACTCCTGATTGGCGCGGTGGGGATGCTTGTGTTATCTTTTGTCAGGATACCGCCACTCAAGGCGATACCCTGTATGATTGTTGTGAGTATGGTTATCGTCGCACTTGTGGATATGGGAAATGTAACAGCTTGGATTTCCGGGATGCTCGCGCGATTTATCTCTTCACAGGCTTTATCCGGATCTGCTGTGTCTGGAGTAACAATCTGGAAGAGCTTTCAGGCAGGTATTTATCTGCTCGCAGCCGGTCTGGTTAGTGGTATTGCCAGTTGTTTTGTATCCAACCATCGTGTGTAAATTATTCTCCTGTAATTCCGTCGATTTCCTCCTTGCAGTGTTTACCATCTGCAAGGAGTTTTTTTAATGTTTCTGCATCATCGTTTTCCATCGCGGTTTTGTATTCCTGCAGGGCTGTGATGAAATAATCAAGTTCTTTGATCAGATGCTTCTTGTTCTCTAAGAAAAGTTCCGTCCACATCGTTTCATTTAACCAGGCAACACGTGTCAGATCCTTGTAGCTTCCGGCAGAGAAGCCATCATGATTTTTGGCGGTTGGGCTTTTCACATAGGCGTTGGATACGACATGTGCCATCTGGGATGTAAATGCAATCATTGCGTCGTGGCGGTCTGCGTCACAGATCGTGAATTTACCGAAATGAATCGGAGACAGCAGTTTCTTCGCACGCTCGATGGATTTCGTATCGTTCAGGTCTTCCGGTACAAGTACCATAGAAGCGCCGTTGTACATTGTTTTCGTGCTGTATGCGTAGCCAGAGAAATGACGACCTGCCATTGGGTGTCCGCCGATAAAAGTAAAGCCATACTGCTTGGCGATTGGGTAGCAGGATTCGCAGATCAGCTCCTTTGTACCACAGCAGTCGATGACCATTGTATCTTTGCGGATATAAGGAGCCATCTTCGTCAGATACTCGATGCAAAGCTGTGGATACAGACAGAGCAAAATCAGATCACAGTCTTTGATATTTCCTTCGTTTAATTCGCCGTCAATGGCTTTATCGTTATACGCAGCCTGAATTACTTCCTTGCTGCGGTTATAGGCGAGAACCTTGTGTTCGTCGTTGTCACTGTATGCTTTTGCAAACGAACCACCGATCAGTCCAAGTCCAACAATTCCGATTGTCATAATATACCTCCATGCTGTGACTGTAATTCAAATTGATTTGACAGGATTGGCACAGCTTCAATCATCGACAATAGTATAATGCTTTAACGCGATAAAGTAAAGCGGAAATTTTAAATGTATAAGGCTCGTGAAACGTGGCAACACTTCTAGTACGCAGCTGGCGCAAATGCCGGACCGCGGAAATACCTTGAAAAGGGGAAGGGCTATGAACATGAAAAAAAAGTTATATATTGTTGTACTTATCTGGGCAGCGGTTGCGCTGCAAATCTTTATTACGAAGCGGATTGACCGGGAGAGCCAGATGGTGACGCAGGTTATGAGCGATGGCGTAGAAAATGTAACGGCAGCAGAGGTAAAGTTCTATGCACATTATGGGGATGAGCCGATGACCGGTGCTGCAAGGGAAAAAATCCTGCAACGAGTTGGGGAAAAGCTTGGAATCGTATCGGGGTATGACATAATCGCAGGAATCGAGGGTGAAAATATCTCGACAACATTTGTGAAAAAGGGAGAAAATGGTGACACGACCATCCGGTTGATTTCGATGGAACAGACAAACGCCGATGGCTCGACCACACAGGAGAATTATCTGATGACAGAGATTGCACTCAAAAATCAGTCGACGGAAAATATCTACCGGTGTAAGGAGCAACTCGATCAGATCTACGCAGATTTGGGGCTTTCCGGCAGCAGTAATCTCTATCTGTGCAGTCAGGAAAAAGGGCGGATGACAGAGGATGAAATGAAGAAAGCAACGGCAGATTTTTTCGAGACAATGCATGCAAAGAAGCGCAACGAAATCGAGTTGCAGGATACCTTATGCATCTATGGATACAGTGACAACGTTCCGGAATACGTCTACCAGAATGACCATAAGGTAAACGTGAACATCGCCTTTACCTACGATGAAGCGGAAGACATCACATATATCCACCGGGGATTACCTTTTATCGACAAATCGTTTTAACTGGTGGAAGTATGAGTTCCGTTGTATGGGTGAAATAGAGGCAACATCAAAACCCCACCGGTTTAGCCAGTGGGGTTGATTATTGGTTCAATTAAATTCTATAAACTTCAATTCCTGGATGCTTAAGAAGTGTTTTAAGAAGGTTTTCCAGCCATTCTTTGCTGTGTTCTTTTGCAAAATCAAAGAAATCAACATTATCGGCATTATAATTTTCAAACACTATACGATTCTCAGCCATAAATCTGTTCTGGTATTTTATCATAACCTCAGTCATTTGATTCTTTTCTGCTTCTGTGAAATCGTCCCATTGTAATATTCTGTTAAATGCCTTTTGTTCTTTCAATGCGAAGCAATGAACTTCATTCAGCATTTCACCGACATATTTAATCATCATAATGTCATGAAGCTTATCCTGAATGAGTCGTGAGGAGTCTTTAAAGGATGAAATTTCTTTATTTCCTTTAAAGTAATGTTCATATGATTTCTCTGCAAGCTTATACACATCTTCCATGCTGATGGTTGTGAGATATTCCCTGCAATACTTATTGCTGGCTTTCTTAAATGATGCTTTAACAGAAACACCAATGCTTTTTCCCTGGGAACCTGTACAATCTACGATGTCGTTAATGGACAACAGGAACTTGCAGTCATCTCCTTTTGGATAATCACTGGATGCTACATGCCACGTTGTACAGTCGTTTTCATCCCAGTCTTTTGTAACATCCGGATTAAGCGTATCGATATATTGTTTGATTTTTTTTCCATTCTTATCCTTCTTGCCGTTGTTTATAAGGAACTTTTCCAAAGGACCTGCAACAACAGATTCAATCCTGCCATTTTTAAATGAAATCGCATCATTTTTCTCATCAAAACAGTAATTTGCTGCAATTGCATTATCCCTGAATTCAAACTCGCAATCAAGGGCATGGAACTGCTTCAAAGAGGACTTACCAAAGGATGTACGATCCCAGCATTGCAATTCATCACACAGAATGAGCAGATATGCAAGTGGGTGTTCATCCATCTGCATATGTACTCTGTTGCTCAATTCAAATTCGAAGAATTTGTTATGCATGGTAATGGCGGTAAGTGCATCCATAACTTCTGTCAGACGGCAGGTATTTGTACAGAACTTCAATCCATAGATATAAATCATCTGCTTGAACAGACGAATTCCGCTATAGTATGCATGATCCATAAATACCTGATAGGTGTTTTCACCCTTATCTTTGTTAGGTGTCATTTCAGTCGGCGTATTCTTCTGACGAAGTGTGTCTGCAATCTTTTCCCGGTCAAGATAATCTCTTGAGGTGAATTTTCTTTGGATATGATAAGCAAGAACATCTTCGATATCTTTTGGTAAAAAGGTATCATCTACCAAAGCCTTCGCGCATTTATCGAGATGCTCATCGGAATACAACATCTTATTTTTCAAGGTTTGTCCATACACGCGGAACATACTTGCCAAATTGGTATATTTGTCCATATTTTTGTATTGTAAATATACATACCGGGTTTCTGCCGGGTTACCCTTGGAATAAAAATCACCGTCCTTAAGACTTATGTCGATATAATCAAATTTATTATTTTCACGGATCTGATTGAATGGAATCTCATACTGATAACCAATATCGTGGAATAATGCAGTTAAGCCCCACAGATCAACAAACTTTGAATAGCATTCATATTCTTTTTTAGAGTTGGCTGTATAAGTCTTGTTAAAGCTCTCACGAAATGCCGGCTGGGTATTAAAAAGAGCCAGACCCAAAATGAATACATAAGCAGAATGTACATAATGATCTCTATGACTCTGGACCAGTCTTGCAGCACCATTTTCATAAGATGCAACGAAATTCATCATACTTTCAAGCTGATCGCCTTTATCATTCAGAAATGAACCGGAATAAACACAATATAAGTCAAATGCGTCCAGATGATTTCCTGTTTCCATGAAATGATGAATAGCAAAGTACATCGCATGCAGTTTCTCATTCACAATATATTGGTCTTTCTTTGGAACAAACATACCTGCCTTTACAATACATTCCAAAGCGTTCTTTTCAAGCTCCGAAATAGGAACCTCTACACCATCTGAATTGAGAGTTTTCAGGTTCTCAACTCCGTAGCGATCCATAAAATCTTCATATTCCTGTGCACCAACCATGATATTATCCTTTGCCATGTCATCCTCCTTATACTTATTCCTGAGTATTGTATTTATATGTGTAATAATACTTGTTTTTTACAGTTATTAGCGTTAACAAAGCGGCCTTCGCATTTCCGGTAAGATATTGTTGATACAAGTCAGAATATAACTTCATTTGTTTTCCAATCTTACCCTCTTCAAATTTATTGCCATAGAAGACCAAAATGTATCCAGCCGCATATTCTGCTATAGAAACGGGATAATTCGTTCTTGAAACTATATGGCAAATAGATTTGTCAGCCATTAGGTGCTGAAATTCCTGTTTATCTTCTTCAATTTCTGCTTCTGAGTAAGAATCTTCAAAAAGATATTTTCTTCCCACACCAAAATATCGTGCATCCCGGTACCAGTCGATGACATTGTTACGTTTTATATTCTGCATTGTAGTATCGTCTTCGGTTCTTTTAAGAAAATCATCAAAATAAACATAAGAAAAATATTCCGCAAAAATTTCATCCAGTATAGTTTCATATGTATTACTGCCAAACGGTTTCCTGATCGTGGAACAATGCCGCATATGTAAAGCGTGAAAAAGTTCATGTGCCAATGTCAGTCGTAAGCGGTTCTTAAAGTATTCGCTTTTTTCATAAAAAAGATTATTGAGAAATTTCTCAACATTTGCATTGGTATTCCCACATTCTGCAAAATTTTTACAGCCGATCCGGATGCTTGTTTCATATGCATCACCGTCTTCACCAATAAACTTAACATGAACGAAGAATCGAAGTGTAATTGTATGTTCCTGTTCGGATGTGTATACTCTGAAATGCTTATCGTAGAATTCCAATATATCATTTACAATACATTTCATCTCAGTCAGAGAAGGCATACTATCTCTCAGATATTCAAATTTAGCTCTGCTTTTTTCATCTATATTTTGGGAATATTCCTGGAAAATTTGTTTCAGATTGTCGTCAGTAAATTCGAGATCCGCGCAATATTGAAAGTTATTCTCTTTCCCCAGACTGCTTTTCAGATCTGCAAGTTTGTACTCGATATTATAATTCAACATCATCTCTCCCCATTTTATGTATACTATAGCATAAGTATACACTTTATTTTCTTGTAAAACAAGGAAAAAAGGCACTGAACGTATGAATTCAGTGCCGCATGTGTTCTTTTCATTATATTTAGTAGGAAATAATCTCGTATCCATCCTCGGTGACAAGTACCTGAATCTCCCACTGTGCAGAAGGAAGTCCGTCCTCGGTATAAACTTCCCAGTCGTTTGCTTCGTCAACGAAGATGTCTGGCTTGCCCATGTTGACCATCGGCTCGATCGTGAACATGAACCCTGGTACCATAAGCATTTCCGTACCTGCTTTGGAGTTGTAGCTTACCCAAGGTTCTTCGTGGAACTCGATGCCGACACCGTGACCACCGATCTCACGGACAACGGAATAGCCGTTTGCATATACATAATCATGGACAGCCTGCCCCATATCACCGAGGAATCCCCAAGGCTTTACCTGCTCAAGTCCCTTCATCATTGCTTCTTTGGTTACATCGACGAGTTTTTTCTTCTCCGGGCTGACATCGCCGATACAGAACATACGGGAAGAATCGGAGAAGTAGCCGTTCAGGATGGTAGAGCAGTCTACGTTGATGATATCGCCGGATTTTAAGATGACATCTGGTGATGGGAAACCGTGGCAGACCTGATCGTTGACGGAGGTACATACACTGTATGGAAATCCTTCGTAGTTTAAAGGTGCAGGAATACCACCCATATCGGTTGTCATATCGTAGACGATCTTATCAATCTCTGCGGTAGACATCCCCTCGTGAATTGTTTTCTGAATTTCATCCAGTACGGCGATGTTGATTTTTGCGCTCTCCTTGATCTTTTCAATCTGCTCTGCATTTTTGATTAAGTTATGAGTAGGAACGATATGTCCCTGATGAGCGATTTTTGCGATTCTATCATCAAAAGCTTCATGGCAGACCTTGTATTTTCTGCCGCTGCCACACCAGCAAGGATCGTTACGGTTTAATTTTTTTGACATGATTACGCCTCTTATATTTATATTTGTGGTTTTACGCATAGGGCAGGAAAAACCACATATATTTTAGCAAAATAGTTTCATTTGCGCAACCTGCGTAGATGAAACGTTTTATCATTTGCAAGGATATGAGATAAAAGGCGGATGGAGAAATGGGGGATCATGGTGGATCGTAATGGGAAAATGTTGAATAAAGGGCGAAGCGGGAGGCAGTTTATGATTATGGTTTTGGTTGCACTGGCGTGTGTGTCATCCGGGTGTCGGAAACAGGAAGCGCGGGAACGACAGGAGCTGGAATTTACAGTGTGTGCGGAGACAGAGCTGCCGGATGATCTGCGGCAGATTATAGAGGAAAAGAAGTTACATGCGTTCCAGATGAGTTATACGACGAAAGATCATCTGTATATTGTGGTCGGGTATGGGGAACACGACCGCACGAATCTGTGCGTGGTTGTGGAGGAGCTGTATAAGACGGATCGTGCAATCTACATAAAGACCGATCTAAAGACGGAGGCAGAGATGAAGGGGGAGATAACCGGTGCCGCATCTGGTACAGAGCCTGATATGGCTGCCGGGCAGACAGGGACATCTTCGATGTATCCATATATTGTAATTCGATTGCCGCGTCTGGAACTGCCGGTGTTGAATGCATCGTAAGTACAGTTGTTGCGTGTAGGAATTTATTTACATAAAATAATCATAATTCAGAGTACATCAGAATACATATAAAGCAGAGGGTAAGAATCTAGTTTGGTGGAGGGAGCTATGGAATTTTCGAAAAAGGAAATACATACAAGCGTGTTGACGCAGTCCAAATATTCACAGATAACGGTTGATGATGATTTTACAATCCCGGACAGTAAAGGGGATATGGAAAAAATCGTTGCCAAAGAAGGACATATTTTGTTGGAATCCATGATTCCGGAGGATGGAAAGGTGCGGATCACCGGATCGGTCTGTGTGCGTGTATTGTACCGGACAGGGGGCGATATTCCGCGCCTGTGTCAGTTCCAGAGTGAGATTCCTTTTGAAGATGTTGTCAATTGTGATGGGGTGTCTTCCTCCAGTCAGGTGGATTGCCACAGCCAGTTGGAGGATCTGACGGTGAGCATGATCAATTCGCGCAAGCTGGAGGTCCGAGGACTGATCGGAACAAGTGTCAATGTGTATGAGGAAATGTGCATGGATGCAGCGACCGGAATTGAACAGGGGGAAGGCGTTGCCTGTCAGTACCGGGATGTTACATATAGTCAGGTTGTCCTCGCCAAGCGTGATGTACTGAAGGTGCGTGAGGAGCTGGAAATCCCACAGAACAAACCGAATATTCAGGAGATTTTATGGCAATGTGTCGCGCTTCGGAACATGGAGACAAAGGCGGGCGATGAGAAGCTTCTGGTGCGGGGGGAGATAGAAATCTTCATTTTATATAAAGGGGGCGAGGAACGGCTCCCGGTACAGTCTATTTTCTCGGTGCGGTCGCTCTATCGTGAGGTGCCTTGCAGTGGCGCGACGGAGGGGATGATGCTGGATGTCGATTATGTGCTTGGCAAGGGGGAAATCACAATCCGGCAGGATGCAGATGGAGAAGATCGCGTGTTTGGCTGTGATTATAATATTGATATGAATATCAAGCTGTATGAGGATTGTACATGTCAGATGTTGTCAGATGTGTATTCGCCAAGTGCGGAGCTTGTGCCACAGTTTGAAGTGATGGACTATGAGAACCTGCTGCTGCGCAATGCAGCGAAGGCAAAAGTATCTGCCAGAAAACAGATCGGTGGAGATAAGGCAAAGCTGTTGCAGATCTGCCATGTGTATGGTGATGTCGATGTGGATGATGTGGTTGTCGGGGAAAGTGGCGCAGAAATTACCGGTGTCGTCAAATGCTGTGTGCTGTATATTGCAACCGGAGATGATCCGATGAGCAGTGTTGAGGCGGAGATTCCATTTTCTTATACTGCGGATACGGTACCGCTTGCGCAGGAGGATTCGGTGCGCATTCATCCGTGTATTGACCAGCTTACCGCATCCCTGTTAAACAGTGAAGAAATTGAAATCAAGGCGCAGATCAATCTGAATATCTCCGTATTTGCGAAGGGGGAGAGCCAGGCGATGACGGATCTGCAGATTCTGCCAATCGATGAAGCGAAGAAGGCGGCACAGCCGGGAATTGTCGGGTATGTCGTGCAAAAGGGAGACAGTATGTGGAGTATCGCAAAAAAATATTATGCATCGATTGATGCTATCAAGCAGTTGAACAATCTGGAATCCGATTATGTATCGGAGGGCGACCGGTTACTGATCGTGAAATCTTAGATTTAACAAAAATTAAATATAAAAACCACAGAAATCCATGTTGCAGATGCGGCATGGATTTCTGCCGTTATGGGAAAATAAATAGATTGTGAAGAAACGTTTGCGTTGGTATAATAAAAACAGATTGTTTGTAACGGGAGGCTTTCAAGGATGAAAACGTTAACGAGAAATGCATATGCAAAGGTGAATCTGGCACTTGACGTTCTGCGCAGGCGTGAGGATGGTTATCATGATGTCTGTATGATCATGCAGAACCTTAGCTTGTATGATACATTGACATTTACGATGGAAGAGGCGGATACGCTTGCAATCACGCTTTCGTGTGACAAAGAGTTTGTGCCGTGTGATGAGCGGAATCTCATCTATAAGGCAATCGTGCTGATGGGGGAGACCTATCATCTGACCGGGCATATCCATGTTGAGCTTGTGAAACGGATTCCGGTCGAAGCAGGTATGGCAGGTGGCAGTACAGATTGTGCCGCAGCATTTCATGCGATGCGGGAGTTGTATGGACTGGATGTCAGTGATCAGGAATTGATGAAGCTTGGTGTGAAGCTCGGAGCGGATGTGCCGTATTGTATCATGGCAAAGACCGCGCTTTCCGAAGGCATCGGCGAGGTGTTGACAGAGGTGGCACCGCTGCCGGATTGCTATGTCGTTGTGGCGAAACCGACGATATCGGTCAGCACGAAGATGGTATATGAAAACCTGCATGCAAATGAACTGCAGCACCACCCGGATGTTGCGGGTATGATAGAAGCCTTGAAGCAGGGAGATCTGTCTGGTGTGGCAAGCCGTATGGAAAATGTACTGGAGACAGTCACAACGAAGCTTTATCCACAGATCGAGGAGATCAAGCAGTCGATGAAAGAATCCGGTGCCGAAAATGCAATCATGAGCGGCAGCGGACCGACGGTGTTTGGTTTATATAGAGAGAAAGCGATTGCAGAGCAGGCGGCGGAGAAAATCCGGCAGCAGTACGGACTTTTTGAGGTGTATGTAACACAGCCGTGTTAGAGTTAATTGTGGATTCTTGTAGAATTGTGAGAGACAAGAATTTTTTTGAAAAAAATACTCTGGTAGAAATGAAAAATATGCTTGAAATATTTGTCTATGCATAGTAATGTATATTGTATACACGAAAAAGATATAATTATTTATGATGTATATGGGGAACGAAGAAGGTAATGGATCTCTGAATGGATAAGTTTTGACAGGATGGCAAGGAGGTAGCAGATATGAAGCTAGATATGAATATCGATGAGTATCTTCCGCTTCGGGAGGTTGTATTTCATACATTGCGCAAGGCAATCATACAGGGAGAATTGCAACCGGGAGAACGTCTGATGGAGGTTACACTGGCGAACAAGCTTGGTGTCAGCCGGACACCGGTACGTGAGGCAATCCGGATGCTGGAGCTGGAAGGTCTGGTTGTTATGATTCCGCGGAAAGGTGCGGAGGTTGCGAAGATTACGGTGCGTGATTTAAAGGATGCGCTGGAGGTGCGTCTGGCGATTGATTCATTATCAGTCAAGCTTGCATGCGAGCGGTTGGATGAGAATGATAAAACAAAAATAAAACAGGCATGCGTGGCATTTCGTGAAGCGGTCAAATCAGGAAATGTGCAGGCAATTGTGGAGGGTGATGAGCGTTTTCATAACACAATCTACCGTGCGTCGAAGAACCAGAAGCTGATCACGATCGCGATGAATCTGCGGGAACAGGTGTATCGATACCGGTTTGAATATGTTAAGGATTTTTCGTATCATGAGAATCTGATCCGGGAGCATGACCAGATTACAGAAGCGATTTTGAAGGGTGATGTTGAGACAGCACAAAAAATCATGAAAGAACATATCTATAATCAGGAGCAGATCGTGATACGGAATTTGCAGAAAGAAGTATAAGTAAACAGAAAAACAAGAGAGAGGTGCAGAGCACCTCTTTTTTGTTATGGTGAAGAGGAAAATGCACGCATATATGCGGTCATGCAAAAATTGCATCTGATTATGCAAAAACGGACAGATGAATTGTAATAAACAGGGATTCATGCAAAACTTGAGGTTGACGGATAAAATCTTCGATTCGCGGAAAATGAATCGAAAAACTGTTATGCAGACGGTAGAATGAAGAAAATTACAGTAGAAAGAGGTAACAAAATGAGCGATGAAAAACTATTTGATGTGAATGGGGAGCTGAGTAAACGGGAGACACCAGTAGGTACACAGGAGATGAAGCTGTACAGCTATCCACCGAGAACGATACGGAATATGTCGGTTCTGGGATTTCTGGCATGGCTGGTGCTGTTGCTTGCATCGATTGGCGGGCTGGCATATGCAGCGTGGATGGGAATAACCGGTGATTGTGAGAACGATAAACGGAATACTGTACTAGGATTTGTATGTTTCACGCTGATGTTTGGGAGTCTGCTATTCAAGTCGGCTTACAAGCGGAAGCTCCGTACTTATACAGATGTTCTTTATGCCGTGCTGGTAGACAAAGCGAACCATGCGTATGTCGTACATCTGAACGGGGATGCATTCTTAGAGGCAACCGGATTATCCGGATATAAGGTGAAACAGGTGGAATCACAGGGACCTAATATGACACATGTCGGGCAGTCAATGGACAGCCGGGACATGGAGCTGAAGGCTATAAAGATGATCCAGCGAAAAGATTTTCTGTTGAAGCGGATTCGTGAGACCCCGTTATTTCAGGAGACAATGCAGAATGGAAAATTCAGAACATTTGCTTTGCCGGTTGAGAAGATTCTGAAGTTCAAGAATCCGGGTGCATGTTTTGTAGTTACTTATGCGTACCAATGGAACGGCAGTGAATATACAGATACGGTCCGTTTCTATCATTCTATGCAGAATTATAAGGAGTTGCTTGCATATTTCAAGGAGCGGTATGAGGCAGAAAAATAAAGGTATGAAAAAAACAAGTGTATTGGGATTTATGATCCTGTGCCTGCTCAGCGGGTGTGCACAGCAAAGCGTAGAATCCACAGAGGCGACAACGGTCGCTGCGGTGGAAGCAGAAGCATTGGAGACGGTCGAGCTTAAACGTGCAGAAGTTGGTGATATCGTGCAGATGGGAACCTATGAGCAGGACGGGGATACGGAGACAGAGGACCCGATCTATTGGGATGTATTGGACAAGGACGGGGATTCAATATTGATTATCTCGCATGACGTGATTGGCTATCAGCGGTTTTCTGACAGCCCCAATTGTGTGATATGGGAGGATTCCCAGATACGGACATGGCTGAATGAGGAGTTTTATACGGACGCATTTGATAAGGAAAAACAGGCGCGTATCAAGGAATCGGTATTGAAGAATCCGAGTATAGCAGGATATGTCACAGGAGCAGATGAGTCAATCTGGGAGTCAAGGGGGGATACGACGGATCGGATATTCCTGCTGAGCTGGAAGGAAATGGAGAAGTATTATGGGCACAAATTACCAAAAGCAGAAGCACTTTTATGCAAACCAAGCAAGGCTGTTTTACAGCGCTACGAAGAGATAGAGCAACAACGCATTCGTGAAAAAGTACCATTTGCGGAAAGTGCTCCAGATGTGACGGAAGGGATTTCGTGGATGCTGCGGTCAACCGGAAAGTCACAGAATCAGATCTCCATTATTCGGGGGGATGGGTATTATTCACAATGTATGGCAGATTACTATCAGGGTGTTCGTCCGGCTATGTGGATCTATGTAAGTGATGAAAAAGGAGAGGGGCAAACGTTACAGGAATGAAGAAACTAAAATTATATGTTCTTATTACAGTTGTAAGTATCGTTTTACTCGCATGGTTACTGGTGGTCGTTATCTTATTTCAGAAAAACCATGCGGATATCTTTTTCTTCGACAATAACAAAGAGATCGAATATCAATATGGAAACTATAAGGCGGATGCGTTGGTCGTGGATGGTTATGTATATCTGTACAGAAGTGCTTCGGAGCTGGGAAATTATGATAAAAAAGATACATTAGAGAAATGTGGAAATAACGTCATATATCGTCTTTCCCCGGATGGAACGTATGAGGAGTTTTACGAATTTGAAGATGAAGATGCCCTCTATTATGACGTGAATTCCAAGCTTTATTATTATGATGAGCATTTCTATATCATGATTGGTCAGCGGGTGTATCGTATAACAAAGGATGGAAGCAGTGCGCAGGTTATCTATGAAAATACCGGTGGCAATGGTATTTTTCGGATGTTTGGAATCCGAGAGCATTATCTGCTGCTGGCAAATCATAATGAAGTGCGTTATCTGGATATGCGTAAATGGGACTGGAGCACGCCTATCGACTTTGATCAGATGCGTGTTTTGAAATATGTGTATGCGCTGGACGCAGATACTTTTTATGATTGGATGATCAGTGGTGTTACCAGGCATTCTCCGAAGCGGCTGCAGGATGCGAATGCAGCGATAGAAGAAGAGGAAGATATTGAATGCATAAATATCTATCAGGATGCCGTCTATTATGTGAAGGAAAATGACGAGAATCATGCATACACAATAAAATACAAATCTCTGACGTCAGATGAGGAAGAAGATTTGCTCACGGTGAATCCAGATGGAAAATTGAGGATATTATCGTTGGCCGTCAGCGAGGATTTTATCATCTATGATGTTGGATCGTCGAAGTATGGTGATAACTATGAATATGAAGAGACTGTGGATGTACGCATAATATGGAATCGGCATACAGGGAAATGGAAATCTATTAGTTACAAATAGGAGGACGAAAGTATGATCGAATTTATTATCATTATTTTGGTAGGTGTTTTTTGGGCGTATATGTGCGGTACCGAGATGGAAAAGAAGCGATATGATCCAACTGCATGGTACATAATTGGATTTTTGCTCGGATTTTTGGGATTTGGAATAACGTTGTTTTTCAAGAAGAAAGAGCTGGAATTTGATGAAGTAGAGATCCAGCGTATGGTAGCCGCCGATCAGATGCGGGCATTGAAAAGCAATATTGCTATAGGTCGTGTGTGGGTATGCCCACGGTGTCGTAGAACGAATGATCGCAGTGTGGAAATATGTGCATGTGGAGTGAGAAAACCGGTGTCAGCACCGGCTCCAGTGCAGGGAGCATCTGAACGTCCGGTTGTTGGAACATGGACTTGCCGGAATTGCGGCATGGAGAACTCAGATCATATATTTATCTGCAACTGTGGAATGAAGAAATCAGAGAATGAACAGACGTAGACAGATTCGGTATGAGGAGTTATAGAGAATGAAAAAATGGTATATCATGCTCGCATTTGCAATGCTTTTATTAAGTGGGTGTGGAAAACAGGCGGAGTCAACCGAGGTAATTACGGAGGAATCCAATACAGAGGAACCAGAACCTGCTACGACAGAAGCATTGGAAACAGTGGTACTGAAAGATGCAAAAATTGGAGATATTGTGCAGATGGGAACCTACGAACAGGACGGAGATGCAGAGACAGAGGATCCGATCTGCTGGGATGTGCTGGATAAGGATGGGGATGCTATGCTGCTCATATCCCATGATGTGATTGCCTATCAACGATTCTCGGATAGTTTTAAATGTGTAATATG
>NZ_JAHLPZ010000012.1 GCF_018918185.1 Eubacterium sp. MSJ-21 | reverse complement strand
GGATACAAAATACGCCGGTTTGTCAGAAGAAGTACGGAAGAATATATATGACCAATTTGTTAAGATATATGAAAGAAAAATCTAATTACAATACAAAGGAGGAAGCCGTTGAGTTTTTAGGGAATGAAACAAATTTTACATATGAAGAATGTTCTAAAGCCAACGATTTCCATATTAGACTAAATAAGAAAAATTAATATACAATTCAAGTTTATAAAATTAAGAAAATGGAATTTAAGGAGGAGTATGTAAATGAAATTAGCAGATTTAGCAACAGGCTCTGATTGGATAGTGTGGATTGTCTTTGCGATATTTGCTGTACTTTCTATTATTTTACTTTCTGGACATGGAAGCTGGTTCATTTCTGGATATAATACAGCTTCAAATGAAGAAAAGGAAAAATATGATGAAAAGAAGTTATGCAGAACAATGGGAATTGGAATGTCTATTATAGCAATTCTTGCATTAACTATGGGCTTGTTTGAAAATATTTTGCCTGCATTTTTTGTATATATTGCATTGGGGATTATTTTGGTTGATGTCGTGGTAATTATCATTTTAGGAAACACACTATGCAGAAAGTAATAACTTCAAGTTTGGAGAATTGAGAAAATCGAAGTTTGTGATGGTAGATAATATGGAATGGTTTAATGTTTTTGGGCTGATTTTTATTGCAGTCATTATGATACCCAATGTTGTATTTGCGATTAAGTGCAAAGATGGATTTGATAATAAGTGGAACAATAAATATGTTGAGGTCACAGAACAAGTAGGGAGATTGGGTTGTTTCGGATTTATGATAATCAATATTCCGGGAACTTGGTTCGGGTGGTGGTCTGACGAAGCATTTGCACTATATCTGATTGTAGATACCATATTGGTAATGCTTTATTGTGCTATTTGGATTGTATGTTTTAAGAAAAACAGCGTTTTCAGAGCATTAGCACTTTCTATTATCCCTTCAATGTTGTTCTTATTTAGTGGGATTATGAGTAGGTCAGTGCTATTGATTATTGCATCAGTATTATTTGCACCAAGTCATATTATGATTTCATATAAAAATGTAAAATGATATTTGCAACTTCCAGTTTATGAGGATAAAACATGAAACTTGGAGAATACAAAACGACTGACTGTGGGCAGATGTTGCTCGATAGATTGTTAAGGGAGTAGGAAATGAACGAGATTTTATACAGAAAGACTACAAAAGATGATATGGAAATCCTCATGAAGCTGAGACTTGAAATGCTTAGAGAGGTAAATGATCTGTCCGGTGAGTATGAATATGATGAGAAATTTATCTCTGAGAGCAGGCGGTATTTTGAGTCAGGTGAGCAGACAACGATTATTGCACTTGATGGGCAAACTCCCGTAGGCTGTGCAAGCCTATCCTATATATGGATTATGCCGACATTCTCGCACCCGACAGGCAATCGGGCGCATTTGATGAACGTCTATACCCGTGCAGATCATAGAAGAAGGGGAATCTCTAAGAAGATGGTTGAGATTCTGATTGAAGAGGCAAAGGAAAATGGTGTGACAGAGATAAGTCTGGATGCAACAAAGATGGGAAGACCTTTGTATGAAGTATTAGGGTTTCAGGCATCAGATTCATGTATGACGATGGAATTGTAAGGATTGTGCCCCATTATTATGAATAAATAACTTCCAGTCTGGTGAGAAAACAAAAATCATGCATGTCCTTTGTCATATAGTTTTTGTATATTCTTAGGAAGCTTGTCAGGTAACATGGCATTTATAGTATCTTCGTTACCATTTTCCAATGCTGTTTCGTAATACCAGCACTTGAATTTTAAGAGGGAGAGAGTTTTTTGAAGTTCCAGGATTTCGGTTTCAACAGCTGATTTTCTGGCTTCAAATAATTCTTTCCTTTTTGCATAGCTGGAGCTGCCTTCCGATACCCAGATAAAAAATTGTTTTATATCTTTGATCTCAAGACCGGATTTCTTCAGGCATTCAATAACTCGAAGAGCCTCCAATTCATTATCGCTGAAATAACGGATATTTCCCTTGCGTTCCAGATTAGGGAAAAAACCTTCCTTGTCATAATATCTTAAAGTAGAAACAGGGAGATTAAACATTGCAGAGACCTGACCGATTGTATACATAATAAACCTTCTTTCAAAATTATGCTTGACCTAAAGCCAACTTTAGGTTGTATGATATTTATATCATATACGATTGTTAGTGTATTTACAAGAAATTTTGCATATGGAGGATGATAAATATGTTGAAAACAGAAGAAATAATAGACAATAGTTCTGAATCTCAAATTTCAGCCGGAGAATTAGAGGAAAAAGAACAAAGAGATATAAAGTAAATCAGGGACAGGCTGGAAAACAATTGTCTTTCAGCCTGTCCCTGATTCAATTATTTATTTGCGCTATCTGCATCAATTACAGATTGGATCTGCTTCATCAGAGTATCATAGTTGTCCTGGTTATCAATTCCTCCAAGCATCGGATCTCCGACAATATTACCGTTTCTGTCAACGAGTATGGTTGTAGGAAATGCCATAATATCGGAAGCGTATTTTCCTGCATCGGAAGATGCGTCGATGGAGAGATTGCGGTATTTGGCACCCTGGCTTTCAAGTACTGCTGCGGCTTCTTTGATCGCAGTTTCATTTCCGTCGAAGGTTTCTGTGTTGATGCCGACTACTTCGCCACCCATGGACTTGATGGCATCGTTTAATTCATTAAGTTTGGATAACTCTGCAACGCAAGGTTTACAGCCGGTAAACCAGAAATTGATGACCGTGACTGCATTTCCGGAAAACAGGCTTTCATCAACCGTATTACCGTCATAATCCTGACCGGAGAAATTGCGAAACGGAGATGTGGATCCGGAATTGTCGTTTGCATCAGCACTCTCAGAGGTTGTGTCTTTCTTCTCGATTTCGGCGATCTGTTCTTCAATCTTCCGTATAGTCTCAATATCAGCCGTGAGTGTGTTCAATTCGTCTTCTGTAAAAGCATCCTTGTTTGATTCAACGGTGCCGGCCAGAAAATCTGCATAATTTCCGCTTGGATCGGCAGTGCTTTTGTTCATCATGCCGAACGCTTTGTCCCATACATCCTTATGATCGGCGAAGATCTGGTTTTCCTGCTGGTATAAATCATCCAGTGTTGTGCTGGAATCTCCTGAGGCTTCTGTACTGGCTTCAGTCTGGGAATCCTGTGTTTTTTCCGTGGTTGCAGCGTCCTTTCCGGTGCAAGCCGTAAGGAATAATGCTGCACAGAGTGTTACAATAGGGATAAAAGTTTTTTTCGTTTTCATGATTATTGCTCCTTTGAATTATATTAAAAATTTAATGGTTATCGGTTGATTGCGGCTTCCTGCTGTCCTCCTTTTGCTGACAGGATCCGTTTAGAAACTGGTAATGGATTGCGTCTTTCGGACAAGCCTTTATGCAGGCACCGCACCGGATGCATTCCGGATGGTTTGGTGTCTTGCACACGTCAACATCCATTTTACATGCCTTCACACATTGATTACAGCCCACACATTTACTTCCATCCACCCGGATACTTAGAAGGCTCACCTTGTTAAACAGGGAGTAGATTGCCCCAAGCGGACAGATCCATTTACAGAAGGGCCTGTAGAACAAAATACTCAGCACTATAACTGTAATTAAGATCAGGCATTTAAAGGAAAACAGCTTTCCCAATGCAGATCGTATAGCCGGGTTCCCGATCGACAGCGGGATGGCTCCCTCTAAGACACCTTGCGGACAAATATACTTGCAGAAGAATGGGTCACCCATTCCGATTGAGTTCGTCATAAGCATCGGCAGAAGTATAACGAAAACAACGAGGATGATATATTTGAGGTATCTCAGCGGTTTCAGTCTGGCTGTGGAGAATTTCTTCCCGGGGATTTTATGAAGTAAATCCTGAAACCATCCAAACGGACACAGGAACCCGCATATGAATCTTCCGAGTAACACACCGAGCAGAATAAAAAACCCGGTTATGTAATAGGTAAATTTAAATTTGGACGATCCGACCACTGCCTGAAAGGCGCCGATCGGGCAGGCACCTGTTGCGGCGGGACAGGAATAGCAGTTTAATCCCGGCACACAGACGGTTTTTGCTTTGCCCTGGTATATTTTGCCCTTAAACAGATTAGGAATATGGATATTGGTAAGCAGCGTGGCGGCTGCCTGTATCCATCCGCGTATCCGGGCAGTTTTTTGTGATAGTGATTTCTTTTTCTTATCCAATTCCGACACACTCCAGACATAATTTTATAGCTTTGCCCAGCACGGTAGCAGCTTCTCCTCTGACTGCACCATAGCTGATCATGGCGATACCTGTGATGAGCAAAACAATTTGGGATATTTTTCTGCGCTTCAAGATATGATTGCTCCTTTCGTTTGTTGTATTTGTTGACCAGCTGACTTCGGTATTATACAATAGCAGTTGTAAAATTATTGTTAAGAAATGGGAGAAATATTTTGAGATTATTAATAGTGGAAGATGAGAAACAACTATGCGATACAGTTGCGAAAAGCCTGTATGATGCCGGGTATGAGGTGGATACCTGTTATGATGGAGAAACGGCGCTTGAATGCATCCTGGCAGAGAATTATGATCTGATCGTGCTGGATCTGAACCTGCCCGGTATGGATGGGATGGAGATTCTACGCGAACTAAGACAGAGCAACGAGGAGACGAAAGTGCTTATATTATCCGCCAGAGGACAGATCGCGGATAAGGTTGAAGGGCTGGATGCGGGGGCAAATGACTATATGGAAAAACCGTTTCATCTGCAGGAACTTGAGGCACGTATCAGAAGTCTGACAAGAAGGAAATTTGTGCAGAAGGATGTGTGCCTGGAATGTGGCGGGATAAAGTTCGATACGATCCGGCGCGAAGCATACGCCAAAGGGCAGATCGTTCCTCTAACAAGAAAAGAAAATGGAATTTTGGAATATCTGCTGCTCAACCTGGGCAGACCTGTGAGCCAGGAGGAACTGATGGAGCATGTCTGGGATGCATCTGTGGACAGCTTCAGCGGAGCCATCCGGGTACATATGTCTTCACTTCGGAGAAAGCTCAAGGCGGTGCTTGGATATGATCCGATCCTGAACAAGGTGGGCGAGGGATATAAAATACGAGAGGAGTCCGATCAATGAAAAAAATGTCACTGCAGTGGAGACTGACCTGTATAATTACCTTATATATCGCGGTTATATGTGGCTGTCTGACTATGCTTGTCTATAAAAACGGTGTGTATTATATTGACTCCCTGAAGGAGACTGTTGATGCCAGGGGAGATGAGAAGGCGGATGATACGGATGAAATCTATATCAGTATTCCGGAAGATAATTGGGATGCGTTTGCGAATGATTTTTCCGTTCAGGTATATAATAACAAGACCGACTACAGGAAAAACAGTCTGATAATCTCGGCGGTGCTGGCGCTGCTTGGCGGAGTGGCGACTTATTTTATAAGTGGGCATGCGCTCCGGCCGATTCGTGAGTTTTCGGATAAAATCGAAGAGGTGCAGGCGCAGAATCTGGCTGATTCAAAACTCGAAGAAAACAAGGTGAAAGAACTGAACCAGCTGAGCGTCTCCTACAACAAGATGCTCGGACGCCTCTCAGATGCATTTGAGGTACAGAGACAATTTACCGCGAATGCAGCACACGAGCTGAGAACGCCGTTAGCTTTAATGCAGGTGCAGCTTGATTCCTATAATTCCGGGCAGCATCCGGGCAGCGATGCCGAAACCGTACAGACGATCAAGATGGTTACGGAACAAAACGACAGACTCAGCAAGATGGTGAAGACGCTGCTCGATATGAGTGAGCTTCAGACCGTGAGCCGGGATGAGACGATCATGGTCGATGCGCTTGTGGATGAGGTATTGGCAGACTTAGAACCGCTTGCCAGGGAGAAGGATGTAGAACTGACCGGGAACTGTGAGGATATAACGATAGTCGGAAGCGATATTCTTATCTACAGGCTGGTATATAATCTTGTTGAGAATGCTATCAAATATAATCATCCGGGCGGACAGGTCACCGTAAGGGCATCCCGGAAGGAAAAGCACGTTTGCCTGTCGGTAGCCGATTCGGGGAACGGAATCCCGGAGGAACTTCGGGAGCGTGTCTTTGAGCCATTCTTTCGTGTGGATAAATCCAGAAGCCGCGCACTTGGCGGCGTCGGACTCGGACTTGCACTCGTTCATGAAATCGTGAGAGTACATGACGGAAGCATTACTGTCCGATCAAACCCGTCAGGAGGAACGGTTTTTGAGGTGATGTTTACGCAGTGATTTTCAGTTATGCGAAGCAATTCTTTCGGATTCCCGTGTTGACACACGCCGCTATATTTGATAAAATTTATCAGATAATTGAACAGTCCATGAGGGAGTAGTTAGCGCGAAAGTGTGGTTTGTCAACATTCTGATTATAAGTTGAGAGTATAATCTGGCAAATCTTAAATAATGAGACTCATGTATATTGATTAACCGTCTGTGCAATAATCTACACAGGCAGCTGATTGATATACATGAGTCTTTTTTTAAGCTATCCATACTTATGATAGCAGGATTTCGGCTGACGGAAGCTTTGAACGAGAAAAGGAGGAAACCATGGAAAAAATCATTAACAATGCCCCATTTGCCCTTGTGCTTGTATTCCTTGTGATAGGCTTTGTACTGCTTATCAAGGGCGCGGACTTCTTTGTGGAGGGAAGTTCCAGCGTGGCGAAGCGGCTGCATGTGCCGTCGATCATTATCGGACTTACCATCGTTGCGATGGGGACATCCCTTCCGGAAACCGCAGTCAGTGTGTCTGCTTCCCTTGCAGGCAACAATGAGCTTGCAGTCAGCAATGTTGTCGGTTCCAATATCTTTAATCTGATGGTCGTCATTGGCGTGTGCGCGATATTGGCAACGGTGAATGTTGCAAGGGAAACAATCCGAAGAGATATCCCGTTATCCCTTATTTGTGCCGGACTTCTGATGCTTCTTGGAATTGTCGGACTTGGCGACAAGACCGGTATGACGCTTGGACATCTGGACGGTGTGATATTTATAGTGCTTTTTGCATGTTACATTATCTACATGGTCCGGACTGCGATGAAGGCAAGTAAGGAAGGTAAGAAGGTCGAGATCGAAGGTGGATCGGACGAGGAGATCAAGCTTGTGTCTGTTCCTATGAGCATCCTGTTTATCATTGGCGGCGCAATCGCAATTGCTGTCGGCGGAGATGTGACGGTTGATGCCGCATCCAGAATCGCAAGCGATCTCGGTATGAGCCAGACACTGATTGGGCTTACAATCGTTTCAATCGGAACATCGCTTCCGGAGCTTGTTACATCCATCGTAGCAGCCAGAAAGAATGAAGTGGATATGGCACTTGGAAATGCAATCGGTTCCAATATATTTAATATATTGATGGTGCTTGGTATAGCATCGGCGATCAGTCCAATCAGCATTATCACAGAAAATATCATTGACCTGTGTGTACTGATCGTATTTACTATATGTGCATGGATCTTTGCAGGAACGAAGAAGAAAATCGGAAGAGCGGAAGGACTGTGTATGGTTGCGCTTTACGCGGCATATGCGGTTTACATCATAGTAAGATAAAGGGGAGCTCGGACAAATGATATTATTCTTCAAAGTGTTTTTCACGGAGTTTATAGCAGAGATGGGCGATAAAACCCAGCTTATGCTGATCGCGCTTACTTCGAAATACAAATTAAGGGACATTATACTCGGTACCGGTGTTGCGATTCTTGTGCTGAACGGACTTGCGGTTCTGGCAGGCGGACTTGTCAGCGAGTTTGTGCCGGAATGGGTGATCAAGATGATCGCAGCACTCGCATTCCTTTATTTCGCCGCATCGACGATGGCCGGTGACGATGAAGAAGAGGAAGAAGGCGGTAAGACGAAGATCAAGTTTGCGCCGCTTGCGGTATTTTGTACATTTTTTGTAGCAGAGCTTGGTGATAAGACACAGCTTACCGCGATCACATTTGGTGCAAATGAAGGTATGCGTGCAGCGCTGGTTGTGTGGATTGGCTGCTCGCTCGGACTGTTCGCTGCGGATATGCTTGGTATGCTGATCGGATACCTGCTGAAGAGCAAGACGCCGGACGGGCTGCTTAGCATGCTTGCATTTGCAATCTTCGCTATCTTCGGTGTATACACATTGTATCAAGGGCTGAGGCTTGTTTGCGCAAGCGTCTGTCCGATTCCGGTGATTCCGGTGCTTGTCGTTGTGACGATTGCCTTTGCAGGCTTGTGTGCGTTCCTCTTTATAAGAAGAGAGAAAAAGAAAAAAGCTGCATAAGATAATAAGCAAGATAATAAGTAAGATGGAGTTATCAGAATGACGTTACCGGATAAACCGGATAGTAAGAATCAAAGATATGTGAAGCAATAATCCGTTTTAAAAAATGCGAGGAATAAAACATGGAATATAACTATACCCACGGTGGAGATGTCTACCGAAATCCAATCGAATATGATTTTTCTATCAATGTCAATCCGCTTGGTATGCCGCTTGCAAGTATTCAGGCGGCGCATGAGGGCGTTGTATTGACTGGCAGATATCCCGATTACAAGGCGGAACAGTTGTGTCATGCGATTGCGAAAGCGAAGCAGATACCGGCAGACCGGATTATTCCGGGAAATGGCGCAGCGGAGCTTCTGTATGCACTTGGACAGACAATCCCCGGGAAGGCACTCACGATTGCACCGACCTTTACCGGGTATGCGGAAGCTGTCGCTGCGGGCGGCGGGGAGATGAGTTATGCAGGATGCGAAGATGCGGATGGACGCGCTGCTGATATGGAAGGACAGGATAAGCTGCAGTTTGATTCTGAAACTGTAATTCAGCGTCTGCTTGCAAAAATGGACGATTCCATCCGCCTTGTATTTCTGTGTAATCCGAACAATCCGACCGGAACATTGTTTACGCGGGAACAGATTCTGCGTGTGCTTGCGAAGGCGGAAGCGCTGCAGGCGTATGTCTGCGTGGATGAATGCTTCCTGCCGTTTTTAGAGGAGGAAATGGCATATAGCATGTTGCCGTATCTGGCAGAGCATCCGCGGCTGTTAGTACTCCGGGCATTTACAAAGATTTATTGTATGGCGGGACTCCGGCTTGGGTATCTGGCCTGCGGCGATGCGGATCTGCAGTCGAGGATTCGTGCGAAGCTTCAGCCGTGGAACACATCGATTCCGGCACAGATGGCAGGTATTGCGGCATTATCGGATACGGAATATCTGGCGAAGACGCGGGAGAATCTGCAGGTGGAACGTGCATATCTCGTACCGCGTCTGCGCGAGCTGGTGACAGAAGTGTATGATGGATATGGGAATTTTCTGTTATTCCGCGATGAACCGGACTTGAAAGAGCGGATGCTTGACGTGGGTGTTCTGATTCGTGTGTGTAATGATTTTGAGGGACTTGATGATACATACTTCCGCATTGGAATCCGTTCCCACAGTGAGAACCAGGAATTCATTCGCAGGCTGGTTCGTGTGAAAGGAGATACAAAATGGCAAAATCAATCATGATTCAGGGCACCATGTCCAATGCCGGCAAATCCCTTATCGCGGCAGGACTTTGCCGCATATTCAAACAGGATGGTTACAAGGTTGCACCATTCAAATCCCAGAACATGGCATTAAATTCCTATGTAACAAAGGAAGGGTTAGAGATGGGACGTGCACAGGTCGTACAGGCGATGGCGGCAGGCGTAGAACCGTCTGTGCGGATGAACCCGATCCTGCTCAAACCGACGACCGATATGGGTTCACAGGTGATTGTGCAGGGACAGGTCGTAGGAAATATGCGGGCGATGGATTATTTCGCAAAGAAAAAGGAATATATTCCGGTGATCAGGGAAAGCTATGAGCAGCTTGCCGCAGAGCATGATATTATTGTAATCGAAGGTGCGGGAAGCCCGGCGGAGATCAATCTGAAACAGGATGACATCGTGAATATGGGAATGGCAAGGATTGCAGATGCACCGGTGCTTTTAGTTGGCGATATCGACCGCGGGGGTGTATTTGCACAGTTGATCGGGACGGTGATGCTTTTAGAACCCGAAGAACAGGCGCGGATCCGGGGACTGATCGTGAACAAATTCCGGGGAGATAAGAAGATTTTAGATCCTGGGATTGCGATGTTGGAAGAACGTGCCGGTAAGCCGGTGCTCGGTGTGGTGCCATATGCAGATGTCGACATCGAGGATGAAGATTCTCTTGCGGCAAGCCTTACGGAGACGCACATACAGGCGGAAATCGATGTGGCTGTGATCCGGTTCCCACGCATCTCGAATTTTACAGATATGCAGGCACTTAGCATGGAGCAGGATGTGTCGGTGCGTTATGTGACAAAGCCGTCAGAGCTTGGAGAGCCGGATGTGATCTTGCTTCCGGGCACGAAGAACACGATTCAGGATCTGCTATGGCTGCGGGAGAGCGGACTCGAAGCGAAGATTACGCGTCTGGCGAAGAAGGGCACCATCGTGTTCGGTATCTGTGGTGGGTATCAGATGCTTGGCGAAGCACTGATGGACCCGCTTCAGACGGAGAGTGCACTTGGAAGTGTGCGGGGCATGGGATTGCTTCCGGTTACAACGATATTCGAAGAAGAAAAAAAGTTGGAGAACCGCATATACCGGATAGGAATGCTGGAAGGAGATTTTGCATCACTTAGCGGAAAAAAAGTTGTTGGCTATGAGATACACATGGGGCGGACGGAAGCCATCGGCAGCGATGCTTCATCACAACAATTTGATATGAAAACGATTGTCGATAATTCTGTATGCACAAGGAAAGCTACAAATAAGATTTCTCCTTTTGTTCAGGATTCAACAGGAAATCTACTTGGCTACACGGCAGGAACTGTAGCAGGCAGTTATATTCATGGCATCTTCGATGAGGTGGATGTTAGGGAAGCATTTATCAATCTGCTGTATGCGCGGAAAGGAAAAATACGGGGAGAAAGTGAGAATTTGACGTTGCAGGAGTACCGGGAACAGCAGTTTGACAAGCTGGCACAGATTCTGCGGGAAAGCCTGAATATGGAGAAAATTTACGAAATTCTGGAACAGGGTAAATGAAGATAAAACGATTCCTGTGAAATGGCATCCGGCTTGAAACATGGGAATCCATAATGAGTAAATTAAAGGAGACAGGTATGATTGAGGTCTATCATGGAGATGGGAAAGGAAAGACAACGGCAGCCGTGGGACTTGCTGTGCGGGCTGCGGGAAATAAGATACCAGTGCTTTTTGTCCAATTTTTGAAGGATGATACATCCGGGGAGATTGCAATGCTGCACAAACTTGGCATTGAGACGTTACATGCAACGGAAATGTATGGATTTGTGAGCCGGATGGGTGTGGAAGAACTTGCAAAGACGCGCACATATTTTGCTGCTATGCTGGCACAGGTTGTGGCATGGGTTGAACGACAAGAAAAACAGCGCATCCACACACCGGAAGAAAATGTTATCAAGGCGGTTGTGGTACTGGATGAGGTTTTGCATGCTGTGAAATATCGTCTGCTTGATGAAAAGAAATTGATGGAAGTGCTAGAGGGCAGTCATTCGCAGGTCGAATTTATTCTGACAGGGCGCAATCCGTCGGACAGGCTTCTTGCACTTGCGGATTATGTTACGGAAATGAAAAAAGAGAAGCATCCGTATGAACAGGGAATTTCTGCCAGAAAAGGGATAGAATTCTAATGCTTGTTGTGATAAAATAAATCCAATCATGGACAAAAACAGGAGCGCGCATGGAAGCACATCAATTACCTTCGGGAACGTATCTGGAACAGAACAAATATTATATTGACCGGGTGCTTGGAGATGGCGGATTTGGAATCACATATCTGGGCTTTGATGTGAAACTGCAACGAAAGGTTGCAATTAAAGAATTTTATATGCGCGGATACTGTTACCGGAATTCCGGAGATCCGAATGTTTACGCGTGCGAAGGTGAAAAGGGTGCGGCATTCGAGCGGATGAAACAACAATATATCGAAGAAGGCCGGGTGTTGGCTGTCTTGGGAGAACAGCCGGGTGTGGTTAACATCTATACATTTATTGAGGAAAATAATACGGCATATCTAGTCATGGATTTTGTGGAGGGGCAGTCGCTTGATGCATATATAAAAAGTCAGGGTGGAAGGTTGTCTGTGACCGAAACGTTGGCGATTATGCGTCCGGTGATTCTTGCATTGGCAGGTGTTCATAAACATGGTGTGGTGCATCGGGATATCAGTCCGGATAATATCATGATTACGCATGACCGGAAAGTCAAACTGATTGATTTTGGAGCAGCCAGACAGTATGGCAAATATAATTCAGGCAAGGTACAAAAAGGTGGATTTACACCGGTTGAACAGGTAACACCGCAAGGGCAGGTTGGTCCATATTCCGACGTGTATGCACTTTGTGCAACGATGTATCGCTGTATGACAGGAGTGAACGTGCCAAGGGCAAAAGAACGGGTGAAGCAGGATGTGCTTGTGCCACCATCAGAGATAGGTATCACGATCCCTCCTCAAGTAGAAGCTGTTTTGATGAGAGGATTAGCGATTGAACCGGTACACCGGTTTGCAAATGCAGAACGTCTGTATCAGGCTTTATATGAGGAACTGACGCAGGAATCACGGAAGGTTTCCGCATCTGTGACATACAGCGGGATATCCCGTATGTTATCCGATATGCAGGCAGAACAGAAGAAACAGGTATACAGGAAAAAGCGGATTGGTGTGATCTGTGGTATCGTATTGTTGTTAGCTGTTGTTGTGTCTGTATATTTACAGAAGAGGCAGGACGGCACCGAACCGACGGTTGAGCCAGAAGAAACGATGCAGCAGATCTTACAGACAGAGATAGATGCGAGTCCGGTGAAGAAAGTCGATTGTATGGCGTATGCGCAGGCGTTTTATGAGTTGTGTGCAGAGCAGCATGAAGCAAAGGGGAACACACTTATACAGAGAGATGAATTTATGTATGCTGCGAAGGAGACAGCAGTAAAAAGTGCGGCTTTGGCATATACCGGCACAGACGAATTAAACGCCGCATTAACGGAGATTGGCAATCAGATGATTGCCACTTATAAGATACCAGATACCGGATGGGTGACATATACTTTTTCATTGGAAGAGGATGTAACTACGGTAAAGCAGGCATTGGATACTTATATTGCACAGATGAACGAGGAAAATCAGGGAACCGTGGATTTGGATAATTGTACATATCTTGGTGTTAGTGTTGCACGTGCACAGGATGGTACATTTTTCTGGGCAGTGTTTTATCAATAATAAAGAACAGAAGACCATAAGAACAGAAAATCATGGGGGATTTTAGATATGGATAAATATGGGGATTCTACAGGAACAACAAGGGAAAAATTAAACCATGCGATTGCATCAATGTGCGACGAATGGCTGTTGATTGAAGAAATTGATCTGGAAAACGATTCGTTTGAAATTTTGCACGATAATCTATACAGACATGGGATTCCGGTACCTCGGAATTGCAGTTACAGTGAGCAGAATCTTGAGATACAGGAATTGATAGAACCCGGGTATCAGGAGTATCGTTATACGTTCTGTGACAGACGGAATCTAAGCAGGATTTTGAAACAGAGTGATACGGCTGAGTGTGAATATAAAGTCTGCGCAGGAAAAAATGTATGGCGCAGAGATGTATTCAAGGTGGCAGAGTGGAAGGCGAATGAACCTAAAATTGTGAACTGGTTCCACATGAATATAGATAGTAAGAAGTCTGCAGAGTTAAGACAGCGGCAGGCAATTCGGGAAGCGTATCTGCAAAGTGAACAGGCATATGCAATTAAAAATATGTACCTTAGACGATTGAACGAGGAGTTACAGATGCCGATCAATATGATTGTCGGAAATGCATCTGTCGCACGAACCTTTGTCACAAAGCCAGAGCGTGTTACAGAGTGTATTGAAGAGATATCATTATCTGCGAAAGCAATCTTCCGCATGGTGCGTCAGATGACCAATACCGATGCTATTCAGGAAGGAACCCTGAATTTACAGATGCATCAGACCTCATTGGAAAGCTTATGGCGAAATACATTGGATATTGTGAAGCCGTCCATGAAATTGCGGCGTCATACACTGCATTTGGATATGGCACAGTTATATCATCCGATTGTAATTGGAGATGTACAGAAAATGCAGCAGATCCTGCTTAATTTACTGCAGAATGCGATTGATTATACTCCGTATGGTGGAGAAATATTTTGTGGAATCAAGGAGAAACCGCTGGGCAAAACGTCTGGATATTTTGAGTTTTATGTGCAGGATAATGGTGTAGGCATGTCTGATGAATTCAGGAAGATTATGTTTGAACCGTTTGCGAGAGAACATTCGGACCGGATTGAGCGGGTGGAGGGATCCGGACTTGGTCTGATGATTGTACAGAACCTGGTACGTCTGCTGGATGGAGAGATAGAGGTTGAAACCAAGAGTGGTTTTGGAACTAAGGTAACTGTCGGGATGCAGCTGAAATATGGCATAGAAAATAAGGATGATCAAAAAAGAGATCAGTATTTTGACTGGTCTGACTGGAAACAGGTGTCTTCCGATAAAACAATGTTTTCCGGACAAAGAGTTTTAATCGTGGATGACAATGATATTACAGCGTTGATAGAAGAACAGATATTGACAGAACGAGGCCTTGTTGTAGAACGTGCAATCAATGGTGAAGATGCACTTTGCATGTTTGAACAATCCCCGGTGGATTATTTTGATCTGATTTTAATGGATATGGGACTGCCGTATATGGATGGGTATGCTACGACGATGGGAATACGCCGGCTTCGCGAGGATGGAAAGAAGATTCCAGTAATCGCACTTACCTCACGATTGTATGCGGATGATGAGCTTGGTGAAGAGGAATATGGAATGAAAGCAAGGCTTCAAAAACCAGTCAGCACAAAAAAACTGGTTGAGGCCGTGCGGAAATATATAGAAAAATAAGGAGTCGCAAAAGAAAATGCCAGTTACAGAGTACCTAGAGAGAAATGCCAGATTGTACCCGGATGAGGTTGCACTGGTGGAGCTGAATCCGGATGAGCCGGATACGAGAAGAACTTCGTGGAAGGAGTTTGAGCTGATACAGCCATCGAGATTTGAGCCGTATCGAAGAGAGATTACATGGAGTGTCTTCGATGAGAAGGCAAACCGGTTTGCCAACATGCTGATCGGACGAGGCATCAAGAAGGGCGATAAGGTCGCAATCCTGATGTATAACTGTCTGGAATGGCTGCCAATCTATTTTGGTGTCCTGAAGACAGGAGCCATCGCCGTGCCGTTTAATTTCCGGTATGATGCAGAAGAGATTTTATATTGTGCAGAGCTTGCAGAGGTTGATATGATCGTGTTTGGCCCGGCGTTCATCGGACGAATCGAGACAAATGCAGAGCGGCTTTCCAAGGGAAGACTGTTGATCTATGTCGGGGATAACTGTCCGGAATTCGCAGAGAGCTATCATCAGCTTGTGGCAGACTGTTCGAGTCATGCACCAAATGTGGAAATCACAGACGATGATTTCGGGGCAATTTATTTTTCATCCGGAACGACCGGATTCCCGAAGGCAATTTTACATAAACACCAGAGCTTAACACAGGCTGCACAGATGGAGCAGAAGCATCACGGCACGAGCCGGGATGATACGTTTTTGTGTATCCCGCCACTGTACCATACCGGTGCGAAGTTCCACTGGATGGGAAGTCTGGTGGCAGGTAGCAAGGCTGTGCTCTTAAAGGGCACAAAACCGGAGACGATTCTCTCCGCCGTGTCGAGTGAGCATTGTACGATTGTCTGGCTGCTCGTTCCGTGGGCACAGGATATTCTGGATGCGTTAGACCGCGGTGACCTGAAGTTAGAGGATTATGAGCTTTCCCAGTGGCGGCTCATGCATATCGGCGCACAGCCGGTACCGCCATCGCTAATCAAGCGCTGGAAAGAATATTTCCCACATCACCAGTATGATACGAACTATGGTCTTTCCGAGTCGACAGGCCCTGGCTGTGTGCATCTGGGTGTGGAGAATATCCATAAGGTCGGAGCCATCGGTGTGCCGGGTTACCGTTGGGAATGTAAGATTGTGGACGAGAACGGCGTGACCGTGCCACAGGGTGAAGTCGGAGAACTCTGTGTCAAGGGACCGGGCGTGATGACCTGTTATTACAGGAATGAGGAAGCCACCGCGGAGACGATCAGGGACGGCTGGTTGTTCACCGGAGATATGGCAAGACAGGATGAGGATGGATTCTATTTCCTTGTTGACCGTAAGAAGGATGTCATCGTCAGTGGAGGCGAGAACATCTACCCGGTACAGATCGAGGATTTCCTGCGCAAGCATGACAAGATCAAGGATGTGGCAGTCATTGGACTTCCGGATCGCCGGCTGGGCGAGAAGACAGCCGCCATCATCGAGATCAAAGATGGCATGACATGCACCGAAGAAGAGATCGAGAACTTCTGCTTGGAGCTTCCGAGATATAAGAGACCAAAGCAGATTATCTTCCACGAGATTCCGCGAAATGCAACCGGCAAGATCGAGAAGCCGAAGCTTCGTCAGATGTACGGCGCAGACAAACTGGTCGAGAAGGAAAATGAGGCATAAGGATAAAGGAGTAAATTATAAATGAAAGAATTGATGTTGGGAAACAAGGCGCTTGCGCGCGGCCTGTACGAAGCCGGATGCAAAGTGATTTCCAGTTATCCGGGTACACCGAGTACGGAGATTACCGAGGAAGCAGCCCTGTATGATGAAATCTATTGTGAGTGGGCACCGAACGAGAAGGTGGCTATGGAAGTGGCACATGGTGCGAGTCTGGGTGGAGTCAGAAGCGCAACGGCAATGAAGCATGTTGGATTGAATGTGGCAGCAGACCCATTGTTCACGATCTCTTATCAGGGATTAAATGCAGGTCTAGTTGTCTGCGTGGCAGATGATCCGGGTATGCATTCTTCCCAGAATGAGCAGGATTCCAGACACTATGCAGAAGCAGCGAAGGTGCCGATGTTAGAGCCATCAGATTCGGAGGAGGCACGCGTATTTGCGAAGCGTGCGTATGAGTTATCGGAGCAGTTTAACACACCGGTATTTATCAAGATGTGCACACGTGTGGCACATTCCCAGAGTGTTGTAAATACAGAGGAGCGGATCGTTCCGGAGCAGGTTCCTTACAAGAAGGATCCGACAAAGGTTATGATGACGAAGAATTCCCGCGATGCGCATGTGCGCGTGGAGCAGCGGACGAAGGATCTGATTGCATTTGCAGAGGATTGCGACTTAAACCGCGTGGAGATGGGTGATACATCGATCGGATTTATCACAAGCTCCACATCCTATCAGTATGCGAAGGAAGTGTATGGCGACAATGCAAGCTATCTGAAGCTTGGTATGATCTGGCCGCTTCCGGAGAAGCTGATCTTAGATTTCGCAGAGCATGTGGATAAGGTTGTAGTCTTAGAGGAGTTAGATCCATTTATCGAGAATCACTGCAGAAAGCTTGGCTTAGAGGTTGTCGGCAAAGAGACATTCCCAATCTGTGGCGAGTTCTCACAGAACCTGGTACGTACGGCACTTGGAGGGGATGCACCGGATGAACTGGCGATTGCCGATGAGATTCCGGGACGTCCGCCTGTGATGTGCGCGGGCTGTCCACACCGTGGAATCTTCTACATCCTTTCGAAATTAAAGTGTATGGTCTATGGTGATATCGGATGTTATACATTGGGTGCCGTGGCACCATTAAATGCAATGGACTTAAATGTCTGCATGGGTGCATCGTGCTCCGGTCTGCATGGCTTTAATAAAGCGATGGGCGAGCAGGGCGAGAAGATGAGTGTCGGTGTAATCGGCGATTCAACATTTATCCATTCCGGTATTACTGGTATTACAGATATTGCATATAACATGAGTAATTCAACCGTGATTATTCTGGACAACTCGATCACAGGTATGACCGGACATCAGCAGAACCCGACAACCGGTAAGAACCTGCGTGGCGAGCCAGCTGGAAAGGTAAATCTTGAAGCACTCTGTGCAGCACTTGGATTTAATCGTGTCACGGTCGTTGATCCATACGATCTTGCAGAGGTGGAGCGTGTCGTGAAGGAAGAGCTTGCCGCAGAGGAGCCAAGTATCATCATCAGCCGCCGTCCATGTGTTATGATCAAGGGTACGGTACATAAACCGCCAATCAAGGTGAATACCGATAAATGTGTTGGCTGTAAGATGTGTATGAAGATCGGATGTCCTGCGATTTCCGTGAGGGATAAGAAGGCAGTGATCGATACGACGTTGTGTATCGGTTGTGAAGTATGTACACAGATGTGTAAATTCGGTGCATTGTGTCCGGCAGCAAAGGAGGGCAGGTAAGATGGAGACAAAGAATATTATGATCGTCGGTGTCGGCGGACAGGGTACGTTGCTTGCCAGCAAGATTTTAGGACATGTGCTGCTCTCGCAGAATTTTGATGTGAAGGTTTCCGAGGTGCATGGAATGAGCCAGCGGGGCGGAAGCGTTGTCACATATGTAAGATATGGTGAGAAGGTGTATTCACCGGTCATTGACAAGGGCGAGGCAGATGCGATTGTCGCATTTGAGAAGCTCGAAGCGGCAAGATGGATCTCCTACCTGAAGAAGGGTGGACAGATTATTGTGAATACACAGGAGGTGGAGCCGATGCCTGTCATCACAGGCGCTGCGGAGTATCCGCAGGAGCTTGTCTCCAAGATGGAGGCAGCCGGTGCGAATGTCGATGCGAAGGATTTCCTTGCGATTGCAGAGGAGGCAGGTTCTGCCAAGGCGGTTAATATCGCACTCATGGGAAGACTTTCGAAGTATTTCCCGGAGATTCCGGAGCATGCATGGGAGGAAGCAATCGACGCAATCGTTGCGGAGAAGTTCCGTGCTTTAAACCATAAAGCATTTGAGCTTGGAAGAAATGCATAGATAATAAGCGTAAAAAGGGCATAATTGGTGTGCCCTTTTTACATATGTGATGTATTTGCGTGGCTGTTACAGATAAGTGTAAACTTTGCCTGAAAACACTGTTCCTTTGTTCGTGTAATATAAGGACATCAGCAAGAGCTGAAAAACAAACGAACAAAGGAGAGGTTAAAATGAAGAGATTGGAAATTGCGCAGTATATTGCACTTGGAGCAACTTGTATGACAGTATTGGGGTTCGTAATCAACCTCGCCACACAGAGCAGATGGAGCATAACGATGTGTGGATATGGTGTGATGATCGGATTGATCTCATACTTTTTCGGCGGAATCAAAACCGCAGTGAAGATGGCGGGAAAGATTGCAAAATGGGGCTGGATCATTCTGCCGTTTCCGTATGATATCGTGACCGGACTGGTTGCATTTTTTATTTCGATATTCGTGTTTATGGCGTTGCCGATTATTCCGATTCGTAAGGCGTACAAGGAACAGTCGATAGAGTAAATGGATGCCTGTGACAGGTATCTTACAGGATGATGTACAGGATAATATATGGAAGAAAATGGATTTGAGACAAGCTTGATAAGAGAAGAGATTGGAAGGTGTGAGGATCTGGAAGAATTGAAGGCACGGATCTTTCCACTGCTACAGTCTCAGCAGGAACTGTGGGCACAGAAGATGCTGGAAATCCTTGCGGAGAGTGGACTTACGAAGTCTGCATTTGCGAAGCGGTGCCGCGTGAGCCGGGTGTCGGTCGACAAATGGTGCAAGGGTGCGATACCGAAGAACCGCGAGACATTTCTTCGAATCGGCATGGCGGCGGAGTATGATTTGGAGAAGATGAACCAGCTTCTGCGGCGGTACGGGCAGTACCCGGAGCTATATTCGAAGAGCTTGGAAGATTGTGTATGTATCTATGTGTTAAATCACAGGATTGAAATGGATGGTTCCGGAAACAGTGCATCAGAAAAGTGCGGGGAATCGTATGGACTGACCGCCTATGATTACATATTGTCGCAGATTAAGGAGAACATGACGGCGGATACGGATATGGAAATCCCGGATATTAACACGGCACAGTTTGCCGAGCGGTTATCACAGGTGGAGGATGCAGATGCCCTGACGCAGTTTATCTATGACAATATCGCAACATTCTCCTCGGCATATCAGAAGTTTTATGCCTATGTGAAAATGTATGTGACAATCAATTACCAGCGGTATTCATCGAGCGTGGCGAATCTGGCAGAGGGACAGGGCTGGTCGTCTTCCCTGCGGCAGTGTGTGTCTGCAATACGGCAGAACAAATGGTATCCGACGCGGAACAAGATTATTTCGCTGGGACTGCATCTGAGCATGGATCATGAGCAGATCGATGAGATGCTTACGCTGGCACATATGGAGCCTTTGTGTGCGAAGAACCTGTTTGAAAGTGTGATCCTGTTTATTCTGGATGATGCGGAACTGAACAATATGCTTGATACGGAATCGGAGGAGTTCGATCCGGATGAGTTATGCCGCTATGCACGCAAGGTGCTGTTGGAGCTTGACCTGCCGGAGATTGACGCGTTTCTCGCGGAGCTTCCGGATCTCGATACGGATATATGGTAGGATGGAAAATAATTTAATCGTAATTGAAAATGGACAATTGAATATCTATTTGCTGGACAATCAGGTTGTCTGGGAGGTGGGACGAATGTCGAAGGAGCATACACCGGATATCCCGATGCATGCAACGACGATCAGCCGTAGACATGGACGGTTCCAGAATATGGATGGTATCTGGTTTTACATGGATGAAAATCCGAAGAACGGTACGATCCGCAATCAGAAGAAGCTCTCTTCCGGGCTGCATGGACGTGTCAAGCCGGTGATGGTTTCGCCGGGGGATGTGTTCGTCTTCGGTGGCGGCGAGGATGCGGTCGTAAGTCCGGCGACGGTGTGGGCGTTCTTCCGGACGCGGTACTATGATGCGCCGTGGCGGGCGATGGATTCGCGAGGCTGCAGCAAGTTCCTGATCGTGGATGGAGATATCCGGATGAAATTAGCGAACCCGGAGCCGGGAAGTGTGGTAGAATGTGAACATGGGATGGTGATCTATATGGGTGCACTTACCTATGTGATCGGACCGCTCAAGGTGATGGGAAGTAAAGGGAGTACAGATGGAACCAATTATTACAGAACAAATTGAGAAATTTCAGTCCGGAGATTTCAGCGGATATGAGAGCTTTTATTATGCGACATCGCAGACGGTCTATACGATGCTGCATACGATTATTCCGGATGAGAACACTGCGGCAGAGCTGATGCCGAAGGTATATGAGAAAATCTATGCGAATGTGCAGACACTTCCACAGACGGAAGCGTTTTATGCGTGGAGCGCAAAGCTTGCAAATGAGGAAGCTTTGGAGTACTTAAAGGAAAATGCTGTATCGACAGGAAATTCTGACATGCAACCAGACATGGATTCTGTAAATGCACAGACTGTGGAATCCGCAGATAGTGGTTTGGATATGCCGTTCTATGATTATGCAGCGGAGGATGAAGCCCTCGCGATTACGGAGGATTTATCTGAGAATCGCGTATTTACAGAGCATGTGCAGGCTGTGATCGAGTCGTTATCACCGATGGAAAAGGTCGTATTCCAGTCGTATTATTATTTTGGCGAGAGCGTACCTGCGATCGTAGAAAAAACGGGATGTACAACGCGGGCGGTAAAGCATACCATCGGACAGACACGGACAGCCTTGCTTTCTGCAATCACCGCGTATGGACAGGCACCTGCATATGCGGTACAGCAGGAGAAGTCGCATAAATTCAGCTTGAAGGATACACCTTGGCTGTATATTTTGTTCCAGAATTATATTGGAAAAGTGACGGGCATCGCGCATGTCGGAATCACAGGAAGTGCGGCTGGTGCAATCGCGATGGTCGGACAGGCCGGTGGCGTGGCAGGAACATCTGCGGTAATCGGACAGGCAGGTGGTATTGCGGGAAGTGCGGCAGGACAGGCAGGAAGTGCGGCGCGGGCAGCAGTAACCGGACAGGCAGGCGGAGCGGCTGGGACAGCAGCGAAGGCATCTGCACATGGAATTGCAAAATTTCTTGGTACGATTGGCGGAAAAGTGGCAGTTGGAGTCGCCGGAGTGGCAGCGGTTGTCGGAATCGGTCTGGGAATCCATCACGCATCGTCCGAACCGGAAAGACACTCGGTAGCGATAGAATATGAGGATGGCGGTGGTGAGCTTAGGTGGGAGGATGGACCGGCACCGGTACAGGAGGCAACAACTGAAGAGGTTTCTTGGGTTGACTTAAAATTGGAAGAGACGCGTCAAAATGTAGATAGTTATCGTACAACCGGAAGTGGCACACGGGGAGACGATGCTGAGGTTGGCGAGTCTTTAGCTCCATATGAGCGGAAGAATTGCTTTTATGCTGTGGCGGATATCAATGGAGATGGCATGGAAGACATTTACTTTGGATATTGGAACAGTGAGACAAGACAGGTTGAAATACGACATACCTATGTGCGGGATGATATTGACGGAGTCGTTACATTTTACCAAAAGGATCTGTATCTGTCAGATGAAGCAGAAGAGTTCTTGTATGATAAAGTAGACAGCCGGTTTGAACTAATTTCTGATTATATGGATAACGAGTCTGGTGGAGATGTGGGATATTTGAAGATCCATACAGGTGGTGGTGAAAAATATTACAAGGTAATTGACACTAAATGGTATGTGCATGGCGGTTCGGATGGAACTGTAAATTATGATAATTATGATTATGATTTTCTGCTAAGACAAATGAAAGATGAAAACTATAGTTACTATTACCAGGAGGTTTCTGCTTCTGAATTTGAGACGTATAAAGCGTCATTTACATACAAAAAACTAGAATGGCATCCTTTGTTTGAGGATGAAACAATTCTGAACGATGATTCATCGATTCCGGATGCAGATGGCAGGTTTTAATGTCTTAAGAAAATATGTTTCTATTCATAAAACTGCCAGAGTGCAAATCAATGCTGGAGGAACAGAACATTATGGAAAAATTAAAGAAAAAATTAGCTGTTTTTTTCCCGGGAATCGGATACCATGCGGACAAGCCGCTTCTATATTACAGCCGGAAGCTGGCGGGCGAGGCAGGATATGAGCTGATCGCTTTGAAATACGATTATCAGGCGGGAAATATCCGCGGGAACAAAGAGAAGATGGAGGCAGCTTTCCATGCATTGTATGCACAGGCGGAAGCACAGCTTGCAGATGTTGATTTTGCAGCATATGCAGAAGTGCTGTTTGTATCGAAAAGCGTTGGTACGATTATCGCATCTGCCTATGCACAGAAACTCGAAGAAACGGGAACGGAAGCAGAACTCCGCCATATCTTATACACGCCGCTTGAGGCAACCTACAACTTTGCCCCGAAGCATGCGGTTGCATTTATCGGAACGGTTGATCCGTGGAGTGATGTGCCTGCGGTGATCCGGATGAGTGAAGCGCAGGGCGTCCAAATACACGTCTACGAGAACGCCAACCATTCACTGGAGACAAGCGATACCATGCAGAATCTGAAAATCCTGCAGGATGTGATGGAGAAGACCAAAGCAATTATATAATACAAAAGCCCCTGTTGCAGTCCGGTGTGATTGGAAATATATCCACAGACGCAATCGGGGCTTTTTTGTTATGGTAAGCAGAATGTTTAATTTTCAAACGTTGCCGCTTTTGCTAACGCAACATCGATATTCTCACAGAAATTCTCTTCGCCGAGTTTTTCAACGAAACCGGCCTTCTCCATCACATGACGTGGCTGTTCGTTCACGTGGGAGAGCAGTAAGTGGATGCCCTTCTTCTGGCATGTCTTGTATGCTTCTTCCAGTGATTCCAGCCCGGTGATATCCATCGCCGGAACATTACGCATACGAAGAATCAGAACATTCTTGCGTTTTTCGTGTGTAAATGCAAGGTAGTCATTTGTCTCCGCAAAGAACATCGGACCGAGAATTTCATATACCATTGTGTTATGCGGTACATTCTTCAGGTCCGTGTGCTCGGAGATCTCGTTTTTGTCCAGATCTTCCTTGTAGATCCATGGTTTCACTTCACCGACATCGGACATTCGCTTCATGAACAGGAATGCTGCCATGACCATACCGATCTCGATAGCCACAACCAGATCGAAGAATACCGTCAGAAGCAGAGTGGTGATCAGGACGAGAATATCGCTTTTCGGTGCGGTTTTGATCATGTGGCCAAATGTCTTGAAGCCGCTCATGTTGTAGGCAACCATAATCAGGATTGCGGCAAGACAGGTCATCGGAATCATAGATGCATACGGCATCAGGAACAGCAGGATCAACAGCAGGGTGATCGCATGGACGATACCGGCAATCGGGGTACGTCCGCCGTTTTTGACATTGGCTGCGGTTCTGGCGATCGCTCCGGTTGCTGGGATACCACCGAAGAGCGATGACATGATATTGCCGACGCCCTGACCGACTAACTCCGCATTCGAGCGGTGGTGTCCACCGATCATACCATCGGATACAACACAGGAAAGCAGCGATTCGATCGAAGCTAAAATTGCAATTGTAAATGCCGGTGAGATCAATTCTTTCACTAGAGCAAACGAAAGCTGCGGGGCGGCGAATTTCGGGAAGCCTGCCTTAATCGTGTACAGATCGCCGATCGTAGCAACCGGAAGCTTGCCGAGCTGGACGATCAGTGTGGTTACAAGAATGGCAATCAGGCTGCCCGGAATCTTCGCAGATACCTTCGGCCAGAAGATCTGGATCAGCAGCGCGAGCATACCGATACCGAACGTCATCCAGTCAATCGTGTGAAATGCTTTCGCATAGGCAGCACATTTATCAACAAATTCGGATGGCACAGCCCCCATGGACAGACCGAAGAAGTCTTTGAGCTGTCCGGCGAAGATGCCGATGGCAATACCAAATGTAAAGCCGACCGTGATCGTCTTCGGGATGAATTTGATCAGATTGCCAAAATGGCACAGCCCCATGATAATCATGATGATGCCGGACAAAAAAGTAGCAATTGTAAGTCCGGTCATGCCATATTGGGCGATGATGCCGTAGATGATAACAACGAATGCTGCGGTCGGACCGCCGATCTGCACGCGGCTGCCACCGAGCAGGGAGATGAAGAATCCTGCGATGATTGCGGTGTATAAGCCCTGCTCCGGATTGACACCGGAGGCAATGGCAAGTGCAATCGACAAAGGCAATGCGATGATCGCCACGATGATACCTGCGACGATATCCTTCACAAACTGTTCCTTTGTATATGTTTTCATAGTGCTAAAAAGTTTCGGTTTTATATATTTGAGCTTTTCCATATCAGTAAAATCCTTTTCGCTTTATCTAAAATATAGTATAACGATCTCCCCGGATCCGGCTACAGCAATCCCTGAATCAGAATGATCAGAATCAAAACCGGCAGTATAAACTGGAAATACGGCTTTAATTTCCGACTGATTTTAAGCCCTTTTCCGGTGTTTGCCTCTTCGATGTAGTTATCAAATCCAAATCCCCATTTGGTAACACAGAACAACAGATAGATGAGTGATCCAAGCGGCAAAAGCAGGTTGCTTACTAAGAAGTCCTCCGTGTCGAGTACGTCACGACCGCCGATCAGATGCACATTGCTCCATACGTTGTAGCCAAGGACACAAGGCATGCTTGCAATCAGAATGATAACACAGTTGATAAGCGATGCTTTGTTCCGGCTGATATGGAACATATCCATACAGAAAGAAATGATGTTCTCGAATACGGCGATGACCGTCGAGAAGCTGGCAAATGTCATGAACAGGAAGAACAACGTTCCCCAGATCCTGCCGCCTGCCATATTCACGAATACGTTTGGCAGTGTGACGAAGATCAGACTCGGACCGGCACCGACTTCCACACCATAGCTGAAGCATGCCGGGAAGATGATCAGTCCTGCCATGATTGCGACAAATGTATCAAGTGCACAGATACGGACGCCCTCCCCGGCGAGTGTATTGTCCTTGCTCATATAGCTTCCGAAGATCTCCATCGCCGCAACACCTAAACTTAAGGTAAAAAATGCCTGGTTCATCGCAGCGGAAACCACGTTTTTGAGACCAACTTCAGAGACGGTTTTTGCATTTGGCACGAGGTAGAACTTCAAGCCTTCCTTTGCACCGGATAATGTCAGACTATGTATTACTAAGATTAAAATCAGTGCCAGCAGTGCCAGCATCATGAATTTGCTGATTCGTTCCAGACCATTTTGCAAGCCACGGCTGCAGATGAGAAATCCCGCGATTACGATAATTACCATCCAGAGCGTCATCTGAAGCGGATCACCGAGCAGATCGGTGAACACCGAAGAAGTTGCGTCTGTGTTCATACCGGAATGAAATGCGCCGGTTGCAAACTTATAAAAATATGAAAGCATCCAGCCGGATACGGTTGTGTAATACATCATCAGCAGATAGCATCCGGCCATGGCGAACCAGCCGTGGATATGCCATTTACTGCCGGGCTTTTCAAGCGCTTTGTAACCGAGTACCGCACTCTTGCGGCTTGCACGACCGACCGCGAATTCCATTGTCAGAACAGGTAGTCCCATGATTACCAGAAAAATCAGGTAAAAGAGTACAAAAAGACCGCCTCCGTTTTCGCCTGCGACATAAGGGAAACGCCAGACATTTCCGATACCGATGGCGCATCCTGCCGAAACAAGCAGAAAACCAAGACGGGATTTAAAAGATTCCCGTTGCATATATTTTCCTCCTGAATAAAAATGCCGTCAGATAATGAAAGATTACGGCATATTACCTATTATAATGTTTGACAAAGCAAACTTCATAAAATATACTATAAAAAAAATAATAATACAAGGGGAGAACTTTCAAAATTAATTAAGGAAACGTGAAAGGACAGGTTTAGAAGACAACATGGAAGAAAATGTAAACGTAACAGAGCTGTTTGGCTGCGATGTATTTAACGATGCAGTCATGGAAGAACGACTTCCGAAGAAGGTTTACAAGGAACTTAAGGAGACAATCGAAGAGGGCAAGGAATTGTCGTTGGAGATTGCAGACGTAGTTGCCCATGAGATGAAGGAATGGGCAATCGAGAAGGGCGCAACACATTACAGTCACTGGTTCCAGCCGATGACCGGCGTGACAGCCGAAAAGCATGATGCATTTATCACGGCACCGAAGGAAAACGGAAAGGTACTGTTATCATTTTCAGGGAAAGAGCTGATTCAGGGAGAGCCGGATGCATCTTCATTCCCATCCGGAGGACTTCGTGCAACCTTTGAAGCAAGAGGCTATACGACATGGGATTGTACATCTCCAGCGTTTGTACGTCATGATTCCGCAGGCGGTATCCTTTGTATTCCAACCGCATTTTGTTCGTATACAGGGGAGGCACTTGACCAGAAGACACCGCTGCTTCGTTCGATGGAGGCGGTCAACAAGCAGGCACTCCGTATTTTAAGATTGTTTGGAAATACAACTGCCAAGCGTGTGACACCATCCGTTGGTGCCGAGCAGGAATATTTCCTGGTTGATAAAGAAAAATGGTTAAAGCGCAAGGATCTGATCTATACAGGCCGTACGTTGTTTGGTGCAATGCCGCCGAAGGGCCAGGAGATGGATGACCATTATCTTGGTACGATCCGTCAGCGTGTCAGTGCCTATATGAAGGAAGTAAATGAGGAGTGCTGGAAGCTTGGTGTTGCGGCGAAGACACAGCACAATGAGGTTGCTCCGGCACAGCATGAGTTGGCGCCGATCTATGCACCGGTAAATATCGCGCAGGATCACAACCAGATCATGATGCGGATCTTGAAGAAGGTAGCAAGCCGTCATGGTATGCGCTGTCTGCTTCATGAGAAACCGTTTGCAGGGGTAAATGGTTCCGGAAAGCATAACAACTGGTCGTTGACCTCCGATGATGGCGTGAATCTGCTGGAACCGGGTAAGAATCCACATGAAAACAAGATGTTCCTTCTTGTGCTTGCATGTATTTTGAAGGCGGTTGATGAGCATGCAGATCTGCTTCGTGTATCGGCAGCCGATGTCGGAAACGATCAGAGACTGGGCGGAAATGAAGCACCTCCGGCCGTAATCTCTGTATTCCTTGGTGATCAGCTTGAGGATGTACTTGACCAGATTCTGAAGAATGGCGAGGCAACTCACAGTATCAAGGGTGAAAAATTTGCAACAGGAGTTGCAACACTTCCGGATTTCCGCAAGGATGCAACAGACCGTAACCGTACATCACCGTTTGCTTTTACCGGAAATAAGTTCGAATTCCGTATGCTTGGATCCCAGGATTCCCTGTCTAACTGCAACGTTGTTTTGAACACAATCGCAGCAGAGGCGTTTGAGGAGGCCTGTGACAGACTGGAGAAGGCAGAAGACTTCGACAAGGAATTAAATGCTCTGATTGTAGAATATACAGAGAAGCATAAGCGTATTATCTTCAGCGGAAACGGATACTCTAAGGAATGGCAGGAAGAGGCACAGCGCAGAGGACTTCCGAACCTTCCGACGATGGTTGATGCAATTCCGGCGCTTACGACGGATGCATCTATTGAGATGTTTGAGCATTTCAAAGTATTTACAAAGGCAGAGCTTTCCGCAAGAGCAGAGATCCAGTATGAGATTTATGCAAAGGCAATCAATATCGAGGCAAGAACGATGATCGATATGGCAACGAAGCAGATTATTCCAGCTGTTGTTAAATACACAACTGTGCTTGCAGAGTCTGTCAATCAGGTACGTACAGCCGGCAGAAACTACAATGTCAGTGTACAGGAGCGCCTTTTGGAGAAGACGTCTGCCCTGCTTGCAGAAAGCTATGAGGCGCTCAATCATCTGGCAGAAGTGACAGAGGAGATTGAGAAGAAGGAAGAGGGACCGGAACGCGCCAGATATTGTCTGGATGTGATCATGCCGGCTATGACAGCACTCCGTACACCGGTTGACAAGCTGGAGATGATCGTAGACAAAGAGATGTGGCCGATGCCTTCTTATGGGGATTTGATGTTTATACTGTAATACCAATACAGGCATCTAACAGTAATCATCTCTGTATGCATCGCAGTTTGACGAGTAGACGATGATTGCGATGCATACGAAGATATTGTGGGGAGAACAATAGGGGGGAGAATTGATGAGAGTGCAGAAGATTCGTCAGCTCATGGCTGCGTGTATAGCAGGTTGTCTGCTGCTTACAGGCTGTGGGACAACTGTGACGGAGGATACACAGCAACTGTCAGATCTGCCGCAGTTAGTGATTGGCAGCGACAGTTATGAACCGTTTAATTATATCAATGAGGATGGTGAGTTTGCAGGTGTAGATGTTGAGCTTGCACAGGAGGCGTGCCGTCGCATTGGATACGAACCTGTATTCACCCAGATTGTGTGGGAGGGTAAGGACGAGTATCTGAAGGAAGGCAGCGTGGATTGTCTGTGGGGCAGCTTTACGATGACTGGCCGCGAGGATGAATACACATGGGTAGGTCCATATCTGAACAGCCGGCAGGTTGTTGTGGTACGAACAGACAGTGACATCTATCAATTGTCAGATTTGGAAGGCAAACGTGTGTCTGTGCAGGCAACGAGCAAACCGGAACGGGAGTTTTTAAATCAGAACAATCCATCGACACCGCAGGTGGGTGATTTATTCAGTTTTTCCTCGATGGATGAGATTTATGCGAGTCTTCGGAAAGGGTATGTGGATGCAATTGCCGGGCATGAGAGCGCATTACGCACATTTGTAGAAACTGACCCGGAGAATTACCGGATTTTGGATGAGAGCTTATATAATTCAGAACTGGGAGTTGCATTTTCAAAAGACAGCACGGATGAAGCGATTGGAAAGTTGGCACAGGCGTTGAATGAGATGCGGGAAGATGGAACAACAAGACAGATTATAGAGAAATATGGATTAAATCCCAAGACAGCATTTGGTGACATGAAGGATACTATAGAAGTTTATTGACTTGTTTAAATAAGTATCGAATATTTCTTTCAATTTTCCACATACTACCCATACAGTACAAAAATGGAAAGTATGTCAGGAGAACAGGAGGAAATAATCAAATGAAAGCAACAGGAATTGTCAGACGGATCGACGAGCTTGGCAGAATTGTCGTTCCAAAGGAAATACGACGGATATTACGGATCCGGGAAGGTGACCCACTTCTGACATCATTGACAGTATCTGCAAATGCTGATAAACAGGGCGTTTGTGAGGATTTACAGGTGGTGAAAAAACAAGAGGCTGCACTGCTTGAGGAAAGAATCAGGCAAGTAAGGAGAGAATTGTTTGTAGGTGGGGTGATTGGACTGGCGGAGAGAACAGGAAAATCGTAACAAGTATACAAAAAAGAATAATTTAATATGAGATGGGACACCGGTTGGAGAGATCTGACTGGTGTTTTTGTTTATAAAGTTGGTTATGGCTGAATTGTTACTTGAAGATTGCAATTGTCAATTTTTCTAATTGAGAAAATTGGTAAAAGTTGATATAATATTTCTAATAGTGAGCATAAAGTGTTTGTTGAAATCGGAGGAACCAAATGATTGTTAATTATGATAAATTATGGGGTATTTTAAAAGAGAGAAACATGAAGAAAACAGAGCTTATTAAGAAGGCAAAAATTAGTACCAATGCCATGGCGAAGCTTGGTAAAAATGAGGATGTACGAGTAGAAATATTGATTAAGATATGCAAGGCTCTGGATTGTAAAATAGACGATATTGTTGAATATTAGAGGATATTGAGGAAGGAAAGTTAAGCATCTGGTAAAAATTATTTTTGCACATTAACTTCCGATAATACAAAATTATGAGAAGGAGGCTTTACAATGGGAAACTTCGAATTTTTAAAAAATAAATGGGAAGAGTTGGCGAAATTGGGAGAGTTGGCTGAGCAGTATTTATATTCAGATACAAATACTTGTTTTCTTAAGATGGGGCTGCTTGCAGAACATATAGTTGAATATATGCTTGCTTATGATGGAATTCCACAGCCGGAATATGATAATACTCATGCTAATAGAATCAATTTGTTACGAAGAAATGACTTGTTGCCGAGGGAGATTGATAATATTCTTTATGTGCTTAGAAAAACAAGAAACGATGCAGCACATAATGGTATGGAATCATTTGACAAAGCAAAAGATAATTTGGAACTTACATATGATTTGGCATCTTGGTTCATGCAAACGTATGGAGACTATAATTATGAGCCAAAAGCTTATGTTATGCCAAAGAATGTGACAGTCAATATTGCTGAGTTGGAAGAAAAAAGTAAAGAACAAGAAGCCTGTATTGAAGGTCTCAAGAAGCAGATAGAAGAATTGCAGAAATCCGGAAAAGCATCTTCTGAAAGAAAGGATAAAGCCTATGCATATGCAAAAAAATATCCATTGTCAGAACATGATACAAGGTTGATTATTGACAAGCAATTACGTGAAGTTGGCTGGGAGGCTGATACGGATAATCTTCGACAATCGAAAGGAACAAAACCGCAAAAAGGAAGAAATATTGCCATAGCAGAGTGGAAAACAGATTCTGCGGTTGGAAAAAAAGGATTTGTTGATTATGCTCTTTTTGTTGGGGAAACCATGGTGGGCGTAATTGAGGCGAAAAAGGAGCATATTGATGTTTCAGCTGTAATAGATGGACAGTGTAAGGAATATGCAAAATTGATTACAAAGGAAGACCAGAAAAAGTATTGTATCAAACAATTCGGCCAGTATCATGTGCCATTTTTGTTTGCGACTAATGGAAGACCTTATTTAAAGCAGTTAGAAACTAAGTCAGGTATATGGTTTTTAGATGTGAGAAATGGTGCTGCACCTAAGGCTTTGCCAGGCTGGAAGAGTCCAGAAGGTTTGATGGAAGAGTTGCATCAGGACATAGAAGAAGCACAACAGGAACTTGAACACACGGATTATTCAATATTAGAGGACAAAAGTGGATTAAATCTTCGTTATTATCAGATAGAAGCAATTAAGGCTGTAGAGAAGGCTGTTGCCGAAGGAAAAAGAGAAGTGCTTCTTTCGATGGCGACAGGTACTGGTAAAACAAGAACAATTTTAGGCATGATATACAGATTCTTGAAGGCTAAGCGATTTAGAAGAGTTTTGTTCCTTGTAGATAGAACAGCGTTAGGTGATCAGGCATTGGATACATTTAAGGAAGTTAAATTAGAAGATTTGATGACTTTAAATGAGATTTACAATGTGAAGGAGCTAGAAGATAAAGACTTTGATCCGGAAACAAGGGTACAGATTGCAACTGTACAAAGTTTAGTAAAAAGAATTATGTACAATGAAGGTGATTCAATACCTGCAGTATCAGATTATGACCTTATTGTGATTGACGAAGCGCACAGGGGTTACATATTTGATAAAGAACTTGGCGATGCTGAAATTATTTATAGAGACCAGCGTGATTTTATGAGTAAATACCGTTCTGTAATTGAGTATTTTGATGCTGTAAAAGTTGCACTGACAGCAACGCCGGCATTGCATACAACACAGATATTTGGTCCTCCAGTGTATACATACAGTTATAGAACTGCCGTAATAGATGGATATTTGATTGATCATGATGCACCACATATTATTGAAACAAAGCTGAGTCATGATGGAATTAAGTATCATAAAGGAGAGGTTGTTCCAGTATATAATCCGGAGACAGGAGAATTGGAAAATAGTGCAGAACTTGAAGATGAACTGGAGTTTGAAGTTGAAAACTTCAATAAGCAGGTTATAACGCGTTCTTTTAATGAAACGGTACTTAAGGAGATTTTTTTGCCGGCGCATCCTACGATGGACAATATGGGAGTAGACCCGGAAGATAAGATGCAAGGCAAGACGCTTATATTTGCGGTAGATGATGCACATGCGGATATGATAGTTGACATTTTGAAAAAGATGTACACAGAAATAGGCGTGGATGAAGATTGCATTAAGAAGATTACCGGGTCAATTGAAGGTAAAAACAAGAAAAAAATTGCGGAAGCAATTAGACATTTTAAGAATGATTCAAAACCAAGTATTGTCGTAACAGTTGATTTATTGACAACGGGAATTGATGTAGAGGAAATAACAAGATTAGTATTCCTTAGAAGAATTAAATCAAGAATTTTATTTGAACAGATGCTTGGTAGAGCAACACGACTTTGCGATGAAATAGGGAAAGACCATTTTGAAATTTATGATGCAGTAGGTGTATATGAGGCATTAGAACCGGTAAGCTCCATGAAACCGGTAGTTGTAAATCCGACTGTTACATTCGATGAAATTATTGATGGTTTGGGACAACTTGAGACAGCAGAACAGAAGCAAAGTCAAATTGATATACTGATAGCTAAGTTGCTACGCCACAAAAAGAAAATGACAGAGAATCAAAAAGAACATTTTACAGATTTGGCGGGGGTAACACTGGAAGAATTCCTAAAAAAGGTAAAAAATATGGAGCCGGAAGAGGCATCAAGGTATATTCAGAATAGAAAGATTGCTTTTGAGGTGTTTCATTCATACACATATGCTCCAAAACCGAAAGTGTTCAGTGTTCATGAGGATACGCTTTATGGTCATACAAGAGGATATGGAAAAGCTACAAAACCGGAAGATTATCTGGAAGAATTTAAGCAATTTGTATTGAATAATATGAATGAAATAGAAGCTTTGACTATTGTTTGCACAAGACCAAAGGAATTGACAAGAGAAGCATTGAAAAGCTTAAAATTAGAGTTGGACAGACATTCATTCAATGAAACGTTGCTTAATACGGCGTGGAAGCAGATGACAAACGAGGATATAACAGCGGATATTATAAGCTTCATAAGGCAGCAGGCATTGGGAGATGCCTTGATAAGTCATGAAACTCGAATAAAGCAGGCTGTAGGTAAGGTAAAGGCAATGCATCCAGAGTTGAATGTGGTACAGAATAAATGGCTAAATAGAATTGAAAAGCAGTTACTGAACGAAACAATATTAAATCGCGAAACCTTTGAAACAGATGCATTCAAGAATGAAGGTGGCTTCAAAAAGGTAAATGCGGCATTCGGAAACAAACTGGATGAAATTATCGAAGAAATTAACGAGGCATTATATTGTGCATAAGACGGAGGTAATGACAGATGAACAACAGTGAAATTGTATCAAAGCTGTGGAATCTTTGTAATGTATTAAGAGATGATGGAATCACCTATCATCAGTATGTAACAGAACTCACTTATATTTTGTTTTTGAAGATGGCAAAAGAGACAGAAACAGAAGGAGCAATTCCAGAAGAATATAGGTGGGATGAACTTGTAAAACGAGATGGTGTAGAATTAAAGAAATTCTATAATAATTTGCTGACAGACTTGGGAGAAAAGGGTAGCGGGAGAATAAAAGAGATTTATTCTGGTGCCCGTTCAAACATTGAGGAACCTGCAAATCTGAGAAAAATTATAACTAATATAGACAGATTAGATTGGTATTCAGCGAAAGAAGAAGGACTTGGAAACCTATACGAAGGTCTTTTAGAGAAGAATGCAAATGAGAAAAAATCAGGTGCCGGTCAATATTTCACACCGAGAGTATTGATTGATGTTATGACAGAATTAATTGCACCTCAGCCGGGAGAGAGATGTAATGACCCAGCTTGTGGCACTTTTGGATTTATGATTGCTGCTGATAGATATGTAAAAGAGCATACAGACGATTTGTTTGACTTAACAGCGGAACAACAAGCATTCCAAAGAAATGAAGCGTTTACCGGTGGGGAACTTGTGCACGAAACGCATAGATTGGCGTTAATGAATGCGATGCTTCATGACATTAATGGTAAAATTCAGCTTGGAGATACATTGTCAAATATGGGAAAATCTATGAAAGGTTATGATGTGGTACTGACTAATCCGCCTTTTGGAACTAAGAAGGGCGGTGAACGTGCCAGTCGAGATGATTTGACTTTCCTTACAAGCAATAAACAGTTAAATTTTCTACAGCATATTTATCGTTCTTTAAGGACTGATACAGGAAAAGCACGTGCTGCTGTAGTATTACCAGATAATGTATTATTTGCAGATGGTGACGGTGAAAGCATACGTAAAGATTTAATGGAAAAATGTAATCTTCACACCATACTTAGGTTGCCTACTGGTATTTTTTACGCACAAGGCGTTAAGACGAATGTTCTTTTCTTTGACAGAGGTATGAGTGATACTGGGAATACAAAAGAAGTATGGATATATGACTTGCGTTCCGATATGCCGTCATTTGGTAAAACTAATCCGTTGCAGAGAAGTCATTTCAACGAATTTGTTGAATGTTATTGTGCTGGACATATGGAAGATAGAAAGCAAACATATTCAGAAGAAAATCCTGAGGGAAGATGGAGAAAATATAGTTACGAAGAGATTCTACAGCGAGATAAAACAAGCCTTGATATAACTTGGATTCGTTCAGGAAATGATACGGACGATAGAAGCTTGGCAGAATTATTAGGCGAGATTGAGGAAAAAGCATCTAACATAAATGAAGCTGTTGCTGCATTGAAAGCACTTATTGGAGATTTGGAGGAGTAATCATGGATACAAAAGCATTACGCCAAAAGATATTAAATTTGGCGATAAGAGGTAAACTAGTTCCACAGGATCCAAACGAAGAACCGGCATCTGTACTTTTGGAAAAAATTCGTGCTGAAAAGCAACAGATGGTTAAGGATGGTAGGCTAAAAACCAAGGATATTAAGAATGATACTATTATCTTTAAAGGTGAGGATAATTTACATTATGAGAAGTTTCAGGATGGAAGCGTGAAATGTATTGAGGATGAGATACCTTTTGAGCTGCCGAAAGGGTGGGAATGGTGTAGAGTTCGAGATATTGCAGCAGTTAAAGGAGGCAAGAGACTTCCGAAGGGAGTGGGCTTTTCACCTTGTCGAACCGCTCACGCTTATATCCGAGTAACCGACATGAAAAATCACTCTATAAATACGGATGATCTGAAATATATTTCAGAGGAAGTATTTTTACAAATCAAAAACTATACGATTTCAAAAGATGATCTTTATGTTACCATTGCTGGTACAATTGGTGTTACTGGTGAAGTGCCTACTGAGTTAGATGGAATGAACCTTACTGAAAATGCAGTAAAAATTACAAACATACAGATCAATAAAACCTATTTATGCTTGATTATACAATCGGAATTTGTTCAGCAGCAATTTCAAGACAAAACCCATCAGGTAGCTATGCCTAAGTTGGCATTAGAAAGAATTCTATCAACCTTAATTCCTGTTTGCACTATAACAACACAATCGGCAATGGTTAGCAAATTTGTTGAAATGGATTCTTTGATAAATCAAATTAGAGAAGAAAAAGAGATTTTAGCTGAAACTGTTTCTTTGACAAAATCCAAAATCCTCGACCTTGCTATTCGTGGCAAACTTGTACCGCAGAATCCAGATGATGAGCCTGCTTCCGTTCTTCTGGAACGCATCCGTGCAGAGAAAGAAGAGCTCATCAAACAGGGCAAAATCAAGCGTGATAAGAAGGAATCTGTCATATTCAAAGGTGAGGATAACTCTTATTATGAAACTATATCAAATAATACCATCTGTATAGATGAAGAAGTACCGTTCGATTTACCTGATGGATGGATATGGTGTAGATTAAAATCATTGGCAGATCCACACGAAAATTCTTTTGTTGATGGTCCATTTGGCAGCAATCTGAAAACAGACCATTACACAGATAGACGGGAAGTAAGAATAATACAATTAAATAACATTGGTGAATTTACATGGAAAAATAACGGTATAAAATATACTACTTATAGTCATGCAGAAACACTATCTCGATGCAAATCATATCCAGGGGATATTGTAATTGCAAAAATGATGCCTGCCGGAAGGGCGATTATAATTCCTGACATCGAAGATGTGTATGTTATATCATCTGATTGCGTGCGACTACAATTACCTAATTATATTGACAAAAGATATGTCATGTATATGATAAATAGTCCCACCATCAACAAGAGTGTCATGAAAAATGTTCAGGGAATAGGTAGAACAAGAACAAGTTTAAGTAAATTGAAAGAACTACTTGTACCTATACCGCCATATAAGCAGCAGTGCCAAATATCTGCCACATTTGATAAGAGCCTTTTTTATTTTGATACGATTAATGCATTATGTGAATGATAGACAGCCGCCCTAAAACTTAGGACGGCTGATATTTTACCAAGTTACAATTTTATCAACAAGTGCCTGCTGTTCGCTGGCAGTACGTCTCAGATATATACGAGTAGTTTCAATGCTTTCGTGTCCCATTAAATCTGCCAGCAATGCAATATCATTATACTTTTCAAGAAAGTTTTTGGCATATCTATGACGGAAGGAATGTGGATAGACCACTTTGCTGTCTAATCCATATTTGTCCGCATAATTCTTGAGTTGTTGAGAAATACCTCTAGTCGTTATACGGTCACCATATCTGTTTAGAAAAAGATAACCTGAAGTGCGTTGAGTTTCGAATAACCACTTTAGTGTTTCTTCACGCAATATTTTGGGGATGAATAATCTACGTAATTTACCTCCCTTGCTATACAAATCAAAATATCCAAGTTGCACATGTTCAATCTTTATGCGAATTAGTTCACTTACACGAGCACCAGTCGCAGCAAGATACCAGACAACAAAATACCACTCCAAATTGCCATCTTTTTTAAGCTGATTCTTCAGGAATTTATAATCTGCATTGCTGATTACATTTTCCAAAAAGCTTTTCTGTTGGATCTTTACTGCTTTGAGTCGCAATTGTGACTTTTCTAAATATTCTAGATATTTATTAATTGCTTGTATTCTCAGATTTACAGTTTTGGGTTTAAAATGCTCCATAAGATAGCCCTTGTAGGCAAGTAAGTTTTCCTTAGAAATCTTCTCATAATTTGTAGTGAAGTAATTCACTGTCCATAGGTAAGATTCAATGGTGTTTTCGGATAGATTACCTTTTTTTAGGTAATCTTCAAAAGTTATTTCTGTCTTCATATAAAGACACCTCCATAAATATATTTGCGGGTATCCGCTGAATCAATTATAGAGGTGAAAGTGTCGAATTCTCTTATTATGAGAAGGTGGGTGCTGAAATTCGATGTATTGATTCGGAAATTCCTTTTAAAATTCCAGATGGTTGGATGTACGAGAGACTGGGTAATATTTGTTCTATTGCCAGAGGCGGTTCTCCGAGACCTATTGAAAATTATCTCACCGATGACGAAAATGGTCTAAACTGGATAAAAATCGGGGATACCGAACAAGGAGGCAAATATATCTACTCAACAAAAGAGAAAATTCGTCCTGAAGGATTAAGTAAAACAAGATATGTATGTAGAGGAGATTTCTTACTTACTAATTCCATGAGCTTTGGTCGACCGTATATACTAAGAACGAATGGCTGCATACACGACGGATGGCTCGTTATTGGAGGAATAGAGATAGCCTTCCACCAGGATTATTTATATTATATGCTCAGTTCATCAATTATGTATAATGCATTAAGTTCACTTGCTGTAGGCTCTACAGTTAAGAACCTCAAATCTGATAGCGTAAAATCACTTCTTGTTCCTATTCCACCACTTGCAGAACAAGCTTGTATCTCCAGGCAAATTGAAAATTATTTTGCTACTATGATCCCAATAGAAAGAAGCCTCAGCTGAGGCTTTTTCTTATTGCAGATGTAATTGAAAAAGCAGACGTTGTTACTGCAGAAATTCTTTCTTGTTCAAAATATGGAGGAATGGGCACAAGCATATTCTTTAATGTAAGAGGTTTTAATTCCTTTTGATTTGTTGAGCCTTCACCTTGCTTTTCGAGTTTGTGTTGATTTGCCTTCATAAAGATATATAGGTAAAATTTTTGAATACTGCTACATGCTCGTATAACTGTGACGTGGGAATCGGGAACAATAGGAAGCATTACATCATTATCATAATTACGGTAGAAGCCGATACGCCCTAAAGTACCTGTCCCAGTTGAGTTTACAACAATATCTCCGTCTTGCATGTACTCATCATCGGAGTATTTACTCAATGTACTTTCGTCGAGATATAGAGCTAAGCCAGTATCTATACCTGCATACTTTGTATTACATTTTTGAGCAAAAACAAGTGTGTTACTTTGTTCAGTATATTTTGGTGACTTTCCTCGACGTATTTCCTTGGTGCAGCAATTCTGCAATCGCGCCCATTCCCATGTTTTAGGAATCTCAAATGGAAGTTCTTCATCAATGCAATGAACTTCGTCATCTATCTTCTCATAATAAGAGTTATCATCACCTCGGAAGATGATGGATGCCTTCTTGTCACGCTTGATTTTACCTGCTTTGATGAGTTCTTCTTTCTCTGCCCGAATACGCCCCAAGAGAACAGAAGCTGGCTCATCATCAGGGGATTGTGGCACAAGCTGTCCTCGAATGGCGAGGTCAAGGATTTTTGATTTGGTTTTGGAAATTAGTATTTGTAAATTATCTTTATTGTTTTGAATCTCTTCAGCATAAATACATGCGTTTTTAACTACTTGCACAATATTTTCCTGTTCCTTTAAAGGAGGGAGGAGACAAAGATAATTCATTGCAGCAGATATTGTAATTGTATCAACAGTTGTTCCTTTCGAATTATCTTTCATTTGTGCTTGGAGAAAGCTGGATTCGAGTAATATACGTGCGAATTCAGAATTTACAATTCCGGTTCTGTTTTCAAAACACAGAACACTCGCATCTTTATAATAGAAACAATCAGTTTCATTAACAATATATATTTTTCCAATGGTACCTACACCAGAGACCATTAAATCTCCTGATTGTGGAACCCCACATTCTTCTTTGACACGGATATAGTGCTCTTCGGAAATAAAAAGTTCATTTTCAACAAATCCATTATCTGAAAGCTTAACAATTTCACGAGCACGATAAAATGGAACACCTTCTTCTCTCCAATCTGATTGGCGAACACGTTTGGCAGAACATACATTAAATAACTTATTTAATCTACACCATTCCCACCCTTTCGGCAGCTCAAAAGGTATCTCATCCTCAATACATTTCACGCTTCCATCCTGAAACTTCTCATAATGTAAATTATGGATTCAATTTTCACTCAATTCACATTCAATGTAGGTTGGGTGGATTTTTTATATCCTATACTTACAAAACAAATCGTCCACAGGGCAGAAAGGCTGGTACAGGATATGTACAACAACAATTTTACGGAAGAACCGGTTGTCATCGGTATCGACCATGGTTTCTCGTTAATCAAGACTAGAAATCACATTTTCAGCAACAGAGTAAGCAGATGCAATGGTAAGCCGCCGGTAGTAGAGAATAGTCTCTGTTACAATGGCAGCTACTATTGTGTGGGAGGGGAGAAAAAGACGGTAGTTACTGACAAGACAGCAGATGAAGATTTCTTCCTGCTTACACTGGTAGCAATCGCAAAGGAACTAAAGACAAGAGGTTTACCCCACAATGCTGTTGTGGTTCTTGGAGCAGGGGTTCCTTTTAAAAGATTTGGAGAGGAAGCAGGAAAGCTTACTGCATATCTTTCCAGATCCGGTATTCATGATTTTATTTTTGAAGAAGAGGAATATTCCATAGCAATTGAGAAGGTCTGTTGTTTTCCACAGTGCTTTGCGGCGGTTGCAGACCGTATCGCTAATATGGAGGCAGGTACGTTGTAGCGGATATTGGCTCATGGACCAAGGATATTATCAGTATCGTGGATAAAAGAATTGATACGGAAAAGTCCGTAACGGTTCCCAATTCAATTATTACTCTTTTCAGGGAAATTAATGATGGGGTCATGCAGGTTGGTTGTGGACGAATACCGGAGGAAGTGCTTCAGGACTTTATCATTAGTAAAAAGGTGGTTGTGCCGGAAAAGGCACAGACCGTCGTGATTATTAAGTTAAAGGAGTTTGCGATGGAGATTGAGGGACTGCTTGGAGAAAGCGGATTTGACCTTGATTATTGTAATGTCCTCTATATCGGCGGTGGTGCAACCATTATGAAACGGTTTGGTGAGCATAAGGAGAATGTAGCTTATCTGGAGGATATCAGACTGAATGCGAAAGGTTATGAGCTGTTGGCATCACATCAGATGAAAAGAGGATAAGAGCCATGCAAAAGACGGAGGAAGGATATCGCTGCACCATTCGATTTAGCAACAAAGACTATAACCAGAAGGAAGTATTGCGGATGTTTGAATATCTGATGAGTATAGGGGAATATGCAACGGAGTCGGATATTTTCCGGGAGGGTATCAGGAGCCTTTACAGAGAAAAAACGGAGCCTGATAAGGTTGCGGATTGGGACAATCGGATACAAGAATGTGCCATGGCTACAGCGGATGTCATGATGGAGCGGATGAGGGTTATGCTTGATGGTATTTCCATCAGGCAGGATGTAATGCCAAGTGCACAGGCTGACAGCAATTCAAATAACCATGAGAATGATTGCGAGGGAATGAAACCTCCGGAAGTATCCGAGGAACTGGATGCAGGTGTTGGAGATTTCCTGCGTAGCCTGTACGGAGATATGTAAGTTTTTTCTGAGGGTATCGTCAAGGCTGACAAAGTGGCGACAGCAAATCTGCAAAAGCAGTTTGATGTGCGACTACTTGTCGGACGGTAGTGATAAAGGCGAGTGGGATATTTCGTATGCAACTGGGGCTTGGGGATGTTAAGTCCCCAACAAGTTTTGCCCGTTGTGTGTACACAGGGCGAAACTTGCTCTATATTGTTGTTGGCAAAGCTGCCAAACAACATATAGATAAATTCCATTTGCGAGTAGTCTGCATCGATTAAACCTCCCAAAAGGATGGTAGCAATGCTATGAAAATCAATTCTATTCAATAAAATCATCTCCTGTAATTTGTCTTGTGAACTTCTATGTTACTTGTTTCATGGTAGTAAATTGTTTCGATATGGGAAGTATATCATAAAACAAGAAGTAGAACAACTGTTCGAAATGCACGAGAGCTATTTTTTGAAAGATTTTTCGGATTTCATTACTTAAATTCTATTTGAGCATTTTCAATTTGGAATGCGATCGGTTTTACTAAAATGAAGTTATCAGGTTTGTTCATCATTGCCGGCATAAAGATGACAAAACTTGGTAATCATTTAGGTAAAGGGGGTTCGCATGGAGTTGACAGTAAACAAAGTGGGCAAGTATGCCTTGGTATGGCTTACGAATGCGGAAAAGGCTGATCCAAAGGTTATGGACAGCTTACAGCCTTTGATTGAGCAGTGTAAGGAGAAGAAGTACAGATTGGCTATTTTTGAATCCGGCGAGCAGGATTTGTTGGAAAAGACAACAGATTTGCTGATTCACAATCGAGGACTGGAAAAGACCGATGATGGAAAAACAACTGCTTTGCCAAAACAGGCAGCAGGAGCAAGGTAGCGAGAGGCAATTTGCTCGATACTACCCCACATCGTTTCTTTCTACCCCAAATTAGTTGAATTGGGGTAGAAAATACATAAATGGGGTAGATTAATATTGATATTCTATGTCATTTTTGATAAAATGGGGTAGAAAGGAAATGGAGTGTCTATGAAAGAGATTAATTACAGAAAAATAGAAGAAATGCCTATAACAATTGAAGTAATGAATATGATTTCAGCACTTCATGAGTATAAGGGACGCCAGGAATTATATATAGAAACGCAACCGGAAATTTTGGAAAGATTGATGGAAGTTGCAAGAATACAGAGTACAGAGGCTTCTAACAAAATCGAAGGTATATATACATCAGATTCCAGATTGAAAGAAATTGTGCAGAAAAAGAGCGAACCGAGAAACAGGAATGAAAAAGAAATCGCAGGATATAGAGAAGTATTGGGAATGATTCATGATAGTTATTCCTACATACAACTAAAGCCAAATGATATTTTAACACTTCATAAATATCTTTACAGTTATTCGGAATCCGGTAATGGCGGTCATTATAAGATGGTAGATAACTACATCGAAGAAGAGGATGAGTTTGGTAATAAGAGCGTAAGGTTTCAACCGGTTCCTGCGATTTTAACCGCGGAATATATAGAAAGCTTGTGTAAGCAATATGAAGATGTAATTAATAATACGAACATAGACCCATTATTAGTGATACCATGTGTGATACTTGATTTTTTGTGTATTCATCCGTTTGGAGATGGAAATGGAAGAATGTCCAGACTTTTAACGCTGCTACTGTTATATAAGGCCGGTTACCTTGTGGGAAAATATATCAGTATTGAAATGGTAGTCGAAAAGTCGAAAGAAACATATTATGAAGTATTGCAGGATAGTTCAATAAACTGGCACGAGAATACCAATGATTATATGCCATTTATCAGATACACATTGGGAACTATCATAAATGCCTATAAAGATTTTGAAGACCGATTCATCTTGTTGGAAAAGAAAAAAATGACTTCGCCAGAGCGAGTCTACAGCATTATTGAACGTTCATTAGTGAAGTTAGGAAAGTCGGATATCATGACTCTATGTCCGGAACTGAGTCAAAAGACGATTGAGAGAGCACTGAAGAAGCTGACAGATGACGGGAAGATTGTGAAAGTTGGAGCAGGAAAAAGTACGACGTATGTGGATGTGAAAAGATTGTAGATAAGGAGAATAGGTATGAATACAAAGGATGTTTATAGTGAGATACTTAACGGAAATGCAGTGCTAATTACTGGGTCAGGGGCGAATGTTGAGGTAAAGAATCATGAAGGAGATGATTTTCCTGTTGGGACAAAACTTCCGATGCTACTTTATAAGGAATGTGGAATTGAAAATCCAGATGATCCATATGATTTACAGGATGCTTCACAAACATTCCTCGAGCGAAAATCGGCGTCCGAATTAATTGCATTACTTAAAAAAACATATAATGTAGGAACTTTAAGTGACACTGTTAAAACAGTGTATAGCTTGCCATGGATACGCTGTTATACAACTAATTATGATGATGTTCCTATGCTGGCAACAGATAAAAATTTGATTCCTATTACGCTTAATCAGAGTACAAATAAATATATAGATAATAGTGCCTGTTGTGTTTATATAAACGGATACATAGGAAAACTTGATGAAAAAACCTTAAATACAGAGTTTAAACTTACAACAAAAAGTTATTTGTCTATAGAAAATATTGTAAAAAGTCAATGGGGAAGTGTACTTAGGGATGATTTAGATATTGCAAAGGTAATTATTGTTGCGGGGTTATCTTTGGATTATGATTTAGATTTGAAACGAATACTTAATGATAACGAACTGATTAAAAAGGTGATTTTTGTTGAGAAAGAGGGAATATCAGAAGACAAGAAGAGAAAATTAGGGAGATTTGGAACAGTTTGGGATGTTGGTTTAAAACAATTTGCTAACGATATTAATTCTTTTGCAAAAACAGAGTTTGTACCGCAAGATAAAGAAAGAAGATTAATATGCTTTGAAAGAAATTATCGTAAAAACATGAGACAAGCGGCAACTTCGAATGAAGTATATGAATTATTAATGAGGGGAAATTGGTCCGATAATATATTTTGGAAGGAAAATGGAAAATATAAATCTCTAATATATAGAGAACAAGTTTTTGATGTTATTAATGCAATAAGTAAAAAAATCAAACTGATTTATTTGCATGCTAATTTAGGCAATGGAAAAAGTATTTTTTTGGAGATGGTAAAACAACAATTATTTACAAAAGGAATTTCGACGTATGATTTCCTGGAAGAAAAAAATAAAAGAGAAATAGGAGACATCGAAACAATTATTTCAGAAACAGGGCAAAAAGTAGTTATCATTGAAAACTATTTTAACCACATAGACGTACTGAAAAGCTTTTCACAACATAATTGTAGCGATATTACATTTATTCTGACAGCAAGAACAATGGTATATGAGGTTAAGATGGTTGAGGTATGTAATTTCTTTGGTGTTGGAGCAGGACAAAGTGTAATACTAGATATCAATAAACTGAATAGAAAAGAAATTTTAAATTGTTATAATCTCATAGAAAAATATGAATTTTGGGGAAAAAAGACGAGGCTGCCTAAGAATGAAAAACGCTTATTACTGACGGATAAAAGAAAAGGTAATTATGAATTGCAGTCAATATTATTAGAAGTTATTAACTCATCAACAATAAAAGATAGGCTCGATGAAATAGTAAAAGAAATAAAGCAGGATTCAGGTGACTATTATCAGTGCTTGATTCTTATGTTGTTGGCAAAAGTTATGTCATTAGAGTTGCATATAACGGATATAAATGGCATTACCGATACATTAGGGATGAATGATGTTCAGTTTATACATAATTCCGCAGTTAGAGAGTTGGTGATTTTGAGCGATAACGGAAAAATGAATTTTAAGATTAAATCGCCTATTACTGCACAGGTAATACTCAATGGAATTAATAACTCGGCAGATATTATTGATGCGTTGAAAAAAATTGCCGTCTATGCAGATCGATATTCGGAAAATGTGAGATTTGAAAGCGTGTTGCAAAACATTGTCTCATTTTCACATGTAAATTCTTTTTTGAATGGGAAACGTGATAATATTAATTTTATTATGGACTATTTTAATGCGCTGAAGGATATTGTGTATTATAAGGATAATAGTTTTTTCTGGTTGCAATATTCGATTGCGTGCATGAGATATAGGGATTATGAATTGGCTCAAAACTATATTGATGTCGCTTATGGAAAATTCAGAGAAAATGATATAAATGTACCATTTCAATGCGATAACCAACAAGCAAGGATATACCTTGAACGAATTAGACAAGGAAGAGCTGAAAACATATGTGCAGATTTTGAAAAGGCACATATTCTAATTATGAAACCAATAACTTCTGAAAAAGATAGAGAAGAAACAACAATACGTTTGCTAAAGATATATGTTGATAAATCATTTATTGCGCAGATAAAAAGAGAAAATTTAATGCTATTACATAAAAAATATTGCGGAGAAGCATATAACAAAGTTACAATGTTTTTGAAAAATTTGAAAAATGAAAGAGATAGGGAAAGATATGAATTTTTGAAAAATGAATTGTTAAAAGCTAGTGTAAATTAATGGATGGAGAGAGGCAGGCATTTTCGCTTGCCTTTTTCATATCTATAACTTACAATGTTATTAAAATATAAGAAAGGAGAATAGATAACATGGGAAAAAATACCAACGACCTTATGTTTACTCAGGAAATTGCCGGTTATTGCCGTATTTCTGTTGATGAAGAATTAGACAGAGACAATACCTCCATTGAGAACCAGAAGAAGATTATCGAAGAGTTTGTAAAAGCAAAATTTCCCAAGTGTAAGCTTTCTATATATGAAGACCGTGACCGGTCCGGATATACCTTTGAACAACGAGAAGGGTATCAGCAGCTTCGTAGGAAATTGATGAGCGGAGAGATAAGTGTACTTATTGTAAAGGACTTCAGCCGATTTTCCCGTCGAAACAGCAAGGGACTTGTGGAGTTGGAAGACCTACGTGATGCAGGTGTGCGCATTATTTCCATTGGTGATGCGATTGATTATCCGACTTATGATGACTGGACAGCGATACAGTTTCGCTTTCTGATAAATGAAATGCCGGTAACGGATACCAGCAAAAAGGTGCGAAGCGTAATCAGCCGAAGGCAGGCAGACGGCGAATGGATTTGCTCAGTCCCATACGGTTATACTATCTCCAACATGAAAAAACAGGAAATATCGGTGGTAATGGATGAGGCAGAAGTAGTTCGTAAGGTTTTTGGATTATATAACGATGGCTGGGGCTACAAAAAAATCGCAAATTATCTTACGGATAAAAAGATACCAACTCCGCGAATGAAGGAAATTCAGCGAGTGGAAGAACGAGGGGATGAATGTAAATTAAAGGCAAAACCGGAATGGAGTATTGTGACGATTCAGGGAATCCTCTCGAATGATTTCTATATTGGAACCCTCCGTCAGCATAAATATACTCGCAAAAAGATTCACGGAGCAGATACAAAGGTGGATGAATCAGAACATTTTGTGTTTGAAAATCATCATGAAGCGATTATTGATTATAAAACATGGGCATACACGCAGGAGCAGCTTAAAAAGAGAACCACAACGCATTATCGTGGTGTGAAGAAATACGATAATGTATACTCCGGATTTCTGTTTTGTGGGGATTGCGGTTCGCCGATGTTTTCTATGAGTAGAAGCGACATTGCACCGGCATATACCTGTGGTACTTACCATAAAAGAGGTTTGAAGGGGTGTAGTTCCCATCATATCAGAGTGGATTTCCTCGATAGTATCCTGAAGGAGTATGTGAAGAAGGTAAGAGATAACTCCCAGGATATGATAAAGGAATTGGAAACTTCCATTAAGAAAGAATCCACAGAGGTTAAGGAAAGTGAGAATACATTTTCACTTTTGGAAAACCAACTATCTGATGCCAAGGATGAGCTGAAGGCTGTGAAGAAGCGAAAGATTAAAGAAATTGCCAAGGCTGATGAAGACACAGCCACGATTATTGAAGAGACCTACGCAGAGATTGAGGATGAACTGATTAATAGAATCAAAGGACTCCAAAATCAGATGAACCTGAGCGTGGATAAGCGAAATGATATTATTCGAATCAACAGACTGGCTAAGACGGCCATTGATATTTTCAATGATATTCTGAACAAGAAGAGCTTAGATAAAAAAGACTTGGAGTTGATTATTGATAAGATAATCGTTTTTGAGGACAGAATACATGTGAAGCTGAAAGCTGATATTGACAATCTCTTAAAAGTTGGTGTTGTAACTACTTTCTACTATCAGCAGGTAGAGGGCAGGGAACAACTGCTAAGTGTTGCTGAAAAATCAAACTATGGTACATCTGTAAATTTTAATCAAGACAGTAAAGTTATAGAAAAACATATGGAGTCACCTGATACACGTAATAATTCAACCAAGTCATGTGTAGGTGATCTTCTAACCACTATCGTTCCGCTAAAAACCCGCAACAAACCGGAACGACTCTTTACTGTCAATGTTATCAGTAGTGGTGACCCGTTGGAAATATTTACAGATAAAGATGGAGAAATCGTGCTAAAAAAATATTCTCCAATCGGAGAGCTTTCTGCATTTGCCCAGGAATATGTAGAGGCGATAGCGGCAAGTCTTGGTTGTGGCGTCTGCGTCTGTGACCGGGATCAGATTATCGCAGTAGCGGGAATCCCCAAACGAGATCTGCTCGGTAAAGCCCTGCATCAGGAACTGGAGGATGCCATCAACGACCGGGAGGCAATCCTTGCCAGAAAAGGAGAAAAGAAATTTATCCGGATTCTTGGGCATGGTGACAATGAGTATGATGGAGAAATCGTACAGACGATTATCTGTGAAGGTGATGCGATTGGTGCGGTAATTCTGCTCAGTCGTGAAGGAAGCAAGCAAATAGGCGAATCTGAGGTAAAAGCAGCAGCGATAGCGGCAAATTTCCTCGGGAAGCAGATGGAAGGTTAAAAATGACATCGAAATTCCCAAAAAGTGCCAAAAACTTGGCTTTTTTCCTTGACAAACAAAGGGCAACAAGGTATAAATATGCGTAGGGCATTTTTCGAAAGTGCTGATAAAATAAGATTCGACCGCGGGGGATGTGGTCAGGAAACATCGTTTTATTTATAGGAGGAAATTTCGATGAACAAGAATGAATTAGTTGCAAAGATGGCTGAGAAGGCTGGACTTAAGAAGACAGAAGCTGAGAAGGCACTTAAGGCTTTCACAGAGACAGTAGCAGAAGAGTTAAAGAATGGTGAGAAGATTCAGTTGGTTGGCTTTGGTACATTCGAAGTAGCTGAGAGACCTGCTCGTGAGGGACGTAACCCAAGAACAGGCGAGACAATGAAGATTGCTGCTTCTAAGACACCTAAGTTCAAGGCTGGTAAGGCTTTAAAGGATTCTTTAAACTAATCTGATTCTTACGAAAAGAATTTCGATAAAGAGTGAAAAGCTGTCGCATATTGCGGCAGCTTTTTCATATAAAAAGGTAATGGTTGTACAATAACAGGGAGGGTATAGTATGCGTCTGGATAAATATTTAAAGGTGTCCCGTCTGATCAAGCGCCGGACTGTGGCAAACGATGCGTGTGATGCGGGCAGAGTAATGGTAAATGATAAGGTAGTAAAGGCATCTTATGATGTAAAGGTTGGCGATGTGATCGAGATATCATTTGGAAATAAATCGGTCAAGGTTAAAGTCACAATGATTGCGGATTCTACGAAAAAAGAAGATGCAAAAGAGATGTTTGAATATCTCTGATTCATAAGTGATGTGCGTGCAGCATATATATAAGCTATAACAAGTGTGCAGGAGCATACATGGAAAGTCATATGATACATATCACGCAACGCGCACATATGAGCCTCACCGGACTGGAAAAGGTGATATCCATGGAACCGGAGCTGGTGGAGGTGGAAACGACGGCAGAGCATCTGGCTATAAAAGGGCAGAATCTGCATGCAGAGAAGCTGGATATGGAGAAGGGTGAACTCCAGTTGACCGGTACGATACAGGGAATGCTGTATTCCGATAAAAAGGGAAAGAAGAAAGCCGCGGCAATCGCCAAACGGCTGTTTCGATAATTGATGGATATTTTAATACGACAGGGTGCCATGTTTCTGATGAGCGTTGCCATGGGAATCGCCCTCACACTGTCGTATGATCTTTTGCGTATCTTTCGACGCATAGTATCTCATAATTCAATTTTAATAGCGATGGAAGATGTCTGTTTCTGGCTGGTGTGGACATACATTACGCTGGACGGAATCCATACTTATGGAGATGGCGTTCTGCACTGGTATATGGCAATCGGCATTTTATTTGGTGTTGTTTTGTTTCACTATACTATAAGTTGTACTCTATTAAAAAATATAAACAACATCTTGTACAAGATAAAAAAATCCACGAAAAAGCATAAGAAAATGTTGAAAAATAGCGATAATAAGGGTAAAATATAAATATCTTTAGGTATGAAAAGTGGGTATGGAAATGGCAAAAAACAGTGCAAGAAAATCAGTTCGATATCGTCAGTCGCCGGTCATTACGTTTTTAGTTATCGTTGCGGTTATATTTGTATGTGTGACTTCCGTTGTACGCGCAACAAGCCTGCATACGAAGAGTAAGCAGCTGGCTGAGACAGAAAAGACGATGGAGTTAAAGGTGCAGGAGGCAAAGCAGGAACAGGCAGATCTCGATGCACAGGAAAAATATATGCAGACAAATGAGTATATAGAGGATGTTGCAAAAGACAAGCTTGGTCTGGTACATCCAGATGAGCTGGTAATCCGTCCTTCAGAATAAAGATAACAGGATTGACACAAGAAGAAATAAGAAGCTTCCGACACGGGTCGGGAGCTTTTTTGCGTAAAAATGTCTATAAATTCTGTCAGTTAACTGTCACTGTTAGACATACAGCACCGGAAGAATTATATAAACTTGTATGGCAAATTTGTAATAGACAATAACCATCTGGTAGAGGGGATTGAGAGAATGAAGATGGCAAAGATTTATTCTGGTATCACAGATTTTCTGACTGCATATTGCGTGGGACATTGCAGCCTGCTCGGAACGGCACCATTTGGAATCGCGATTATTGGTGCGGGCAGTGCCTGCGGAAGAAGTCCGTGGATGCTGTTACTTGGATTGCTCAGTGCGTTTTTCGAAGAGGGGGGCTTTGAGATACAGGGTCAGATGATCTATCCGTTGATCTGGGTGGTTGCTGCAGTGCTTGTGCGTGTCAGAAAATTGCAGTTGTTGTATCCGCGTTCTTTTTTACTGTCTGTGCTTGTGGGACTGGAGACGGTTATCCTGCAAATAGGAGCGGCTGTCTGGCTTACGGATGCCATCGGCATTCCCAGCGCATGTGCAGAAGGTGTGCTTGTTTTTTCTTTTATGCTTGCATATTGTTTTTCTTATCACAATATCATGGAGGACAGGCTGCATTTTCTGGCTGATACGCAGACGATGCTTGCAATCCTCATTCTGGCAACGACAATTTTTGCCGGGATGCCGATTCAGATTGCCGATGAGGTTGAAGTGCTGGCAAGTGTCAGTCTGTTTACCATTTTCTATATATCTTACCGGTTTGGCTTTTCCGCAGGTGTGTCATGGGCTGCAATCTCAGGAGCCATCTATGCACTTCGGACAGAGGATATGCAGATGCTTGCCGCGTGGGTATTTCTGGCGGTGCTGGTAAATGGTCTGACGGAAGTGTTACATATGGGACGGTATGGCAGTCTTGTGATTTTTGCAGCCTGTGATTGCCTGCTTGGCTATTTTATATTTCCGCAGATGCTTTCAGAGGGCGGCATTAAGGCAATCGTAACCGCAGTTTTTGTTCTGGCATTTCTGCCGGGCCGATTGTTTGTGCAGATACGGGAACAGGGTGGCTCCGGAGAATTCGAAGGGGCAGAGTGGGGCAGGCTTACGCTTTCCCGTGTGCGGAAATTCTCGGATGCATTAAAACGGATTGATTATACATTTGCTGGAACGGAAGGACAGCGGATTGGCTTCTCGCAGATTGGTACAATGCTGGAGACATTTACAAAACAGCTGGATAGCCCGGTTGCAATGCGTAAGGATGCGGAGATGGCAATCGTGTCTGAACTTGGACGTATGGGAGTCCATGTAAAGTCACTGACTTTGTTAAAGGCGCAAAATGGCAGATATCAGCTTTATGCAGATGCCCGGGTGGGACGTGGCAGGCTGGTTGGCGCTGAAGCAGTGCGCAAGATAGCCAGTAAAGAGACCGGGATTCCATTTGAGATCAGCGAGGACAGCCGCCAGATAGTGGGCCGAAATTACGACCTGGTAATCCTGAATCAACGACCTGCATTTCAGTTACAGACGGCCGCCAGACGGCTTTCCTGCCAGGAAGATGTCATATCGGGCGATAATTTCTATATTGGAAATCTTAAAAACGGACAGGCTCTTTTGATGATTGCAGATGGAATGGGAAATGGTGTGCAGGCGTCAAGGGACAGTGAGGAACTGTTATCGGCAGTTGAAGAACTGGTGGCAACCGGATTTGAGCAGGAGATGGCAGTGCGCCTGGTCAATGCATATCTGGCAGAAAAAAATAAAGGAGAACATTTTACAACGCTGGATATGCTGCTTCTGGATCTGTATACAGGGGTAGGACATCTGGTAAAATATGGTGCTGCAACAACGTATATCCGACGTGGAACGTGGATGGAATGTATCAAATCCACGTCGCTTCCGGTTGGGGTGATTGAGGATGCCGGGTGTGAATGCAGCAGCAAGAAGTACTATGCAGGAGATATGATCGTCATGGTAAGTGATGGCGTGCTGGACAGCATTTTATTTGAAAACAAAGATGATTATATGAATACGTTGCTTTCGGAGCTGGAGGATGAGACCCCGGAATCTGTAGTGGATACAATGGTACGGGAAATACGAAGCGTTTGTGGAAGAAGGTTAAAGGATGATGCAACAATTGTAGTATGTAAGGTTGTAAAAAATCTGTGAATTGCTATACGAATGATGATGTTTGTGCTAATATAAGCATGGAAAAAACTGACATGCAACGGAGAATTTATGAATTTATTTGAACAAAAGGTTTATAATTATATACAGAGTCATGCATTGATTGAACCGGGTAACCGGCTGGTGGTTGGTGTGTCCGGTGGTGCGGATTCGGTTTGCCTTCTTTGCGTGTTAAAGGCACTTATGCCGGTTTTGCAGATTCCTTCACAGGGAATTGTCGTGGTGCATGTACATCATGGAATCCGCGGTGCAGAGGCAGATCATGATGCGGTATTTACGAAGACGCTGTGTGAGAGGCTTGGATTTTTGTATCAGGAGTATCAGAAGGATATTCCGGCGTATGCAAAGAGGCTTGGGTTGTCAGTGGAAGAAGCAGGACGGGAGTACCGTTATCAGTGTATGGAAGAACTGGTAATGCAGCTGAAATTCGATAAGATTGCAGTTGCACACAATCAGGATGATGTCGCGGAGACGGTACTGTTCCATATGATGCGTGGCAGCGGATTAAACGGACTAGCAGGAATCGCAGCAAGCCGGGGGAATATCATCCGTCCGTTGCTTGGTGTATCGCGGATGGAAATAGAAGCGTATCTGGCAGACTGCGGACAGGACTTTTGCCAGGACTCAACAAACACAGAACTTACTTATGCGCGTAATAAGATCCGGCATAGTATATTGCCGGTTATGAAAGAGCTGAACGGCCGGGTGGTGGAGCATATCTGCCAGTTGGCACAGGATGCGGCGCAAAGCTATGAATATATTCATGCACAGGCACTCGAACAGTGTGATTCGATGGAAAAAGAGGATGCTTTTGGCAGAACAGTGACATTGTCAGTCGCGGAATTATATAAGGTTGGGCCTGTGCTGCAGGAGCATATTGTCTGGGAAGCAATCGGGCAGGTTGCTCTGTGTAAGAAAGATATTACAAGGCGGCATATCCAGGCGGTTGCAGCACTTATTTATCAGGATTCCGGAAGCAGTGTGCAGCTGCCGTATGGAATTCATGCGAGAAGAAATTATGGAGAACTGATTGTATCGGATAAGGTGCAGACGATGAATGATTACCGGTTTACAATTGCCCGGGAGGGTGATTATGAAGTTCCGGAACAGGGAACACTTTCCGTATCCATCGAGGATTTTATATTTACAGCTCCGATTCCGAAAAAAGCCTATACGAAATTTATTGATTATGCTAAAATAAAAGGTACTTTGTGTGTCCGGACACCGGAAGACGGAGATTACATCGTGATTGATACAGACGGAAAAACAAAAAAATTGTCCCGCGTATTTATTGATGCGAAAGTAGATCGTACAAAACGGGCGGACTGGCCGGTTATCGCATGCGGACATGAAATCGTGTGGGTTGTCGGACTTCGTTTTTCTCCTGCGTATCATGTGGATGAACAGACGAATAAAGTTTTGAAAATACAATATGAAGGTAAAGGAGATCAGGATGGAACAAAAGATTGACGTTATGATTGATGAGGCAGCTGTCGAGGCAAGAATTGCAGAGATTGCACAGCAGTTGAGCAAGGAATATGAAGGAAAGACGATTCATATTATCGGTGTTTTAAAGGGAAGCGTGTTCTTTATGTGTGAGCTTGCCAAGCGCCTTACTGTACCGGTGACGATGGATTTCATGTCTGTTTCCAGTTATGGAAATGATACAAAGTCCTCTGGCGTTGTAAAGATGATCAAGGATCTGGATGAGAGTATCGAGGGAAGAGATGTGGTATTGATCGAGGATATCATGGATTCCGGCCGTACACTTTCTTATCTGATCAATATATTGAAAGAACGTAAGCCGGCAAGTTTTAAGGTGGTAACACTGTTGGATAAGCCGGACCGCCGGGTTGTAGATTTGGAGCCGGATATCACCGGATTTGTGATCCCGGACCGTTTTGTAGTAGGATATGGTCTTGATTGTGCACAGAAATACAGAAATCTTCCATATATCGGAGTGATTTCTGAGTAATACATAAATTTATCCAGAAGGGAGCAGAGCATGAAAGGATTAAAGAAAGGACTCGGAATCTACCTGATTCTGTTCTTTGCAATGTTTTGTGGCATTATTTGGTACATGAACAAAAGTTCAAAGACAGATGCCGGTTATACGATCGTCGATTTTCAGGCAGAAGTATCCGAGGATCTGATAGGTTCCGTAGAAATCTATCAGAATAAGGAGATACCAACAGGAACGGTATACATCACATATCGGCAGACAAACGAGGAAAAAGAATTCTATGTATCGGATGTCAATAAGGTACAACAGATTATCATGAGTAAGGGCAGTGGAAATATCCGCCTGGAATTGCATGATGTCAGTGGCCAGAGTAATATCTGGACATGGCTGCCGACAGTTGTGCTTATTGTGGTGTTGCTGGTCGTTGTTATGATTTTTATGGCGAATATGTCTGGTGCTGGTGGCGGCGGTGGCGCCGGTGGCGGCAAGATGATGAATTTTGGCAAAAGCCGGGCGCATATGTCGAACGAGAACGACCAGAAGTATACATTTAAGGATGTAGCCGGTCTGGAAGAGGAAAAAGAGGATATGGCGGAGATCGTGGACTTCCTGCGCAATCCAAAGAAATATAATACATTGGGTGCACGTATCCCGAAAGGTGTCCTGTTAGAGGGACCTCCGGGAACCGGTAAGACACTTCTTGCTAAGGCAGTGGCAGGAGAAGCCGGTGTACCATTCTTCTCAATTTCCGGTTCGGATTTCGTTGAGATGTTCGTCGGTGTCGGTGCGAGCCGTGTGCGTGATCTGTTTGAGGATGCGAAGAAGAATGCACCATGTATCGTGTTTATCGATGAGATTGATGCGGTTGCCAGAAAGCGTGGTTCTGGTCTTGGCGGTGGTCATGATGAACGTGAGCAGACACTGAACCAGATGCTTGTCGAGATGGATGGATTTGGTACAAATGAGGGTATTATTGTGCTTGCAGCGACAAACCGCGTTGATATTCTGGATCCGGCTATCTTAAGACCGGGACGTTTTGATCGTAAGGTCATGGTTGGCAGACCGGATGTCAAGGGACGTGAGGAGATTCTGCGTGTCCATGTCAGAAACAAGCCATTGTCCGATGACGTAGATCTGCATGAGATTGCAAGAACAACTGCTGGATTTGCGGGTGCAGATCTGGAGAACCTGATGAATGAAGCCGCAATCTGTGCGGCCAAGCAGAACCGTCAGTTTATTAAGAAAGAAGATGTTGACAAGTGCTTTGTCAAGATTGGAATTGGCGGAGAGAAGAAGAGCCGTCTTGTGCCAGAGAAGGAGCGGAGGATTACAGCTTACCACGAGAGTGGTCACGCGATTTTATTCCACCTGCTGAGTGAGGTTGGACCAGTGCATCTGGTTTCCATTATTCCGAACGGACGTGGTGCCGGCGGATATACGATGCCATTGCCGGAGAATGATAATGTGTTCATGACGAAGAAGCATATGCAGCAGGATATTATGGTCAGCTTTGGTGGACGAATCGCGGAAGAACTGATTTTCGGAGATATCACGACAGGCGCTTCTGCGGATATCAAGCAGGCAACCCAGACTGCACAGGCGATGGTTGTCAAGTATGGAATGTCTGAGAAAGTCGGACTGATCAACTACGAGGTCAACAGTGAGGAAGAGGTATTCCTTGGCAGAGATCTTGGACATGCGAGAAATTACAGTGAGAAGGTCGCTGCATTGATCGACAAGGAAGTACGCCGGATCATGGACGAATGTTATCAGGAAGCAAAGCTTATCATTGAGAGCCATATTGATGTATTGCATCGGTGTGCAGCAGCTTTGCTGGAGAAAGAACGTATTAATCGTGCAGAATTTGAAGCACTTTTTGAGGTGGACCCGTTGATGAATCATACAGATGGTCTGGATACAACCGGTTTGAATCTTTAAACAATTGTGTAAATTGTAGTGATGGAAACCTTGCAATTGTGCATGATGCACAAAAACAGACCAAAAAACGATTTTTTACGACATGATTCAAGAGAATTTGCACAAAAAAAATTAAAAAAAAAATGAATGTTTGGGCAGACTTTTCAGGGTTTCTATGTATAATAATACTTGTAACCCCCCAATACATTATATAGTTTTTTGCTACACCCCAAAGTAACAAAATACCTTCTCCGAAAAGGGCAGCCGATCGTTGGCTGTCCTTTTCCCTTTCTATTTTTATTTTTTTATTGTGTAAATTCCTGTCCTGTATTAAAATAATAGATAATGGTCTAAAAAGAATTAGGGAGGATACTCTTGATGGTGGAGAATCAGAGACAGGCTCTCAAAGTATTACAGTATGTATATAATACGAAGACAGCATTAAATTTTGGCGCATTATTTGCGGATGGAACAGACAGCTACCGGCATCCGGCAGAACTGAAGATTGGAGATTCGGTGACGTTACGATTCCGTACGGGAAGAAATAATGTAGATGAAGTCTACCTGGTTTATAATGGGGAGCGTTGTACTATGCAGGTGGAAAGCAGTGACGAGTTGTTTGATTATTATGCATATACAATTTCCGAGGTAACGGATGATATTGATTATTATTATATGGTGCTTGCTGGAAATGTTACCTGTTATTATAACAAGCTTGGCACACAGAAGGATCTGAATCCGGATTATAATTTCCAGATTGCGCCTGGATTCTCCGTACCGAAATGGGCAAGAGGTGCTGTATTCTACCAGATCTTTGTGGATCGTTTCTATAATGGAGATCCAAGCAATGATGTAGAGGACAATGAATACTGTTATATTGGCGAAGGCACACGCAAAGTCACAGACTGGTTTAAGTATCCGGATAGTATGGACGTCCGCAGCTTCTATGGTGGTGATCTGCAGGGTGTTATGGATAAACTGGATTATTTGCAGGGGCTGGGTGTCGATGTTATCTATCTGAATCCGATTTTTGTTTCACCATCCAATCATAAATATGATATTCAGGATTATGATTATGTAGATCCACATTTTGGCAAGATTGTCAAGGATGGCGGGGAGTGTCTGCCAGAGGGATGCAAGATAAATAAGGAAGCCAGCAAATATATTATGCGCGTGACGGATAAGGCAAACTTAGAAGCCAGCAATGAATTGTTTGCGCAGCTCGTGGAGGAGATTCACAAGCGTGGCATGCGTGTGATCTTGGATGGTGTATTTAACCATTGCGGTTCCTTCAACAAATGGCTGGACCGTGAATGTATTTATGAGAATCAGGAGGGCTATGAAAAGGGTGCCTATGTTGATTACCAGAGTCCTTACAGAAGCTTTTTTAAGTTCCAGGATCCATGGCAGTGGCCGTACAATGGTACTTATAATGGATGGTGGGGACATGATACCCTTCCAAAATTAAATTACGAAGAATCAGAGAAGCTATATGAATATATTATGCGTATCGGTGAGAAATGGGTTTCTCCACCGTACAACGTGGATGGTTGGCGTCTGGACGTGGCTGCCGATCTTGGTTATACAGAAGAATTTAACCATCGTTTCTGGCGTGATTTCCGGACCAGAGTCAAGAAAGCAAACCCAGATGCTCTGATCCTTGCAGAGCATTATGGCGATCCTAAGGCATGGCTTTTAGGCGATCAGTGGGATACGGTAATGAACTACGATGCGTTTATGGAGCCAATCACGTGGTTCCTGACCGGCGTGGAAAAACACAGTGATGAGTTCCGGGGCGATCTGCTTGGAAATCCGGATGCATTTACGGGTGCATTGAGGCATCATATGTCGCGGTTTAACCAGAATTCTCTGGAAATTGCGATGAATGAGCTGTCAAACCATGATCATTCCCGATTCCTGACACGTACGAATCGTCGTGTTGGACGTATCCATACAATGGGACCGGAAGCGGCTGGGGAAAATATAAACAAAGGTGTATTCCGGGAGGCAGTTGTATTCCAGATGACATGGCCCGGTGCTCCGACGATTTATTATGGTGATGAAGCAGGACTCTGTGGTTGGACCGATCCGGATAACCGAAGGGGATATCCGTGGGGCAGAGAGGATCAGGAGCTAATTCAGTTTCACCGGGATATCATCAAGGTACACAAGAGCAGCGAAGCGTTGATGAAAGGCTCGGTTATGTTTCTGCATGGCACATATAAGGTTGTCAGTTATGGACGTTTCCTTCCGGGTGAGGCTGTGGTTGTGATTTTGAACAATGATTATGAACCGCACGAACTGAATCTGCATGTGCGCAGACTGGGCGTTCAGGATGGGGCAGTTATGAAGACGTGTATCACAACCAATGAGAGTGACTACCAGATGGACGAGGCGGAATACGTGGTTGCAAATAATAAATTAAAGATTACAGTTGGTCCAATTTCTGCCGTAGTTTTACGATATAAAGAATAAATATAATAAAATAAAAATCCTCGTACAAATAACGGGGATTTTTTTGTATTATAACACAAGAGGTAATGATTACAAGGTACTATAGACCGTTTTAACATTGCGCTGAATATGTAAAAATATGGAAAAAGACAGATGCACATATCAGTAGGAGGCGTTAGGCAATGTTAATAATTTGTCTTGCATGTGGATGTTTGACGATCGTCATAGCAATGATAGCAGTGTTGATTTGCTTGTATTTCAAACAGAAGAAAGCAGAAAAACATTCGAAATCCTAATTCCCTACGGATATAAAAAGAGAACTACGGAAGAGAAGGTAAAGACGCATGCTGGATAATATTTTTTATAAGCAGGTAGGGGAACGGGTGCAAAAAGAAAGGGAACAGCAGAGATTGACCAGGGAACAGCTGGCAGAACAATCAGATATTTCCACAAAATTTCTATACGAAATTGAGACAGGGAGAAAAGGTTTTTCCTGTATCGTTCTATATAGGGTGTGCAGGGCATTACATGTAAATGCAGATTATATATTGGAAGGGGTTGAAGAAGTAACGAACAGATCCCGGATTGAATATATGACGAGGGGCTTTACAGATGAGGAGATGGAATATCTGGTGAAAATGGTAGAGGGTATCTGTGAATTCCGTGATAAAGCAAAACAGGATAAAATAAGTTGACAGTGATAAATTCCTGTGATATTTCTTATAAAAGAAGGATAAACAGGAGGTCATATAATGGTAAAGCATATTATATTATGGACATTGAAAGAGACGGATGCAGAGAAAAAGGCAAAGATTCTTGCAGATATGAAAGAACATCTTGAAGGTCTGGTTGGAAAAGTTCCGGGACTTCTCGAAGTACAGGTAAGAATTCATCCACTTGCGTCTTCGAATGCAGAGGTAATGCTGGATACAACGCTGGAGAATGAAGAAATGCTGAAGGGATACCAGAAGCACCCGGCACATGTAGAGGTTGCAAATACGTATGTGCGTCCATATACAGATGTGCGCATGTGTATGGATTATGAAATATAGTGAATAAAAAGCAGCGAAAACGCAGAGGATAACGGGAGTGCAGGACATTCCCGTTATTTTTGTAGGCTGTATTTCATCAGGAAAAGAACATTTGTTCTATACAAATGAAAAAAGATGTGTTAGAATGAGTTGTATAGCAGATTCGATTGCTGTGGTATTACTGTATGGACATGAGGATAGTGAAGCGAAGTACATATTGAAACTGGAGAATAGTATGGATCATTTTGAATTAGTATCGGAATATGCACCGACCGGAGATCAGCCGGAGGCGATCGAAGGACTGGTGAAGGGCTTTCAGGAAGGGAAGAAGTGCCAGACACTGCTCGGTGTCACAGGTTCCGGAAAGACATTTACGATGGCGAATGTCATCGCCAAATTAAATAAACCGACGATTATTATATCCCACAACAAGACATTGGCAGCACAGCTTTACAGTGAGTTTAAGGCGTTTTTTCCACACAATGCGGTTGAGTATTTTGTGTCTTATTACGATTATTACCAGCCGGAGGCGTATGTGCCATCGACGGACACGTACATTGCGAAGGATTCAGCCATCAACGACGAGATTGATAAGATGCGGCACAGTGCGACATCTGCTTTGATTGAGCGAAAGGATGTTGTAGTCGTATCTTCCGTATCGTGTATTTATGGTCTGGGTGATCCGGAAGAATATAAGAACATGATGCTCTCACTCCGACCAGGCATGGAGAAAGACCGGGATGAACTGATTCGTCAGTTGATTGATATTCAGTACACACGAAATGAGATGGATTTCACGCGTGGAACTTTTCGTGTGAAGGGCGATATCGTAGATATCCTTCCGGTCTCAACATTCGAAGATGGAATCCGGATCGAGTTTTTTGGTGATGAGATCGACCGGATCGTGGAGTTTGATCCGCTGACCGGCGAGATCAAGCGCGCGCTTTCTTTTGCATGTATCTTCCCGGCATCCCATTATGTTGTTGCACCGGAGAAGATGAAGCATGCAATCGTGGAGATTGAAGAGGAACTAAAGCAGCAGGTAGCATATTTTAAGGAGAATGACAAGCTGTTAGAAGCACAGCGTATCCGCGAACGGACAGAGTTCGATATGGAGATGCTGCAGGAGACAGGTTTTTGCTCCGGCATCGAGAATTATTCCCGGATACTAGCGGGCATGAAACCGGGCGCCACACCGAATACACTGCTGAACTTCTTTGATGGCGATTATCTGATTATTGTGGATGAGTCGCATATCACATTGCCACAGGTACGCGGTATGTATGCGGGTGACCGGTCTCGTAAGACAACGTTGGTGGATTATGGATTCCGTCTGCCGTCGGCACTTGATAACCGTCCACTGAATTTTCAGGAGTTCGAATCCAAGATTGATAAGATCTTATATGTATCGGCGACTCCTTCCGATTATGAGAAGGAACATGAGGAAAATCGTGTCGAGCAGATCATTCGACCAACCGGATTGTTAGATCCGGAGGTTGAGGTGCGTCCGGTGGAGGGGCAGGTGGATGATCTCGTATCAGAAGTGAATAAAGAGGTCGCAAAGGGCAATAAGATCCTTGTTACGACACTGACAAAGCGTATGGCAGAGGATCTGACCGACTATATGAAGCAGCTAGATATCAAGGTCAAATATCTGCATTCCGATATTGATACACTGGAACGTCTGGAGATCGTGCGTGATCTTCGAATGGGCGTATTTGACGTGCTGGTCGGAATTAACCTGCTCCGTGAGGGACTCGATATTCCGGAGATTACACTTGTTGCAATCCTGGATGCGGATAAAGAAGGCTTCTTACGTTCGGAGACTTCGCTTGTACAGACGATTGGACGGGCTGCGCGTAACGTGGACGGACATGTGATCATGTATGCCGATACGGTCACGGATTCGATGCGACATGCAATCGACGAGACGAACCGCAGGCGGAAGATTCAGGACGCTTATAACAAGGAACATGGCATTACGCCGCAGAGCATCAAGAAGGACATCCGGGATCTGATCAGCCTGGATACCGGTGAGAGCGTGACTACGAAGAAGGAGCGTGAGAAGGATCCGGAATCTATGACGAAGAAGGAATTGAACGCCGAGATTGCACGTCTGACAAAGAAGATGAACAAGGCGGCGATGGAGCTTAACTTCGAGGAGGCAGCAGTACTTCGGGATGAGTTGAAAGAATTAAAGATTGCCTTGCGTGATTATGATGATTAGTTTACAATTGTTTTAGTTATACTATGGGTAATAGTAAAACGTATGTGATTTGCGTGTATAAATGTCTATATCAGATTCTAATGATATAAGATGTATTGAAACTAAGAAGTACTAGATGTTCTGATGAATGAATTGGCAATGAACGCAACCGCCGCCAATTCGCCATCCATGGCTCAGTGGCGGCTTGTTTGAACATCGTGTTCAAACATTGCTGAGTAAGAACAGAACATCAAGAACTTCTAAGTTCCAAACATATTTGTATTATTAGAATCTGATATAGACAGATACACACAAATCACAACATGTTTCACAAATATATGGTAGTAAATAAAATGAATAAGGAGGAGCTTGCGATGGAAAGAGATGAATTGATTGAGGAGATCTCAAGAAGAAAAGGAATTGCGATGGAAGAGGTTGCGGAAATCTTAGATGAGGAGGATGCAATCTGCTTAGAAGAGGAAGAAAAATTTGTACAGCAGATGAAGAAAAAGAAGAGAAGAAAGAAGATGTGCATGCTTGGAACGATCACGATATTCCTTGCAGGTGCAGTGTGTGCACTTTTTGTCCTTGACAAGAAGGAGAAGATCAGCATGTCAGATTTAGAGGACATGGTGAAAGATAACGTCAAGAAATATACAGATAAGTATATGGATAAGATCAAGAAATTCAGCTAGACAAAGGAGTAAGCGGAAACAGACGTCATGAGTGAACATAAGTATATCACCATCAAAGGTGCAAGAGAGCATAATTTAAAGAACATTGACATTAAGATTCCGCGTGATCAGTTTGTAGTATTGACAGGGCTTTCCGGTTCCGGTAAGTCCTCTCTTGCTTTTGATACGATCTATGCGGAAGGGCAGCGTAAATATATGGAGTCTCTGTCGTCCTATGCACGACAGTTCTTAGGACTCGCGGACAAGCCGGATATTGATTCGATAGAAGGTCTTTCTCCGTCCATTTCCATCGATCAGAAATCAACGAACCGGAACCCGCGTTCCACGGTTGGAACGGTGACGGAGATTTACGATTATCTGCGTCTGCTGTACGCGCGTATTGGAATCCCGCATTGCCCGAAATGTGGAAAAGAGATTGCCAGACAGACAGTGGATCAGATGGTTGACGAGATTATGGAGCTGCCTGCGGGCACAAAATTCCAATTACTTGCGCCTGTTGTGCGTGGACGGAAGGGGGAGCATGTCAAGCTGTTGCAGCAGGCGAAGAAAAGCGGATATGTGCGTGTGATCGTGGATGACAGTATGTATGATCTGTCAGAGGAGATCAAGCTTGATAAGAACAAGAAGCATAATATCGATATCGTTGTGGACCGGCTTGCGGTCAAAGAGGGCATCGAGAGTCGTCTGACCGATTCCATCGAGACTGTCCTGAAGCTGGCAGAAGGCTTGGTGAAGGTAGATGTGATCGGCGCAGAAACGATGTTATTTTCGGATAGTTTCTCCTGCCCGGATTGTGGTATCAGCATTGAGGAAATCGAGCCGCGAAGCTTCTCGTTCAACAATCCGTTTGGCGCATGTCCTTGTTGTACCGGACTTGGATTTAAGACAGAATTTGACATTGATCTGATTATCCCGGATGACAGTCTGACTTTGAATGAAGGGGCAATCGCCGTACCGGGCTGGCAGTCGAGTGGTGATAAGAAGAGCTATGCCCATGCATGTCTCGAAGCGCTTGCGGAAGAATACAAGTTCTCGTTGGATGTGCCATTTAAGGATCTGCCGGAAGAAGCAAAGCATGTAATCCTGTATGGAACCGAGGGCGAGAAAATCTATGTGCACTATAAGAGTGCTTATAATGGGAAAGATGCTTTTTATGCAAACTACGAAGGACTGCTCCGGAATCTGCAACGCCGGTACAGAGAGACAACTGCGGAATCAATCAAGCAGGATTATGAGACATACATGACCGTGACACCGTGTGAGGTGTGTCATGGTAAGAGACTGAGACCAGAGTCTCTGGCAGTTACGATCGGTGGAAAGAACATTGCGGATGTCACAGATCTCTCTGTGGTAGCCCTGCATGATTTTATCTCGAAGTTAGAGCTTACCGACCGGCAGAAGATAATCGGTGCACAAGTATTAAAGGAGATTCAGGCGAGACTTGGATTCATGATCAATGTTGGTCTGGATTACCTGACACTGTCTCGTGCAACGGGAACCCTGTCTGGTGGAGAAGCACAGCGTATCCGTCTGGCGACGCAGATCGGTTCCGGCCTGGTTGGAGTTGCGTACATTCTGGATGAGCCAAGTATCGGACTGCATCAGCGTGACAATGATAAGTTAATCGCAGCATTGAAGCGTCTGCGTGACCTGGGAAATACCCTACTTGTCGTAGAGCATGATGAGGATACGATGCTTGCAGCAGATCATGTTATCGATATTGGACCGGGTGCAGGTGCAAACGGTGGTGAAGTTGTGGCACAGGGAACTGCAGAGGAGATCATGCAATGTCCGGAATCTATCACGGGAGCCTACTTAAGCGGCAGAATCAAGATTCCGGTACCGGAAGAACGGAGAACGCCAACCGGATATATCGAGGTACTTGGTGCCAGACAGAACAATTTGAAGAATATAGATGTGAAGTTCCCACTTGGTGTGATGACCTGTGTGACAGGTGTATCCGGTTCCGGAAAGAGTTCACTTGTCAATGAGATCTTATATAAGCATCTGGCGAGAACGCTGAACCGGGCGAAGGTAAAACCGGGTAAGCATGACGATATCACAGGACTGGATCAGTTGGATAAAATTATCAACATCGACCAGTCGCCGATAGGGAGAAGTCCGCGTTCGAACCCGGCGACTTACACAGGTGTCTTTGATCTGATCCGTGATCTGTTCGCGAACACGAAGGATGCAAAGGCAATGGGCTACACGAAGGGTAGATTCTCTTTCAATGTTGCAGGTGGTCGTTGTGAGGCGTGCCGTGGAGATGGTATCATCAAGATTGAGATGCATTTTTTAGCAGATGTATATGTGCCATGTGAGGTCTGTCATGGAAAGCGGTACAACCGGGAGACGTTGGAAGTTAAGTACAAGGGCAAGAGCATTTACGATGTACTTGATATGACAGTCGATGAAGCGTGCGAGTTCTTTGCACATGTGCCATCTGTTCTGCGTAAGATATCAACCCTGCAGGAGGTTGGACTTGGCTATATCAAGCTTGGTCAGCCATCGACAACATTGTCCGGTGGAGAAGCACAGCGAATCAAGCTTGCAACAGAGCTTTCCCGCCGTAGCACAGGCAGAACCATCTATGTCTTAGATGAGCCGACAACGGGACTTCATTTCGCGGATGTACATCGTCTGGTCGATATCCTGCGCCGTTTGTGTGAGGGCGGAAATACGGTCGTAGTCATTGAGCACAACTTGGATGTCATCAAAACCGCCGATTATATCATTGATATCGGTCCGGAAGGCGGCGAAGGCGGTGGAACGGTTGTTGCAACCGGAACGCCGGAAGAGATTGCTAAGTGCAAGAAGAGTTATACGGGGCAGTATCTGAAAAAATATTTGAAGAAGTAAAAGTTGAGGCTGTAAGAATACTCCAAGAATTCGTTCAGGGTAAAATTTTAAAGGAAAATCGTAAGAAATTATATTCTTTTCGATTTTCCTTTTGTTTATAATAACCATTATAGATGAGCAAACTGCGCATTGTGCAGATTGGGAAGCAATATAATACACAATTCTAAAGCAGACCATTGGAGCATGTCGGCACTTAATGAGTGACAAAGTCACGAATTTAGTACCGCTACATGCGGAAGTGAGCGAGAGCGCGTCTGCTGTGAATCGTGTATTATATTGCTTCCATCAGAGATAAAAAGGCAGTTTGCGGAGTATAAGGAGGATACAACATGTATATTGCGAAAGAAACAAGATACGATAATATGAAGTACAATTACTGTGGCGCAAGTGGCTTGAAGCTTCCTGCGGTATCGCTTGGACTTTGGCACAACTTTGGTTCGAACGGAAATTTCGATACGATGATGGATATGTGCGAGACAGCTTTTGATAACGGTATCACACATTTCGATCTGGCGAATAATTATGGTCCATATGATGGCGCTGCTGAGGAGAATTTTGGCAAGATCTTAGATAAGAGTCTGCGTCCATACCGGGACGAGATGATTATCTCTACGAAGGCCGGATATACGATGTGGCCGGGTCCTTACGGAGACTGGGGCAGTAAGAAATATCTGGTAGCAAGTCTCGATCAGAGCCTGAAGCGGATGGGACTTGACTATGTGGATATCTTCTATCATCACAGACCGGATCCGAACACCCCGCTTGAAGAGACTGCCTGCGCTTTGGATGGCATTGTACGAAGTGGAAAGGCATTGTATGTCGGAATATCCAATTACAATAAAGAGCAGACAATCGAGATTGCGAAGCTTTTCAAGGAGATGAAAACACCATTTATCATCAACCAGAGACGGTACAATATGTTTGACCGTGAGATGGAAGAGGATGGATTAAAAGATTACGCAGCCGTAAACGGCATCGGTATCATCACATTCTGTCCATTGGCACAGGGCTTACTTACAAACCGTTACTTAAATGGTATCCCGGAGGACAGCCGTATCCGTACCGATGGCAGATTCCTGAAGGAGACTGCTGTCAATGAGGAGACAATTGCAAAGGTTCGTGCGTTGAATGTGATCGCAGAAAATCGTGGTCAGACATTGGCAGAGATGGCACTTGCATGGATTCTGCGTGATAACGATATTACAAGTGTGTTGATCGGTGCATCAAGACCATCCCAGATCTTAGATAACATCGGCATGCTCGCGAATATGACGTTTACACAGGAAGAACGCGAGAAGATCGACCGTATCACAAAATAGAAATAAGGGACGCTTCTTTTGCCCCAGCATCTTGCCATGAGGAGCGTCCCCTGACTTATAAAAACAAGCCGTGCATAGGTTGTAGAAATACCTTGTGCACGGCTTGTTTAATATGGAATAAATATATGTTTGGTAATGCGGAACGACAACCGATTCTTATACATTTTGATGTTGCGAATTCAGCCGTGATAGCTCGCGTAATTCCTTGATCGTAAATACACCACAGACCACAGCAGCTGCGACATCTGCAATCGGACCTGCATACATGACACCATCGATTCCCATGAAGATCGGAAAGATCACGATGAGCGGCAGCAGGAAGAGAATTTGTCTTGTCAGCGACATAAAGATACCAAGCTGCGATTTGCCGATGGAATTGAAGAAATTCGCAGTTACAGGCTGGATGCCGTTAATCAAAGTGAAGAACATATAAATCCGGAAATACCGCTCGGAGAACTGATAGTAAAGCTCGCTGCCTTCTCCGAAGACACGGATGATCTGTCTTGGGAAAAGCTGGAAGCATGCAAATGCAATCAGCGACAGGAAGGTAGCGGTAGCGAGTGCCAGAAGATATGTTTTCTTCACGCGGTTGTATTTCTTTGCACCGTAATTAAATCCGATGACCGGCTGGATGCCCTGTGAGATACCGATGACAAAGGACATGAAGATCATGTTGACCTTTGTAATGATACCGGCACAGGCAAGCGGGATATTACTTCCGTAGATGGATGATGCACCGTAATGTGACAGGACGTTGTTCATCACGATCTGTACGATGGTCATAGCAATCTGGTTGAAGCATGCACTGGCGCCGAAACGCATGATGTTGGCAAAATAATTTCCACGGATTCGGAAACACCGCCTGCATAACCGAATAGTCTTGAAATGAAACATGTATCGCAAACTGATGCAGAAAGATACAATCTGTCCAAGAATCGTTGCGAGTGCGGCACCGCGCATTCCCATATCCAATGTAAAAATGAAGATTGGATCAAGAATTGTATTTACGATGGCACCGATCAGCATGGAAATCATTGAATAACGCGGGCTTCCATCGGCAAGAATCAGCTTGCTCATCCCTGTGTTGGCAATCAGAAATGGAAATCCGATCGCAACAATGCGTGTATATTCCTGTGCATACGGCAGGACTTCTGCAGTAGCACCAAAGAATTTGAGCATTGGTGTAAGCAGGATCGAGGTAAATGCGAATAATGCAAGTCCGAAGATTGTCATCAGACAGATACCACAGCCAGCGTAATTGGCAGCTTCTTCATTCTCTTTTGCGCCAAGCTTCAGGGAGACATTGGTCGCACTTCCGATTCCGAGTAACAGGGAAATTGCCGTACATGTTGTCGAGAGTGGAAATGTAATATTTGTCGCTGCATTTCCGTTGATTCCGATACCCTGTCCGATGAAGATCTGGTCGACAATGTTATAAAGTGCAGTTACCAGCATCGAAATGATGCATGGAATTGCGAATTTGACAAGTAACTTTGATTCTTTTTGTGTGCCAAGTGGATTGGCAGCTTTTACGTTTTCGTTCATTTTATATCACCATTTTTCTGTAGTAAGTCCATTTATCGATTATTAAACTATCACTATTGTAGAAAAAATGTCAAATATAAACTTGTAAATAAGAATAATAAATCTAAGTTAAAATAGTTACCTTGTCACTGTTGCACAAAAAAATCCATTTACGAAGCTCTATTTTGTTATATTTTACTTTCCCACAAAGAAGAAATTTTCCCCAATAAACAAAAGTTCAGCCGCAAACATAGAAGAATTTCTCCCCAATAGACAAAGACTGTTTGCAAACAATCGAGAGGCTTTGACCTAATAAACAAAATTCAAACCACAAACATCTTCCCCAATTAGTGCTATTTTACGAAATTTTGTAACCATCTGGACATCCGAAAAGGTGGTAACTATAATGGCAACCAAACTTCTAGAACAGACGTCGATTTAAGAAGAAAAAATCAAAATGAAAAGGAGACAAAAACAATGGCACTATTACACAGAAGATCTGATTATAACGAGATTATTCATTCGGATACGATTCAGGATTCTGTCTTACATGGACAGTTTTATCCGGTTGCAGATTTGTGCAGAGCCGGACAGTATAGTGATGCAGAAGCTCTGTTGTCAAAAGGATATAAGTGCCTGCACGAGGATGCAGGAGAAGAAGCAGCACAATTGCTTCATTTCCTGATTTCCAATCGACATATGATCGTGAAAGGGAAAGAAGATATTCCGGAGATTCTTCAGATGTTATATGAAGAAATTAATGAGTACAAGCAGACAGATGCAAAGAAATTTAGAAACTGTATTCAGAACATGGGAATTACACTGGCGGATAAATATGGTTTGCAGCTCAGGAGATACACTCTTCCTTATATGAGAAGTAATATGCCTGATCTGTATACAGATATGATTGCATTTGATGACTGGCAGACTGCTACACTGATGGAGTTTGATGAACTGTTTGTAGAAGAAAACATGCAGCGATTGCAGGATTCGGGAGCATTGGCTGCGTATATTGAAAAAAACAGTATTTCGCAGAAACAGGCAGAGGAATTGCTTTTGCAGTTCATTTCCTGTGAGGAGCCGGAGTTGGTGATGTTATATATGAGAAATTTGTTTGCAATTTATGGGACCTGTATGGATTGCAAGGACAAAAATATATATCCGCAGGGATTTACCTGTGATGTGGCAATTATAGCAACAATACAGCTCTTTCGGATAGAAATGAATAAAAAGTCTGATGTGAAAAATTATGATTCCGTGGAAGAAATTGATGATTTTGTGGAAAAGCTTGCATGGTTTAAACGTCTGCTGTATTTTCATATGCGCCTGCAAAAGGAATATTCTTTTGATCAGGTGTTTAGGACTTTGACTGACGCATGTACATTATATGGCGATTATGAGGATTCTTTGAACCAGTTGTATATAAGTGATATCTATTTGATGAATGTTGCAAGTCAGTTTCAACGAAAACTGGAGAGACAAATGAGAGAACAGGCAGAATCATAACAAGTATGGAGGAAAAAACAATGAGCGAAAAAATGTATGAAAAATTAAAGGATAATGCGTATTTTCCGTATTTTGATGTAAAGAAGAAACACGATATGAAGGGCTTATCAAGAGAAAAATGTTTGCAGATATTTGCGAAAATGAATGAGGAGCGAAAGCCATTTATGCATCGGTATGAGAATCCGTTTATGAACATCCCGAGTTATGCAGACAAGTTCTTTGGAATGTTTTCTGAGGAAGATGATATTGTGGTTCAGGAGAAAATTGACGGTTCCAACAGTCATATTCATGTGACGAAAGATGGCGTTACCTGCTATGGCAATAACTATATTCTAAACGAAAAAAATCATTTGCAGGGCTTCTGGTATTGGTGCAACGATCATTTCGGACAGGTGCCGGAACAGTTCTATGATCTGGATATATACGGAGAATGGCTGGTTCCGCATCATTGTGAGTATCCGGCGGAGCGTTACGGAGAATTTTATGTGTTTGATGTGATGGAAGATGGTTGTTACTGGACGCAGGATCGTGTGAAACAGTTGGCAGAGATATGTGGATTTGCATATGCACCGGTATTTTATGAGGGGAAGTTCCAGTCTTGGAAGCATCTTATGACATTTGTAGGTAAAACTGCACTTGGAGGGAAAAAGGGAGAAGGGATTGTGGTAAAGAATCAATCCCGGTTAAATGCAGATATGCAGCAGTTTTATATCAAGATTGTCTATGTAGAGTTTCAGGAGACAAGGCATGCACACGGGAAGATAAAAACGGTAAATGTAGATCGGGTAGAAAAAAAGAAAAATTATATGGATCTGACCGCAAGTATTGTTACAGAGGCTAGAGTTCGGAAGATCTTATTCAAACTGGTGGAGGATGGGGAACTTCCATCGGATTGGAAGAAGCTGGAAGATGACGATCTTTTGAAGCGTGTACGGGGAGAAGTCATAAAGGATTGCATGAAAGAGGAGAAAGAAACCGTTGATAAGATTGGAAATGCATTTGGATATTTCTGTGGCGAACAGATTATTAAAATAGCGAGAACGATCGAATAGGAGGATGCATGTATGAAGCAATACATTGATATACAGAGGGTGCGGGAACAGGATGAAATCGTAGATAATAATCTGACGTTGCCCAAAAACACGGGTGCTTTTCAAGCGGGGGATATAATCAGCATTACCGAAAAAATCGATGGGGCAAATGCGAGTGTCAGATATGATGAAGCAAAAGGAGTTCTCAGAGGGTTCAGCAGGAAGAATGAGCTAAGTGGGGAAAATCCTTTGCGGGGATTTTGGAATTATGTTCAGAAGTTAGACAAAACACCGTTTGCTCGATATCCACATTATATATTTTTTGGTGAGTGGCTCGTAAAACACACAGTGATTTATGAGCGTGACGACTATGATAAATGGTATTTGTTTAGTGTATATAATGAGGATACAAATGGATGGATGCCACAGGAATTTGTCAAAGCTTTTGCCGAGGAGTATGGATTCCCTTATGTGAAAGAACTCTACTCTGGAAAATTCATAAACTGGGAGCATTGCAGACAATTTGCAAATCAACCATCCTATGGAGAACAGCAGGAAGGAATCGTAATAAAAAATCAGACAGCACTTTCGGAGGGGCGTGGACCACATGTATTAAAGTATGTGAATCCAAAGTTTCAGGAAATAAAACTGGAAAATCGAGGAAAGAGAGTGGAGGATCCGGACAAGGTTAAAGAAAGAGAGCAGGCAGCAGAGTATATGCGGTTGATTGTCACGGAAGCGCGTGTGATGAAAATATTTCATAAGCTTGTGGATGAAGGAATACTACCTGAGAAAATCCCAAAAGAGCATTTGCAGTTGATCTACAAGAACCTGCCAAAACGTGTATATGAGGATTGCGTAAAAGAGGAGCCGGAGATCGTTCAGAAAGCGGATAAGTATGCGGGAAAACTGTGTACCAATATTACGATTGATATTTTCCGAAAGAAAATGGGGGTGTGAGTAGATTGAAGAAGGTAGAGAGAATCATGAATAATTCAGAGGTGGTCCTATGTTAAACATTGTATTCGGAAGAGATAAAGGAAAAACAGGAGGCGCAAAAGGATGAGAGTAATAACATTTCACGATCCAAATGAGGAAAACGGATATTTGAGTAATTGGTATCTATCAGATTTTGAAGTAAGAGGAGTGAAATACACTTCGATGGAACAGTATATGATGCATCAAAAGGCGGTTGTCTTTGGCAATGCGGAAATTGCAAAGCAGATTCTTGCAACGAATGATGTGGCATTTGTTAAAAAATTAGGTCGACAGGTGTCAGGGTACATAGAAAATGTATGGAATGGAATGAGGCAGATCCTCGTTTTCGAAGGACTTATGGCAAAGTATTCCCAGAATCCGGACTTAGGAGAAAAACTTAAGGCAACAGGAGATGCACTTCTCGCGGAGGCAGCAGTCCGGGATCATATATGGGGAATCGGTTTATCCATGCGGGATCCGAAAAGATTAAACCAGCGGTTATGGAACGGACAGAATCTGCTTGGATATGCAACCATGTTAGTGCGGGATAGAATTTAGGGTGGATGTGCCGGAAAGGTGAGGAAATGGAATCTATGTCAGAGGAACAAAAGGAACATATGATAGGAGTAATCATGGATGTGTTATTTGTGGTGCTGTATATAGTGCTGCTAATAGTGATTGTATATAATTCTAATTATATGTATAATTATAAATACTTTAGAACAAGCGGATATTCTATGAGACCTGCAATAGTATGCGGAGATGAAGTAAAGGTTCGAAACCGCAAACTTCCAGAACGCGGAGATATAATCGCAATAAGATTTGGAAAAGAATATTTTATAAAACGATGTATCGCTCTACCAGGCGATACGGTCCAAATTAAGGATGGACAGGTAATCCTGAATGGAATTGTACAGGATGAGTCAGCGTATATCGAAGCTGCGCGTAATACAGAGAATTATGCAGGTAAATTAGAAATGCCCATAACGCTTCAAGAAGGTCAATATGTCGTTTTGGGCGATAATCGCAATGAAAGTCGTGATAGCCGGGATTTTGGATTGGTCAAGGCAGAAAATATCATTGGTACAGTGGTTAAGATTGACCGTGGGCGTTCGTGGTGGAACGGTGAAAAATTCTATGTGCAATATGCAAACACGATGCGGGAGATTTTGCCGCGGATACCAAAATGGAAAATAATGTTGGCTGGCTTGAAGATAGATTTGTGTGATTGGATTTACTGAATTTAATATTGTTTAAGCGGGAAAGTAGTTGGAGGTAATGCGATGAAACATTCATTTCTTTTTAATTCCTTTGATTGTAAAAGTTATCTGGTAGAATACAATGGAAAGGATTTGTGGATAGAAAATTGATAAAGAAGGGGAATACTGCATGGGAAGGATATTTATAACCGGAGACACACATGGTGAAAATGATATAGGGAAATTGAATACACGATTATTTCCGATACAAAAACAATTGACAAAGGACGATTATGTGATTATCGTAGGTGATTTCGGTGTTTGCTGGTATGGAGGAAGCAATATCGAGCAGACCAATCCAGGGTATGAAATTCCGCCCCGGCACAGAAGTTATGTTGGAAAAGATGATTATCTTTTGGATTGGTATGAGAGGAAGAATTTTACGACGCTATTTATCGATGGCAATCATGAAAATCACAAACTGTTGAATACGTTTGCTGTAGAACGCTGGCATGGCGGACTTGTCCATCGGATTCGCCCGTCGGTGATTCATCTTATGCGCGGACAGGTGTACGAGATTGCTGGAAGCACATTTTTTACGATGGGTGGCGCAAGTTCTGTTGATCGTATGCATCGATTGGAAGATGTTTCATGGTGGAGTGCAGAACTGCCAAGCAACGAAGAATATGAACAGGCATTGGATAATCTGGATCAATGTGGATGGAAGGTTGACTATGTGTTGACACATTGCTGTGGAAGCAATGTTTTGTGCCAGATGCGTACACATCATCCGCAAAGTGATAAGCTTACCCAGTTTTTGATGTCCTTGGAGGGACGGTTGGAATATAAGATGTGGTATTTTGGACATCATCATATAGACAGGCAGGTGGATAGAAACCATCGGGCGTTATATGAAGATGTTGTTGAATTGTAATATGGAGAAGTTTGGAGGTAGAAAAATGAGTTTATTTGTCTGTAAAGATAATGATGCTGGAACTCTTTTTTTTGACAAAGAAAAACGTGTGCTCTGTTTTTCGTCATATCAGAATATTCAGGATGAATTTTGTAGCAGCTTAGAATCTAATGTATGCTACCAGTCTGAAGAAGTTATGTTTTTTGATTTTCCATCTGTGAAGGAATTTTTAAGTGATAATGGAATTGAGTATAAGGGGGGATATTTGTTAGAATGTGATGAGTGGATACCAAAAGTGCAGTTTGTCACGCATCTGCATTTTATTTTGCAAATGAGTTGTATACTGCTTTACTCTTATGACTCTTATGCTGCTTATAATCACGACTATAACAAAAATTATACGGTTGTGGGTGTTTTGTTTGAACCTAGTTTGTTCGAATTAAAATACATACTACCGGTATTGAAGAAGATGGATATTTATGTAGTTGTAAATTGTGGGTTGTCTGGTACAGATTTTTGGCTGATGGATGCTGTCGAGGCGGGGATAGAGGTATTCGTATATGGCGTATCGGTAAGTGGAAAGAATCGTAAGGAATTGATGGATTATCTGGATAAGAATGGATAATAAAGAAGGGAAATGCTGTTGATTGTATGCATCGATTGGAAGATGTTGTTGAATTGTAATATGGAAAAAGGAGAAAATACAAAATGATAAAAAAACCGGAAAGCCGGCACATGTATAAAATTACATTAAATGATTGTAATCGTTGTCCTATTGCGGAAGGATCTGCACTCTTTTTTACAGAAGATATAGAGGAATTCCAGAAACGATGGTTTACATTGGAACCGGATGAAGACAAAAAAAGCAGATTTTTGCGATCGAAGAATGGAGAATGTGTAACAGATTCTTTTTGCTTTGACGCAAGTCTTAATATTGTACAGCAGGGTACTTCAAGTATATATAGGCGAAGAAGGAAAGGAAAACATAGATGATGACAATTGTATGTATATATACAATTCAAGGGATATGTCAGATTTTGATGGAGAAATGGGAGATTTATAACAGTTTATTTAGGGGTAGATTAAGGAGATATATGTATAAGTTTAACAGAAGAAGATCTTGAACGGATATTTGCGGAGGAATTGGGGGAGGAATAAATATCGGACCATTTATGACATGAGGTTTACATGTATAAAAAGCATCCCCACAAACGGACAAAACGGTTGACTATCGGGTAGAATACGGGTATAATATGCATAAAGGGACTGGTAATGGAAAATACAGTCCAAAGGAGCGATGCATATGACGATTGAAGAGATGAAAGAAAAGAAGCGGGAACATGGATACACGTACAACATGATGTCGCAGATGTCGGGGGTTCCGCTTGGAACCGTGCAGAAGATATTTACGGGTGAGACGAAATCGCCGCGCTATGATACGCTTGAGGCATTGGCACGTATCTTTGAAAATGGCGACCGTGATTACCTGTATGCGGATATGGTAGAGGATTCCGGAACAGCATACGCAGCAAAGGTTCAGGGACAGTATACGCTGGATGATTATTATGCGCTGCCGGAGGATCGCCGGGTAGAGCTGATTGACGGCTGTATCTATGATATGGCGGCACCTTCGACGATTCACCAGTTGATCGCAGGAGAGGTTCATCGTCAGGTGTCGAATTTTATTCTGGAGCACGATGGATCATGCATGCCATTTATTTCTCCGGTTGACGTACAGCTTGACTGCGATGACAAGACGATGCTGCAGCCGGACGTCGTCATTTTGTGCGACATTGATCGGATGAAGGTGCGTTGTATATATGGGGCGCCGGACTTTGTACTGGAAGTAATCTCGAAATCCACCCGGCTTCGAGATTATGGAAAGAAGCTTTCCAAATACATGGATGCCGGCGTGAAGGAATATTGGATCGTAGACCCATATCAGAAGCGCATTATGGTGTATGAGTTCAACAAAGAGACCTTCCCTGTGATTTATGGAATTGATGCGGATATCCCGGTCGGTCTGTATGACGGCAGGTTAACGATCAATTTGGCGGCGTTAATAAAGAAGATTGAGAAACTGTTGTAAAGAAAAAATAAAGATTTATGTTTATACGAATAGAGGTTAAAGATTCTGTGTAATAACATGCAACAAAATATCCTGTTGGAAGCGATGACCGTTAATCTAAATTCCATGACTGAACCTCTGTATTATTAGCTTTATACTTTAATAACTGAGCTAGAGGGATTCGAACCCTCGAATGCAGGAGTCAAAGTCCTGTGCCTTACCGCTTGGCGATAACCCGATACAACTACCAAACTTGTGGTAGATTTGTATCATACTTGTTACAGTTAACCTTATATGTAGTGTTTACCCACCTAACAAGATTTACAAGATTAATATCATTAATTCTGAGTACCCTTCTCTGTACTCTCTTGCTACAAGCCTCAAGTGCTCTGTAAGCAATGTATGCCGTCACATAATCATCTGTAGCTGCAATCATCTTGCTGAACAGCTCGGAATCATTTACGAAAAACTCGATATGGATATCACTCTTACGGGTACCCCCATTTATGAAAGAACCCAAGACTCTCAAATCAAAGTCAAACTTCTTAGCATCCTCATTCACTTTATCCCAATCATTAACAAGATAAACTCTAAGGTTCATACTAACCCTCCTTAACAATACTAATCAACCGCTCCAACTCATCTAACTTATCTACCCCAATACGGAACTCCTTCTGGGTAGGCTTTATCCCTAAGTCATTCTTCTGATGAAACCACTGACGAAAATCAACTGATACTACCATGCCCTCATCATCAGACAACTTTGTTACTCTCACCTCATTGTATCATTAACAGGAATAACACCCATTAACTCCTCATTGTACTTCGAATTATATGCCATTTTACTGTACCTCCTTAACTTTGTAAATTGTATTGCTCTGTTTTCCCTTATTGACAACTGTACCTTTAATCTCTACAGTTTTGCCATTTTTATAATGTCTAATAGTACCTCTTCTGTAGTGCTCACAAGGACTACTATGATGACTGTGCTTACTACCATGTCTACGCTCATAACGAATAGTATCTCGAATAGTTATGAATCTATGGTCTGTATAACACGTGCTAAATTCTTTATTAAATGTAGCACCATCTACATCCTCTGTAAACTCCATCTTAACCTGTGGAATCTGCTTTCTTTTAATGGTTTCAACTCGCTGTACTTTTCTGTCCAAGTACAACTGAAAGATACCCCTTTATAGTTGAACGATACACTATTTTTGGAGTGGTGTTCAACCAAGCACCGTTCTTTTGTAAAGATTTAGCCATACAGAAATCTTCTTTAAACTTACTTGGCTCATCTTCCTTATATGCAATGCAACCTATACTCTTTAAGCGTACATGAACAGGTCGTAAAGTCTTGCCACTACTGCAAAGTGGTCTTTCCAGTCTGCTCTCATCAGCAACTGTTGTACCTCTCTTTCCTCGTCTGTCAGAGACTTGCTGTCTACCCCCGATATTGCTCTCTTTAGAGCCTGTACCTCCTGTTTTGTTACTGCATCTAGGCTCAGACTTTGGTCTTGAAATTTGTCCCAGATTACCTGCATTTCCTTTAACATTGTTCTGTACCTCCTTAAAAGTTAACTTAATTCCACGTCTACCCCTGATTGATAGACTTCCTTTATTTCTTACAATAACTGCATTATCAAATACAATATTATTACAATAAGCATACTCTATATCGTACACTGCTGTATCTGTCACTATACGCTCAGGTCTGCCATCTATTGTATGTACTTCTCTAACTTCTCTCATATGATATACCCCACACCATTCACAGTTAGTTGAACGATACACTATTTTTGGAGTGGTGTTCAACTATTATATCTAGTAGCGACAAACCATCATATATACAATATGTAGTCATTTGTTCCTTGCTTAAATTAAATTATAACATAATATGACAGTTGCTCCTAACTGTTTTTTCTTGATAATCAGTTTCGCCGGACATCATATAAATATTTTGATATTGTTTTTCGGTAAGACGTAGAAGTCTGACGGTTCCTGTTTTAGGTGCGAATTGTTCAATACGCCGGTAGTGTTTTTCTGAGTTTTGTATCCTTTGCAGCAAGTGCTTCAATGCAGTCAACATTGTCAAGATTTATCTGAGAAATATAGGGAGCAATCGGTATCATATTACCGTAACCATCTTCATACACTGTACAAACAGTCAAACAGAGGTTTGTATAGTTGAAAGATTACATTGAAGAACGGGCACTTGAAATTGGTGAGTACATCATAGAGGAAGGGGCAACGGTCAGACAGGCTGCTCGGAAGTTTGGTATTTCGAAGTCAACCGTACATAAAGACGTCACGGAACGCTTAGAGCAGATTAACCTTCGTCTTGCACACGAGGCAAGGAAGGTGTTAGATGTCAACAAGTCCGAACGCCATATCCGGGGCGGACTTGCGACGAAAGAAAAATATGCACACATGGAACGTTGATTAAGATTGTAAAAAACCACCAAAAATGGTATACTGATTTGTATATTATTACGAAATGGCGAAGCCATGAGAGATGGGGTGGAAGTATATGATTCGTATTGAAGATTTTTGTGACATGAAGAAGTTTGAGGACATCATGAAGAACTGGGCGATGAGTACCGGGCTTGCAACGGTGGCTGTTGGGGCAGATGGAAAGTACATCAGCGAATGCTACAACTTTACAGAGTTTTGTATTGATCTGACTCGTGGAAGTGCAGAGGGACGCAGACGATGTGAGAAGTGTGACCGGGAAGGAAAGGGTGTATATTCCTGCCATGCAGGACTGGTGGATTTCGGTATTCCGATTACACTGGATGACGGAACGGTGCTGGGAAGCGTGATTGGCGGACAGGTGCTGCCGGAGCATCCGGATGACGATGCATTCCGGAAGACGGCGGGAGAGCTTGGTATCGATGCAGAGGCCTATGTTCGGGCATTGCACAAGGTGAATGTTAAGACAAGGGAAGAAATCGAGGCAGCAGCGACGCTGCTTGGCGATGTGATTAATATGTTTGTGCGCGCATCTTATACTTCTGCAGTGAATAAGCGTTTGCTGGATAAACTGCAGACGGGGATTCAGGAGTGCGTGGAATACATTGATGATGCAAGTGAGAAGACACAGAAAATCGAGGAATTCAGCGGCCGTCAGAGAATCCTTGCCTTAAATGCCGCGATAGAAGCAGCACGTGCAGGGGAAGCCGGACGTGGTTTTACAGTGGTTGCATCGGAAGTACAGAAGCTGGCAGATGGCATGAGTCAGGCGAGTTCCCAGATCGTGGACTCGTTGAAGAAACTGTCGAAGAACATTCATGAGTTAAATGAATAAAGGGAAATCCATGGATGATGGATCGAATTAAGAAGGGCTGTTCGCGGAAATGGTGGACAGTCCTTTGTTTTGTGAAACTCTCGTGAATTTCTGGAAAAGCTTGATTTCAATGTACCGATGCGATAAAATAATCAGAAGTATGTAATGAGGGAATGGAGGCGGATGCAATGCCGACGATATTTTTATACAGTGTTCCGGCGGAACAGCATAGAAAATTAGAAGCACTTGGCATGCACCTTGGGTATTCCTGCAAGAAGATTGCGCGGAAGCGTTTTCTTCAGCCAATTGGATGTCATGCCGGATTGCCGGGATTTGAACAGACCGGGGATTGGTACGAAGGGAAGGATTTGCCGGATCCGATGATATTATTTTCAGAATTTTCGGATGGGTTGTTGAATCGTTTTCTGGCGGCATGTAAAGAAGATGGTATGCCACAGATTAATTATCGGGCAGTTGTGACAGAACATAACATTCACTGGAATGTGCTGGATTTATATCAGGAACTGGTTCAGGAGCATGAGAGCCTGCATGGAGGCAAAGTAACACTATGAAATTCATACATATAGCAGACGTAAATCTGGGCGCACAGCCGGATCGGGGCAGGCTCTGGAGCGATGTGCGGGCAAAGGAGATTTACAGTACATTTCATCGCTTGATTGAAGTGTGCGAAGAACAGAAAATTGAATTATTGTTGATTGCAGGAAATTTATTCTATACAAAGCCGACAGAACAGGATTTGAAGGATCTGGACTTCCAGCTTCGGAAGATTCCGAATACAAAGACAGTGATTATTGCTGGAGATCAGGACTATATTGATCCGGGTTCTGCATGGGAGACATATACATTTGAAAGCAACACGGTTGTGATGCCACGCGATCAGGCGGCAAGCGTGTATTTTGAAGACCTAAATGTCTGCATCAGCGGATATAGCTATGGACATGCGACTTACACTGGACGGATTCTGGAGCGTATGCGACCAGGCAAGCCAGATGCATATAACATTCTGCTTGGACATGGTGGAGATATGGAACATATGCCATTTTCCAAGGAACATGTGGCAAAGCTTGGATTTCAATATGTGGCGCTTGGACATATGCATAAGCCGGCACACATTTTGAAAGATCACATGGCATTTGCCGGAACATTGGAACCCCTTTCTTATATGGAGACCGGAAAGCATGGCTATATTTTAGGAGAGGTAACAACCTCCGGTGAGACGACGATCACATTTGTGCCGTTTGCGTGTAGAAAATATGTGAATATGGCGATGGATATTAATTCAACTTATACAAACGGCGATATCTGTAATCTCGTAGAGGGAAAGATGCAGGAGCTGGGGGCGGATAACATTTACCGGATTTTGCTGCGTGGGCGCAGCGCACAGAATATGGAAATTAATCTGAGCGAACTGACACGCCGTTATTGTATCAACGAAGTGATTGATAAGACAGAATGTGATTACGATATGGACGAGTTATATGTGTCGAATCACGACAATCTGCTTGGCAGGCTGATGGACGAATTGTCAGATGACAAAAAAGGCGGCGATAAGGCAATTCGCGATAAAGCACTGCATTATTGTATGGAAGCCCTGCTTGGCGCAGGAGACAAATAACAATGTATTTCAGTAAATTATTATTAAAAGATTTTGGAAAATTTCATAATCGTGAGATCAACCTGAAGCCGGGCGTGAATGTACTGTATGGTACGAGAAATGCAGGTAAGAGTACGGTTGCGGATTTTGAATATGCAACGCTGTATGGCATAGGTACATTTCCGGAGACAGAGGACGATGATCTGGCACACCATAAGCCGATGGATGGACGCGGATTTTCTGGAAAGGCGTATGTGATAAAGGATGGCGATGAATATCTGGTAGAGCATAGCTTCAGCAGGCATAACATGACAACGCAGGTGTTAAATGTGAAGAATGGACGTGTCGGTAAGCTCAAGCATATGAACAGTCTGTATGAGTCGTTAACCGGTGTGGATAAAAAGACATTCAGCGATGCGCTTTATATCCGTCAGCAAAAGAATGCAGGGAATGAAGCAGAGGAACTCAATACATTTGTCACAAATTTGGCGACAACCGGTTCTTCCAATCTGGATAAACGGCGGGCACTTTCTATCTTGCGTGATCAGAAAAACGCACTGGATGTGACAGAGACAGAGCAACAGATTATAGAGTTAAAGGAAGAACTGAAACAGTACGACGGGGACGAGGAAGCTTTGAAAGAAGTCCGTAAGAAGATTGTGGACAATGATGAGGAGTTTGCAATCGAGACGGCAAAACGGAAGCGTGAAGCCAGACGATTGATTGATACGGAAAAGGGCACGAAATACGAGGAAGATGAGGAATTAAATGAGCATCTGGATTCTTTGCAGGAAAACAGTGTATTTCTGAATGCAGATCTGCTGAAGGATTATAAGGCACCGAAGAAGCTGACTGATCGTTGGTGGATGATTGCACTGACCGGTTTGGTTGTAATTGGCGTGATTGCCGCGCTGGTGTATATACTTCCGTTTGATGATGGCGTGCGGCAGCTCTTTGTGTTCTGTACGGCGTTGTTTGTTGTGATGACGATCATAGATGGATTACACCGGAAGGGTGTGCTGAACGGGGAAAATCAGGCACCTTCGGAAGAGGAATTCAAGAAAATTGTCTACGAACTGGAACGCAAAAACGAGGCATATGAGGATGTCGAGATTGACATGAGCTTTGCCCGGAAATACATGGATATCAAGGAAGATTTACGTGCGACAGAGAATGAGATTCTGGAGCGGAAGAAACAGAAAGCGCATCTGGAGGATGAAATTCGTGTGTGCGAGGGCAGAAAACAGGCAATTGAGCGAGAAATATATGCGACGACGCTTGCCATCAATACAATCCAGGAGCTTTCCCGAAGTTATGTAGAAGAATGGGATTATATTATCAATGATCACATGACGGATATCATGCAGCGTGTGACAGGTGGATTGTATGAGGATGCGAAGATTGATGAAAAGCTTCGACTGGTAGTCAAGAAAAACGGTGCATTTACGGATATTACGCAGATAGATGCAGGAGATTTCCCACTGGTGCGAATGGCGGTGCGTGTAGGGATAGCAGCAAGGATGTGCAAAGAAAAAATGCCTCTTATAATTGATGGACTACCGCAGATGAACGATGCACAGATGCAGGGATTTTTTGCGAGTATAGAAGAGATTCCGTCCGGGCAGATTTTGATTCTGACGGAGGATAAGCAGTTGGTGTCAAAAATAAAGGATACAAAGTCAACTTATGCTTTGACAAATCTGAGTTAGTGTGGTAGAGTATCACATGCAGCTAAGACTTCTGTGTGAACAGGAGAATGGTTGTCATGCTACTGTGGCTCAGTTGGTAGAGCGATTCACTCGTAATGAATAGGTCGTCGGTTCGAATCCGATCAGTAGCTTGGAAATACGCGGGTTGACGATATGTCAGCCCGCTTTTTTCTTATTGTAAGGTCTGTGAGCGGGAATGCAAGAAATTGTATGGATACAAAATGACGCATGCAGGTAGATGGTGAAGTTAGGACTGAAAAAATGAGTAAGAAAAAACAGAAAACGACAAATAAGAATACAATGAAGGAAATGCAGAAGAAACCGGATGCAAAGCCTGAGCTGAAAGATATAGCTTCAAAAACAAAATCTTCGAGAAAACAGCCTAAACGTATCCGTGAGGCACGGTTTGATAAGCTGGACAATACCGCGAATCTCTTTCCGGTGATTGCCAGCCGTAAATCAAGCAATGTGTACCGGATTGCGGCAACACTGACAGAAGAAGTCCAGCCGGAGAAATTGCAGCAGGCACTCGATATGGTGCTTCCGTATTTTGATGTCATGCATGTGCGTATGAAGACGGGTGCATTCTGGTATTATTTTGAGGATAACCCGAACCCGGCACCGCGTGTGCTGCAGGAGGATATGAGTCCCTGCCAGTATATCAACCCACTGTTAAACCGGGAATATCTATTCCGTGTCTTATATTATGAACGAAGAATCAGTCTGGAAGTCTTTCATGCTTTGACAGATGGAAATGGTGCGTTGATGTTCTTGAAGGAACTTGTGTACCAGTATCTGCGTCTGGTGCATCCGGAGATCGGCAAGGGCGACCGGATGGAGTTGCACGAGGAGACAACTGTCGACCGGGAGGACAGCTATCTGAAGCATTATAAGCGTCCGGCGAAGAAGAGTTATAAGACGGAGAAGGCACTTGTGATCCGTGGGGAGATGTTCCCGCGGGAGTATTTCGGAATCATGCATGGCTATCTGTGCCTGCCGGATGTTAAGCGTGTGGCGAAGCAGTATGGCGTGACCGTCAATCAGTATCTGCTTGGTGTATTTGCGTGGTCGGTGTATAAAGGATATATGCATAGTATCCCGCACCGTCGTCCGCTTGCGGTATGCGTACCGGTGAATCTGCGGCCATATTATGGGTCTGCTACAACGAAGAATTTCTTCGCAGTCGTGTCGGCAATGTTCCGGGCAGAGCGGGAGGATTATACGTTTGAAGAGGTGCTGGCACAAATGGCAGAGAGCCTGAAAAGCCAGATCACGAAGGAACATCTCGAAGAGATCATGGCTTACAATGTGTCAAATGAGAAGAACAAGGCACTGCGCGCAACGCCGCTCTTTATCAAGAATATCGCGATGAAAATCGTCTATCAGATGTCTGCAAAGGCAAATTCCGGCTGTGTGACGAATCTGGGGTTGGTAAAGCTTGCAAGTCCATATGACGCTTATGTGGAGTCACTGTATGCGATCTTGTCCATGTCGAAGAACCAGAACCTGAAGGCAGCGGTTGTGTCATATAAGGATACACTGGTGTTCACATTCAGCTCGGCAGTGCGGGAAGTCGATGTGCAGAAGGTATTCTTCCGCAAGCTTGCAGAAGATGGAATTGATGTCTCTGTGGAGACGAATGGAGTATATTATGAGTAAATGTAATCGCTGTAATATAAAAGTGAAGGATGACAGCCTGATCTGCCCGCTTTGCAAGGGCGCACTGTCTGAGACGGAGCATGTGCAGCCGGTCTATCCGGACATGTTCCCGAAACAGCAACGGATGCGTCTGGCAATCCGCATCGTGACGTTCTGCGTGGTTGTCGGTGTAATCGTGCTTGGAATTGTCAATTATATGACGTACCATGGTGTTCGCTGGTCGCTGGTGAGTCTTGCAGGAATTGCGTATCTGTATTTTACATTTACGTTTACTGCACAGCCACTTGCAGATGAACAGCAAAAAATCATATTTCAGGGATTGATCAGCATGGCACTTGTGCTTGCGGTCGATTTTTCTCTTGGCTATGAAGGCTGGTCGGTCAATATCGGAATTCCGGTTGTCGTAATTGCAACGAATATTACAATCTTTGTATTTATGATGGTGCGCCGCCGCGACTGGCGAAGCTATATTATGCCGCAGCTCGAACTGACCCTGATCGCAGCCATTGAGCTGCTGTTGGTCAGCCTGGAAGTTGTCACATGGAAGCTTCTGACACTGGTTGCAGTATTCACCGTACTCGTCCAGCTCTTCGGAATCTTCATGATCGGTGGACGAAGCACTACGCTCGAACTAAACCGCCGCTTCCGCGTGTAGTTTCGTTATAGAAGAATAAAAGAAGGCAAGCGGATGGCTGACTTGTCTTGACCGTACAAACTCATCCATCCGTACATTTTATATAAGTGTGTATCGGCAATTGCGAAACAGTTAGAATAGTAAAAGCGGTTGCACACAATTATCAATTCTAAAGCAGACCATTGAAGCACGCTGGTACTTAATGAGCGAATGCTTTTATCGCGAGTTTAGTACCACTGCGTGTTGAACTGAGCGAGAGCGCGTCTGCGTAGAATTGTATATTGTGTGCAACTGCTGGAAGACGCAGGAATGTTTCACAATTGCAAAAAAGACTATCAAAAGAGAGGTATGTATGAAGGAGAACGACAAGACAAGTCACCGCGCAGAACTGATGCGTGATATCGTAGCCATGGTCAACCAGAACCCGGTTTTAAAGCAGGCATGGCAGAGAAAAAAAGAAAAATCCATTCAGAACACAGAGTTTGAATACCCGGAGCATCTTTCTGTAGAACATATCGACATGGGACTGTTCAAGATGGAATATCTGACATGGAACGGATCGGAGAATCCATATGTGATCTTGCAGCTTCACGGCGGCGGGTATATGTCCGGATTGCAGGGACAGTACCGGAAGATGGCAGGACTTTACGCCGAGATCAGCAGTGGCGCGGCAGTGCTTTCCATCGATTACCGGTTGGCACCGGAGCACCCATTTCCGGCGGCATTAGAAGATGCAGTCGCTGCATACAAATGGCTGCGTGATAAAGGCTATGAATCAGAACGGATTATCGTTGCGGGTGATTCCGCAGGCGGTGGTCTGGCGATGGCACTCTGTATGGAACTGCGCACAAACGGAGAGCCGATGCCGGCGGGATTAGTAGCGATGTCACCTTGGACCGATTTGGCAATCACCGGGGAATCTTACACGAAGAACCGGGAGATCGATCCGGTCTTTGGCGCAGACGGCGGCGGAGAGATGCTGCTGCACAGTCCTTATATCGGGGAAAATGATGCGAAGAACCCTTTGATTTCTCCAATGTATGGTAACTTTACCGGATTTCCACCGATGCTGATCCAGGTCGGTACGCATGAGATGCTGTATGATGATGCGGTATCGGTTGCGAAGAAGGCAAAGGAACAAGGCGTTCCGGTACGATTCACAGTATATGAAGGAATGTTTCATGTGTTTCAGATGAGCGGCACAGTGATACCGGAGTCAAAGCGCGCCTGGGAAGAGGTTGGCGCATTTATGCATAAAGTGATGGGACAGTGGTAAAAGTGTGGAGGTAGACAGCGTATGCGGATTGCACTGGCACAAACGAATATCTTATGGGAAGACAAACAGGCGAATCTCGGCCGGGCCGAGGAATTTGTGATAGCTGCGGATGCGGAGATTGTATTGTTCCCGGAGATGAGTCTGACGGGATTCTCGATGCATACCGATGTGACGGCAGAAATTTGTCAATCGGATGCTGAGATACAGTCGCGTGCGCAAACGGATAGCACTCCGGACATGACGAACCAACCAACAACCGGCTGGACGATTGAACAGGTATCGGCACTTGCGAGGCGGCACCACAAGACAATCGGCATCGGCTGGGTGAAAAAGAACGAACCACTCTGTGAGAATCACTATTCAATCGTGACGCCGGATGGTAAAATTGCAATGGACTATGCCAAGATCCATCCATTTTCCTATGGGGAAGAACATGCACATTTCCGTGGTGGAGAGAAGCTTTGTACCAGAAGGCTCGGAGAATTTCAGGCAGGACTTGCAATTTGCTATGATCTCCGCTTCCCGGAACAGTTCCGGGCGATGGTGCCGGAGACAGAGTTTTTTATCGTGCCTGCGAACTGGCCGGAAGCACGTACGTCACATTGGAAGACACTTCTTGCTGCACGTGCCATCGAGAATCAGTGCTATGTGGCAGGTGTGAACTGCTGCGGCGATATGGATGGGCAATATTATTCCGGCGATTCGGGGGTATATGCTCCGGATGGAAGTCTGCTTGTGCCGATGAAAGAAATCCGGCTTGCAGATGCTTCCTGCAAGGAGGAAAAACTGCTCGTATACGATATACAAAACGATGTGACAAAGATCCGGAAGGCATTTCCTGTGCTGCAGGATCGAAAAGAAATGAACCGTTCTTAATAAAATCTTAAATATATAAAATCTAGTATCTTAAAATTCATTTTGCGATAATACAGGTATCATAGCAACAGGGATACCTGTATGACCGGAAATTACCGATTAGAAAGAGGAGAGACATATGTATAACATTTTGGTCTGTGATGATGAGAAGGATATCGTGGAGGCACTTGGTATTTACCTGTCTGCAGAAGGGTACCAGGTGACGAAAGCGTACAACGGACAGGAAGCCTGCGAGAAGCTGAAAACCGGGGATGTACAGCTTGTGCTGATGGACATCATGATGCCGGTTATGGATGGCATCACGGCGATGAACGAGATCCGCAAGACTTCCAATGTCCCGGTTATCCTGCTCACAGCGAAAAGTGAGGATACAGACAAGATTCTTGGTCTTTCCGTCGGTGCGGACGACTATATTACCAAACCATTTAACCCGGTTGTTATGATCGCAAGAGTAAAGGCACAGTTGCGCCGTTACATGATGCTTGGCGGAAATGTCCCGAAGAAGCAGGAGACAGATGCGCTCGAGATCGGCGGGGTTTGTCTGGATGACAGGGCGAAGAAGGTTACGATTGATGGAGAACCTGTGAACCTGACGAAGACAGAATATGCAATCTTAAAATTCCTGATGGAACATCCGAATACGGTGTATGCACCGAAGGATATTTATCGTGCAGTCTGGGAGGATGCTCCGTTTGGACAGGAGGGCACCGTTGCGGTACATATTCGCCACTTGCGTGAGAAAATCGAGGCAGATCCTTCAGAACCACGCTACATCAAGGTAGTCTGGGGACAAGGGTATATGTTTGGGAAGGAATGATAAAATGGACAAATTAAAGAAAAGTGCAGTGGCAAAGACAGCGGCTGCGATTGTGCTTGCGGTATCGATCCTTATGGTTGTGGTGTCTGGGTTTGTTGTAGTAATGGCTTTTTCCTATGGTAATTCCAGGCAGACACAGGCGGACGCCGTCTATGATGAGTATATGAGCCAGCTTGTGGAGGAATCTGCAAGCAGTGTGCAGACATATTATCAGGAATATCTGCAGGAGATACAGGATGCAAAGGAGACCGGTGAAAACCATGTCATCCGGTATTATGAGGATTATTTTGATGAGAAAAACAGCAATTTCTTTTTTCGGGTCGTACCGGATGATGTGAAGAAATATCCGGGACTTGCGAATTATGAATCGGCGGGGTACCAGTTCCATGCCGTGCTGCCGCAGCAGACGGAGATATTTACCGGAACGACAGAGGCTCGTTACAAACTTTCTCTGTCGGATATAATTACATTTTGGAAAGATAATTATGTACCGGACGAATACAGCTATGACGACTGGTGCGTATATGATGAAGATGATACAGCGTTTTCTTCTAACCGGGAAGTTCCAAGTTCAGTGCGGGACCAGTACTGGGATTGGAGTAATATAACCTTTAACGATCTGGAAATTAATTGCGATTATGACAACCGGAATCCATATGTGCAGTTGATAAATACGAATTTCGTTTATTACCTGTCCAATGATGCAGGGTACGTGAAAGCGTTGGAACGTGCGACGAAAAAACTGGGAGAAGGGAATATTCAATATCAGGAAATGACTCTGTCAGATGACGGGACGGTTTCGCAGGTAGTGGAACAGAGTGTTCCGGTTTCTTATACATTATACGGATATGTAAAATCTGATTTGACAGCGGAAGATATGTATGCAGAGTCTATCGTGCTTCACTATTGCAGACCAGTCGTGAAGGCGGCACCCGGGTTGTTTGGTGTATCGTTGATCTGTATGATTATTATGGGAGGATTTCTGATTGCAGCATCCGGACACCGGAGAGGACAGGCAGGGATTACCTGCAATGCATTTGACCGGATTCCGTATGATATATTTCTGTATCTTACAGTTGCACTGATTGCCGTTGCGCAGAATGTATTGATCTGGTATACATATTCCACGATGGAAGAGATTATCGGCATCGGGATTTTCGTAGCGGTTGTGGCAGTCCTTTTCCCACCATTTCTTATGACGACATCGACCAGGATGAAGGCAGATGGCTGGGCAATGTTTGCAAACACATTGATCTGGCGGCTTTGTAAACTGCTTGTGCGGCTTGTGAAATGGGTGTTTGGCAAGCTCCGGGATACATTCCGTTTCCTTGGAAGACATTTTAACCTCTATTGGAAATGGATTGGCGGATTGGCAGGAATCGCACTGCTCCGGTTTATTCTCGTGGCTGCAAGCGGTTCTGCCGGACTGGCAATCGTGCTGGATCTGGTATGCGCGGTTTTGCTTGCGGTATTCGTGATCCGCGTGATCGTGCAGATGTATCGGTTGAAGGATGGTGCAAAGAAGATTGCAGACGGTGAGACCGATTATAAGATCGACACGACACATATGCTGCCGGAATTTGCGGCACATGGCGAGACATTAAATTGTATTCAGGACAGTGTGCGCGTGGCAGTGGCAGAGCGGATGAAGAGCGAGCGGATGAAGACGGAGCTTATCACGAACGTTTCCCATGATATCAAGACACCGCTTACGTCTATTATCAATTACGTGGATATCCTCTCCAAGGAGGGAGATTTAAGTGACAAGGAAGCGGAATATCTGGAAGTGCTGCAGCGGCAGTCTGCAAGGCTCAAGAAGCTGATCGAGGATCTGATTGAAGCGAGCAAGGCGTCTACGGGTAACCTGGAAGTGCATATGGAACCGACCGATGTGGAAATGCTCTTAGAACAGGCACTCGGAGAATTCGAAGAGCGGCTCGCGGCATGTAAGCTGCAGCCGGTTGTGACGAATCATCTGACGAAGAGATATGGTGCACAGGCGGACAATCATGTAATGGCAGATGGAAGACATCTGTGGCGCGTGTTCGACAATCTGATCGGAAATATCATCAAGTACGCCCAGCCAAACAGCCGGGTATACATCGATATTGACGAGGCAGAACAGGGAGAGATCACAGTGACTTTCAAGAACATTTCGAAGGAACCACTCAACATCTCCGGCGATGAATTAAAGGAACGGTTTGTACGTGGTGACCGTTCGAGAAATACAGAGGGCAATGGACTCGGACTTTCCATTGCACAGAGCCTGATGGAATTACAGAACGGCAAAGTGGAAATAATGATTGACGGAGACCTCTTTAAGGTTGTATTATTGTTAAAGACCGGAAACTGTAAAAATTAGGTGAATTTTGGGTAAAATCCAGCAGACCGGCTTATAAAATGTCAATAAAGAGAATAGGAGAAAAAGATGGATATTTTTGACGTTCTATCCATGGTTGGTGGTCTCGCATTGTTTCTGTACGGTATGCATATAATGGGAGATGCATTAGCGAAGATGTCAGGTGGTAAGCTGGAAAAGGTTTTGGAACGCCTTACCTCCAATAAGTGGTCTGCTGTGTTGCTTGGCGCAGGTGTAACGGCAGTCATCCAGTCATCCGGAGCGACGACGGTTATGGTCGTTGGTTTTGTTAACTCCGGTATCATGAAGCTCAATCAGGCAGTCGGTATTATCATGGGTGCGAATATCGGTACAACGGCAACCTCGTGGCTGCTGTCACTGTCCGGTATTGACGGAGGAAGCTTCTTCCTTCAGATGCTGAAGCCGACCTCTTTTACGCCGATTCTGGCTGTGATTGGTGCGATTTTAGTTGTATTTTGCAAGAGTGAGAAGAAACATAACATCGGAACAATCTTACTTGGCTTTGCGATTCTGATGTATGGTATGACCGCAATGAGTTCGGCAGTGGAACCGCTCAAGGATGTTCCGCAGTTCACACAGATTCTGACGAAGTTTGAGAATCCGCTTCTCGGAGTTATTGCAGGTTTTGTATTGACGACGATTATGCAGTCTTCATCTGTGTCCGTAGGTATTTTGCAGGCGCTTTGTTCCACAGGTGCTGTCTCCTATGCACTTGCTCTCCCTATCATTATGGGACAGAATATCGGCAGCTGTACGACTGCAATGATCTCAAGTGTGGGAGCAAGTAAGGACGCAAAACGTGCGGCAGCGGTTCATTTTTACTTTAATGTAATTGGAACGGTTGTGTTCATGTTAGTATTTTATATCTCCAATGCATTTGTACATTATGCATTCCTGCCGCAGGCAGCAAATGAGGTAGGAATTGCAACGATACATTCGATCTTTAATATTGCTGCAACGATTGTGCTGCTTCCGCTTTCCGGATTCCTGGAGTTTCTTGCTGTCAAGACTATCAAGGATGACGACGAGGAAGAAGACGAGCTTAGCAAGCATGACAAGGTACTGCAGCTTCTGGATCCGGTATTCTTAGAGAGACCTGGTTTTGCGATTATGCAGTGCCAGAAGGTGGCTTCTGCGATGGCAGAGCTCTCTATGAAATCCGTTGGCCGCGCAGTCGGATTGCTTACCGCATACGATGAGGAGATAGCGGAACGGATCCGCAAGGAAGAGGATACCGTCGACAAATACGAGGATCAGCTTGGCACGTATCTGCTCCGGCTCTCTACGAAAGATCTTTCGAAGGAAGATGGACACCGTCTGTCACTGATGCTTCATTCGCTGGGAGATATCGAGCGTATCTCGGATCTGGCTGTGAATATACTGCTGGCAGTAGAACAGATGCATAAGAAAGAACTGATCTTCTCGAAGAAGGCGATGGATGAGCTTGCTGTCTACAGCAAGGCACTCAAAGATATCCTGACGATGACAGTTAATGCATTTGAGCAAAATGACCGTTATAAAGCAGCGCTTGTACAGCCTTTGGAAGAGTTGATGGACGATATGAACAAAGAGCTCAAGAAACGTCATGTCAAGCGTCTGCGTAAAGGCAAATGTACGATTGAGCTTGGGCTTAGTCTGTCAGATATCTCGGATACTTATGAGCGTATCTCCGATCACTGCTCGAATATTGCTACCTGCGTAATCCAGGTGGAGGATGATGAACTTGATGCACATGAGCACCGCAAAGAAGTGAAGGAGCAGGATGCGAAGTGGTACGATGAACAGTACCGGGCATATGAACAGAAGTATGCACTGCCATAACAGTTGATAATAATACAAAGAATATGCACGGATGTGCATGCGGATACATGGTGACGGATCATAACATGTTTTCGATAGACCTGCATTTTATCTGGCAGACAGATGAAATGCAGGGGCAGATAGTTGTAAATGACAATGGATTCTGCTATATTGGGAACATGTTATTTTTATACAGATTTTTGGATTTGTATAGTACGTAGGAATAACAAAATCGGTAGACAGGAAAGAAGGAAGAGGTTATGAAGCTCGAATTAAAAGATATAAGAAAAAGCTTCGGGGAAAAAGAAATCCTGCACGGGGTCAGTTTCGCGGTGGAGAGCGGACGGGCGCTCGGACTACTTGGTAGAAATGGTGCTGGTAAGACGACAACTATTCGGATTATCATGGATGTATTTCATGCGAATTCCGGCGAGATTATGCTTGATGGAGAAATATTTCGTCCGACGGCAAGCCAGGTTGGATATCTGCCGGAGGAACGGGGGCTTTACCCAAAGAAGAAAGTACGTGACCAGATGGTGTATCTGGCAATGCTTAGGGGCATGAATAAGAAACAGGCGAATGATAGCACTGTGAAATGGCTGGATCGTCTTCATGTATCCGAATATATTGACCGGAATTTAGAGACATTATCAAAAGGAAACCAGCAGAAGGTACAGCTTGCGGCAACTCTGGTCGGTGAGCCACAGTTAGTCATATTAGACGAGCCGTTTTCCGGGTTGGATCCGGTCAATGCACAGGTGCTGAAGGATGTCATCCGGGAATTGATCCGCGAAGGACGCATCGTCATTTTCTCCAGTCATCAGATGAGCTACGTGGAGGAATTCTGCGAGGATATCGCAATTATTAACCATGGTGATGTCGTATTATCCGGACATCTCGATGATATTAAGGATACATACGGACGTGGCAGAAAGACGATATCAGCGGACAATTACAGCCCGCAGGAGCTGGCTGATATCTGTAGGGAGAAGCTGTCTTCTTATGCAGCTGTTGAGCGCGTGACTAAAAAGTACGTGGTGCTTGAACTGAAAACCCAGGCCGATATGTGGCAGATTCTTGATGTTTGTAAACAGGCAGGAGTTGAAATTCACCAGTTTGGAGCCTATGAGCCATCCTTGAATGATATCTTTATCTCATGTGTCGGAGATGAAGAACCGGACACAGAAGCAGCAAAGGAGGCGGTATAACATGAAGCAGTTTTTCACGATATTAAAGTTTGAACTGGACAACTATTTTAAGAGCAAGTCATATGTGATATCCACAATCCTGATTGCTGTTTTGGCAGCGGGCATCATGTTCGTGCCGCGTGTCAAGGATGCAATTACGGGAGATAAGAAGGATTCTACCGTTCAGGAGGGCACTTCAAAGGAGGATTCTTCCGCAGAGGCAGATGCAGAGCATACATACGGCGTCTACGATCCGGATGGAAATTTGATTATTGACGTGGATGGCTCAGTATGGGGTTCTATGGAAACAGGAATAAATCTGGTCAGATTTGACAGTGAGGATGCTTTGAAAAAAGCGGTTGAAGATGAAAAAGCGGCTGCCGGATTTGCGGTTCATTCGCTGTCAGACTACGATTATTATGTATATAACAAGAGCATGGATAATTCCGATGTGGCTGTCTTTGACAGCTATCTGGGGATGCTCGTCAAACTGGATTACTGTGAGAAGCATGACCTGGATCTGAATGAATTCATGGAGGCATCCTATAAGGAAATTACCCATGAAGAGTATGTGCTTGGCAAGGACAGCACACAGAATTTCTGGTACTGCTATGTGCTTGTGATTCTGATATTTATGCTCATCATCATGTATGGCATGAGTATTGCGTCTTCTGTTACAAATGAGAAGAGCAACCGCTCGATTGAGATTCTGGTTACCAGTACCGATTCAACGGCGCTGCTGTTCGGCAAGGTATTTGCAGGTGCCGTGGCAACGGTATTTCAGGTCGGAATCATTGCGGTCTGTCTGCTTGGTTCTTACCAGTACAATAAAGATTTCTGGAGCATTGACCTTGGCATGTTCCTGGATATCCCGGCCAATGTATTGGTTGTATTTGCAGTATTCGGTATTGGCGGATTCCTCTTCTATGCGTTTATGTATGGTGCGCTTGGGGCACTGGTATCGAAGATTGAGGATCTGAATAAGTCCGCCGGATCAGTGCAGATGATTATCATGATTGTATATTTTGTTGTGCTGCTTCAGCTTGACAAGGTAGACGGTGTACCGATGAAAGTCTGTTCCTTCCTGCCGTTTAGCTCTTACAGTGCCATGTTTGCGCGCGTGGCGATGGGACATGTACAGACATGGGAGATCATCGTATCTGCGGTCATTCTGTATATTTCCGTTGCACTTATGGGTGTGATCGGCGGTAAGATCTTCCGGAGTTCGACATTGCGTTACGGAAATCCAATCAAGCTTACAACAGCAATCAAAAACCTGCGTAAGAAGGATTCGTAATGAGTTTGGAAAAGAATTCGGAAAAGGGGAATGGTGGCTAGATCCAGCCACCATCGAATTTCAATATTTCGCCGGTCATATAATCCGGCATTGCCAAAATATGAGAGATACAGGCGGCGGCTTCTTCGGGAGCCGCCATTTTTTCTGCCGGGATTTCCTCGCAGAGTGCCTTCTTCTCCTCGACAGACAGATGACCGTTCATGGTCGTGTCCACGGCACCGAAAGCAATCGCATTGACTGCGATATGACTTGGCGCAAGCTCCTTTGCAAGCGCCATCGTCAGACTGTTGATGGCACCCTTCGTTGCCGAATAGGCGACTTCACAGGAGGCACCGACCAGTCCCCAGACCGAGGAGATATTCAGGATACGTCCATATTGGTTTCGTACCATATTAGGAATCACAGCATGGCAAGTGTTGTAGACGGAAGTTACATTGATGCGCAGGATGCGGTCGAATTCTTCCGGAGTCAGATCCTGAAAAAGTCCGACGAGCGAGATACCTGCGTTGTTGACGAGTGTATCGACCGGATGCCCGGATGCGGCAAGTGACTGGACGCAATCTTCGACAAATGCGAAGTCAGACACATCTCCGGTAAATGGAATGCATTCACAATTGGTTGTGGTGTGAATCTGATTCGCGACGGTATTTAGTTTTCCGTCGGTATTCCGGCTCACAATGGCAACACAGTCGAATTCTTTTGCTAACTGATAGGCGGTGGCTTCGCCGATTCCGCGGGAAGCACCGGTAATAAGTGCTGTTTTCATAGGGGCAGAACCTCCTTGGTAAAAAATTATATATAGCAGGATGCAAAATTTTCACAAAAAAACCATACTATGATTATGCTATAAACGGTTGAAAAAAACAATAACATTTGCTATACTTGACAAATGTATTGAAATTATGTGCAAAACAGAAACATAGGAGCTACAAGAAAAGTTGTATATTGCAGATAGGAGAAAATTATGAGTGGAAGAAAGCAGCAGACGGCGGTTGGATTGTTCTTTTCGATGTTACTTCGGGCAGCTGTTATTATATTAGGAATTGCGATTGTTGTATTTGGTGCGTTTTTTGTATTGCAGGTATTTAAAGGGAATACTGCAAAGGATACACCGGCAACAACATTGGATCAGAATGCATTGACAGATTCCCAGGTGGATGATTTGCAAATCACACCTTCCACGGAAGCGGAGACAACGGAAGCTGCTCAGGAGACGGAAGCAGTCAGCGCAACGGATAAGAAAATTTTAGTTCTGAACAGCACAGATATAGCCGGACTTGCAGGACGCTGGTGCGATACTTTGAATGCAAATGGATATGCGGATACAAATGCATCCGATTATACAGAAGCACTTTCTGATACCAAGATTGTTGCAAGAGAAGATGGTGTAGGAAAAGAACTGGTGCAGTATTTTGCGAATGCAAGCTATGAAGTGGGAACCGTCACAAGCAATGTGACAGAATCCACAGATGGTTATGATGTTGTTATCATTATTGGCGCATCGGACAGCAATCATTAGTGTTGAGAATAAAAATGTACAGGAGACTTCATACTAAGATACAGTATGGAGTCTTTTTTATGTCAAAAAATAAATTGATTGGAGGTTTGATGGATGACAGGTAAACGGTATGGATGGATGACAGTCGGAGCATTTCTGATGGCATTTTCTGTGGTTGTATATTTTAATCCGCTGGAGCTTGTGACTGGCGGTGTGACGGGACTGGCGGTTTTGCTGGAGCATCTGTTTCGGATTCCGATGTGGCTGGTAAATGTGCTGGTCAATATCCCCCTGTTCCTTATAGGATATAAAGTACTTGGAAAGCTTTCGTTTTATCGAACCGTTTATGCGACGGTGTGTCTGTCCGTGTTCCTTGGACTGATCCGCCCATTGCCGCTTTTGACAGGGGATGTGCTGGTAGATGGCCTGTGTGGCGGTGTAATCATGGGTGGAGGACTTGGATTGATTTTTCTGCAAAATGCATCTTCGGGTGGCGCGGATATGGCAGCACAGATTATGAACCGGCGGATCCCGCATATATCTGTTCCGAAATTGATGGCAGGTGTGGACGGGATCATTATCTTATTTGGCATCGGTGTCTTCGGACTTCGAAATGGAATTTACGCACTGATTGTATTATTTGTTATGACAAAGGTGTCAGATTTTGTGCTGGAGGGACCGAATCGTGCCAAGCTGATGTATATTATTTCAAATGAGGAAAAAGCAGTCGCGGAATATATCATCGGACAGCTTGGACGCGGTGTGACAAGGGTTCCGGCACAGGGCGGTTACACGGGCTGTCCAAAACAGATGCTGCTCTGTGCACTCAGTTCGAAAGAAATGGTAAATGTCAAGCGTAAAATTTATGAACTGGATGACCGGGCAATTTGTTTTGTTGGAGATATTCGTGAGGCTTATGGTGAAGGTTTCACAAAATATAACTAGGATACTTTGTGTAAAATTTGTGAAAAATCCACAAAAAAAACATGAAAAAAATTTTCATATACAAATTACACAATATTTTTCTACCTTATTTGTTGAATAGTAATATGGCAACTTCAGGCTGTTTGGTGTATCATACAAACATCATGAGTCAGATGATTATAGCTAAAATCTAAGGAGGAAAAATCAAAATGGCTAGTTTACAACTTAAGAATGTTTATAAAATTTATCCAAATGGCTTCAACGCTGTAAAGGACTTCAACTTGGATATTGAAGATAAAGAGTTCATCATCTTCGTTGGACCTTCAGGATGTGGTAAGTCAACAACACTTCGTATGATCGCAGGTCTTGAGGATATCAGTTCCGGTGAGCTTTGGATCGGTGACAAGATGGTTAACGATGTAGAGCCTAAGGACAGAGATATTGCGATGGTATTCCAGAACTACGCTTTGTATCCACATATGTCAGTTTATGATAACATGGCATTCGGTCTGAAGCTTAGAAAGGTACCAAAGGAGAAGATTGATAAGCAGGTACATGAGGCTGCTAAGATTCTTGATATCGAGCATCTGCTTGACAGAAAGCCAAAGGCTTTGTCAGGTGGTCAGAGACAGCGTGTGGCTATGGGACGTGCAATCGTTCGTGAGCCTAAGGTATTCCTTATGGACGAGCCTCTTTCAAACTTGGATGCTAAGCTTCGTGTTCAGATGCGTGTTGAGATCTCTAAGCTTCACCAGAGACTGCAGACAACTATCATTTACGTAACACATGACCAGACAGAGGCTATGACTCTTGGTACAAGAATCGTAGTTATGAAGGATGGTATCATCCAGCAGGTTGATACACCTCAGAATCTGTATGACAAGCCATGCAACCTGTTCGTAGCTGGATTCATGGGTATGCCACCTATGAACTTCATCGATTGTAAGGTTGTTAAGTCTGGAGCAGATGTATTACTTATGTTCGGTTCTCACTCAATCAAGGTTCCTGATGCTAAGGCTCAGAAGCTGATCAGCGGTGATTTCCTTGATAAGGAAGTTGTTCTTGGTATCCGTCCAGAGGATATTCATGATGAGCAGCTCTTCATCGAGTCTTCACCTGAGAGTGTTATCGATGCAAGAATCAATATTTACGAAATGCTTGGTGCTGAAGTATATCTGTACTTCACAATCGATCAGTTCGATATCACAGCAAGAGTAAATGCACGTACAACAGCAAGACCTGGTGATACAGTTCAGTTCGCATTTGACCTGAGCAAGATCCACATCTTCGATAAGGAGACAGAGGAGATCATCATCAACTAGTCAGGTGCTTGGTTCTAAAATTTGAACAAAGTGTGATTTTTCAGAGGAAATGCATAAAAATTATGCGTTTCCTCTTTTTTTTTTCGCATTTTTCGTGTAGAATGTACTTTGTATGAGTATAGGTAATGTTAAGTGTATGGAAAATATTTAACATTGACAGAGAAATACACAAATGTTACAATTTTGTTACAGAATTTTTAAATTCACAACAAAGAATAGGGGTGGACGAATGATTTCGAATCAGATACTGCAGGATACAGTTACCGGAATTAAATCGATTACAAGAGTGGAACTCTGCGTGATGGATACGGAAGGTAAGATACTTGCGACAACGATGCGTGGAATGGAAGAATATGAGGATGAGGTTGTAAAATTCTCAGAATCCGCCGCAGACAGCCAGGTGATTCGTGGCTTTCAGTTCTTTAAAGTGTATGATGAGAACGAACTGGAATATGTAATACTGGCAAAAGGGGATGCCGAGGATGTATATATGATTGGAAAGATGGCGACTTTCCAGATCCAGAATCTTCTGGTAGCATACAAGGAACGCTTTGATAAGGATAACTTTATTAAAAACCTTCTGCTTGACAATCTGCTTTTGGTAGATATTTATAATCGTGCAAAAAAGTTACATATCGAGACGGATGTAAAGAGAATTGTATTTATTATTGAGACAAAGACGGAGAAGGATACCAATGCATTGGAGACAGTCAGAACTCTGTTCTCCAGCAAGACAAAGGATTTCATTACGGCGGTGGATGAGAAGAATATCATTCTGGTGAAGGAAGTAAAACCGAGTGAAACGTATGATGATATGCGAAAGACTGCAAAGGTGATCGTGGATATGCTGAATACGGAAGCTATGTCATCCGTCAATGTTGCATATGGTACGATTGTCAACGAGATCAAGGAAGTATCCCGTTCATATAAGGAAGCAAAGCTTGCTTTGGATGTAGGAAAGATTTTCTACAGTGACAGAAAGATTATTGCATACAGCAATCTTGGAATTGGCCGATTGATTTATCAGTTACCGCTTCCGCTTTGCAAAATGTTTATCAAGGAGATTTTTGATGGAAAATCACCGGATGAGTTCGATGAGGAGACATTGATGACGATCAATAAGTTCTTTGAGAACAGCTTGAATGTGTCTGAAACATCCCGTCAGTTGTATATTCATCGAAATACTCTGGTTTATCGTCTGGATAAACTTCAGAAGAGTACCGGACTTGACCTTCGCGTATTTGAAGATGCCATTACATTTAAAATCGCCCTTATGGTTGTGAAATACATGAAGTATATGGAATCGCTAGAGTACTAGGAAAGATGCCAAAAAGGAGATAGATAGTAAGATGTTAGAACTGAGTCATGTGAAGATGCGGTATCCGGCTAGTAAGACGTATGCCTTGAACGATGTGAGTTTGAAAATAGAAAAAGGTGAATTCGTATTTATTGTAGGATCTTCCGGATCTGGTAAGACAACATTGATTAAGCTGTTGTTAAAGGAATTAGATCCAACCTCCGGTAAGATTCGGGTGGCAGATACGGATTACAGTAAATTAAAGAGAAAAAATATACCAAAGATCCGACGAAAGATCGGAGTTGTATTCCAGAACTTCCGTCTGCTGAAGGACCGGACTGTATATGAGAATGTTGCATTTGCACAGCGTGTTATTGAGACACCGAGCCGGTATATCCGTCGTCAGGTGCCTGCGATGCTGACACTGGTTGGACTTGCAGATAAGTACAAATCATTTCCGAAGCAGTTATCCGGTGGTGAGCAGCAGAGAGTGGCACTTGCAAGAGCATTGGTAAATAAACCGGAGATTTTGCTTGCGGATGAGCCAACTGGAAATCTGGATCCAAAGAATTCATGGGAAATTATGCGACTTCTGGAGGATGTCAATAAGAAGGGAACAACCGTTGTGGTTGTAACGCATAACAAAGAAATCGTCAATATGATGAAGAAACGTGTAATTACGTTGAAGCATGGCGAAATAATCAGCGATGAGCAAAAAGGTGGGTATATCGATGAGGATTAGTTCATTCATGTATAGTATCAGACAGGGTATTAAAAATATTAGAAGAAACCTTTTGTTCTCATTGGCATCCATCGGAACAATCGTTTCCTGTCTGTTCTTGTTTGGTTTATTTTATTGTGTGATTGTGAATTTCCGTACTGCGATGACGGATTTGGAGAATACAGTTACGATTTCTGTATTCTTTGATGAAGGTGTGACCGATGAGAATATCACGATGATCGGGCAGCAGATCCGTTTACGTGATGAGGTCAATACATTGGATTTCATTTCGGCAGATGAGGCGTGGAAGCAGTATGCAGAAGAAAAATTCGACGACCCACAGGCAGCGATAGATGCATTTCAGGGAGACAATCCTTTGAAAAACAGTGCATCGTATAAGATTACATTGAAGGATCTTTCTAATCAGGCAGAGTTTGTACAATATCTGAAGGGGCTGACAGGCGTTCGTAAGGTTCTGAGCTCTGAGGTGACAGCAGATGGCGTCGCTGCATTGAACAGTGTAGTGAGCTACGCGTCTATTGGAATTATCGTTATTTTGTTATTGGTATCAATCTTCCTGATCAGCAATACTATCACAATTGGTATTACAGTGCGTAAGGAAGAAATCGGTATCATGAAACTGATTGGTGCGACAAACTTTTTTGTACGTGCACCATTTATTGTGGAAGGTGTGGTAATTGGTCTTGTAGGTTCGCTCATTCCGCTTGTATTGATCTACTATATGTATGATACAGTTGTGCAATATATCATTGGCAGATTCTCTGTGGTTCAGAATTTATTTGCATTTGTACCGGCTAAGGAGATCTTTGCAGTTTTGATTCCGTTATCTGCGGGTATTGGTATCGGACTTGGTTTGATTGGCAGTTTATTGACAACACGGAAACATTTGAAAGTCTAGGAGGGAAGCATATGAAGTGTAAAAAACTCATAAGAGTAATTATTGCATTTGCTGTAGCTGGAAGCATGAGTATGACAGTAAATGCGACTAGTATTTCGGACTTGAAGGATCAGAAGGATCAGAAAGAAAGCAAGAAGGAAGAGGCAGAAGCCGTTCTTGCACAGCTGGAGAAAGAACAGAATTCGATTCTGGATGCAATAGCAGAACTGGATGCGCAGGTGACAGAATACACAAATGAAATCACTGATCTGGAGGCACAGCAGGCACAGCTCGAATCCGATATTGAGACAAAACAGGTTGAGCTTACAGCAGCGCAGGAAAAGGAACAGGAACAGTATGCTGCGATGAAGGAACGAATCAAGTATTCGTATGAAAATGGTAATCCGTCATATCTGGATGTCCTCTTTTCAACATCTGATATTTCAGATATTGTAAATCAGACGGAGTATGCGGATCAGATTTATTCTTATGATAAGAATATGTTTGATGATCTGGTTGAAACACGTCAGACAATTGCAGATACAAAGGCAGGTCTGGAACAGGATCTGCAGGATGTCGAAGATATTAAACTGGAAGTGGAAGACAACAAAGCAGCTGTTGAGGTTATGATTGAAGGCAAGCAGGTGCAGGTTGCTAACTATGAATCATCGATTGGTGATTATGAGGCAACGATTGCAGAACTGGAGAAAGATATCGAGGCAACAAATCAGGCAATCGCGGCTGCAGAGGAGGCTTACAGACAGCAACAGGCAGCGGCGGCTGCAGCAGGAAACACCGCACCTTCCGATGTACAGATTACGTATACGGGTGGCAGTTTACAGTGGCCGGTATCAACTGGCGGAACCATTACTTCCAGATTTGGACCGAGAGAGAGTCCTGGTGGTATCGGTTCAAGATATCATCAGGGATTGGATATTGGATGTCCGGCTGGAACACCGATTGTAGCATGCGAGGCTGGAACGGTGATTGCGGCAGCATATTCAAGTTCTATGGGAAATTATGTGACAATTGCGCATAGCGCTTCTATGTCGACAACATATATGCATAACTCAAGCCTGTGTGTGAGCGTTGGAGAAACCGTATCACGTGGACAGGTTATTGCACTTGCGGGAAGTACCGGAAATTCTACCGGTCCACACTGTCATCTTGGATTAAGAATCGATGGTAGTTATGTTGACCCATTGCCTTATTTACAGTAAGATGAAGCGCAAGATAAAAGGAGTGTAAAACTAGACGTGAAAAAGAATATGAAAAAACTATGGGCTTTGGTTCTGGCAACTATGTTATCTGTAGTTTGTATTGGCTGTAGTGAGCAGACCGAGTCGAAGAAAAATACACGGGAGTCCATCGATGTACAGACAGAAACGGATGGAACACCGTCAAATTCGGAGTCCGTTGTTGCATCGGATCTGTGGGAGGACAGTTCGGTAGCAAAAAAGGTGGATGAAATCAATTCTCTGATTGATAAGTATTATTATTTTGATGTTGACCGGGATAAGCAGGAAGAGGCATTATATGACGGAATTATGGAAGGTCTGGATGATCCATATTCTGTATATTATACAAAGGAAGAGTATGCTGAGTTACAGGAAGATACTTCCGGTGAGTATGTTGGTATTGGTGCAGTTGTGACGATGAATTCCGATATGCGTGTGGAGATTGTGCGTCCGATCAAAAACAGCCCGGCAGAGGAAGCCGGACTTAAGGCAGGCGATGTCTTAGTACAGGTAGATGACACGGAGATTACCGATCAGGAACTTTCTGTGGTTGTAGATATGATTCGTGGGAAAGAAGGCACGAAGGCACATTTGAAGATTTATCGTCAGGGTGAACCGGATTATCTGGAGTTTGACGTAGAACGCCGTACAGTGGAGAATTATACGGTGGAAAATGAAATGCTGGATGATCAGGTCGGTTATATTGCAGTTACACAGTTTAATGATAACACGGCACAGGAATTTGAGGATGCCATGGATGAAGTACAGGCAAATGGTGCTAAGGCTGTAATTATTGATCTGCGTGATAATCCAGGCGGACTTCTGACAGCGGTTGTGGATATGTGCGATTATATTATGGATGATGGTGTGATTGTATCTACGAAGGATCGTGATGGAAATGTGATTGGCGAGTACAAGGATAGTGGAAAGCACAGCGTGGATATTCCGCTGGTTGTACTTGTAAATGGTAACAGTGCCAGCGCATCTGAGATTTTCTCTGGTGCAATGCAGGATTCCGGTAAGGCAAAGTTAGTTGGCACAACGACGTTCGGTAAAGGAATTGTTCAGTCGGTCATTCCGCTTTCCGATGGAACAGCTGTGAAGCTTACGATTGCAAAGTATTTCACTCCAAATGGCAATGATATTCATAAGAAGGGAATAACTCCGGATTATGAGGTAGAGCTTCCGGATGGACAGACATCCGCAGTCAATATTGACCGTGCAGATGATACACAGTTACAAAAAGCGCAGGAAGTTATTGCAGAGATGCTGAATAATTAGTATAATAAGCAGGGGTTTTATCGAAAGATAGGACTCTTGCTTATTTTCTTATAGAATATAACAATAAATTAAGAGAAGAAGGGAGACGCACATGAATAAGGAAATGATTATCGTGCTTGATTTTGGTGGTCAGTACAACCAGTTGATCGCACGTCGTGTCCGTGAATGTAATGTGTATGCAGAGGTGCATCCGTACACCTTGTCGCTCGACAAGATCAAGGAAATGAATCCAAAGGGAATCATTTTCACGGGTGGTCCGAATAGTGTGTATGGCGAGGATTCGCCACGCTATCAGAAGGAAATATTTGATTTGGGAATTCCAATTCTCGGAATCTGCTATGGCTCGCAGTTGATGGCATATATGCTTGGAGGTACAGTCGAAACTGCACCGGTCAGCGAGTACGGCAGAACAGAGGTGGATGTCGATAACAGCAGTGCTATCTTCCAGGGAGTAAAATCACAGACAATCTGCTGGATGAGCCACACGGATTATATCTCAAAGGCACCGGAGGGATTTAAGGTTGTTGCGAAGACACCTGTCTGTCCGGTTGCAGCAATGGAATGCCCGGAACGTAAATTGTATGCGACACAGTTCCATCCAGAGGTTATGCATACCGAAGAAGGACAGAAGATGCTGTCAAATTTCGTTTATAACGTATGTGGATGCTCCGGTGACTGGAAGATGGATTCGTTCGTTGAGACAACCATCCGTGAGATCCGTGAGAAGGTTGGAGATGGAAAGGTATTATGTGCTCTGTCTGGTGGCGTTGATTCATCTGTGGCAGCCGTTCTTCTCTCAAAGGCAGTAGGAAAGCAGCTTACCTGTGTATTCGTTGACCACGGCTTACTTCGTAAGAATGAGGGCGATGAAGTAGAGGCAGTATTTGGTCCGGATGGCCCATACGAGTTGAACTTCATCCGTGTCAATGCACAGGAGCGTTATTATAAGAAGTTAGCTGGCGTTACTGAGCCAGAAGCAAAACGTAAGATCATCGGCGAGGAGTTCATCCGTGTATTCGAGGAAGAAGCGAAGAAAATCGGTGCAGTAGACTTCCTGGTACAGGGAACAATCTATCCAGACGTAATCGAGTCCGGACTTGGAAAGTCCGCAGTCATCAAGAGTCACCACAATGTGGGTGGACTTCCAGATCATGTTGATTTCAAGGAAATCATCGAACCACTGCGCCTGCTCTTCAAGGACGAAGTAAGAAAAGCCGGTCTGGAGCTTGGCATTCCGGAATACCTGGTATATCGCCAGCCATTCCCGGGACCGGGACTTGGTATCCGTATCATCGGTGAAGTAACCGCAGATAAGGTTCGAATCGTGCAGGATGCAGATTACATTTACCGCGAGGAGATCGCCAAGGCAGGACTTGCCAAGAACCTTGGACAGTATTTCGCAGCACTGACCAACATGCGTAGTGTCGGTGTTATGGGCGACGAGCGTACCTACGACTATGCAATCGCACTCCGTGCAGTCAACACCAGTGACTTCATGACCGCTGATTGCTCCGAGATTCCATTTGAAGTATTGCAGAAAGTTATGACACGAATTATAAATGAAGTAAAGGGCGTAAACCGTGTAATGTATGATCTGACGAGTAAACCGCCTGGAACGATTGAGTTTGAATAATTTTCAAAAGCTCGCAAAGCCTAGTAAAATGGGCATTTGCGAGCTTGTTTTTTGCCTTGTGGTACTATTTTGGTACTAAAGTGAGTTGTGCGGGAATAGAAAATTGATGGCTTGGAATGCTTGCATTCCATAGACAGCAGGTTTCTATTCATATAGGGCGAACGCCCTCCATCGAGATGCAGCGAAGCGGAATCGAGATGGTGCACAGCGGATGACATTATGTTTCACGCATGAGGCCATGTTATTTTCCACTCAAAATACTCGTTAGGAGAAATCTCTCCATTATTTAATTTCGTTTTCATTTCACACCATTCCGAAAGGAAATCATTTACCAATCCATATTCAAAAGTTAATGCGACAGGTGAGCCTGCACTGTCATAATCATCTTCATTGTAAGTTGGTCTGGCAGTCTCGGAAGGTTTTGCAGGTGTCATTGCAGTCAGATGAATCAGGTTGCCGGGAGCTGTATACTCTGGAAATCTTGTGCCTTTTCCACGTGCCGGGAGAGATGTGGCACTTTCTTCAAGCCAGAAAAGTGTTTCGATGATATCTTCAGCAGCACCAAGGCTGTAATCAGAGATTGCCTTGTAATTGCAGTGCAAAGCATCAGCAAGCTTTAGAATCATATCTTCACCGGGAATGCGGGCACCGGTTTCATACTGGGATATACGGACCGACATATTTTTGCCTTCAAATCCAAGTGCACCGCCCAGCTCGTCCATTGTCATTTTACGGAATACCCGTATTTTCTTTATTCTTTCACCAATTGTCATAGTGTAGTTACCTCCGTTTATCTGTCCCTGATGGACTGTTAAAGACAGTATAACACGGAAAAAATGAAAATGGAAGTTTTTCTATACGAAAGCATTAGAAAAACTACTTGACAATTCAATACCGCACGGTATAGAATAATACCAATTCAATTATCTATACGGTATGGTATTGAAAAAACAACTGAATGAGCGGTATCAGAAATCTAACAGGCATTTGCCAGGACATTCATAGGAATCGAGCGAATGTAGACACTCCCCCAAGCGGACCGAGTACCTCGAGCAGGAGCGGGCGGTATTACAGGAGATCATCTCAGGTAAGGAGGCTGGTTGTGACATCAGCAGAACTGGTATGGAGAAACGCCAAAACAAATTTTAATGGAAAGGTGGTGAAAGGGCATGAACGAAAAGTTTTTAGAAGTAGGAGATGTGATGCAGATTCTTGGAATTTCAAGATCCGCAGCATACAAGCTTATGAGACAGATCAACAGTGAACTTGAAAAGAAGGGTTACATTGTAATCCGTGGAAAAGTAAGCAGAAAATATTTTGAAGAACGCATTTATGGTATGAGTGATGCAGGATAAGCAACAGGTAAGAAGATTGAGACAGAGGCAGGTGCAAAAGTTATATCGGCTTAGGCATCTGCTTTTGCATATGAAAAGAAGGAGATGATGAATATGCCAGCTTATAAAGACAGTAAGACAGGCACCTGGTTCGTCAAATTCTATTGTAAGGACTGGACCGGGGAAAATAAACAGATAAAGAAGAGAGGATTTGCAACAAAAAGAGAAGCGTTGGATTATGAGCGTAATTACAAAATACGGCAGGAGAATAATCTGGATATGACATTTGGAGAGTTCTGGAAGCTGTATACAGAGGATGTGAAAAATTATGTCAAACTCAACACTTGGCTTACAAAAGAACCTTTAATTGAAAAACTTAACGCAACAAAAAAGTTATGAAATAGAGAAATCTGTTGCAATAACTTTTGCAGAAGGAGGTATTTTATGTGATATGATTCGATGTGATTACTATCTGCGGTT
>NZ_JAHLPZ010000011.1 GCF_018918185.1 Eubacterium sp. MSJ-21 | reverse complement strand
TTCGACTTGCATGTGTTAAGCACGCCGCCAGCGTTCATCCTGAGCCAGGATCAAACTCTCATAAAAAGTTTGTAATCCTTGAATCTCTTATAAACGTTAGCTTATAATTACGATCCTATTAATTACTGTTCATTGTGTTTCCATTCTGATGAATGAAATAGGATTTGTATAAATCCTTGAAAATATCTTAAAGAAATTTTCAGGGTTAACATGTTATTAATTTGTCAAAGGTTCATATTTGTCGTTCTTAGCGACAACTTCTATAGGATATCACTTTATTTCGTCTTTGTCAAGAACTTTTTTTAATTTCTTTTGACTCTTTCGACGGCATATTGTGATGTCGAATAGTGTTTTTTGCTGTCTTATCAGCGACAGCTTGCTTATAATAGCACTCTAATTTTGGAAAGTCAACCCCCTTTTTTCGATTTTTTTATTTTTGTTGAATCGGGGGATTGGTTTTCTTTTTTCGGTCACTCTGCAATTTTAAATGCCCAGATCGCAGAAATCTGATATTGTAAAGTGTCATAATCCCACAACTGCTGACTTCTCTCTATGCTGTTTGGATCATGCACACGGAACTTATCTCCTTCCATTCCTGATATAACGATAAAATGTCCCTGTGAAGTGAAATCACCGGATCGCATTGCACATACAAGGGGATGTCCCTTCGCAAGCTCCTCCTGCATAGTGTCTTTGCTTAGATAGATATAATACCCTTTTACACCATACACCGCAGCCACCTGGTCCATAAACGACCACTTCGTACCGGAATTCTGCTCATAATATCCATGCTCCGTTGCATAGTCTGCCAACTTGTCCGGAGTTGCCTCCTGATTTTTCGTAAGACCAATGACTATCATCGAAAGACAGGTTGGTCCGCATCCCGACAATCCAATGACATCATTCCCATAGGCATCGTACCCCCAGCGTTTATCCCATTGGATAAACAACGGAATCCCATCTAATTCCGATGTTTCCAACGTTCCGGATGTCGTATCATAGTTTTCCTGATATCCAAGTGCAAAATCCAGCATATTCGGATTGCAGCACAGATTGTTCAAAAGTGCCTCTGGATATTGATCCATATTGTGATAAATTGGCTGAAATTCCGGATACCGTTCCGACAGGTTTTTCAATCTCGTCTGAATCTCTTCTTCTGTATAATGTGCCGGCGATCCTATCATATATTTCTTCTCATAATAGTCCGGCAGTGCCTGACTCTGTGTCTGCGGTATCTCTCCTGCCACCTGCACGTTTGATTCTGTATCTGCATCTGTGTTTATATTTAAATCTTCAGTATCAATTACTTCGTGCGTAACTTCATCAGGCACATCATTTGTTTTTCTTAATTGTCCTTTTTCTTCGAGCACTACAACCAACACCAGCATAGCTACACAAACAAACAGGAAAAATATTTTTTTTGTCTGTTGCTGTCGTTTCCTGTGGCGACGCAATTTTTGCTTTCTTTTCTTTTTTTCTTTTTCATAATGTTCTTCACGCTGCTGTTCCTGCAACATCATCCGCCTCCTGATGACTTCTGAATCTTCGGGGATTATACCCACATTCCCACCTGTTTCATTCCGTCTGTATCTTTCGTATTCCATTTTCATGCACACTCCTTTTATAAACTTCCCATAGTTTACATGGACTGTGCATCATATCTGTCTCATATATGTATCATTTTTCCATCTTAACTGCATACTTTTTATACTGACTGTCACCTTCACATGTATGTTTGCATCCTGCCAGCTTGTGCAGACACAGCAACAATGCTTATTATATTCGATGACCTGTGCATGCACTCGCGCACTTCATTGCATCGCCTCACTATCATAGATGGTTCCAACGGATAAAATATCCTGATCGACCCACATGCCAATCTCTACAAACTGCTTTCCGTCTGTTTCCTGCTCCGTCACACCTGCCATATCATTCGCAGTCAGTTTGCCATCTGCATTCATATTATAGCCTTCTCCATACGTTTCATTGTAGACGCCATAGTTATACTTCTTAATGATAACGTCTTCGGAAACGCCCAGTTCCTCCGCCATATATTTCACCACATCCGCTTTCAGGAACGCCTGCCATTCAGCGTCTGTCATACAAGCATATACAGTATACCCCAAAATCTTTCCGGTTTCCATATCCAAACACAAATACATATAATCATCCGAAACCAGAAACACCATATATTCAAGCATCACGTATTGATTCATATTCTCCAGATTAACCAGAGTTTCATACTGTTTATCCGCATATATATCAAGAATATCAAAATCTAATTCAGGAAGTAAATGTGCTGCCTGCATCCTTTCAATCTGCGATGCTACCTGCAATTGCATATCATGATCATCATATACGTCTGCATTTTCCATCGGATAAGAAGTTGACACATGCATTCCTTTTGATCTCCAATCAAGTATATCCAGTTTTTCCTCTATGGTCATCTGCGCGGCAGTTTCCAGATAGGACGTATCCGCCTGTTGCACATATATGTGGTCAATCTCATTTTTATCCATCATGGCAAATATTGTCTTCGGTGCCATAATTCCGATTGTCAAAACAGCAGCTCCCGCCAGCACGCACAGGCAATTGCGCAGAATATTTTTATGCATTTCATTGTTTTTCTCTGTTTTTTGTTCGTTTTTCTTCGTTTTCGCATGTCCCCTCATACTTCTTCCTCCATTTCCATCTTTTCCAGGTTTACCTGTCTGCATACCTCCTTTGGAAAACAGACACTCACCTGAGTTCCAATCCCCTTTTTACTCATGATCTGCAGCTTTGCCTGATGCAGCTTCACAATCTCGTTGCAGATAGCAAGTCCTAGTCCCGCTCCACCGTTTGCCCGGGAACGTGATTTGTCTACCATATAAAACGCTTCGGTCAGCCGGCTCAGATTCTCCTCATCGATACCACATCCGTTATCCTTGATTCCAATACGATATTCGTCTGATACCCACACACCAAACAAAGAAATCTTTCCTTTTTTATCCATTGATTTTCTGGCATTGTCAAACAGATTGATCAATACCGTCTTCATCAGATCCGGTTCAAACTTCACTATCACAGGCTGTACATTGACTGTCAGTTCAACCCCATATTTACCGGCAACCGGAAGCAATGTCTCATACACTGCTTCCGCAAAAATCGTTATATCCATATCATAAAACAGGAAATCCTGTTTTTTAAGCACGATCAAATCCATCAGTTTCATGGACATTTTCTCTAAGCGCCTGCCCTCCACAACAATCTGGTTGGCATAGGTAATCAGCTCCTCCTCCGAAAGCTGATTGGAACGGATCAGATCTGCATATCCGATCATTGAGGTAAGCGGTGTTTTCAACTCATGGGCAAAATTGTTTGTAAACATCTCCTGACTTTTTGTTTTTTCTTCCAGTTCTTTCATCGTCCTGTTCAGACTCGTAGACATCCGGTTGAAATCTTCCGCCAACACACCGATCTCATCTTTGCTTCTTTTTCTGATCCGGATTCCGGCACGTCCGCCAGCCACCAGCTTCGTTGCCTTCGACAACCGTCGGATTGGCACCATGATCATATTGTTTAAGATTGCCATCAGCATCAGACAGACAGTCATGACAATAATCATGATCATGCGGAACATCCGAAGCTGCGCGTCACGGTTTTCATAGTCACGTGTAATATCCGAGAATGTCTCCACATAATAGACCCGGTCAAGTACCTCAAAACTTGTCCCGGTATATAATACATATCTGCCGTTTTGCTTGACAATCTTGTAGCCTTCCTGCCCAGCTTCAAGTTCATCCCGACAGATTGATACCTTTGATTCTTTCAGTCTGTTTGTACTGTAAATCCTTGTTTTTTCATCCGTCCAAAGCGCAAACTGTACTTCCTCTCCGGCATTCCGGACAGAAACTGATTGCGCCGCCTGACGCACGACAACATTTTTCTGTTTCTCATATCCATCGTCCCGGTATATGAGATTGATCGTCCGTTTTACATTCTGTACAAGATTGATGCAGACAACGCTTGCATTATTATATCCGTTCTGGATATCCTTTTCTCTTGCACTTTTGAATCCGGAATGGATCAAAAATGTTCCACACGCCGAAAATGCCAGCATCATGCAGGTACAAACGGATAAAAATAGTTTCCAGAATAATTTCAAGCTTATACCTCCAGCCGGTATCCCACCTTATATACCGGTACAATTTTATCTTCCAATCCAAGCTTCTTACGCAGACGCTGTACATGCAGATCAACCGTACGGCTGTCCCCATAGTACGGTTCATGCCATACACTCTCGAAAATCCGCTCACGGAACAATGCGACATTCGGGTTGCGCATGAACATCACTAAAATCTCATACTCTTTCTTCGTCAGGTGAATCTCCACCCCGGCTTTTTTTACCTGAAATGACTGCGTATCCACCTCAATATCATATGCGGTAAGTGTCTGTGATACTTTATTATACCGACGCAGCACACGTTCCACTCTGGCAAGCAGTTCGATGATTTCAAATGGCTTTACCATATAATCTTCCGCGCCAAGCTTTAATCCCCTAACCTTATCCTGCACATCTCCCATCGCTGTGAGAAAAATCACCGGGACATGATAATAGTTGAAATATTCCATCAGGGAAAATCCGTCCGGTCCCGGCAGCATAATATCGACGAGCGCCAGATCATATACCTCCTGTTCCAACTGTCCGGAAACCGAGGTGCCATCGTAGACACAATCACACAGATAACCTGCATTCCGTAAACTGATCTCTATGACATTGGAGATGGATGTATCATCTTCCACAACTAAAATACGATTCATAAAACTGTCTCCTTGTTATTTGTAAATGACGGCTTAATGCAAACCATTCCGTATGACAGCCGGTTGCACAAAAAACAGAGAGGAGCCATCACTGACCTCTCTCTGTTATTTTACATCATTGTTGCATCATTTTAGCATCAAAAATGATGAATTTTGATTTTTTTGTAAATTTTATGAAAATACCTGTTTGATACTGTCATAATGCAGGAATTTCCCCTGTGCACCAAGTGCTTTGATTTCTTCTGCAGTCGCTAACATATACCCATCCGTTTCCGCCTCCTGCAGGTGCAGGTCTGCTTCTGTAAAATCTCCTGTAAAGCAATAGATATCCACAAAATAGTTGTCGCCCTCGTCCGGATTTTCGCGCGTATAAGAAAACACAAAACCACCTTCAAAGGAAGAGACGTCGAGTCCGGTTTCTTCTTTGATTTCGCGCTTCACAGCATCTAAAGAGTCCTCACCCGCCTGTGCCGCACCTCCGGATACTTCCCAGTTTCCCGGTGCCCATGCCTTTGTCATGACACGCTTCGTAATCAGATATTTACCGTTTGTATGCCGAATCACACCAAGCACAGTCAGGTGAAAATCTCCCGGCTGCATATGCCAGTCATTTCGTTTCATTGTTCGTCCGGTACGCTGTTTGTCCCGGTCGTAGATATCCCATAATTCCATGTATGTCCTCCTTGCGGGCTCCCGACTGCATCTACCGCGGGGAACACCCACATTTTCATTCATCATTTTCTTTACTTGGCAAGGTCATATTTCTGCAAGAAATTAAACAATGCACCAATCAAGTTCGAATCATTGCCGAATTTGCATAAGTCAATCTTCATCCGCTCATAAATATAAGACAGACGCCGCAGCTTCGATGTATATTTGACGATTCCCTCCATAAACTTCGGCTGTGCACTGATGCCACCGCCAATCAGGATAATCTCCGGTGCAAGCGTGATGTAGAGGTTACAGCAGTGCCATGCAATGTTGTAATACATCTGTTCCAGAATATCCTGTACCTCCGGATCGGTCTCTGCCATCTCATAGATATCCTCACCGTTTACTTCCTGCCACTTGAGTCCCTTTGCCTTAGCAACCTTCCGGCGAAGTGCCTGCACGGATGCCTGCTGTGTCCATATACAAGGATCCGGAAGTACTCCCCCTTGCTTCGAATTGATCTCTTCAAGCGGGCAGATCTTATCCACATCCTCAATCGGCAGTCCGTCATATAAAAAGGACATCTCTCCTGCAATCATACCGACACCATGGCGCACCTTCCGGTCAATAATGATACCGCCACCAATTCCGGTACCAAACACAAGCACGCAGGCATCTTTGCAATCCTTGGCATTTCCAATCCAGACCTCTGCAAGTGCGGCGCACTTTGCATCATTTTCAAGTGCAACCGGAACATTTCCGCATCGTCTGCTGATCAGATTACCAAGCGGCACCCGGTCAAGATAAGGCAGACTGCCACCGCCATAGACGATACCCTGATTCACATTCACCTGTCCCGGAAGGCTCATCGCAATTCCTGTAATCTGATATTCCTTGCTATACTTTCCGTATATAATATCAATCTGCTCCAGGAATGCGGCAATACCATCTTCTGTTTTCACTGTATACGGCGTAATCTCATCGCCATTGTCATCCACTTTTCCATCCTGAAATGGTGTCGGGACTTTATACTTCTCATAAATCTTACCCTTCTGATCCATGAGCGCATACTTGATAAATGTACCACCCACATCAAATACTAAATACATATGCCACCTCCTATATTTTTACATTTCCCTGCGTCAGCGCGGCAATTCACACACGCATCCGCGCATCTCCTGATATAATTTACTCCGCACACCGGAGACGATGCACGGAGTTTTGTTTCATTTTTTTATTCTGTTGTGCAGGTATTGCGATACGCACCCTTACATCGTTACCCCACCGCAGTACCGCAGGAAGATAACGATCATGGAAATCGTAACGACGATGATCATTGCCGGTGCGGCTGTCTTACAATATCTGCCCCATCCGATCGGATATCCGTTCTTTGCTGCCACAGATGTACCAACAACATTTGCAGAAGCGCCGATTGGAGTTGCACTACCACCGATATCGGTTCCGATAGACAGTGTCCATGCAAGGCAATCAAGCAATGGCTGGTTTGTACCTGCCAGACTCTTGATGATCGGAAGCATCGTTGCTGCAAATGGAATGTTATCTACAAATGCACTTGCAATCGCAGAAATCCAAATAATAATTGCTACCATCACGTATACATTTCCACCACTGACCTTACCGATGAAGGATGCAATAGACTTCAAGATTCCTGTCTGCTCCAATCCTCCAACGACAATAAACAATCCGATGAAAAATAACAGTGTCTTATAATCTACTTTTTTAAGCAGTTCTAACGCATCTTTCCCTGATGTGACCAGAGTAATGATCGCGATAACCGTACCGATAAACGCAACGGTCAATCCTGTCGATGCGTGCGATACCAGAAGTACCACTGCACATGCAAAGATCACGCTGCTGATAATAAACTTCTTCTTGTCTGTAATAGCTGTAGAAGGGTCTGGAATGTTGGATGTATCCAGTTCCTGTGACTCTTCCGACAACAGCTCCTTACGGTATACAAGATAGAAATAAATAATAACTACAACAAGACAGATGCCGGCGATCAGACCGGTATTTGTCAAAAAGTCTGAGAACGAGAGTCCGAGTCCTGTTCCGATGATGATATTCGGTGGGTCGCCACACATCGTTGCGGAACCACCTAAGTTCGCACAGAACACCTCTGACAGAATCATCGGCACCGGATCTAAATGCAACAGCTTCGCAAGCTCGATCGTAACAGCTGCAAGGAACAAAATAACCGTAATACTGTCAATGAACATCGACAAAACGGCTGCCATAACCATAAATGTCACGAACAATGGTATCGGCTTATAATGCACCAGCTTCGCAAGGCGTAAGCATAACCACCGGAAGAATCCGGCCTTTGCCATGCCTTCTACCATTACCATCATACCTGCAAGGAATATAATCGTCGCCCAGTTGATACCGGATGACTCCTCGGAACCCTCACCGGATGTAATCCAGAATCCCTTCGTGAAAATATTCTTTACATTTAATGTCTCTACGACCGCATCCATGCTATGCATTGCCACACCGAACACAAGAATCAGTGTCAGCGCGCCAGCCACGAGTGTGATGTACTGCTTCTCAATCTTATCCAGCACCATCAACACAAACATGACCACAAAGATGGATACAGCCAAAATCTGTGCTACTGTCATATCATCGTCCTCCTTTAATCTATGTTATGCCACATATGTACCTGTGACAAGTTGCACATTGATTTTTCAACCTGCATTATAATAGCATTAAACATCGAAAAAAGGAATAACTTTTTTTACTTTTTTTACATATTAAAAGAGTTCTAAAAATATGTATATTTTATTGGTTATAGATATCCTCTTTGTTCATGGATGTAAATGCAAGGATTCCCTTTGCTTTTACCTTTCCATCAACCATTACCTTCGCATTAAACTTCACCAGTCCGGCACCGCCGCTTTCCTTACGGACTTCGATTTCCAGACAGTCGCCCGGAATGACCGGTCTTAAGAACTTAAATTCCTCGCACTTTAACAGCACATAGATCTTATCGTCCTCGGTGCCCTGACTCTCCATCGTGATGGAGCAAAGCTGCGCACACGCCTCGATAACCAGCACCCCCGGCATAATCGGTGCATCCGGAAAATGTCCTGCAAAATATGGTTCATTCACGGAAACACATTTGATTCCCTTTGCATATTCGCCGTCTTCCACTTCTAAAACCTTCTCAATCATCTGAAATGGTGGACGTTGCTTGATTCTTTTTTGTACTTCGTTAATATTCATCATTACAGGCTCAGTCCTCCATCCAATACGATTACCTGTCCTGTCATGTAGGAGCATGCAGGTCCAGCCAGCATCGTAACTACATCACCGATTTCCTCGGCTGTACCAAAACGTTTCATCGGAATATCCTTTAAGTATTCTTCCTTCTTATCTTCCGGCAATGCCTCTACCATATCGGTTGCGATAAAGCCCGGTGCCACTGCATTGACGCGGATTCCATATGGTGCAAGCTCCTTTGCCATCGTGGCTGTCATGGAGTTTACAGCGCCCTTCGTTGCACTATATACACTCTGTCCCGGTACCGCAAGCTTAGAACTTACGGATGATACATTCACGATCACGCCCTGTTTCTTCGAGAACATCTTCAAAACTGCCTGCTGGGTACAGTACATGTATCCCTTGATGTTCAGGTCGAGACACTGATCAATCGTATCCGGGTTCATCATCAGGACAAATTCATCCTTTACGATTCCGGCGTTGTTGACAAGGACGTCTAACTGTCCAAATGTGTTTATGACTTCACGCATCATTGTCTTTACTTCGGCAAGGTCGGATACATTTGCCTTGATGGCAACTGCCTCACTACCTGCAGCCTTGATCTTCTCTACGACTTCGTTTGCGGCTGCTTCGTTTGAATTATAGTTGACGGCTACCTTGTAGCCTGCCTCACCAAGCTTGATTGCACATGCGCGCCCGATTCCGCGGGATGCGCCTGTGACAAGCGCTACTTTACCATTTGTCATGTTTTTCTCCTTTATCTACCTGTATCCCGGTAATTGAGACACATATATGCTTTCAACATATATTTCAACATGATTCATTCTATATACAATGTATTGAAGTTAAGAAGTTCTAAATGTTCTGCTATATATTTTCATATGCGTACGCAACCGCCGCCAATTCGCCATCCATGGCTCAATGGCGGCTTGTTTGAACATCGTGTTCAAACATTGCTGATACACAACAGAACATCAAGAACTTCTAAACTTCATACATATCGTATATATTCATGAATCAATATTGAAATATATGATACCCTTCATTCTTTCTGTGTCTCAATTACCGAATTAACATCTTCTCTTTAATAATATTATTATGCCACTTTCTTTAAGATGACTGCGGCATAGCTGCCACCGATGGCGCAGCTTGTTGCGAGTACATACTTGTATGCGGATGTATCGACAACTTCCTTCGTTACCTCTTCGGTCGTTACATAGTAAGCATTCTGTCTTGCGTCAAGATCTCCGGACAGTGTAAGTGCGGCATGTGCAACAGACAGTGCGGAGCTTGCAGCTCTGCCTTCACCTGTATAATCTCTGACCTGATGAACAGGAACCTTTCCTGCGAAAATTTCTTCGTACACATGGCGTTCCAATGTATCGACTTCATCTGCACCGTTTGCAAATCCGTAAACGGCGTCAATCTGACCCAATGTGATGCCTGCCATAGCCGCTGCATCTACGATTGCGTTCATGAGTCCCTTCTCGGTACCTGCAACATCCCCGTAAGCAACGCCTTCGTGTGTCATGGCATAGCCGCATACTTCTGCGTACTTCTTTGCATTATGGCTTGTTGCGTATGTCTCGTTCTCGAGCGCGATACTCGTACTGCCATCAGCAAGCACGAATCCGTCGCCGCCGGCGTATGCCTGCTTTACATCACCGGCTACCTTGCCAAGCTTCGCGTAAAGTTTCTCCATAACCTCGCTGTTCTCGTCGGTACCGGTTGCAAGCATTGCCTTGCCTCGGTTCTGCTTGATCTCGTTATATGCGTAACACAAGCTGCTCATACCGGACTGTGCACCGTTTGTCACGGTTACATTATAGCCACGCATACCTGTCTTGATCGAGAGGTATCCACCTGCTGCATTGTAAACGGTGTTCGGGAAGTTGAAGGCAGAACCTGCTGTTGTTCCATTCTCAGAAATGTGCTCCTGGAACTCATATACGGTTGTAAGTGGGCCATCACCGGTTCCGACGATCATACCAAGCTCTTCTGCATTCTCCTCTGTCACCTCGATGCCTGCTTCCTGCAGTGCCTCAAGACCAGAGATGACCTGCATCAGACTGAACTTGTCGAGCTTTCTGTAGAATGCCATCTTCAAACCATATTTATCGTAATCTTCTTTTCCAACATTTGCATGTACAGACGCTGCTTCCGGCTTTGTCTGTGCATTGACCTTATCGATATAGTTGGCAACGCCATTTCCAAGTGGGCTGACGATACCAAGACCTGTGATATAAACCTTCTCATCGTTCTCAGTTTCCTTCACATTGCCCGGCTCCTTCGAGAAGATGATACTTGCATTGCTTCCGCCAAATGCAAAGGAGTTAGACATTACATAGTGCAAATCCTTTTCCTTCATTGTATTCGGCATGAAATCGAATGTGCCTGCCTTCTCACCGAGCGCCTCGATATCCTCCTCAGAATATCCGATCGTTGGTGGAATCTTGTTCTCTGTCAGAGCCTTGATTGCGAAAACTGCCTCAATCGCACCGGCTGCACCTAAGCAGTGGCCAACCATTGCCTTTGTAGAGCTGACGCTTAAGTCTGGATTTGTCTCATCAAAGATTGTATGTAAGGAGAGGAATTCTGCCTCGTCGTTCTTGGCGGTTCCTGTTCCGTGTGCATTTACATATGCAACATCCTTTGGCTCGATGCCTGACTTCTCAATTGCCTCGCGAATCGCATACATCTGTCCAAGTCCGTCCGGACGTGGTGCTGTGATATGATGGGCATCACTGCTGATTCCTGCTGAAAGCACGTCACAGTAGATCTTCGCATTTCTCTTCTTTGCATGCTCATAGCTCTCCACGATGATCGCACCAGAACCTTCCCCAAGTGTGATACCGTTGCTGTGGTTAAATGGCGAACATGCCTGCTCAGAAAGCGCATGAAGAGCTAAGAAGCCTGAAAATGGAACAGATGCAAATGCATCGGCACCACCAACGATAAACGCATCTGCCACACCGGCACGGATCAACTCACACGCATAAGCAATACTGATCGTACTTGCTGCGCAGGCATTACCAACGTTTGTGACAACACCCTTTGCGCCTGCCATATTTGCTACATGGTTTGCAATCGAGGCAATCGTCATCTTGTTGATATCCTCTGCATGCTCACCCTTTGTTACATAATTTTCTACACTGACAACACCACCGACGCAGCTTCCCATGACAACACCGACACGACCGGCATTACTCTCATCGATCACAAGACCTGCATCATCGAGTGCTTCCTTGGAAGCCTTCAGGCAGAGCTTGCTGACACGGTCAACATCCTTTGCCTCATCGATCTCATCCAGTGTATCGCAGTGTACTTCTGCACCAAGGTTTGCATAGCAGTCGGTTGTATCAACAGATGCTACCTTATCAATTCCTGTTTTTCCAGCCAGTGCATTTGCGAAGCACTCATCTACGTTATTTCCGATTGCGCTGATCATGCCAAGTCCGGTTACAACGCAACGTGTATTTGTAATCTTATCCATTTTTATCTCCTTTTCAGAATACATAGGGCTGCCCCAAAGTTTCCTTTCGGGACAGCCCTCTTTGTATGACTTGCTATTACATATTTGCTACAACGTACTTTGTAAGGCTCTCGATGTTGTAGAAGTGCTCCTTTGCAACACCTGTCATAGCTACGCCGTAAGCAGAATCGATACAAGCGATAATCTCCAGGGAATCAACAGAATCAAGTCCAATTCCATCACCAAACAATGGAACTTCATAATCTAATTCTTCCTCAGGGATTCTAAGATTCTTTGAAAGCATTCCTTTAATGTTCTCAGCGATTTCTAACTCTTTTTCGTTCATTCTATGTATCCTTCCTTTTCTTATATTTTCCCCCGGATAAGCGGGGATATTTTAAGAGTGTTCCCACTCAAAATATCATGATTTTTTCACACCGTAGGTATCACGCAGTTCGTAGATTCTGTCCCGGCAGATACCTGCGTATTTTTTAAGGACAACCGACGGTCTGCCCTCTTCATTCAGATCCATCTCAACCGGCTTGCCGATGATAATATGCATGCGATGGAACAGCTTGAATTCGCCATCGATCACGACCGGTACAACCTGTGCCTGTGCCTGTCTTGCAAGCATCAGAAATCCTGGTTTGAATTCATCCATCACTCCGGTATGGCTTGTATGTCCCTCCGGAAATATGTAGACCGGGCAGCCCTCATTCATCTTCTCCAGTCCCATCGACAGCCAGCTTGTATCCATCTCCTGCCGGTTCATCGGGATGTACGGAAGATTCCGGAACAGCCAGTTTATTTTCTTCCTGTCATACCAATCCCTTGCAACAAAGGTATGTACCTTATATCTGCCAAGCAGACGCGTCATATAGAAGCCATCCACATGGCTTGTATGGTTAGAATAAACAACACAGTTGCCTTTCTTCAACGCTTCTTTCGTAGCTTTTTTATCTTCCCATGTCACCTTCGGTGGGTACAGGATGCGAATCACGCCATTCGCAATTGTAAAGGCTAGCTTCGCCGCAAATCTCTTTAGTATCTCCACGTTCTACACCAGCTTTCCGTAAGGTCCAACCTCCGGGTTGTCCCAGTTCATATTGATTGCCATTTCGAATGTACTGTGTCCAAGCAATGGTCGCTGCAGCTTGTTCCACGTACGTTCCGATAAGCAGCCTTCCCTTGCATATTCGTGACCCGCCTCTGTGAATTTTTCCAGATAGCGTGCCACCTTCTGTGCAAATCCCTGTTCTGAGAGTGGTCCACCCTGCGGTGCAAGCACCGTTGTGTATTTCCCTTCTCCGCAGATCCGGTCAAACTCTGCAAACACGGCATCGTAACAGTTGTCTGTCACCTCATAGCCGCATGTGGATACTAAAATCAGTTTCTTCTTTTCGAGCTCCGGATACCGCATGTTATGCAGGAACCTGTGATTTTCCTCATCGCCCGGATTCCCGCGATACTCCTGTACATAGGAGATCATACGATCCGTAAATGCCTTCAGCTTTGAAGGCAGTCCAAAGAAATAAAGCGGAAAGCTCTCAACAATGATATCGCTGTCCATCACCATCTGCCGCAGCTCATCCATATCATCGTGGATACAGCACTGCCCCGGTGTCGTCTTCCAACAGACAAAGCACCCATGACAATGGTCAATCCTTTTGTCCTTCAATGCTACCTCACAGACTTCCGTGTCCGCTCCATATTCTTCCACCATGCCTTTGACAAATGCATGGGCAACTTTGAGGGAGGAGCTGTAATCTCCACGCAAGCTTCCGTTAATCAAAAGTATCTTCATCTTCGCTCACACTTTATCTTCTAATTTTGTTGTGTTCTCCCTGCATACATCTAATTAATATTGGTATACGCGTAGAAAAGCACTGTGTTATTTTCGCATATATTCCAAGTTCCTACAAGTGTCAAAAAACGGAATGTGTATATTTTTTACACATTCCGCCTAATTTGCACAACTTTTTTTAATTGTTCTTATTCACCAAATACCCGCTTCATCACCGGATCTTCGCGAAGCACCTGTTTCGCCTTCTCCCGGTACTTTGCTTCATGCAGATATGTGTAACGATTCGGCTTGATCTGCGGTGCCATATCGATTGCCGCCTCGTAGTCTGCGCGATTCAAGCCAAGTGTCGATACGAAATCCCAGAATCCGGTATCCTCGAAGATCTTATTGACACGCACATACCGGTGATCCTGTACAACTGCCATCACATAGGTGGCGATTCCAACCTGCACACCGTGGAGCTGTGGCACCTCCAGCAGCTTATCCAGCGCATGGGAGATCAGATGCTCACTACCGCTCGTCGGCGCACTGCCACCTGCGATCTCATTTGCAATTCCGCTCATCGCCAGCGAATCAACCAGTTCTTTCAGGAAGAGATTATCCTGTATGCTTTCAAACGGTGTCCGCACGAAGCTGTTGACCGCCTTCTTCGCAATCATTACCGCGAAATCATTCACCTCGGACACGCCATGCTCCGCCTCGAAGATCCAGTCATATAGTGCCGTGATCTTCGATACCATATCTCCGATTCCGGAATATAGAAACTTCGCAGGGGCTGATTTTAATACATCGGTATCGACCACGATGCCATATGCCATGCGCGCCGGCACAGAGGTACGTTTGCCATTTACCATAAGCGATGCACTTGCCGAAGAAAATCCATCACTCGATGCCGATGTCGGCATACTGATAAACGGAAGCTTCCGCAGATATGCCGCATATTTACCGGCATCAATGACCTTGCCACCGCCGATACCTAAGATGACCTGTGTCTTCGCATCGATCGAAAATGCCAGATCGATAATATCCTTGATATCCGTCGTGTCAAGTTCACAATAAGAAAGCACCTCGATATCCGCTTCGGAGAGAGAATCCATCACTGTCTTTCCGAACATCTCGACAAGTCCATTGCCGAAGAATACAACCGCCTTTTTAAATCCGCTTGACTGCAGATATTTTCCTACGTTTCCAAGTGTTCCGCTCCCGATCTTTAAGATTGTCGGGATTGCAATATGAGATCCTGCCATGTATATACCCTCCTGTTTATTTGCCTGATCTTTTTATTATACTCTGACCAAATAATTACGATTTCTTCGTTCTTTGAACTCTCGAAATCGTAAACAGCCATGCGCATTCCGGGTTATCACCCTGCATGCTTATGTCTGTTTATCCGTCATATAAATAAGCAGCTCTGCCTGCAAGCAGTCCCGCTGCTTATTTGCCTGACGGAATTATTTGGTTCAAATTATTCAATAATACCTGACCAACACCATCCACTGCAGCTATCGCTTTCTCCATCAGTGCGACCGGATCCTGTTCCACACGCCCGCGTATCCATTCAACTGCATTTTCCGAAAGCATCTTCGCGAGTATATAAGATGTATCCTTGATTGCCTGTTCCTTGTATGTGATGTCCGGATTTTGCACCATCTCTTTTTCTGCGTACGCCTGCACGCTCCGGTAAATGGAGCCATAGCTGATTTCTAACAGCTGGTCACCAAACGCGTCCCGTCCCATTGACTGGTAGAGGTTTCTTATAAAGTTTTCGTTCTTCTTTCCATACTGTCCCATGAAACGCAGGTTACTCTTCCACGAGTTCTCCAGATTGTCCTCATCTAAGACAAATAATTTCTTCGCCTTTGTAACAACAATCTCCTCCAACAGTGCATAGATATCCTGATAGTGATAGTAAAATGTATTCCGTGTAATTCCGATATAATCGGTTACTTTTTTTACAGTGATCTTATCGATCGGCATCTGCTTGGACAATTCAATAAATCCATCCATGATCGCCTGCTTTGTGAATTTAGACATGCCATCTTCCTTCCTGTATAAAAACCAGATCTTACAATTCCTAAATCATTGTTTCTTCGTACCCGTTATACCTGCCGCATTTCTCCCAGATACTCCTCACACTGTTTCCGGGCAAATGCCTGCAATTCTTCTCCGTATTCCAACCGCAGTCTGCACAATGCGCGCTTTGCCTCCTGCACATAGGCAATGTACGCTTCCCGGTCTGCGAACTTCCGCTTGCCAAAAAGCACTGCCTGCATGTAGCCCGCAACATCGTCTTCCTTCAAAAAGGCACGCAGGGCAAAATCCCAACGCTCATACCATGCGTCCGTCCCGATCTCGCCGCCTGTCAACAGATCCTCCGCTTTCAGGAACCGTGGTACAGCTGCAAGCAACCTTGCAATTTTCGCTTCCCGGTCACCGTCGAGTGCTAAAATCTCCAGGCTTCCACAATCATCAAACACGCCATTGCCAAGACGCAGGTCAGCAAATCCATCGATGCCCTCTGCCACAACCTCTGTCAGATGTTCACAGCGTGCAAACGCATAGTCATCCAGAAAGCGCAAATTTTTTCCAAGGCGCACCTGCTTTAAATTTTTCTTCTCATAACACGCCTTTTTCCCAAGCTCGGAAACTGGAAGGATGCGTGTGTAGCTTCTTCCCTGTATATCAAACAGCGTAACCGGAAGCTCATCCGGGATGGTCAGAACTTCCATATCGCTGTCGATATGCTCGATTCGGATGCGGTCACCATCCAGCATCGCCAGCCCCTTTTTTATAATACATGTAAATGAATTCTCCTCATAGAGGCAGCTAAATTCATCCTGTGTCATACGTTATCCCTCGCTCAAAAGCTTTTTATCTTCCATACAGAGTCTGCAGGTGATCTGCATGGTATCCCCGGCATCCACATACCGAATCGTACCACCATTTTCATCGACGATCCGCTGGATGATCTGTGTTCCATACCCATGCGAGCCGCGATCCTCTTTTGTCGTCTGATATCCCATTCCTGCTTCATTCGCATGCAGCTTCTGACTGCTGTTCTTTGAGTTCTGTAATTTCAATTCCAGCATCTGCGCCGCAGGATCTTCTGCGATCACAACCTGAATCTGTCTAGTCTCCGTCTGCACACATGCTTCGATTGCATTGTCCAGCAGATTCATCACGAGGCTGACCAGCGACATCTCGTCCATACGCAGATTTCCATTTAAGGTTCCCTGTACATCACAAGTGATCTGTTTATGCTCTGCTTCCTGTATTTTCTTCTGCAATACAAGCTCCAGCAACTGTCCATGCGTGACCGTTCCCATATTCTCACGCATAACCTGTACAAGCCACTGATACTTTTTTAATTCATGATTCATCTGGCGATATGACTGGTTCTGTTTTGCCACATTGGCATATTGCTTCTGCATCTGTCCGATGCTCTGCTCCAGCCGTTCACACTCTGCCTTTGCCCGCTGCCGCTCCCGGTAATAATGCACCTGCACAAAGGCAACGCCCACAACCAGCAAGGCAAGCAGTCCAATCCCCACTGCTTTTTCCATTTGCATTTCTCCCTGTATCTGTATTACACATGCTGTTCTACCATACGCATGTACTGTTCATGAAATGATGTCCGGTATGTCCGTCCAATCGGAATCTCCGTACCATTTGACAAAATCACGCTTTCCCGCATCACAGTATCAATATAATTATAATTCACAACATATCCGCCATGACAGCGCAGGAAATTTCTTCCGAGAAGTTTCATAATCTTCGTCAATGACTGATAACATTGGTACGTTCCCTGTGCTGTGTGAATCTGCACAATCCGATCCTGTCTCTCGGCATATATAATATCCGCCTGCCGGATATACATCATCTTTCCATGATTTCTAAGTTCAATAATTTCATGGTCTTCCTGATCACAATAAATCTGTATCGCCTTTTCCATCGCACGCGGCAACATCTTCTCCTCGTTTTGCTTTAACACAAAATAGCAGTGGATCGTATCATACACTTCCGGTGCAAATTCCAATACCCATGTCAGATAGATGATCTGGCACAGCGGCAGCTTTTTATTTAACTCTTTGCTTAATGTAATCCCGTTGAACTGCCGGTTTTCATACTCGATATCCATAATCGCAATATCACATTTTATATCCTGCACCTCCAGTCCCAGATGCATCTCCTGTGGTGTAAGAATCGTAATGTCTTCCTCCTGAACACCTTTGCAGGAAAGTAATATTGTTTTCGCGCGCTCGGCATCCATTCGTTCATCATCACATATAATAATCTTCATCGTAATAATCGTTCCTTCGTATTTCTCTTTCAGCGGCGAACCGTAGACTGTGGAAGCAACACACAGATCTGCCGTTCTCTTCCCTTTTTCCGCAGTTGTTTACTGCCATCATATTTGCCGATCAGTGCATCCGCAAGTGCCTGTTCCTTTTTGTGCGGTACTCGTTTTCCCGTCACATAGTCAACATCCAGAAACAAACTGCCCTTCCGCTCACTCACTGTAAGCTGTACAAATGCGTCCGCCTCTTCAACAACTCCTGCAAATGCCGTCTCCAGCATCGCATCCACAATTACCGTTACATCCAGTTCCGCCTTATCCGTACATTGCAGCGGTTCCACGACTGCCTCAAACAGCAGCGCACGTGCCTGTGCACGCTTCGCATAATCCGCCACGACTGCATCTAGTGTAACATTTCCACTCAGGTTCTGTCCATAGACAAATGGCTGTTTTGCAAGTGCTGCATAATGCATCTGACTTTCCGCCTGTAATTTTTGCAGCGTTTCCTGCTCCCGTTTTCGCCATACGATATCAAGTTTATTATACACATATGGCACATAATTACAAACCATAATCAAAGATACAACCCACACGATACCCAGTGCCAGTACCTCGTACCCTGCAATTGTATTTTTCCGCAACTGATCGATCAGCTTCCAGCGGGATGCCAGAGACACATACGAGATAAACGTGTAGCCAAATACAATCCGTTTGTAGATATACCCGCTTCCCTCATACTCCTGCTTGAACATTTTCTTTAAGAAGAGTGCTGAGAGAATAAATGCCAGTGACATCACTCCAAACACCAGAATGCATGCCCGAACCGGTGCAACCGGTGTAAAGCTTACTAATTTTGTCAGATCTTCATTCAAATCTGGAGATGCGTAACCGAAAATGGAAAATAACAGACTGGTCATGCCCTGTTCCAAAATCAAGATACAGTAATTGCGCCAGAAGCATCCTTCGTTATTGATTACAATTAACAATGCCAGCACCAGGATTTCCGTCAGTCCGCTATAAAGCCAAAGCTTCTCTCCATGATAAAACATCAAAACTTCGTAGATTTCAAAATACCCGACAATCATAAACAGAGACAGCAGACGCATCCATATGCTCCGCCGTCTCCGCTTAATCAAAACCATGCACGTTATAAACAACCACACGGAAATCTCTAGCCCCAGTGCCAACACAGAAAATAATTCTTCTACCATAGTACCCCCACAATTTATCCCTTTGTTTCTTCCTTCTGTACCTGATTTGGAAGCAGCACACAAATCTGCCGTTCTTTTCCTTTTCTTCTGATCTGTTTACTGCCCTCATATTTTCTGATCAGGGCTTCTGCAAGCGTCTGTTCCTTCTTGCGCAGGATTCGTTTTCCTGTCATATAATCGACATCCAGAAACAAACTGCCCTTTCTCTGTCGCACGGTAAACTGTACAAACGCATCAGCACCTGTCGAGACATGTGTAAATGCCGTTTCTAACATCGCATCGGCGATTACCGTCACATCCAGCTCTGCCATATCCGATATATGTACCGGTTCTACGACAGCATCAAACAAAAGCGTTCGTTCCTGCGCACGCTTCGTATAATCTGCCACCACTGCATCCAGCGTCACATTTCCACTCAGTGTCTGTCCATAGACAAACGGTGCTTCTACCAGCCGCTCATAGTGGCGTTCACTCTCTGCCAGCATCTGTGCCAGCATCTGCTGTTCTTTTTTCTGCCATCTGGCTTCTGACCGGTTATAGACATACGGAACATAATTGCATAAAATCACAATTCCTATGATCCACACCACATACAAAACAACAAAATTACTGATTTCCACATCGCCCTGTCGTATCCGATCAATCAGCTTCCAGCGCGAAGCAAGGGATACGTACGCGATCAGAATATACCCGATCATGATATTCCGGTACAGACGTCCATCCCCGGTATATTCCTTCCGGAAAATGAATTTCAGAATAAGTGTTGCAATGACACAGCACACATTCATCAACCCCAAAATCAAAAAGTTCGTAACAGATATTGGAAGTGGCTGGAATCCGATAATACTCAGCTGGTACTCCTGCAGCTTCGGAAATGGCAGCGCCGCCATTGTAAAAAACAGACTTCCAACACCCTGTTGTAACACAACGATGCAGAAGTTTCTCCATAGATCCCCCTCGTTATTCACGGCAACAACCGTCATCATGACTGCAATCTCCACGAGTCCTGCCGGAAACCACGCTTCCTCACCGTGATAACTCATCAAAAACTCATACAGTATAAAATATACCATCAACACAGCCCATATGCCTGCATGAAACAGAAACGATCTCGGTTTCCGTTTCAGCAGGAACATGGAGCTTAAAAACAGCCACGATCCAGTTACAAACCCTAACATAACAAGCTTATAAACATTCTCTGTCATACCAACAACCTGTTACAGCGCCTTCATCCGGTCAATTGCCTTGACTGTATTCTCATAGGTTCCAAATGCAGTCAGACGGAAATATCCTTCGCCGCTTGGTCCGAATCCAGAACCCGGTGTACCAACGACATTTGCCTTCTCTAACAGATAATCAAAGAACTCCCATGAGCTCATGCCATCCGGTGTCTTCAGCCAGATATATGGTGCGTTCACACCACCGGATACCGAATATCCGGCACTCTTCAATCCATCAAAGATATACTTTGCATTCTTCATATAGTATGCGATCTGCTCGCCAGTCTGCTTCTTTCCTGCCTCAGAATACACAGCTTCACCGGCTGCCTGCACAATATACGGAGCACCGTTGTATTTTGTTCCATGGCGTCTTGCCCAAAGTGGATTCAGGGCAACACCATCTGCGGATTTTAACTCCTTTGGAATCACTGTAAATCCAAGTCTTGTTCCGGTAAATCCGGCATTCTTCGAGAAGCTTCGAAGCTCGATTGCACAAGTCTTTGCACCGTCACACTCATAGATGGTATGTGGTACATCCGGCTCACTGATATATGCCTCATATGCAGCATCGTAGATGATCACTGCATGCTTTTCGTTTGCGTAATCTACCCATTTCTGCAACTGATCCTTCGTGATCGTTGCACCGGTCGGGTTGTTCGGGAAACACAGATAGATGATATCCGGTGTCTCCTCTGGAAGTTCTGGTGCGAATCCATTTTCTTCCTTACATGGCATGTAGATCACATCGCTCCAAAGACCGGTTGTTGCATCATACGTTCCGGTTCTTCCTGCCATAACATTCGAATCTACATAAACCGGATATACAGGATCGCAGACAGCGATCTTATTGTCAAGGGAAAAGATCTCCTGAATATTTCCGGAATCACATTTTGCGCCGTCGCTGACAAACACTTCGTCGATTGCAATATCAACACCACGTGCATTGTAATCGTTCTTCACGATTGCACTACGCAAAAACTCATAACCAAGATCCGGCGCATAACCTTTAAATGTCTCCTGCACGCCCATCTCGGATACTGCCTCATGCAGACGGTCAATGATGGCTGGTGCCAGTGGCTGGGTTACATCACCGATTCCAAGACGGATGATCTCCTTGTCCGGATTTGCTGCCTGATAGGCGCGTACTTTCTTGCCGATGGTTGAGAAGAGGTAACTTCCCGGAAGCTTCAAATAGTTGTCGTTTACTTTAAACATGTCTTTTCCTCCTAATATTATCACGCTGCAAACCTCTATACTGCGTACAGGTTGTTCAAAATGGTCAATTCCATGCAGACGCGCTCCCGCTCAATTCAACACGCAGTGGTACTAAATTCGTGCCAGCAAGCTGACTCTTATTAAGTACCAGCGTGTTTCAATGGTCTGCATTCAAATTGACATTTTTGAACAACCAGATTTACTATTTTAAGGTTTGCAGCTGTATTTACAAATATTCACAAACAAATAGTATCGTAATGTAATCAACTGCAAAATTATATGATTTACACTTTTTCTTATTGTACAATTTTGTATTAGTTACTGCGAATGTTTTGTAACCGCTGCCTTGGTTATATGTCTATTTCACCATCGAAGACAACCTTCGCAGGACCGGTCATATAGACGATATTTTCGTCACGGTCCCAGCGGATGATCAGTTCACCGCCAAGCAGCTTTACCGTCACTTCGTCCTCAGTTTTTCCGTTCAAGATACAGGCAACAGCGGTTGCACATGTACCGGTTCCACAAGCAAGTGTCTCTCCGGTTCCGCGTTCCCACACACGCATCTTCACATACGTCGGACTGATTAACTCGACAAACTCTGCGTTGACACGGTTCGGGAAAATCGGATTGTTCTCAAACAGCGGTCCCACTTCCTCCAACGGGAAGTTCTCGACGTCATCCACGAAGCTTACGCAATGTGGATTGCCCATCGATACGCAGGTAATGCGGTATTCCTTTCCAGCTACCGTGATTGGATAATCCTTCACGAGATCGTCTGCCTCCGGAAGCTTTACCGGAACATCCTCCGGGGTAAGAATCGGGGCTCCCATATTGACACGCACAAGTTCTACTGTCTTCCGTCCGTTTTTTTCCTCATCGCTGAGTGTAAACTCCAGGTATTTGATACCTGCCAATGTCTCGATGGACACGGACGTTTTATCCGTCAGTCCATAATCATACACATACTTTCCGACACAACGGATGCCATTTCCGCACATCTCGCTCTGTGTGCCGTCCGCATTGTACATATCCATCTTGAAATCCGCCACCTCTGACGGCTTGATCAGAATCAGCCCATCCGAGCCAATCCCGAAATGCCGGTCTGATACCCGCACCGCAAGTTCCGATGGATGTTCTATTTTTTCCTTGAAGCAGTTGACATAGACATAATCGTTGCCAAGCCCTTCCATCTTCGTAAAATGAAGTCTCATATGCTCACCTTCCATCTTTTTTTCGTTTATTTTATATTTTACTCGTTTTTCCAAACTAAACCACTGAAATTTTACCATAAAAAAAAGGAGAGTGCAACGCACTCTCCGATAGAAATGTGATACGGTCCTCCCCTTTCTATAAATCAAATGGATTATCTACAACCTTGGAATACACACCCTCAATCATCTGTCCATCCACCGCACTGACTCCAAACAGGAAACATTCCCGCGGTGAATCATCTCCACTGTATCTTTCTTGATATGGATTTTGTTCAAACTGATATCCATAATATGCCCACAGGGGAATCATATTGTAGTTTCCATCTGTATAACGCACATAGGCATAATTTAATTTTACATGTGTTACAGTGACTGTCTGTGACACATTCTTCGTGATATAGTTCGGTCGTTTATATCCACTCATGTATTTCTGAGCCGCCGCATCCACCTGTTCAAAGGTAAGATAGGATGTGATACCGGTTCCTTCTTCCTCTAGTTCATATTGATTTGTCTGTACCTTCACAGTCGCAACGCCCTGTACATCCACCGCAACATCGATGATCTCCTGCGGAGCTGTCAGCTCCCCCGATACACCAAACCGCAGATCATTGACGCCTGCTGTAGCCGCTGCAGGAATCCCATCCACCTTCCGGCTATAGGAAAAACAATACCAGTGATCCACCAGATTGTTACTCGTCGCATCAGTTTCTTCCTCCATTTTAAAATAAGCACCAATCTCCGTCCCGCAGCATACGAAGTCTCCATATCCAAGCTTCTGCAAAAATTCATCTGCTGCTGCCTGTGCGTCCGCTTCATCCAGATCCGGTATTTCATCCTCTTCCTCCTTCGGCCGTACAAGGATCTGCTTCCGATATCTGTCGTATCGCATATACAGACTAACCCAGTTTACATTTTCTTCGCTATCCGAAGCCTCCCGGTAATACGTCTCATATACATACGGCAGACCACCGATTTCTCCATCCACTCTTGCCCGGCTGATATTCTTACCTTCTGCATCGACATAGCTATATGTTTTCTGGTTAGTTGCTGTGACCGGTATCCTCGGATCCGCTTTTTCTTCCCCTGTGAATAGTGTATGCGTCCCTTGTCCCTTCGTATCCGTACTGCAGTTCAACTCACTCATATCCGCAAAATACCCATACTTCCAGATCTCAGAGACGGCATCCGTCTGGGATGCCGGTTGTTCATACACCTTGTCTATCTCTGCCCAAAGAGCATCTCTTCGGTCATCCATCTCTTTATCTGTACATACCATATATGGTTTTACCGACTGTGCCGTTCCATCATCAAATGCCGGATATACCTTCGTTTCCACATACGCATCATCGAGCACCCGTGGTTTTACTCCATAGCACCGGCTGCCAGAGAGCCGCTCACCTCCTGTCACATCCGCATCGACTGTAAACATCACATCATCATTTCCTGCAATCTCATAGCTTATATGCTCTGGCTCACCTGCCTCAAATGTACCACCCTCCGCATTTTTCTGATAATCTGCGGCAACATCGCCCCTGCCTTTTCCGCAGCCTGTCAATAACGAAAAAAACATCCCTACACAAAGCACCTTTATCCATCGTTTCATCCCGGATTCCTCCCCTTCTGATTTGATGGTTTCAGTGTAGCATAGGAATGTATCAAATTTGTATCTATTCCAGATAATTTTTATTTTCCTGTGGACAACGGCATAAACACAAAACCGGTACCGGTATCTGACTTATATTGCAGAACCTGAAAATTCTCCAGTTCTCCGCCTACCCGGATTGTAAGCAATGCTCCGTTTTCAATCTTCTGTATTTTCTCTGCATCCGGATATGGAATCGTCACAGAAGAAACTGGCTTATACTTCATCGCAGACATCTTATATATTCTGTTATCACCTAAGATATCCCTGCTCTGTGCATTTTTATAAAACTTTGACAGATCATATTCGTCCAGAGAATAATTTCCATTTGTCCATGCAAGCAGGATCGTTCCACTTTCTGTCATATAGACGATATTCTCCACGCTGTTATCATACTTCGTAAATGTGATCTTCCAGAGATATGCCGTATAGGTATTGAAGCTGGTGTCGGTGTAGCAGTAAAGCTCTGACGAATAGGAATACAGATTGTCATACTGGATTTGCACCGAATATGGATACACATCCTGCTTGTAATAGACATCCAGTTGCTTCTTCGCAAGCTCCACTGCCTCGACTTCATCCAGAAAACCCTCTGTGATCTCACATTTTTCCATGTTGCTATCCCATGTGCCGGAGATCAGCTTGATCCGGTCAATCGAAGAAAGATTTGATGATGTGTTGCGTGACATCATCGTTCCTGCTTCCAGATAATATTCCTCCGGTGCCACCTCGACGCGATTCGTCTGTTCTGTAAGCGTCCGTGCAAGCAGATATTTCGGTGCCACAATGCTAAGCACGACAATCATCACACAACAGGCAAAGAGCAGTCCGACACGTATTTTATTGTTTTGTAAGATTTTTCTCATGAAATACCACCCACATCGTTGTTCCTTCTCCAACAGTACTTTCAATCTCCAGCTTCTCCCCATGGCTTTCCACAATCGATGCCGCAAGAGAAAGTCCAAGACCCGCACCGCCCTCTTTCCGTGAACGCGATTTGTCTACCATATAAAACTCATCGAAGATTCTTTGTAAATGTTCCCCGCTGATACCAACGCCAAAATCCTGCACACCGATCTTCACGCCTCCGTCCGTCCGCTTCGCAAAGAAATGGATTCCGCTTCCTTCCTCCGACGCCTTTCTGGCGTTGTCTATAATATTGATAAATGCGGATTTCAAAAGATTGCTGTCTCCCTCGATTCTCTCATCCACCGTCATACAGGTAAGCGTCTGATTCTTCTGCGCCAGAATTGGCGTCACACTCTCCGCCACCTCCTGCATGAAGCTCACAACCGAGACCGGTTGAAACTCAATCTTTCTGTGTTTCGTGTAGATAAAGTCAAACAGCTTCATCGACATCGCTTCAAGTCGTTTTCCCTCATGGAAAATATACGACGCAGCTAGCACCTGGTTCTCCCGTTTCATCTCCTTGGAACGCAGCATATCCGCATACCCGATGATCGTCGTCATCGGTGTTTTGACCTCATGCGTGAAATCCGCCACGAACTGTTCCTGACGCGCCACCATCCCCTGCAGTTCATCCATATGCTCACACACCGAATCCGCCATCTGGTTGTAGGTCTGTGCCAGTGTGCCAACCTCATCGTGACTGCGCAGATGCACGCGGCTCTCATAATCACCTTCTCCAAACTTCTTCGATGCCTTATTCAGCATTTCCAAAGGCTTCGTCAACAAATAGGTAATCACAAAAACCGCTACCGTACAGCAGAGCACGATGATTCCTAAAAGCAGCACAAAATACCGCCGTTCATTCTCCACAAGCTGATATGTCTCGGTGATATCCCGGGCATTGATAATATTCATCATTTTGTCCTGAACCAGGCTTGTTGAACAGGAAAACAGATAATACCGCCCGGCTTCCTTCGTGATCATATACTGCTTCTGCCCGATCACCGCGGTACTCCACAGTTCCTCCGGGCAGACAAGTTTATTGTCATCTGCCGCAGAATGCACAACCTCCGCACCATCGTAGAACACATAGACACCTTTGTTGTTTCCACCCATCTTGCCTACGACATCAGCACTTAAATTTTTCATCTGATACACAAGATTCGATGGGGAAGAATTGATCGTATCAAGCAAACGATACTCGATCGTAGACTGCAGCAGATTGTTCTCCTCGATTGAGGTTTTAATCTGCGCATCCAGCGCAAGCTGAAAATTCCGCCGGATCATAAAGAATCCGACGGTTCCAATTCCGAACGATAATAATATGATATTGATAATTACAACTTTATAACGAAACTTCACGAATCTTCTCTATTCCTTTAATCTTCCAGCCGGTATCCAACCTTGTAAATCGTTCTCAGCTTGTCTGTCAGCCCAAGCTTTTTACGGAGACGCTGCACATGCAGATCCAATGTCCGTGTATCTCCATAACTGTCACTTTCCCAGACAAGTTCATAAATTTTATCCCGGAATAAGGTAATATTCTTATTACGAACAAATATCTCCAGCAGCATAAATTCCTTCGGTGTCAGCTCAACCGGTACCCCTGCCCGTAATACCGTTCGGTTGTCCGTATTGATTTCCAGTTCTCCATACACCAGCTTTGCAGCATCTTTATGAAACCGCCGCAGCACAACCTGCACCCGTGCGATCAGTTCCACAATTTCAAACGGCTTTACAATATAATCTTCTGCACCCAGATTTAACCCCTTGACACGGTCGGTAAGTCCTGCCTTCGCAGTGAGAAAGATCACCGGTGTTCCTGTCGGCTTGATATAGTCTAACAATTCATATCCATTTACTTTCGGCAGCATAATATCCAGAAGGACCAGATCGAAATTCTGTTTTTCCAGAATATCTGCAGCCTCCATGCCATCATATGCACAAGTGCATGCATATCCGGCATCCTCCAGATTCATCCGTATCAAATCCGAGATTGCCCGTTCATCCTCCACGACCAATATCTTAATCACGTAACCATCCTCCAGGTAAACTTTTATTCTTTCTTTTCTTCTGCTTCAATCACGACACGTCCATCCTCAATCCGTACTTTTACCTTATTCGTGTCAATACCGGCTGCCGCAAGCATGTCCTCGCTGAGCTGTACACGATGCGCCTTATCCAGTACGGAATATTCCTCGTGTGTTTCCTCTGTCATATCCGGTGATTCCAGCTGATCCAGCATATCCCGGTAATGCTGTTTCAGAATTTTCTCTGTGCTGATCTTGCCATCCGAAATCATGACAACACGGTCTACTTTATGCGCCAGCTTCATGTCATGTGTTACAATGATAATCGTCAGCCCAAGCTCCCGGTTTAACTTCCGGAACAAATCCTGAATGTTCGAAGAGGTTTTTGTATCAACTGCTCCCGTCGGCTCATCTGCAAGCAGAATTTCCGGTTCGTTTGCAAGTGCCACTGCAATTGCAATCCTCTGCTGTTCTCCCCCCGACATCTGCGCTGGATAGGAATCCCGCTTATGTTCCATCCCAACAAGTGCAAGCAATTCGCCCGCCTTTTCCCGTCGTTTCTTCGCATTCTTATGAATCGCAAGCATCGGAGCCTCGATATTTTCCAGCGACGTCAGATACGGAAACAGATTCCTTCCGCTTTTCTGCCATACAAACCCAATCTTTTTCTTCCGGTACTGCACCATCTGTCGTTCCGTAAATTCTGCCAGATTCTGTCCATCTACCACAATACGTCCGGCAGATGGCACCTCCAGTCCGCCTACAATATTCATAAGCGTACTTTTTCCACTTCCACTTTTTCCGATGATTGCCATCAGTTCTCCACGATTCACCACAAGGTCAAGTCCCTGCAAAGCAAGCACCTCGACTTCCTTCGTCTTATAGATTTTTACGAGAGAATCACAGACGATCAGAGGGGAAGTTTCCATCCGTTTTCCATCTTTTTCTATGTCATTTTCCATCTCTTCCAATGTATCATTCTCGTATTTGTCTGTCAATAATCTCACCATCCTCTAACTCATAGACAACATCACCCAGCTCCATCAGATTCGGATCATGTGTCGTCATAACGATCGTCACACCCTCTCTTTCAATCAGATTCCGAAACAACTGCATCACACGCAGTCCGGATTCTGTATCCAAAGCTCCGGTTGGTTCATCCGCGAACACCACCTTCGGTCGGTGCGCCACTGCTCGTGCAATTGCCACACGTTGCTGCTCTCCACCTGACATCTGTCCCGGCATATGCCGCATCCGGTCTTCCATGCCAACAAACGCAAGTGTCTCCTTAATCCGCTCATCAATCGCTTTGGCAGACAACCCCTGCGCTGCCAGCCGCATCGCAAAATCCACATTTTCATAGGCATTCATAATTGGAATCAGGGCGACTGCCTGAAAGACAAATCCAATCTCCACCCTTCGCAGCTGTTCTTTTTGCACTTTTCCCATCTCAGAATATGCCTGTCCATCAAAACTGACATCCCCTTCGGTCGGTGTATCCAGCGCACTTAATATGTTCATAAGCGTTGTCTTTCCACTTCCGGAACGGCCCTTTAAGATCGTAAGTTTTCCTGCCGGTATGTCAATATCAACATTCCTCAGGGCGTAGAATTCGCCACCGCCAACCGGAAACATCCGTGTAATATTTCTTGCTTCAATCATATTCATATGCGAATTCCTACTCCTCTCCTAATTTCAATGCCTGCGTGATATTCAGGCTTCGCACCAGCCGCCGCAGAATCACGATACACAACAAGATCATAACCAGAAGCACCGCAACAAGCTTCAACACATCCATCTGGTCAAGATAAATATAGATACCCAGGTTATGCTTCTGCGGAAGATAAATCACGCCAAAAAGCTTCACAAACAGATACGTTGCTACGCCTCCGCAGGCGCCGCCTGCCAGAATCGATGGCAGTGTAGAAAAGAAATGTTCATTTACCAGCATATGATTCACTTCTTTCTCACTTAACCCCATCGCCCGGTACACGCCAAACAACAATTCCCGCTGCCGGATTGATGAAATCCAGTAGATCAAAAATCCGATCATACACAAAATCAGCGCAATGACAAAGCTTAAAGTAAACATACCATTTGTGATGCGTATCATCGCTGTCTCCTTCATTGCAGCAATGTCGCGATCTAATGCGGTGTATGCTGACAGCTTTGCACCACTCGCATCGATCATTGCCCGTACTGTATCACTATCCACGCCATCTGCCAGCTTATACCATATCTCATATGGGGAAATCTTGAAACTCTGAACGGTCTTCGCGTAGTTTGCAACGATCAGATAATGTTCCAATTCCTCTCCATCTTCATATGTATACTGTACAAATCCCGGCCATGCATCAACGATTGCCACAACCTTTCCACTAATCGTTCCACGCACGGTTTCCTTCTTCATTACAGAATCTCCATATCTGGAACAATCCACAATATCACCGACTTTGACCTCCAGCGCAGCCGCCAGATTCTTCGACAGAATCACGCCATTCTCCTGTTTTGCCAGTTCATTTAAGTATGTATACCAATGAACCTCTTTGTTTAATTCTTCCTGCAAATACGCCGTCTCTCCGAAGTCCTTTGTATGGATTCCCATAAATTCGCAGTTAGCAATCTTCGTCTTCCCTCGGCTCACCGATACATTGTCTGTCCGGATTACCTTCGCCATGCTCGTGCAAAGTCCCTGTTTGACCGGTTCGTCATACTTTACCGGATCCGGCTCTACATAATTATAATCAATATCGTTGGCAGACACATAAAATGCCTGCATCTTCCACGTCTCCTGCAAACGGATATCTGTGCCATCTGCGTAGCGGATACGGTTCTCATAATTCTGGTTAATCGTACGGGCCGCATTGGCATTGAACAATCCCATTGCCACAGTCAGAATTAAAAACACTGAGATGAAGCCCTGTTTGCGGAAGTTTCGTGTGATCTGCAAAAACGACGCATACACGGCCGGACTCCAGCGTTTCCTTCCAATATGATAGACAAGCTGTGCAAGATAATGCAGCAGCCGCAGCACAACAAGCCCCATCGCCACGATAAAAAGCACGGAATCCAGGAAAATAAGTGGATCCATCTTCGCCCCAAGCAGTGCCCGTGCACGAATCTTATCGATTTCCTGATTAAAATTATGAAGCAGATAGAGCGATACACCCAGCAGTACAATATCCAGAAAATATTTTTCCCAGAACATCTTCTCGCTGATCTTCTGATCAGACTTCTGCTGTACGATTGACACCCCTGAATGGATCACAACCGGAATCAAAATAAACAAAATCCCAACAGCAGACGCCGCCAGTCCATAGACAAGCATCACAGGTATAAAATGATACATTGAAAGATTCCCGACGTGGAAGGTCAGGAAATCTGTGGTCGATGCAGCAAGCTTACACAGACCATATCCAAGAGGCGTTCCAATCAGTATTGCTGCCATACAGAGCACACATGCCTGCAATGCATAAACGGCTACAATCTGACCACGGCGATAACCACGACTCCGCATCATGGCAATCTCGCCCTGTTCCGTGTCGATAATCTGTCCGGTCACCATATAGATAAATGCGAGCACCAGACCAAGCAACGGAAGTTCCAATACCCAGAGTGTGATATCCACCGTTTTCCTATCCTTCTGGTACTGCGTAAGCAGACTCAGGAACGAATCGGTAAAACTCTGATCCTCCTTATGAAACTGTTCAATATAATATTGCACATCCGTTACATTTTTCTGATTAATTTTTGTATAATCAAGAAGTATATTTGTCGAATAGTTAATCTTTTCCGGTGCAAACTGTTTCACGATAGCATCAAATGTCTCTTCCTTAACGAAGATTTCCTGCTCCATTGCATTTGGTGCTGTATACCAGAAAGTATCCGTACTGTCTGCTTCTTTGAAAATACCACAAATCTGCAGTTTCAGCGTTTTGCCATCAACATCCGTCCAGAGTGGGAACTCCAGTGTCTCCCCGACCGTAAATCCGCAGGCATCCATCACACTCTCAGACAGCATACAGCCATACAGTTCACCCGCATACGCATCGTAATCCTCTCCGACAAGCACCTGTATATGCGCGAGCATACCCGGCATATACGACACCCTCAGATATTTTCCCTTTCCACCATACGACCCCTGTGTAGACTGTTCGTCCAATGTCAGCATCGTCTGTGTATTTACCGCCTGTATGGAACCAAGATATTTCTCCCATGTCTGCCGATACCCATTCACGCCATCGAGTACAGCCTCTGCCGTCTGCCGTTTCTCTGTCACATATGCTCCTGTTCTGCCAATGACAGCGGGATATGCATCCGCTTCCTCGCCTGCATTATGAAAGCTGTCCAATAACATTTTGTTGAGCGACCCTGCCTTGAACATCGGCTGACAGGAAACCGCTGCAACCAGAAAGACAAGTCCTAAGAGCAGGCAGGTCGTTAACCATTTTTTGTTTTTAATTTTCTGTAAAACGAACCGTATCATCTTTTACTCCTCTTCCTCTGAAACTGGTCCTGCCAGTATATCTCCCTCCGAAATACCGTTAAATATACATGCCACTACATCACCTTTTTTATATTTGGATGTATCCTGCGCGCTGTTGCAGATTGCCGCATTCACATATTGTTTCTCGATATTTCCATCTACGATCTTCCACACATAATAGAAATCCGCGGATGTCTCCTTGCCTGAATTCGCCTTCTCTGTGTAGAGGACATCTGCCGGAATCGTATACACATCCGAATAGGAAATCAAAGGATAGGAAATCATCTGTCCTCCAGTTACCTGCTCCACAGCCGCTTCTCCATCCAGCTTCACATAATACATCCGGCTGTCACTCGTTACACTCTGCGTGATATAGACACGGCTTCCAACCGTTGTGACATAATATTCTTCTTTTGTTCCATCCATGATTCCATTGGACCCACAGACGATTCCCTGTATCACCTTTCCGCTTTCCTCGTCCTGCACAGTCACCGGCGTTCCATTTGCAACTTTGCTGTTTCCACCATATAATGCCAGTTTCTTCTTCGCCGGCGTATCAATCGCCAAAATATCCGAATTGAGCTCCAGTTTGGCTCCGGTATCTATCCAGAAATCCAATATTTCACCTTCATGCTCGGCACAGATTGACATCACGCCGGTTCCATCATTATTACAGCTTGCCTCTGTGTATGCTTCCTCCGACTGTTTCAGCTGATCGTTATAATCCAGCGTCTGGATTTGAAAATCCAGATTCTCAATCTGGATATCAACATCCAGCATAGACGGGAGATTTGGATTCAACGGTTCTTCTGCATCACTGCTGGTTGCTGTCTGCGCATCGGTACCAGTTGCAAGCGGTGTCTGTCCACCCGTCAAAGCCGTCTGCTTCTCCTGCTGCAACGATTGAAGTGTGTCCTCATGTGCCTGCACCGCTTTCGCGCGGCTTTCCTTCATATCTTCAATCCCTGCCCGCATCTCTGCCAGCTTCGCGCTGCCTTCGTTGGTTCGAACCTTGAGTAACACATCCCCTCTTTGTACATAATCTCCATTGGATACACAGACCTCCTGAATCGTGCCCTCATAAGGTGATGTATAATTGATCCGCATCGTATCTGCAATCGCGTAACGGTTTGTATAAAACATCGAATCATAATTTGTTGGAGCACCTACCGTATATTCCTCATATGCATCCGGCCACGCTGTCTCGGATGTATAATACACTTTTTCTCCCTCGGAAAGGCCAGATATTACCTCTGTATTTACAGTGTCGCTGATTCCGGTCTCAATATAGCGTTGTTCGCGCTGCTCCCCATTTTTTACATAAACAAACGATCCCTGATCATCCTCGTAGATAGAATCGTTCCCGACATACAAGACATCCTCCACGCGGTCTCTGACCAGATAAACTGCAATCACAGAACCGACCGGTGCGCATTTCGTAAGATCCTCATACTGCATGCGGAGTGCCGGATATTTCTGCTGATTTTCGGCAGTCAGGCGTTCCTGTGTCGTATATGCATACTCTTTGAGTGAAATTTTCTTTCCATCCTGTATCGTATAATAACGATCATATTTTTCCAGAAGCTTGTCTTTGATTGTTGTGTTCTGTACCTGAATATATGTATCCTCATAATCCGCGATTGTAACCACATTCATGGAACTTGTGACCTGATTACCATATGTGAATTGACGGACATAAGAGACATATCCGCTTGCGGTTGCCCTGAGTGTTCCATCTTCAATGATTTCCTGCTGTTTCTGAATCTGCTCGTCATAATCAGCAAGCTGATGTTGATACAACAGATTATCATAATTGACATTTTCCTGTTCTGTCTCGATCTCTTTTCCTGTTTTCGCTGCACTGTCAGGATCTCCCAACTGTTTTTCTCCCGCCTGTTGCAGATTCAGCTTCTGTATCACAAGCTGTTGCTTTTGCACTTCCAGATCATGTTTTTGCACCAGCAGATTCCGTGATTCTTCAAGATCCTCTCTTGTTTTCTGTGCTGATTCGAGGTCCGCAGTTGCTACCACCTGTCCTGCCTCTACATAATCCCCTACATCAACAACAATCTCCGCCACATTTACCTGTGTCGTCCAGAATACAGCATGTTCCGTCGGCACAACCGAACCATAAGCAATTTTCAGATCTCCAACATCACCTATGGATACCTCACGGTATGATTCGGTACCGGATACCGGTTCCAGCAAAGCCGGGGCATCCGCATATTTTGTTCCACAGGCAGCCAATGAGATTGCGCAGAGCATACTCATACAAAATCCAAGCTGTCGTTTTATCTTCTGTCCGATTTTCATTTCGCAATCACCACCTTCTCCCCCTCCTGCAATCCATCCTCGATCACAGTATAGCCGTCAATCGTCGCCCCGGTCTGTACCTGCACACCATGCCGGAATCCATCTTCATCCAACACATAAACATAGTTCCGACTTCCTACATATACAATTGCTTTTTCCGGCACGTACAAAACATTTTTAAGCACATTTTTTTCAATTTCCAGATCCAGAGAATCCGAGCTTGGCCGCTTCGAAGAGTCAACCAATGTAAATGTCAGCTGGCGTTTTGTTCCGGCATCCGTATCGGAAGCCAGCGTATCAATCGCTGTCAGCATAACCTCATAACTTCCAACTCCAAACGTCGCCGTGAATGTCTGCCCCACTTCGAATGCATAATCATCCTCCGTTGTCGTAACATAATTATCCGAACCATACAGGATTGTTACGACCGCATCCCCTGCATATACGGTTCCATAATCAAGCATATCCGACAGACTGCTCACAATGCCGCTTCCTTCTGCCTTTATCGTATATGCCTCCAGTCTCGCATCCAGATCCTTCATATACAGTCCTGCAATCTCCTGATCTTTCTTTAGCTGATCAATGCTCTCCTGATGTTCATCCGTCTGGTTAATCGCATCCAGCTTTGTATAATGGTCGATCAGAAGGGCATCTTCCTCCACCCGGTTTTCATACTGTCTGCGTTCCTCCGCAATATCCTCAGAAGAAAATGTAACTAACGTGTCCCCATTCTGCACGACATCTCCAACATGGACATACACCTGGTCCACTTTCATCTCATCATGATCCGGATAGTACTCCTTCCGTTCAAAATCGTCGGCCTTCAATCTCAGATCTAATACAGGCGCAATATCTCCATATACCGCCTTTTCTGTTGTATATGTAATTTTTTCATATTCCGGTATCGTAATCACAAGATCGTCCGTCTGGGTGTTGCCCGCACATCCACCGAGCAATCCTACACAGAGTACCATCACGGCTGCCATCCGTTTTCTTCTTATTTTTCTCACCGCAATCTCCTCTCAGTATCCTTTATTTTACTGTTTTTATCTTACCATGAAAATGTATCTAATTTGTATCATTTTGTACACATTAAGACAAAAAAGAACTCCAATCTGCGAAAATCCGCAAATTGGAGTTTTATACGTTCTTCTTACTCTACAACGTAAGGGATAAGAGCTACGTGTCTTGCTCTCTTGATTGCAACTGTAAGTGCACGCTGATGCTTTGCACAGTTACCGGTAATTCTTCTAGGAAGAATCTTACCTCTTTCAGAGATGTATCTCTTAAGCTTGTTTGTATCCTTGTAATCAATTACTGCATTCTTCTCTGCACAGAATACACAGACCTTTTTTCTTCTACGAATTGGTCTTCTCTTCATAGGAGCGTCTGGACGATCGCTCTTCTCTGTCTTATTGTAAGCCATTGCTAATTACCTCCATTTAATTTCCTTACTTAAATGGTAAATCGTTGCCTGTCAATCCTGTTGGAATATCCATAAATCCATCTGCACTGGCATTTCCCGGTGCCGGTCTGTCTTCCTGCTGATATCCACCGCCATTGTTTCCAGATGCATTCTTGCTCTCTGCAAACTCCTGCTCTTCTACGACAACCTCTGTTGTATAAACCTTGTTGCCATCTTTATTTGTATAGCTGCCTGTCTGAATACGTCCCGTAATTGCAATCTTTGTACCCTGCTTCAAATACTTCTCAGCAAACTCTCCGTTTCTGCCAAAAGCGACACAGGAGATAAAATCTGCTGTCTGCTCATTTCCAGAATTGTCTCTTCTCTGGAATCTACGGTCAACTGCAAGTGTATATCTTGCGATTGCTAAAGGCTCTGCAGCCTGTGAATATCTAACTTCCGGATCACGAGTTAAACGACCCATCAAAATTACTTTGTTCATCGGAAATCCTCCTAACTACTACTCTGCGTCCTGTCTAACACAAAGATATCTGAGAACAGATTCCATAATACGAACACTTGCTTCGATCTGAGCTGGAGCTTCAGCGTTTGCATCAAACTGAATGAAGTAGTAGAAACCTTCCTTCATCTTCTGAATCTCGTATGCTAATCTCAGCTTGCCTTTTTCGTCAACGTTTGTGATTGTGCCGCCTGCCTTCTCGATAATAGCCTTAGCCTTATCTACAACAGCAGTTCTTGCGTCATCATCAATCTTTGCGCTAACAACCAACGCTAATTCATACTTGTTCATGTTATTGCACCTCCTTATGGTCTATTGGCCTCCGAACTGGTCGGAAGCAAGGAATATAAAAATATATCACAGAGTTAGATATTATCATACGATATTTTATTTTGCAAGCAATTTCTCATTTTTTTCTTCATAATTTTTTATTTTTTCGTCATTATAATAATGTACAAATCTTTCCCTTGCATCCGGTTATTGTATTCACATAGCATTTGTGTTACATTAAATTATATATTATCACACAGCAGCGTGATGATCTGTACGTGTTGCAGTGTGCTTCATTTAACAGTAACTACATACTATTAGGAGGGTTTTATTACAATGAAAGATGAAACAAAATGTCTGCATGCAGGCTATACACCAAAGAACGGAGAGCCACGCGTTCTGCCTATCGTCCAAAGTACAACCTATGTTTACGAATCTGCTGCAGAGGTTGCCGGAATCTTTGACGATCCAACAAAGGGACTCTGTTATTCCCGTTTCGCCAACCCGACAGTCATGGCGGTCGAAGAGAAAATTGCAGCCTTAGAAGGCGGTGTCGGTGCCATGTGTACCACTTCCGGTCAGGCAGCTACCCTGCTTTCCATCCTGAATATCTGTCAGGCTGGTGACAGCATCATCAGTACCCCGGAAATCTACGGCGGTACAATCAACCTTTTCTCTTTTACTTTAAAGAAGCTTGGCATTGAGTGTATCTATGTTGATAAAAATATGTCCGACGACGAAATCAAAGCATGCTTCAAGGAAAATACGAAACTTGTATTCGGCGAGACGATTGCGAATCCGGCGCTGACTGTATTTGACATTGAACGCTTTGCAAATATCGCCCATGCAATGGGAGTTCCATTGATCGTGGACAACACCTTTGCAACTCCGATTCTCTGCAAACCATTTGACTTCGGTGCCGACATTGTCGTACATTCCACAAGCAAATATATGGATGGACATGCGGTTCAGATTGGCGGTGTCATCGTGGACAGCGGTAAATTCAACTGGGATAACGGTAAATTCCCGGAGCTTGTAGAGCCCGACGAATCTTATCACGGAACCTGTTACACCAAATCCTACGGCAACATGGCATATATCATCAAAGCAAGAATGCAGCTCATGCGTGACTTCGGCGTGTATCCTGCCGCACATTCTGCATTTCTGTTGAACCTCGGATTAGAAACACTTCCGGTTCGTATGAAACAATATACAGAAAATGCAATGGCTGTTGCAGAATACCTTGAAAAAAGCGACGCTGTTATAAGTGTCAGTTGTCCGGCACTTCCTTCGGATCCAAACCATGCACTCGCAGAGAAATATCTCGGTGGCAAATCCTGCGGTGTCATCTCCTTTATCATCAAAGGTGGACGCCCGGCAGCCGCAAAGTTCATGGATTCGTTAAAGCTTGCCTCCAACGAAGTGCATGTTGCAGATATCCGTACCTGTGTCCTGCATCCAGCAAGCGAGACGCATCGACAGCTTTCCGATGAACAGCTGGTTGCCGCTGGTATCGATGCCGGTATGGTTCGTTTCTCTGTTGGTCTGGAGAACATCGACGATATCCTGGAAGATTTAGATGCCGCATTAAAAGCAGCTATGGAATAATTTATAGATTATGCATCCATAAGAAAAAGGGTTGAGATATCTCAACCCTTTTTCTTATTCTGCCTTATATCTGCAATTCCAAAACACTCCCAAGAATCGCTTTCGGTTCCTTCACCTTTCGCTCTTCCGCATAAAAAGCTTTGTTATATTCTTGTAGTTTCTGCATAGATATTGGCTTATCCGCATCCTCATACATCTGTGCATTCTTTGCACTGACCAGATTTGCCATACTGATGAATCCCGGTTCAATCACAACCCCACTATCTTCTATCGGAGTTTCCGATTCCTTTGCCGGTCCCCACCATTTCATTCCAATCGTATCCGCATATTCCTCCGTTGGTGTCTCACACAAAAACTCCAACGCATACTGCTCTACCTGCTGCTTCGTGCATACAATCTTCCTGCATCCCGTCACATGGCCTTCCTTGTCCACACGACCAATCAATGCCGGATATGTGTCCACGCTATTCAGATAATGACAATCAATTACATGCATCCGAAGTTCCGTACGTTTGATACCACGCCGTTTTAACAAAACCGCAATATCCGGTTTCACATTCATCATCCAACGTGCAAGCGGATTACGATATTCACGTTCTTTTCCGGACCACCCGTTGATATGCTTTCCAAGGTCAAATCCTGGGTTCTCCATATCCAGTTCCTTGTCCAGATTGTAGATTTCCGCCACATTCACTGTCTTTACATCCACATCCTCCAACATAGCCCCCTGCGCCTCCTCACCGGCATACAGAGCCCGCAGCTTCCGGTTTGCAAATGTCAGGAGCTTTCGGTTGAATTCTGCCTTGCTATCCACATAATTAAAGTAGTCGCGTAGGAATTCCGGCATGTAATACGCCTGTATCACTTCGTAAGTCTTGTTTGCATAATTGTCAGAATCGATCTTGACACGTTTGCATCCATTCATAATCTGAAACAGATACACAGAAAATTGAGCCTCATCCCTGCACAAGGAACGCTCTCCATTTATATAGTCATTGATCAATATGTCCATATGTTTTACCACCGTCTATTTTATCTTAATAATCAAAGGTATATATACCCAGCTTCGCAGCGGATCCCTTTGAAAAATGCCAGTACATTGGCGAACCTTCACATTCCAGTATTACATAAACTGTCGCACCATCAGATACATCACTGAAATCCAGATCCGGATAATTCTCACGGATATCCGGTGCATCACCATTGGATGCCGTAAATGTACCTGTATATGTTCCGGCATGTTCCTCATCGTTTGACACAAGAGACACTGTTACATCTCCATCAAATAATCCATCTACCAGATTACCGGAACGTGTCACGGTAACTAGCTCATCGCCGGCATCCTCGTTGACAGATGTCTCAGTACCCGCACCATTTGGTTTATCGTTACTCCATGCACCTTCATAGACAAGATATGCCTGATTGTAACCATCCATCTTTACAAACAATGATCCCTGTCCACTTCGGACACCATTCTCGTAATCTCCATAATAGAAGTAATATCCGGAACTCAGCAGAGATGAATATGTGTAAACTCCTGCACCCTTTCCCGTGTATGAGCTATCATAACCATCTGTTGCATAAATATAAGAAGTACCATCCATATTTGCGACAACCGTGCTGGCATTTTCAGAGCCATCTACATCCATCATACCTGCATAATCAGAAGCGGACATCAGACTGATTACCTGTTCCATCAGATCATGTCTGGCTGTCATCAAGGCACGTTCTGACTCAATCTTCTCTGTATAAGAAGAGAAATCCACATCTGACATGCTGTCTGCATATGTATTGATAAAGGACTCTGCCTGATCATACTGCTGTGTGTTCATCATATCATCCAGAACAGCATATGCACATTCTTTTCTTCCACTCAGGGCTGACTCATTGGTACTGTCAAGATCAAGAGCATCTCCATATGCAGCAATCTTATTTTCATAATCAGAATTGTCCATCGCATCCGCACGATCTACATATGCAGCCACAAGATTCTTCTTCAGACCACTGTCATTGGTCAGATCATACCCTTCCTTATACGCATCAATCAAAGAGTCTGTATCACTGTAAAGATCATCTGCATACTCATAAAATGCAACAATATCTTCAAGATTCTCTGTAACCTTGTCCGCATCAAAACCAGTGATTGTAGTACGGAACTCTGCAAAATTCTCCCTTGCTGCATCACTTTCACCGGAGCCAATCTGTGCCGCCAATAATCCATTCATAGCAGGAACCCGGTCAGAAAAGATTCCAAGTGCCGCCTCATATGCAGTCACTGCCTCTTCATAGCTGCTGTCTGTCATTGCATTTTCTGCAGTATCCATCTTCCGCTCATACCGCTTCTCCGGAGTAAAAAACAGGAAATATGCACCTGCTCCCAATGCCAGTACTGCAATAACACAGATAGTTACAATTAAGCCAGTTTTTTTCTTCTTTGGCGTACCATCCTTATTTACTTTTGGCTGTTTTGGTGCCTTTGCTTTCTTCTCTTTTGGAGCTTTTGGTGGTTTTGGAGCCTTTGGTGGCTTTCCACCATTCATCGGTGGCATCTGTCCATTATTCGGCATCATTCCCATCGGTGCTCCCATTGGTCCGTTTGGCATCTGCCCCATCGGTGCTCCCATTGGTCCGTTTGGCATCTGCCCCATCGGTGCTCCCATTGATCCGTTTGGCATCTGCCCCATCGGTGCTCCCATTGGTCCATTTGGCATCTGCCCCATCGGTGTTCCCATTGGTCCGTTTGGCATCTGCCCCATCGGTGCTCCCATTGGCCCATTTGGCATCTGCCCCATCGGTGCTCCCATCGGTCCGTTTGGCATCTGCCCCATCGGCGGAATCATCTGTGTCTTATCCTCAAACTGCGGTACTCCCGGCGCCGGAGCAGCCCCCATCATAGCTGGATCTGGTCCCGTCAGAACTGTTGTTGCACCTTCTGCATTATCGTCATCGGCTACTACCCTATCATCTGCGCGTAATACCGTTGTCGCACCCTCTTCTTCAGCGTCAGCTTCTGCATCCATCGCGCGCAACACAGTAGTTGCGCCCTCTTCCTCATCCACATCATATCTGGATTCCGGATTTTTATTTTCGTCCATATCATTTCCTCCTGCAATACTGCAATACCTTCTTTACAGTTTATACTTTTTCTACCTCATATGTCAACATACTTTCTCGTATTTCACGAACGATTTACCATTCTTCTCTGTTTTTCAGGCTCTGGATTTCCTCTGTAGTAAGTTTTCGATATTCCCCACAGGCAAGTGACTCATCCAGATACAATGGTCCCATACGCAATCGTTTTAAATAAAGCACCTGCATACCAACCGCTTCAAACATCCGCTTAATCTGATGATACCTGCCTTCTGTAATTGTGATCTCGATCTCGCTTTCACTTCCCGCCCTATAGATCTTCATTTCTGCCGGAGCTGTGAGCATCTCATCGCCGATATCTACGCCCTCAGCAAATGCAGCAACCTCATTTTTTGTGACCATACCTTTGATTCTGGCATAATAGGTTTTCTCTACATGTTTTCCCGGTGCCAGCAGATCATTGGACATTTTTCCATCATTTGTTAAAAGCAACAGACCCTCTGTATCTTTGTCCAGTCGTCCAACCGGAAATAAGTCCCTGCGTTTTTGCTCTGTAATCAGGCTCACAACAGTTTTTTCATGTGCATCTTTCGTTGCTGATACCACGCCCTGCGGTTTGTGCATCATATAATAAGAAAAGCTCTCATACACGACCGGTTTGCCCTGTACACAGACTACATCCTGTGCTGGCTCCAGTTTTTCCTCTGCATGCACACACGTCTCGCCATTAACGGTGACCTGTTTTGCTTTCAGCAGTCCTTTCACATCCCTTCGGCTGCCAAAACCCGCATCTGCCAGATATTTATCAATTCGTATTTTTGCCATTTTATACCAGTCCTCCCGTTTCCAGACAAAATAAAAAGATCCACAGTCAACCCGCGGATCTTCCCATTCTTATATCAATCCTCTTGGGGAGATTGAACTATACATTTTTTACTAACTAAAATAAGCTGTCATAGAAGCTGCCAACTGACGTTCCTGCCACTGTTCCATACCGATCATATAATACAGAAGAGGAATTCACAGATGCGTCGCTTGCAAGCTGTAACATACGGCTCTGAGTATTGCTTCCGAAGGAGAAATCTCCTGTGAAAAGCTTCTTCACATCAGACATATCTGCAGATGCAAATACTTCCTCATCAAATGTCAGTGTATTATCGCTCTTTACCGTAATTCCGATCTTGGCTAATGCACTCGTATAATTTCCAGTCTGGGCTTCCAGTCTGGATGCATTCTTCAGAACGCCTGATTTATCAGAATTCTGTGCACTCTCCATCGCACTGTTGTAGTTGCTGACAAACTCCTTCACATTCTTCCGGATCGTATCTGTATCGCCATTCTGATACAGTTTCTCATCCTTCAATGTCTTAAGATCCTTCCATACGCTCTCTGCTGCAGACTTTGTCGCAGTATCCTCTGTCTTTGTATCTGTATCGTTCTTAGAAAACTGCTTCTGTGTCGCTTTCTTCGCACTATCGTTCGAATAATAATGCTTTGCAAGCTTCAGATAACTACCGTTCCGAATGGAGTTGTAATCGCCAAGAAGTCCCATCAATCCAGTGCCCGAATTATTAGAAGATGTTCCAAGCATGCTATTAAAAAAATTACTGCTAATATTCATACTCATATTTTCACTTCCTTTTTACATTTCTCCTGTTATTCGTTCTTACCCGTAGTATACTATATTTCCCACCGATTTGTAAAGAGCTTTACGGATTTGCGGTTGTTTCTGCAGTTGTTTCCTCTGTTGTTTCCACATCATCACGTTTGAGATAGATTACCTCATCCGTATATGCGCCCGTATCATCCACTGTTTCTTCCCAGATTGTTGTACATGCCTCATCCGTATATGCCTTATACTCTAATAAAGCAAGCTGCACCGGTATGTCAGCCGGAATAAGATAACTGTTCTCTAACCCTTTTCCTTCCATAACACGAAAAGTCACAGTCCGCATGTTGGTTGATGCGCGTGCAGTTTCTATGACCTCCGGATATTCATAAGAATTCCCTTCCGTTACCCAGGAATAGGACACCTTTTCACCGTTCGAGTCATAGCAATAATATTCCAGTACCTTATAATTAGCATCCAGAATATATTTGAATACATACGATGCATTGTCATTCTTATAATTTGTTTCCACTACGAGATCACCATCTTCGCGGTAGATATCCTTGATCGTCTGATCCGCCTCCGTGAGGGAGATGATCATATCGTTGTGGTTCGTGTTGATGATTGCATCTGCCACATTTGGTTCCGGATAGATCAATGCATAACACGTCTTATCCGAATCAATCAGATACCAATAGCCATATTCTTTATCAAGCACCTGTACGATTCCATTCGAATCCTCATACGCCTGCAGATATGTACCATCCTCTGCAAAGCCAAGGAACTGATATTCCGAATACACCTCAACACCATCACTATAATAGATTGTGTTCAGACTGTAATTGTTTCCCCCCGCAAGCAATGTATCCCCTTTGTTTGCATCATAGATTGCTTCCAGTGTGACCTTCTTATCTTCCTCCGAAGCTTCCTCTCGCTTTTTCTGTTCCTCGGTTGTATTCTCCGCTTCCTCCCGGATATCCGCCAGAATATCTTCGGTTGTTGTCGCATCACTCTGCGATGCTGCTGCTTCGGTTGTCACAAGCACCAGCTTATCTTCTTTACCACACGCAGTCAGTGCAAGCATCGCTGCTGCCATCACACATGCCGCCCATAATTTTGACTTCCTCATAAGTTCTCCCTCCCGCTTGCATGGCTGCTGTCCAACGTTCACGCGCACACCACATTAAGCCTGTCTCTTCACTACACGTATCACAAGTTTCTTTACTTCTGCGAATTCGCCCATCTTGAAATATGCTGCAAACATCAGCAGATTTGACACGATTACAGACACAATTGCCTTCAGAATCAGTGCCAGAATTCCAACACCCGGTATCTGACTTGCAACCAGATAAGTAAGTGTACATACAATTGCTGTCACAATTGTATAATATAAAAGCTTGCATATATATTCCCATGCATTCCGCTTAAACAGTACTGTAAACAGGTTATGCAGAATCCACGGCATACCAACAACCAGCACGGAAATAACGGTAGACAGGATAACACCATAGATACCGATAAACTGCACAAGAATAATATTCAGCACCAGATTCACAAGTGCCGTCACAAGCGGGCGGAATCGGTCTTCGTGCCAGATTCCGGCTGCATCTTTGTAGGTGATCAGAATCTGGTTTACCTGGCTGATGAAGAAATACACAACCATGCAGACAACAACTGCAAACGGAAGCATCCGCTTCTCTGTTACCCAGAGCCGCATGAACGGCTGATACAGACAGAGCATAACCGCACTACACATACCGGCAAGCCACATTATAATAAACGATAGCTTCTTCAAATCCGTATAGTTTTTTTCTTCCGACTCCATCAGAATACTGTTTCCGATACCTGCAGTGCACGATACGAACACAACATTCATGATTCCGGTTACCGCAGTCAGCACATAGTAATAATTGTTGTAAAATGCATTCGCAGCAAGTCCTAAGAATGCCGATATAACAATCGTATCCGCAGACGACACAATGACCTGTCCCACCTTCATGGTGAAGAGATCTCTGATACGGTTATTGATTTTCTTTACTGTCTCCTTCGGCAGCTTTCCGACTGCCTTATACTCCGGATACATCTTATTCGCAAAATATGCCGTTACCAGATTCGTCACAATCTGTGTAAAGATCTGTACAATCAGATAGATATAATAATCGCCGATTGTCATAACGACAACTAACTGTGCCGCATACTGGAACGTATTCGTCACAAGCATGACCTTGCTCGCCACATCATTTCTCTGGTGTGCGGTAAGCAGACTGTTCTTGTACGCGAGCAGCCAGTATGACATACAGGTACAGAACAGATTGAGCAGATAGACCGCATAGATGCTCACGCCCTCCGGCATATCGCTTTTAACAAGATACGGAATAAACGGCGTCAGAATTCCGCCGATGACCGCGATTACCAGTCCGATGATCCGGTAATATTTCTGATATAATTTCAACAACGCGCAGATCTGCTCTTTGTCATTGTCAATGATCGGCTGGTACATGGAATACACCATCGCCGAACCAACGCCCAGCTCCGCGAGGTTCAACACCCACAGCACCGAACCAAACAAGCTATTCAAGCCGAGATATCCATCGCCCATGTAGTACATGATTGCTGTACGCATGATGAACGGAAGCAGTATCTGATAGCCTTTCAAAAACATGCCAAACACAACATTTCGTGAGGCATTTCTTACACGGGTTTCCTGTTGCATAACATTCCTCTTTCTACTACGAACTTATGATTCCTGTGTAGAATCAATATAGACGCGCGGTACACGCTGAGAGATATTACATACGATCTCATCGACATTCGTCTGCAGCAGATCTGCCATCCACTGGATAGAAAGTGCTCCGCCAAGCAGTGTTACCTGATCATTTCTTTCAACATCCGGGATATCTGTCACATCAACCATGCACTGATCCATACAGACTCTTCCAATGATCGGTGCTTCCTTCCCACGGATCAGCACCTTTCCACGGTTTGACAGATCTCTGCGGTATCCATCCGCAAATCCAACCGGCAGGGTTGCGATCTTCGTCGGGCGCTTCGTCACGAACGTACCGCCATAGCCGACTTCGGTTCCTGTCGGAACTTCTTTCACCATAACGACATACGTGTACCAGCTCAAAATCTCCTTAAAATTTTCTTTCTTAAATCCTTCTTCATCGATCGGATTCAAGCCATATAAGATATCTCCGGCACGTACCATGTCAAGCTGTGAATCCGGCATCAGCAAGATTGCCGGACTGTTCGCCACATGATATTTCGGAAATGTGATCCCCATCTCTTTTAATTTCTCTGTCATACGCAGAAAGCGGTCAAGCTGCTTCCCTGCACTCTTATGATCATACTCATCCGCCCGCGCAAAATGCGTGAAAATACCTGTCATATGCAGAGATTCCATCTGGGAGATCTCCTTGATTGCTTCAAGTGTCTCATCGTTGTCCGGGAACCCGATCCGGCTCATTCCGGTGTCAAGCTTGATCTGAATATTCTGCTTTCTGCCCTGTCGTTTCGCTGCCTCGGCGACTGTCTTCGCGTATTCCACCGAGAACACCGGGAAATCCAGATTGTAACGGACTGCCTCATCCAAGTCATAATCCCTAGTATCTCCAAGCACCAGAATCGGCTCTGTCGCGCCGTGCTCGCGCAAGGCAACACCCTCGCTCCACAGCGCAACCGCATAGTTTGTCACACCGCATGCTTTCAGCGTCGGATACAAACCTTCCGCGCCATGCCGGTATCCGTCGCCCTTTAAAACCGCCATCAGTTCGACACCCGGCTTTAATTTCTTGCGGATCTCTGCTAAGTTATTTTTCAGCATACCAAGATCTACGACGGCTGCTGTTCTTCCCATCCAAGGTTCCATACAATCTATCATACCTTTCCATTTATCAAGTACATCAAAATTATCTAAAATAAAACACAATCGAGCAGGTTCATACATCCTGCCCGATTTACTTTCTACACAGATTATCTCTGTACAATTCTTACATCAATTCATTCATTGAATCTCTGATGATATCCAATCCGCGAATCAATTCGTCATCCGTTGCCACAAGCGCCGGCATCAGTTTCAACACATTGTTGTCTCGGCCTGCACGTTCCATGATCAATCCCTTTTCAAAGCACTTGTTACAGATTGCCAAAGCAAGCTTTCCGTCTGCAACCTGGACACCCCAGATACAGCCGATTCCCCGGATTTCTACACCCGGTCTTGCAATATTCTCATCCATATACTTGCGGATGATTCCCTCTTTGCGCTTTACCTCAGCCTCAACCTTATGGTCAAGCATATATTCCAGTCCGGCCTTCGCTGCAACCATAGAAAGCTGGTTGCCACGGAACGTTCCGTTGTGCTCGCCCGGTGACCAGATATCTAACTCCGGCTTGAACATCGTCAGAGCAAACGGCATACCATATCCACCGATGGACTTCGACATTACGAACATATCCGGCACGATGCCTGCACGCTCGAACGAGAAGAAGGTTCCTGTTCTCGCACAGCCTACCTGAATATCATCCACGATCATCAAAATGTCATACTTATCGCACAGCGCACGGACACCCTGCAGGTATTCATTGGAAAATACATGCACGCCGCCTTCTGCCTGTACGGTCTCGATAATGATTGCTGCCGGTTTCTCCACACCTGAATGGTCATCCGTAAGCAATGTCTCCATATATTTGATTGTATCAAGCTCCGGGAACATATATGGTGCCGGAATGTGTGTAACATCATTCAGACATACACCTGCGCCGCCACGGCTGCCCGCATCACTTGTGAGAGACAATGCACCAAGTGTCATACCATGGAAACATCCCATGAGTGCCCAGATCTGATTTCTCTTCTTTACTTTGCGCGCCAGCTTCAATGCAGCCTCTACGCCATTGGTTCCGGTTGGTCCAGGAAACATTACCTTGAAATTCAACCCTCTTGGCTGTAACACCTTTTCTTCAAAGAACTGCAAAAACTCTTTCTTCGGAACAGTCATCATATCCATCGAATGCATAATTCCATCACTCATCAGATATGCAACCATCTTTTCCTTAATATAGTCATTGTTATGTCCATAGTTTAAGGCTCCTGCTCCGCAGAAGAAATCTATATATTCCTTTCCATCGATATCCTTCATGATGGAACCCTTTGAAGTTGTAAATACAGCCGGAAAACTTCTACAATAAGATCTTACTTCCGATTCATAATTTTCAAATACTTCTACGCCATTCATAATCAGCACCTCCTAATTCTTGTGTATTGCCTTCTAACCCGGATCAATCCGTCGAAGACGGCACCTTGCAAAGATGCCTTTTATGTGCTTGAATTTGTTAATAGCCAAGCTATAATATACTCCTCATTCCCCCACTTCGCAAGTGAAAAAAGAATGAATTCTATGTTTTGGACTTAAGATAATTCCAAATCCGGCTTATCAAACTCTTTCATCTTCTGGTTATACGCATCCCGCATCGCATCTTCATACGGTATTTTCTCCATATCTGCGCCTAACATACGCAGAAGATAATGTGTGAAATCCGGGTTTGCCACAAGGATTGGTCCAAGCATATAAGTTGCAAGGATTTTTCCTTTGCGGATTCCCTCGAATACCGACTTTGGATTCATGCCGGTTCCCATCTCTACTTTGCAGAAGCTCTCCTGCTCCGGGATTCCAAATGTATGGGAGAAACGGCTTGTATAACCAAGCAGTGTGATGTCATCGAATTTTGCCTTCATCAATGTATTGAAACGGTTCGGTGTCTGTCTGACCGAATAGCTGTTTAAGTACGCCAGTGCCTCCACCTTGCTGCCATCTTCCCGCTTAATGTATTTGCCAAGCAGTTCGAGCGCATTTCCAACGAATAAGAATACCGTTTTCTCTGCATCAAATGCACGGAAGATTTCTTCCTTCAGAGGAAGCAGACGGCTTAAGATCACTTCCTGACTCTTCTCGCTCATTGAGCACATATATACCAGATCAATATCCTCTGTCAGAAACAGCGGCTTCGCATTCAGTGTTGTCTCTACAAATTCTGCATCCGGTAAGCAGAGCTTTAAGTATTGCATATTTCCTTTGTCACCATATAAGGTACAAAGCTCCGGATAAAGGATTTCAATCTTCATTATTTTTCATCCTCCAGTCTCTTCAAAAGCTTCTGCTTCATCTTGCAGGAAATACCATAGGTATCGCAGTCGTATAAGATGTACACCTTATCGACGCCCTCTAAGTTCACTTTATCAACCGCTGCGACCTCATCGAGATCCCATGCAATCTTCTCCTCCGGGATTCCGGCGATCAGCGCACGCACGCGGTGATCGAGACATCTTGGTCCACAGCAGACAACCTGCATTACATCGTCTCTTGCAAACTGCTCATATTCCAGATCGTAGATCCAGCCGATAAACTCGATACTCTTCTGTCTGTCGCTGAAATCATCCTCTGCGATCATGATGACCTTCTTACCAGGCTCTTCTGCCACATACTCGAACGTACGGCAGGAGCTGACTGCGCTCTGTCCTTTGCTGAGCGCCTGAACGACTGTCACATTTCCAACCTTCGTCTCGCTGTAACGGGATTCCGGCACATGAATCTCTGCAATCCGCTTCTTCACTTCGTCGGAAGAATATCCAAGCTCCCGCATCATCGTGATTACAGTCAGTTCATTATAAATATTAAACAACGCATCATGGATCAGTGCGTACTCAATTTCGTTTCCATCCTTTTCACGGACAATTAACTTCTTGCCTTCCTTGTCGACCTTCGTTGCGAGATAATCTGCATCTGCAGACTTGTAATCGCAGTTCGGACAATACGCATTTCCAATATGATGATAACGAAGGTAGTTGAACTTCAGCTTCGTACCACATTTTGGACATAATGTATAATCGGCGATCAGGTTGTATGGCTCCGTCTTGTCATCGTCCTGCTTTCCGATTCCGAAATAAACATGCTCACTATTCGGCTTTAAGTTGCTGCTGCACTGCTCATCTGCATTTAAGATCAGCTTCGTTGTGTCCGGGCAGTATGTGTCAATGACACTGAAAATGTAGTCCGGATGTGCGTTTCGCTTCAGTGAATCACGGAACAGGTTCGTCACGACGAGATAATCCGGTTTTACATATGGAAGGATCAGACGGGATGCACGCTCGTCCACCTCAAATACAGTTGCGTCCACACGGCATCTGCCAAGCCAGTTGACGCTGTTCAGCAGGTTTGTCACACAGCCCGGCACGATATTCGAACCGGTTCGGTTGCTGACTACCTTCTTGCCTTCTTTTTCCAGCATATCGGTCAGCATGTTTGATACGGTCGTCTTACCATTCGTACCTGTCACACAGATACAGAGCGGTGCCTTCGGTGCCTGCGCCATGAAATCCGGGCAGATCTTTCTCGCAACAACGCCTGGGGTGTGCGTGCCGTTGCGCCCCGAAAGGCGGATGATGACTTTGCTGAATTTTGCAGCCATGACTGCGATATGATAACGTAACTTCGACATGATTGTCTCCTTTTTCCTTTTGAACATCGCTGGTGTGTGATGAGATAAACTTTTCTCCTCATATATCCAAATACAAATTCATTTCATATATGATGTATTGAAACTAAGAAGTACTAGATGTTCTTAATTTTCTTTTTCTCTATGTCCGCCATCGCCGCCAATTCGCCATCCATGGCTCAGTGGCGGCTTGTTTGAACATCGTGTTCAAACATGGCTGCACTCTGAAAGAACATCAAGGACTTCTAAGTTCCAAACATATATATATTTCATGAATTTATATTTGAATATATGTTGAAGATTTCTTTGTCCTCATCACAAACCAGCTATACATACAAAATCCTAACACAAGACAATCCTGTCTTGTTTTGCCTTGATTTTTGTATGAAAGTACAATATCTACTGTGTAAAATCCAAGACATTATATATCTTGTGGGTAGGATTGTCAATTTTTTCCGCTGTAACAGGTGTCCATTGCGATTTTCCAGCTTGTCCTATGCCAGCAGATCGTGTTCGAGTGACGCGATCACAGCAGCACCATCTCCGATTGCAGTTGCGATCTGGCGGACAGTCTTGGTGCGCACATCTCCGATTGCATAAAGAAATGGTACATTCGTGCGGCAGTCCTCACCGGCACGGATATAGCCGTTCTCCATCTCTACAACATCTTTTACAAGTGCAGTCTGTGGCTGCATGCCAACCGCGATAAAGATGCCGGATAATGCGAGATCTCGCTTTTCTTCTGTCCGGTCATCCTCGATCACGATATGGTCAACCATGTTCTCCCCGCAGATCTCTCGTACTTCGGTGTGTGGTAGAAATTCGATATTTGCCGCATCGAAGATCCGCTGCTGCAATACCTTGGCACCGCGCAGCTCATCACGACGATGAATCAGGTAGACCTTCTCACATACATTTGCAAGGTACAGGGCATCTTCAAGTGCCACATCACCGCCACCGACAACGGCTACCGTTTTATTCCTAAAAAATGCACCGTCACAGGTTGCACAGTATGAAACACCGGCGCCGGAAAACTTTGCCTCGCCTTGCACGCCAAGCTTTCGATGGGTCGCACCAGTCGCTACAATTACTGCTGTTGTCTCAATCACACTGCCATCTTCCAGATGCACTTCCTTGTAATCATCCTGATTGGCAATGTCCGTCACCGTACCCTCCATAAATGGAACCTCCAGCGCATCTGCATGTTCCCGGAACTTCACCGACAGATCATAGCCATTTGTTCCGTAGAAGCCAAGCAGATTATCCACACGATCAGTTGTAACAATCTGTCCGCCACTGAACATTTCCTTCTCGATTACTGCCACATCCAGCAACGCACGCTTCGCGTAAACCGCCGCCGATAAACCTGCGGGACCGCTACCGATAATCACGACATCTTTCCTTGTATCACTCATCGTTTTCCTCCAAACTGGTTTCTATTTCATTCGTTTCATTTTTTTAATCTATTTCTTATTTTATCCACGATCTATCTGTGTGCAAATTCTTTCATAAGATCAATCGTTTTCCGGATATCTTCCTCTGTATGTGCATCTGAGATAAACATTGCCTCAAACTGCGATGGAGCGAGGTTGATTCCATGATCAAGCATATAGCGGAAGAATGCTGCATACTGCTTCGTGTCGCTCGTCATGGCGGTATCCATATCAACCACCTGCTTGTCTGTGAAGAAAATGCTCATCAATGAGCCGATCTGGTTGACACAGACCCGATTGCCAAATGCCTCTCTTGCTGCCTGTGCAAGTCCTGCGGTTTTCCCTTCGAGCTTTGCATACACTTCCGGATGTGCGTCCAGCAGCTTCAATGTCTCAATGCCTGCGGTCATCGCAATCGGATTACCGGACAGGGTTCCTGCCTGATATACCTCGCCAAGCGGTGCCACGCACTGCATGATCTCGCGTCTGCCTCCGTAGGTTCCAACCGGCATACCGCCACCGACAATCTTGCCAAGCGTTGTCAGATCCGGCTTGATATGGAAATATTCCTGTGCGCCACCCGGTGCCAGACGGAATCCTGTGATCACTTCATCGAAGATCAGTAATGCACCATCCGTTTGCGTGATGTCACGCAGGAACTCTAAAAATCCTGCTTTCGGCGGAACCACACCCATATTGGCCGCAACCGGCTCGACAATGATTGCTGCGATCTGTCCCTTATACGCATCGAATAACTGTTTTACGGATTCCTCATCGTTATACTCTGCAACGAGGGTGTATTTTGCATAGCCCTCCGGGACACCCGCACTGTTTGCCACCGTCTGTGTGATCACGCCAGAGCCTGCCTTTACCAAAAGTCCATCACTATGTCCATGATAGCAACCCTTGAATTTCACAATGTAATCTCTTCTGGTAAATCCGCGTGCCGCACGGATTGCACTCATCACTGCTTCTGTACCGGAATTTACCATACGAGACATTTCCATTGAAGGCATATGCGCTGTGATAAGCTCCGCGATCTCCAGCTCTTTTCTGGTCGGTGCACCAAAGGTCAGTCCATCATCGCAGGCCGCCTTTACCGCTTCGATTACCATCTCCTTTGCATGTCCAAGGATTCCCGGTCCCCATGAACATACATAATCTATATATTCCCTTCCATCCTCATCGAATATACGGGAACCCTTTGCTTTTTTTATAAAAATCGGGGAGCGTCCGACTGAGCCGAATGCACGCACCGGCGAATTCACGCCGCCCGGGATATATTTCTTGGATTCTTCAAATAACTGTTCTGATTCTGTCTGCATGATGCTTCCTCCTGTCATCTGATACACATCTATCGTGATACACATTCCTGCGAATCATTCTATTGTTCATCCTGTAGCCATCTAGCCACGTCAAGTGCATGATACGTAATAATGATATCCGCGCCTGCACGTTTCATCGCGATCATGTTCTCCATGACGATACGCCTCTCATCGATCCAGCCGTTTATCGTTGCTGCTTTGACCATCGAATACTCGCCGCTTACATTGTAGACTGCAAGCGGATGCTTCGTCTCGCCACGCACCGCTTTCACGATGTCAAGATAAGCAAGTGCCGGCTTCACCATGATGATATCGGCGCCCTCTTCGATATCTGCCTCACATTCGCGCAATGCTTCCCTGCCATTTGCAGGGTCCATCTGATACGTTCTGCGATCACCGAATGTCGGAGCGGAATGTGCCGCATCCCGGAACGGAGAATAATATCCGGACGCAAACTTTGCGCTGTATCCCATAAGCAATGTATCCACACATCCATTTTCATCCAATGCCTTCCGCAGATATGCGATATGTCCATCCATCATATCGGATGGCGCGATCATGTCTGCGCCCGCCTTGGCAAGTGTTACTGCCATCTTCGCCAGAAGCGGAAGTGTCTCATCGTTCAGGATTTTTCCGTCCTGCACCAGTCCGCAATGTCCGTGGGAAGTATATTCGCACAGGCACACATCTGCGATAATCAAAAGCTCCGGTGCTTTCTTCTTGATCTCGCGCACCGCACGCTGTGTGATACCATTTTCATCGTAAGCGCCGCTGCCGCATTCATCCTTGTGCTCCGGGATACCGAAGATCAAAATTGCCGGAATGCCGGCCGCCTGTATGCGCTCTAGTTCCTCGTCGAAACGATCCAATGTATACTGGTAGATGCCCGGCATGGAATCGACCGGGTTCTTCTCATTGGTTCCTTCTTTGATGAATACCGGGTAGACGAGATCGGATTTGCTGATTTGTGTCTCGCGCACCATGTTTCGCAATACTTCATTTTCTCTCAATCTTCTTAATCGTATCATGTGTGTATATGCCTCTTTTCTATTTTATATTTACGAAACATGCATTGATTTGTATATAAATGTCTACATCCATTTTTGTAAATACCAGATGTATTGAAACTAAGAAGTACTAGATGTTCTGCTCTACATATTTCTATCAGACGCAACCGCCGCCAATTCGCCATCCATGGCTCAGTGGCGGCTTGTTTGAACATCGTGTTCAAACATTGCTGGAAATCTACAGAACATCAAGAACTTCTAAGTTCCAAACATATTATATTTTCAAAAATGGATGCAGACGCATATACAAATCTACGCACGTTTCGCTAACTATGTTCAAATTCAACCTTTCAATCAATTATACACTTGCCTTGCCTTAAACGCACCATCCAATGCCCTTACTAAACCTTCCGCATCGAACTGCTCCGGAACGACGTCCGCGGGCAATCCACATTTCGTGAGGGCATCTGCCGTTACCTGCCCGATTGCGCCGAGTACAATACGTTTCTTTCCTTGTGCCGGCGTCCATTCCGGCTGTCCGGTCTCGGCAAGGCAATCCGCAAATGCATGCACCCCGGAAGCGCTTGCAAATAAAATTGCATCGTAATTATTTAAGTATTTCCAGTTTTCTGTCCGCGCGCCACGCACATCGTAGATGGATAGAATCTCTGCGTCAATCTGGTTCGCAGATAGAATCTGTTCTAAGACCGGACTTCCTTCCTTCGCCCGCGGAATCAAAACCTTTTCTCCTGATTTTACAACGGTACAAATCCCATTTGCAAGACTTTCTGTCGTATATTGCTCCGGTATATAATCTGCATAAAATCCATACTGCTCCAGCGCCTGCGCACAGCCACTTCCAACCACGGCGAATCGGATATCTGCAAACTTCCGAAGATCGACCGCACACGCGCGCACCCGGTCAAAGAATAACCGGATTCCGTTCTGGCTTGTGAATACGATCCACCGGTAATCTGACAAGTTCTGAATTGCCACATCCAACTTCTCCATATCCGGACACGTTCTGACATGCATATCACAGATTGAAAATAATGATGCACCTTTTTCTTCCAACAGTCCGCGCAGCTTCTCCCGGAATACAGCCGTGCCAACGACACCAATCTTGCAGCCATCAATTGCACTGCGATTCTTGTCCTTCATCGTGCAGGCTGCTGTCTGTCCAACGACTATGATTGCCGGTGAAACAAGCTCGTTCTTCGAAACAAGCTTGCCGATTGTCCCTACCGTACCGCGCACAATTGTCTCTCCGGGCAGCATGCCATTTGAAATCACACTGACCGGTGTCTCCTCCGATTCCCCCTCTTCGCGCAGCCGCTGCATAATCGGTTCCAGATTCGAAAGTCCCATCAGGAACACACTGGTTCCCTCCTGTTTATGGATGTTCGCAAGTGCATCTGCCTCGCCCTTCTTCGTATGTCCGGTAATCACATGAAAGCTCCGGCTCATTTCCCGATGTGTCACAGGAATTCCAAGCACCTCCGGCACCGCAATTGCAGAAGTCACACCCGGAATCACCTGAAACGGAATATCTGCTTCCTGCAATGTAAGGATTTCCTCGCCGCCACGTCCGAACACAAACGAATCGCCGCCCTTTAGGCGGACAACCTTCTCGTATTTTCCTGCGGTCTCTACCAGAATCCGGTTGATTTCCTCCTGCTTCTTATAATGCGCACCTGCCTGCTTGCCGACATAGATTTTCGCACAATCCGGTCGCACAAGATCGAGAAGTTCTCCCGTTCCAAGCCGGTCGTAGATTACCGCATCGCACGATTTTAAGATCTGCAAGCCTTTGTATGTAATCAATCCCGGATCACCGGGACCTGCTCCGATTAAATATACCACTTTTACTGTCCTTTACTGTTTTTTATATTTTTTACTGTTCTTTACTGTTTTTGTTTCTTCCACATAAGTTTGATATGTATATCTCGTGTCCCTCTGTCATGCAAAATTTTATCACATATTTGACATTTGCTCTACATATTTTAATATGACAGAAGGACTTTTATCCATCTCCAACGTAAAAAGCCCGAAAGTATCTACTTCCGAGCCCTCCCCTTTCATATGTCTTACCAATTTCTTTCTACAAATGCTTCCGCTTCTTCCTTCGTCATGTGACAGTTGTCCATCAATTTCTGCGCAGCCAGTGTTTTGTCACCCGCTAATTCTTTGACCAGTTGAACGACGGATTTCATACTTTCTATCTGAGTTTCCTGCAGTTTTTTCTCTGCTTCTCCAAGCTTTTCTTCCGCTACTTTCGTCTTCGCTCGCTCTTCCTGTATGTCCATAGGCTCCATATTCTCAAACCAATTTCCCATCTGACTGCCTCTGATCATCTTTATCAAACAATCCGTCGCTTCGCCTATGGATACCTTCATCTTCATGAATCAACAGTTGCTCGTTCGTATACTGATGTACATTCACAAGCCTGTATGTAAAGCTTGGGATATACGATGCAAATATCTCATTCATAAAAATCCGTTCACTCACATTCATCGCCGCCGTCCACATTCCGGTTCCCTCATAATACACGACCGGAAATATCGGTGGATATCGAAAATCCCTGCTTGAACATGTGATACCGGTCGGTCACATCCTCAATGTCCTCCGGCTGCACATTTGCCAGGATATCCAATCCTGCATAATCCCGCAGAAACTTGGCACAAAGTACATGATTCTTAAACACCTCTTTGTTGTTCACATCCCGTACCTGCCCAATGTGAATCTCTTCCGTCTGGTTATTCAATTTTTCTGCCATAACGTCTCCTGTTTTCAAATGTCCTGCACCATCCACACGACTCATCAGCAACATGGTTGTGCCTTGTTATTCTCTCCGGGATCTTCATATTGATATTTCAGAATTTTGTAATAGTATACAGGAAGGACGTTTCTTTTGTCTCGATATTGGAGGCAGCGCTCTAATATCGTGACAGATACTACGTCCCTACTTGTTATTACAACCAGCCGTGTGCTCGTAAATATTCATCCGGGATACGCAATTCTAATTCTTTTTGTAATTCCATAAAAAAAATATCAAAATTTGCTTCATCCCACCATTCTTGTGAATTATTCAATGCAATCATTCTTTCGCCAGCTATAATATTACACCCGAATCTTCCTTGGTCATAGTTTAATCTTATAGAGAAGTAATTATAAGCTTCAAAATCTATACTAAATGCTCTATGATTAACATCATCATATACATTAAAAATACAAAATTTATCCACTTTGTCTCCCATTTTTTCCCTTGCAATCGTAATAAATCGAATTGCCATCTGATGTGTATCCTTTAATTTCTTACCAATATCCTCCCCATTTCTATCAAATTCCTGTATCCGTGATTCTGTATATGAACCCGATTCAATTGTTCCATCAAAATATTTATCCAATGTCATATTTTTACTGTTCTTTACTGTTTTTTTCTTCCACATAAGTTTCATGTGGATCTCATTTCCCAAAAGCGCACCTGATACCAGAACAATCACACCTCCAATCATAAAGAACTTAAATGGATCCCACTCCATATCCTCTGCCACATAAATCTTCGCCGGATTCTTCGGATCATATGTAACTGTCACCTTTGCTCCTACGCCCTGATTTGTAGCAGTTGTTCCATTATAGCCTTCATACCACACACCATCAACCTGATATTTCACATGCACATCATAATATCCCTGTGCATACCTTTTCCCCTGCAGTCTTGCAGTTGTATAACTGGTCACTTCACCCTCGGTTGAAACCACTCTTTGTGCAAGATTCTTCTTGTACTGCACGCGCCAGAAACCGATTCCTAACAGCACGATACCGATCAGAAATACCCCACTCAAGATCACAGTTGCATTTACACCACGACGTTCCCCACGGATATTTCCGAACTCCTTCCGCTGCTTCTGCAATCTCTCTACCCATGCTGATATTTTTTCCTCCGGGTTTATTATATCTATGAAATTCTCTTTCTGCAATCTGATTGTCTTTCCACGCATGGCACTTTTGAATTCGCGTTCGGAAATATAATATCCCTCATATTGTTTTGCATTCCGATCGTTCTTGAAATACAAATATACCTCTTTTACTCCAATCATCAGATGATATATCTTGTCCTCACCTAGATGTTTTTCCTCTTGTACTTTAACCACAATCTTACCCATTTAATAACCTCCTTATGTCTTTAACCCTTACATAGGGGACGCTTCTTTTGTCTCGAAGAGTGTCCCTCTGTCTTATAAGCAGGACACAGGGACGCTCCTTGTGACAGATGCTACGTCCCTGCTCGCTTCTGAACAGCTATTTCCGTAAGTGTTATTCCTGTTATACTTTCTTCCTCCATTAGGCTCTTAAATTTTTCAGAAACAAACAATGGTACCTGTTGTCTGTTTCCTAATTTGAATACATCCGAATTCTCCGTTTTGTCAGAATATATACCATACTTACTTACTGTATACACAGTTCCAATACCCGAAATTTCGGTTTCAAAATACTTTGATTTTTCTAAACAGAGTGCATCTACGACCCGTAATACATTTGCGAAGTAATATTTTCGGGATAATCGTAAACCATTATATTCTTCAACAGTAACTTTCAAGAACTGAATATCTGTATCTACGGATTCAAGGATTTTTTTCAATTTCTCGGACACCAAAAACCAACCTTTGTCATTTGCCAAATAATCGGTCCAAACACTTCCTTTCTCGATTGAAAAACGAATAACCGTTTTATCATCCCATTGATTAAAGTACTTACCCATAATCAATGCATTCTGCGGAATTGTAAACTTGTCATCAAAATGACAGATTATATCATTTTCCCTATTCATATCCATTGACAATTTATAATATTTCATTTTCCTATTCTCTCCACTAATCCTTATACAGCATATTGGGATTATTTCTGGTCATACAGTAGGGACGCTTACATCTACAATGCCTCTATCTCTATTGGTAATCCTAACTCCTGACTATCCTCTAAGGCATGTTTGAAGACTGTTAAGAAATTGTCTCCATCATCCAACATAGCATTGTATTTCAATTCCATACTGAGCAACCTGACTTTGAACTGCCTGCAAAAAATTTTCCGCATTATCCGTTAAATTGTGCTGAAAATGAATTTCTATAATTCCATACGTAATTGTCTCTTCTTTATACATTTCTTCATACTGCTTTTCTTCCAGGAAGCCGAGATATGTATTAATTTTCTCCTGCAGAGTCATTAAATGCTGATACTCCTCACTCCAATCCAAATGATCCGTAATCAACAAAATTATTCCATTTTTGTCTTCTGATAATGCTATCCCATCTACTACCGTACTATCAACCACCGACATAACTATTACCTCCTCTAAATCCTAAGACACAGGGACACTCCTTGTGACAAATGCTACGTCCCTGCTCACTTAAATATTAATCAACTATATCTTCTCCATATATGCCATCATTTTGATATTGTAAAATAATATTGTACATTTCATTAACATCTAATTGACATAATTCTGCTTCATCTGCTGTAATACTAATTCTTTTTTCTTTTACCATATGTGCTCCTGCATCATACTGTAGAAAATATCTTCCTGCATCTTTTAATAATTCAATACCTTCATCTTCTAAAATTCGCTTCAACTATAATCTCCTCTATTCAAATAAATAACTCCCTTATGTCTTTGATCCCTTTTATACCCTCAGCATTCCAATATATTCTGTATCCAGCTGATTTTTAAATTTACAAATTCGACTCAAAGAATTAGATGCTTGTTCAACGTCAAAAATTGTTATATCAAATGTCCTTATTTCATTTTCTATCACAATTCTATAATTACGCGGAATTATCATTGTATTCTCAAATTCTATAATATTATCTAATTGTTCCTTTGTATATGGATCTTCTAAATCGATTTCTACCATTTTACTTATCCTGTTCTTCTATTCTATCCAGATTTATAAAAAATGAAATTTCACTTATTTTTCCAGAAGTGTCTTCAAAGCCAAAAATTATTTTATCGATATAATAGGAATCTTCAAATTCCCCATCACAATAAATAATTGACCTATTTCCACTGAAGCTTGGTTCCCCCCACATTTCCTGAATTTTCTCTCTAGTCATATCTTCAGTTACCCCAGATATGTCAACAGAAAATGATTGTTCCTTTGCCATAGAATATTCATCTACATTTATTGCATAAATATAATCCGTATCATGCACCTTTCCTTCTTCACAATAAACAAAGATAACACCCGCCGGCTCTCCGTCAATTAAATAGGAACAACAAATTGTATTAGGCAAATCAGGCATAGGAAAACTATATTCTAATTCAAAATGCTCTATAAAATCACCTATTGTACAGGGTAAGCCCATTTCATAGCCATCTACCGAAAAAGCATCCATTCTAACTGCTATTTCATTATTAGATATGTCTGTTTTTACACTATCTTCCTCTACTGTACTGCTATCAGCCTGTTTGTCACAAGCTGTTATACTACATACTAGTATCAACGATGCCAACGCCAACAATAATTTTTTCATAACACCCCTCCTACTATTAATCAAGTTTTTTTATTGAAAATTCAAGTTTTTTCAACCTTTTATATCTCAGTGAATAAGCCGAAGCTATCATACAGTAGGGACGCTTACCTGCTCGCTTATTTATTTTTCTCCCTTTCCTTTTTTTCTTTGATTTTCTGCAATATTTCTAGATATCTTTCTTGAGATAAGATAGGTTTATCATCCATTAATTTTATTATTTCCTTAAGAACACATGCAAAATCATTAATCTCCGTTGTTTTCCCTTCAAATACCCGTACAAAAATGCCTTCATTCTTTGAAAAGCACACCACTTCTCCATCACCATTAATTTCCCCAATTACAACCAATCCTTCTGGCAAACTTACCCAACAGAGCCAAGCCTTATATGTGATTTCTGTCCCCCCCTAGCCAGAGGTTCCCTACAGCCTCCTTCAGCCTTCTCCTCATGATAAATACCCTTGCTGTTCAACTATATACTTCTTTATTATCTAGTCGTATTCAGAATCTATTCCTGTTAGAGTGCGCCATGGCGTGTAAACCAAAGAAAGCCAATGCTAGCATTGGCTTTTTAACACTCATCCTCAAATGATACTTATTTATGATTTCTAAGAATTTTTAAAACTCTTGGACGATTATATCTTTGAAGAATCACAAAAAATATATCACAGCATCCAGCTAAAAAAGCTGTAATAACAAAAATCCAAAGATATTTTTTCCAATCCGGTGTAAACAAACTAAATAATAATGATGCATACCCCATTATGATAATAATCTCATGGATTAATTCAGCAGCACACATATTTTCAATAATCTTTTCAATTTTATTTTGTTTAGTTGAGAATTTTTCTGGCTCCCATGTAGGAATTATATGTTTCCATTGCTTTACGTGCAACATATTGTACAGTTTTCTTTCGAACTTTTTTTCTTTAAACCAATAATTATTATAATTAATCCCACGCCTTACTAACAAATCAATCAGTGTTCCTACAACCAATCGCATAACAAAATGATATGTGGTTGTCACTAATGCTAATGCCGACGAAAACCAAAATATCGTTTGTTTCATCTGAAATATTACAATACATATTGCAGATAAAACTACCAAAATCACTGTTACAATTTTAAAACATCTTCTAAATGTCATTTTATCCCTCCACTCGGAAAGTCCTCTGTAATAAAAACTTTTTTTGCTATCCTCAATAATAAAAGGAATGACGTTATTTTTGAGGCATTCCTTTAGGGCTATCAGCCTCCCGACTCTTCCGTTCCCGTCTTGAAAAGAATGAATGTATTCAAATTCTGCGTGAAATTCAATAATATCGTCTATCGTAACATTATCCTTGGCATTATATCTTTCCAGAAGTGCCCGCATATCTCTGGCAACTTCTGAAGGTTTACTGCCTTCCATATGATTGGAATTGTAGGTCATTCTAACTTGAAGTTCATGATACAGACCTCCGAAAAGCTGTATTTCTTTTTCGTCCCTTAATATCTGAAGAATTTTATTGTCTGCTTCCTTGCGGCAAAGAAGTTCGGGCGCAACATTTAAATACCCGGCAATTCTGTTTAGGCTACGCGCGGATAATTTCTAACCTTTTGCAATTTTGGCAACGGTACGCGTGGATAAACCCGCTTCTGTACTGAGTTCTGTTTTTCCAATTCCTTTTTCTTTTAGAATTTTTTCAAGTCCGGCATATGAAATCACTTCCGCAACCTCCTTTTATATCTTTACTTATTGCATCATTATTTTACCAGAAAAATAAAGATTTTAGTCGGCATCAGAATAAAAAGGTAAAGATCACCCCGTAAGTTTCCTTTACATTCCGCACTTTTCTTTCAAAAAAGCAAACCTCCGGCAATACCTGACAGCATGCCCTTTTGCAGGGATGCAAACATTACGGAGAACAACAGTCCCATGGGAATGCCCCATCCCAGCCAGCATATGTTTTTCATAATGGTCTCCAATCTTTTCATAATTACCGGATGAAAGCATCATAAGGTGCTTTATCATCAAATGGCTTTCTTTTACTAAATTGCGCTGATTCATCAATGTGTGCAAATATAACGTCAGAATATTTTCTGATACCACTATGCCCTGTGCAGACATATTCCAGTTGAATATGTTGGGTATTATCAATCAATGCCTTCAATTTCACCAGAGACTTTTTGTTCATGTCCGGATATTGGGTGAAAAAATCAAAAAAACTATATCCACCTTTTTCATTTATTGCAAGACAATCTCCGGTAAACAAAATCTTATCATCAACAATATAACAGGTATGCCCCAGAGTATGTCCGGGTGTAGGAATAGATTGCACCTTAATTCCTCCGATATCAAACTTTTCATTATTATCTATGGCGTAATATCCTTCTTTAATTCTGACACAATTTTTAATCTTCACCCCTAATTTTGTCATACGATGGATGCTTCCATTCAAGTATGCGCTTTCCGCTTTCCCCAGGTACACTTGTGCATTTGGGTATATATTTGTTCCGCTTGTGTCAATTCCACCACAATGATCCACATCGGCATGAGTAATAAAAACATGTTTAATTTCTTCTGGATTAATACCTATTTGTTGAAAAGAAGTTTCAACACCACGATAATTCAAATGTCCTGAATCAACAGCTATTGTCACGCCATTTTTGGTATAAAACCAAAGATTTACATCCCCTTGCCTGATACAACCTATTCCGCATTCATAATTTCCTGTTTCTGCCGGATTGCAATATTTTTTCCCCTTCATAATATGGCGCTTTATTTTATCATCAAAAAAATGCATAAACTTCATAGCAATTTTCTCCTCCTTATAATTATATTAGCCACTATAACCGAAGGGAAAATTTTTTGCTTTCAAAAATCTGCTGTTTTTCTGTTTATTTTAATACATCCGTAATAGAAACACCCGTTAATTTCTTACAAGTGTATGCAAGATGTGCCGAACTTGAGAAACCGCTTTCCTGCGCTGCCCAAGTAATTTTACTACCCGTGCTTACTAATCTGTATGCATATTCCATTCTGCGCATCAGAATATAACTTTTTAGCGAAATTCCCGCTTCTTCCTTGAATAAATGCGTCAACCTGCTTTCAGAAAGGAAAACTTTCTCCGCAATCTGCTTAACACTGTAGCTTAACCATTCCCCAGAAATAACTTTGCCGATTATCAGTTCAATCCTTTCATCTCTTACGTTGTTTTTTCCTGTTGAAATACCCATGGCAAGAAACATATTTTCAACAATACGTATAATTTCATTCTCCGGCAAATTTTGAATATCTTCTGATATCTCTACAATTTCATCCGAAACATTGCAGTAGGAACCACCTTTTATATATTGCTCGCGAATCTGTTCCGCAATAATGCTTGTAGGATCAATCAGCAGAAAAAAAGCGCAATTGTTTCCTGCTTCAACTGCATGCCTGACTCTTGAGTCAAGCAGAATAATATTCCCCTGTATATTTTCTTTACCCACTGTAATTCTGCATCCTTTTTTCCCTGCAAACAAATGCAGAAATGGATGTTTATGAATGTCCGTCTTATAATATGATGGTATAATAACAATATATGAACTTTGAAAAATAAGACTACTCATTTTTTCGTCCTCATACTCCCTGCCCATCTGTCCAAACTCTCTATTGCGGTACGCTAATTAAAGCTCTGCAATTTTTGTCTCGATACTGAGGCAAAACCCTGGTATCATGCCAGAAGCTGTAACCTTACCAGATTCCTGCCAAATCCTACAACGAAATTCTCATATTATGATACTTGGCTACAACATCTTCAAACCCAATAGATTGGTATAAGGAATATCCATCCTCTGTTGCCTTTAATTCAATAATGCTCACGTTTTCTGCTTTTGCGTCCTCCAACATCATGTTCATTAATTTCTTAGCATATCCTTTTTTCCTATACTCCGGCTTCGTATAAACATTCAAAACAGTCCCCGTCTTCCCGGTAATAAATGATGGGCTCATAGGTTTTTCCACGATCAACAAGAATGCACAGGAAACGATATCCTTCTCATTGCGTGCAACATAGACCATTAAATCCCTATTAAGATGTTTTTCATAATAACCTGGCAATAATGACTCTATCAATTTTAAATCCGCAGCCTCAATTTCTCCTAAATCCTCTTGCAAATATGCGATTCTAAGTTCTGTCAACATACCTGTATCTTGAGCAGTTGCTTTTTCAAATGTCATTGTCATTCCTCCGAATGCTTTTCTCTTTCCTCAGCATTTTTCATAAATTTCATAAATAAGTCTTCCGCTTCTTTTGAAATTTTGCTTTCTTCTTTAAGCATTCGAATTATTTCTTTCAACATATCTCCGAAATTTTCAAACTCATCATTTACTTCTCCCTCAAACCATCGTATAAAATTCCCATTTTCTTTTGAAAAACAAAGTAATTCTCCATCCCCAATCAACCATCCGATAATAACCAAATCTGACGGAACAATTTCCGAAAATCGCGGAAAATAAAAACCTGCCAAATTCTGTCTTATTTGACAATCAGCGGAAAACCTTAACCACTCTTTATAAGACTCAGGTATCCTTATTTGATTATTTTCTTCCCATTGTTTCATTTCTTCTTCTGATGCACCTGCATTAAAAAACGATGCTTTTTCACCATATTCAGGTATCGCTTTCTCACATAACTTTACAATTTCTTCAATTTCCTTTTTGTAACTATTGTTTTCTGGTACTTTTCTCACTTTTTGTCCTCCATCATCCAACATAACATTAACTTATCATGCATTACAGGAAACGATATTTTCCTTTTCCATGCCCTTGAACTTTCTCGATTATATTATTTCTTAGCAGGAGTTGTAGCACTTCTGAAGCCCGTGTTGCCTTTAATCCTGTAACCGATTCTACAACTGTACGTCCAAAAAATGTTTCTTTTCCACAATGCTGATATAATGCTAAAATATTACTGCGCGTTTTGCTATTTATCGCTTCATCAATATTCGCTATCTTTATTGCAATGTCCGCTTTTTCTTCCCCAATGTCCGCTTTTTCTTCCCCAATGTCCGCTTTTCCTTCCCCAATGTCCGCTTTTCCTTCCCCAATGTCCGCTTTTCCTTCCCCAATGTCCGCTTTTTGCAGATTATTAAATTTACCACTTACGTGCATCGTTCTGTTATGCAGCTCATTTTCTTCGTTCAACAACAAATTTTTAAGGAACAATTCCAAATATTCTGTTGTTTCATGCACCCCATTTTTCAAATCTGTATAATTTGCCCGCACCAGTGCATTTCTAAAATACCATGCATGTTCTGCGAAAATATCATTCGTAGCATCAAACCCAAGTGTTCTTAAATACTTAATAAAAAACACGGCGGTTGTCCTTGTATTTCCTTCTGCAAATATATGAATCTGCCACAGTCTGGATACAAATACTGCCAAATGATGAATGCCTTTTCAGATAGAATTTTGGCTATTCGCAATGATACCTTATCTGCTTCCTCCGTTCTGTCTGTCGCATCTGACTTCGGATTTTCCTCATAATAGCTATTTAATAATTCTCCTGCTTCATCAATCGAGATATCACCTTCAATATTCTTGATTGCTGTGTCAATCAGGTATTTGGATGGTCGAAGCCCATCCACAGCTTGCAGTCCTATTGCGGTATGCCACGCATATCCCTTATCTCTTTTTTCAGGCTCTGTTTCCTTTATATATTCCTTGAATGGATCCTGTTCCATACAATACTTCTCCTTTTCCCAAAATCATAACTTCCTAAAAACACTTATCCAAAATATCCGCATCCAATCCTTTGCGTCCGGTGATTGCACCGATCACGAAATACAATACCGCACCGACAAGAAGTCCCCATACAACGGCGTTGATTCCTCCGACATGGATGTTGTATGTGGCGAAAATGTAAGTCGCAACCGCGCCGATACTGCTGCATACTGCCGCCTGTTTTGTTCCCTTTTTCCAGAACAAACCACCGACAAGCGGCCAGAAGAAGGTACATTCCAAACCACCAAACGCAAACATATTTAACAAGAAGATGATATCCGGCGGATCGATTGTCAGAACCATCACGACGGCACCAAGCACCATCGTAAGGATCGTGCTGACAAGCTTTACATGCTTCTGGTAAGATTCATTTTTTACCGGATCATCCTTCACCACATAGTTCTTCCATAAATCCTTGACAATCGCAGCCGTCGCGAGAATGAGAAGGGAATCCGCAGTCGACATAACAGCAGCCATCGGCGCTGCCAGGAAGATTGCTGCAACTCCCGGCGGCATGATCTTCTGCACGATATATGGGATAAAATAATCGGATGTCGGAAGGTTGTCCGTATCAACCAGCGCACCCGCCCAGGTACCGGCCAGATGCATACCTATGATTACAAAGCTGCAGGTCAGTACACCGATCCACATCGCTTTGTGCATGCTCTTTGTATCCTTAAAGCCCATCGCGCGCACCGCCGTCTGCGGCAGTCCCAGCGTTCCAAATCCAACTAAAATCCAATAGCTGAGCAAACCGCCCGGCGTATATTTCGAGAAGATATCGTCATACACATCCGGCAGATTTGCCGCAAGTCCCGCATCAATTGACGCAAGTCCGCCTCCCGCTCTTAGAACAAAGAGAATAAACAGGAACGTTCCGATGCACATCACGATTCCCTGAATCGTATCTGTGATTACAACCGCGCTGAATCCACCGATTGCCGTATACAGGATTACGACGGTTCCAAAAATCAACAACGATGTCACATGATCAAGTCCCGTTATAGATGCAATCAACGTCGCACCACCTGTAAACTGGCTGATCATCTGTGCGATAAAAAATGCGATCAGTCCGAGACTGGTAAAGATCACAAGCACATCACTTTTGTATCTCGCTTTGAAATAACCAACGACCGTCACAGCACCGGTTCTGCGTGAAACGAGCGCCAGCTTATTTCCAAGCACACCGAGCACCAGAAATGTAACCGGCACCTGAATCGCAGCGATCCACGCCTGCGCATATCCATAGGTAAGTCCTGCCGCACCCGGTCCGGAGATAAAGGAACTGGCAGACGTATAGGTTGCCATGATCGTCATTGCCAGCACGATACCGTTCATATTTCTGCCACCGATGAAATATTTGTTCTCTGCAGATGTATGTAAGCTCTTTTCTGCCTTTTTGCTGTACACAAAGCTCACAACTACATTGAATACAAGATATCCGAGAAACACGGATAGAATGATAATCTGATTACTGCTCATCCTCTGCATCCTCCTCATACGAAAAATCTACAAACACGAATCTGAGCAGCCAGAATACCCCTATGATTGCAATCACGACTGTCCCTAACACAGAAACCACAAACCACGCCGGCATATGAAACAACGTCCAATCCACCGAGTTCAGCAAGAACGCTGTCAGCACATGCCACAAAAAGCAGATTCCGACAACGATCAGTGTGGCTCTGATCTCTTTCACACACTGCTTATGCTTTTCTTCCTTCGTTAATTTCTTCATTCTCCACACTCCCTCTCTTCCGATCTCATATATAAAAGCGGGTACGGATTTCCTTCCTCATCCAGATCCGTTCTTTTATACGTCGCAAATTCCTTTATTTTGCCGATAGTTCCTCTGCATTTTTCCGCAACCACTTATAATCCGATTGCTTCGCCCGCTCCAGATACGCTTCTAATCTCGGCGAGTTGAGCTTCGCCAATACATGCAACGCCATGATTTTTTGATATTCATCTTCCGAAGAACCTGCCGGATATTTCCCACGATCCCAAAATTCAAACGCATAGCGTTCCGCACATTCCGGCTTTAATTCTGCCATCGTCTGAAGTGCCATTCTGGAAGTGTATTCGTATTCTGATTTGATAAACAAAAAGAGCAACTCCGGATCGCAGCCCTCGCAATCTCCAAGATGCTTCGCAAACTGCCACTCTGCATTCACATATTTTGATCCAATGCTCTTTTTTGCAAGCAATTCAAACCAGTCCCTGCGCAACACCAGTTTCTCTTCTACAAGCTCCTCACACTCATTATCTCTGGCTATAACAAACAGCAATGCATGGATCAGTGTCTCGTCGGCTTCACTGCATGGATATTCATTTACAACGTCCTCCGCTGCACCACACAATTCTTCAAAATGCGGATACCCAAGCTCCCATTCTCCATTATCGCGTTCCTCCGACCATGTTGGTTGACATTGATCCGCCCATTTTGTGAACTTTTTAATTTCTCGATATAGTTTTTCTTTATGATTCATAATTTCCTAATTCCACCATATTATCCGCCATTTTTAATTCAGACGCAGCCACTTGTGCATTCTCCCTCTGCACCTTATCCATATATTTTGTTGTCGTCACCGCCTGAATACATGCAACTGCACAGACGATCGCCCAGAAGATTGCAAATACAATAATATTCTCAAGATTCAGGCGCTCTTTGCGCGTTTTGTCACATTCCACATCATCCCGGTACTTCTCTGTATTTCTCTGCCGCCACATAATTACCGCAAGAATAAGCCAAACGCTGTCCAGAACCAGACACACGGTGAACAGAAATGTACAGATATCCTTCATAAAATGCCATTTGATCAGATACATCACATCCACCACCAGAAACAGGACAAAGCATGCGAAATACATCCACATTCCAATCCGGCTGTGCTTTGCAAAAAGCGAGCTTCCTGCCCCGCGCGTCTTCGGAAGATTGTTCAGATTATTCCCATATGTTTTTTTATTTTCCGGAATTTCGTAACCATATGCCTGCAGACGGGCAAAATACAGCTTTGCAGCGAAAAGCACAACATAACACGGAAGTCCTACAAGCACACCTGTATAAACAGTCATGATATAGAACACCTCTGTACCGGGGATTTCGAGAAATGAAAAAACCAGACCGATAAGCAACAGCACCGTAAATATAAGAGCACAATATTTCGCAATTTTTGCAGTTATGTTGTCGAATTTTATTTTCATAGATCCGCACCTCTCTTCCTTGACACGATTATATGCTTTCCCCCATTATTCAAGATCATTCGCGTCTTCCTTTTCTCGTTCCCACATCTCCCGCTCGACCTTTCCACTCCGGGCATTCATCACGCGCACGCAAAGCTTCTTCTCATCCTTCCATGTCGCATATACACCGATTGGCTCATGGCAGCCCGCTTCCATCTCACGGACAACCGCACGCTCGGCACGCAGGCAGCCCTCTGTCTCCACATCGCTGATTGTCTCTGCCATATGATACGGAAGAGTCCCCTCACACGCTTCCATCGCAATAATCCCCTGTCCGGCTGCCGGAAGCATCGCATCCACATCGAGATATTCATAGACAAGATCCGGTTCCTTCCCGATGCCTAACCGCTCGATTCCCGCTGCCGCAAGGATGATTGCATCGTACAAGCCATCCCTCAATTTCTGTATGCGCGTCGTGACATTTCCACGAAGCTCCATACACTCTGCCTGTGGGTATAACTCCTTGATCTGGCAGCGTCTGCGCAGGCTGCCGGTTCCCACGGTAAATGTATCCTTCGACCGGATATCCGTATCCACACGATAGATCAGTACATCCTGCGCACACGCGCGCGGCAGAACACCTGCGATACCAAGCCCCTTCTTGCATGGATTCGGCATATCCTTTGCACTGTGTACCGCCAGATCGATCGTACCAGAAAGCAGCGCTTCCTCGATTTCCTCTACGAACACCGCCTTGCCACCAAATGAGCTGATTGCCGCGTCTTTCTGCTTGTCCCCCTTCGTTGTCACGATTACTTTTTCAAACCGCACATCCGAGTAATTCTTCTTTAATTGTTCGATCACCATATCTGTCTGAACCTGCGCAAGTCTGCTCCCTCGCGTCCCGATCCGGATTCTCTGTTCCTGCATTTTTGCCTCCACGATTGCTGCAAATTTTTGTTTTCTTGCCTGTTCATCCGGCTCCTTCATCAAAATTTCTTCCCGGATAGCTCCAAGCTCTTCTGCAATCTGACCATAATCTGTCCGTAAATTCTGCCGGATCTCCTTTTTGATCTTCGAAGCAAGCATCGGACTGCTGCCACCGGTCGACACCGAAACAACGACCTCGCCCTGCTTGATGATCGCCGGAAAATAAAAATCACAGTCTTTCTTCACATCCACGACATTGGCCAGTATATGATTGTTTCTGCAAAGCATGGCATACCGCGAATTAAGCTCCGCATCATCGGTTGCCATGATCACAACATCCATGCCGGAAATGTCAGACTCTGCGACATTCCGCTGCAAAAGCCGTATTTTTTCCAGCTTCTCCAAACAGTCACCTTCCGTTTTTTCTACCATAGCTGCTTTATCACTCGATTTCCCGCCAGCCATCGTCCGCAATTCCTCACAGATTTCCGGTGCCACCACAGTCACACATGCGCCAAACTCATGCATCTGCACCGCCTTCCGCGCTGCGACCGCACCTCCGCCCACGATCAGGCACTGCTTATCATCCAGTTGTATCATAAATGGAAAATACGCCATCGTTTCTTCCTTTCATCCGTGCTTGGATTCCATGTTATTTTACTTATCTAAATATCCTTTATCCATTATAATTGACTATTCGTATTCATTCAACCTTACTTTTCTACATATTACTATATATCACGAATCTGCATAAATGATTGAAACGCATCCCGCCTGACGGCTCGATGATGTTCATTCGCCAAATGCAGATTTTCGTGTAAGCACGAATCTGCGCTCGGCTCATTGTATACACAAACCGGGCAGATGCACTTTCATGCACCTGCCCGGTTTGTCTCTCATCTATTTCATTTTATTTATGCATTACTTCTTTACGTTGAATGCCTTCATTCCCGGATAGACGGCTGCATCACCAAGTTCCTCTTCGATACGAAGTAACTGGTTGTACTTTGCAACACGCTCAGATCTTGAAGGTGCACCTGTCTTGATCTGGCAGGTATTCAATGCAACTGCAAGGTCTGCAATCGTTGTATCGGCAGTCTCACCGGAACGATGGGAAGAAATCGCTGTATATCCGGCCTTATGTGCCATCTTGATTGCTTCGAGCGTCTCGGAAACAGATCCAATCTGATTCAGCTTAATCAGGATGGAGTTGGCTGCACCAAGCTCGATTCCCTTGGAAAGTCTCTCTGTATTTGTTACGAACAGGTCATCTCCGACAAGCTGTACCTTGTGACCGATCTTTGCGGTCATCTTCTTCCAGCCTTCCCAATCCTCTTCATCGAGACCATCCTCAATGGAAATAATTGGGTACTTGTCAACCAATGACTCCCAATGTGCGATCAGCTCATCGGATGTATATTCCTTGCCGGACTTTGGCTGCTTGTAATATCCGATTCCCTTCTCAGACTTCCACTCAGACGATGCGGCATCCATAGCAATCATGAAATCCTTACCCGGTTCATAACCAGCCACACGGATTGCCTCGAGAATCTTCTCGATTGCTTCCTCATCAGACGTAAGCTTATTCGGCGCGAATCCGCCCTCATCACCAACGGCTGTTACATCTCCCATATCCTTGATAAGACCTCTCAATGCATGGAACACTTCGGCACACCAGCGAAGAGCTTCCTTGAAGGAAGGAGCGCCAACCGGCATGATCATGAATTCCTGTGTATCAACAGCTGAATCCGCATGTGCACCACCATTTAAGATATTCATCATTGGAACCGGCAGTGTTGTGCCCTGAATACCACCAAGGAACTTATAAAGCGGAATATCCAGTGCGATAGATGCGGCTCTTGCTGTTGCGATTGATACGGCAAGAATTGCATTTGCACCAAGATTAGACTTATCCTTTGTGCCATCGAGTGTAAGCATCGCTGCATCTACTGCATAAATATCAGAAGCATCCATACCTACAAGCACATCTGCAATCTTTGTATTGATATTATCCACTGCCTTTGTGGTTCCCTTGCCAAGATATCTTGACTTATCTCCATCGCGAAGCTCCAACGCTTCAAATTCACCGGTCGATGCACCCGACGGTGCCGTTCCACGCCCTACTGTTCCATCAATCAGAGTAACCTCTGCCTCAACCGTTGGATTTCCTCTGGAATCCAGAATCTCTCTTCCATATACTTTTTCAATTTCCAAATACATGTTACTACTTCCTTTCATACTTGTTTCTGTCTGATAAATAATCCCCACATACGCCATATAGATTCACTCATTTCCCTATAATAATGGGCGGATGCATATTCTCAATTTTATGCACTGACCGTCATGTCATATATGTTTCTGCCATCTTCGTATACCCGCGCATACACATCTCTGCACTTCTTCAGCTTGCAGAAAAATGATATGGCCGCAGGAACATCATGATACACCTTCCATTCGCCGCAATATGCACAGCCTTCACCTTTCCGCTCGATAAACTCCCGCACATCTTCAATCGGATATCCGAGAAATACACCGATTTCATGCGGGAAGCACGGTTCCGTATTGATCCGCTCTTTCAACCGGACTATGTAAGACCAGACATCCGTTTCTTCGTCATAGCCATATTCGAGCAAAAACGTTCGCACTTCCGGATCTGTGATCGTTTCTTCCAGCTTCGATTTGCGGTAGACGTAAAGCAGATAGAAATCCTTCACATTTTTCATCAAATGAATATACAACCCTTTCTTGTTGAGCTGTCTGTTCATGCGGTCAATGGATTCCTGACATTCCCGCAGATTCCGAAACCGGAAATTATATAGATTTGCTATTTTGATGCCCGCCAGCGTCGGTGCGGCGTTCCGGATCAAACTCTCTTCAAATCCCATACCATCACGCTCTAGATTACTGCAAGTTTCTTTCCGAGTTCGTTGCAGGCTGCGACTGCTTCCTCGTCCGGTGCTTCATGTGCGATTAAGCCTTCGCCGTCAATGATCGTGGCACCGGCTGCTGTCATACGGTCTGCCCAGTCACGCATCCATTCGCCATCGCCCCATCCATAAGAACCAAAAAGAGCGATCTGCTTGCCGGATACGATACCTTCTACTTCTGCAACAAATGGTTCCATCTCCGTCTCTTCGAGCACCTCAGCTCCCATAGCCGGGCATCCCATTGCAAAGCCCGGAAGCTCCTTTAACTCGTTAATATCTGCCTCCGAAGGAGAAAGGAACACCGGTTCCTTGCCTGCTGCCTGTACGCCATCGCCGATTGCCTGCGCCATGGCTCCCGTATTGCCGCCCTGTGTCCAGAAAATGATATAAACCTTATCCATTCGATATACCTCCATTTTTTGTTGCTCCTTCGAAATATGGGAGGTAGCCAGCCTTCCATTTGCAATATTTCAAAGGAGCTCCTAATGATTTACACATGGTTAGTTTTTCCTAACCTTATGTATAAGTTAGTATATCCTAACTATTTTGTCAAGTGTTTTTTCCTGTTAATTTTTAACAAGATTTAAAACGGTCTTCTATCCCCTTTAGTACATGCTCTAAGTCCTGCGCATCCAAAGCATCCTTCAATTGGTACAAAAACCACATCGCGGATTTCCCTTCCAGCTTCTCCGTGATATCCTTCCGCGTCGTGGCAAATGCGCGGAAAGCAAGCAGCTTCTGCATCTCATCTACATGCTCCTCGATAAGCAGTTCGATTTTCTTCGCCTCGGACAGCTTCTTCCGATTGTTCTCTGTCGCAAGCGACTTGATGTAATCCAGATCTTTCACTTCGCAGCCGGAAAGTGTCCCGATCTCTGCATCGATATCCTGTGGAATCGCAAGATCTAAGAACAACTGCGGTTTCGATTCTTTTCGTACCTCTGTTACCCTGTCTGCAAGAAATGTATAATGCGGGCTATCCGTCACACTGATGATCACGTCCGCCCAATCCAGATATTCGTAACGTCTGTCGTAATGTACCCACTGTACCCGTTCATGCGAAAGGATCTTCGTAAGTGCCTGCTTATGCTTCCGGCTTGTTCCAACGATCTGTACTGTTTCGTCCGCGTCAAGCAGATCCCTCATCACGATGCTTCCCATCTGCCCTGCCGCTCCGATGATGAGGACATGTTTTTCTTCTGAATCTTCACGTTGCCGATTACTATCTGCTATCGTATCCATTTCATTTGAAGTTATGTTTTCCGTCGCATCTGTATCTTCATTCATATTCGTGTCTGCACGAAACTCCAACGCTGCCGTACATGCAAGCGTGCCAACCGATACCGGCAGATGCGTCATCTGCGATGTCTCTGCAACCTCCTTTGCAAGCCGAAGTGCCCCCTGAAAAACCATATTCATCTCTGCGTCGGTCTGCCCGCGCGTTTTCGCTGCAAGATACGCCTGCTTGACCTGCCGGATGATTTCAACCTCTCCAAGCACGGCAGAATCCAGCCCGCAGACTACGCGGCACAGATGTGCAAGACAGCTTCGTCCCTCATATCGCATACAGACATCCTTCAGGCGTTCCACCGGAAATTTTTTTACCTGCTCAAACTGTTGCTCTAACCATACGAAATCTGACTTTGCACCGCTCATGTAAATCTCACTTCGATTGCACGTCATGAGCATAACCAGTCCGGCTTCCGGATATTCCTTCGCCACTGCTTCCGCAAACATCCTTTGTTCTTCTTCCTTGCAGGCAAAGCATTCCCGCTGTGCCGCTGTTAAATTCTTATGTGTGATACTGATGCATATCATAGGTGCTTCTTCCTGTTAACTGTTTTTATTCATATACATACTACATATTATAATTGACATTCTTCTTTCATTCAACCTTAGAAATTGCTCTTGCTTCCGGTTCTGGGTCTTCTGCTTGGTTTTCTATCTCCGAAACCCACGTCGTGGGTTTTTCAGCCCGTTTCCCGCTCGCTACGCCCACATCCTGCTCCACTTCTACGATTTAGTTTCCGGTTCTGGGTTTTCTGCCGGCTTTTCTGTCTCCCGAACCCAACTCGTGGGTTTTTCAGCCCGTTTCCCGCTCGCTACGCCCACATCCTGTCAGCTTACCACGCAGAAACGACAGGAATCCCCTTCCTGCCGTTTTATGCATCTGTCTTATTTGATAACCAGTTCTTCCTTGGTTACATTTTTTACCTCGTCGATATTAAACGCATTCAATACCGGATTGTCCATATCCATCAGAGAGAGAATCAGATAATTCACCTTGGAATCATATGCCAGACGCTTGTCCTCCTCAGACGGGCGTGATGGGGATTCCGGATGAGAATGGAAGTTGCCAAGCAGCTGGTATCCATTTGCACGCATATCCTTGACTGCGGCAAGTTGCTCCTTCGGGTCCATCGAGAAATGCTCGTTGCTCGCATCGATATTCGTGAGCAGATACACCTTCTTGATAGAACGAATGCCATCTTCTACCACACCACCGATCAATCCACAGGATTCATTCGGCAGTCCCCTCTTGCAATGCTCTAATATCTTCTCATAATCTGCTTTTGTCATCACTAACATGGCTCTACCTACTTTCCGTCACACTCGACCTGTTCATAATCAATCAGCTTGTGAATCGTTGGATGGTCGCCACAAATTGCACATGTCTTATGGTTATCCGGAAGCTTGATCGTATGGAATTCCATCTTCAATGCATCGTAGGTCAGAAGCTTGCCGGTAAGCAGATCGCCGACACCGATCAGGTACTTGATTGCTTCCATCGCCTGTAAGCTTCCGATGACACCGCCCATCGCACCGATGACGCCAGCCTGCTTACAGGTTGGAACTGCATCCTTGGGTGGCGGATTCTTGAATACACAACGATAGCAAGGACCTTCTCCCGGCACATACGTCATAAGCTGACCCTTGAAACGGATGATACCTGCATGGGAAAATGGCTTCTTTGCCATAACACAGGCATCATTGATCAAGAACTTCGCCGGGAAGTTATCGGTTCCATCAATGATGAAATCGTAATCCTTGATCAGATCCATGATATTTTCTGAGGTTACAAATTCACGGTATGTATTGACTGTGACGTCCGGGTTCATCGCATTCATTGTCTCTTTTGCGGATTTTACCTTCGCTTTGCCTACATCTGCAGTTCCATGAATGATCTGTCTCTGCAGATTTGAAAGGTCAACCTCATCGGCATCGACAATACCGATCGTACCAACGCCGGCTGCTGCCAGATACATTGCTGCAGGTGCGCCGAGACCTCCGGCACCGATGATTAAAACCTTACCGTTCATCAGCTTCTTCTGTCCTTTTACACCGACTTCCTGCAGAATGATATGACGGCTGTAACGTTCCATCTGTTCATTCGTAAATGCCATTAAAATGCGCCTCCTCCCATGAAGTACAGGAACTCTACTGCATCTCCGTCCTTCAGTTCTGTCTTGTCAAATGCGTCGCTGTCAACGAAGTCATCGTTGACGGTAACTGTTACATAATCCGGATTCTCCACCTTCTCATCTACGATGAGCTTTGCGATGGTTGTTCCTGCTTCTACTTCCTTCTTAACGCCTGCCACTACAACTGTCATTTATTTATCCTCCTTTATTCCAAACAATTATGAAGTTTTTAGCCTATCTATGAGTTGTATATAATTACTATTCTACGCAGACCCGCACGGGTAACACCCCCTCACTTTCGTTCGGCGGTAAATCGTCGAGCGCATCCTAAATATGAACCTACGGTTCATATGCGCTCTCCTCTCGCTCACTTCATCACGCAATGGTACTAAACTCACGTCAAACAAGTTTGCCGTTCGCTAAGTACCAGCGTGCTTCAATGGTCTGCATTAAAATTAGTAGTTATATACATCGATATTTACATATTGGCTTTTAGAATTGCATATATATTTCCACCTTATTCCAGTATACTCTTGACCTTATCTTCCAGCTCCGGGCGCTTTACCAGTCCTCGGATACGGTCAACTTCCCTGCCATCCTTGAAGAAGAGTATCGTTGGGGATGCCATTACCTGATATTCCCCGGCAAGGTCTACGTCGAAATTCACATTGACCTTGACAACCTTGACCTGATCCTCGTAATCATCCTCGATCCCGCCAAGGATCGGTGATAACTGCTTACATGGGATGCAGCTGTCAGAATAAAACTCTACGATCACCGGAAGCTTCTCTTTCAGTACTTCCGCTTCAAATTCTGCGGTTCCTACTCGTTTTGCCATCGCTGCCTCCTACTCTTCGACCTTCTTCACGATCAGATCGTATGTGCCGTTCTCGTTATCGATCAGCTTTAAGATCTGCTGTCCCTCTTCCTTGAAGCTTCGTGGTACGTTCTGCACCGGTTCACCATCGTTCATGGTAACTGCAAGCACCTGACCGATCTCCAGCTCTTCCATTGCTACCTTTGCCTTTACAAATGTCATCGGGCAGACAACATCTGTGATATCGACTCTCTCATCAATCTCAAAATCACCCATTATAAGCCTCCTTTATAACTTCCTTAAATTTATCGATTCCAACACGCTCCAGTGTAAAACGGAAACGCTCACTTGGATTTGCGTAATCATCAAAAAACTGAATGGCTGCATCTGTCACACGGAATAACTGTTCCTCCGATGTGATAACCGGAAGGAAGGATTCTCCCTTGCAGATCTGATTTCCGAACAAACCACCGAAGGATACGAGATATCCGCTCTCCCCCTTCCATGCATCTGTCGGACACGCCTTGGCACATCTGCCACAGTAGTTACATTTGCCCGTATCGAGTGTCAGCTTGCCATCTTTGATCGTGATCGCATTCTCGCGGCACGCCTTCACACAGACACCACACATGATACAGCTTGGCTCATCGTAGGAAACGATACATGCGCCCTTGATTCCGACATCATTTTCCTCTGCCTTTAAGCAGTTGTTCTGACATCCGGTCACACCGAACTTGAACTTGTGCGGCAATTCTCTCGCATAATACCGTGCGTCTAATTTCTTCGCGATATCATAAGTATCGATGTTTCCACTTGGACAGATCTGATTTCCCTGACACGCGGTTACGGTACGGACACGTGGTCCGCACACACCCGGCTTACATCCACCCTTTGCAAGCTCTGCCTTTACTTCCTCGACATCATCAAGCTTGACAAATGGAATCTCCACACTCTGTCTTGATGTCAGATGAACATGTCCATCTCCATATTTTTCTGCTACCTCAGCGATTTTCTTCAGATTTTCCGCCGTCAGATTTCCTCCGACTACCTGTAAACGAAGCGAGAAGTTGTTCTTCTGCTTCTGTCTCATAAATCCACCTTTTTTTAATGCTGCATAATCAACTGCCATCTCTTTTCATCCTCCTGTTGGTAATGCATACCCTAACGTCTAAGCGAGTGCCGCTTTGAAATCTTCGATCAGATCCTCGATATCCTCTATGCCCACACTGATCCGGATCAGATCGTCGAAGACGCCTGCATCTTCTTTTTCTTTCTCTGTACTATGTGCATTCAGCGTTGACTCCGGATGAATGATCAAAGTCTTCGTATCTCCGATATTCGATACGATCTTTGGAATGCTCAGGTTGTTGATAACGGAAAATGCACGTTCCTTTGATCCTACCCGGATCGTTAAGATCGCACCATATCCATTTGTAAGCACCTTATCTGCCACATCATGCCATGGACTACAGGCTAACCCCGGATAGTTCACCGTGATATCCGGGTATGTATTCAAAAACTCTGCAAGTGCTTTTGCATTGCTGCAGGCGCGCTCCATCCTAAGTCCCAGTGTCTCCATTCCGATCAGGTTGTAAAATGCTGTCTGCGGTGCCATACAGGCTCCCGTATTACGGAACAACCCATTCCGAAGCTTTGCTGTATAAGCCATTTTACCAAATCTCGCGTATTCTGCAACTCCCGGATATTTCTCTTTGTTCCATTTGAACCGTCCGCTCTCTGTGATCACACCGCTGATTGCGTTGCTGTTGCCGTTGATGTACTTCGATGTGGAATTAACAACAACATCTGCACCCTTCTCAATCGGCTTTACCAGATACGCCGTTGCCACGGTGTTATCCATCACAAGCGGCAGTTCATGTCGATGCGCCAGTTCGGCAAGTGCCCCGATATCCACGACATCGAGCTTCGGATTGCCGATCGTCTCTGCGAATATCACACGTGTATTCTCGTTGATGGCTGCCTCGACCGCATTCACATCGCTGATATCCACGAACACCGTCTTGATTCCAAATGCTTCGAAATCATGGAACACATCAATCGAACCGCCATACAGACTGGTCGATGCAACGATCTCCTGTCCGCATGTCACGATATTCAAAAGGGCATTCGTGATGGCTGCCATACCGGATGCACAGGCAACCGATGCAATCCCGCCTTCGAGTGTCGTCATGCGTTCCTCAAAGGCAAAGATCGTCGGATTGTTGATTCGCGTATACGAAAATCCGGTTGCCTTATTGTGAAACAGTTTCTCGTGCTGTTCCGCAGACGGCTGGTAAAAGGCACTTGACTGATACACAGGTGTGAGTGTCGCGCCGGTATTGGCATCGCCCATTTTATTTCCATGTAAAAGTTTCGTATTAAACCTCATAGGCGCCTCCTAAATATAATCTCTTCCTGCAACGATCGTACCCGCATATGCGGATGCGGTTCTTATCTGCCTGCTGACCTCTTCCTCATTTGTATCACCTGCAAATACGAGATCATAGGTTCCGGTAAGTGTCTTGTCCTGCTTCTCATTGACAAGCAGTAATACGACAAGTCCGGCACGGTGCAGATGCTTCACAACGGTCTCAATCGCCTCGCCATCGGCCGGTGCGTACAGGTATGTATGACGTCCTTCGATGCTCAGTGCCTTCTCCACTTCCTCGACATACGCACGGTTAATCGTTTTTCCTTCCACGAACTTCACTGTAATTGCCTTCTGGCTCTTTAATGCGGCTCTTGTATTTCTGTCAACTCTGCCCTCGTACAATCCGGTTTCCTCGGTATGTACCTGCTCTACGACACCGCAGGCAGAAGTCATATTTGTAACACGGTCGATCAGGATGAACTCGCCCAGTGCCTTATGATTCTTAAATTCATCGACCACGATTTTATCTGCCAGAGAAATCTTGCAAACCGCAATCTCATTTTTGCTTAAGCTGCTAACCTTCTTTTTCTCACCGGTGTTGACATCGATTGCATATTCGATATCGGTCACGGCACCAAGAATCATCTTCGTGCCAAGCTTGAAGAAGAAGTTCTTGCCGTTTTGCAATTCCTCATCATCCATCCAAAGCAGTGTTGCTGTGATCGAAGAAGCAACCTTCGCGCCGGATGCGGCGGTCAGAACACAGCCTCTCGATACGTCCACCTCTCGATCAAGCTGGATGGTAACCGGCTGTCCCTTCGCTGCGGATTCGCTGTCCTTGTCACCGATGTAAACGCTCTTTACCTTCGCTGTCTCGTTGCTTGGAAGTGTTGTGATCTCATCACCTACATGAATGCTTCCATGTTCGATTTGTCCCTGGAATCCACGGAATGTATGATCCGGACGGCACACACGCTGTACCGGCATATAAAAGCCCTGCTCACTGTCATCCTCTGCAATATCAATATCCTCGAGATACGGAAGCAATGCCTTGCCTGTGTACCAAGGAATATTTTCTGATTTGGTTGTAACGTTGTCGCCCTCGGTTGCGGAAACCGGAATGATCGTTACATTTGGAAGTGAAAGCTCTTTTGTAAGCTCTTCAATCTGCTTCTCGATCTCACGGAAACGTGTCTCATCGTAACCGACAAGGTCCATCTTATTGACTGCAAATACAAAGTACCGGATACCCATCAATGCACAGATTCTTGCATGCCGTCTTGTCTGGACAAGCACGCCCTGCTTTGCATCCACCAAGATTACGGCAAGGTCTGCAAAGGATGCTCCAACTGCCATGTTTCTTGTGTACTCTTCATGTCCCGGTGTATCTGCCACGATAAAGCTTCGCTTGTCCGTTGTGAAATACCGGTAGGCAACGTCGATCGTGATTCCCTGCTCACGCTCTGCCATCAGACCGTCCAACAAAAGGGAATAATCGATTGCACCGCCGCGGCTTCCAACCTTACTGTCTAATTCAAGTGCCTTTTCCTGATCTGCGTAAAGCAGCTTGGAATCATATAAGATATGTCCGATCAATGTGGATTTTCCATCGTCCACACTACCGCAAGTGATAAATTTTAATAATCCGCTCATCTTAGAAATATCCCTCCCGTTTTCTTCGTTCCATGCTTCCGGCTGCCTCGTTGTCGATAACACGCGTTGTACGCTCGGAAGAAACTGCTGAAAGTGTTTCCTCTATAATTGCATCTAATGTGTCTGCGGTTGACTCGCATCCACCGGTCAACGGGTAACATCCAAGGGTACGGAAACGCACGCTCTTGTACTCGATCTTCTCACCCGGCAAAAGCTTCATACGGTCATCATCTACCATGATGATGTTTCCATCCCGGTATACGACCGGTCTTACCTTTGCAAAATACAGTGATGGGATCTCGATGTTCTCACGCTTGATATACTGCCAGATATCCTTCTCTGTCCAGTTCGAGAGCGGGAATACCCGGACTTCCTCTTTCTTTTTGATTTTGGAATTGTAAAGCTTCCACATCTCCGGTCTCTGGTTCTTCGGATCCCATGCGTGATGCTCATTTCTAAAAGAGAAGATACGCTCTTTCGCTCTTGATTTCTCCTCGTCTCTTCGACCACCACCAAAGGCCGCGGTAAATCCGTATTTGTCAAGTGCCTGCTTCAACGCCTGTGTCTTCATAATGTCAGTGTAAGCACTGCCGTGGTCAAATGGATTGATGCCCTGCTTTACGCCTTCCTCGTTGATATACTCGATCATCTCAATACCAAGCTTCTTCGCCATGTAATCGCGGAACTCGATCATCTCCTTGAACTTCCATGTCGTGTTGACATGCAGGAACGGAAATGGCGGCTTCTCCGGGTAAAATGCTTTCATCGCCAGATGCAGCATGACGGAGCTGTCCTTTCCGATGGAATAAAGCATAACCGGCTTCTCACACTCGGCTGCCACTTCTCTGATAATGTAAATCGCTTCTGCTTCCAATTCATCCAGATGTGATAACTGTCCCATCCTCTTGTACCTTCCTTTCGATCTAATACTTGTTCGATTCTTTCTGGTTGATCACAACCTGTTCGGTCGTGCCATCCCGTTTCTCGATATTCCAATAAAGCTTGCCATCCTCTGCATTCACGGTCATCTTACTTCCCATGCCGCCGATGTCTGCGCCAAGGTATAAGGCGATCGCACCGAACTTGCATTCCTTAATGCACGAAGAACAGCCCCAGCAGTCTTTCGGGTAGCGCATGCATGCGGTTCCATCCGGATTCTTACCGATCAGGCTGCCCGGACAGACGGCTGCACATTTGCCACATTTCTTACATTTTTCTTTATCAATGAAGATGCTCATAGACGTCCTCCCTTCCCACGAGATCCCGGAAGATAATTTTAATCTCGCCGTCCTCGTATCTGGAGTTTACATATTTTAACCACGCATCGCTCTTCTCCGGATAATCCAGATTCTCTGCGAAGCTGTGCCAGCGTGTCTCTTTTCTTGCCTCAAGATGCGCGATTACGGATAAGCATACAACCAATCGCTCCCGCAGTTCATAGACAAACATCAGCTCGTGCATGTCGTCCGCCTTCACATCGGATAAAAGCTCCTGCAGCTGCTTGATCTTCTGCTTTGCCAGCTCTAACTGCTTCGCGTTGAACTGGTAATGGGTGGAGATTCCGCCTGCGTAATTATCCATGACCTTCTGCATTGCTTCCTCAAGTGCCTCTGTTGTAAACATCCCGGATGGATTGTTCAGGTAATGGCGGTATTCGGTGATCTTATCATCCACAACCGTCTGAAGCTCTGCATCGAGTGCCACATCTGCAAATCTCTCATCCAATGTAGCCGCCTGCGCATCAAGCATCTGCACGATATGCTTCGCCGCGATCTCGCCCTCGACCATCGCGCCTGTCACATATTTCTGTGGACAGCCACCTGCCACATCCCCGGCTGCATATAATCCGGAGATCGTCGTCTGACGATTCGTGTCCACCCAGTAGCCACTCGCGGTATGTCCGCCTACGATATACGGCTCGGTTCCTTCGATCTCGACATTCTGCTCACTCGGCTTCCTGCCGGATTCGAGCCATTTCAATGTCTGGCTCGGCGCCATGTTCAGATACGCCTTTTTCAGTGATTCGTTCTGTTCCTCGGAGATTCCTTCCGTACGGAGATAGCAAGGACCTCTGCCCTGTAAGTTCTCCATCACCGTGCCATACACACGCTCGGAAGTTGTCAGTCCGTATTTTGTCTCATAGACCTCGCCAAGGGAATTTACCTGTTTCGCGCCAACGCCCTGGGCGATCGTTCCGGTTGGTGCGATCGTATCCTTACAACGAAGGGCGATAAACCGCATCTCGAACGTTGTCATCTCGGCACCGCCGAGGATCCCCATTGCGAATCCCGCTCCGGTATTAAATGGCGGATACCACATCTTATGTCTCGAAAAGCCCGGATTGTTCGGTCGGTACAGACCAGCCGCACCTCCGGTTGCACAAAGCACTTTCTTCGCCCGGATCACATAGACTTTCTGTTCCTCGATGGAAAAACCGATTGCACCCTTGATCTCATTATCTTCGATCAGATAATCGGTGATATTCACCCGGTTTAAGATCGTGACATCCGGAAGTGCTTCCACCGCCGACGCGAGAAGCGGTTTCATATTCTCTCCGTTGATCTTGATGTTCCGGTTGCCTCTGGCGACATACTCTCCATTCTCATCCTTTAAGATGACCAGCCCAAGCTGTTCCATCTTCGCTGTCACACGGTTCAAGCCCTCGGACATTGTGAGAAGCAGATCCTCCCGCACGATATTGTCCACGTCCTTCTTCGCGTAGTCCACATAATCTTCCGGCTTTCTGCCCTTCACGATATAAGCATTGATTGCATTGACACCGGCAGCTAAGCAACCGCTCCTCTTGATGTTCGCCTTTTCCGCTATGATGATCTTGTAATCGGAATTCTCCCTTACGGTAAGTGCCGCATAGCATCCGGCGGTTCCGCCACCGATGATCAGCACGTCCGTATGAAGAATCTCTTTGTTCTCGATATTCATAAGCGACTCCCTTCCAGTTTTCCTTTGCACTAGATGTAGAATACATCCTGCTCCTGCATCTCTTTATTCTCTAACAAATACGTCTTTTCTTCATCAAATACATATAACCGGTAGATCAGCACATGTACCGTCTCTCCGACCGATACAAGATCTTTTTCGAGCGACCGCTCGCCGGTTAACTCAATTCCGTTGATATCGACAACGACATCCATGCGGTTTCCTTTGAAGATCACTTCCTTGACCGTTCCAAGCTCGGCAGCACTGATATACCGGTCAAGCTTTCCGCTTTTCGAGATCTTCACGAATTCCGGCCGGATCACCGCCTTGTCTGCATGTGGGATTCGTTCAAATCCTTTCAGCCGGTCGTAATCTTCCACCACCGACGACCGTCCGATAAACTGTGCCACAAACGGGGTATCCGGAGATTTGTAGATTGCAAGCGGTGTTCCCATCTGCTCGACCACGCCGTGGTTCGTGATGATAATCTCATCCGCAACCTCGACCGCCTCATCCTGATCGTGCGTGACGAAGATACTTGTGATACCAAGCTTTGTGACCATCTCTTTTAACCATGTCCGAAGCTCGGTCCGCACCTTCGCGTCAATCGCTGCAAATGGTTCGTCCAACAGCAGTACCTGCGGATTCGGAGCTAACGCTCTGGCGAATGCCACACGCTGCCGCTGTCCACCGGATAACTGATTCGGATACCGCTTCTCCATGCCGGAAAGTCCGGTCAGCGATAACAGCTCGGTCACACGTTCCTTGATCTGTTTCTTCGGCATCTTCTGAAGCTCCAATCCAAATGCGACATTCTCATACACCGTCATATACCGGAACAGTGCGTAGCTCTGAAATACGAATCCGATTCCACGTTTTGACGCCGGGATATCATTGACGCGCTTGCCATCAATAAATATGTCTCCTTCGTTTGGATTCTCCAGTCCTGCGATCATCCGGAGAAGTGTTGTCTTTCCGCTTCCGGATGGTCCAAGCAGAGCGACCAGCTTTCCTTTCTCGACGCCGAAGCTCACGTTGTCCGATGCAAGGAAATCACCATATTTTTTATAGATATTTTTCATTTCCACATACATAGTCTCTACCTTGTTCCTTTCGGCTCCTTCTCTTTTCCTCTATGCTCGATAATATTTCTTGCAATCAGTAAGATGATCGCTAAAATCACAAGAATCGAAGATACCGCAAATGCCGCGGTGATTGAGGTCTTCGTCCCCGACATATACAGGGCATCGATTTCAAGCGGCAGGGTGAATGTCTCGCCTCGCGTCTTCGAGAGCGCATTCACCGCACCGAACTCTCCCAGTGCCCGCGCCGTACAGAGGATGATGCCGTAGATCAGTCCCCATTTCATATGTGGAAATGTGATCTTCCGAAATATCGTGAATCCCTTTGCACCCATCAGCGCAGCGGCTTCTTCCTCATCCTTTCCCTGTACATTTAATACCGGGATGATCTCTCTTGAGACAAACGGAAATGTGACAAACACCGTAGCAAGCACTACGCCCGGAATCGCAAATGCAATTCTCACATCCGTTCCAAAATGCTGATTAAACGCCCGGATCACCGGGTAGAACCATCCGAGTCTGCCGAATGTCATCAGGTAGGCAAGTCCTACGATGACCGGCGAGATTGAAAATGGTATATCAATCAACGTTGCAAGAATCTGCTTGCCACGGAAAGAAAACTTCGTGAGCAGCCATGCGGCGCAGATTCCAAATATCGTATTCACAACAACTGCGATACCGGTTGCAAGCAACGTCACAAGCAGCGAGTGTCGCACATACTCCGTCGAGATCGACTCGATGTAAAATGCGAATCCCTCCCGCAGGGAATTGACGATCACAGAGAGTAGTGGCACGACCAGCATCAACACGATAAACAGTACCGTAATCGTGATTAATATAATTTTTGTCCGGCGTCTACTTCGCTCTAATTTCTCATTTTCACTCATGTCGATGCCTCCCTCATAATATATTGCCCCTCACATCCGTTCAGTGGCAGATTGTCAGCGTCATCCTAATATGGAACTTCATCCCACGGACGCTCTCTAAAGCAGATTCGTTCTGGCAGATTGTCTCGCCTGAACGATATTGATAAATAGCAACAATACAAACGATATAATTAACATCAGCAGTGCAATCGCTGTGGCGCTCTCATAATCGATCATTCCAAGCTTCTGCATGATCACATACGAGATGACCTGCGTCTTATCCTTCGCGCTGTTTCCCGATATGTAGATGACACTTCCGTACTCTCCGATGCCTCTGGCGAATGCCAGCCCGAATCCGGTCAACAGTGCCGGTCGTAACTCCGGAAGGATCACGGCAAGAAATGTTTTCCTGCGGCTTGCGCCAAGCATGAACGCCGCTTCCTCATACTGTCCATCCATCTTCTCTAATACCGGCTGTACCGCCCGCACAACAAACGGGATTCCGACAAAGATCAGTGCGATCACAAGTCCGGTCTTCGTGTAAGCAATCTGGATTCCAAGCTTCGCGAATATCTTCCCGTAAAATCCACTGTCCGAAAAAAGCTTTGAAAGCGTGATACCTGCAACCGCAGTCGGTAGCGCAAACGGAAGCTCGATGAATCCATCTAACAGCTTCTTCCCCGGAAACTCATATTTGACAAGTGTCCACGCAAGGATCAGTCCAAACACGGTATTAATCACAGCTGCCAGGAAGGAACATCCGATACTTGTCAGAAATGCATTTCTCACATTTTCCTTCATGATAAGCCGGAACCACTCCCCCGGCGAAAGCTTCAGTGCATAGACAAGCACCGATGCAAGCGGGATCAGCACGATCAGGGATAATAATGTAATTACGATTCCAAATGTCAGATGATATCCCGGAATCACACGCGTCTTTTTTGCTTTCTTCATCACTTTTGTACTCTTTCCTCTACGAATGGTTATAGATCTGATCGAACAATGCACCATCATCGAAATACGTTTCATAGGCGTTGTCCCATCCACCAAAATCATCGATACTCCACAGATCGATAGTCAGATCAAATTCATCTGCATATTCCTTCAGGATTTCTGCATCGGCCGGACGATATCCATAGGTTCCGATCAACCGTTGTGCCTCATCACTGTACAGATATTCAAGATACTGCCTGCTTACTTCCTGCGTACCATTGGCATCCGCGTTATCATCAACGATTGCCACACTCGGCTGTGCCAGTATACTGACGGAAGGATTGATAATCTCATATTCACCGGCATAAGAATTCTGGATTGTGATTGCCTCATTCTCCCATGCCACAAGCACATCGCCCTTTTTGTTCTCTACAAAGGTCGTTGTAGCGCCTCTGGCACCGGAATCCATCACAGAAACCCGGCTGTATAACTTCCGCATGAAATCCTCCTGCCCGGATTCTTCCTTATATACCGTCTTCGCATAGCTTAAAGCGGCTAAAAAATTCCAACAGGCGCCACCACTGCTTTTCGGATCCGGTGTAATAACCTCCACATCCTCGCGGATCAGATCATCCCAATCCTGAATCTGCTTCGGATTTCCCTTTCTTACAAGAAATACAATCGTCGATGTATATGGGGATGAATCATCGGCAAACTCAGCCTTCCATCCCGCATCAAGCAGACCGGTATTCTGAATCAGTGTAATATCATGTTCGAGTGCGAGCGTTACGACATCCGCATTACAGCCCTCCACCACAGATCGTGCCTGTGCCCCGGAACCGCCATGTGACTGGATAACCTCCACCTTCTCGCCATATGTATCCTGATAATGTTCCTCGAACATCTGATTATATGCTTCGTAAAATTCCCGTGTCGGATCATACGATACATTTGTAATTTGGATTGTCCCATCCGCCTGCTTCCCGCATCCGGTAATAAGGAGCGCAAATGCAAGCAGAACGGGAATTATCTTTTTTTTCATAGTTTTCCTTTTTATACAAACAGAGAAGTCGATAAATATCTCTCTCCGGTATCCGGAAGCAATACAACAATCATCTTGCCCTCGTTCTCCGGACGTTTTGCAAGCTCTGTCGCAGCGGAAAGTGCAGCTCCGGAAGAAATACCGACGAGTACGCCATCCGTTCTTGCCACATCTCTGGATGTCTCAAATGCTGCATCGTTTTCTACCGGGATGATCTCATCTAAGATATCCATGCGAAGCACATCCGGCACGAATCCGGCGCCGATTCCCTGAATCTTATGTGGTCCCGGCTTTCCTCCGGAAAGAACCGGAGAGCTTGCAGGCTCTACCGCAACAACCTTCACATCCGGATTTTTCTCTTTCAGCCCAAGTCCGGTTCCTGTTACGGTTCCGCCTGTACCTACAGCCGATACGAAGATGTCGACCTGTCCGTCTGTATCATTCCAGATCTCCTGTGCTGTCGTTGCCTTATGGATGGCTGGATTTGCAGCATTCTCAAACTGCTGTGGAATAAATGCATTTCCATATTCCTCCTTCAGACTCTCTGCCTTGGCGATTGCGCCCTTCATGCCATCGCGTCCAGGTGTCAGGACGATTTCTGCGCCAAGTGCACCTACGATCTTCCGACGCTCCACGCTCATCGTATCCGGCATTGTCAGGATCAGATGCAGTCCCTTTGCCGCACATACAAATGCAAGACCGATTCCGGTGTTACCGCTTGTCGGCTCAATGATGATCGTATCCTGATTGATCTTGCCATCCTTGATTCCCTGCTCGATCATCGCATTTGCGACACGATCCTTCACACTTCCAAGTGGGTTGAAGTACTCAAGCTTGACTACGATCTTTGCCTTTAATTCCTGCTCCTTCTCGTAATTTGTAAGCTCGAGAAGCGGTGTATTTCCAATCAATTCAGTTAACTGTTTTACAATCTTCATCTTTGTTTTCTCCTTTTCTTTTTCATTTATATGTTTCTATTTCCTACATTTCATACCTATTTAATAGGAATAGTATGTATTCATTGAGAAGATATTACTACTCAATTCCTACAAAGTCAATAGGTTTTCAAATAAATTTGGAAAAAAATAGAAAAATGCAGAAAAAAGACGCGCAATTACATGCACGCCTATTTTCTGTTTGCCCGCCATAGCTTCTTCAGATATCCTTGCGTCTTTTTATAGACAGATTCGTCTACAGACTGATTCGAAAATCCAGCAATATTTAAAATTTCAATTATCTGCCCTGCTTGCGATTCAAGCTCCTCCCTTGCCTGCTCTCGTTCCATATGAGCAATGATATACTTTATCTGATCCTCATAATTTTTACATATCATAAATTCTGCGTGCCGCTTCCCGTACCATTGAACCATCCGGCTGTAAAACAAAATCAGTTTATCATTATAAGAAGCTTTTACAAACCGGATACAAAATAACAGCCACAGAAAAAACCGGCGACCGAACAAAAATACAACAACGCCTGCCACTATTATGATCAAGCCATATAAAACCGCACGAAGCACAGAATCAGATATCGTAAATGCATTTGTCTGCTGCGTGGTCACATCACCCTGTTCTTCGCCGCCATCCATAAAATCAGCAAACTCATCCCAGAAATTCGTGACATCTTCCGTTTCTGTCGATGAAGGTGTCACATCCACCGGATACCAGCCAATCACAGGATCATACACTTCCACCCATGCATGTGCATCTGCATCTGTTACATTTACACATACATACGCAGTTTCACCTATTTCAGAGTATCCATCATAATAATCGGCATAGTCTGCGTCCCCGACCAGCTCACCACTTAAGATCTGATCGTAATCGATTGCATACCCTTCCACATATCTCGCAGGAATTCCCATATATCGGAAAATAAGTACTGCCGCACTTGCAAAATAAGAACAGTATCCCTTCTTATTCTCCATCAGGAAATAATTCACAAAATCTTTTCGTTTCGGGGTTTTTCCCGGTCGAACTGTATACGGATAATTCTCCTGATAATAGTTCTTCAGTTCCTCGATCACATGATCTGTCGTTCCGATTGTTCCAAGCTCGGATGCGACCTGCGACACTGCTTCCATGTTCTCCTCCGGCACATATAAATCCATATCATTATACGCCAGCGACTTTGGTGTTACCGGAGCACGATTGCCTGCCACACGTGGATAATAGGTAATTGTATATCCATTCCGTACCATTTCCGCGTCTTCTGTGTAATAAGGCTGATACAACTGAGGATATACACCTACACATTGAATCTCCATCGTTGCTTTGGCACTGCCCTCACATTTCCCATCGTATTGCTCTTTCAGTGATCTCGCCTCTGCATCGACATCCATGCCATCATAAGTTTTGATCTCTCTCATCGGTGTCCATTCATTCGCATAGGGGTTATAACGGACACCGGTAAAAGATTTCAGATAAATGCGATCCGTCGTATATGGTGCCATCTTCACAACAAGATCGGTTTGATTATCCAGATAAACGGTAGAAACATCCCCCAGTTTGCCACCACCGACACCTCCGTTCGTGCCGGTTCTATGATACAATCCCTCAAAACCGTCGACCAGCAGGGTTGACATAGCTGCCATTGTCAAATTCTTATATTTATTACCCGTATACCCCAGATTAAACGATTCTTTTGGTTTCACGGCTCCCGCAAAAACCACTACCAGCACAGTCGTTACAACTGCTAACATCCCTGCCTGAAACATCGCCTTTACATCATAGACATAAGCAACCTCTTTTTTCTTTTTCCCCTGAACCTGAAACCGTGCACTACTCCGCCTGACGGATACCTGCGGGCTATAATGTTTTCCAGCCTTAAATATAACCGCCATCGAAACACCGGCAAGCATCATAAGTACATACAAAAGATCCGGTTCCATCGTCAGATACAGCGGAATAAGGTTCAAACTCATAATAATCACAATTGCTGTCACATACTGCATCCGTCGTGAGATATAGACATTTAATAAAATATCAAGCACAATACCGATAAAAAGTGCCACAAACGTAACCGTCACATACCGGTTTCCAATTTTCTCCTGATATAACTTCTGAATATCTACATTGAAATACTGTGCTGCATTGTCCACAGTGATATTCACAATTGCATAAAATCCACTGTTGATATAATCACGAAATGTAAATACCAGAAAGGCAAAGGCGACAAACAGGAACAGATAACCAAGATTTTCCACCATCAGACGATAATACAACATCGCACAACCAAGTGATGTCAGCAAAATCAAAGCATGACAAAGTCCGACATGAAACGAAATGTCAAATGCCGTCAGATAAAAGCCAATACTTCCCATTGAAAGAAGATAGACAATGAACCCTTTCAACAGCAGGGTAAGTACCCGGTTTTCTTTCTTCTCAAAGAATTCCTCCTGCAGGTACACACCCTCACACAGCTCTATTGGTTTAATTGTATCCATATGTTTCTTTTTCGCCATGCAGAAACTCCCTGTTCATACCTTGTATCTACAGATAATACCTATTTATCATGCATTTTCCCGCACTATCATCTGCGCTCCCTGTCCCTCCGTAAATACGTGCAGATACGCATGCATCTCCGGGTGAACGAGTGCCATATGCCCAGCCGCCTCGTTTGGATTCTTATACGCTTTCTCATAATACATGCGGGTAAATGCTGCATCCAATTCTTCCTTATAATCAATTCTCACATCTTCATACTCATACCGGTTCATACTCCAATACAAAAGCCGCACCGTCGTCTGCTCCTGTATTAATTCCAGAATAACCGAATACGTCATTGTCAGAATCGCAGCCAGATTGACCGGCTGATCAACAAAAAGCTCCGGCACGATTACAAGCTGATGATCTGACATACTCACACGATCCTTCACCATCAGGATATCCCTCTTTGCCGACAGCTTCCAGTGAATACTCATCAGCTTATCGCCCGGAATATACTCCCGGACTTCCTGCACATCTGAAAAATCATTGCCCCGTTTCGAGCTCTCCTCGCTCTCCAACATGCCCTGTTCAAGTGCTGTCTTTTCATACGCGATATCCGTCACTGCACGTGGCAGGATACTAAGCTCCGCTGTCTGCTCCACGTTTTTCTTCAATCGGAAAAATCCCATCAGGTCTTTGATATATATGCGGGACACGCTGATTTTTAACAATCCCGGATACGCCGCTACTACCGGCAATGTGAGTGCATATCCCTTTGCCGCATGTATGGGAATCGAAAAGACCTGCTGCCCGATTGTCTCCATCAATGTATTTTCCACATTCACAACCAGCTTTGTATCAAGAGATACAAACCATGTCGGATTTTTAATCCGTATTGTAAAATACGCAGTCTCCCCCTGTACTCCATAGGAATCCTGCGCATGATAGATTTCCACCTGCAAATAGCGGCGTAAAACCATAGCCGATATTGCTGAGATCACTGGTCCTGCAAGCATCAACACAAGTACCAGAAAATAAAAATGACTGTGCAAAAAGAAATAAAACAGCCATGAAACCGCCAACAATATCCCATATCCAATTATCCTGACAATATATTCTACCAATCTTTATACCCTCGGTGCTGCAACATTTGCGATTACCATTCCGATTGCCTGCTGCATTGTGATTCCCTGTGCTTTTCCACGTGCCGACAGTTTTACCCGATGTCCTAACACATCGCGTGCCACATCCTGCACATCCTTCGCACATACATAATCTCTGCCGTCAATCACCGCCATCGCCTTAGCCATACGCAGCAGTGCTATCGTACCTCGCGGGCTGGCTCCCATCGAGAAGATATCCATCGTCCGGGTTGCCTCCACCAGATTTACAATATACTCATAAATATCGTCTTTTACATAGAGATCATTTGTCATTGCCCGCAATGCAAGCACCTCTTCCACGGAAATAACTTCCTTCACCTTCGAGAGCGGTTTCCCCGCATTTCCTTTCAGGATTGCCACTGCATCTGCATGACTTGGATATCCCATCGACAGACAGACCATGAATCGATCCAGCTGGGATTCCGGCAGCATCTGCGTACCGGAGGATCCATAAGGGTTCTCCGTCGCAATGACAACAAATGGATCCGGCAACGGTCTGGTCACGCCGTCTACCGTTGCCGTCTTCTCTTCCATTACCTCAAGCAATGCGGACTGTGTCTTCGGCGAGGTCCGGTTGATTTCATCTGCTAAGAAGAGATTCGTAAATACCGCGCCCTCCCGGTATTCAAATTCCTTGGTGGCAGAATTATACATGGAAAATCCCAGGATATCACTCGGCAGTACATCCGGCGTAAACTGTACACGCTTATAAAGCATCGACATACTCTTTGCAAATGTTGTAGCAAGCGTCGTCTTGCCCACACCCGGAATATCCTCCATCAGGATATGTCCGCCTGCAATTACGGCAGCGAGAACCTTCTTTACGACGTTCTCCTTGCCTTTAATCACTTTATTGACTTCCGCCTGCACCTGTTCCAGCTTCCGGCTCGTTCCTTCCATGCAAATTCCTCCTGCTCTTGCTGACACAACAATTTATTTCATCCATTCTTGTACTATTTTATAGTAGTCCGTTATCCTACCAATGCCGAGCTTTTTTTCTATTTTACGATTCCGAGTTTCTTTGCTTCATCTGATACTGCCCGGGCAACCACCTTTGCCACTCTTTCATCAAAAGCCCCCGGGATAATATACTCCTCATTTAATTCCTCATCCGTTACGATCGAAGCAATCGCCTTCGCCGCTGCGATCTTCATCTCCTCTGTAATTGCCTTTGCCTTCGCATCCAGTGCCCCACGGAAGATACCAGGAAATACAAGCACGTTATTAATCTGGTTCGGATAATCTGAACGTCCGGTTGCCATGACTCTCACGCCACCCTTCTTTGCCTCCTCCGGCATAATCTCCGGTGTCGGATTTGCCATTGCAAATACAATCGGATCTTTTGCCATGGATGCAACCATCTCTGCGGTTACAATATTTGGTGCAGATACACCGATAAAGGCATCCTTACCCTTCATGATCTCAGCAAGCGCACCGCGCTGTTTCTCCTGGTTTGTCACTTCAGCCATCGCTGCCTGTGCCGGATTCATCCAGTCCTCACCCGGACAAAGTGCACCCTTCTTATCAACCAGCACAACATTACCAATCCCAAGTGCGAGTAGCAGCTTGCAGATGGAAATACCTGCGGAACCGGCTCCATTGATCACAATGTTTGCCTTGTCAAACGGCTTTCTAACCAGCTTCAGCGCATTGATCAGGCCCGCTGATACGACGATGGCTGTTCCATGCTGATCGTCATGGAATACCGGGATATCCAGCTCCTCTTTCAGACGTCTCTCGATTTCAAAGCAACGCGGAGCAGAGATATCCTCCAGATTAATACCACCAAATACCGGTGCGATCCGCTTTACCGTCTCAACGATCTCATCGACATCCTTTGTATCCAGGCAGATTGGAAATGCATCCACGCCTGCAAACCGCTTGAATAAAACAGATTTTCCCTCCATAACCGGGATTGCTGCCTCCGGTCCGATATCACCAAGTCCAAGCACAGCTGTTCCATCCGATACGACAGCAACCGTGTTTGCCTTGCAGGTATATTTGTATACATCTGCCGGATTTGCATGAATCTTTCGGCAAGGCTCTGCAACACCCGGTGTATAAGCAGTACTTAAGTCATCCCGGTCATTGATTGCGACCTTGGAGACAACCTCCAGCTTTCCATGGTTTTCTTCATGCATCTTCAAGCTCATCTGATTATAGTCCATCTTTATTTTCCTCTGCTTTCCTATTGATTTATTTTAGTTCATCTTTACATGGTCAATCTCATCATTACAGTTCTTGATTGACTCTTTTGCTGCGTCAATCTTATCTACAAGTGGTGCGAATTCCGGATCCATCTGTGCGCCCTCTTTTACCTTATTGTAGAAGATTTCACCAATCGCCTCATACATCTCCTTGATATTCGCCTTTTCCTTGCTGATCTTTGCTTTCAGCTTTGTAACCTCCACTGCATCTCCAGCCTCACTCTTTACCGTTTTCACAAAATCCTTAAATGCCATTTTTCTTCCTCCTACACCCTTTTACTATTAACAGGTACGTCCTGTTTTTTTATACAATTTCAAACCATACTGTTGTCCAGCCAGATTTAAAACCGCACATATCAGATTCAAAATCAAAACATATAGATACATCGTATATAATCCGATTTGTTTATGTGATTCTACTCTCGAGAAAAGGGTTGTGATATCTGCAGTTTTCGTATAATTAAATACATACAATACCAAAGTTGCAGCTGCCAGCACAATCATAACCGCAGACACGGATAACAACGGTTTCTTGGTAGGATTAATGGCCGTTACTGTACCTGCCAGAGATAAAATAACCTGCACTACAAGCAGAAATCCCATGATATACAAAAAGGCCCGAATGGACGGATTATATTTGATTTCTAACAGTTTATCATTCAAGAACAGGATATCCGTCTGGGTTTCATCGTAAATCGTCTGAAGAATATAATAAAATCCTCTTGCCGCGATAATCATTGAAATAACAGCTGCCGCAGCAGTTACCAATGTCGTGATCATAGACATCGCAGAGTAAAAATTCATTTTTATCTCTCCGTTCTCAACTGCATCCTCTTTTTTCGCTTCTGCAATCACATTTTTTTCCTCTGTTGCTTTCACTGCCGGCCTGTCTTTTACCTGCGCCTGTCTCTGCTCTTTTTTATCCTGTTGTCTTTCTTTTTTGCTCTTGCTCATCGTCTACATCTCCTCATATATTACCATCGTCTACATCATATCAAACAAACTGAGCTGTGTTCCGATCGTCTTATTCTTATACTCCCTTGTAAACCGGAGCAGTTCTTCCTTATCATACTGGATTCCATGTGCCTCACAGGTCTCCCGGATACACGCCATAATTGCAGTATAATTGTTTGTCTTCAATGTTTTCTCATCTGCGTAAGCTTTCTCGTACTGATCATAAATATCTGGGAAATACTTATAAAGCTGCTGGTAAAACCGCTCCCGGTTTCCCTCTCTTAAAACCGGACACATTTTGTCAGTCAGGATTCCATATACATCTGCTTTCACGCAATATGATAACAGCCCCTGTATGTTTTCCGGGTCATCATTGATAAATGGCAGGATCGGTGCCAGATTCACAATCACGGTAATGCCCCGCTCCGTGAGCTGCTGCATCAGCGAAAAACGTTCCGATGGAAGCGAAGTTCCCGGTTCTAATCTTTCCGCAAGCGCATCATCATAGGTACTCATACGCACGATCACGATACATTTTGTCTTTCGATTGATCTTATCTAAGATATCAATATCCCGCAGTGCAAGCATCGAATGTGTATGTAATACTAATCCAAAATCAAACCTCTCAATCTGATTCAGGCAACGCCGCACCAATTGTAATTCTTCTTCAATCGGAATATATGGTTCCGACGAAGAACCAATCTGTATCATGCTTTTTGTCCGCTTTTTTTTCAATGCATACTCCAGCATATCCACAGCATGGGCTTTTACCTCAATATCTTCAAATTCATGATCCATCCGGTGGCAGGTGCTCCGTGCATCACAGAACACACACGAATAACTGCATCCCCGATAGATATTCAAACCATTCTGCGGAGATAAAATTGCTTTTACTTCCTTGTAATGCATAACTTATCCTCTGTCTTTCCCTGCTATATAAAGTCGAAGCTGACCTGTTCATATTCGAGATCCTGATAAACAAGCTCCTCCTGCTCGACTTTGCTTGTATAGTCGACAACCACGGTCAGCTGCTTCCCGCCAGCCATCTGCTGTCCCAAAATATAATTGACATCAAACCGTCCGGTGATTGCTGGTGTCGCGCCGCGCGCCGGTACGATTAACTGCACATGATTTGCTGCAAGCAGTGCGAAGATTGGCTCCCAGATATACACATCCTTCGCAGCACCAAACGGATTATCAATAAAGATCGTCTTTGTTCCCGTATCCTCATTTCCAATCCGGTACATACCGGAAATGTAATTGATGATGGAAATCAAAAACTGGATATATATACCTTGCGACTGACCGGTGCTTCCGACTGCCTCCTCGTATTTCAGATAACGGCTCTGTTCTTTGATCCGCTCCCGCTTATATAAGCTCAGCTTGATTGCATTCATATCCGTTACAATCACACTGAACAGCTTCTTCAACGTCAGACTGTTCCGGATGAATTTCATCCGGTCGCGATCCTGCTCATAATCGTCTGCCTGTGCCACGATACGATCTACATAATCCGACATCCGCTGTTTCAAAAACTCATCCTTCACATATGGCACCTGCAAGCCTACCATCTGGATTACTTCGTCCTCCATAATGATTCGGGAAAGCTTCGGCAATTTATCCAACTCCGTCCGCACATCCAGACACCGCTGTAAACACTGCTCCTCGAAGTTTGCTTTGAGCCCCTCCATATCCGTCAGGCTCTTCTCCACGCGGTCACGCTCCAGACGTACATATCCAACCATAGACTCCAGATTGTCCACCAGCGTTTTTGCCTCTGCATAATTCTCTGGTATCCGTACATCATCCCGGATCGTTCCGGCAAGCTCATATGCATGCATCTCATCAAACGTCTGCGCGGTATTGCCCTTGAATTTGAGCAGCTCATTTTTGGCACGGTCAAGCTGTTTGCTTGTCCGGTCAAAATTCATAAGCTGAGATTCAAACAGTTCACGCAATGTCTCTTTATCCTCTAACATTGGGGTCGCATCTTCCAGACTGATCTCGTGTGTCGTTACGATCCGCTTGACATCCTTATACAGATCTGTCATATACCGCTGCCGTTTCTCGTAGGTACGGTACTCTTCGTCGCACGCTTTGGCTTCCGCCTCCAGACGTGCAAGCAATGTCTGTCCGCTTTCGAGACTCGCAATAATCTCCGACTCACTGGCATCCACTTCCGCATAGTCGCCATATCCATTCTGGATATTCTCAATCGCATACTGAATGCTTCCATCCAGCTTGTCTGCTTTCGAACGAATCTCGGTAAGCTGCCGCTCTTCTTTCTTTAACTGTTCCTTCGTCTGTGCGATATTCTCCCGACATACGGTCAACACCGCATCATCCGAGAAATAAAGCAGATTCCGGCTTTCCAGATCAGCCAGTTCCTTGAAATCGACGCCTCTGCGTTCAATCGACTTTCTGGATTTCTCCATCGAAGCAAGTAATGTCGCAATCACAAGCTGTTTATCCTCCATTGCGCGCATATCGCCCCGGTTCTCATCGACCATCGTCTGGAATCGTGCTCGCAGATCCTCGTCCGATATCGTCAGCACATCGTACTCCTGATCAATATTATAATACGCTTCGTAATTTTCCTTCCACTCCCGTGTGAGTGTATCTAACTGCTCCTGCATGAAACGGAGCTTCGCCTCTGTCTGTTCTGTATCCAGCCGGCTGTCTCCCCCCTGCGCCATGAACGATGTCTTCTGTTCTTCCAGATGTTCCAGTTCCTTTTGTGCCTCTGCCTGCCGCTGCTCCTGTGTGGCAATCACCGAGGTCAGCTGTTCCACCGTATATAGACGGTTCACATCCTGTAAACATGCTTCGTATTCCCGCTTACATGTTTCCTGTTTATCTTTCGATGCTGCAATCTGCTTTCGGATAGTTTCCAGCTCATCCATACAATCGGTAAGCTGTGTCTCTAATTTTGCTGCCGTCTTTCTTGCATCTGCCAGCCGTTTTCCCGCCTCCAACAGATCCCGGTCAGACAATCGGATCAAAAATGCCTGATCCTCGCGGTATGCGGAAAGCATCTCCTCCTGCATTGCGAGCTGATCACCAATCTCTGTTTCCCGTTGCCGCTCCTTTGCGACCAGTGTGCTGATCGTCTCTGCATCCAGCAGATACTCCGGTGTTGCCGACACCGCAAACACATTGTCTCCAAGGTGCATCGCCATCTCTTCCATTCGGTCACGATCATAAATATAGATCGGGACTTCGCCAGTATCGATTGTGCGGATATTCGGATCTTCTACCAACGTCTCGTAGTCCTCTGCCACAACCCCATAGACAAGCTGTGGATTTGCCGAAAGGACAACTGCCTGCTTGTCTGCCGGCAGGGCAGATACATAATCCATACCGTACATGGCTGCACTGCCATGCCGTGTCTCAATATAATCTAATACCTTTTTCGCGGCCTCCGACACTCCAATCAGTCTGCCATCTGCCAGCCGTTCCGCATTCTTGGCACATTCCACGCCTTGCTTTTTCAATGCCTCTATCTTAAGCACCGCATCGCGGATTCGATCTGACAGCACATCTGACAGTGCTTCCATCTCGGATGCCCCGTAAATTGTCTGTATCTTATGCAGCTTTTCTGCTGCTTCCTCAAATGCCTGTTCCTTCGTCAGAAGCTCCGCAAGCTGCTTCTCATTTTCTGCCTGCTGCAGACGAAGCTGCATCAAACGTTCCTTCTGTGCTTCCTCCTGCTTCTTACAATCTGCAACAAACGCTTCCTCCTGTGTCTGTTGTTCCTGCAAAGATGTCAGTACCTCTTTGGACTCTGCAAGCTGCTCATCCACTTTCGTAAACCGGATTTCATTCATCTCCATACGGATTGCAGAAAGCTGTTCGGATAACTGCCGGATCTGTGTATCGGCTTCCTGCTTACTATGCTCATACACCGCCTGCTGCACCTGCATCTCCGCAAGCATCTTCTCATTGTATTTCTGCTTTGCAACCTCACGTTTTAATTCTTCCGCATCATTTGCAATCTGATTACGCAGATTTGTCATCTGCACATCCATGCGCATCTTTATATTATAGGCATAGGTATATAACTGCGTCTCATCAAAGGCTGATGCATTCATCTGCGCCTTTACCCACGCCTCCAGTTCATCCTTTTTTTTACGGTCATCCACATATTCGAGATACTCGTTGATGCTCTCCTTTTTGGCAAGCTCTGCCCGCTCTGTCTCCAGCCGGCTTTGCTCCATAGAAAGCTGTTTTTCTGCCTGCTTGATCTGTCCGTAAAGCTGTTCAAGATGACGCTTATCCCGTGCCACCTTCAGACATTCCATCCGTTTTCTCTGTTCATCCTTTGCTGCTCGCTTCTCATTGCGTGTCTGTTCCAGCTTCTCCAGCGTCTTGGCATCATTTCTCACGAATTCTTCTCCGGTCACGCAGATATCTGCCAGAAGCTTCTCCATATTCGTCTGCTCCTGATACAGACTCATAAAGGAGGCGACCTTATCCCGCAACACCTCAATCAGCTCCGCCTGATGGTCATAGCTTGTAATATCTTTTTTCTTCCTTGCAAGAATCGTAAGCTGCTCCTTGATATCCATGAGCATCTTCGCCATCGTGTCGGAGTCCTCGCCATCACGCATCGTCTTTACCGCATACGCTTTCTCGATGATGCCCTCGATCAACAGATCTTCTACGACCTTCCGCGTCGTCTTATAATTCGTCTCGAAATATGTACGCACATGTCCCTCGGTCTTATTGATTCCGCGGATGATCTCCCACTGGCTCTCATGCAGACCATATCCACTGATAAACCGCTGGTACTCACCCTTCCGGTCAAAGATACAGACCTTCAGCGACATATCACGGTGTTCCAGCTCTTTCAGATAATTCCGCAGTCCCTGAAAGGTAATACGTTCTTTGTCTTTCGACAACGGCAGGTTGATAATATCGTTTTTATTGTATTCCCGGTAGAAGATACAGTAATTAAAATACTCTATCGCTGCCACATCTTTCTTGGTCGTCTCGCCCTCGACGTCCTTCGCTTTGCGCGCGCAGAATCCTGTCGTCATATAGCGATAGCCTTCCTTGCGATCCTGCTCATCTAACTTCCATTCGACAAGGGAATGGATCGTTGTATTTCCATTTCCGGTACGGAACAGCTTCTCAATCGGCTGTTTCTCATCGAGCGTACAGTTCGGGATCATGTTCTGCATCAAAAGCAGCATCAGCACACTCTTTCCGCCACCGTTGGCCAGATCGTACAGGGTGTTCTTTCCATACATCCGCATGGTAAAATCATCGTAGTACTGCGTTCCGAAATTATATTTTACATTGTTGACACGAATACGGTTGATACTAGGCATTTGTCTCTCCTCCCAGTACTTTGTAGATTTTTCCCTTGTATTCCTCGAAATAGTTCTCCACAATTGCATGGAAACGATTGGTCGGATAATAGCGGTCCTCCACCGCAATAAATAATTTCTGTTCCTGCAGGAAGTTAAATGTCAGCTTCACATATCCGGTCCGCGACGCACGGCTGGCACGGTTCTTGTCCTTCTCATCCGAAGTCACAAGTGGAAGCTCATCCCACAAAAGCGCCAGCGACTTGAAGCTGTCCGCCTCCACATCACTCATCGAATACACCGACAGGTTCTTCGTGATTGACGCGAGATATGCCGTTACCTGCTCTAAAATATCTTCAAGTCGCACATATTCCTTCACCTGATACGATGCAGAATCCTGATAGAACAATAACAGGAAATTATACATGATAAAATACACCATATACAGCTCCCGGTTTAACCGCAAACCAAGCAACCGCTTCATATCATCGTTTGTATATCCAAACACGCGGTTGCCCTCTCCGGCAGTCAGATAAACCGCATCCTGATATTCATATAAATTCAGATTCAGTTTTTTCATCATCTTGGTTACAATGTCATACACAACAGCATTTGCATAAAACTCTTCATACAGATCCCGTGTGTCCGGATTGCTTCTGGAGATTTCCTGTCCGGTAATCAACGCGGCATATACATCCAATGCTTTTTCCAGATTTCGCTGTTCCATTACTCGGCTGCCTCCCTTTCAAAATTCATATCCGTTACCACAAACGGCACGACATCTTCTGCATCCCGCATCTGTGGTTTGATCTCTACTTCATCCGTTCCAAATGTGATTGTGAATCGAATATCCCGGATGCGCTCCTTCTCCTCTTCCGTCAGATGTTCAACCACCATCTCTTCCAACATTGTCTCCTGCTTTTCCAGCATCCTGTCTACCTGATACATCCGCTTCCCGGATAAATGTACTAAAAACGCATAATAATCGCGGTTCGCATAGATTTCCTCACCAAATTTAATCTCAAGGATTCCATTGTATTCCTTCAATGTAACATGGTTCCATTTCTTCAGCTGATCGCAAAGCTCATAGAACAGATGGGCGAAGTTTCGTCCGATCTTTTCCTCCAGAATCTCATCCTCATACTTGAAATCCGGTGTCAGTTCGCGCTTCTCAATCTTCTCTGTCTCCTGCTTCTCATCACTTCGTAGTGTCAGGATATTGTCGATGTTCCGCATCGTGAAATACTTCTCCACCCGCGGTGCAAACAACGGTTCCAGCACATGTGCCAGCAGATCCGGCTGATCCTGCTTCATGATCGTATTTAATGCCTGCTTGAAATCAAAGACCGGTCTTAATTTTCGTAATTTTGCCCGGTTGATGATCTGATCGGATAACTGTGACAGCTCGGTTGTCTCTCCGATCAGGCGGCTATGATTATAAATCGTTTTCTTTAACTCTGTCTCCAACTGACTAATCTCTGCGAGTGCCTTCGAATGCAGGGTCGGCGAACTGCCATCGGTATCGCGTTCAAACTCTGCCTTTTCAATCGCCTTATCGACCAGTGCCTTGTTCTTCACAAATAATTTCTGTTCTTCGGTAAACCACTTTGCCGTCGTATCCATAAAATGCTCATATGCTTTAGCGCCCTCAAACACATCGACGCCAAGCAGCTTCACGACCTGTTCCTTCTGCTCGAGCAGGGATATTACCTGGCTGTTAATCCGGCGCACGACATCAATACCACCCTTGAAATTATTTGCATTGATCATCTTTTCGAGCAGCAGCTGGGACACATTGATCTTGCTCTCGTCCTTAATCTCCTTAGTATCCAGATAGAATTCAATGCCCTCCGGCGTAATCGTATAATAAACCGTCCCCTGTGTGATATGGCTGTCGATCAGCTTCACACGAGCAACCTTATTTTCCCGCACCTCCGGATCATAGAAATGAAACTCAAATGCGCGTCCGTCATTTTTAATCTTGTCAAAAATATAGGAGATCAGTTCCCGCAGTTCTGACGGTTCCTCTTCCAGCTTAAAATCCCGCACCAGAAGCTCCCGCAGGAAATCCTCATATTCTTCATACGTGACGTCTTTCTCATGGAAATTGTTTTCATTGATAAAAAAACGCAGAGACGCCATCGTGATATATCCCATATCTAAAAACGCATACCTGCCTTCCTTGTACTGTGCAAAGGTCGTTTCATTCAACACAAAAAACGGATAGTACTTTTTCAGATTCTGCATCCGCGCACTGTGTTCTGCAATTATATCGTTGATCATCACGTGTTTTAAAGCCATGCGTTTTCTCCTGCTTCGACAGTAGTTTACATAAAAGGGTATACTGCCGCATAATTATAATAATTATAATACATGCAGGCACAGGAAACAAGAGAAATACAGAAGAAAAACATCGAAAAAAGTCGCCCTACATGATGTAGAGCGACTCGTATCTAGTCTTTTTAAAGAAGTTACTGATTAAGCCTTACCAACAGATCCGAAAAGTTCCATCTTCTCTTTTACTGTTGCCTTGATAGCCTCTGCACCAGGTGCAAGGAGCTTACGTGGATCAAATCCCTTACCTTCGAGGTCCTTTCCAGCTTCAATGTACTTTCTTGTAGCTTCCTGGAATGAAAGCTGACACTCTGTATTTACGTTGATCTTAGATACACCAAGTGTAATTGCCTTCTTGATCATATCAGCAGGAATACCTGTACCACCGTGAAGTACGAGAGGCATAACACCTGTCTTCTGCTGGATAGCATCCAATGTCTCGAAAGAAAGTCCCTTCCAGTTTGCTGGATACTTACCATGGATATTACCGATACCTGCAGCAAGCATGTCTACGCCAAGATCAGCGATTGTCTTACATTCTTCAGGATCTGCACACTCACCCATACCTACAACGCCATCTTCTTCTCCACCGATGGAACCAACTTCACACTCGATAGAAAGACCAAGCTGATGAGCTACGTTTACGAGCTCTGTAGACTTTGCAAGGTTCTCTTCGAATGGATAGTGAGAACCATCAAACATGATAGATGTGAAGCCAGCCTTGATACACTTATAACATCCTTCGTATGTTCCATGATCCAAATGAAGTGCTACCGGAACTGTGATTCCGAGTTCCTCGTCCATAGCCTTAACCATAGCTGCAACTGTCTTGAATCCTGTCATATACTTTCCGGCACCCTCAGATACACCAAGGATAACTGGGGAGTTTAATTCCTGTGCTGTTAAAAGAATTGACTTTGTCCACTCAAGGTTATTGATGTTGAACTGACCAACTGCGTAATGACCAGCTTTAGCCTTTTTCAACATTTCTGTAGCTGAAACTAACATTTGTAATTCCTCCATTTTCTTTAATTTTATCCTAGATAGGTATATTATACTATACTATCCGAAAAAATAAAAGACTATTGCTTACAATAATCTAAAAATTTCTCTTTGATCTCTTCCCTGTCTTTTCCCATGACCAACGCCAGTTCACTATACAATCCATCTTCTGCAAGCTTCATATACCGCTCATCCGTCACGGTTACCTTTTTCCCAATTGCCGCGCGCTCTTCCTTTCGGATCAACAGCGCCTTAATGACCTTTACACACTGACGAAGATCACAGCTCTTCATCGCCTTTTTGTAGCTGTCATCCCGCATACGCTCACTTTCGACCTGCAACGGTTCAATCTCTTTGACCTCATCCATTAATGCAGATGCCTCCTCCGCTGTAATCACACTACGAAGCACCACCCGGTTATTGTCCGTTGGGCAGAACAACCGGCTGTCTCTTGTCTTTTCCGGCACCAGCACATAATACAATTTGTCCTCATCAATTCCCGCTATATCCGGGTGTGTAATCTCTTCCACACGGCATATGCCATTGCTTCCATATACGATATAATCTCCTACATGAAACACTCTCTCGCCTCCATCTTTCTGTTCAACCCCTCCGATATCTTTCCTATTTATGATATCACTTTTGCCACCAATTCGTAAGTCGGTTTTTCTGAATCTCATTATTTTCAGCACTTTTGCAAAGATGGTTTGCTGCTTTTTTGTGTTTTTTCACAATAACATGTTACAATTTTTACATTTTAAGAAAATAAAGTTGAATTTTCGTGTAAAATGTCGATAATAAAGTTATAAGGTTTACGTTTTTTATGGAACAAGGGGTGAGTTTTCTTTGAGAAAAAATATAGGATTGTTAATCAATGATTTGAATACTCCTTTTACATCAGAGGCAGTCAAAGGTGCTGAACTTGGCGCACGTGCGATCGATGCAAATATGTATATTTTCCCGGGTATGTATCTTGATAATACCCTTATTTCTGATGACCATTTACAATACGAATATCAGTATAATACCCTGTTCCAGTTTGCAAATGATAATCACCTGGATATCCTATATATTATGATGGGATTGATTGGTTGTCGTGTCGACCTCGATGCACGTCGCAGATTCCTTGCACAGTTTCTTGGAATTCCGATTGTCATCCTCTACACCGATATGCCTGGATATCCTTCTATGATTTTTGATAATCAGGGAGCATTCATGCAGGGCATCCGGCATCTGATCATCGATCACGGTGCAAAGAACATTGGCTATGTCAGCGGGCCCAAAACCAATATTGATGCGATGGAACGTCTGAATGCCTACAAAAAGGTTCTGGAAGAACAGAATATTCCGTATAACAAAAACTACGTTGTTTACGGCAATTTTGAGGATAGCAGTGAAAAGCTGATTGGAGCTTTCGTCTCTACTCATCCGGAATTAGATGCCATCGTATTTGCAAATGATGAGATGGCAAAGGGCGGATATCGTGTATTCGCCAAGCTTGGTTTGAAGGCCGGCAAAGATATCTTGGCAATCGGCTTCGATAATGCGCCTTTCGCATCCACATTGAACCCTCCACTCACAACGGTAGAAGCAAATGCAGCCGAGCTTGCATACAAGGCTATCATCCATACAGCGGATTTCTTAGACGAAAATGCAGCACCTGTCGCACAGCGTGTTGCAACCCATTATATTCACCGCTGTTCCTGCGGCTGTGCAAACTATGATTATGATTCTCTGGCAGCCAAGCTTCAATTGGCTGGGCTTCTCGACGAGAAAAAACGCCCGGAGATTTTGAAACATATTATGAACTATCTGTTCAGTACTTATGCGGATACAAATATTATCCTTCAGTTAAAGGATGATTTGTCCGTTTTTCTCCGTCTGATCTGTGACCTTACCATATCAGACGATATTGCATCTGATCGGATGGATGTCAAAACAATTTTCACTCAAATTATTGAACAACCGATTTTTTCTTATACTTCGGTAGAGCTTTTTGTAAATCTGCTGTTCTCCTTACAGTTTGTATTAGAACGACAGATTAAAGATCCTGAGAACCGGATAGCTTTCGTCGATGTCTTTTCATCGATGTATCAGCAGCTTTCCATCTCCAATTTCCGTACCTACCAGAAGCAGTACAGCAGTATGGCGCAGATTACACATCTTGTTGATGAAATCAGTGCAAACCTGTCACAATCCAGATTGATGGAGCTTCCATTTGAATCCATCCTGAAAAATATGAGTGCAATCGGCATCCACTCTTCGTTCTTATATACGTTCAAGCAGCCGATCAATCATCCACACGATACGGTATTTCGCAAACCGGATTCCTTGCTGTTACGTGCCTACACAATTGAAAATCATTCCTTCGGTGTTCCCAAAAATGAACAGCTTGTAACGGTTAACAGTATCTTCAACAACACGAAGATGCAGCAGGATAAACGAAGAACCTATATTCTCGCTCCGTTGTTTTCACAGGAACAGTTACTTGGCCTGATTATCTGTGATACGGAGATTGATTATTTCAATATGATTCCATCACTTGGCATCCATATTTCCGCTGCATTAAAGACGATGCTTTTGTTAGAACAGCAGAAAGGAATCAGCGAACATCTGCAGCAAAACTTGGAACAGATGTCCAAGCATAACCTGATTTTAAAAGAAATCTCCAAGACCGATCAGCTGACCGGCTTATACAACCGTTGGGGATTCTTAGATTATGTCAAAACAATCATTGAGAATCCAATGAACCAGAACCGCGAGGTTCTCGTCCTCTATGCGGATATGGATAATCTGAAAATAATCAACGATAAATTTGGACATGACGAAGGCGATTTTGCTCTACGGGAAATCGGTATGATCTTAAAGGAAGCCTTCCGAAATACAGATGTCATCTCCCGTTTTGGCGGAGACGAGTTTGTAGCTTTCGCACTACTAGGTATTCCAAATTATGAAAAGATTATGAAACACCGTATTGAAGAAATCACAGAACGGCATAACCAGATGGCACAAAAACCATACCGGATTGAAATGAGTATCGGTATCTGCGAGGTTGCCTGCTCAAAAGATCTGGATATTGAAAAGGTGTTAGAACAGGCAGATAAAAAACTGTATATCGAAAAAAAAGCAAAGAAAGAAAAACAAAAAAAGTAGAGCAAAACCGCTCTACTTTTTCTTTTTATTCTTCTACAAATCCGCGAAAGCCTTTTTCTACCACGCGTCTTGGAATCATAACCATATGCCCGCAAGTCTGGCATTTCAACCGGAAATCCATGCCGACACGCTGAATCTCCCATGTGTTTCCACCACATGGATGTGGCTTCTTCATCCGAATGATCTGTCCAATCTGAAAATCCATTTGCCATAACCCCTTTCCTATGTTACAGCAGTCATCCACACTGACACACTCCATATGCAATCATAATTGCCTATGTTCCCGTGCATTATCGCAGGATGATCTGTACCATTTCCTCCGCATTTTCTGCAAGATATCTGCAGTCACAGGCTTCAAACTCTTCTTTACTTCCATATCCAAACAGGACTCCGATTGTCTCAATTCCAAACACCCTGGCACCAAGCACATCAAATTTCCGGTCTCCTACCATGATAATATCGCTCACCGATGGTTTTGTCTGATCCGGCGCAATCCCTGTAAGCAGATACTCGATTACCGCGGCTTTCGTATCCCTCGATTTATCAAAGGTACTGCCGGCAATGATATCAAAATATCCATCTAACCTCAGATATTCCAGAATCTGTTTTGCATAAAGCTCCGGCTTGGATGTCGCCACATACAGATGACAGCCATGTTCCCGAAGTGTCTGAAATGCAGCTTCCATCCCCGGCATGATACCATTTTGATAAATGCCCTTCGTGCTGTAATATTCCCGGTAATACAACACCGCCTGTTCTGCTTCTTCCTCCGAGAGCCCATGAAATTCCCGGAACGAATCCCGAAGTGGGGGCCCAATGTAAGGATACAACGTCGTCCGATCTTCTACTGTAATTCCAAACTTCGAAAGCGCATACAACACACCATTGATGATGCCCTCTTCCGGTTCCGTGATCGTCCCATCAAGATCCAAAAATACATACTTATACATATCAGTTCTTCAGGTACAGAATGATACTCTTTCGTGTGATAATGCCGATAAAGCAATCCCGGTCATCTACCACGCAGAGGAAATTCCGATCCAGAATCCTTTCCATAATCTCATCTTTTTCCACGGTGTTTAATACTTTAGCACCCTCGTCCTTGTTGACGATATCTGCCACCTTGTACTTCGCAAGGTTCTCTCGTCCATACTTCATAACTGCACGCAGGAAATCGCCCTCGCTCGCAATCCCGACATACCGTCCCTGATCATCTACAACTGGAATCGCCGTATAAGTCGTTCCAAGCAAAAATGCAACTGCCTGATCCAACGGATCATTTGCATTCAAATATGTCAACGTATGCTTCGGAATCAAAATACTAAAAATATTCATATGTAACCTCCTGGCTCTAAATAAGCTGCTGATTGATTCGAACCAGCAGCTTATCCATAAGTCTCATTTTACTTACAGCTGCTCTGCCATCTCCAGAAGCAGTCTCTCTGTCTTCTTCCATCCAAGGCAAGGATCTGTGATTGACTTGCCATAACATCCTCCACCGATTGGCTGATTTCCATCCTCGATGTAGCTCTCTACCATAACACCCTTGACCAGATGCTTTACCTCATCACTGTGTCTTCTGCTGTGCAGGATCTCATTTACGATACGAGGCTGCTCATCCCACTTCTTACCAGAATTATTGTGGTTTGCATCTACGATACATGCAGGATTTACAAGCTTGTACTTGCCATAAGCTTCTGCCAGGTACTTCAGATCCTCATAATGATAGTTTGGAATTGAACGTCCACTCTTGCTCAAAGATCCACGCAGAATACAGTGTGCCAATGGGTTTCCATCGGTCTTTGCCTCGTATCCTGAGAACAGGAATGTATGCTTTGCCTGTGCAGCCACACAAGAATTGAGCATAACGGAGAAATCACCACTTGTCGGGTTCTTCATTCCAACCGGAACATCAATACCACTGGATGTCAGACGATGTGCCTGATTCTCCACACTTCTCGCACCAATTGCCACATAGGAGAGGATATCCTCCAGATATGGCCAGTTATCTGTATATAACATCTCGTCTGCTGCAGTCAGTCCTGTCTCACGGATTGCCTTGATGTGCATCTTACGGATTGCCTTCACACCCTCGATGAAATCCGGTTTATCCTCCGGATTTGGCTGATGCAGCATACCCTTGTATCCAGAACCGTTTGTACGTGGTTTATTTGTATAGATTCTTGGAATTACAAAAACCTTATCTTTGATTTTCTCTGCTACGGCTGCCAGTCTGCACAGATAATCGAGCACCGAATTCTCATAATCTGCTGAACAAGGACCAATGATTGCGATAAACTTATCAGACTCTCCGGTAAATATCTTCTTGATTTCAGCATCTCTTTTTGCCTTGATCTCCTGTAACTCTTTGTCCATTGGATGCGCTGCGCGAATCTCTTCCGGCGTTGGAACCGCCTTTACCATATGTAAACCCATTTCTTTTTCCTCCAAATATTACTTACGTGTCTTTGTCAATATTCGCAAATACATATCCAAGCTGTTTTTTGAATACACAGCCTGACTTGCACATACAGACACAATTTATATTATAACATACCTACTCGATAGACTTCAATGATTCCGCCATATCTATTTTATCAATTTTCCGGCGCATCACCAGATCCACAATAATCAGAAATGCCAGTACAATCAGAACACTGTACAGATAACTGATATTCATGATTCTCGTTGCAAACGCCACCATATCGACCTGAATCTGGGACATAACAAACCGATGCAGCAGGCATCCAAGCGGTAGTCCGACCACAATTCCCATCAGCGTCAGTACGAGATTCTCGCGGAAAACATATGATCCTGTCTCTCGCGGATAAAAACCAAGTACCTTGATTGTTGCAATCTCCCGCACACGCTCCGTAATATTGATGTTGCTTAAGTTGAATAACACAATAAATGCAAGTGCACCCGCACTGCCGATTACAAGTCCGACAACCGCATCCATCATCTTCATCATATTCTCCACACGGTCTTTGATGTCTGCAACAACTGAGACACTCATCACATTGGAGAGTGCAGATATTTTTCCGCCTGCCTCATAAGCGGTACTGTCTGTATCGACATGCAAATACATTGTATTTGCCTCGCATGCTTTGTCAAAATACTGCTCGTAGCATTCCGGTGTGATATATGCGTAGTGCCATACATAGTTTTCGAAAATTCCCGATACCGTAAGCGTCACATCTCCCGCATCCGTATCATGCAGCGTAATCGGATCGCCAACCGTCACATCCGCAATCTCCGCAATCTTCTTTGACAACATCACCTCACCGTTTCCCGGATAAGTGCCATTCTTGGTTGTCATGTCAAACCTCACAAAGCTTTCTAAATCTTCCGGCTCTGCAGCAATCAGATACACTGTTTTAATTGCGGAAGCTGCATGATATTCTACCGTGCTTTTCAGGATTGCTGTAGAATCCTCAAAGCCATCACCAACAGCGTCCTCCACCTCCTGCTGTATATCCTCATTATATGTGCCATTCAGGGTTACTTCCATATCGTAAGTATCGATATCTCCATACTGGAATTCCGCCAGATTTGATACCGAATCCTTCACTCCAAGCCCCGTCAGGACAAGCGCCGTGCATCCGGCAATACCAAGCAGCATCATGAACATACGCTTTTTGAATCGGAATACATTTCGTGCGGTTACCTTATGTAAGAATTTCATCGGCTTCCAGATAAATGGAATCCGCTCCAGTAAGATACGCTTCCCTGCTGCCGGTGCTTTCGGCCGGATCAGCTCTGCCGGCATACACCGAAGCTCATTGATGCAGGCAAGGAACGCTGTTCCCATCGAACAAATCAACGACACACACAGACAGATTACAAAAAGTCCCGGTGAAAAATAAAATTCAATGCCTGTTCCAAAATCGTACAACATTCTATACGCCTCAGATATTACATATGGGAACAGATAACTTCCTCCGAAAAATCCGATCACGCATCCAAGAAATGCTGAGCTTCCGGAATAAATCAGATACTTCGCCATAATGCTTCCATTCGTATAACCAAGTGCCCGGTATGTTCCGATCTGTCCACGCTCATCATCCACCATACGTGTCATCGTCGTCGAGCAGACAAGTGCCGCAATCAGGAAGAAGAAAATTGGAAATACCTTTGCCACACCATCAACGATGTTCGTATCGTTATCGTAGCACATATAACCGACATTGGTTGAACGATCCAGCACGTAAGTCTTCACTTCACCAAATGCTTTCTTCGCCGCCTGTTCTCCGTATTCCTGTACGAGCGCATCCTGCTGTTCCTGTGTAAGAGGCTGTAACTGCTCCATCTGGGCTATCTGCTCCTGCGTGAGCGCATCAATCTGTGCATCCTGCATGATTGCCTGTAATTCTTGCTGTTGTTTTTCAACCGCGTCCTCCACAAGGGTTCTGCCCAGTTCTGTCACAAGCCGGTCATACCGGTTATCCGTGATCTCCTGCAATGTTGTTTCCATATCCGGGGTGACTTCGTCGATAAAATCATCATAGGCATCCGTGTAAATATCATAGCTATCCTGACTTTTCACATAGATTTCCTTATATGCATCGAAGGAAAATCCATCCTCCGGAATGAAGATAAACGCACTGACACGACCATTTCCAAGCGTTGTCGTTCCACGTTCAATATTGATATACATCGGTGAATTCACTGTACCGACAACTTTGTATTTCTTGTGTGCAAATGCATCTTTTGTATCCTGCGTATTGCTGTCCGCAATCTCGATTTCCTGTCCGATGATATCCTGTCCCTTAAACTGGTATGCATCTACCACACATTCATCGTCCGCTTCCGGCATACGCCCATCCCGCAGTTCCAGTGTATTCACATGCTCCGTAATGGACTGTGCGCGCAACACCTTCTCTTTCCCATCCGCATCTTCATAGATCATATCCTCATAGTAAGAACCATCTGCCGCCAGCACATGCTCCTGCTTCCGCATTTCTTCCACAGCCTCCGTGTCAAAACCAATTGAGGAAAGTAGTCGGAAATCATAGAAGTTATACTCCCGCAGATAATGATTGCCGGTTTCCACCATGCCGGGTTTTGTCACTTTAAGGCCCGAGAAAAATCCAACACCAAGCGCAATGATTGCAAGAATTGCCAGGTATCGTCCCATACTCTGTCCAATTGTTCTACGTATATTTTTTCTATATGCCCACATCTTCTATCACCACTCAATTTCTTCTACCGGTACAATCTGTTCATTCATCTTCACCGAAGCAATCTTACCACTCTTTACTTTAATGATCCGGTCTGCCATCGCCGTAAGTGCCTGATTGTGGGTGATGATCACAACTGTCATGCCACGCTTCCGGCTGCAATCCTGCAACAGCTTTAAGATTGCCTTGCCCGTCTCATAATCAAGAGCTCCGGTCGGTTCATCACAGAGCAGAAGCTTCGGATTCTTCGCAAGCGCACGTGCGATTGCCACACGCTGCTGTTCTCCTCCGGATAACTGTGCCGGGAAGTTATTCATACGCTCTTCCAGTCCGACATGCGCAAGCACCTCCGATGGATTCATCGGATCTTTCGATAACTGCGATGCAATCTCAACATTCTCCAGCGCAGTCAGGTTCGGAATCAGATTATAAAACTGAAATACGAATCCGATATCCCGCCGTCTGTACGTCGCGAGCTGTTTCTTGTTGTAATCCGAAACTGCTGTACCATCCAGATACACCTCGCCCTCGGTCAGACGATCCATACCACCAAGGATATTGAGCAAGGTAGTCTTACCTGCACCGGACTGTCCGACGATGACGCAGATCTCGCCCTTCCCGATCTCAAAGGATGCATCCTTTAAGGCTTCAACCTTGACATCCCCGGTCTTATAGGTTTTGCTTACGTTCTTAAACTCTACATAACTCATTTGCGTGTTCCTTTCTAATTTATATTTAACCATTTTTACTTTCCCCAGCTTGCGATTCGGAGCAGTACTTCCTTGTCAAGTGGATATGGACAGAGTGCAAGCTTCGCTTTATTATCGGCTACAATGTCAACGACCTGGCGGATATTTTCTTCCGGCAGGATACCACAGTCGCTCACAATCTGGAAGAAATCTGCGAATTCGTCCACAGAAGCAAACCCAATTGTCGATAACAGATATTCCTGATCTGCCACATCTGCTTCACGAATATATCCCGGCAGGAAATAGCCAATTGCAATGCCATGCGGCACGCCAAGCTCATAAGTGATTGCATAGCTTAAACTGTGCGGAATCGTCGTTCCCGTCTGCACAATCGCCATACCAGCAAGTGTCGATGCCAACAGGAAATTGCTATAATCTTCGTCTGTCATCTCACGTATGCCAAGCAGAGCATCCTTGCTTCGTGCCCAGACCTTTAGTCCCTGGTCAACAAACATCCGGCTGTAATCCGTTGCTGTGGTATTCAGATAGCTTTCGATCATATGACCAAGCGCATCAATCGCGGTCTGTCCGATGACCTTCTTCGATGCGGTCTTCAGATATTTCGGATCTGCCAATGCAAGCACCGGGAATACACGGTGTGGCAGCGATGCCTTTGTCCGCTTCGCATGTACGGTAAGCACCGCAACACCTGTCACCTCTGATCCGGTTCCACAAGTCGTCGGAATCGTCACAACCGGGAGTGCCTCTGTATGCGCAACACTCTCATACAGATAATCCGCATCCTTCTCTGGGTTGGCAAGCATAATCGCAATCGCCTTTGCCGCATCCATCGGCGAACCGCCGCCAATCGCAATCACGAAGTCCACGCCATTTCTCTTTCCAAACTCAGTTGCTTTCATAACTGTTTCCACAGATGGGTTCTCTTCAATCTCATCATACTGGACATGCTTCTTTCCATATGTATCGAGCGCTGCTTCTACATCTGCCAGTGCCCCATTCGCACGCGCAGAATATTTTCCTGTCACAATGAGTGCGCAGCTTCCATAACCTGTCAGCTCCTCCGCATGTGTTTTTACTGCATCTATCTCCTGATATACTTTTGTCGGTATGTAATATTTCATATTCTGCCTCCAGTCATCTGCCTTATTCCAAAGTCCGCTTACGGCGCAGACTTCTAATAATATGTTATAATGGATATCCATATTTTTCAAGCTTAGCTTTGTGAATTGTTTGTGTTTTGCGCATCAAAAAAGACATGACATACATTTTGATGTGTATATCATGTCATTCTTTTTACTCAAACAATCTCATCAATACATCATAGACTTCCTTCGCCATCGCCAGTTTGTACATTAACCGGCTTGGCTGCTGTGGAATCTCAACAACATACGACCGGACACTACCTTTCAAGCTTATTGCGAAATATACCTGTCCGGGAACCGATGCATCCGCATTGTCCGGATCCGTATTTCCCATCGTTCCGGTGACTCCAATTCCGATGTCCGCACCATACATATTCGCGCAGGCGGCCGCCATGGCTTCCGCTGTCTCCTTCGAATACACTGTATACTTATGAATCACCTCTGCAGACACACCCTGCATGATCTTCGTCTCATTGCTATATGTAATGCTCGCACCTTTGAAGATGGCAGATGCCCCTTCTGTATCCGTAATCAGAGACGCAATCTGTCCTGCAGTCGCACTCTCCATCGTCGTAATCGACATGTTCCATTCGATCAGAAGCTCTGTCAATTTATGATAGTCCTGGCGGATATCCTTCTCCACATATTTTTTCTTGACCGGACGATCCTTTGGTTCTTTCTTCTTAGCTGCCTTTTCCTTTTTTGTATTTCCTTGCTTCACAGTGTCTGAACTGCGCAAGAGATTTGTTTCCTCACAATATGGGCAAACTTTGTATCTGTCTCCGTTATAAAAATGGTCGTGTTCACATTTTCTGATATTCATAATTTTAACCTCGGTTATACTTCACTTGTTCATTTATAAATCGTTACCCTATCACAATTTGACAGTCTCTACGGCAACGTATTTTTATTATAACGTAAAATCAGAAAAATAACCAGCTTCTTCTTACTTTATCACCATTCACACCTTTAGTGAACTACTAATAATTTTCAACCATCTTCCTCAACTCCCCGTAATACCTCCGGCTCACTGGAACCTCTATGTTCCCGCACTTTAGAGCTGTGCGGCTTAATTTCGATATATCCGACATGCGAACCATAAAGCTCTGATGCACACGTACAAATCCATTATCAACCAATTGCTCCTCGATATCGGAAATTTTGGAATAAAATGTCATCTCGCCATATCCCAGATGCAAGACAATCTTCCGCCCTCTGCTCTCTACATATTCGATAGATGCAATCGGGATTGTCCTCTTTTTCCGATTGATAACTGCATCTAAGTAATGCGCATTATCCCATACTGATTCCTCATTATTTTCACCCATATCGTACACACTCCCCTAAAATAATTTTTCTTTTGCAAATTTACCAGCACTTTCTCTGACAAATTGTTATTTTTTACATAATAGCATATAAAAATCGATTTTTTTATGTTCATGCATAATTGGTACGTAATCTGTCAAAATTGGTCAAAAATTACATTTCACTCCTCTTTTTTGCTCTGTTTATACACCTGATTGATCCCCGTTGAAGCAAAGCCTGACATAATCCCAACCGAAATCGCTGTAATAATATCTTCTGCCGGAAAATTCTTCATGATATACAAGGCAGGCACCGCAACAATCCCTCCCACGATACCAACAATCACTGGAATTGCCTTATCGCTGATCTTCTTGCTCGCCTTACACCCGATTCCAACCAGATAACAAATAATCACAATCGGCAGCACTGTTACATAACTTGAAATATCCATTCGTTCTCCACAAACCTTCTCTTATACTATATCTATGTCGTAACGATTCATATTGACAGCAAAACGACCCACAAATGATATATTTTCTTATGTAACTGTGGAAAATATATTTGACGCTCATTTCGGACAACTATATAATGAACTTGATTTTAAAAACACAATGAACAACACCATAGAAATATAAATCTGCAAATTGCACATTTATAAAAAGGAGATTATAAAAATGATACAAATAGATTTGATTACCGGATTTTTAGGATCCGGCAAAACAACCTTTATAAAAAAATACGCCACCTACCTGATCCAGCAGGGAATGAATATCGGCATCCTCGAAAATGATTTTGGAGCAGTCAATGTCGATGCCATGCTGTTGCAGGATATCTTAGGCGATCACTGCACATTGGAAATGGTTGCAGGTGGCTGTGATGCTGACTGCCACCGCCGCCGGTTCAAGACAAAGCTGATTGCTATGGGCATGTGCGGCTATGATCGTGTCCTCGTAGAGCCATCCGGGATCTTCGATATGGACGAATTTTTTGACGCACTGCACGAATCCCCCCTCGACCGCTGGTATGAAATTGGAAATGTAATCACGATCGTAGATGCCGATCTGGAACAGACATTATCTGAGTCTTCCCGCTATCTGCTTGCGTCACAAGTGGCACAGGCAGGAACCCTTTTATACAGTCATGTCCAGGAAGTAAGTGAAGAGAAACTTTCCTCTACCAAAAACTATGTAGACCAATCCTTTGAGATTCTCCACACTGAAAAGAAACCGGTTCCTTCTGTTACAATAGAAAAAAACTGGGAAGATTTAACCGATGCAGATTATAAAGCAATCCTTTCATCTGGCTATCATTCCGCAGATTACACCAAATTATGGTTTGATGATAAGAAAACATACGACAGCTTATATTTTATGAATATGGATTTCACAGAAGATTTTCTGAAAGAATCCTGTACCAAAATCTTAAATGATCCTGCATGTGGAAAAGTATTTCGAATCAAAGGATTTCAGAAGCTCCCTGATGGTTCGTGGATTTCCCTCAACGTTACGCATCAAAAAACAGAAATTCAGCCAATTCCGAATGGTCAGGCAATCCTAATCGTCATTGGAGAAGGACTGAACCAGGCAGCCATTGAAGGTTATTGGGGAAAATCCAATGTCTAATTCTGCGCACCTAAATGCCCAGTAACGTATTTTTCAACCATTAAAAAACGGCGGAAGCCCTTGATTCTACGTGGTTTCCGCCAAATAAAAAAGATGCCCAGAGCCGGAATCGAACCAGCGACACGAGGATTTTCAGTCCTCTGCTCTACCAACTGAGCTATCTGGGCATGTATCTTATGTAATTAGTAGCGGGGACAGGATTTGAACCTATGACCTTCGGGTTATGAGCCCGACGAGCTTCCAGACTGCTCCACCCCGCGATATTAAATTATTCCTAAATAGGAAAAGTGGGCGGAGGTGGATTCGAACCACCGAAGCATAAAGCAGCAGATTTACAGTCTGTCCCCTTTGGCCACTCGGGAATCCGCCCAAATTTTTTAAACTGATAAGCCGATGATCGGACTCGAACCGATAACCTGCTGATTACAAATCAGCTGCTCTGCCAATTGAGCCACATCGGCATATACGATGCTATTCATCAATCAGTTTAAGTGGGACCTATAGGGCTCGAACCTATGACCCTCTGCTTGTAAGGCAGATGCTCTCCCAGCTGAGCTAAGATCCCTTATATTTAATTATGTAGCTATCGCTACAAGCGACCCGGATGGGGTTCGAACCCACGACCTCCGCCGTGACAGGGCGGCGCTCTAACCAGCTGAGCCACCGGGCCATCCACCATTGTTTTCACAGTGGTAAAAGGTAACATGTACCTTCAGAACTCCATACAAAGATCTTATATCTATCCAATCAACAATCCATCTTTCCGTTCTCAAAACCTCTAAGGATAAGCCCTCGACCTATTAGTACTTGTCAGCTGAACGTGTTGCCACGATTACACTCCAAGCCTATCAACCTTGTAGTCTTCAAGGGGTCTTAC
>NZ_JAHLPZ010000010.1 GCF_018918185.1 Eubacterium sp. MSJ-21 | reverse complement strand
TATCAATTACTGTTCATTGTGTTTCCATTCTATTGAATGAATAGGATTTGTATAAATCCTTGAAAATATCTTAAAGAAATTTTCAGGGTTAACATGTTATTAATTTGTCAAAGGTTCGTGTTTGCCGTTCTCAGCGACAACTTCTATAGGATATCACTTTGTTTCGTCTTTGTCAAGAACTTTTTTTAATTTCTTTTGACTTTTTCGACGGTATATCGTGATGTCGAATAGTGTTTTTTGCTGTCTTATCAGCGACAGCTTGCTTATAATATCACTCTGAAATCTGAAAGTCAACCCTATTTTTCATTTTTTTACATTTTTTTCTAAAGGCAGCTTTCTATGATATTTTTCCTCTCAATTTAGAATATTTTCGCAATCATACGATCTGCAAGTGGCTGTAATAGATTATGTTCGTCTATAAATGATAATACAACATTATTCTGTATCTGTCCCGTTAAAAAGTCACCGGCAGAAGTTCCAACTATGTAATGCAAAACAATAAAAAACATCCATATATATACCAGCATCTGCGCTCCGCCAAACAAGGCGCCCATTACCCGGTTCATGCCTCCAAGCGACGCCATCCGGAGTGCAAACGACAGCAACAGATATATTATAAATAAAAGAATACTGACAATCAGAAACGTTACCACATAGGTTCCTGCCCGCACAAGCATCTTTGCCAGGCAGCCAGCTACATATTGATAAAACGAACGGGCTGCATAATTTGCTGCATCCGTTGTGGCATTTTGTAAAATTGTCTCCCGTGCATTTTCCGGCATTGAAATCCGATACAGCATATCCGCCTGCTGATTTTCACTTAACTGTGTATCAAGAGCCGCATTGACCATATCGTCCGTCACTGTAATTCCATATTGCCCTACGGTTGCTTCGAGCTGACTTGTAATCTGCTGTCTCGCTGAATTTTCTATCTGCATTGCAATCGACTTTTGCAGGTTATCATCCAGTGTCGTGTATGATATCACCCAATTTGCAATCAATGGTGCCAGAACGTATGACAGCACAACAGAGAGGATTGTGATCAGAAGCTTAAACACTGATCGCAGGAATCCTCTCTGGAATCCTATTAACATACCTGTCAAAATTGCAAGTATTACTACATATACCATATTACTTATCTACCTTGTCCTTTTTGTGCATCTCCGGATGTTGCAGCATTTGCAGGCGTCGCCGTCACAGGCTCTGATTTTGTTCCGTTAGTCTTCTGCGTTCCCTCAGGTAATACATTTTTCAACTTAATCACCTGAGTCTCATTCTCATATACAACAACATATTCCAAATGTTTTCCACTTGGTACTACGCTCCGAATCTTATTCTTTAATTTCCCCTGAAACTTTACAGCACCATTTTTACGAAAAATCGCACAGTCATTTCCTCCTGTTATGATCACTTCATTCTTGCCTGCAAAAATATTGTCATAATCAAAGGATATGGACTTTGCAAAAAGTTCCTTTCCCCGCAGATTAAAAACGCGGATCGTATAAAGATTATTTTCCGATTCATTCGAATTCTTCTGAATCACTCCTATGTAATCATCGCCATAAAAGATGCTTCGGATTTCATTTTCAAATGCAATCCTTTTTTTCAATGTCGGTGTTTCCTTCATGGCATAGATATGAATCGTTTTCGTACCAAATGCTACAACCGTATCGTTGTCAACAAACTGCACCTTTGAAAATATCTGATCCGTAAATGTATTGCTTCCAACAAGCCGGTCCGCATTACTATTCTGTCCAACCTCTCCAAAGTTATAAGCTGCAAGTGTATTTTGCATTACCATATTTCCGACATTCATATAACTTGTAAATAATTTCTCTCCATTATCAGAAATAGAAATATCCAGAGGATAGCCACTTTTATCAATACTGGTCTGAATCTCATATACGATTTCTCCCTTGCGGGTATACAGATTCACATAATTCGTCTTGTCGCTTTCCAGAACAACCGCAAAAGCGCCCTGATCACTGACATCAATATCACAAATCGGATACTGCATCGTCTGACTGCTCACTTCTCCGGATGTGTTAAATACACAGACGGTATTTCCGTTCATATCTGCAACTACCGCATAATCACCACTGGCAACCGCAATCGGAACTTTCATATTGATTCCTGTTGTCCATACCGTCTCGCCCTTTGCATTAATATACGAAACACCATCTGGGGTATATTTGAGCAGGTTATCACTGAACCGGATATAGCTTGCCGTATTCGAATAATCGGTCTGATTACTTTCTACCACTTTATAGCCTTTATACTCCCAGCGTGTTCCAATCACATAGGCAACTGCTGCTATTATAAATGCAATCAAAATGCCAAGCTTCCATACCTGATGTTTTTTCCGTTTGATATCCAACTGCTCTGCATTTCGTCTTCCGGCAATTTCCGAACCACCAACATCGATAATTTTTTCTTCTGTGTTCTGTTTCTTTTTTCTCATAGCAATCCCTCGTGCTCTTACTCTCATCTATCTGAAATATAACTCCATAATCCAATAAAGTATATCACATTTACTCAATGTTTGGTAGGAGTATTTTCTGTCCGACAAAGATATTGTCATCGATTCCTATTCCATTTGCCTCTGCGATTTTGGATGCCAGCTCCGCATCTCCATAGCGCACGAAAGCAATCGAGCTAAGCGAATCTCCCTCCTGAATGATATAGTACGTATCCTGTTCCGCAGATGCCGGCAAAACCGTCTCTGTCGTTATCTGTTCTGTCGTGACAGCTTCCACCGGTTGTTCTGTTGCAGCTTCGCTCCCTGGCTGCACCGTATCAGCCGGCAGTGCTTCCGTCGTTCCTGCGCTTGTATCTGCATCATTTCCGGTTGCGGCTGGCAGCTCTGTCGTCGCCATTGCTTCTACATATTCGGTGTCCGCCGTCGTATCCGCCGTTACCTCTAACCGGTTGATTGATACCTCCATCTGTTTCATCTTGTCATAGTTACTCACAATTGTGATTCCCATCGCCAGGAGTGCGAGTACGACAAAAGAACTTGCAATATACACAAATCCGACTCCGGTATCTTTGTTTTCCGGCAGATCTTTGTTTTTGCGTCGAAATTGTCGCACGATTTCTTCGTCTTTTCTCTGAATCTCGGACTGCTCCAAGGGGGCATCCCCCTTTTGCTTCATAATATAGTTCTGCATTGCCTCATTTTTCTCATAGTAAATATAATATCCTTTCTGTTTGACCAGCTGTCCGTGTTCATACATATAGAAGGCATCCTCCGATTCCAGTGAATCGGTAATAAATAATACCTTGTCTTTTCCCGGAAAATTCTCCACATGCATCTTCTCTATCTTATCATTGATCGCTGTTGAAAACCCCATACGGGACAGAAACCATCCCATCACCGAAAGCCCTGGGAAAAACTGCTTCACCTGATCATAGATGGTTGTCCATGCCTCCTGTGTAAATTCACTTTCATCCATATCAAATTCGATATTCTGTGCATCAACTGCACCGCTGATAAATATCACATCTCCGGCATCCGACTTCTTACTTTCCCCAAGCAGAATCGCCCCACGTGCCTGTGTACTGCCTGGTCTTGCAATATAATTCAAATATGTAACTACGTAATCTTCCATATAAATCCGCTTATGTCCGTCTGGAGAACCAATCTGTCTTATGTTTTTCGGCAGGCGCAGGTTCACGCTTACCTCGTGCTCATTTTTTTCGTTTGATTCCTGCTTGTCTTTTTCCTTGTCCTTGTCATAGATAACTTCAATCATGCTATGCTACGCCTCCATAATTTGTTTTATAGAATATAGCATCCGGAACCAACTGCTGTGCTTCGAAACCTGTCGTCTGTATCCTGCTTTCCACCGCAACTTATATCAACAACCTGTATTCTGCGACAGAAAAGGAAACAGATTGCAGCTTTGTTTATTTTTCTAACAACTTGTTAATACTTTCTGCATAGAGTATAGAAGGAGCAAACGTGGCTGAGGTGTTTATGAAGGAAGTAACAGAACGCAGAAATGGGATTCAGTATTTTGATGTTTCACAGGGATATGCCCATATCGAGCTCGGAAAATGTATTCTGGAATATTTACAGGATGTAGAGATTGAACAATATACCCCAATTATTTTGTGCATCGGAACCGATCGCGCTACCGGCGACTGTCTCGGTCCGCTCGTCGGGGAGCAGCTCTTAAATTGCAGTGAACCCTTCCATGTCATGGGCTGTCTGTCTGCACCTGTCCATGCCCTGAACATCCGCGATGCCCTGCACGATATCCAAAACAATTACGAGAATCCATTTGTTATCGCTGTCGATGCGTCGCTCGGAAGCAGCTCCCACGTCGGACTTGTTACAATCAACGATGGTCCTATTCTGCCCGGAAAAGGTGTGAAAAAGAAATTGCCGGCAATTGGAGACCTCTCCATTACCGGCATTGTAAACGTGTCTGGTGGACATCCGGGGCTTCTGCAATCCACTCGTCTGTACACTGTCATGCAGCTCGCAGACTGCATTGCTAACGCACTCAAATATTCGATTCGTTACCTGGATGCTTTCTGACCTTTGTAGACCGCAATCGCTTCTGAAACTGTGTCCGCCTGTCCCTCCTGCATGATTGCAATCAGCTCCTCCAGCTTGTCCTGCCGGCACAGATCTTCACCAAGAATAGCAGCGTATTTATTCGCGATCAAAAGTGTCTGATCCGAGAAGCGTTTTTCCTCCGCAGCGACTTCATTTTCCATGTTTGCCTTTTCTTCCTTCATCGCCTCTAACGCCGGAAGTCTGCGGTTATTGATTTCCTCTGTGATCATGGATGTCGTCTCTTCCTCAAACGTCCGGAGAGCCTCCTGTTTTTCCTTGCCAATAGCATCTGCCTCCGCGTCAAGATTATCCATCTTCTCATCGTATGCATCCAGGTTGTATTGGCTGTCATCGTGATCTTTGTTGATTGAATGACGGATTGCATTCGCCTGCTTCCTGTTCGCGATCATCTTGTCACGGATACTCCGCGCCTGTGTCATCGCATCCATATGCTTGAGCTTGGTCTTGCTGTAAATCGCAAAATAAATCAACAGCAAAAGAATCAGTGTTCCTGCCGCTATCAGTGCGCACCAGAACGCGACATTGATATCTTTCTTTGTATCCAGTACAAGCTTTTTTATAAGGAACGTCACAAGCCCCGGAATACCGCCGAAGCCGATTATAAATGCCAGAAGCTTCAAACCAAACTCCCGCACATTCCGTGCATAAAACAATGCAAAATATAATTTTTTCCCACAGAAGGATGGAAGCTTATATTTCCGCAGCAGCGTCTGCATCTCAACCTGGAGATCTTTATCGCTCTCCCGCAGACTTTTGGTTTCCTCATGATAGCGTTTGTCCATACGCTCTTCTTTTTTCTTGTCACGTTTGTTCGCAACCTTCTTTTTCCGTGCGCGGTTGTCATCAAGCCGGTCATCATAGGTTGACTGAATCTCCTGCCGCCGCTTCCTGATCGTCGTTGCAATCTCATCGGCAATGGATTTTTCTTCTGCTGCAATGCTTCTTGACAGCTTCTTCTGCTGCTGTTTCATACGATCAATATTCGCCGCATACTCATCCCGTTTTATAACCTCGTCACGCGCTGCAACAATATAATCCTGTTTTTCATTAAATATATTTTCTGCCATCTCGCATACCTCCTCGTTCGGATTCGGATGTATTTCTCTATAAATGGAACAAGCGATAATTGCTTCCAATCATCGCTTATTCATGTACTCTTCCAATCGCTCCCGGTCAACCTTGATACGATTATCCATAGTCTTCATTATATCAACGATCTGGTAACGCCGATATACACCATTATTACTCAAATCATAAATTTTATTCGTCGAGAAGCCTAAGACAACCGGTCGCAGAATGTTCTGCGGATTCTCCGATATGACAAGCCCCTTCTCACGGTTTGTGAGCTCGATACAGACACCCGGTGTCAGGATGTTGATACTCTTGATGAGTGCTCCAACAATCTCCTCATCGAACTCGTCTTTATTCAATAGCAGATATTTGATTGCTGCTATCTCCGATATCGCTTCCTCACTGATCTTCATACAGGTCATCGTATCAAACAGATTCGCAACTTTCAGAATCTTTGTACTCTTTAAAATCTTACCCTGCTCCAGATTGCTGTTTCCATATTCCATCCGGTGAATCTGGGCTACAATTCGACGGACACCACTGTCAATTCCGATCTCCGGGCGAAGCAGTCCCAATCCATCATTCTGAATCTTCTTGACAATGATCAGATCATTCGTATCGTAATCATCGTATTTCTCGCGCACCTTGTTCGGCAATAACAGCTTTCCGATATCATGCAGCAACGCTGCCAATACCAGTTCTTCCTGCTCCGTCGGTGTGTAATACACCTGTGCCGAGATCAGCGCACATAAAATCGCCGTGTTAATCACATGCTTATACACATAATCCGTTGTGGAACGAAGATTCTGTGTGAATGTGATCTTGTGATCCAGACGTCCATAGTTCGTGATGATTGCATTCGCCAGACGCTTCAGATTCACTGGTTCTCTGCCTGCAATGATGTTATCCAGTTCTTCCCGGATGCTGAACACTGCCATCGTCTGAAAACGTTCAAAGTCCAGATCTTCCTCCGACATCGGCGGCACCGGCTCCGCTGGCTCCAGAATATAAAGTCCAAGCAGTCCAAAGTTCTTTACACTCTCGATACCCTGAAGTGTCAGTCTTGTATTACGCTCATACAGCAAAACGCCAGTCTTATTGTAGATTGGTTTTGCCAGACGCATACCATATTTCAAGTCTTCCGACTTCACAAATATCATGGTGTTACTCCTCCTGCTCATTTTCTCCGCATTTATCTGCGCATGTTGCCAACTGTGTTATCGACACAATACAACACAACATTTAGATTATTTTAGCACAAACTGTCAGATAAAACAAGAAGAAACAACATGGTATATTTTATTCAAATGTCTATTTGTTCATATGGTTTGAACGATTCAACGCACTGATCAGAGCGTAAGCGGATGCATCAATAATATCAGACTTGATGCCTGCGCCCCAGACAATACCATTTACACCTTCCACTTCCAATCCAACATACGCACATGCCTGTGAATCGGAGCCTACCTGCAATGCATGCTCTTCATATGTAACCAGCGAAAACTTGATATCAAAATGTTTCATGATTGCATTGCTGATTGCATCGAGACGTCCATTTCCCTGTCCATGATATACCTTCTTCTCGCCATTTACGAGGATTGTAAGCTCTGCCTGAATACCGTCGATCTGCTTGAAATGGCACTCTAAAAGCTTAACTGTATCCTCGCGGTTTACATATTCATTCTGGAAGATATCCAGTACTTCCTTCGGAGAAAGCTCCTTATGCTGGTGATCGGATACGCCCTTAACTGTATATCCGAGGTCCTCACGCATCTTCGGTGGCAGATTAAATCCATACTTCTGCTCCAGTAAGAATCCGATACCACCCTTTCCGGACTGACTGTTGATACGGATGACATCCCCATCGTATTTTCTTCCGACATCCTCCGGATTTAATGGCAGATATGGAACCGTCCACATACCATCCGGATCATTCTCACGGTACTTCATGCCCTTGGCGATTGCATCCTGATGCGAACCGGAGAACGCTGCAAATACTAACTGTCCTGTATATGGGGAACGCTCGTACACATGCATTCTTGTCAGTCTCTCATAAACCTCTGTCAAATGCGGAATATCGGACAGATCGAGCTTCGGATCGACGCCATGCGTAAACATATTCATGGCAAGTGTGATAATATCCACGTTACCGGTACGCTCACCATTTCCAAACAACGTACCCTCGATACGGTCTGCACCTGCTAAGATACCAAGTTCTGCGTCAGCCACACCACAGCCACGGTCGTTGTGTGGATGAAGGGAAAGTACCACATTCTCACGGTCATGCAGATTCTTACTCATGTACTCGATCTGGCTTGCGTATACATGTGGCAATGACATTTCTACTGTTGCAGGAAGGTTGATGATAACCTTACGCTCCGGTGTCGGCTTCCAGATATCGATCACTGCATTACATACCTCCAATGCGTAATCGACTTCCGTTCCGGTAAAACTCTCCGGTGAATACTCAAACTGATGGTTCACACCATACTGATCTGCCATATCATTTAACAGCTTTGCGCCATCCGTTGCAATCTTCAGAATCTCTTCCTTGGATTTCTTAAACACCTGTGTTCTCTGTGCATAGGATGTGGAATTGTACAGATGCACAACGACATTCTTTGCTCCCTGAATCGCCTCAAAGGTCTTCTTGATAATATGCTCTCTTGCCTGTGTCAGAACCTGAATCGTCACATCATCCGGAATCAGATTCTCCTCAATCAATGTACGGCAGAACTTGTATTCTGTCTCAGATGCTGCAGGGAAACCAACCTCGATTTCCTTGAAACCTACACGTACCAGTTCTTTGAAAAATTCAAGCTTCTCATCCAGACTCATCGGAATGATCAGCGCCTGATTCCCATCACGCAGATCCACGCTGCACCATGCAGGTGCTTTATCAATATATTCTTTGTTTACCCAGTCTGTACTCTGTACCGGTGGCATATAATAGCCACGCTTGTAATGCTCAAAATTCTTCATCTTTCTACCTCCATACATAAAAAAATAAACCTGTGCCTCCAACAACTACTTAGAGACGCAAGTTTCATCATTCTAACCTCTTACGCGGTACCACTCTAATTCATACATATCGTATGCTCTCACAGATACAAAGATGCACGCATCCTATATCTTCCCGCTGTAACGGTCAGGCTCCGTCCAGATCTACTCATGTCAAACCGCTTCGTCTCACATCTGTTCAATCGGCTGCTCCAAGGCGAGTTCAAAATCTTCGGATTATCGTTTCACACCGGCCAACGACTCTCTGAAATCCTTTGGATTCCTACTATTCCTCTTCTCTGCATTTACAGACTTACATTATCACAGATTCTTTTTGCGGTCAACCACCTTTTTCCAAATAAGCTGAAAAGATTTATATCTGCAAAATATTTTCTATTTTATAGAGAAAATCCATGTGGTATTCTTCTGATAGTTGTGATAATCTAGTATTAAATGAACATAATGGATTGTTAGCTACCCGCTTCGTGCCGGCAGCACTTACAAAGGAGAGTATTATGCCACCAATTCGAAATGACTGGGCTAAGGTTTTGGCTCCAGAATATAATAAGCCATATTATCGCAAACTGTTTGATTTTGTCGGAAAGGAATACAGCACCCACACGATCTATCCGCCCGGAGATGATATCTTCAACGCATTTCACCTGACACCATTAAAGGATGTGAAATGTGTCATCATCGGACAGGACCCTTATCATGGTCCCGGACAGGCACATGGACTTTCGTTCTCTGTAAAGCCTGGCGTCGATATTCCTCCTTCGCTGGCTAATATCTACAAAGAACTGCATGACGATATCGGCTGTTATATTCCAAACAACGGCTATCTTGTCAAATGGGCCAAGCAAGGAGTTCTTCTGCTCAACGCAGTTTTAACTGTGCGTGCACATCAGGCAGCCTCCCATCAGGGGATGGGCTGGGAAGAATTTACAGACGCGGCGATTCGCGCAGTCAACAGGCAGAACCAGCCAATCGTATTTTTGTTGTGGGGAAGTTTCGCGCAGAAAAAAGCTGCTATGCTGGATAACCCAAATCATCTGATTCTGAAAGCACCTCATCCTTCGCCACTCTCTGCCTACCGCGGATTTTTCGGCTGTAAGCATTTCAGTCAGGCGAATGAATTTTTACAGAGACACGGTGTGGCTCCAATTGACTGGCAGATTGAGAATATTTAGAAATCGGAGATAGAACATGGAATTATACATTGTACGGCATGGAGAAACCCTGTGGAACCGGGAGAAACGTCTGCAAGGACGCGAAGATATCGAATTAAGTGAGAAAGGGCGCGCGGTTGCACGTCTGACTGGGGAAGCATTGATGGATACACGGATTGATAAAATCTTTTCCAGTCCGTTAAAGCGCGCCTACGAAACAGCCTGTCTGATCCGGAACGGACGCGACATCGAGATTGAAACCGACGACCGGTTGCGCGAATTATCATTCGGACATTTTGAAGGGCAGAACTTTTCCGAGCTGATCAAGGATGAATCACTTACCTTCCGTTATTTCTTCAAACAGCCGGAGCTGTATGTCCCGGCGGACGATGCGGAGACGCTTCCACATCTGATTGCACGCGCCGGGGACTTTATGCAGGCTAAGATTGAACCGCTCGCCGGTTCGTGCGAACGTGTGATGATCGTCGCGCACGGTGCACTCAACAAGGCAATTATGTCCTACATCAAAAAGCATGAGATCAGGGATTTCTGGTCTGGTGGATTGCAGCAAAACTGCAATGTCATGATCGTAGATTATACGGATGGAATTTACACGATTGTAGATGAAACGAAGTTGTTTTATACGCTGCCGGAATAAAAGAACATATGGGACTGCCGCTCTTCCATCGATGCGGCAGCCCCTTTTTTATATTGACTTAACACTGAAAAAACATTACTTCCCGCAATTGCACTTTTTCTGATCGATACATGGTGCGGAACGATCAAATGCCGGATTAAATGCGTAGAAATTTTTCTCATCCAGTTTATCCTGCACCAGACGAAGCGCCTCACCGAATCGCTGGAAATGTACAATCTCACGCGCCCGCAGGAATTTGATTGGTTCATAGACATCCGGATAATCCTTACACAGCCGGAGAATATTGTCATAGGTGCTGCGTGCTTTCTGCTCCGCAGCCAGATCCTCATACAGATCCGTGATCGTGTCACCCTTGCTCTGGAATTCGCAGGCGTTAAATGGAACGCCGCCAGCCGCCTGCGGCCAGATACCGATTGTATGATCGATATAATATTTGTCAAAGCCGGAAGCCTTGATTTCTTCCATGGAAAGATTTTTTGTAAGCTGGTAGATAATCGATGCTACGATCTCCAAATGGCCGAGTTCCTCGGTTCCAATATCAGTCAGTACTGCCTGACATTCCTTGTATGGCATGGCATACCGTTGCGACAGGTAACGCATGGATGCTCCCATCTCCCCATCCGGACCGCCATATTGTGAAATGATTGCCTGCGCCAGCTTTGCATTTGTCTCCTTGATATTCACAGGACATTGAAGTCTTTTTTCATAAATCCACATTTAACAACCACACGCTCCTTCCCAAGGCCATGGACCAGCAATCCATGCATTCCAATCCTCGCACGTATCCACATCATAACGATTGAGTGGGCCGTACTGCTTTACATAATCAGATACTGCTTCGCACCGCATCATTTTGAAATGATTGTAGGCGTCCACCGCTTCCCGACAGTCCGGATGCGTATCTAAGAATAAGGTAATGTCATCGATCATAAAGGAAACCTGATCGATAAACTGCCGAAGCTCTGCTTTGCACATAGGTTTCATGATCTGTTACCCCCTCTTCCCACAGAAAATCAGATTCAGAGATGGGAATGCGGTTCCCTGACAAAGTGCAGTCGCAGGATCGTACATTTCCTCCCATTTTTGCATTGGAACATAGCCGATACCAACCGGCATGTGACGCATATGCTCATTTTTGTCTCCACAGTCACGTTTGCAGCTTTTGCGTGAGACGGACGCACAACCGCAGTCGGATTTCATTGGCATTTCACCACAACCACAATCGGACTTCATCGGCATTTCCTTACAACCGCAATCGGACATCATTGGTTTCTTGCAACCGCCGCAATCCGGCATCACCGGCTGTTTTTCACATCCACAGTCCGGTATTCTCGTATTTCGGTACATAGAGTCTCTCGGCGTGACACAACGACCCGAATATGGATATCCTCCGTTTGTGCCGCACGGATTCATGCTGCGGCCACGACCGCAACCACAATTTCTATAAGAATCCAAAATGGTTACCTCAAACATTCTTTTTGTATACTTCATTGTATGTATCTGTGAGAAAAATGTGAAAATAGGAATATATCTTGCAAAGACAGGACAAACATAATAAAATAACGCTATTATCTATTATTCCATATGTGGGGGAAATTACGTGGAAACAGCAAATCAGGCGAACAAAAAACAACATACCGTATTAAAAAGCATTGCAAAATGGCTGATTATTTTTGCACTGATTGCTTTTGTATGCTATGAAAATCAGGATCTGATGCAGGAGGCAATGGAAGAGATTCAGGTAACTCCGGTCTGGAAGCTGCTCGTCTGTCTGTTACTGGGTAACCTGTATTTTATTGCAGAAGGCTGTATCATCAGTGTCATGACGAAGACCTGTGATAACCGATTATCCGTGTGGCAGGGCATTACCTGTGCGTATCTGTGTACCTTCTACCGGATTGCTACGCTCGGAAGCGGAACCGGCGTGGCACAGCTTTACTACTACAATCTGCACGGAATCCGTGTAAGCACGGGAACCGGAATGTCTATGGCACAGTATACGTTTCAGAAGATTACAATCGGAATCTTTGGCGTTGTGTCATTTATTCTTTTGATTCTGAGCGGACATAGCGGTATCCGCAAATATGCATGGTACATGTTCGCCGGAGCTGTTGTGATCTCTATCATCTGTCTGTTCTTATTTATATTAACTGTCTCGAAGAAATTTTCGGATCTGATCATGAAACTGGCGCGAAAGCTTGTAAAGCCAAAGAGCCGCTTGTATCCACAACTGGATAAAGCACAGGTTTCGATTGATTATCTGCAAAGCCAGGGGCGTCTGGTATGGAAGGATAAGCAGTTATTCCTGACGGTTGTTGGTCTGGACTTTCTCAAGTTCGCATGCTGGTATGCCATTCCTGGCATCTTTTTTGCCGGACAATATGGCGTGGCAGTGATAACCTGCCTTGGTCTTACAGCCGTTTGTAATATGGTTGGCTGCGTTATGCTGGCACCGTCCGGCGTCGGTACTCTTGATTTTGTATTTGCATTATTTTTCGCATGCGTGATTCCGGATGGGGATGCCGTAGCGGCAGCATTGGTCGTTTACCGCCTCTTTACGTGGATCGTGCCTTTTGTGATCGGATTGGTTCCGGCGCTGACTGTGCAGAAGAAAGAGACAAGAAACTAAAAATTTTTTTCAAGAAGTATCAACAATATAATACACTTAACCGGGTAGCCGGGGGACGTGCTCTTATCTGATCCGAGCCTTACGGAAAGGATGATTATTATGGTTACATGGAACGACCTCATTGATATTGCCACTCTGATTGTGGCTGTATTGACTTACATAGACCAACATGGAAAACATAAGAAATAGCCGTCCTGACACCTGCAAAGTTTAGGACGGCTACTCTCGTAGTTTGATTATATTCGCCGGTTCAGGTGACGTGCACTCACCTTCCGACTACCTTGCTAAGTGTATTATATGCGATGCAATTTTATTTTTCAACTATTATTTTGTATTTAACATACGTTTTAAAGTTTCTCTCTCGTAGCAATTTTCAAAATTCATTTAGATCCTCTAAGGTTCATTTAAGGTTCACCCTTTATACTTCGTATTGTAAACAAAAACAAAACGAATTCGAAAGGACGTGAATCTTATGAAGAAAAAATCCATTTTACCACTTGTCACAGTCACCATGCTTGCCACTGCTCTGCTCGGCGGATGTGCAAATAAAGCAGATACAACTACATCAACCGGCGAAGCAACCCCGACAGAGGCTGTCAAGGAGGGAAACATCTATGCCGGGCAGACAGTCTCCGGGGAGGTAACAGCCATCGACGATGATACCATCTCCATGACACCGGAGGGCGAAGCGGATGCGATCTCCTTTACCATAAATGATGGCGTAAAAATCACCCGCGAGGGCATGGGACAGCCACCAGAGATGTCTGGCGATGACAGTTCCGATATTCCGCTGGAGATGCCGGACGGCGATGCTCCGTCTGAAAATGTCGGGCAGTCCGGTGACAACAATTCCGACAGCAACATGAACACCCCGCCGGAAAAACCGGCCGGTGATGCCCCGTCTGAAAATGTCGGGCAATCCGGTGACAACAATTCCGACAGCAACACGAACACCCCGCCGGAAAAACCGGCCGGTGATGCCCCGTCTGAAAATGTCGGGCAGTCCGGTGACAACAATTCCGACAGCAACACAAACACCCCGCCGGAAAAACCGGACGGTGATGACCCATCCGATAACGGCATGCCGCAAGATATGGCAACTTCCACCGATGCTTCCCTCTCGGATATCCAAGTCGGTGACACGATACAGGTAACCTTCGATGATGACGGAACGATAACCGCTATCGTAATCACAAACGGAAATGCAGGTGGAGGTGCACCGGGACAGCCGGGTGGTGGAAACGCCGGTGGCGTAGAAAGCTACGACGCTGTCTCGGAATATACAACGGATACCGATATAGACGGTGAAACCTATGAATCAACCGGAACCGACGAGAATGCCATCCATGTGTATGAGGGTGCAAACGTAACATTAAATAATATCACGGTCACAAGATCTTCGGAAGAAAGCAGTGGCGGCGATAATGCAAGCTTCTACGGTGTCGGGGCTGCGATTCTGACAACCGATGGACAGACGACCATTTCAAATAGCACAATCACCACAGATGCCAATGGTGCCGCAGGAGCATTTGCCTACGGCGATGGAACCGTCTACATCTCGGATTCCACGATCAAAACGACCGGTGATACCGCAGGCGGCATTCACGCTGCCGGTGGTGGTACGCTCTATGCATGGGATCTGGATGTAGAAACGAACGGAAACTCTTCCGCTGCCATCCGGAGTGATCGCGGTGGTGGAACGATGGTCGTCGACGGCGGCACCTACACTTCAAACGGAACCGGTTCCCCTGCCGTTTACAGCACAGCGGATATCGCGATCAACGATGCGACGCTTACCGCCAATGGCTCCGAAGCCGTCTGCATTGAAGGATTAAATTCTCTTCGTTTATTTGGTAGCAATCTGACCGGAAATATGTCAGACGACAGCCAGAACGACTGCACTTGGAATGTGATTTTATACCAGAGCATGTCCGGAGATTCCGAAGTCGGCAACAGTACATTTGAAATGGATGGCGGCTCTCTCACCGCAAAAAACGGCGGTATGTTCTACACGACCAATACCGAATCCACATTTATCTTAAATGATGTCGATATCACCTATGCCGCGGATAACGATTTCTTCCTCCGCTGTACCGGGAACAACAATCAGCGTGGCTGGGGAACGTCCGGTGCCAATGGCGCAGATTGTAATTTTACTGCAATCGACCAGAACATGGAAGGCGATGTGATCTGGGATTCCATCAGTAAGCTTGACTTCTACATGACAGGAAGCAGTACCCTTATCGGTGCGATCACAGACGATGAGACATACGCCGGAAATGGCGGCGACGGCTGCTGCAACGTCTATATTGAAAAAGGGAGCACTTGGACCGTCACCGGTGACAGCACCCTGACAAAGCTTTCCTGCGCCGGCACAATCACCGATGCAGACGGCAACACAGTTACGATCGTCGGAACCGATGGCACCGTCTATGTGCAGGGCACAAGCAGCTATACAATCACCGTCGACAGCTATAGTACATCTGTTGACACAAGTGACGCCGAATCGGCCACAAACTTTTCGGATTATGCAGTCACACAGCCTTAAATAACATATATTTCTTCACAATTATAAACTCTTTCCTATTTGAATCGCGGTCGGGGTGGTTGCAAGTCCACCCTGACCCGTTTCTTTTATGTTCGGTGACATCTCATTTCCGATTCTCCGCATAGCATCAATCACTTCATCCACAGGGATTGCACTCTTGATTCCCGCGAGCGCAAGCTGCGCCGCACTCACTGCATTGACCGCCCCTGCGACATTTCGCTTTACGCAGGGAACCTCCACCAGACCGCAGACCGGATCGCACGCAAGTCCGAGCATGTTCTTTAAAGCAAGTGCCGCTGCATTTGCAATCATGGCATTCGTTCCTCCCTGCAGAAAACATAACCCTGCCGCTGCCATCGCAGACGCAGAACCGATTTCTGCCTGACAGCCGCCGGAAGCCCCGGCAATCGAAGCATTTTCCGCGATCACGGCGCCGACACCGGCAGCAATGTACATCGCAGCTACCATCTGTTCCTCCGTGCAGGAAAGTTTCTGCTGCGCACTGAGAAACACAGCCGGAATCACACCACACGAGCCTGCGGTCGGTGCTGCAACAATCCTGCGCATGCAGGCATTTCCCTCTGCCATCTTGATTGCTTTTTCCATCACGATCCCGACAAAATCCCCGCAGAGATTTTTTCCTGCCTCATTGTACCGGTGAAGCTTCTCGCCATCCCCGCCAACCAAGCCGGAAGCTGACGTAAGCTTCGCGTCATAGGTTTCGTCCGCATGCCGCATTGCCTCATACATCGCTTTCATCTTCGCATACGAAGCTTCTTTCGTCACAGCACGCTCTTCCATATCGGCACGCTCGATCACCTGCCAGAACTCCATGGATTCCTTCTCACAAAGCTCTAATATATCCTGAATCGAATGATATGTTATCATCTTTTCGCACCTCCTCTGTCTGCTACCTCCATCTCTTTTCCGAGATACGTCACCTTCTTTACCCCTTCTACCCGCTTCAGCCAGTCGATTCCCTCCTGCGGAATCTCCTGATCGCATTCCACGACCATAACGGCTTCTCCACCGCGGCTGGAACGATATAGCTGCATATATGCAATATTCACGCCCTTGTGCGACAGCATGGAAGTAACCTCTGCCACATGCCCCGGCTGATCTTGATTGTGGACAACCAGCGTCGGATAATCCCCGGAGAAATTCGTCTCGATTCCGTCAATCTCGGCGATATTGATCCGGGAGCCCCCAAGCGACTGCCCAATAATCTCCAAGGTCCGCCCATCACTTCCGGTAAGAAAAAGCTGTGCCGTATTCGGATGCGCTTCCTTTAACTGCGCCTCTCCAAACTCAATCTGCATACCAGCTTCCTCGGCAAGCGTAAGTGCCTGCGGAATCCGCGCATCATCCGGCTGCATGCCAAGCAGGCCTGCGACCAGCGCTTTGCGCGTGCCATGTCCTTTTCCGGTTGTCAGAAAGCTTCCGTAGAGCAGAATCCTTGCCGACACCGGCTGCATCCCAAGCAGTCTCCGGCTGATATATCCTATCTTAACTGCCCCCGCCGTGTGGGAGCTCGAAGGACCTACCATCACAGGTCCTACTACATCAAATATATTCATAACGGTATCCTCTTTTCCATCTGGTTCACGCTTATTTCAATAGAAATGTACAATACGCGCATAAAAAAATCAACCGGAAACGACTGGTCTTTTCATTCGCAGTTTTTCCGGTTGATCGGCCTAATTTTATTATGTGTAAGTACGTTCTTTTTATACGCTGTTATGGGAATCTACACCCTATCCATATGGCGAATATATGGGTATTTGCGTTCCTCTTCCTCTCTTCTTGCCGCATAGGTTTCCTCACACACACGCAGCGGCTCAACATACCAGATGGCAGACAGATCCACCTCCGTCCCCTTTTGTTCCTGCAGCGCTCTATATACCTCCTCAAAATGTTTTCCTGCGGTCACAGATTTCACAGGCTTTCCTTCGATCAGAAAGCTTCGTTTGTCCTTCGTCAAAAGAGAAATTGCAATCGTTCCGTCAAACCAGATGGCATGCACCAGATTTTTGTTTGTCTGTGAGCTCTGAATCAGATCATAGAACACAATCCGGTCGTCCTCGACATGCAGACTTCCTTTATAGGCGGCATGCGGGACGCCCGAACGGCTCACAGTCACAACCGATTTCAAAGTGTCTGCTGCCTCGATAATCTCTATCAATTCTTTGCTTAATATACTCATGATGGCACCTCCTCATAAGTCCGCATCAGGTCAAGCCCCACATGAGCTCCACATCTTCGGAAATCATCATTATACGGATTCGTGATGTATTTTCTCTGTAATCGGTCAAATTCCCTGTACACCCGGACGAAATAATCGAGTGACGGCGTTACCTGATTCTGGAACACGGATCTCGGTGTCGGACGCCATATATTGGCTGCTAACGCGATACCGTGGGAAATGATGCTTTCCGCTTCTTCTACCACCTTTTCAAATGCCTCATCTTCTGATACAAAGCCCTCCGGTGTAGCAAGCTCGGTTCCGAGTACCGCGCCGGAAGTCACATTTCCTTTTCCGAAGATGTCTACGGCCGCGATCAGTCTGCGTTTCCATTCGTCGTAGCCAAGCTTATTTGCCTTGCCCGGGCAGATCCAGGCAAACTTTTCCTTGTCAAACACCTCGATATCCGTCGTATACATCGTAAGTCCTGTCTCATTGTAAAGCCGCTCTAACTGCCGCTCACTGAATGCAGAGGAGATCAACTGGGACGGAAAACGCCTGCCCGGGAAAAATTCTCCGATCATCTGCAGCACACGGATATAGCTTTCCAGCTCATCATCAAACAGCTCTTCGCCGGACAGGATGGAGCCTCCGGTAAGCAACACCTGTGTAAATCTTCCCTTCTGCTTAAATGCTTCCGTGAACGCTTCCCGCATATACTGCAGGTCACTTTGCTCCTCGGTCGCCCCGCTCGCCTTGAAGGACGGCGAAAGCGGGCAGTATTTGCAGCCCTCCCGCGGGCAATCCCAGAAATGGCAGTATTTGTTCACACTGACTTCGATCCGCTGCGGTCTTGCCTGTACATAGGTGCTTAATGGTTCTCCGTTGGATGCTTTTTTGTTATAGAAATCCGGCTTCTCCCAAAATCCCTGAAAATCCGAGAGGATCTCACCTTCATCAATAATCACATATTTTCCATCCACATAATCAACGATATACGGATCTCTTGCCGGATGCTCCTGATCAAAATCGAAATTGGCGATCAGATAACTTCCGTCGTTCCAGATCAGTCCCTCCGGAACGAAATCCACACTGTTCCGGAACAGATCTTTCCCATCCTGATGCACCGCATGAATATCCGGGTCGATCTGCGCGACTGCAGCCGGCGTATACCAAAGTCCGCGTCTCTGGATATCCGCCTTTAAAATCCAGCTGGCAGGCATATCCGGATAACGCTTTATAACATCCTTTAAGGATGGTTCCTTTTTTCTCCATTCTTTATCTCTTGCTTCTATCATGCATGCCCTCCTACTTTAAGCTGTCGCTAAATGTGAAATCTACATAATCGGCTACCGTTACCTCGCTTGTTACGAGATTTTCATTTTTCAGAAATGCGGCTGTCTGCTGCAGATCCGTCACATCCGCATCGGTGATCGCGATCGGCAGCTTTGCATTTGACAGTGCCGCACTTACAATGGACGCATCTAATCCGAAATAGTCACTGTATTCCTTGGCATATTTCTCCGTGTCCTCTGTCAAAAGCTGTGCCGCTTTCTTATATTCATTGAGAAAGATCTGCACGATTTCCGGGTTACTCTTTACATATGCACCACGGGCGATAATCGGATTTTCGCCCAAGAATACGCCGGTTCCATCTGCCAGTACAGCATTACTTCCGTCGGCTGTAAGCTTGGAGATCGTCGGTTCCCAGGTTGCCACAGCATCGACCTGTCCATTTGCAAGCGCCTGCTGCTGTTCTCCGGCAGACAGATTTACAAACTCAACATCATCGAAGCTCAGTCCGTTTTGCTCAAATACGGCAGACACGAGATTCTGTGCGATCGAGCCGACAACCAGTCCGATTTTCTTCCCCCTCAGATCTGCTACCGTTTTGATATCGGAATCCTTCGGTATAATGATTGCTTCGGTTGCCTCGCCGTTATATGCGATGCCAACGATCTTTCGATCCTGCCCGGATGCGATTCCGGATAATGCCGGGACATTTCCCATAAGTCCGATATCGGCAAGTCCTGCCGCAAATGCTTCGTTCTCCGGTGGGCCGGACTCGTATTCCGTATAGGTTACTTTCACGTCATACCCGGCATCTGCGAGTGCCTGTTCCAGCGCCCCGCTGTCCTTCAGGATATAAGCCGGAAGATATCCAACCACCGGCTGGATTGCAATATTTAAGGTCTGCGCCGAAGCTGTCTGATCCTGGGATTTCGTATCTTTGGAAGCACTACAGCCGGAAAGCATCCCGATCGTAAATATAGTCGCAAATAACAGTGCTAAGCTTCTCTTTAATTTTCTCATATGCATTTCCTCCTAATCTATAATATTAAATATTGTAGTCTTCCACGATTTCCTTTGTCTCAAAGAAATATCCGTAGATCTCTTTGCGCAGATCATTAAAATAATTTCCATTCCGATCTCGCGGTCTTGGCAGGTCTACCTTGATGATTTTCTTGATCACACCCGGATTTTTGTCGAGTATGATGATCCGGTCGGCAAGATAGATTGCCTCCTCGATATCATGGGTTACCATGATCATCGTTGTTTTTTCTGCACTCCGTATCTCACAGAGTTTTTCCTGCAGATTGATTTTCGTAAAAGCATCGAGTGCCCCAAATGGTTCGTCCAACAAGAGCACTTCCGGTTTGTTTACCAGTGTTCTGGCGATGTTTGCCCGCTGCGCCATGCCGCCGGACAAGGTTTTCGGATATTGCCGAACGGCTTCCTTAAGTCCAACCATAGCAACCGCTTCGGACACCTTGCGTCGTTTTTCTTCACGGGTGCCGCTATCCAGTGAAAATCCGACATTTTCTTCGACCGTCATCCACGGGAACAAGCGGTTTTCCTGGAAGATATAGCCGATATGTTTGGTCGGCTTTTTCACTTCCTGATCATCTACGGTGATGCGTCCTTCGTATGCCGTATCAAGTCCGGACAGACTGCGGAGCAGGGTACTTTTCCCGCAGCCGCTACTGCCGACGATACAGACAAACTCACCCTTCGCCACGGAAAAGCTGATATCCGACAAGATGCAGACATCCCCGAACCGCTTGGATAAGGCTTCGACCTTCAGGTAATTTTTCCCTAATAGTTCCATCTGAGCACCCTCCTTTCCACAAGTCTTAACAGCACGTCCATGAGCTTGCCGACGATTCCGATGGAGATCATACCTACGATCACCACATCCAGTTGCCCGAAATTTCTCGCATTGGATATCATATATCCAACACCGCTGCTTGATGCAACAAGCTCTGCCGCAACCACACAGGTCCAACAGGTTCCCATCGCTACCCGGAGTCCTGTAAAGATCGAAGGAAAGGCTGCCGGAATCACAAGCTTGAAAATATATTTGAACCTCGGTGTCTCCATCACCTCCGCAACCTCCAGAAGCTTGGCATCGGTATAACGGATTCCGTCGAGTGTATTTAATAATATGGTGAAAAAGCCACCAAGGAATATCAAAAATACCTTTGAGTTCTCTCCGATTCCCATCCACAGGATCGTAAGCGGAATCCATGCAATCGGCGGAATCGGTTTTAATATCTGAATGATCAGATCGGTAAGTCTGTACATATGCTTTGACAAGCCAAGCAGAATTCCCAGCGCAACTCCCGCCACCACAGCGATCACATATCCGGTTATCACACGCCGCAGGCTGATTCCGATTGCGAGTAACAGCGAACCATCCTTGATCTTCCACGCGGCGGTCTCTGCGACCTGGGTGAGTCTCGGAAAGAGAAGGCTGTTATACGTTTCTCTTTCCGTCACCAGATACCAGATAAGAAAAAGTATAATTATGGGAAGAAGCTGTTCGAGTTTCTCCAAAATCTTTTTTATCATATGTCTCATACTCCCTCTGATTTTCTTTCATAAACTGCTGCGTCACGGTGCGATCAGAGATATTTTTTGATCTCCTCTACCTTATCCAGGTGTTCCCAAGGCAGGTCGATATCTGTGCGCCCAAAATGTCCATACGCTGCTGTCTGCTTATAGATTGGTCTTCGAAGATCCAGCGCATCAATAATCGCTGCCGGTCGTAAATCGAATACCCTGTCAATAATCTCCACAATCTTTTCATCCTCGATCACTCCTGTTCCAAACGTCTCAACTGCGATGGATACCGGCTTTGCCACACCGATTGCGTAAGCAAGCTCTACCTCGATCTTCTTCGCTGCGCCTGCGGCAACCAGATTCTTTGCAACCCAGCGGGCAGCATATGCGGCGGAACGATCAACCTTCGTTGGGTCCTTGCCGGAAAATGCGCCGCCACCATGACGTCCGGTTCCGCCATAAGTATCTACGATGATTTTTCTTCCGGTAAGTCCGGAATCCCCCTGCGGACCGCCAATCACGAATCTTCCGGTCGGATTGACATAATAGATCGTATCCGCATCCAAAAGCTCCGCCGGGATCACAGGCTTTATCACATAGGTAAGTACATCCTGCCGGATCTGCTCCAGACCTACGTCCTCGGCATGCTGCGTCGAGATGACAATCGTGTGAATCCGCTTTACTGTCTGTCCGTCCTCGCCGAATTCTACCGTTACCTGTGATTTTCCATCCGGTCTTAAGTAAGAAAGCGTGCCATCCTTCCGTACCTTTGTAAGCTGTCTTGTCAATCTGTGTGCAAAGGATATTGCCGGCGGAAGGTATTCCGGCGTCTCATCTGTCGCATAGCCAAAAATGATTCCCTGATCACCGGCACCGGTTCCGTAGTCTTCGGTTACGCCTGCCTGCTTGGATTCATATGCCTTGTCCACACCAAGTGCGATATCGGCAGACTGCTCATCGATGGAAGTCAGTACCGCAATCGAATTTGCATTGTAACCGTCTACATTGTTCACATAACCAATCTCGCGGATCGTATCTCTGGCGATCTTGGCGATATCTACATAAGCCTTTGTTGTGATCTCTCCGACCACTAAGGCGATTCCGGTTGCCACGGTTGTCTCCGCCGCCACTCTGGAATATGGGTCCTGTTCCAATAATGCATCTAAGATTGCATCGGAAATCTGATCTGCAATCTTATCCGGATGTCCCTCTGTCACTGATTCTGATGTAAATAATTTTCCCATATGCGTATACTCCTTTTCTTTTTCTTCGTCTGTAAAATGATCATTTCGTTATCGCTATCATACAGACGTTATCCGGAAAAATAAATCTATGTTTCTGAAAACCATTTCACACACGCGCCGGCATTCCATGATTTTTCAGTAAATGTTCGTATTTAACGCTGTTTTTATACAAGAATTACATAAAAAAAGATGGCAGATTCAAAAATCCACCATCTTGTGAAATCGTTTTCAGTCTTGTATTTACTATGGTTTTCGTGTGTATCGAATATAATTTACTGCAAATTCTACTCAGATACGCTGTGTTCATGAAACGTTTCAGCTCCTTCCGGCTTTTCGGGTGGACTTCCGCCTCCTGGAATCGATCCATTATTGTCGTCCGGTCGGGTTGGTGCGCTTCCACCACTGGGTCGTTCACCGCCTCCCGGCATCTGTCCTCCACCATCTGGCATATCCGGGCGCTCACCACCTCCCGGCATCTGTCCGCCGCCCTGCCCCATGCTTCCCATGTCGGTCAGGGAAATGGAAGAGGCATCAACCAGCGTCGTATCATCTGCCTGCTGTCCATCGCTCGTCGAAGGAATTGTGCCGTCTAACTGTCCCCGGATGCTCTCTGCCCGGAGCAGACAGAACGACCTGAGCGTATCCACGCCTGTCTCGAACGCTTCGTACGTACAGAATTTCGCCGGATCCCGCTCGACATAAGAGGCAATCAGATTCTCCGTCTGTGTGATCAGATTCTCGAAATATCCGCTTTCAAAATACTCGGATATAAAGGTATCAAAATACGAGTGATACAGCTCCGTATAGCTCTCATCTGCAAAGATCCACGCAAGCATCGGACGAGAATCTACGGTTCCGCCCGATACCGGAGTATCGATCGGATAATTTACCATCTGCGTTGCCGAACCACTGTCCCCGCCGCCGACGGAAAAACCACCAAACGCCAGATTATAATCCCATGGGATCATAGAAAGCTGCCCATCCTCCTCATACAGATAATAATTATGAATCATCGAGCCGGTATAGCTGTCGAAATTGCAGACAAAGTTATGCACGACAAAGTACCGTATCACCTCGTCCACATTTACCACATCTTCGATATCCGAATTTTCATTCAGCGACTTCAGCGAAGCGATCAGACGGTCCTTATCCTCGTCTGTGATGTCGGTTTTCGTGTTATTGAATATATTGCTGTAGCTGCTGTATTCATCATCGGAATAGATGAGAGATACATCATCACTTCCCATGCCGCCCGGACCACCTTGTTTATCGCCCATGTCACCATCTGATCTCTGCATCTTCTGACCGTCAGACGCTGTTCCTGTCGGCGGATCCATCTTCTGTTCATCCGCTGCTGCATCACTGTTACTTGCTGTGTCGTCACCGAAGAATTGTTCTGCCAATTCCGTCTCCGAGATATCCGCACCATTTCCGCGGCCGCCGCCCATTGACTGGCTGTCCGGCTTATACAATTCTCCATAGGATGTACCATAATTGCGCTCTAAGAAGCTGTCCTCCACGCCCTCGACTGCGAGGTACAGGCCCCACGCCTCGCCATTTACGGTAATCCAGACATAGCTGCAAAGCGGCGCATCGACGCCCATATACCCCATCATCTGATAGCACAGATAATCCTTCATATACGTGTTATCCTGAATAATGTTGTTGAGTGATAATTTGTCCAGACCATGATATGTTTTTCCGCTGTCATAGTGGTCGAACTCAAGCTTGAAACTGTATCGATCATTGCCATACGCAGCAACCGAGCTTAGGGATGTATTGCCCTTTGCACGGATCGCAATATTCTTGTATGCCTCGTTGTCGATCACAACTGCGCAGGACACGTATTCCTCATCCTCGCAGCCCTCGATAAACGAATCCCAGTCATCCATCACAATGTCGATCGTATGCACCTTGGACGTATCAAACAGCTTCTTCTCATATCCCATCGTGACCGGAAGCTTATTTACGCCCAGACTTTCCGCATTGCAGAATACGACGGTGAGAAGGATTGTAAATATCAAAATGATGCAGCAAATCTTGTCAATATGTCTGCTGGTTACCATCGCATCACCTCCTAGAGAAATTCTCCGTTGAAGCTCACGAGCGATGCACTGCTTACACCGTCCATCTCGGACAGGATATTGACGAAATCCGCATTGTCATCCTTCATGCGCACCTCCAGATTGAGCTCCACGCATCCCGGCTGCGCGACCTTGCTTTTGACGACGCATTTTTTTACCTGCTTCTCCATGAATTCACGCACCTTGACCTCGCTGTCATGCCCGTCACACTGCACGATCAGAATATACGGATGCAGATGCGATTTCCGGTTCACGAATACAAGCAGCATCACACCGATGAAAAGACTGCCGATCAAGGCGAGCGGAAGCATGCCTGCCGCAAGCACAATGCCAACTGCGATCGCCCAGAACAGATAGGCGATATCAAGCGGATCTTTGATTGCCGCACGGAAACGCACGATAGAAAGCGCACCGACCATACCAAGCGACAGCACGACGTTCGAAGTCACCGCCAAAATCACAACGGTTGTGATCATCGTGAGCGCGACCAGCGTCACGCCGAAGCCCGGCGCATACATCACACCGGAGTACGTCTTCTTATAGACAAAGAAAATAAACATTCCGATTCCAAATGCGAGCACCAAAGCAATCACCATATCCAGAATACTCACACTCGTTATATTCTCCAAAAAACTTGATTTAAAAATATCTCCAAATCCCATAGGGTTCCTCCTTTTTCTTCCCGTCATTCTCATTTTATCGGTTGTTCCTAACCGGCATATTCATAGGCACGACATGCCGCGTATTTTGAAAAGCTCTGTGTGCCTTGGTTTCCAAGCTGGACGGCACTGCGGATACAATCCGGCAGGTATGCGTCCCATTTCACTTCCAAGATCCTGTGATCTTCTATGATGGGAAGCGTGACACACGCCGGATTCAAGAAATCCAACCCATACATGCCTGTTCGTATATCATAGTCCATCGTCACCCGGACATTCCCGGGTGCATAGGTAAATGCCTCCCGCGTATAATCGACAATCGTCTTCGGACGTAAGTCCTGATTTACAAGCTTCGTGTAAAACTCGCGCAGCAACGGTTCCTCTGACTCCTGCAGCCATGCGATATCGCCGCGCAGAATACGGGTTACCTGCTCTGCGGTCACCTGCGCACTCTGTTTGCAGGATAGTCCGTTGATCTTCGATTTCTTCTCCAGATGGATCACGGATATATCTCCATCGTAGTAGCGCAGGCGGTATTTTTCTCTACAGTTGACGCCATTTACTTTCTCCATAAGCGCCTTGTCATACAGATTGTCAAAATACAGGCTCCGGATATGATATTTTCCGTTTTCCCCATGCGTATCAGCATGTGCAATGATATGCAGGCGGCTTCGCAAAGAAAGCATGTCGCCGTAAGTTATCTCATGCTTTAATTCGTGTCTGTAATTCATCGTCTCACCTCCAGACGTATCCGGTTATCGTTGCAGGATTTCCTGCTCTGGAGATGAGTATAGTGGGGGAACCTTAAATTTACCTTAGAGAAATATACTCTTAACTGAAAAGAACCACAAGCTTTTATATTTCTACGCAGACGCGCTCTCGCTCACTTCAACACGTAGTGGTACTAAATTCACGCCAAACAAGTTTGTCGTTCATTAAGTACCAACGTGTTTCAATGGTCTGCTTTAGAATTATAAAAGCCTGTGGTTCTATTTACGTTTCGTACTATTTAATTTATTAGTTTCCTTAATACAGTCTGCTATGTATGCAAATTTTACGCGGTTAAATTCTTGACTAACATAACGCTTGGTTAAAGTTCTGTCTTGAAGATAATTCGGTTGTTATCCTTATATTCGGCGGTGATTTTTCCTTTGTGGTTTTGGACAATTGCACGTGCAACGGAGAGTCCGATGCCGTAGCCACCGCTCTTCTGGGTGCGTGCGGCATCCGAGCGGTAAAAACGGTCAAAGAGCCGGTCTGCTTCCACATCCGGCAGCTTCTCACAAATATTTTCACAACAAAGTGTCACATCCTTACCACGCTTGGCAAGCGTAAGCACAATATCTGCCTGTTCAACAGAATATTTAATAGCATTATCCAACAAAATCGTAAGAAGCTGCGTCATCTCCTCGCGATTTGCATGCAGCTTAATATTCGAAGCAATCGTTGTCTGAAGTTCAATCTGTTTCAGTTTTGCGGATTCCACAAAGGTATCTGCCACTTCTCTTGTAAGCCTGCTCATATCCAGATCAGTCATCACAACGGGGGTTGTTCCTTCTTCCATCCTCGCCAGCGTAAGCAGATTCTTCATCAATCCCGACAGGCGTTCGGTCTGTTTCCGAATGTTCTTACTCCATTTGCTCTCGCCGTTATGCAGTTCCATCGCTTCCGTGTTCGCGAGAATAATCGCAAGTGGCGTCTTGATCTCATGCCCTGCATCCGTAACAAACTGCTTCTGTTTCTCCAGATTCTCTGCGATCGGACGGATCGCACGCTTGGAAAGCAGGATAACCAAAAGCAGCATGAGCCCCCATCCAACAATGAAAATCAGGCTGGAAATCAACAGCACCGCAAACATCGACTGCCTATCACTGCTCACATTCAAAAATACGATATTCGTTCCGCGGCCGTCTCGGGTTGCCTGCACCCGATACCGGAAATTATACTTTTTCCCGGATGTCTTTCCGGATGCATACACTTCCTTCGCATAAGCATCTGCCGTATCTGCATCCACGGAAGAAATGTTATTTACATCGGTAAAGACGATCTTTCCGTCCGTATCAAACCGCACAAGGAAATATCGTGCCGCCATCGCCATATCCTCGCTGATTTCCGGGTTGAACAGATTCGGATGCTTATCACCCGGTGCATCCGGTGGCTGTGGCTGGTCACCACTTTCTGCATCCGGCGGTGTAATCATTTCCGTGCCAATTGTACCATCCGTCGGCACTTTCTGTACGTCCGTCTCCGTTGCTGGCTGCGGGGTATCCGCATTCTCTCCCGGACGCATCCCATCATTATCCGCGAGCACCGAAAGCGTATTGTTCATCTCATTTCGAAGCCGGCTGATATTGAATATATTGACCGCACCAAGCGTCACAACGAGTAACACGGTGATTGCAATCATCGCTGTGATTATGAACTTCTTCTGTAACGTCTTAACCAATTATTCCACCTCTACAAGCCGATATCCTATGCCTCGTTTTGCCTGAATCTCCACATGCACCTTTAACGCCTGCAGCCGTTTCCGCAGATACGAAATGTACACCCAGACAACGCCGACTTCCGCGTCCGTATCAAAGCCCCACACTTTCTCCAGCAGACTTTCGGTTGACATATAAATACCCTGATTGAGCATAAAGACTTCCATCAACTGATATTCAAGCTTCGGCAATACAAACGATTGTCCATTTCCACTGAGTTCATAGGTCTGCATGTTGAGCGACAGATCGCCGCATTTAACAATATCCGGAGTGAATTCTTCCTTGCGCCGGAGCATTGCCCGGATGCGCGCCAGAAGCTCGCCCATCGCAAAAGGCTTTGGAAGATAATCGTCCGCTCCCATATCCAGCCCTGCGATCCGGTCTTCGACCTCTGCCTTTGCCGTAAGCAGCAACACCGGTGTCCGGTTGCCGCGGCTCCGAAGTCTCTGCAACACCTCCAAGCCACTCATTTTCGGCATCATGATATCCAATATGATTCCGTCATAGCCACCCATCACGGCATAATCAAGCGCCTCCTGCCCATCATACACGGCGTCAACCATATACTTGTGATAGGTGAGTATATCGACCAATGCATCTGACATATCTACTTCATCTTCGGCAAGCAGTAATTTCATGATACTTCCTCCATAACTAAAAATATCCTAAAAAAGGGTACAAAAAAATCGGTGCGACGGGATTCGAACCCACGACCTCTGCGTCCCGAACGCAGCGCTCTACCAAGCTGAGCCACGCACCGATAAAATTGGAAATCAATCCAACATTTGACATGATAACACAGATGCCATAAAAAATCAATTGAAATTTCCATAGAAAGAGGCATTATTTTACCATCCATCGATATGATCCCGTTGGATTGCCGCGAACATCCGGCTCTTCGCCTTCGGAAATTCCTCCTCCATATGCGCTAACATCTGCTTTGCAGCCTCCCGTTTTGTCGCACCATCCACCGGACACAGATTCTTCACCACCGGAAGTTGATACCGTCGCATAAAACCTCGCACCTCCGCTTCGGTCACATACACAAGCGGGCGGATCAGATCAAGCTCCGTGCCATCGAGATGCGTCACCGGTGAGAATGTATGTACCCGTCCTTCTAATACCTGCGACATCAGAAACGTCTCCACAACATCATCTTTATGATGCGCATATGCAATCTTGTTACATCCCAGCCGCAATGCGGCTTCATTGAACGCACCCTTTCGAAGCTTCGCGCAGAGCGGGCACATCCGCTTCTCCTGCCGTTCCATCAGAATCGGAAAGATACACGTCGAAATAATCTCATATGGAACGTTCAACGAATCACACAGTTCTTTTACCTTAGAAAAGTCCATTCCCCGTGATGTTGAATCCTCCTCTGTACTGACGCGGGATTGCATATATTCCCCTACTCCCGTGTCAACCGTGATTGCCACAAGATCATATTTTTTTGGATAAAATTTTCGCATTCCAGCCAGTGCGTACAAAAGTGTCAGACTATCTTTCCCTCCGGAGATGCCAATTGCAATCTTATCCCCCTCTTCGATCATCCGGTAAGCGTCCACTGCCTGCCGCACCTTGCTGTATAATTTCTGTAATTTCATATCTGCATTATAATACAAAACTCCCATCCGCTCAACACGGATGAGAGTTTTCTTTATGTCTTTATATGCCTATATTATTTCTGTATTTCGTCGTCATCTTCCCTGCTGTCTTTATATTTCTTATTCAGAAGTCCAAGGAACGCAAGAAGTGCTGCACCCATCATAGCCAGCCAGATAACAGGTTCAAAGGAATCTCCGGTTGCTGTCGCCCCAGTCTGATTACCTGTGCCAGCTTCCGTTGTGGCTGCTGACTCCGTTTTCTGTCCTTCCGGCGTTATGACCTGCGTCTCTGAGGTCACTGGCTCAGTTGTCGTTGCAGGTGCTTCTGTCGTTGATACCTCTGTCGTCGTTGGCGTTTCTGTCGTTGGTACCTCTGTCGTCGGATCCTCCGGTGTAATCTGCTTTGCAGAATCCTTGTATATGATCGCGTATGTTGAAAATTCATTTGTTACAAAGGAGAATTCTCTGGCATTTTCATTATATACTCCGCGAATCAGTGTCGTCTCTCCGTTATGCAGCCGAATAATCCGATATTCTCGTTCTATAGCCGCATTTGTATTGATCAGGCTTTCCGGAATCCTGATTGTTACACGAATATCCGTCTTTGGTTCATGAATCTGTGTTCTTGCATTCCCATCCACCTGCTTATACAAATCTGCATTAAAATATGTAATGTCCACATCTCTTCCAGCAAACGCAACTGCTTCCTGTGCAACCAGACCTTTTTCTGCCGTAGAAAGACTCTCCGGATCAAGTTCTGATACTTCCAACCAGACATTTGCTTTGGATCCATTTTCCAGCTGTGCTTTTTCACTTTCAGTAAAAATACCATCTGCCTCCAAAAGCTCTGTCGCCTTATTATTTAAGGTTGCTTTCCGAATCGGAGATTCCGGTGTGACCTGTGCATCCTTCTCCAGTTTTCCTTCATTCGGATCCGCAACAGCTCCGATAACCGGGATTTTCGCATATTTTTTCTGACCACATCCATCTACCGCACAGGTCTTTTCTTTTTCCCCCTCAGTCGTTTCCGTTGCTTCCTGAATTTCAACCCATGCGTCTGACCAATCATGATCCTCGATGGTCAATGTTCCTGCTTCATACTGAATTTCATAGTTTGGATTTCCTGTTTCATCCAGACTCGGAATGATCTTATACTCGCCAACCGCTTCACCGGATACGCGTGATACCATAATCTCTGTAAGCGTCTCGCCCTTTACAAGTCCCGTTACAGTATATGTGTAATGTGGATCTTCCATTCCTACATGCTTGCTTGTATCATTTACCTTAACTTCTACCTTCTTCGGGGCAATCGTAAATTCTGCTGTTCCAACTGCTTCTGCATAGCATGCATCTTCAGCAACCGTCACACGAACAACATATTCGCCTACATTTTTAGGTGCTGACTTTGTATACGCAGAATCCTCTGCATTCTTTTCCTTATATTCAATCGTTACATTCTTATTATTTTCGCCTGGATGATTCGTTGTGTCGAATGTTGGATTCACCGTTACTGCGCCATCATACACCTTTGACAGGTCAGCAATATTGGTTACCTGTCCCTGTATATGCACCACATGAAGCGTAATAACAGAATCCCTTGGCGACGTCTGCACCGCATCATCCACCGGAAGGTACGATACCATCAGAGTATAGGTTCCTGCTTCAAGTGCCTTCAGATAAGTATTCTTCAGGACTACCTTTCCATCCTCGACCGCATAAGCCTCTGCAGGAAGTGTTTTCTCTCCATTCTTGATTGCTGCGACCTTATTTCCATTTACTGCAATTCCTGTTACGATATCTTCCGTTGCAAGACATTCATATTCAGCTTCTGCTTTTGCTGTTGCCGCAGTATATACAACGACGGATTTTGAATCGATCACACATGTATTTCCTGCCATATCTGTCAGCTTCGCATAGATGTCAGACTTCTGGTCCGCCTGTAACGTTACCTGATTCCCGGATACCCAGTCTGCATTCTCTAAATCCACATTTTCACCATTAGGAACAATCAGATATTCGATGCTTTCAATTCCACTTGATGCATCTTCCGCCACAATTGTTGCCACGACTTCATCTGCGAATACAGACTCTCCTTTTTCATTTGTCTGGCTAAACTGAATCGTTCCGGTTGGTGCCTCCGTATCAATCTTTATTGTCAGTGTCTTCAGTGCTGTAATATATCCCGTCGCAGTTTCCTTCAGATAATATCCGACTTGTCGCTCACCTTCACTTGAACACGAAATCGAATCACTCCAGGTAACGCCATCCTGTGATATCTGATACCCTTCTGCCTGTAATGTTACTTCTCCCCGGCTCCAGCCATGCCCGCCAGGTGCAGAAGAAACCGGTGTTGCCGTTACCGCTGTCTCATAAGACTGTATCTTCCAGTTACAGGTTATATTCTCCGTTCCCTCCAATGTATAATTGGAATCAGAAACTGACAGTACTTCCGCGGTATAACTGCCCACTTCTTTCTGCATATTACCCGCATAGGTCAGTTCTACCTCCTCTCCTGCAACCGCATTTGCTACAGTTGCCGTGATTGTCTGGTTTTCCCCTGTATAGTTAAATGTTGTCTGCGCCCATTCAAGCGTCACAATTCGCGGTGTAATGGAAGCAGTCGTTTCCTTCGGATAGACAATCTTATAATTTCCGCTGTTCACATTGTCCGGTGCTGACACCTGTGCTGCGGTACTGTCAACAGATACACGCTTATTCTCTCCTGCAGCCGGATTCTCAAAGCTTCCCTTTACTCCGGAAATCGTAAGTGTCTCTCCCGCCACACCTGTATCCACAACTGCCTCTACATCTGCATCCTGTGTTCCATCATATCGTTTATCCGCTGCAATAACCGAAGCATCCAGCTGCTTTGGTGTAATCTTTACTCTCGCCGAGCTTATTTTCTGGTAATATCCCTTCTTTGATACACGATAGTAAATGGTTTTGTAATCATCATAACCAGACGCAGTTACATTTTTTACCGTGATTGGATCTGTACTATATTCTCCATAGTATTGAGTCGCATACTCTATGTCCGCTCCTTCTGCTGTACCAAATACTGTTACACTGATCGTATGTTCTTCTCCATCATAGATTCCATCGTACCCTTCAACCTTGATATCCCCATTAGCAAACTGCTTGCCCTGCACATGTGTCATCAAATATCCGGTTGTCGTCTTATAATTCGGATTCCCGGTTGAGACCCTGTAATATGTCTCATAATCTCCTACATCTTCATACGAGTATGGTTCTGCTCGATATGATCCATAATAGCTGTCACTATATTCGATTTTTGCATCAGCTATCTCCGTTGTTACCGTTGATGTATATGTTTTTCCCTCCTGATAAGGTCCGCTCGCATGGTTCTCAGATACCGGAATATCTGCTTTGTCAATATACACCATTACCTTACCTGCAGGTGTCTCTTCCGATCCAACGCCTTCATAATTGGTATCGCCTGCCACATAATAATATACCTCATAAGCGACATCTTCCTGAGAAGCATCTACCGCTGTCGGAATCTCTGTACTCCATGTTCCCCCGGTTCCAAGGCGGTAATAAACAGTTCCTCCTGTCGTATTCGACGCAACCAGCGCCAGCTTATTTCCCGTGTACGTCAGATTATTTCTACCAGTTACACTTACCTTCGGGGTTGCTTTCGTAATGGTAAACGAATCTACGACTTTCACATTGCTTTCTCCAGCTGTAATCTCGCAGACAACCCAATAGCTCCCCGCATTACTTGGCGCAGCTTCCAGACCTTGCTGTTGATCCTTCTGAAAGTCATCGCCCGTTTTCACATAATAAGTATACGCAAGCGTCGCTCCCGTTACTCTTATCAGGTTCCCTGTCACGCTGGCTTTATTATATGCCTTACCTGTATATGCCATATCTTCTGCCTTCAGTGTCAATGTTGCAGGGGATTCCTTATATTTACAGCCATCGACAGAACATGCAGCCTTTGCAACTGCAGGATCTTCAGCAGCAGTCAGGCTCCAGCTATGCGTATGAGCCGTTGTCTCCACGTACTTTGTCTCCGAACTGATACTCTGTCCTCCATTTCCATCTACTGCACGCACCCGGTAGAAATATTCCGTATACGGATTCAGTCCGGAGACATCTACCGATGTCGTGTCCACAACAAGGTTATTATACCCGGCAAGCATATTCGTAAAATTCTCATCCGTTGCCACATCCACCCGATACGATGTTGCATCATCAACCGGATTCCACCCAATTTTAAATCCATTTGCAGTTACATCAGAAGCACTCGGCTCTGGCGCCGCAATGGCAGCCCCCAAACCGGTTACCGCATAAACACACACATAAACATCTGTATTGTTGGCACTATTTGAAATCTGAATATTCTGGATTAATTTGGTTGTATCTATATCCATTTCACACCGTGTCAGATATGGTCCGCTGGTCGTACTACCATTTGCTGCATCCCCAGTATATGTCCGCATATACTGCGCGGTTACACTATTTGTTGGATCATACCAATCACGTACTACGAATGTCTGATCGGATGTAGCCCCATCTGTATAAGTTACAGTTACGTTCATCGTTGCATCATGCCCTGTTCCGACACCTCCTGCCGTTACGAGGAAATTTAACTTCTGATAGCAGCCGATCGTCGAAAACGTTATCGCTCCATTTGCTCCCGGAGCCAGCCGCAGCGCATTGTCCATATTGTAGCTATTCAACTTCCATGTAAGACCACTCACCGACTCATCCGCAATAATACCATCTGCTGGAAATCCACCACTTTCGGCAACGCCGGACGCCGCTGTATAAAAGCATGCCTTATTTCCATTCACTTTGTCACTGGATTCCGCAGAATCTGTCTCTGCAAAGTTCTCTCCTGCATCATAAAATACATCTGCATTAAACCCAGAGGCAATCGTCATCGGCTGATATTGTGCACTGGTCGCTGCATGTACAACCAATGCCGAGCCGGAAAATCCCTGTACGGATGTAAGCATCACTGCCGCCGTCGCAAATCCGACAATCATCTTCTTCCATAATTTGCTTTTTCTTATCATGTGTCTATATCCTCCATCTTTTATAAACCATTCTCACACTGCATACCGCAGGTTCTCCATTTCCTCATGAACCGCTTCTTTTGTGAATTTCTCCGTCACATAACCACTTACCCGAAGCTCCGTCAGTTCCTTTAAATACCGGTATGTGCTCGCAACTGCAATCACATTTGTCCGTGGAGACAGATATTTCATCCGTTTAATCAGAAAATATCCTCTGCCATCCTCATTTTCTGTACTGATAAATGCAACCTCCGGCTGATGTTCTGCCACATAATCTAACACAGCCTGTGTGTCCTTAAAGACATGCACATCTGCCCCCCTGGCTGTTCCCCGGATGGTACGCGCCATCTGTAGACGGGTTTTCCAGCTGTCATCATATACAATTATTTTCAAGCGCAGTCATCCCCTTTATCAACATACTATAGCTATAGTATATCAGACCAAATATGACAAAAATATGACAAATGAAATATTTTTGTCACAAAAAAAGAGTTATATTCCCTTTCCGGAACATAACTCCTGTGTTTCCATACATCAATTGATATCCTCTATATTTCTCCAGTCATACTGTGCCATATATTCTCCATTATATGCCCGCACGCCTTCCGGTCTGCCATCCAGATAGTCATAATAATCGCAGGAAATCCTTGACGGATCAATGGCATATTTATTCCATCCGGTTACAAACACCGACTCCATACCAACTGATTTCAGCGTATTGATCAGATCGCGCTTCAGCTTCTGCAGATACACGCCCGTCTTCTCATCCGTCTCTGCATCTTCCCAGAGCACCGCCCGAAGCTCCCCGGATGTGACAGCACTCCCACGGCGGTCAATCAGATACGCAAGCATCTCCTTCGTCTTACTTCGCTCAAAATTCAGACTTTTTCCATTCATGAATACATCAAAGGTTCCAAAGCAGCGTACCACCAGGACATCCCGTTTAATTTCTTCTACCGGATGCCGCAGATTCTCCAGCTCCTCCTGTATCTTTTCCTTCGTCACAGGCTTTCCCACATAACCACTCGTGCGCAGCCTGATTGCATCCTCCATATATTGGCTGTATCCGGTCACAAATATAATATTTACTTTCGGATACCATTGTTTCAGCTGTCTGGCAACCTCCACGCCGGACAGGTGTCCCATCTCTACGTCCAGAAATGCGACATCACACGGATGCTCCTTTGCAAAGTGCAAAAGCGCATCCGGTTCCTGAAACGCTTTTATCTCTGCGTCCGGTGCCGCCTCCTGTATGGCTGTTACAAGCTGCCTGTATCCTAATTCTTCATCATCCGCTGCAAGTATCTTCATTCCTTTTCCCTCTTAGTATGTGAATCCGGAATCAGAATCCGGACCGTAGTTCCAACACCCTTCGTACTTTCAATCAGAAGCTCACCCTGACACATATCCCGCAGACGCGTACGGACATTTTCAATCCCGACATGCAGCTTTCCGTCCGATGTCTTCCCCGTCCGGTCATCATCAAACCCAGCTCCATCATCTACAACTGTCATGCATATACGCCCCTCCTGCCGTTCTGTGCGGATTATCACAGTTCCGCCCCCTTTTTTCTTACATAAACCATGCTTAACTGCATTTTCTACAATCGGCTGCAGAGTCAGCGCCGGAAGCAGGAAGTCCTGTTCCTGTATATCATAGCATACTTTCACACGTGCACCAAACCGTTTTTGTTCAATGGTCAGATAATATGTTACATGCTTCAGTTCCCGTTCAAATGGAATCAAGTCATTTTCACTCAGTGCGTTCAAATTTCCACGCAGATATTCGGAGAATGCAAGCGTTGTCTCCTTCGCCTCTGCCGGATTGCTCTCGCACAATCCCGCAATCGAATTCAGTGTATTATAGATAAAATGAGGAGCAATCTGTGACATCATCACAGAAATACGCATGTCTGCCGCTTCCTTTTCCTTCCGTGCCAGATTCTCATTCTGTTCCATCATTGACGCAACAAACATCAGAATCATCGAGATGAAGATGGCAATATTGGAAAGCGATATGCCATAGTAAAACGCCAGTGCAACTGTCGCCAGAAACGGAAGCACAACATAGGACAGCAGCGCAGAAAACATCATATGATTCAGTCTTTTCCGATACTGTATCAGCAGGGATACATCCAGCAGCATGCCGAGCATCGGCATTACCAGTGATAAAATATATCCGGAATTCCGATGATAGAAATTATGTGAATCAAAGGAGTAATACCAATGCGTAATCTGGGATATGATCACAAGCAGCAGTGCTGCCACAGATATCCCATATCCCAGCCGGATACGCCAGACCGGTTTTTGCAGCTTTTGTCTGGAAAAATCCCGAAACAGACAGCAGCACAGATACCCATGATACAATCCAAGCAGCACATCACTTAGGGCAAACACAAGAAAATTACTAAAGTATAACACCAGAAACGTGCGGGCACCTTCCACGCCCCGATACCCCCATGCAAGTGCATCACACAGCATAAGAATCGCACAGACCAGCTGCATCGCAATCATCCATCTGCGCTTCTCTTTATCAAAATTCCTGCTCATAAACATGCAGAGTGCTGCAATCAAGGAAAAGATACAACCCCATACCAGCATGGCAATATGTAAGGATGTCCGGTTAAACATACGTCTTCCTCCATCATAAACATTTACAACAGAGAAAGTGTATCACAAATCCTTTTCCGACAAAAGTCCTCTTTTTATTCTTCCTGATTTTTCTTGCTATTTTTGAAATACTATGATACATTTACGTTAAAATAAGGCAAGTTCAAAGGAGGAACCTGAAATGAAGAAAAAACTGGCAGTTCTAACACTGCTACTCACATTAAATGCATGTGCTGTATCCGGATGCGGCTCTGGTTCAAAAGAAGATACAGCCGGTACCCAAACAACTGCTGCAACTGTTTCACAGGAGACAACCGCAGCTGATACACAGGAAACGACAGTCTCTGCCACAGAAGATACCGACAGCACGACAGAAAGTACGTCCGAAGAAACGAATGGAGAAACACCAGCCGAAAATGGTCTGGAGCTATACAAAGACGTCCTTGATAAATACCGGACGGCAATCGCAGAAAAATGGGATTACGGCACATGTATGGAGAACGATATCTGCGCTTTAATCACAAATACCGATACCGGTGCCGCATCCTTCGACAACGTGGGTGCCGCACTCATCGATATGGATCATGACGGATACAATGAACTGATTATCGGTGATCCGACAGATACAACCGGCAAATCAGTCTATGAAATCTGGACCTTCGATGGAAATACAACGAAAAAACTGATCTCTGCGCAGGAACGCCGGTTGCTGAATGTCGGCTATATGGTCAGCTATATGCAGGATGTAAATGTCTATTTTATCTCTGCTATGGGATCAAACAGTGCCGCAGAATTTGAATATGATTATTATACTGTAAGTAACGGCGCTCTGCAAAATATCCAGTCTGTCATTTCCGAGGCAGTCAGTGACACCGAAGTAACCTGGTATCAGGCAGATTCAGATTCCGGCAGCCGGAATGAGCTGGACGCAGATACCGCAAATGGAATCGTAGATTCCTATAGTCAGACCTGGATTCTTCCGGACTATGTTTCCTTAGCATCTGAATAATTATAAAAACTGCCTGCGGGTTGATGAAATCCACAGGCAGTTTTATTCTCTGTTCCTATTGCACCGGCTATGTATACGGATTGAGAATCAGCAGATTCACCTCTGACCGGTCTAACAGCTGCTGGTACTGTACCTGTGCCTCCTTCAGCGATCTGCTGTATTCCTCATACTTTTTCTGATCCAGAAAGCGGGAACTTTCTTCGAGTTCTAAATCATGAATCTTACTTTCCAAAAAACGGATATCGCTCTGCAGGCGCGCATGCGTCTCTACCGGGATTTCTGTTCCAAACAGCTTTTTTCGCAGCTTCTTTGTCATATTATATATACAGAATCCCAAAAAGGTTAATACAATTTCAAATCCGATCAGACTGGTCACCAGACGCCACCATACATTCCATGCCTGCATAAAAAATACATCCACCATTCCGACTGTGACAAGCAGGGAAAGCACGATTGCAAGCGGCGTATCAATCCACAGCACAAAGCCAATCCTCCGTCGGCTGTATTTCTTATCAACCTGCTTGTCCTCAAATTCCAGTTTCGACAGATCAAATTTCAGTTTTCCAATATCCTCATGCAGTACATTCGTTGTCCCCGTCTGATCCGGACAGTCCAATAGCTTTTCAGAAAGCTCCGCCTGCGTTTCCTCGCACCGGGCAATCCCCTGCTGCAAGGATTGAAGTTCTGCTTTTAACTGTTTCTGCTGCTCCGCCCATGCCTCCGCAATCTGCGTCGGTGTATATGTGGACACCGCTTTTTTTCCTGTCAGATCCTGTAATTCTGCCAACATTCCTGCTGCATATTTTTTCTTTGCCTCCCGTGCCGGTCCGGTCTGTATCTGGTCAAATGTCTGCAGCCGTTTACCAAAATCATTCTCACGGTTTAATTCCTGCAACAGCTCATAATCAGGCTCCGGTGTCTCTTCCTTCTTCTCCTCAAATCTTCGCATGGCAATGGGAACAAACTTCACACTTGTCAGCTGCTGATCAATATATCCATATATAAATCCATGTTCCCCCGTCTCTTTGTCTGTAATTGGTTCCAGACTTCCCGGATAGTATACATGCTGCTTTTCAAACGCCTGATACTGGTGCTTATGCCCAAGTCCCACATAGCCAAAATTCTTTCCACCAAAATCCTCCGCATCAAACGGACAAACCCTTGCACTTCCTCCATGTCCAAGGAAGATGTTGATTGCCCGAAGATTTCTGGCATATACGCTATCAAAATCATTCCGTTCATTCCGTGCACTGTATTGGCAGATACCATAGACATCCACATTGTATTTTGCAAAATGCAGGCTGTCCACAATTCCTTCTGCGTAAGGATTACGCACTGCACGTTCCGCTTCCGGCACATGATTGTGGATATCCTCACAATTCAACAGATACATCCGCGAAACAAATGCATAGTTCCAAAGTACACTATCCTTCCCCAGATAATCACATTCTCCCGTTACATAGAGAATATCTGTCTTCGTCAGCCGCGCCAGCTGCGTGTCGACAAATACAATATCCTCTTTTGTCGGCACATGGTCAAACAAATCTCCTGTAATAAATATCATATCCACCGGATGCAGTTCTATATAATCAATAAAATTCAAAAATCCATCATAAAGATACGGTGTATCTTTTCTCGTCCCTAGATGAACGTCTGCAATATGTGCAAATTTCATATCCACTCTCCTCACTGGTTCCAATCACATCTTATGCCGGCTTCATTATATCATATGTCACCACGCGTCAGCGTGATGACCTGCGCGTGCATCAGCACGCTTCATTATATCATGTATACAATCATTATGATTGGTTATTTTATACATTATTCATCACTGGTGCATTGTCTTAGTTTTTATTTTATAGTATAATTTAGATCGATTACAGGCACTGTATTCATACAGTTACCGCGACAGAAAAATGAATCAGAATAGGAAGTTATATGGAAAAACATGCCTTATTGATTGCGAACTCCGCATCTATGATTGACCATTTTAATAAAGATAACATCCGCATCTTACAGGATATGGGATACACGATTTCCGTAGCAGCAAATTTTCAGGAAGGAAATTCCAGCACAGCAGAGCGCATCCGCGCTTTTGCGAGCGAGCTTGCTGCACAGGACATCGAGATTATTGATCTGCCAATCCCTCGAAAGGTCACAGAGCTTGGCAAAGCCCATAAATCCATCCAGATTTTAAAACGCTATATGCGGAATCACCCTTGCCAGATCGTGCATACGCAGACGCCCTTTGGCGGCGTTGTCGGCCGGCTTGCCGCGAAGAAATTCCGTAAGGACGGCACGAAGGTGATCTATTTTGTCCACGGATTTCATTTTTTCCGTGGTGCCGGTTTCAAAAACTATCTGCTCTATTACAATGTTGAAAAATGGCTGTCTCATGTAACGGATTGTCTGATTACCTTAAACCAAGAAGATTATCAGGCAGCTAAGCGTCGGTTTCATCATCCAAACGTCCATTATGTACCTGGCGTCGGTGTGGATACCGATGCAATTGCTTCCATTCAGGTGGACAAACCAGATGTATGCCGGCGATTCGGTCTGCCATCCGGCAAGAAGATTATTCTTACAGTCGCAGAGCTGATTCCGCGCAAAAATGTTGAGACGGCAATCCGCGCATTTGCCAGTGCTGACCGTGACGATGCGATTCTTGCCATCTGCGGCAAAGGAGCTCTCGCCGATTCGCTGGCGCAGCTCACGCGGGAGCTGCAGGTTGACGACCGCGTGTTTTTTGCCGGTTACCACACGGATGTGCTGGATCTGTACCGCTGCTCTGATCTGTTTTTATTCACAAGCTTTCAGGAGGGCTTATCCGTCGCTGTTATGCAGGCGATGGCTGCCAGACTCCCGATCATCGCATCCGATATCCGTGGAAACCGCGACCTGCTTGCCCCCGAACCTCATACACAGGGCAGACACTACCTGCTTCCGACGAAAGACGCAGACGCATATGCAGCAAAGATAAATAAAATTCTTGACGATTCCTCACTCGCGCAGGCACTGGGCGAGGAAAACTATTCGAACTGCAAAAAATATTTCGATATTGCACTTGTACACAAGCTTATGACTACGATTTATACAGAGTTGACCGATTAACGGTCTGCCACATTGCATTTATAAAAGGAGTTTATTATGTATACAGTTCAGGTTCTGTTATCTGCTTACAACGGAGAAGCCTACTTAAAAGAACAATTAGACAGCATCTTGAATCAGAAAAACGTGGACGTTCGTATCTTCGTCCGCGACGATGGATCGACCGACGGTACGGTAGATATTCTACGCGCCTATGCTGCACTCCATGAAAATATACGTTATATGTGTGGAGAAAACTGCGGTGTCGTTGCTTCTTTTTTCCGGCTGTTTGAATTATCCGATCCAGACGTTGATTTTTATGCCCTCTCCGATCAGGATGATGTGTGGGATGAAGACAAGCTTTCCATCGCATGTCAGAAACTCGAACAAATGCGCAAATCAAAATCTCCAAAGAAAAAGAAGAACGATTCCCAGATTCGAGCATATGCGACGCCACTTCTCTACTGTTGCGACGCCTGGAATACCGATGGCGCATTAAATCTGCTTCCGGAATCCATGCAGACAGCAGGCAAAGAACTGGTTCCGGACTTCCGGAATGCATTGATCGAGAACATCGCACGCGGTGCCAGCATCGTATTTAATCAGGCTCTTATGTCTTATATCCGGATCAGCATGCCACAGGATATCTACATGCATGACTGGTGGCTTTATCTGGTTGCATCCTGTTTCGGTGAAGTTTACTACGACAGCGCGGCACACTACAAATACCGTCAGCACGCAGGGAATACCCTCGGCGCGGCAGCCCCTTCCGGCTGTTCCAAATTCTTCCGTCGGTTAAAGCAAAGCCGTACGAACAGTGGACACGTTTCCCGTCAGGCAAAGGCGTTTGAACGAATCTACAATGTGCCAGAGGAGAAAAAACAGTTTTTACATATTCTTACGAAATATCAGGACGTGAAAGCCTACCGTAAAATGGGCAAATCCGGCAAATTTTTATTCCGACAGAATAAAAAGGACAACCGCGTCTTTCAGCTTATGTTTTATTCTAACCATTTGTAATTGACTTCGTTTTCCTTTTCGTTTATAATGATTTTTGAATTTTTCTAAAGCAAAAAGAATGAAAATATAAAAATCAAACGGAAAGAGGATTAAGCTATGGCAGTAAAGTACATTTTTGTCACTGGCGGCGTTGTGTCCGGTCTCGGTAAAGGTATTACCGCAGCATCACTGGGACGCCTGTTGAAGGCGCGCGGCTACAAAGTGATCAGCCAGAAATTTGATCCATATGTCAATATGGATCCAGGAACCATGAACCCGATTCAACATGGCGAAGTATTTGTAACAGATGACGGCGCAGAAACCGATCTGGATCTTGGACACTATGAGCGTTTCATCGACGAAAGTCTGAACAAGGGTTCCAACGTGACAACAGGAAAGGTTTACTGGAGCATCCTGAACAAAGAGCGCCGTGGCGATTTCGGCGGTCATACCGTTCAGATCATCCCTCATATTACAAATGAAATCAAAGATCGTTTCTATCGCAATCCAGACGCAAAGGATAACGAGATTGCAATCATCGAGGTTGGTGGTACAGTCGGCGATATCGAGAGTCAGCCGTACATGGAAGCCATTCGTCAGTTCCAGTTGGATGTCGGGCATGAGAACTGCATCATGATCCACGTCACACTAATTCCTTACTTAAAATCATCCGGAGAACTGAAAACAAAGCCAACACAGGCAAGTGTAAAAACCTGTCAGTCGCTTGGTATCCAGCCGGATATCTTAGTTTGCCGTTCCGACCTTCCGTTAGACAAAGCAATTAAAGACAAGATTGCCAGCTTTTGTAATGTTCCAAGCGAATGTGTCATCCAGAATCTGGATGTGGATGTATTATATGAAGTTGTTCTTGCTATGGAGCATGAGAAGCTTGCCGATGCAGCCTGCAAATGTCTCCATATCCCATGTCCGGAGCCAGATCTTGACGACTGGATCGCCATGGTGGACAACTGGAAACACCCACAGAAGAAGGTGCGTGTCGCTTTAGTTGGAAAATACGTCAGCCTGCATGACGCTTACATTTCTGTTGTAGAATCTTTGAAGCATGCCGGTGTAGCACATCGTGCGGACGTCGAGATTAAATGGGTAGATTCTGAGCTTGTAACAAAAGAAAACGTCGGAGAGATCTTAGGCGATGTATCCGGTATCTTAGTACCTGGCGGCTTCGGCGACCGCGGTATCGAGGGCATGATTGAAGCAATTACCTACGCGCGTGAAAATAAGATTCCATACTTAGGCTTATGCCTTGGTATGCAGCTGACAATCGTAGAGTTCATGAGAAATGTTGTCGGTTATCCGGATGCAAACAGCTCCGAGTTCAATCCAAGCTCCAGTCATCAGGTTATTCATATTATGCCTGACCAGAATGGTGTAACAGACTTAGGCGGAACATTACGGCTTGGTTCTTATCCTTGTGTGCTTGACAAGAGCTCAAAAGCATATCAGTTATATGGCACCGACCATATCAACGAGCGTCACAGACATCGGTATGAGGTAAATAACGATTACAGAAAGGTTCTGACCGATCATGGTATGCTGCTGTCCGGTTTATCGCCAGATGGTCATATCGTCGAAATGATCGAGCTTCCAGATCACCCATGGTTCATTGGAACTCAGGCGCATCCGGAATTCAAGAGCCGTCCAAACAAAGCGCATCCATTATTCTTAGGATTTGTTGGTGCTGCGATTGCACATTCTGAAAAATAGTGATATAATTTCATCAGTCAAATAAGCAGCGTTACCGTTCACAGGCAAAGCTGCTTATTTATTTGATACATAACAGACGTAAGATAAGGAAAGGTGCTTCCAACCACATGAAAGCCGGAACTATCATAAAAAAATACAATCATATATGGACACTTATCTACATTGTTTTCTATATGCCATGGTTTATGTGGCTGGAAAAAACAGTAACAACGGATTTTCATCTTGTCTCAATGCCAATTGATTACAAGATTCCGTTCTGTGAATATTTCATCATCCCTTATTTTATGTGGTTTTTATTTGTTCCTGCGATTGTCGGATATGAATTTTTCTATTCGAAGAAAGAATATTATCAGTGCTGTGCATATCTATTCAGCGGCATGACGATATTTCTGATCATCTGTACACTCTGGCACAACGGCTTAGATTTACGACAGGATATCTCCTACCGCAACAACCTGTGTGCCAAGCTGGTAAAGATGCTATATAAGACTGATACAAGTACAAACGTATTCCCAAGCCTGCATGTATTCAACACACTTGGCTGTCTCGTTGCCCTGTATAAGAGCAAGGGCATGAAAGGGAAAACCTGGATCAAGGCAATCGCAACAATCATTGGAATCCTGATCATCTTATCCACGATGTTTTTGAAGCAACATTCCGTATGGGATGTCCTCGGAGCATTTGCGATGGCAGCAATTCTTTATCCGATTGTATATGTGATTCCATGGGGCAAAACCCAATCCGATCACACAGAAAAGCAATCAAATTAGACAGTTATACATAACGTCAATATAGAAGGAAATAGCCAAAAAAAGATTCCGGAATCTGTTTATCACAGATTTCGGAATCTTTTTTATACTCGATTTAATTAAACCCAAACAGCTTCTGGAACAGGCGGTATCCGGTTCTTGCAAACCATCTGCCCGTTGGTCCATGCAGATTGAACACGATACCAAACAATGTTTTTCGAAGCTCCTTGTATAATTCTGCATCCGTATCCTTCAGATACTTCCACAGCTCCTTTTTCTTCTTATACAGTTCCTTGTCTTTCGATACAACACAGATACTTGATGCTACGCACATCATCATATCCAGATACTGGAACAGGAACCGGTACATCTGTGGCGGAAGCTTCTTGCGATTCTCACTGAAAAACTGAATCAGCGTCCGGTTCACCAGCATCTGTTGATCAATCCGCTTCATCATCGTCTTCTCATTAACCGACTGTCCTTCTCTACCGATGTAATAGTGATACAAATCAACATTCAAGTACATCAGTTTCTTCACGTGGATCATCGGTTCAAAGATATAGAGATTATCTACATAAAATGTATGCTTTGGGAGCTGCAGTCCACAGTCCTTCAGCAGCTGTGTCCGATATATGACGGAATGCATCAGTACATACTGAAACTTGTTGAACCGTATCCGGCTGTCCTCCCAGCTGATGATCCGTTTCTCCGGCAAAGCCCCGTGATACCGCATCACACGCTTTTTCCGGCGTTCTACCTTGTCATAAATATAGTTGGAAAGCAGAACATCCAGCTCCTTGTCATCTTCCACAAGCTTCTTCAAGACCTTCAGCACCTGCCTATAAGCTTCCTTGTCCAGCCAGTCATCACTGTCAACGACCTTGAAATATACTCCGGTTGCATGGGCGATACCGGTATTCACCGCATCGCCATGCCCACCATTTTCTTTATGAATTGCCTTTATGATCGTCGGATATTTCTCCGCATAGGCATCTGCAATCTTCGCAGTGTCATCCGTAGATCCATCATCCACAATCAGTATTTCTACCAGTTCGCCACCAAGCAATGCGTGATCGACGCACTTCTTCATATAATCCTGCGAATTGTAGCAGGGAATTGTGATGGTTAATATTTTCTTATTCATAAATTATCTAATTACCTTAATCCAGCCTTCTGGTGCCTCGATGCGTCCCATCTGGATACCTGTCAGAGCATCATACAGCTTCTTTGTATATGGTCCCATCTCTTCCATACCGCTTGGGAAGCAGATTTCTTTGCCATGATCGTTGATCTTTCCAACCGGAGAGATAACTGCAGCTGTACCACACAGACCACACTCTGCAAAATCCTTTACCTCGTCGAAGTAAACCTCTCTATGCTCTACCTTCATGCCAAGGTACTTCTCTGCAACCACCATCAGAGAACGACGTGTGATAGAAGGAAGGATACTGTCTGACTTTGGTGTTACCAATGTGCCATCCTTTGTAACGAAGATGAAGTTTGCACCACCTGTCTCCTCTACCTTTGTACGTGTTGCAGCATCCAGATACATATTCTCAGCAAATCCCTGATTATGTGCATCTACGATTGGATATAAGCTCATCGCATAGTTCAAACCAGCCTTGATATGTCCGGTTCCATGAGGTGCTGCACGATCATAATCGCTGACACGGATTACGATTGGCTTTGCGCCGCCCTTGAAGTAAGGACCAACCGGTGTACAGAATACACGGAACTGATACTCATCCGCCGGCTTTACACCGATAACCGGATTGCTGCCGAACATATATGGACGGATGTAAAGAGTTGCACCGGAACCATATGGTGGTACCCAGTCGATATTTGCCTCAACAGTCTTTACAATTGCATCTACCCACTTATCTTCCGGGTATACTGGCATCTCCAGACGTTTGCAGGAATCTGCCATACGGGATGCATTTAAATCAGGACGGAAAATTACAATCTGTCCCTTCTCTGTTGTATATGCCTTCAAACCTTCAAAACATGTCTGTGCATACTGAAGTACGCCGGCACACTCACTCAGATTGATTGTTGCATCCTCTGTCAGTACGCCATCATCCCATGCACCATTCTTGTAGTTTGATACGAAACGCTTGTCTGTCTGCACATAGCCAAAGCCAAGTGAAGACCAATCAATATTTTTGCTCATGATCTATTACTTCCTTTCTCTCATGCGTATTATCTGCCCTTTATTTTACCACTCATATTTAATTATGCAAGCAGAAAATAGCATAATCGAGCGATTTTGCTTGTTTTAACTGTTCAAAATGTTTATTTTATTATTTTTTAAGTGCGATTGCCTCGATTTCGATCTTCACATCCTTTGGAAGTCTTGCTACTTCCACGCAGGAACGTGCCGGACAATCTTTCTCAAAGAATGTTGCATATACTTCATTCACTGCAGCAAAATCATTCATATCCTTAATAAATACCGTCGTCTTAATGACATGATCTGCATCACTGCCTGCCTCATTCAACAATGCGATCAGATTTCCGATTGCCTGCTTTGCCTGTGCCTTAACATCACCTGTCTCAAGCTCACCTGTTTCTGGAATAATTGGAATCATCCCTGATGTATAAATCATATCTCCAACTACAATCGCCTGTGAATACGGTCCGATTGCTGCCGGTGCCTTTGGTGTCTGAATCACTGTCTTCATAATATAAGTACCTCCTGTAAATGTTATCTAATCAACAAGCTCGATCGTCTTCTCTGTAATGCGGATCTTTCCCTCTTTTAAGAGACGCCCGCAGGCCCGCTTAAATGCGTTCTTACTAAGTCCGAACTCTTTCTTGATTATATCCTTATCTGCCTTATCTGTAAACGGTAAAACGCCTTTATAGCTCTTTATAACGGCATATACCAGCTCACTGTCCTCTTCCATCTGTGCATACGCCAGCTTCCGCAGTGCAAGATCTGCCTTTCCATCTGGCCGGATCTTGACGATTCTGCCATGCACCTCATCGCCGACACGCACCGGTGCATACAGCTCACTTGCGTAGATCAGTCCCGGATATTTGTCGTCAATTGCAACAAATGCGCCGAAATCTTTCTTAAATTCATACACGGTTCCAACGAAATCCTGGCCTTCCTCGTATCCCTCGATCGGCTGCAATTCCTTTCCAACCTTCATCGACACCGCCAGACGTCCAGACTTATCGACATACATCCGCACAAGATAGGGCTTTCCAGCCTCCACCTTTGCCGTCTGCTCTTTAAATGGAAGCAGCACATCCCGTTCCAGGCCACAGTCCATAAATGCGCCCAAGCTTGTCACGCTCTTCACCTGCAGCTTCTTCACTTCGCCAACGGTAATCAGCGGTGTGTTCGTCGTTGCGATAATCCGATCCTGTGAATCACGGTAAATAAACACACGCAGAGATGCGCCGGCTTTCACGCCCTCTGGCACCTGTTTTCTCGGAAGCAGCACCGTATCCGCGGTCGAACTGTCCTCCTCTCCGAGATATATGCCAAAATCCTTCGAGCGAATGACCTTCAGATCATTCCATTTTCCAATTTCTATCATATTTTCCTACTTTCTAAAAAATAGACCACAAACATACGTGGTCTATTTTTTCTTGTCCTTATTCAACTTCAATACTTTATTTTTTATAAATGATGCCTCTGTATCATCTGCTTTCTGGAATCCCAGATTTTCCAATACATCCTGTGAATTGGTAAGTGAGAACACAGACATGCCCTTTTCATTCATCTTTTCCTTATAGCCATTGAATACATCCACGATCGCATACATATCCTTTGTTCTGCGATCCGGACTTGCAATCACATTCCGGATGCACCAGGAATTAAACTCACTGCCCTTCTCCGGCACCTGTACATCGTCGCCCTTGACTTTCTTCACATATATGCTTTCTGTATCACAAATGGCCCACGGAACCACATATATTACGCTGCTCATACTTACTTCCTTTCAAATGGTTGTTCACTACGCAATTGATTTACAAAAATCTTTGTTTTCTCCTAGCGTTCAACGTAAGCAATCATATAGTATTTGTTTCCGTTTGTCAAACAATTATTTAACCAATTCCTGACAACTACGCGGTTTTGTATTCTGTAATAATTTTTTGTAATTTTTTTCAAAAAAAGGCTTGCAATTTCAAAAGACATGTAATATAATACCATCTTGTGAGACACAAAAGAGTCTCCAAACTTCATAATGATGGGCTATCGCCAAATGGTAAGGCACTGGACTCTGACTCCAGCATTTTCCAGGTTCGAATCCTGGTAGCCCAGTTCATAAGACGGTCGAGGTTCGATCGTCTTTTTTATTCTCTATCTTGGCATGCGAGCCATTTAGTATATTTAAGGATGCAACATACAACGTAATTCTACGCAGACGCGCTCCCGCTCACTTCCGCACATAACAGACACTAAACTCGCAAAGTACCAATTCTGCGAATTGTCACTTTCCTCGTTAAGTGCTGATGTGCTCCAATGGTCTGCTTGAGAATTCGTTGTATGTTGCATCCTTATTTACACTTTGGTGGCTCGCATATGTAATATATAATCAAAGATCGAATCTCTCGACTTAGCTTCCTTGTTTTAGTTGTACGCATAAAAAAAACTCCTTGATTTCTCAAGAAGTTTTTTATGCGGCCGAGAAGATTCGAACTCCCGACACCTTGGTCCGTAGCCAAGTGCTCTATCCAGCTGAGCTACGACCGCATCTGTGTTGTTTCTCACAACAGATGATATTTTATCGTAGATTGCAATGATTGTCAAGTGATTTCTGTAAAATATGCTAATTTACTGAATGAATCACCGAATCAGATCACAATCTCATATCGCATCATGCGTTGGCGTGATGATCTTTGCCGTACTCATACTCGATCTCGCAGTTTTCTTCTGCACACACAGAAATCCAATAATCCTCCATCCTGCGCATATAATACCGATATTGAGTTCCTTTTACTGCCCGCTGAAAAGGATCAATCTCGAATGAATTGAGCGGCACGCTGATTCCCTCTCCCGTGAGCTTCAGATAGGATTCCTTCATCGTCCACAGATAAAAAAAACGATCATTTACATCTGCCGGCTGGTTCAATGGCATCATATCCGTTCCTGTCTTTGTCGCCGGGGAACCTCCAGATATATCACTGATTTGACCACCATCGGTCACATACGCGTATTCTGCTTCTGTATAGCATCGTTTTGCAACATACAGGTTCTGCGTGCGTATTTGCTCGATATCGACGCCCAAAGGCACATCTCCGTACGCCAGCACGACATAATCGCCTGCATGGGAGAGATTGAAATAAAACTCCGGATACCCCTGAATAGAGGGCTTCCCGTTCTCATTCTTATCCAGAACCAGATCACACGGAGCGATGCCAAGCATTTTCTCTGCCAGTTCCTGTAACAACAACCCTGCAACAATCGATGCATATGCCGGTTCCCGCCTACGAAAAGCCAATACCCGGGACTTTCGTTCCGGGTATAAGCGTTCGACCAATTCATCAAAATGTTTCTCTATGTATGCACAGTTTACTTTTACAACAAATACATGAATCTTCGTCATATTATTTATCTTCCAGTTCTGCAAGAATACGGAAAAGAATACTGATTTCCTTCTCCTTTGCTGCATCAAGATATGTCTTGAATCTGACTGAGGACTCGATCTCCCCTGTGATAGAAATACGCACAAGGAGATTTCTCGCGGTCAGCATATTGCGGACAACTGTCTGGTATTCATTAATCGTATCCTCATTGTATTTCAGGAATCCATGATTCATCAGATACTTAATACGTTCTAACATCAAAACCTTATGGTCATACATGACATGCAGTGCACGAATATCGAAGTCCGGCTCCTCTGCATGCAGCTGCTTCTCAATCTGTGCAAGCACCTTGTCATAAACCTTGATACCAAAGGTCGTATCATCAAAGCGGTTCCGCAGCATACGGAAATGATCCTTTGTATCCTGCGAATTCAGATACTCACTGATAGTCTGCTTGATCAGTTCGATATCCACTTCATAGATCGGATGCTCCGTGTTCTTCATAACAACATACAATCCACGACCACCCTTATGATCGTCCTTGAATACATGGTCATCCTGCTCTGTGATAACCTCATAGCCACGCTCCAGATCAGAGAAGCTGACTGTGTTATAAGAATAATGATCCTGGAATGTGAAATCTCCTACATAGAAAATCTCCTCATCTCTGTTGTATCCATAGATAAACAGCTCGTGAGGGAACTTGTAATCAACCTCTGCATCGCACAAAATCTTTGCCTCATCAAATACACCATATACATATCCATTCAGATCAATCGTCTTGATAATAAAGTCAATGATGTTTCCACAATAACTCTGGATCTGCTCCTTTGTAAGAAGTGAGAACATCAGATATGGACACTGCTTCAATGCACTGCTGCCCGGCATCATATCTGCGAGAAGCATATCATCGCCTGTAAAGATCTCCTGAATATTATAGCAACGAAGCTGAATGTAGTTGCTGAAAATCCATTTCTTTGCATTCTCATCATCTGAGAGAATGGAAAACAGTGTTGCATGCCACTGCCAAGATGTAATCATTGGATATGTTACTGGTAATTTTTTCATATCTGCCATTTTACTGTTCCTCCCAATCTATGCTAATTTTTCCGCTATCACTGCTGCGATATCACTGAACGAATCGTAATCGCTGAGTGCAAGCTCATAATCTGTAAATGAGATGTCAAACTTGCTTTCTGCTGCAACAAGCAGGCGAATCAAAGATACGGAATTTACGCCATATTCGTTTACCATATTGGCATGCATATCCACCTCATCCAATTCCGGTAACACATCATGAATCACTTCCGTAAGTTTCGTTACAATCTGTTCCTTTTCCATTGCCTGTACCCCCTTGGTATAAATTACTTTCTCGATGTATCAAGTACTTTAATTTTACTATTATTACGTCTGAAAAGCAAGAAAAAAAGAGTGCGCATGCACTCCGTGTCGGAATCCATTCACACTCTTTTCTCTGTTGTGGCTAAATCTTAATACTTTGTAACGTTCAGCTTTACGCCAGGACCCATTGTAGAAGCTACTACCAAGCTCTTAATGTACTGTCCCTTTGCTGCTGCCGGCTTAGCCTTAATAACTGCATCTATTAAAGTCTGGAAGTTGTCTGTTAACTGCTCCTCTGTGAAAGAAGCCTTTCCAATTGGCACATGGATAATGTTTGACTTATCAAGTCTGTACTCAATCTTACCAGCCTTAATATCGTTGATTGCCTTTGTTACGTCCATAGTAACTGTACCAGCCTTTGGATTTGGCATCAAGCCCTTTGGTCCAAGGACACGACCAAGACGTCCTACAACACCCATCATATCCGGTGTAGCAACAACAACATCAAAATCTAACCAGCCTTCATTCTGGATCTTTGGTACAAGCTCATCTCCACCTGCGTAATCAGCGCCTGCTGCAAGAGCCTCGTCTACCTTGTTACCCTTAGCAAATACGAGAACCTTTACAGTCTTACCTGTTCCGTGAGGAAGAACAACTGCACCACGAACCTGCTGGTCTGCATGACGACCATCTACGCCCAAACGGAAGTGAGCTTCGATTGTCTCATCAAACTTTGCGCTGGCTGTTTTCTTAACGAGTGCAACAGCCTCTTCTAAGTCATAAGTTTTTGTCTTTTCAATAAGCTTTGCAGCTTCTGAATATCTCTTACCTGTTTTCATTCAAATAAAACCTCCTGTAGTTTTTGCGGGAGCGACCCTCCTACGATTATTTCTTATTAATCCTCAACTTCGATTCCCATAGAACGAGCTGTACCAGCGATCATGCTCATAGCAGCCTCAAGGCTTGCTGCATTCAGGTCTGGCATCTTCAGCTCAGCGATCTCCTGAACCTTAGCCTTAGAAATCTTTGCAACCTTTGTCTTGTTCGGTGCTGCAGATGCTGACTTAAGGCCGCACGCCTTCTTAAGCAGTACTGCTGCCGGTGGAGTCTTAGTTACAAAGCTGAAACTCTTATCTGCATAAACTGTGATAACAACAGGGATGATCATATCACCCTGGTCAGCAGTTCTTGCGTTAAACTCCTTTGTGAACTGTACAATGTTTACACCGTGCTGTCCAAGTGCAGGACCAACAGGTGGTGCAGGTGTTGCCTTTCCTGCAGGAATCTGTAATTTAATATATCCTTCTACTTTCTTAGCCATTATAGCTACCTCCTAAACCTCTTACATCTTCTGGATATCTCCAAATCCAATCTCAACAGATGTAGCACGTCCGAAAATGTCAACGTCGATGGTCACGGTTCTCTTGCTCTCATTAATTGCCTTAACAACAGCAACATTGCCTTCCCAAGCTCCGGTAATGACCTTGATCTGATCGCCAATCTCCACATCAATGTGTACCACTGGTGCCTCAGTCACAATACCCATCGCACGCATCTCGCGTTCCGTCAATGGAACCGGCTTGGATTCCGGACCTACAAATCCTGTAACACCCCGTGTGTTACGAACTACATACCATGTAACATCGTTCATGTACATATGAACCAGAACATAACCAGGAAACAACTTTCTCTGAACTGTCTTTTTCGCGCCTGTCTTTGTTGTCTCAATTACCTCCTGAACCGGTACGGTTACCTCAAGGATTTGCTCTTGAAGCTTTCTGTTTTCAACAGTCTTCTCGATATCATTTTTCACCTTGTTCTCATAACCTGAGTAGGTATGAGCTACATACCATCTTGCCTCACCATCAGTCGGAATTCCACTTTCCGGTGTTCCAGATGCTGTAGCTTCGTTTTCGAATAGTTCTGACATACATTCACCTACCTAACCAACAATATAAGTTAAACCGATCTGTAACAGGTAATCCACACCTGCAATGATAAATCCGAGAATCACGGAAATCACGATTACAGCCGCAGACTGTCTCACAAGCTTGTCCTTCGTCGGCCAAGTGATCTTGCCAAACTCAGCTTTCAGCTCCTGAAACCAGCTTCTTTTCAAGGAAGGTGAAGAAGTCTCTTCTTTTTTTGACATAGACTACTCCTCCGATTACTTTGTTTCCTTGTGCATCGTGTGCTTCTTACAGAACTTACAATACTTCTTTGTTTCCATTCTGTCTGGATGCGTTTTCTTATCCTTTGTCATATTGTAATTACGCTGTTTACAATCCTGACATGCCAATGTAATTTTTACACGCACAACTATCCACCTCCATATTTATTTTTCACAGATGACATAATAGAATCCTCTTTTTTCGTGCAAAAAAAAAGGACCTCTTCCATCGCAAGCTTTAGAATAACAAAACCTGCATATAAAGTCAAGGAAAAAGTTGAATTTTTACGATATTTATAATATATTTAATTATAACAAAATCATTATATTGGGAAAGGAGGCCTTCTTATATGAATATATCACAAGTTTACAATTATTTAAACCATGATCTCGTACCGAAACGTCGTACACGTACGCACAAGGCTTCCGAACTCAAAGCAGTCTATAACAGCATTTCCAGATACAATCAGTCATCACCGCTCTATCTGGTTTCCCTCTCAGAATCCAGACAGTCGCACATGATTGATATCAAAGAACAGGCGTTGACCTTGCGGGACATCACCGACCAGCTTGCAAATCCGGACAGTGAGCTATACACGAAGAAGCAGATTTTCACGGACAATCCGGATGCGGTATCTGGTTCTTTTCGTGCTCATGCATCCGGTGAACTCCCGGATCATATGACATTACAGATTGACCAGCTTGCCAGCGAGCAGGTTAATGTTGGAGCTTATCTTGACTCCGACGGCACAACACTCGCCCCCGGCAGCTACAGCTTCTCCATGCAGACGATGCACGGAAATCTGCCATTTACATTGTCTGTTTCCGGCGATGATACAAACCTGTCCCTGCAGCAGCAGCTCGCCGATCAGATCAACCGCAGACACATCGATGTGCGTGCTTCTATTATAAAGGAAGGAAATACAAGTGCACTTATGCTTGCCTCAGCGGAGACAGGCACTCCGGAGACAGTTTCTTCCTTATATTTTACATTTGATAAGAAACAGGGGGCAGGTGTGGTCGATACCTTCGGACTCGATCAGGTACAAACCTATCCGGAAAATGCGCGGTTTTATATCGACGATCTCGTACATACCTCGGCTTCCAATCATATCTCTATCAATCAGGTTGCGGAATTTGATTTTCATAAGGTCACGGACACTCCGGTAAATGTCCGGTTCACACCAGACAAAAGTCTGCTTGTCGCACAGATGACGAATTTTACCGACGCATACAATCAGCTGGTTACCCTCTCGGAGGAGAGTGAGCCAACCTCCATCGGAAGCCGGAATCTCTATCACGATATTTCCGGTATTGTCACACGCCACGAGGATCAGCTTGCCTCCATCGGCATCACCGTTGGCGAGGATCACCGTATGCAGTTTGACTCGGAGCTCGCAAATGGTGTTTCATATGACACACTGAATACGTTGTTTGGAGATAATTCCAGTCTACGCGCAGATATCGGAAAAGCAGTGAATCGCCTGACCTTAGATCCGCTCGCATATATCGACCGCCTGATCGTGACATATCCGAACGCAAAAGAAAAACAGACCGCAACATATACGCAATCTGTTTACAGTGGTCTGATGTATAATAATTATGCATAGTCGTTTCTATTTAAAAAGCAGAACACAGATGCCGGCAAGAATCAGTAAATGCAATGGATAGAATATGTAAAACACCCATTTTAGTTTCAAGCCACGCTTCCCATTATAGAAGTGCACAATGCCTGCATCCGCAAGCGCATATAATTCTGACATGTTTAATACCGATAATACAATACAGGGAACTGCCATCTGCAGTTCCTTTTTTTGATTCCGGAATCCATACGCCGCACAGATTGCCAGTACGCCAATCGCACCATAATCGGTATGCAGCGCATATGCAAGTGCTGCCCCCAGCGCAATCACGCCAACGATCAGAATCGTTTTCAAAATCGTATCTATTTGTATGACTCGCAGTCCCTCCAATACCGTCAGCACAATCATGCCGATTGCCAGTGTAAAGAATACATTCTGACTGGTAAATTCGAGGAAATGTCCTTTCATGATCAACTTTACCGGCAGATTCACTGCCAGATCAAATGGAATTTCAGAAATAATCGCAAAAAGCAACAGCCGTCCAATATAGAAAAACCGGTTATGTGTATATCGAAATCCCTCCAACAACAGAAAGATAAAAATTGGGAATGCCAGTCTGCCGATTCCACGCAAAATATAATACAGGATAACCATCCCTGTCATACGCACATTTCCAAACGCATCAAAATTATCCGGATTGCGCCAGACAAGCTGTAACACGATTGTCGCCCCGATATGGTCGATCAGCATCGTAAGCATAGCAATCAGCTTGAGCGTACTTCCGGATATTCCTCGTTGTATTTGTATATCTTGTCCGATTGTTTCGTTCATTTTTATATTTTCTTCCATAACCATCTGCCATCCATGTTTATCGGCATATCAAAATTCAACGCTATGCGCTACATATTTTTATCCATACTACATTGCAGCAAAAACCTGTTCTGCCACTTCCGGAAGATTGCTGAACTTCTCGATTTCTGCAACCTTCGTATTGATCGTTCCAAATCCATATTTCGCATGCACGAAGGCAGCGCCTGCCTGCATGGTCGCATCATAATCACCCTGGATATCGCCGACATAGATTGTCTGTTCCAGACCATTCCGATCCATCACCAAACGGATATTATCCCCCTTGCTCTTCTCGTTATTCCCATAACATTCAATATCCTCAAAATACTGTCCGAAATTATAATAGTCCAGAAATGCCTCGATATAGCCACTCTGGCAATTGCTTACAATATACAGATGATACTTTTTTTTAAGTGCTTTCAACGTATCTTCCAGTTCCGGGAACAGCTTACCACCATTTCTGCGAAGATATTCATTCTCCCAGTCACCACATTTTCCAACAAGAGTCTTTCTCCCCTCCGGAGTAAGCTCCGGGAAAAAAATATCCCCTATCACATCCATTGTTTTCCCCATCACACGTTTGATATCCTGTTCCGTGACAACCATATCTTTCTTATACTCATTTTGAATTACCTGTGTCCATGACTTTGCGACGCCATCCGCAGAATCCCACAATGTGCCATCCATGTCAAATATGATACCCTGTTTCATCGTAAGTCTCCTTTATTTTAGAAATTTATACCTTATTTATTCCCGAAAATAGTTCCCGCATACACATTGACAATTCCGGTTACTTCCATAGTCAGCATCCTCATATATGCAGAATATTTCTATGTCTCACTTCGTCCCGTTCTGAAATTCAGCCGCCTGCTTAACTTCCGTCGCACAATCACAAAGCATATCACGTGTGCACATGTTGTGATAATCCAGCTCACAGGATACGTCAGATACAGAGAACGTGGGGTATGAAACTGATCGTACATACGGAAAAATGTAAATATCCACAGCAACCGGAGCCCGCAGGCACCAATCAATGATACAATCGTTGGCATCACAGAATATCCAAGTCCCCGCAACGAACCAACCATGACATCCATCATACCACACAGTGCATAAACTGTACATATAATCTTTAAACGGTTCATTCCTGCCGCTTTAACAACCGCACTTTTCGTATAAAAGCCAAGAAGGTTATGTCCGAAAATCACTGCGAGATTTCCAAGCACCAGTCCGGTCACAATGACACATGCCTGCGCAGTAAACAAAATCTTATTTACACGCTCATATTTGCCAGCACCGACATTCTGGCTCGTGAAGCTGATCGTACCCTGATAAAATGAATTCATAGATACATACACGAAACCTTCGATATTACTTGCCGCAGAATTTCCGGCAACTACCGTCGATCCAAAAGAATTCACGGACGACTGGATAATGACATTCGATATCGCAAAGATAACTCCCTGCAGGCTTGCCGGGAATCCAATACGCAGAATCTCCGCAAATCTCCGCGGATGGATGCGAAGCTTCGACAACGTCAGCCGGATACTCCCCTTCTCCTTCATCATACAACGAATGATCAGACTCGCTGAAATTGTCTCAGAAATCACAGTCGCAAGTGCAACGCCTGCCACGCTCATCCGGAACACAATCACGAAAAGCAGATTGAGTCCAATATTGATTACGCCTGCCGCTGACAGATAATACAAAGGTCGTTTTGTATCTCCGACTGCACGCAGGATGGCACTGCCAAAGTTATAAACCATCATGGATGTCATACCTATAAAATAAATGCGCAGATACGTTGTCGCAAGCGGCAGCACATCTTCCGGAGTCTGCATCCAGATTAATATCTGTCTGGCTCCCAGACATCCGACCACCGTCAGAATAATGCCACTGAACACACTAAGCAGCATCGCTGTATGTACAGTATCACTCACATCTTTCTCCGCCTTTGCACCATAAAACCTCGCAACCAATACGTTTGCACCAATCGATAGTCCAAGGAAAAAGTTTGTCAGCAGATTGATGAGTGCTGTGTTACTTCCAACCGCAGCAAGCGCCGTATCTCCGGCAAAACTTCCGACAACGATAATATCCGCTGCATTGAATAAAAGCTGCAACACACTCGAACACATCAACGGCAATGTAAACGCCAGCAGCTTCGGCAGGATAGCACCGTTGCACATATCAATCTCATATTTTTTCTTATTTTTTGTTGTCTCTCCGGACACGATGTTTCGCCTCCATTATATCTAGTAATTCTATTTTTCTTTTATGATTCCGTATTCTCTGATAGTCATATGTCATGCACATTTTGATTCTCACGCTGTCATGATTGCAGATTCCCGTTCTCAATATTCGGCTTGACAAAATTCTCGTACGCATAATCCCACAATGTCTTTGAGCCTTCCGGTGTAATCTCGTTTCGTTTCATTACCTGCTCCGCACGCACGCCACGGTCCTTCCAGTCAAATCCACCCGTACTTGCAGTGAGCATCATCGGCTGCAGGTTGTCCATTGCGCGTGCAAACTTCGCCTCCGGTGTCTCCTTCGCCTCGAACTCCTGCCAGATATCATACAGCTTCTTTGCCTGATCCTCCGGAAGCAGGTTGTAGATGCGGTCCGCTGCCTTCTTCTCCCGCACTTCCTGTGTCTTCTTACCTTCCTCGTCATAGGCATACGTATCGCCCGCATCAATCTCCACCAGATCATGAATTAAAAGCATCGTGACCGTCCGCAGCACGTCGATCTTCTCATTTGCATATTCTGAAAGCAGAATCGTCATGATTGCCATATGCCATGCATGTTCTGCATCATTTTCGCGCCTTTTTCCATCCGTTAATTTCGTCATCCGGGTAATGAATTTCTCCTTGTCAATCTCCCGGATAAACTCCATCTGTTTGTCTAATCGTTCGTTCATTTTATTCACTCCGTTTTTATATAAATTATCCATTTTCATTATATAGAAAAGTCGCTTTCCTACTCCATACTATTGTTCTGAAAACGATTCAATACTCGCATACATGGAAGCTGTATCTCTCTAACAGGTTTCAAAGAAACGAAAAACATGGCTGGACTTTCGCTCCCTCCATGTTTTTATTTTCGTTTTATGATTCCTTGGTTCTTCCGCTTGTGAACAACACAACCGCTGCAACCAGATCAATAATCCCCTCTGCCAGATAAAACCAATGATGTCCCTGGATATTCGGGATGATATGTATCACGCTCATCAACGCCAGATACGCGCCGGTCACATAATTCATATATGGCACGCCCTTGATGATCAGGAATGCAAGTGCACCACTGATCAGCAGCGTCACAATATTTCCAACCGAAAATCCCAATATCAGATTGACAATTCCCTTTACGATCATGTATGCCCCGATCAAAGACATCCACTTTCCACCTGTCTGTTCCATATCTACACCTCATTTATCTACTTTACTGCTATATTTCTTTATAAGTGTAACACTTTGATTGGAATAACTCAATTGTTTTCTGTTCGAATCTGGATATATTTACACATCCCCACAAGTACATCTATGTATGCACAAACGTCAGAATAAACTGCGTATAACTTCCAACCTCACTTCGTACCGAAATCTTACCGTCCATACCCTCAACGATGGATTTCGTCAGGGACAAACCGATGCCGACACTGTTCGGATTGACCTCTTTGTTGATTCGATAAAAACGCTTGAATATATTTTTAAGTTCAGACTCCTCAATGCCGCATCCCTCATCCTTCACATAAATGCGCGTGTACATCGGATTGTCTTCGGTCCAGATATGGATCGTCGTCTGCTCACCGGAATAGTCCGATGCATTCTTAAGCAGGTTGATGATTGCTTCGGTCAGCCAATCCCCGTCGCAGACAAGCATCTGTTTCTCGTCGATCTGCACGTCAATGTGCTGCCCGCGTTTCTCCGTCAGATAAGCCACACTCTCCTTCGCCTGTGCCACAAGTGCATACAAGCTGCATGGATGCTTCTCAAACTGGATAGCTCCCGCCTCGATTCGCGCAAGCTTCAGCATGGACAGTACCATCCACTCCATACGACTGACCTGATTCTTCGATTCAAGAAGCATCTGCTTCTGCTTATCTACATCTAGCACACGTCCATCATACAGAAGATCCAGGAATACCGTGAGCGACGCAAGCGGGGTCTTCAACTGATGAGAGATATCCGACATGATATCCCTCAGAAAGATTTTCTCCTCCTGCTCTTTGCGGTTACTCTCCTTTAACGCCTGCACCAGCTTGTACAGATTCGTATATAGTTCTCCAAGCTCGCCCTGCTTATATGGTTCTGCCGGAACCTGCTCCGGTGCTTCGAGAATCTGATTCATGATCTCGACGATTGCCCGCAACTCCCGGCTCACAGTGCCGATTGAACGACGCCCTGCCACATAAGCACTTCCAAGCAGCAGACAGCCAAGTAACAGCGTCACCCACATCTGCCAGCCGCGCAGCCAAAGAACAAGCACAACAAAAACGGCGTATATGCTGTATGCGATGCCGCCATATAAGAAAAATCGCTTATGAAATTGTTGTAATTCGTAACTTTTCACCTGCATATATTATCCAGCAGCAATGCGTTTCAAACTATTTTTACAATCTGCTTCCGAAACGAATCACCTGCACCATATGTACTTACAATTACTTGCGGAACCGGTACCCCATTCCACGTACCGTCTCAATATAAGCCCCATCTTCCCCTAATTTCTGCCGAAGCCGTTTGATATAGACCGAAAGAGTATTATCTTCGAAAAACTCCCCATCCATATCATAGAGCTGTTCCATGATTGCATTCCGGCTGATTACCTGTCCGCGGTGCTGCGACAAAAACCGCAGCAAACGCAACTCGCTCGTCGTACAATCAAGCCTCTCGCCGTGCTGTGTGAGTACAAATGCTTCGCCGTCGAAGGTTGTATCTCCAAATGTCATGACTCGACTGCTATTTTCATTACCTGTCTGCCTTGTCTGTGCGTAACGCCGGATATTCACTGCCACCCGTGCCAGCAGCTCCTTCACCCGATACGGCTTCGTCACATAATCGTCCGCACCAAGCTCCAGCCCCTGAACGATATTTGCTTCCTCCGCAACCGCCGTCAGAAAAATAATGGGAACATCGCTCTTCTTTTCCCGAAGTTCCTTGCAAAACTCAAATCCGGTTCCATCCGGCAACATCACATCCAGCAGCACCAGCTCGATACTGTCATCAAACTTCTCGCGTGCCTGTGCCAGATTTCCCGCAGTTGCCACCTCATAGCCTTCCGAAGTAAGTGCATATTCGGTTCCCATTGCAAGGGCGAAATCGTCCTCCACCATCAATATCTTATGTGCCATAATCCCCGATTCCTTCTATATTACATCATCATTTACCAGCCATATTGGTTATTATATCATCAATATGAAAAAGACGCACCACCATTTCAGATAATACGTCACATTTCTTCTATATCAGTCTCTCCGCATTGCAGTGAGCGGTGAAAGCTTTGCCGCCCATCGCGATGGGAAATAACCTGCAATCGTTCCAAGTACCATCGCCATTCCGACTGCCGATAATGCAAGCTTCGGTGTGATCACCGCGATCTTCGTACCTGCTTCTAAAAGCAATGCGGATACAGCAATCCGGTTGATAATCTTTCCAAAAAGCAACGACAGCAGCACGCCACATGCGCCACCAACAAGTCCGTAAATACCTGCTTCCAGCAATATCATCGCCATCAATTCACGCTTCTCACAGCCAAGTACCTTCAAGGTTCCAATCTCGGCAACCCTGTCATAAACAACTGTTGTCATCGTGTTGCTGATACCAATCGCCGCAACAAGAAATGAAATGAGTCCAATGCCGCCTAACAGCAGCTCAAGCATCCGCACTGTCCGCATCGCAGTATCGCGGTACTCTTTCATATTGGTTGTCTGATATCCCATATCCTGTAATTTTTTTACAACAAACTCTACGTCCTCCATCTTACCGACTTCAACAACCACACTTGAATATACCCACAAGGTGTATGCATTTCCGTTCTTGTCGAGTGGCTGCCCCAACACACTTCCCTGTGCCGCATGTTTCTTCAGATAGGAACGCAGCACATCAATATCGCAATAGATGCTCTGGGACTGCTCGCTGAACTCGTCCGCATCCCCCTGCATCACACCTGCAATCGTCAGCCGGTCTGTAATCCCATTTTCATCAAATCCCAGTGAAACCTTCGCCTTTTCGCCAATCCATGTGTTCAGGTCTCCACCGCCATCCTGGTAGCTGGACATGGTACTCTCATGGAAGAACATATATCCCATAGCATTTCCAATGACCATCTCCGGCTTTCTGGCATGGTCTGACAGGCTGGACATATCAGTCAGTGCGATTGCAGATAACTGCTCTGCGGGGATGCCAACCAGATTCGTATAGGCTGTGTATTGTCCAACCTGAATATTCGCAAATACTTCATAACGCGGATATACATTCGCTACCTTATCGAGCTTTGCAAGCTTCTCCAAAGTATGATCGGTCAGAAGCATTTTCTTGTTCCGGTTGTTCTCCGGTGTCTGCACGGTAATCTGACGAATCGAAGCATCATCTCCATAGCCTTGCAGGAGTTCGCGTTTCACGCCCATTCCAAGCGATAAGAGGGAAACAACCGCTACCACACCAATCATCACGCCGAGTAAGGTCAGGATGGTTCGTGCTCTTCTACGCTTGATATTTTGAATTGTTAAATGCATGATAAATTTCATGGATTCCTCCTTTTCGCAAATCCATATAGTTTATCGTGAGTTGTTCAGAAATACAATTCTATGCAGACACGCTCTCGCTCACTTTTGGGGATTTGCGATTTCTCCATTTCACCTTATCGTGAACGCTTTTTATTAATAGTTACACCCACGAATACACCGACTGCAAGTACGCAGACGCAGATCAGGATAATCTGCCATGTAGCAGGTCCGATCTTCTCCGGTGCTTCCTTTAAGACTTCCAGATCTTCGTAATCGACCGTCTCAATATAGAAGGATACATCCACTTTTTCTTCGTGCTTATCGCCATTCCGGTCTTCGTAGGTCACAATAATCCAGTCTTCTGCCTTTGCCATTTCGTCAAAATCTGTCACCTCGATTGCCTTCGCCAGAAGGTCTACACTGCCGCTTTTCCCTGTGTCGATATTGCCGATGTAGGTCTCCTGTTTCTCCACGTGTTTTCCTTCCACACGTGCATTTACATTGTAGAGTGTCCCTTCCCCTAGGTTATTCACCTGGGCGGTAATCTCCACATCATCACCAACCTTCGCATCATCGGTCATGACGTCGGTCACGGATACCCGCTGTTTCAGATATACCGGCAAATACAACGTATCCTCCATCTCAAACGCCTCGCCGGAAGTATTCTCGTACTCCATCTTCACCGAAAGCTTGTATGTCTTCTCTGCAAGTCCTGCTGCCGCCGCCATGGGAAATGTCTGCTCGCTCGTCTCGTTTCCGGCAATCTCTGCCACATAGACGCTTCCGGTTCCGGAAACCGGAATAATCTCGCCGCCTTCGGAAGCAACCGTCACTTTCATATTTTTGACTTTGTTCTTGGAAGTGTTCTGAATCTCTAATGTCAGGTCAAAATTATCTCCGGAATAGATTGTTGTTTCCGATACTTTATAATTGGAGACCAGAACCTTCGGCGTCGCCGCCTTTGCGGAATACGGGCATACAGGTGCGGCTACACTCAAAACCACCAGAATAGCAAGGATAATCTCCCTTAAACGGTGATTTCTTCTTTGATGTTTGCTTTGTTGATTTTTCCATCCTGACTTATTTGCCATCATTTTCTCTCCTTTCATTCTGCCCTGTTTTCTTTCCTGCATCTTTCGTTTCATCTATATTTCTATCGCTAAGTATGCTTTTTTGTAGTCTGTTTTCTTTCCCGCATCATACATTCCGTGTATACAGTCATACTTTCATTCCATTGATCATTTAATTGGGATGCTACCCTGTTTTTAGGCATCTCACAAAGTTCTCTTCACCTATCTAAGTCCGTCTTTCTAACAACCTATCGTTTTCCTGCTCACTCCTCAGTCAGCTTACCATCCGTAATGCGTACGATTCGGTCTGCCTCTCTGGCAAGATCGATGTTATGTGTGATCAGCACAAGTGTCTGATTCAGCTTCTTTACCGAGTCCTGCAGCAACGCCATAACTTCATTTCCATTTGTAGAATCAAGCGCTCCGGTCGGCTCATCGGCAAGGATCAGAGACGGGCGGTTTGCAAGTGCCCGCGCGATTGCCGCACGCTGCTGTTGTCCGCCGGACAACTGGTTCGGCAGATGCTTCCGTCTGTCTTTCAAACCAAGCATCTCAATGACATGGTCGATGTACTCCCGATCCGGTTTCTTGTGATCTAACAGAATCGGCATCTGTATATTCTCCTCCACAGTCAGAACCGGAATCAGATGATACGACTGAAATACAAATCCGATTTTTCTCCGGCGGAACACCGACATTTCCTCATCCTTCAATGTAGTGATGTCCCGGTCGTCCACGATTACTTTTCCATTCGTAACCGTGTCGACACCGCCCATGACATGCAGCAGTGTGGACTTGCCGGAGCCGGATGCTCCGACCACTGCCAGACTTTCTCCTTTTTGCACGGTCAGATTCACATCATCGAGCGCCCAAACCCGTGTGTCTCCGCTTCCATATATCTTTGTGACATGTTCCATCTTTACAATATCCATGTTAATTTCCCTCCTGATATCTTGATTTTTGTTTTCTTATTCCTTTATTGGAGCAATTCTTCTTTTTTCTACTTCGTTACTCCTACCTGTTTTTCTCTTCTTTTCTTCCTGTTGGAGCAAATGTAATGTTTCCTATCTCTTTGCCCCAATTCTGCTTGCTTCTTTCTTCTCGGCATTGGGGGATTTTCCTCTATTTCGGCTTTTTGCCCCAATTCTGCTTGCTTCTCTTTTCTTCCCGTTGGAGCAAATATTCTTTTTTTCAACTTTTGCCCCAATTCAGCTTGCTTCTCCCTTCTGCCTGTTGGAACAAATATTCTGTTTTTCAGCTTTTCCCCTAATCAATCTCCGGCGGCATTCAGATCATCCGCGATCCGGTTTGTCATCCGCTTCATCGGTATGTAAATCGATCCGCACATTACAAGCACGGAAAGCACAAATCCAATCACCGCACCGATAATCGGGAAGGTCAGCTTCACCATGAACAACACCAGCGCTGCTTTCGCAAGCGGCATCATAACCGCAAAGCCCAGCACATCGCCAACGATATTCGCACAGATAACGGAGATCACACCTTCGAGCATTACCATCTTCCGAAGCTCCCGCACCGATACACCGATTGCGCGAAGCTGTGCGAATTCCTGCCGCCGCAGATAAAGATTGCTCGCTGTCGTATTGATGATATTCAGAGAACTCACACATAAAATTACAATCACAAATGCAAGAATATATTTGATTGCGCTGATGGATGTACTAAACAATGCCCCGGAATAAATGGCATCCGGATACGAGTAATCTCCCATTGAGTTATCCAGCACGTTCACCAGCTTCGATGTCAGCGAAGCGGAGATATTGTCCGAACGAAGCTTACATTTCACACCTGTGGAATCCGATTTTTCAAGTCCAGTCATCCGGAAATAATTTGCCAGTGGTACAATACACTTTACAAATCCTTTTGTCTGCAATTTGTCCTTATCTATCCGGACAATGCCCTGAATCTCATATACCTTCTTGTCATTCCCCCACGAAAGCTTAATCGTATCACCAAGCTTATAATCCGTCGCCGGATATTCCACCGTTGATGCAATCAGATCAATCGCATCATAGGCTTCGTCATCCATTCCTTCATCCAACGTTGCTTCCACATTCTGTACAAGCACAATTCCGTTCTCATCGACATCCAGCGTTCCTTCGACCAGATATGACGCATATTTCTGATACTCTTCCTCTCCATATCCAATCACGCTCACACGGTCGGCCGGAGATGCCTTATCCTTATATTTTTCACTATCCTTTAACCGCTCAATGACCTCTCCCTGCATCGTTTCCTTCTGGAAATTCTCTGTAAAATGTGACCGGAACTCCTCATAATCTACAACCTCCATAGATGCTGCATACACGGCTTTCACATCCTTCACTTCTTTGTTCTGTGCAATGTCTGTGAGTGTCTCTTCGTTTGGAAGCACTGATTTCACCGCATCCACAGTCTCTTCGTCATTTGCCTCGTTGAAGAAATACACCTGATATTCTCCGTAAGAAGGTGCAATCTGCTTCTGCATCTGTACAAACGAAGTGAAGATCGTCGCAATCGTGATAAACGCCGCGATTGATAAGGCAAATGCAAAAATTGTTTTCAGGAACCGACGCTTGTTACTCATCAGATTCTTATATGCATAATCTCCCTGCACGCCGAAGATCTTCCCGAAAATGCTTTGCTTACGTGCCTTAACCTTCCGTGTTCCGCTTGTCTGCCCGCGCACCGCCTCGATCGGCGAAATCTTCTTTACGAGTTTTCCATTCTCATCCATAACGAAGAACAGATCTCCGATAAAGACAATCAGCACATACAGAAATGGAAGCACATGCGGGCGAACCTTGATATTCATGGATAAGCCAACCAGATATGCAATTGGAAATCCGATTACGATTCCGCCAAGGATTCCAAGCAGTTCCTGCATGCATCCCATTCGGAATATCACACTTTTTAGCTGACCTTGTGTTGCTCCGATACAACGCAGGATTCCATAATCTTTGATCTGCTCCATCGTATTCAACTGGATCGTTGTCCGGATGATTCCAACTCCGATGACTGCGATCACGAACGACAAAAGCAGGAACATCAGAAGAATAATGTATGTATCATTTCCGGTGTCGCCCTGCAGATAGTAGGATGCGAGCTGTTGGTTTAATTGCGCCTTCACACCGTAGGTCTGCTCGATCGTTTCCATATTTGCGTCCAACCGGTAAGGATTTTTCACATTAATGTAGATTGCATTTTCAATATAGGAGCTCGAATAATAATCGTAGTATTTGCCACGATACGCCGTCTTCACGAAGTCCTGTTTGAGCAATGCCGAGACATCCTGGTTTTGCTCCGGCAAAAGCACGATCTCGTAGTCTGCCTGCTTGCGAAGTGCATCGCGTGTATTGATGAAATTACTGAAATACAAGGTTAATATCACGAACAGGATTCCTGACGCTAAAGCAACGCCTAAGATCGTCAAGATGGTTCGTTTCTTCTGAAACTTTAGATATTTGATTGAAAGTCTGGTGTAGTTTTCCATATTGCTCCCCCGTTGTTAATCGTGTAGAATAAATAGAAAACAACCATAAACTTTCTAACATATTCGGTTATTTGTATCATTCGTATACTTCATGATTACAAATAACCGAATATGTTACACTATTTCACCTGTGTTGTTTTCTATTTATAACTATACCCGATGAAAGTTACGGGGTCGTGACAAACTAAGTGACAGTTTTGTCACTTTCAAGCTTTATAATTAAACGCCTTGCAGCAAGCCTAGTCCAGGTGCAGTCCGGTGTCGCGATGAAGCAGACGGTCGCGCTTGTCGCCAAACAGCTTCGTGATAAAGCCAAGGTTCACACCGACTAAGATCGCAGCGATTACCGTTCCGATACCGACGGAACCAAGCTTGTGCAAAACCGCCAGACAGGATATGAGCGAGATCACAACCATCGTCACATCGAAACCGATCTTGACACGGCTGAATACGATTCCTGTCTTATCCGAGATTGCTTTCATAGCACCATCACCAGCCAGCGGTATGATATCTGCCGGCAGATAAAAGAAGATTCCCACCGCAATCAGGATCGCACCATCAAAAAACGCTGTATACGCAGTCTCTTGTATACAGCGTTTTTCGATATAATTATTGCCGGATATCTACATATCCATTTGAAAGTGCAATATTGTTGAATTCCGTATTGATACTGCTTCCTGAGAACAGATCCAGGAACAGATATGGCAGCTCATCCTCCGATACAAGGAATGCCCATGTTACCGTTCGTGTTTCTCCCGGCTGAACGTGAATCAAATGATTTTTTTCTTCTACACTTTTCCCATTATAGTAATAGATTGGTGAACCGTTAATCATATAATTTTGTCCATAATAACTATCGTACTCTAAGCTGTCAATTGCGTAAACATCAACGATTTCATATCCATCGTCTGTTTCCTTCGCCCGGATCAGCTCGCAGTCATACAGCGTATCACCTGTCTGCGTCTTACCGGTATTTGTGTATTCAACCTCGATGTAAAGAATCTTTTCCTTTACTTCTTTGGTTGCTACAACCTCATCTAACTGATTTATACCATCTCCATATTTCTCGTAAGCTATCACATTATTTACGAGCTTTCCAGCAGCGTCTGTTTCTATGGAGTCAAGCTCGTATGCTGTATCCAGCTCATTTGGTGAATCGAGCAATTCCACCTTAGATACTTTTGCTTTCAAGGAAGAATTTGGTACATCAAAAGTTTCTCCAATCTGATGCAGATGTTCCATTGACTTCTTTGAAGTTTTCGTAAACTGATCCGTATTTGCCGTTTCATCCACCACCTCGTAGTTAGGTTCTATATATTCCTGTAACAATATACGTCGTTTTGCAGCCGGATCATCGGTCGGTGTGAGCGTTAACCCTTTTACAATATCTATCGCGGTTTCAAGCTCCGTATCATCATATACAAGCATATCCAGAAGATAATCGTTATCATACGTAACATACACATGATACCGAACATCTGCAGTCGCGGATTCCATCGTCTGGTTTTCGACAATAACCGCCTGTCTTCCATCAATCTCAAGCTCCTGCGTTGAGACTACATAGGTATTATTAAACAACGATTGCTTGTCAGACGGCATTTTCCAAAATACAAATGAAACACCACCCATGAACGCTTTGTCACTCGGGAAGATACTCACCTTGCTCACATAATTGTTTCCATCCTCGTATATACCATCTAATCCATCGATCTCCATACCCTCCGGTATGTATGAAACATCCAATGTATATAGTGCATCCAGATTTGCGTCTGCCCCTGTCTGCGCATTGGTATTTGTTGCTTCTTTCTGTGTATTGGCATCCGCAGTCTCTGTCTGCGCATCAGTATCGGTTGCATCTCCGTAAATCAAGGTTGATCCGTACTTGCCCTGTTTTTCCAGATGCATTTTATATAAGGTTGTAGCTGCAAACGTCGTTCCGCTTGCTATGCAGCAAAACGCAAGTACTGCCGCTGCCGCTCTCCAGATTCTCCGACCGCCATGCTGTTTTTTCGTTACCTGCTGTTGCACAGTTTCTTCAATCCTGTCCCGGATATAATCCGGCATCTGCAGACATTCGTTTTTTATCTCGCTCACTTGTTTTCTATCCATATCCATCACGCATTACCTCCTTTACCCATTCATGCCGACTTTGCCTTTAAGATTCCTTTCAAATGTTCTCTGCCCCGCACCAGGCGTTTCTTGACTGCAGATTCGGTCGTCTCCAGACATTGTGCAATCTCCCGGATACTGTACTCCTCAAAATAATACAGCCAGATGCAGGTACGCTCATTTTCCTTCAGCCGCATGATACTGTCATACAGCTCCGAATATTGTCCGTATCCGCGTATATACTCTGCTTCTCTTCCTTCTTCCTGATATTCCTCCCAAGTCGCAGCCTTCTGATTGTCCCGCTGGATCTGATGACATTCATTGATCAGAATTCTTGTAAACCATGTTTTTACATACTTATCATTCCGCAGGCTGTACAATTTTTCAAATGCATGCACAATCGCATTTTGTATCGCATCGGCACAATCCGCATCATTGCACAAGTAACTTTTGGCGATTCGATACCAGCTTTCCTGATTCGAGATCACAAGCTCGCCAAAGGCCTCCTTCTTCATGTTTTCCACTCCCTTCCCTTTGGAGTTTTATATTCTGTATGTCCATACACCTATTAGATGATTTCGCGCATGGAAAAGTCCCATTTTTATTCTTTCTCAAGTAAATTTTTATACGTACTGTCAATGCCAATCGCTCCGATCGGCGCTGTGATCACGATTGCCATGACCGCAACGGATAGCACAAGCGTACCGCAGGAAAGCCCGACTGCCAGAGGTACCGAGCCAATCGCCGCCTGCACAGTAGCCTTCGGAAGATACGCAATGATACAGAATAGCCGCTCCTTCCATGTAAGCTTCGTGCCAAGCATGCAGATGCAGACACCGACTGCGCGGAACAGCAACGCTGCCCCAATCATCAAAAGCGCCATTGCCCCTGCCTTTGCCATATACCGGATATCAACTGCCGCGCCAACCAGTACGAACAGGATTACCTCTGCGGCAATCCACAGCTTACCGAATTTCTCTGACAACCGTTTCGATACAAATGTCGTACTCTTCACCTTAAGCATACATGCCATACTGACAACTGCCAGAAGTCCGGACACTGCCACATATGCAGACACCCACTCCTCGATTGCAAGCAGCAGACACGACATACCCAGGATCACGATCAGCTTCGTTGAGTTACGAACGCAGTGATTCTTCTTATACGTAAGCTCGAAGAACCGGTACAGCAGATAGCCGACGATACAACCAAGCACGATTCCTAACACGATTGAGATGGGGATATTGATAAAATCCTTCGCATTTGCATGTCCGCCCTGTGCCATCTGCAAAAATGTTGTAAATAACACGATTACGAAGATATCATCACACGATGCCCCCGCCAGTATCATCTGCGGGATGCCTTTCTTCGTTCCATAGCCTTCCTCCATGAGTTTCACCATACGCGGTACAACGACAGCTGGGGAAACCGCCCCCATGACGGCCCCCATAACCGCTGCCTCCACGCGCGTCACGCCGAGGATCATCGGTGCAAACAGAATATACCCACAGATTTCAAACGATGCCGGCACAAACGACATCAGGATTGCCGGTCGTCCGACCTTCTTCAGATCTGACAGATTCAGCGACAATCCTGCCTTGAGCAGGATGATAATAAGTGCTAATTTCCGCAGATCTGCGGAGATTCCCAGAATCGATGGGGACAACAGATCCAGAACATAGGGACCGAGTACAATTCCTGTCGCCAGCATGCCGATGATACCCGGCAGGCGGATCTGTTTACAGATGGCGGACATGGCAAGTCCGACCAGAAAGATAAGTGCAAGTGATGTTAACATGTTTTTCCTCCTATGTGGTGTTGCCCCCTCACATTCGTTCGGCGGCATGTCGTCGGCGCATCCTGAATATGTGCTTCGCACATATACGCCTCCTTTTAAGCTCAAAAAAAGCTGACACCTTCTGCGATCAATATCGTAGAAGTCATCAGCCTTATAAGCAGTTCCGGTTACCCGAGGGAGAACTTCATTCCCTTTTTCTGTATGTAACTATACGCCCGTATTGCCGGTCTGTCAATCCTGAAGTTCCATCACTTTGTTTCAAACACCAGACGCATGCTGTCGCTCCCTGAAATCACGATCGTCATCTGTTTTCCGGAAATCGTAGCTTCCATCGTTTTGTTCGAATCACTGTAATGCAGGATGTATTTTTCACCTGATTTTTCCAGTGTTCCCGTGTGCGCTTTTCCATTGTTTGTAAATGTAAAATTCGTTCCATCCGTACACGAAAACTGTGGTGCCTTTGCATCCCGGTTTGAATCATCATACGTCATAGACTTCCCATTTACTGTCATTTCGACAATTGACCACGCAGATGTAATCTTCGCATTTTTTGAACCCGCACCTCCACATGCTGCAAGACACAACGCCATCGCAACAACCATTACAACACATAATAACCTTCTCTTCATCTCATTTCCTCCCCTGTTACTTTATTTTTCTTAATATAACATAGCAAGATTATATATTGCAAGCAATCTCATGTTAACTATATGTAAATCATTCATGTGCAAACAAGATTATGAAATCTCCCGCAGCGCCTTCTTGAACTGGAACGAAAACAGGATCGATGTAAATGTCACCGCAAGCACATCCGCGATTGGCTCCGCCAGATAAACAGCCATCGTCTTATCTGCTGTAATGATATGCGGCAAAATGAAAATAAGCGGGAGCAGGAGCACAAATTTACGCATAATCGCAACAAGAATGGATGCCGGTGCATTTCCCAGTGCATTGAATGTCATCTGGCAGGCAATCTGGATCCCGAACATGAATAATGCTGCCAGATAATAACGGAGCGCATCCTTGGTAAATGCAATCAAGGCTGCATCCGTCGTAAAAATCGACGCGAAAACCTTCGGGAAGCACATGATAAACAACCACAGAATCGTAGAATATATCAGACTAACCTTCAGCAGCAATCTAAATGCAGCCCGGACTCTGGATGCATTTTTCGCACCATAATTGTAGCTGATGATCGGCTGGGCGCCCTGTCCCAAGCCCTGCAGAGGAAGCATCGCAAACTGCATCACACTTGTTAAGATCGTCATCGCACCGACTGCGATATCCCCACCGTATTTCAGGAGAGAAGAATTAAAGCATACCGATATAATACTCTCGCTGCCCTGCATAATAAAGATTGCAGAGCCGAGTGCCAGACACGGAAGGATGTACGCTGCCTTTAATCCCATGTTTTTGCCACGAATACGGAGTGTCGTCCGCTTCCCAAACAGAAAGCTTATTACCCAGATGCAGGAGCAGCATTGGGAAATCACTGTCGCAAGTGCAGCGCCCCGGACACCCATATGAAGACCGAATATAAAGATCGGATCCAATATAATGTTCGCGATTGCACCGATCAATACAGAGAGCATGCCTTCCTTCGCAAAGCCCTGCGCTGTGATAAATGCATTCATGCCAAGAGTCAGCTGAACAAAGATCGTTCCGAGTGCATAGATATTCATATACGATGTCGCGTACTCGATCGTGTTGGCACTTGCACCAAAAGCGAGCAGGAAATCCCGGTTCCAGATCAGCAAGACAACGGTCAAAACGATTGACAGGAGAATCTGCATTGTAAAACAGTTGGCGAGTATCTTCTCCGCATCGTCTTTCTTATTTTTACCCATGAAGATCGTCGCCCGAGGCGCGCCGCCATTTCCAACCAATGCTGCAAAGGCGGTTATAATCATGATGAGCGGCATGCAGACACCCACGCCGGTCAGCGCCATCGCCCCTGTATCCGGGATATGTCCGATATAGATACGGTCAACAATGTTATATAACATATTAATCAACTGTGCTGCGATCGTCGGCAGTGCCAGCTTCGCAAGCAGCTTGCCGATTGGCTCTGTTGCTAAGAATGTACGGTCAGATTGTACGGACACGGATGCAGCATTTGATTCCGCGTTTTCATTTTGTTGTTTCATTTCTTTTCCTCGTTTCTACTATATACTTGATGGTTTTCCGTTATTTCAAATGTGACATTACATTTTGATACAGCCGTGCATTATACGCTGCAAAATTCTTCTTTTCATCCTCCGAAAATCCTGCAAAGATACATAATACAAGTGCTTCCTGCTTTTCCTCAATGGCACGTACAATATCGTCTGTCTGTTCCGTGAGTTTCAGGTGTATGATCCGCTTGTCATCCGGATCTGTATCTCGTGTCAGATATCCTTTTTTCTCCAGAGTATCCACCGCCGCAGACACATTTCCCCGCTGTAACATCCGGAATTCCACAATATCCCGCGCAGAATCATAGGAAGGGTTATTGTGCAGAAACGTCAGAATAATAATCTCGATGCGGCTGAGATTAAACCCATACCGCACACTTTCCAGATATTTCTCCTGTAGTTTCATCAGACATTTCGTCATGTCAAAGACATTGGATGGCGTCTGAAGTTTCATTTCTCGATCCCTTCTTTCAGTTAGTTCTTTTTAGAACTATTATAATAATAAAAAAGAAATAGTCAACCACTATTTTGGAAATAAAAAAAGAGCCGTCGCCATATATTAAGCAACAGCCCTTTCACATGTTCTATTTAATAATTCTCTGCATGTACCTCAAAGTAAGACTGTGGATGTGCGCATACCGGGCAAACCTCCGGTGCCTTCTCGCCAACTACGATATGTCCGCAGTTTCTGCACTCCCAAACCTTCACTTCGCTCTTCGCAAATACTTCCTGCATCTCCACATTATGCAAAAGTGCGCGATAGCGTTCCTCATGCTGCTTCTCGATCGCACCAACGAGACGGAACTTCTCTGCAAGCTCTGGGAAACCCTCTTCCTCAGCCGTCTTTGCAAAGCCCTCATACATATCGGTCCACTCGTAGTTCTCACCCTCAGCCGCGGCAGCCAGATTCTCCGCCGTGCTTCCGATTCCGTTCAATTCCTTGAACCACATCTTTGCATGCTCTTTCTCATTGTCTGCGGTCTTCAGGAACAGGGAAGCGATCTGCTCGAATCCGTCCTTCTTTGCCTTGGAAGCAAAATACGTATATTTGTTTCGAGCCTGCGACTCTCCCGAAAATGCCTCCAATAAATTCTTCTCTGTCTGTGTTCCTGCGTACTTATTTGCCATAACTCTTTTCTCCTTTCAAAAGTAGTAATCATTACTATTTTTATGTATTATACAAAGAAAAATTTTATTTGTCAATTAGGTCTTTATATTGAACATTTGTTCGGTTTTTGATATACTTTTATTGTGTAATTGAAAAGAAAGCAGGATGTGATTTTCCGATTATTTGATGCCCTCTAGTTTTACGAAGGAGGGCGCTGGATGTCCAGTGGACATCCGTTTAGCGCGGACCGAAGCGGAGCGTAGAAGATGCCCTATGAACACGCTTGAAGTTTTAACTTTATTGCTCGTTGTTTTCGCGGCTTTGTCTTACATAGACGATCATAATAAAAAGAAATAGCATCCCACCGACCAAAGTGAATGCTATTTCTAAAATCTGTATTTACTGAGGGCAAATCGGATATTACATCCGATTACCTTTCTAAGTAGATTATACACGAGGGTACTTGATTTTTCAAGTGCCCTTTTGAGTTACATTAAAGCATACCTTACAATGGCTATTTTTCCTTACTGCATACATGCTCCACGATCACACGTACAGCCGCATACAATACACCTACAATCGGCCACACGATCCAAGTATCTTTCCAATCATTTGTGATAAAGCTGATACCAAGATAAATTGCTGTTGAACCAAGCCAATACGCAAGCGAAAATGCGCCCATTTTGTCGCTGATTTTCTTTTTTGCCCTTGTATAATCACCTTCTTCCAGAAGCTTCTCCATGGCAGCCATCTGCGTTCCTCCCAGCACAAAGAAATATACACCACAAGAAATCAGAAACAGCATAATCCCTACCATACATACAATCGGAAAGTCCTGATCACCGAATATAGCTACGCCGCCAAAAAGCGGAATCACAGAAAATATACACAATGTAACACCAATGACATTGTAACGGACATATCGCTCATGGAGCTGTTCTTTGCGTTCCTTGACCATTCCTGTCACACCATATTCTGTCTCGAAGCATTTTGTCTCTAAGAATTCAAATTTTTTCTGTTTCATATCGGTACATACAAAAATTGCAACCGCAATTCCAACCAGTATGAACATCACACACATTCCAACCCCACCCGCAAAGTCTTCTCCGATTCCAAACGCTTCCACTTCGCTGGCTGCCCCTAACACGATCAGGCAGATTGGTGATATCACGCAGAGCCACGTTGCAAATGCGATTCTTTTTGCAGCCTCTTTTCTGATCTGCAGAAACTCACTTGCCATTTCCATCGTCACTTTATGCTGTGGTTTGTCTTCTTCATAAGAATCCTCCCCGGTATAAATCTCCTCTTCCATCTCATCTTTAATGAGATAGTCTGTTGTCACACCAAAGATCTGACTAAGCTTCAATATTTTATCCAAATCCGGAACTGCCTGTGCCCCTTCATATTTGGAAATGGACTGCCGGCTCACTCCCAATTTATGTGCCAGTTCTTCCTGAGACCAACCATTCTTTTTACGCAAGTTAATAATCTTATCCGCTAATATCATAAGCGCCTCCTCCTGCCATCCGCATGGCATATTTGATGTTCTTATCGTACGAATTTTCTCCGTTACACACAAGAAAGCCGCACGGACAATTTGTCAACCGATGGTTGCAACCCCTGATTTTTAGCCATTTTTTATGCGCGAACTAGAAAATCCGCAGAAGCACCATATAACAGACTGTTCCAAGCAGGATACTCAAAAATGTGTTTTGTTTCCATTTATAACTGACTGCCACGCCCAAGCCAATAAGTGCCGGCTTGTGACTCGTCGCAATATTTTTCTCTTTTGTTTGCTCATCTTAACTATTGATTCCTTTATGTTTATTTGTCGTGCGTCAAATAGATTCCATTCCTAAGTATATTTATTTTTATATCGCGCGTCAAATAAAAAAGCAGATACCTTATGATATCTGCTCTTCTAACTCTACCACCCCAGATCCAGCAGCCAGTTCTGTAATCTGCGTTCGCGGTCTGCATCCGATAAATTCTCATCCTCCGGGGCTTTGTATTCCCCTTTGATTGTTCCATCCAATATATATAAGACTCTCTTGCAGCAGGATGCAACCTTGGCATCATGCGTTACCATCATAATCGTCGTTCCTTCGCGATTCAGCTTCCCAAGTGCATCCATAACCTCTGTTGAGGCAGCCCGGTTCAATGCTCCGGTCGGTTCATCTGCAAAAAGAAGCTTCGGATGATTCACCATGCTTCTGCAGATACACGCCCGCTGCAGTTGTCCCCCGGAAACCTCATTGATATCATTGTCTGCAACCTCTATGATTGACAGTTTCCGCATCAATTCTTCCGCAAATGCAACCTTCTTTGCACGCGACCGCTCATCCTTTTTACTCTCCATTGCCGGAAGCAGAATGTTATCCATTATTGTCAGATTCTTCATCATATACATCTGCTGGAAGATAAATCCCATCTCATCCAGCCGCACCTTCGCAAGCTCCGTCTGTGACAGCTTCGCAATATCCCTGCCTGCAAAACGAACTGTTCCACTTGTTGGCACATCCATCCCCGATACCGAATAAAGCAGTGTCGACTTTCCGGAACCAGATGGTCCCATAATCGCTACCATATCGCCCTCTTCCACTTCAAAGTTCACATTTCGAAGAACATTATTCTGCCGCTTGTCAATCACATATGTTTTGCACAAATCTGTTACTTTCAATATATTTGCCATAATTTATACCCTTTCCGATCTCATTTTCCAAGTGCGCTCCTATTCTACATTTACAATGTCTGTGCCACGAATCCTGCGTATATGAAATGCAGTCACACTGACTGCAATCCATGTAATCGCAAGCACGATCCCCGGATAGATCAGGATGATCCTTACCGGACTGAAATAATAATCTACATTTGTCGCTCCCATCATCGCCCAGATTGGATCACACCACAGTTTCGTAATTGGTCTGGTCAGTACAACTGCAAGGATTTCTGCGAGTCCTGCAACCAGCATAAACCGTATTACATGCCACTTGAAGATGCTTCGATTGGAAAATCCTATTGCTTTTAGAAGTGCAATCTGTCCATGTTCCGTAGATATAAACGACCGTTCCATCAAAACTGTCACGAGCACAACGACGATTCCTGTTATCGCCAAAAGCAGCAGACAGACCGTGTCCATCGTATCCCCAACGCTCATGCAGTCTACACAATATCCCGCAGCATCAAACACTCCGGTAATTCCATACAGTTCCTTGATTTTCTTTACACGCGTCCGAATCTCCTTTTCATCTGGATGATCTGAAAAATCAACCTGAAACCCCGGCATTGTCGTCGCATACTTCATCGAAGTCGGTGCCTCTTCGTGGAGTCGTCCAACCTTTCCCAACTGATTCATCGTCTGAAATAGCGCTGTCACAACACAGTCACGTTTCTCCGTACCAAAATCAATCGTCACGGTATCTCCGATTTCCACGCCAAGCTGATCGGCGATCATTGGCGTAATGGCTATCTCATACGCATTTTGTGGTGGAGTTCCCTTCTCATATGTATAATCCGTCGTATGCGTCTCTGTATTCTGCTCGAATAACACAGAATATAACTTTCCATTTGCTTCACAGGCATACTTGTACCAGACTTCCATGCTTACCTTATCCACCGGCATACCCGCAGCTTCCAACCCATCCGCAATCGCCTGATAGTTCTCCTGCAGGACAGGCCATTGATCCTTATCCAGAAGAACCGGTTTCATCATTTTGGGATCCGTGATATAGACATCGGACTCCTTTCCAAAACAGGTGATCATACTCTTGCTCTGCATCGTCGATGTCACCATCACAACGCCAAGCATAAATACTGAGCAGATAAAGAATGGCAGCACAATCGTAATAAACCGACGCGGTGCACTCAATATATCGTTCAGTGCCATATAGAACGGTGTACGCGCACGGCTTTTACTTAACCGATAAATCGATTTTTTGTGATATCGTTCTCCCGTCTGTCCGTTTCGTATCGCATCCACCGGTGTCAACTTTCTGACCTTTCCCGTGCAAAGATACGCAAATCCAACCATCAGACCAATCACAGCCAACGCGCCGATTACATTAAAGAGATACCCACCTTCATTGCCAAGCACCATCTTTTTCGAGACAGATGCGATCAGCAGATTGCCAAATGGAATGCTCACGAAAAATCCGACTGTTCCGCCTACGATTGCCATTGCCAGATATTTCACAATATACAGACGCCGGATCTTCGCATTTCGGATACCGATTGCTTTCATCACGCCAATCTCACGAAATTCCTCCCGGATGGAAAATGTAATCACAAATTTCAGAAGCACAAAGGATACAATGATCAGACAAATACTTAACACCAACACAAGCATCGCCAGAATCATATCCATAACATACGACAGGCGGATTGTAGCTCTCTCTGAAGAAAACAATATATTGGTTGCGCTTGCCAATTCCGCTGAAAGTGTCCCTGTATCATCCGTCTCCACCTGAAAGATTCTCCCAAGATAAGGTTCCAGTGTTTTGTCCGCTTCATACGCTTTGAAATCATTGTCGCTGAGCAGCAATCTTGTATTTCCCATAAGGTCAGAACCAAGCAACGCATCTTTGATTTCGCCCGCTACGCGAAATGTCTTGTCTATGTTTTTCATCTGAATCCGGATTGTATCTCCGACGTGCATATCATTTCTTGCAAAACTTCCAGCAGTAATATAGATTTCTCCATCCGCAATCTCCGTCAACTCCTGATTATCTTCCAGAAAATAATGAAACTGTGTCGTATCCAGCGATTGTATCAGCAAGGTATTGTTCTTTACCTTCAATTTTTCGCCCTGATATGTGACATCTCCATTCGTGCCCCAGATACATTTCTCCATGCTGTAATCCTTTACACATCCCGATGTTTTCAGGATCTGCTCTACGCCGCCATCCCCATTCTGCGTGAACAACACATAATCTTTGATCCCGGCTTTTTCAAAAAAATAATCGGTTCCGTTCATAACAGTAACCACGTTGTTCAGACCACTCGCAACAAAAATCGCTGCCAGAATTGTGAACAATAACAGGATCACATTCATCGTCTTTTTCCGTTTGATATCCCGTTTTAAGATATTCCAGTACATAAATCTGCCCCTTTCCTTGTTTATGGCTCAATCATAACAGGGAAATTATTAAATAATCCTTAAAAAAGAAAAATGCAGGAATCTCCTACATTTTTCTAAGTACAATCGTAACTGCAAAGCCTGTTTCCGGTGTCTTTGCATAGATATCTCCATCCATCTTGTGAAGCAGTTCCTTGCAGATATATAAGCCCAATCCGCTTCCACGAACACCTGCGTGATTACTTCCACGATAAAACGCATCAAAAATATGTGGCAGCTCCTCTTCTTTGAGACCTGCACCAGAATTTTCAATCGTAATCAGGCTGTGGTCTTCTTCCTCTGAAAAAGAAATATGCACGTATTTTCCATCGCCATATTTGATTGCATTCTCAAGCACATTCTGCCCTACTTCAACCGCCCGGTCCAGATCACCATATAGCAGATAATCTGCAAAGGACTCCATCTGAAAGTCTGTATGTAAATCTGCGAATTTTTCTTTGTAATAAAGTTTCAACGCCTGCATCATCTGCGACAGATAAAACTCTCCGTGCTGCACATCCAGCTTCAGGAAATCTTCCCGTGCGGCTTCGGAGATCTCGCCTACATATTTCTTAATTGTCTCTGTATTTTTACGAATTCCACCAATCGCCTGCTGCCTTTTTTCTTCATTTTCATACAGATTTTCCTCCAGCGCCTGCGTGTATAATTCAATCGCCGAAAGTGGTGTGCGTATATCATGCGACAGTGACAATAAAAGTGTCTTCTTCTCTTTCTCAAGCTCCAGTCTTCTTAACTTGTCCGTCTCCAGCTTTTCCCGCAGCATATCCAGACTCCACAGGAATTTTCCGAAGAAACGGCTTTTTTCTGCCTTGATTGGTACGGACAGATTTCCTTTCGCAAGTTCTGTTGTAAGTCCTTCCATCGACGCAAACGGACGAACCAGTTTTCTTCCAAGCAATATCAGAAATACCGCCGTACAGATCCACAATGCGCCCAGCACCAGATCCAGTTTCCATACACTTCCGTACTGCACCGCCCGTCTGTAACAAAACCGGTACAGCTTTCCCTGCACTTCCTCTACACGATATTCTTCGTTGCACACTTCCTGCGCATCAAAAATGCTTACGCGTGTAAGTGTCGGATAGTCTGACAAGTTGATCTGTTCCAAAGGAATTCCTGTTTCCAGCTCCTGTACACACCGCGCCACATCAACCCGGTACGAATTTTCGTCCTTGGATTTCAGAGCTTGTACCACGAAAAGGTTGCAAATCCCTATCAGACAGATTTCCAACAACAAAAAAATTATTACAAATCTACGATATTTATTCAAACCGATACCCCGTTCCCCATTCCGTGATAATATGCTCCGGATGTTTTGGATCTTTCTCTATTTTCTGTCTGAGCCACTTAATATGTACCGTCAGTGTCTGCATCTCCGATTCACTGTCGCTGCCCCAGATCGTGCGGAACAAATATTCCTTTTTCAGTGTCACGCCTTTATTTTCCATCAGTAATTTTAATAGTTCAAATTCCTTCGCTGTGGAATCAACCTTTTGATCTGCGACATAAATCGTCTGTGTCGCTGTATTCAGCCGGATCGTTCCAACAATCACTTCCTCCTGCGCGTATTTGCGTTTGAAGATACCATTGATTTTCGCAAGCAGAATATCCATATCGTAAGGCTTCTCAATATAATCGTCAGCACCCAGATTCAAGCCTTTTAATTTATCGTTCTTTTCTGTCTTGGCACTCACGATCAGAATATGTGCATTGGACGTCTCACGAATCTTAGAGCAGACCGCAAAGCCATCCATCCCCGGCAGCATCAGATCTAAAATCACAAGCTTCGCTCCGTACCGTTCAAAAAGCTCCAATGCAGCCTCGCCATCCTTCGCAACGCTCACAATATAATTTTCTTTCCGTAGGAAATCCGAAAGCAGCCCGCCGATTTCGTGATTATCCTCTACTATAATGATATCTAACATATATACCTCTTACTTCTGCTTCACATCCACATCTCCACTCGATGTTACGATCCTGCACAGATACTCGGAATCTGCATCGCCATCCGGAACATCCACATCTCCACTATTCGTCTTCGTCTCAAACCGATATGTGCGTCCCGCTGTAATCTCCATATCGACATCACCGCTCGATGTTGTGATATCGAATTTCTCGGCATCACAGCTCTCCAGATCTATGTCTCCGCTGGACGTCGACATACGCAAGCTTTCTGCGGTTATATCCTGCATCTCAATTTCTCCACTATTAGCTCCAAGTTCTATCTGCTTTGCTGTTGCATTTTCCAGATCAATATCTCCGGAAGAAGATGTTGCCATAATGGAATCCGGGGCATTTATATTCTTCATATATAGATCTCCACTGGATGCAGATACATTTACAGTTTCTGCATTCACATCCTGAATTGTAACATATCCGCTCAAGGTTGTTACAGCGATTTCTTTGTATTCCGCATCTGCCAGATACAACCGTGCCGCCGTATCTTTTCCAAATCCCAGTGATACAACCGCTTTATGTTTGCCCTTGTCGTCCGTTGTGAATTTCAGCACATGTTCCTTCACATCCACATGACTTGTCCAATCATCCGTATCATAATACTCCACATAATTCTTACCGGTCTTTGATTTGCAGATCTCGATATCCATGCTGCTTGCCCCGGCTATCTCTATTTTATCAAATGCATCCGCAATCTGCACGGTTTTCTTCTCGGCATGAAGTGCTTTCATCGTGGTCAGATCGACCGCTCCATTCGGAAACTTAAATCCACCTATTGCAATTCCGATAAATCCTATAATCACACCGATACCGACTAGCACGGAACCAATGATGACCGCTTTTTTAGTTTTGCTCATATCTTAGCCCTCCTTTACGAACTTTCTTTTGATGCCGCTCACAGCTGCCTTACACAGATTCCAGAATCCAACCGTTACCGGCTTCACTGCGACAAAGAACAGAATCGTAAGTCCGACACCTGCGAATCCGCACCCAAGCATAAATACCGCTGCCGGAACATTGCTGATCATCAAGAATGGAACCACAGCTAAAACCCCCGCAATTCCCGCGACTGCTGCTGATATGACTACTGCATAAAATGTAATCAATAGTGAAAATACAACAACTAACATACTTAATACCAGAATTCCGGCTGTAAGCAGAAGCGGCACCCAGACCGGAGAACCAAGTACAATCAGAACAATCTCCCATGCACGCAGGCGATGCGTCGGCCTGATCTTCTGCTTAACGATTTTGCTAAGTGGCGTATCTTCCAGAATCTGATCCACGGCTTCATCCGGTGTATCCATCGTGGCAACCGCCTCTTCCTCCGTCATGCCATCTTCCATCCGGTCATCGATCATCTCACTGTAATAAGCGATGAACCGCTCTATATCTTCCGTCGGCATCTTCGGAATCCGCACCCGGATTGCCGACAAATATTCCTGTTTATTCATGGTCTTGTGCCTCCTTCATAGGTTCTTCCCGAACGATAAACCGATAGATGGATTCCAGTTCCTTCCATTCCTCCTGAAACTCATCGATTCGCGCCCGTCCTGCGTCTGTAATATGATAATATTTCCGAAGTCGTCCATTGTGTTCCACCGATTGTACCGTCAGATACGCATTTGCTTCTAATCGTCGTAAAATCGGATACAGCGTCGACTCCGAAATCGTCACATACGGTTTCATATCTTTGATGATCTGATATCCATAGGAATCTTCATCTTTGATAGCCGCCAGCACGCATACATCCAACATGCCTCGTTTTAATTGAATATCCATATGTATACCTCCTTATGTCACATACTATACGGCACATAGTATTATATGTCAAGTAGTATTTTTAATCTTGAACATAAAAAAGAGAACCTGAAGATTCAGGTTCTCCAAATATATTTATCTTATTCAAAATACTTCATCATTTCTGCCAGTTCATCCGACACCTTGCTGACATGTCCGGTTGCCGTGTTCATCTGGTCGATTGCTTCGGCAATACTTGTAACATTGGCAGATACTTCCTCGTTGCTTGCCGCATTTTCTTCGGAAATCGCACTGAGATCAGTAATATTTGCTATGATGGACTGCTTGATACCATCAAGCTGCTTTGATTTCTCACTGATACGGGACACCGCCACGATATTGTCACTAATCGTCTTGCTGAGTGTTGCGAAGCTGCTGCATGTTGCAGAGATATCATCCTGCTCTTTTCCGAGCAATGTCTGTACATCACGTACCATACTCACACACTCATTTGATTTCGCAAAGATATTATCAGCCACCTGTTTGATCGTATCCACACCCTCGGCACTCTGCTCTGCCAGCTTCTTGATCTCACTTGCCACAACCGCAAATCCGCTTCCCGACTGTCCGGCACGTGCTGCTTCGATTGATGCATTTAACGCAAGCAGACTTGTCTGTCCGGTAATATCCATAATCAGGTTGACTGCCTCATTGATTGACAGAATCGCCTGGTTTGTCTCTTCAATCTGATTCGTAATCCGACCGATAATTTCCGCCGATTGATTGGAGCTGTCCAGTACAGTCTCCATGGACTTGGTTGCTGTGCTGTTCGCCTTGCCCATCTGCTCAGAATTTGCACTTAATACCTGCACATCATTATCGATATCCGTGATTGCATTTCCCATCTCGATGGACTTCGCATTGACATCCTGCACATTATCTGCCAGTGTCACCGCGGTCACAGATAATTCCTCCATCGCCTGGCTGATCTGTCCGGCACCCTCATTACTGAAATCGGCGCGCTCATTCAGGGAAGATGTATCCTGCTGCAGATTCACAACATGATCATTTACGCTTGTTACAATATTATTCAGTTTTTCCTTAAGAATCTTTGAGGAATCAATCAACGTGTCAATCTCCGCAATTGCTGAAGATCCTTCCACGTCTTCTGAAATACTTCCGTTCGCAATCCGTTCAATATGTGCTGTTGTCTTCGCCAGTGACTTCCGGATCTTCGAAGCAAGGAGAATCAGGGCACCCAGGTATAGAATGCCTATCGCCACAGAGATCAGTAACAATGTACGCACAAGTCCCTTCTTTGCTGCGTTGACAGTCGCTGTTTTCTCGCCGGCAAATCCCATACCGATCACATCACCGGCATCGGAATACACCGGTGTGTAGTATACATAGTAATCTGCACCTGCAATCTGTACACCATCTGCGTGGTAATCCTTGCCCGCCTGGACAGTTTTCCAGATTGCAGCATCTGCCTTTGTTCCCTCCGGACGGTTTCCATTCTCGTCAACAACCGAAGTGATGTATCGTTCATCTCCTTCAAAAAATGTAAGCTCGATATTGTCCTTTTTCAATGAATCGATAAACTCGTAGCTGACATCGTCCCTGCATAAGATATCTTCCCGGACGTCCCACTCAAAGTATTTTTCTACCGAAACCGCACATGCCTTTAATCTTGCATATGTACTGTTTTCCAGTTCCTGTTCCATTTTTCTTGTAGAATAAATTGTCAGAATCAGAATTGCCGTGAGCAGCGGAACGCTGCCGATCAGGATAATCACCCATAAGATATTTAATCGTTTCCCTTTTGTATTTTTGATAGTTCCCATACATTTTCGGAAGATATAAAATCTCCCCTCCCCCTTTTCTATGTAGTATATCACCACGCGCCATCGCTTTTGACATGCACGCGCTTCTGCATGCTACATGTATTTTCTATTTATTATACTCGATTTTTCAAATGGGTTCTATCAAATATTTGAGGTTTTCATGGCAGTTACTTGTGTCTAGCCTCATTTGCGAGCTGGATTGATGAGAACCTCCCCTTCGCTTCGCTACGGCTCGGTCATCTGCTATCCTACGTTTGCAAGCACTTGAGACGGAATCTCGTCTCCGTTTCACTCCGACTATCTATACGGATTATCTGCGAATCTAGCACATGAACCTCCTCTGCGCTTCGCTCCGAGTCGGTCATCTGCTAGATTCCTATGAATTTGCAGGCATGAAAAAAGAGTCCTGCAAGTAAACTTGCGGACTCTTTTCCATACCTGCAATTCGCAGATAATCCTATCTCTTTGAAAACTGCGGTGCACGACGAGCTGCTTTGAGACCGTACTTCTTTCTTTCCTTCATACGAGGATCTCTTGTAAGGTATCCTGCCTTCTTGAGTGCTGGTCTGTACTCAGCGTCTGCCTCAAGGAGTGCTCTGGAGATACCATGTCTGATAGCACCAGCCTGACCTGTAAATCCGCCACCCTTAACATTTACAAGTACGTCGAACTTTCCTTCTGTACCTGTTGCTGCGAATGGCTGCTTAACGATGAGCTTCAATGTATCAAGACCGAAATACTCATCCATGTCTTTCTTATTAATAGTTACCTTACCAGTTCCTGGTACAAGGTAAACTCTTGCGATACTGCTTTTTCTTCTACCTGTTCCGTAAAATCTATTACTATTCTTAGCCACGAACGTTTCCTCCCTTATTAATACTTAATCTCTAATACTTCTGGCTTCTGAGCCTGCTGCTTGTGCTCTGGTCCAGCGTAAACATAAAGCTTCTTGATCATCTGTCTTCCGAGAGGTCCCTTTGGAAGCATGCCCTTAACTGCAAGGTAGATAACTTCCTCTGGCTTCTTAGCCATCTTCTCTTTGAGAGTCTGCTCTTTCATACCGCCGACATAATCAGAATGGTGATAGTAAACCTTCTGATCCATCTTCTTACCTGTTACCTTAATCTTATCAGCATTTACAACTACGATATAGTCACCTGTATCGATGTGTGGTGTAAATGTTGGCTTGTTCTTTCCTCTTAAAATGCTTGCGATCTCTGATGATAAACGACCTAATGTATGTCCTGTAGCATCTACTACATACCACTTTCTTTCAATGTTTGATGGGCTTGCCATAAAGCTCTTCATTGTGGTGTTCCTCCTTAAAATTATTCGAATTGTTCTGCATCATACCCATGCCTTCAAGCCGAAATGTCCGAAACAGCCTGTCCGCACAGTGCCGAATGCGTACTGTACATTGTAGCAAAAGAGTATTCCGCAAGTCCCGGGGCTATTGGGACGCACTTCACCTGTCTTTTGTCACATTTAGGTATTATATTATACGTGCCCGCGTGTGTCAACGCCTTTTTACCGGAAATGCGGATTTTTGTACAATATTCTTAATTTTCATATAAAATCATCTCAAATCCGGCAATAAATTCTACATATTTCATATGTAATTATATACGCCACATCCTATAAATACTCAATTCCAACCAACTGCAGTCCACACGCTTCCGCTTTCGGTCCTGCTGCCGCGCGGTCCTTCGCATCGAGAATCTCCTTCACATGCTCCGGCGGATACATATTCATACCGCATTTGAGCAATGTACCCATGATGATCCGCACCATATTATATAAGAACCCGGTTCCGCGGATCGTCATAATGATCATCTTGCCTTCTGTCCGGAAGGAGATTTCTGTGACCGTGCGCACCGTAGATTCCACCTGTGTCCGTGGCGTACAGAATGATTTGAAATCATGTTCGCCGACGAGATATGCCGCTGCCTGCTCCATCTTCGCTACATCGACATGGAAATAACAAAATTTCGAGTAAAGCCGCACAAGCGGATTCGGGAACTTGTCATTCCAGATGCGATACTCATATGTCTTGATCGTATCGCAGAACCGCGGGTGAAAATCGTCCGCCACCTGACACGATTCCTGAATCCGGATATCGTCCGGCAACCGCTGGTTTAACGCGAAGCTGATCTTCTCCGGCGGAATCCGTGTCTCCGTATCAAAGACCGCCACATTTCCCAGCGCATGCACACCGGAATCCGTCCGGCTTGCGCCAATGATCTTGATATCTTCCTGCAACAGCTTCGACAATTCGCGATTCAGCACTTCCTCAATCGTAATCCCATTATCCTGAATCTGCCAGCCGCAGTAATTGGTGCCGTCATAGGCGACGATTAATTTGATTCGTTTCATGGAGCGAATCTCCTTTCTCTTTCTAATATCTTATTTCAATTGAAAATACAGACACATAAAACATCTCATTACTTCTATTATAAATATAAAGTCACTTGACTACTATCATAAACAATCTACATCTTTGTGATTTTTCTATTTATTACACTTATCATCCCTATGCAAAGCTAAAATCTTATAATTAAGATAATCGACACAACCGTCATCACCAGCATGCACACATATGCAACCACATCGCGTCTCTCATACACGAGTGGATGCAGCTTCGTCCGTCCTATGCCGCCCGTATAACAACGGCTATCCATCGCATCCCCCAGATGTCCGGCACGCAAAATCGCATTCTGGAACAGTGGCAATATCACCGTCCGCAGCTTCTTTAAGCGCACGACCGGATTGCCCTTCTTAAAGTCCGCACCACGCGCCATCTGCGCTTTCATGATCCGGTCTAACTCTCCAAATAATATCGGCACAAACCGGAGCGCAATCGTGATTCCCATTGCCACGCCGCCACTTAGATGCATACACTTCTCCATGCCATCCGTGAGCCGCGTCGGTGTCGTTGTATACATCAGCAGGCTCGACATCAGAATCAAAAGCAACATCCGCCAGAACACGAATCCCGCTTTCATTAAACCTTCCTTCGTAATCGCAAGCACACCAAGCTTTACCAGCGTCGTTCCATGCACGGTAAATGCATTTAAGGCACTACAGATCAGTATAAACAAAAATATCCCGCGTGTTCCGCGTATCATCTTGCGCATCGGCACCCGGCTGCACACCCACACACCGGCAAATACTGTGGTGAGAAACACAAAAAGCGGAAGGTTCCGATCCAGCAAAAGCAGGATTATATATACAATTGTAAATCGAATTTTGACACGGGGATCCAGCCGGTGGATCATCGAATCCACGCTGTGATACTGTCCCCATGTGATGTCCTTCATCATGTTCCTACCTCTTTTTAGACATTACGAAATCATCTTCCAACCGCATCCGCGATTGCCTGCACCGTCTCCGCAGGCAGTGTATGCTTACACGATACCGGAAGCCCCATCATACGCAGGCGGATGAGTAGCTGCATGCAGACCGGAAGCTCACAGAGTGCTTCGGAGAGTACTTCTCCGGCTGACTTCCGGGTGCTTCTGTCTCCTGTCTGCCCGGAAACCAACTGTCCTGCGTTTTCGTCCCCTGTCTGACCGGCAGCCGGCTGTCCTGCGTTTTTCTCTAACGTCTGTCCGCCCGTCAGCCCCGAGGGATCATCCCGCGTCACATGTTCCATCTCCCGCAGCCATAACCGGTAGAATATATCCGCAGGTGCCCCCTGCTCCACGATTCTTCCATCCTTCAGATAGAGCACCTGCTCTGCGTCCTCCACAACTGCATCCGCATCGTGGCTGACCACAACGACTGTAATCCCTGCATCCCGGTGTAATGCACGCAGGATCTCCAGCATCTTTTTCTTTCCAACCGGATCAAGCCCTGCCAACGGTTCATCTAGGATCAGATAATCCGGCTGCATCGCGATTACGCCCGCTAATGCCACACGCCGTTTCTGTCCGCCCGACAGCTTATCCATCGGCAAATCATAGACATCCTGCGGCAGTCCGACAAACTGAATCGCCTCATATGCCCGCTTCTCCGCTTCCACTTCGCTGATACCGACATTCCGCGGTCCAAACACTACATCTTCGTATACATTTTTTGCAAATAACTGCTGCTCCGGATACTGGAAGATAAACCCGATTTTCTTACGCAGAGCCGTAATATCTGCCGAAGCATCCGTCACTTCCACTCCATCCACGTAGATGCTTCCATCCGTCGGTGAAATGAGTGCCGGAATCATCTGTAACATCGTTGTTTTTCCTGCGCCCGATGGTCCGATGATTGCTGTATAGCTGCCTTTCTCGATCGAGCAGGAAACATCGGTCAGTATCGGCTTCTCTCCATATGACAAATTCACCTGTTGAAATACAACCGCCTGAGCAGATGCTTTCACTTTCTTCCCTGCCGGTGCAGGTTCCATCGTCTTCTCCTTCAGAAATGCATACGGATGTTCCTTGTATATACGATCCGCAATTGTCTCAAGTGAGAACAAATCCTTCGTCCGCACACACCCGCACTTCGCTAAAGCATGTGCCAGCTGCACGGTCATCGGCAATTCCAGGCCAAACTCCCGCAGCTTCTCCGGTTGTGTAAAAATCGCTTCCCGGCTGCCCTTCATGGCAAGCCTGCCCTGATGCATCACATAGATCCGGTCCGCCAGCAGAAGCTCCTCCATCAGATGCGTGATCAGAATGATCGTGATTCCCTGCTTCTGCAGTTCCTTCATCAACTGCAGCACATCCCGTCTGGATTTCGGATCAAGCATGCTGGTCGCCTCATCGAGCACGATACAGCGTGGCTTCATCGCAAGTACCCCTGCAATCGCCACCTTCTGCTTTCCACCGCCGGACAATTCCTCGATCCGCATCGATGCCGCAAGACCTACCTGTGCAAGTGCATCCTCCACCCGCTTCACCAGTTCCTTGTGTGGCACGCCGATATTCTCCGCGCCGAAAGCAACATCCTCTTCCACAACACTTCCGATCAACTGATCATCGGGATTCTGGAACACCATGCCCACCATCTTCCGGATCGGAATGATATTTCCCTCCTGCATCGCATCAAGTCCGCCGATCAGAACCGTACCTTCAATCGGTAACAACAACCGGTTTAAGATCTTTGCAAATGTGCTCTTCCCGCTGCCATTCACCCCCGCTACAACGATAAATTCCCCCTCATCCGCATCAAAATTAATCCCACGGATGGCATTTACCATCTCGGTCAGATTTCCTTCTTCATCCCGGTCAAAATATTCAAATGTAAGATCTCTGATTTTAATCATATTATTCCATGTTCCTGACTAACTTTTCAGTTCAGGCTGTCTGCCTTATAACATATCCATTACTATACCATTTTTTCTGCATATCCCGCAATTTTTTCTCAAAAGAAATATAAAATATTCAAAATATATATTTGTATATCCATACTACCATAGCAAAATATTTTCATCATTTAAGATTGATTTTTGTCTCTTCTATGCTATAATTTATATGATTTTGACATTATCTGTAAAATGTAGGAAATAACAACAAGTTCAGATTATTTGTCAAGATGATCTGAACTATATTCTTTACACATTGGGAGGGTACATATGGATTTTTCAAATTTTCCAAACATTAACGCACGGATTACTGCCTGGGGCGGTATCAAGCAGACTGCATTTAACAAGAAAAAATACGCAGCCGCTGAAGCATCATGGAATCTGCTTTCTCCACAGGAGATTGCAATGCTCGATCAGCAGATTCCATACGGCGTGGAAGCGTTCTCTTTCGTTGCAACACCGACAGCAATTCTCGTCTATGAAGCGAAGACGGTGCGCGTGATTCCGATTCGCGATATCATGTGGATCTATGGAAATGTAGTTAAACAGACGATGAATTTTATTCCGACAAGCAAATTTCATACCTTATATCTGCTTGCCAGAGATGGCGGAACTTATTCACTCGGGCAGATTACAACCGGTGGTTTCTCCAAGAAAGCACCGCTGGACGAAGCGGTCGCCCAACTGCAGAACCTGTTATTTCCTTACAGAAAAGGAATTGTATATGGATATTCCGATGAAATCGCAAACTATTTCCATGGGAACTTCGCCGGAGCTGTCCAGATGGTTGACGCGAAATCTATGGAGCCTTAGACTCACGTCAGGTATTCCATATGCTGGTCTGATTGCCAGTCAATGCAATCTCTCATAACGGATAAAAAAAGGATTAGCTGTATCTATACAGTCAATCCTTTTTCTTTTATATTCTTATATTCTCATCAATTATTGCATCGTCTGTATCGGCAGATTCGGGCAAACCGTTCTAATGAATCGTTGTACTCCCTACGAATTCCGTCGTATCATCCAGATAGGTATAGCCATCGCCCGCCTCATACTGAATCAGACACCCGGAATTATAATACTGTGCAAACAAGACTTTCCCTTCACCACCATACACAACAATCACACCCGGACACCCAAACTGATTATAAAAGGAATTGCAATTCATTCCCAAAGGTTCGTCCTCATCCCCTGTAAAATTCAGAAAATGATAATCACTTCCATTCTCCGCATTCAGTTCCTCCAGAACCTTCTGTGCAAAATAATAATCTAACGCATTATCCTCATTCACACCAGATATGCTATTATTTTGCGCGCGACTAATCATATAATTCGTCAGCATACCACATGGCAATGTATTTCCATCTGAATCTGTGTAACGTTTATTCAGCTTCATCTCATGTTCCTCTGCATAAGAGGATATCAAACCTGTCTCAACCGCTGACACAATCGTACGTAACTCCTCCATCGCATTCGATGCCCGCGCTTTCCGTATATACCGAATTACCATCAGACCAACGGTTCCCGCAAGCACCGCCATAATCGCTATTACAATGATTAGTTCTACAAGCGTAAAACCTGCATTTTTTGAAATACTTTTCTCTTTCTTCATACCCTACCCCATAAATAATAAAATCAATACCTATGGTCATCATATCATCATATGTCCTACATGGCAAACGTATTTCCATAAAATGCACAACAAAAAATTACAATTCTGCACCGATCACGATTCCTTTTGCATCCATCCCATGTCCGATCTGTCCCGTGAGCGCAATCGGCATGTTATCTCCGGCGTACCGCTTCACAAGCTGCACGATATCCGGCGTACACGGCTTTGCTTCCATCTCCGTAAATGTTCCAAGCATGATGCCCGCAATCTGCTCAAATGCACCAATCTGCTGCAACTGACTCAGATAGGTTTCCATGCGCGCCACTGTCCCGGATCGACTCTCCAGAAGCAGAATCTTCCCATGTAGATCCGGCATATATGCCGTCCCTGCGAGTTTCAGGAAACAACGGATATTTCCGCCGACAACGATTCCATGCATCTGCGTTCCCTGTACATAACGATAATCAATCCGATACAGTGCATCACCATCATCGCACAGGACATTCTGCACATCCGCCATCTGTTGCTCCCGCTCCTTGTAGAGCACATTTCGTATCTGATACAGCACACCTGTCTGCCCGGTCTTCGCATAGATCGCATTCAATACGGTCGTCAGGTCACTGTATCCCCAGAACGGTTTGTTCGTCTTCGCAATCACGCTGTAATCCAGATACGGCAGGATTCCATTCGCCATATCCCCACCGGATATGTCGCAGATTGCGTCAATCGTATCATCCTTGTAAAAATCCATCACTGCCTTCGCACGTTCCTCTGCGGTTCCGCTCGCCACGCCGTCACGCGCATACAGGAATGGACTGATCACACTCTCAATCCCCATATCCGCCAGCGTCCGACGCAATTCCTCTATCTCATCTTCATATCCCTGCCGGATTCCATCCGAACAACAAACAATTCCAATTTTCTTTGTCATAGTAATTCTCCATTAAAAAATAAACGGGCTGCCTTTCGACAACCCGTCTGGTTTTATATAGATTAAACTAACTCAAGAATAACCTTCATAGCACCGTCGCCACGACGCTCGCCAATCTTAACGATACGTGTGTAACCACCCTTGCGGTTAGCATACTTTGCAGCATACTCATCGAAGAGCTTAGATGTAAGGTCTACCTTCTTTGTAGCAGCTTTCTTTCCTGCAGCATCTGTAGGAACCTCAACTACCGGGTAGAGAACCTTAAGCATCTGACGTCTAGCGTGCAGTCTGGAAGGCTGATCCTTCTTAACTGTCTTCTCAACTTCGTCGTACTGTGTAACCTTCGTACCATCTACAACTTCCTTGATACGCTTGCCATCTTTGTCCTTCTTAGCAACCTTAGCTGTTACCTTGATCTCGTCGAAGTTATCCTTCTCCTTAACAGCCAGTGTGATAAGGTGCTCAGCGATCTTACGAACTTCCTTCGCTCTAGCCTCTGTTGTCTCAATCTTTCCATGATAGAGAAGCTGTGTTACCTGATTACGAAGTAATGCGATTCTCTGATCAGACTTTTTACCAAGTTTTCTATACATTGCCATTTTAATTTTCCTCCTTACCCTTTCGGGTCTTCACCATGCTTACTAATCCTTCAGCTTTGGTGGACATGTCTTAGGGAGGGACCCGCTTGCGGAAGGATTCCCTAAGACCACCTATGTGCTTATTTTTTATTCATCACCAGTCCGAAGTGACAAACCAAGTTCTTTTAATTTCGCATAAACTTCATCGAGAGACTTACGACCAAGGTTACGAACCTTCATCATATCGTCCGGAGTCTTATTTGTCAATTCTTCAACTGTATTAATACCTGCTCTCTTCAAGCAGTTATAAGAACGAACGGAAAGCTCCAGTTCGTCGATACTCATCTCAAGTACCTTTTCCTTCTGATCGTCTTCCTTCTCAACCATAACGTCTACTGACTTGGCATTCTCAGAAAGATCGATGAAGAGGTTCAAATGCTCACTAAGCACCTTTGCTGCAAGGCTGACTGCCTCATCCGGTGCCAATGTACCATTTGTAAATACATCAAGTGTAAGCTTGTCATAATCTGTAACCTGTCCAACACGTGTGTTCTCAACAGTCAGATTTACACGCTCTACAGGTGTGTAAATAGAATCAACTGCGATAGCATCAATAGAGGAATCCAGTCCCTTATTCTTATCAGATCCAACATAACCTCTACCGTTTGTGATCAGAAGCTCCATCTCAAGCTTTGCTTCCGGACCACTCAGATTAGCGATTACAAGATCCTTATTTAAGATCTCAAGGTCTCCATCCACCTGAATATCACCAGCTGTCACAACCTTATCACCTGAAGCATCAATATATGCAACCTTAGGCTCATTTGTAGTAGCATTGTTCTTAATACACAGATCCTTGATATTCATCACGATCTCTGTAACATCTTCCTTCACGCCCGGGAGAGAAGAAAACTCATGCAGAACGCCCTTAATCTTAACCTGGCTGACTGCAGTTCCCGGAAGAGATGATAACATAATTCTACGAAGAGAATTACCAAGTGTAATACCATAGCCTCTTTCCAATGGTTCTACTACGAACTTACCATATTTGTTATCGTCTGAAATCTCTACGATTTCAATTCTAGGTTTTTCAAATTCAAACACGACTGACCCTCCTTCTGGATAACTGGTGTTACTTAGCTACAAACCCTTTACTTACGCGAATTACTTAGAGTACAACTCGACGATAAGTGTATCATTTACAGGAACATCGATCTGCTCTCTAAGAGGAAGCTCCTTAATTGTACCTGTCAATGTCTCAACGTCTGACTCCATCCATGCTGGAGCTACAACGCCTGCGTTTGCCTCTACGATATTCTTAAATCCCTGAAGAGACTTGCTCTTCTCTTTGATTTCAATCTTATCACCAGCACTAATCTTGTATGAAGGAATATTTACGCACTTGCCATTAACCAAAACATGCTTGTGATCAACAATCTGTCTTGCCTCACGTCTTGTTCTTGCAAATCCCATACGGAATACAACGTTATCCAATCTGGACTCAAGAAGGATCATAAGGTTTGGTCCTGTAAGACCTGGCATACGCTCTGCCTTTACATATAAATTACGGAAAGGCTTCTCAAGCATACCATAAATAAACTTAGCCTTCTGCTTCTCACGAAGCTGTAAACCGTACTCACTTACTTTTCTATTTGCTCTAGTCATTTTTCTTCTTGACTTCTTATTTACACCGAGAACGACTGGATCCATATCTAAGGATCTACATCTCTTGAGAATAGGTGTTCTATCTACTGCCATTATCATGTACCTCCTTATTATTAGACTCTTCTTCTCTTTGGTGGACGGCATCCGTTATGTGGAACCGGAGTTACGTCTCTAATACTTAATACTTCCAAACCACAAGCTGCGAGCGCACGGATAGCTGCCTCTCTACCTGAACCTGGTCCCTTAACCATAACATCTACTGACTTCAATCCATAAGGAAGAGCTGCCTTTGTAGCTGTCTCTGCTGCCATCTGTGCAGCATATGGCGTAGACTTTCTGGAACCTCTGAATCCAAGTCCACCTGCACTTGCCCAAGATAAAGCATTACCTTCGGCATCTGTCAATGTAACGATTGTATTGTTAAAAGATGACTGAATATGAGCCTGTCCACGATCAACATTCTTTCTAACACGCTTCTTAGCCACTTTCTTAGTAGTAACTTTCTTAGCCATTAACCTGAACCTCCATTACTTCTTCTTATTTGCTACTGTTTTCTTAGGACCCTTACGAGTTCTTGCATTTGTCTTTGTCTTCTGTCCACGAACAGGTAATCCTCTTCTGTGACGGATACCACGGTAGCAACCGATTTCCTGTAAACGCTTAATGTTAAGAGCTACTTCTCTACGCAGATCACCTTCTACGACCTGAGTTTCGTTGATAACTTCGCTGAGTCTCTTAACCTCATCGTCAGTCAGATCACGAACTCTCGTGTCCGGATTTACGTTTGCTTCTTTTAGAATTCTTGTAGCTGATGTTCTTCCTATACCATAGATATAGGTAAGTCCGATTTCGATTCGCTTTTCTCTTGGTAAATCAACACCTGAAATACGAGCCATTCTTGTTATACCTCCGTAAAATAACTTAATGAAACAATTTTTGACACATGCTATGTGTCCAGCCGCTTTTATCAACTCCAGCCAAGAGCTGATGTCCGTTGTCGTCCACCCGAATACCGGCATGGCGTCAATCGAAGTTGGTATGTAATGTGGAATACCATTACACGCACAAATACAAGGCATAGTTATAGATGGGCTATCATCCTACATACCTTGTTCCAACTGTCCTGTCAGATTGTAAGACCTAATGTCTAACAATGACCCATGTCTGATCATAAATAGCATTTATGATACACGCGAACATGAATTAACCCTGACGCTGTTTGTGCTTTGGATTTTCGCAGATTATACGAATACTGCCTTTTCTTTTAATGACTTTGCACTTATCGCAAATTGGTTTAACTGATGCTCTAACCTTCATTAAAATACTCTCCTTTCCAAAAAGTCCGCTACGAAAACCTATAATACCATTTTCTATAGCGAAATGCAAGTGAAAATGTAAATTTATTTTGCTCTCCAGGTGATTCTTCCCTTTGTAAGATCATATGGAGATAAAACCACAGTTACTTTGTCGCCCGGAAGGATTTTAATATAATTCATTCTGAGCTTTCCACTGATATGGGCAAGTACTTTAAGCCCATTCTCTAATTCTACCTGAAACATTGCATTTGGAAGCTTCTCCAATACGGTTCCTTCCATCTCGATTTCGTCTGCCTTTGGCATATCATATCCTCCTTAATTTATTGATTTATATTATAATTCCAATCCCTCTGCACGTGATAAGATCTCCGGATCTCCCTCGGTGATCAGCACTGTATTTTCATAATGTGCGGAACGTGAGCCATCCATTGTAACGACCGTCCAGTCATCATTCAACCAGCCTACCTTATAGCTTCCGATGTTAATCATCGGCTCAATTGCTATGACCATCCCCGGTTTTAACTTTGGTCCTTTGAACAGCTTCGGGTAATTCGGCACGTTCGGGTCTTCATGGAGATGTGCACCTACACCATGTCCGACCAGATCACGGACAGCCGAATATCCTCTTTTTGTAACGTACCCAAAAACCGCTTTGGATATATCATTTATATGTTTTCCCGCCCGACATTGTGCCAGAGCCTGAAAAAAACTCTCTTTTGTCACCTGAATCAATTGCTCCGATTCCGAATCAATCGTTCCGACACCGTACGTTCTTGCAGCATCCGAGTGATATCCTTTGTATATAACTCCGGCATCGAGGCTGACAATATCGCCTTCCTGCAAAATCCGTTCCTTGGACGGTATGCCGTGTACAACCTCATCATTCACTGAGACACAGATGGATGCCGGATATCCCTGATAATTCAGGAATGACGGTTCACATCCGCAGCTTCGGATAAAATCCTCACCGCATTTGTCAATCTCATATGTGGATATGCCCGGTTTTATAATTTTCTTCAATTCCTCATGCGTCTGGGCGAGAATTTCTCCCGCCTTACGCATAAGCTCTATCTCATGTTCTGTTTTGATTATGATCGCCATTTTGAACTCCGATACAGATATTAACCTAAAATAGCTACAATCGCATCAAATACGTCCTTCATATCCTTTGTTCCGTCTACCTCAGCGATGACACCCTTCTTTGTATAGAAGTCGATCAGCGGCTGTGTCTGCTCATGGTAAACCTTCAAACGGTTCAGGACTGTCTCCGGCTTGTCGTCATCACGCAGGATCAAATCGGCGCCACAAGTATCACACTTACCATCTACCTTAGTTGGGTTATATACGATGTGATAGGTTGCACCACAGCCTACACATGCACGTCTGCCGGACATTCTATTTACAATGTTCTCATCTGGTACTTCCACATTCACTGCATAGTCAATCTTCTCGCCATTTGCAGCAAGTGCAGCATCAAGTGCCTCTGCCTGTGGAATGGTTCTTGGGAATCCGTCCAGGATATATCCGTTCTTACAGTCATCTGCTTTGAAACGATCCATGATCAGATCTACAACCAGTTCATCCGGAACAAGCAGACCCTTATCCATGTATTCCTTTGCCTTTGCGCCAAGCTCTGTACCATTCTTGATGTTTGCACGGAAAATATCACCTGTTGAGATGTGTGGAATTCCGTACTTCTCAGCTAACATCTTTGCCTGTGTTCCTTTACCTGCACCAGGTGCGCCTAACATAATAATCTTCAAATTATTGTCCCTCCATACTTTCATTCTCTATGCTTTTTGGTTCCACAAAATTTATTTCCCTATAACTAGGAATAGGAATGTACCCATAGAATACACTCCTGCTTCCTTTTATCGACATTTAATCATTCAAGAATCCTGAATAATTTCGTACAATCATCTTAGACTCGATCTGATCAATCGTCTCAAGAACTACACCTACGATAATGATGAGTGAGGTTCCGCCGAATGATACATTTGCACCAAACATTCCATTGAAGAAGATTGGAATAATCGCAACAATCAACAGACCAACCGCACCGATAAATACGATGTAATTCAGTATTTTATTTAAGTAATCCTGTGTCGGCTTACCCGGACGGATACCCGGGATAAATCCACCGCTCTTCTTTAAGTTGTTTGCTACTTCCATCGGATTAAATGTAACCGATGTATAGAAATATGCGAAGAATACAACCAACAGGATGTATATAATCAGACCTACACTTGCCCATGGATATGCAGAGTTAAACCAGTAATTAGAATTCATACCTCTTAAAATCTTTGCCCATACACCACTGGTATTAATGTTGAACAAGTTTACAACAACCATTGGTACAGACAGAATAGAGGATGCGAAGATAACCGGGATAACGCTTGATGTATTGACTTTCAGAGGAATATGGCTCTGCTGTCCGCCCATCATTCTTCTTCCCTGTACCTTCTGTGCATGCTGTACCGGAATCTTTCTGACTCCGCCCTGTAACAGAACAACCAAGATTGTTGTTACAAGTATAACTGCCAGAATAATCGCACCAGCGATTACCTGATCTACAATATCCTGACCCTTCATGAACTTCGTATATAAATCTGAAAAATCACTCGGCATTCTGGATACGATGTTTATCAACAGGATAATGGAAATACCGTTGCCAACACCTTTTTCCGTCACGCGTTCACCAAGCCACATAACGAATGCACTACCGGTTGTCAATGTAATGATAACCAGCAGATATCCAAGTGGTCCGGTAACTGTCATATAATGTCCACGGTCGAAACCGATAACAAGTCCGAGACTCTCAATTACTGCCAAAAAGATTGTTACATATCTTGTAATGGCTGTAATCTTCTTTCTTCCGTCTTCGCCGTCCTTCTGCATCTCCTCCAATGCCGGAATTGCAATGGTAAGAAGCTGGATGATAATGGAAGAAGTAATATATGGTGTTACATTCAGTGCAAAAATAGACATCTGTGTAAAGGAACCACCGGTGAACGAGCTCAGGAAGCTGTTTGCATCACCGAGCGCGCTCTCCAAATATTCCTTGATTGCGACTGTATTCAGTCCCGGTACCGGGATCAATGAACCAAAACGGATGACTATCAGGACAAAGAATGTAAAGAGTAATCCCATACGGATCTCTTTGACCTTAAAAGCGTCACGTAAGGTTTTGAACATACTAAATCACCTCTGCTTTTCCACCAAGAGCTTCGATCTTCTCTGCAGCGGCCTTACTGAATGCATTTGCCTTAACAGTAAGCTTTTTAGTCAACTCTCCATTTCCTAAAATCTTAACACCATCTCTAGGATTCTTTACAACACCTGCCTCGATTAATGAAGCTACAGATACTTCTGCACCATCTTCAAATCTCTCGAGAACGGAAAGGTTGATTGCAACGATCTCCTTGTGATTTCTGCTTGTGAATCCTCTCTTAGGGATTCTTCTGTAAAGTGGCATCTGTCCACCTTCGAAGCCTGGTCTTGGAGCTCCAGAACGAGCCTTCTGACCCTTGTGGCCCTTACCGGCAGTCTTACCATTTCCTGAACCATGTCCACGGCCTCTTCTGAAGCTATCGCTTGATACAGCGCCTTCAGCTGGCTTTAAACTTGATAAATTCATGACTGTTCCTCCTTCTAACAAAATTAAGCTTCTTCTACTTTTACTAAGTGACGAACCTGCTGTACCATTCCCATTGTAGCATCATTGTTTGGAAGTTCAACAGTCTTATGCATCTTTGTAAGACCAAGTGCTTTCACAGTTGCTCTATGCTTAGGAATTGCACCAATTGGTGACTTTACTAATGTTACTTTTACCTTATCTGCCATCTCAAATTACCTCCTTAGTTAAGAATCTCGTCTAAAGACTTACCACGGAGTTTTGCAATCTCTTCTGGGGACTTAATTGCCTTAAGACCCTCGATTGTAGCAAGAACAACATTCTGCTTGTTGTTAGAGCCGAGAGACTTTGTACGGATGTTCTTGTATCCTGCAAGCTCCAATACCTTACGAGCAGGACCACCAGCGATGATACCAGTACCTTCTGGTGAAGACTTCAGCAGAACGCTTGCGCTGCCGAACTTACCTGTATAATCATATGGAATACTTCCATTCTCATTGATATCAACTTTTACAAGTTTCTTGATTGCGTCCTCTTTTGCCTTGCGGATTGCCTCAGGGACCTCAGCTGCCTTACCTAAGCCGGCACCTACGTGTCCGTTCTTATCTCCGACAACTACAAGAGCAGCAAATCTCATGTTACGTCCACCTTTTACAACCTTGGTGACACGCTTAATGTTTACTACGCTATCTTCCAATTCTAAATTAGAAGCATCGATAATTTCACGTTTCATGTGTTGTTCTCCTCCCTATTAGAATTCAAGACCAGCTTCTCTGGCTGCATCAGCCAAAGCCTGAATCTTACCCTGATATATAAAACCGCCTCTGTCAAAGACTACTTCTTTGATGCCAGCATCAAGTGCCTTCTGTGCAATTACCTTGCCAAGATAAGCAGCTGCTGCTACATCATTTGTCTTCTCTAACTGATCCTTTACGTCCTTCTGAACTGTTGAAGCTGACACTAAAGTGTTACCAACTGTATCGTCAATAATCTGAGCGTACATATGATTATTACTTCTGAATACAGCAAGTCTTGGTCTTTCAGCAGTGCCGCTAAAACGGTTACGAACTCTTAAATGCTTCTTAATACGAATAGCACTTCTTGATTCCTTTTTAATCATATCTTTTCACTCCCTTATTATTTCTTACCAGTCTTACCAACTTTACGTCTGATAACTTCATCAACGTACTTGATACCCTTGCCCTTATATGGTTCTGGGGCTCTCTTCTCACGGATTTCGGCAGCATACTGGCCAACCTTTTCCTTGTCGATACCGCTAACAGTGATCTTGTTACCATCTACAGTTGTTGTGATACCTTCTGGATCAACCATCTCAACTGGATGAGAGTAACCAAGTGCAAGGTTCAGCTTGTTACCCTGCTTAGCTGCTCTGTAACCAACACCATTAACTTCCAAAACCTTTGTATAACCCTCAGTTACACCGACTACCATGTTGTGGATGAGAGTTCTTGTAAGACCATGAAGTGAACGCATCTTCTTCAAGTCGTTTGGTCTATTTACGAGGATCTCTTCGCCTTCCTGCTTGATCTCCATCTCTGCTGGAAGTACTCTCTCAAGAGTTCCTTTTGGTCCCTTTACAGTCACCTTATTATTTTCTGCTATCTCAACAGTTACGCCTGCCGGAATAGCGATAGGCATTCTTCCGATTCGTGACATTTCGCCTTGTCCTCCTTAATTATTCTCTTGTGGAAAATCCCGACTACCAAATGAAAGCCAGTACTTCTCCACCAACATTTTCTTTTCTTGCTTCCTTGTCTGTTAATACACCCTTATTTGTAGAGATGATTGCTGTACCGAGGCCACCGAGTACCTTTGGAAGCTCATCCTTTGATGCATATACACGAAGACCCGGCTTAGAGATTCTCTTAAGACCTGTAAGGATCTTCTCGTTCTTGTTTGCACCATACTTAAGTGTAATCTTGATTGTCTTGAAGTTTCCTTCCTCAACAACGTCAACTGCCTTGACATAACCTTCCTTGAGGAGAATGTCTGCAATCGCCAGCTTCATCTTAGAAGCAGGTATATCTACTGTATCATGTTTTGCAGTATTTGCATTACGGATTCTTGTAAGCATATCTGCAATTGGATCGCTCATTGACATAGCTTTGTTTCCTCCTTATTCTTCTTCACTCTTACCAGCTTGACTTCTTAACGCCTGGTATCTGTCCCTTGTATGCTAACTCACGGAAACATACTCTACAAATTCCATATTTTCTCAAAACTGAATGTGGACGACCACAAATCTTGCAACGAGTGTACTCTCTGGTAGAAAACTTCTGAGGACGCTGCTGCTTAACCTTCATAGATGTTTTAGCCATAGTTCATTTCCTCCTACTTCTTAAATGGCATACCGAACAAAGTCAATAACTCACGAGCTTCCTCGTCTGTCTCAGCTGTGGTAACGAAGATGATATCCATACCTCTTACCTTATCAACCTTATCGTACTCGATTTCAGGGAAAATAAGCTGCTCCTTGATACCCAATGCATAGTTACCTCTACCATCAAAAGCATCTGGATTTACACCTCTAAAGTCACGTACTCGTGGAAGTGCAAGGTTTACAAGTCTGTCTGTAAACTCATACATCTTCTCGCCACGAAGTGTTACCTTACATCCGATTGGCATACCTTCTCTTAACTTGAAGTTCGCTACGGACTTCTTAGCACGTGTTACAACTGCCTTCTGACCTGTGATTGTCTCAAGATCCTTGATTGCAGTATCTAAAACCTTTGCGTTTTCCTTTGCTTCTCCAACGCCCATATTGATAACGATCTTATCAAGCTTTGGAATCTGCATTACATTCTTATATCCAAACTTCTTAACCATAGCATCTTTAATTTCGTTGCTATATAAATCTCTAAGTCTGCTCAAAATCTTCTGCCTCCTTCCCTATATTAATCGATAACTTCTGTCTTGCCATCGATCTTGGCTACTCTGACCTTATCTTTCTTCTCACCCTGGAAGCCTACGCGAACTGGCTTGCCCTTGTAGAGATACATAACGTTTGAAAGGTCGATAGGAGCTTCCTTATCAATGATTCCGCCCTGCTGGTTCTGCATGCTTGGCTTGCTGTGCTTGTGAACGATGTTTACACCCTCAACAAGTACCTTGTTGTTCTTAGCATCAACAGATAATACCTTACCTTCTTTGCCCTTATCCTTACCGGCAATGACCTGAACCATATCGTCTTTTTTAATCTTCATAGTTGCCATCGTCGCTACCTCCTATAATACTTCTGGTGCAAGAGACACGATCTTCATGAACTTCTTGTCTCTCAATTCTCTAGCGACAGGTCCAAAAATACGTGTTCCTCTTGGATTTCCGTCATCCTTAATAATAACTGCTGCGTTCTCATCAAACTTGATGTAGGAACCGTCCTTACGACGAGCACCCTTCTTAGAACGTACAACTACGGCTTTCACAACATCACCTTTTTTTACAACTCCGCCTGGTGTTGCGTCTTTGACTGAGGCAACGATGACATCACCGATATTTGCATATCTTCTTGTAGAACCGCCTAATACACGAATGCAGAGGATTTCCTTAGCACCTGTATTATCAGCAACTCTAAGTCTTGTTTCCTGCTGTACCATTTTGTCTGCGCCTCCTTACTTAGCCTTCTCGATAATCTCGACAAGTCTCCATCTCTTATCCTTTGACAAAGGTCTTGTCTCCATTACTCTTACTCTATCGCCAACTTTACACTCATTATTCTCATCATGTGCCTTGAGCTTGTAAGTTCTCTTTACAATCTTACCGTAAAGAGGATGCTTTACATTATCAACGATTGACACAACGATTGTCTTGTCCATCTTATCACTTGTAACTAAACCTACACGTGTTTTTCTCAGATTTCTGTCCACAATATGTTCCTCCTTTTACGATAATTATGCGTTCGCCTTCTGAGCGATCAATGTCTGAATTCTGGCAATGTTCTTACGAACAACCTTAATTCTGCTTGTATTCTCAAGCTGGTTAGTGGCGTTCTGGAATCTCAAGTTGAATAATTCCTTCTTAGCAGCTACTAACTCGCTCTGTAATTCTTCCAGAGACTTTGCGTTTAATTCGTTCTTATAATCCTTAAGCTTCACCGCCATTAACCTCCTTGTCTAAATCTGCTTTTGATACGATCTTACACTTTACAGGCAGCTTGTGTGTAGCGAGACGAAGAGCTTCCTTTGCTGTCTCCTCTGGCACACCTGCGATTTCAAACATAACTCTGCCTGGCTTAACGACTGCTACCCAGTACTCCAGAGCACCCTTACCAGAACCCATACGAGTTTCAGCAGGCTTTGCTGTTACCGGCTTGTCAGGGAAAATCTTGATCCAGACTTTACCATTACGCTTTACATATCTTGTCATAGCGATACGGGCAGCCTCAATCTGATTGGATTTGATCCAAGCAGGCTCAAGCGCTACGATACCATATTCACCGTTTGTAATCTTATTTCCACGAAGCGCCTTACCAGCCATAGTGCCTCTGAACTGCTTACGACGCTTTACTCTCTTAGGCATTAACATTATTTATCGCTCCCTTCCTTGTTTCCTTTAGTAGGAAGTACTTCACCGTGGTAAACCCATACCTTAACACCAACTTTACCGTAAGTTGTGTTTGCCTCAGCAAAACCATAATCGATGTTAGCACGAAGAGTCTGAAGAGGAATCTTACCCTCTGTATAGAACTCTGTTCTAGCCATATCTGCACCACCAAGACGTCCTGAACAGCAAGCCTTGATACCAAGTGCGCCCATCTTCATTGTTCTGCTCATGCAAGACTTCATAGCACGTCTGAATGAGATACGATTCTCAAGCTGCTGTGCAATGTTCTCTGCTACTAACTGAGCATCAAGATCCGGCTTCTTAATCTCCTTGATGTCGATGAAAAGCTTCTTAGAAGTAAGCTTCTGAAGCTTAGCCTTGATCTCGTTGATTCCAGCGCCGCCCTTACCGATTACTACACCAGGCTTAGCTGTATATAAGTTTACTCTTACCTTATCAGCAGTTCTCTCGATCTCGATCTTAGAGATGTTTGCTGAGTAAAGCTCTTTCTTTAAAAACTCACGAATTTTATAGTCCTCAACAAGGTTGTCTGAGAATTCTCCGTCCTTGGTATCAGCATACCACTTTGAATCCCAATCCTTGATGATTCCGACTCTTAAACCATGTGGATTAACTTTCTGTCCCATTGCTTACCTCCTATCTTGCATCCAGCACAACAGTGATGTGGCTTGTTCTCTTCTCGATTCTGTAAGCTCTACCCTGTGCTCTCGGCTGAATTCTCTTCATTGTTGGTCCTTTGTTTGCATAACACTCAGCGATGTAAAGGTCTTCTACCTTCATACCGTTGTTGTTCTCTGCATTCGCAATAGCAGACTTCAATAACTTCTCAATTACCTTTGATGCATAACGATTGTTGTAAGCAAGAATACCAAGTGCTGAAGTTACATCCTTGCCTCTGATCGCATCTAATACGAAACATGCCTTTGTTACTGATACTCTAGCGTATGAAACAGTAGCCTTAGGTCTTGTATCCTTATTCTCATTTCTGAGTCTCTTAATCTGGGATCTATGTCCTTTTGCCATGAATGTGTCCTCCTTTCGACTTATCTCTTCTTACCCTTCTTCTCATCCTTGCCATGTCCTCTGTATGTTCTTGTTGCAACGAACTCACCGAGCTTATGACCAACCATATCCTCAGTTACATATACAGGCACATGCTTTCTTCCATCATATACAGCGATTGTATGACCAACGAATGATGGGAAGATTGTTGAACGACGTGACCATGTCTTAATGACGTCCTTCTTGTTGTCAGCGTTCATAGCATCTATCTTCTTTAACAAATAACCATCTGCAAATGGTCCTTTCTTTAATGAACGAGCCATAACTTACCTCCTTACTTAACGTTCTTACCGTCTCTTGTTCTTACAATATACTTGTTAGACTGCTTGTTCTTCTTTCTGGTCTTAAGTCCCAGTGCCGGCTTACCCCAAGGAGTAGATGGGCCAGAACGACCGATCGGTGCTCTACCTTCACCACCACCATGTGGGTGATCGTTCGGGTTCATAACAGAACCACGTACTGTTGGGCGAACACCCATGTGACGCTTACGTCCTGCTTTACCGATGTTAACAAGTCCGTGCTCGATATTACCAACCTGACCGATTGTTGCACGGCAAACGATAGGAACCATTCTCATTTCTCCGGATGGAAGTCTGAGTGTTGCATACTTGCCTTCCTTTGCCATGAGCTGAGCGGAGTTACCTGCGGAACGTACAAGCTGTGCGCCCTTTCCAGGATAAAGCTCAATATTGTGAATCTCAGTACCAACTGGGATATTTGCAAGTGGTAAGCAGTTACCAACCTTGATTTCTGCATTTGCACCATTCATAAGCTCGTCGCCAACCTTAAGTCCAACTGGAGCAATGATGTATGCCTTCTCACCGTCTGCATAGTGAAGCAGTGCGATGTTTGCTGTTCTGTTTGGATCGTACTCGATTGCAGCTACCTTAGCAGGGATATCATCCTTTGTTCTCTTGAAGTCGATCATTCTGTACTTCTGTCTGTTTCCACCGCCGTGATGTCTTACTGTAATCTTACCCTGGTTATTACGTCCTGCTGTCTTATCCTTCTTTGCAAGAAGAGACTTCTCAGGAACACTCTTTGTAATCTCAACGAAATCAAGACCTGTCATGTTTCGTCTGGAAGGTGTATATGGGTTATATGACTTAATTCCCATTGTTGTTCTCCTTTCGAATCTCAATTTATTATCGTGCTTTTATTGCACATAGTGTTAAATCTTAAAGACCTTCGAATAACTCGATGTCAGCGCTCTCAGCTGTAAGCTGAACGATTGCCTTCTTAGTCTTTGCTGTCTTGCCGTAGGTCATTCCACGTCTCTTTGTCTTACCATCCTGGTTCATTGTGTTGACCTTAGCAACCTTTGCTCCCTCGAACATCTTCTCTACAGCTTCCTTAACCTGAGCCTTGGTAGCTTCCGGATGAACAAGGAAAGTGTACTTCTTCTCAGCCATAGCGTTCATACTCTTCTCTGTAAGAACCGGCTTAAGGATAACGTCATAATACTTAATATCTGCCATTATGCATACACCTCCTCGATTGCTGCAACAGCATCCTTAGTGATTACAAGTGAATCATACTTAAGAATGTCATATACGTTAATTGAATTTGTCATAGTTGTCTTAACTGTTGGGATGTTTCTTGCTGAAAGAACAACCTTCTCATCCTTATCCTTTGTTACAACCAAAGCCTTAGGAGCCTTTAAGTTGTCAAGGATCTGTACAAACTTAGATGTCTTAATCTCATCAAGCTTGAACTCATCAACTACGATAAGCTTAGAATCCTGAACCTTTGATGTGAGTGCAGACTTGATAGCGATCTGCTTCTCTCTCTTGTTCATCTTCATAGAATAATCTCTTGGCTTTGGTGCAAATACAACGCCACCGCCTGTCCACTGTGGAGATCTTGTAGAACCCTGTCTTGCATGACCTGTTCCCTTCTGTCTCCAAGGCTTTCTTCCGCCACCTGATACTTCAGAACGTGTCTTTGCGCTCTGTGTACCCTGACGACCGTTTGCTAACTGGCTTACAACTGCCAGATGTACTAAATGCTCATTTATCTCAACACCGAATACGTTGTCATTAAGCTCAAGCTTGTCTACTTCTTTACCTTCGATGTTATAAACTGCTACTGTTGCCATCTAATGATCCTCCTTCCTGAAAGCCCGGCTTATTTGCCAGTCTTTACTGTTTCCTTAATCATTACTAATGATTTCTTTGGTCCAGGTACGGCACCCTTTACCAAAATTACGTTGTTCTCTACATCTATCTTAACAATCTCAAGGTTCTGTACTGTAACTCTTACATTACCCATATGTCCAGGCATCTTCTTACCCTTGAATACTCTACCTGGTGTTGTTGCAGAACCATTGGAACCTGCATGACGATGATACTTGGAACCATGAGCAGAAGGACCAGACTTCATACCGAATCTCTTGATACCGCCTGCGTATCCCTTACCCTTTGACTTTGCAGTAACATCAATCTTGTCACCCTCTGCAAAGATATCAGCCTTGATCTCATCACCTGCGTTGTAATCAGCTACGTTCTCAAGTCTGAACTCACGAACAAACTTCTTAGGTGTTGTGCCAGCCTTCTTGAAGTGGCCAACCTCTGCCTTACCAGCGCCATGTGGGTTTCTGATTACTTTCTTTCCAGAAACATCCTTTGTTGTTACTCTTTCTTTCTTTTCGCCGAAACCAACCTGTACTGCATCGTAACCGTCGTTGTCAACTGTCTTTACCTGAGTTACAACACATGGTCCAGCCTGTAAAACTGTTACTGGTGTTAAAACACCATCTTCGTTGAAGATTTGAGTCATTCCGACTTTTGTTGCTAAAATAGCCTTCTTCATGAAATTTTTCCTCCTAATTTTAATTCACAGCGGATTGCCGGAGCAATCATTCTAAATTCGCTTTCGCGTAATTAGGTACTGCAATAAACTTTTTGATTTGATGAATTACTTCATCTTTACATTAACATATACACCAGCTGAAACATCAAGCTTCTGAAGAGCATCGATTGTCTTCTGTGATGGTGTAAGTACATCAATGAGTCTCTTGTGAGTTCTCTGCTCGAACTGTTCTCTGGAATCCTTATACTTATGAACAGCTCTGAGGATTGTGATCTTCTCAACCTTTGTAGGCATTGGAACAGGACCTGAAACCTTTGCTCCTGTACTCTTGATCGTCTCGATGATCTGCTTTGCAGCCTGATCGATTAACTTGTGATCGTACGCCTTCAATGTGATTCTCATTACTTGACTTGCCATAAAAAAAGCCGCCTCCTTTTCGCACTTTTTGTAGTACGACAAGTGGTGACTGTACAACTTTCCCGTGTGTTTCTTATCTTATCTCACACTGAAGTGTTTCAGATATCTTCACACGTCATCTCTGGCATTGCCAGATGGTTATTGAGTACAGTGACTTGTCGCCAGTTATCGTTAATTGACATTCGCTCCACGAAAAACCTATGTCTTACATAGCAACCTTCGCTTCTACGCTATCAATGTCACAGCAAGGGTTATTATACTCAATACCACCTGTAAATGCAAGAGTTTTTTTTATTTTTTTGTATTTTTTTCGATACGCTGGTATTGTCTGCCAGATTCCGTATCTTTTTGATATTTTTGTGTGTTTCTTCTATAATAATACACTTGTTATGAATATGGGGTGTTGTCTGTATTCTGTCCCGGTGTATATGGAACACTTGAGGTTCCATCCGGTGTCTGGTTGTACGTCTGTCCCGTGACTGGATTTACTACGCCTGCATCATACGGCTGTCCGGTTACCGGATTTACATACGGATTGCCCGGCTGTCCCATCGCCGGTGTTGCATTTGTATAAGCAAGATTCTTCTCATTCTTGATCTGCTTGTTAATCTTTGCAAACGCTACAATGCAGAGCACACCGATTGCCAGCACACCAATCACCAGAAGCCAGCCGAATAATCTTGTCTGGGTTGCATCGACTGCGACTGTATAATAATCGCAGTAATCTGTAATGCCGGATGACGCCAGTGCATCTCTGTAATAGCCTTCGATTTCCGGATCCAGTGTACGGATCTGTCCTTCAATCGCAATTGCATCGCTGAAGTTTGCATTATCATCATTTGCAAGTTCATCGAGTTTTTCGATTGTCTTCTTGTTTTTGACTGTAAGCACAATCACCTTTGCCTCGGAAATATCCGTCATGCTATCATCGCCAAGGACAATCGCATAATGCTGTTCTTTCCCTACCGGAATGATTCCGTTGATCTTATGCTGTGTCTCTGCAAAGTTTCCAAGCACAAGATAGCTGTCTGTTCTTACGTGATCATCCTTCTGCGGGCGGACATTGGCTGCAATCTCATTCAAATCTTTTGCTTTGCCTCCAAGCAAATAATCCATGTCACCGATGAAGCACATGATTGCCAGCAGCACGAAAATAATTCCGACGATCAGGCTGACGATTGCACCGCCTCTTTTGTTCTCTTTCTTTGGTTTCATAATTTCCCTCCTCTTTGTGGTGTTGCCCCCTCGCCTCCGCTCGGCGGCATTTCGTCGGAGCCATTTGTATTAATGAAACTTCGTTTCATCGGACTCCTCCTCTCTCTTCTACTTTAGTAGATTATATATAGAAGGAACGATGTGCATCTCCTCGCACATACGCTCAACTTCCTGCAAACTGCGTTCCCGTTTTTCTTTTGGGATTGCAGATTTTACAGCGCGGATCAACAGATTCTTCGGTGAATGTGCAAAATCCACAAACTCCAGAACCTGTGTCTTGTATCCCCGGTAGGTTAACATATTGGCACGTATCGCATCCGTTGCAAGTGCTGCCATGCGTTCTTTAATGATGCCGTAGTCCATCATCGGTGCCAGCAATTCGCTTTCAATCTGTCCATTTACCTCATGCTGGCAGCATGGCACAGACAGGATGTATTTTGCATTCCACTGTACTGCATTAAAGAGCGCATAATCGGTCGCCGTATCGCATGCATGCAATGTCACAACCATATCCACCGGCATCTTCGTCTTGTAGCCGTTGATATCACCTAGTTCAAAATGAAGATGGTCATAGCCGTACTTCTTTGCTGTTTCATTGCAATGTTTTATCACATCTTCCTTCAGATCCAGCCCGATGATCTCTGCCTTTTTCTTTCGGATTTCTACTATATAATAATAGAGGACAAACGTCAGATAGGATTTGCCGCATCCAAAGTCTAAAATATGTATCTCATCCTTCGTTTCGTTCTTCAGCACATCATCGACAAGCTCCACAAACCGGTTGATCTATTTGTACTTGTCATACATGGAACGGACAACCTTTCCATCTTTTGTGAATATCCCCATATCCACGAGTGGAGGAACTATCATGCCCTCCTGCAGAATATAATTCTTCTTGCGGTTGTGTTCGCCCCGGCGGCTGTTCATCTTATCCGCCAGATCTGCCACATCACTGCCACTTGTCTTTGCAAGCTTCGACTTACCGGACTGCTTCGCCGGAAGTCTGGTTGCGTTCGTCAGCAGTTTCCCCTTCTTTGTCATCTTGAAGCTATATTCTTTTTCTTCTGTGAATATATTCATCTGGCACAGATGCTCCGGAAAATGCACCAGCAGTTTGTCTGCAAGTTCATCTATAGCAACATTTTCCTGAAAAACCTGTTTTTCTGTGTACGCCGCAATCTGGCACAGCTCTTTTCCGCGTACCGTCGTCCACGTGACTTCCACTTTCCGATATTGATATGTTTTATCCTGCCGGTTGCTCACGATGACCCGCGTCATCTGAGGAAGCAGCCGTTTCATCTGTTCTTTTACTTTCTCCATAATGAAGCCTCTTTTTCCATATATGATTTTATTATATCTAACCCTCCTACATGTTTCAACTGAATTTTTGTGCTGGTTGGGGAGTTTTTCCAGTTTCTTGCCACTTTGCTCCTACACGCTTACTTCCGCAACGCAAAAGACATAAGAAAACGCGCCGGCATAAGCCGACGCGTTTTGCGGGGGAGAAGAATTGGTTTAGAAACCAATCTATATTATTCAGCAGATATAGCTGCTGTCTTGATAATGAACTTTGTCACACCTGCTGTATTATCTGACTTTCCGCCAAAGCTGTCATACTCTGTTGCAGCTTCCATCGCCGCCTGTAATCTCTCAACAGAATCCTTCACATCACCGTTATATGCGTTTACCATCTTCTTGATTGCATCGTTGTTCAGAGATACAAGGCTTTGATTCAACGTTACTGCACCATCTGCAACCTGACCTGCACCATCCTTCAACTGATCAACGCCAGTCTTCAATGTTCCAGCTCCATCTTTCAGCGATACCGCTCCCTCAGAGAGCTGTCCAGCACCACTTGCCAGTGCGTTCGCACCATTTACAAGCTGGCTAATACCATCCTTCAACGCCGGGACAGAACCTGCCAAAGTAGATGTTCCCTGTGCCAGAGCGTTTGCACCACTTACCAGACTGTAACCGTTTGCCTGTGTTGCTTCAATTTGGGATGCAATCGTAACCTTTGCTGTCTCTGCGCCCTGTACAGCTGCCTGACCAGCCGCCTGAGAAGCCGCAGTTGATGCAGCCGATTTGCAAGCACCTACCACTGACTGTCCAATCGTTGCCTTGCCACTTTCTGCCAAAGATGCGGTCGTCTGCTGTGCCATCTGCTTAAATGCGCTCTGCACGCTTGCGGCAACGCCTGCCTGAAGCTCTGCATTCTGAAGAGCGCCATTATATGCCTGATTGAACGCAGTCTGATAATCAATTCCATATGCCTGCATCAACGCCGGAGCATTCTGTGTCGCATATTCCATAGCCTTGGATGAAAGTGCCGCATTATAAAATGCTGTATATGCATCTGAATTGATATATGCCTGTGCAATCTGATCGGTAGCGCCGGTAATACTGCTTGCATAAGATTCAGATGCCTGACTGTAAATCTGATTATATGTATCCGTTCCTTCTGCAAACTGTGCTTCTACTGCGCTGGCTGCTGCTGTTCCTGCCTGCTTTGCAGCTGCTGCCTTTTCTTCGTCTGTCATCTTTGTATTGACTGCAGCATCCAATGTGTTGATTCCTGCAGCAATAGACTGTGCGCTCTGATCAATCACACCAATTCCATTTGTCAGATCTCCCGATTTGCCTGAGAGCGATTCCAGACCATCCTTCAGAGATCCTGCACCCGTTGTAAGATCGCCCATCTTATCTGCCAGAGTGGAAGCTCCATCGGAGAGCTGTCCTGCGCCAGTTGCCAGTTGTCCTGCTCCATCCGATACCTGTGTTGCTCCATCAGAAAGATCACCCGAACCAGTTGCTAACTGATTACCGGCACTGCTCAGAGCTTCTGTCAGATCATCCAGATCTGTCAGATCCAGATCGCCGGAGTAGTCCATCTCAGAACCATTTACAAGCATTGTCACTGTCATATCGAGCGAGAAGTCTGTCACATCTGCGCTTACCTCTACATAATCCGGAATCTCTGTATCAAGATCCTTGGCGGCATCCTTCACGCCACTGTCAAGGCCGGGAACTGCGTAACCGACTACGATATTGCTCTCGCCCTGTGCAAGGTATTTACCATTAGTCACCTGAATGTTCGTGAAGTTATCGCCGAGCACCATGCCGGATACTGCGACGAATGGTACGGAGATATCCTCTTCCTTGCCATTTACTTCTTTGGTTACCTTCTCATTGCTTGTATAATCCAAACGAATCTTTACCTTACCACTCTTACCAGCGAGTTCCTCTGGTGAGATCTCATTTCCATCCAGATAATACGTTGCCTTTACAGAGACCGGAAGCTGCTTATCGGTTGTACCCTGGTAGCTGATCTCATTTCCGGCAGCATCCCACGTAATCTTGTTTCCGTTCTGTGTAAATGTCTCGTCGCCCTTGACATTTACGATATCCTTCAGATCGGTTGTGTCTTCAATCTTATCGCTCTTGTCGCGGTTCTTCAAAGTCTCGTTGACCAGGATGTTGTCCACGTCACCGTTTGCCTTGGCGAATACATAGACGGTCTCATCCTTATCAACATCTTTCTCTTTGAGGTTTACGTTATCTGCAAGCTGATCTGCCAGATCATCAGTGTTCATGATCGTTGTTGCGTCTGTATCGCTTGCCTTGTCATCGCCTGCCAGATACTCCTTGTCATACTTTGTCACATCTGTGCCAGTACCTGTGATACCTGCTGCGCAGGATGCAACTGCAAGTGCAACCGCGCCGGTCGAACCTGCAATATACTTTGTCGTTTTCTTCCATTCTTTCTTATTTATATGCTTCATAATATAATCTCCTTCCTATATTCCATCCTTTTCCAATATGGTTGATCAAGTCCATTTCCAACTGTGCCTGATCTTTTCAAAATATCTTACTGCTCTGCCTGCTTTTCCTTATTGATAAATCCAGCACTTGTATGAATGATCACCTTATCGAAGATCATAAACATGGTTGGAAGCAAGAGAATAACAACTACCATACTGATCAATGCACCACGCGCCATCAGTGTACACAGGGAGCTGATCATATCAATGTTTGAATACATACCAACACCGAAGGTTGCGGCGAAGAAGCTCAATGCACTGACAACGATAGACTGTACAGAGCCCTTCATTCCTTCAATGACTGCTTCCTTCTTTGCAAGTCCGTTATGTCTTGCACGCTTATATTTGTTCGTCATCAAAATTGCATAATCAACAGTTGCACCAAGCTGGATCGTGCCGATTACGATGGAGGCGATAAATGGAATCGCTGTCTTCGTGTAGGTTGGAATACCCATGTTGATAAAAATTGCAAACTCGATAACCGCAACCAGGATAACCGGAAGTGTAATGGACTTGAATACAAATGCAATAATTACGAAGATAACACCGATGGATACGGCACTTACCATCTTGAAATCCTCATCTGTGATCTCAATCAGATCTTTCGTACATGGTGCTTCACCGATTAACATACCGTTTTCATCACAATCCTTGACCATCTGCTTCAAGGTATCACACTGCTCATTTACTTCATCCGAAGCCACCTTGTATTCCGACATAATCAAAAGCATCTTATATTTGCCGCTCTCAAACACTTCACGGATCTGATCCGGAAGCATATCCTTCGGGATTGTAGAGCCGACGATACTGTCAAGACCAAGTACCGCCTTAACACCGTCTACCTTCTCCATTTCCTTTGTCATCTTTACAACATCCTTTGTCGGTGTGTTCGCATCCAGAAGCACCATGTGGGTTGCACCCATGTGATACTGTTCTTCCAGTTTGTTGTTCGCTGTGATACTCTCCAGACTCTCCGGAAGTGTACCTGCCAAATCATAATAGACGGTATTGTGTGTGTAACCATAAACAGCCGGTCCGATCAGCACGAAGAACAGAATCAGGAATATGTAAAAATGCTGTGTTACCCATTTTGAAATACCGGACAAGTCCGGAAGGATAACCTTGTGTTTTGTCTTCTCGATTGCATTGTCAAATATCAAAATCATAGATGGAAGAACCGTTACACAACAGATTACGCCGAACACAACACCCTTTGCCATAACGACACCCAAGTCCATGCCAAGTGTGAAGCTCATGAAGCACAGAGCGATGAAGCCTGCCACGGTTGTGATGGAACTGCCGACAACCGAAGATATCGTGTTTGAGATTGCATGTGCCATCGCACGTCCCTTCTCGCCCGGATATACCTGCTGCTTCTCTTCGTAGCTGTGCCACAGGAAGATGGAATAGTCCATTGTGACACCGAGCTGCAGTACCGCCGCCAGTGCCTGTGTGACATAGGAGATTTCTCCTTTGAACACATTCGTACCTAAGTTGTATACGATCGCCATACCGATACTAAGCAGGAAGAATACCGGGATAATCGCCGAGTCCATTGCAAGTGCAAGAACGATTGTTGAAAGGATGACCGCGATCAGTACATAGATTGGTGTCTCCTTGTTCGACAGATTCTTCGTATCTGTTACGACTGCAGACATACCGGAGAGGTAACACTGCTTATTCATAACCTTACGTAAGTTCTCGATGGCATCCATCGTCTCATCGGCTGAAATGGAATTCGGATACAGAACAAACAAGATCGTAGAATCCGCATCCTTGTTGATGAACACATCCTTGATGCTGTCCGGAAGCATCTCCACCGGTACTGACAGATCAAGGAAGGAATCATACCATAATACATCCTTTACTCCGTCTACCTTGCACATTTCCTTCCGCATCTTGGAGATGTCTTTGTCGGACATTCCCTCGACGACGCACATGGAAAATGCACCGGTTCCAAATTCGTCCACCATAATCTCCTGGCCTTTCATTGTGTCAATCTCATCCGGGAGATAGTTCAAAATGTCGTAGTTTACACGGGTATGAAAATATCCGAAGGCTGACGGAATCAGTAAGAGAATACCGATTATCAAAATCAGACTTCTGTGTTTTACTACCCACTTTCCAAATCGAATCACGATTCATCCACCTTTCTTTCTTTTCTTTCTTGATTCTTTTTTGTTGCAACCCTATAATAAAAAAGAGATTGAATATATGGAACATTCAATCTCTCTTTAATGTATTATGTCTCTATACAGACCTATCCTTTTGTATAATTATATCGACATCCGTGTGTTTGTGTATGGCTATTTTATATCTTTTATCTCAAATTCCCTCTTGACAAAAACACATCTTATCTTAAACAAGTTCATTCAATACATCCATCATAGAAGATTTCGTCAGATATTTATAAATCTCCGACAAATCCTTCGGTGCAATCATATAATCCCGTTTGATCCACGCAATCGCCACATAACACATGGAGTTTGCGTAGTATTCGGCAATGATCTGACGGTCAAGCCATGGGTATTTGTGATTCTTACCCTGTTTCTTCTGGTCAATAATGTCTAACAAAAGTTTTGAAACCTCGCTTCGCGCAATGCTTTCAAACGAATTCTGCCCCTCTATGCGGACAGCACGCTCGTAAAAATGCCGGTCATTCTGGATATTCGAGAACAACAATGTCAGTCCTTCCTGTATCATATCATTCACCAAAAGCGGCTTGATTGGTGCAAGCAGGTCATGCCGGACAATATACTCCAAAAGCGCGTATTTGTCCGAAAAATGATTATAGAATGTCGGTCGGATCACCCCCGCCTTATCGGTGATGTCCTTGATCGTGATCTTCTCCATCGGCTGTTTGCAGAGCAGCTCCTTAAAGCTTCTTGCAAGCAGTTCGTCCGTTGTTTCTCTTTTCCCTTTTGGCTGCATACTTATCCTTCCTTCTCTGTTTCCTATTCTGTGAGCTACCCACAACTATTTATTCTCCACGTCCTCTACATAAGTGGTGCCACCAACCGCAGCAGGCTCTGTCCGAACATCTTTGTTTTACTGGTCTTCCGGATCTCCTCCAACGTCACCTCGTCACACTTCGCAAGTGTCAGCATATAGTCTTCCTTAATTTCATAGATGACACTGCTGTTGAACATCCAGACGCCACATTCAAAATGCAGATACAGACTCCGATAGTCAAAATTAATCGTTCCGACTGTCGCGACCTTATCATCCACGACTACCGTCTTCGCATGAATAAAGCCCGGCGTATACTGATAGATCTTCACGCCCGCTTCAATCAGCTGATAATAATACGACTGGGTTACCAGATACACAAGTTTCTTATCCGGGATTCCCGGTGTGATGATCCGCACATCGATCCCGCTTTTTGCCGCAAGTGTCAGCGCGGTTACCATCTCATTGTCGATAATCAGATACGGCGTTGTAATATACACATAATGTTTCGCCTTGTTGATCATGTTCAAGTAGATATTCTCACCGACGATTTCATTGTCCACAGGCGTATCTCCATATGGCTGTATGTAGCCATCCGAGAAAAATGCAATCTCCTGATGTTTCTCCGGCGAATACGAAGAATAATCATCCTTCTCTCCGGTTAACATCAGCCATGTCTGCAGGAACATCAGCGTAAGATTCCAGACTGCTTCGCCCTTCAGCATGATACCAGTATCCTTCCAATGACCGAACCGTGATTTCTTGTTGATATATTCGTCCGCAAGATTGATTCCTCCTGTAAATCCCACATATCCGTCAATGACCGTAATCTTCCGGTGGTCACGGTTGTTCTGCCGCAGGTTAAAGAACGGTCCGATCGGATTAAATGCCGCAACTTTGATTCCCTTCTCCTTCATATCCTTGATGAATCGGGACGGAATCCACATCGAGCAGCCAAAATCATCGTAGATCAGACGTACATCCACGCCTTCCTTCGCCTTTCGCTCCATGATTTCCAAGATCGTATCCCACATCTCGCCCTGCTTGATAATAAAATACTCCATGAATATGAAATGCTTTGCATTATTTAATTCTTCCACCAGCTTTGCGAAATTATCCTCGCCGAGCGGGAAATACTTCACCACTGTATTCTTGTAGACCGGATAGCCTGCCGTCTTCGAGATATATGTTGACTGCACACTCGCACTCTGACTGAGCTTCCGGATCTCCCGCTGCCGGCTCTTATCGCTTGGCATATACTGAAATGTATCGAGATGATTCTTCTGCGCATCCCGGATAAACTTCATACGCGTCCGGTTGCCTGCGATTGCGATATATAGCACGCCACCTAAGATCGGCGTAACTGCCATAAGCAGAATCCACGTCAGCTTATACGCGGGATTCTCCTGTTTATTGACGATATACAGAACGACCGATGCCGAAAGCAGCAACGCAAGCGTCTTCCAGTAGATCATATAGCTCTTGGCAATTCCATACAGGAATACCCAGAAAAAGATCTGCAGAATCAGCGTAAATACAACAATGGCAATCTTCGTAATATAAACAGACTTCGCTTTATTCTGATGTCCATATCGCAGCTTCTCATGTTCCTTATCATCATGATGCTTTTCTTTCACATCCAACGGTTCCTGCAATCTTCCCAGTCCTTTCTTATCTCTTCCTGTAAACTGTATCTATCAGGCTCTTACATCCATTACTCCCTGCTCCAGCGTCCCGACGCCCCACAAGGCAGAATCAATCCACTTTCCTTTACCGGAAGTCCAATCTCCTGCGACTCCACGCATCCGCCAAACTTCGCACAGACCTCTGTAGAGATCATATACGTAAGCACCGCCGGTGCCAATCCGGTTGTATACGAATTCACAAGGAAAAATAATGGATCATCCGACAAAAGCTGACTTGCCAATGCAATAAATGGATGAATTTTCTCCTCTAATTTCCAGATTTCTCCCTTCGGTCCACGTCCATACGATGGCGGATCCATAATGATTCCATCATAATGATTGCCACGGCGGATCTCACGTTCCACGAACTTTACGCAGTCATCCACAAGCCAGCGGATTGGTGCATCACCAAGGCCGGAGGATACCGCATTTTCCTTGCCCCAGGTTATCATCCCCTTCGATGCATCCACATGTGTAACCTTCGCACCGGCCTTCGCCGCCGCAAGCGTCGCACCTCCGGTATATCCAAAGAGATTCAGCACTTTAATCTCCCTGCCGGCATGTCGGATCTTCTCTGAGAACCAGTCCCAGTTTGTTGCCTGTTCCGGGAAAAGTCCGGTATGCTTAAAGGTAAATGGTTTCAGATGAAATGTCACATCCTTATAATGGATGCTCCATTGTTCCGGCAGATCAAAGAATTCCCACTCACCGCCACCTTTGTTGCTTCTATGATAATGTCCATTCAACTTTTTCCACGCCGGATTCTTACGCGGTGTATCCCACAATACCTGCGGATCCGGACGCAGCAGCACGTATTTTCCCCATCGTTCTAGTTTCTCCCCCTTGGAGCAATCTATAATTTCATAGTCTTTCCACTGATCGGCTACCCACATATACTTTTTATCCCTTTCGTCTATTTTTTTATACAGATACTAGCATTTTTTTATACTTGCAATACTAACACACTCTTTATAGATTATGCAAGAAATAAAAGATTCATCCACATCAAGATGTATTCAAAAAAAATACAGTTTGCATGATTTGTAGTTCATGCAAACTGTATACTCTTACCAGTCACGTTTCTCAATTGGTATATATTCCTTATGATGTCCAACGAATTTGTAAGCTGGACGGATAATCTTGCCCTTGTTCACAAGCTCCTCAATCCGGTGTGCAGACCAGCCGGAGATACGGGAAATCGCAAAAATCGGTGTGAATATCTCGATTGGCAGTTTCAACATCGTATAGACGAATCCACTGTAGAAATCGACATTCGCACAGACGGTCTTGAATGTCCGGCGATGCTCACTGATCAGATCCGCTGCAATACGCTCCACTCTGTCATACAGCGCGAACTCATCCTGCAAGCCCTTCTCCTCAGAAAGCTTCTTCGCATATTTCTTCAAGATTACCGCTCTTGGGTCAGACTCGCTATAAACCGCATGTCCCATACCATAGATCAAACCGGAATGATCGAATCCCTTCTTGTCAAGGAGCCCCTGCAGATACTCAGAAATCTCATCCTCGTTCTCCCAATCCTTCACATGCATCTTCATATCATCAAACATCTGTTGAACCTTGATATTCGCGCCACCATGCTTCGGTCCCTTCAGAGAACCAAGGGACGCCGCGACGGTCGAATACGTATCGGTTCCTGTCGATGTTAGTACGTGTGTCGTAAATGTCGAGTTGTTACCACCACCATGCTCCGCATGGATAACCAGACAGACATCTAAAACTTTTGCTTCTAACGCCGTGTATTTGCCATCGGTACGAAGCAGACGCAGGATATTCTCTGCGGTCGAAAGCTCCTTCTTCGGTCTGTGGATAACTAAGCTCTTATCGAGGTAATAATGTCTATAAGCCTGATAACCGTACGCCGCCATAACCGGGAACTGGGCAATCAGCTGCAAGCACTGCATCAGCACATTTTTGATATCCAGATTGTTCGGATCCGGATCATAAGTATATAAAGTCAAAACACATTTCTGCAGGACATTCATCATATCACGGCTCGGTGCCTTCATGATAACGTCACGGTTAAAGCTCTCCGGAAGCTGGCGAAGCTCGCCAAGCACTTCCTTGAAGCAATCGAGCTGTTCCTGACTTGGCAGATCACCGAACAAAAGCAGATATGTCGTCTCTTCAAATCCATATTGACTGTTTCGGAAACCCTGTACGAGCTGCTGTACCTCATACCCCTGAAAATAAAGCTCTCCTGGAATTGGCACACGATGTCCATCCACTACGCTAAATCCCATAACGTCGGACACCTCTGTAAGTCCGGTCAGTACGCCTCGTCCGTTGGAGTCTCGAAGTCCCCGCTTTACGTTGTACTCTTCGTAGAGATTTAAGTCAATCTTTCCCGAATCGTTACAGAAACGTACATATTCATCTAGTATCTGGTCAAACTTCAAATCTGACATGCCATCAACTCCTATCTTATTCGATCTTTTTGCTCGTAGAATAGCTGTAATCTGTTATCTTTCCCGTTTCCGGATCAGCATAAGCACTTATACTGATATAATCCGTATCTTCATACTTGTATATATAATATGAAATAAACGATGAATACTCATCCTTCGAGAAGTCATCTTCGCCCAGATCTCCATAAACAGATTCAATCTTACTTCCATCATCGGTCATGGAAATCCCTCCCGGAAATACGGCATTTCCTGTATAATAATTCTTATCTATATCAATTTTTGATATGTATGCGTGTTCAGGCAAAATAGCATTACCGGTATAATTCTCCAACGTGATTCCAATCTTTTCCCCATTCTTCTCCATGTAAGTACTCTCACTGCTTTTCCCACCGATATAAGCCGATACAGCAGTATCCAGCGCCCAACCATCTGCGGCAAACTCAGAGAACGTAACCGGAAGCACATAATTCTTGTCACCGATTGTAATAATTCCGTCAAAGCGGTCTGTACTCGGTCCTTCCGGAGCAACATACTTATCATTGATTGCCGGAGCATCCATACTAATATCACTCACATTCGCTCCGATATCCGGCAGTTTTGAATTCACAAGGCTGATGGAATACAGGTTCTTTTCATCCGATACCTCTAAATCCATGCCATCTTTGATTTCATCTCCGGCATAATCAATCGCAACATACTGGCTGTCATCAATAGAATGCGTTCCTTCATAACGGCTCTCCGGTGCACCAAAAACAGCCTTAATATCGTTCTCTGTCGAAGTAAACAGTTGGATTCCATTTGAGAGCTCGATTGAAAAATCATCCTTATGGTCGTCTGTTCTTGCATTAAATGAAAATCCGACAACAAAACAACTGTTTATGTCTGCCTCATTCATTCCAGGGTTCGCCACAACTATTGTTAATTCTGCACGATCTGTATAACAATTCAGATAATCCCAATCGCCCGATGCCACTTTGACAACAGAGCTATCTGTCTGCCAGCCCTTTGATTTCCACTCCGAATATGGAAGCGGGAACTGGTAGATCGTACCATCAATATTCGCTGTATAATCTCTCCACGAATCAGAGAGCTCCGTTGGCCAGACATATTCACCTGCACCACTTACGTCTGCCTCTGTCGTTGCTTCCGTTGTATTCTCTGTCGTCGCATCTGTCGTGCTGGCAGCTTCTGTCATCTCGGCCGGCGATTCTGTCGTCGTTGCATCGTTATCTTTTTTCTTTCCACCGCCTAAGATCAGAACCAGACCTACAATCAGCGCCACAACAGCTGCTGCAATCCCTGCGATCAATCCAATCTTCTTTTTATTATTTTCCGGTGCAGCATCGTTCTGTCCTGGTGTCAGATGCATCGACTGCATCGACGCAGACATCGAATTGTTTCCTGATGTTGTATACGGATTTGCCTGTGGCATTGCATTGCCCGCAGCAACCGGTCCACTTCCATATAAATCTGTGAGCAGCTGTCCGATATCCTGATAACGTTCCGAAGCCTTTACTGCCAGTCCCTTGCGAAGCACAGCCTCTGTCCGCTCTGATACGGAGATTCCCCTCTTCGAAGGATCTGTATAGGTATCCTCTTCCATACGTTCTACGCCATTCGGCGGAACCTCACCGGTAAGCATCTTATACATCGTCGCACACAAGCTGTAGATATCGGTCCAAGGTCCCTGCTTCCCCTTCGCATAATACTGCTCCGGTGGTGCATACCCATGTTTTAATATCACGGTATAAGTTTTATCAGTCTCCGCAGATTGTCCACGCACCGAGCCAAAATCAATCAGCTTGATCTTGCCCTCGTTATCTACCATGATGTTATCCGGGCTGATATCCCGGTGTACCAATCCATTTTTATGTACCTCATACAAAGACTCAAATACAGGTTTCATCAAAGTAAGCACAGTCGCCTCATCTAACGTGCCTCCCATGCCCTTCAGATAATGCTTGAGATCCACGCCATTGATATACTCCATAACAATATATCCGGTGCCATTCTCATAGAAAAAATCTTTAACGGATACAATACCCTGCAGCTGATAGAATTTTGAGAGATTTCTCGCCTCTTCCACATAACGCTTCAAACCTTTGTCATAGATTTCCTGCTTGTTCTCATTCGTTGTAACTGTCGTTGTCGCCATTGTATCACGATGCGCGAAACTCTCCGGGAAATATTCCTTAATAGCAATATAGGTCTGAAGATTCAGATCCCAGCCGATATAAGTGATTCCAAAACCACCCATACCAATTACCCGGCCAATCATGTATTTGCCCTGTAACACTGTAAACGGACGTAAGCAGTTTGGTTTCTCTTCGTATCCACTCACGTCAAATCCGCAATACGGACATGTGTCTTCCCCTTGTCCAAGGGTCTGCATACAATTCGGACATTTGTCGTATCTATTCTGCATGACTTTCCTCTCATTCTCACCCATAAGCAACCGGTCCGCCCCTCTGTGCACACCGGTTATTTTACATATACTTGTTAATTATAGCAAATTTCATAGGTCGCTACAAGTTTTTTGTCACAAATGCTTCACCCCGGTCAGATTTATGTGCTCAGATCTCAATCAGATATTTCTCGAATGCATTCACAACCTTGGTGTTCTTATATTCGGAGATCCTTTTAAAATTTCTCCCATAATTAATATGCACATGTCCGTGTGCAAACAACATCGGTTCATACTCATCCAAAATCTGATAGAACGCCTGAAATCCTGTATGCGGCAGATCGGTACTGTCGTTTAACTCAAACGCCGGAGAATGTGTGATCAGAATATCCAGTCCTCCCGCCTTCTTAATCTTCTTCCGCAGCTTACGCACACGTTTCTTCATCTCGTTCTCGGTAAACTGATAGGTTCCGAAATTATAGCACATGCTTCCACCAAGCCCCGCAATCCGGACACCATTGTACACATATACATCATCGTCAATACAGATACACCCATCCGGCGGTGTCTCATCATAACAGGAATCATGGTTGCCATGCACATACAGAATCGGCACCTTCGCAAATGTCGCTATAAAAGACAGGAACTGTGGAGCCAGATCGCCACAGGAAATGATCAGATCTATCCCCTCTAATTTACTTTTCTCAAAATAATCCCAATAATACTTGGACTCTTCGTCTGCAAGTAACAAAATCTTCATTTATCCTAGCCCTCGTCCTTTAACTTTTTTTGTTTCACATCCGGATTTGTCTCATTCTTACTCTCATTCTGCCCGGCATCCGCTTTCGTGTCATTCTTACCATCGTTCTGCCCGGCATCCGCTTTTGTGTCATTCTTACCATCGTTCTGCCCGGCATCCGCTTTTGTGTCGTCCTTGACACCCTTCTGCTCAACGATGGATTTCGCCTCGTCCTTCATATCTTTGATGTCCGGAATCTCACCCTCTACGTTATCGACCAGCCAGTTCATCAGCATGATTTCTTCCGGTGTCATGATTTCCTCATCTTCATTTTTTATCGTGTTGTCCTGTGCACGGAGCACACCATAAAACGGATGAAAGCTATTCTCGCGGATCAATTTACCGATGATTCCGACTAACTGTTTCGTCCCCTCCGGCACCTTGTTCGAACAGATGATATCAACGACTTCTGCGGAAAGTCCCCACCAGTAGTTGATTGCCTTGGTTTTCACAGCATCATCCTGCTTGATTGCGCCATTTACCACGCTCTCAATCAGTTTCGCATAAAATTCGCCCCACTGATATAGCGGGAATGCCAGGTTCACTGTTTCCTCCCCTTCCAGCTTATACAATCCATACCGGCGATTATGTGAATTCGGCTTGATCATAACCTGATCGGAGATGTATTCGATTCCGTTCTCCTCGAATTCACGCAGTACATTTTCACGCGTATTTCCCTTCACGGTCGTCCATTCGAGATAGACCTTTGCATATGGATTCACCATGCGCGCACCGAGTGCAAACGCATTGATATTCGCAGTCATACCGACAATCGGATAATCCGCCACATAACCAATCTTTCCACTTTTTGACATCGCACCTGCGATCATGCCGGCAAGGAATTTCACCTCGTAAAGTCTGGCATAATATGTGCTGATAACCTTATGCGATGTATTCAGTGAGCAGTTCATAATCGTGACTTCCGGGTGATTGACTGCAACCTTCACGCTCGCACTGATGAGCTGTGGCGTCGTCGTGAAAATAATCGACACACCCATCGTGATCAGATCTTCCATCGCAGAGATTGCTTCCTCCTCGGATTCGATATTATGCACCTTCAGTGTCTTGATCGTATCCGGATAATGTTCATCCAAATATAATCGTCCAAGCTCGTGTCCATACAGCCACTCAGATTCCTGCGGATCCTTGTTGAACACGAACGCTACCATCACCTTCTTCGGGGTCGCGCTTCGGAAATAATCCATCAGCTTCTTGCGTCCAAGCTTCGTCGGCTCCATATGCAGTTCCACTTCCCTGCCTTTGGACTCGATCAGAAACTCATCCCACAGAAGCTTGATCTTCTCCTTCATCTCCGCTTCGGTCATCTTCTTCACGGCTTCATATCCGTAGATGTCAATAAAGATCAGCAAGGTATCACTGGTAGTAAGCGGTAGCTTATCTCCGCCAAGTGCCTTAAACGACACGCAGAACCGATGGTTTGCAGATCCGAAATCTATCTTCTGCTCATCTGTCCACTCCGCATCCGGATCCGGGCTGGTCAGCTCCAACAGACGGCGGAAGCACCCCTCCTGCGAAAACCAGATATAGTTGATCTCCGTCAGCTTGTAAAAATCCATGAATTCATAATAGATCTTTACCTGCAGATCATCCGTTTTCTTCGGAATCTTTCTGGTTACCTGTGCCGGGATCGTGACCGCATCAAAATATTTCATCACGGATACACGTTTATTTCCCTCTACAACATAGAATTTATTCATATATTCGTAAACCTTGATCGGATCACGAATTCCCTCTTCGATCTGGCTGTCACACAGTGCCGACCATTTGGCACCAAATTCTGTCTTATAATCAAGCAGCGGCATGAAGTTGTTCGCAAATGCGTATGTTCTTCCGACATTGCTCGTTCCAACGATACGATCAAGCGGAATCTGTACGATGCCAAGCGGCATCTCGCCCACGATATCAACATCCTCTAAAATCTCATCCAATACCGGAAGATATTCATTCTCTCCCTTGGATACTGCATTTCGAAATGCTTTCAATCCTAATTTCTGTGCTTTTTCGTATTCTACATATGACATAATCGATTCACCTCGTCTCTCATATTGCAACGCAATTGTTTTCGTCTCTTAAGTCTTTGTTTGCATACTTGGTTATTATTATATGCGGTTTCTGCATATTATACAAGAGATTTTCCCCTAACAGCGGGGATATTCGACACGGACGCTTTCTGTGGGGTGATGGTTCTGTTCCGGGACCGCTTCCGCTTAGTTGCTCCGAGCAGCGGTACTAAATTCGCGCACACGCTCATTAAGTACCGACTGTCGCAAATGTCCCTGCACAGAATCCATCATCCCACACAGAAAGCTGTGCATGATCCGCGAAAAGCCCCGCTGTCCTCGCCACGCCCGAAGCCAACCGGGGCTTTGTGGCTGGTTTTACGTTTTTCCTCCAATTTACTTGCTTCTCAATAGCTTCCGGTTGGGGAGTTCTTCCATAACTTCTATGCTTGGAGCATCTTTCACTTTTGGCTTGCTTTGCTCCTACTGGATTCCTGCTGTAACTTCCCCGCTTGGAGCATCTTTCACTTTTCGGATTGCTTTGCTCCTACTGGATTCTTGGAACAACTTCCCCGTTTGGAGCATCTTTCACTTTCCTGCTTGCTTTGCTCCTACTGGATTTCTGCTACATCTTCCCCGCTTGGAGTAACTTTCACTTTCCTGCTTGCTTTGCGCATATTTCATCCTAGCCAATATGTCTCTTTGGTTCTCCAACTAACTTGTTTTCCCCTAACGTCAGAAAACGCCCGGCTTGTAACCAGGCGTTTGACTGATGCAAATTGTTTATCATTTATTTAATTTTCTATGCCATAACTAACTTTAAGCCTTTGATATTTGTATTATACTACATTGCTGATTGTGGAATATGCCGTCCCACAAAAGCTCCCAATAAATTCCGCGATGAGCAAGACATTTTGCCTCTTTTTGTTATGTTTAATTTCAATATACTTTAACGTAATATCATAATGATTGGCTCCATACATATTATCATTTTCATTTTCTTCTAACACACCATACTCAACAAGATCTTTCAACACTCGGTCAAAAGGCTCTTTAGGCATCTTTAACATTTTATGGTCAACATACTTGAAATCCGCCGTTGCTTTTAATAAACAACATACTCTATCTTCTATATTCTTTAATTGATTTCGTCTTAAATTATATGGATATCTAGAGCCATCTGGCAAAATCCATTTATTATCAAGGTATTGCATGCCCGGAATTTTTTCGTAATTTTTTATTATAGTTTTCTCATTAATGCCGCTTATATCAGATAATTCTTTTACAGTCATTTAATTGCCTACCATTCTTTATCCTCATACGGGGTATCTTCATACCCCTTATCCTGTAACTTTTTCACCATATGATCAAGTTTTCCCCGCCACATCTTTTTGAACCATACTGTATGACCAAACCATTTTACCAAAGTTGGACTAATAGCATAATATATATGAATAAATGCCCGACCATGCCATGTAGCCGCCAAATCTTTATCTCTATATCTTCGAAGCGTCCAAACCTCCGGGCAATCATATGAACCATATACCGCAGTTGCCACATAACAGCCTCCCGATGAAGCTATAGTATTTTGCGGATTTTGTGGAATTTCATAAGTCGGATCAATTTCTTTTATTTTTTTATGATATTCCATTATTTTATTTATATAGTTATTTTTTGTTTCTGTTGAAAGCGTTAAGTCTTTGGTGTAACCTCCATAAGAGTCAAATTTATACGAACATGAATTTATAAGCGCTGTTAAATATGTTATCATATTTTTATATCTACGCACATCTTCTTTATCATCATTATCCGACAAATCAATTGCTATCTGCGTCAAAGCAATTAGGCATTTACTCCTCTTGAAATATTTTTCATACTCATAACTTGAAGGATGTGTATCCCTTTCGTATTCCTTCTTGATAACATCTTCCCATGCCGCAACACAAGAAATATTAATTAATATTGCAACTTTTGATTTGAAATCTTCTAAATCCTGTCCGCATCTTGAAACCAATTTAAGCGCATACATTTGAGATAATAATGCAAATTGCTCTATTTCCTTTGCATTTTCTTCGGATGGATACTTTTCAAAATTGTCACAGCATAATTTCATAAGTGCTAAACACAATTTTATGATTTCTACCCCAATTTTCTTTTTTGTTTCTTCTAATTTTTCTTCCGGGGCATTATCTAATGCCTTATTAAACGCCGAAACCGATTCTTCAATACGTATCTTTCTTAGTGTGGATTGCCATCCAGCAGCTTTTCCTTTTAATAACCATGCCTGATAATTATCCGGTTCTGTTTCAATTATCTTATTACAATAATTTTCTGCCTCTTTTTGATTTCCTGCATCGTATGCATTTTGAGCCATCATCAAATAATTCTCGATTTTATCAGAATCATCAACTTTTACAGTACTTCCAGAAACATCAACATTTCCTTCAATCATCATCTTTCGAGCTTCTTCAATAGAATACTTTGTACCACATGTCTGGCAGACAAATACCCCATCCTTTTTGACAAGATCTGTTCCCCCACACATTTCACATACCATCTGTTTCATAAAATAAATCCTCCTATGTTTTTATAATTCTTTATGATGATCCTTCTGTCTACTATCAAGACTTTCTACTTTTTCACTTGCCATTCCCATACAGATTATGATTACCCACATTAATATCATCAAAGCAAATTCTATTATTATTTCTATTTTGAACGAAACATTCCCCTGGGAGATGGCTATTATAATCGAAAGCAAAAATTGCAAAACTAAATATGTACTAGATGCAACAAACACAGGATATCTATAAAATGTATCCTTTGCATTTTTTCTTTTCTTTGACCAAACTAACAATTGGCACACAAATGCCATAATGTCAAAAACAATAGCCGTCCATATTTCTTGAGAATAGGAATCCGGTATTATCAAAGTTAGAAATATAGTACAAACAAATATTAATCCCCATATGACAACTCCATAATTTTTCTTCACCTTTATCCCTCCCGCTTACTTCCACATTTCGGGCAAAATTTCCCTTGTCGCTGAAATTCGTATCCACATTTAACACATCTGTCCTTGAAATCATGAACAGGAGTTCCACATTCCTCACAAAATACTGCTCCATCCATCAGTTGCGTGCCACAATTTTCGCAATAACGATTCGCCTGCGTTTGATTCATTCCATCCATTGCAGTTGAAAAAGTAGTACCTATCGTATTCCCAACAGCACCACCGATTCCAGCCATCATACCCAAGCCTAATCCTGCACTACTAATATTTCCTGCTCCTTCATTCGAAGCAAGCTTTTCTGCGACATCAAATCCCCGTTCCTGTTGATAGGAATAGCCCTCTATATTTCGTTTTTGCGCAATTCCCTGAGATTCTATCACCATCTTTTGTGCAACTGTCTGTTGATCAATAACACCTACTTGCTGTCGAATCTTTGCATCTGCCACATCTGCATATTGCCGATAATATAATTGCTTAAAATTCTCATATTGTGGACTTCCGTCTGGTTTTACTATCCTTGTCACAAAAAACTTCTCAAGGCTAATTCCATATTCTCTAAAATCTGCATCTAACTTTGCTTTTAACTCGTCAGAAAATTCTAATAATTTTTCATCGATTTCAAAGATATTGATTTTCTCCGATTTAATTATTTGTGCTATGTAAGTCTTAACTCTCGCCATTAAAAAAGCCCTAAAATAAGTTACTAACGTATCTCTATTTAATTCTCTTTCTGTCCCAACAAGCCTCAACAAGAGCTGCTTAGAATCTAAAACTTTAAGACTCATCTCTCCTCCTGCACCTATCGAAATCGGGAAACCATAAGTCGGCTCTATATATTGTATCTTGCTATCAGTTCCCCACGGAATTGCCATCTGATCTACTTTATTAATAAAGTAAACCTCGCAATGAAACGCCGATACACCACCTGTTGGTAAATTGATTATCTTATTTAAGATTGGCATATTCTGAGTCTCAAGTGTATATCTTCCTGACCCAAACAAATCTAGCGGTTGCCCATTCATAAAAAAGATTGCTTCTTGAGATTCATGAACTATTAATTGTGAATTTGTATTAAAATCCTCTACCGGATGTTTCCATACAAAAGTGCTGTTATCTCCTTCATACTTAATTACTTGTGCAATTGGCATAGTTATCACCTCTCCTCCTCTTTATTTCATACTGTTTCACAAAGTAGACTTTTTGAAACAACTCATATATAATAAAAAAAAGCTCCATAAATCTTTGATTTACGAGCTTATTTCATAACCAATTATGTGTTTCACATTGCCTACCTTTTGCAACATTTTTCCATATCATTCTGCATTTCCTTACATCTTCTATAAAATGTTGATGAACTGATTCCTAACTCACTAGCTGCCTGCCTGATTGTGATTTCTCCTTGTTGCCATAGCCTGATAAATTCCTCAAGCTTTTCTTCCGGCAATTCAATTTTTGAAACGCCAAACTTCACACCTCTGGCCTTTGCCGCCACAATACCTTCTGCTTGTCTCTGCTTAATAAACGAACGTTCCGTTTCCGCAACATAAGCGAGTATCTGCAAAACCAAATCTGAGATAAAAACGCCTGTAAGCCCATCTCTTTCATAATTTGTATTGAGCAGCGGCATATCAATTACTTCAATATCTACACGTTTTTCTTTTGTAAGCATCCTCCATTGTTCCAATATCTCATCATAATTTCTTCCCAATCGGTCAATACTCATAATCACAACGATGTCACCAGCCCTAAGCTTTGAAACCATCTTTTTATAATTTGGTCTCTTAAAATCTTTTCCCGACATTTTATCAATATAAATGTACTTGGACTCCAGACCTAATTCTGAAAATGCATCGAGTTGTCGATTTAGATTTTGATCCTTTGAGGATACACGCACATAGCCATATCTTTTCATGCAAAACCTCCTTTATATCTTCAACTCCAAATATAAAGCAGGCAATGTAAACACAGAAATAAATTATAAATACTTTTTCTATATTACGCAAGTGCGTATACGCGTATGCGTGTAAATTTATAAACTTATACTATCTTTTATGAAATATAGGAGTATATAAAATGACTGTTAAAGATGCTGTTGTATTAAGATTCAAAGACATTTGCAAGGAACGCAATATAAAATATAACGAATTAGCGACCAGATCTGGCGTAACTCCATCCACAGCATATAGTATGATGGACGAAAAACGCAGAGATATTTCCATTACGACCATCAAAAAGTTTTGTGATGGTCTTGATATGACATTGTCTGATTTCTTTAATGCTGATATTTTTAATAATTTGGAACAGGAAATAGACTAAATTGTATTGCAAACCTATTAAGTTTCTGCCCCGTTTTTCAGCTTTTCCAAAAAATTATAAAAAGGCTGCCCAAAAGGGCAGCCCTGAAAAGTTCTTATAGAGTTTTCTAAGAATTAGCAAACACCCTGTGCAAGCATAGCGTTTACAACCTTCTCGAAACCAGCGATGTTAGCACCGGCTACATAGTCAGCGTTTCCGCCAACGGTTGCATTGTATCTCTTAGCAGCATCTGAAATGTTAGCGTAGATTGTCTCCATGATTCCCTTAAGCTTTCCATCAACTTCCTCGAATGTCCAAGAAAGTCTCTCAGAGTTCTGGCTCATCTCAAGTGCAGAAGTAGCAACACCACCTGCATTTGCAGCCTTACCACCTACGAAGAGAACACCATTCTCCTGAAGGTACTTTGTAGCTTCCAATGTTGTAGGCATATTAGCACCCTCTGTTACAGAGATAACGCCGTTTGCTACAAGCATCTTAGCATCGTCAAGGTTCAACTCGTTCTGAGTTGCACATGGAAGAGCAAGGTCACACTTAACAGACCATACACCATGATCATCTGCGTTCTTCTTCTCATGATACTGCGCAGATGGACGAGCTGCAGCGTACTCTGTAAGACGTGCTCTCTTAACTTCCTTAACCTCCTTCAGAAGGTCAACATCGATTCCTTCTGGATCGTAGATCCAACCTGTAGAATCAGAACATGTTACACACTTCGCACCAAGCTGATGTGCCTTCTGGATTGCGTAGATTGCTACGTTACCAGCACCGGATACTGCACAAGTCTTGCCAGCGATGTCGATACCGTGATCCTTCAGAAGTGCACTTGTAAGGTATAATAAACCATATCCTGTAGCTTCTGTACGAGCAAGTGAACCACCATATGTAAGTCCCTTACCTGTAAGAACGCCTTCGAACATTCCACGGATTCTCTTGTACTGACCGAACATGAAGCCGATCTCTCTTGCGCCTGTTCCGATGTCACCGGCAGGTACATCAACATCAGCGCCGATATATTTGCAAAGTTCTGTCATAAAGCTCTGGCAGAATGCCATGATCTCACGGTCTGACTTGCCCTTTGGATCAAAGTCAGAACCACCCTTACCACCACCGATCGGAAGTGTTGTAAGTGAGTTCTTGAATACCTGCTCAAAACCTAAGAACTTGATGATACCAAGGTTTACGGATGGGTGAAGTCTAAGACCACCCTTGTAAGGTCCGATTGCATTGTTGAACTGTACACGGAAACCTCTATTTACCTGAACCTGACCATTGTCATCTACCCATGGAACACGGAACATGAGCTGTCTGTCTGGCTCTGTAATTCTCTCAAGAATTGCATTCTTCTTGTATAATTCCTCGTTCGCATCGATACATGGTCTAAGAGACTCAAGTACTTCTGTTACTGCCTGTAAAAATTCTGGCTGATCTGCATTTTTCTTTCGTACTACCTCGAGTACCTCGTCAACATATGACATAGTAAATTTCCCCCTAGGAATTAAATATTTCGGCATCTTTCAACCGATAGGCACATTATAATACTAAAACAAACAAATGTAAAGGAAAAACTTTAGAATCTTTCGTGAAATTTATTTTCACTTAATAAAGCTCTGCAAAATTGTCCGTTATGTTGTCATTCTGATTCTGGTTCATCCGTCATGTGCTTCTCGCATCCTGTCCCAGCTCCCATTGGGTTCTCTATCTACTCAGTTTTAGAAGCCTTCTCTGCCTTCGCGGTCTTCTCTGCCTTATCAGCCTTCTCTGTCTCCTGGTTTTCTGCAACTTTGGCATGAGACTCAAAATCCCTGCCATCAACCTTCCAATACCGGCATCTATGTTTTACAACTGTTGAAAATACAATCTGCGTCTTTGTCTTTCCAAACTTCTGAAGCTCGCCTACGAAATGATCAAGCTCGGTTGTTGTTGGGAAACGAACCTCAATCAACATCGAGAAATCACCTGTCACGCAATTACATTCTACAACATTCAGCACGCCATTGATATACTCATTAAACTCTTCCCTCTGCTCCGGCTGCACCTCCAGATTGACAAATGCCTTGATATAATGTCCCATTGACTCCGGATTCAACCGCGTTGTAAACCCTTCCAGTACGCCCTCCTGCAGCATACGGTCAATACGGGCGCCAACAGCCGTTGGAGATAAAAACACCTGCTCTGCAATCTCCTTCAGGGATGCTCTAGCGTTTCCCTGCAGGATATCCAGAATCTTACCATCGATCTTATCCAATCTGTAATATACCAGCTCTCTTTTTTCCATTTTGTAATCCTCCTATTTCATACATTCGTGTTCCGCACCAAATGTATATCTGAAATTTATCTGTCTGACAAATCTCCATGATGTCTGTGTCTCACCCGGAAATCTCGTTCCATATCACTCTGATTTCCTATATTCAGCCACAGCCAATATTGTATAGATTATAGCACAATATTATCAACTTGAGAATCCTTTGTGAATTTTTATTTTTGATTTTAATTGTCAAGTGTTACACTTTTTTGTGTAGGCAAGACAGATCCATCCGGCACCGCTTTTCAGTTTTCCCCATTTCTGCCCGGATACCGTCTTTTCAGCCACGATCGTGTATACCCCCTTGTCGCGGATTACCCCTGTTACTGCATGGGATATACCTGCGTCCTTGCGGATATTCAAGCCATTTGCTGTTACCTTTACCCGGTATTCGTTCTTATATGTTTTTTCTTGCGGATTGATTGGTTCCACGCCTTTCCGGGTTGTTGTTCCATTCCCGGACGCAGGATTCTCTCTGCCCAGTGTGACAGCTGTTTTTCCGGATGAAATATCCTCCATGGCGACATCTGCAATCCCAAGTGTAGCCAGGATTCCACGAGCATATGCCTCCCCAAATGTGCAGCACTCCACATCGGTATCTGCCTGTGCCGCATCTGATCTGTTATCTACAAATACCCCCTCGCAGATGACCGCCGGGCATTTCGTGCTCCGGATAAATCCGAAATAATCGCGCCCATAGGAATTTTTCTTAGTCTTTATGCCCCGGCTGTTCTGTCCAATCTTCACAATCTCTTTCTCGATGTTTTTTGCAAGCTCCTTTCCTTTGCCGCCAACGACACTGTGAAAGATCTCGAATCCATCTCCGCCGCCGGCGTTGTTGTGAATATCCAAAGCGAGATCCGGTGCAAATGCATTACAACGGTCGATCTTCGACACCAGCCGGTCGGTCACATCCCCTGTTCGGGAAATCTGTGTGTCAACGCCCCTTGCCCACAGATAATCGTAGCAGGCTTTCGCCATCTTCAGATTCACATCCTTTTCGATAAGATAGCCGACGGCGCCGGGATCGGCGCCTCCATGTCCTACACCAATAAACACACGTGCCATATTGTTCCCTCCAAATATTTTTTTGAAACTTCGAATTTTATCGCAACTTCCGTTGGATATATGTATTTTCATCGCAGACGCGCGCCCGCTCACTTCCGCATGTAACGGTACTAAATTCGCAGGATCAGTCAACAAATTGACTTCCCTGCTTATTAAGTACCGACATGCTCCAATGGTCTGCTTATGAATAATACATATACCCAACTCACATTGCGAAATATCTGGTCGAAGTTTCTAATATACTATATGCAAGTACGGGAACATTGGCACGCAAACCTTGTGTAGCGTGCGAGCGTTTATAAATAACATTTATTAAGATAAACTGAAAAAAGACTGCAACGCAGATACGTTGCAGTCTTGGGATTACTATTTCTGATCTTGTTTGAATTCCGTGTTTCTTACAGTTCCTCGCCATTTGTCTCGATGACATGCTTATACCAGTCGAAGGAGTCTTTCTTGTAACGGTTGAGTGTTCCGCTGTTCTCGTCCTCCTCGCGGTCAACATAGACAAAGCCATACCGCTTCTGGTAGCCGTTCAGCCAGCTAAGCAGATCTGTATAAGACCATGTACAATAAGCAAGTACCCGGCAGCCGTCATCACATGCTTTTTTTAGTTCTTCGATATGACGCTTCAGGTAATCGATACGATATGGATCATGAATCTTTCCATCCTCGAACTTATCGAACGCGCCCAGACCATTTTCGGAAATCACAATCGGCAGATCATAACGGGATGTGATCTCACGGCAGCACATACGGATGCCCATTGGATCGATCGTCCAATCCCAATCCGTTGTTGGAAGGAATTCATTGGAAGGGTTCTTGTAAAGTCCCGGTACACCCTGTACCTTCGCAGTACCCTTCTTACCGGTTGTGTTCATCTCATGCGAAGTTCCTACACCATCGATCGGGTTATATTCTACGACAGTTGTCTGGTAATAGTTTACACCCATGAAGTCAACCTTTGCGGCTGCTTCTTTCAAAATCTCAGCATCACCCGGCTCCATCTGTGGTGCGATTCCCTGACTCTCCAGATAGGCGATCGCTGCACGCGGATATCTGCCATATGCATACATATCCATCCAGTAATAATTCCGCAGATCATCGTAGTCCGCTTTCGCCATCGCATTTTCCGGATGACGGTCATATGCGTAGGATGGTGAATATGCGAAGGATGAGCCTACCAGCGCATCCGGATACAGCTTCTTTAATGCAAGCACGCTCTTCGCATGTGCCAGAAATGCATGGTGATTGACCTGATAGAACATCTTGTCATCATCAACCTTTCCTGGTGGATGCATACCTGCCTGCCAGCCAAGTCCGGTAAATACATTCTGCTCATTCATGATGATCCAATGCTTCACACGATCTCCAAAATGTTCAAATAATGTCGTTGCATAACGAACGAAATCATCCACGATCTGACGGTTCTCCCAGCCATGATACTGCTCTTCAAGTGCCTGTGGCATATCCCAGTGGTACACCGTCACCATCGGCACAATGTTATTCGCGATCAGCTCATCGATCAGGTCATCATAGAACTTCAACCCTTTCTCGTTGATCGCGCCATTTCCATCCGGAATGACTCTTGGCCAGGAAATTGAAAAGCGATAGGTCTTGAGTCCCATCTGGGCCATCAGTTTTACATCTTCCTTGTATCTGTGGTAATGGTCAACCGCCTTATCACCGGTTGTTCCCTGAAATGTCTTGCCCGGAATCCGAACGAACTTGTCCCAGTTCGACATACCCTTTCCATCTTCATCCCAGGCGCCCTCTACCTGATATGCAGCAGATGCACTGCCCCATAAGAAATCAGCAGGGAAGCCTTTTGTCTTCTCAAAATACATCGCGTTCCTCCTTGTCGACTTATAATTTGAATATATTCATGCCTTCATCCAGTTCCTGAGCCGCCTGGCGCATCGCTGTTGATTTGCCTGTGATATCTTCCATGATTGCACCAACCTCGGTCGCGGATGCGGATGTCTGCTCGGTTCCGGCTGCATTTGCCTCTGCAATGGATGTCAGGTTCTGCACGATTCCTACAACCTTTTCTCTTGCATCATTCAGTCGGGTTGTATGCTCCGAAATGCGGTTGATTCCTTCGATTGACTGTTCAACCCCTGACTGTACCTGTTCGAATGCGCTCTCCGTCTGTTCCACATGGTCACTCTGTGTATGCATAATTTCCTTCACGCCATACATCGTCTCCACTGCCTTTTCTGCATCACGCAGCAGTTCCTGTACGATTTCTTCGATATGCGTCGCTGACTCATTTGTCTGCTCCGCAAGCTTCTGGATTTCACTTGCAACAACACCAAAGCCCTTGCCCTGCTCACCGGCTCTCGCCGCCTCAATACTGGCATTTAATGCAAGCAGATTCGTCTCCTCCGCAATGGATGTGATCAGATGTGTTGCCTCACTAATCTTCATGGCTGCTTCATTCGTTGTATTCGTCTGTTCCGCAATTATGTCAATATGCTCCTCGGCACGTGCATTGACCTTCTCCAATGCCTGCAAAATGTCGGAAGCCTGCGAAGTGCATTCCTGCATCTCCTGTGCAAATGCAAGCAGCTTCTCCACCTCGTCGCTCGTCTCCTGCACCATGTTGCCCATCTCCACAACATGCTCTTCTGCACGCTGTGTCTCACCAGCCTGTGTCGTTGCACCTTCTGCAATATCATTAACCGCCTGTTCCACCTGTTCCATCGTCGTCGATGTCTCCGTGGCATCTGAGTCCAGTACATTAGCTGCGTCCATGACCTGCGCGCTCTTCTCCTTGATATTCTCTACCACACCCTTCAAAGACTGTGTCAGATAGTCAAGGCTTCGTCCCATGCGTCCGATCTCATCCCTACGGTTTGCCAGTCTGGCCTGAATCTCATTCTTCGTCAGATCCATATCTCCGACCTTCACCGTCAATTCAGAAACTTCATTCATAGGCTTGACAATAATATGCGCAAATACAGATCCGATCGTTACAACAATCAACAGCTCAAGTAATACGATAATTCCGATTTTTCCTTCTACCTTCCGGATACTGCTGAATACATCGTCATAATCGGCAGTTACTACCATGATAAAATCCTGTGTATCATTCACATAGATACCGGCATACTTGTCTGCACCCTTAAATTCATATTTAACAACTTCATTTTCAACCTTCTCACCTTTAGCAATCTTGGCAACCGCATCACTGACCGCCTTGTTCTCCACAGGCTTGCCGATCTTATCTGCCGTTGGATGATACAGCATCGTACCATCGCCGCTGACTACATATATGTAGCTGCTTTCGACACCTTCCACCTGAACGCCTGCAAGTATCGAAGCCAGATGCTCACCGGACAGCGCATCATCACCATCCGTGTCCAGCTCATTATCCAGCATAACGCCATAAGCTCTGGAAAGATCACACATATATCCACGTGTGACTGAGCCGATTTCCTCCTTTGCAGAAGAAATAAACAGTGCACACGCAAATCCTCCCGTTACGAAAGCAAAAAATGCCATCGCCAGTAACATCTTCAGACGCACAGAATGTAAAAAATTAACCTTTTTGTGTTCCATATACCAAAACCTCCTGTAACAAAAATACTATTCATATTTTACCACTTTTTGCGTCAGGATTCAATCATAAGAACACGAAAGACCGCAGATTCGATCCGCGGTCTTTCTATCTTTTTATGTGAATTTACTCCTTGATTGGAAGTCGTTCGTTTCCGATCACAACGAGCTCCACCTGCGAGATGTCAATCGGCATCGAAAATTCGATCACAAAGTCAATCTGTTGCCGTTCCTTGTCATAGTCTTCGGATCCACCTGCCTGAAAATCTTTTCCATCCAGATACGTTCCGTCCTTCATCTTGATTTTGATATACTCATGCAGAGAGAAATCACCGATACTTGTGAATTTCAGCATCCGCTCACTTAACGTTGCTTCCACGATTTTCGCCGAATTGCTGCAATCAAGCGTACCCGGTTCGAACTTACTTTCCTGCAATGCGAATTCCAATGTCCAGTCCGCTTCCTCGATCAAAACCGTATCAGAATACAGTGCCTCCAGATCCGCCTCATCCCGGTCTGCGCATTTCGGATCGGATTTATCAATATGTGTCGTCTCGCCATTTAAACCATCGAATTTCATCGTAAGCACATCCCCCTCCTCGAGTTCCATACCATCTGGAATCAGGTAAATGCTGTCATACATCCGCTGATTTTCTTTCAGATCACTTTCCTCTCCAAGGATCAGAGACGATGTCTCTTCCAGCTTCTGATCTCCGTAATAGAGGTCTCCTCCCCGCATCCGGAAATCCACATCATACGTTTCTGCATCATAATCCGAATAGGTCACTGTCCAGATCACATCCACCATATCGCCTGTCGTGATTGCCTTCTCAATCTCAAATGTAAGTTTCGTCTTAGCATTTGTGATGACTTTCAATCCATTTGCGTAATCTTCTTCGATATATTCCTGGTCTACATACTGCTCCGGCACCTTCTCCTTCTGATCGTTATGGAAGATTTTATCCAGCATGCCTTCTGAGTTTGCGTAAACAATTCCCCCGGATAATACCACTCCTCCGATCAGAGCCGCCGCAATTGTCCGCCATACATGTTTTTTTCGATTGTCCTGAAGCTTTGTCCGTACCCTCCGGATACATGCAGCTGCTTCCATCTCTGGAAATTCCATATATTCTTTCTCTGAATGAACCTGATTTAAAACCTCATATATATCTCTCATATCCGTTCCTCCAATCTTCTATGATTTTTCCACACTTTCTTCTTCGCCCTGGAGACCTTGCTGTAAATGGCGGAATCCGATACACCATATTCTTCGGCAAGCACGTCCACGTCTTCTTCCTCCGCATAATAACGAAGCAATATCTGACGTTCTTCTTCCTTCAGTCCTTCCAGAAGTTTCTCTGTCTCCATGGATATCTCCTGTTCCAGCGTATCAATCCGGTCATTTCTCGCCAGCTCGCTCTCATAATTCGAGACATCCTCTTCCATGCATGTCCGGCTGTATCTGCGCAGATAGTCAATCGAACGGAACCGGGCAATCGAAACAATCCAATTCTTGAAACTTCCTTTTGCCGCATCAAACCGCTCAATATGCTCCCACACATCCATGAATACATCATCCATGCACTCTTCCATTTCCTCCGGAAGTCCCGCAAGGTTGCGGTTCACCGCAGCCTTCACATAGCCGCCATATTCACGGATCACATACTCCAAAGCCTTCTCATTGCGTCTTTTTAATTTCTCCACAAAATTCTTTTGCGTAATTATTTGTTTCACCCCCGTATCAGTCTAAAGATATCTTCAATTTATTATCCGATCGTTTCTCCTGTTTTCTTGCAAAGAATAAGTAATTTCTGCACACCTTTTGCACACCTAGACAATTTTTAAGCATTAAAAAACGGCGGAAGCCCTTGATTCTACAAGGTTTCCACCGTTTAAGTTATATGCCGGCAACCGGAATCGAACCGGTACGGGAGATTAGTCCCGCAGGATTTTAAGTCCTGTGCGTCTGCCAGTTCCGCCATGCCGGCAAATTTGAACAACGCATATGCAGTTGTAAGCGACCCGGATGGGGTTCGAACCCACGACCTCCGCCGTGACAGGGCGGCGCTCTAACCAGCTGAGCCACCGGGCCAAAAGTGGACGTTCAGGGACTCGAACCCGGGACCGATCGGTTATGAGCCGATTGCTCTAACCAGCTGAGCTAAACGTCCGTATTGTCGATATACCTGTATACCCACAACATACATCAATATGAAACTTTATAGCTTCGTATCTAATGTACAAAGCCGATGATCGGACTCGAACCGATAACCTGCTGATTACAAATCAGCTGCTCTGCCAATTGAGCCACATCGGCGTATGTATTTTATCAGCTGATTTGTAATCAGCTGCTCTGCCTCTTTATTTATAAATTCACATAAAAGGACCCTCTTTTGAGAATCCTTTCGAATGACCCCAACGGGAATCGAACCCGTGTTACCGCCGTGAAAGGGCGATGTCTTAACCGCTTGACCATGGGGCCTTAAAAAACTCCCCGAGTAGGGCTCGAACCTACAACAACTCGGTTAACAGCCGAGTGCTCTACCATTGAGCTATCGAGGATTATATGCCAGATACAATATTCATGTACCTTCAGAACTTCACACAGATACAAGACTTTCTTTCCGTTCTCAAAACCTCTAAGGATAAGCCCTCGACCTATTAGTACTTGTCAGCTGAACGTGTTGCCACGATTACACTCCAAGCCTATCAACCTTGTAGTCTTCAAGGGGTCTTAC
>NZ_JAHLPZ010000009.1 GCF_018918185.1 Eubacterium sp. MSJ-21 | reverse complement strand
TATTTTTAGTGCGGTTGGCGAACCTACACTTTATATTATCATGGAGGTTTCTTTACTTGAAGCTAAAGCTCACTGGGAACCACCTGCATAGCAGGTGGTTTATTTTTCTGTCTATACAACAAATATCCCGGAGACCTTCGTCTCCGGGATACCGTTTTTTCATAACCCTCTATACATAACTGAAACTGTTAAAATTCTGGCTCAATCAATCCGAATGTATTGCCTCTACGCTTGTAGACTACATTTACCTTGTCTGTCTCCGCGTTGCGGAATACAAAGAAATTATGTCCAAGCAGATCCATCTGGATACATGCATCTTCCGGATACATAGGCTCTAACACAACCTTCTTGCTACGGATAATCTGGACATCCTCATCCTCGAGTCCTTCTACATCGAAGAAATCGTTGTTAATATAACCGGAATTCTGTTCCTTGTCCAAAATACGCTTCTTATGGCGTGTTACCTGACGCTCGATAATCTCCACAACCAAATCGATGGATACATACATATTATCACTCGCCTGTTCTGCACGGATCGTATGTCCCTTCATCGGGATCGTAACCTCAATCTTCTGACGGTCCTTATCTACCGAAAGTGTAACCTGTGCTGCTGTGTCTTCACCGAAGAACTTCTCGATTCTCTCAAGCTTCTCGTAAATCGCCTGCTTCAGTGCGTCTGTAACCTCAATGTTCTTTCCACTTATGATGTAATTCATATGCCCCAGCTCCTTTACGTCGAACTATAGAAAATAAAAAATGTGCATAAAGCACATGTACTTTCTATGTTTAGTATTATAGCACACCTAACCCCTGTTTGGGAAGTGATTTTTCGTCAAAATATACAAAAGTTCAAATTTTTTTGAGAAAGGAAAAGGGCACTTTCGATTCTTACCGAAAATACCCTTTTTCTCATGATAAAGCAATTACCTATCTTTATCGACTAATTTACAATTCTGCATGCCTTAAATGGTGTGCTGTAATTTACATTTGAAATCTTGATTCCTGTACGGCTGCTGCTTGCGTGTACAATCTGCCCATTTCCAATATAGATTCCTACGTGCTCACAGGAACCTGTTCCATGATCATAAAATACCAGATCGCCAGGTTGTAATGCTGCTATACTGACCGGAGTACCCGCATTGCTCTGTGGTGTACATGTACGAGGAAGTGAATATCCAAAATTCTTATATACACTCTGAACAAATCCCGAACAATCTGCTCCATTTGTCAAGCTTGTACCACCCCATACATATGGATTTCCGACAAACTGACATGCAAAATTTGCAATCTGCTGTCCAAGGTCTGATGTTGGAACATCCGTCACTGGTGCTTCTGTTGTCGGAGTCTCTGTTGCAGGTGTCTCTGTTGTCGGAGTCTCTGTTACAGGCGCCTCTGTTGTCGGAGTCTGTTCCGGTGCGCTTACCGCTTTCGCCGTTGGCATATTATAAGAAACTGTTATGTATTCATTCTTAACATATCCCGTTACTGTATCAAGCTGAATCTTTGTCCATGCATCCCCAGTCTCCACGATTGGATATGTCTCACCCTGTGCCAGAAGAGTAATTTCCTCGCTGTCTGTGCTTGCCTCACTCCGAAGCTTCAATGCTGCCGTGTTAACAACTGCCACCTTGGAAAGATTTGCACTTGCATAGCTTGCTGCATCTCCATCAAACGCGAGAAGATCATTTCTGATGTATCCGTCTACATTTCCGGATGTGATATGGGACCATGTGTCACCTTTTTCTGCCACATTTACAAGTCCGCCTGCATCGATTGTTCCAACCTTTGCCGCATTTACATCACCAGACTGACGAATATTCACAGATCCTGATGCTGTAACGATTGCCTTTCCTGTAAAGTCCATTACCGGTGAAGCGACGGCTGAATCCTGCTGTGCTGGTGCCTCTGTTGTCGCTGCTTCTGTCGTTGTCTCTGTCGTTATTTCTTCTGTTGTTTCCTCTGTTGTCTCTTCTTTTACTACTGAAACTTCTTTAATAGAACCTGTTACCGCAGCAACCTCTCGAACCTCGCCTGTCGCTATCGCATCCGTTGCCGTTGCCATTGCATCTGCAATTTCCGCTGTCGCTGCTACTGCCGTTGCATCCTCCGGAGTAGCCTGTGTAAATACATCTCCGCCATTTTCTTCAATGTAATGATCCACAATCGATGTAATGCTGACATTTGCATCGCTATATACAAATTCGCTCGCCAATGCCTTATATGTATATGTACCCATAGACGAAGCGAAAATGCAACCTGCAGCCGCAACCGTCAACCACTTTCGTGATGGTTTCCTCATGTCCTTACCTCCAATTTGTTACGAATGTGTTACAACTTATTACATTTGACATTATAGCAACCTATAATATTATTGTCAACCAGTTTTTGGATGATTTCACAAAAATTCACATTTTCTTCGCATTTCTGCTATGTTTTCAACATTTTTTCGATGCGAGTTTCTATAAACTCTTTTCTTCTTATAGTTCACATAAAATTGTTACATTTTGTAACATTTTGAAATATTTGATACCTTATCTTGAGGTTATATTATTAAGAATACAATATATAGGAATCGTTCGGAAGGCTTAAACGCATTCTCCAGACTACTTTACATAAAACAAAAAAGTTTCCCGGCAATAAATACCGGGAAACTTCTTTGTTATCTATTTTTCTGCCGTTTTCATACTTTTTTCCATGCACATCACAAAAAAGAGTACGGAAATCGCAGCAAATGCAGCTCCGACAAATCCAATGTGCGAAAGCTGGTTCTTCGAACAGACAATCCCGCCGATAAAACTTCCCGCACCGATTCCAAAATTAAAGATTCCAGAGAAAATCGACATCGCAACAGAGGAAGATTGTTCATCTGTACATCGGATGGTTTCTGACTGAAACGATACATTAAACACAAGCACCGTGATTCCCCAGACTGCACAGACCGCCATCATAAAACCAGGCTTACTTGCAGCCGGAAGCAGAAGCACCAGTTCAAGTACTAAAGAAATCATGACTGTCCGCAAAAAGCCATACCGATACCGGTCATAGAACTTCGAGAACAGGAAACTGCCAAGCAGACCTGCTGCGCCAAACAGGAACAGCGTGATCGTGATCGTACCACTCTTCATGCCAGCAACCTTCTGCAAAAATGGATCAATATAACTATAGCTTGTGTAATACCCGACAACAAACAGGAATGTCTGAATATACACGCACACCAGTGAACGGTTCTTAAATAACTCCGGCAGCTGTTTTACACGGAACGGTTCCCCGCTTTCCATCTTCGGGAACACAAATGCCATATATACCAGTACAATAAATGTAATTACCGCAACAATCAGAAATGCACTCCGCCAGCCGGCATAATGTCCGACTAACCGTCCAAGCGGAAGTCCCGCTATCGTAGCAACCGACGTTCCGGTCACTACCATGCTCAATGCCAGTGACTGATGTTCCCCTGAAGCCATGCGAACCGCAATCGGAGAAGCAATCGACCAGAAGATTGCATGCGCACAGGCTACACCGATACGTGACGCCATAAGCATGCCATAGCTGTTCGACAATACCGAAAGCACCTGGCTGATACCGAATAACGCCACCGTTCCCATGAAAAGCTTCTTATATTCTATCTTGCTTACCAGCAGCATGAGTGGCAGGGATAGCAGCATAACAATCCACGAATACACTGTGATCAGCATACCCGCCTTCGTCTCAGAAATCGAAAGGCTGTTTGCTATATCTGTCAGCAATCCAATCGGCATGAATTCTGATGTGTTAAATATAAATGCAGAAACAGTCATTCCTATTAATGGAAGCCGCTCTTTTGACGTCATCTTTGTCCTCATCTTATACCTCTTATCTAAAATCCGAAAAATCAACAAAACCAAGATGCATTGTAAGCGATTGCAATCGCAAAAACAAGACATGGAATTATCATATTTTACATTTTTTTGACGTAGATTCAAAGAAAAAAGCCCTGCATATTAAATACAGGACTTTTAAGCTTATTATAATCGAATGTCAATGTTTGCACCAATATTGGGATTGACGGATTGCTCCATCATCTGCGTAATCATTGAGCCGCTCATCTCCACCGTATCCAGAGATTTCCGGAGCATCGCCATATCTATTGCGTTCATACTCCCGGTATCGCTAACTGCCAGTGTCAGGTTTGAATTTCCAATTGCTGCTATATTCATATGCATCCTCCAAATTCATGCTATATCAAATATCTTTTTTATTTTATCATATTGATTGTACCTTTACAATTCCGATTTTAAATTTTTCATTCTTATTTTTTATGAAAAAATATTGACATTCAAATCTGCTCATATTTATAATGAATAATCGAGCGAAAGGAGCCGCTTCATGGATATATTGATAGTCGAAGATGACCGGGCACAATTGGATGGCATCGAAGCTATTCTGCTCGAAAATTATGAACATATGAATTGTATAAAGGCTACGACCTACGAACAGGCCGTACAAATGATGCGGGTTCACAAAATCCAGTTGTTTCTTTTGGATATCTCACTTGGGAATCCGGTATCGGAGCGAGATGGTGTTGCACTTGGAGGTTATATCCGTTCCCTGCACCGTTATACAAAAACGCCAATTTTGTATCTGACTGCTCTCTCTGTCGATGCTCCACGCGCCATACATGCCACAAACTGTTATGACTTCCTTGTAAAGCCATACAGGAAAGAAGATCTGCTCTATACCATCGACAAGCTGATTCACAATCGTTTTCTGGATGTAACGCCCATTGAACTGCGCGATGTCAACGGTATTTATTTTCGTATTCTCCCCGATACGATTTTATATGTCGAGGCTGCCGGCAAGAATCTGACAATCTATACCGAAACTGATATTATTTACACAACCGGTATCCGGCTGAAGGAAATCAACGAGAAGCTCCCGCCAAATTTCATTCAAAGTCACCGTAGTTTTATTGTTAACAGTGATTTTGTATCTTCCTATGATCCGGCAAATGCACTGCTCTATCTCGGAACACACAAATTATCGACACCTGTCGGGCGGAAATATAAAGACTATGTTAAAAAAATAATCAGCAGGGACTAACGCCCGTGTTTTAACGCACCGGTCAGCCCCTGCTTTTTTATTTTCCTCTCCAAAAATCATCTACTGCCTGATAATGAATATCATGCACCAATCGTTCTTTCTGTTCCTCAGTCAGCAGTGCCATCACTGCATCTTTTTCCTGCTCCGTAAATCCTTTGAACGCACTCGTCCGTTCTTTCCGCGTCATGGATTCAAAATCTGTCGGGAAATGAAGCAGTCCGTTCATCCGCTGTTCATAATTTCTGGTATATTTCATAAATAATTTTTCTGCCTCTGCTGATATCGACAGCGGTGTATCCATATTTTCATAATTCAGGTAATTCTCTCTCACCAACACAACTCCTACCTCCACAATCTGTAAAACCAAAGTCCACGCAATAAATGCGGAGCAAAAAGGATACAGGGCCGTACAGATCCCCAAAACGCCAAGTCCAAGCATACCCCGTCTCTGAATCTTCCGTTTCCGTTCTCCCCGATAGACCGGCCGATTCGGTGACGGCAATGGAGCTACCTTCCACATGAGATATACTGTCAACAGAATAATCCCAACGGTAACAGCTTGCGGTAATGGTAGCAACACGCCCCCTGTCACAGCAATCACATATACCCCGACCGATACCAGTGTACATCCAACATTCGTTTTCATATGGATTCCACCAAGATAACGCCGAACCAGATTCACCGTCAGAAAACAAAATAAAAATTCCTGAAATAATCCTGATATAGAAAAGATCACAAACAAAATCAGATCTTTCTGCAAATCACCGACCACAGATTCCACTGCATAGCATACTTTTGCACATTGCACATCTGAACCATCATAGTCACGTCCCACCAGATACCGCGTCACGTGCTCCCCTATCCTATGATTGATATTCATATCATCCTCACTTTTTCTTTCTCTTTTTCACAAATGGGGATATCCGTCAAAGGTCCGCGCAACAGATACCCCCCAACTGTTTTGTTGTTGATGTACTAGTTCTCAGATTCCATCTGGACTCTCATACAATCCGGAAGCTCAGGCTCTCCCCAAAAACCTAAACACCCAGTAAGTGTCAGAATATCCTCTGTCAGATCCTCCAACTGTGCAGCAACCAACTTCTTCATATCTTTCATCACACATCTCCTCCTTGTGAAAGTATATTTTGGAAATTCATCTTTACTGAATTTCTATATTATTCTTATCATGGATAAAATAATTGCGCAATAGGTTGGGAACGAACGACAAACAACAGGGAACAGACGACAAATTTTCTGCTCATTTTACATATCCTGCATTCGTATGACAAAATTAAAACAAAAGATTGACACACGTCTTTCTTCAATTTTATAATGCGTGTAAGGAGGGGTTACGATGGCTGTCAATCATATCTTTATGCTTGTGTATACATGTGAACTTATTGTTTTAATGCTGTTAATGCGTTCTTTTGTAGATATAAAATGGAAAAAACTCCTTTCCCCATGGTTATCCTTGATTCCGGCATGTGCAATTCTAAACTCCGCTTTGGAAACATTTTTCCCCGCATTGTTCGGATGGTCACTCGCCATGCTGGCAACTTTATTTACCTGCAAAAAGGTATTGAATCTGAATTATTCCGATGCCGTTTTTTCTTTTTTGATGAGTTATATTCTTTATAACCTTATTGAAGCTCTGGCAATTTTAGCAGTTCCGAAGAAGCTCATGATGAGCGATAATTCCAAAGGCCAGCTGCTTGGCACTTTTATAGTACTGCTTATCTCCATCGGAATTTCTTTCCTTCCGTTAAACAAATTATATGTACACATCAATCAGGGCAATCTGATCATCAAGCTTATTATCTCTTACATTGCCCTGCTTTTGCTTGTCACTATCGCACTGTCCAAGGTGGATTCCATCGATACCATCGCGGTTTTGCCTCTGACTATCTCCTTTATGATCATCCTGTTTCTTGCCGATATCATGGTTCTGGACCAACAACGGACGATCACCATACAGCAGCAGGATATCAAGGATTATCAGACATACGAACCAATGGCTCATAACCTGATTTCGGATATACTTGGCAAACAGCATGATTTCAATAACCAGATGAACGCCATCCGTATGCTGCCATACACATACAAAGATTATGAATCGCTGAGCGAGGCAATTGCAAACTACTCCACTTTCTTAGAGGAAGAATTCAACGAGTCTGAACTTCTGAAGATCAACCTTCCGGTTGTAGCAGGCTTTGTATTCAGTAAATTCAAAGAAGCTGAACAAAAAGGGAAACAGATATCTATCACAATCAAAAACAGATCCCTGATTACCAAAGTTCCGGAATATGATCTGATCCGGATTCTCGGCATTCTGATTGACAACGCCGCGGAAGCAACCGATGTCGGTCACACCCTTTATCTGATTCTCGACAGCCGGGATGGCCATATGCTGATCCAGACAAAAAACGAAGGGCGGGAACTATCCGCCAGAGTACGCAAGAGAATGTTCGTACGCGGATATTCCACCAAGACAACTGACCCGCACAGCACCCGCGGGCAGGGACTACCAAATCTGAATGAACTGGTAAGCCACTACAACGGCAAAATCTATTTAGAAAACGAGATGTTCCACGACCATATATGGATCTGCTTTACAGTCGAATTATAATTTGCAGATGGCGCGTGCAATCGCCGCCGCAACCGCCTGCTGATATTTCGGTTCCTGCAAATTGTCACATTCTGTCGGGTTACTCAAAAATCCACATTCTACAATCACGCCCGGGCACTGACTATTCTTCAGGATATATAAATCGTTGCCGGGCTTAATCTCCCGTTCTTTCGGTGGCTGCAAATCCGCAATCAACTGCACCTGAATCGCTTCCGCCAATTCCTTGGACATTTCCGATGAGCCATAATAAAATACCTGTGGACCACTGATTTCCGCCTCCGGATAACTGTTCTGGTGAATGCTGATCATATAGTCTGCGCCGGACGCATTGATGAGACTCACGCGGTTATGCATATCGGATACTTTCTTGTTTGTCGCGCCGTCCGTTGCCAGACACACATCTCCTTCCCGCGTCAGAATTACCTTCACCCCACGCGCCTGCAGCTGCGCTTTCAGACAACGAGCAATCTGCAAATTGACATCTTTTTCTTTTACATTGTCGACGCCGATTTTTCCCGGATCATTGCCTCCATGCCCAACATCAATTACCACTGTTAAGTCTCGCTTCATACCTGCTTTGTTACAATACATGACACAATTCAAAATCAACAAAACTAAAAATACGGCAAATCCGAACAACAATCTGATTTTCTTCCAACGAAGAATCTGCATACCTGCAACTCCATGAGATTCCTTCTCTTAATCATATGCCGATTTCATATTTATATTCTGCGTTTTTTGGCTCAAATCAGTCCACATACGCAGCCCTCTTCTTCCAGCCCGATAAAAAAAGAGACCAACGATCTGTTGATCTCTCTTGTTGAGTCAGATTAAATCTACACAAACATCTACAATTATTCGGCATCTGTCTCTGTCTTTGCTTCCGGCTTCGCAACCTCGATTCCAAGCTCTTCAAGCTGTTTTGCATCGACAGTATTCGGTGCCTCACTCATCAGACAGGAAGCATCTTTCACCTTCGGGAATGCGATAACATCACGGATAGAATCCTCTTTCGCCATCAGCATAACGAGACGGTCAAGTCCGTATGCAAGTCCTGCGTGTGGTGGTACTCCATATTTGAATGCATTGAGCAAAAATCCGAACTGGTCGTATGCACGCTCCATTGTAAATCCAAGTGCCTTGAACATCATTTCCTGGATATCGTCCTGGTGGATACGCACGGAACCACCACCGATCTCTGTACCATTTAATACGATATCATATGCCTTCGCACGGACTCTGCCCGGATCCGACTCGATATACTGCAGATCCTCTTCCATCGGCATCGTAAACGGATGGTGCATTGCCTGATATCTGCCAAGCTCCTCACTCCACTCAAGCAGCGGGAACTCTGTGATCCATACGAAACGGTACTCATCCTTCTTCAGAAGGCCAAGCTGATCCGCGATCTCGAGACGAAGTGCGCCGAGTACGTCATAGACAAGCTTGCTCTTATCTGCTGCAAAAAGGAGCAGATCTCCAGGCTTACCATGCATCTTCGCAACAAGTGCCTGCATCTCCTCGTCCTTCATGAACTTCGCGAAAGATGACTTCATCGTTCCATCCTCATGGATTGCAATATAGGCAAGTCCCTTGGCACCGTAGCCCTTGGCAAAGTCAACGAGTGCATCAATCTTCTTTCTCGGCATTGCGCCCTGTCCCTCGGCATTGATACCGCGCACGCTTCCGCCGGCTTCAATCGCATTCTTGAATACGACAAATTCACAATCCTTCACAACATCTGTCACATCGCAAAGCTCCATACCAAAACGGAGATCCGGCTTATCGGAACCGAAACGCTCCATTGCCTCTTTGTATGTCATACGCTGAATCGGAAGCTGTACATCGACACCGATGACTTCCTTGAACAGTTTTGCAAGCAGACGCTCATTGACATCGATAACATCATCGACATCCACGAACGAAAGCTCCATATCGATCTGTGTGAATTCCGGCTGTCTGTCGGCACGCAGATCCTCATCGCGGTAGCATCGTGCGATCTGGAAATAACGGTCGTAGCCGGAGCACATCAGAAGCTGCTTGTAGATCTGAGGTGACTGTGGCAATGCATAGAATTCACCCGGATGTATACGGCTTGGTACAAGATAATCACGCGCGCCTTCCGGAGTTGACTTACAAAGTGTCGGTGTCTCGATCTCGATAAAGCCTTCGTCTGCCATGAAGGAACGAACCAGTGTTGTCACCTTGCTGCGCATCATGATATTCTTCTGTAAGTCTGGACGACGAAGATCCAGATAACGGTATTTCAGGCGAAGATCTTCCTTCGTCTTGCTGTTTTCCTCGATTGGGAACGGTGGTGTATCTGCTTCTGCAAGGATACGGATATCCTTCGCGATTACTTCGATATCACCGGTTGCAAGGTTCTCGTTGACTGCGCCGCCACGCTTTGCAACCTCGCCGGTGATTGCAACGACAAACTCGGAACGAAGCTTCTCTGCCTTTGTAAAGCTCTCCGCACCGCAATTAGCTTCTTCGAAGATTACCTGCAGAATACCGCTTCGATCACGCAGATCGACGAAGATAATTCCACCTTTATTACGGCTCTTCTGCACCCATCCCATCACGGTGACGGTATTCCCAATCATCGTATTATTTACTTCTGTACATCTGTGACTTCTGTGAAGTCCCTGCATTGACTCTGCCATTTTCATAGCCTCCTGTGTCTAAGTTAATTTATAAAGACTTACTCCTATCTCCAACATTCTAAGCTTACAATTATCTAATCCGGATAGGGAGCATTTTCATATCATAAGTTACGATTAACCCTCGAAGGAATCCGAATAGAATTCCTCGAACTGTGTATATCCCTCTGTAATCATCTGATCCTTCTGGAACTTCTTGTTCTTCTTCATGATCGCGATATTCACGATCTGACCCTCGGCTCTTGCCTGTTTTGCCTGCTCTAAGATCTTAAGCAGCTTGTCGCTTGGCATCTTCTTGTCGATTAAGTATGCGGTCTTGTTCTTGCTTCCCGGTACCTCGAAATCACGCTCTAACAAAAGCATGATGATTCGCTCGAAACCGATGGAGAATCCACACGCCGGAGTCGCCTGACCGGTGAATTTGCCGATCATCTCATCGTAACGTCCGCCGCCACCGACCGATCCGCCATACTCATCCATCGAAATTTCGAAGATTGGTCCTGTGTAATATGACATACCGCGTACCAGAGTCGGATCAAATGCCATCTTGAAGTCCGCACTCTTCGTGCTCTCCACGCTGTCGATGATCGTCTTCAAATTCTCAGCAACCTCTTCCGGTAAGAACGCGCCAAGAGTCTCCTTCAGATACTGTACGCCGCTGATATCGGCTGTCACCTTCTCGAACAGTTCGAGATATTTTGTCACAGCATCCTCGGCATAGCCTTCCTTCAAAAGCTCTTCCTTGACGCCATCCAAACCGATCTTATCCATCTTATCGAGGATAATAAATACGGTATCATAATCTGCTTCCGCAAATCCGCTGTAAGCAGCCATCGCCTTTAAGATACGACGGTCATTGATACGGATCGTGAAGTTCTTGAAATCCAGCTTGCCAAGCAATGTCGTTGTCGCTAAGATCAGCTCGATCTCTGCTAAGATTGTTGGCTCACCTAAAATATCTATATCACACTGCATGAACTGTCTGTAACGACCACGCTGTGGACGGTCAGCTCTCCATACATTTCCCATCTGCAAAGCCTTAAACGGACTTGGCAGTTCATTCGCATTGTTCGAATAATATCTGCAAAGTGGTACGGTCAAATCGTAACGAAGTCCGCCGTCAACCAGATCTATCTCTTCCTTTGCCTCGTCGATCTTCAGCTTCTCACCACGCTTCAAGATCTTGAAAATGAGCTTCTCATTCTCGCCGCCCTGCTTGCTGCTTAAGTTCTCGATATGTTCCACGCAAGGTGTTTCCATCGAATTGAATCCAAATGTCTTATAGGTATCCTTGATCAATGCGATGCAGTAATCACGGATTGCCATCTCCTTTGGTAATATATCTTTCATGCCGGTTACCGGCTTCTTCTTCATTGCCATCTTTTTCCTCCCACTTGTGTTCATTCTCGTTCGATTTTAAAACGCTTTGCGCTTCCGGTCAAGCATTTCATCAAAACGGTTGATATAATCATCGACAGATTTGCAGTTTTCTACCCGCTCCACACGGTTTTCTGCATGGTAGACGAGCTTCGTCGACGCGCCTGCGCCCGCCGCAATGATATCTGTCATCTCTTCCATAATCAAAATATTATATAAACATTCGCAGCCCGGCTTCGCATAGCCGACATTCTCCAGATTACCACCGATATTCTTCTGCCGGTACAGGTAATATGGCTCCATGCCAAGTGCCTGCGCCGTCTCCTGTGCCGCCATATGCATCGCGTCCATATCATGATGAATCGTGGATTTGTAATCGTCCATCTGCTGGTTCAGATTCGCCGCACGCTTGATTGCCAGCGAATGTACCGTCAAGCTCTCCGGTGCCAACGCCCGCACTTGTGCAAGCGTATGCCGCATACTGTCTAAGTCTTCTCCCGGAAGTCCCGCGATCAGATCCATATTGATATTATCAAAGCCCGCCTGTCTTGCCATCGCAAATGCTTCCTTCACCTGAGTCGCATTGTGCGCACGCCCGATTGTCCGCAGTGTCTCGTCGTTCATCGTCTGCGGATTAATACTGATCCGTGTCACACCATATTCCTTCATCACAGCAAGCTTCTCCGGAGTGATGCTGTCCGGGCGTCCTGCCTCCACGGTAAATTCCACAAGCCCATCCGCAACCTCCGGTTCCCGCAACCGGAATACTGTCTGAATCTGCTTCAATAGCACCGCAAGCAGTTCATGCGAGATTGACGTCGGCGTTCCGCCGCCAATGTAGATCGCGACTAACTGTTTGTGCTTATATTGTTCCGCCACATAAGCCAATTCCTTGCAGAGCGTATCAATATACGTCCTTGCTTTCTCCGCATAGATTGCAATCGGATACGATGTGAACGAACAATACAGACACCGGCTTGGACAAAACGGAATCCCGACATACAGACAATAATCATTGTCGAGATCAATTCCTTTCACCAGACGATGCTCGTTTTCTGCCACTGTCGTTGCAAGCTCTGCCTTCTGCATACTTGTGTCATAGATATCGCGGTAATATTGTACGATTCTTCCGTGTATTTCCTGCTGTTTTGCAAGTGACAGATCGACATTTCCCACGAATCCATGTCCGTTCACTCCAGTTCCGTCTGTTTCGTCCGAATCACCCGGAAGCTCCTGCGCACCTGCATCCATATACTCCACAAGCTTTGTCATTGCGATCTTCGTCGGGCGTACCCCCGTCAGGTCGCCCCATGGAAGCCTCCGGTCCGCAAACTGTCCAAGCAGCCGGTACGATGCCATCTTCAGCACATTCCGAAACTCTGTCTTATCCCGGTAATCGGCAAGAATCTTCGCCCGCAGCCCACAGGTCGATATCCGTAGCTTATCCTTATACGCCAGAAGCTCCGGCACCTCCTGCAGATCATCCGGCTTGTCGCACGCGTGTCCGTGCTTGCACACCGTCAGGATGGTAAATGCTTCCTCATACCGGATCAGGAGCCGCAGGTCAAAATCATCAGATAAACTTGCGTCCTCAACGATCTTCACCCCCGGATAAAACGCCATAATCATTGCCCGCAGGTCATTGTTATATAATTGGTTATTCTGGTCTAGCAGTATCATCTTAGAAATAAGGATTGCCCTTCTTTTCCTTTCCAATCATTGTCTGTGCATCGTGTCCCGGAAGCACAAGTGTCTCGTCCGGCAGTGTAAATAACTTCTCACGGATGGCTTTCTCCAATGCCTCCGCATCGCCCGTCGGGAAATCCGTTCTTCCGACACTGTAGCAAAACAGCGTATCCCCGGTAAAGACAACATTCTCCTCTGGGAAATAATAACACATGCCACCCTTCGTATGCCCCGGCACTAACAGGCACTTACATGTCCGTCCAAGTACCTCGATCTCGGCACCATCCTCCAGATAGATATCCGCCTGCGCCGTAAATGCCGCGCCAAACGAAGACGACAGATTCAGAGCTGGGCTCTCCATAACTTCCTTCTCCTTTGCTGCCGCATACACCTTAATATCCGAATACTCCTTCTTCACGCCGGTCAGTGCCCCGATATGATCGAAATGGCCATGCGTAAGCAGCACCGCCTGCGGCGTCACGCCTTTCTCCTTCCAGTCGCAAATCAGAACATCTGCGCGATCCGCCGGATCTATAATGAGCGCTTCTTTCGTCTCTGTATCAACTACCGTGTAACAATTCGTCGCACAGATTCCAAGCACTTTCTTCGTTATTTCAATCTTTCCCATATATCTCCTTTCAAGGTAACGATTGCGGTAACCCGTAATTTGTGAATATCTGCCATGTTAATCTTTTCTGTATAAGATGTATTGAAACTAAGAAGTACTAGATGTTCTGTTACAAATATCGATATCGTACGCAACCGCCGCCAATTCGCCATCCATGGCTCAGTGGCGGCTTGTTTGAACATCGTGTTCAAACATTGCTGAATATTCTCAGAACATCAAGGACTTCTAAGTTCCAAACATATTTATACAGTAACGATTAACATGGCATATATATTCACAAATTACTGCATCTACCACAATCTGTAGATTGAGTTGGACACAATCTACCAATTCATATGCAGACCGTTGAAGCACGCTGGTACTTAATGAGCGGCATCTTTTGTCGCGAATTTAGTACCACTGCGTGCTGAACCGAGCGCGAGCGCGTCTGCATGGAATTGCGTAGTTGTGTTCAACTCTTCCACCAATACGTTAATTCATACAATCAACCCGTCGTACGCTCGATATCGATGATCCCTTCCACATTCCGAATCTTCGCAATCATCTTGTTAAGCTGCTCCTTCGAACGGATCTCAAACTTCACGGAAACCGTCGCCTTGCCCTGCTTGTTGACACGTACATTCATACCTGTCAGATTGATATTTTCCTCATTGAAGATCTTTGACAGCGAAAATACCAGCCCCTTACTGTCATTCGCATAGATATTGATCTCCGTCATATACATCTTCTGATTCTGTAACAGATCCTCTGACCATTCCGCCTCGATCAGACGTTTCCGGTCAAACTCATCCATACAGAGCACATTCACACAATCCGTACGATGGATCGATACACCACGCCCACGTGTGATATAACCGACGATTTCATCCCCCGGTACGGGAGCACAGCAACGGGAGAAACGCACTGCAACATCGTCCATGCCCTTGACCACAATACCACCTTTGGCATGCTTATGGCTCTCGCCTCTGCCCGGCGTGTTGATCTTGTCGACGATCTGCTCCTCTGTGATTTTCTTTGCTTCTTCTTTTTTGTATTCTTCCTGCAGGCGGTTGACAACCTGTCCTTCTTTAAGTCCGCCATGACCGATGGAAGCAAGCACGGCATCCCAAGTCAGGAAGTTGTATTTTTTCATCACCTTTTCCTGCAGCTCCGGCTGTAAAAGATTCGATAACACAATTCCCTTTGTCTTACAATATGCAGCAATGGCATCTTTCCCGCGCTGGATATTGTCCGTCTTGTTCTCCTGACGGAACCACTGGTTGATCTTTGTCTTCGCCTGCGAACTCTTGACTACAGACAGCCAGTCCATACTTGGTCCCTTCGAATTCTGGGACGTAATGATCTCAACACGGTCGCCATTGTGAAGTTCTGTCTCAATCGGCACCTGACGTCCATTGACACGTGCACCAATCAGTTTGTTTCCGACTGCCGTATGGATGCTATACGCAAAATCAATTGGCGTAGAGCCTGCCGGAAGGTTCTTGACATCACCCGCCGGAGTAAATACATACACCTGATCGGAGAACAGATCCAGATCTGTCTTGATAGCATTCATAAATTCCCTGTTATCCGTCGTGTCAGTCTGCCACTCCAGAATCTGTCTGAGCCAGCTCAACTTCTGCTCTTCGTTATCGTTCTTACCGCTTCCGCCCTCTTTGTATTTCCAGTGTGCGGCAATACCATATTCTGCCGTACGGTGCATCTCGTAAGTACGTATCTGTATCTCAAATGGACGGCCACCCGGTCCGATCAATGTCGTATGGAGTGACTGATACATGTTCTCCTTCGGCATTGCAATATAGTCCTTGAAACGTCCCGGAATCGGTTTGTATTTCTCATGAATGATTCCAAGTGCCGCATAACAATCCCGCACTGTGTCAACCTTAATACGGATTGCATGAATATCATAGATCTGATCAAGTGTCTTGTTCTGCGTGATCATTTTCTTATAGATGGAAAACAGATGCTTGACACGTCCGTCCACCTCTGCCTCGATACCGGCTTCTTTCATGTACTGCTTGACCTGCTCTACCATCTGTACGATAAAGTCCTCACTCGCATTCAGACGTGTTGTGATCTCTTCTTTCAGGTTCTTGTAGACCTCCGGATAGAGATACTGCATAGAAAGATCATCGAGTTCGACCTTGATTTTGGAAATACCAAGACGGTGCGCGAGCGGTGCATAAATATCCATCGTCTCACGTGATTTCTCAATCTGTTTTGCCGGTGACTGGTACTGCATTGTCCGCAGATTATGCAGACGGTCGGCAAGCTTGATCAGGATAACACGGATATCCTTCGCCATCGCAAGGAACATCTTACGCAGATTTTCTGCCTGAACCTCAATCTTGTCCTGTGACAGGTCGAGTTGCGTCAGTTTGGTAACGCCGTCGACAAGCAGAGCAACCTCTTCTGAGAATTCCTTTGCAATCTCCTCGCGTGTCATGACTGTATCTTCAACGACATCGTGGAGGATTCCGGCTACGATCGTTTCTTTATCAAGCTCGAGCTCTGCCAGAATGATTGCTACACAAAGCGGATGGATAATATATGGTTCCCCGGACTTCCGTTTCTGTCCCTCATGTGCCTTGCTTGCAATCTTATATGCCTTCTCAATCTCCGACAGATCTGTCGTCGGACGATACGCCCGAATCGTGGCAATCAATTTCTTATACAATTCTTCCGGCGGAGTAAAATCTTCCGGTTTACTAATATCTTTTTTCAGAGTATCATGTGGTATTTTATAGGTTGTATCGGCCATAGAAATCACTTCTTTCCTCGAATATAGTCGTATAACATATCTAAAATTCTTTTTCAGATTGTGGTAAATCACTCACCCTCATACTGCACTACAGACGCAACATCGTAGCCTTCCAGGAGTGTTCTTCCTCCAAGGTCTGTCAGCTCGATCAGGAAAATCATCTTCACAACTTCTCCACCTAATTCTTCTACCAGCTTGGCTGCTGCCTGAATCGTGCCGCCCGTTGCAATCAGGTCATCGACCAGCACAACCTTATCGCCCGGTTTAATCGCATCCTTGTGAATCTCGATCGTTGCGGAACCATACTCCAGATCGTAGCTCATCTCAACGGTCTCACGTGGAAGCTTTCCCTTCTTACGAACCGGGATAAATCCTTTCTTATTCTTGTAGGCAAGTGGTGCACCAAAGATAAATCCTCTCGATTCTGTACCTGCGATCAGGTCATAGTCCACTCCATCTAATAACTTGTTCAGTTCATCAATCGCCAGTGTGTACCCTTCCGGACTTTCCAGTACACTTGTCACATCCCGGAATATAATCCCTTTGCTTGGAAAATCCGGAATACTGATGATATAATCTTTTACACTCTTCATTTGTGCTCCTCCTACCTTCACTTATGATCTATTCTGATGACTCATAATATATGCTTTTCCGTATTGATACCGGCTCCATCTGAACCGAAACCGTTCCATTGAACTCGTTCTTCTTCATATGGTACAGAATATCAATCAATGCATGGTTTTGTAAACCCTTCAATATTCTATCACATTCTTCGTTTCCAAACCACACTTTTATGTTGTCCAATAACTCTTTTCCTCGAAATACCATACCGTTTATACGTGTACCACTGCCATCAACAAAGGTACAACGTGCATATTGTCCCTCATTTCCAACCATTTTAATCGATTGGATACCCATTTTCACAATACCAAACAACGGCCTTGCATTCGCAGTTCCGTATGGCTCCAGCTTTGCAAGCTCCTCATAAAGTGGTAATGTCAGCTGCTTTATAGTGCAGGATTCATCCACATACATCTTCTCAACCAGATCCACATCTGTCAGCTTGCAGTCCCGGTTCAAAGCCTCGCGCAACGGCTCGAGCGCCTCACGCGTGATCGTAAACCCCGCCGCCATCGGGTGTCCCCCAACCTTTATAAACAAATCTCTATGCTCACAGAGTTTATCAAACATATTGTACGTCTCAATTGAACGCCCGGAGCCCTTCAGCCCCTGTCCATTTTCCGCATCGGTAAACACAAGCGTCGGACGATAAAATGCTTCCTTCAGTTTGCTCGCAATCAATCCCGCGATACTCTCATGGATGCCCGGCATATACAGGACGATAACCTTATCATCCATGATTTTCGTCTCTTTCACACCATCTCCGGTTGGAATCAGGCGAATATCCTTTCGCACCCAATCAGTTGCCATCCGCACACCACGATCAGTCATTTCCTTACGAAGTTCATTGAGCTTTGCCATATCCTGTGCCAGGCTTTCCGCTCTCTCAGAGTCCTGTGTCAACAACAGTTCCACGCCCTCTTTCGCACTTTCCAGCCTTCCGGTTGAGTTCAGGCTTGGTCCGATCCGAAAGCTTAAATGATGCACTGCAATCGGTTTACCATCAAGATTTAATGCTTTCTTTAAGGCATTGATACCGAGATTCGTGCTATTCGTAAGTCTCCGTAATCCATGCTTGACAAAGATCCGGTTCTCATCTGTGAGCGGCATGATATCGCATACCGTACCAAGCGACAGAATATCCATATAGGCATCCGCGTCCTCCCACGGGAGCTCCATTATCTGGTATAAACGCCGGATAAATTTATATGCCACTCCGGCACCACACAGTCCTTTGTATGGGTACGCACAGTCCGGACGATGCGGATCGATCACCGCATCTGCTCTCACATACAAATAATTCTTTTCACCTGCCTCTGTCACCTCACAGGGAACCTCGTGATGATCGGTGACAATCACCGTCATGCCAAGTTCCTTCGCCCGGTCAACCGCCGCCTCCGCAGCAATTCCATTATCGCATGTAATAATTGTATCCACGCCATCAACATATGCCGCATCCACCAGCCGGACATTCATACCGTACCCATCCAGAATCCGGTGTGGAATGTCATACGAGACATCTGCCCCCGCCTTATGAAGTCCCTGATACAGAATATAATTGGACGTAATTCCGTCCACATCGTAATCGGAGATAATCCGGATCTTCTTTCCTGTCTGTATCTTTTCTTTCATAATCTGACAGCCTTTATCCATATCCTTCATCAGCGCCGGATCGTGTGCATATGTCAGATCATCACTCAGATATTGCGCAACTGCATCCGGTTCTGTAATTTCCCGGTTCACGATGATATGTGCCAATATCGGACTGATTGAAAACTGCTGTGCCAGTGCACGAATATCTGCGGCCGGCGTTTTCACCCGCCATTCTTCTTTTTTGTACTCTGACATATCTGTGTTCCTCTCTTCTTCACTTAAAAATGGGGCTGCCGAAACAGCCCCACCTTATGTTACTTATGCATTTTTCTTTGAGAATTTCTTCTTCATTGTATACCAGAGTGGTCCGGTAATACATACAGATGAGTAAGCACCACATACAATACCAAGCATCAATGTAAATGTGAACTCTTTCAGAGAAGTTACGCCCATCACGAACAATACAAATACCATGATAAAGGTTGTCAAAGATGTATAAATCGTTCTTGTAAATGTCTGACCGATACTCTTGTTGACAAGCTCTTCCAGACTTTCTTTGCTATCCTGTGTACGCATATTCTCACGAATACGGTCAAAGATAATGATTGTCGCGTTGATAGAGTAACCTACGATTGTCAGCATACATGCAATAAATGTATTACCAACAGACAGTGTTCCGATCGAATATGCCGCAAATACAACCAATACATCATGTACAAGGGCAAGTACCGCACTGACACCAAACTTTACATCAGAGAACCGGAACGCAATGTACAGAAGCATCAATACAGAAGATACCGCAATCGCTACGATTGCATCCTTCTTCATCTCACCACTGATGGTTGAACTGATACTCTGGTTGTCTACTTCTGTTGCCTTAAACTGTGATTTCAACAGGTCATCAATCTTTGCACTCTGTTCTTCTGTCAGCTCAGATGTCTTGAAGATGACCTGATTGTTTCCTTCTACGGTCTGAATCTGAATCGTTCCTGCATCAATATCAACTGCTTCCGCAATCGCTGGTGCAACTTCAGACTCTGCACGCTCCAGTGTATATACGTCATCTTCTGCAAAAGTAGCGGTTGTTGATGTACCGCCTGTAAACTCCAGACTATAGTTCAGTGACTTTCCAATTCTTGAATGATTAACACCAAGGAATGCAAGTCCTGCAATGATCACAATCAAAGAAGCAATACCACAGATCTTGAAATTTTTTACATATCCATGAATCTTCGGTTCTTTCGCTTTTCCATACATCTTCGGATTCTGTACTCCAAGCTCTAAGAACGAATTCAAAAGCATCTTTGTCACAAACAATGCTGTGAACATAGAAAGAACAATACCAAGCATCAATGTAACCGCAAATCCCTTGATACTACCAGAACCAAGGACCATCAAGACAACAGTTGCGATCAATGTTGTAATATTTCCATCCAGAATCGCTGAAAGCGCTTTGGAAAAACCTGCTTTTACTGCTGCACGCACACCACTGCCTGCAGAGATTTCCTCACGGATACGTGTGAAGATGATGACATTCGCATCTACCGCCATACCGATAGAAAGGATAATACCTGCAATACCAGGAAGTGTCAGTGTGATGTGACGGATACTTAAAATCAAAAGCATCAATACTACATATCCTGTCAGAGCCAGACTGGCAATAACTCCAGGGAAACGATACAGTATGATCATCAGGATACATACTAATCCGAAACCGATTGCACCAGCGATCAAGCTGGTTGATACTGCTTTCTGACCAAGCTTCGCGCCAACGATGTTATACTGGATCTGCTTTAACTCGAGAGGCAGGGCACCAATCTTGATTGTCGCTGCCAGATTCTCTGCTTCATCATAATTTGAAATCTTGTTAATTACAGCATTTCCGTCTGTGATCGCGCTCTGTACGGTTGGTGCACTTGCAACCTTACCGTCATAGATAATATAAATTGGCTTGCCAATATTGGCTGCTGTTGCTGTTGCAAACTTCTGCGCACCTTCCTCCGTGAACTGCAGCTGTACAACATAATCCTTGACTGTGCCGGAATCATCCACACCTGCCTGCGCATTCTTGATATCGGAACCTGTCAGAACTGCCTCGTACGCATCGCTCGTGCCATTGTTCTGGTTCTGCTGCCAGATTGTATAGTTTTCAGAATCAAGGAACAGAAGCTGTCCCGGCTGTCCAAGCTGATCCAATACATCATGTGCATCCACCTTTTCCGTGTTCAAAGGAATCTCAACTGTGATCCGGTCATCGCCTTCCTGATACACTTCGCCCTCTGAACTGTACTCATCCACTCTTCGCTGCAGTTTATCCACAGTTGCATCAATCTCATCCTTAGACGGTTTCTCATCCTGGATTTCATAAGTTACGGACAAACCGCCCTGCAGATCCAATCCCAACGGAACATTTGCAGTTTTACCGGATTCATTCTTTCCTACGCCCGCGATTGCCATATAAATACCGCCAGCCAGAAGCAGGAAGAAAATAATCAGATTGATGACTGCTTTTCTTTTTGTCTTCTTCATCTTTTTGTCTCTCCTTCATTTATTCTACTCTGCCGCTTCATCTTCTTCATCCGCCAGAGCCGCTTTCATCATGATTGCGCATTCGACACGTTTCCGCTGCAATTCACAGCCCACATCATACGCATCTAATATATTTCCATGGAACTGGTACGAATTTGCCGCACAGCCTCCACTGCAATAGAATCTTGCAAAACAATCTTTACACTTATCCTTGGCATAGACATTGCAAAGCTTGAATTCTTCCACGATATCGTTTCGTTCCACCCCGTGGAACACGTCGCCAAGTTTAAACTCATCATGTCCGACAAACTGATGACACGGATACAAATCTCCGGTTGGTGTCACTGCCAGATATTCCGTTCCGGAACCACATCCGGACAGACGCTTGTACACACACGGACCACCATTCAAGTCCAGCTTGTAATGGAAAAATGTTACCGGCTTTCCTTCTTTCTGACGACGAATCAGATCAACCGCCAGCTTGTCGTACTGCTCGAAGATAGTTGGTAAATCTTCCTCACGGATGGCGTAATCGTTCTCATCCGGTGTGACGACCGGCTCGATGGAAATCTCCTTGAAACCAAGTTCGGTCATCAATTCAAAATCCTTCGTAAAGTCCAGATTATTTCTCGTAAATGTACCACGCACATAATAGCTCTTGTCACCACGCTGCTCCACAAACTTCTGGAACTTCGGCACGATGATATCATAGCTGCCCTTGCCGTTTCTGGTTGGGCGCATCCTGTCATTAATCTCTTTTCTGCCATCGAGACTCAACACGACGTTCGAAATCTCTCTGTTACAAAAATCAATGACTTCGTCGTTTAACAGCATACCATTCGTCGTCAGAGTAAAACGGAAATTCTTGTTCGCCGCCTTCTCCTTGCTACGTCCATATGCTACGATCTCCTTCACCACATCGAAATTCATCAACGGCTCACCGCCGAAGAAATCGACTTCGAGGTTCACACGGTTTCCAGAATTCTCTATCAAAAAGTCAATCGCCTGCTTACCAACTTCCAGGCTCATCAGTTCCCGCTTCTGTCCATGATACTCGCCCTCATCCGCAAAACAATACTTGCAGGCAAGGTTACAGTCATGGGCAATATGTAAGCAAAGTGCCTTGACTACGGTCTTTCTCTTCTTAAAATCGATAATGACATCCTTGAACACATCTTCTGTAAATAACAATTCCTGTTCTTCTAATTCGGAAATGTCGGAATATGCATCCTGAATATCCTCCTTGCTATAGGTATCTCCATACTTCTCTAAAATTGTCTGTTCAATCTCTTCGAATTTCTTATCCTTGTACATCGCAATCATATCATATACAAGGTCATCCACTACATGTACGGAGCCGCTGCACACATCAAGCACGATATTATACCCATTGTTCTTGTACTGGTGTACCACTATTTTGTCACTCCTATTTCTCTTATTCATTAAGGAAAGGGGACATCGCAGGACATCCCCTTTTCTCTGTGCGAAGTGTATGTACTACACTTTCTTTATCTGTAATTAGTTGTTCTCACAGCTCTGGTTACCAACTGTACAGCTTGTCTTACATGCTGACTGGCAAGATGTCTGACATTCGCCGCAACCACCCTTAACTACAGTGCTCTTCATTGTTTTCTCTGTTAAAGTCTTAATTCTCTTCATCTTTATCGCCTCCTACTAGCATTATTAGATAGTATTTTATCACATTATACGCAATATGTCATCCCTTATTTTTACATTATACATAATATAAACTGCCTTATTTTTGTATTCCGTTTGTAAAATAATTTACTGTGTGTTTTATGACAGAAATGCGCCGATTGCCCCTCCTCCAATGCAGATCAGTGTGTTGAGAAACCCGGAATGAATAATTCCCTGTGCATTTCCACGCACAATCAAAGATAATATAAGCAGAATCACCGCATAAAACAATCCGAGCAATATCCCCCACAACAGTCGCTTTACTTCCATACATTTGCCGATGAAGAATCCGCCGATGGCGCTCGACAGCAGATAGATAAATACAACTCCCAGCTCCACAACATTCTCTTTTAAGCCAAGCTTATACAGTGCAAATGCCATGATTAAAAGTAACAGTCCGGTCACAATGTACGCTGCAACCAATGCCTTTAAAACACAAAACGCAACCCGTTTTTCCATATAAACTCCCATTATCCGGAATGACAGTTTCACCATTCCCGCTTACTTTAGTTATATATATGAAAAATAAGTTGCGTTTATTACTTTCTGTTTTATGCTTTTGCGCCAGTCTTCTTTGGTTCTTCCACAAGTTCCCCTGCCTTCTTTAAGGCAAGCTTTGTGATAACCGGTCCAATCAGCTCATAGATCACGACTCCGCACAGCACGATTGTCTGAATCTGCGCGGCATACTGTGGCAGAGACTTTCCGGCAGAGGTTGCAAGTCCAATTGCAACTCCCTCCTGTGGCACGAGCGTCAGGCCAAGCCACTTCTGGACAACCTTCGGTGCCTTCGAGATTTTCGCTCCGAACGCTGCGCCAAGTGCTTTTCCTATGATTCGTCCTACGACATAGACCGCCCCGACAACTCCGACAGATACAATGACTGTGACATCCAGCGATGCACCGGACAAGATAAAGAACATCATGTAAATCGGTGGAGTAATCCGGTCCAGCGGCTCATAAATCTTGTCGCTCTGCTTTGAAATATTCGCAAAGATCGTACTAAGCATCATACATGCAAGCAACGAAGAAAATCCAACCATATCAGAAATACCCACGCACAGACAGATCATCATAATCGTGATTGCAAGGCGGTTCCCCCGTCCGGTGTAAAATTTTACCAGCAGTGCCATGATAACGCCAAGTACTGCGCCAAACAACAAACCGCCGAATATCTCGATACAAGGGGCAATCAGCAGCTTGCCAACCGGCGCACTGCCACTCGAACTGATTACATTTGCAACTGCCATTGAAAGTCCGTATGCAATCAGAGCCACCGCATCGTCTAATGCCACAACCGGAAGCAGAGTGCTTGTCACAGGGCCTTTCGTTTTATACTGCTTCACAATCATCATCGTTGATGCTGCTGCCGTAGCAGATGCGATTGCACCAAGTGCCAGTGCAAATGTAACGTCATAGCCAAGCAGAAGCAGAATTGTATCCACAACGAGCACTGCTCCTACGCCCTCTGTAATACCTATAACGAGCGGCGCCTTTCCAACTTTCTTCAAAAAAGTTGTTTTAAACTCCGCACCAATAGAAAAAGCGATACATCCAAGTGCTAATTCTGTCACCAGGTCCATCCTGTCAATCAGCTCTTCATTCAGAAGCTTCAAACAGTTTGGACCAATCAGCAATCCAATGACCAGATATCCTGTTACATTCGGCAGCCGCATCTGCTTGACAATCTTGCCTGCGATCAACGCAGCCAGCAACATAATGCCAAGATAAGTAAGTATATTCAAATCCATAACTACGCCCCCAGCCCTTCTACAAACGATACAGGAAGCGCAAACATAATTCCGGTATTTGGCTTATCCAGCCCGATTACATCATTAATTGTCTTACGTGCCTTCTTCATTTCTTCATCATCAACAACAAAGAACATCATCTTTGCCACTTCGTGTTCATCATCATCTGCAAGAATTGAACGTAACATTCCAAAAATCGGAAGATCATCCATTTTCTCAACTACACTTGCCATACCTGTGCCATCCACAATCGTACCGCCATGAACACCTTCTTCCACAAGTTCCTTGCAGATCTCACTCACAAGATCTTCATGCTTCAAAATAACAACCAGCAAATTCATGTTACTCATTTTTCTCCATCCTCCATATTCTTCTTATTTCGAACAAATATCATGTATCCGAAGATGTATGTAGATATGATTCTACACAGACGCGCTCTCGCTCAGTTCAGCACGCAATGGTACTAAACTCACTGCGTTCGTTAAGTGCCAGCGTGCTTCAACGGTCTGTTTTAGAATCATATCTACATACATCTTCCATCTACATAGTGGCCTTGTTCGACACTATATTAACTCCTTCAGACGGTCAATGCGTCCGAATTCGTATACTTTCTTTGCGTACTGTTTCGTAATGTCATTTGGCTCAATCAGATCGATTACCATGACCGGATACATGCCAGCGCGTCCTGCCGATAGGATTCCATTGATGGAATCTTCCACCGCGATTGCTTCCTCCGGCTTCACGTCTAACATCTCACACGCTTTCAGATAAATATCCGGTGCCGGTTTGCCATGCGCAACTGTATCTCCGAACACCAGCTCGCCAAAATACCGGTCAATACGATGGGCTTTCAGATATCCTGTAGCACGTTCACGCACCGTCGAAGTAGCGAGTCCGACCTTCATGCCCTTTTCTTTCAAGTACTTCAATATATCTGCAACGCCCGGCTTTAATTCTACGCCATGTGTCTGAATATGTGTGTCCAGCTTGTTCACGACAGCCTCCCGGAATTCATAGTAATCAATTCCCATACCTACTACTTCCTCAAACCGCTGCTTGTTCGTATACTTTGTGCCACCTGCGATACGCTCACAGGCAACCACCATCACATCATCCGGGATTCCCAGCCTTCTGCCTTCCTCCAGCTGAAATCTTCGATATAACTTCTCTGTATCCGTAATGACACCGTCCATATCAAATACAACTGCCTGAAACTTCATGTCCATCCTCCGTGGTTTTTAATCTTTCCTTATTCTTCTACTCGAACAACAATCGCTGAATAATTATCAGTTTTTGTCATATCTGCCCGCTTAAGCACATACTTTTCCATCGCATCCAGCCAGGCCTGTGCAGACGATGTTTCTTTGAGTGTGGCAAGCATTTCTTCCTCATACACATACTCCCAGAAACCATCTGTCATCAGTGCAAATGCCTGTGCTTCTCCACGTTCTATCACTGCACTTATGTCATATGTTTTCGTTCCCCACTGTGCACCCATAGCACGCAGCAGTTTATTCCGTTCGTCATGCGTACGGATTTCGGATTCCTTAATCTCACCGGTATCGCTTAGAATCTGTACCAGACTATGGTCACGCGTTCTCTGATATTTTGTTCCATTGTCGTAGATTCGATACAGACGACTGTCACCGATATGCGCCCATTGTATGAGTTCCGGTGTAATCACAAGCACAACCGCAGTTGTCTTCATGGAATTACGAAGATCCCTCCGCACCTGTTCTTCCAACAGTTCTTTCTGTGCCTGCTCCATCGCATCCTTGAAAAAATCCGCATAATACCCCTTTTTTTCAAACGCCTGTACGATACTTTCTGAAACCAGCGCAGATGCAATCTCCCCACATGCATGCCCGCCAAGGCCATCACACAAGACCAGACAAAGCTGTTCCTCATATACGGCTTTTCGTATGTAATCCTCGTTGTGATCTCTTCCCCCTTGCTTTGTCAGCATCGCAACGTCTACCATGCGTCAACCTCCTACCAAATTTTCCCTGTTACTATTTTGCTTTTCTGATTATAATATGCCATGACTTTGTTTGCAAGCAAAACAGGAGCATGTTTCCATGCTCCCATCTAAATGTTCCCTTTTACTGCCGATTGGTTATTCTATTTCTTCTTTGCAGCCACAACAATGGCAGCACCACCACCAAGCAGCACCAGTGCGCCAACTCCGATCAATACATACAGAAGCACCTGACTCTTCTCTCCATATGTAAAACTGATCGTCTTTTCTGCCACATTTCCGGCATCATCATGCGCCTTCATTGTCAGCTTATAATCACCTTTTTCTGTGACTGTAATCGTCGCTGCATTGTCCTTGATCTCAACTGCTGAGCCATTCAACGCTACTTCATCCAAAGTATCTTCATCCAGCTGAAGCGATACATTGACATCGTACTGTGCATTCTTGACCTCTCCATCCTCAACGCCTGTCACGATAAAGGTCGGTGCCTTTGTATCCAGATTGAAGCTTACTGTTTCTTCCGTTGCATTACCAAGCTCATCCTCGGCTGTAATCTTCATCTCGTATGCACCATCTTCAACCTCAGAAGTACCATCGTATTCACTACCATTCAGGTACATGTGCGCATCACAGACTGTCAGGTCATAGATGACATCATTCAGATCATAATCCCATGCAAACGATGTCAGAGTTCCTTCATATGCACGCATAACTTTTGGATCAATCACCGGTTTCGTCTTATCAATCGTGAAGGAAACCTCCTGTGTATCTTCATTGCCCGCGGCATCCTTACAGGTTACCTGAATCTCGTAGATACCATCCTCTGTAAATGTATTCCGGATCAGCGTCGTCGCAGCCGTCGGATTGTATCCGGTAATCTGGAGATCTTCTGTCTTTTCCTTGTAAGAGTTTGGATCGAGATAGGTTCTTGTCGCCTGAATACTGACAGACTTTGTCAGATAGAAGTCCTCGTCAATCTGTGCCTGAAACTCTACCTGTTTTGTCGTCTTGTCGTTGTTTGACACACCACTCAATGTGATGACCGGCTTACCTGTATCAATTCTTACCGTATAAGTTGCAGCCTCTGCTGTATGACCTGCACGATCCTTTCCTGTAAAGGTTACCTTATACTCACCCGTCTCACTCAGCGTCTCTGTCAGGGTTGTCACACGCGCTGTCGGTTTAAAGTCAATCGTCTTATAATTCGACTCTGCCGTACTGTCATTTGCTTTCCTCGTAATCGTGATCGTACCGGATGCATCTCTCCAGAATGCCTCTGTCATGCTGAATGTCAGCGTTGTACCGGCATTCAATGTTGAACCGGACGCTGTTCCGGTAATATTCAGTTCCGGAGCGGTCTTGTCAATACGGAACTGTATTGTTCTCTCCGCACTCCGGTTACCTGCTTTATCCACAGAATATGCTTTAATTACATAGTCTGCTTCATCGCTGTATCCAAAAGAACGATTGTCTGTCTGCAACACATCCGCCGTTACCGGATTCTCATCTGGAAGTGTTTTGATCAACTGGTAATTAAAATCATTCACATCTTCATTTGTATCATTGACTGAGAACGATACAACTGCATTGGATGTCAGATCTACAACTCCCATACTTTCATTGTATACCATGCCGCCATTGATCAGCGCTGTAATCATCGGAGCATCGGTATCCTTAATAAATACTACCTGTTTCTCCACTGCCTTGTTGTTTGCACGGTCCGTTGCCCCAATCTTAATTGTATGGGCACCATCCTTTGTTACCTTATATACTGCCTGATATTTATTTGTAGTACCAACCTGTGTCCACTGTACAGCTACCGGTGTATCATTATCTGTAACTGTAACGGTTGAAGCAACCATATTATCATCTTCATAAGTTAAAAGCACAGATACATCGGAGCGATAAAAGAAATCACATACCGTACCATCAAAGCTTGTCCCCGGCACTTTTCCCGCCGTAACGCCATCTGCAACCTTAGCAGTTACAACAGGTATCGTATTATCGACACGGAAGTACATAACCATACTGTTCGTATTTCCTGCTTTATCTGACACATCCACTGTAATTGCATAATCACCGTCTGCTACCGTCTGACCAATCAGGTCTTCCAAAGCAAAAATGCCATCCTGCTTATTTATCACCTCATCACCGGCATCACAAAGTGTTGTAATCTTCTGCATATCCGGTCCAACAACTGTAATCGTCGCCTCGTTCAGTGTCCAGTTGTCTGCAACACCTGCCTGCACCTGTACAGCACCCTCAATCGGTTCTTCCCATGCTTCCTGTCCGTTGACAGTCAATGTCATCGTCGGTTTCTGTGTATCCTTAATAAATTCAACTGACTTTTCTTCTGCCACATTTCCGGCATGGTCTGCAGTCGAAATATGGATGTCATGTTTTCCTTCTGCTGTCACAACATAGGTGGCCTGATATTTGTCGGAATCTCCAAGCCGTGTCCATGTCACACTGACAGCCGTTCCGTTATCTGTTACTACCACATCCCCGGAAGAAATGTTAACATCCTCATATGTCAGAATCGTCGTTACATCCGAACCATAATAATAATCACACGTTGTTCCGTCAAAGCTTGTCTGTGGCTGTTTTCCGGCAGTTATTCCACCCGCAATCTTGACAGTAACCACCGGCACAGTATTATCCACACGGAATGTTACGTCTATACTGTCTGTGTTACCTGCCTTATCCGATACTTCCAAAGTGATTGTATAGTCACCATCGACAGCCCTTTTGTCAATCAGGTCTTCCAGAGCAAAGCTTCCATCTTTGCTTGTTATCACTGTCTTTCCTGCATCAAAGAACGTCTTGGTCACCTGTACATCCGGACCTGCAACCGTGATTTTTGCCACGTTCAATGCATAATTATCTGCAATAGCCGTTTTCACGTTCACGGCACCGCGAATTGGTTCTTCCCATGCCGATTTTCCATTAACCACAAGTGTCATTGTCGGCTTGTCGATATCTTTCACAAACTCAACCGACTCTTCCTGTGCAGCATTACCTGCATGATCTGTCGCATTGATGCAGATCACATGTTTGCCTTCCGTCGCTGCAACATAGCCAGCCTGATACTTATTCGTATCTCCAACCTGTGCCCATGTCACATTGACCTTCGTTCCATTGTCAGTTACTACTACATCCTTAGAAGAGATATTGGTATCTTCATAAGTCAGAAGCATCGTAACATCTGAACCATAATAATAATCACGCGACGTTCCATCAAAGTTTGTCATTGGCTGTTTTCCGGCAGTTGTTCCATCTGTAATCTTGACTGTTACAACCGGAGCCGTGTTATCCAGACGGAATGTCATAGATTTTGTGTTGCTGTTTCCTGCCTTATCTTCCACATACACATCAATTGTGTAATCTCCATCCGGAGCATCTGCTTCAAATGTATAATCCAGTGATCTTGACATATCAATGTCCTCTCCGGAAGCAGCTGTAACTTTCTTAACAGTTGTGCCATCCGGATATGTAATCGTCATCTCTGCGGTTTTGATTGTCAGGTTATCCGACACAGAGGTATGAACTGCAGGCGTACCCACTACCGGCGTCGCAGCATCTACATATCCACCAACCGAAATATCAGTGATTTCCGGTTTTGTCGCATCTACCTTGATATTCACACTCTGATCTTTCTCATTTCCGGCTTCATCCTTTGCTTTCATGTAGATCGTTGTTCCTGTTACAGATACAGATTCCGGAATATCAAAATTTCCGTCGACCGTTCCTGTATTTCCAGTCACATCAATCGCCGTTGATCCAACATTGTTATCACCTGCATTGGAAATGGAATACTCTGCACCGGCAATCGGCGACTCCGCATTTCCAAGACCACTTATGATCTTATACTGCAATGTATAGTTCTTAACCCAGTCAACCTGCAGACCACTCAGATCCACTTCCGGTGTCACATTTGTCGACTGCAGGATCGGTTCTGTATGATCATACAATATTGTTCTGAACGGATATTCCGCATTCTTATCGTCTTTTTCTGTTATGACAGTTATCTTGCCATTTTCTAACAGCTGATTGAGTGTCGTTCCGTTCGGTATCTCAAATGTATACTGAACTGTGTAAAGCTTTGTCTTTGCATCCATGCCACTGACAGATACCAGTGTGCCTATCAGGCTTTGTGCATTGCCGTTTACGTTTCCAGTTACTGAAATTCCCGTAATATGTGCCGAAGATTCCGCAGTAACCGTCAGAGTCATATTTTTATTCGTTGTAAATTTTGATGAATCTGATAAGTCAATCACAGTTCCATCCGCACGAAGTTCTGGTACAATCGTTGTTGCCTTATCCTGCTTAACCGGAATCGTAAAGGATGCTCCGCTCTCATTACCAATTTTATCCTTAACGCATACAGTAGTATCACGATCTGTTGCCTCTTCCATATTTTTTGCAAGATCAGGAGCTTGAAGTATATGTTGGTACTCTCCCTCTGCCACTTTCTCAAATGGAATATTAAACGAATCTTCGTCTATACCAACACCCGTTCCATCATTTACAGCGACAAAGTATCTGTAATTCGATAAATCCTCATCATAATTAATATAGTATTTACCGTTTTCTATATTCTCCTGCGCAACAGCCTCCCACACGCCCGCTGCATTTTTATGCTGCAGCTCTGCCTGCGTAATTACCGGCGGTGTCTTATCATAGACCATAGTTCCATATGAATACGACTCTAAAAAATTTCCATTATACATCTTTAACTCTATCGTATAGGTTCCTTCTTCCAGGGTCTTTGACACCTTCGTTGTATAATATGGTCTGCTGAAGCTCACGTCTTCCACAACGTCTGTTAAACCTGTAATCTGGTATTCATACTTATTCGTCGGCTCCCCCGTTACTGCCTTTATGTTCTCATCTGACAGGAATGTGAACTCTACACTTGGCTCCCCGTGATGGGTTACCCAGTCTTCATTTATATATTGATCATATGTATCAAAAACCTGTTCACCATTTACACCTTTGACCGTTGCCCCCTCTAGCCTAAATTCAGAGTAATTGTTCGTAAAATAAATTGTTCTGCCAGCAAGCATGAAACTGGCAGTTGTTTCATTTCCCACATTATCTGCGACCGTAACCGAATAAGGTACATTATTTTGAATTGTATTTACATCAAACTCTTTTGTATACCGAGGAACATTTTCTGTTACGCTAAGATTTCCCCAGCTTGATGATATACTTGCATCTTCATCTGATTCTACCGAAAACCAGATGGTCTCTGACTTAAGCACATAAAATATTCCCATTTGAGAATTGACCATACTTGTGTCTATATCATCTATTGTAATCGGCTTATAAGAATCCCCATCCTTATATTCTGCCGAAATAGTAACTACCGGTGCTGTTACATCCAATGCAACCGGAGTTGCTGTAGATACATAGATAAGCAATGTCTGTGTTCCATCCGCGTTGTTTACAAAGTATCCTGCATACCCATAGTAGATACCATCAGAGATACCTGCTGTGTCCTTGTCCAAAGTCGGACAGGAATCACCCCATCCTTCCTGGCTTTTAACCGAAGCATCGCCAGGTGCATTTCCGGACTCATCTTTTTTTAAGTATTTGTACTTCCATACTCCTGCGGTATCCGTCGTATTACCGCCTGTCACATTTATTGAAGCGCTTTTATATTTTGTTGTACTATCCGTTACAGCTACATTTGTATCCGTTTTATTTGTTCCTGTCCAGGTGATTGTTGGATTAGATGCCTTTGAGAACTTATAGACACCAACTAACGTATAGCCCATATTAGCATTGAAAACGCCCAAATTTTCTCCTACCGGATTTTCTGCGTCACCTGTCTGAGACTGTGTTGCCATCGGCTTTATATATACAGCTACGCCATTTGTATATGTTGATAAATCAGCATCCTTTGAAACAAAATCAGCTTCTGTATCTGCTATTGAAGCACGATACACAGATACAGGATCATTACCTACCCGCACATACTCTATATCATAATTAGATGTATCAAATATTGCGCTTGCCGTTGTTGTATCGTTAACAGAGTACACATGTTCGGTATTTGACAATGTCATCTGTGTTTTCAACTTGATTACATCCGAAACATATGTTTTCGCTTCATTTACATATCCATTCTCATCACTTCGGAATCGAAGATAGTATTTACCACTATTATCTTTATAAAGACTACCATTATCATTCTCCGAGTATGATTCTGTCAGCACTGCTGTATAATATTCTTCCGTTGTTGTTGGTGTCTCCCCCTCGGCTTTCGCATCATCCCTGCTTACATGGTTTGCAAACGGCACAACCAACAGTACAAAAACAACCCACAAAGCAATGAACCGCTTCATCGGGCGTCTTGTTTTCACTTCTTTGTTCTGCGTTTTTTTCATATTTTTTCTCACCTACCCGTCTCTATGCTTTCATCCGAATGCACAACCACAATATTGTATATTACCTTTACCTTGGCTGCCAGGGTTCCGGTTGTCAATACACTTGTGCCTTCCTCATCTTCATCTGCCCGTAATACATCGGTTGCATCGCTATCGTCTTCGTCTCCACGAAGCACATCGGTTGCATCGCTGTCATCTTCGTCGTCATTCCGCAGGACATCCGTTGCTCCATCGTCTCCTTCGTCATTCCTCAGGACATCCGTTGCTCCGTCGTCTCCTTCGTCATTCCTCAGGACATCCGTTGCTCCGTCGTCTCCTTCGTCATTCCTCAGGACATCGGTCGTTCCATCATCACCGGCAGACGCAGCATCCCGCAGGATATCCGTCGTTTCATCTGCGTTGTCTGCTCCAAGCACTTCCGTTTCTCCGTCATCCGGTGTTTCATAATCATTGACACCCGGTCGAAGGACATCTGTCTCTTCAAACTTCTTTTCTTTCTTGTTTTTATTATCAAGCAGTTCCGTGGAATCATTGCCATAAGTCTTACGTTCTTCCTTCGAAGAAACCGTTTCTTTCGCAGTAATCTTTCCACTACCCATATTGTAGTATTTTTCCTGTTCTTTTTTCGCTACGCTGCCCGGCTTTGCAGTGCCGTCCTGCATTTCTTTCATTGCCTTTTTCGCTGTGCTTCCAGATAATTCTCCGATTACCTTTGGAATCTTCAGGACAACGAATAATACAATTGCTGCAATCAACAGGAGAATTGCCAATACTAAACCGCCATAAAAACATATCTCATATACGTTTTGCATGCTTATCACTCTCCCATCTCCGCGGACTGCGTGCCAGCTGTATCTGCATCCGGCAGCTGTGCTGTTTCATCTTCCCCAATATCATAACTTCCACTCTTTATCATCTGCAAAGTATCTTTTCGTTTGTACCATGTCTTGTTGCTGTCGATACCTACTACATTTCCTCCGTCATCAAACACCTGAATCAGTTTCTTTGTTAGATCCGGCAGCTTCGAAGCCCATAGCTTTGGATCCTGTTCCTGTGCCTCACAAAGGCGGTACAGATAATCGAGATGCTCTGCATATACATTATCGCTCCATTCGTTCTTCGTTCCGAATACTTTTTCTGCTGTTTCATATATCTTGAGTGCTTCATCGGTTTTCCCCTGCGCATCATAGCAGCGTGCTTCCGTCATCATCTTATTATAATAAGACTGGTTATACGCATTGACCGAAGCTCCTCCCAGCGAAATACTTGCATCCGCATCCACTTTCATCTTCAGGATTCCAATATAATCCTCACAGTAACTGATGGTCATTGAATAATATCCGTTCGCAACCGTCTCGTTTTCGGCATTTTCCTTTGCGAGCTGTTCATAGATCACAATTAGATTATCATCATAACGATAATTCAGATCCATTACTGCGTCTTCATCCAATTCGTTTCCGGTATATTCTCCCAGATCCGCAACCGCCTGTTCCATTACCGCGCTTGCCTGTTCCGCGATACTTGCACCCGCATCCTTACTTACATTCGTACTGTATATCTCACCGATAATACGATAATTTATGAACTTGGTCGCCTCCTGGTTCGTGAAGTTGTTCTCATTGTAAGCAGCAAAATCATTGACTGCCTGCATCAGCTCTGCTGCATCGGAGGTACTGTCAGATCGCAGTTCGGAAATGGATTTATAAAAGCCCGCAAGCTTTCCATATTCCTCATCCTTCTCATCGATCATGCCAAAATACTTTGCTGCCTGGCTGTAAGAACGTTCTTCCTCAAAATATGTAAGTGCCAGCTTATAGAGCACTGCACTGTTCTTTTCAACTCCGCCATGTTTACTGCTGATCCGATTGGAAACCAATGTCAGCGCATCATCCAGATTGAGTGTGGACTCCGTCCCAGCTTCCTCCGCCTTATTTGTCGCATCAATATATGCCTGTATATACTGCTCGTAGGCCTTTTCCTCTGAGCCATCCAATTCGATTGCTTTCTTAAACTCTGCCGTTCCTGCCTCATAATTTTCTTCCCGGCAATAATTCATACCATTCTCAATATACTGGTTGTAGTTATTCAGCTTAATTTTCTGCATTCCGGAATATCCGATTCCCGCTGTAATACCGGAAACAACTGCCAGTGCTGCTGTTGCGGCAAAAATACCAAGCTTCTTCTTATTTTTTTTACGATAGCTGTCATCCAGCTCATCATAATGTTCCAACGCATACATCAGCTCCGTACAGTTCTGATATCGGTCGTTCGGATCTGCCTGTGTGCACTTTAAAATAATTTTCTCCAGACCGGAGGATAACATCGGATTCCATTCCCGGATTGGCTTAATCTCATATGGTGGCTCGCAAGGGTTCTTTCCTGTTACAATATGATACAGAGTTGCACCCAGATTGTAGATATCCGTTCTCGCATCTGTGTTATAGATACCACGCCCCTTAGAATCTCCAAACTGCTCCGGCGCTGCATAGCCTCTCGTACCAAGTGCCGTTGTATCCGCATTGTTCTCAATTTCATACTCTTTGGCTGTACCAAAATCAATCAGCTTTACGCCGCCTTCTGGCTTGATCATAACATTAGAAGGCTTCATATCCCGGTAGATAACCGGAGGATTCATGTTATGCAGATAATTCAATGCACTTGCAAGCTGCAAGCCCCACTCTACAACCAGTTCCTGTGGCTGTGCGCCTTCTTTTTTCAATCGGTCCTGAATCGTATCTCCCTCGATATAATCCATCACAACATAGATCGTTCCATCCTGATTGATAATATCTACGATTCGTGGCAATACCGGATGATCTACGTTCTTCAGAATATTTGCTTCTCGTTCCAATCCCTTAAGTAACGTCTTTGCGGATTTCTTTCCATCATTCTTGATTTCCTTGACCGCCCACTGCTTGTTCAGACGCTTATCACGGGCAAGGTACACGATGGACATACCACCTCGACCAACTTCTGCCAATATTTCATATTTTCCGTCTAATACGGTTCCTTCCTTCGTCATGGCAAACCCTCTCTAAATCAAATCGTGCGAACCATCGCTACCGTGATATTATCACGCTCCCCACGGTTCTTTACTAACTCTGTCAGATATATTGCTCCATATTTCATTTTTTCCTCATCCGACGCTTCCCCAGGACCGATCTTTTCAATAATCTCCTCCGGTGTGATCACATGACGGAATCCATCTGAACAAACCATATACACTGCATTTCTCTTCACGGTACCTTTTGAAAATTCCGGTTCTACAACCGGAGACGCTCCGACACATTGCAACAATACACTACGTCTCGGATCCACCTTTGCCTGTTCGGGTGTCATACGTCCTGCCGCAAGCTCTCTGGCTATAAATGTCTGATCACTTGTCAACTGTTTTGCAGTATTGGTCAGCTCATAGACACGGCTGTCTCCTACATGCACAATATAGTACTGATCCTTATACATTAAAATAGCGGACACCGTCGTTCCAAGCTGCAAATGATTTTCTTCCCCATATGCACCTAAACGACGGTTCTGGTTCTGAATAATATCATCCCACTGCGTTACAAGCTCCTGTTCTGTAAATGTTCCATTCAAAATCTCGTCAATCAGTGTATCGTCAAACCATGCACAAAAAGCTTCAATTACCTCTTTGCTGGCAACCTCGCCTTTTGCAAGTCCTCCCATGCCATCACACACAATTGCAAACGCTACATTTCCCTCTTTTGTATTCACGACCTTGATTGCAAGAGAGTCCTGATTTGTTTCTTTTCTTGTACCTACATCGGTGTGATAAGTTGCAATGTACTCCATATTACTCTCCTTTTCTCAGAAGGAATGTAAATTCCTCATCTCCCAATCGAACTTCTGTCTTATGTTTCAGAAGCACTTCTTTTCCCGGCTGCAATTCTACACCATTCACATAAGTATGGTTCGTAGAATTGTTGTCTTTGATATAGTTCACGCCATCTCTTTGAACCACAATACAATGTTCGCGACTGATAGCGCTGTTGTTTTCAATCGCATAATCTGCTTTTGTTTTTGACTTTCCAATTACAAATTCCGGTTTTGTTATGTTGATAATCTCACCTGTTGATTTACGCACAAAATGCGGAATCGGGCGAGCTCCGCCAAGTTGTCCCATCAAATTGCCGTTTGACATCTGTGGTGCCTGTGGTCGAGGCATCTGTCCCGCCATTGGTTGTCCCATTGGTGGACGCTGTCCCATCGTTGGGACCTGTCCCATCATTGGCTGACCTCCTATCGCCGGGCGCTGTCCCATTGGAGGCATCTGTGGTTTTGGCATTTCTGGCTTTGGTGCCTGCGGCTTCGGCATCTCCGGCTTTGGTACTTCCGGTGCTGGTGCCTGTGGCTTTGGCATTTCTGGTTTTCGTACTTCCGGTGCTGGTGCCTGTGGCTTTGGCATCTCCGGTTTTGGTGCTTCCGGTGCTGGTGCCTGTGGCTTCGGCATCTCCGGCTTCGGTGCTTCCGGTGCTGGTGCCTGTGGCTTCGGCATCTGTCCCATTATTGGCTGTCCACCCATCGGTGGTACTGGCTGTCCCATCATTGGCTGTCCACTCATCGGCGGTACTGGCTGCCCCATCATTGGCTGTCCACTCATCGGCGGTACCGGCTGCCCCATCATTGGCTGTCTGCCCATCGGTGGCACTAGCTGCCCCATCATTGGCTGTCTGCCCATCGGCGGTACCGGCTGCCCCATTGGCTGTCTGCCCATCGGCGGTACCGGCTGCCCCATTGGCTGTCCACCCATCGGCGGTACTGGCTGTCCCATTGTCGGCATGCCCTGAGGACGCATGTTGTTCATAACACCGACACGATTTACTTTTACATCTTTATTCTGATTTTGTACATCCGGAGCAACTGTTGTGTCTGCTTCCTTCTTCAGACCTTCATCTCTTGTATAAAACAGACCAAGTTTTTCCATTTCTGCATCTACAAGAGCTTTCAACTTCATATTGGAATAGTGATCGGTATTGATCAATGTCAGAATTCTTGCTACATAATCGTCCCTATCTGCTTCATCAAAACGCATATGTGCTACGATATTCCGGAAAAAATCCGGGATGTCTGACTGTCCTAACGCATCCTGCTTCACAGGAACCATGATACATTTAACTGCCTTACTTTCCGGATCAACATAGATATAATTTGGATTGCGCACAAGATAACAGATCTGTACGCCTGCTGCACCAATTTCAAACGCACACAGCAGCCCTTTCAATATAGCAAGCACGTCTTTCTTCTTTAATGTCTGGCGTAGCAGCACTTCCAGAGAAGTATCGTGGTGTACATAAGAAACAATACTTCTCTTTCCATCTTCGTCCTTGTACTGAAATGGAATAATATTTCCAAGCTGTGCCACCTTGTCTGACACTCTGTCATCATAAACGTCTGCCACACCAAGCTGGTACTCTACCAGTGTCATTCCATTCTGTTTTGTTACGTTCAACTCTAACCCCTTCATTTGCTACCTCCTCATGATATGATCATCCTTCTTAGCGAATCTTAAATGTAAACTCTTCATCTGCAAGTCTTACGAGAGAATCATGTGTCAGAATCTCTTCCACGCCATCCTCTACGCGCTTTCCATTCACATATGTATGATTCGTAGACTTATTATCTTTGATATAACACACCCCGTCTTTTTGAATAATAAATGCATGCTGACGGCTGATTGCACCATTTCCGCCAACTGTATAATCTACACCTCTGGTTGCCTTTCCAATCTTGAAGATTGCCTTGTTCAACATAATGCGTTCTTCTGTACTTACCCGAATCAGATATGGCAACGCCTTTGGTGTGTTGGTTGCTACGGTTGCCGCACTCACTGCCCCCACTGCATCCTTTACAAGTTCTGTTACAGATTTATTCAGGATAGATGTACTCTTCGGCTTCTTGTCCTTGTCTTTTTCATCATCCTTTTTCTTCTCAATGTTCATGTCGTCGTAGATATCTTCGATCACAGGAACCTTGATATTTTCTGTCTGCCCGGTTGCCGGCTCTTCGTTCTGTACCGTTGTCTCCGGTTCTACATTCTCAGCTGCCTCCGCTGCTGCCTCTGCTTCTGCCGCCTCCATCTCTGCTTCGGTCTGCTGGATAATCGCTGCGCGGTTTACCTTTACTACATTTTTCTTAACCACCGGCGGCTTATCTAAGAAATGATCCAGATCTTCCAACGTCTGAATATTCTTAGTCGGCTGTGCCGTTGGCTTTGCAGATGGAACTTCACCCACAAGTTCTTTGATACGATCCTTAATCAGATTGATATCCGATTCCTTCTTATTGGTCTTTAACTGAAGCTTCTCACCACCATCATTTGTTCTCTCTTCCGGTTTCACCTGGGACAAAATCTGTTCTGCTGCCGGAGAAACTTCTGGTTTTTCCGCAACTGGTTCTGGTTTTGGATCCTCCTGCTTCTCCATCTCTGGTTCTGGTGTCTCTTCAACAGGCACAGGTGTCTCTTCTTTTGTCTGCATACCTGCTGGAAGAATGCTTTCCAGTTCGTCCTCTTCCTTTACAGGCTCTTCTTCTGCTTCTTCCTCTTCATCTTCTTCATCATCACCAATCTCCGGAAGTGGCGTATCGTCCTCTGCCTCAAGATTGTTCATAATATCGTTGATATCCTGTGCCGGAGCTTCCTCCTCTGCACTTACAACCTCGACCCCGTCCGCGTCAATGGCTCCAGCCTCCTCAAAGCTGATACCTTCTTCTTCCATCAACGCCTCTGCAAGTCCAATCAGACCTCGCAGGTTGAAATTATCTCCATTGATATAAGTAAGCAGCTTACCAACATAATTCAGGTCTTCCTCTACATCATATTTCATGTTTGCAAGCAACTGGCGCACAAAACTCTTAAATTCTACAGAAAGCGCCCCCTTACTTTCAATCGGCAGGCACAGGAACTGTACCGTCTTCTTCTCTGCATCCACATAGATAAATCCACGGTTCAACAGCACATAAGAAAGCGGAATTGCCTGCTCTTTCAGGGAAATCATTTCCTGTGCAACGTTACGCAGAATCAGCAAAACACTTTCACAGTCATGTTCCTGTGCAATATACTCTTCCAGAGATGTCTTTCCAGTGATCGGATAAGTCAGATAATCATAGTCGTCATCTTCCTCATAGATAATCTCTATCAGTTCTTCCGGCGCATTGTCCTGACAATAATCCAAAACATCTTCATCTAACTCACAATCCTCGCCCATTGTGTATGACAGATATTTTTCTTCGCCAATATTTCGCGCTCTAAAATTAAAAGTTCTCATAACGTCCCTCCTAATACATTATTTATTCCTATTGTTCCTCTTCCGTCGTTGATTCCTCAGTAGAAGTTTCTCCATCCGGCGATACTCCGTTTGGTCCACCGATAATCTGCGTATCTATATGCTCTTCATAGGTTTCTGTAAAAATATGTGTACCCGATGCTTCATCCCCAACATGATAATACAGATAGTTGTGTTCTTCCGGATATAATGTTGCCTGAATACAAGCCATTCCCGGATTACAGATCGGGCCAACCGGCAGTCCGGTATTCTTGTAAGTATTGTAAGGAGAATCAAGCTCCAGATCTTCATACAACACCTGACTTTTATCATACATACCATCCGTCAACGGATATAAAACTGTCGGACACATCTGCAATGGCATATCAGCTTTTAATCGATTGTTAATTACACCTGCAATTGTAGCACGCTCCTGCTCAACCTTTGCCTCTCGTTCTACGATGGAAGCTCTTGTCACAAGCTCAAATGTACTGTACCCAAGCTCTGCTGCTCGATCCTGCAATTCCTGTGTATAATAGTTGTTAAAGGTTCTCAGCATATACTCAACTAATGATTCGGCGGTTGTCGATTCATAAATATCATACGTTGCCGGGAACAGGAAACCCTGCACCTTATAGTTGACATTGGCACCTGCCGGTATGTCTGCCAGATATGCAAAATCGGATTTCGTCACAGATTTGCATGCATTTAAAAAGTCTGTTGCGGAGCAGATACCCTGATCCTCGCAACGTGCAGCTATCATCTCCACCGTAAAGCCTTCCGGCACAACCAGATAATCGACCGGCTGGTCTTCTTCGTATGTCGGACTCATTGCCGCCATCATCTCCAGCGTTGTCATTCCGGTATTTAATGTGTATGTGCCGCCATGCAGCTTGCCACGATACTCAGAGTCCTGCAAACGCTTCGTAAATGCACGTGTATAATGAATCAATCCATTATCCTTTAAGATCTGGGCGATTTCCTTGACAGATGCGCCCTCCGGAATCTCCACTGTCACATCTTCCCCCTGTGTCGACTCCGTTCCTTTATATTCGTCCATATAATCATCATAATAAGTTCGTATATGCTTATAGGTCAGATTGACAAGTGCAACAATTGCAACTACCAATATGATTCCCTTCACAATTCTGACTGCCGTTTTTCCCACTGTCTGTACCTCTTCTTTGCATTTTTAGTTTACATAACTTTTTATAAAATTACATACTTGATGTAATTTTACAATAATGGTATTATACTATCATCTTTTATATAAAAATACAAGAAAGGATGATAAATTTGAGTAATCCAATTGTTACAATGACAATGGAATCCGGCGATGTTATGACGTTCGAACTGTATCCGGATATTGCACCTAACACAGTAAAGAATTTTATTTCACTGATTAAGAAAGGCTTTTACGATGGATTGATCTTCCATCGTGTCATCAATGGTTTTATGATCCAGGGTGGCTGTCCGGACGGAAACGGTACTGGTGGGCCTGGATATTCTATCCGCGGGGAGTTCGCGCAGAATGGTTTTGCTAACGACCTGAAGCATGAACCGGGCGTACTTTCCATGGCACGTACCATGATGCCAAATTCTGCAGGTTCGCAGTTTTTCATCATGCACAAAAACAGCCCACATTTAGACGGTAGCTACGCTGCTTTTGGTAAGATCATAGATGGTCTCGACGTCGTAAACAAGATTGCTGACGTTCCAACCGACTACATGGATCGCCCGCTCGAGGATCAGCGTATCAAGACAGTTACCGTCGACACGAAGGGTGTCGAGTACGACGAGCCAGAGAAGATGTAAAAATATCTTGTAACGGACGCACAGCGTACAAAAATAGAAATCCCCTGCAGACACGCTCTCGCTTGAGAGACAACACATAGCGGTACTAAACTCCCCCGGCTTATGCCGGGCTCGTTAAGTGCCGATGTGTTTCTATCAGTCTGCAGGGGATTTTATTTTTTGTACCCTGTGCTGTGTGTTGATAAATTACTACATTTCTTGCATCTTCTTCAGGAATGCTTTCGCACGGTCGGTCTTCGGGTTGTCGATGACATCCTCCGGCTTTCCTTCCTCGACGATTACACCGCCATCCATGAAGATCACGCGGTCGGATACGCTCCGGGCAAAACCAATCTCGTGCGTTACGATTACCATCGTCATCTTCTCTGCGGCAAGCTCCTTCAACACCTTTAAGATCTCGGCTGTCAGTTCCGGATCGAGCGCCGATGTCGGCTCATCGAAGAAGAGCATCTTCGGCTTTAACGCAAGCGCACGGGCAATCGCCACACGCTGCTGCTGTCCGCCGGACAACTGATATGGATAATAATCGCCCTTATCTTCCAAGTTCATCTTGCGAAGCAGCTCCTTCGCCTCGGCATATACCTCGTCCTTGTCACGCTTCTGCACGTGGATCGGTGCATCTGCAATATTCTTCAGTACCGAATAATGCGGAAACAAATTAAAATTCTGGAATACCAGCCCGTAATAACTCTGGATCTCCTTCAGCGTTGACTTGCCTGCATAAACCGGAACACCGCTGTCGGAATTAACCGCTTCCTTTCCGCAGTACTCCATGCTTCCGCCATCAATCTTCTCCAGCATGGTCATACAGCGCAGGAAGGTCGATTTTCCCGAACCGGATGGACCGAGAATCGAGATTACCTCACTCTCTGCCACCGACATACTGATATCCTTCAACACTTCGAGATTGTCGAAGCTTTTCTTTATATTTTTTACTTCCAGTAAATTCATAATCGGCCTCCTATCTATAATAATTCATACGTTTTTCGATCTTCTCCATCACAAACGCAACCACAAAGTTAAAGATATAATAGAATACACCGGCAATAAACAGCGGCATGATCGTTGTCTGTGCGGCAGCCACCTGCTTGGCAAGTGTAAACATTTCTGTATAAGAGATAGCAAACGCAAGAGATGTATCCTTAACCAGTGTGATAACCTCGTTTGTGACAGAAGGCAGGATGTTCTTCGCCATCTGCGGGAACACAATCTTGAAGAACGTCTGGCTCTTGCTATATCCTAAGATCTTCGCTGCCTCATGCTGTCCCTGTGGTACCGCCTGAATACCGGAGCGGTAGATCTCTGCAAAATACGCTGCATAGTTTAAGGCAAATCCAATGATAACTGCCTGGAAACGATAGCTTGTCGTAAGTGTCGCGCCAAACAGATAGTATGGTCCGTAAAATACAACCAAAAGCTGTAACATCAGCGGCGTACCACGTGCGATGGAGATATAGAACTTCACCAGCCAGCGGATCGGCGCGATCTTACACATTCTGCCTGCTGCAACCAAAAGTCCGAGCGGCAGGGAGAATAAAAGTGTCAGGAAGAAGATCAGCAGGGATGCGAGCAGACCTTCTGCAAGCTGCTTTGTGATTGAGCAGAACTTATCCCAGAAGCTTGTGTTCTTCTTGCCTGTGGATGTGGTATCTGTCGCAGTTGCCGCAGCGGCATTTCCATCCTGCACCTGATCGTCCGGTGACAGGCAAATGGACTCCTCCAGACCCCATTTCTCTGCGATCTCCTCAAACGTACCATCGGCAAGCATATCAAGCAATGTTGCCTGTACTTTATCACGGAGCTCTGTATTCCCCTTTTTAAATCCGATTCCGTATTCCTCGGAAGACAGACGATCCTCGAGCATCATGAATTTATCCCCGCGGGATTCGATCTCGTAGTTTGCAACACCGATATCCATGCAGATCGCATTGACGGCGCCCGACTCCAGATTCATAAATGCACTGTTGTAATCGCCGACCTGCTGCAGTTCCTTGAATGTCTCTGCAAGCGCTTTATTCTCCTCGCTTGCGTCCTCGCCGGTGAGTGCTGCAAGCGCAGAGCTGTCTGCCTGCACGGCAACGACCTTCCCGGAAAGATCGTTAAGCTGTGTGATACCGGAATCCTTACGCACAACGACTACCTGCGAATTATCGACATATGGCGTCGTCCATGTGTATGCATCTTCTCTTCCATTCATTGTAAATCCGTTCCAGATACAGCTGATCGAACCGGAATTTAATTCCATATCCTTCGAGTTCCACTCGATCGGCTGTTTCTTCAAGATCCAGCCGTTCCGGTCACATACCTCCTGTGCCAGATCCAGGTCGAAGCCGACGTATTCGCCGTTATCGTCCTTGTAGCCATATGGTGGGAACTCCGCATCGAAGCCGACAACAAACGTATTGTCATCCGCTGCTGTCTCTTCCTGCACCTCATCGTCTGCAGTCAGACAGATAGATTCCTCAAGTCCCCATTTCTTTGCGATCTCCTCAAACGTACCATCGGCAAGCATATCAAGCAATGTTGCCTGTACTTTATCACGGAGTTCTGTATTCCCTTTTTTAAATCCGATTCCGTATTCCTCGGAAGACAGACGATCCTCGAGCATCATGAATTTATCCCCGCGGGATTCGATCTCGTAGTTTGCAACACCGATATCCATGCAGATCGCATTGACGGCGCCCGACTCCAGATTCATAAATGCACTGTTGTAATCGCCGACCTGCTGCAAATCCTTGAAAGTCTCACACAGTGCTTTATTCTCCTCGCTTGCATCCTCACCAGTGAGTGCCGCAAGCGCAGAGCTGTCTGCCTGCACGGCAACAACCTTCCCTGAAAGATCGTTAAGCTGTGTGATGCCGGAATCCTTACGCACGACAACCACCTGCGAATTATCGACATATGGTTTTGTCCAAGTATAGTCATCCTCTCTGCCGTTCATCGTGAATCCGTTCCAGATACAGCTGATCGAACCGGAATTTAATTCCATATCCTTCGAGTTCCACTCGATCGGCTGTTTCTTCAGTGTCCAACCGTTCCGGTCGCATACCTCCTGTGCCAGATCCAGATCGAAACCGACATATTCGCCGTTATCGTCCTTGTAGCCATATGGCGGGAACTCCGCATCGAAGCCGACAATAAACGTATTGTCGTCCTCTCCGTCCGCCGCCCGCACCGGTGTCTGCATCGATACAATCGGTCCAAGCAGCAGCGCCATCATCAAAATTGCGGTCACTAGCTGTTTCCATTTTGCGTTCATAATGTCTTCCTCTCCTGTTTTTCTTTTAATATGCAGAGATATTGGATCTTGCTGTACTGCCCGGAGCTGCCCGTCCCTTCGGCACAAGCCGGATCTCTATCCCTTCCAATCGTTTTGCATAGCCGGCGGTTCCTGCCGGTGCGCCGTTTTTCGCCCAACCAAGCCAGCCGAAACTCTGCGCATGCACACGATAGTATACATCATAATGCCGTTGCATGTCTCCTGTCAATGCAATACAGATAGCTTCGAGTCTTTTTTCCTGTCCGGATGTGCGTAATGAACAATTAAAAACGAAAAACCGCGTACAGATTTTTCTTCTCTGCACGCGGTACACACATTCTCCATTCAGGATGTAGGATTTATCTTCTTTTTCTTCGAATTACGGCATACCCGGTCAAGCTTCCTGCCATAACAAGCATCATCCCTGCAACCGGCATCGCATCTCCGGTCTTTGGCGAAGCTGTGTCATTTGTCTTTGCCGGTTTCGTATCCTTGGCTACCGGCTTCGTAACATCCGTATCCGGCGCTGCCGGTGTCGTCGATGGTGTAGTTGTCGACGGTGTCGTCGATGGATTATCCACGTTTGCAGCCTTCGACTTCTTCACAATAATATAGGTTGAGAACTGATTTGTCTCGAAGGAAATCGTTCCCTGCTCGACCGTTGTCGAAAGCTCGGTCAGCTTGCCATTATGGTTACGCACAACTGTATAATCGTAGTTTGCATCGTAATTATCCAATGCCAGATTCAATGTGACCGGTTTCTCAAACTCTGTAATATTGTTTTCCCAATTCGAACCATTTCCCTTACTCACAATCTGATCCAGCTTCAGATCGACTGCCTGTGCAGACTGTGCACCGGATACCAGCGCCTGTGCAGACGTTGTATCATAGTTCTCTGCATCCGATACCGTCAATCTCAGATTGCCGCTTGCAGTTGCATTAGCACCATTGGTAATGCTTGCAGCCTCAATCTGTTTGCTGTTTGAATTCACTGTATCCGATACCTTCGTGAAAATCCCCTTCATATGAACCGGACCGTTCCCCATAACAAATGTAAACGTCGATGTCTGCGCATCATCCGGCTGCAAGGTCACGCCACCGTTCAACTGCAATCCCGCTACCTGATAATCATAATCCGGAACAAGTTTAATTGTTACCTTCTTTCCCTCCGGAACCGCAATATTTCCGCCCGTTGCATCTCCCGGATTGCCTCCGAACAGAGTCGAAAAAATCACTCACACCCTCAATCGCGGTTATCTGTGCCTTTCCGTGTTCGAGGTATGCGTCCGCACCGAAGGAATCGCTGTCATATGCCCAGGTTACTGTCAATGACTCAGATTTCTTATCAATCTGGATGTGTTGCATACCAGCTGCAATTGACGCCGCTGTACTCTCCGTATTTCCAATCGTTATTCCTCCAAATGCAGCCAAGTCATAGTTAGCTGCATCGTAAGTAATATATACTTTTACAGATGTAATTTCTGTTTCAAATTCATAAACACCGTTTCCTTTCGATGTCACAACACTTTCTGTAACCAGCTGGCTCATTGTCTTATATCCGCTACCTGCATCTGCAAAAATTTCAAAACGCGGGTCTGCCTGCTTTAATTCGTTGTAGAAGTCACTTGCACTTCCAGAAAATGCATTGCCCTCCAGCTGTAACACAACACCGGATGATGGCGGTGGTCCTCCCGGATTTGGAGCACCACCGGGGCCCTGACCTCCGCTTCTGGTGAATTGTGCTTCAATACCCAGGTTTTGATCTGCGCCTGTCGCCATAACGGTTCCTGTCATGGTGCTTCCCTCACCACCTGTCAGCGGCACAGGATTTCCATTCAACCGAAGAGTTACCTGATATCCTTCACCTGGCGTAACAGTAATGGTAAATATCGTATTTTCCTGTACCTCTTCTATCTGCTTGCTCGACTGCTGGAACCCTTTACCTGTATCGCTTGAAACTATCTTCATAGTCCCCACCACACTGGTTCCATCCTTATAAGTAAACGTTCCATCTGATGCTTCACACGCTCCGTGAGATTCATCAATCTTTACCGTGTACGTCCCTGCCGCATAGCTTCGCATTACCGGCAGATAGCTCACGATCAAAAGCAATGCCATCAGAAGCGGTAATAGTCTTTTCTTCCTGTTCATAGCTTTGTTCCTCCTCTTTCTTTTTTTGATTTTATTTCAGCAAAAATACCCATAAACTAAAATAACCATAGCAGATTTTCGCCTGCTATGGTAGTTGACATATGTCTCAAATGCACAAAATATGCTATTTTTCAGGGTTCCACCCATAATAAAACTGAATCAGCCCCATACGCGCCTTCGTCGCGGTCTTCTCATTCATATTCGAGATGTGACGATAGATTGCTGCCCTGGAGATACCAAGTGTATGTGCAATATCCTGTACATTTTCACCCGAGGAAAGCAATGCCCGGAGCACTTCCCGCTCCCGTTCCGTCAAGCTGTATTGTTCGCCGAAGGCTGTGAATTTATCCATCGTGGACAGACCGGCCTGCTTATCCTCCGCTTCCACTGTCCCGCCTGTCTGTGGCATCAATGTGGATGCCGCAGCTTCCATGCTTCTAAGCTCCATCCCTATCAGAATGTTCTGGTACGAAAACGCCAACACGCTGATCAGGAAAAAGAGAATAACCGCGACAATCATCACTTCATATCGCACTGAAGCGAATCCGCCTGCCAATGTCATGATCATCAGTGCGCATACATTATTCACAGCCCGGCCCAATCCGACCCACAGCTTCGGTTTCGCACTATGATAGGAGATATCCATAAATCCAACTGTGAAATATACCGAGAAAAAGCCTGCAGACAGGATAATACAGCCCATGCATCCGGCTCCAATGCCGAACGCAAACAATCCGGTTCCCCCGGTCACCCACGGACTCTTATCCGCGAAGAAACCGGAAATCCAGTTGTATAGCAGAAACCCGATTGCACTTACGCCAAGCATCTGATTCTGCGCACGCACTACGCCTGATGCATCTGTCACGTACATCATACAATTATCAAACAGGTATTCCGTTCCCAGAAATGCGAAGAAAAATACTGCAAGCAAGATGATATTTATATATATAGTTCCTTTTTTCGCATTTGCCTTCATCATTTCTATCCTTCCGGCTTCCCGGTGTTTTATTCCCCTGCACTTCCATCGGCAGCGTCAGTTTCCGTATCATCTGCAGACGCATCATCCACCGTTTGTTCCGCATCGTTGTCCGTGTCTCCGGATTCCGCATCCAAATCCTTATCAACCTCATGCAGCAATACGCTCTCATCATGTGCATGCAGGTCTTCTTCCGGCAGGTATGGCTTGAAGCATCTGAGCATAATGTACGCCCACAGATATCCAACCGCGCCAAATCCGATAATCACATATACTATGATTGAAATAATGATATCATAATAGAAACACCATGCAATCACAAGATACGTAAGCAGCATCAAAAGCGTCATCGGAAAGTTCTTGATACTTAGCAAAAATGCATTTCGAAGCTGCACCTTCCACGAATTGTCGAACTTCGCCTGCAGGGCGAATGTATAGATAAATGTCATGACCGTCAGAGTGAGTAATACTACACTTACAAACAGAAACGGCTTCGCGATTGCATTCCCAGTTGCCTTCCACTGTGTCATCCAGAACCAGATATCTACCGACAGGATGAAAAATGCGACTAAAAAGAGCATCCACATACCGGTTGCCTGCTTGAAGTTCTGCTTGAAGCTCCGTGTATAGAACTTCCAGATATATCCGTCGTCGCCGGAGATTCCTTTCATCGCTGTATAGTAAAGTGAAGTGAATGCTGCGCCGATCGTGATAATCGGGACGCACGAAAGTACAAAAAGAATGGACAAAAGCATCGCATCGCCCACTCTGCTCAGCATCCTTATAAATATGTTGTCGTAGTTCATTCCTGATTCGCCGTTATCTGCCATGTATCCAACACTCCTGTTTTCTTTTTATTTTATCCCACCAACGGACTGCATCCGGTCCGCAGTCGTTTCCGGTATGTTCCTGCGTCGTATCCGCAATCATCTGTACCAAAACCGCACATAATAGTTTATGATACCATCTTCGATATTTATTTTCAATTAGATATCAAGTTTTTTACGCCATTTTACTTGACAAAACGCAGTTTTACTTCTAGATTATAGAGAGCGTGAATAAAAAGGCTGATAAACAGAAACACCTACTACATACAGGAGGAATATCATGAAGACACCGTTTGTAACGAAAGCACAGATCGAAGAGATCGTAAAGACATACCCAACTCCGTTCCATATCTACGACGAGAAGGGCATCCGTGAAAATGCAAGAAAATTAAAGCAGGCATTTGCATGGAACAAAGGTTATAAAGAATATTTCGCAGTCAAGGCAACTCCGAACCCAACCATCCTGAAGATTCTGAAGGAAGAGGGCTGCGGTACCGACTGTTCTTCTTATACAGAGCTTCTGATGTCAGAGAGAATGGGCATCACAGGTTCCGACATCATGTTCTCATCGAACGACACACCTGCCGAAGAATTTGTCCTCGCGAAGAAGCTCGGTGCGAACATCAACTTAGATGATTACACACATGTACAGTTCCTGAAGGATACATGTGGTGTTCCGGAGACAGTATTCTGCCGTTACAATCCGGGCGGAACCTTCTCTATCTCCACAACCATCATGGACAACCCCGGCGATGCCAAATACGGCATGACGAAGGAGCAGTTGTTCCAAGCATATACGGAGCTGCGTGACGCAGGTGCGAAGAAATTCGGTCTGCATTCGTTCCTTGCAAGTAACACGGTCACAAACGACTACTACCCAACCCTTGCAAAGATTCTATTCGAGGTCGCTGTTGAGCTGAAGGAAAAGACCGGCATCGAGCTTTCCTACATCAACCTGTCCGGCGGTGTCGGTATCCCGTATACACCGGATAAGGAAGGCAATGATATCCTGAAGATTGGCGAAGGTGTACACAAAGTATTCGATGAGGTGCTTGTCCCTGCCGGGCTTGGCGATATCAGCCTGTTCACAGAGCTTGGCCGTTTCATGCTGGCTCCTTACGGACACCTTGTCACAAAGGCGATTCACGAGAAGCATATCTACAAGGAGTACATCGGCGTGGATGCCTGTGCAGTCAACCTGATGCGTCCGGCTATGTATGGTGCTTACCATCACATCACAGTCCTTGGCAAGGAAAATGCACCTTGCGACCACACCTATGATGTGACCGGTTCCCTGTGCGAGAACAACGATAAATTCGCAATCGACCGCAAGCTTCCGAAGATCGACATGGGCGATTATCTCGTAATCCATGACACAGGTGCTCACGGCTTCGCAATGGGTTATAACTACAACGGAAAGCTCAAATCCGCAGAACTTCTGCTGTGTGAGGACGGCAGTGTAAAGCAGATCCGCCGTGCCGAGACACCGGAGGATTACTTCGCTACGCTGGATGGTTTCTGGAATGTAGAGGTGTAAGAACATATAAGCATATAAATAAGAATGTGTAAGATGAAAACACCCCACCGGTCATAGATCGCACCGGTGGGGTATTTTATATTAAAAAGGAAAGGGTTTTTAATTGTGATTACTTTACATTTTCTATTCCGTCACCCTGATAGGCGACACGGAATCTGCCGTAAGACACATACGTCTTAGCCTTATGTTCCGGATCCAGAGGATCTGTCACGGATATGTACGTTGCCGTCCCATCTAATATACTATCAAATGCATGGACCGCATCTTCTAAAATATCCGGATAGAGGGAATTGCCAAATCCTCTGAAATCATGATGGGAATTATACATCAAATCATATTTGTCCTTCATGGAACGCAGACGTTCCAGTCCTGCCTTCGCTTCCCGGATCCGTTCTTTTTCCCGTCCCGGCTCCGGAACCGCCAGATAATAGTTGCAGTTGCAGGCATCTCCAAGCAACAGCGTCTTCGTCTTGTCATCCAGAAATACCATCTCGCCAAATGTATGTCCCGGACAGTGATATGCCGTCACCGTCCTGTCTCCAAGCTCAAACACCTGCCCATCCGTAAGCGGAAGCTTCTCCGGTGTCTTCGGCCATGGGCGCACATCCTCATCCAGATTATAGTCGTAATGTTTATCCGCCCGGTCTGCAATGATCTTCGCATAGCTCTTACGGAAATCCACAGTCGGAAGTGTATTTCCGCTATCCCAGTCCATATCTGCCGGGTGAATATAGATGGAGTCGAAGAATCCGGCTCCGCCAATATGGTCTCCATGGTTATGTGTCGCCACAACATCATACGGTTTATCTGTGATTTTGTTCTCTATAACCCATCTGAGATCCCCGATTCCGGTTCCACAGTCTATCACCAGCGCCCGCGTGCTTCCGACAATCACAAACACACTCACACAGTCAAATTCATCAATTTCGTAAATTCCATCTGCAAACTCATAATACGGCAATTTTCTCGTCACCATGTCTCACGCCTTCTTTCTCTTCTGTCCGCCCTGGTAGCAGTCGATTGCAACTGCAAGAAGCAGGATCAAACCTTTAATAACACTCTGGAAATTGGAATTAACACCCATCAGCACAAGTCCGTTATCGAGGATACCGAGGATGATAACACCGACAACCGTACCGCTGATTTTTCCTTCACCTCCGGCGATGCTGACACCACCTAAGCAGGCTGCCGTCATACAGTCAAATGCATAGGAACTTCCTGCGCCCGGCTGCGATGCGTTTGTTCTGGCAACCATGATGATTGCTGCGATGCTGGCTGCAAATCCTGCAAAAGAATACACAAGTACTGTCAGTTTGTTGACATTGATACCTGCAAGTCTGGCTGCTTCTTTGTTTCCGCCAAGTGCATAAATATTTCTGCCAAGGTATGTCTTGTTCATGACAATCCAGCCAAATACGATGAAGATCACAAACAGAATAACCGGAATCGGAACAGGTCCGACATATCCCTGTCCGACTGTCAAAAATGCTTTCGGCATACCGGTGATCGGATAGCCGCCTGTGATCAGATATGCCACACCCTGCAGCACAAGCATCATGGCAAGCGTTACAATGATTGGCGCGATATGCAGCTTGATGGCAACAACGCCGTTGATGGCACCAAATGCAACGCCAAGTGCAATGCCGATAATCACGGCAACCGGAATCGGCAGCCCGACATTTACCATACAATAGCCCATAACCATGCCGACGACCGCCATGATTCCTCCGACCGACAAATCCATACCTCCGCCGATCATGACCATCGTAACGCCGATTACAACGATACCGAAAATAGATACCTGACGCAAAATATTAATCAGGTTTGCTACAGATAAAAAGTTCGGTGCAATAATCGAGAAGATAATAACGACTGCCACCAAAAATACATATATACCAAATTTCTTCCTTTTTACTATCGAGTGAATACAACTTTATGATTTGTTTTTTTTAGCCCGTTTATTCGCTTCCTCAATAGCATACTCACTATAATAGCGGAGCTGTCCGTCATCATCAAGCTTACTTGACATATGTGTATCAAGATTTAAGTTTCTTAATTCATAACGCAAACAATAAGGGTCGTCAACACCATCAGACCGTTTACCACCAATTATAATGTGGTCAACTAATAAGTCAAACAAATCTTTATTGAAGCCTTCGGCTTTTCCTTCTTTGATATAAGCAATAATTTGTTTTCTATTTGCAAAGGTGTCAGCTTCGCTTTTAATTTCAGCATTAAGAGAATCAATCTTTTCTTGAATTTGTTCAAGCTCTTTTGTCAATGCTTCCCGTTTTTCGTTATAGTCTTCATCAGACAATTTTTCTTCCAACAATAAATCAGTAAGTTTAGAACGCATTTTCATTTTTTTATTATAGTTACTATAATAAGACGATAGTTGTTTTTTAATTTGAGTTTCTTTCTCCTTACTATTTTTAAGAAGTTTATCTAACGAATCATCTGATAAATAAAACAATGCTTCATTATCGTCAATTAGATTTTTAATCATACCAACTATAGACTGCTTTATATAATCTTCATCTAAAGATTTGCACTTAGGACATTCGGCTTTTCCTTTTTTTGCATAAGTACCACAAGACCATATTATTTTTTCGCTTGGAGTTCCTGCGTGTGTAACTCTTCTAAAATAGTTCTTGCCACAATAACCACAAACAAGCTTAGATGTAAAAATACTCCGGTTTGTTTTATTAGTCGTGCCTTTTCTACTGCCGTCAGAATAAGTAACAATTCTTTGTTCTGTAATTAACTTAACTTTCTCCCAATCCTCTAAAGATATGATTGCTTCGTGATCGTCCTCAACATGACTTTTAACGCCTTCACCCTCATTTATCTTTCTAATATGACCGATTGGATTTATAGTCTTTGTTTTACCCTGAGTTATTGACCCTATATATTTTTCATTCTTGATAATGTTCATAACAGTAGAACCATACCAAGTTGTATTGCCATTTTTTGTTTTAGCTCCCATTGCTTCAAGTTCTTTGGCAATAACATGACAGCCAGCACCTTCAATATATCGTTGAAAAATATATCTTACGGTTTCGGCTTCATCTTCATTGATTACCATTTGATTATCAACAATGTCATAACCCAAAGGATTTGCACGACCTACATATTCGCCTTTTCTTATTTTTTGTTGAATAGTCCAATTAACATGAGCACTTGTATTTTCAACTTCCATTTGTGCGACCGCACCAAGAATAGTGAGCATTAATGTTCCTTGTGCACTTAATAAATCAATGCTATTTTCTTCAAAAATAACATTAACATTATGATTACGAAGTAACTCACAATACTTCAATAAGTCTGCGACATTTCTTGAAAATCTCGATATGCTTTTTGTAAGAATAATATCAATATAGCCTTCTTCGGCATATTTAATCATTCTTTGAAAATTAGGTCGTTTGTCGGTAGTTCCACTAATTGCTTCATCTGCGAATATACCAACAAAATTATAATTAGGAGTTTGTTTTATTCTTTCTTCATAAAAATGCAATTGATTATCATAAGAATCCTTTTGTTCAACACTATCGGTACTTACTCTCGCATAGGCACAAACATTATACTTTTTCTTTTGAGTTTGTCTTTGTTGTGTAGGCTCAATAATTTCTATTTTCTTTTTCGGCATGATATGACCCCTTTCAGTATTATATTCACTCCATATATGAATATCCTATATCTTAATATTACATTGTATGGAGTGAATACGCAACTATAAAATATTAGAGCAAGTCAATGTCAGCTAAAAATTGCTGTTTCTTTTCTTCATCGTTAACAGGGTTGATATATTTCTTTAAATCGAATGTATGCTTTACATCATCCACAGACTTCAAAATATATTTTTTATATTCGTGATATTCTTTTCTTGGATATGTTTCGGTTTCAATCCAATCATCCTTACCTTGATAGATGATTTCATTCACGGTGTAGGTTGCAACATAATCATCAGACAGTTCTTCAAAATTAAGCACATATGAAATACGCTTTATAAATGCTTCTCTATCTTCCTTGGACTCCGTAACATACCAATCGCAAATCGGTGTGTTTGTGCATATAAAGAGAACCTTGCAATTCTTAAAGAGTACATTATGATATCTTGCGGCTACTCCCGTGTTGTTATGAGGATCGAGAATTTTCTTCATATCATCCACCGAAGTAATGGAATAATTATAATCATCCAACACAAAGCAGTCCTGTCCTCTGTATTCATCAAAAGGATGCTTACCCGATGATGAAAAGCCTATACTCATATTATGCTTTTTTGCCCAACATTTACAAAATGTAGATTTACCAATACGTGGTGGTCCTTGAAGCACATAGACTTGAAAATCTCTGTTATTATCAACTACGGAGCTTTCATCTAAATATTCAAAAGCATTCATAATTCTACCTTTATACTTGACATAAATATCTGGCGTAATTTTAGCTGATACTTCATATCGTTTAATCTTTCCATTAGTAATATCCTTAACAATACGCTTGATTTTTTCTTGCGGTCGTTCACTAAACGGAACTTTATAATCTTCTAATTTTGCTTGCGATACATTTGTAACAACTTCATCCCAAGAGTAAGGTTCCTTTTCAGGTGCATTCATATGTACTAAATATTGAATTGCGTTTCTCGTACCATATTGAATCCCATATATAAAAGAAAATGGAAATACGGCTTTGAGTTGACTAAATTTTATTTCCGAATTACTTCCACAATGAATGACGCCATGATAGTGTTCGTTATCTTCACCAGGTGAATGAGTAATAGCATAAAATTCGAGACCGTCTTTAGTGTTTGCAAAATTTTCTAATATTCCGATAAAATCCTCAAAGGTTACAACATAATCATCACCAGTTTTCAAACCAAGTTTTTCATAATCATTCTTGACGATATTATGCTTAAAAACTCTAAATGCTACCCAACGAAATGTTTTGTCATTTTTATATGTGGGTTCTTCGTCAGGCGGGAACCCTTTCATTGTGTTTTGCTTAGGTTTATCTTTCGTTTTAGAAGCAGTATTATTTAATTCATCCATAGTATTCCTTCTTTCTTAATAGAGGTTTGTATTCAAATATAGTCGTAATCGACAATAGGCATTTTTCGCATCCATCCACGAGAAACAAACTAAGTGATGTTCTAAAAAATCTTCTAAGCGGAGTGGCTTACACTTGTTTTCTCTTGTATTCACTTTACCCAATATAATTCAATATTACAAGTGATTTTTGAAACTTTTTGATTTTCAGCGATATGCCGACGAAAACGCGAAATTTTGATACTCCCTTAAATATAAATAGCTCTTCCCTGATATACATATTGCACAAAGAATTTTTGCAAACAAAAAGCCTTAACTTTTGTCAGACTAATTCGATAAATCTTTGAATAATCTGAACCTTGAAAAATTCATATCAGTTCTGAATCGAATCTACCCAATCGATAAAAAGAGCGTCTAAAGAAAAGTCAACTTATCAAATGACAGATCATTAACCCAATACAAAACTGAATAACCATAAAAATAAAGTGGTGCAGTAAGTGTACTACATCACTCGGTACTAGAAGTATGTATCTTAGCTAACTATAGTAGGCTCAAAATTCAGACGAGTTAAATAAAAAAGGAGCTTAGATTTCTCCAAGCTCCAGTATAGTTGAATTTTCTTAGATTACTCAGTAGCTCCGCAAGAACATACATTTCTTGTGTGAGGAACCTGAACTTCAACTGTTTCATCCCATGCAGGTTTATCTGTGATTGTTTCATCATATGCAGCCTGATCAACAACTGTTTCAGTATAAGGTACCTGAACTGTCTCTGTTGTCTTACAAGAAAAATAACTAAGTAAATGCTCATCAGCATACCTAGCTGCATCAACCTCATTTTCAAAGAATGCTCCATCACTACACATATAGCCAGATCTTTCAATGGTTTCTGTTTTATATTTTGTTTCCTGATGAGTTACAGCTTCGTGGTGGACTGTATGGGTTACTGCGTCATGGTGAACTGTTTGAGTTTCTGTAGTGTAGTAGGTTTCAGACTTAAAGTTATGTACATGAGCCTGAGTTGTAGGTTCAGTTGACTGATTTGTATGCTGAGTAGAAGGCTTGGTGTCATTAGTCTCCTGAGTTGTAGCTTCAGTAGGATCTGCATCCTGATTCTGACGCTCAGTCTTTTCGTCTTTAACTTCATCAGACTTCTGAGTAGTAGTCTCCTCAGGCTTCTGAGTAGTAGTCTCAATCTGTGTAGAATTTTTGTCATCGCCACAGCTACAAAGTATAGTAGATGACAAAGTGGACATTACAAGAAGAATTGCTATTTTTCTAATATGTGTGCTTGCAAGACTTTTGAATTTTTTCATTTTCTTCATCCTTTCATCTTTTTTGAGCACTTCTTATCTTTACTACGGAATCTTGTATTATTGTGTTTTGTGGCTTACATCATTATCTACTATTTTTGTATATACAATATACAAGAATTTGAGTGATAAGGAGTGATAAGGAGTGATAAGGAGTGATAAGGAGTGATAAGGAGTGATAACTCAAATGTATCTATTTATTCAAATTATATTATATAAAGCATCCTCGGATTTTACAACCTTAAAATATACAAATATACCATTATTTTAGCTTTTTATCGGCTAATGTCAGTCTGCGACACATCAGCCGATTACTTCCTTAAAACTTTCTATATCATCAATCTTTGGTACTCTGAGCATTGTAATTCTATCAAGTTGTATCAAGCCTTCACCTTTGCTCATTTTACTATGAACATTTGGTATGTCTGCACCAGTTCCAAAAGTAGCAGTCAAAATATTAGATTGTGCATTTCCTAAAAGAATCTTTGTAAGATTGCTTCTCGTAGTTGCATTTATATTTTCTGTGCCCGCCGCCTGCATTACCATTAAAATATGAATGTTGCTCTGTCTTGCAAGCACACTCAGATTTTTAACAATGCGTTCGACTTCCTCTTTTTGCTTCTTATCAAGTGAAGATATCAATGAGATGTATTCCTCAATTACAACAAGCATTGGTTTGAATCCTACATCAACCGCAAGAACATTCGGTTTTTTATCTAACTCCGGTTGTAATTGTTTCATCCTCTCAGACATCTCAGATTCCACAGATTTTAATTTTGATACGATATCATCTAATTCATAACTATAATCAGCAAAGTCCCGATATAAGCCATAGGAACGCTTTGGGTCTAATATTACGACTTCATACCCTTTAATAATTGCTTGAACGACTATTTGATTTGCAAGATATGATTTTCCGCTACCCGATTGACCGCTTATTAAAAAATGAGGATAGTCTCTTAAAGATACGATATGCTTTTTATCAAAATATAACGATAGCAAATCCATTGATTTTATCTTACTTACATAATCATAAAGTGCATATTGTTCAGGCCTATAATTTTTCATATCTTCATAGACAATAATTACTTCGGCATTGTTTTGTGAAATAAAATAGTCCTCAACAATGTACCGCTCAGGAAGAGCAGTAGAAAATGAGTCTAAATATCTTTCAATGATTGTACGAATCCTTAGATTTTTCAGGCTTATTTTTATAATGCCTTTTTTGATTTTGATTCTCGGAAGTTCAACAAATACTTTATCATCTTGTTTTATGTATGCACCTACAGAAATTAGATTACTTTCTATATGCGATAGTAAAATACGATTGCTTATGAAATTTTTAAGTCCTCGATTTTTTATCAATATGATTGTGATTACCGCAACTATGATTATGCCTTCCATAATGATCGCATATCGGCATATATCATTCACTATGCTAATATGAAATAAATATTTATTGGCGATAGGCGCACTCATAAATAAAAGTACGCCCACAACCAACATACATAGAAGAAAGTTACAGTAATACTTACGCTTACTGATTATCATTCTACCACCTCAATAATTGCTTCAACAGAAAGCTGACTTGCATAGTCTCCCCATACACTACATTTGCCGATATTCTTGAAAATGATTTTGTCTCTAATATGATATTTTTCGACATCATCTTCATCGGTATCTTTAATTAGATGAACCTTGAATTTTTCAAAGATGTTGCTGACGTTTTCATCTCCATAATCGGTATTGTCTTCCGTGATGATTACATCAATACTGACACACCCTTTTTTGTCATTCCACTTGATAGATTGAATCATAAATTGCTTGTCTTTCGCCCATGCTCCAAAATTGAATTGCTGAAATAAATTAAGTTTCTTCATAATGTTTATTCTCCTTTGCTTTTAATCGGCGGACATACTACCGCTTGTTATAATTAAATAGCCCTTCGTGACAAATAAAAAAGGCTGAACTTAATCAGCCTTAGTGACTTAAATCACTTTTCCATTGACAACAATCGGTGCTTCGATTAGATTTATAAATGCTTCGGCATACCCATGAATTGTTTTTGTTTCATATTTAGGGTTTCGTCCTCGCTTAACGCAATCTATGTATTCATAATCTGTATTGAGCGTATGAAGCACTAATCGTTTTGATTTTATATGTTTTGTATTCACTTGATACAAAAAACATTATAAAAAGTTATAAATTTATTACTTGTTTTTTCCATGTTCCTCGCCTCCTGATGCTAAATCCAGAATATAGTTCTGGTCGAATTCTGATTTCGCAAGCTCTCCGGTCTTCCTGCCCTCGTAGATGGTGATAATCCGGTCAGACATACCCAAAAGCTCCGGCATATCCGAGCTTACCATAATGATTGCCTTCCCTTCACCGGCAAGCTGATTCATCAGTTTGTAAATCTCCTGCTTGGCACCGACATCAATTCCCCGCGTCGGTTCATCAAAGATGATGATTTCACTGTTTGCTGCAAGTGTCTTTGCGATTACAACCTTCTGCTGATTACCGCCCGAGAGATTCTCCACCCTTTGCTCGAGGGATGGTGTCTTGATCTGGAATTTCTCCTCATAATCCTCGGCAATCCGGTTTTCCAGCTTCTCATCAACGAATGGTCCTTTGGAGATGCCACGCAGGTTATTTACGACGACATTCCATTTGATGCTCATCCGGAGAAATGCGCCATGCGCCTTCCGGTCCTCCGGGATATATCCGATTCCATGCCGGATTGCCTGTTGACATGTACGGATATTTGTTTCCTTGCCATTTACAAAAATCTTTCCGCTTTCAATCGGATCAGCACCATAGATTACCCGCATCAGCTCGGTACGGCCGGCGCCAACCAGTCCGGCAAATCCAAGGATTTCTCCCCGATGCAGGGTAAACGAAATATCATGGTCTCCATTTCCTGTCAGATGCTCTACCCGCAATGCTTCCTCGCCGATCTGACTGATACGCGACGGATACGATTCCTTGAGTTCACGGCCTGCCATCATCGTGATCAGCTTCTGCCTGTCGATGTCTTTTATATTTTCTGTACCGACATAGCAGCCATCCCGCATAACCGTTACGCGGTCCGCAAGCTCGAACAGCTCCTCCAACCGGTGGGAGATAAAGATGATCGTCACACCTTTTGCTTTTAATTCCCGCACAATACGAAACAGCGTCTCTACCTCGCTGACCGTCAATGGTGCAGTCGGCTCATCCATAATCAGAATCTTTACATTCCGGCTGACTGCCTTCGCAATTTCGACAAGCTGCTGATGCGCCGGTGACATTGTCTTTACCTGTCGGGATACATCAATATCTACCCGAAGGTCATCAAATATTTTCTTCGCACGCGCTTCGCGATCTTTGATGTCGCAGAACGCACCTGGCTTCGTCTTGTCACCGAGAAATACATTTTCCGCTGCGCTGATGCCCGGCACCAGCGTAAATTCCTGATAGATGACCTCAATTCCCAGATCTTTTGCAAGCTTCGGTGTCATCTGGTTGTATTGTTTGCCTTCCAGCTCAATCGTTCCGGAATCCGGAACAATTGCTCCCGACAATACCTTGATCAGGGTTGATTTTCCTGCTCCGTTTTCACCGATCAGAGCGTGGATCTCACCTTCTTCTACATCGAACGATACATCATTGATTGCGATAACGCCGGGATATGTTTTTACGATATTTTTTACACTCAGTATGTTTTTCACAGAGTTCATCCCCTTTCTAAGAATGCCTCCGATGATTCACCAGAGGCATTCTTTTTGCAATCTTTATTTGTCTGCTTTATAGTAATCTGCGATATTTGCCTTTGTTACTGCGTGGATCGGAGTTTCGATTGCCGCATCAAATGTCTTGCCGTCAACCAACTCCTGGATATATTTCGCTACGACACTTCCAAGCGCCTCGAAGTACATCGTACCTCGCATGCATGTTCCGTCATTGATACCCTTCAAAGCCTGATTTGTACCGTCACAGGCGAATACGCCGAAGTTTTCGTTGTCCTTGCCTGCTGCCTTCACTGCCTCGACAGATTCTACCGCTGCCGCATCACCATAGCACACGATTCCGTTCAGGTTCGAATATTTCTGAAGCATCGTCTCTGTCGTTGTTGTTCCGGATCCTACAACATCCTTACCGATATCAACGACTTCCAGAATATTGACATTCGGAGCTTTCTCCTTGATTGCATCCTGGATACCCTGTCCACGATCCTGCATGTCCTGATTCTGATAGGTTGTATATACTACGATGTTTCCTTCGCCGCCGAGCTGGCTGTTCAGCCAGTCTGCTGCCATATCACCGATCTGTGTTCCGATAGAATACTGGTCAGTTTTGAGCACGAGATCATGTACTGCTGTCTCAACACCACATTCAATGATCTTGACGCCCTTTTCCTGTGCTGCCCTGAGCGCATCGTCACAGGATGTATCGGATACCATCGCTACGATGTAATTACAATTTCCGGTTACCATGTTCTCGATTGCAGATACGGCTGCTGCCGAATCGTTATCGAAGCTTGCAGATACATAATCCCATCCACGATTGTCACATTCCTCGTGAAGCTTCTCATCGATTCCAATCATAAACTCCGTCTGGAGTGTCGGCGCCAGGAATCCTACCTTTACTCCACTTCCGGATGTGCCGCCCTTTCCTGCGGAACATCCTGTCATCATTGCTACTGTCATAACTACTGCCAACAAAATACCAAACAATCTCTTTCGTTTTTTCATAGTCATTTCCTCCTCATTTTCTTTGTTTTTTCTTCCGTCAGATACAGGGAAATGGCAAAAGCACGTCCGGCTTCCGGTGGGATCATTTCGATGTATCTATCTGATGGTTTTATTATATGGAGGATCTGCCCTTCCCACAATCGGACAAGTTTCGGATTTAGGGAGAGGATTTTCAGTTCTTTCTCTCCCTTGCGAAAATAACCACCGCAATTACAAGAATTGCGATTTCCCAGATATAAGAAAAATAGCTGTAAAGAGAAAGCCCCGCTGACAGATTCAGAAGAAGCACCATGGACAGACTGCCCAAAACAGTGCCGCGCAGGTTCCCTTTTCCTTTTAGAAAGTTTATTCCGCCAAGACACGCTGCCGCAATTACCGGATACAGGTATCTCCTGCCAATACCGGCACTGCCGCCATTGGTGATGAACAAAAAGATCATTGCCACCTGGGCAAATACAATACCACTGATTCCACAGATAATCATGCGGCACATATCAAAACGGATTCCGCTGTTTTTGACCGAGGTTTCATTTTCTCCCAGCATCCGTACGTATTTCCCATAATATGTATGTGTAAGCAGGAACTGCAGGAACACGTAGATTACAACTGCAATACCGGAAAAAATCATCCAGAACGTATAGGAACCATAGTAATTCTTCGAGATTGGTGCCTGTATTGCATCCCCGAACACGGCAGCTATCCCCTGATAGATCTGCTGCAAAATGAAGGTCAGCAAAATAGGGTTTACACGGATTTTTCCGATCAGAAGTCCCTTTGTCATCCCGAACAGCATCTGTGCCAGTATCATAACCGTTAAGCTCACCCAGACCGGAAACCCTGCCCGCAGGCATAGTCCGCCCAGGCACGTCGTCATTGCGATTTCCGCCATAAATGCGAAATCCAAAACACCGCTCAGCATCTCGAGCGAGAGTCCCATCGTCAACAGTACGATAATCACAAACTGATGCAGCACATAGTCTGCAGAAAGTCTGGGGAACAACGCAATAGCAAGAACCAGGATCAACACTATATTTCCGATTTCCATATGATATTTATCAAAAAATGGCCGCACAGTCTTCAAGCTATCACCTCCAGCCGGTCCGCAACATCCACACAGACTTTACTCTCGTTTTCGAGCAGAAGGACGCTGCTTCCTCTTCCCACGATCTCCCGCAATTCCCGTTTCAGCCATGCGACCTCCCGGACGTTTAGATTTTGCAGCATGTTTTTCAGGATCAGCACACACGGATGAAACAGCTTATAACGATAGATTCCTATTTTCCAGGCTTCTGTCTCAGGGTTCAGCAGCTCGATGTCCCGCCTGTCCAATCCCAGGAAATTGTCTTCCAATATATACTTTTGCTGCTTCTGATAAAACCCGAATGCTGAACATATGCGTGGATATGTCGGGAGAAGAATGTTTTCCTCGTTGGTCAGATTCTCGCAGATTTCCGTATGGTTTCCATACTCCATAAGCGCAATCCGGTGCTTCATAAGCTCCTGTATGTTTTTGTAGGCGATGATCTCGCCATCTAACTCAAGCCGCGACTGTACGGCATTGGAATGAAGGATGTCCGACCAGACACCATCCACCTGTCCGGGGGTACCGAGTGCCGCAAGGATTTCCCCTGCCCGCATCGAAATCTGCGGCTGCCAGCTGCCATCCCGGAACGTCTCCCACACGAAAAAATCCACCGGCTTTAGCTGTGGTTTTCCACTGGCAGCACGTGCTTCCGGTATGGCGGTATCTGCCGCCTCCAGACCGCGTTTTAATATCACGTCGATCATCCATGTATCTTCGTTTTGACAGATCTTTTTGTAGATGGTATGATGCCGGAACAAAATCACTTCATCAAAGAAAGGATCCGTGAAATCTGCCCGGTTATCAATCGATATAACCGTAATCCCGTCCTGCTTCAACCGGTTCACAAACTGTCTCAGCTTCCGGCGTTCTTCTCCCGGAAAACACGCCACAATCTCCCGCAAAACAAGAATACGCGCCCCCTGTGTGATTGCGCGTACCATCCCGATCAGAATACGGTCTCCGTTCTTCAGATGGCTGCTATGTTCATCTGCCGCATAAGGCAGATCGTATTTTTCAAGCAGTGCCCGTCCCTGTATATGCAATGCCTTTTCATTCAACCGGATTTTACGCAGGCTGTTTCTTCGTAACAAAAAAAGATTCTCGCTGACATCGAGTGAATCCATATATGCCGAGTCTTTTGATATCACAAAAATACCGGCATCCTCAAAATCCCGTTTTCCTTCCGGCTTCCATGGTTCCCCATCAAGGTAAATCCGTCCTCTTGCGAGCGTTCCTTTCCCCTCGAAAAAATCCGCCAGTATCTCCTTGCTGTTTTCCACGTCTGCAACTCCCATGCTGTACCCACGGCAGATAATCAGATTCAAATCTTCAATCTCATGCCTGCCCGGTCTGCTGATATTCACATGTTCCATCCGAATAATCTCATGTCTCATAATCCATGCCTGCTTTTTCTTTCCTGTTTTTCTAAATCACAGATCGTTTCTGTCTACTTTCTTAGGAAGCCAGATTTCTACATCTGTTCCGATTCCGGTCGTGCTGTAGAGACGGAGTCCATAACGGGTTCCAAATGCGAGCTGGATCCGCTGGTTTACATTGCTCAATGCAATTCCGTTTCCGCGCTTCCCGTTCCTATCTGTTCCATGTACATCCATTCCTGACGTCTCTCCGTGCGTGCTTCCATCGTCGCCGCTCTCCCGGTGCTCCTCCGTCTGTTCCAGTGCCTGTCTCATGGAAACAAGGGTATCCCAGTCAATTCCTGTTCCGTTATCCGATATGACAACAACCAGTTCCTGCTGCGTCGTATAAATCCGTATTGTCACCTTTCCGTTTTCTGCCTTCGTCTCTAAGCCATGGAAGATTGCATTTTCCACAATCGGCTGCAGGGAAAGCTTGGGGATCAGATAATTCCCGACTTCATCCCGGTCATCCTCCACATTGATTTCAAGGGCGAATTTATTTTCAAACCGGTAGCTCTGGATCAAGAAATAATTCTCAATATTCCGAAGCTCGTCGCGGATTGTCACAATGTTTTCTTTGTTGCTGATGCTATACCGGAAAAAAGCCGCCAGCGCCTTCGCCATACGGGCAATGCTGTCACATTCATATAAAAGCGCCTCACTTCGTATACATTCCAGTGTGTTGTACAAAAAATGCGGATTGATCTGACTTTGCAAGGCTGCAATTTTCGCCTGCTTATTCTGCACCTTGACGGAATATTCCTCCCGCAGCTTCTGCTGCACGCGCTGTTTCTCCCGATAGTCATCCTCAAGTTTTTTTATCTTCTTTGTTTGTATCCGATGCATCAAAAGGATTGTCCCAGCCCAGACAATCACCGCACCCACACATATCCAGATTGTTTTTTCCATGTTGTGTCCTCGCGTTTCACTTCGTCTGTCAATAATACAGCTTCCGGTATTCTGCCGGCTTCACACCGACAACCTTCATAAACTGCTGACTGAAATATTTGGCATCCTTATACCCGACACTTTCGCCGATTTCATACACCGGAATCTTCGTGTCCCGAAGCATCTGCTTGGCTTTCTCCATCCGGATTCCGAGCAGATAGTTCGAGAAGTTCTCACCGGTTTCTTTCTTAAACAGTTCCGAGAAATAATTCGTATTGAAGCCGATGGTGGCGGCTACATCCTCCAGCGTGATCTTCTCTGTAAAATGCTCTTTCATATAGGCGATTGCCTCCAATACCGGTTTGCGTTCGCGGTTTTCCCGTTCACTACGGCTCTCTGTGATCAAACGCTGCACCTGACGGATCACATAGTCTCTCAAATCCGCAACTGTCGACAGATTCTCCAACACCTCCTGCTGCACATCCACATCAAATGTATCTGCTATTTCCAGAATGTCATAAGTACTGCGGAGCAGCCACAATCCCATTGCATAAAATTCGCTTGCAAAAAGAGCCTTATCGCTTGCCAGCCGAAAGCACTTGTGAATCTGGTACTGACAGGCATCCGGCTGCATTGTCTCAACCGCTTTTGCGAATTCCTCATATTCATTCTGAAAGTCCTTTGGCGAAAATAGTGCGTGCGGCTCCTGACAATATTCGATTCGTCTGCCGTTTCCCTTGAAGAGCCGGCTGGCAGCCGCCTCTTTGCTCATCTCAATCGCAGTACTGATCTGTTCGAAGCTCTCGACTTCACTGCTCACCCCGACAGTAATCCTGTAATGCTGGAAGTTCTCCAGATAATCGCTCAGCTCATTGAAAAAATCCGTAATCCGGTTGTCGATATTCTCCTGCTCCGTCTGAAAATAATTTAACAGCACCTGCACGGAATGATTCGACTGCACAGCTGCAATCAGGTCGATGGTGCATGCCGAAAACGCATCCTCTGCCCTCTGCATGATCTTGCGGAGAACAAACTGCATCTGTTGTGTATTCTCTGCCACATCAATATCCCGGTCAAGCTTGAAGGTTAATCCCCGGAAGCACTTGTTCTCAAGCTGAAGCCCAAACTCCGTGTTCGCAGCATCAATATTTTCCTGCTTCTGGCTTAGTATCTGTTTGAGGAATTCTTTGTGGCGCAGATATTTACTATCCTCCAGCTTTTTCTCAATCTGATTCACCTGTTGCTGCTTATCCTCACGTTGTTCTTCTTCCGCGACGATTTTCTGCAGCTGCCTGTTCAGCTCATCCTCATCAATCGGCTTGAGCAGATAATCTTCCACACCATATTTCAATGCTTTCTGCGCATAGTCAAAGTATTTATATCCACTGACAACTATAAAATGGCATTTCACACCCTGCTCGGATGCCTTCTGGATCATTTCCAATCCTGTCAACACCGGCATCCGGATATCCGTGATCACGATATCCGGCGATTCGGACAAGATCTTCTCATACGCCGTCTGTCCGTCTGTCACAAGTCCAATACAAGTCAGTCCCAGCTGATCCCACTGTATCAATCGTTTCACAAGCTGTCCCACTTTTATCTCATCATCTGCAATTAATACCTTTCGCATTCTGTTCATGTTACTCACCTCTGTATGTACCGTCTTATGCTATCTTATACTATCTCGTACCATTGTTTGCTAAGGTTAGTTTATCATGATTCATACTTTGGAACTATCTGCTTTTTGTTATTTTTAACATACTTTTTTACATGTTTTGTTCCGTAATGTCACGATATATTTCATGCATTCCTCCGGTTTGATCGTATCCCCTGTGTGCAAAAGAACCTGGAAGTCTTACACTTTCAGGTTCTTTCCCTTTTACTGTACACTAAACGTATACATCGTATTACTCTGCAAACTTAACGAATTCTCAAACGCTTTCCGTGTCACCTTTACCTCTTCACCAAGCACTGGATCATAATACCGGATATGCGTTGAATTGTAGCTGATTACAAGCACATATCTACCATCATCGATACATGCTGCAAACGGGATATCCCGATCTAAGAAATACAATGCGGTCGACAGACTGATGCCGGAGATATTGATGCCGACCCCGTTCGTGTAATCCTCGAACACCTTCTCGAACGTTCCACTCGCGATTGCATCGGGCAGTTCCAATGCACCACCTGCATACTCTGCACACATGTATGCACAGGTAAGTAATGACTGGTTCACATCCGGATTTGATGTCTCTTTGATTTCATCCGCAACTGTATTATAACTGTCTGCTGCCAGACACCGGTAAATCGTATTTCCGCTGCTATCCACAACAAGACCTGCCTCATCATCTACCACACGTGTAATCGCACTTCCAGCAGTCTCATATTCACCTGTATATCCGGTATTATCAAACACATAATAAGCACCGTCACGTGTCTGTGTCTCTACCCGCATATCCTTGTAAACTTCTGATTTTCCATATTTCGTCTTACGATAGCTTACTGTATCCGCCAGATAGAAATTCGACGGAAATACAATATCCAGAATACTCCATGCATAACTGTCATACGTCGTATCCGTCGTAATCATCTTGTTATTTTCCTCTTTCTTGTAGGATATATAATCCTGTTCAATCTCCTCGAAAAACTGATTTTGTTTGCGCGCACGTGTCAGGTAAATCGTATCGTCCCCAACGGATGCGTTCATGATATACACGCCGTCCTTGGTATAATCCTTCTTCTGTCCACCATCATTCCCCATAATGAACAGCTCATATAATGGCAATATAGCCTGTCCATCGGAAGTCATGATTACATCCGCACTATGTGCACAACCGTAAATCAGATCATTTTCCACGAATCCGAGGGTCAACAGCAGATCACCATCTGCACAGGTTTTCTCATACGTCTCTCCCGTCTCAAAATTCCGAATCGTGATTGCCGTCACATTCTCGTCCTCAGCCGCATTCGGATAAGCAACCAGCTTCCGATTTGCAGATACTAGGTACTTGGCAGAAGGAATCCCCTCCACCAGCGCAGTCTGTGTCATATCAGCAAGGGATACCTCATACAGGGTTTCATCCAACAGATAATAAAACTTATTCGTCTGCGCATTGTAATAAGTAAACCTCCCGGTTTCCTTTTTCATGATGTCGTAACTCTCATCACATTCTACGAAGAAAAGCTCCTGTGTTGTCATGTTCTCCGTCGAATAGTAATAAAGTGACATACCGTTTTTGCCTTCATGTTCGCCACGATTCATATATCCGTATACAACAAAGTAGATATTTCCATCCGCATCCATATCCGCAATATTGATATCCAGGTTTGTATTAAGCGTCCGCGCATCCGAATAACTGTCCTGCGGATAGCTGAATATATTCGTCAGAGAACTTTCATTATAACGATACATCCAGAGTTGTCCCAGACGGACAAATGCAATCGTCGTGTAATCTGCGGTTGCCACATATTCCGCTGGTTCATTTGTGACACCCATGCTGATGCTGTTTTTGTCCTTGCTGATGTAACCGCTGTCGAAGAAGCTTTCCTGATACCGGTCAAACGCAAGCAGATCCACCGTCTCCGCACTGCGGTCATAAGTGGCGTTATAGTACTCGTCCACCTGATAATAATGACTTTTCTTGTTATTCATGGACTCCACGACATAGGACATATGCACGACAGCGTACTCGTTGTCAATCTCCGTGATTGTTGGCGTCACACCTGTTACAACAACCGGCGTCAGTCCGCCCCAGGTAATCTGCTCATAGGTAGCATTTAAGTCCACATGCGCCAGACTCGAGGTTGTTCCCGCCTTATCGGTCTTCAGATTATCGAATACGATATTTCCCTCGGACTCATTCACTTCCTTGACAAATGTCGTATCATGAAAATTCATGGCATAGTCTACGATTGCTTTTGCATGCTGTTCCGGCAGATTTACTACCCGGTTATAATACCGCACCTCTGTGCCATCCGCCGCTGTAATAATAAACACAAATACATATTCCCGGTTTTGCTGCATGTCCATCCGAAAATTCACGTCATATTTCTTGCGTCCATTCTCAACGCTTCCGGAAACTGCATCACCGCGTTCCACCAGGGAATCACCTGCAATGCTTCGCAGTTCATAGGTAAATGTCTCGCCATATTTTGCTTCATTATCAACGAGAACCGTCACACCATGATTGTTGTTTAGCGGCACAATTCCATCCCGCATCAGGCTTGTCGACATCGTCTGCGTATATCCGCAGGTACGATTTATAACCTTACCCTCAAATTCGAGATACACATATGGAAGTGTCGGCTCTTCCAGTTCCCTTGAAACGCGGTTCAGACCTCTGTTATTGAATTGATTTACCAAAAAGGCTGTGCCCACCGCAACCGCAATGAACACGAGCGCCTTTATCAAAAACCGTTTCATGTTTAGTAATATTTTCTCCTTTTACGGTATCTGCACCGGCGAATGTAAAATTCGTGGCAGACCATAATTTCTATCATATGCAGCAATGTCTCATCTGCATCCTTATAGCTGATCTTGTCATAGATTTTCTTTGCAATCGAAAACATAGCTACCTTGTCTGGATAAACTGCAAACATCGGACTTCCTTCATATTCCAGCCGGTCGCAGGCATCCTCCACCATGACCAGAATCAGCTTTGCACGCATCGGATACATCGCACGCAGATATGCCCGGTCTTCCTCTAGTTCCTGTTCATCCACAACCATGAGCTCCGGAGCACGAAACTTATGCACATACATCTCATCGATTTCTTTCATGGAATCCTCACATACAAAATGACATAAATAGACAATCAGTTTTGAGGCTGATTGTCTATCTGTTTTTCTTATTTTATGCATTAGAACCATTTTTTGTGCATGTGAATCTGTATCTCCTACTCATCACCAAAGGAGATGCCAAGACGTTTTGCATATTTCACAACGCTGTCATCCGGTGATACATATTTCAGCTTTCCTGCGGACTCTTCCATCGGAATCGCCGTCACCTCATTGTTACGCATAACAACAAGCTTGCCGAAATCTTTGTTTTTGATCAGTTCCACTGCCTCTGCTCCAAACAGGCTTGAGATCACACGATCATAAGGATCCGGACTTCCGCCCCGCTGCGTATGTCCCGGAACAGTCACACGGATATCCATACCTGAATATTCCTTGATCTTATCAGCTACTTCATAAGCAACAGATGGGTATTTCTCAGCTGCTGCTGCCACAGCTGCCTTACGTTCCTTCTTCGGAAGTGCTGCAACCTCCTTCGAGATAGCGCCCTCTGCGACTGCAAGGATCGAGAATCCTTTCCCTTGCTTTGTTCTTCTGTCAAGTGCCTCACATACCTTGGCAATATCATATGGAATCTCTGGAATCAGGATGATATCTGCGCCGGATGCAATACCTGCATGCAGTGTGATCCAGCCTACCTTGTGTCCCATAACCTCTACAATAAATACGCGGTTATGGGAACATGCAGTCGTATGAATACAGTCGATTGCCTGCGTTGCCACATCAACGGCACTCTGAAATCCGAATGTCATATCCGTGCCCCAGATATCATTGTCGATCGTCTTTGGAAGTCCGATTACATTCAAACCTTCCTGTGACAGGCGGTTTGCTGTCTTCTGAGAACCATTTCCACCAAGAACAACGAGTGCATCCAGCTTCAGCTTGTTATAATTCTTCTTCATCTCCTCAACCTTGTTCAGGCCTTCCGGAGTCGGCTCGTCAATCATCTTGAATGGCTGACGGGAACTGCCAAGAATCGTACCACCCTTCGTAAGAATTCCTGAGAAATCAGACGGCTTCATCTTTGCATAATTACCATAGATCAATCCCTTATAGCCTTCTAAAAAGCCATATACTTCCACATCTTCAAATGTGTTATACAGCCCCTTTGCCACGCCACGCATCGTCGCATTTAATGCCTGGCAGTCACCGCCACTTGTCAACATTCCTATTCTCTTCATTATGCAACCTCCTTAATATATATTCCCGCTGTCCGGCAGTCTTACCTGAAGCGGTTCCCCGGATTTATCCGTAATCTTTTTTATCTCCCGGTAAATCCATTTACAAAACAGTTCGTCCTTCCAATGCCCGAAGTAACGTCACTTCGTCGATACATTCCAAATCTCCGCCAACCGGAACACCACTTGCGATTCTTGTAACTTTTATACCGGATGGCTTGACCAGTTTAGATATATACATCGCAGTCGCCTCGCCTTCCACGCTGGAATTTGTCGCGATAATCAGTTCTTCTACATCCTCCTGTTCCAGCCGCAGGATCAGTTCCTTCAGCCGGATATCTCCGGTTCCAATTCCCATCGCCGGATTGATCACACCGTTTAATACATGGTAGACACCCTGATACTGTCCCACACGCTCATACGCTGCCAGATCTCTCGGGGTTTCAACAACCATGATCAGCTTGTGGTTCCGCTTCGGTGATGCACACACCGGACATAATTCCTGGTCGGTTATCGTATAGCAGGATTTGCAATACCGGATATTCTTTTTTGCATCTGTGATTGCTGCCGACAGGCTTTCCACCTGTTCTTCCGGCATATTGATAATATGGAACGCCAGCCGCTGTGCGGTCTTTCCACCGATTCCGGGAAGTCTTCCGAGTTCGCCGATCAGCCGGTTTACTTTCTCTCCATAAATATCCATTAGAACGGCAAACCTCCGCCCAGTCCACCGGTAATCTTACCCATGGAATTCTTCTGATCCTCATCCTGCATACGGATAGCTTCATTCATAGCTGCCATGATCAGATCTTCCAGCATTTCGATGTCATCCTTATCAACAACTTCTTCATCCAGATGAACCGCTGTCACTTCTTTCTTACCGTTGATCTTTACCTTGACAACACCACCGCCCGCAGCTGCCTCATATTCTTTTTCCTCGAGTGCTTTGGTGGTCTCTTCCATCTGCTTCTGCATCTTCTGTGCCTGCTTCATCAGATTATTCATATTTCCGGGCATCATACCCATTCCACCATATCCACCTCTTTTTGCCATCTTTATATCCTCCTGATTTCTTATTCTTATATTCATACATGGTTTCCCATGTGTACTATCTTTTTCAATACAATTTGGTCACGCGCGATTGAAAGCTTACTCATGCATCTCGATATCCTCAAATACAATCCGGCTCAAATCCCAGTCTTTCTGCAATTCATGCACTTCTTCCCTGCCATCAATCTTGCGGAATGTCACACGTACCTTACACTGTGCCATATCGGTAAGCTGTTCACTCAGTTCGTCCAGCTTGTCCTGACTGGCGAAATAGGAAATCGCCAGATCATTGTCCGGTGTGTCTGCCACAACAAGCTCCAGCGCACCAGATTCTCTTCCTGCAACAAGCGATGCCTGTCTATAATAATGCTGCACCAGTCTCGGTCCACGCTTGCCAATCGTCTTCCACGCTTTCGCGATCAGAAGCAGATCCTCATATTCTGCCTGCGGATATTTCTCCCGCAGATTCTGTTTGATATGCTCAGATGAATCGCCCGTCTGCGGTATCATCGGCTGTTGCGCCATCCCTGCACCTTCCGCAGTCGGCTGTGCAACCGTCATAACGACCGGATGCGCCTGCTGCTCTTTGAGCAGTTCTTTTGTCTCTGCCAACTGCTGTTCCAACAACTCAATCCGCTGATTCATTCCCTCGACATCATATCGCATTTCCGGCTTACAAAGCTTTATGATCGCAATCTCCAGCATCACCCTTTTTGATGTAGTATACGAGATTTTTGCCGCCGCATCCTGTAATACATAGATCGCATGCATCAGTGCATCTTCCTGTGCATCCTGTGCAAGCGCAATCATCCGCTCTTTCGTCTCCTGATTTACTTCCATCGTCATGGCCGGGTCGATGGACAGCACCAGAATATTCCGTAAGAATCCTGTGAATTCATTCACCAGCTGCATGAGGTCTTTCCCCTGCCAGATTGCTTCATCAATGATTTTCAATGCACCAACGACATCGCGTTTTTTCAGATATTCAAATAACCGGATATAGACTTCCACATCCACAGCACCAATTGCATCCAGCACCTTATCCAGTGTAAGCTCTTCCCCCAGATGGTAAGAAATACACTGTTCCAAAATACTCAGACCATCTCGCATGGAACCATCTGCGGCACGCGCCACATATTCGACCGCTTCTCTTGTTGCCGCGATTTTCTCTCGTTCCAGAAGCTCCTGCAGACGATCTGCAATCACCTCCAATGGAATCCGATGGAAATCATACCTCTGGCAACGGGATAAAATCGTAGCCGGAATCTTGTGTGACTCCGTGGTTGCCAGGATAAAAATAACATAAGACGGCGGTTCCTCCAGCGTCTTCAAAAGTGCATTGTATGCCGCATCACGGAGCATATGCACCTCATCTATAATATAGACCAGATATTTTCCGGTTGACGGAGAATAATTCACCGAATCCGTGATCTGTCTGATATTATCCACACCATTGTTACTTGCAGCATCGACCTCAATTACATTCATCGCTGCCCCCGCCGCAATCGCTTTACAGCTGCTACATTCATTACATGGGCTTCCATTGATCGGATGCTCACAATTGACCGCCTTTGCCATCAGCTTCGCCGTCGTTGTCTTTCCGGTACCTCTGGTTCCACAGAACAGATACGCATGTCCCACCCGATCATGCACAATCTGGTTTCGGATCGTCGTCACAATATGTTCCTGTCCTTTGATCTCCTCAAACGCGTCCGGTCTCCACTTCCGGTACAATGCCATATATGACATAAACTGCCTCCAACTCTATATATGGAAAATCTGATCCAGCATCCGAAGTGTTTTGAAATTACCTTTCGCCGTTATCTCACCGGACATAAAGCCCTTCTGGAAGCTGTTCTTGCCTGCTAAGATATTGCGCAGCATCGTACTCGATGCTTTCAGCTTCACATCGGCTTCCACATCAGAGCCATACTCACACTGTAAGACTTTCCCTACACGTATCACTAAATTCTTCCCCATATCCGGTACTATGATCACATAGCTTGCCGCAAATCCGCCCTCCGGATGGAAGTTCTCATAAAATCCTTCAACAATATCGTCCTCGTAAACACTCGGCGGCTCCGGCGTTTCCTCCTCGTCTCCAAGCATCTGCTTGAACATCGCAGCGAGTTCCTCAATATCCTCTTTCTGCTTCTTCACATATCCGTCATCTGCCACGAACTTGGAAAGCTGCTCGCTCTCCTGTGGTGTCAGATTGATATTATTCTGTTTGATCAGCGTGTTCTTTACCGCTGTATTACTCGTCGGCAGCTTCCTCGTCTTTTTATTGATCAGGCGGTAAAAGTCCTCTGCTTTTTTCTCGATCAGATCCAGATACTGGCTTTCCTGCTCCAGCACATCCGTCGAATCGACATATGTTGCAATCCCCGGTTCAGAAATACCTCCCAGCACATCCCATGCCTTGCGCAGTGACAGCTCCGCATCCTGTTCGCCGTACGCCGTCGCAACCACAACCGGCATCATATACAGAGACGCAATCCTCTCCTTGTCACCATACAGCCAGCACATGTCCAGAAACTGCTGCATATAGCCGCCAATGCCGAACCATTCCAGACTCGCAGCCAGAATCACGCCATCGCAATCCTTCAACGTGTTCGGAAGTGTTGCAATCCCCGACTTATCCTCATACATATTATATCTTGTGACTTCTACCCGAAGCTCCTGCAGAACCTGAATGATTTTCTCCACTACAAAGAGTGTTGGATCCTCCAGCAATCCCCGGCCTCCGTAATACACATTTACCTTCACTGTAACACCTCATGTATTCACTGCCATTTTTTCTTTCGCATGCTACAAAAACATACATTATTACTATACCAAAAACAGGGGGTAAATACAATAATTGCGAGGAAAAAAGCAAATAGAAAAATCTGCACCGTTTTCAATCTGGAAAATGATGCAGATTTTTCTATTCAATATCATCTCATCTTTATGCTTCTGTTTTTTCATCCATAGGACTGCCTGACGCCGTATCATCAATCAGTCCATCTGAATGTTTCCGTATCTCTCGATTCAGTTCTCTGACTTCTTCGATTGTCTGGCATTTGTCCGTGGCCGTCGTTATCAACCACGTAATAAATTGTAATTGTTTATTCGTCACATCTTCTACCATACCTGTCACCTCCGACAAGCCCTTTCTCTGATTTTTCCATCTCACTATGTTCAAACAGAGAAAGTACTTCATTGATCTTCAAGCACGCTTCGTGAACATAGTATACCACATTCATTTGCTTTTACATAGTTTTTTCTTACGCAACAAAAAACTCCTCATTTGCAAGTCCCACCACATCGCCCTTCTCTAATTTCTGCTCTGTCATCGCCGGGATGCGCTTTGCATTGATATATGTTCCATTGGTAGAGTTCTGATCCTCGATATATAACCCGTCCGGACGGCAGAACAGCCGGACATGCACGCGACTGATCTGTGTCGTCGAAACACGGTAATCCGACGACTTGTCCCTTCCTATGGTGAGCGATGTTTTATCCAGCGGTATACGAAATGGTTCAAGTGCACCATTTGTCAACGGCACCAGCTTCATAATTTCTTTTTTCGCAACTGTCGGCGTCTGCGGAGATACGGATGCATAATCTATATTATATTTTTCCGGCAGGCTGGCTTCCGAACGAATATCCTTCCTATCTCTTCCATATTGCAGCTGATATTCCTGCATCGCAGTATCCGGTTCTTCCTCTCCGGTTTTATCGCGTACTGTCATGATTGCAAGTATGATCAATGTTAAAAGCCAGATGATTCCAAAAATCGCTGTCCCTGTCGTCCCATCAAAAAATAAATACTTGATAATCAATGCCAGTGTAGCGCCTCCTGCTAATGCATACAATAAAAAACGTTTGGAAAATATAGAATCTACATCTTCCCGCTTTATCTGCTGTACAATCACTGTCTTTTCTTCTGCACATTCTTTTTTGTCTGTCTGTTTCGAGATATCTGCCTCATCTTGTTCGTCCGGATTCACGCATTTCACACCCGTATCTGTTCTCTCATTCAGCAAAGCCAGAAAATCTGTCATATCACACCAATCATCTGCCAGAATCCTGTGACATTCGTATAAGAACAGTTCCCCTTCCCGATCCAGGTGATCAAACCGCGGCATCAGATACCCCAAAAAGGCAGCCAGCTGTTCCCTTAATGGTTTTTCATATCCCGGTACACACAACATGCGTATTGCCTCCTTTTCCCGATGAAAAAACAGATATTCTATACGTATAACCAGATCTGATGCATCCAGTAGATACTCCTCCAACATCTTTGCCTGCTGCATAATCTGATTCAATAAAGAACGTAATTGATGTCCGTCCATCGTTTTTTGCTGTAAATATGCCTGCATACTATAGCATCCCTTTGTATTATGTGATAACCAGACTTCACCATCGGTACAAATCATGGTCGATGCCAGAATATACGGAAATTCATTTTCCACCAACATCTTGACCTGATACATTCTGCCCTGTTCTTCAAGCATCTGCATCGTTCCTATCTTTGCATCCATATAATGGTAAATTCCCTTATTCCCAAACAATATTTCCATACACCTGCCACCTTCTGAGCCGACTGCTGCATACGTCCACTTCCGTAACAAAGACATGTCCTTCTTTTTCATAACAATAATTTCTGTTGGAAATTCCCGCATACGATGCTCCTGCACCTGTTTTTTCCTTTGTATCCTCTATTTTTTCCTGTAACCCGGAGTTTTCCTCATATGTATAAATCACACTATACCCATCCTGCTGTACCAGTCCATCCCGGACCGTATCTAAAAACAACATAATTACCATAACAAGCACGCCAAATATAATCGGCATAATCAGGCTTAATTCCACCACAGAGCTACCTTTATTTCCCATCTCATAACCTCCTCCTGTAACAATATTTATTTTCTGTTTCCACATCGCGAACATGCACCGAGCCCGGTTACCTCACTTTTCTTCTTTCGATACACTGTCCGTGTTAACCCGCTGCATCGCAGACTGCTATGATAACAATCACCATCCTCTGTCACATACACCTGTTCCCCCCGGAGTTCCTTTCCACAAAATGCACACGCAGCATACCCATCCGCTTTCGCTTCCTGTAGGGAACTCATCCGGATATCAAGTGTCAAATAGCTGCAGCTACGTGTCACATGGTACACCGACTGCCTGTCTGTCACGTATACATACGCATCCTTTCCGCTTTCCGCTTCAGAATCCGTATCTGTCCAGACCGCCCCCGTATATGCCCGTTTCCGTATTGTAAAAGTCCGTGGCCCCAGATACTTCAGTTCATAGCTCGTTCTAAGAACAACATAATCCTCTTCGTCCATAGTGCTTCCGGGAAAGCACACCCCGGATTCTCCATATTTTACATATTGTTCCACAGTCTTTTTCTCATCAATATACCGTGGAAACCGCAAGTATGCGACAGCTGCATCACAGACACCTGCGCTGGCTGTTTCGGACATATATTCAACCGTCTCTGCTGCCGCCTCATAAACCTGTACCTCTGCCAGCACACTCTGGAAACATAAAAACAGACGGAGCATCGCCAGAAGAAACACCGGTATCACAAGTGAAGCCTCCACCGATGCACTTCCTGTATTTCTTCTTTGTTTCATAAAACACCCCTTTCATATTGCTTTCCGAAGATTCCTCAGGCTACACGAGAAATAAGATTCAATTATTGCTTTGGCCAGCACCCGGAGAGGTTTTTATTCTAATTTCACTCATCCTGAGGAATCCTCTGAAACCAATACGAAAGGTTTTCTATCTAACTAATACGATGCCTGTTGGTGATACCGAAATACATATCCATCAAAGGTACTTTCAAAATCTGCCTCAAATCCAACCGCGCCGTGTAATATCCGAAAATCCGGTTCCTCCTGCATTGTATTTATCTGCATCAGATCCAGCATTCTGGCCGTCACGCCTTCCATACTCATTGCCTGCAAAACAGACAAATACGCCTGATAATCCAATCCATTCTCTGCATCCTCTGTCTGTTTCGACAGACTCTCGCTGATGTGGTCAATATCTGTGATCCAATTTGACTGATTTTTTGTGAATGCGGCTTTCTTTCCATCGAACAAAACGCGGACATCTGCAATAGATTCAATATACGCCCAGCATCCAGCCAGAAAATATTTGAGTGCCGGGATCAAATAAGGTGCAGCGCCGGCAATCGCGGTTGCCAGTTCCGTCAATCGTTCCATTTTATCAGGCTGTTTACACAGACCAATATAATTGATTGGATAACGTATCCCGATCATGCGATGCGCAACTGACCTCAGATTTTCATAATCAGATGCTTTGCCCGCAATCAGATATTCCTGTTCATACGCAAGCACCGCTGTATCGTTTTTCTCTTCCCTGTAACAGTTAAAGACCTGTTCTATATATGCAAGCTGTATTCCTGTATCAGCCAGTGAGTCCTGCCAGGAACCAAGCGCTGTTAATCCCTCAAACAAAGAAACCATGTTGTCAAATTTTCGATTGACTTCTTTGTAGTTAGTAAAAAAACCTCCCAACCGTAAACTTGGAGCATCCGACAGCGTAATCGATGCATCGGACACCGTTTTATCATCCGGAAGCACAAGATTCAGAATCACACTGCTAGACAATTTCTTTGTATAGTCACGCGGATCATCCGCAGCCAGCTGCGCCACTGGATTTTCTTCCAGATCGGAGCCAGCTCCTTCCTGCTCTCCTGTATTTCCGGTATCTGCATATTCCGTTTCCGACTCCGCATGTTCCATGTCCTCCTTTAAATCCTCCGGCAATGTTCCATCCTGTCCACCTGTTTTTTCCTTAATCTTATCAACACCTGCCTGCACACCTTTTTCTGCTATTGCATAGGTCATATATTCCTGCATCTGCTCCTTTAACGGAGCATACGATTGATCCGTAAGCATCAAAAAATCTGTAATCACAACCCGTATATCCGAATAAGCATCTCCGAGTTTCTCCGAAAACGCCTGTTCCAGCCACTCTTCCAGATACGCTTCTCCGTTTCCACCTGCTGTCTTATCAAAAAGGAGAATATGATAATGTTCAAATATGTAGCGGTTATAACAGGCTTTGACATCCGACATGGAAAGGCGGGTAGCAATTACGTCTTTTGACCGTGCTGCACTGAGTACGACAACCTGTAGCACAAGTGTGATCAATATCAGCATTACCGCAGTAATCAGACTGATAAACACGACAATTCTTCCCTTATTATTCATACTCTCCTCCTGTTTTTCTAAGAATATACTTTCTTTGCGTCCTTATTGATTGTCGACCATATCGTTTCGACAAGTGCAGATATCTGCTCCTTGAAAATCAGAACCATTGCAACAAGTACGACGATAATCAGGATTACTTCCACAACACCCATTCCGTCTTCCTCCTGCAAAAACCGTTTCCACGCACCCATAAATCCCACTTCCTTTCTACAATCCGACGAGTGCCGGATATACAATCATAATCATGACAAGAATCAACAGTACAACCATCGGAAATAACAGCTTTGTCGATGCCTCCTCTCCTTTTTTCTTTGCAAGCTCACGTCTTTTTTGAAGTGCAAGCTGCATCTCCTGTTCCATCAGATTTCGAAGGTCCTTTGTTCCCATACGAATATGCTGGCTCAGATGCTGGAACATCTGATAATATTCCGGCAGCTCCAGCCGCTGCCCCAGTTGTTCGTACACCCAGCTTTCTTCGCTTCCCGTATCTAACTGGTGCATTGCATACTCCAACTCTTTTTTTAACAATATATCCCCTTTCATTTCCGATGCGATTTTCCGAATTCCCATTTGTACTGTCATTCCTGCCCCAAGCAACAACCACAGGCGATTCACAAAAGATGGATATTGATCGATCAGCGCACTGTTTCTTTTTCTTCGTTCTTCCTTCCATCTTGCATACATCATAACCGGCAGCAACGCTGCCAATACAATACCAAATGCAACCCATGTCATTGCACGTTCCTTTGTCTGTCTCTTTACCGATACCCCAACTTCTCCCAGTTGTTCCGGAATTGTCAGTTTCTCGTCTGTTCTTGTCTCTTTTTCGATCTGCTGAAGTGTTTCCTCTGCCCGTTCTACCGCATCTTTCCCACGCATATCCTGAACCACGCATACAGAAAAGCTATGTTCCATCGTATATGTCCGATACGATATCTCCACTGTCAAGGGCACAACAATTGTTCCTTTCACTTCCTCCAAATATACCTTTCCATAAGAAGAGAGCACCGTCGGATTATCCGATCTCCATGTATAGGCAAATACACCTGCTTCATCCTCACTCGGCAAATTCAGAGAACAACTTACATGCTCTAAATCCGGATTATCCCCCAGAATTTTGGACTCCAGAATGTCGAGCTGCATGTGTGCCTCCTGATAAAATTGATCTTCCGTATATTCTCTTGGTTCAATTTCCATCATATATGTATATTCCTTGTCATCGACCGATAGCCGGATGTCTTCTGTTTTCACTTCCCCATCATAATCATCACGTTCTAAAACGTGCATATCCGTTTTTCCAGATTGCCTCGTATCGTTCCACAACACTACCTCTGCAATACAGGTACTGACAAATAAAATCATAATTGATATGGATATCATTTGCTGCATACGTTTTCGTATCAACAGCTCCGCTTCTTTTTTTGTTATTACCCGTATTTTTTGCACTTCCTCCCGGATATGCATCAACCCCTTAAGCTTCTCTGCTTTATATTTGCTGAAATGAATTCTTGACAGGATTGCCAGACATGCAAGCAACACCTGTATCAAAATACACACCTTCATTTTTTACACCTCAATTCTCGTTATCTTATCAATCCAGTACGCACATCCACCAATGCCAAAAGCCGACACACTCATGCATAACCGTCCTGCAATCGTTGTGTACAACACCTGCATGTACACAGGATTTGTCAGCCGCAGAAACATCAGGATTCCAAAAGGAACGATCAGCATAATGTGCCCTTCCAGTCTCTTTGCTGCAATTACCGTCTGAATCTCTACCTCTGTCATCTCGGATGCCTGTAATCGTGTAGTGATCTGTCGAATCAAATGAGGAATATTTCCACCATAATGCTTTGCAATTTCTATCATTATCGCAAGCTCCCGGATTTCTTCCACATCACACCGCTCTGCAAGTGCCAGCAGTAACTGTTCAACTCTCTTATGGCAGGCAATTCCATTTACCAGTATTTGAAGTTCTTCTCTCATCAGTGAAAATTCTTCTCCACTTGTGCGCCGAACCTGTACTATAGCATTCTCCAGCGAATACCCTGCATGCATACACCCGGATATCAGCGTCATAACTTCTTGAAATTCCATCTTTAACTGTCGTGTTTGTCTTTCTAAATGCCAACGTCGTAGCCGGCTATACACAACCGGCATACAGACAGGAATCAGCAAACTTCCCCACCATGCATCAAAAAACAGATAGCCGGTCAGGCCCCCAATTCCACTGCTTATCAAAGCCGCCTGAATCCAGAACCACACATTCGTTTTATACTCCCGGTAATCCACAGACTGCCTCCTCAAAAACATCCAGCAAGCCGGAGCTTTGCAGTTTTTCCATATGAATTAAGTCATTTACTTTTCGCAGTAACCCCTGCACTTTTCCTTTTTTGGTTCCGGTCTCCTGAAATTCAAACAACGTGTTTAATCTGATTTCTCCATGCTCCATACCATTTACCTCACATATCTCTATTATTTTTCTGCTTTTATCCCGTAACCGGCTCACATGAATCACGATATCTACCGCGGCGGCAATCTGACGCCGCACCGCTGAAAGCGGGATTTCCATCCCCATCAGCACCATCGTCTCTAATCGTATAAGCATATCTTTTGCAGAATTTGCATGCCCGGTAGACAACGAACCATCATGCCCGGTTCCCATCGCTGCAAGCATATCGATTGCGGCAGCATCCCGCACCTCGCCAACTATAATACGATCCGGACGTAAACGAAGACTCGCTTTGATCAAATCCCGTATTGTGATCTCATTCTCTCCTTCCAGATTCGCAGTACGGGCTTCTAATCGGACCAGATTCTGCACACCCTTTATCTGTAATTCCGCGGAATCCTCGATCGTAATAATTCTTGCTTCCTTCGGAACAAAATCACTGAGTGCATTCAACAGTGTTGTCTTCCCGGATCCGGTTCCTCCCGATATAAAAATGTTGTATCCAGCCTGTACCAATATCCGTAACACCTCTGCAACGCCGGCATCCACACTTCCCATTGCAATCAGTGCATCCATATCGATCCGCTGCTTTGGAAACCGCCGGATTGTAATCACCGGGCCTCCCAGTGATATCGGCCGCGTCACAATACACACGCGAGACCCATCCATCAGCCGGGCATCCACAATCGGCGACGCTGCATTGATTCGTCGATTGCAGTCTCCCACAATATGCTGGATTACCGTCTCCAGCCGTTCCTCTGATGCAAAGCCTTTTTCATAACGTGAAATCATGCCTGCCTGCTCCACAAAAATATCCGACTTGCCGTTTACCATAATCTCCGTAACAGCTTCGTTTTCCAGCAGTTCTGTCAGGACATCCAGTCTTCGGAGGCTGTTAAAAAGTTCTACGCGAAGACCAACCTTTTCCTTCAACGGCACATATTGATTTTTCGTTTCCTCCAAAATACACCGGTCAATCAACCGGGCAATTTCTGCATCCTCCATATCGCGTGTCAGATCCAGCTCTGATGCCACCCGCAGTTTTAACCGCTCGCGCAAAGACTGTAATTCCATTTCCTTACCTCATACACATTTCCGCTACACGATCCACATCCTGTCCTTCCAATTGGACATATTGCAGATTCTCGACATGCTCATCCTTCCGTTGTATCATCTTCCCAAACACTTCCTGTTTTCTGATTGATACCGCATCCGCCAATGTTGGAATAAAAATCCGGTCAAATGCGTCAAGCACTGCATAACTTGCCAATACCATTCCTCCAATGTCAAAAACCACGCCCTCATACAACTGACGTTTTTTCAATTCTTCCCGAAACCACAGCAGATCTTCTATCTCAATCTGCCGGATATCCTCATAGCAATCCGGTGGTGGCAGACTTGAAACTGCATGCGTCTGTAAATATGTCAGACATTCTTCATTTCTGCTTTTTATGCAATATAACATCCACCCACCAAGTTCATCCTCATCTGTCGTCTCAGAAATACCTTCCCAATTCACATACAAACTATTCGTAAACTGTCTGCTCAGGCTTTTCGCAAATGTTGTCTTCCCACAACGTCCAAGCGGAGAATATACAGCGTAAAACATGCCTGTTTCCACCTCGCATCGTCGATTCATACCAAGTATCTGCTGAATCACCTCGACCAGCCGTTCCACACTCTGATACCGGAAAAAATACTGTGGCTGCCCAATAAATTCACGATTTCCAGTCAGAACTAACACCGGACAATCTTCTGAATCTTTCCAGTCTGCATATGCATCTCCGACTAAGATTAATTGCGGTTTTTCATGTTCCCGAAACGCCATATATGCCGCCGGAATTGTAAATACATACAACTGAATTGGAATCGTTGTCCGGGAATTCAGGTATTCCATTAATGCTCTCTGGTATGCCGGATCGGAATCCAGCAGACACACCTTATATGCCAATCTGTACACCTCCTGTCACATACAGCATATATCCAAGCAGAACAGGCACTGACATATGCATCCGGATCTCACTCATATTTTTCATTTTATCCACAACCATTCCTTTTCTATGGGATTTTGCAAATACAGCTGCGAGTTTCCCTGCTGCCAGCACGCCCGCAAAAATACAGGTATATAACAGCATATCCCAGGTTTCCCTTCCCATAAATGCTCCAATTCCACAAAACAGCTTTACATCTCCGGCTCCCAGTACCCGAATCAAAAACAGTCCATACAAAATCCCAAAACCGATCAATATGCCGCACCCGCTGTTCAGCAATCCTTTCACACCCAGCATGTACCCTTGCAGCAAACATCCACAGGCAATCATACACAGGCAAAACCGGTTCGGTATCTTATATGTTCTAAGGTCCACCACGACCGCACCCATCAACCATAAACCAAGTATAAGCTTCCAGATTACGCACCTCCTTTTCTGTGCAAAAACACGGTTCCAATCATGCAGTTTTCCAAATTATCCGTTCACATGGCTTATAAAATTCCTAAAAAAGACAGAGTTTAACACACGCATAGTTATTCACAAACTCTGCAAATTCTTTGTTGGGTAATTCCATTGAAATTCGTAAAACAAATAATTGGAAAACTTTATGATTGTTTCTAAAAAGACTGTGACCGAACTACGCCAGAACAACGATTCTCGACCACGAGCTGACTATAGCACGACTGGATAGATTTTGTAAAGCGTAAGTTTGGAACATTTGCGGGAACCCGCATAAATACTAGAAAAAATGGGCAAAACTTTTTTTATTTTGCCCATGTACCCTGTTCTCTTTTTTCGATTTTCATCTTCTGGTGAAGGGTATTTAATACGTGTCGTTTGTTGCCCGACCAGAGTGGAGCCACTAAAATATTTTTCGGTCCATCCCCGGTGACTCGGTGAATCACGATATCGTCCGGAATTATTTCCAGACACCGGATGACAAGCTCGATATATTCGTCCTCGGACAGCACTTCGAATTTTCCTGTTGCATAATCCTCATACAGATCGGTGCCTCGCAGCACATGCAGCAGCTGTAGCTTGATTCCAAACGGTTTTGCCTGCTGTCCACACACATACCGTACCGTCGCAAGCATATCCGCTTCGTTCTCTCCCGGCAAGCCTAAGATCACATGCGTAATATACGGGATATCCATATCTGTCAATGCCCGGATTGCAGTCTCGTAAGTAGAAAGCGGATATCCCCGGCGGATATATTCCGCTGTCTTTTCATGCATCGTCTGAAGTCCAAGTTCAATCCAGATGAATTTGCCGCGTGTGGCGTATTCTTTTTTCAGTCTTGCAAGAATCCCGATCACCGTCTCAGAAGATTCCGTTCCCTGTCTCCTGTCCCCTGCTATGGGTTCCACATGTTTCTCACTTATAGATACGCCCGGAATCCCCAGACAATCCGGTCTTGTTGCGATGCTGATTCCAACGACTGACTCCTCTTCTAACGCCTCCCGCCAGATGCGCTCCAAATATGCCGGATCTCCATATGTGTTCGTGTATGCCTGAAAATAAATGACAAACTTCTCTCCGACCTTCTTATGAAACTTCGCCATACCACGTTCCATCTGCCGCCTGACATCAAGCGTTTTTCGCTCCACATCACCACAGCTTCCCCGGCGCTCATATTCCTTATGATAAACCTCCGTCGAAGCACCAACCGCTTTCTGTCCATCCTGCCTGTTTCCCCCTACGATTGGCACTGCGAAATCACCGCTTCCCCCGGCACTACAAAAAATACACCCACGTTCACCCAGTGTACCATCGCGGTTCGGGCAGGTAAGCCCTGCGTCGACCGCAATCTTGTACACCTTCTGTCCATAGGTGTATTTCATATATGCATCCAATGAATAATACGGCTTATCCAGCCATTTTTCGTGTCTCATAATCTCTACCACTGATAATGATGCAGCTGTCCTTCTGCTTCTAATCCCGGAAAATCCAACTGCCGTAATGCCTCATACAGCACAATGCCAACCGAATTCGATAAATTCAGGGAACGTTCCCCCGGCATCATCGGGATGCGCACGCAGGTTTCCTTGTTCTGAAGCAGAATCTCCTCCGGAATCCCTCTGCTTTCTGCACCAAACATAATAAAGCAGTCATCTTCGTATTTCACATCGGTATACTTCTGCTTTGATTTTGTCGTTGCCATATAGACCTTCGCCCCCGGGTTCTTCGCCAGAAAATCATCGTAATCGTCATAGCGTGTCACATCCAGACGATCCCAGTAATCCAGTCCCGCGCGCTTTACCATCTTGTCATTTAATAAAAATCCAAGTGGCTCGATCAGATGCAGACGCACCCCCGTTGCCACGCAGGTACGTCCGATATTTCCAGTATTTGCCGGCATTTCCGGCTCATGTAATACAATGTTTAACATGTCTTTTGCTCTCTTAATCGTCCAATAAATCTCTCTAATCTTCCCATCGCCTCTTTAAGCTGCTCAATCGAGTACGCATAGGAAATACGCAGGAAGCCTTCGCCACAGTCACCAAACGCAGTTCCCGGCACAACCGCAAGCTCTTCCTCGCGGAGCAATCTCGTTGCGAATTCATCACTCGTGATGCCAAACTCCTTGATGCATGGGAATACATAAAATGCACCATGTGGCTCGAAACATGGAAGTCCGATTTCCTCGAATTTCTTCAACAGGAACCGGCGTCTCTGATCATACGACTTGCACATCTTCTCGATATCCGCATCGCCGTTTTTGATTGCCTCAATCGCTGCATACTGGCTCGTCGTTGGTGCACACATGATTGCAAACTGATGGATCTTCGTCATCTGATGTGCGATCACCTCCGGGGCAAGTGCATAGCCGAGTCTCCATCCGGTCATCGCATATGCTTTAGAAAAACCGTTGATGACAATCGTCCGCTCCTTCATGCCCGGCAGGGATGAAATCGAACAGTGCTTCTCGCCACCATATGTAAGCTCGGAATAGATTTCATCCGAGATGACATAGATATCCTTCTCCTGGCAGATCTTCGCAATCGGCTCAAGATCTTCTTTCGTCATGACTGCACCTGTCGGATTGCTTGGGAATGCAAGGATCAGAATCTTCGTCTTATCCGTGATCGCGGCAAGCAGTTCCTCCGGTGTCAGGCGGAACTGATTCTCATTTTTCAGTGCAATCGTAACCGGCACAGCACCGATCAACTGTACACAAGGCACATACGATACATAGCAAGGCTCTGGGATGATAACCTCATCGCCCGGGTCAAGCATAGCACGAAGTGCCACATCAATGCCTTCGCTGCCACCGACGGTCAGCAACGCTTCGTTTTTATAATTATATAGTACATTATATTTTCTCTGGTACCATTTACAGATTTCCTGACGCAGCTCGATCAGTCCGGAATTTGAGGTGTAAAATGTCCGTCCCTTTTCCAGCGAACGGATACCCTCGGACCGGACATGCCATGGTGTATCAAAATCCGGCTCACCAACACCGAGTGAGATTGCATGCGGCATCTCGCTTACAATGTCAAAGAACTTCCGGATCCCAGATGGCTTAATCTGTTCTATCGTTTTTGACAATGGATTTCTCACGGTGCAATTACCAACCTTTCGTCCTGACTTGGTGTCTGGAAAATAACACCATGGTCTTTGTATTTTTTCAGTACAAAGTTCGTGGATGTGGCAATGACATCCTCGATGATTGCCAGCTTCTCAGATACAAAATGTGAGATCTCCCGCAATGTCTTTCCCTGAATAACGACCATAAAATCGTATGCACCTGCAATCAGGTAGACAGAATGTACTTCATCGAAATTTCTGACGCGATCCGCAATCTGATCGAACCCCGCTTCTCTCTGTGGTGTAACTTTGACCTCGATCATAGCTGTTACCATTTCCTCGCCAACCTTATCCCAGTCGATCATAGTATGGTATCCACAGATGATGCTCTCGTCTTCCATCGCCTTGATATCCGCTTCCACCGCGGCTTCTTCCGCGCCGATCATCGCGGCGATATCCTTCACTGTCAGTCTGCTGTCAGTTTCGAGCAGCTTCAAAATTTCATTTCTCATCACATCTACCTCCTGATATTATTTGCAACATATAGAAACCTTATATCTATATTTCACGTTGCACATATTCTTTCCAGTACCATGCTTTGGAATTCTCCTTTTTCTAAAGGTTGAATTTCACCAATTTCCATGATACATTGAAACCATACAATATTACAAATTAGATTGCAGAGACAAGCAGTCCAACGACCATGGCAAATACCAGTACACCACAGATGATTGCTGCAATTCTCTTTGTTTTCTTTTTGTTGCTGAAATCAAATAACATGAATTTTACCTCCCGAAAGGATTATTTTTATGCATTACATTACTATTATCATTTGTTGTTCTTTTCTTGCTTTATGCTTTGTTGTCTCTCGAAATGTCTCCCGTTTTAAGAAAACACATGGGCAAGGTCGCGAGAACCTTCTCGAACGCGAGTCCGAAGCGAATTCCGTACGGAAAGCAGATATTTCCAGCCTGCCTTACATCAGGATTCCACTCGATACACTTCCTCTCACAGCTCTTTCTGCATGTGGTCATGCCGAACTTGCCGATAAACTATGCACGCTGTCAGAGAAAAAAATACTAAATCTCTCGATGTACACGAATACCGATCTGAAGCTGATGTACGGTCCAGCCAATCTGGATACCCTTTCTGCCTGCGATGATGCCTATGCAGATCTGATTCTGCTCCTTAATAAAATCGGCAAAATATTGATTGATGCAAATGATATCACAGACGCCGAACAGTTTCTTGCATATGCAATCACAATTGGCTCCGACATTACAACCAGCTATACAATGCTTGCCTCCATCTATGCAGACCGGCACGATATCAATCATCTGGATCAACTAATCCGCACAGCAGAGACTGTCGTCTCTCTGCCTGGCAAGACAATCCAAATTAAGCTTCATTCTATCAAATCCGGGCTGAAATAGCAATCATGCTTTTCCTGCAAGATAATTCATAAACTGCTGTGCAGTACGTCCGGATACACCACCGTGGGAAAGCTCCCATTTGTTTGCTTCTGCTAAAAGTTCCTGTTCCGTGAGTCCAATTTCCGGATGTTTCTTTGCCAGTCCAAGTACGATATCATTAAATTCATTTCTTGATGGACGCGAATAGCTGATCGTTACGCCAAAACGGTTGACCAGAGAAAGCTTCTCCTGCATCGTATCAGAACGGTGCATACCGTTATCTGTTTCAACATCATCACGGTCATTCCATGTCTCTTTGATCAGATGTCTCCGGTTCGAGGTTGCATAGATCAGTACATTGTCCGGTTTTGTCTCAAGTCCGCCCTCGATTACCGCTTTCAGATATTTATACTCTATCTCAAATTCCTCAAAAGAAAGATCATCCATATAGATGATGAACTTATAATTCCGGTTCTTTACATGCGAGATTACCGCAGACAAATCCTTGAACTGATGCTTGTAAATCTCAATCATCCGCAGGCCCTGCTCATAATACTGGTTGATGATTGCCTTAATACTCGTTGATTTTCCCGTACCGCTGTCACCAAACAACAGACAATTGTTCGCCTTTTTTCCAAGTACAAATGCCTCTGTATTGTCTACCAGTTTCTTCTTCTGGATTTCATAACCGATCAGATCGTCAAGCATCACCTTGTCTGTATTCGTGATTGGAATAAATTCCAACTCTCTGCCCTCATCATGGCGGATACGGAATGCTTTGTTCAACCCGAACATACCGACACCATACTGCTTATAAAATTCGGTCATAATATCAAAAATCTCATCGACGCTTTCAGCGGCACTCACACGGTCACTGATATCTCGCACCTTTTCGCTTACATTCTGATTGTACATCTGTTCTTTTTTGGGTAATGACTTATAATTTGTGATTGTTGTAAAACAATCAATATCAAGATCCTTCTCAATCGGAGCAAAGTCAAAATGGAACAGCCGTTTGAAGATTGCATAATCATTTTTTGCAAATGCATTGACTGAGCCATCTCCTGCGCCAACCTTCTCGCAGGTAAGCGTAAATGAATTCTCATTTGTAATCAGTAAAAACGCCAGATAATCCTGCCACAGATTCCGGTTGAAACCATAGCTCGTTGCTACATCCAAAATCCGCTTGATCTGCTGGTAAATCCGCGTGACCAATTCCTCCTTGGTACTCGTCTTCTTCTCCCATGCCTCAAAAATATCCGCCATGGAATATAAGATACTGTCTTCTCCTAAGTCCCGATATAAAACGAGTCCCGGTACTTCTTTGTACATGTTGTTACATCTCCTTGTTTTGTTTTTTACTGTCCGTTTTTTCGACTTTTGATTTCATTGCAAAAAGCCGCCTGCCTGTTGATTCAAGTGGGACTACATCGTCCGGCACCTGTTTGTCATCAACATTAATCTCCCGTTTTTTTATTCTCCGGTACACGATTGACCGGAAATATGCATAAAGCACAGACACAAGCGGAATGAAGATAAACATTCCGACCACGCCCATCAGGTCTCCGCCGGCAATCACAGCCAGAAGCACCCAGATCGCGGGCAGATTAATGTCTCCGCCGACAAGCTTCGGATAGATAAAATAATTCTCTATAAACTGTAAAATAAAGAACAATAACACAAACCACAGCACCTGCTTCGGATCAACAACCAGAAGCAGAAAGCATCCGATAAAAAGTCCGATAAATGCACCAAACACCGGTATCAATGCCGTAAATGCAATCAGAACGCCAATCGTAAGCGGATATTGTATGCCCGCGATTGCCATCGCAATCATAAACATGATGCCGAGGATGATACCCTCCCGGAACTGTCCGGTAAAAAACTTGGAGAATGTCGTACTTGCTATCTTACCGAACACCATCAGCTCATCTGCCGTCTTTTCCTTGAATAACGCATAGATGACAAGCTTCGTCTGCCTGCCGAGCTTCTCTTTCTGTGCCAGAATATATGCCGAAAAGATAATCCCGATAAATATATTTATGACGGTTCCAATGATGGACGAGAAGATAGAAACCGTCGCCGACATGATTTCTCCGCCATTATCATTGAAAAACGAGAATATCTGGTCAAAATCCGGTTCAATACCCGCAATCTTCTCCGATATCGCCGGAACATTCTTTGTATACGAAAGTGCAAGCTCCTTCACCCGGTTTACAAATCCGGGCAGAAGCTCTTTCACCTTTCCAACCGTATCCGCAACCTCCGGTACAACTACAAATAACACAAGCGCAATAAAAAGCAATGCCGCAATATACGTAAGCACCATGCTGATCGGACGGCGGAACCGGTACAGACGGTTTTTTTCATTTTTAAAAATTCCCTGTTCGATTCCACACATCGGAATATTCAATACAAATGCAATCCCACACCCAATCAAAAACGGAAGCAGCACAGAAAAAAACATGCTGAAAAATCCACTTATAATGTGCAGGTGATTGACTACAAATATCAAAAGTACAGTAAATGTAATAATCGCAAGTATCAATTGTACCAGATGTTTTTTTTCTTTCATACGAATCGGCTGTACGCACTATACAGCAGCCTTCCTCCTTTTTCTGCTCTCAGACCGAATATTTTCTTCCTGATGTGCCGGTATCACAGACTTGCCGCATACACATCCCGTTTCGGAATGCCACGGTCTTTTGCAACCAGTTTCATCGCCTCTTTCTTCTCAATCCCCTGATCTACATACATCTGCAAATGTTCCTCAATACTCATCGAATCCCATCTACGCTGTGCTTCTTTTTCAATCTCTTCACGCGATAATCCCTCTATGACAAGAATACATTCCCCCTTCGGTTCTTCTCCCGCATAGAAACCGCATGCGTCCTGCAGCGTCGTTTTCCAGAATGTCTCATGCTTCTTCGTGATTTCCCGGCAAACCGTAATCGAACGATCCCCCAGTACGCTAAGCAGCTCCTGTAACGTCTTCTTCAACCGGTGCGGTGCCTCATAGACAACCATCGTGCGCGTCTCCCGCGCAAGCTCTGCAAGCACCGCCTGCCGTTCTTTTTTATCCATTGGCAAAAACGCTTCGAACGCAAACCGTCTGGTTGCCTGCCCAGATGCAATCAGCGCATTGACCGCCGCACATGCCCCCGGCACCGGAACAACCTTAATTCCTGCCTCATAGCACTGCTTCGTAATTTCCTCTCCGGGATCAGAGATCCCCGGTGTTCCGGCATCCGTGATCACTGCAATATTCATTCCCTCCAGAAGCTTCCCTACAAGCACCTGTGCCTTCTCGTATTTGTTATGTTCATGATAGCTTGTCATTGGCGTTTTTATATCGAAATGATTAAGCAGCTTGATACTGTTTCTCGTATCCTCCGCTGCGATCAGATCTACCTCGCCAAGCAGCCGCACCGCCCGGTAAGTCATATCCTCCAGATTGCCGATCGGCGTTGCGATCAAATACAATGTTCCTGCCATTTATCTGTCTCCATATCGCGTCAGCAGATCCTCAGTATAGGAACCACCCTTGTTATATACAACAAGTGCCGGCTCTACCTTGAGCATCGTCCGACCACCTTTATTTCCTTCAATCAAAACCATATTTGGTTCCTTGTCTGCATACGGCTGAACCATACACATACGCTTCGGTTCAATCCGGTACTCCGACATCAGACGTATGATCTCCGCCAGCCGGAACGGCTTATGCACCATAGCAAATGTCCCGCCCTCTGCGAGCAGATATGCCGCTGCCTTTACCACGTCCTCCAGTTCCATCAGTATCTCATGCCGTGCAATATTCTTAGGAGAATTCTCATTCTCCAGCCCATGGTTTCCCTTAATATACGGCGGATTGCTTGTAACTGCAGAAAAACTTCCCGGTCTGAAAAGCTCCCGTACCCGACGCATATCGCCTTCCACAATCGAAATGTCTGTCTCCAGCCGGTTCATCTGTACACTGCGCCTCGCCATATCTGCACTGTACGCCTGCACCTCAAGTCCGGTAAAATGTCTGCCCTTACCACGCGCCTGCATCAACATCGGGATCACACCTGTCCCGGTTCCAAGATCGATCACAGAACCATCAGGAGCTCCTGATGCAAAATCCGCAAGCAATACCGCATCCATACCGAAACAGAACACATCTTTGTTCTGGATAATATCATAGCCCCGGCATTGCAGATCATCGATACGCTCTCCCGGTTTCAGCCACTTCTCTTTCTCGTCACTAGTCCTCATCGAGCTTTGACTTTCCTTCCTTGCGTTCCAGGTTCTCCAGTTCCTTCAGTTCTTTCTCAGCTGAACCGTCATTGCCACCTTTCTTGCCATGGCCGTTGCTCTTCGGTCCACCTTTTTTCCTCGGTTTAAAGCGGATTTCATCAACCTTATACTCTTCTATTTCAAATGTGTCATCTTCCTGGGCCACCTTCAGCTTTACCTTCTGACGAAGGACACTGACTGCAGTTACCTCTCCGGTTTTTCCGTCAAAAGTCCGAACCACATCACCAACATTTGGCAGCTTTTTGTTCAAATATTCATAAGTTTCCTGTTCATGGGACAGGCAACACATCAATCTACCACACACACCGGAGATTTTCCCCGGATTCAATGACAGATTCTGCTCTTTCGCCATCTTGATGGAAACCGGTCCGAATTCAGACAGATGTGCATTACAGCAAAGCCGTCTGCCACAGATACCGATGCCGCCAAGAATCTTTGTCTCATCGCGGACACCTACCTGACGCAGCTCGATACGTGTCTTGAACACCGCTGCCAGATCTTTGACCAGCTCGCGGAAATCCACTCTGCCATCTGCAGTAAAATAAAACAGCACCTTACTGTTATCAAACGAGTACTCGGCTCCGATCAGCTTCATCTCGAGACCACGCTTTTCGATCTTTTCCTTACAGATGACCATTGCCTTTTTATTTTTTTCCAGATTCTCTGCATGCTTTTTCTCATCCGCCTCGGTTGCGATCCGGATGATCGGCTTTAACTCGCCCTGCAGCTTCGTCTCATCCACCTCTCTGCATCCAAGCACAACCTTTCCAAACTCCACGCCATGCTGAGTCTCCACAATAACATATCTGCCCGGATCAATCTTATAATTCAGCGGATTAAAAAAATATATCTTTCCGTTCTCGCGGAAACGAACTCCGATTACTTCTTTCATTCTTCAGCCGATGCCTCCTCTTTTAAAGTCAGAAGCAACAGTTCGATTGTCACTTCAAAATTCGCGTTGGCAAGCAGTCTCTGCTCCGCCTTTGCAATCGCATCAATCTTGTCCTCGATGCTCTTAAATGTCAGCTTTCCAGCCTGCTTTTTCAAGGTTGAAAACTCATGTTTGAACAAAATTTTATCGACATTCCCGGTTACCTTCAGCATCATGGCATCCCGGTACCACATCATCATCAAATCCATATAATCATTCATGGACATCTTAAACTGCTCGATATCCTTGACTGCTTTTCCAAGTGTCTCAACGTCCATCTCATCGATATGCGCCAATACACCAACAACCGAGTCAACAATCGCCGCATACTCGTCATTGCCTGCAAGCTTGATTGCCTTTCCAAGATTTCCCTGTGCGAAATCCAGGCAGAAATATGCTTTCTCTTTTGTCAGCCCCATCACATTTGTCAGATACGACAGCACATCCCGCTCCCGGATTGGTTTTGTCTGTAACTTCAGACAACGTGACTGCACCGTTTCAAGCAGTTTATCCAGATTGGTCGTAAGCAGTAAAATCACTGCATAGGCCGGCGGTTCCTCAATCGTTTTTAGCATTGCATTCTGCGCCTGAACATTCAGAAGCTCCGCATCCGGGATAATGTATATTTTGTATTTTCCCTTATATGGCTTGATATCAATTGTATTTATGAGCTGGTCACGAATCTCATCGACCGAAATCAGGTTTGGCTTTTCATGCGTAACCGTTATAATATCCGGGTAATTTCCGGTTGAAACCTGCAAGCAGGACTGGCAGGTTCCACAGGCTTCTGTACCGCCTGCCTCACACTCCAGCGTCTCCGCAAATGCGTAAGCAAGTGCTTTTTTACCGCTGCCGGCATCACCGCTTATAATATACGCATGACCGACATTTCCGGTTTCAATACTGCTCTTAAAATGTGCAATTATGTCCTCGTGGCCCACTATTCCTTTAAATCCCATAGCGTTCCCTCACTTTCTTTTTATTCATTTACGTTGATATATCAATCAGCAATCCGCGGATATCATCGATCTTACCGAGAATTGCGAGATGATCTTTCTCATCCTTCATCAGTTCCTGTGCCAGATCATCAAGGTTTTTATCCACCTGCCGGATAATTCCATACACCCGGTGTCTGCCACGGCGGTCCAGAAAATTTTCTCTTGAAAACTCATGTGCATTTGCTGCAACCTCATTCATGAATTCTTTGATAGAGGTGCGATATTTCTTCATATCCTTGATATCCATGTGCTTGGCAATCTTCTCGCCCTGCTCCTCGATATCCTTCATCAGTCCGGTCAGTTTTTCTTTCAGATCGGCCTTATCTATGTTGCGGATGAGAGTAAACTTGAACTCTTCATCCATCGCCTTCTGGCTTTTCGGTGCTTCCATCTGCGTCAATTGCTGCAGTTGGCTGATCTTCACATTGTTGTCCACTTACTCTCCTCCTTTCTCATGCGATAATTACGAAACATCATTTTTTCTAATGCATATATTTTAATACTGATTCATTCTATATGCGATGTCTTGAAATCAAGAAGTTCTAAGTGCTCTGATATATTGTTTTTCATTCCGTACGCAACCGCTGTCAATTCGCCATCCATGGCTCAATGACAGCTTGATTGAACGTCGTGTTCAATCATTGCTGACAAACCACAGAGCACTAAGAACTTCTAAATTTCAAACATATGCATATTTCACGAATCAGTATCAAAACATATTCAATCGACACACTCGTAGTTTCGTAATTATCCATCTGCTTCCCGTCAAGTTTCGTTGCAGCTTACCTTGTGGCAAGCAGTTTCTCGACTTTTTCTACGATTACTGCATGGATTGTCTCGATGTCCTGTGTGGCATCGATTGTCACAATGCGTTCCGGGGCAAGTGCCGCAAGATCACGGTATCCCTGTGCCACCTTCTCATGAAAGGCGGTAGATTGCGCTTCCATCCGGTCCAGCTCTGCGCGTGATTTCGCACGGGCAAGTCCTACCTCCGCCGGAAGATCCAGATGAATCGTCAGATCCGGCCAGATATCCTGCATTGCAAATCCGTTTAATTCATAGATTCTCTCCACACCAAGCCCACGCGCCATACCTTGGTAGACCGCCGAGGAATCCACGAAACGATCACTGATCACAGCCTTCCCGGCAGCAAGTGCCGGCCGGATCACCTGTGCCACAAGCTGTGCACGCGCCGCCGCATAAAGCAAAGCCTCTGTGCGGTCATCCATCTCTGCATACTCCCTGTTTAACAAAATCCCGCGGACCGCTTCACTGATCACCGTTCCACCCGGTTCTCTTGTCACGACAACCTCCTCGTAACCGTGCTGCATCAGATGCTCTTTTAATTTCAAAATCTGCGTTGTCTTGCCGGAACCATCCGGTCCCTCCATCGTCAGAAAAATACCCTTCATTTGTCCTACCTTTTCCTTCGCATAGCTATTTATACTATACCATTATTAAACGGATTTTACCATAGATTTTTTCTTTATTATATGTTATACTTAGTTGTGTTTTGCGAAAAGAGCGAAACAGAAGAATAAGGAGGTCTTATATTATGGCAAAACAGATTGATAAATCTATGTTAATTCACGAGATTATCGAGGTTGATCCAGGCAATGCCGCTATCCTTATGGCAGCCGGTATGCACTGCGTCGGATGTCCATCCGCAGCTATGGAAAGCCTTGAGGAAGCATGCATGGTTCATGGCATGAATTGCGACGAAGTTATTGCTGACATCAACGCATATCTTGCCAAGAAAGAGGCAAATGCATAAATAACATACATGGCAGGCAGGAAAACTGCCTGTCATGGTATCTTTTTGAAAAGGGGGTAATCTTATGTCATACAATAACGATTATAACAACGGCTATACTAATGGCTCCAACAACGGTTATAATAATTACAATAACCAGTACAATTATCAGGATAATAACCAGTATAACTATCAATACAATAACCAGTATCAATACAATAATGCAGGGTATGATTACAACAGTGGTTATAATAACAGCTACAATGCCGGCTATGGTTCATCCGCAAAGATCATTTCCAGCGAGATGTACAATCTGGTTATCGGCGGAGTACTGCTGTATGGTTTCATCATTAACGCGATTATGACCGCCGTCTTCGGTGATTCGATTGTCAGCTTTGTGCTGACGAATCCGATTGCCTTTTACATCGGGTATTTCATTCTCGCCATCGCCGGTACGTTTATGGTTCGCAAATCTGACAATCCGGTTGTCAGCTTTATCGGATACAATCTGATGGTTGTTCCAATCGGTATGGTTATCGCCGTATCTGTAACCTTGTATAGTGCGATCGGATACAACATGGTAGTTGCAGCTGCATTCGGTATTACAGCTGCTGTAACACTTGTGATGATGATTATTTCTTCCATCTACCCGGATTTCTTTTTAAGCATGGGAAGAACACTCGGAATCACTCTGCTTATAACCGTCGTTGTTGAAGCAATCATGCTGATTGCAGGTGCAAGCCTTGGCATCATCGACTATGTTGTTGTCGCAATCTTCTGCCTGTATGTCGGCTATGACTGGGCAAAAGCAAACGCGATTGAGAAGACCGTAGATAACGCGATTGATTCCGCTTCTGAGTTGTATTTGGATATCGTAAACCTGTTCCTGCGTATCATGAAGATTCTGGCACGTGCGAACAGAAATTAATCATACAAGAAACTTATTTAGAGGAGAGCATTGAACATGAGTAGTGCAATTGACACAAAATCCGTAAATTCCATTCGTGTGCTTGCTGCAGATGCCATCCAGAAGGCAAACTCCGGTCATCCGGGACTTCCACTTGGTTCTGCGCCTATGGCATATGAGCTGTGGGCAAACCACATGAACCACAATCCGAAGGATCCAAAATGGGAAAACCGCGACCGTTTCATTCTGTCCGGTGGACATGGCTCCGCCCTGTTATATTCCCTGCTTCACTTCTTCGGTTACGGTATCACAATTGAGGATATGAAGAACTTCCGTCAGCTTGGTTCCAAGACACCGGGGCATCCGGAATATGGTCACACCGTTGGCGTAGAAGCTACAACCGGTCCACTTGGCGCCGGTATGGCAATGGCAGTTGGTATGGCAATGGCAGAAAAGCATCTTGCCGCAACCTTTAACAAGGAGAACTTCCCGGTTGTTGACCACTATACGTATGTACTTGGTGGCGATGGCTGTATGATGGAAGGTATCAGCTACGAAGCATTCTCACTCGCAGGCACACTTGGTCTGGAGAAGCTGATCGTATTATATGATTCCAACAATATTTCAATCGAGGGTAACACAAACATCGCGTTCCGTGAGAACGTAAGGCAGCGTTTTGAGTCCTTCGGTTTCCACACCCAGCTTGTTGAGGACGGAAATGACTTAGATGCTATCGGCAAGGCAATTGAAGCCGCCAAGGCAGAAAAAGGCAGACCTTCCATGATTGAGATCAAGACGAAGATCGGTGCTGGCTGTCCTGCCAAGGAAGGCAAAGCAAGTGCACACGGCGAGCCACTCGGTGTTGAGAACGTTGCAGCCCTTCGTGCAAACCTTGGTATCGCAGACAACGGTCCTTTCGTATTAGATCAGGATGTCTACGATCATTTTGCCAAGCTTGCTGAGGAGAAGGCAACGGTTGAGGATGCATGGAATGTATTATTTGCAGACTACTGCAAGGCATACCCAGAGATGAAGGAGCTGTGGGACAACTACCACAACACCGACAATGCAAAATGTCTGTATGACTTGGACGAGTTCTGGAACTCTTTCGACAAGCCGGAAGCAACCAGAAATGTATCCGGAAAGCTTTTGAATATTATCAACAATGTTGTTCCGAATATGTTTGGTGGTGCTGCAGACCTTGCTCCATCTACCAAGACAAATATGAAAGATGCCGGCGATTTCTCCAAGGAGAATCCGCTTGGCAAGAACATCCACTTTGGTATCCGTGAGATCGCGATGGCAGCAATCGGAAACGGTATTGCTCTGCACGGTGGTTTACGTCCATTCGTCTCTACATTTTTCGTATTCAGCGATTATGTAAAACCAATGGCAAGACTTTCCGCTCTGATGGGCGTACCTCTTACTTATGTATTGACACATGACAGTATCGGTGTCGGCGAGGATGGCCCAACGCATGAGCCAATCGAGCAACTTGCTATGCTCCGTGCTATGCCGAACTTCTATGTATATCGTCCGGCAGATGCAACTGAGTGTGCAGCCGCATGGTACTTTGCAACAAACAAGAAAGATGCACCAACCGCTCTGGTTCTCTCCAGACAGAATCTGCCACAGTTAGATGGCAGCAGCCAGGAAGCATTGAAGGGTGGGTACATCTTAGAGGATTCCACGAAAGATACACCGGATGCTATTATCATCGCGACCGGTTCGGAAGTCTCTCTTGCTGTCGAAGCGAAGAAAGAGCTTGCAGCCGAGAATATTGATGTGCGTGTTGTCAGCATGCCATGTATGGATTTGTTTGAAGATCAGCCAGATGAGTATAAAGATGCCGTTCTTCCAAAGAACATAACAGCCAGAGTTGGTGTCGAGGCACTCTCGGAGTTCGGATGGGGCAAATACATCGGTATCAACGGTGCGTTCGTTGGAATGAAGTCCTTTGGTGCTTCTGCACCGGGCAACCAGCTCTTCGAGCATTTCGGCATTACAAAGGATGCAGTTGTTGCAGCCGTAAAGAAAACATTGAACTAACCTGAATGCAAAAAGATCATCGATGTCATAACAACGTCGATGATCTTTTATTTTCATTTTATTTTCTTAATATCTCTATATCCGGATATCCATTCTGTCCGGATACAGTCCTGTGAGTTTACAGCTTTGCAAGCGTCTGCAATGCATTCGCATCTATAATCAATTTATAATGCTCACGCATATGACTTGGTGTCGCATAGGTTGCACGTACCCGGCTACTATATTCGCCAAGCAGATTACAGGTCTTCACAAACTCATTATCCGTATTCTTATCCTTCGTCATATAGAGATAGAAATGACTGTCTCGCGGATTCTTATACAGCGAATTCTCACTGTCATAAATATCCCTTACCAGTTTCGCGGATAAGATAACCTGATCCAGATTCTTGAATGCATAGATACGGAAAATCTCCGGCTGTTCCACTGGCTGCTGAATCTCTGTTCTTCGATCTGATGCATCGGAACCTGACTGTACAGATTTTACACCCTTGCCGCTCATCAGACCACTTAAATCTTCTGCCAGACCTCCGATTGCCTTCAGTAATCCATTTACCGGATTGTTCTCCGCCATTGACTCATCTTCTGACTCATCAATCAATCCAAGTCCGCCATCATTTTCGTCGTCATCCTCATCCTCATCATAAACATCTTCCACATCGGATGGACGCGTGAATCTGGAAAATCTTGTATCAAGTTCCTCCGGGTCCTCAACTTTTGTAATAACCAGAATCAAACACTCTGGCGATACAGGTATTGCTTCTATCATAAGCGGAACATTATCCACTTCAAATCCTAACTCACTGGATGCCTGCTGCATCAGTTCCCGGAACAGTTCTTTTGCTTTCTCTGTTCCATACGCTAATTCCGTCAAATGAAGTTCCTTATCTGCCAAGTCTGACTTATAAAGTGTGCAACGTATCTGATTCTCACTTAATCGTTCTAGCTTCATACTCGTCAACTCCTTCGCAAGTGTTCAAAAAAATATTATTTTTTTGTATTACTTAGTTTATCACAAAACTCCGACATGTAAAGCGATTTCTTAATATTTTCACAATTTATTGATGGAAAATCGTTTCCAGCGTCTTGCATTTTTACCAATAATATAGTATGGTAAATCTTGCATAGTTATTTACAATTCTTATTTCTTTGTAGGTTTTTCCTACAATTTTATTTCCATTATAGTTATATCCATTGCATATCATACGAAGGAATATATAAAATTATCACAGTAACTTCTTATGTTTATACGGATATGATATGCGTTCACAGAAAGAAGGTGATAGGAAAACTAAACAGATAATTTTCATATTGTATATTCAAGAGCAAAAGAAAAAGAGTCTTGATACTATACCAAGACTCTTTTTCTATATGTAACCGCTATGGATTACTCCTCAGAGATAACACCTGTTGGGCAAGTTCCTGCACATGCTCCGCATGAAATACACAGAGAAGCGTCGATTTCGTACTTGCCATCGCCTTCTGAGATTGCGCCTACAGGACAAGCACCTGCACATGCTCCACACATAACGCATCCATCATTAATCTTAAATGCCATGGTAATATCCTCCTTACTCTTCCTTTGATATTGATAAAATCAACTTTTATTGATAATAATTATCACGTTGACATTGTAACGCTTTTTTCTTCAGATAGCAAGCAATTTTTACAATTTCCTATAACTGGTTGCTATCCTGCCCCTTCTGATAAAACCGCATCAACAGCTTTGCCATCCATTCCGGCCAGAATTTCCGAAACATCGCATAATCCTCCGGGCTTCGTCCGTTGTTTTCTCCAATCACATGGGATGTCTCGGACTCCTCATGTACACGATGTCCCATCACAGGTTTTTTTACATAACAAAACGCTCCCGGTAATCTGGAATATCGTTCCCATGCTTCCCAGTCCAGATCTGCTTTACATCCAACCGCAAACGGTTCTTCCGGAAGCCGTTCCTTTACATAGGTAACCGACGGGCAGCAAATCCCACATCCAAAGGATAAAGACCGCCGTCTCAGAAAAATACTGTTCCATGTCTTTCTTGTCGTAAATGGAAGCAGCAAAATCCTCTTAATCGTCAATAACCGGTTCTTACATACCGGTTTACCATCCCGAATCTCGTAATATGCTGTATGTGCCAGAATTGGATCTTTTGCATGATTTACAGCATATAATATCTTCTCCAGATAATCCGGGTTATAGATATCATCCTGATGCGCAATTGTTACCAGTCTGGTATGTGCCTGCCGGTATGCAAAATTCCAATCAGTCGCAATCCCGGATGGTGCATCATTCTCATATAAAGGAATCTGGTATTGTTTTGCCAGTTCCCGGATATAAGAGTTTCCTGTCGAAGTTGCAATCAGAATTCTGCTTTTGATTGTCTGATTTTCCAGCGAACGGATACAATTTTTCAGATATTTACTTTCTTTGTATGCACAGATCACAAATGTGTGATCCTTTGCCGTAAAATTATTCTTCATGCTCCAACTGCTCCACTTTCTTCTCCAAATCCCGTACACGCTTTTCTAAAATCGCCTGCGTCTGTACCAATGTCCGGATTCTTTCAGACTGCCCGGATGCAATGGATGTCAGCGACAATACAATTAAAATCAGGAAACAAACCCCTATAAAAAACACAGCATTTGCCTCCGAATACACACCAATCAGTCTTGTAAAAAACCGGATCACCTGCGGGAATATCGCACAGATCAACAAAATAACCCCAGACAAAAACCAAATGAGGGAATATTTCAAACTCATGCGGCCTTTTCTCATTAGGATCAGGATCACAGCTAGGTACAACAGCACACATACCAATAATATTATTCGAAATAATGTTGTCATCATCGCCGTTTCCCCCACTTCTTTCCTGCAATCCGATAGATTACAATCGCCAGTGTAACCTTGACCATATAATAGACAGATTTCCACGGACTGATGGATGATACTCCTGCCATACGCTCATTCATAATCACAGGAATTTCCTTTACCTTAAATCCATTTGCATTCACTGCAATGATTGACTCCGGCTCCGGATAATCCTGTGCATAATTATGTGCAAAAAACGATAAAACACCTTTGGAAGCTGCACGGAAACCACTTGTTGCATCTGTAATCCGCACATGTCCAAACAAACGAAGCACTGTATTTAATACGTTAATTCCAGCGCGTCGCATCCCCGATGTCTGAAATCCTTCTTTATTGATAAACCGTGAACCTATAACCAGATCTGCCTCACCTTTTTCAATCGGTGCAATCAGATCCGGAATATATTCCGCATTGTGCTGTCCATCTCCGTCCATCTGGATTGCAATATCATATCCATGCTCTGCGGCATACCGATACCCTGTCTGCATGCCGCCTCCAATTCCAAGGTTGATTGGCAAAGACAAATACGAGTATCCACGTTCTTCACAGACTTCAACCGTATTATCCCCGGAGCAATCATTCACAATCACATAATCCACATCCGGGCATGCCGCCTTCAAGCTCTCAACTGTATGCACAATATTCAGCGCCTCATTGTAGGCTGGTATTATCACCAGTGTCTTCATAAACCCTCTTCTCTACTCTACTACCTGTACTTTCAACATATTCGTATTGCCGGAGATACCAAGCGGCACACCGGCTCCGATTACAACCTTGTCGCCCGGCTGCAACAATCCCTGCTTCTTACCTGCTTCCACCGCATGGTCAAACAATGTAAATACTTCATTCTGCTCTTCCAGATGCACCGGAGTAACACCCCATGACATATTGAGCTGACGATATGCCTTATCACTCGTCGTACCGGCAATGATATTGCAGCTTGGTCTGTACTTCGAAATATTTCTTGCAGATACACCGGACTTTGTCACGATGATAACTGCTGCCGCATTCAAGTCAATGGCAGTTGTACATGCTGCATGGCAGACAGCATCTGTCACATTCTGGTTTGCAGCACGCTCATAATGATAGAAGTTTTTCTTATAATCAATGGCTGCCTCTGCACGCTCTGCAATCTTTGCCATCATCTCCACAGCCTCTACCGGATATTTGCCGGCAGCACTCTCTCCTGACAACATGACAGCGCTTGTACCATCATAGATGGCATTTGCAACATCCGTTGTCTCCGCACGTGTCGGACGCGGATTCTTGATCATGGAATCCAACATCTGTGTTGCGGTAATAACCTGCTTGCCAGCCATATATACCTTATTGATAATCATCTTCTGGATAACCGGAACCTCCTCACAAGGAATCTCGACACCCATATCGCCACGGGCAACCATGATACCATCGGATACATAGATGATATCGTCGATGTGATTAACGCCCTCAGAATTCTCAATCTTGGAAATAATATTGATATTATTTCCTCCATTCGCATTCAATAACTCACGGATCTCCAATACATCCTTGGCAGAACGTACGAAAGAAGCCGCTATAAAATCCACATCCTGCTCAATACCAAACAGAATATCGCTTTGATCTGCTTCACTTAAGTACGGCATATTCAGATGTACGTCCGGTACATTAATACCCTTGTGATTTGAGATTGGTCCTCCGGTAATGACTGTACACAGGATATCCTCGCCGCTGATAGAGGTCACCTGAAGTTCAATCAGACCATCATCAATCAGAATATGCGTACCAATCTGTACATCCTTGTACAAATCTTTGTATGTAATAGAGGTAATCGTACTGTCACCAACGAGATCTCTCGTTGTCAGTGTAAAGAAATCGCCCGCTTTAAGTACTGCCTTTCCACCATCAAAATCGCGGGTACGTATCTCAGGTCCTTTTGTGTCGAGCAAAATTGCGATTGGAAGTCCCAACTCCGCACGCAGTTTTTTGACCATGTCCATACGTCTCTTTTGTTCTTCGTGTGTGCCATGTGAAAAATTCAGCCTTGCTACATTCATTCCTGCAAGCATAAGCTTCCGCAGCACATCCTCGTTATCCGTTGCAGGTCCCAGTGTGCAAACAATCTTTGTCTTTCTCATCACTTATTACCTCGTTTTTATTTATTTGCCAAACTTTTTCCCCATTTTGACATACACCCCTAGTATAATCGCTTGTGTCAAGATTTACAACCATATTTCTGAACTATTTTTCACCTAAAAATCTAACAAATTTTTAACTTTTATTCCAGATAAAATCATGTTATTATAGTGGTAGCGTTATACATTTTTACACACAATATATAGGAGGCATACATGTACGATAACTTTCTATTCCGGGCAAAACGAACCGTCTACAAATGGTGGTGTATCGTATATAAGCCGGTCTATAAACTCACCCATAACGGCTATTGGCCAGAAGCAAAAGAGCCCGATGTCAAATATGCAAATCCAAAGGCAACAGCACAACCGGCAACACTGGATGCACAGGCACTTGCAGATGCCGTGCTTGACACAAACCGTCAAAGCCAGCATAACGTCGATGATCTGGTCTCCGAGGCAGCACATATGTCAGCCGAACCTATGACATCCGCACCGGACACCGGGGCAGAACCAGACATAAGCAGCACCGATTCTGTATTAGATCCGGAAGAAATCCCGGCAGATGTCGATGACGATGTGTTAGCCCGCGCCAACGAGATCATGGCGCGTCTCAACCGGGAAGCCGCAGAGGATGAAGCGAAAAAGCAACGCGAAATCGACGCTGCAAAAGAAAAAGCCGCCGAGCAGGAACGACTGGCAGCGATTTTAAAATCAACCGAACGTAACATCGATGCATTTATACAGGAAGGACTCTCCAAACAGCATCAACAAGACGACGGCAACTAGGAAAGGAGTTTAACTATGCGTTCGAAATCTAAGAAAATAACCCTGGGCTTGTGCCTGATTGTACTTACCGCCTGTTTCCTGTGCGGATGCAGTGGCAATCCGAAGAATTTCACCGTTGGCACAATGACAGTTACCCTGACCGATAATTTCAAAGAAAGTAAGATGTCCGGTTTTGATGCATACTTCGTAAGCGACGACGTGTCATTTTCAGTAAAAACCGAAAATGCCTCTGATCTGGAATATCAGGGCTACGAAATCGCCGGACTGAAAGATTATGCAAAGGAAATCTGTAACCTGAATGACATTTCCACAGACAAACTGGTACAGCGGAACAACTACTATTATTTTAGCAACACACAGACTGTTTCCGGCGCCAAATACACCTACCTGCACTGCATGTTTCAGCAAGGAAACAACTATTGGATCTGCGAATTCGTGTGCAAGCACCGTTCGTATGAATCTTTGGAAAAATCCATGTTGCAATGGGCTGACAGCATTACATTCGATCAGCAATAAAAAATGCATCGCAATCATTAGGATTGCGGTGCATTTTTATTTTCATCCTGTTCTTCTGTTTCATCTTCATCCTCGTGCGCTTCTTCCCACGCGTCCTCCTGGTTCAGATTCTCATATTTCTGCATCCCGAAATTTAAAAAACTAACAAAAAAGAGCGTCGGAATCGCAACGATGATTGCAACCTGTGCTACATAGATCCAGCTCCCATGCAATTTCCCTGTGAGTAATAAATAGCTGGCAATCGCAACGACTGCCAGCATACTTATATCTACACAGATTGTCAGAATCGTCTGTGTCTTCTTACTCATAGAGATACCAGTTTCCCTTGTACTTGATACATGTGATTGGATATGTGCTTGACTGATCGTAAGTCTCGCCACTCATCGTAACTGCTACGTTGAAGGAGAACTCCAGATCACAGGCATCCTGCAGCTTGATTGTTTTGTCAGCATAATCACTGACATCCTCTTCAAGATCATCCAGATCATCACCATCATACATTTCTTTGCTCTCAACACCCTCATATTTGAAGGTTACGTCATACCCAGAATAAGAATCAAGCATATCCTCAATATCTTCCTGTCCTGGATCAAGGAAAGGTGGACAAAGTGCTGCCATCTTATCTACATCCTTATCATTCATCGCCTCGATAAACTGCTGCGCAACTGCCTCTGGGGAAGATGCTCCACCCTTTGCTCCGAATCCGCCCTTAAAGATCAGAACAAATGCAACTGCCAGCAATGCAACTGCAGCCGCAATAATTCCAATGATCAGACCCTTCTTTGGCTTTGCCGGCTGTGCTGGCGCCGGACCGCCAAATCCCGGCTGTCCGTATGGAGCCTGTCCTGGCATTCCCTGCTGTGGCATACCATTCATACCCATACCGTTCATCTGCGGCTGTCCCATACCGCCATACTGTGGTGCTGCCGGCTGTGGGTTTGTCTGCGCTGCATCTGCCTGTCCATACGTACTCGTATCTGTCTTTAATGACAAACCAGATGGCTGCTCCGCTACCTGATCCGGATTAATCAACACCGTTTTCTCGTCATCGCCATCCTGACTATTTGCAGATGGCAGATCTGCGCCACATACTGCACATTTTGTGAAGACATCATCATTCTGTGCTCCACACATTTCACATACTTTCATGCTTTTCCTCCTAAATATAAATCCTCTCTGATAGGTCGTAATTTTTATAAAAAACTACTAAAATATATAATGTCATAAATACCGTATGAAGTCAATCGACATTGCATATAAATTTCGTAAATTTGTTGTAATGTCGTTTAATCGTGCTATAATATGGAATAAATATGGCTCTGCATCCCCTGTTGCGGTGTCCATACATTACGAATAGAGATTAAGGAAGGCAGATTATATCATGTATAATGTAGATTTTGAAAAACCAATCCACGTGTATTTCATGGGGATCGGCGGTATCAGCATGAGCGGACTTGCCGAGATTTTATTACAGGAGGGATTTACCGTATCCGGTTCCGACATGAAGGAATCTGAAATTACGGAAATCCTGAAAAATCTTGGAGCCAATGTTTTTATTGGTCAGAAAGCAGAGAATATCTCTGATAACATTGATTTGGTTGTATATACCGCAGCTATTCATGCAGACAATCCGGAATTTGTAGAAGTCAAGCGTCGCAATATTCCGATGCTCACTCGTGCGCAGCTTCTTGGTCAGATCATGCTAAACTATAAATACGGAGTTGCAGTCAGTGGTACCCATGGTAAGACAACAACCACATCCATGCTCTCTTATGTATTGCTGGAAGCGCAGGTCGATCCGACCATTTCCATCGGCGGTATGCTGGATGCCATCGGCGGTAACATCCGCGTCGGACACTCCGATTACTTTGTCACAGAGGCCTGTGAGTACACAAACAGCTATCATGCGTTCCATCCTTATATCAGTATCATTCTGAATGTGGATGCAGATCACCTCGATTTCTTCAGTGGCATTGAGGAGATCGCAGATTCCTTCAAAACATTTGCCGAGATTCTGCCAGACGACGGACTGCTCGTGGTCAATGGCGATATGAAATATTACGAACATGTGACAAAAGATCTGCACTGCAACATCATCACCTTCGGTATGAATGCCGGAAATGATTACAGTGCCACGGATATTACTTTTGACGAAGACGGACACCCTGCCTATACGCTTGTCGTAAAAGGTGAGAAGCAGGATCAGATTCAGTTGCATGCAACCGGAATCCATAACGTTATGAATTCCCTGTCTGTCATTGCAGTCGCTGACTTCCTTGGCATCGACCGTAAATATACGATTGCCGGCCTGGCACGTTGCTCCAGTGCCCATCGTCGATTCGAGCACAAGGGTGTCACGGAAAACGGTGTCAAAATTGTGGACGATTATGCACACCACCCAACGGAGATTGCCGCAACTCTGGCAGCCGCAAAAAACACGCCACACAATGAACTGTGGTGCATCTTTCAGCCGCATACATACTCCAGAACAAAGGCTCTCTTAGATGAATTCGGACAGGCTCTTGCAACCTGTGATCATGTGCTTCTTGCAGATATTTACGCGGCACGAGAACAGGATACAGGTCTTGTATCATCCAGAGATGTCTGCGACAAGATCAACGCCAACGGTGGCCATGCAATCTACCTTGGTGACTTTGACAGCATCACAGAGTATGTGAAAAAAAATTGTAAAAAAAATGATTTGTTGATAACTATGGGGGCCGGAAACGTCGATTCTATCGGAAATACACTGTTAAAAAAATAGTTATCCACATTATCCACAGACCTGTTTGGGGGAAATTACCAAACAGGTCTTTTCATTTTTAGTTAACATAATTGTAACATAAATCGTCCATAAATGGCTTGATTCCACACCCTCTGTTTTTATGGTAACTCATTGTCCACATTATCCACAATTTCCACAATTTTCGTAAAAAGTCCGACCGAAAAGATGTTCGCTTGAATTTAATTTTCTTCATGCTATAATTTGAAATGCTTCCAGGTGAAGCAACGAAGGGAAGGTTCAAAAAACTATGAAGACGATTACGATTTCAACTGAAAATAGCGAGACTTATTCTTCAATCTCAAACTTTTTTATCGACTATTATATGACAGATGCAAACGGGGAGTTTGTAAAAGTATATCTGTATCTGATCCGTCTGCTGAACAGCAGACAACAGATCTCAGTTGCTGAGATTGCCGATCATTTCAACCTCACAGAAAAAGATATCTGTCGCGCAATCAAGTACTGGGTAACGAAAGATGCCCTGCGCCTCACATTTGACGGAAAGGGACAGCCGACCGGCATCGTAGTACTTCCTTTGAAGACTCCGGAGATGGAATTATCCACAGAGCCGGATGCATTTTCATTGCTTCGTTCAGACACAGTTCCTGCGCGTACTGAAACAGCTGACACGTCGGAAGACTCCAACCGGGCATCCGCAAAGATTGTTCCGATCACAACTCCGGCTATGGAGCTTTCTGCACCGCAAAAGCCGAAATTCACCCAGAAAGATATCGATAAACTCTTGCGCGATCAGGATTGGGAAGATATATTATATCAGGTAGAGACTTTATTTGAGAAGCCGATTTCACAGTCGGATACACAATCATTAATGTACATCTACGATACACTTGGATTCAGTGTGGACTTATTTGAGTACCTGATTGAATACTGTACAACAATGAAGAAGAAAAACTGCCGATATTTAGAGGCAACTGCCATCGGCTGGTATCAGGACGGTATCAAAACAAAAGCTCAGGCAAAGGAACAATACACTCTTATGAGCGGCGTCTGCCGTGTATTCTATAAGACACTCGGCATCAAACGTGGTGCGCCGACTACCATAGAGCAGGAATTTTTTAAGACATGGACCAAGGATTATGGCTACGGGGAAGATATCGTAGAAGAAGCCTGCAAGCGTGCTGTTTTACATACACAGAATCCTACAATCAAATATGTAAATGGTATTTTAACAGCCTGGCATAATGCAGGTGTGACAGACTTTACCGGTATCAAGCAGGAAGATCTTGCACATGCTGAGACAGCAAAGAATCAGAAATCCCCTGCTGTTACAAAAAAAAGCGGAAATGCATTTACAAACTTTACACAGAGCAACATGAGCTCTGAACTTGACGAAATGGAGAAACTGTTCCAAAAAGAGGTAAACGGTAAATGAATTTTGAGTTACTGAAAAAAGAAAATATCCTGCACGATTACGAACAGGTCCGCTTACGGAACAAACGGCGTTTACAGGAACGACAGGAGGAAATCTACGCGAAGATTCCTGAGATAAAAAAACTGCAATCCGAAAGCAAGCTGTCCTATATTGCACTTGCGAAAAAGAAAGCGCTCGGACAGAATGCTGATACGCAGGAAGTCTCCAGTCAGAATCGCAGCAATTCTGCCCGTATACAGGAATTACTGATGGCACATGGTTACCCTGCCACCTATCTGGATCCGATTTATGACTGCCCGATCTGCAAAGATCTCGCTTACGTGGACGGAAACGTATGTGCCTGTTTCGAGCGCCATATTGTCGATGCACTCTATTTGCAATCGAACATGACTCAGATCCTTGATTCTGAGAATTTCGATACCTTTGATCTGGATTATTACAATCCTGTTATTCCAGAGAATCGCAGCTGGCCGGTCAGTCCATATGACAACGCAAAGAATATCCTGCATCTGGTCCGCCGTTTTGTAGATACTTTCGCCGTGCAGAACACAGATCGCGGAAATCTGTTATTATATGGAGAAACCGGTCTTGGCAAAACATTTCTCACAAACTGTATTGCTAAGGCATTGTTGGACGAAGGACATACTGTTTTATACCTGTCAGCAAATGATTTATTTGAGCAGGTATTTGGACAATATGTAATGAATAAAAAATTAGAGCTTGAACAATTATACAATTATATTTATAATAGCGAATTGTTGATAATTGATGATTTAGGAACCGAGACAACGAATGCATTCGTCTGCTCAAAGCTTTTCGAGGTCATCAACCAGAGGGGACTTGCAGGAAAATCAACGGTCATCTCGACCAATCTTTCCATGAAGGAATTACAGGAACGATATTCCGAGCGTATCATGTCCCGTATTATTGAACGTTACACTGTACTACAGTTGTACGGTGAAAACATAAGGTATCAAAAAAGAAAAAAAGAAATGATACAGGGTTCTAAGCTGTAATCACACAATGGAGGAAAAAATCATGCCAGATTCAAGTCATCTTATTACAGTTCCAGTCGGAAAGCTCGGAATTATCCCTTTGGAGAGCTGCAAAGCCCTCGGAGAAAAAGTCGATAGCTACCTTGCACGCTGGAGAGCAGAACGTCACAACGAACACAAGGATAACATCACATTTGCAGGCTATGAGAGAGATTCTTATATTCTGAAGTCATCCTGTCCACGTTTTGGTTCCGGTGAAGCAAAAGGTACTTTACAGGATTCCGTGCGTGGTACCGATGTATATATTATGGTGGATGTTGTAAACCATAGCATTGAGTACAAGATTTGTGGCAAGACCAATATGATGTCCCCGGATGACCATTATTCCGATATGAAACGTGTCATTGCCGCCATGGCGGGCAAGGCAAACCGTATCACAGTTATCATGCCTTTCATGTATGAGAGCCGCCAGCATAAGCGCAGCAGCCGCGAGTCCTTAGACTGTGCAATCGCATTGCAGGAATTAGTCGGACTTGGCGTTGACAACATCATAACATTTGATGCTCACGATCCACGTGTCCAAAACGCCATTCCGTACAGTGGCTTTGAAAATATCATGCCAACCTATCAGTTCATCAAGACACTGCTCCGTACAACTCCGGATCTGACATTGGATAGCGATCACATGATGGTGATCAGCCCGGATGAAGGTGCCATGAACCGTGCAATCTACTTTGCAAACCATTTAGGTGTCGATGTTGGTATGTTCTATAAGAGACGTGATTATACAACGATCGTAAATGGTAAGAACCCTATTGTTGCTCATGAATTCTTAGGAGACAGCGTAGAGGGCAAGGATGTAATCATCATCGATGATATGATTGCTTCCGGTGAAAGTATGCTGGATGTTGCCCGTCAGCTGAAAGCACGCAAGGCTAGACGTGTTTACTGTCTTGCAACCTTCGGTCTGTTTACTGCCGGTCTGGATATCTTTGATCAGGCAAAGGCAGAGGGAACCATCGAAAAGGTTATTACTACAAACCTCACATATCAGGATCCAGAGCTCTTCAACCATGACTGGTATGAATCTGCTGACTTGAGCAAATATATCGCAACCTTGATTGATCACCTGAATCACAATGCTTCCATCAGTAGTCTGTTGGATCAGTCTGAGCGTATTCAGTCAAGAATTCAGGAGTACAAGGAGTTCGGAACAATCTCCGATAACTACAAAGCTCCAACCGTATAAATCAAAGCACAAAAGAAGCACAGTTCAAAGATGAACCGTGCTTCTTTTATTTATTCTATATTACTGTACATAGACATACACCTTAATCTGTTCGTCATTTAAGTTGTTTGTAAACGTTAAAATCGCCGTTCCTTTCTTTCCCGGGATCACACGTAACCTCGCTACCGACGGTCCGACCGGTGAAGTATCCCATGCAAAGCTTGCAACATCCTCATCCGAAGATTCTACGCTTACCTCAATATCTCCGGAAATACATACGCGAAGTACAGTCTCCTGTGGTGTCTGTGATTCCGTTGCGCCCTCGCCTTCCTCTGTTGTCTCTGTCACGGATGACGTGCACTTCAAGAAGGTATCACTGACAAACATATCTTCATAGCCCTGTGATGGCACTGCATCCGTAAAGCTTGCCAGACCATCCATTGCTTCTTCCTTATCTTCAAGCGCTGTAATCTGCTTCTTATAATCTGCTTCTTTGTTCTGATAATCTGCAATCGACGCTTTCAGAAGATCAATCTGAGACTGCAACTCTGCGATTGCATCCTCCTGTTCCCGAATCTGGGAACGGAAATAATTCGCTGCAACATCGCTCTCCGACGCAATCGTGTTACGCTCATCATTTGCTTTCTGTACTTTGTTGCTAAAGTAAAAGAAACCAAAGACCAGTCCACTCGCCAGAAATACCATCAACGCAATAGATATTCCAATATATAATTTTGTGTTTCCACGCATCTGTGTGCGCTCGTGTTCCTCATCCTCCAGCGGTTTTCCACAACTACTGCAAAACAATGCCCCGTCTTCATTTTCCGCCTTACAATGCTTACATACCATACTCTATACAACTCCTGTTTTTATTTTGAATCGTATTGACATATTTCCTTTATGATACCCTTTTTTTCGTCATTTGTCCAGATGCATGTTCCGTCGTTTTCATCCTCGCAGAATCTCAAATGCATGAGCAACATCCAGCGCGCCCCATCCCCAGGCAGAGTTTGGATATCCTATATCCACAACGTTTCTGGCTCCCCGAATCAGTATCTGGCGAATTACTTCCGTATTCATACTGAAATTATTTCCCTGCACGATACCCCATTCCAGAAGCAATGCCGCAGCGCCGGCAGTCAGTGCAGCAGCCACGCTGGTTCCGCTTCTTCTCACAAACAACGGGCGTGTGCCACTCCCTCCTGCCAACAGACCGGAAACCCGGACAGCCGGTGCTGCAAAATCCGGTTGTATCCGTCCTTTCCGGGTATATCCCCGACTTGATTCTACATAGAGGGAATTGTCCAAATGATTATAGCCTGCCACGGTAATCGTTCCACGTGCATTTGCAGGGGCACATAAAATCACCTCCGGATCTGGTCTGGAAAAACGTGTATTTCCCTCCAAAAATTGCCGGATTGGCAGCCACGCATCATAACCAGCTGGGAATCCACTATAATTTTCTGTCACTTCGATACGCCAGATTCCAGGCGCTGGCCGCTCAAATCGCAGTAAGATAAACGGATCTCCCGAATTATTCTCCACGACGATGCTTTCCGCATATAACACAGTTCCCTCATACAGATATGTAATCATACCGGATGTATCCCGGTTCGGAAGCAACTGGTCAAATTTTTGTCCGGTTGGAGAATATACTGCAATCTGATACAGACTCGGTGCACGCCCCCAGATTTCCAGGCAAAATCCCGGATTCACATCCTCTACATAAATCTCCATCTCATTTCTGACTGTCCGTGTCTGTGGTCGCACCATGCCATTCTGATTGCCCGGATGGATGGTCGATAAGCTTGCGAAATGTCCGCCCGCACCAAGCTCATTCCCGGCGCTTCCCACTACACAGACACCGGGTAATGTTACGATTGTATCCAGATATAATTCCAGATTCAGATTTCCATTGTGATCGCCCTGATTCGTTCCAAGCCCCAGACAGATTACCAGCGGCTTTCCAAGCTCCATCGCCTTATTGATCAGATACTTGACGCCAAGTATGATATCCGCCTCTGAATAACATGGTACGTCCGCAGGAATCAGAAAAAATTCCCGCAGCCTCCGCTTTGCCGGTTTTAATTTAACCATCAAAATCTCTGTCTCCGGTGCCACGCCGGAAAAGATATCTCCTCCCTCTGTATACATATTCCCGGCAGCCACAGAGGCAAGAAAAGTTCCATGCCCATCTGTATCGCGGCTTGAAACAAGTATATATGGCTGTTCCGACTGCGCGGCAAGATTCAGTTCTTCCTGTGTGTATTCCCGTCCATACCCAAATATCGGATTCACCGGCAGTTCCTGCGTCTGATCCCAGATAGCCCGCACGCGGCATGTACCATCGGGCCGTCGAAACAAAGGGTTTGCAAAATCAATTCCGGTATCCACAAATCCAATCAGTACATCTTTTCCAAACAGGGAAAGCCCCGGCACGTTTTGTATTGCGCCCACGCCGATCCCCTGTAGCGCCGACGTATCCGTCAGCCCATAGCACTTTGGAATCCGGTCATACCCAAGCCGGAATAATTCCTGTGTTGAAACAGGCATCCCATATGCATCATAAGCGCGCCGGTATGCCACCAGAAACTGACTGTTGATCACCGTTACACAGTCCGGTTGTAATATCTGTAATTCCCCCGCCAGATTGTTGTCATATTTCACCAGAAAATCCAACACATCTTCGTCGTAAATATACGCCTCACACGCTGAACTATATAACTCTGTGTCCATCGCAGCTCCTAAACATAAAAATCCCTCAGCAAAATGTATGCTGAGGGATTGGCATATATCCGTATTCACTTAAAAATCATGCTTTCGTTTTTTCTGCACGATCAGAATCCCCACAAGACAGCACACGCCAAATAATGATATCAGAATTGCCTTGCGCATATGCGGGATGCGATAGGTCATCTCAATTACATTTTCCCCTTCTTCAAGAGGAATAGATGTCATACATTCTGCAAACATATCCGCTTCGACAGGAACTCCGTTTCTTGTCACTGTCCATCCGGCGCCATATGGAACAGACAGGTACAGAGACTCCCCTGCCTGTGCCGTCACTGTGCAGGAAACTTTGCCATTTTCAATATCCAGCTGTTCCGGCTGTTTCTCAGTGATTTTCTGCGTTGCCATATGCAAAGCATCCAGATTCAAAGCATAAAACTGCTCATCCCAGATCATAAGTTCCTCTGGATATGAAAAATAAACCGATATCTCTGATTCTTCAGGTTCATGTGCAATGTAAAATACACCCATAGAAAGCCAGTCCGAATAACCATTTCCATCACTTCCGACGCGTCCCACACGCCCCTTCACATAGCGGTCTGTCTCGATATTTCCATACACAACATGGTTTCCATCCGGAATCTGTATGTCATAAATACGCTTATTTTCCTCTGTATGGCTTGTAACATTCAGCCGGGTATAAATCTCTACCTGTTCCCCGCAAAGCTCGCTATACAGCAGATTCTGATACTCAAACGGATTTGTATATGTCTCATCTTTCGGTATGTATCTGCTCGCAAGAGGCAGGCAATATGGATTTTCATATACCTGCTTTCCATTTGCTTCCGGCAGCTCCTGTATCGGGAGCAATCCCGGATATGTCTGTTCTGAAATAACATACTTTACACCAAGCAGGGAATCCGCAGCTAATATAGAACCGGCAACCACATTCAGACACTCCCCATGCATTTTATAGCCCAACCGGTTTAACAGCTGAAGCTGCTGATTGTCCGGACTCGATGTATAACCTGTGTTTCCCCAATAATTATACCCCAATGATTCGTCCAGATGTGCAACATTTGACCGCCGACTTGTCTGCGAAATCCGATATTGTCCCTGATCATAGGCTCGTAGCACACCAAGCTGCTTGTCCGTCTCCGTCACATAGGACCGATATGCATCCGCTTTTTTCAGACAATACGTAGAACTCAGATAACAGGCGTTCGCGTCCAGCTCTGCGATCGCACACACGGTCAGCAAAGCTAGTAAGGCTATCCGTTTTTTCCCTGACGGTGCTTTCTGTATTCCAAGCTGCAAGCCTACTGCGATCACAATTACAAATGCTGCAGTTAAACCGACCTGAATCCATGTGTAGCGCGGCCGCACGATACTCAATATCAGATAAACAGCAAGATATGGAAGCACGATTATCCAGTACCGCAGCTTTTTATCCGGCTTTGCATACGCATTTCCCGCCACAAACAACAGATAAAAAATGCTGACATAGGAATAACGGAACCAATAACTGGACGCATTTTTCAACAGAGAAAACAGCAAATGCGTCGGTGCATAGAAAAACACTACCAGGCTACATATCATACCGATACCAAGCACGATTTTTTCAGACCATTTATAATTATGATTGAAATACACAGCCAGACATCCAATCAAAATCAGGCTTCCGGCAAATAAGGATGCCTCCGTCGGCGTACTGATTCCCCCGATCGTGTAATCACGAATCACAAACAACGGATTTCCTGAGAATGAATTACGTAGCATTTCCAGATTAAAGCTGCTGCCTTTGCCCTTTCGCAAATCAAATACCGTCGGCAAAAACAACACTGCACTCATACAGACACCAAGCAGCATGGCAATCCCATAACGGATAATCGCCCGGAATACCTGCTTTACCGATACTTTCTCCCGACACATATACAAAGCATATTCGATTACAACATAAAAGATGGAAAACAGGCAGTTAATGCCACCCGTATACCAGTTAAACAGAATCGACAGTGCCGTCGCAATGGCAAGTGGATGAATCTGTTTCTTCTCAACAACCTTATACACGCCAAGCAGCATAAGTGGCAGCATATATACACCATCCAGCCACATCACATTCGAACATTGCGCCAGATCATACTGCATCATCCCATATCCACAGGCAAGCAGCACGGTAATCACCGCATCAATCCGATCTGCAAACCGCACCTGCAAAAAATAGCACGCTGTCGTAGAAGCTGCAGCCACCTTCAAAGCAACCAGCAAAGAGAAAAAAACTTCCAACTGCGACTGTTTAAACAATACGACCAGCAGATTAAACGGACTCGCCAGATAATAACTGTATAATCCAATTCCACCATTTCCCAATGTATTGGTCATGCTATATGCAATTCGATTTTTCCCCAGGAGTACGTCACGAAAATAAGAGAAAAAATCCAGATACTGTATATCTGCATCCTCCCATGCAATCGACCGATTTCCAAAAGGTGGGACCTTCATCACGATATACATGGCATACATCGCCGCCAATGTAAGTAAAAACGCACTGGCACATAATAAAAAACGCTTCTTCGAAGTTGATAATTGTTTCAATTTGTCTGACATCTTTGCTTATATTCCTTTGTGTAGAGTTTGTTATGGGATATTATACATGGATTTGAATGGATTGTATATAATTTGTGTGAAATGCGCTTTTTTATCCCAAAAATGAAAATGTACGTCGAAAATCGCGTCAAGTATGCCAAATGGGTTGTTTTTTCAGTCATTTTTGCTACAATAATCTTGTTCAAAGAAAACACCTTTGAACATCTTGGGGAGAGATTGAGTTATTGATGTTCGGATACAATAACTCGCTGTGTGTTTTACATAAGAAGCCCGTATGGATTGGGGAATCCATATGGGCTTTTGCATGCTTCCTAACAGAGGCTAAAATCAAGCAAATATTAGAGCCCTCCTAATAAAAAATACCATTTTTATCCCCTAAAATGAAAATGTACGTCGAAAATCGCGTCAAGTATGCCACACGGGTTGTTTTTTCAGCCATTTTTGCTACAATAATCTTGTTCAAAGAAAACACCTTTGAACATCTTGGGGAGAGATTGAGTTATTGATGTTCGGATGCAATAACTCGCTGTGTGTTTTACATAGGAAACCCGTATGGATTGGGGAATCCATACGGGCTTTTGCATGCTTCTTTTAGGGGGATTGCTTCCCTGCTGATTCATTTCTTATGCTGTCTTCTGCGACGCCAGCTCCTCAACCTCCTCCAACGAAAGTCCTGTACTCACAGATATATCTTCATGTGAAAGTTTTCCCAATGCTAACAGTGACTTCACTGTTTCCTTGGCAACACGCTTCTGTGTCTCTTTCTCTACCTGTTCCGCAACCTCTTCACACATTTCCTCTAAGATTTTACACATATGCTCCCGGCCTCCTTCCGTCTCTTTCAAATATTTTACCTCTTCTGCCAACTCTTTGCTATACATATCTTCGGCTTTTGTACAATAAAAATCATGCATCAGCCTGCCAACCGGTGTATCCACATCCTGATATTCACCATTTACATATAGAATATGCAATCCGTCCTCGAACAAAGCGTATCCTTTTTCCTCAATTGTCCGCTCAATATGATATAATGGCACACCCTGTTTATACTTATCATTCTCCGTAATAAAGATAACAAACGACTCCGGCAGCTCTTCAAAATCCATGCTTTTCTCCAGTAACTCACGATCAATCATGCTTCCATGAAACCGCGCGCGTTTGG
>NZ_JAHLPZ010000008.1 GCF_018918185.1 Eubacterium sp. MSJ-21 | reverse complement strand
CTCCTCGACCTCCTCCAACGAAAGGCCTGTACTCACAGATATATCTTCATGTGAAAGTTTTCCCAATGCTAACAGTGACTTCACTGTTTCCTTGGCAACACGCTTCTGTGTCTCTTTCTCGACTCGCTCCGCTGTCTCCTTCTCTACCTGCTCCGCAACTTCTTCACACATTTCCTCTAAGATCTTACACATATGCTCCCGGCCTCCTTCCGTCTCTTTCAAATATTTTACCTCTTCTGCCAGCTCTTTGCTATACATATCTTCCGCTTTTGTACAATAAAAATCATGCATCAGCCTACCAACCGGTGTATCCACATCCTGATATTCACCGTTTACGTATAGAATATGTAATCCATCGCCAAATAGCGCATTATCATCTTCTTCTATCTTTCGTTCTATGTGATACAATGGAACACTCCGTTTATACTTATCATTCTCCGTAATAAAGATAACAAACGACTCCGGCAGCTCTTCAAAATCCATGCTTTTCTCCAGTAACTCACGATCAATCATGCTTCCATGAAACCGCGCGCGTTTGGCTCCGGTTCCACTATCCGCCCGCTGAATTTCAATATCAAAATGCTCCTGGTCATCATTTACTGCTTTCACATCCAATCGGATCGTCCGTTTCGTAGCGCTTTTATACTCTACCTGTGCTTTTGTCTCCACAACTTTCAGATCATCCCGATTCAAAACCATCCGCAGAATATATCCGACCGCTTCAGTTTTTCCATCCAACGCTTCTGAGAAGAAATCATCATCCATTAAACGCAGCTTCTCTATCCGTGCTAGATGCATTTCCCGTGTCCACAGCCCGACGGTTGCCTGTGCAGTCTGGATTCTCTCCTGTATATTCTTTTCGTTCTTTGCCATGCTCCTCCTGCATCGCCCCAGGGTGATGGTTCTTCCATCTACTATTGTCGACATAAAAACCATATCACACGTCAATGGACATTGTAAAGCGTATGTTTGGAACATTTGGGAAAAGCACGTAAGAATGCGGGTTTAGAGGAATAATTTTATTATAGAATATTCTGAATTGTTTTCCTAATCATCTTGTAAATAAAGACAAATACAACTCTGTTTTGTAAAATTCATACACAATCATCTTCTATTATGGTATACTTAAAAAGAATTTTTGTCTGAAACAATATAAACCAACAAATATTGATATTATTAGTGTCGAGGTCCATATATATGTCAAAATTAAAACACTTCCTATTAACTAGCAAAAATATAGATAAATCCAGTTTTATATGGAATATGGCGGGCAGCATGCTCATGGCTTTTCAATCTGTGATTATGCTTATGATCATTACCAGAAGCCTTTCCTTATACGAAGCAGGCGTCTTTACACTCGCATACGCAAGCGCGAATCTATTTTTAAACATAGGTAAATATGGTATGCGAAATTTCCAAGTGTCCGATGTCAAGCACCAATTCACTTTCAAGGACTATTATATGTCCCGAATTATAACGACAGTTGTCATGCTGCTTGTATCTATTGTGTATGTGATAATTGCAAGCAACCAGAATCATTATAATTCAAATAAAAGCTGGGTTATAATCTGGATGTGTCTGTTTAAAATTATTGATTCTATAGAAGATGTATACCTCGGACTTTATCAGCAGGAAAACCGACTGGATGTGGCAGGAAAAATCCTTACGATCCGAATGGTTTTCACTATTATTGTATTTGCAGCAGGATTAATTGTGTTCAAAGATTTGTTACTGTCGCTTATTATTGCTACTATATTTACAACACTCCTGCTTGTTTTTTTGGTTGTTCTTACATATCCTGATTTTAAACAATATAAAGGGGATTCCACCTGGGGACGTATATGGAAGTTGTTACAAGTATGCTTTCCATTATTTCTGGGATGTTTCCTTGCTTTTTATATCGGAAATGCACCAAAGTATGCGATTGATTCGCTTCTCAATGATGAGTTGCAGGCATGCTATGGTTTTATTGCTATGCCTGTATTTGTAATCGGATTGTTAAATAACTTCATCTTCAGTCCTATGATTGCAAAAATGTCTGTGTTATGGAAAGATGGAGAACGCAAAGCTTTCCTACGATTATTTGGTATTCAGGCAATTATCGTAGTTGTCATCACAGTAATATGTGAAATCGGGGCTTATCTGTTAGGTATCCCTGTACTATCCTTATTATATAATACAGATTTGAAACCATACAAAGCAGAATTGCTCGTATTACTCTTAGGCGGTGGCTTCTTAGCCCTGTCTGGACTTCTGGTTACGATTATGACTATTCTTAGAATACAAGGACGACAGGCAATCGGCTATATCATCGTTGCTATATTCGCCTATGTCCTATCGCCGATATTCGTAAAGAGATACGAAATCATGGGAGCATCCATTTTATATCTTTTGCTTATGATTTTACTTTGTGCTATATTTGGAGTGTTATTGTGGCTTGGTTTAAGAGATAATAATTGCAATCAAAATAATATAAACGAAACAAATCAATAATAATTCTACTTATATCCAGAAAGGAATTAAGCAACTATGAATATACTTAAAGCAACCATGGATTTTATTTCCAAAAACGCACTGAAAATTATTTTTTCAATCATTGGTATTTTTGCACTTTTCATTAAAGCTATGTATTGCTTTGACGATTCTCCTTATTTTACATCAAATACTATCTATGATTTGATTCTTTTTTTTGTTAGTTTATTTATATTTATTACTATAATAAAGTTTCTTTCTTTTATACAAAATAAGTTAAATTATAAAATTGTTTTTGCTGTCTTTATGATTTGCGCAATTTTATTTATAATTCTCGTTCCTTTGAAGCCTTTTTCAGATATGAATGCAATATACAACGGAGCACTCCATTTTTCCCGCTTTGAATTCAAAGAACTATTCTCAGATACTTATTGGAGCGTATTTCCAGGCAATATTGTATTGGCAATTTTTTGGGGGATAATATTAATCCCCCTTCCAAAAAGTGTTATTACTGTAAAAATAATCAATGCAATCCTTCTTTATATAATAGCAGCGATTTCGAGAAATATCGCCAAAGAATATAATGTTGAAAATTATAATCTGGTGTACATTTTACTATTAACCGCATCTCCTTTGTTTTTATATATCAACCATATTTATTTTGATCTCCCCATCATACTTATAAGTATGCTAGCCCTGTATCTTTTTATAAAAGGGAAAAATATCTTTCTCATATTTACCCTGCTTGGCATTGGCAAATATATCCGTTCCAGTGTCTCTATTATAATGGTTGCAATTTTGTTTATATACTTTTTCAACTACAAGTCCAACACTAACGATTCTAAGCCAAGACGAAATTATATTAAAAATATCATATTAGCAATCACATTATTTATCATATTAGGATCAGGGCTTCCAAAGATTGTACTAAGATTATGTTACGGAAATGAACCAATAAAATCATACTCCGGTTGGAATCAAATATACATCGGACTTAACGAAAGTGAATTTGGCTTCATGGATAATGATTTTAGTTATGACCGGTCCTTTGAAGATATCGTTAACAGAGTAACCGATTATGGACCTGCAAAGCTAACAAAAATATTAACCAAAAAAACTTTTTGGCTTTGGAGCCAAGGAACATATCAAGCAGAACGATATGCTTTCGGTCCAGATGTTGAACATTCCAGTGACAAGTTTCAATATGATACCTTTCTAACCAAACACTTATTAAATTCTTCACAGGAACTAAGAAAAATAATAAATGCTTTTATGCGTTCCCAGTATTTAATATTATTTTTCTTAATGATTTTTGCCTTTTGGACGGAAAATAATATGGAACATTATCGAATATTTTACTATATCTTTTTTGCAACATTTTTAATTATGCTTATATATGAATTAAAATCAAGATATATCTTGCAACTATTACCTATGATGACAATTTTCTCCGTTCGCGGGGTTAATAATCTACAGCAGTTTCTTGAAAACAAAAGAACCCGGAATTCTGTTTAAACAGATGATATGTACCCAGAATTCTGGACACATATTTATGAACTAGGTTGAACACATGGATGCTATCCTGTATTGTACAGGTGGCATCCATTTTGTTTTTGCCTGAATTCTTTTGTTATTATAATAATCTATATATTCTTCAATTGCTTGTGAGAATTCTTCGAAAGAAGAATAGTCTTTTTCATTTCCATAATACATCTCATTTTTTAATCTTCCAAAAAATGTCTCCATAATACAATTATCATAACAATTACCTTTTCGTGACATGGATTGTATAATGCCATGTTCCTGTAAGGCATTTCTAAAATAAGCATGTTGATACTGCCAGCCTTGGTCTGAATGAAATATCAATCCTTCAATTGAAGGAAATTTTTCAAATGCTTTATTGAGCATTCTTGTTATCTGTTCAAGATTAGGACTCTTGGACAAATCATATGAGATGATTTCATTTGTATTCATATCCAGCACTGGAGAGAGATAACACTTTCCCCATGAAAAATTGAACTGCGATACATCTGTAGTCCATTTTTGTAAAGGCGATGTTGTACTGAAATCTCGATTTATTATGTTATCAGCAATCTTACCAACTTCACCCGTATAAGAATGATATTTCTCCTTTGGGCGTTTTCCGGCTAATCCTGATTCATGCATAAGACGCTGAACCCTCTTATGGTTTACCCGATATCCACGATTAATAAGTTCCTGATGAACTCGTCTTACGCCATATCTGCGCTTGTTTTCATCAAAAATACTCTTTATTTCTTCTAGTACTTCCTTATTGCGTTCAGCAACAACATCGTTTCTGCTAATCTCAAAATAGTAAGTAGATCTAGCCATATGCATTGCTTCAAGCAGATACTTTAATTGGTATCCTTTTTCTCTGAGACCCTTGATAATTGCTGCTTTTTCGCCTTGAGTTGCGCAGCCCATTTTTCTTGCCTCAAGGCGATCCGTTTTTTTATTATTTCATTCTCCGCTTTGATATATTCGTTTTCCGCTCTCAAGCGCATCAGTTCTTCTCGTTCTGATTCTGTTAAAGGTAATGGATTTGTTGGCTTCTTCATTTTTGATTCCTTTGTTGAACGTCCTTTTTTACTTCCTACTAATCCATTATATCCTTGTGATTTATATTTGTATATCCATTGATAAAGTATTCCTGGGTTAATACCTGCTTCTGTGGCAACTTTCCTCTTTGGTATGCCTGCAATGACTTTTAAAACCAGTTCAAGCTTTTCTTCTGGTGTCCACACTTTATTGAACATCTTATGTTTTAAAACTTCTGGACCATGTAAATCAACCAATCCAGACCATTCTCGTATATGTCTTTTGAGAGTATCTGGATTCGTACTCTCTGGGATATCTGGATACAAACCCGAATGATACAATTCAACACACATCAGTTTAAACTCATAACTATAACGCATAAAAATACCCTCCTTACTGGTTGTCCAGTAAAGAGGGTACATATCAAGAATTCCAGGTTCTTAATGTCTCAAAATCTATAACTTAGAATATTCCAATATTGCCTCTTCTATAGAAATTTCAGGTTCATATCCAATATCCTCTTTTATATGCTCTAAAGATACGTCCCATACATAATCATCCATTATATCTTCATTTCCGTTAAAAACGATTTTTGACTTCGAGTTTAACAACTTTACACATAATTCAGCCAGTTGCTTATTTGATACCGCATTATAACTTGAAAGATTATATACTCCATGCGCTTTCTCACTATATAACGCAAGATACAATGCCTTTGCAATATCCTGCGCATGTACATAGGTCTGAACCCTGCTTCCCTTCCCTGACAGTACTAAGTTTTCTCCGTTCTTTGCTTTTGTTACAAATGTCGGGAATATTGTCTTCGGATTCACGCCCGGCCCTACTGGAGCAGATATTCGAAAACTGGCTGTTCTCACTCCATGCATATAATCTGCATAATTTGCAAGTAATTCTTCTGCAATTTTCGTTGCATGATACACTGTAGGCGGTCTCAAAGAATGTTTCTCTGTAATCGGATGCTCCTCTGGTTTTCCAATGACCGGTAAACTTGACAATTGTAAAAATACTCCGATATGCTCCCGTTCTGCAAATTCAAGCAGTCTCTGGGTTCCTACACAATTATGTGCAACAACTTCCACATTATGAGGTTCTTTACGCATATCCGCTGCCAAATGAATAATTGCATCAATCTTTTCCACTTTAACAGATGTCATAATTCCGTCTATCGCTTCAGAGTCCATATCACAACAGATATACTCATCAACTTCTGGTACAGACTTCTCTCTACGTCCTAAGCCTATAACATATTCACCTTTTTCTTTCAGATATTTACATACATGTCCGCCTATAAATCCGTTTGATCCAGTAACTAAAACATTCATTTATAAACCCCCTCTTACAATATGATTTAACGAATATTAAACAAATTCCAGAATCTGTTCTGTAGTATTTGCAACTCCAACATTATGAAACTTCTTGACATCTTCTTCATTTTTGAATCCAAATCCATAGGTGACGCCAATAAAGGATACACCTATATTCTCTGCTCCAATTGCATCATTGTCACTATCTCCGACCATAACAACATCTTTATAATTTGCAATCCCAGAATCATCAATACACATCTTTATGATATCTTTCTTTTTAAGTTTATTGTAATGATCCGCACCATATAATATATTTGTATATTTATCAAAGCCAAAATGAGTTAATATCTCTGTTGCATAATCTTGTCTTTTATATGTAGCAACCGCAATCTTAACATCATTTTTAATCAAAATATCCATGACATCATATATTGCATCATACGGTTTGGCCTTCAGCAAATCAACATCCTTATATTGATTGCGAAACGTAGTTGCCAGATCCTGCAATATTTCGCCTTCTAATCCATATTGTCTAGCAAAAGAATCCTGTATTGGAGGTCCAATAAATTTTCTTAAATCATTTTCTTCCAATTCTTCCAAGCCATGCTTTTTAATGGTATATTTAACCGCTGATATAACGCCCTCTGTAGTATCAAGCAATGTTCCATCTACATCAAAAACTACTAATTTATACTTATGCTGCATAAAATTTTCTCTCCACATCCCTACTATTTATTCATCAAAGGTCACTTTAATATCTCTGTTAAAGTTCTTAACAGCATTTACCATTTCTTCTTTTGAATCATAATGATAATAAATATACGCAATACGTTCATTCAGATGATCATTAATCATTCTGTGATTATCATCTAACATATCTATCTTCATGAATAAATGAGACTGTATTTCTTCAGGTATTTCATACTTCAATATTTTTCCGTCATGCGGAGCCATGATTCCATGATGTCCACAATACTTGTATTCCGGTTCTGTAATATTAAGATCGTCCAAACTTTCCCCCAGAGCTGCCTTAATATATGCTTCTTCCCATGGGAAACCAGTGATTTTATCTGTAAGTGTTAAAAACTGATTTCCAAAAGATCTTCTCATCATTTCAATAATATATGGCTTACCGTCTCTAACAATATACTGCAATGCAAGAATTCCATCGACCAAATCCAAATCTTCAGCCATATTCTCCACAATTGTCTTTAATTGAGGTTCCAAATCCTCAATATAATCTGCTGGAAGAACCTCAGACTGAATAAGATAAGGGTTAATCGGAGAATAGCAATTACAACTAGTTGCACAAGCAACTTTCTTATTAATCACAAATGAATCATAGGTATGCTGTGATCCAATAATAAAAGGTTCTATTACAATATGTTTATCTCTTGATTTATCATAAGAATAATTTACCGCCTCAACTGCCTCTTCATAGGTGTTTGCACGGCGAATACCCTTCCCTCCTGTCAAATCATTTGCTTTGACTATAATAGGATATTCTATTTCCTTAATATAATTTAAGGCATCCTCCTTATCTGCCGGACAATATGAATGTGGTGCCGGTATATTATGCTCATATACATATTGTTTAAACAGATTTTTATGATGTAACAGCTTTGCAGTCTCATATTTGTCATGTCCTGGCCATCCCATCTGCTCAGCAACATATGCCGCTGTAAGAACACCAAAATCATTCGCACAACTAATAACACCTTCTATGTCATTATCTCTTACAATCTGCAACACTTTCTCTTTATCCGAATAGTCTGCTGGAATATATTCATCTGCATAATGATGTCCTATTAAATCCGGAGCATTTCCAGTCGTAATAACATACATCCCCATTTCTTTTGCTTTCTGTATAATTGGAGACTCGCAGAAGCTTCCATTTAAGACCAATACTTTCTTCTTTGCCATACCTACTTATTCCTCCTCTTTCTTATCAACATTTATTTTTTCTTTAATTACATATTGAGGTGCATTATTTATGCATATATACATTCTTCCTATATATTCGCCCAAAAGGCCAACAAAAAACATGAGTTCTCCTGTGAGGAATAACACTACATTTATCGCGATAAATAATGAATAATTCAATGAAATACCCACTGCAAATTGAATTATTAAAATAATACTCCACAACAGGGCAACCGCAATATTTACCGCTCCTACATAAGTCGCTAATCGCAAAGGTTTTTCAGAAAAAGCTGTAAAGCCATTCATCCATAATCCCAACAACTTTTTTAAAGTATAGCCTGACTGTCCATAACTTCTATCTTGATGATCAATATATACATTTGCCACATTCCTTGTAGCTCTTAACATTAATCCATGCACAAAAGGATATGCATTCTTATATTTTATAACCTCATCAATTACAAACCGTCGACACACACAATAACTATTTAATTCAATTCCTTTTGGCATGCCGACCAAATGAGTTGACATAAAGAAACTAACTTTACTTCCAAACTTTCTAAACAAAGAATGCTTTTTATTTTTATATTTTGCCGATACTAAATCATATCCCTCTTCCAGCTTGTCTATCAATCGAAACATCTCAGATGGCGGGTTCTGTCCATCATCATCCAAGCACACAACAATATCTCCAGTTACCTCGTTGAACCCTGCCATCAATGCACTATGCTGTCCAAAATTTTTTGCCATATTCAACACCTTGATTTTGGAATTATGTGCAAGATCGCATAACACACTATATGTATCGTCTTTCGAATAATCATTTACACAAATTATCTCATACGTATATCTACCATCATTCTCTACTGTTTTAATGATATCATCAACAACTTGTTTTATACTTTTTTCTGAACAATAACATGGTATTACAAACGATAACTTCTTCATGATAATTTCTCTATCCTTTTATTTATTTTTTTCTTAACTATGGTATAAATGCAACCTCCAGTAAAAGCCATTAACCAAAAAATCACAAAATTGAACGGCATAGGGATTTCAATACATAAAGGTTTAAAAGTTACCTGCATTAAATATATTGATAATGTACTATCTCCGATAAGCTGGACACATCGCCATAGTTTATTTTCATCTTTTATTTCAATATCAGGCATGCTCAACATGTAAAGCAAAACATTGATTCCAAAAATATATATTCCTAAATGAATCAAAAACTGATATTTGTAGCCTCCATTATATATCAAAATCCAAATATATTCCATAGCCCAAAGCAGAATACCAAAAATACCTCCTACAAGATAAAATTTGGAGTACTTTTTCACCTTTTGTATATTCTCAATATTAATAGTCTTTCGGATAATTCCTCCCATAAAGAATGGTCCGAAATAAAATAAAACTTTAAAAAAAGAAAAACCTTCTAATTCAACACAAAAAACTGATACATCCATCCCAAAAACATATGACAATATATATATTAACAAATATATACACAACACCCCTATATATTTTTTAATACTCTGCCCTTTTATTGCAAAATAAAAAATTACATAATACAATAATATTGCAAAAACAAACCAGTATAAATCGACATATCTTTTAATTAGTACTAGAAAATCTGTATTTGAAAATATAAATTTTCTGTCTATAATTATAATTCGTAACAATAGAAAAATTAATGTTGCTGGCAGAATTCTATTAACTCTCTTTTTTATCCATTCTCTAAATTCAATATTTATATTGGCTAAACAATATCCCGATAAAACAAAAAAGATAACATTCCCTTGTCCTCCGCCTATTGCCAACAATGAAATTGGATATAAATCACCACAATGACTATTAGTAATTAAAAGGCATGCCAAAAAACGTAATACTGATATTCGATTATCTTTATATCTTTTATTTTCCATAATTAGTTTTTCATTTTTCAAAATAATATACATCTATCTTTCCATATAAGTTGACTATTTCCCCTAATTTATCAACTATATACCCTGATTCTTGTATTTTATTTATAACTTCTATATTATTTACACGTGCAGGAACAACTAAATAAAATCGGTTATCTGCATCCAAGTATTGTTCTCCCTCCAAAAGAATAAAATCGGAATATAATGTTTTTACCCTTAACATTTCCTTGTCTTGACTATTAAATATTCTTTTTTTATTTTTATTATCCCAATATATTTTATAACAGTCTGCTCCACCATAATTTCTTCCTGAAATATTTATCTCATAATCTGCAATATCTAATATAAATACATTTTTTGTTTTTGAAAAATCCATTGTATTTAATGCCCGATTCAATAAATCATCATAAAAAGAATATTCCAAATTATAAGCATATACATCTCCTATAATCGGATATTGTCCATTTGCACCGGAAACTATATTCATGCCTACTCTTTTATCGGATTTATATGCTAATTTGTATATTTCTTTTTGTCCCGTATTTATAGAATCCGCATACAAAACAATAGACAGATCAATTGTCCAAAATGTCTGATACATCATTAATATAGCAAGACTTAAAACTGACAAATTTTTAAGTTTCCTATTTGGAATTAAGTCTATGAATAAAGGAATAAGCAATGCAAATATTAAAGAAAACAAAGTCGTATATCTTGGACAATTTGCATCGGAATTGTATAACATTAGTAGCAATAATACTAGCAAAGAACTAATATACAACGAATTAATAAAAATCATATTATTAGATGAATCACTTTTTCGTTTTTTTGTCCACACTATTCCTATAATTATCAATAACATTAGTAACCAACGAAATCCAAAAACAAAAGATTGTAATAATGTATTGATAATTTGATTCTTATCCATCAAATTAATCATAGCTGTACTTACAAACGTTCCATAGAAAGATTGTGACGTAAAGTAATCTCCATATTTAAACAAAATCAAGAAACAGAAAACTGGCAATGCCCATAAAAACACTTTCTTCCACGACCACCATTTAGTGAGCTGTTTAAGGAATGAGTTTTTATTTTTATTAGTATATACATCTACTATCATATATGAAAACAGGAAAAATACATAAAATGCGAAACCAGTAATCTTAGTAAACGACAATAAAAATCCTGTAAATGAGATCAAAAAATCATTTTCTCTTATTACTGCTGCTAAAAACCAAACTGCAAAAAACGCAACATTCCAATCCATATCAATATATGAAAATAAACCAACAATGTATGGTGAAAATGCAAACAGCAAACTAACCATAGAAGCCTGAAAACTTGTAACTCTGTTATATACTTTCTTTATTAGCCAATATAATATACATATAGTAATAACCGTGATAACGAGATTAGCTATATATACGCCAATTACTCTTCCTGGCAAAATAGCTTCTAATGGGGCTACAAACAGTGCCACACCCTGTGCCCATTTCCAACAATTAAATGCACCTAAAAAAGACAAGAAATCCAAATTAAATAATCTTGTTGCCCTTACTAGACTTCCATAATAAATATTTGCATCATATCTTGGAACATTGTTAAATTGTAACAATTCAACACCAATTACAAAGGCAATAACCAATAATAAGCTAATCGGAATTTTAATTTTTGAAAATGATGTGTTCTCGATAATAATCTTGCCAAACAATATTGAACATAAATTAATCAATATTAGAAATAAAACATTTCCAAAATGCAAAACAGTAATTCCCTTCACAATGACAAAAACATCACAAAAATAAGAAATTATAATTGAAATAATAAATATCGCATTAATAAAATATTTATTATGTCGGTAAATATTTTTTTTGTTCTTTTTATATTTATATAATAGTCCTCCCAAAACACAACATAACAAAAGTGGCAAAAGAAAGAAATTAAGCATATAAACAAATTGAGTAATAATACCTGTTTGTTTATATGTTAAATTTCCGTTATTCTCCCACTCCAATAAATCAACATCATCTGTTCCAAGAAACAACCATTTTGCAATCGCTGCAGTAATAGAATTCTTCACCGCAAATCTTTCCGTTGACAAATATTCTGTTGTAACAACTGCACTTTTAGCAGCAACAATCCCTTTGGGAACAAGTTCATAGTTAACCGAATAAGAACTATATATTTTCACATCGTTATCTATGGCCACAATACCATACGAAGTTTCCCCACTAATAATTCCTTTATTTATACAATTCGCAATTACTCCTTGATAAAATTCTCCTGCAATACCTGCCGCACTGTTTCCGCATATACTTGCATAGTTAATACAATTCGCAATTACCGCATTATCCCCTACTGCCTGACCTGCGATTGCACCCGCAATCGTACCTTCTATATGTCCACTAATTATCTTGAGATTAACTACTTTTCCTCCTAAACTTCCAAAAAAGCCTGCATATCCCTGTTCTGTAATATATAAATTACTAATACTATATCCATTTCCATCATAAATGCCCCAGAATGATTCTTCATCTGAGGTATTTCCTATCGGTTCCCAATTTTCACTTTCCAAGTCAATATCACATGTCTGGCGAAAATATATTCCCTGAAATTTTTCTCCTTTATTTACCAAATCTCTAAAATGATACAGATCATCACGACTCTGAATTAAATATGGTTCTTTACCCGTTCCTTTTCCTAAAAATTCTTCACTTTCGGCATGCACATTCATACACATCAACAAGCATACACTAATAATAGTGACCAAAAAAAAGATTTTTTTTGTATAAAATCTCATATATAATCCCTACTCCATTTACTATTCAAAATATTTGTATACTTTCGATATAACTTCATCCACAGCTTCTCCCATGTTATAATACAATGGAAGACGAACAAGCCGTTCGCTTTCCGTTGTTGTGTATTTATCTTCTCCTGCAAATACACCATATTCTTTTCCTGCCGGAGCCGAATGAAGTGGAATGTAATGAAATACCGTTAATATATCATTTTCCTTCATATAATCAATAAACTTTGTTCTTTCCGTTATGTTTGCAAGCTTAATATAGTACATATGTGCATTATGCTCACACTCTTCTGGAACAAATGGTGTCTCTATAACACCCTTATCTTTCAGATGCTTAAATGCCTCATTATACTTGTTCCAACTATTCATACGATCGTCAAAAACCTGCTGTGCAACTTCCAACTGTGCATATAAATATGCCGCATTCAAATCACTCGGAAGATAAGAAGATCCCGCAGAAACCCACGTATATTTGTCAACTTGTCCTCGAAGGAATCTACTCCGGTCTGTTCCCTTTTCACGTATAATCTCTGCACGATCAGAATCTTTTGCATCTCTGATAAGGATAGCTCCACCCTCGCCCATACTATAATTCTTTGTCTCATGGAAGCTATAGCACCCATAATCACCGATTGTTCCAAGACTCTTCCCCTTATACTTTGACATGACGCCCTGTGCAGCATCTTCAACAACCTTCAAATTATACTTTTCAGCTATTTTCATAATGGTATCCATTTCACAAGATACTCCTGCATAATGCACAGGTACTATCGCAACTGTTTTATCGGTGATTGCATTTTCAATCAGCTTTTCGTCAATATTCATCGTATCCGGACGAATATCAACAAACACAACTTTTGCACCACGCAACACAAAAGCATCCGCAGTTGATACGAAAGTATAAGAAGGCATAATAACTTCATCGCCTGGCTTTATATCACATAAAATCGCAGCAAGCTCCGTTGCATGTGTACACGAAGTCGTAAGCAATGCCTTAGCAATTCCAGTTGTATCTTCAATCCACTTATTACATAGTTTTGTGTAATATCCATCCCCGCATATCTTGTTTCTGGATATCGCATCCTGCATGTATGTTACTTCTTTGCCTGTTACCGGTGGTACATTAAAACTAATCATAATCCCTTATCTCCATTATCATATTTTTACAATGTGTATATACTCTTTGTTAACAGATTCAACTTGATTGTCTTATTCATTCTCTTCATCATCTGATTTACATATTCATTCAGTTCATCTGTATGCTTTATTTCATAGTCACAACGTTCTTCATCATCTAAATATATGCCATTATGTGTTTCGTTAAATCCATCAATTCCGCCCAAATACACTTCCTTGACACCTACTTTTTCCATTGTCTTTAACAATACCGCAAATGCGACATCGGGGATTGCATTTCCCTCTGTGTCCAAAACGTCTTTATATCGCACAGTATAATCAAATGCACCGCTTGTTTTTGTAACATTCGATGTTGCTATAATCTTATATTCCCCTTGATGTCTTGAAAGTTTACTGGCAATCTGCACATATTTCTTTGAATTACTCAGGAATATCATATCTGGTGAAATATTATCTGGTATATAATTCATGGAAATAATAATTGGATTGTTCTCTTTAATAAAGTTCTTTAAGAGGTCTTCCTGTTCCGTCACACTATCTCCAGTTCCCAAAAGAAGAAGCTTTCTACCATCAAACAATTCCTTTAACGCCTGTACATCGAATGTATCATCTATATCATTTTCCTGATACTCTAAGTACAACTGTTCCATATATTTTTTATCATATAATAGTTTTTTATCTCCCTGAAGTCTTCCCAACAATTCATTAATCTGTTTAATAGACAGAGTTTTCTTCTTCATTAAATCAGATACATATGTTGGATGACAATCATTGGACGCTGCCAAATAAAAGAACATATTATACCCCCATGTTGCCGGAGTATAAAAACTTGTTATATTGGCATCAATCGCCTCTAGGAACTGACTAATATCATAATTCTTACCCAGATTACTGTTCATATACATGGCAATCAATTCGATAGGAGCATTACCAGCACTTTTGCCCATGCCATAGATGGTTCCGTCTACAAGCAAAAGCCTGTCTGTAACCTGACTCATCATGGTAATGCAATTTGCATATCCCATCTGGAAATTATTATGTGCATGATATCCTAATCCTATCTCTGGTAGCATATATTGATCTAAAAGATCAAAATAATGTTTCAAATTATTCTGATGCATCAATCCATAAGTATCCACCATGGAAACTGCATATGGCTTTACTTCGTTTGCAAGTCGGATCAAATCCATCATTTCTTCATCTGTATAGCTTGTAACCGATACCAACTGCGCAAAGACCTTATATCCTAATTTCTTAAGTTCTGCACAAAAACTCATAGCTTCGTTCCGGAGATGTTTCTTGAAAATTACTCGAATCGCATCTAGATATGATTCTTCACATGGTTTGATATGTTCCAACGAACATGTACCGTAATCAATCATCCCTACAACCAAAGAATTTTTTCGGTCAAGATTCCCAAATATCTTCTGAACACAATCTGTATCCGGCATGATACTTCTGTTAATATCAAATGGTCTTCGTTCATCTAAGAATCCAATCTCGATATAATCTACATTTGCATCTACCAACCGTTCAAAGATACTAACCATATTATTATGTCCAAACTTCCAGTCGTTAACGTATCCTCCATCTCTCAGTGTACAATCTAACAGCTTTATTTCTCCCATATGTGAAATCTCCATTTATCTTTATTTGTCCTTATATGGCACTTTTTTTATTCTACAACAACTAGTTTTCTGTGTCAACTTTTCAATTTGACATGTTATTACTTATTTTTGCCAATATCTCTCCACTTACCATCCCTACTTTGCCAAAAATTTACCTAACAGATGCCCATCGGTCTCATCCATATGATACCAATATAGTCCGTCCGTTATCAAGCCTTTCGCCAGATGTCCATCGCCCTGAGCATATACCATTCTACCCCATTGATCGTAGGTGAACTGGCTTACCATCAGCGTTCCATTTGCATTGGCATATCCGATTCCGCCATCTGAGAACTGGAACCAGCCGTTTCGCTCCACAACCCCATATGGGTTTGCATAGTACAGGAAAGTCCCTGTAATGTCATATGTCAGGAAATCAACATACATATATCCATATGTATTGAAGTAGCACATGTCATCAACCGGTGTACCGGCGATACTCTGCTTTACATATGCGAAATTATCGAACACCTCATGACAGTTCTCGTTGAAATATATTACATGCACGCCATCCGGATGATACGTCAGACGGTTGCGCATTGCTGTTCCATCAAACTGGAAATAGTAGGTGTAGGTTCCGTCACACATAAACTGATCACTCACACGGTTTCCTGCACCATCCTGACAGGTGATGTTGCCTGCTGCATCGCGATAAAAATCATAACCGTTGTAGGATGCGAATTTCCCGACGACAGTAATCTCGTCCGTTGATGTATTTGGCTTGCCCGGAATATTCACAACTACCTGATCCTGCGATGCAGAGATCTGACTTGCCGTGTTGCCTGCAACTCTGGCAGTACACGTAATCTTGTATGTGGCATTCTCTTCCGGATACCACTTTAACCATTCGTTGTTCAAATTCCAGCCTGTTAATACTGTAGTCTTGCCATTTGTATAATTGTAGACAGACCACATATATTCGAGATCTACTTCCTTATTGGTCGGCGTCGTGGTCATACCGATATATACCATATCCACGCCCTGCTGGTCTGACGGCATATAGAGAGAGCCTGCGGTAAGCGTCGCAGTTGTCGCTGGTGCCTTATACAGGATATCATCCGACCAGGATGATATTGTGCGTCCGGTCCAGTTGCTGAGCTTTGCCAGATATGGATCTACGTAGGTAGATGCCTGCGCGGTGTTCATGTACTTGAATACATTATACGCAGCTTTCTTATTTCCATAGTAATCAACCATACCCATGTTATAGAAATCATGGTATGCAGAGTTTGTATCCTTCCACGTCGTGAAGATGACGTTGTCGATCATGTCATTTCTGGCTGCCGCATAATAGGTATATGCAATCATCGCTGCCTGTTCTTCTTCGCCCGCTGCGGAATCGAAGCTCTGCTCAGACAAGGCGATCCGGTGATTGGTTCCATATGTATTCTTCACATAATCCGTCAGCACTTCCAGATTCGGTGCGCAGACCGTATTCGTTGTTACCTCGTGTGTCAGATAGCTTGCACTCTGTTTTGTCCATACCTGCTCACTCATCTTCGGCGGGTACGCATGGAAATCCAGGTTCCAGTCTGCAGTTGTTGTGGACGCTGCAAATGCATCGATGAAATCCTTCGTCGGTACACCCTTGCCCTCGTTCGAATAATTCCAGTCATGCGTCACAGATACAAATGCGCGTGCATACGGGTTCTCATCCTTCAGTGCCTGCTCCAGCAGATCGTAAGACTGCGTTGCCAGAGTTACAAGTGTCGACTTCACAGGGATATTGTTTGTGCCTGCCCCTGTGTAGTTATAATCATGGGATACATTCACCTCGTTACCAACACGCCAGTTCTGCACGAACGTATCCGAATATCCAAACCGGTTCGCCATGTAATGAAGCAGTGCCGCGATCTCTTCCCGCGCCTCACTGTTTGTCACATTCAACGCATAATACACTTTGCCCGGTGTTGGATTGTACATCAGCTTCTGTACCTGTGCATTATCACTCCAGCTCATAACCAGACAGAACGTCATAGTAATACCCTGATCCCGGTATTCCTTCACGCGCGCCTGCCACACCTTCATGTAGCTTCCTTCTGCCTCATTAAAATAATAGGTCTTGCCATTGTAGGTGTATGGTGTTCCTGTTCCATTCGTGCTGATAACCTGCGTCAGGTCGACATTCAGCATGATATGGTTCAGGCTCAGTTCTGCCAGATTCTCCGTCTCGGCAACCTCGGTTCCCTGTACACCCTTCTTGTTGTTCGCATTCGGCTCCACGAAATCTGCCTGCGTTGCTTTCACATGCGAATGGGATGCCGCCTGCACAGTCAGCGCAGAAGCGTCCGGTGCAAATACCATACCTACTGTCAGCATCGCTGTCAATAGCCACGCAATTCCTCGTTTCTTAAATTGTCCTCTCCTCATGTAACCCCTCCTCGTCATTAATTGTACACAACAACCTTTGTTCCTGACGGAATGTTGTCGTAGATCCATTTTGCGTTGTCAATCTGCAATCTGACGCATCCATGTGACAATCCCATACCAAGTCTACCATCTGCCAGATTGCCGTTATATTTGTTATACAGCACAGAATGGAACAGATAGTCTCCGTAAAACTGTGTGTAGTAATAGCATCTTGCATCACCGGAATCAAAATAAGATCCCTTCGATCCCACCGTGAATTCGCCACGGACGGTTGGTGTGCTTGCCTTGCCATCTGAGCAGTCCCAATAAGCAAGCATCGTCCAGTTTCCCTTGGAGCCGGAGAATACACCAACCTTGTGTGTAGCTCCATTTACCAGAAGCAGATAACTTGTATTGCTGGCATACGAATTCGCCAATACCTGCATCTTGCTTTCTTCGCTCTGAATCCGGTTTGCAACGACCCCCTTGGTCACAGACTTTACTGTTCCGTCCCGAAGCATCGCCTCCACAGTCACCCAATAATAGCCTTCTTTTTCAGGTGTCCAGTCAACCTTTGTTCCTCCTGGATAATCCGCAATCACATACCATGCATCCTTTGCAATATCATAATATTGCCAGCGGTAATGAATCCCCGGATCATTCGTATCCACATCTATTTCGAAATGGAAATCCAGTCCAACTGTATGTGTCTCCTTGAGCTCTCCGAAGTTCACATATGGCTTTTCAATCAGGAACTGTTTGAATTGTTGTGCAACCAGGACGCCCTTCTTATCATAAATCTCATAGCAAAGCAGATACTGTCCTTCCCTGGAAGGATTCCATAAGCCCTGACCCTGATACGATGCAAGTTCCGTCCAATACGTTCCATCAAATACCAGATATCTCTGTCTGCCAATGTTGTTCGTTGGATCCGTGTATGTGCCCGCCATAACGACAATCTCATTTACAAATCCACTCGTACAACTCTGAATAAATGACGTGATCTGCGCCTCGTCCACATGACATACAAGCAGCTTGGAAGAGATCGCTCCATCGCCGCCCTTCGCTTCGACATACAGGAAATAATCTCCTGCATGTTCCGGCACCCAGTTGCCGGCGCTTTCACCGGACCAGTCCCGTATCATACACCAGGTGCCATTTGCAACATCGTATGCCTGCCACCGGAACTGAAGCTCCGTATCATTCGTTGTATAAGAAATGTCGTATGTACACTCACTGGTTCCACATGCATAAGAGATGCTGCCAAGTGTCGTCACACAGCCGGAAAAATAATACAGCTGTGCGTAACTTGCAACAACCGCCCCGCCACTCATCGCTTCGACATACACGTTATAATCGCCTGCATGCGATGGTTCCCAGAACACGCAAGTTGCTGTGTCCCAGTCATGGAAAGTCGTCCAGGTTCCCTCTGTAAAGTCATACATCTGCCAACGGTAATATACATCTGCCGATGGCGTATTCGGCACACCTACGATTGAATAGCGTCCCATATCCATCTTCGCAATCGATCCAATCGTGACATTCTGTGCAGATACGTGTACTGCATCCATCTCCACCGCATCTGCCTGCAGCTGTGCAGAAACCTGCGATGTATCTACCTGTGGCTGTGCATCGGTTCCTGTCGCAGTTTCTACAATTGCCGGTGTACCCGGTTCCTGTGCATGCGTGATACCTGCCGTCCCAAGCCCGGACAATGCCATCGCCATGCCACATACAAAAGTGATAATTTTCTTCTTCATACGTCCCCTACTTCCAAGCTTCCTTTATATTTTTATATAATTGATTTTATTCTAGCATAGATTGACATAAATATCTATACAAAAATGGCCGGACTGGCACAATGAAAAAGAGGGCTTGAAAAATCAAGCCCTCTTTGAACAGTTCAACCAATCTGCTATTCAATCGCATTTCCGTCTTTGTCATAGTTTGTGGTGTATGTGTATATCACATTACCGGCTGCATCATACTCTGTATAGGTTGAAGAGCTTACACGGTTGTCTTCATATGTGTAGCCATCCTCAGTTGTAATCTCTACGGTTCCTTCATAGTATGTCTGTGTATATGTATAAGACAGCTTGCCGTTCTTATACTCACTCTGAATCGTAGATGACTTGCAGTTATCCTCATCATCATTCCGGTATGTCTCATATGTGCTTACCAGTACCCCATCCTCATAGTAGCTTGTTTTAGTATAGAACTGTATTCCGTCCGCATAGTACAGGTAGTTCGTGTAATCCTTCCCGGTAACCGTCTTACCATCTTCCGTAACCTTCGGATACTCAAGTTCGTCTGTCAGGTCTTTTCCATCCATGTCATATGTATAGGTGAAAGTGCTCTTCTGTCCATCCATGATATACCATCCGGAATGTATCCGCACACCATTCAATGTTCCGATCTCCGAATGTCCGATCAGAGACTGATCCTTCTTGGAATATGTGTCACTGCCCAAATACTCATATCCCTTATATTTTTCTACTTCGTAAGAGTCGTCATAGTAATATGTCAATGAATATTCACCCGGCATAGATGTATAAGTCTGGAGCAGGTGTCCGTCATTTGGATCGAACAGATAGAACTGGTTCCAGCCAATCTCGTTCAGTCCTGTGGCAAGAAGTCCATTTCCCTGCACATACACCATATTCCCGTTTCTGTCATAGGTAAACTGATTTGTAAGCAGAGAACCATCTGCCTGTGCATAAGCATAACCAGAAGTAGTGTAGTCCTGATCAAAATAAGTTGCATCATTTACCTTTACCCATTTGCCTGATTCAAGCAAACCATACTCATTAATGAAGTAAATCTTTGTACCCGTCTTATCATATGTCAGCTGATTCACATACATATACCCATGCACATCAAAGAAACAGACATCATTGACAGGATCTCCGCTGATTGTCTTCGTAATCGTTGCGAAGTCGTTGAATACCTCATGGCCGTTCGCATCGAAATAGATGACATGCTTGCCATCCGGATGATAGGTCAGTCTGTCCTTCATTGGTGTTCCGTCTGCCTGCAGGTAGTAGGTATACGTGCCATCGCAGAAAAATGCGTTCGCCACTGTCGTTCCATCCAGAGTGTAATACGTACCATCCCAGCTTCCGCCATTTGTGGTCAGGTTATAATATCCCGCCTGAAACGCCTCTACAGTTTCTTCGTCCATCTGTACCCCGGATGCTTCCTCCTCGGCTTCTGTTGTCTCATCCGCTGCCGGTGTCTCCGTTGTCTCTGCAGCATCCGTATCCGTTGCTACAGCCTGTACGGCTTCCTCTGCATGTGCAGTCCCGGTCGAGATGCCTGTCATGGCTGCTGCAGCCAGTGTCAGAGCGACTGCATACGTTGCTAATTTTGTTTTTCTCATATTCTTTTTCCTCCCTTTCTTATCCGGAACACCAACCCATTTATAATTTGCCTCCGACAAAGGGCTGGTGCAGCATATCACGTCTCGTATTTTTGAAATGCTATCGCGCAATCTATTTTTTATTATAGTGAACTTCCCCCGAAAAATCTATATGTGACAGGATATGTGACAGAAATATATCGAATATATGGCAGGATTCCACGTTCAAAAAAGAGGACTTGATTTCTCAAGCCCTCCATTGTATAATCTACTTAGAAAGGTAATCGGATATGAGTCCGATTTGCCCTCCGTTATAAAAACTAAAAGAATAGCATCCTAACTTTGTGAGGGTTGGGGATGCTATTTCTTTTTATTATGATCGTCTATGTAAGACAGAGCCGCAAAAATAACAAGCAATAAAGTAAGTACTTCAAGCGTGTTCATAGGGCATCACCCTCCTTTGTGAACTGGAGGGCATCTAATAATCGGAAAATCACATCCTGCTTTCTTTTCAACTATACAATGACAATATAGCATAGTACGAACAAATGTTCAACCAAAAAGGGGATAAAAGGTATAAAATAATATGTGACAGAAATATGTGGCATGAGTTCTGGTTTACAGCAAAAGAGGACTTGATTTCTCAAGCCCTCTTCGAATGCTTTGACTGTTCTTCTATCCGTTATCTGACCATAACAGATGCATTAATTGTTATAATTATAGACATATGAGTCTATTACATTGCCGTTTGCATCATAATACTTTGTTGTACTGCTAATCCACCTTTCGGCCGAATCATACGCATATTCTACTGTAGAATCCAATACACCATCTATATAATAGCTGTGTTTTTCGCCTGTCACATTACCACGATAATCACCATTGGTTGTATCGGCATAATAAAACTCATATACACTGCTTAATACACCATTTTTATATCCGATAGATTTCGAATAGGAAGGATATCCGGATGCATAGGTAAGTGTATTACTCTCGTTTTTCTCATTAATCAATGTACCAGCTTCATAATATGTGCTTGTATATACACCCGTTAACATTACGCCCTTGGCATTATATGTATACTTACCTGAATATGATGTACCATCTTCTTCACGAACACGACTGTAGCTGTCAGACTTCAGCTTTCCGGCTGCATCATAAGCAGCTTCGTAATGATACTGGTGGGTGCCATCCGTTCTGTACTCATCGTTCGTCAGTACATTATCGTTCTTGTCGTACACATAGATATCCGTATAACCATCTCTATAATATGTATACGTATAAGTCTCCGGCTTGCTGCTGTATGTCTGTACGAAATGTCCGTCATTTACATCGAACATATACCACGTTCCGCCGATATTCACAAGTCCCATTGCAGTCATACCATTTCCCTGCAGATATACCTGCTGACCATTCCGGTTATAGGTCATTGTATTCGTAAGCAGGGCTCCGTTCTCTGTACCAAAGCCATAGGCGTTACCTGTATATAAATCTTCACCGCCAATATTCTCTATACGACCAGGGAACTGGAACCAGCGGTTGCCTCTCTGGATTACACCGCACTCATTGATATAATACAGATTCTGACCTGCCTTATCGTATGTCAGCTTATTCACATACATATATCCGTATACATCGAAGAAGCACAGGTCATCGACTGCATCTCCAGCAATCGACTTTGTAACATGTGCAAAGTCACTGAATACCTCATGGCCGTTCGCATCGAAATAGATGACATGCTCACCATCCGGATGGTAGGTCAGTCGGTCCTTCATCGGTGTTCCGTCTGCCTGCAGATAGTAGGTATATGTGCCATCGCAGAAGAACGCGTTGATAATCACGTTTCCTCCTACAGTATAGTGCGTACCATCCCAGCTGCCGCCGTTGATGTTGATATTGTAATATTCATTACCTCCATCAGCGACTGTTACCTCTTCGGCTGCCACATCCTCAGCGACTGCCTCCGTTGTCTCCTCTGCTGCCGGTGCTTCCGTTGTCTCTGCAGCATCCGTATCCGTTGCTACAGCCTGTACGGCTTCCTCTGCATGTGCAGTCTCGGTCGAGATACCTGTCATAGCCGCAGTTGCAAGTGTGAGTGCTACTGCATACGTTACTAATTTTGTTTTTCTCATATTCTTTCTCCTCCCATCGGTTTATTTTTGAACGTGTTAATTGTACGCCCATTTTTTTATTTTTCAACTATTTTGTCATTTTTGTCATGGAATGAATCGTCTATATCCGATCAGTAATATCTGACACTCGTAATATTCCCATCCTTGTCAAATTGATTTTCCTGACAAACTTTACCACCTTCGCCACTGATATATTCGTATCCGCCACGACTTACGCCCTGTTCATAAGAGGTACTCCGATACCTGCTTAAACAATTATCTTCATCATCCCTGTAGTAACGTTCTTGTATTCCGCTATTATCTCCATAATAGTTCGTAGTCTTCTGATAGAACAGGTTCCCCGATTGATATTTTAACGATTCCATTTTTTCTGTTATTACCCGCTCTTTTTCTGATCCATCTTCATTATAATATATACCGATCGAAACTCTGGATATTTCTCTGCCCTGCTCATCGTAAGTACTATTTTGTTGCCCTGTTAGCAAATATTGATTTCCTTCTGACTTATAATTATTAATCTGATCTATTATTATATTTCCTTCCGAATCATATGTGTATGTGTGCGTATACCGTCCAGTCAATACATTTCTCTCATTATCATATGACTTCTCTTCAATCAGGTCATCATGATCATTGTACGTGCGTATATCTGTACGATTAGCATCCGGATGATACACTGTAAGCGTATATGTCTCTGGCTTTTGCAGATACTGCTCAAGCACTATTCCATCGTTTGCATCAAGCAGATAATATATGCCATCCACATACTTCATCATGCCTTTTGCAACTCGTCCATCTCCCTCAACATACACTAATTTATTCTCAAAATTATATGTAAACTGATTCGTAAGCAATGCACCTGTCTCTGTGGCATAAGCATACTCATAATACATCCAGTATGGATAATCTATGTCAAAATATGTTATATATCTCGGAAACTGAAACCACTTTCCCCGCTCCATAACACCATATTCATTGATATAATATATATTCTTTCCATCTTTATCATAAGTAAGTTTATTTACATACATATACCCATATGTATCAAAGAAACAATAATCATCTAGGGATTTCCCCGCAATTGACTGTTTCACATTTGCAAAATCATTAAATACTTCATGTCCATCTGCATCAAAGAAGATTACATGCTCACCATCGGGGTGATATGTCAGACGGTTCTTCATCGGTGTTCCATCTGCCTGTAAGTAGTATGTATATATACCATCACAGAAGAACGCATTCGTGATTACCTGTCCATTCAGAGTATAATGTGTTCCATCCCACGATCCACCGTTTTCATTGATGTTGTAGTATGCATCACCGCCCTCATCTGCGACAGTTACTTCGTCTGTTGCAACCTCAACTTCGGTTGTTGGATCTTCTGTTGCTGCTTCCTCTATAACAACTTCCGTTGTATCCTCAACTGCTGCATCTGTGTCAGTTGCAACGACCTGCGTTACCTCCTCTGCATACGCAGGTTCCGTGGAGATACCAGTCATAGCCGCAGCTGCAAGTGTGAGTGCCACTGCATATGTTGCTAATTTTGTTTTTCTCATGTCCTTTCTCCTCCCATCGATTTTGTTTTGAACGTATTAATTGTATCTTTCTTTTTATGGTTATTCAACCATTTCGTCATTTTTATCACAGAATAAATGTTTCATATTCAACGCAAAAAGCCGGTCTTATCTCTAAGGCGGACTCTTTCCTACTGTATCAACATAATATCCTCGACACCAAAAATGTCTGTTTCCATATTTGTACTTTAAATTTGCATGTCTTTCGAATATCATCAGTGAGCTTTTCCCTTTCAAATATCCCAT
>NZ_JAHLPZ010000007.1 GCF_018918185.1 Eubacterium sp. MSJ-21 | reverse complement strand
TGATATTTTTAGTGCGGTTGGCGAACCTACACTTTATATTATCATGGAGGTTTCTTTACTTGAAGCTAAAGCTCACTGGGAACCACCTGCATAGCAGGTGGTTTATTTTTCTGTCTATAAAAAAAAACGGATCCACCATCACTGGTAGATCCGTCCTGGAAAATCAAACAGATTACTAATCAATTACATTTCCATTTATGTCATAATTTGTAGTAGATGTCCATACTACGTTTCCTGCTGCATCATAGTCTGTGTATGTCCTAGAACTTATACCCTTATATCCCTCATGATATGTTTCTTCACACTTGGATATTAACTGACCATTCTCATTATAATCATAATAAACAGATTTAAACGTACAATTGTCATTATCATCATTGTAATAGGTTTCATAGCCTGAATACAATACACCATTTCTATATGAAGCCTGCTTGGTATAGAAATGTTGTCCTGGTTTCTGATTGTAATACAGATAATTTGTATTATATTTGTATGTTACTGGTTGTCCATTCTCAATTATCTGACGCTCGTATTCATCCGTCAAATCACTGCCGCTTGTGGCATCATATGTATATTTGTATGTTTCCTTTACACCATCCATATTAGACCAGCCTGTATGTATCTCGATATTGTTCACAGTATTGACTTCAAAATGTCCAGTCTGTACGCCAGCCTTATCATAGTTGTCTTCTCCGGCATAATCATAGCCATTGTATCTTTCTACTATGTAACCATCCTCATAATATCTTGTAAGACTATATGTGCCTGGCTTAGATGAGTATGTCTGAATCAGATGTCCATCGTTTAAGTCAAACAAATAGAAATGGTTTGCACCTATCTCCTGTAATCCGGTTGCAAGAAGTCCATCCCCAAGCAGATATACCTGCTTGCCATTCCAGTATGTGAATGTGTTAGTAAGCAGGGTGCCATCTGCCTGTGCATATGCATAACCATACGCATAATGATCCTGATCAAAGTACTTTGCACCATCCACCTTTACCCATTTACTCTGTTCAATCACACCACACGCGTTGATGAAATAAATCTTTGTACCCGTTTCATCATAAGTAAGCTGGTTTACATACATATATCCAAATGTATCGAAGTAGCAGATATCATTTGTATCATTGCCCTCGATTGTCTTAGTTACATTTGCATAATTGTTGAATACCTCATGTCCCTGTGCATCAAAATAGATAATATGTACACCATCTGGATGATAAGTCAGTCTGTTCTTCATTGGTGTTCCATCTGCCTGCAGGTAGTAGGTATACGTACCATCGCAGAAGAACGCGTTAATGATTACGTTTCCTCCTACGGTATAGTGTGTACCATCCCAGTTGCCGCCGTTGATGTTGATGTTGTAATATTCATTACCTCCATCAGCGACTGTTACCTCTTCGGCTGCCACATCCTCAGCGACTGCCTCCGTTATCTCCTCTGCTGCCGGTGCTTCCGTTGTCTCTGCAGCATCCGTATCCGTTGCTACAGCCTGTACGGATTCCTCTGCATGGGCAGTCTCTGTCGAGATACCTGTCATGGCTGCTGCAGCCAGTGTCAGAGCGACTGCATACGTTGCTAATTTTGTCTTTCTCATGCTTAAATCCTCCCTTTATTTTATTTGTAAGACATGGTTAGTATACGCTTAACTTTATATTTTTTCAACTTAGATGTCATTTTTTGCTTTTGATTTAATATGGATATGCCCCATATCCGGCAAAACCACCCATGCCATCCGCATAGCCCTTCTGTCCGTCCATCGTGAGTTCACACCACTGATGTGTCCATTGATTCTCGTTGATATGCGTCCACGAATATCCCATGTAGTTTAAGACCAATCCCAGTGCTCTGGTCGAGCCTGCACAGGAATACTGCCGCTGTATAAATACACCCTCCGGCTTGTTGTAATAGCTTCCTTCTGTCGTATAGGTATCGTTCTGACAGATAAATGCGACAATTCCGGCTGCATAGCTTACGCGTTCGAGATCTGTACCAGGACCGATGGATGCCGCAATCATGCTTGCTACGCCATCGGCTGTCATCTCCGGATACTTACAGACACCATTTCCCTGCAGATACGTCAGACGATCCTCCCAGTCAAAGCCCCATGCATCGCGGATCACATATCCACCGGCACAGCCGCCATAGTTGTTCCAATATTCGGTTGCAGGTGTTCCATCTGCCCACTTCAGTGTACCGGAATACTGGAACCAGCCTTCTACCTGTACCACACCATATGGTGTAATATAGATGATTTCCTGACCGGACGGATCCCATGTCAGTACATCCACATACATATATCCGTATGTATTAAAATAACAGATATCATTTGTCTCCTCGCCGGAGATCGTCTCGGAGATATGGGCAAAGTCATCAAACACCTCATGTCCATCTTCATCAAAATATATGATATGCTCACCATCCGGATGATAGGTTAGTCTGTCCTTCATCGGCGTTCCGTCTGCCTGCAGGTAGTAGGTATACGTGCCATCGCAGAAGAATGCATTCGTAACTGTCGCTCCATTCAGGGTGTAATATGTACCATCCCAGCTTCCACCACTTGTGGTCAGATTGTAATATTCCGCCTGGAATGCCCCGACTGTTTCTTCATCCATCTCTATTCCGGATGACGGCACGGCAGCCGTGGTTCCGGATGCCGGCACGGCAGCCGTGGTTCCGGATGACGGATGCTTTGCAACCGTCTCCAGATTCTCTGATGTGTCCGCATCGGTTCCGATACGGATAATATTGATATCTTCCTCTGCATGCGCCGTTTTTGTCGCAGCCCCCACTGTCACCGTGGCTGCAATTGCCAGAGCAGCCATATAAACTGAAAGTTTTGTTCTTCTTTTCATATGTTAGTTCCTCCTTTTACTGATTAACAGATATTCTCGAATCCATAGCACTGTTCATCGATCAGATTGCCATTTTCATCATAGATGCGGAACAGCGTCCAATAGTATCCATACTGTGGCTGCCAGACTGTCCACAGACATGTATCCGGTGCGCCGCATCTGCCGGTTGTATAGGTCCATGCCGGAAGTCCCTGCGCGTACAGCGTACAGTCCAGAATCAGCATCTCATAGGTATATGCATGGTTCGGATTCTCGTAGCTCTCGATACCGATCAGGTATCCTCCACCGGCACCGGTATACGGCATCTGGCAGATTCCCTTGATGGCCGGATGATATCCATATGTATAGGTTGCCATGACGATCGTCGAATCATCCCCGGCCTTTCTCGCTTTGCCGGCAATCAGATAATCACCAAAATAATTCGGACACGCCTTGATCGCATAAGCCTCTTTATCCCAGTCTGAAAGCGTCCACCAGCTGGCACCGTTATCATCGCTTGCATACCAGCTATACTCGATATCTGCATTTTCCGGCGCATTCGTCTCCATGCTTATGACAAATCCATATCTCGGATCTGCAGACCATTCTACGATTCCTTTCGATTCCAATGTGTATCCCTGCGCATACTCACCCGCATTTGTCACAACATCGTAGGATTCCATATAGTCCACCGGCTGCTCAAATGTCTCTGGTGTGTTGATACCAAACAACTGCACCCAGTAATACGTGTTATCTTTATAAAAACATCCAACACCAATGGATGTATAATCACTGTCCAGGATATTCCGTCTATGTCCATCGGAATTCATCCAGGCAGTCATAACATCCTCTGAAGATGAGTATCCATGCGCAATATTTTCACCATAGGCAAGACCGGACACCGTAAAGCATTTCTCACCATTTGGTCTGGTATGGTCGAATTTTATCGTAATCTCTGCTGCACGAAGCATCGCTGCTTCCATAAGAGAAGCATCCATTGCAAGTGCCGGTTCCCCGTTACTCGCCCGCTGTTCGTTGACCTTGGTCAACACCTCATATGCCTTGCTGTAATACTTTGTTCCACTGACTGTCGTACAACCTGCAGCTGCCGACACCTCCACAGAGTCCTGTGCAACACCGTCGGCATCCCCCAGCTCATCTTCGGAAACAACCGACACATTCCAGCCACTGCTCTGTGTCTCTGCTGCCTTCACTGTCTGTACCTGTGGAGACATCAGTCCAAATCCCATAAACGCCCCCAGTGCGAGTGCTGCAATTTTCTTTCTCAATCTTCTCATAGTTCGCCCTCCCTTTTGTAAATTAATTGTATGGTTCCTTCAGTGTTGCCATGATCTTGTCGTGCACATGATACAGAATATACGTTGCAACCGCGACCATAATGCACACATAGCCAAACAGCAGCCAGCTGAGTGGCAGCGTGATTGTGCTCAGATTCACATGCTCGATGATCTTGTATATCACCGTGTGGTGAATGATAAAGCATGCATACGAATATTTACTGATCTTCCGGCTGACACTCTTCACCCAGTTTGCCTTGATAAAATAGGATATCCACACCAGAATGATAAAGGAGCAGATGCCTACATATGTCACTTGGAACATGTTGTTGCAGGTTGGTTTCAGAATCGTGTTCAGCACAAGCACCAGTGCACACGGAATCACCCATTTCCAGTTCACCTTCCTGATGTATTTGATAAAATACATACCGAACAGGAATTCCGGAAGTCTGGCAAACAGTGTCACACTCTGGTTGATTGTACTTACCGATATGACATACATCAAGATTGCGACTACCGCCAATATCCGCGGATGCTTGTTGACCAGCACGCGAAGCAGCGGGAACACCAGATATATGATGATGATCAATCCCAAAAACCATTCCGCAACCAGCCCGAACGTCGGCACAGAGAAATTCACCAGCCATGTATCAATCCCCAGAATGGAGAAGATAATATTTCTGTAAGGCACACCCTGTGGTATAGATCCATATTTATAGAAATTATACAGGAAAACGGCGATATATGCCATCCAGAACATCGGATAAATGTTCAAAAACCGTTTTTTGTAGAATTTCAGTACATCGCATTTTTCTTCATATACATACATCAGCGACGCACCTGATACAATCAGGAACAGCGACACGCCAAACCCTCCAATATAAATATTCGCGATGTTCATCGTAATAACTGCCTTCTCGGGTGTTGGCGGATACACATTGTAGACATAGATCGCATTAAAATGCGTCAGCACGATCATAAATGTCGCAAATGCACGTATAAAATCCAGCCAGAATAATCGTTCCTTTTTCATTCTATCCAAGGTCTCCTAACATATATTCTCAAACGGGAAACATTCCTCGTCGATCAGATTCCCCTCTGCATCATATACACGGAATAACGTCCAGTAATAACCATACTGTGGCTGCCATACTGCCCAGAAGGATGTCTCCGGAACCGTACATTGTCCGGTTGTCCAGATCCATGCATCCTTGCCCTGTGCAAGCAGGGTACAGTCAAGCACCAGAAGCTCATACCGGTAAGACTGGTTTGGATTGTCGAAGGACTCTACACCAATCAGATATCCGCCACCTTCACCGGTATACGGCATCTGGCATTTGCCCTTGATTGCCTTGTGGTAATTCACGCCTACACTTGCCTGTATCATCGTAGAATCGTCCCCGATAACTCTTGCATAGCATACCATGATATAGCTTCCTGATGTCTCCGGTGTAAAGCTTACCCATTCGTTTCCCTGCTTCCAGCCGGATATCTCAGACCACTGCTGATCTGCCTCCTTGCATGCAACCCAGCGGTATTCGACATTTGCCTTATCATTATAAACCGTTACAAGGCCTGCCGTGATCCGGCTGCTGGATACCTCGGAAACATAAATTCCGTTCGATGTCAGTGTCGATGTGGCTGCCGCATCAGAATAATAATTCGTATCAACCGCCTGTCCACTCTCACCGATATGCTTTTCATATAATGCAGCAGCCGCTGCTACGAGTGTTGCATTATAATCAATTGCCACCTCATTGCACTGATAATCATCTGCGGTATCACTATACCCGCCATCTAGCTTCGGACCGCCGACCAATGCACCTAAAAGTACATGTGCCTGCGTCGTTGTCCCCTGCGGGCCACCGGTATACCCGGATGCAGCTCTATGATGCGGATATTTCGCACTGTATTCATTATATCCGACCACATAACACTGATTCCGGTTATTGTTTCCAAGCAGATACTGCATCTGTGTCTCTGCCCAGCTCTGATATGTCGTAGTTCCAGTTGCCATGTCATACAATAATCCGGTATACTGCATGGATGTGTTGTAACGCGCAGATCCCCAGCTGTCAATGCAGCGGTATCCGTCACTGCTTGTATTTCCACTGGAAATGCCCATCAATGTCGATAACGCATTTGTATTTCCGCTATAATAAGCAACCGCCGGTCCTACATTATCCCAGCCAAGCGGCCAGTATGGCTTCTGTGCATTTCCATCCGATGCATACTTATAGTACTCGGTCTGATACTGCGTATCTCCGGTAATCTGATACAGCAAAATAGCGGCAAGGCAATAATCATCCTGCCATGCAGAAGAATTATAAAATCCGTTTGCCGTCGTTCCAACTGCCTTGTTGTTGCTTTGTGCGTATGCAAAAAGCTTCTTGGCCGTATCCAGATACTGATCTCCACCGAAATTTCTGTACTGCATCGCAAGTGCCGCTGCACTTAAAGATACAATATCCGTTGCCGGTGCATTCGCACTTGTAAAATAGATCTTACGGTTCGTGTTTGTCTGATTCTCCGGTGCACCCCAGTATCCATGATCGTTGCCGCCACCGCCATCGCCGACCTGACAGGCAAACGCTTCTACCCGGCTTCCATCCGAAGATAATACGGTACCGTTTACAAAATAATCTGCAAAATACGTTGTGATTGTCTGCAGGTGTCCTGCCTGACCCGCCTGTGCATATGCGTTCTTGTTTGTATCATAACTCATCCCAAGAATGAATGCAGCATAGGCTTCCGGAAGTCCGAACTTCACATGATCTCCGGCATCATGAAAGCCACCCGCCAGATTGACATTTGCCACACTTCCGTCGCTTCTTGTATACGTGGTTACGTCAAAGGTATGGCAGTTTCCACGCCAGGACAGCAGGCTTTTCTCTGCCACTCCACTTCCACACATGTTCGCATCGTAAAAATACAATGCATACTGTAACAGCTTTGCATAATTGCTTTCCACTGCCGCAGCCCGGCTGTCATAGGAATATACCGCAACCGATGTAAGCACTATGACAGCTGCCAGCATCTTCGCTAAGATTTTCTTCATGTAACCCCTCCTATTTTTGTAATTTACACCCTTTTTACACCCTCATTTTTTACTGTTCAAAAAGCTTATCAATGTAATCCTGTCTCAGAGAATATCCGTATCCGGCATCGCTCGCCCAGCCTTTTCCGTTTGGATTCTCTTTGATTCCCAGCCACTCTACGTACTTGGCTGTGCCTCTGGTTACCAATGAGAAACGTGGATCGACACAGGTATTTGCAAGTTCACTGGTATCTGCGTATGCTTTCAGATGCTGTACCTGTGCACGGATACCCTCGCGTACGGAGCCAAAGGTCGCCGGTGTTCCACCATTGTCGGTTGCCCCGATTCCTGCAAAATTATACTGTTCAATCTTCACAGCTCCACCGTACTTGAGGAACCCTGTTTCCTTCATCGCCTGGCAGAAAGCAACCTCTGCCTTGATTCCCTCTGCGGCACATTCTTCTATATAAAGCTGACAGAAATCGCTGATTGTTGGTGCATCTGAATTCTGATAGAATTCCGGATAAGTCGCATGTGCATTGTAATATGCTGTCATCTGGGCAACAGATGTTCCTGTTGCTCCCGATATCTGATACAATGCAGATTCTGGCATAAACCGATAGCATAAGCTTGCTGCTCCTGCTGACATGCCATTACCGGCATCTATATATGCCTGAATCGCATACACACCATAGTGTCCCTGATGATTCTCTACATTTACTGTTACCTTATATGTGTTATCTGACTGCTTCTGTGCTGTATACCAGTGAATATCGCTTAAATCGCTGGCCGTCCATACCGGCACCCGAACTGCATTCACGCCTGATGGACTGACTATATTCTTAATCAGCACATCATATGTTCCCGCATCATCATTTACATTCTGTACCTGTATCTGGGCTGTCGGTGTTGTCACATCAAAAATTGTACTTCCAATCTTATACGTCCTTCCATCACTGGTCGTTGCATAAGCATCCGAATAATATGTGCCAAACTTCATATAGTCCGCAACCCCGACAACACTCAGCCATCTGCCAAGACTGTCCTTAGACGCTTCATACCAGTGCAGATCAGAAAGTCCGTCTTTCCATACACCAAACTTCACGCCTGTTACCCGGCTGCCGCCCGGAATATCCTCTGCAATCAGAATAAAATTCCTGTCCGGATCTGCATTGAAGCTGCTTACCTTTGCTTCCGGCTGTGCCAGATTATAGCAATAGCTGTATGTAACATTCTCAACACCATTTCTTCCTGTTACATAACTCTGCATCGCATAAACACCATAATTATATTTGTGGTTCTCAATATTTGCATGTACTACATACGAACCATCCTCCTGCTTTTCTGCGTCATACCAGTGCAGATCGGAAAGATCTGCGGCTGTCCAGACCGGAACCCGGACGCCGGCAACGCCGGATGGGGACTTCACACCCCTGATCACGATATCAAAGCTTCCCTTGTTTGCATTTACGTTCTCAACTACGATACCTTCCGTGCTTGCATTTGCCACCTCAAAAGTCGCAGAGCCTATCTTCGCCTGTGCGCCATTGCTATAAGTTGCATATGCATCTGTGTAATAGGTTCCGGACTTCTTGTAATCTGCCACGCCCATCAGTGACAGCCATCTACCGAGGCTGTCCTTGGACGCTTCGTACCAGTGCAGATCAGAAAGTCCTTCATTCCATACGCCAAACTTTACACCTGTGATCTGGTCTGCATTCTCCAGATTATCCGCAATCAGAATAAATGTATTCTGTCCGTCTGCATCAAATGCGCTTACGGATGGATTTACAGGCTCTGCCGGCTTCGGCGCTTCTACAGATAATGTTGTCGTGCCAACCGGATAACAGGCTATCATATTTCTCTTTGCACATGCTGTAATTGTGAACTTACCGGCTGCAGAGAATTCATTTACATCAAAGGATGCATACCAACAGCCATCGCCATCCCCCGGTAATGCGTCATACTCTTTCATCTCGCCGGTACTTTCGTTTTTCACCCGGAACAGCAATCCCGGTGCGTTCGGTACGCCTGAAGCAACCATAATGTAGGTACTGGTTGCACCGTTCTGTACTACACGGATGGATGCATCGCCATCCTTATACAGATCATCATCGTTCGATATACCAAAATAATCAATAATCGCCTGTGCATCTGCCTGTCCCAGCTTCTGTAATGCTTCATCAGATCCAAGGAAATTCGTTGCATCCGACTGATTCGTCAGAAATGCATGCTCGATAATAATTCCCGGGAATCCAGCCAGTTTTGACTGACGGATAACACCATAATAATCTGCAAGGGATCCATCCGGGTATGTATTTCCATCCTCAGAATTACGGATTTTGGCGCCACGCTCTGCAAGTCCTAACGCCTTCAGCTTCGCCATAACCGTCTCACTAAGTCCCTGTCCCATCTGTCCGATGAAAGAATTATAGCTGCTATTTGGATAATAAACTTCGGCACCGTGTGCGCTGGCTGCTGCCGAGTTGTTATGAATACTTACAAGAATATCCGCATTCACACTCTGTGCATACTTCACGATTGTTCCAAACTGCTCACCATCAGCGGCACCTACTTTCAGTCCGCCTGAATTATCAGTTCTTGTCATATAAACAGTAATGCCCTTGTACTGATCCAGCACAGCTTTACAATACTGTGCGATCTTCAGGTTGATATCCCGTTCAATATATGTAACATTATTCCATGTCGATACAGCTCCGGTATCGCCCTCGCTTCCGTGACCCGGATCAAGAACGACAACCATATTTCCACTTGCATCTCTCTTCACACTTCCATCAGAAGCAGCAACCGCAGCTTCTTCAAAATCATCATTGGAGATTACATTCCCTTCTGCATCCGTAATCACAACGCCATCCATGTCTGCATCGTTCTCTGCATCACTGACGACACCATCCGGATTCGTTGTCACATCACAATCAACACCAAAGCATGCATTCACGCCTGCATCGGAAAGATTTACATTGTAGCTGACCCCACCAATGGTATAGGTTATCCCTGTCAATGTATATGCGCCCGCCTGATCCGCAGAAGCAAATTCCATGGAGAACAATGCCGATTCATTGTCCAAATATTCCGCTTCCGCCTGACAGCCGGCACCGGTTGTCGTATTTGTATAAGATAGTACTGCAGATTCAATCGCATTCGTACCATCGCCAAGTCCAACGAGAACTTTCTGTGTATCTGGGGTCCGGATTGCCGGGTTATCTACATAAATATAATTTAATACCCCCTGTTGCTCCTCCACCGGTGTCTCCACATCTGCCTCCTGCGTCATTACAGAAGCTGCATCACTGCCGGTCGCTGTGTCTGTCTGCATTTCATATGTACTATCCGGTTCTGCTGCCCGTGGGGTGTAACTACCGCCGGCAAACACCATGCAAATACATACAAGCCATGCCATAATCCTTCTTAACTTTTTCATTCCTTCGCACCTCTTCATTGCTTTAATCTATGCTTCACCATCTATCAATACGCATTGACAAACGGATAACATTCCTGGTCTATCATAGTTCCATCCTTATCATATACGCGGAACAGTGTCCAGTAGTATCCATACTGCGGCTGCCATACTGCCCAGAATGACGTATCCGGAGCGCCGCACCTACCCGTCGACCAGATCCACGCATCCTTGCCCTGTGCCAGCAATGTACAGTCGAGTACTAATAATTCATACGAATACTGCTGATCAGGATTGTCGTAAGATTCAATACCAATCAGATAGCCGCCTCCTTCACCAGTGTATGGCATCTGACATTTTCCTTTGATCTGCTGATGATGCTGTACCCCTATTGAACTTTGTGCCTGACTGTCCTCATTTCCAACCACACGCACCTGACCAACAATCACATAGTCACCGGAAATCTTCGGATTCCAGTTCAACCATTCGTTGTTCTTCGTCCAATCCTGTATCACAAACCATGTTCCGGCATCTGTAGCTGTATCACATGCCAGCCAGCGATACTCCAGATCTGCGCTCTTCGATGGCGCCGCAACAAGCCCCGCCACAATCGAATCATGTGTGTGTCCTGCCAGATAGATGCCGCTTGCTGTCACTGTCGCATCTGTTGTCGGCGCCGGTGCTGGTTCCGGTTCCGGCGTCGGTGCTGGTTCCGGTTCCGGCGTCGGTGCTGGTTCCGGTTCTGGCATCGGTGTTGGCTCCGGTTCCGGTGTCGGTGTTGGCTCCGGTTCCGGCGTCGGTGTTGGCTCTGGTTCCGGTTCCGGTGTCGACTCACCGGTCTTCACCGTAACAACACATTGTGCTGTTTTATATTTATTGTTTGTTGTAACGGTTATCGTTGCAGTGCCTACATTTCCGGCCGTAACCACACCTGTCTGCGACACTGCCGCCACATTCTCGTCTGAAGAAGTCCAGATTACAGCCTGATCAACTGCAGTTTCCGGCTGTATCACTGTCTGCAGTGTCTGCTCTTCGTTCTTTTTCAGTGTGAGTTCTGTCTGACTCATGGAAACAGAGTCAACATAAACCGTTGACGTCTGCGCATAAGATGTCTCCCGGTCCGCATCTGCTGCCGGTTTCTTATCCTTAAACCAGTCATATGGTGTATGCTTCTTGCCAAACACTTCGTCAGACCGGTTGAAATAATAATATCCGATATAACTGTCGACGCTGTCATCCCATGTGACATCCACATCATACCATACCCCATCGATGCAGCTCATATTCCATCCGTGATTAGAGCCATTGATACCAATAGTATCGATTCCGGCTGCATTTGCAAGCATGGAAAAGGTCTTTGTGTATCCAGCACAGACTGTCCTGCCGTTCATGATAAGGCTGTATGCTGACTGATTAAGCTCACTTTCATCATCATATGTTGTATTCACACATGTTATATCATGCGCTTTTTTCTCTTTTGCAAGCGGTGTTGCTTCCTGATTGATCTCTCGGACCCAGCTGTCCACCCTGGCAAACATCTTGTCCGTCACGAAAGCCCGGTCCTCTCCTGACGCAAACTCCGGATATGCTGTCAGCCAGATTGTATTACTTTTTTTATTAAACAAAAACTCGGAGGTAATAAAATAATACTGCGGGTTTTGATACAGGAACACATAAATCATGCCCCTTGCATCCGCATACTCCAGTCCGGCATACGATACCTCTGGAAGACGGTACTTCGTCGCGCCATTATAGTCATAGGTATCTGTATCCACGGCATTAGACATATAGTTCCTGCACGCTGCTTCCATCCCGTCATAAAACGCTTTTTCTGCATCATCCAGATAATTGTTGTAGATATAATCGCTTCCATACCGGTCCCAGTTTCTTGACTGTACTGTTATCTCATAGCTTCCCGACTGCCCCTCAGGCTCATTCAGAAGCACCTGTGCTTCCTCGTCCGAAATCTCGAGACCTTTCAGTTCTTCAAGTCCGGTCAGGTCATCCACATTTACCGGCTCTGCATCCGTCGGTGTCGCAGCAAACCCGGTTACAGTTCCGCCCTGTATGAACATCGCTGCACACACCAGAAATGTTAGTAACTTTTTTCCGTATTTTCTCATATTGTTGTATCCTCCCGGCTATAGTTTTCTACGTTCTTACCGCCGTTTGATCTTGTGCCATATTCGCGCCAGCGGCTCCCGTATAAACCGTGGCAAAAATGCGAATCTTGGTTTTCTCGGTTCATACATTCCTGCCCGCACTGCATTTACCAGTCCATAAGACTGTGACAGATTCATCCTTGTCTGATGATAGGTTCCCGCATCCTGTCCTTCAAAGAAAATGATCTTGTTGATTTCCCGCAGCATGTGGTTCAGATTTGTAATCTCCATCGCTGCGCCCTGCTCAGATAATACCCAGCCGGAATAATAACCTGCGCTCTGCGCTGCGAAAGGATAGATCCGCTCGATTGCATGAAGCAGGGTTCCATCGTCTGCAACCGGCTCATCCGGGAAATCATCATAGGTCCATTTCTTAGAGAAAACCGGACGTAACGCCTCTTTTCGGATCCAGAAATAAGAGCCAAGTCCGGCAATCGGTTCCTTATCTTCACGGATTGATACATCGATGCCAAGCTCCTCCGCCAGCTTTACCGTATTGCCATAATTGCTTCCCCATTCCAGTCCAAGCGTAATATAATAATCCGCATGGTTTGGTGGTGGTGGTACAAGCATACCGGCACGTGGATGCTCCTCAAAAGTTGCGATTACGTTCTCCACATACGTTTTCGATTTCAGTGTATTCTCAAAACATTTATAGGCAAACGAAGTTCCAATCGAACCCGGCTTTACCTGGCCTGCCTTCTTATCATGCACATGACAGATATAATCATACTGTTCAAAGCTATCTGCAAACTCCACCAGAAATGGTCCGACGTCTCTGCCCTTGTTTGGCACGACACGCACATCGAGCTTATTACACGGCAGTGTAGCGAAGCTTTCTTCAATCAGCTTCTTCTTTTCTTCCGTATTCGTGGTAATATAGATATCCGCAGTATCCGGCATTGCAGACGCATAATTCTTACAAGCCTCTATAAGCTCCGGGAAATGGATATGCATCACAAGCGCTAACTTCTTCTCTGCCGCAATCCCCGGCTTCTTGCTTGTGTCCCCGGACAACACATAGTTCCACTGGAAATTCCGTTTGAGATCTGCCAGATTCTCCACCCGCAGCAGATTATCCCACAACAGATCTGTATCATAATCCGTATGTTTCTCCAGATAATCATACAGCAGCATCGCTTCCTGTCCGCAGGACTCATTCAACACGACATTATAATCCTGCATGAAAGAACGTCGCTTGAACATCGGACATTTCTTCTCGATCACCATCTCTGCCGCCATACCGACTGCCGGCTGGTTAGAAAGTCCTCTGTAATCCTCAGCATCTACATAAACACTCCATTTGTAGCCTGCTTCTTCAAAATACTTGGTAAACCGTGCCTCATGCCGGCTGACAGAGTCCAGATACCCAGTAATCATCGGCATGTTGTCCCAGTAATCATGGAACACATCGGAGTTACAAAGCGATTTCCGCACGGCAATAAAATGGGACTGGATATGATCCGGAATATACCCCTCCGGCATCGTGCCAAATGGATCATCCTCTGTCTTAAAAAACTGTGTGATTCCCCAGAAATCCACATCTTCCTTATCCATCTTGGCAAACATATCCGCAAATGGATACACCGGTCCCACCATCGTATAATTCATCAGCACAATCTCATCATAGGCATCCAGCTTCTCCCAGCCGATCTGTTCCATCGCTTCTTTATACGCCCAGACATCGAATCCAACGTTATCGCGCACAAAGATCTGATCTGTAAAAGCCCCAAACTTTTTCTTTCCCTCGTCTGAGAGCAATCCGTTACATACAACAAACGTGTCTGTCACACTTCTTGTCATATCGGACAACATATATGGGATATAATCATCCACAATGCCCTTTTTATCATAGAAAAAGAATATCAATAATCTTTTAGCATTATGTTCCAGTATCATGAGTCTCTCCTTATTCGTGATTTTACACTCCGCATCGGTTTTGTAAGCTTCCAGCTTGCGGAATTCTCCATAGAAGTGATTTTACTCTCTAACAATTCATTTTTATTTCTTATTTCGTCGACCTGTGCACGATACTGGTACAATTCCCTGCCCTGATGATTCAATTCCTGATCCTTCTTTAAATTCTCGCAGCGCAAATCATTGAACGCCTGATTCTTCTCTTCCAGATAATGCACCATTGTTTCATTCACAAACGCAATATTATATTCCACACAAACCGTCTGATAGTCCGGCTGAATATCCCCGATCAGAAGCTGTGGTTCGGCTGTACTGAAATAAAACAGCTTTCCATCCGAAGAAACACCATTGGTTCCATACGGAAGCTCCCTGATTCCTTCATCCGTGTTTGCTGTCACGCACTTCACATATATGATACAAGTCGTATGTGCCGGATCCAGCCGCAAGGTGTTACAGCCTCTGCATGCAGCCACCACGCTTACATTGCCATGTTCATCCGGCGCCACCTGCACAGGTTCGCTTTCATAACGATTATCATAAAACCGGACGATCTGTACCCGTTCCCGTTCCTCCTGCATTTGCTTTGCAGCAACCATGCCCGCCGGGAAATAATATCGTTTTCCCATTGTACCATACAATTCCCACAGAGGGGTGTTTCCGGCATAGACATATTTCTGAAAATTCTCTTCCATCTTCTGGAAGTTCTGCGACAATTCACGGTCTACCCCCAGCAACGCATACAAATCAATATCTTCCATCTGGCGGTCACGGTCTGGCGTCTGGTAATAGTTAATTGCCCGGTACAGGATGAAATCAACCGGTACCTTCATTGCAAATGTCCACTCATAATCAAGCACGATCCATTTCTCGCCATTCTCAATCAAATTTGGAAAAATCATATCCACATTGCTGCACGACATCGCAAGCGCATCCTGTGGTACATATGCATCCGTGCCAAACACTTCATAATATTCTGTACATGGCTCAAACACCTCGGTTGCAAGCTTCCGTACCGCATTTCCATACATCGTGACCAGCTTCTCAAACTGTTCCTTTTTTCCTCTGGTCAGCCAATGATCCAGCATATCCTCCAGCGTTTTTCCCTGCACGTATTCCAGCTCCAACACACCTTCCGAATCATACATACAGGTATTTATCTCGAAAATCGAACCCCGATACAGCTCACTTAATTTCTGTGCTTTTTCAGACATGGCTTTCAGGTGGGACTTTCCTTCCTCGGTCATCCCCACCTTACGCACATATCGTTTCCCGGATTCATCCTCCAGGATATCTGTATGAATTTTAAATCTGACATTTCTGTCATTTGAATATTTGGAAAATATTATCTTTTTCATATCGTTATCCCTCACATCCGGCTACCACTAAAAAAGAATTAGAAAAAATATCAAACATGCCATCCGAAATCAGATTATCAAAGACCTTTGTCTCATCAAATACAATCATCCGCTCATTATCAAAATTCCTGAAATTATTGCACAACGCCCCTGTTACCGGCAGATATGCATCCGAATAAATTGTAAGCGGAAGCTTGTAATCCGGATATGGGTAATAAAATTCTATATCACAAATTCCACAGTTTAAAAACAGCTTTGCAAGACCATTTTTGGAAAATGTGCGGACGCTGTCCACTCCGACATAACCTTCCAATCCGGAATAATAAGTCCCAAGATGGTCTTCTTTACAGCCCGCCCAGTATTTTAAACCATATTTGTTCTCAATTGCTGTGACGATCTTTCCTGTCGGTTTCAGATGCTTCTTAATGATATTCAAGAACCCCTCATATGGATTTTCGGACGCAATATAACTTGCTGCATATTCCAAAACTCCAATCAGAGTAATATAGTCGTATTGTTCCGTCAGGTTCTTCTCAACATCCTGAAAATTCCCGACAACAATATTGATGTTATCATATTCCTTATTGCGTTCCGCATTTACCAGACTACGCGCTCTTGAAAGCTCAATGCAATCCACACGCCCTGCCTTTTTCGCCAGGGTTCCCGTAATTGCGCCACAGCCAGCGCCAATCTCCAAAACCGTATCATCCTTCGATATCGGCATCCAGTCTACGATATTTCCACGAATATCGGACAAATGATACAGAATCGGCCAGCTCTTCCGTGCCTCAATCACACGGTTATACTCTGATTTCGTATGCGTCTTCACAATATCAAGCAGTTCATCTTCCGAACCATCCACATACAAATCCCTGCCGCCATAATATTGATAATCCAGTTTTACCTTACCAATGTACTCTGTTTTATTCTCCACGTTTTCTTCTCCCCGTACTATTTCAGAACACGCACTGTTGAATTCATATCATAAAATCCGACTGTATTTTTATCTGATATCACATTAATATTGCATACATCATACAACCGGTTATAAACCACAAAATCATTCTCATGATAACCGACACATCCAAAAGAAAGCAGGTAATTGCGCCCCTGAAGATTCATATTCTGTGAGAATTCAATCACCTTTTCTTCGCCGGCTTTCACAAACCCGATATCCGTTTTCTCGTACATCGTGTTGGTCCCGGTCACTTCTGTTCCCTGCAAATCCTTGATTGTAAACGCAAAAATCGGATCCTCAATATCTTTGTGAAACTTTACTTTCATACGGATCCGAAAATCGGTATTCTTCTGAATGTTATTCGTAATCCGGTTCTTATCATCTATAATCGCGAAATCTATAATTTCCGCTTCCTTGTCTCCATATTCGAGCACATTCGGATTCAGCATGAGCGTATCTTTCCAGTGTCCCTCACATGCCGTATCCTGCGTATCCGTGACATCGGAAACCGTCGGCTGTTCCTCATCCAGCTCCCGGTTTTCTGCCTGACTCACGAGAACCTGCTTATACAGATCGATAATCTCCTTTGGCTCGCCCTCTGCCATCTTCTTTCCCTTGTTTAACAGAACAACCCGGTCGCAGTATTTTGCGATACTGCCCAGATCATGGCTGACGAAAAGAATCGTCTTTCCAGTCTCCTTGAACTCTTCAAACTTATGGTAACACTTCGCCTGGAAAAAGACATCTCCAACCGAAAGTGCCTCGTCTACAATCAGAATCTCCGGATCGATATTGATGGCAACCGCAAACGCCAGCCGCACGAACATACCACTGGAATACGTCTTGACCGGCTGGTACACGAAATCTCCGATATCTGCGAAGTCCAGAATCGTCTGCACCTTTGCATCCACTTCTTCTCTTGTGTAGCCCATCATTGTACCATTCAGATAGATGTTCTCGATACCGGTATATTCCATATTAAATCCGGCTCCAAGCTCCAGCAATGCAGAAATCCGTCCGGCGACATCTACCTTGCCGCTGGTCGGATTGAGAACACCTGTTATAATCTTCAAAATCGTGGATTTACCGGCGCCATTCGTGCCAATGATTCCAACGGTTTCACCCTTCTTCACTTCGAAGTACACATCGGACAAAGCGAAATGTTCCTTGTACTTTTTTTCTTTTGTAAATCCCAATGCTTCCTTGAAGCGGTCGGACGGTTTATCATATAATTTATATAATTTGCTTACGTGATCTACCTTGATCGCTATATCGCCCATTTTCTGTCTCCTAAGCAATCCGGCTATGCCTGTGCATGCTTCATAATCTGTTCAATCTTGGTGGAATCTCCCCAGATCGCCGGTGAATCATACGGTCTGTCCGGAAATGCTCCATATTTGAGTGTAATATCATATCCATTTTCTTTGATAAAGCTCTCTACCTTGTCTGCCAGAGATACCGGCTGTCCGGAACAGCAATTGATAATACCCGTAACCTCCTGCTGGGATGCAACCGCCGCAATCTGCTTTGCAAGCTCCTGCACACTGATGAAATCATATTTATTCTTCCCGGATGTAAATGGGAACTCTTTCTTTCCTTCATTGGCTGCTGCCACGATCTTGGAGAAGATAGAGTTGTTCTTTAGATCATCGCCTAAAATATAATATCCACGTATCCACTGACAGATAATGCCCTTGTCCTCTGCAAGCATCATCGTCAGCTGGCGAAGTGCATTTTTGGCAACTGCATACAGGGATCTTGGGTTGCATGGTGTATTTTCATCGACAGCACCTTCGTGATAACCTACTTCATGCATGCTTCCCATCACAACAATCTGCTTCAAACCGCCATCAACCATGTTCTTGATGAACTGGTAATGTTTTGGGAAATCATCAATGTGACTCCGGTCATTGTGCACAAACCCATTTCTCCATGCCATATGCACACAGGCATCAGGGCTTCCAAGCTTTGTAAATATATCCGGATCATCTTCGAATATCTGCGCATCGGTACGCACAGCTCTCTCGTCTACATCATCATATCGAACATCGGACACATACACTTCCTGTCCCTTATCCAATAACTCCTTTACCACATATCTTCCTATATAACCATTTGCACCCGTTACCAATATTCTCATAGTTTATATCCTTTCCACATTTGTCTGTTTATAATACATCCGCAAAATGAATCTGTAATTTTTTGAACACTTTTCTGCCTATTATATAGAGCAAAATAACGATTGCCCAAAAACCAACCGTCCAAACCGGTCTTTCCCAGAACCATACTTTCCCAAGCAGGGAATCACGGAATCCATTTACTACATAATAAACAGGATTTAACTTCATAACCGCATCTAACTTCGGGGATATACCGCTCGCATCCCACATAATCGGCGTCGCCCAGATTCCAACCTGCAGGATTATTCCAATAATCTGATTCAGATCCTTGAAAAATACAACAACCGAACTGGTCAGATACGTCAACGCCATAACAAACGCAAACATGCAGATAATATAATACAAAATCTGTAATGTATACCAGTCAGGGAAATATCCGTAGCATGCATGCAATATAATGACCAGCGCTACAAAAAACAGATGTACAAACATCGCAGATATCAGCTTGACAATCGGCAATATATCAATTTTAAATACGACTTTTTTTACAAGATAGCTGTATTCCGTCAGGGCATTCGTTCCAGAGCCTAGTGCCTCTGAAAAGAAGAACCACGGAACCAGTCCGCACATGAGCCACAGTACAAACGGATAAGACATCGTCTGTCCGGAACGTAATCCTATATCCAGCGCAAACCAATATACCAATATCATAATAACCGGCTGTACAAACGCCCAGATCATTCCAAAATACGAACCGGCATATTTTGTCTTGAAATCATTTTTAGCAAGATTAAAAATCAGCTTCTTATCACGGATTGCATTAATCCCGGAATCTACGACTATATCAATATTAAGCGCGAGTACCAGAATCACAACATCGACTAATATACATAAAAAAATACGGAGATACAGAGCCTTTTTATCCGCTGCCTTCTGCATTGTATCAACCAGATCTGCATTGTCTACCGCAAAGACAATATACGGATCATCTTCATAGGTATCCAGATACAGCGCGTCTCCCTGCAGTTCCATCGCATTGATCGAATGTTGATCCACACACGAAGCCACCTGTGCAAGTGGAATCTGTTTTTCCTCTTTTTCAGTCTTTACACTCACACTGTCTATATAAATATGTGCCGGCCAGTTTCCGAAATCCAGCCGGATCAGACTCGCATCTGCCCGCTGCTTCAAGGTCAGTTCCTGCGGAACGTTCGTCTCTTTAACCGCGGATTTGCTGCTCTGTCCTTCATCAAAATTCTGCGTATCACTGGAGAAAAGCTGATATTCATCCAGTGTATCTGTACGGACACTTACTATAAAATCAATCTCTCTGTTACCCACATCTTCTGCCTTTACGAAACAAAGCACAAACAAATTTGCCAGCATCGCAAGCAAAATCAGAAAGCAGACCGTTATGAGTTTTTTCTTTTTTGTCATGGATCTATAATCTCCTACAATTCGATATAATCAATTTATTTTATCACAACAGCGCCAAAACATCAAGAAATACAAATCCATGGCATCCTGATGTTATTTACATATATTTTCAAATCCATAACACTGCTCATCAACCAGAGTTCCATTCTCGTCATACACCCGGAATAATGTCCAGTAATATCCATAAACCGGCTGCCATACTGTCCAGAAAGAAGTGCCCTGATCTACATAGCATTTCCCGGTTGTATAAATCCATGCGGGCTGATCCTGTGCCAGCAGTGTACAATCCAGAATCTGCATTTCATACATGTATTTCTGATCCGGATTATCATATGTCTCAACTCCAATCAGGAATCCGCCACCCTGTCCCGTGTATGGCATCTGACATTTTCCTTTAATCAATGGGCTGTAAGAAAAATCAATATACACTTCCTGAATCGAATCATCGTTACCATCCACACGTGTCTCTGCCTTGATCATATACTGTCCAAATACATCCGGTGTCCAGTCAATCCATTCATACCCGGTTGTCCAATCCGAAATACATGTATATGTATCTCCACCATCTTTCGATGCATACCAACTAAAATCAATCCGGCTCTTTGGAACCATGGTATTTACTACAACTCCGGCGGAATAACCGGTGTGGTCAGCTTTTGTTGGCAGAATTCCTCCCGGATTCGCATAGAGTACGCCATCCTCCAGCTGTCCCGGCTCCGCAACACACCAATACTGATCTGCATTTTCTACTGTTACAACTGTATCTGAAATCGTAGTTCTTTTCCCAGAGAGTCCGCCGGCATTTGCATTTGACGGATCGACACAATAAAACACCCCATCCGAATAATCTGTCAGCAAAACAGCATGCGGATACCCAGCACTTGTTGTCCACTGATGAATAACGATTCCTTCCGGATGTCTTTTCAGAAGGTCCTGAAACAATGCCACTTTTTCTTCTCCGGTCATCTCCTCCAGACTGTAACGGTTCACTGCTGTGTCGCCATACTGGTAATCCCATTTCATTCCGGTTCCATCTATCCATAACTCCGGACGCGCAGCATCCACAGTAATATCCTGCCATGCTGTATCTCCATGGATCAGTGCATTTCTACGAAGCATGTTGACATTTGCCACAAGTGTACATGTTCCACTCTCTGCCTGTTTCAAAAAGACAGATTCCTGGTTGATCTCGTCGAATTTTGCCTGTACCTCAATGCCGTCCTCCTGCACATCTGCATCGCCGGTTAATGTCTCCGTTTGTGCTGCATCTATACCTGATTCTGTTGTTGTATCTGTATCCTGGTTACGCTCAACCGGTACCTCCACTGCTATTGATGCATCCGTATCCGTAGCAAGTCCAGCTTCTGACGGTTCCTGTGCATATGCCGTTATATTTCCAATCAGCATCGCTCCTACGATTATGGATGATACTATTTTCTTTCGCATATCTGATAATTCCTTTCTATCTTTGTGGTTCGTATTGTAACAGTTTCTTAACAATTATGCAATATTTACAAAGAAAAAGAGAGACAAAATTGTCTCTCCCTCCCATTGAATCTGTTTACTTTCTGTAATCTTTGATTCCATTCCACTTATGATCCTTATCGGAAATAATCAGATCTTCCCGTGTCATGCCCTCCGGCATCGGCCAGTCAACACCGATCTCCGGATCTGACCAGAGCAGACCACCCTCGTCATTTGGATGATAAAAATCAGTACACTTGTAACAAAACTCTGCATTCTCTGATAATACGATAAAACCATGTGCAAAATTCTTTGGAATAAAGAACTGTTTCTTATTCTCCGCAGACAGGCGGACACCATACCACTTGCCATAAGTCTTTGAGCCTTCACGCAAATCAACGGCTACGTCAAATACTTCTCCGTTTACAACGCGCACCAGCTTATCCTGCGGATAGTTAATCTGAAAATGCAGTCCACGAAGCACACCCTTTCTGGAGCTGGACTGATTATCCTGTACGAACTGACAGTCAATACCTGCTGCCGCAAAATCATTATAGTTATAGGTTTCCATGAAATATCCTCTTTCATCCCCAAACACGGACGGAGTGATCACACGGAGTCCCTCTATCTCTACGCCATCTACTTCACAATTCTCAACTGTAATCTTCCCGAATTTTTCTGTCATTTTTCTATCATTCCCTTCCTTTTCTGATCCAATCATAAACATTTACATGGATGTCCTTATAGTATCATATTTGTGCTTAAACATCAAGGAAAATGCTTGCTGTAATATATGCGCTATGATATATTTTTAAAAGATATATTTTCATTCGGTTTTATTTTGTAACACAGTTTTGAAATGGGCGAAAGGAGTTCGTATCTATGTACGCACAGGTATCCAATGACATCAGAGAAAATGAGACTACCGGCAAGCGGCTGTCTAATTTTGAATTATTACGAATTCTGGCAATGGTCATGATTGTAGCACATCATTTCTCTGTTCATGGAGGCTTCGATTTTTCCACAGATACAATCTCCATCAACCGCCTCTGGATCCAGTTTATACAGATTGGCGGCAAAATCGGTGTCAATGTGTTTGTTTTGATCTCCGGGTATTTTCTTGTGTCCGCAAAGCTCCCAAAAATCAGTAAAACATTAAAGCTCTGGCTCCAGGTCTTTACTTATTCGATCGTCTTGTTTGCGGTATTTACATTGGCAGGAATCCAGCCTTTCGGAATCAAAGCATTCATCCAGCATATCTTCCCGATCCTGTATGGGCAATGGTGGTTTGCGAGTTCTTATTTTATTCTGTATCTTGCAGCCCCTTATCTGAATATCCTTTTGAATGCACTGACCAGATCCGGCTACACAAAAATGCTGATTTTATTTGGAATCTGTTGGTGTATCCTGCCTACTGTAACCGGCTGTACATTAGAAAGTAATAATCTGTTGTGGTTTATCTTTCTCTATGCACTTGCCGGATATCTTCGTATCTACGGCATGCCGGGAAAACTCGGCAGTGCTGCATGCATCGGTCTTTCTTTTCTCGTGACCCTGCTTACTTTTGGCACCGCTGTGGTCTTCGATTATCTGGGATTGCAGAACTCCTTCTGGCTTTCCCACGCGACCTTTTTCTATGATATGCAGAGTCTGCCGATCGTGCTGGTCTCTGTTTTGCTGTTGATTGGATTCTCAAGACTCCACGTCCAATATAATCATATAATCAATGTTATATCCTCTGCCACATTCGGCGTATATCTGATTCACGACAACCGGTATGTCCGCGGCTATCTATGGTCTGAAATCTTCCATACAACTGCCTACAGTGACAGTCACGTATTGATTCCTTATTCTCTGCTTGTGATCGCGGTTGTCTTCCTTGGATGTACGGTTATCGAACTTCTGCGTATCTATCTGCTCGAAAAAAAATATCTTCCCGCGCTGGAAGCTCTGTCTGAGAAATTCCATACACGGAAAGATAATCACCAATGATTCAACAATGTAATTTACAATTTTGCCTCTTTCAGATAGCGGCTGACTGCATCGGTCCATACCGGCAATGGTGTGAATCCATTTTCTACCAGCTTGCGCTTATCCAGACGGCTGTTAAATGGACGTGCCGCCTTGCTCAGGCCATACTCTGCTGTTGTGACCGGCGTAATCTTTGTTGTCAGGCCATACTGTCGGTAGATCTCCACACAGAAATCATACCAGGATATATAACCGGTCTTCGGCTTTTGTGCATCTGTATCCAATCCATCGGTTTTCAAGTTGTCTTCCGAATCAGGCTCCTCCGGCAGTTCCGAATTCGTCGCATGATAGTATCCATATTTTTCTGTCTCGCACATATCAATCAGCAGACGTGCCAGATCATAAGTATACGTCGGCGTGCCTATCTGATCATTGACTACACGCACTTCCTCATGTGTCTTGCCGACATTGATCATAGTCTTGATAAAGTTCTTGCCATTCAGTCCAAATACCCAGGCAATACGGACAATAAAATATTTCTCCAGCACAGAGCTTACAGCCAGTTCTCCATCTAACTTTGACTGTCCATATACATTCAACGGATGATAGTCTTTACAATCCGGATCCCACGGTGTCGTTCCCTGTCCGTTAAACACATAATCCGTCGACAGATACAGCATCTTACAGTCCTGTTCTTTACATGCCTGTGCGATATTCCTCGTACCGTCCACATTAACATGCTTTACAACCGCCCTTTTATCTTCTTCCTCCGCCAGATCCACAGCTGTCCATGCCGCACAATGAATCACAACTTCTGGTTTCACCTCTGATATAACTTTTCTGACCGCCGTCTCATCCGTTATATCCAGACTCATATATGGCATGCCCGTCACAGCCGAACCATCCTGTACGCCAGCATATGCCTCACTTAAATCAGAGCCCACACCTTCGTGGCCTCTCTTATGTAACTCGTTCATCACGTCATGACCGAGCTGACCATTTACACCTGTTACGAAAAATTTCATGATATCAATTAATCCTTCCAATGTTTTCCGTCATATTATTATTCTAATTGTACCAACTGTATTCTTTTGCGTCAAGCAATGAATCTCTGCATTTTTATCTAATTTTCATTCTTTTTATCTTCACAAGGGGAGTTATTGATGTACGGATGCAATAACTTCGGAACGTGTGTTTACATACATAAGAAACCGGGCGGAATAGGGAACCGCCCGGTTTTTGCATTTACCAATATTTCTCAATAAGTTCTATCAATATTGTTTTACAACCCCTTCAAATACTCTACAAACATATTTTTATTTTCTATTGCCGATGTCGTAGGTCTTCCCAAATCATCTCTGGATCCTATTGCACATTTTGCCTCAATTAAGCACAATCCTACATTTGTCTTGGCTGTCATAAGCGCGCGTTCCAGATCTCGAGTATTATCTACACTTACCGCATAGGAATATCCACATGCAATTGCCATTGAAACAATATCAAGACTTTCAGCAACTGTCGGCATTCCGCCTACTGTCTCATGCGCTCCATTATTAATAACTACATGCACCAAATTCTCCGGTGCTGTTGCACCAATTACCGCCAATGCTCCCATGTGCATCAATACCGCACCATCTCCATCAATACACCAGACTTTCGTATTTGGCTTATTGATTGCCACGCCTAACGCAATAGAAGAACTATGTCCCATAGAACCAACCGTTAAAAAATCATACTGATGTCCTTGTCCAAGTTTTTCACGAATTTCAAATAGTTCTCTACTTGCTTTTCCGGTTGTCGATATAATTGGATCATCCCCGGATACCTGTACAATATGCTCAATTATTTCCTCTCGTTTCATACAGTAAGCATTTTCATACTTCACTTTCGCATCGTAAGACAGCGCGCCTTTTCTTACCACAAATGCCACATTTCTACCAAGCTCAAGCAAGCCACGATACTGTGCCATGATATCTGTCAATTTATCCTCTGTTGTTTCCTTCGTTAGAACAAACGCCTGAATTCCCATATCTTCCAAAAGTTTAATTGTTACTTCTCCTTGGAAGATATGCTGTGGTTCATCCGGAACACCCGGTTCCCCGCGCCACCCAATAATAAAAATCATCGGAATGGCATATACTTTTCCACTCAACAAGGAGGCAACCGGATTAATTATATTTCCTTCGCCGCTGTTCTGCATATACACAACCGGTATTTTCCCTGTTGCAAGATGATACCCTGCCGCAATAGCCACGCAATTCCCTTCATTTGCAGCAATTATATGATGTTCTTTATTAATTCCATACTTCATCATCAAATAATTACATAATGGCTTTAATTGCGAATCCGGCACACCAGTATAAAAATCAGAACCTACTATTTCAACGAATTTCTCAACCTTCAAGCTTATACTTCCTCCTACAACTCATCAATTAAAGTGATTATTTGATTAATCGGCATCAGTCTATCATCAACTTCTTTTGCCCTATGATATCGCAAAATGTCCTCTGCGGTTTTCTTCATCGCCGGAAAAGCACTTCTTGTCAGCTGATTTGCATATATCACAATGTTTACTCCATGTTCCGCAAGTTCCTCTTCCGTAATTGTATTATAGCTTGATGGAACAACTACCAACGGGGTTTCTTTATCTAACATTCTAAATTTGTCACAAAATTCCAGTACTTCCGTCGGTTCCTTTTTACGACTATGGATCATAATTCCATCCGCACCTGCTTTGCAAAATGCTTCAGCTCTTTTTAATGCATCATCCATCCCTTTTTCTAAAATCAAACTCTCTATTCGTGCAATAATCATGAAATCTTCTGTCAACTGCGATTTTTTTCCGGCCGCTATTTTTGCACAGAAATTTTCAATACTATCCTGCGTCTGCACGACTTCATTTCCAAATAATGAATTCTTCTTAAGTCCGGTTTTATCTTCGATAATTATTGCCGATACGCCCATTCTTTCAAGCGTACGCACCGTATAGACAAAATGTTCTGCCAGTCCACCTGTATCTCCATCAAAAATAATAGGTTTCGTAGTTACTTCCGTAACGTCGTCAATCGTTCTATATCGAGATGTCATATCTACAAGTTCTATATCCGGTTTTCCTTTTGCTGTCGAATCACACAAAGAGCTGATCCACATTGCATCGAATTGATCGAGTTCTCCATCGTGATCCACAACCGTCTTTTCCACGATCAATCCCGTAATGCCACTATGTACCTCCAACGCCTTAACTATCGGACGCAATTTTATTAATTGCCTTAACCGTCGTCTTCTATATTCCGGCATAGCCAGCTTTTCTTTCATCTGTCTATCAATTCTGGTGATAGCCTCCGAATACGTATATGGGACATCAATTATTTTTCCACCATATTTACATATTTGCTGTTCGACACTTGAACGAATATTTTTTAAATACCCCGTTTCCCAATTGTCACCATGTATAATGTAATCCGGATGATATTTCTCAATAACATCAGAATAATGATAATCTTCCTGTATCACGACCTCATCCACGCCATCGATTTTACGGATAAGTGCAGCTCTATCATCCTGATTCAGCGTGAAAAAACGATTATATTTTATAACTGCTTCATCACTTAAAACACCAACGATCACTCTTCCGTATTTTCTTGCTTCTTTAATTATATTGAGATGTCCCTCATGAATAACATCTGTACAAAAACACGTATATGCTATACTCATCCATTAGCCTCTCTCTTTTATCTCCTTCTTTATCTTAGACGAAGAAACACCCTCTGTGTAATCCGGTTCAATAATTGACCCGCCCCACTCTGCCAGAATATCAATCGCTTTCTGTCTGACCTCCGCAAGCGGTCCCTCTCTCCAATCTGTACCATGCACCATGTATTTCGGTTTGTATTTCCGTAAATTATCCTCGTAATCTTTTGTCAATTGCGGAACAACCTCGGTTACTCCTTTGACATTTTGAATAACCGTTTTTCTTTGTTCATATGTCATAAACGGTTTATTTTTATAAGATTGTATCGCTTCATCCGTAAACAGTCCAACCATAACCCTGCCATATCTGCTGGCGATATTAATAATATTAATATGTCCCGGATGTACGATATCCACTGCCATAGGTACATATACTAACGGATTTTCTTTTTCAAACTTCTCAACCCGGCTCTTTACCAAAGAATCATCAAAAACATACTCATCAATATCTGATAGTTCCGGTATAATCGGTTTTCCTTGTTTCAGGCATCTATGTACACACCCATCGCAAAGAGTTCCCTCCAATTTATCCTCCATAAATCTCCGACGCATATCCTGCATTTTTTCGCCATACCAACCATCTTTCAACGAGGTTTTATTCAAATCAGCAACGATAAGCATGTCCTCATAATCCGCATTTTCAACCGATAAATACCCTTCACAAGTAACCGAAATTGCATCAAAAGGAAGATTACATTTCCGCCTTGGAGCCGTATCCTGTTCACATCTGAGATATGTCTCTATCTCTGGCATATACCCGCCCTGATTATATACATATTTAAATACCACCTGATCACATAAATGATCAAATAACTTATGATATTCATCCTGCATATGTTCCGTGTATTTTGTAAGAATTCCCGTGACATAAATTTTATAATCTTTCCCGGATTTCCTTCTATATTCTCCCAAATACTTCAAATGTTCCACAACAACATCAAAGTCATCTCTTCCATGGATAAACTCATACAATTTACGTTCAGGTGCATTAATCGAAAACTTAATACTATCCAACCCTGCATCTACCACTCTTCGTATCTTGTCTGGTGTCGCAAGTGCACCATTCGACGTCAAATATACATATGTATATCCAATTCTTTTAGCCTCCCGAATGTAATCATCCAAATCACTTACAATAAATGGTTCACCCGTGGCATAAAAACCAACCTCTCTTGTTCCTAAATCATACGCTTGCTGCAGAATATTAAAAGCAAGCTTTTTGTCAATATTCCGCACCTTCCGTTTCATTTTCTGATGTGCACAAAAAATACATGCATGATTACAAGCATTTGACACTTCCATCAAAAAATTTGTTTTCGGAAATGGTGGTGTCAGGCTATATAATTCTGTTCTCTGCGATGTCTTTAACCGAACACGCTCCTGTAAATCAACATCTTTTCCACTTAATTCATTCATTATGTATTTACTCCTCCCATACATATTTAATTAATTTTATAATTCTCCACAACTTTTCTTACCGCATGAATTACATCACTTACATCCTGATCCGTCATTCTCGGGCAAAGTAATATGCTCATAATAAGAATATTCAGATGATTCTGTCAGGGACTTGTTGCCAATGGCGATGCGAAGCATCCTTGACAAAATCAGATGAATATTCTACTAACTTATATGTTCCGTCATCATACCCCAGATAAAACATGCTAATCCTCTTGCTATTGCTGTTGTTGCCACATTATTATTCGTACAAATAATATTTTACAGGTAAATCCACGAATCTACAATTGTGAGGCCACTTCATATTGTCTCCTCAGGATTATGGACATATTCCGAAATCTCCGCGAAGATTCCCTCCATCCATGGATATTTCTGACATAGAAGTTCTGCGTCTTCATATGTATTCGTTGCAAGTAATGACAGCCACGCCGTAAGCTCGTTATCATCTTTAGCATATCCAACTTCACAGAATACGTCAAGAGATATCAGGTAGAATTCCTGTAAAAGATCCAATTCCAATCCTGTATCAAAAACTGTTGTTCCATGATGCAGATATTGATTTCTCATTCGCCAGAGTTTCAGTCACCGTTACTTCCTGCCCAAGTATCGCAGATACCAGTCAGGATAATCGATCCGGGTGAATGTCAGTATTGAAGATTCTCTTAAAGAATGGATCATAGGTAAGCGGCAGTGTTCGTTTGCCACATACTTTTCACAAAAATGCAGCCACAATCATTTGCAACATTGCATCCCCCGTACATCTCGATTATAATATCCTTATATTACTTCAGAAGAAAGCGGGGAGCTACAATTATGAAGATCATATTTTGCAAATGGGGAAGCATCTGTGAAAAAGGAATTACCAATGCAATGCAACGGTTAGGCATTACAATGATTACCATGGATCGCGAATTCGAAAGTGTCGATTATGACAAAGGTTATCTGGAAGCACTTGCCTGCATAATTCAGGAAAATCCAGATGTTTCCTGCGTGTTCTCAGTGAATTTTCAGCCAATCGTAGCGCGGTGTTGCAAGGTATTTAAACTACCATATCTGTCCTGGACGGTGGATTGCCCAAGTTTCCAACTTTATTCAGAGACAATCACCTACCCAACTAACCGGATTTTTGTCTTAGATCGTATGCAATGGGAGAAATTTTCACCCGCGAATCCAGACTGTATTTTCCATCTGCCAATGGGCGCAGATGTTGCAACATGGGATAAAATAAAGGTAACCGCCGAAGATCATCAAAATTACGACTGCGATATCTCTTTTGTGGGTTCTCTGTATTCCGAGAAAACCCGCTATAATTCGATTGAAAAGGATCTCCCAGATGAGATGCGCGGCTATGCCAACGGACTAATCAATGCCCAATTAAATGTCTATGGTTATAATCTATTAGAAGATTCCATTACAGATGAATGGGCACAAGAATTCAAGAAATATGCTGGCTGGATGCCACTTGGAGAAGATTACTGCGAAGATGTGAAAGGTATCGTTGCCGACACCTATCTCGGTTACAAATGCACCGAACAGGAACGCATCCGCACCTGCAATGCAATCGGAACGCATTTTGAGGAATTACGAAAGCAGGGAATCAACTATCAATTTGACCTATGGACGCTGACCGATACCGCACCGCTAAAACATGTCAGATATCGTGGCGGTGCAGATTCCAACAATATGATGCCGCAGATCATCAAATGCAGCAAGATCAACCTGAATATGACGAACCGCCCAATCAAAACCGGCCTGCCACTCCGTATCTTCGATCTCATGGCATGTGGCGGCTTCGTACTATCAAATTATCAAGCTGAGATTCCGGAGATTTTCGTCCCGGACGAAGATATCGTCCTCTATGACAGCATCCCGGATATGCTCGCCAAAATCGACTATTATCTGGCACACGATGATGAACGGAAACAGATTGCAAAAAACGGATACGAGAAAGTGAAGGAATATCACAGTTACGATGCAAGAATTGTAACAATGTTGAAGGAAGCCGGGCTGCTGTAAGCCCGGCTTTGGTGTTTTTTGATAGTCAATCTACAAATTAAACTTCAGCATATAGAGTGGGATTGTAATCCGTTTGTCACTTACCCCAACATTTTGAGACGCTAACTTGTAACCATATTTACAAATACCTGATTTCAAAACACGGTTCAGGGAATTCGCTTTTTCTTCCCTGCTTTCACATCAATCGGAATCACACCATCTTCATTCGTGACAAGAAACTCCAATTCTATCGTAGATTTTGCCTCCTTATAGAAATATATTGATAAAGTCCAGATAATGGTGTAAATGAAACAAAATAACTCACGAAGGAAACTACTGTGTCTAAATTACAGGATACATGTCATCTTTCATTGGAGCAGGCAAAAATTTAATAGAAAAAATTGGTAATTTTTTATCAAAAATGAAAAAATATGCCATTTAAGATTCTCTTAGCTATATCCATTGTTTTGTTACGCATTTCTATCTCCTCCGATGTACTTCCATCGTTATTTCCTTAATCCGGAAGATATGGCTTCAGCTCCTCAAATGTATCTGCATGCATCAGGCAGACACCTCGTCTTGTGGAACTGTCTACAACCTCACCTTTTCCCTCACGAAGCTCTTTCTTCACGATATATTCCGGATGTTCTTTCTCCAATTGTTCCAACGCTACCTTATCTTTTTCATCAAGCACAAAACGAACTGCCGCTACTTCCTTTGCATTTTGCTCAAATCCGGTTTTTCTCCGGCTGCAACCTGAATAACCGCACGTACAAAATCAATTCCCGTTGACATCCGCACCAGATCACTGCCAATGTAATCACCGCCCATACGACCGCCAATTTCTATCAGCTTGATATCTCCCGATTCCGATATTTTTAGCTCCGTATGTGATGCACTGTCGGTTATCTTCAAGGTATCCAACGCATGAAACACGACCCGTTTTACCTGTTCCAGCATATCTCCCGACACTCCAGATGGTTCCACATGTCCTGTCTCAATAAAATGAGGTGCTCCGGTGGTGTATTTCTTTGTCATCGCAAGGAAATGGTGTTCGCCATGATAGGAAATACATTCAACGCTGTACTCTTCTCCAACTACAAATTCTTCTACCAACGCATATTTTTCAAATCCCTGTTCGATTGCATCCGCAATCGCCTTTTCTAATCCTTCTGCATCCGGAAGTTTTGTTATGCCTCGGCTCCCCGAGCGATCCAATGGTTTAACAATAATAGGATACTTCAATTGGACATCTTTCAAATCTTCCACGCAAGACACCCGAATGCTCTTGGGGGACGGGCAGTTTCCTGCAAAAAACGCCTTGCGCATACAATACTTATTACTTGCCCGCAAAGATGCTTCCTCTGAATTTCCCGGAAGTTCCAATTCATTTGCCACATAATTCACAGTCACCGCAGCCAGATCAGAAGCAATTGTGCAAATACCACAAATTCCTATCTGTCTGCATACATCTAAAATTTCTTTCTTCTCGACAATACTAATCGGATAGAAATAATCCGCAATCTTCTCACCCACATCATTTGCCGCCCATGCAAAAACGTGTGTCTCGTATCCTAATTTCTTTGCCCGTTCAATTAATGGTTTCTGTAGATATGAGGCTCCTATAATTGCTAATTTTTTCATTGTCTATACCTTTTCTATAAATTCAACTGGTTTATGGCATTACATATTCTTTGTATTTCGAAATCATCAATCAGTAACGGAAAATTAATGATTCTTTTTTCCATCGTATATGCGTTACCATAAAGGTTTTCAGCTCCAAATATCGGTGTTACAACCGGGTACCAATCACTGACCGGAAGCCTCTTCTCCAACAGTTTATCAATCAGCATCCGTTTTTTTTCTTCCGAAACCAAAAGGCAGAATCTCCATGGTACAGCGCCATCATAAAACGTATATTTTCGTATAAACTCCGTTTCAATAATCTGATTTTCATAGAGTTCCTGTTTCTTTCTTCTTAATCCTATGGTTGCATCCAATTGTGCGACTGCACGTTGTATTTGTTCATCGATTTTAGGATATTGATACAAAAACATATCTTTCAGATTGTCTTGAATCCCTTTCCATATATACTTGTCCAGTGTCTGCTTATCATTATTTCTTATTAATCGATATAATTTTGAGAAGAAAGATTCGTTTTCTTCGATTTCTTTATTCCACACCGGTAAGTCTTCATAATATCTTTGAATCTTCGCAATGGATCGGTTTGTCAGAAGAAAACCGCCATTTCCAATATCTATGGTCTTTGAATAACCTGTGCTAAATATGGAATAGTCCCCAAAAGAACCGCATCTTCCTGAATTCACAGATGCCCCCATAGCCGATGCACAGTCCTCGATAAAAAGAATTTTATTTCTATTACATAACTGCTGAATTTTTTCTATATCCTGCACCGGATTCCCGTACATATGCGGTATTACCATTGCCGCTACTTGACCAATGTATTCGCAAACCCCCTCATAGGTAACATTTCCATCCACTTGATCGATATCACAAAAAACAGGTTCACCCCCCGCATAAATCGCAGGGTATATTGCCGCATAACATATATTGGCAGGGAATAGCACCTTTTTCCCCTGCATATTCTCTGCCTTCAAAATCAGATAGATAGCAGTTGCTGCCCTTCCTGTACAAAAATAATTGTCCTTCAAACTCCATACATTCATAACTTATAACGTAACCGGTTGATCCTCTTTTCTAATATAATGGTAATTATGGTATTCCTTCCTCTTCCATTCTTTTTTATAATCCCGGAGCATTTCTACCAAATCAACATACTTAGGTTCCCATCCAATTTCCTGTTTCGCTTTGCTTATATCATAAATATATCCCCGACTCAGACCTGGTTTTTCAGGGCATTCAACGACCTCTGATTTTTTCGTTGTCATAAAAACTTCCGCCAGAGCCCACGCCTCATCTAATTGCGAATATCCTACCCCTGTAGCAATATTATAAATTCCTTTCGCGTTTTCGCTTGTGATAGCCGCCTCGATTGCACGCAGTACATCTTTTATGTAAATATGATCTCGCTTTATCTCACAGTTTCCCCATACCTCCATACGGTCTCCCTTTAATGCCGCCTCAAAGAATTTTTCAAACGTGCTTTTTACATAAGATCCATCCGCATTCAAATGGCCAAGTATCTCGCCGTAGCCATGAACACCTGTTAACCGAAGAGCAATCGCCTGCATTCCAAAATCTTTATTGTAATATTCCACAAAATTTTCTGCAGCAATTTTGGAAATTATATATGGAGAGTGATCCCCTGTAAATGATATACCATCTTTTTCCGATATTTTTCCGTCTTTATTTATATCGTTATATACCTTATGAGACGATGTAACTATCACCTTTTTTATATTATTTTGTCTGGCAAATTCCAAAATTCTATACGCGCCCAACGTATTAACCCGAAAGAACTTTTCAACCGGCGTCTCCAATTCCGCAAGGCAAGCCGACAGATCAACAATCGCTTCAACATCGCTTGTGTCAATTTTGTCAAAAGCACTTTCATCTTCCAGATCACAATATTGAAATTTTATTTCTCTATCTTCCAAGAAATTTTTAACTTTCTCAGATCTTCCTAACGCCAAAACGTCATATCCTTTTTTCTTTAAATATGGGCATAAATACCTCCCCACGTATCCTGTTGCTCCAAATACTAAAATCATATCATGTCTCCTCCCAATTATTCGTCGAAAAACTCTAAGACCTTTTTTATAACATACTTCAAATCTTTTTCTGACAACCCATAATACATCGGCAATCTAGCTAACCGCTCACTTTCCAAAGTCGTATATTTATCCTCCCCACGGAAGGTTCCAAACCGCATCCCCGCCGTGGAAGAATGAAGCGGAATATAATGAAATACAGTATAAACACCATTCTCCCGCATATAGGATAAGAATTCTGTCCGCTGCTTTAAGTCTTTTAATTTTATATAATACATATGTGCATTATGCACACATTCCTCCGGAATTGTAGGTAATTCCAGCTTTCCCGCTTCCTGCAAATTCTTAAACGCTTCATTATAATGATTCCACGATTTTAATCGATTCTCATTAATCTCATCCGCCTTCTCCAACTGGGCATACAAATATGCTGCATTTAAATCACTTGGCAGATAACTGCTTCCATAATCCACCCATGTATATTTGTCCACCTGTCCACGGAAAAACTTCGCCCGGTTCGTCCCTTTTTCTCTCAGGATTTCGGCTCTCTCATTATATTCCGGATGATTAATAACCAGGGCACCGCCTTCTCCCATAGAATAATTCTTTGTCTCATGGAAAGAATAGCATCCGAAGTCTCCGATTGTTCCAAGATATCTACCCTTGTATGTACTCATAACGCCCTGTGCTGCATCTTCGATCACTTTCAGATTATGTCGTCTGGCAATATCCATGATTGTATCCATCTCACAAGCCACGCCCGCATAATGCACGACCATGATTGCCCTCGTCTTATCTGTAATTGCTGCTTCGATTTTTGTTTCGTCAATATTCATCGTGTCCGGACGGATATCAACAAATACCAGCTTCGCTCCGGTTAGAACGATAGACGTCGCTGTACTCGAGAACGTATAACTAGGCAAAATCACCTCGTCCCCTTCTTTTAAGCCACATAGAATGGTTGCCATTTCAAGAGCCGTTGTGCCGCTTGTTGTAAGCAGCACTTTCTGCGCGCCAAACCGTTCTTCAAACCACTGATGACATTTCTTTGTAAATGGACCATCCCCGCAGATCTTCTTGTTTGTAACAGCCTGCATCATATATTCAATTTCATTACCTGAATAAGGCGCTATGTTAAAATCGATCATTTTTTCTCCCAAAATAAAATGTTTTTTACTATATAATCTCTTTTATTATCTTGTTTATATTATTCTGCATGTCCTGATACATCTTTTCTTCTGTCATTGATTCAGCACATTTTTCTGCTTGTTTCTGTTGTAGCGCTCTATACATCGAATCTTCTGCATAGTGCAAAATTTCCTGCTGCATCTCGTTGTAATCGGAAACCAAGAAATCAGAGCCCGCATGAAGTGCTACATCTCCATGATCAAGCGTAATTACCGGAAGGCTCGACGCAAGTGCCATTGCTGCACTATACCCGCCACCGTTTCGATCTGGATTTACATACAAGTCCATAATCCTATATATCCCCAACAGATCTGTGCAATAATCTATAAAGTACAATTGTGACTGCGATATAGCCTCTTGCAAAAGCTTCTTTTTTTCTTCCAAACCACCAATAAATACAAATGCCACTTCATGATTTTGCCTCGTTATACTCTGCACCAGGTGGATGAATGCTTCATCCAGTTCCTGTTCCAACCGGTTTCCCACGACAACACAGACAAACTGACCGTCTTTGATTCCATACATCTCTCTTGTATGAACCATCTTTGGTTCCCCAAAATAATGTGAAACCTTCGAAAACCGCACAAATTTCTGCGGAAGCTGCGCGAGTAATGCATCATTTTCTCCCAGATCAATAAGGATCTGCGCCTCAGACACCGGCAATACTGTAGACATGCTTTGCGCAACGACTGTCGTATATTTCGCCAGCACATCTGCCACCGGATTTATAGTTCCCATACTAAATACAAATAACGGATTCCATTCAAGAATATAGGACAATATCATAGAATAATCCCGGACATTCCCTACTTCCATGCTGACTTGATATCCAAAAAATTCTTCTCCTTTATAACTCCTCCTAATTGGAGCAGTCTCATAACTATCGTCCGCATTCATCGCACATGCTTTATACCAAAGATCATACACCTCACCTGCATTACATGGAAGCACTACAAGCAAAACCTCATACCCCATGACATGCTTCAAAAGATACGCCATTTCCAAAACTGATTTTGTTGGTGCGTGCAGCTCAGATATCAACTGTTCTGTCACAATCACGATCCTATTTTGATTTCGATCTGCAACCTCTCTATACGTCTGCATAATCGGGATTTCTTTCTCCCACTTCCGAACAGTATTGGCATGAAACGCTCTAGCTTCTAAATACCGGGTATGACTCACCGCATTCACTTGTACCTCTAACATACTACGTATCACAGGGTCAAAATCTAATGCCTCTACGACTTGCAATGCCAACGGCATCCACACATCTGCCGCCCCATTTTTTATCAATATCGAAAGCACAAACAACAGATCTCTCTTTTCGAGCTGGCTCAGCAGTATATCCTTGATTTTTTGTTGTTCCTGTGCTGAAAACTGCACATAGTCATGATGTATACCTGGAAAAATCATTTGCGCATCTTCCGCAGTATAATCGTCCATATGCGCACATATTCGCAGTATTTTCTGTATCCATGTTATCGTTTTATCCATCTTATTTCTCCCCCCGTTCTCATCTACGATAATTCCCCACGACCTTGGTCACGGTCTGTATCACATCCTGCACATCCTTGTCTGTCATCTTCGGATATAAAGGAATGCTCATGATGCCTTTGTAAATCTCCTCTGCAACCGGACATATGCCTTTCTCATAGCCAAGCTTCTGATAATATGGGAACCAATATACTGGCACATAATGAATCTGACACTGCACGTTTTCCGCACTCATCGCATCAAAAAACTCGCGTCTGGTACATGACAATTTCTCCAGATCCAATCGAATAATATACAGATGTCTGCACGTGTCTGATTCCGGGATTTCCTTTTGCACAATTATTTCCGGCAGCTTCGCAAATGCTTCATCATACATCTGCACAATCTGCTTTCTTCTCGCTTTGAATGCATCCAGCTTTTTTAACTGGCTGCATAAAAGCGCTGCCTGTATATCCGTGATTCGGTAATTATAGCCAAGCATGATTTGTTCGTAATACCAAGGACCTTCATGTACCGGTTCCTCCATAAGTATCGGATCATGCGTAATTCCATGTGTATGTACAAGGTTAATCTTCTGATACAATGCGTCATCGTTCGTCAGAACGGCACCGCCTTCTCCTCCGGTAATTGTCTTAACCGGATGGAAGCTGAATGTCGTAATATCTGCCAGATTTCCAACCTGCACACCGTCATACGTCGTTGCTATCGCATGCGCCGCATCCTCTATAAAGACTAAATGATGTCTGTCACAAATTTCCCGGATTTTCTTATGCTTAACTGCCTGTCCGGTAAAATCAACTGCCACAATGGCCTTCGTCCTGTCCGTAATCTTTGCCTCTATGCTTTCCGGATCTATGTTGTATGTATCCATTTCAACATCTGCGAACACCGGTCGCGCGCCACAATAAAGTGCACAATTGGCACTTGCCGCAAATGTAAGAGGTGTCGTAATAACTTCGTCCCCTTCTCCGATTCCCGCTGCAATACAGGCACAATGCAACGCCGCCGTTCCATTGCTGACTGCTACCGCATGCTTCGCCCCTGTATACTGCTCTAATGCTCTCTCAAACTCCTGCGTCTTCGGACCACAGGTTACATAATCACTCCGCAAAGTATCTGCAACCGCCTGAATATCCTGCTCGTCAATCCACTGCTTTCCATAATATATCTTTGTATCCCGCACCAGTGTTCCACCGTTTATCGCTAATTTCTCCATGTCTGTTACCTCGCATTTCTATTAACCCACAGCAACTCATACAGTCTATATATCAAATCTATCCCCCACAAAATAGGACAAATAATAAAGATTCCTTTACGTATTGGAAGTAGCAAAAGGATCGATGTAATCAGCGTTTCCATAATCGCATCCATTCCGAAAATAATCCCTCTATTGAAGAAAAACTGCTTTACTTTGGTATGTTCAAAATTCTCTATTCTCCGCAATCTCGGAACAATGAAAAATGTGGCTATAATTCCATATATCTGCTGTACTCCTATAAATACTACAATCCATCCCCAGTGAACTTTCATCCCCATTCCAACAAATGCATATCCTACCGTATAAAAAATTGTATCCGCAAGAATATCCAATTTCCTTCCAAGTTCAGATTTCTTATTCTTATTTCTGGCAAGATTTCCGTCCACAATATCCAAGCTAGCATAAATCTGAATTAGGATAGCAAGAAGATAATATATCCGGAAATAGGCAACTACACATATAACCGGCAACACCACCAACATATTGAACAACGTAACCATATTAGGAGTAATCGGAGAATCAACCAGTCGAATAATCAACGGCTTCTGAAGTTTCACCAATGTCTGTTCCCACCAATAATTATCTTTTCGTTTCATTATAAACTCAGATTTATTTACTTTTTTTTTCTTCTGCATTATACACTTTCTCCTGTCAAGTCATACTGCTACCGCTTCCATACATATCCCTCAAACAAATCCAAATCCTCTTTGGTTGTTATTTTAATATTCGTCTGATTACTATACGATTGATATATCGGCAGATGAAGAGTTCCCTTTAAGCTAGTTGTATGCGGGTCGGTTTTCTTCGACAAATCTTTTTTTCTGCCTGTTCATATATATCCAGAAGGTATTCGAAGCGAAAGCTCTGCGGGCATGCAATCTGGATAAACTTATCCCAATCTACCCCATTTTCGCTGATTCCATCTCCATCATTTGTCGCCATTAACTGATAACACGGCGTACATGCAGCCGCCATCCCATGCTGTCTACAGATACGAAGATTATCGGATACAATCTCCCCACTTGTAGACGGAGCAGCTCCATTAACGTCACCTTTTTTACCACCGATATGGAAAAAATTTTTTGCTAATTTATGATTGACTTTTCATAGCTGGTCTCCTTGGGCTCATTCTCTGTCTAATATCGCCTCAACGATTCTCTTCGCGCCATCCGCATCTGAAAACCGGCGCATTTTCTCTTTCATGTCCTGCCGCCTCACTTGATTCAATATCGTCAATGGGAATTGCTTTTCAAACTGTATCAGCGATTCTTCTTTTTTTGTCGCAAAATTCCCACAATACAGCATCATGTGATCTTTCGAAAAACACTCCGCATCGTAAATCTGATCATCCGCAACTACAAAAAATATCGTAGGAACTAACATAGCACAACATTCATAAAGCACCGTACTTGCAGCCGTTACACACAGATCATTCCTGCTCATCACCTCTGCCATATTAGATATATTTTCCATCACAGAAATATTTTCATGCATATCTGCAAACGCGGTAAGTTCATCCTTACTTGGATAATAGCTTCCGATCACAACATTCCAATTACATCTGGAAAACGTCGATTCTTCGTGTTGATATAGGTCTTGCAACACACCCAGAATCATATTGTACCGATCGCCTCCTCCGCACATCAGAAGGACTTCCATCCCTGCGCAATCACGCACTCGTTCCTGCTTTTCTGTCTCCCGAAACTGTTCACGTAATGGAACATATTTTTCTCCCAATAACAATTTGCAATTGGAATCTCTATATCTCTCTGCATAATCAAACTGCCGGTAAAACGCATTATAATTGATCAGAATGTCTGCATCTTTTTTCTCAAAAAATAAATCATCAAACACTACGATTTTGAATATCGACTTCATCCGCTTCAGATATTCGTTCGTAATATAATATGAATCGACAAGTAAAATATCCTGCTTGCCTGCACGTTTACATAGTTCGAAAAACTCTCGGTCTATATCCGGAAATTTCCAATCATCCTGCATAACTAAGGCAGGATATGCTCTCTGCCTGATAAGTGGTAACGATGCTTCGTCTGAAACCACAAAGCAAACGTCTCTATTTTCTCGTTTTAATTCTTCGGCGATTGTCAGACAGCGCATCACATGTCCGGTTGCAATCTCATGATTCGCATCAGTACGAATATAAATCATGTTATTATACCTCGCTATGTACCAATCGGTATTTCATCTCTGCCATCTTCCAGTCATCCAACGTGTCTATATCCTGCACACACATTTCCGGAAGTATGATTGGTTTAAAATCATCTTCAATGATACCATTATGCGCAAACAGCTTTTCCACATGATAAATATAAAACTGTCCTGCATCATGATATTGCTTCTCCAAATCCTGCGAGCGGGTCTTTACATATTCCGGATATTTAAACCTTGCATACCCATTTTCATCAATGACAAAACAACGCTGTGGAGGATATGAAAATTGCACAACCGGTATTACGACTGCAGGATTTTCCTGCACCATAATTTTCACTGCTTCCTTCAGGATTGAACTGGTTATAAACGGTGTTGTCGGGTATAAGCAGCATACATATGCATACGCTTTTCCCCGCTCCTTATACTGATTTACAACCTCCATGATCACATCTTCCGTCGTTGCATAATCGTCCGCATTTTTCTCACTGCGCATGAATGGCACAACGGCACCATAGTCTCGTGCGATCTTTGCAATTTCTTCGCTGTCCGTAGATACCATAACCTCATCAAATATGTTGCTTGCAATCGCTGCCTGAATCGCATATGCTATGATTGGTTTCCCGCAAAACTCTTTTATATTTTTCTTCGGGATTCTTTTACTTCCCCCACGAGCAGTTATGACTGCCACTGTATTTTTCATATGAGCACCTGCCTATAGATCTTTATTTATCTCACTAAACTGGTAATTCGAATCTTTCATCAGTATCTCTTTTGTTTTTTCTGTTCCACAGTTCATAAGCATATCCAGAATTGTAAGTCCATCCTCAAATCCCGGAAACTGCTGCTTGTATGGTTCTCCCACATAATTAATATACCGATGATTTAATCCCTGCGTTGTAAAGCAGGATATATCCACATATGCAGAACTCCCGAGATTGGATAGATAGGTATCGCATCCGGTCTTCCTGCACATATCTACCAGCATATCCGTCTTTTTCCCTTCAAACTCATAATCCCGGTCATATAAAATTTCCGTCTGAAAATCCAGCAGTCGAAACAAATATTCCATAATATAGATATCAATGTCCATTAACCGATCCCAATTTCTAGAATACAGATCCTCCAGAAAATCTTTATATTCTTTCCAATATGGCGATTTTCCATATAGAAGAGAAATCGTTTTATAATTTTTTTCTTTCCAATCTTCCGTATTGTTGAGCATGACATCACAGATATTCTGCTCCATCTTTCCCTTTGTGATTGTAGGAATCTGTATATATGTCCAACCTTCTTTGGTTCGGACGCGATTTCGCTTCTGCCAGCTCTTCTTCTCAAACTGAACTTTTGTTACAAACATAAACTTGTCTGATTTCATTATCTTGCCGATCAGGCCGGGATATGGCCAGTAATTCGGCTGATGTCCGGAAAGCACCATCATTCCATCTCTCCTTTACTTCTCTGCCGTCAATATATAATTACAGTCACAGAATTTCTGATTATCATGCGTCTCTTTGATATAATCAATTTCCAAATGTTCAAACTTATCGAACAATCCACGCAGTTCCTGTTCATCGAAGAAATACATCAACATACCATTTTCACTATGTGCACATTTATTATCATCTTCCTCATGCACAATAATCGTATGTGGTTCTCCTTCCAATGCCCATTCCGTTTTATATCGATAGTCCTCTATAGAACGCACAACCAGGAACAGCTTCCCGCCTTTTTTTAAGACACGCCGCATCTCTGTTACAGCCTGTCCTATCGATTTCCAATCCAGATAATACAAACTTCCATAACATACAATCCCATCAAAAAACTCATCTTCATATGGCAGATCCGTCAAAGTTCCAACCTGCACATTCTCCGCATACTGCTCCATTCCCTGTGCGATCAGCATCTCCTTCGTATAACGAATCCCTTCATCCGAAAAATCGAGTCCATACGGAATAATATTCTCTTTTCCCATAAAAAATACATGTCTTCCTGCACCACATCCAAGATCCAGCACTTTCGTCTTTCCATCACGGACAAAATTGCGGAAGACAAACTGTACAACCGTCTCTGATGGATACTTGGGTCTGTATCGGTTATTCTGATGCATTGTCGTCCATTGCTTTCTGCTATCCTGCATATTCTTCCTCCATAATCCGGTTGATCGAGGCAATGTCCTCCCGAATCTTTTTTACTCCATGCGAGGCATCCACCCACAAGTTCACAACCCGCTTCTCCAATTCATCCGAATTCTTTAAATGCTCACCTTTATAGATTCCCGCCAGAGACACATACCAGCTGCTGATATCAATATCTCTTTCCCGCGTGCGTTTCAAAAGTTCATCACGATTTCCCTTATACAAAAACGTATACCGCCAGCAGAAAAGATCATCTTTCTTCGCCTGAATCACATATGGTTTCTGCAGCTCATTTTCATAGATAAGTGCCTTTTGTCGTCGATTCTCAACCGTCTCCTCCAGCACTTTCAATTCTTTAATAATAGCCGGATTATCCTGCAGATCATATATAAAATACTGTCGGCTATCAAGCTGCAATTCTCTCAGTCGTTTGTTGCGTTCTTCCCAGGTCAATCCTGCTTTCGTAACAGCGTAATACCGTTCTCGATATTCATCAAATAATGTATCCGGCAGACTTTGTTTATCTTCTAATTTCATACGCCCCCCGGCTATCTTTTCCGCCAGATGTGCGTCCGCTGTCAAAATCACGCCTCCACCAAGCGGTGTATCACATACCTTCGTATGTCCAAAACTCATCACCGACAAATCTGCTGATTCACTCACATAAAAAGATTGTGCTGCATCTTCAAACAACACTGCTTGATATTCCCTGCACAAATCCCGAACTTTCTCTTCATCATATCGATGTCCATAAATATGTGTAGGCACCACAATTCCATACTGTCCTGTCCGAAGCAGTCGCTCTAATTCATCTGTATCAATAGTATAATCTTTCAGATTGATATCGCAAAAATCGACCTCGTATCCCGCAAAAATAGCGGCATTTACCGGGTTCGTACACGAAATCCCCGGGAACAAAACTTTCTTCGCTTGAAGCTCCAATGCCTGAAATGCCAGATACATCGCGGTTGTTCCATTTCCCGTAAAAACTGCATAAGGTCTATGAAATTTCTCACTGATTGCCTGCTCTAGTTCCGTCATATCCTACTCCACATATTTCCAATCCATCGGTGTCCCTTTTTCAATATCGCATCGCGCGTGTTTTCCCAGAATTTCATCCCAATGCTTTGTATGCATGCCAATCCCCGGGCGAATCGACCGGACATTTTCCGGAGTGAATACTTCCCCTTGCTTGATATCCTTCACGACAAACAGGGATCGGGAATATATCCGGCTGTCTATCTGTGCATCATTCAGTGCATATGTTACAGTCCCTAACGCTTTCTCCACGTTTCGAATCTGCTGTACCATGCTCTTAAATTCCTGTGGTTCCATGGAAAACTGTGAATCCTCTCCGCCATCTGCTCTGCATAAGGTAAAATGCTTCTCAATTACTTTCGCTCCCAGCGCAACTGCGGCAACTGCAATTTCGGTTCCCATCGAATGATCTGACAGACCGCATATGCAGTCAAATGTATCCTTCATATTCGGAATTACATTCAAGTTCATATTCTCGTAAGGTGCCGGATAAGAAGATATGCATTTTAACAGAATCACCTGATCATTTCCCTCTTCCAAACATGTCCGAACCGCAAGATTAATATCCTCCAGATACGCAATTCCTGTGGACATAATAATCGGTTTCCCGGTCTTTGCAATCTTTCTTATAAATGGAATATCATTAATCTCAAAGGACGCCACCTTATACGCCGATACATGCAGATTTTCCAAGAAATCAACCGCTGTCAAATCAAACGGAGAAGAAAAGAAATCAATCCCGCACGCATGCGCATAGGTCTGCAGCTCCTCCTGCCATTCCCACGGTGTATATGCCTTTCCGTACAATTCATATAACGTCCGTCCTTCCCAGATTCCTTTTGTTCGAAAGGCTGGTTTATCACTCTCGATCGTAATTGTATCTGGTGTATATGTCTGAATCTTGATTGCATCTGCACCAGCCTGCGCCGCTGCCTTTATAATTGCCTTCGCGCGTTCAAAATCCATATTATGATTTGCAGACATCTCCGCCACAATATAGGTTGGATGTTCCGGTCCGATGTAATTTTTACCGATCTGTATTGATTTTTTCACTTTTTATCCCTTCATCTTCTTCAGCCGTTCTTTCAATGCCTCTACATCCAGCCATTCGTTATTTTTGCCCGAACTATATTCAAATCCCTGTTCTACTTTCGTTCCTGTTACATTTCCACGATCTTTCCACCAATCGAAATGCGGATAAATGATATAGTGCTTATCATACTCGTATGTCGTCATAGAGTCTTCTCTTGTCACCATAACCTCATGCAGTTTTTCACCTTCCCGGATTCCAATCTCCGGCATCTCACAGCCTGGCAGCATCGCCTGTGCCAGATCCGTAATCTTGAAGGATGGTATCTTCGATATGAAAGTCTCACCACCTCTTGCCTCAGACAAAGCCTTAATTACAAGCTCTACGCCCTGCTCCAGATCAATCCAGAACCGTGTCATACGATAATCTGTGATTGGAAGTGCACGTTCTCCCTTATCAATCAGGTTCTGGAAGAACGGAATTACCGAGCCTCTGCTGCCTGCTACGTTTCCGTAACGCACAACCGAGAAATTCAAATCCCGATTTCCCACATATGCATTTGCTGCGATAAATAACTTATCGGATACCAGCTTTGTCCCTCCATACAGATTGATTGGATTGACCGCCTTGTCTGTAGAGAGTGCCACCACCCGCTTCACGGATGGAGAATCCAATACCGCATCCACGATATTCATAGCTCCATTGATATTCGTCTTAACCGCCTCAATCGGGTTATATTCACACGCCGGCACCTGCTTCATCGCCGCTGCATGAATCACGTAATCCACGTCATTTAACGCACGCGTAAACCGCGCCTTATCCCGCACATCTCCGATAAAGAATCGAAGCACATCCTTATGCTCCTTATATTTGTTCGCCATGATGAACTGCTTGTATTCATCGCGGGAATATATGATAATTTTATTTGGATTATAATGCTCCAACACATAATCGACAAAATGATTGCCAAAAGATCCGGTTCCTCCGGTAATCAAGATATTTTTTCCATTCAGCATATCTATATTTCCTCCCATCTAGTTATTCTGCAAATAATCTTTCAATGTTACAATTTCCAGTCCTTTGATAATCGAACCACCCTCGGTTGCGTCAAATACAGGGACGGAAGCTTTGGAAACCCGTTTCTCAATCCACTGCCGATACATATCGAACAAATGTGAGGATGCAACCTGCATGTGTTTCATATTATCCGCATCTACAAGCTCATATCCATCGACCAGTTTCATATCCGTCGTATCAATGCGTTCTACCCCTGTCGTTCCAGCCGCATGTCTTCGGCTTTCTGTATACGCCAGATCCAGTCCTATATAGGCAACCGATTTACAACCCAATCGCAGACAGACATCAAGTGCCGTCGTGGATACCGAACCACCAGTCTCATAGATATTGCATCGTTTGACGCGTGCAGCATCCTCCGACAACGGATAGTCCTTTTGATAGATGATATATTTTTCTCCGGCATATTCTGTCGCCACACACTTACTAGCCGTTGATAGAACCAAAAGAGGTATCTTTCTATCGAAATCCCGGCAAAACTGATCTCGAATCGTCGGCTGCGCATCAGATACGATCACGTAATCGACACCTATACCACATTGCATCAGCTTATGGAAAACGGTTCCTACGCTGATTATCAACACATCCGACGGTTTTTGCTTTAATTGATCTATATTGCGATCCAGAGAAGGCCCCGCCGCCACAATCACTGCACGTTTCCCCCGAAACTGTTCTTGCAATTCATCTACATTATGCAAACAATGCAATTCGTTCTCACGGAAATTCGATACCATCAGGTTGTGCTGATTGCGAATCCCGCTATCGCGGATAAACATATATTCCATCCGTTCGCGAATATTTTTCTGTCCGATATGGCGTAAAGACGGGTAATGAACCACAACAACCGGATTCGTCTCTAAGTTTTTTGCAAATTCCTTCCATTCCGGATCATACATTATCTCAATATGCGAATTCGTTAATATCTTATTTTGTAGTCTGCTTCGCAGGAAATAATAGATTACTTTGATATCCTGTTCAAAAACCCGGATTGTAATCGATTCATCCATATCCAAAAGGGCTTCCACGTGATATCCAAGTCCCATACCATATACCACGTATTCCCTTTTTTCCGGTGTATAGTACCAATCTGCAAATCGCCGTGCCTCATAATATGGATCAACATTACTATGAAAATAATACACGCCCCTCGCATCCTTCGCAGCAAGCGTCTTAGCTCCCGTATTTGTCTGCTCCGTCCAGATCTCTCGTCCCAGCGCATCGGACTGCCGTTTGCAGACCTCACGAATCCGAACAGCCGTATCTGCCAGATTTGTATTTTTATTTATCCATGCAATATTCTTCGCCCAGATTTCAGATTCATCATCAAACACAGCCAATTGATCCCGCAGGTTATTCTGAATCATATCTAAATCGATCAGAAGCTGCATCTCTATAATATCTGCAAGCAATACATAATCCTCGTTTTCCTGTGCCTGCATCACCGCCTGTAGCGTCTGCACAAGCGACAACTGCATATTCTCTCCCAGAATATCAGGATCCTGAATCGCACAGCTGACAAACTGTTCCAGATCTGTTCGAATGTTTTTCAGATATTGCATCCCTGTATAATAGTTCTGACATCTTAATACATCCACCACACACCGGCACCGGTATTGCAACCGCTGATTTAATTGATACAGTTGACCTTTGTCCATATAGACTTCTCCTACTTCAGATCATACATCCTCTTCCATCGTGCAATCGCCTGATCGACCATACCCTTTACCTTGGAAATTCCTTCGGCGATACTCTGGTAATACTTCGAAGACTTTTCATACATCCGGATAGCCTCCTGAATATGGTCATCCTCGACAACGTAAAACGCATCCTCAAACTCATAATAGCCCATCGGTTCACATTTCAATACATAAACGCTTTCATCAAACTCCGCATACTGGGCATCTACGTCCTCAAGAATTGCATTCACTGCCTTTAGCTTCTGTATATCATATTGCTTATGTTCCAGCAAGCTGCGTCCCTGCCCGCAGGCATCAATCCCACGTTCCAAAGATTCCTTCATACTGGATAAATGTTCTTTCATCTCGTACAGTTTCTGCAGTGGCAGTTCCTTTTGCGATCCTACAAACAGGCGGCGATTATCATTTACCAAACCATCAATATCATACGCTTTCGTGCAATATGTATTGATTGCCTCCTGCAGCGTCATGATCTCTGTATTCTCTATAAGTGCACCGCCTTCGGTTGCATCTATAAATCTCACATCAAAACGTCCGGCAACCTTCGCTATCTCCCGAATATAAATATTGAAATCTGCAGTCGTATAACCATCATTTCCATATATATCTTTTACTTTTACTACTCTGTATGGCAGGTCTGACATGTCCTTTATCTCGCCTTCACCGGCATGGAATTTATTGTCCGTCAGCATCAGATCCTGTCCTACCATGATAATTGTCTGAAATCCCCATTCAACCAGATTCGCCATCGCATCGATTGCAACCGTTCCTCCCGCATAGATCTGTCGGATCTCGCTGCCCACTTCTTTAAACAGCTTACCCCACACCGGTGTATCTGCCGAATAAAAGATAAGCTTTTCCGGCTGCAGGAACTCCAAAACCTCCGTATTCATAGCCATTTCCGCTAAGAAAGGAACCTTTGCCAATCCTGCAACCTCAAAATGTCGAACTGGTTTATGATTATCAATGGATATTACCATATCCGGAATGATTCCATGACGCATCACCGTCTTTACCGCTGTATCAACGGCAATGATCAAAGCATGTCCCTTTGCTTTTTTTAACAGCTCCACATTTTTTTCCAGAGAAGGTCCTGCCGCAACGACAATTCCCGGCAGTTCCTTCGGAAACTTTCCTATGTATCCCGCACTGCTATAGCACCCCGGCAGGTAACATAGATTTTGAATCCCATTATATGCTGCCTGTTCTCCATAGACGCGTATCGTATTTTTCTCAACCTCGATATCTTCGTATCTATTTTTTAAGATTTCCAGAAACTGATTACATGGTTCCGAAAATAACTGTCGATATTTTGGCAGGGAAATATGCTTGTTGGTCTTCTGGTTTTCCGAATAAATATATATATCCACATAGATTCCAGCCATCTCATCATTTATCTCATTCACCACGATATGGACTCTCTTATCTTCTAATATATCTGTTATGTCAATATCATGCAGGACGCGCATGAATATATCCCTGCTCGGTTCAAATACGATACAATTCGTGTCATCCCTCGTTGATTTTGACATAAATTCTCGAATATGTGCACCATTTCCAAATCCCATCAACACCAGCGTCGCTTTTTCCGGCAAATCAACGCTGTCTTCCATATATTTTTCTGCTTCTCTCGTCGGATTATAACGAGAGCTCAGATATTCCTTCGAACCATCATCCGAAATATATATAAGCACCGGTTCCCCATTTTTTGCATATTCCATCTGCGCCCGTTCTTCATCCCAAGTAAAATCCGGTTCGCTTATTTTCTCATATATATCGTAGTGCGCGGACTCTAATTGCCTTAAATTCTGTTCATATATCATAATCACTTAATCCTCAAGAGACTGCAATAGTTCAAGCAGTTCATACGTTATTACATCCGCAAGCAATATACCATCCCGGGCTTCCATCGCCTGTAGGATTGGTGTCAGCGCATCCTGTACCAATTTCACTTTAACCGCTTCATCTTGTATTAAGTCACAGATTATCGTCAGATCCAGAATGATCGTTCCCATATCTGCGATTCCCTTCACTGTATTACCCTGATATAAGGTATCTGCAATTTCTGTCAATTTGTCACATGTTTCCCCGATTCTCTGGTCCATAGTTATCCCTCTCTTTTATCTTATAACAAAATAAGCTGACCCGCAAGCGAGCCAGCTATATCTTGTCAATAATTTGCAATTACTGAAGTAATGAAAGTACACCCTGTGTAGACTGATTTGCCTGAGCCAACATAGACTGAGCTGCCTGCTGAAGAATGTTATTCTTCGTGTAGTTTGTCATCTCAGTAGCCATATCTGTATCACGGATCTGTGACTCTGCAGATGTCAGGTTCTCTGAGTAGTTCTCAAGGTTGTTGATCGTGTAGTTAAGTCTGTTCTGCTTAGCTCCAAGCTCTGAACGAGCTGCTGATACAGTCTTGATTGCTGATGAAATCTGTGACATTGCATGTGATGCCAACGCATGTGAAGATACACTAACATCTCCTTTGCTCAATTTTAAGGCCGTTGTGTTCATGGTCTTAATTGCAATTTCCATGTTCTCTTTTGCATTTGCACCAACCTGAAGGAACTTGCTCTTGAAATCACCTGTCAAAAGCTTTGTGCCGTTGAATGCTGCCTTAGAAGAGATAGAATCGATCTCATTTCTAAGCTCAGTCATCTCATCTGCGATTGCTTTACGATCTTCTGTAGCGTTAACATCGTTGGCTGCCTTTGTAGCAAGCTCACCCATACGCTGAAGGATGCTGTGGATCTCGTTCATATTACCTTCTGCTGTCTGGATCAGAGATACACCATCCTCAGAGTTCTTAACAGCCTGATTAATACCACGAATCTGGTTTCTCATCTTCTCACTGATGGAAAGACCTGCTGCATCATCAGCGGCTCTGTTAACCTGATATCCGGAAGACAACTTCTCAGTTGACTTAGATACCGCCTTAACATTCTGACCTAACATTCTGTTTGTGTTTGCTGCCTGCAAATTGTGCTGTACTACCATAATAATTCCTCCTTGAATTTATTCCCGCGTCCTTGCGAGAAGTACTGGGGCTTGTGCCCCGTGAATAGTATGTATGTTAGAACCCGCTCGGGTAATAACCTTGTTTATTGGAACTCGTTTTGTTCTTTACACCTTATATATCGGTCCCGGATAGATATCCTTAACCCCTTTTTGAAATATTTTAAGATATTTTTATTTTTTCTGATCATAGAGCAGAGAATCGTTTACCATACCATTTGCCATCGACTTATAATACTTATTCGCGACGGTTTTGGACTGCTTCATCTGACGCACACCTTGGAATTTCGTATCGAACACCTGTTCCATCGCTGTGCGATTTCGTTCCTCCACTGCTTCGATCTGCATACCCAGATCCACACAGGTGCGGATCAACTCCTGTATCGCCTTCAGATCAGTCCGGTAGGAAACCGGATCTGCCTGTATCTCCGTCCGCACACGGTCGTAGACCGCGGAGAACCCTTTATCGATCTCGTTGATATTATCAATCAGGACATCCTTCTTCTCAACAATCTCAGAAAACCGAGTATCGTCAAACTTCTCTGCTGTCGCAATCATCGACTGTTCGTTTGTAAGCTGCAACAGCTCTGTGAGATATCGCCGTTTTCGCTCTAATGATTCCCGCAAGATCTTCACATAGGTTCCAGTTTGTTCCATAACTGCCTCCTAGCTTAACGATAACTGCGGTCCCTTGGCTTTCTTCATAACTTCTTTCCACACATCCCGCATACCGCGAAGTTCCTCAAGCGCACGGTTCAGAAGCTCCATGTCTTTCTTTAGATTCGCCTCCACGAGAAGCGCAAAGATATAATCATACATCCGCTTGAAGTCCTCTGCCACCGGATACTTCATATTTAATGTGGACGTGAGTTCCACTATGATGTTTCGGCACTTCTGGATATTCGCATTCGTTTTCTCATAGTCCTTCTTCTCGAGTGCCACGATCGCGATGTTACAGAACTTCACTGCTCCCTCATAGAGCATCAGAGTAAGCTCTGCCGGTGTCGCTGTCTCAATCCGGTTATTCCCATATGCTTTTGCCGCTGTATTATATGCCATTTTATGACCCTCCAATAACTGTTATACCCCATACGTTTCCCGTGCTGTTATAACAGGTAATTCTTATCTGATACCGTATCTATATTCTGATACATCAACCGCCGAACAGGGATGACAGATACGACTGCTGGCTCTGCATCTTCGCCATCGCAGCTTCCATCTTGGAAAACTGATTGTAATACTTATCTTCTAAGTTCTGCAGCTTCTCTTCCCACTTGTCAATCTCGTCGTCATAATCATCGATCTCACTGTCAAGTGTCTTATCGTTGTAGAAGGTCTGCGAACTTCTGGTTCCTTCAATACGCGCCATCGACTTCTGCAGATATTCATACATCTGCGTTCCGACACCCTTATTCTCTGTCGTTCCACCGATAATCTGGCTGACTAAGTTGTCATTTCCTTCGAGTGCCGCACGGAGCTTGTTCTCCTGTGATGCATACTCCTCATCGTCCGGATCGCCCATGATATGAAGCTTACCATTCTCAGAATAATCACCTGTTACAATACCGATTGATGCAAGCGACATCGTCTGTGTTGTACCATCTGCCAGTGTCACAGTCACACCCTTATTCAAAGTAGAACGCATATTGGTAAGCAATGTCTGCAATGTAGAATCCCGGCGCAGCAATCCCTGCTTTGCCTTCTCTTCCCACTTCTCAATCTGCGTGTCGGACAGCTTGCTTCTCTCATCCTCCGTTAAGGCATCATACCCGGCATCCTTCTCGTTGTAATATTTATTCATCTCTTCGATCAGCTCATTGTAAGTCTTCACGAATTTCTTGATGTTTTCATACGCGGCATCTGTATCTGCGGATACTTCGACATTCACCGCTGTGTCTGTCTTCGCTTTCGCAGTGATGGTCATGCCGTTGATCGTCATCGTATTGCTGTCACCCGTGTATTTGACGCCGTTATAATAGATGATGGCATCTCTTGCATCCACCTTCTTAGAACCACTGCCAAATCCAAGTGCCTCCAATGCACCCGCATCACTCGATGTAATATTGAAATCATTCGCAGCACCGGTCTTCGATGCATTGACATAGAATCTTCCCTGCACGGCATCAAAGCTTGCAGAGACACCCATCTTGGAGATAGCTGTCGTGAAATCATTGATCGTTGACTTGTCATCCACAACAAAATCCTTGCCATTGATTGAAAATGTGGTTCCAACCTTAATTCCTAGATCCGCTAATTTCGTGGTTCCCGAGATATCTGCGCTTGTAAAGTTATTTGCCACCTTTGCGGTAAACGCAGTGCTCACTGTATTTCCGGCTGCCGCATCCTTGTCGCAACCGACGGTACCGTTGATTCCAAGCGCATCCGCTTTAACGCTGTATGTTGTTCCGCTCTTACTGCCATCGTCTGCAGTTTTCGCGGTTGTGTTCGTGAATGTCAGTGTTCCGTCCTTGATGCTTGCAGACAGACCTTTGAAGTTCTCATCCTTCGCAAGCTTCTCGTTCAATTCGGAAAGTGATGCAACACCATCTGCGCCGGTTCCGCCAAGCTCATATTCCAGCGTTTTGGTTCCATCGGAGATGGAAATCTTCTGTCCTGCCAGATTCAGGCTCTGTCCGGATGCATCTGTCATATCCTCAAACTTTGTAGCAAGTCCTGCATCCTTGTATCCGGTAAAAGAATTCCCTTTTATCTTGATATTGTCACCTGTCAGATATGCAGAAGAAGCTGTCTGCTCGACGGATACCGAATGTGTACCGTTTGTAGCACCCACACCTGCCTTGACCGTTACCTTGGTCTCGTCACTGACCGTTGCCTTCTTTGTATTGTAATTGCTGACAGTCTTAAATGCAGAAAGCTGTGTCTTATAGAAGTTATAAATCTTCGTATTGAGTCCGCTCCAGATCTCCTTCTTCCACTCGACATCCTGCTTTTTCTGTTTGATTTTATTCACTTTTTCAGAGCTGGCACTGACCAGTTCTTTTACCATGCTCTCGGTATCCATACCGGACGCGAGACCTGTCATACGCATTGCCATATTGATTCCTCCTGTTCAAGGTATCGCCCCCTCGCATTCGCTCGGCGGCAGTTCGTCGAACCCATCCTAAATCACTCACTTCGCTCGTGATGGGGTTCTCATCTATCTTCTCTCATCAACCAGAAGGCCTGCCATCTCCCATGCCTTTGCAAGCATATCGAGTGTCTTCTCCGGCGGAATCTCACGGATGACTTCATCGGTGTCACTATCTGTAACGGTAATCGAAATCCGGTTCGTATCCTCATGATACTTGAAGCTAAGCTGGGTGTGATGAAGCGGACTTGCCTGCTTTACCGTCTTGTTCAGATCATCGACTGCTGCCTTGATCTTGTCCGGTGCAACTTCCTGATCCGTCTGTACCGCACCTCGATCCTGCTGCTGTCCCGGCTGACCGTTGTTATTGCTGTTGCCCTTTCCACCGATCGGCGGTAAGCTTGCAACCTGTACCTGCTGCTGTCCGGCGGTACTGCCTGTGTTCACATCCACCGTCTCAGACTGCGGACGTGTCACTCTTGTCTGTGAACTTACATTTAAGGCTCCTACGCCTCCGATTCCATCCATTCCCATAATCTATACGCCTCCTTGCGTGAACCTTGTATGCCTTCCATCCATGAACGGCATACGCCTATAGTTTCCTACTAGTTGTATCGTCAACTAATCACTCATACTTTACCACTTTATAAGAGTTTTTTCAAACTTTCTACGTCGAGGTTTGCCACAGCTTCGCGGTTTTCTTCCTGAATCTGTGCGTAGATTTCCTTGCGATAGACAGGCACGCTCTTCGGCGCGGAGATACCGATCTTGACCTGATCGCCCTTCGCCTCGAGCACAGTGATCTCAATGTTATTGCCTATCACGATGGATTCGCCTTGTTTTCTGGATAGTGCTAACATATTACTCACCTGCCTTTTCTTTCATCTTCTGGATTGCCTCGTAGGCATTAAATTTCACCTTGTAATCTTCGTTCTCCACGATCACCTGAATGGCTTTTCTGCCCTCTGTGTTGATGATGATCGGAGCCTTCAGATTCGCTGTCATCTTCGTTAAGTCCGAAGGAATCGACAGTGTAACGAACATCAGAATATCCGCATCTGCCGGATCGCCGATATTCTTCATCAGCTCGTCCTCCACGATCGGACCGTAATCATCAATCAGTTCAGATGGATGGATGATCGGAAGTGCCAATGCAGGCTCCTCCATGGACTGTAACCAGCTGATCTTCGAGCGCTGCTCGCGGTCGCTGTCATAAATAATTGCAAATTTCTTTAAATTCTCAAAACCAATCAGTCCCATCGGGAACTCCAGGATTTTATCCTCCGCGATGTCGACTGTACCAAATAATCTTGTTTCTGCTACCATGCTTTATCCCTCCTCAAAAATTGGAAATCGTTCCTCATTATATGTATACAATAATAACGATTTCTCCGTTCTTCGAACTCTCGAAATCGTAACAGACATACGCATGACGGAATTATTTTCTACAAATAATCAATCAGCGATGCTCTGACCAAATTGCTTGTAGCTGCAAGCGCTGCCTCATATACGACATTCGCTTCCTTAAAGTTCAATGCTGCCTCTTCCGTGCTCACATCCTCATTTTCAGACTTCAATTCCTTGAATGTGCTGTACTGCTCTGTCACGCGAGTCCTGATCATGTCAAGCTTTGTCATACGGCTTCCGACATCGGACTGGATTGCAGATACCTGATCCATATAGCCCTGGAAGTTCGTGATGTTCTTCGCAAATGTCTTCTGCATCGTCTCTTTCTTAATAGCGATTTCGACGTTGATATCTTCCAGCATGGCGTTGATCTGCTTGACCGCATCATCATTCGATGCATACTGGGTATCTGTAAGCATACTTTTTAGCTTCTTCTCTGTCTTTTCCGCTGCATCTAACTCCTGCAGCGTATAGATCAGATCATTGATGTTGTTGCTCATATCATCGTTGATGATATTCTTACCCTCGGTATTAACCTGAATACTCTGGCTGAAATTCACTTCATAATAAATTGCCTGCGTCCGGTCATATGTATCGTAATCCACAGTCTTAATGCTTCCATCTGACTGCTCCGTGTACTGCGTACAATCAAAATAATGCTCCGGGCGGAGGTCGCCTGCTTCGAACTTATTTTTTGCGTAGTCAACTACGATATCGTCCGCCTGTTTGAGTGTATTGTACACGTTTTCGCCAAAGATGATTTCACCGGTTTCCTCGATGATGTTGATATCATCCGGTCCTACCTGATAATAAGTGTCTGCATCCGCAGTAGTCTTAATTGTCTGCTTAAATCCGTTTAAATTGATTGTGTTACCATTTGCATCCAGTGCTTTCAGGGAAAGCGCTGCATTGCCTTGGCTATCCTTACTTGAAATGCCCTCATATGCCAGATTCAGGCGGTAGACCTGTTCCTTGTCCGGCTTTACATAAGTACTTGTGCCTGCCAGAATCCCATCTACATCTTCATTGTTCACGCCGTTTAATACGACCGTTTTCATATCCAGATTATCCGCATTTAAATGCTGTGTAATCTTGTATGAATATTTCTTGATATCTTCTGTCTCATTAAACGCAAGGGAGCGATCCGTTTTATAACCTGAGAAGATATAACGGCCTGCATAGGTTGAATTTCCCTCGCTGTTGATCATATCCTGCATCTCTTTTAATACGTCAATAATCGCACTTCTGTCTGAGGTATTGAACGAATCCGTCGAACCCTGTGTACAGTAGCTCTGGATATCTTCAATTCTTGCGGTAATGTTGTCGAGAGAGGTTGTCGTAATCTTCAGCCACGACTCTGCATCACCGATATTCTTATCCTTATACTGCTCCAGCTGTGTTACCATCGTACGAAGCTTCAGCGCACGCACGGCAACAACCGGATCCTCGGATGCCTTTGTAATTTTCTTGCCTGTCTCCATCTGCGTTGTGCGGTTGTCCACATTTGCCATGGTTTTCTGCATATTGCGCAGAGAGTTATTGGAGATCATCTGATTTGTAATTCGCATATACTACCTCCTCAATTGTGTATATACACTTCTGTCTATCGAGTTTCACACAATTGCTTCTTACATTCGCCCTTCTTATACACCAGTCTCGTTAATCAGCTTGTCATATACTTCATTCAGAACAGATATCACCTTGGATGCCAGCCGGTACAGCTCCTGGAACTTCGTCAGGTTCGAGCCTTCCTCGTTCTTATCGACGCCGGAAATAGAAGCTCTCTGGTTATCGATCGTGTATCGGATATCATCCTGATTTGCTGCAAATACTTCGTTCTTCTTCGTATCGACCGCCATGTTCGTTGTGATTGCCTGCAGGAAATGCGAGATATTTCCTTGTTGGAACATCGAGGCATCCGTCAATCCCGCCATCATCTTTTCCAGGATACCTCTTGCTTCTACATTACCCTGATCGATGTCTTCCTTGTAAGATACAACAATCTTCTTCGGATCGGTCTTCCACTGCTGGTTTAACTCCCAGTTCAGTCCGTTCAGACGGTAATAACTGTCTTCACCGGAAGAGATTGTTCCGGTTCCCTGCATACTGCCTTTCAATACGAAATCATGTCCATCCGGCGCCTGTGCCGTAAATGCATCGAGTCCCGGATTTCCATCCGTATCAGCACCTGCACTTGTCAGGTCATTCATGTATTTCGAGAATACACGCACCAGTTCATTTAACTTCGCCTGATAATATGGAATACCCTTCGTCATATTTTTGACGCCAATCTGTGCCTGACGTCCGTCGATACCTGTCGGGAAGATGGCAGTTACTTCCGCATTCTTCTCATCAATCATCGTCATATTTTTAAATGTAAAGTTATTCAGCTTTCCGGTTGCATCATACTCGGCCGTCCAGCCGTCGTACAGATAATCTTTACCGTTCAGGGTAATTGTTCCCTCGCTTGGAATGTTCAGATCCTTCATGGCAACGCTCTCTGCAAGCGATACAGTCACTTCCGGCGGGTTATCTGACACCGCTGTTGTTGTACCGGTAAACACCTCTCCATTGTTACCATCCCGGATATTGAACAGGCCTGCAATTCTGCCTGTTATATTCGCTGTATTGAAGAATTCTCCAGCCGTTCCATCTGCATTCTTCCAGTAGATATCAACCAGACCATCCTGATCATTCTGGTTTACCTTCTGCTCCCGCGGTACGACAGTGAGCTCATTGTAACCAAGCTCGTCGACCAGGATTTCACCATTCACACGGATCGTCAGGGTTTTGGCGTTTGCCTCGACCTGATCATTTCCCACACCATACATGATGCTTCGCTCATCCACGTCAACATTGATATATTCGGATAATGTATCGATACATACGCCCCGCTTATCACGCAGGTCGTTTGCATTTCCACCCTTTAATTCAATTGTTATGATCTCCTGTGTCAGCTCATAGATCTGTTTGGAAAGTGAGTTTACCTCACTGACCGCAAGTTCGACTTCATCGTTGATCGTCTTCTGTGTAGACTGGAAATTACTGGCGAGTTCATTTACCATGTCCGTAAAAGAGTCTGCTGTGAGCGCAAAAGAGATTCTCGTTGTGTAATCTGCAGGCTTCGTCGAGAGATCCTGCATAGCATCCGATAACTCTGACATCCATTTTGTATAGCCGGCATCGGAAGTCATCTCATTCATATATGTCTGCAGCTGTTCAAGATTGGCATGCTGTGTGTTGTATTGGCTGTATTTGGAATTTGCAGACCAGTATTTCGTGTCATAATATTCATTTCTCTGGCGCTCTACGGCAGAAGCGGTAATACCGGTTCCCATCATACCGTATGTCTTGTTCAGTCGTAAGGCATCCGATGCGGAAGCCTGCACGTTCTGTCTGGAATATCCTTTTGTATCTGCATTGGATATGTTATGTGCGGTCGTATTAAGTGCTGTCTGAAAATATGACAGTCCCGAAAGACCTGTATTGAGTCCTAAAAATGTAGATGGCATCGCTTCCACTCCTTTGTCAAATGCGTTATCTTTTTATTGTTATGCTCCCAGCTTCTCGATCAGATATGCAATCATCTCGGATACGGTATTGATATAGCGGGAAGATGCATTGTATGCGTGCTGGAATTTGATCATGCTGGATAACTCCTCGTCGGAGGATACACCAAGCAGCTGCTGTCTCGTATTCTCAGCATCAGACACTGCCTGCTGTCCGGTTTCCATCATGGATTTGTATGTATATCCGCGGTCTGACAGATCGTCCATCATACCGCTGTAATAATCTTTGTAATTGCACTGTACCAGTGAATTCGGGCTGACCGTTGCGAACTTATCGTTCCACCGTGCCAGCAGTTCATCCGCAATCGTCTGTGCCTCCTCGCCCGATACACGGGAAAGTGGAAGCAGGGACGGATTCTGTAACAGCTTCTCGTTCACCTTCAGGTTTCCGATCGTATAAAGCGAATAGAAATCGTCCGGATTTTCTTCGTTATATACCTTGAACGTCTGTGTCGTTCCATCTGCCAGTGTCAGTGTACGCTCTGTGTACCGCTCCACGCTGTTTCTCGTAAACAACTCGGTGCCCGGATATTCATTGCCAGCACCCATGCCGATACCTGCAGTATCCTCGTCCAACACCTTTACGGTAGAACCATCTGCCAGCGTCACGGTTTTGTTCGGACATAATGTATCGTTAATCTGTGTCACCATCGCATGAATCAGCACATCAAACTGCGCCTCCAGATTCGTAATCGTGTATGGTTCCACATACGTATTAAAATATTCCAGATCTTTTACATAATCTTTGACGTCCTGCTCGTACTGTGCCATCGCCGTCTGATAATCCGCATTGTTGGCAAAATCTTTCTCCAGCGGTTTCGTCGGCTTTGTCGGTACGTCCGTGTAGTTACTGATAAAATAACCCCGCGACATCATAAGACCATTCAGGGAACCGATATCGCTGTTACTGTCCGCGGTCGGTACCCGGTTTATATTAAACAAAGGATCGCCATCCTGCTCCCATACCGGCATCAGGAAGTCTGTCGAAGAACCTGTGAATCCATAATTTTGCTGATATTTCTCATTCTCACACACCTTCTGTGTCGTCAGTTTGTAGGTTCTTCCGAGGGTAACCAGTGTATGTCCCTCCAGATATACCTCTACTGTACCGTCTGTATTGTTTACGATCTCGGTATTTACAATAGACGAGAGCTGATCAAGCGCCTGGTTCCGTTTATCCTTTAAATCGTTTGCTTTTTCCACATTTCCTGCCTCAACCGCACGAATCTGCTGGTTAAGTTCATAAATGCTGGATGCCAGGTCATTGATTGTCTTGACCTGATCCTTGATCTCCGTGTTCAGATTCCGCTGATACTCGATCAGACTGGAACGTATCGTCTGCACACGATCGATCAGGGTGAGTGCATTGGAGATAAAGGAGCTCCGCGTTACGATACTGTTCGACTCCTTCTGCAGCTCCTGCATGGATGTCCACATATCGTTTAACGTCGTGTTAAAATCCTTACCCTCTAGCTCACCGAAATAATTCTCTATCTCTGAGACGGTTTCATACTGCGCTTTGTAGTAGCTCATACGCCCGCTCTCTGTGCGGTAGGTATCATCTGCAAACTGGTCGCGCACCTGTCGGATCTGCGCCGTTACAACTCCCATACCTACGTTATTGATATAATATGAGTCCGTTGCGACTCTGTTATATGACTGGTCTGTCAGGAGTACCTGCTGTCTGGTATAGCCCTCAGTCTGTGTGTTTATTAAATTATGTGCGGTTGCATTTAACGCATATTGACTTGTCTGAAGTCCTGTTACGCCAACCGTCAACCGTCCCATCGTTCCTGCCATACATATACTCCCTTATTCCCATTCACTTTAATTTTGTACATCAAATCTTCCCGGTGCATCAGCGCCGCCTGCATATGCAGCGTTACCCTTGAACATCTCCTTCGAATACTCTGCCGTCTCCGGCGCCCGGTTCAGATTCTGCATCAGATTGATGTTATACTCGATCATTTCAAGTGCATCCTGAATCAGATTCTGGTTATGTCCGTTTACTTCCCGCACCCTCCGTGCAAGCTTCGCCAGTTTTTCATTGATCACAAGCAGCGGATCATGAAATTCCGGCTGTCCTTCCAGAAATGTAACAACGTCCATCACCTTGACCTCCTCCGGCCGTTTGCCTAAGATGTTCGCAACATTCGTCATTGTCTCACGCCGTCTGTGCTCCACACTTGCAAGCGCATCTGCCAGCCGCTGTTCCTTCTCTGTTGTCTCAGACAGACGGTCGAGATTGTTCGATACAATCGCCCCCGTCTTCTCCATCGATACCTGCAGGAGCTGCTCATACAACGCATACTCATCATTTAATTCCGTAATCAGATTCTCAATTATACTTGCCATACCGGTTCCTCATTTAGATATTTGTCTTGTTGTAACTGTCCAGTAGCTTCTGTGCAAAATCATCCACACTCACATCGTATGTGCCGTTGTCAACCCGGCGCTTCAAATCCTGGATCTTAGACTCTCTGACATCAGGGGTATTGCCAAGTGCTGTCTTTGCTGTCTGCATATCTTTTCCCATACTTGAGAAAGATACCTGATCGAGAAAGCTTCCTGACCCGGTTGCTCCGGATGCCTTCGTCTTTTTGGTACCTGTGTTGCCATAGATCTGACTGATCATATTATAGGTTCCTATCCTCATTGTCTTTCCCTCCTTTTTCCGGTACTTCGTGCTTCACAGTTGCCTGCTATCACGATTCTTCAATAAGATTATCGGAAGTTTTCTCTGTATCATAACCCTTTTTATTCAAAAAAGACACATACACAATCATTGTGCATATGTCCTTTCTTCGTCATGCATATTTATTTTAATCAATTTCCATCTGCAAAATCAGTCAAGAAAACGCATCTTTCCCGAAGCTGTTTTTCGTAGTGTCTGCTGATGCTCCCGTCTGTAAGCGTTTGTCATGGCATCGGCAAGCCCACCTGCACACTCCTTACAGAATCTGCCACTGTGAATCATCTTGCCGCAACGCTCACATTCCAGACCAACCAGAGAATCTTCCGTAAACGACAAACGCTCTTCCCGCACCCAGTACTTGATCTGTTTGATTGATACTTCACACGCTTCTGCCACCTGATTGATATTCTCGCGCGGATTCTCCTCGATATATTTCTTTACTTCCTGAAACTTTTCTTCCATCTTTTCCTTACACGCTGGGCATAGTTTCTCACCCGTAATATAATTAAACAGCTTCTTGCAGTTTCTGCAATTCATCAGTTCCATGTTTTTTCCTCCCTAGTCTGTTATGCTTTCTTATTTTTATCTATGCTGACACAGTCTCCATGTCTTTCTCATCTTCCGGTTCCGATTGCCACACTCGTATAGTATACATCCGGGATACCTGCTGCGTGAAGCCCCTTTGTGCACGCTTCAATCGTTGCCCCAGTCGTGTAAATATCATCGACCAGCAGAGCTTTCTTATAGCTTACACTTTTTTCTATGCATTGAAAAGCCTTTTTTAGATTTTGCTCCCGGTGTTCCGGGTCCAGACTTTTCTGTGGTTCCGTATTCACCACGCGGGCAAGCAGTTCCCGTTCTACCGGTATATCCAGCTTCTTACCAAGCGCGGTGGCGAGAAGTTCTGCCTGATTGTAACCACGTTTTTCCAGTTTCCGCTTATGAATTGGAACCGGGATCAATACATCAATTCCCAGACTTTGCAATGTCTGCCCATGGCGCTTTATGATCTGTCCTGCATAAAACGCAGCATAATCACGCTGATTGTGGTACTTAAACCGTGCCAGGCTCTCATCAAGCGGATACTGATATTTCATTGCAGGAAAGCCTTGAATATATGTACGTGCATGCCTTGTACAGTCTTCACACAGCTCTGCTTCCGCATCTGCGATCTCACATCCGCACCGCATACAAACCGGCTGCGCCGGATATTCGATCACCGGTCTGCATTCATCACACACCTGCCCGATTTCCCTGCCTGTCACATCTCCGCACAGCGGGCAGGTCGGCGGATATATCCAATTCACAAACTTATTCCATACTTTCATTTAACTCCTCTAGCCGAAGTGCCAGCGATGTGTAACGTTTCTGTTCTTCTGAATTATCAATCATCTGGTTTACCAGATTCACATCACCAACGATGATAACCAGCTGTCTTGCACGTGTAATCGCTGTATAAATCAGATTCCGGTTCATAAGCTTCCGGTTTCCACCAAGCAGTGGAATGATGACCGCCGGATACTCACTACCCTGCGATTTGTGGATTGTCACAGCAAACGCGTGCTCAATCTGATCCAGTTCCTTGTAGCTATACACACTTTCACGCCCGTCATCAAACAGGATTGTCAGTTCCTCATCATAATCACTGATGTCTGTGATCACACCCATATCGCCATTAAATACGCCGACGCCTTCATCCAACACATAGCCTTTTCCGGTCCCGGTCTTAGAAACGCCGTAGATCTTCCATTCCTGCTGGTAATTGTTTTTGATCTGCATGACCTTGTCGCCTTTCCGGAAGGTCACGTCACCACGCACATGCTCCGGCTTATCTTTCGCTTTCGGATTCAAACGGTTTTGCAGTTTCTGGTTCATATTCTCCACGCCGACCTCGTATTTTCGCATCGGACACAGGATCTGGATTTCCTGTGGCGAAAATCCATAATAATTCGGCAGGTTCTTCATCGTAAGCGTCTGTACTTCCTCGATAATCTGCGGCGCTGTCCGCTGTGGGATAAAGAAAAAGTCCTTGCTCTTATTTGTCAGGATCAGATGCTCGCCGCGCTGGATCTTATGCGCGTTGAACACGATATCACTGCCATCTTCCTGCCGGAAGATCTTGTTCAAAGTCGTTACCGGGAAGCATCCGGAGTTGATAATATCCTTCAACACATTTCCGGCACCTACGGACGGAAGCTGATTCACATCCCCGACAAAAATCAGTCTTGTTCCATACGACACTGCCTGTACAAGTGAATAAAATATATATGCATCAACCATCGACATCTCATCTACAATGATCGCATCGCATTCAAGTGGATTGTCTGCGTTCCGCGCAAAATGCATTCCATGATCGTCCTGATTTTTGCTATCCTCATCCATCGCACCGCTGATCTCCAGCAGCCGGTGAATCGTCTGTGCCGGCCATCCGGTCGATTCCGTCATACGCTTCGCTGCACGCCCGGTCGGTGCGCAAAGCTTGATCTCCATACCTTTCTTGGAAAAATATTTGATAATGACATTGATAATCGTCGTCTTTCCGGTTCCGGGACCACCTGTGATAACTGCTACACCGGCTTCAATTGCTGATTTCACCGCAGCCCGTTGCAACTCATCCAATGTCAGTTTTTCTTCTTTCTCAATCTTCTGAATCTCACGTTCCAGCTCCTCCTGTTCCATATCATAGCGAAGCTGTAAATCTGTGAGCAGCCTTGCAGAATTTAACTCTACATAATAATTGGATGCCAGATAAACAACATCCTCCTCATCGATCTGTTTGATCATAATCTTGCCTGCAATCAGAAGTTCCATTAGCTGTTGTTCAAATAGAGAAACCGTCTGCTCGTACGCCGATTCTGCGCTTGTTGCATCCGCATATTCTGCATACCCAAGCGCCGACTGACCATAGACTCCCTCAACATCCGACGCGGAATCACGTGTCAGTTCCACACACCGTCGAAGTAGAAGCTGCTTCGGCAGATACATATGCCCTTCACCACCTGCCATGTTCAGTACATATAGCACTGCTGACCGCAGACGGAATTCCGAATCCTGCGCAATACCCATGCGTTTCGCGATATCATCCGCAATCCGGAAACCAATACCGGAGATATCCTCTGCCAGTTTATATGGGTTGCCATGTAAAATATCATAGACTTTATTCCCATATGTATTGAAGATCCGAATTGCCAGATTGACAGAGATTCCATACTGCGCCAGAAAAATAGCCACCTCCTGGAATTCCTTTTTCTCCAGATACGAGGTTGCAATTGCCTGTGCTTTGCGACTGGATATACCGCTGATTTCCGCCAGCCGCTCCGGTTCCTGCTCGATAATACGCAGCGTGTCATCCTTGAACTTCTTGACGATCTTCTTCGCCAGAACGGCACCAATGCCCTTGATAATACCTGAGCCTAAATACCGCTCGATTCCAAGTATATCCTTTGGCATCTGGATCTCACAGGAGGAGAATTTAAACTGGATATCGTACTGCGGATGATTCACATATTCACCTTCTGCAATTACATAGAGACCTTCACCGGCCCCCGGCAGGGTGCCAACGAAGATCTCTTCTCCTTCTTCGCCTTCCACGGACATCACACAATAACCCGTTTCGTCGCTCTTATATACGATTTTTTCTATGTAGCCCTCTCTAATCATGTCATAATCCTATTGTATTTTATACCCCTTCTGTTTGTGTAGCCACCACAGCCTGTTCCTGCTCATGCATCTCCTCCGGCGTGATTGCCGCATTCTGTTTCTTCATAGATTCGTATAACTGCTGTGCCAGACCAAGCTTACCCTGATCACTGACCAGCTTTGCATACTGCTGCGCCTGCAGGTCATATGCATAATCTGCATATGGGTTGCTATCCTCATCGCTATCGGACTTGATTGTGGATTGCACCTGCTTATACACCTGCTCGACCAGATATGCTTCAAACTCCTTGCATGCTGCAAGCATCTCCTCATCAGTTGCATCCGAGGAGGTTGATTTCTTGATCTGATTGGTCAGGCTGCCCGTCTGCGCGTGTGTCACGTAGGAAGAATAATCTTGATTTGTAAGGTTTGTGATGTTTTCCATAAGGTCACCTTTCCTCTACCTAACGAAGCGCATTAGCCTGTTGCATCATTTCATCGGAGGCCTGAATTGCCTTGGAATTCATTTCGTATGCACGCTGTGCCACAATCAGGTTAACCATCTCGTTTGCAACATCGACATTTGATGCCTCGGTATAATACTGATGTATCTTTGTCTGCTTCACTGCTGCATTTCCATTCTCCGCAACTGCCGCACCACTTGCTGCTGTTACCGAATAATTGTTGCTGCCTTCCTTGGAAAGACCTGCCGGATTATTAAACTGATAAATACCGAACTTGACCGGTCGTCCGTTTGCATCCGTGAGCACGGCAGGATTTCCCGTTGCATCCGGAAAGGCCAGGGTTCCATCCTCATTCACTACCAGGTCTGTTGCCACACGGTTCGATGGCAGTATAATTTCATTTCCATATACATCTAAAACCGGATTTCCGTCAGATGTACAAAGCATGTTTCCATTTGCAACCGGTGAAATTTCAAACGAGCCGTCTCTTGTATACTGCAATTCCCCACTCTCCGTGCGAATCTGGAAGAAGCCATCCCCTTCCAGCGCTACACTAAACGGATTCTCCACATGTGTCAGATTTCCCTGTGTAAAAGTACTTGTGATTGCCGCCACACGACTGCCAAGTCCTACTTCTGCCGCTACCGGTTTGTTCTCGCCTGCATTGTTCGTCGATGTCGACTGCAGATTCTGATACAGCAACGACTTGAAGCTTGCTTGCTGTGTTTTATAACCAATCGTATTGATGTTTGCTACGTTGTTTGCAATTGTATCTACGTTGACCTGCTGCGCCCGCATACCGGATGCTGCTGTCCAAAGTGATCGCATCATACGCTGCTACCTCCTATCATCTTCCACTATAACCGTCCAATTTCATTGACTGCCTTGTCCAAGGTCTGATCGATTGTCTGAACCATCTTCTGATTCGTCTCATATGCTCTTGTAACCGCAATCATATCAACCATCTCTGTAACCATATTGACATTTGACATTTCGAGATATCCCTGATTGACTGTCACGTCCGCCTGTGTCTGTACGGCGCCATTCACCGCCTCATACATATTCTCACCATAGCTGGATAATGCATCGTAGCTCTGAAAGTCAACTAACTGCAGCTTTGCAACATAATTGTTGCCGGAATAAATCTCTCCCATCTGATTTACGCTGATCTTGACCAGATTTGCATCCGGAATCTGTATACGATTACCGCCTTCCGCCAGCACATAATCGCCATCCTTTGTCACAAGATAACCGTCCCTGGTTACAGTGAAATCGCCATCCCGCGTGTAGCGCGTCGTCGTTGTTCCACTCTTGTCTGTTGTGCTGATGGTAAAAAATCCGCTGCCGGATAATGCAAAATTGTACTGGTCTTCTGTCTGTCTGAAATTTCCCTGCGACATATCATAATATGTCTCGCCAATCTTCACGCCGAGATTTACGCCACCAATTCCCTGCTTCAGGTTCGGTCCGATCGTCGGATCATCAATCTTGACTGCCAGCTGGCGGTCAAATGACTGTGATGTGACATCTACCTTTTTGAAGCCGGTCGTATCTGCATTCGCCATGTTGTTCGTAACAACATCCATTCTCTTTTCTTCATTGCGAAGTCCGGTCCAGGCCGTGTACAACCCTCTTACCATCGTTTCCCTGCTTTCTACTTTCGTTCACTCAAAAACTCAATATACTTTCCTGTGCCAATTGCCACTGCCGTCAATGGCTCCTCAGCTGTCATCGTCGTGATACCGGTATTCTCCTCGATCAGATCTTCGAGTCCATGCAGCAATGCACCGCCACCCGTCAACACGATTCCACGGTCTGCGATATCCGCTGCCAGCTCCGGCGGTGTCCGTTCCAATACAGAATGTACTGCATCCACAATCTGGGATGTTACCTCGCGTAGCGCCTCCTCGGTCTCATCCGAAGATACCGTTACCGTCTTAGGAAGTCCCGTTACCAGATTTCGTCCACGGATATCCATGGATATATTCTCTGGTCGTTTATAACAAGTTCCAATATTGATCTTGATTTCCTCTGCCGAACGCTCACCTATCAACAGGTTATGACGCTTCCGCATAAAGCGGACGATTGCATCATCGAAATCATCGCCAGCCACTTTGATTGAAGTCGAAACAACCACTCCATCCAGGGAAATAACCGCAATATCGGAAGTGCCACCACCGATATCCACAATCATATTTCCACAAGGTCTGGAGATGTCAATCCCTGCCCCGATTGCTGCTGCAACCGGCTCCTCAATGATATACACATCTCTGGCTCCCGCCTGATAGGTTGCATCCTCCACGGCACGCTTCTCTACATCCGTAACACCGGATGGTACACAGACACTGATCCGTGGTCTTCTTCCGAAGAAGCTCTTGCCAACTGCCTTCTGAATGAAATATTTCAACATCTTTTCTGTTGTTCTATAATCGGAGATTACACCCTGTCTAAGCGGACGGACCGCAATAATATTCCCGGGTGTTCTTCCGAGCATCAATCTTGCCTCTTCTCCAATGGCTTTGATCTGTTCGGTATCTCTGTCATAGGCAACTACGGACGGCTCTTTCAACACAACGCCCTTTCCTTTGACATAGACTAATATACTGGCAGTTCCCAGATCGATTCCAATATCTAAACTTGCCACGTCTTGTTCCTCCTATCTATATATCGGAAATTTCTTAATTATCCTTAGCTTTTTTCATAATAATCATGGTCGCAGATCCACCCTGTAACCATTCGATTGGCACTTCCGTAATATCCATGATCTCATCCAGCGCCGGCACATAGCTGCACCAGTTTGTAACCTTACGTCCGGCAATATCCTTGCGGACACCATCCATATGCTCGAATTTATCACGCAGATTTTTCAGGATCTTGCGGCTGTCGCCACCGGTCAGATCATATCCAAGCATATCGTTCAATGCTTTGTTTGAGAAAAATACATATCCCGTATACAGATCACGGATAAAAATGCCCTCATGGAAACTATTGTATGTTTCTATGAGATGTTTATTCACATTTCGCACATTATCATCACCATCCGCATTCTCCAGCATATTCTGAATCAGCAGGGAAATACTCTGCGAGAAACGAAGCTCCTCTTTTGTCCAGATCCGCTCGGATTTGGACTCCGCAAAAATAAGGATACCATACAGCCTTCCTTCCAGATAGATTGGATATGCAATCTCTGCACGGAAATTATACCGCATCAGATTGATCACATCCCGCTGTGTCATATTCGTACAATCGAGCATACAGCAGCCATTGTCCCGCTTGATTGCATCCATCACAAGATACAGACGTTCCGGAAGCAAAGTCAGCACCTCGTCACCCGGTGTCTCTCCGGATACATCAAAATAACTCCGCAGCATATACGCTTTCGGATTTTCTTTATCAAATGTGTATAAGAACATGCGATCCAGATCCATATGCAGCGCAACTTCCCGCAAAGTCTCTGCGATGACCTGTTCTACATCTTCACTCAATTTACTGTTAATCTTTGACAGTGCATTGTTGACGATGCTTTGTCGTGCAAGCTCTTCACGCAGCTTCTTACCGGCACCACGGGACTTCGCTGACTCTACAATCGAGTTATAGCTTTGCAGTAAAAAGTCCGAAACAAGTTCTGCCGTTGACCAATGAAGATCGCAAAGCTGCTCCAGCTGTTTTGTCTCTTCCGGCGTATATGATCCGAGCACCCAAAACCCTTGCAGATTATCACCCACACAAATCGGAGCCATTGTCAGCTTACCATAGCCGCCTTCTTCACGGTCAAAGATGTGTGGTTTCAGCTCTTCCAGCACTGTTTTTTTCATCGTCTTGAAAAATTCTTTATATGTCGGTGTTTCAAACAAATCGTAAAAATCACCCAGATCCGTCGCAGGACCAACCGGCGTGGACTCAACCTTCCCGTTCTCATCCACAAAAACAGAATACAGATGTGCAAGCTGAGAAAATCCGCTCATAACCATCTCCATCTTCTGAATCTGCGGAATCATCCCCGGATTGTCCAACTTACTGATATTCATCGATCCTGTAGGGGATATCTGCATTCTCCTGCTCGGCTTCTCGATTGCCTGTTTAATCTCCGCCTTTTTCTCTTCTTCCTTCTCTGCAGAGATATCACGGATATAAAATTCTACTTCATATGTATTTTCCTCTTCCGATACAACTCCAATGCAGATATTGACCCTCGCCTGTCGAAGAACCCCATCATCTCCAACCATGCGATACTCATGCACATAATCCTGCACACGGTTGTCAATCGCATTATGAATCGTCTTCATAACCATCTCCCGGTCAGAAGGATATATATAGTCCTCTGACAACTTCAATCCCTTGTTCAGCATCTCGACATTCATGCCGATCTCGGATGCATTCGGTGAAATATAAACCAGACTGGAGCCCGGCATACCCACGATATATCGCTTAACAAGGACAATATATCCGGTTTTTTCAATTGCTTTTCTGAGGTATTTGTTTTCAATTACCATATAACCCTGCCCCCCTTATCGTATCATAAAGCATTGGTATCTAATAAGGCTGTCACACATTGTGCGACAGCCCCGTTTATACTGCTTTTCAAAATCCGACTAGTTGTTATTGATCTCTGGGAATGCCTGATCTGCAACCTTGATCGTGTTATCGACTGAAACAACTACATTATCAAGTGCCGCTTTCATCTGTGCCATATATTCACTTACACTCTCACATTCCCGCTTTACAGACATACGGATATTATACGCTTCATTTCTTGCCTGATTACGCATCTCCTCGCACTCTGCAGTTGCCTCTGCACGCATATTGGCACAGGTTTCCTCTGTATGATCATTCAGTGACTGGCATGCACTCTCTGTCTCCGCACGCAGTTTATCAGTTTCTTCTCTTGTCTCGCGCTTCACACGTTCACACTCTGCATATGTGGATTCCTTGCGTTCCTGACATTTGCTCTTTGTCTCTGCATCCAGTCTCTCACAGGCTGCAACTGTCTCTGCATGCATACGCTGACATTCTGCTGTTGTCTCTTCTGACATCTGACGGCAGGCGTCACTTGTCTCCTGTGTCTGTCTGTCACACTCTGCCTCTGTCGTTGCACGAAGTTCATCACATTCCTTCTGTGTCTGCTTTGTCAGAGTATCCGCACTCTCACGTGCCTCCAGCAAAGTTCTGGAAATGGACTCATAACGGCTGGCTGATTCTTCCTCTCTTGTCTCATACGCTGCCATCTTGTCACGAAGCTGTGTTACCTCCACCTGCAGCTCATCATTCACCTTCTTCAAGTTCTCGATTGTGCTGGAAGATTCGTTCAGGTTCACCTCACGCATCGTATGAAGATTCTTGACTGTCTCAGACAGCTTTAATACGTTTGCCTTTAAATCTGCAACCTCTTTCTCGTGTTCTGCTGTCAATTCGTCTATATAATTTTCTACTGCCTTCTTGTCATATCCACCAAATGATGTGGTCTTCAAAGTTACATCCATTCTACAATTCTCCTTTCGAATGACTATTATCCAATATGTTTCTTAATTATACCATAAGAACTTCGTTTATGCATCATTTTTTTACAAGGGATTTCTGATTAATAATCTATATACAAATTGTTTTTAACGGACGTTTGAATTGACGATAATGGTTCACTCCGGGACCGCTCCCGCTTAGTTGCTCCGCGCAGCGGTACTAAATTCGTGTTTCACACTCATTAAGTACCAGCGGTCGCAAATGTCCCTTCGTAAATCCATTATCGTCAATTCAAACTATACATTAAAAGGGTTAATAATAGTATGTGTGTATTGATATTTACTTTCACTTTATGATACACTAAGGATGTGCGTAATCATGCAAAAATTAATACGAGGTGATTTTTAAATGAACTTTGTCATGAAACATCATGCAAAAAAATACAAACGATTTTCTCTTTTTCCGATTTGTATGCTTTTAATTTTTTCTTTAACGGCTTGTACGGCAAATGTGGAGAAGCGGTATCAGACGTACATCAAGAGTTTGATTGCAATTAACTATCTTGGTGCAACCAAGGATTATATCGAGGCGTCCGGTGCCAATCAGGAGGATGCAGATGCGCTTTATCAGGCTAACATTGATCTGCTTACGGATAATATCCTCACTTATTACAGTGTGAATATTGACGATGCGCCGGAGATGCGGGAGCAGTTTGAATCCCTTGCAAAGAATATCTACAGCAAAGTTAATTACAAAGTAGATAAGGCAAGAAAAGATGGCAGTGTCTATCTGGTAGATATAACCATTTATCCAATCAACCTGTTTGCACAGACATCCGCAGAGGTTACCGCTTATGTTGAAACCTTTAACAATGAAGTCAAGGCCGGAACCTACAACGATTATTCTCTGGCTGATTATGAGACTGTATTCGCACAGGGACTGATTGATATCTTAAATACCGGCTGTGAAAATATGACTTATGCGGACTCACAGGTCGTAACAGTTGAGATTATCGAAGATGGAAATAAATATTATATCAGCGACCGTGATTTTATGAAGATCGATGCTGCTATGATCAGTTCCGCGATTGTAACAGAAACCGGAACATCTACAGATACAGAACAATAAAACCCTATATATACCAAACGACCGGTTGGTTCGAAACCCAACCGGTCGTTTTTTATCTTCTATCCACACATCTGTAGATCTTTAATTATATTCCTAGCTGATCATCGCCCCAGCCGGCATATCCTTCTCTGCGGTAAGCAGTGCCAGATTTCCTTCGAAATCCTCGGCGCAAAGGAGCATGCCTTCGGATAACACACCCGCAAGCTTTGTCGGTTTCAGGTTCGTGATAACAACAACCTTCTTACCAACCATCTGCTCCGGTGTATAGTAATGCTTGATTCCGGATACAATCTGTAAGGTTCTGCCCTGTACCTTTACCTGAGAGCAAAGCAGCTTCTTAGACTTTGCAACTTCCTCACAGGAGATGATCTCACCCATCTGCAGCTGCATACGGCTGAATTCATCAATTGTGATCTCTTCTTTCACAACGGCATCGAGCGTCGGAATCTCAACTTTCTCTTCCTTCTTTGCCTTCTTCTCCGGCTTTGGCTCTTCTTCAACCACCTTGGATGGGAAACGCTTCTCGATCTCCTCGAGCATCTTTGGTGCATCGATTCTTGCGAAGAGAATCTCCGGCTGATCTGTTACCTTATTTCCGGATGGGTACAGTCCAAAGTTTGAAAGCTCTGTCACGCGGCGCTTGTCTGCATTGAGCTGCTTTAAGATCTTCTCGGAAGTCTCAGGCATATATGGCTCCAGTAAGCTTGCGCCGATCACGATGCTCTCTACCAGATTGTAAAGAACGGTATTCAGACGGTCTGCATTCTCCGGATCCTTGGCAAGTGCCCAAGGCATCGTCTCATCAATATACTTATTGCAACGCTTAAATAAAGCGAAAATCTCTGTAATCGCATCTGCCACGCGAAGCTTGTCCATGCATGCATTTACACGGAGTCTGGTGTCGGTTACAACTGCCTTCAAGTCATCATCGACCGGCTCATTTGCACCGGCATTTGTTACAACGCCATCGAAATATTTATTCGACATGGAAATCGTACGGTTCACGAGGTTTCCAAGTGTATTTGCAAGTTCTGAATTGATACGTTCAATTACAAGCTCCCACGAAATAACTCCATCATTTTCAAATGGCATCTCATGCAGCAGGAAGTAACGGACGGCATCTACGCCAAACAAATCTACCATATCATCTGCGTAGATTACATTTCCACGGGATTTACTCATCTTTCCATCACTCTGGATGAGCCAAGGATGTCCGAATACCTGCTTCGGAAGCGGCTCTCCAAGCGCCATGAGGATACATGGCCAGTAAATGGTATGGAAACGGATGATATCCTTACCGATCAGATGCAGATCTGCAGGCCAGTAACGATGGTACAACTCGTCCGAATTGCCATCCACATCATAGCCAAGCCCTGTAATATAGTTGGTCAATGCGTCAATCCATACATATACGATATGTCCCGGATCAAAATCTACAGGAATACCCCACTTGAAGGATGTTCTTGATACGCACAGATCCTGCAGTCCCGGAAGGAGGAAGTTGTTCATCATCTCGTTCTTGCGGGACTCCGGCTGGATAAAATCCGGATGTGTATTGATATGCTCGATCAGGCGGTCAGCGTATTTGCTGAGCTTGAAGAAATATGCTTCTTCCTTTGCCGGCTGTACCTCACGGCCACAGTCCGGGCATTTGCCGTCCACAAGCTGTGCTTTCGTGAAGAAGGATTCACAAGGTGTACAGTACATGCCTTCATACTCGCCCTTGTAGATATCGCCCTGATCGTATAATTTCTTGAAAATCTTCTGTACCTGCTTCTCATGATAATCGTCCGTTGTACGGATGAATTTGTCGTAAGAAGTGTTCATCAGATCCCAGATACGCTTGATCTCAGCCGATGTCTCATCCACGAATTCCTTCGGTGTGGAGAGATTCTCAAATGCTTTAATCTCGATCTTCTGACCATGTTCGTCAGTTCCTGTCTGGAAACGTACGTCGTATCCGACGTATCTCTTGTATCTGGCAATGCTGTCTGCAAGTACAACCTCATACGTATTGCCTATATGAGGCTTACCAGATGTGTATGCGATTGCGGTTGTAATGTAGTACGGTTTTTTAGGCATATGAAACCCCTCCCTTATTTTTCTTATTGACCGATTGCAAAGCATGTACATAAATAATGTGCCTGTATATATCCGGATACAGATGTATTCTATATACGATGTATTGAAACTAAGAAGTACTAAATGTTCTGATATACAATTCTCACTCCACGCAACCGCCGCTGATTCGACATCCATGTCTCAACAGCGGCTTGCTTGAACATCGTGTTCAAGCATTGCTGATACTCACAGAACATCAAGTACTTCTAAGTTCCAAACATATGTATATATCATACATCTGTATCCAAATATATGCTATACACCGTCTTCTATATGCTTTGCAATCGGTCAATTTATTTTTGTTTTTAACCCACTCTTAATTTGAACTTCTGGACATCGCGCTCGTCATCGACTACCTCGATCTGACCGCCAAGTCCACGGATCTTTCCATCGAAATCTTCGTAACCACGCAAAATATACTTGATATCGTCGATGGTGCTGAACCCTTCTGCTGCCAGTGCTGCAATCACAAGTGCGGCACCTGCACGCAGATCCGGTGCTACCAGATTGGCACCTGTATAGCCATCCACGCCGGTGATCACTGCAGAATTACCCTCTACCTTGATGCGTGCTCCCATACGGGAAAGCTCGCCCACATATTTGAACCGGTTCTCGAAAATACTCTCCGTAATTACGCTTGTTCCCTGTGACAATGCAAGTGTTACCGCCATCTGTGGCTGCATGTCTGTTGGGAATCCAGGATATGGAAGTGTTTTAATCTGTGTTGCTTTGAATCTGCCGTCCGCCATAACACGGACTGCGTCATCGTATTCAATTACACGTGCACCAATCTCGTTCAGTTTGGAAGAGATTGCCTCTAAGTGCTTCGGAATTACATTCTTGATCAGAACATTTCCTTTGGTGGCAGCTGCCATCGTCATAAATGTTCCAGCCTCAATCTGATCCGGAATAATCGAATATTCCGTACCTTTCAGCTTTTGGACTCCACGGATACGGATGACATCCGTTCCGGCGCCCTTGATATTTGCACCCATACTGTTCAGGAAGTTCGCTACATCTACGATGTGCGGCTCCTTCGCTGCATTCTCGATCGTTGTCTTGCCCTCTGCAAGTACGGCTGCCATCATGATATTAATAGTTGCACCAACCGTTACCACGTCGAGATAAATATGGTTTCCAATCAACTGGTCTGCTTTCGCAACGACCTTTCCACCATTTACAATCTCTACTTTCGCTCCAAGTGCTTCAAAGCCCTTGATATGCTGGTCGATCGGACGCAGTCCAATATCACAGCCACCCGGCAATGCAACCTGTGCATAATTGTATTTACCAAGCAGAGCGCCAAGCAGATAGTAGGATGCTCGTATCTTTCGAATATATTCATCATCCACGCAGACATCTTCTCCGGTTTTGATCGTTCCTCCGCAGATAGAAACTGTATGGTTATCAATGTATTTTACCTTAGCGCCAATTGTCTCGATTGCACGAAGTAATGTCTTTGTATCTTCTACATATGGTACATTCTCAATAATACATTCTTCGTCTGTCATGACTGCTGCTGCAAGGATTCCAAGTGCCGCATTCTTCGCACCTGCAATGGATACTTCTCCTTCCAGAACATTGCCGCCTTTTATAACATATTTTTCCATTTCACACCTCTGTGCTGCCAGTTATTTTTTACGCTACTAGCCCATAATCTTAATAATTATAACACATTCCATTTTTTTGTAAAGCTTTTTACTTATCTGCCTCACAATAAACGCACCGATAAATACGATTTTTTTCATCGGCTAATTTAAATATATGCACAATTCCCGGTTCTGTCGATGTGATACAGCGAGGATTTTTACATTTTTTCACATTAATCAGTTTTTTCGGCAATGCGAGCTTCTTTTTCTCAACCGTCTGCCCGTCTTTGATGATGCTGACTGTGATGTCCGGGTCGATGTATCCGAGGACGTCTAAGTTCACATCATATTCCTTGTCGATCTTCAGGATGTCTTTCTTACCCATTTTGCTGCTTTTTACGTTCTGCAGGATGGCAACAGAGCAGTCGAGCTTGTCGAGTTCAAGGTCATGGTAGACCTGAAGTGCCTTGCCTGCCGTAATATGATCCAGCACGATACCATTTTGAATACTATCTATCTTCATATGATTACCTCCTTCATGCAAATCGGATTTACCGTCTAGCACGTTGTTCATAATTACAGTTCATCGCAGACTCGCTCTCGCTCACTTCCACACGTAGCGGTACTAAATTCACGACTTCGTCGTTCATTAAGTACCGACGTGTTCCAATGGTCTGCTTATGAATCTGTAATTATAAACAACGCATCTACGCTTTGATTGATTTGCATTTGTCGTCATTTACCTTGTTATATTCCTGTGTGGGTTTTTTCACGCTTTTTTGTTCTTAAAAACACACCGCGTGGATTTCCCCAACGGGTTACTCCGGAATCTTCGCAAGCTTGTCCGCAGACAAGTTCAATTTTGCACCATTTGCCTTGAGCAGTGTCAGCATCAATGCCATACGCACGAATTTTCCGTTCATAACCTGACGGAAATAGCAGGCACGAGGATCATCATCAATCTCTACCGAGATCTCATTGACACGTGGTAGCGGATGCAGGATGGCAAGATCGGGCTTCGCAAGCTTCATTTTCTTTCCATCGAGAATATATGTATCCTTCAATCTGACATAATCCGCCTCATTGAAGAAACGTTCCTTCTGCACTCTTGTCATATAGAGCACATCGAGTTCACCCATCACTTCTTCCATAGATTCTACTTCTTCATACGGAATATGATTTGCCTCGAGCACTTCGGAAATAATGTATTCCGGTACGCGGAGCTCCTTCGGTGCAATCAGTATAAATTTGATATTTTCATAACGGGATAATGCCTTGATCAGCGAATGTACGGTACGGCCAAACTTCAAATCGCCGCACAGACCAATCGTAAAGTTGTCCAGTCTGCCTTTCTCACGCAGGATTGTAAGCAGATCTGCAAGTGTCTGTGTTGGATGATTATGTCCGCCATCGCCTGCGTTGATGATCGGCACGCTGCTCACCATAGAAGCACGCATCGGCGCACCTTCCTTCGGATGACGCATCGCAATGATATCTGCATAACAGCTTACCACTCTGGTTGTATCTCCTACGCTCTCGCCCTTCGTCGCAGACGAAGAAGCAGCCGAAGAAAAACCAAGTACATTTCCTCCAAGCTCCATCATTGCCGATTCAAAGCTAAGTCTTGTTCTTGTACTTGGTTCAAAAAATAATGTTGCAAGTTTTTTGCCCTTACACGCTTCACTATATGCTTCTTTGTCATCGATAATATCCTGTGCCAGCTTCAAAATGCCATCGATTTCTTCCACGGATAAGTCTGTTGAATCAATTACATGTTTCATTTCAGGTTTCCTCCCATTGAATGCACGTTATTTTTCTTGAATATCTCATCAATTGCAAACCGGTCTTCCCGATTGCAAACAAGGATATACGTTTTTCGATTCGCACGAATCTTCAGTACGATTACATTGCTGTCTTCCCCCTGGTTTTCCAGGAGGAAAGACCGCATGAATTCCCATTCAATAAATGTGGTTCCGACCAGCACACCATCTTCTGTGATGCCACTCTGTATCCGGGTGGACAGCACGATAAACAACACAAACATCAATACCGAAGGCACAAATATGTAGATTCTGAAATACACTAACACAACAAGTCCCACAAGTCCGAAGTTCGCATAGACGACCTCAGAGATATTTAATTTGTGATGCAACCGGCTCTTTATGATGATTCCCGACTGTTTTTTCACAGCAGAGACGCAGACAAGCACGCCCGTGCCAAAGCCGAGGAAAAGCACAAACGCCAATACCGAAAGCCACACATCCATATATTATACCACTTAGATTCCTTTTATCAATGTATACATGACAGCTTTTTCTGCATGTCTTCTGTTTTCCGCCTGATCCAGGATATGATCCAGATTCTTCATCTCGACTTCCTTCGAAATCTCGAACCCTACATGCATTGGCATGTCGTGGAAAACAAGTGCATGACTGTCCTCTAAGAACTCGTCGTTCAGCTGATATGGCATCATCTTGTCCATAAGCTCCTTCTTCTTATCCTGGTATGCAGGATCATTGAAGAACTCCATGTCAAGCCATGTATCGGTATAGCAGATATCCATGTCTTTCACATACTTCTTCACTTCATCCATCGGCATATCCGGATCAAGCTCTACATAATAACCTGTCTTCTTTGCTTCCTCGTAGAAGTCCGGACCACAGGCTGTATCATTTACAAGTGGGGTAAGTCCATACAGGGTTCCCTGCTTCATCTTCGAGAAGAATTCAACCAGTGAATTGAATACGTTGTTCTTTGCACCGATGTACAGGAACTTGACATTCAGGCTGCCGAACTTCTCCATAATCGTCAGTGCATCTGCCAGAATCTGGCATGGATGATAAGAGTTGTCACAGCCATTGATAAACGGCACAGTTACATTGTCACCAAACAACTCAACCGTCTCATTTTTCACGAGACGTGCCATGATGATATCCACATTCCGGCATACATACTTGATCTCAGAAACCGGTTCACCGAGAACAAAGTTGCTATCTCTCCAAAGCTGGTTGTAGTAGGTTCCGCCAAGCTCTGTCATACCTGTCGTAAAAGAAAGGAATGTACGGGTACTTGTCTTCTCAAACAATGTGTAAAGCTTCTTACCCTCAAGTGCGTGGCTGTACTTCTCCGGATTCTTCTTCATATCCAGCGCAAGGTCAAGAATCTTCTGCAGCTCTTCCGCCGAGAAATTCTTGAAATTCAACATATTCTTCATGATTTTTATCCTCTTTTCTTATCACAAATGCAAGGCACACGGACATCGTCCGATATGTATGCCCGTGCCCCGGGATTTACTATATTCGTTCCTGCAGATATCCTACAAATATTTCTTCAGATCATCCACCTTATCGGTCTTCTCCCATGGAACGTCGATATCAGTTCTTCCGAAATGTCCGTAAGCAGCTGTCTGCTTGTAGATTGGTCTGCGCAGATCAAGCATCTTGATGATACCAGCCGGACGCAGGTCAAAGTTCTCTCGGACGATCTCTACGAGCTTGTCATCTGCAAGCTTACCTGTGCCAAATGTATCTACCATAATGGAAGTTGGTCTTGCAACACCAATTGCATAAGAAAGCTGGATCTCACACTTGTCTGCCAGTCCTGCTGCCACGATATTCTTCGCTACATAACGAGCGGCATACGCTGCGGAACGGTCAACCTTTGTGCAATCCTTTCCGGAGAATGCTCCGCCGCCGTGACGTGCGTATCCACCATAAGTGTCTACAATGATCTTACGTCCGGTTACGCCGGAGTCACCGTTTGGTCCACCGATAACAAAACGACCGGTTGGGTTGATGAAGAACTTTGTCTCATCGTCAATCATATCCTGTGGAAGGACTGGATCAAACACATATTTCTTAATATCCTCGTGGATCTGCTCCTGCGATACATTCTCGTCATGCTGGGTAGAAAGTACAACTGCCTCTAATCTGCAAGGCTTTCCGTTCTCATCATACTCTACGGATACCTGTGTCTTGCCATCCGGTCTTAAATAAGAAAGTGTACCGTTCTTACGAACCTCTGTCAGCTTTCTTGCAAGCTTATGTGCCAGAGAGATTGGATATGGCATAAGCTCCGGTGTCTCATTCGTTGCATAACCGAACATCATACCCTGATCGCCGGCACCGATTGCCTCGATTTCCTCATCTGACATATGGTTTTCCTTTGCTTCGAGTGCCTTGTCAACACCCATTGCGATATCGGTTGACTGCTTGTCAAGTGCAACGATCACACCACAGGTATCGCAGTCAAATCCGTACTTTGCACGGTCATATCCGATCTCACGGATTGTCTCACGGACGATTGTCTGAATATCAATCTGTGCCTTTGTTGTGATCTCGCCCATAACAAGTACCAATCCGGTTGTTACGGCTGTCTCACAAGCGACACGGCTCATTGGATCCTGCGCCAAAAGTGCATCTAATACGGCATCACTAATCTGGTCACAGATTTTGTCAGGATGTCCTTCGGTTACTGATTCTGAAGTAAATAATAACTTCTCCATTTGTTCCTCCTTTTAATTTTGCTCTCCTTATGATGAAATATGCAGGCTATGGCTATATACGATGTCTATATGCACACAGACATTTTCATCACGGGTTCGCTTTACCTTGTGTATAGTCTGGTTGTCTCTTTATCCGCGGTAATTCATAAAAAGAAATCCGGTTGCAAGCAACCGGATTTGAAAGGCGTTATCAAATCTTCTTATTGCTCGACAACTTAATCTAAGTATCGCTCAGGTCGGCACCTTCCGTCTCCGGGGTTGCCGTGGCTTCTTCGTCCCTTATGACTCCACCACTCTGAATAAGAGAGACATGTCTAACATATATCATCTATTTCTGATTGTCAATGGTTTTATTTGTTATTTTCGTTGTATCTGCGCATAATCCAACGATTTTCATTTCTGTGCGCCATGCTTTTTGCGGATAACACGGAGCAGCATCGCCACAAGCATCAAAAGCAGCACCCCTACGGCTGCACCACAGCTGTCAAGCAGCACATCCTTTATCTGTCCGCTCCGTCCGGGTACAAACAACTGATGGAACTCGTCCGTCATCGCATACATGGTAGCGGTTCCCCATGCAAAAAAAACAGACAGCTTTCGTTTCCGGTGGTCATCAAACCATGCACCACATAAAAGCATTGCAAAAACTGCATATTCTGTCGCATGTGCCAGCTTACGGATTGGGTGATCCACCTTCTCCGCAAACGCGAGCTGCGAATCTTCCGACCAGCTTTTGAAGTCTGAATGCACGATCCGGCCAAACTCCATGCCGACAGTGTAACTGTCCTCCGTTGATTCCACGCCATTTCTGGAAGAAAAGCAAAAGATCATAACCGCGAACAATGCCGACAATACGATAAACACCGCCTGCCGCTTCGACAACCTCCCTGGCTTCGCCTGTTTGTCCCTAGATATGCTTCCCGATTGCATCTGCCAACGCCTTTAAGGATTCGGATTCTGTCTCACCCTGCTTCCATGTCACCTGCACGTCATCCCCTGCATGACGCGGAATCACATGCATATGGAAATGATGCACCGTCTGTCCGGCAACCTCACCATTGTTCTGTACGATATTCAAACCCTCACAGCCAGTCTCTTCCTGCACTGCCTTTGCTACATGTGTTGCAAGCGAGAACACTTTACCGGCTGTCTCTTCATCAAGCTGATAAATGTTATCATAATGCTCCTTTGTCAGAATCAGTGCATGTCCCTGATTGGCTGGTGCCAGATCCAGAATCACACGACATTCCGGTGTCTCATATACGGTTGCAGACGGAATCTCACCATTTGCGATCTTACAAAAAATACAATCATCTTTTTTCATGTAATTGTGCCTCCTGTTTTTCTTTGTACACTAACTGTAAATACATGCTTCTGTTTTGTCAAGTACTCTAATTTTACTTACACCTGATACCCCCGCGTACCATAATCCACACCCTGCACGCTCTCATTTAACATACCTTTGCCATATGTCAGTCCGGCATATACCTGATGCACGTTCTGCATTACCGCACCGTCTGTATCAATCTCGTGCAGATGCACAAACCCGACACGCAGAGCGTCAACAAGCTGTATGCACCGGTCAAGTTCATCCGGCTGCCTGCGCACTTCTGAGCGCACAAGCTTCCCATAGATAAATCTGAAAATGGCAATCACTTTTCTGCCAATCACATCCTCCTTCGAGAAGCAGTCGATCAGTTCCTGCATCGTCCGCCGCGCCTGCCCAACCATTTGCAGATATGTGGTCATATCGTTTGTTTCATACGCCGCTATCGCATCACTGCCATATGTATGAAAGATATCACACAGCACCAGAATCAGTCCACTATGATTTTCCTGACTGATGCGCCGTGTAAATTCCTGTTTTTGTTCCTGTGTCATGATAATTTCCTCGTATTCTGGCCTATCATTCTCTGGTTTAATTCTCAAATTTTTCAGTTAGCATTTCCCCGGTTTTATCCGTATATTCCTCATTATCCTATACTGTCTACTGCAATAACTGCAAGATAGATTCCGGGCGGTCATTTGCCTTCTGCATCATTGAAATCGCAGCCTGTGACAACACTTCCTGCTGCGTATATTCCGTCATTTCCTCTGCCATATCCGTATCCATAATCCGCGAATATGCTTCTGTGATACTCTCACTCTGTACCTGCAGGTTGGAATGCACATCATCCAGACGGTTCTCATAGGCACCCAGTTTGGAACGTGCAGCCGAAACCTTCTTTACTGCCTCATCGATGATTTCCACAGCCTGACCTGCATATTCATGTGTGTACATGATCAGCTCATCCACACCAAGTGATTTTGCATTCAATTCCGGAATGTCGATGGCTAACTGCTCACCCTCATTGGAACCCGTCTGTACAACCATCGTTCCCGCCGACAAAACTTCTATCTGCGCTGTTACAGCGCCACCATTATCAGCAACGGCATCTGCCTCTGCCTCGATTGTCATAGAAAAGCCACTTCGATCTGTCACTTCAATCTTATTTCCACTTGTTGATATCGTCGCAGTCGTAGAAAATCCGTCCTGTGTGACTTTCAATGCTGCCTGACAATCCTTGCCCTGCATCATCGTACCATCTGTCACTCCCAGCACGGCTGCCAGCTCGGGATTCCCCACAGAAATACTGATTTTCTCACTGCTTCCGTATCCCTTTGTGCGGAACACCACCGGTGCTCCACTGTCAAAGTTTTCTTCTGTCGTTCCGTCATTCGACGCAAAGACATCTATATTTAGTTTGGCAAGACTGGTCTGGAGTTTTCCATACACATCCTCCATTGTCATGCCCTCTTCAACCTCGACCGAAAATCCATTCACCTTCAGAGTTCCTGCCTGTTCTTTCGTGATCACAGCAGCAGAGTATGTGAATCCTGTCGTCATGGATGCCTGTTCTGCATCGGCGGTTACATTGATTGAATAAACGCCTGTACTTACCTCCGATGAAATGTAAGTTGCTTTCACGCCATTGGCACTGGACAGTGAACGTCTCGTCAGATCGCCATTCAACAACGTCTGTCCGTTAAATGCTGTCGTGTCGGAGATCTGTGTCAGCTCGGCTGCAAGTGAATCCATCTCTTCCTGAATCGCATCACGATCGACCTCATCATTGACATCGTTTGCCGCCTGCACAGCAAGCTCACGCATACGCCCCAGAATACTGTGCATCTCCTCCATACCGCCTTCCGCAGACTGAATAACAGAGATACCATCGTTAGAATTCAATGCTGCCCGGTCAAGTCCCCGGATCTGCGCACTCATCTTCTTTGAAATCGCAAGTCCCGCTGCATCATCTGCCGGACTTGTAATCTTATATCCGGAAGAAAGTCTGGACATCGACTTTGCTACTTTATTATTTACTTTTCCAAAATTCGTCGTGGCATTCATCGCCAGCGCATTGTAGTTAATTCTCATGTTCTGCCTCCTGTCATCAACGGCATAGCCACTTAGATCAGCTGCCGTACCTGTTACATCCGTTCTCGTATTTCTATGTTATTTATCGGAAAGTTGCACCAATGCCTTAACAAAGAACACCGCTGCTTCACAAAGTTTCTGTGTTGAAGGACGAGTCCCCACATACGGACTATCCGCAAGCAATATACCAAACGCTTCTGCCTGTGCCAAAAGCGCTGTGTTGCCATCGGAAGTATCCGCAACGATAGAGCCTGTCCATTTTCCCTCTGCATCTACACGTAATGTCGCAGAAAGCTTTCCATACTGCTTGGATGGTAACTGTATCTCGATTGTCCCCCGCTGTTTTTCATCTGTCTGTAAAGTCAGATTGACGAGCCTGGTTCCCGTCTCAGTTTCAACCGGAAGCTGATACTGCTGCCGTTTCGCCATTGCACCAAGGATACGGAAACCAGCCTGCACCAGTTTTAAATTCCGGAAATCCATCGAAGCTGCTCCAAGCTGTTCCTGTGTATACATCTGCTCCACAAGCTGCTGTTGCAAATCCGCATAGGTAAGCGACAGATCTCCGCCCCGTCCAAGCTGTTCTAACAGACTGTCTGCCTCAAACGGCAATCTGATTTCTGCCCCGGCAAGAGACTTCGCCATCGCATCGGTTTCTGCGTCGACCGCATCCTCTGTTGTATGATCTTTAAAATGCAGGTTTTTCATCACCTGTGCCAGAAGGTTATATATATCTGCACTTTCCGGTGTATCAGTTCCGTGCAGGATCATATTTGCCGCCTGCACATTCAAGGCACTTTCTTCCAGTTTCTGTGCCCGCAAAAGCTGTTCTGCTTCTGCAAGTACATCATCCTCTTCAATCTCCTGCCACGGATTTACTACATCATCCATGTTTTGTGCCTCTTCTGTGCGTTTGGTGTTTTCACCGTTATTTTCCTGTGCACTCCTTTTTGCCTCATGAGAGAATGCGGCTTCAATCTGTGCATCCATCTTCATCCCGCCTGCCTGCATGCCGGTCAGCATACCAAATGAATCATCCACTGAAACATCTATCCCCGCTGCCCTGCGGCTTCGCATCGCCGTGATCAGATTACGTACCGTCAGACGGCTGCCATTTGCAAACAGATATCCCGCCTCCCGGTCTCCGGACTTCTCCAGATTCTTCAATACGCGATACATACCGATATAGCCGGAGCGTTCCTCTTCGCTGATTGTTCCACGATGTTCTACATCCCGCAGGAACGTTGCAAAATCCTCCGTCTCTTTGACACCAGCCTGATAGTTTTTCTCCCGCAGCGTCTGATTCAGTTCCTCCACCGACAGATCCAGAGGATTTAATCCATCCCGGATCATCGACAGCACAGCATTCGGTTTGCATGCCGCAAGCAGATCATTTACTTCCCGGTCATATTGGATCACCTGCTGCAGATTCTCCTGTGTAATTGCAATTGAATTATATCCCAATATACGCACTGCCCGCGTATGCTCTGCATCTGCCGGAAGCTGCAGCTCCTGTAAGAGTGCGTCCACATTAGCAAATGCTTTGCGGATACTGTCTCCCATATCCACCCGCGGTGCGGTACCAAGTGCATCGTATTCCCGCTCCATCGCCGTGAAGTTTGCCGGACGACGGATAGTGTCAGATGCGATTTCCCCTGCCTGTGATGCGCTGCCTACTGTCGCAGGATTACCGGTCTGAGCTTCTACTCCCTGACTACCGGCATTTCCCTCCGCGACAAGATCAGCAAGTCCACGCACAGAAACCAGTTGCAGAACATTGCCTCTATCCACATTCGCCTGCGTCTGTACTGCCTCTGTGTTCATGGCAGCACTTGCAACCCGTTCTGAATCCAAAAGGTATCCCAACCTGACCGCCGGTGCAGTCCCAATCGTCTGCAGCCCCTGCTGTAACTCAGCATACATAGAGACATTTTCTTCGGTTGCTTCCACACCATTTCCAGCGAATAATTCTCTTGTCATCTGCGCTTCTACGTTTCGAAGCTTCGCTACTACCTGTGACAGATCCCGCGTATCTATATTGATATCCTGTTTTAACATCCGGACTGCTGCCTGCTGTGTCATGGACAGACGCAGTTCCTCTAGCTGCCGCAGTGCCGTTACCTCTCGAAGCGACTGCTGCGTCTTCTCTGCATCTGGCTGGGAATCTGACTCGGAACGATTCTGACCTGCCGGATTCTCTGTCCCTGATTTCGTGTTTCCTGCATTGTTGATTCCTACTGCAGCTTCCCGTGCTGCCAGCATCGCCGCGATCGTAAGCGGCTTTCCTTGTCGCACTGTCTCTATCACATCAGTCTCCGTCAGACTCTCGACTGCCTGTTGGAGTTTCTCCGCTTTGATCTTGATATCCTGCTCTGTCTGCGCATCCGCCATCTCCGCCGTCGGCAGTTTCTCTATCGGTGTTCCAACCTGTGCCTGCATCTCCATATAAGTGCGCATTGAATCGGTTGTGAGTGGAATGTCATTGGCGAGCAGCAAAGCTGCGCCACCCATACTTTGATCGTTCACCGGGATTCCAGCCTGTTCCACGATGTGCTGCAGCTGTGTCTGCAAAGTCTCCGGCAATTCGTTCCATGCCCAAACCGGCTGCATCTGCCACGCTTCTGCTGTCGTGTCAGACGTCTGTCTGCTCTGCTGTCCACTATAATGCGCCTTGTAGAGATTCTCCTGATTCAGCGGCATTTTATTTTTCAACAGATACAAAATATCGTTATTGCCAACCTGCAAATCCACATCTGTACCTGCAATCTTCGCACCAGCACTGGTAAATACGAGATTGGATACATCTCCCTGATCGACCTTCGCCTGCGCCAGTACATTTGCTAACGTATCTTTGTGTGCCTGATCCCGCATCGTATTCACGAGATCCATCAGATCGGATAAAGAAGCGGAACCAACGTCGATTCCCATCTGACGCAGCTTCTGAATCTCCTCTGTGCTGAGAGAGCGGGCGATTTCCTTTGCATCTTCGCGTGCCTGATCCTCGTCACTGATCTCCTGCTGCTGTTCCGATTTTGCCTTTTCCTGCATGTCACGACGATATTCCTCAAAATTATCCATGACCGTCTGCGCATTCGTTTCAGCCTTCGCTGTCCGGTCATACTGCACCTGTTCCACCGCCTCAAAGGCATCCATTGATCCTGCAGCCGTTGACGCATATTTCTGATTCGCTGCCATATGTTCGTATGCGCTATAAGCGTTTGCTGCATCCTGTGTATTTTTTATATTGATATTCTGCATATATGCTCCTTATATTTTACCGATCCTTGAAATTTCTATGAAATATATCGACAGATGGTACGAATTTCTGAACTTTCGGCAGCACGAATCTTAGATTGACTTCTTATAGCATTCCATCTTACCGATCAACGCAGCCTATGCATAAAAAAGACCAGCACGTCATGTACCGGTCTGATTTTGTCACTTATAATTGCCATCTGGGGTTGCCAAATTATGCTGTGTAAATCTTCTCTGTCACCGTATGTGATTCACCCGGCGCAAGCTCCCTATAACCAGATTCCTCTGCAGGGATCGGCTGGTTTGGTGCATCAATGATCCATGTGCAAGGCTCCGGACAGAAATATCCTTTGTCTCCATGATCATTCCATACGACCCAGAACTTAAAGTCCTTACATACTTCATAGCAGATACGCTTGCCTGTTGCTGCATCCGTTACCACAGCTCCATAGAACGGCTTGCCATCCAGACTTCCTTCCTCTGCAAAGAACACATCATTGTCAATATCATGAAGCACCGGAACCTGTGAGCCTGTCAGATACTGTCTGTCGTGATTCGTCTGCACCAGCATATCTCCTGTCGGGATGCAGGATTTTGAGAGCTCCCACTTCTCGCCAACCGGAAGATACAGACGCATATCCAGACCATTTCCATCCTTGGTAAATGGTCCATTGATCGTTGTATGGTTACACATACCATATGGCATCTGCTTGTCAGATGTATTCGTCATCGTAAATGCATACTCCAGACCATCATCGGACAAAGTAAATGTAAACTCTGCCTTGAAGCTGACTGGATATGTCTCAAAAAATTCGTCGTTCTTGTCATATATATACTCTGTTTTTGCGATTGCCTTCCTGCCGTCCACTACTGCACTCACAAGCTTATGCTCACGTTTGTGCAGAAAACCATGAATATGGTTTCCAAGAGGATCATTCAATGGGAAATGATAGGTTGCATCACTGACCTTCAGCACACCATTCGCAAGGCGGTTTGGGAGATATAAGGTTGGAAGTCCATACACCTCCGGACTCTTCTTCAGATCCTCAACAGAAAGGGATTCGTCATAACGGAAAATCTCAATGCCATTTTCAACATCCTGCATGCGAATGACATTACTGCCTAAAAAAGGAGCCACGATTGCTCTGTACTTTCCAGCGGTCAGTGCAACTGCCTCTTTCCCTTTATAATCAATAATCTCTGCGGAATAACTCATTGTTTTTTCCTCCTTTTCAAGATTGCACTGTCCGTGCAAATTCACTCAAAAAATTTCATTTCAAATCACATAAAATAATAGCACATCGCCCATACTATGTCTAGGAAAAAAGAACACAAGACATGCTTTTTGCGTATGATATGGATAGAGACGTGCATGCAACCGCCTTTTCACAAATACTTTCGAGTTTTACAGCCATTTTATCTCTCCCTTGCTAAGATACACACCGAACGGTTGCATTTTTATAAAAAGGGACCGATTGCTTCGGTCCCTGTGATTTATTTTTATAATTTGAACTTAATCTGCACCGGCTCTTTCAACGACTGTCCACCTTTCGACTTCACATTTTTTGTGATCGTCAGAAAATAATATTCATTCGTCGAATATGGCTCCAGCGGTTCCACTTCAATAATCTCATTTTTCGCATCATAATGGATATTGGATCGCAGCTTCTGATTCTGCGAATTCGTCACATACATTGTATCCTTATTTACCGTATGTGGATCAAGCGGAATATTGAACCGTACACGCCATACAAAATTCCCGGTCTTAAATTTCAGATCCTGCTTGACCTTATTCGCAAGCTGCGGTGGAATATCTTCTATATCAATCAAATTTTTCGCCATTTGCAACTCCCTCTGTTATCATCCGATGTCTTATTTCCTGCATCAACTGTAGTTTATCACAAAGCGGATGCACGGACAAGAATTTTGCCATTGTCTGTCAAAATTTTGTATACACATTTGCTTTACATCACAGTTTTGTAACACTACAATAAAATTGTTACAAATTTGTTATTGTACTTTTCAATATATCGTCACATCTCCTGTATTTTTGAATAGTACCTGCAATATATGGGAACACTGACAACAAGTACATATTTCGTAGGAGACCAAATCATGAAGCATAAATTTCAGTTTTCCTACAAAAGACAAAAATTACTGACATTTACTCTGATAGGAAGCAGCCTGCTCGTCTGTCTGATGAGCCAGGCACGTGAGTTTCCATCTATAAAATTACCACAAAAAGAATACCGTCTGACAGGCACCTCGTTGCAAAGCGTAAAAGAGGTCTGTTCTTATTATGATACGTGCAACACGATATACGATGATGCCTTGTATCAGGGAGATGTCGTCGTCACACAGGAAGGCGTGGCCGGAAAACAGGAGACAACCACGTTAATCACCTATCTGAATGGACATGCCATATCCGAGGAGATCGTTGACTCCCGTGTTATCACTCCTGCCATCGCCCGCGAAGTCCATGTCGGTACGAAAGAACGCCCGGACTTTCTTATGCCGGTTGATGACTATATCATCACTTCCTATGTCGGTCCCCGCTGGGGCAGAACACATAATGGAATTGACCTCGCCGTAAATGTCGGCACACCCGTGAAAAGCAGTACCGCCGGAACAGTTATCCAGTCCGGCTGGAACGGTGGCTATGGCATCAGTGTCTATGTGGATTGCGGAAATGGTATGATCATCCGCTATGGTCATCTGTCAGAGGCAACTGTCGAAGTCGGTCAGACTGTCGCACAGGGTGATTTGCTCGGTCTTTCCGGCAATACCGGAAACAGCACCGGACCGCATCTGCATTTCGAGATGCGTATAAACGACGAAGTCGTCAATCCACTGGAATATCTTCCAGTCGATTGACGACTTCGTAAAAAGTTTAATATGCATTTACAAATGGATAACACTTCTCATCGATCATGGTTCCATTCTCATCATAAATTCTGAATAATGTCCAATAATATCCATACTGTGGCTGCCAGATCGTCCACAGGCAGGAACCACTTGTCTTACACTGTCCTGTTGTATAGATCCAGGCTGGTTTGTTCTGCGCCAGCAATGTACAATCCAAAATCAGCATTTCGTAGGAATACGCATTTCCCGGATTGTCATAGCTTTCTACACCAATCAGATATCCGCCGCCTTCCCCCGTATATGGCATCTGGCAGATACCCTTGATTGCAGGATGAAACGTAAAATTCACGGCCTTCGAAATTGCACCTGCATCATCCCCATTTTTCCGAACCTTTCCAACAAGAATGTAATCACCGCTCTCCTTTGGTGTCCAGTTGATAAACCGGTTACCATTCCAATCCGCAACCTGAATCCAGGTAGCACCGTTATCCTTGGTTGCATACCAGCTATAATCTACGCAGGATGCATCTCCATCCAGCTGCACATCCATAATCGCTGTCACACCTGTCTGATCTGCTTTAGGAATGTAGATTCCATTGTAGGTTACATTACAGTCCGGTGCCGGCGTCGGCGTTTCCTTGGCATTCGGATTCTTCTTCGTAACCGTTCCACTATCTGTATTCAATGTATAAAATACCGGCTCGTTATCTTCTATAGTCTCATTGTATTCATCCACACACCAGACAATATTTCCATTTCCGTCTGTCACCGGCTGATATGGTCCAAGCTCTGCATCCAATGAAATAGTATCCGTTAACCGGTTTCCATATGCGTCTACACAGACATACTGCATCGGCGTTGCATAGGAACGGGGTGCACTATGTGTATAGTCAACATACGCCTGAACGCCCCACAGCACAGCAAACTTATTATCATTTACTTTGACCAGGTAATAATCATAACTGCAGATATCTATATCGGATACCTTCGTGTAGGTTGTATCTCCAAGATCCGTGGTCGTCGATGCCACCCACATTTCTTTCGCCAGATTCGTTTCATCTCCGCCATTCTGCTGCAACGCCTGCTGATCCTTCGAAACATAGGCTGTTAACAGTCTGCCCTTCGTATCAGATGCGCTGAGGCCAACTGTATCCGCATGCATCGCATAGGACCACATCCCGTATTCATCTGTAGACCAGCAGTCCAATACAGATATAAATTCTTCCGCTCCAGCAGCCCAGTTATAGTTCCATCCACCGGTATAGTTCTGTGCATCCAGCCGCTCTAACAGAAGCTTCCTTGTTCCCTCAGATAACTCATATTGGTAGACCTGATTGTTACAGACGGTCAGATACTGTGAAAAGGAATGGTAAAAATCCGCAGCACTTCCCAACAGCGTCATGTCTGAAATCCGGACAATCAGATTCATCTTCCCCTGATGGTGATACCCACCACTACCATATCCGGTTCTTCCTGTAGATATCCAGAGAATCCCGTTCTGCTCAGCGAAATCAATCCCACACGCCTGAAATACACCATATATTTCAACATCATCCTGGTTACCGATGTCACAGGCTGCAACAAACGACCAGTCCTTTGCAAACTTTGCCACACGAAGCGTACATACACTATCATCTTCGTTCAGATTATGACGACCGGTTACGACAAAATTGTAATCCGTTCCTTCATAGATTCCACCAAGCAGCACGTCTTTACTTTCTGCGCCTTTTGGCAAAAGATATGCGGTGTCAATCACAGAAGCTGATTTCCGTTCCAGACTATTGTCATATTTTTCCACTGTCAACGTCTTTTCCGAGTGATTCCACACGAGCAGTTCATATCCATCTGCTGTCTTAAAGAGCTGGTTATTCGCGCCTGTCAGGTTGGACTCTACCGTAATCTCGTCCTCTTCCAGCTCAGGCAGGGTCTCGGTCGCCTGTGTCTCTCCGTCCGGCGGTGCCGCCTGCAATGCATCCATCGCTGTAGCCGCCTCCACCATCTCAGTGGTCTCTGCCCCGGCTGCCTCCTCAGCGTGCGCATTTCCTGTCCAGCCAAGCGAACAGAGCATTGCAAGCGCCAGTGCAAACGCCACGCCCTTCTTCCTAAACGTTTTTCTCATAACATGTTCCTCCCCGTGTGTAAAATTATTCCCCGTAAATATTTTTCTTCATATAATCAATATTTGCGGGCAGATCAATACCAAGCACCATTGCGCCATTGATTACCAGATCTGTAATCGTTCCATCATCCGGCACCCGGCATTGTACAATCTCAAAATCCTTATACTTTCTGACAAAGTCAACCATAAGTGAAAGCATCTCACTCTCTTTAATATCGGTTGTCACCTCTGGCAGTACTGCATTCAACACATCCTTCAGCTCGCCCAGGCTTGCACTGCCCATCTCGTTGAAAATCTCCTGCAAAACTGTACGCTGCCGTTCTGTACGCTGATAATCTGAATTTCCATAATGTCGGATACGTGAATATGTCAAAGCCTGTGCCCCCGTCAATGTATATGTACCTGCACCCGGCAGCTGATTTCCGGCATTTTCCTGATTAATCAAAGCAGCTTCATTCCCATCTACCGTGATTTGTACACCATCAATCGCATCGATTACATCTACAAATGAGAAGAAGTTTACGCCTACATATTTATCAATCTTGATTTTAAAGTTTGTCTCAATTGTTTCCATCAGCAGATCCGGTCCGCCATATGCATAAGCCGCATTAATTCTTGAGTTCCCATAACCCGGTATATACACATACGAATCACGCATGATCGATGTCATGATGATCTGCTCTGTCCTCTTATTGATTGACACCAAAATCATACTATCTGATCTGCCAAGCGTGTTTTTATCTCTCGAATCATTTCCTATTAGAAGAATATTGTAAACATCACCGGAAAACATAAGTTCACTGCCACCGTCTTCCATATTCTTTTTTATTTCATCTTCAACAGACGCAATCATCGAAGCATCTGAGTCTGTTGCATTCGGATCAATACTGTCATCTTCAAATTCCGTTGTAATATAAGTACCTTTTCCATCATCATAATTCAGTTTCGAATAAAAGGAATGAAAAATAATCACAAATACAATTGCAAGAATCACCAGTATAATCAATATGATCAGAAAAACCCGAAGTGCAATTATTTTTCCATCTGCCTTCTCTTTTTTCTTCTTTTTCTTTTTTTCTTCCTGTTTTGTTGTCTCTTGTTCCTGACTCATTTTCCCAAATTCCTTTCTCCTTTGTTTTGTCTCAAAGATTTTTTTATTATAATATATCCTCCTTTTTTTTACAATATTTATGACATTTTTGCCCCTAAAATGAAAATGTACGTCAAAAATCGCGTCAAGTATGCCACCCCCCTTGTTATTTTCTTCAAAGATGCTACCATGAAAACGTTCAAAGAAACAATCTTGAACACTTAAGGAGAGGGCTGGGTTTTTGATGTTCGAATGCAATAACTCAGATTGTGTGTTTTTCATAAAAAATCCCGTATGGATTGGAGTATCCATACGGGATTTTACCTTGAATATTTAAAAATGCAACAATTTGTTGCATTTTCAAAAGTCTCTTTACAAATCGCTTCCGTTCATGGTACAGTTTCTTTGTTGTCGAGAAGCGTTCGTTCATAGCGTAGTTCGGTAACAGTCTATTGATTTTATAATTTCCTATTTGATTCTTCGAATACAAATTATTACCCTTTTGCGCAATTTTCAATCATTATCCATTACCAACTTTCATATTACATGAAAAATCTCCGCTCTATCTTAGAGATATTTCGCGTACACATCTATTTTAAGGAGGCAAAACTTATGACAAAGGAAACTGTAATCACAGAAACACAGAACACATTCTATCTGACTGTAAATGATCTTGAAGAAGCTATGAAACAGAAACATCTCTATGCAGACTATGCCTTACTCGACGAAACATGGAAGAAGCGTTTCGATGATTACATGACTGGCAAGAAAACGATGCCGCTTACGTATGATCCGTTCTTCAAATGCATGTTCCATCCGGACAGACATCCAGACTGGCTGTCACATCTGCTCAGCGCAATTCTTGGTGAATCAGTTGTAGTAGAACAAATTCTTCCATCAGAGAACACAGCCATCTCTGTTGATTCCCTGTTAATCATGGATATCGTCGTGCGGTTAAGCGATGGTTCGCTTGCAAATGTGGAAATCCAGAAGATTCCATACATGTTCACCGCCGAACGGATTTCCTGCTACTCATCCGACCTGTTGCTCCGCGAATACACACGATTGAAAGAGGAAAAAGGATTTAAATATTCTGACATGAAGAAAGTCTACACCATTGTTCTGTACGAAAAAACCGAGGGTGATTTTAAAGATCCTATGCTGCATGGCGCCTATATTCATCACGGTAAAACCCTCTTTGACACGAACCTTAAGATGAATCTTCTGCAGGAATATTTTCTGATTGCACTTGATGTATTCTGCCAAAACAGATATACTGATAGTAAGAATTCAGATGCTTTGGAAACTATTAATTTCGACATGAATAACTTGGAAGGCTGGCTCTCCATCCTGACCGCCGAGACAATAGCAGATGTGGAGCGCGTGCTCAGACGCTATCCATGGAGCGAAGCGATATTCCGTGAAATGAGTGCATACGTAAACAAACCTGAGGAGGTGATTCTCATGTTTTCAGAAGCGTTAAAAATTGCAGATAGAAATACAGTGAAATACATGATCGAGGAACTGCAGGATCGGGCAACACAGGCTGAAGAAAAGCAGAAGCTGGCAGAAGAAAACCAGAGGCAGGAAACTCAAAAGCGGAAACTGGCAGAGGAAAAGCAGAAGCTGACAGAAGCAGATTTGCAGCGTTCACAGGAAGAAGTTGCACAATTGAAAGCTTTACTAGCAAAAAATAACATTTCCGATATCCATCAAAAATAGAGGAGCCTTAGAAGATGCTGCAAGGAAAGAAAGTGCAGAACTTAAGGCTAAGCTAGCTCAAAAACAGTACTTACGGCAGAATTAATATTATATTTATCCTAATTCATTTTAAAAAGCAAAATACCTATAATTATTACAATAATTGAAAAAACCGTCGAAAGCCCTCCGGCTTCCGACGGTCTAAAATCCCTAATCTCTCCTGAAAATATCTCTCGTATACACCTTATCCACGACATCATCCAGACACGCATCATACCGGTTCGCAATGATCGCCTGCGCCATCGCCTTGAACTCATCAAGATCATTCACAACCCGGCTCCCGAAGAATGTACTGCCGTCCTCCAAAGTCGGCTCATACACGATCACCGTTGCCCCCTTCGCCTTGATCCGCTTCATCACGCCCTGAATCGAACTCTGCCGGAAATTATCCGAATTGCTCTTCATCGTCAACCGATAGACACCCACGACAACCGGCTTCTCTTTCGACGCATCATACTCCGCACTCGCACCATACGCCCCCGCGATCTCCAGCACCCGATCCGCAATGAAATCCTTCCTCGTCCGGTTCGACTCCACAATCGCCTCAATCAGGTTCTCCGGCACATCCGCATAATTCGCCAGAAGCTGTTTCGTATCCTTCGGCAGACAATACCCGCCATACCCAAAACTTGGGTTATTATAATGTGTACCAATTCTCGGATCCAGACACACTCCATTGATGATCTGTTGCGTATCCAGCCCCTTCATCTCTGCATAAGTGTCCAGCTCATTGAAATACGACACCCGAAGCGCCAGATATGTATTCGCGAAAAGCTTCACCGCCTCCGCTTCCGTATACCCCATGATCAGCGTGTCAATCTGCTCCTTGATTGCCCCTTCCTGCAGAAGCTCCGCAAATGTATTCGCCGCCGCAACCAATCTCTCATCATCCATATCGGTTCCGACGATAATCCGGCTTGGATACAGGTTATCATACAATGCTTTCGACTCCCGCAGGAATTCCGGACTGAAAATGATGTTATCACAGTGAAATTTCTCCCGTATCGACTTCGTATACCCCACCGGAATCGTAGACTTGATAACCATAATTGCAGACGGATTATACTTCATCACCAATTCAACGACCGCTTCCACCGCAGACGTATCGAAGAAATTCTTCTGGCTGTCATAATTCGTCGGCGCTGCAATCACAACAAAATCCGCATTCGTATAAGCGGCTTGCGCATCCAACGTTGCCGTCAGATTCAACTCCTTCTCAGACAAATATTTCTCAATATACTCATCCTGAATCGGACTGATCCGGTTATTTATCTTTTCTACTTTCTCCGGGATAATATCAACTGCCATCACCTCATGATGCTGCGATAACAACGTGGCAATTGATAACCCTACATATCCTGTCCCCGCTACTGCGATCTTCATAATGTGTCACTCTCCCTCATATGTTAGATCTTATAAAATTCCTTATACCATTCTGCAAACTTCCGCAGACCATCCCTTAAGCTTGTACTCGGCTTAAATCCAAAATCACGTTCCAGTGCACTTGTATCCGCATATGTCACCGGCACATCTCCCGGCTGCATCGGCACCAGCTTCTTATGTGCCTCAAAATCATAATCTTCTGGAAGCACACCCGCACGGATTAACTCCTGTTGAAGAATATCAACGAACTCCAGCAGATTTTCCGGATGGCTGTTACCAATGTTGTAAACCGCATATGGTGGAATCGGAAGTCCATCCTCCCCGTTCTTCTTCTCAGGCGGAGCCTGCATCACACGCTTCACACCCTCGACAATGTCGTCCACATAGGTAAAATCACGCTTACAATTGCCATAATTGAAAATCTGGATTGTCTCGCCCTTCAGCAGCTTATTGGTGAATCCAAAGTACGCCATATCCGGTCTGCCCGCAGGACCATACACCGTAAAGAAACGAAGTCCAGTGGAAGGAATATTGTAAAGCTTGCTGTACGCATGCGCCATCAGCTCATTGGACTTCTTGGTGGCAGCATATAAGGACACCGGATTGTCTACCTTGTCATCTGTAGAATACGGAACCTTCTTATTGGTACCATACACAGAAGACGAAGACGCATAAACCAGATGCTCCACGCCCTTCGCTCCATCATCATAGGAATGACGGCAGGCCTCAAGAATATTGTAGAAGCCGATTAGATTACTTTCGATATATACATCCGGATTTGTAATGGAATAACGCACACCTGCCTGGGCTGCGAGATTTACCACAATCTGTGGCTGGTAGTTATTAAAAATATCCGTGATAATCTGCTTGTCTGCAATGGAACCTTTAATAAATGTCCAAATAGATTCCGATTTTTCAGCCGCTACTCTCTCGATCTCTTTTAATCTCCACTCTTTAATGGATACATCATAATAATCATTCAAATTATCAATTCCGATAATATTGACTGGAGACTGTGTTTTTAACAGTTCCAAAACCAAATTTGCACCGATGAAGCCGGCTGCGCCTGTTATTAAAATTGTCTTGTTTTTGATTTCTAAATATTGCATAATCCTTACTCCTCTGTCTACACATCTGCTGTTTCACCTTCTGCTATTTTTTATTAAGATAGTATCCAAGAATCCAGCGGATAATTCGATTCTTTGCATATATGCAATTCCGATATACTAACTCAGTTCCACCAAATTTACGCTTAAATTCTGCAATACCCTTTGTTTGTTCTGAAAGTCCAATACCACCCCAGTCATAACTCTCAACTCCTCTTTTTTTCATTTCCAGAAAGTCCTTCCAGTGTAAGTATTTGTTTAATCGACCGATTTCCTCAGCAAACCCTTTATCCTCTCTAAAATTTGAGCAAGAATACCAAAAACGTGCATTTTTATCATCCACAATATATGAATGGAACACAACTGGTTCATTGTCGCTCCTATATGCCACACTGGTAACCAGTGCATTATTTCTCGCATAGGCAATGAATAATTTTCTATTAAACTTATCTTTCATTCCTTTTGCTGCAAACATCTCGTTATATGTTTTTTCAAAAGTGTCAATTAAGTTAGGATTTGCAAGGATTTCGTCACTTAGTAAAAATGTATTTTTTCGTTCCTCTTTTTCACACCTTCGTATTTCATTCCGATAGGTTTTGCTTATTCCTTGCCACAATCTTGATTCTTCTTCAAGCAAATCTGTTATTAGCGTTTTTTGTTCACTCTCCCTTACGGGCTTCCCAATTATATTAGAATCCTCTTTTACTCCATGTAAGAATTGAATTTGTCCTCTTGCAGAATGAGTGTCATAATCAGCTCCTATAAACCAAACATTATTAATCGAAATCATTGCTTTTTTAGAAATTGTTTCTATCATTTTCCTATATCTCACCTTCCATTATCGTCGTACAAAATAAAGATATTTCAACACTCTGTCAAATAAACTAAATTTCCGTTTACTTTCCCCAACTAATCCATTTACAAATTTGCTGTTATTCTGTCTTAGGAAATTCTCCAAAACAACATAATCCTGTTCACTCATTAAATTAGGATGATAACAAAATGTAACCGTTCTAAAAGGCAGCTTTCTTACTCTGCCTGATTGCTGCGGAATAAAAGTAAACTCTCCAAAACGGTAGCTGTCATAGGCAATCGTGTCAGATACAATTCTAATATTGCTTTCTTCTTTCAAAGCCAATAATGTATTGGCATCATAAGTATGGGCAGGTGCAAAAAAAATTTTAGGTACAATACCGTGTTTTTCTAGTATTCTTACCCCTCCCCTTATCTTTTTTCGTTGCTGTTCAAGCTGCACTCCAGCAAATTCTGAATAAGTGTTTACAGGATTCAATCCGCCATCATTAGAGCAAAAAAGATGTTCAAATCCATGCAATGCAATATGCCATCCCTTTTCCTGCCACAGAACTGCCCTACTCCAAAATTCGTTATCAACAGGATACTTGTCCATATCTGTATCCTTGCAATTTGGAATAATTCCAACAATAGGTTTAACACTATACTTGTCCAATAACGCTTCTATCCGATTCCATTTTGCAACATCTCTCTTTTCACAAGCATCATCTAACCTTATATAATACATCTGCATCCCCTCCTATTCTCAGGGCTAATTACTTTTTCTAATCCACGACATTACACGGTCAAATATCATATAGAATCTATCTACACCGCTCCATCCAAACATCTTATATAATTGTAAAATCAAAATGCTTCCTTTTTTTGATTTGCTCGGTTTCTGTAACTGAGCATGGCTACTTACTATCTTATTTACATCGACAGAATACGAACAAATATCTTCATTGCATTGATTAAACAACTCCCTACCCTTTTTACTGTGTATAATTACTGATGAAATACCCTTGCTCATATTTAGCTTTCCTGTTTCAAAGAGTTCCGGATAATCATCCTTTGCCTCATAATAATCTCCCAACGTAATATCCGATGGTTTATCAACGCTTGCAAATTTACATTCGTAACACGATTTTCTGTAACCAATACACCCCAAAAACATCCTATAATAACTGGATTTATTCTTATCTAATAATTTCTTGTAATGATTATTATTTTTGTCAGTAAAAGTAAAAGTAAAAGTAAAAGTATAGGGTACTGCCCGTTCTTTTGTTCTAAATGATACATCTACTAAACGATTCTTCTCTTTGCGTTCTATATGTTTCAGATAATTGCTAAACATCTGACTACCAATCACACCGTGACATATCAAATCACAGGTGACTAAATTTTCATAGTTTTTCCCTAAGTACGATTTTATTCCAGCAACCTGACACGATGTTCCAAAAAACAAAATCCTACTTCCCTGTTTTAACAGATTCTCAATCTCCGGAAGCACTTTCGTTATATCACTTTGAACATACTTAGAACCTTGAATTTTTTCAATATCTTCAATAGAACGAAGCAATATATGCTCTACATGAAATTGTTCATTTACTGATGATGGGGCAATTCCACTTGCCCCACAGACATATCCTCCATTCAGAATCCATCTATATGCAAGTGCAGCAGATATTCCTCCAGAAGCTGATTTCATCAACATAGTTTCATTAGTATTTACCGATATGTAAGCACTTTTAACCTCTGTTTCATCAGCAAAAGTGTTATGAAATACCGGACACACTCCCTTGCATATACCACAATTTACGCAACTGTTTCTATCAATTTCGGGCTGTTTTTGTCCCAATCTATTCACTTCCATCTTAATTGCTTTTTTAGGACATTTCAAAAAACAAGCACCACATCCAAAACAATTTATAACACCTTCAATATTGTTCATTTTTGCCATTATTTACTACCCTCTATTTCTTCTTTTTACCTTCTGTATCATCTTAATTCCAAAATCAATAATCAGCGTTTTCTCAATAAAAATTATAATTAAAAACAGGAGCAGGCTGGTATAAAATGAATACTCCATATCAACGGTTTGTACAATGCACATTCCAACCAGTAATAAAAATGAATTTACACTATGAACTACATTCATGTGAATTGGCATGATTTTTCTGGAATGAATCATTCTGAAAATCAAAATAACTAAATAGCTTAATAATGTTGCGATTGCAGCTCCCAGTCCTCCATAGATTGGAATTAAAATAACATTCATTATCACGTTACTAACCGCTCCAGCAAATGACGAATAAAATAACACCGATGTTTTTTGGGCGGATGTATATACCGATCCAAAAAACTCACCTAATCCATGTAGCATAAACGCAATCACAAGCACTGGGACATACACCCACGCAACATAAAACTCCTTTGCAAAAAGTAAACTAGCCAGATACTTGTTTACTAAAATTATACCGGCTGCAACAATGACTATTCCACCCTCTATGTTTCTATAAACAGTGGAATAAAATCTTTGACATTCTTTACTGCCAAAGTCATCTACAGCGGATAATCTCCATGCACTCATAAAAATGCCAAAAACCACACTTAAAATCGTAGGAATCTTATATGCGACCGAATAAATTCCATTTACTGTTACACCACATATTGCTGCAAGCATATACTTATCCGAAGAATTACTTACCCACCAACTAATTGTATTTGGTATCATAGGAAGTGAATATTTCATCATTTTAATAACATCTTCTTTTCTAATGTGAAATGGAGATGCACAGTAGTGATATTCTTTCCCACCCAAAAAAACAATCAATGTTGCGCAAAAATAAGATAATACATACGATAATAAATATCCCTGAATGCCCAGCTTAAAAACAAGTAAACTTACGATATTTGATACAACTAAGATGATCGTTTGACATATACTTGCAAAGGTATAAAGCGGAACCTTACCAATTCCACTTGTGAAGCTCAAAACTAAGTTATAAAATGTATATGATAAATAATACAGAATAAAGTATTCAACATAGGGCTTTAATGATGGAACAAAGCAGATTAGTGGTGAAAGACACAATAACACAACGGCTCCAATTGTGTTAATACTCAGCCCTATTGTAAGCACCTGCTTATTTTCAGTATTCTTATCTAACGCAAATCTCAAAACAGCTTCACTTACTGTCATAGTAAATATTGGTGCCAATAAATTAACTGTTGTAAAAATCAAATCTGCAATTCCATAGTCTCCAGTCGATAGTACCGCCGTGTAAAACGGAACCATCAAAAAAGTGATTAGTTTTGAACCAATGCTACCAATAGACATTAAAATAACATTTGTTCCCAGCTTTTTCCATTTTCCCATGCTTAACATTCCTCGCAATGCAATGATTTTCTCAACGCATTTTCCAAATAATCTATTGATTCTCTTTGAACAACATTTAGATTATTCCTGCACTGTTCAAAAGAAATGTTCAGAAGTTCCTTTTTTGTTGCTGAAGCATTTATTTCTAATCTTCTTTCTAAACCAACAATTTGAAGTAATGTTTCAATTCTCGAATTTTGTGAGCCACTATTCGTATTTTTGAACCGCCTAAATATAACGAATGGTTTCTCGAAAATAATGGCAAAAATAGCTCCGTGAAATGAATCAGTGCATACAAACTCAGAATTTCTTATTGCATTCAAGAAATCTGCCGGATCAGAAGGCGGAACAAATTCGCAATTATTCATATAATCGCTCACATTGTATGGTTGTTGAATCAGCTTCTGTCCGAGTGTTTGTGCTATCGTCTTTGATGCCTTAAAATGTTTTTTATTTCTTCCGAGCAAATAGGAATATACATATTTCTCCGGTAGAGCAACATTACTCTCGTCAGCTAAGCGATTCCAGAATTCTTTGCTCTGAAGTAATGTAGGATCTAGACATACAGGAACTTTTTTTTGCAACAGGTCAAAAACTATTTGCTGACCTGCTTTTTCTCTTACAGATAAGAAATCAAACCTCGACAGCAATTCCTTTATTTCATTACAAACAGCTTTATCTGATAACTGAGACACTCCAAAACTTGGCGCATACGCAATTTTGGGAATTTCATCAGATACATAATCGAGAAAAAAATGCCTATCATATCTTGTCGGATTCCAAATCTGATCACTTCCACATACAACAGCAGCATATCTTCTGTTTACATACTGTGCCAAAGCACAAGAATCCATATTTTCTGCTATCTTTAGTTTATTTTCAAAGAAACTCAGCATTTTCTTTCTTCGTTCTTGCTCCGGAAGAAAATATAATTTGGATTGTGTTTTCAAAAATGTTCTTTCATAAATCTTCCAAAGCAGGTTTTTCCTCAATACGGGATTGACAATGTCCTTCACTCCGTATCCAGGATGTTTACTTTTATATGGAATTATTTCACACTCTGCATAGTTTTTTATAATTGACTGAAGTGAAAATGCTTGTAGTGCGGTACCATAATTCTCATTATCGTACCATGTCATCAAAGCAACCTTTTTCAAATTTTTTCCCTCCTGTCTGCTTCACAATTTACCTTTCACAGATATCTTCTTTATAAACCACACCATAAGCTGAATTGGAAACACATAATTCAAATACAACTGGATACAAAGACTTGCATTGTACATTGCTACTGCCATAGAAAAACATACACACCCTATAGCACAAACAGCATAATCCAACAATTCATTTTTATTTGTAGCCTTTGTCTCCCATTTAATTGCAATGTTTGTAACAATTGCTGTGTATATCGGCGCTAGAATCACGGTAAAATGTCTTGCTCCCTGTGAAATCATTGGTATAATTTGTGTCGTTATATCTGTACTTCCCCAGTAGGTCTGGTTAAACACAACATTAGAAGATGGAAGCTCCTTAAAGAAATACATCATATATGGAATAAATTTCAATATGTCTCCCGCAATTTCTGAAAATGAAGGTGACGCACTGATTTCCAATGCTACAGCTACATTTTCTGGTCCGCTAAAATATGCCTGAAGCATATATGCAATTTCACCGATAGCAGTGTTTTTAAATTCTCCTGAGCCAAAAGTTTTTATAAATAAAAGAGCAGCACCCGCTATACCTACTGCTAAAACAGAAAATGTCAGGATTCGTTTTCTCTGCGTTGGATACATTTTGCACATCAATAGTGAAAATGCCAGTGCTATATAAACCGAAACTGCCACAGTATCCGTCATCATAATAACCGAAAGACCTATAACTAAAAAGGACAATATTATCTTTGTTGTCTCTCTTTTATGAGAGAGATATAAGCGAAACGTCACCATAGCAGGAACAATCCATCTTAAAATATTAACGGCAAACGTATAGGTATAATAGAATAGTGTCGGCACCGTCTCTTTCATCAGCATCTGCATCCGTACTTGTTGGATTGTTTTATCCGTATCTCCTGATACACCAATGCTAATATAAGACACCAACTGCGGATATCGCGCAAAACAGCCTACCGCAACAAGCAATATAATAAATGTAATCAAACTAAAGGCTTTCACTTTATCCTTTCTTACATCAAGCACTCCCATATATGCATTTGAGATAGACTTTCCTAATCTTTTCAGCCTCCAATTTAACACTATAAACACAACTAATTCTTCATATATCTCCAGTAAAACGGCAGGAAGCATTTTTGACGCTGTATCCACATGAGCCGCAAAGTAACCATCACCCATTGCCATAAATATTGGAATGATTACGTTCTTCAAAAACATCAAAGCAATCAGAAGCGTAACCGTAATAGACTTTCCTATCAACCTGTACACTCCATTAAACAATATGGAAATAACTCCAAATGAAATCGGCAATAAAATCAGCCATGTGTACTTCTCAACCATACAAGCCCCAACAATAATCACAGAAACGAATCCGCTTATCATTGCTCCTCCAAGAAAAAACTGCGTTCCGTATGTGTGTCCTTTTATTGTCTTATTCACTTCTCCATTCTCACTCCCATCCTCAATTTATATAAATTTCCTGTAAATACCTCGCTGCATCTCTTTCGTCATAACCAGCTTTGCGAAGCTCCTTTATATATTTTTCCGAGCTTCTTTCCTTATTTTGATTTGCTTCTAATATACTCCATAAAACGTTTGCCCACTTCTCAGCTCCCTCTGAAAGAGAGTGCTTTTCAATCAACTCAGTCACGCATACCTCATCTTTGATAATATCCGAGACAACACAATTCAACCCGGAAGCCTGTGCTTCTACAAGAGAGATTCCCAAGCCCTCCCAAATGGACGGAAAAAGGAATACATCCATTGCCTGAAGCATTTCATTCACACAGTCACACTGCTTTATGACGATAATTGCATCTTCCATTCCCATTTGTTTTGCTTTTTGACTAATATCCTGGCGCAAAGAGCCATCACCAATTAGCATGAGACAAGTCTCCGGATGTTCTTTATGAATCCGATAAAATACATCTAATATAAACGAATGATTTTTAGGTTTTTCCATTCGCCCTATATGCCCTATGATTTTTTTGTTTTCTATCCCTAATTCTCTTTTCAATTCAACTGCTTTTTTATTTGTAAATTTATATTTTTCAACATCAATGGCATTTTTCAACACCAAGCTTTCTTTACTTTTACCAAACATCCATCTAGCTGCCGCTTCCGAGCAAGCCACTCTGGTTGTTGCACTTTTTCCGATAATCAATCGTCCAATTAAGTGAAGAATATAACTGCGAATATTATTACAGCCATCACTATGACTATGTACAATTACCTTTTTTACTCCCATTTTATTAGCAATTCTCGCATCAATACAGCCGATTGCCGTATTCCCATGAATATGTACCACCTGAATCTCCGGATGTTCTGTCAGCAGTTTCCGAAATTCCTGATTGTGTCTGCGAACTTTCTTAAATGAATCTCCTAGCGGTGCTACTCTATATATATCACCACCATAAGATTTAATTTCTTCATCAAATGGTCCCGGTGTGACGCTCATAAAATGTATTTTTACCTTCTCAAAATCAAAATTGCGCAACATATTCATCAGATAATTTTCAATACCATACCGCCCTTCCATGTTTGCAATTTCTAATACAACTGTCTTATCCATCCGTTTTTCACTCCCTGATTCACAACATAGTTAAATAATCTGTTACAAGGGCGACTGTTTCCGCTGCAATATCATATCCGGCATCTATAATTTCTTTTTCTTTTTTTTCTCGAAGATATTCCTTTTTTGAAATTTCTATCAGCTTTTCTTTCCACATGCAAACACTATCTGGGTAGTTTACAGGTAAAAAGCAAACAGAATCTGTCACCTTTACTTCCTGTGGCACATTTTCAGATATGAAAACTGGCAATCCTGCTGCCTGTGCTTCTATGGCAACTATACCTAAGCCTTCATAGACAGATGGAAAGAGAAACACATCTAACGCCTGCATAATTCCTGCCACATCTGAACGCTCTCCTAAAAAACGGACTGCTTTCTCAAGTCCCTTTTCTTTGACTTTAGAGCGAACATTTTCTATCAACGGTCCCACTCCTACCAAAAGCAATACGGCGTCCATATTTTCTCTATAAAACTGTTCAAATACTTCCAAAATAAAATTATGATTTTTTTCTGGAATGAATCGTCCCACGTGACCAATAACGAAATGATTATTCAACTTTAATTCATCACGTTTCAACTGTCTTACATTTTCATCATAGGAAAAAGCTTGCAAATCAATAGCATTATGCACTACCTTAAACCTATCCTTTTTCACTTGTTTTCTTCCAAACAGATATTCGCCCGCCGCCATAGAACAAGCCCACTTGTAGTCAGCAACATATCGAATTGGATATTGAAGACAACGTTTAACAAAGCCGCTTACACCAGAACCAGAATTCATGGAATGACTATGAGAAATCGTAATTCGACCAAATTTCTTTGCTATGCTTAGATAAATAACGGCTGTGCTTCTCACATGACCATGAATAACTTTATACTCTGTATGTTGCTCAAAAAAATCTTTCCATGCCTTGCAGTATTGAAAATGATTCTTACCTCTATATGCTGGCACAGAATAAATCTTACCTCCCATAGATAATATCTCATCTGTATAACTGCATCTTTCTGTAGTATGAATCACAAAATCAAATTGAATCTTCGTTTTATCAATATGGCGATACCAATTCATTACCAATGTTTCAGCCCCACCCCTATTCAATTTGCCCAAAACATGAAGTATCCTAATTGGCTCCATAACACTCTCCTTAATTCCTGTTTAATTCTGCAATATATTTTTTAATCACTATCTGTCTGTCAAATTCAGCTTCTACTTTTGCTCTGCCTGCAAGTCCCATAGATTTTCGTTGTTCCCAAGTCAACGAGATAAACTTCTCTAATTTTTCAATTAAATCCTTGCTATCACATTCTTTTACTAAAAATCCATTTTTTCCATCTTCTATCACTTCACGGCATCCACTTCGATTCGTTGTTATGATTGGTCTCGCACAAGCAGAAGATTCTAACAGAACATTACTCAATCCTTCCGGATAATATGTCGGATGCACTGTACAATGTATTTGTCTGTAAATATCCTTCATATCCTTAACCAAGCCATGATAAATAATGATACCTTTGTCATTCAATTTCTTAATTTGAGATTCGTAATCCTGTTCACAAAATCCACAAATATGAAATCTCGTTTGAGGATATTTTTCACGCAGCACTTTTGCAGCCTCTAAATATTGATCAATCCCTTTTTCTTTCATCAATCGAGCAATGAAAACAAAATCTATCGTTCCGTCTTTTGGATATTCAAGTGGTTCATAAAATGACAAGTTTACTCCAGAACCCGGCAACATCTTGTGTTTTCCAACTGCTATTTTTTTTGAGGTAAAAAAAGCTTCATTCTCCTTGTTCTGAAAAAATACAGTTTGGGATTTTCTCACTGCTATACGATATAGATTCACTGTAATTACTTGAAGCAATCCGGGATTCTCAACTGCCGTACCCAATCCCGTTATATTCATCACATAAGGAACTCCTAATGAAGCACACGCCATACCGCCATATACATTAGGTTTAATCGTGTATGTAAACACAATATCCGGTTGAATTTCACGCAGCATGGATTTATACTGTTTCAAAAGTTTCAAATCCCGGAAAGGATTTGTTCCATGTCTGGATATTTCTGTTTCAATATACTTACACCCCAGACTTTGAATATTCGGAACAAATTCTCCGTTGGGAAGCGATACATAAACATCATGCCCCTCCAAAATCAATCTCTCCATAAGTTCCTTGCGAAACTTATACAGTCCAATATCGTTATTCGCAAAAATTAGTACTTTCATGTGTTTTCTCCTACAAATCATTCCATTCCAAAGATGATTCTAAATATCTTCACCTTATCAATTACATACTTAATGAAAATCCATGCCAAAAATAGCGTAACAAACATATTGAATGCTATTATTATGATTGGATTCGTTATATTCCATTTACTGACCACTACTGTCCTTGATATTACTAACAAATATCCATTCATCAAATATAAGGGCAATGAATACTTTGAAAATTGATTTAGCAAATAGTTTTTCTTTTTACTTATACTATCTGCAACAAACCACATGGCTATTATTCCAAGTAATGCAGCTACCAATTTCAAAATAGGATTCATCCCATATATAACAAGCCATCTAACGCACATTGCCCACAATACAACAACACCCAAAAACAATAAAATATCCTTTGGCTTGATACGCATATGTATTTCTTTAATTCTCGCAATCCATCGTTTTCCTAAATATCCCAATATGAAATAAATCAAGTACCTTCCCACTGACTCCAACATCATTATGTCCGGCAAAACACTAAAAACTTCAAGTAACACTAAAACTCCCAACAAGAGAGGTATTACCTTTGGTTGCTTCTTTATCATTTTCTCTATAAACGGGAATATGAGGAATATGATGTAAAGGACATATAGAAACCAATACCCCCCCCCAGCTAAAATCATATTTTTAACTGATTCCAATAATCCTCTCTGCTGATTCACCAATGAACCAAAAGTAATTCTCACCAGCATATCTAAAATGCAAAACGCCAAGTATGGAATCAGCAATCGTTTTGTTTTCTTCCACCAAAATCTTCCATATTCATTTGTCCTAAAAGAATAGCAAAATCCTGAAATCAGAAAAAACAAAGGCATATGCACTGTACTTAACCATGTGAATAGAACATTACACCACAATATTTTGTGTAAGTTGACTGGATAAACAATGATTGCATGACCAAGAAGAACAAGAACAATAGCCATTCCTCTTAATATATCTATTTCTTTAATTCTCTTTTTTTCCATACCTATCTCCCTGATTCACAATAGTACAATCCATTCTTGTTTCTAATCCAAATACACCGCATTCCCAACAACTTCGGTGCAATAAAATCTTTCTTTATGTTATCGCCGATGTAACACATTTCTGCAAATCCTACACCAAACGTTTCCTGCATTTTTACAAAGGCTGTTTTATTTGGTTTTCGATATTCTATTCCTCCCAATTCGTCTGTGATAATAATGCAGTCCACTAATTCATCAAGATTAAGGGCTTTAATTTTAGCTCTCTGTCCTTCCGGTCTGCCATCTGTGATAATTCCCAACTTATATCCATCTCTACGCAAATGTTGAAGAAGTTCTTGTACACCGTCATAAAAATGTATATCCGGCTGATGTTCCAAGTCTTAATGCTTTTTCATATTTTTCTACGCTATTGACAGGCAGAGGGGATTTCAACCCAAGGGAAACAAAATAATCCGCAGTATAATTTTTATCCCTGCACAGCTTTACTTTATCTACTGCTGAAATCAGTACCTTTGTTCCAATTGCTAAAAAACTTGCTTTATTCTCCACAAGCAATAGAAGGTCTGTATCAATAGTCGGAATCAAACAATCCACCTTTTGCTTTTTGCAGATAGAAAGAAGCTGGGGAATATATTCTTTTTCCCGCATTTTACACACAATCCTGCTTTCATCACAAAAGAACAGTGCCGGTGCATCTTCTGTAATATCCGCTCCAATAATTTTCAGTGGAACGTTCAATTTTTCTGTTTACTCATATTTTCTGTATCCCTTCTGACCTGTTCCCTCACAGGTACTCCAACATATATACCAGATTTTTCTATATCTTTAACTACAACGGCGCCAGCACCAATCATACAATCTTCACAAATTTTTATGTTATTGCTTACTACTGCGCCCGCTCCAATCCATGTTCTTTTTCCAATCCGTACAGTTCCTGCCAAATGACTTCCCACAGAAACATGAACAAAATCTTCAAGTACATTATCATGATCTACGGAAGCGCCCGTATTCACAATACAGCCTTTTCCAATCTTACTCGCTGGGTTAATAACTGCCCCTGCCATTACAACAGTTCCTTCTCCAATTTCCACATGGTCTGCGATAACAGCGTTCGGATGAATCAGCGAAATAACCGACAGTTTCATCGTTTCTAACTGTTCCTGCACCTTTTGTCTTATTTTTGGATTTCCAATTGCTACAATAAACTTTGCATTCGGATATTCTTTTGCGTTTTCTGTTTTTCCAATAACCGGATAGCCCATGCATTCTTTCACCTCTGGGTTGTCATCAAAAAATGCAATATCTGTATATCCGCATCGGGCGGCAATGTCGGCAATTACTTTCCCATGTCCACTTGCACCGATGATTATTAGTTTACTTATATCTGCGCTCATTACTTAATCTTTTCTCCGAGTTTATTTTTCCACTGTTCCTGTAAATTTTTCCATTGTTACCGCTGTTTCTGAACTGATTCCCTCACGCTTCAGAACGGTAAACACGGTCTGGAAAATAATTTTCCAATCCATTAAAAAACTGATATGATCCACATAATATACATCTAAATCAAACTTTTCTTCCCACGTTACACTGTTTCTTCCATGTACCTGTGCATATCCGGTCAATCCTGGTCTTACCTCGTGTCGTCTGATTTGATGTTCATTGTAAAGAGGCAGATAGGAAACCAGCAACGGTCGGGGACCTACTATGGTTAATTTTCCAACAAATATGTCCCACAGCTCTAAAAGTTCATCTAAACTCAAACTCCTCAAAAGTTTTCCAAAAGATGTCAGTCTTTCCTCATCTGAAAGAAGATTTCCATTCTCATCTTTTTTATCTGTCATTGTTCTGAACTTATGTAATGTAAAGATTTCTCCGTTTAAGCCTGGTCTTTCCTGCTTAAAAACAACAGGACTGCCTAACTTAATTCGGACTAAAATCGCAACAATAAGTAAAACCGGAGATAATATAATCATCGCTATCAGAGATAACACTATATCCTGAAGGCGTTTGATATATTTTTCATATATTCCCTTTTTATGAGGTTTCTTTAAATCTCTTCCCATTTTTATTCTCCGCCATCACCTTAATTTATTCAAAACAACTCTTTACAATCTCAATCACCATATCCTGCTGCTCCGCAGTCATTTTATTATCACTCGGCAAACACAATCCTCTTTCAAAGATATCCATACCTACATCAGCCACTCCGCCTGCAATATACGCATTTGATCTGGCACGTCCGTTTCCATCTCTGACAATAAATGGATTTAAACGATAAATCGGCTGCATATGCATTGGTTTCCAAATCGGACGTCCCTCTGCATTAATAGATGCAATTGCTTCCAGAATTTCAGTTGGACAAGTTTTTCCCGCTTCTTTTACATAGCACACATCCTGCTCACCACGAACCTGCTTGCACATTGCCTCTTTATCAATAATCAGACAAGACAGCCAGTAATTTGGTTCAGAATTTTCAAAGTCAATTGGATTCATAGAAACTGGAAGACCTTTTAATCCCTCTTTATATCTTTCATAAATTGCTTTCTTCTGTGCAATATGCTCATTCAGATAAGGGAATTGTCCACGAACTACACCAGCTACTACATTACTCATGCGGTAGTTATAGCCCAGTTCTTCGTGCTGATACCATGCAGCATTTTCTCTCGCCTGAGTAGACCATTTACGAACTTTGTTTGCAGCTTCTTCATCATCTGTCAGGAAACATCCACCAGCACTACCGGTAATAATCTTATTTCCATTAAAGGAAATCGTATTATACTTTCCGAATGTTCCTGTCTGGACTCCTTTGTATGTAGCTCCCATAGATTCTGCTGCATCTTCTACCAAAATTGCACCATGCTTTTTAATAACCGCATTTAACTCATCTACTTTACCTGGAGTTCCATAAAGATGTGCAACAACCACAACCTTTGTATCCGGATAAATTTCAAATGCTTTTTCTAATGCAACCGGATCCATATTCCAGGTGTCATACTCTGTATCAATAAATACCGGCTCTCCCCCTTCATAAACTACAGGATTTACAGTTGCATCAAAAGTCATATCAGAACAAAAGACTTTCTTCCCTTCTAATGCGCCATGCCCAACCTTTGGCATACCATATGCTTCAATACCTGCAAGTTTCATTGCCAGATGCAGGGATGCTGTTCCTGCTGATAATGCAACTGCGTATTTACAGCCGATATATTCACATGCCATTCTTTCTACTTCATTGATATTCTTACCTACTGTGGACATCCAGTTTGTTTCATACGCTTCTTTCACATATTCGATTTCCGGTCCATGCATGGTCGGGCTACTTAACCATACTTTAGACTCAAATTTTTCAAATTTATTATTTTCTTTAAACATGACATTCTACCTCTTTTCGCCCAATCTTATTATAGATTTCAACTCCTAAAATTTTGGCATTATAAAAAGAGCCTCAGATTGCTCTAAGACTCTTTAATATTCATTTCATTATTTACTTATTTTTATTCGTTCCATTTACCTTCCAAATATGGCAATTCCATCTTCTCCACGATCTCCAACCCAACCTTCACTTCCGACACCCGGTTGAAAAGTTCGACTTCCAACACCGCCATCCGCTTGTGCCGGTCGATACGTTTAATCATGCCTTCCATGCCGACGAGCGGTCCTTCCCGCATGATGATTTTATCTTCTTCAATCACTCCGACAGATACTGCGACATTCGTCGTGTCTCCGGTCAGTCTGCGCAGAAGCTGTTCTTCCTGTGCGTGAATCGGGTAGAGTTCATCTCCGGTTTTTAATACCTTCGCGTGTTCTGTCGCACGGCGGAGTACTTCCCGCACCGGTTCCACCTGCGTGGCATCTAAATCCATGAACAGATATCCCGGGAAGAGTTTCTCCTTCCGCATCTGCCACTCGCCTCGGTACTTCTGTTTGCGCTCCCGCGTCAGAATATGGATGTGGCTGTTATATTCTGCTCCGATCTGCGCCAGAAGCTCATCACGCACGATATTCTCTTTTCCCGTCAAAGTCCAAATTACGTAGTACATATCTCTCCCATCGCATACGAAAGTATGCAATTCGTATCATACGTATGTCGTATGATACGACATCCTTTCCTAAAAAATGGGTGTGCTTCGCCATTCGGGAACGCACCTTAATTTTTCATGCCCGCTTCTTATCCTGTGTATATCCTCACACGCTCCATAACGCGCACGCGGCGACGATTATTTCCTGTGTGATTTCTAATCGAAATAATGTAACTGCTATCCCGCCTATACGATTCTACGCATGTTCCCCAATATAGGTAGGGACCAGCTCCTTCACGATATCGTGCAGATCTTCCTCGTTGTCATTTGCTTTGTGCTGCAGCTTCTGCAGTCCGTCTAAGAACGCCTGATACTCGAAATCCACCGGCTTGGCGATATGTATCAGCTTGTTCTCTGTCTTCTGCAAGCCTTCCTCCGCCATAAGCTTCTCCTCGTAGAGTTTCTCCCCCGGGCGAAGTCCGGTATATTCGATCTTGATGTCAACATCCGGCTTGTGTCCGGACATCTTGATCAGGTTTCTCGCTAATGAATCGATTTTCACGCTCTCACCCATATCGAGCACGAAGATTTCTCCTCCTTTTGCATAGGCACCTGCCTGAAGCACCAGGCTGACTGCCTCCGGGATTGTCATGAAGTAACGGATGATATCCGGATGCGTTACCGTTACCGGACCACCATGTTCAATCTGCTTCTGAAAGAGCGGAATTACCGAACCGTTACTGCCAAGCACATTTCCGAATCGCACAGCTACGAACTCCGTCCGGTGCTCGTCCGTTGCGGCGACCTCGCGCAATGCAACATCTTCCTCGTTTTCACCATGTCCGGTGTATTCGATCAGATGATAGGTTCCGTTTCGCTGGATCATATCCATTGACTGGATGATCTTCTCACACATACGCTTGCTCGCACCCATGATGTTCGTCGGGTTTACCGCTTTGTCCGTGCTGATCAGCACGAAACGGTCACAATGATTCCGGATAGCTGCAAGTGCCGTCTTGTAAGTACCGAACACGTTGTTCTTGATTGCCTCACATGGGCTGCCTTCCATGAGCGGTACGTGCTTGTGTGCTGCCGCATGGTAGACAATCTGCGGCTTATATGTCTCGAATACCTGGTTGATTCTGCGGCTGTCACGCACAGAACCGATCAGAACGGTTAATTTCAGGTTTGGATAATCATGGCGCAGCTCCTGTTCGATGTCATAGGCATTGTTCTCGTAGACATCGAAGATGATCAGATGAGCCGGGCGGCTTGCCGCAAGCTGCCGACATAACTCACTGCCGATCGAGCCTCCGCCTCCGGTTACGAGGATGCGCTTCCCTTCGACATACCCGGTTACACTGGCAAGGTCTGTCCGGATTGGTTCCCTGCCAAGCAGGTCTTCCATCGAAATCGGCCGCAGCTGGCTGACCTTTACATCTCCATCTACAAGCTGATAGATACCCGGCACCGTCTTTACCTCACATCCGGTTTCATTACAGATTCCCAATATCTCCCGGCGGCGTTCCACACTTGCACTTGGAATAGCAAAAATAATCTGCTGGATCTTATATTTTTCCACCATACTCATGATATCATCACGCGTTCCGGCAACCGGTACGCCTTCGATATAGCGTTTATTCTTGTTCACATTGTCATCGATAAAGCACTTGACACGCATATCCAGGATTGAGGAGCGGTTAATCTCCCGCATCAGCATCTGTCCGGCTGCTCCTGCGCCGATGATCATGACATTCGTTGTATTCTTTCCATGATTTCTGCCGCGTTCTGTGACAAGCACCCGGTACGAAAACCGGATTCCGATAGTAGCCGCATATTCCAGCACAAATCCAAGCACATAATAAGAGATTGGCATACGCTGCAACAGGAAAGTAATGCCGAAGAAGTTGATGACACCTGCCAGCATGACTGCATAAGTCATCGGCAGAAGCTCGCTGATTCCGAGGAACCGCCAGATTCGCTTATACATACTCATACAGAAGAACACCACCAGCGTCACAATCGTCCGGAGCGGAATATACTCCATCCATGACTCCAGATACTGCAGTTCAATAGATGAAAACCTGCAGTCAAATCGTACCCAGAGTGCAAATGCATATGCAGCATTTACCGTCACTACATCGTAGAGCATCAACATAACCGCCACGATATGCCAGTGTTGAATTTTAATTTTCTTTTGTTGTTTTCCCATGATCATTTCTTCCTTACGCCGGGGATTTTCCCGTCAGCTTTCGCACAATGTGCATTTTTACGGTTATCTGCCTGTGTGTCCGGCATCTAACAGCATTCCCATCTAATTCAACAGCACGCCACTCACAATCCAACGGTTATCAGGACTTGCGCCGATACAGGTTGACAAAGATATAATATGACTCTCTGTATTCACAACTGTCTCATCGTCGTGCTGGTCTGCCATTCCATTACAGTTTCTGATATCATTGATATATTGTGCTCTGCCGCTTGTCTGTTCCATGTCATAGTACATTAAGATATTTCTGTCATGGAATGTGACAGCTGCAAACACCTTGTATACATACACCTTATCCGGTGTATAAATATAGATATACGGATTGTCCTCGAAGAATTTCTGATCTTCATAATTATGCAGATTCTGGAACATCGTTCCGTCTTTCATATTATGTCCATACAGAATAGTTGCAAAATCCGTAAAATCTTTACTATTTCGAAGCTGTGTATAGATACAACCCGGATATCCGACGCTGCCATCCAGATTATGATCCAGATAATAATCCTGTTCAGTCGGATGCTGAAGAACCGGATAATCAATCTCTGTCCCAGGTATATAAACCCATGCATAAATATCCGCATTTTCTGCATGCAGGCTTTCCCAGTCAAGGCTCTTCTCCGGAATTGTGATTCCCAGCTGTGCGAGTACATCAACCGTTTCCTCTGCTTCTGTATCAGAGGCCGTCTCAATATCTCCCATGGCTGTAACCTGCGGCTGTTCTGTGACATTTACTGTCTGCTGCATGTCACTGTATCTATCTTCTGCTCTTTTTTTCTTTGTTACATCGAGAATAATGATTGCCAGGCAGATGCAAAAGCCTATAACAAACATCGGCATCAAAGTCTTTGCCAGACTTTTTTTCTGTTTCCCTGACCTTGTGTCTTTTGTAGCATTTTTCTGATTCTGTAATTCCTTTTTGTTCTGATTTTCCTGACTCATATGTCCTTACCTTTTTTATTCAGGGGACTGTTTCCAGTCCCCCAACCACATGTTTTCTTAATGCATTAATTGTTCATGTTATGTTACTTAGTTGTTTTCTTCTCTTTTTGCACATGCTACAACACCTGCAGCGCATACAAGCATAGCAAATACTGCTGCCGGGATTGTCTCACCTGTCTTTGGAGAAGCTGCGCCATCTGCTTTCTTGTCTGGTGTTGTACCTGGAGTTGTTACACCCTTGTCTGTAACACTGATCTCAACGATTGCAAATGGTGAGAAGCTGTCAGCTGTAAATGACAATACGCCGTCAGCTGTAACAGTTGCAGGGAGTGTTACCCAGCCTGCCTCTGTATAATGGAGAACGACATATGTATGGCCAGCTTTGATAGCTGAATTGTTCACAACAACTGTTGAATTTGTGCTTGTAGACTCAAGGTTTACAACGCTCAATACGGTTGCTGTTACTGTCTTGTTTGCATCTGCTGCTGCCGCTGTTACTGCTGCATTGCCGGTAATTGTACCGAGTGCATTGACATTATTCAAAATATTCTTTGCCTGTGTCACTGCCTCTGTTACAGTTGTGTCTGCAACTGGCTTAACTGTTACATCCGGATTTCCAACAGTTGTATTCTTGGCCATGTTATCAGCAGTTTCTGTTGGTGCTACAACGGTTGTTGCTGCTGTCTGTCCCGGAGCAACTGTAGTATCTGCCTTTGTAGATCCTGCTGTCGGGCTTCCAGCTGCAAATGCTGTTGTACCAAACATCATCACTGCGATAGCGACCACTGCTGCCATAAGTTTCTTCTTCATCGTGCACATTCCTCCTTTCCTAATATTACATGTGGCTTATATATCAAGCCCGAAGGCCGGATATCAACATTATTTAATCTGTTACTTCCTTATAGAATACCTGGATGATCAGATCATACAGACCTTCCTGATCCACGATGTATTCTTCCAGTTCATCCCCCATCTGCACCTGACCCGGTACAGTATACATACGGGACGCATCAAATCCATATCCAACCAATTGGCTGACCATGCTTGCAAAATCCACGCTGCTCACAACATATGGTTCAGCCGCATTATATGCTGTCATGGCACGATCTTCTTCCTCTGACGCCGCTGCAGATAACTCTGCGGCAAGATTAATCAGATACTGCTCCTGCCTTTTCAGACGTCCACTTGCGCTGTCATACTGGCTGGTATCTCTTCCGCGCAGATACAGCATTGCCATATCTCCCTGCAGACGGACAGTTTCTCCTTTTTTTAGTACAACCTGTCCGGAACTATCCTTTATATCTTCCAGAACATCCACGGATACTCCTCCGAGCGCATCATTCATTGCCTGAATTCCCTCCATGTTCATGGCGATATATCCACTGATCGGTATGTTATAAAATAATTTCTCAACGGCGTGCTGTGTCCGGTCACAGCTCAGTCTCTTTCCATCTCCATATGCATGTTGCAGGCAGATCTGCATAGTTTCTGTCGTATTAAAAGAACCGTCCGGATAATATACATCGATTGGTGTCATTGCGTTTCTATGAATCGATATAATAGACACATTTTGGCTCGATGTATCTACAACGAGAAGAAACATCGCATCAGACTGACCTCCACTGATGCTGTCCTCTGCCTCTGTGACAACCCCTTGTCTGTCAATTCCCATGAACAGATATGTTTTTATATCCATGTTATAGCGGTAGATCTTATCTTTATAGCGGACATCACCTTCCTGCCATTTTTCCGTTGTCGGTTCTTCTGTTACAGCCTCTGACGGCTGATTCTCCACAGCGACTGTCTCTGCCGTCTCTGTCCCTGCTGCAGCTTTTTTCCCTGCAGAGGCCTGAAGCTTCTGGAACAGCACGATACTTAACACAACAATCACAGCTACAACCACAGTCGCTGCAATTGCTATGATGCCGCCTTTCGATTTTTCTTTGTCTTCCCTTTTATTCATTTCCATTACCTGTCAGGTTTCCTATACTCTCCATATATGCAAGCACTCTGCCTGCTGATTTATCGATGGCTTCCATAGATAATTCTCCGGCATCCGCTGCTGCCACAACCGCGTTATATGCCTCCGCAAAATCTGCCGGTTCATATACCATATCCACTCCCGCTTTAATCGCTGCAATTGCTGCTTCTGCAGAAGTATATTGTCCGGCTATGGCTGCATCATCCAATCTGCCTGTCATGATAATTCCATAATAATTATTTTCATTCCGGTATGTCTGAATGTCTTCCGCAGACATACACAAAAAATTATTATCCGCATCCGAAACAGTCTCAAACATAACGATTCCTGTATCTGCCAACGCAGTTCCACCGCCTGAATACCTTGGAATTACCTGCACCTGTGCTCCGCTTTCAGCGGTTCTTACACCATCATCTGTGCGAAGTACTGTACATAATCCATCCACATTCTGTGTCGTTGCACAAAGGATATCTGCGCTGGTATCATCTCTGGCAAACATCACCGGCATATAGTTCATGATTTCGACAGCCATTGTTTTTGTGTTCGTCAAAAGCTCGTTCATCTGCTGGTCATCCCCATAATTCGAATGACTGTAGGAGATTCCCCCGACATGAAACTGGCTCAGGCAATTTCTCGTCACATCCCCTGCAATCGTTACCTTTTCCTCTCCGGTAAGCTTCTCCGGAGATACAACGAACATCAAAGATACTTTTTCTTCCAATGTCAGATTTGCGATTCTATCCCGGATTGCTTGTGACAACTCCGGTTCTTCCGGTGTCTGTGCCTCTGTCGTAGTTGCTGTTTCCTCTGTCACAGCCTCCTCTGTTGTAGCTTCAGTTGTATTAATCGTTCTGGTATCCTTCTGCGGATTCAGTTTCTTCCATATACCGAGTATTACAACCACTGCAAGTATAATTACTTCAAGTATTATCAGAATCACAAGTCCTGTATGTCTTTTCCTGCTCATATATCATCCCTCATATCTTCAATCACGTTTTCTCCATCGGCCGGCAGTCTTTTTACTGTTCCCCATACTGGTTTCCATAATACTTTCCATAGTATTTTCCATAATGACTGCCATAGTATCTGCCATAATAGCCTTTTTCTGCCCTGACTTTATTCAAGACCGCACCAAGGATTTTGATTCCTGCAACCTCTAACTGTTTTTTTGCATCTAATACCATTCTACGATCAGAAGATCCCTGTGCCATTACAAGCACCGCTCCGTCACAATGCTTCGCCACCACCGCTGCATCAATTGCAGCGCCGATTGGTGCACAGTCAATCAGCACATAATCAAAATTTTTCCTTCCAAATGCGATCAGATCTTCAAAATATTTCTTGTCGAGTATCTCTGTCGGGTTTGGTACAGTCGGTCCCGCGAACACCATACAGAATTTTGGCATCTGGGTCAGATATACAATCTCCGGAAGTCCTTTCTGCCCCGAAAGATAATGGGACAGACCGCTTACCTGTTTATCCTCATTTGCTTTTGCCTTCAGTCTTCCCATCAGTACAGATTTTCTCATATCGGTATCAATTACCAGAACACTCTTTCCCGATTCAGACAAAGAACGTGCAAGGTTTACCGTCACCGTACTTTTACCTTCGTTGGGAACTGAGCTCGTAAACATAATTACCTTGACATCGTCTCCGCAAAACTGAATATTGGTTCGAAGTGTACGCAGGGACTCTTTCATCGCATAACTGAATTTTGATAGATTTCTTAATACAATTGTCTTCACGATTTTTCCCTCCTACTCCTTCGTTTTTTTAATTTTTTTTGTCTTTTTGTCTTTTCCGTCATATTCCGCCTCGTCCATCGGAATACTTGCCAGAACTGTCATACCAAGCTTCTTTTCTATATCCTCACCGGTCATGATCGTGTCATTCAAAAGGTACGATACAATCACAACTCCCATCGCCAATACCATACCTATAAGTCCTCCGAGTACTGTGTTCTTGACAATGTTCGGAGTTACAGGTTCTCCATCATCATATCCGTATTGTGTGACGGTTGGTGCTGCCTGATCCATCTTGATCGAAATAAATGATTTTGATACATCTGCGAGCTCATCCGCAATCACCTTTGCCATCCCGGCATTCGGATCCCGCACTGTTATCTTCAGCAATCGTGTATTTGCGGGGTTGTCTATGGACACCTTTTCCTTAATACTTTCATAAGTTTCTTCCTTGAGTCCGAGATTCTGGATTACCTGCTCGATAATCGGACGGCTGGTCACAACCTCGACATAATCATTTGTCAGGCTGGATCCCATCTGGATATCTGCCAGACTTGTAATGGATGTACTTTTTGAAAGTACATATAAAACAGAGGTTGATTCATACTGCGGTGTAAGCAGAAATGCACTGATGATAAATCCACATGCTGCCATCAATACCACCGATAATACAATCATCTTCCATTTACTGATCACTACATAAAAAAGCTCTAACAAATCAATTTCATTTTCTTCTTGTGTTTTTTCCTGCATTCTCTGTTATCTCCCAATATCTGTTATTAATCCCGGATTCGTATGGAACAGTTCCATTGCGTATTCAGCCCCATATTTTTTGCATACATGCTGATAACATCTATCCATATGATTTTTCCGTTCTTTTATGCCATGCGCATCACTGGAAATAATATCCGGAAGTCGTAATTTCAACAGTTTTTTACATACTTTCTCAAGATATCTGCCGTCGATCCCTAATGTACTGTCTGCATTAATCTGGATCAGAGCACCCATCTCGGAAAGATCTCCGACCAGCTGTGGTTTTTGTGCGATGCAGGCATATCTTTCAATATGCGCAATTACCGGTTGGAATCCCGCTGATATCAATTCATGTGTAAACTTTTTAATATCTGAGTAAGGAGTGCTGTGGCTATACTCCGTCAATACGTATTCTGTGTCTGCCAGCGTATGTACCCGTCCGCTCTGTATATGTTCCAATATCTCGCTGTCTACATGATATTCGCACCCCAGATACAGCTCCGTTGCTATATGTTCAGTCTCTGCCTGTCTTTTTAATTCCATAAAGTTCTGTTCAATCTCGACAGAATTGTAACGGAACATTCCATAGCGGTAATGCGGTGTAAGGATTATCTTTCGAATTCCCTGCAAATCAGCCATCTTAAGCATGTCAATTGATTCCTGTATGTGATCCGGACCATCATCCACTCCGAACAGTGTGTGGTTATGAATATCGATATATTCCAAAGAAATCCCCGTCTCCTTCTTTCTGAATTCCATTTCCGTGCTGTATAACCCTTGCGCAAAAACTGACTATAGTATACTTTTTCCTCTTTTTGTAGTCAATAGTCTGTTCACTTTGCCAATTAGATACTATAGTATAGAATTTAATATTTTACAACCGGTAATGCATAATTGGTATCATTCTTGTCGAAAATTACATTATTATGATTGCTATTATTATTTTACGTATTATGAGGTGGATAGTTTTGACTAATAGTTCTGAGATTTTAGGACAGAGAATTCGAATGTATCGGAAAAAAAATCATATGAGCCAGGAGAAATTAGCAGAGTTGTCCGGTCTTCATCCTACCTATATTGGTCAGATGGAACGCGGAGAAAAAAATCCAACGATAGAATCGCTTCTCAAAATATGTAAAGCCATGCATCTTCCTATCGCTGTGCTTGTCGAAAAACTGGATGAATATGCGTTAACGGATGACTGCACCTCTGATTATATTATGAAAAATGATGATAGTATTCCCCTTCAGGCATATGAATTAATCTCAAGAGAACCCTACTATAATCAGGTAAATATGCTGCATCTTTTAACTTATGCATCCCTTTTAAAGAAATAATCTTTCCTTATAAAATACGCATCCTTTTTTGTATAATTTGTTGTCACAAACAAAGATTTTTGGTTGTACTTTGGGCATTTTTATTATATAATGGGAGCAGTGTTTTATGAAAGGAAGGTATATTACATGAAATTTGGTTACTTTGATGACGCAAATCGCGAATACGTCATTACAACGCCTAGAACTCCATATCCATGGATCAACTACTTAGGCACACAGGGATTCTTCTCCTTGATTTCCAACACAGCAGGAGGATATTCCTTCTACAAAGACGCTCGTCTTAGAAGAATCACACGTTATCGTTATAACAATGTTCCAATCGATATGGGTGGCCGTTACTTCTATATCAATGAGAATGGCACCATCTGGAATCCGGGCTGGTCTCCGGTAAAGACAGAGCTGGATGCTTACGAATGCCGTCACGGTATGGGTTACACAATCATCTCTGGTAAGAAGAACGACCTGAAGGCAGAAGTAACTTTCTTCGTACCACAGAATTACGATGGTGAAGTACAGCAGGTAGTTCTGACAAATGAAAGCAACGCAGAGAAGACATTCGCATTCTTCTCATTTGCTGAGTGGTGTCTGTGGGATGCACAGGACGACTGCACAAACTTCCAGAGAAACTTCAGTACCGGTCGTGTAGAGGTAAAGGATTCTACTATCTACCACAAGACTGAGTACAGAGACAGACGCGATCATTACGCATTTTATTCTGTAAATGATACCATTGATGGTTACGATACAGATCGTGATGCATTCATCGGTTTGTACAACGGTTTCCATAATCCACAGGCAGTTGAAGCTGGTGTAGCAAATAACTCATTTGCAGATGGCTGGTCACCAATTGCTTCTCACTACAAGAAGATCACACTTGCTCCGGGCGAGTCTAAGACACTCATCTTCATCCTTGGTTATGTAGAGATGCCAGTCGAAGAGAAGTTCGAAGCAGATGGTAAGACAATTAATAAGGTAAAAGCGCTTGCTATGATCGACAAGTACAACACACCTGAGAAGGTTGCTGCCGGTCTTGCAGAGCTTAAACGCACATGGGATAATCTCCTTGGCATCTTAAATGTTGATACACCGGATGACAAGGTTAACCGTATGGTTAATATCTGGAACCAGTATCAGTGTATGGTTACATTCAACCTTTCACGTTCTGCTTCCTATTTCGAATCAGGTATCGGTCGTGGTATGGGATTCCGTGATTCAAACCAGGATATCCTTGGTTTCGTTCACCAGATTCCGGATCGTGCAAGAGAGAGAATTATTGATATCGCTTCTACTCAGCTTGAGGACGGCGGCTGCTACCATCAGTATCAGCCACTGACTAAGAAGGGTAACTCCGATATCGGTGGTGACTTCTCCGATGACCCATTGTGGATGATCCTTTCTGTTTCCGCTTACATCAAGGAGACAGGCGACTGGGGTATCCTTGATGAGATGGTTCCTTATGATAACGACGAGTCTAAGGCAAAGCCAATGCTTGATCACTTGAAGGTTTCCTTCTACAAGATCGTAAATAACCTTGGACCTCACGGACTTCCACTTGCAATGCGTGCAGACTGGAATGACTGTATCAACCTGTCATGCTACTCTGACACACCGGGTGAGAGCTTCCAGACATATACAAACCCTAAGTTTGCTGCTGAGGGTGGCTACTCTAAGGTGGCTGAGTCTGTTATGGTTGCTACACTTTTCACTTATGCAGGTCCGAACTATGTATCTATCTTGAAGCACCTCGGCAAGGATGACGAAGCTGCAGCTGCTCAGGCTGAGATCGATAAGATGAAGGCAAATGTTATGGAGTCCGCTTGGGATGGTGACTGGTTCCTTCGTGCTTATGATGCAAACGGCGAGAAGATGGGTTCTAAGGAATGTGAAGAAGGTAAGATATTCATCGAACCACAGGGCTTCGCAATTATGTCCGAGATTGGTAAGGATCAGGGCTGTGATATGAAGACGCTTGCAGCTATCGATGAGAGACTGAACACAAAGCATGGTCTGGTTCTGAACAACCCGGCTTATACAAAGTACTACATCCAGTATGGTGAGATCTCTACATATCCGGGTGGATACAAGGAGAACGCTGGTATCTTCACTCATAACAATGCATGGATCATCTGTGCTGCAGCTTACGCTGGTCAGGGTGATCAGGCATTTAAGTACTACTCAGAGATTGCTCCTGCATTCACAGAAGAGACATCTGATATCCACAAGACAGAGCCATATGTATATGGACAGATGATCGGTGGTAAGGATGCCGGTTCTGATATCGGTCAGACAGGCAAGAACTTCGGTCAGGGTAAGAACTCATGGCTGACAGGTACAGCTGCCTGGAACATGGTAGCTATCTCCCAGTACATCCTTGGTGTACAGCCTGACTTCGATGGTTTGAAAGTAGATCCTTCTATCCCATCTGCATGGGATGGCATGAAGGCAACCCGTCAGTTCCGTGGCGACACATATGAGATTGAGGTTAAGAACCCAGATCACGTATGTAAGGGTGTTAAGAGCATGACTGTAGATGGCAAGGTTGTCGATGGAAATGTAATCCCTGTTGCCGGTGATGGCAAGGCTCACAAGGTTGAGGTTGTTCTTGGTTAATTCACCTGTAACCTACAAGATAATTTGATATAAAAAAAGCAGCGGCTTGCACGATGTGCAGCCGCTGCTTTTGTATTCTGTGGATTTCTGCATGACATTTTATTGCAATACATCTCGCCTGACGGCTCGATGAACATTGACCGTCATATAGAAATTCGTGCAAGCACGATTTCTGCATGACGGTTTATTGCACATAAAGAGGCACTGCCAGATAGCGGTGCCTCTTTATGTAGATCCTCAATTATCAGAAATCCTGTATCGGTTCGATGGATTACTCCTCGATACCATTGTTCTTAAGGTAATTAACAACATCCTCTACAGTTGCCATAGCAGCTACGTCATCTGCAGGAATCTCGCAACCATACTCTTCTTCCAAAGCCATAACGAGCTCGTAAAGATCCAATGAATCTGCTCCAAGATCATCCTTGAAAGATGTAGAGAGTTCGATTTCGCTCTCATCAACGCTAAGCTGGTCTGCAATAATTTCCTTTAACTTTTCTAACATGTTATTAGTCTCCTTTTACATTTCATTTTATAACAACACCTGCCCTTGAGCCAGGTGGTTTTTACACAAAAAACTATACAACAGCCCTATACCATATGTCAAGCCAGTATTCGTATTTTTAAAAAGCCATATTAAAATGCAATCCGTTCAAACTCCGGTACCGGCATCGGCTTTGCAAAATAAAAGCCTTGCGCAATATCACAATTCGAATCCTTCAAAAAATCCACATGTGCTTTTGTCTCAACACCTTCTGCGATTACCTGCAAATGCAGATCCTTTGCCATACCAATCGTGTGATTTACGACAATCTTACCCTTCTCAGTAGCAATCTCGCTATCGAGGAACTCTTTGTCAATCTTGATCGTATCCACCGAGATATTACGGATCAGATTCAAAGATGAAAATCCGGATCCAAAATCATCCACTTCCAGCTTGAATCCAAGCTTCTGTAATCGATCAAGCACGCGGTTTAATTCCTCCGGTTTGTCCAGGAACAACGATTCTGTAATCTCCAGATTCAGCATATCCGGTGTCAGATCGTATTTATGGATCAGCTCCATCAGCGCCTTCTCCAGATCATTGTGCTGAATATGATATCTCGATATATTGACAGATATCGGTACAACAGAATGGCCCTGATCCATCCAACGACGGATATTCTTACACGCCTCTTCCCACATATATTCGTCCAGCTTCAGGATGAAACCATTTTTCTCGAACAATGGAATAAAATCATTCGGCGGAATCAGACCCTTATCCGGATGCTGCCATCTGCACAGAACTTCTGCACCACACAAGGTATTATCCTTCAACCGATATTTTGGTTGCAGATACATCTGGTACTGATGCTCCGTCAGTGCTCTCTCCATATCCTGCTCAATCTGTCCGGCACGCAACATTTCTTCCCGGTAATGCTCATCATAAAATGCGCAGAACTTCATAATATTGCCCTTTACAGTCCGCTCTGCCATCATCGCACGGTCACACATCAGATTCACCGGAATACTTCGATCATCAACCAGATAAATACCGAATTTTGTCACGATATCATACTTAAATGGATTATTGCTGATCTTCTTCCGAAGCTTCTCAATCTCTTTGATGATTTCACCTTTCTTGTCATAGCACATATAGAAGACAAACATATCGGAATGCAATCTTGCGTAATTGTTCTGATTTCCGTAGGTCTCCTGCAGAACACGTGCAACATATCGCAATACCTGATCACCCTCTGCGATTCCATGAATATCATTGATGTTCTTAAATCGTTCAATATCTAACAGTACAATGGCATAATTCTTATACAGATCCTGAATTGCCATCTGCACCTGATCATAAAACCGAATCCGATTGGAAATCCCTGTCAGCTTATCTATCTCATCTGGTGTATGATTTATGAGCTTAACCGCCTGTTCCATCATATTGTGCATCACGGTCTGCTCATTGTCGCCGAGTGCTACCAATGTTGCAAGTACTGCATCTCTACCATCAAACCAGGCGATATCATTATACCGCCAGGTTGCTACACCATCGAGTAATTCTTCATAACGTTCCCGCACCAACGGTGCCTGTGTCTTAATATGATGCATTGGACAATCCATACAAGGTGTTTCTTTCGTGCAAAGCACTTCATGGCAGATCATGCCGATCCGGTTTCCCATCAACGCAATCGCCTTATCATTCTCATACAGGATTTCAAAAGTCGAGCGGTCAATCACCATGCTGGCTTCTCCTCCAGTATTTAAAATAGAATGAATGACCTGTTTTGCGTCCTGCATATTTAATTCTTCGGCTATCTTCCCGAAATTCATAAATTCGCTTCCTTTTAATAGGTAAATATTCATTTAGTAAACAATACAAATTTACTATAACAATGTTGGAATTTTATGTCAATTGAAAAACGTCAAATACTTACATCTGCTAGTAATTTTCTATGTTTTTACCATATTCTTCCCTTGATTTTATATATTTTTCTATACAATAGGAGAATTGAAAAATTATCTATAATTTGCTTTCTTTAATTGTTCTTTCTTCCGTATTTATTTTTTTATTTACCAGTTGACAGGAAATACATTTTTCTCTATACTAAATAATAAGAATTATTACTATTTGCACAGTAGGATGTGGAACGGAGGTATGTATGACAACAAGCAAATATAGTCATCAGCGAGAAGCAATCATCAATTTTTTGACAGGTAGAACAGACCATCCAACTGCGGATATTGTCTACCATTATTTGCGTCAGGATCTCCCAACCATCAGCCTTGGCACCGTCTACCGGAACCTGAATCAGATGGCAGCGTCCGGCCGGATTCTGCGTCTGCATGTAGATGGTAAGACCGATCACTACGACGCGTGCACAGATCCACACGCACATCTTTTATGTACAAGTTGTGGCGCTGTCCGCGATATTCCAATGAATTTTGAAGATAACCTGATTTCACAGGCTTCAGAAATCTCACCATGTCGCGTGGATAGCGTATCCGTATTATTTACAGGCTTATGCGAAGACTGTATAGAGGATAAACTATAATTAAAACCCCAACCATATACGCTTCAAATGCGCTTATGATTGGGGTTCTTATTTTGTATTTTATTTGTATTTTTCTATCCTGCAATATATTCTACTGCATCAGAATCATCGGATTGATTGGCACACCATTTTTCATTAACTCGAAAAACACATGTGTACCTTCTTCTGTATAATAACTGCTTGGTGGCGCGACCTCGCCAATATTCTGCGCGGTTGTAATCGTATCTCCTTCTGCAACTGTTACATTCATCAACTGTCCATACACGGCTTTAAAGCCATTTCCCATAATTACAGTAACTGTGGTTCCATGCTCCTTATCCTCACTGACAGACTCCACAACGCCCTCATATGCAGATAATACGTTTTCACCTTCTTCCGCAGCAATCAGGATTCCCGGATTGCAACGATAGGAACGAAGCGTCTTAAAATACACAGTAGTATCCATGCTGTATGGCAGAATTACTTTTCCTTCCACCGGCCACACCAGCGTGCCTCCTTCGTTGTAAGCATTTGCAACAACAATGCCATCCTCATTCACGATAACACCATCGCTGCTTGTCTCTGCCATCTCCGTATTACTGCTCTCTGCCTGTTCTGAACTATTTTCAGCATCTGTATTCTGTACATCACTATCCCCTGCATTTTGTTTTTCTTCAGATTGTGCGCTTCCAGCTTCTGTGGCTTGGTTGTTGCTTTCTTCTGCATTCCCAGAATCTGTCAGCTGTGCATCGGTATTTCCTGCTACTGCATCCCCCGAATTTGCTTCTGCAGTCTCCGGTGGTTCCACCTTTGTCTCTGCAACCTGCTCCGTCGTCTCCGTAATCTCCGGGGTATTCAGGTCAACTGCCGGTTTGTCCACTCCAAACTCGCTTTTGTAAGTATTGTAATTGTAAATAACCATTAGACCAACGAACGCCAAGACACCTGTACCAATCGCGATATAAAGTCCTTTTGTCCGTAGAAATTCTTTGAATCGGTCCATACTCTGCCTCCTTTTGGTTTGCTAATGCTAGTATGGACACATTATTTTCCTTTTATTCAATTATTTTCTTCTTTCTGTGCCTCAATAATCTTCCCACTGGTTGCCATCACTGCCCGCTCATAACGCGCTTTGACAGATTTGTAATTCTCCCTGCCCCATTTCGCAATATAGTCCTCTTCTGTAAAATATTGAAATTCCAGATCTGAGGCCTGTATGACCGTTGCTTCTCCCATCGCATAATACACCTTTGTCCTAAGTGCCACCGCCTGCGCCTGCATATAGCTGTCGTCTGCGCTTGCATCCACAATTCCCGGCATGATATGCGCCACATACACCTCCACATCAACCAGGTCATTTCCAGCTTTTGTCTGCACGAGCACATCTCTTCCTGTTGAGACATTCTCCAGGGAATTCATACGATCCCCCTGCTTCCCATTGATACAAAACGTAACCAGACACGGTGCCACAATCGCACATATAACGGCAGCGATAATATATGGAAATACTTTCATATGCGGCAGCTTTCTTTTTGTTCTTTTTATTATATGAATAAATACTTCGTGGCATGCCATGTTTTTTGTGTGTTATTTATTTACTTGAAACTTATATCGGGATTTTAAGTGTTGCTGCCATTCTGCTTATCATTTCCGCCGCGTCCCGTTTATGATTGTTTTTTCCGTTTATAATTGTTGTTGCTTTTTCTTGACATATGTCCGTGAATGTCTATAATAATATCAGAGTGTTCTGTCATATATGGCTGCGCGAAGGGGCACACCACCACGGGTGTGGTTTTTTCGCGTGGCTTTTTTGATATTACTGGCATCTGCATGACTGTTTTGTTTTATTTAACGAATGCGGATATAAACAATACTACTATTTCATAAATTGGAGGTTCTTACTATGGAGAATAACAACGATGTTTTTATGCTTGGCGGACATGAATTTCATTCCCGCTTTATCTTAGGTTCCGGAAAATACAATTCCCACTTGATACGTGCAGCAGTTGAATATGCCGATGCAGAAATCGTCACACTTGCCCTGCGCCGTGCCAATACCAGACCGGAAGAGAATATTCTGGACTTTATCCCGGAGCATGTAACACTGCTGCCGAACACATCCGGCGCAAGAAATGCAGAGGAAGCAATTCGCATCGCCCGCCTTGCACGGAAAATGGCTGGCACCGATTTCGTCAAGGTTGAAATCATGCGCGATTCCAAATACCTGCTTCCTGACAATCAGGAGACAATCAAAGCAACCGAGGTATTGGCAAAAGAAGGGTTTGTTGTTATGCCTTACATGTATCCGGACTTGAATGTTGCCCGCGATCTGGTAGATGCAGGTGCCGCCTGTATCATGCCTCTTGCATCCCCAATCGGTTCCAATAAAGGACTTGCAACAAAGGATTTCATCCAGATTCTGATTGATGAGATTGACCTTCCAATCATTGTAGATGCCGGCATTGGCCGCCCTTCCCAGGCTTGTGAAGCAATGGAAATGGGCGCTGCTGCCATTATGGCAAATACAGCCATTGCAACAGCTGGCGATATTCCAATGATGGCAAGTGCATTTAAAGATGCGATTATCGCCGGTCGTAAGGCATATCTGGCTGGTCCTGGTCGTGTACTCGACAAGGGGAGCGCAGCTTCCGATCCACTAACCGGATTTTTGCGGTAAGTTCTGTATTCAGACAAATCATGTGATGATTTGGAGCTTTTCCTGTTTTTCTGAGTGATTTGCTCCAAACTCGGCTACAACAAGGAGGAATAATAACGAATGGAACAAGAATATACAATAGATAATTCTTACCTCTCACCCGAAGCGCAAAAGCGTAAGAAAGATCTGGAGGAAAACCCAGCATCCCGCACCAACCATATGGAGTATATGGAAGGCATGGAAGTGCTGGATTCAGATATCAAGGACAAAGTACGTGCAGCCATGCAATCCTATGACTACAACGCCTACACCGACGCAGATGTGCGCACAGCCCTTGCAAATGCAAAGCAGGGTCACTGTGGCATCGAGGATTTCAAAGCGTTTTTATCTCCTGCTGCACTTCCGCATTTGGAGGAAATGGCTACTCTGGCACAGAAGGAGCGGTTGGCACATTTTGGCGACTGTGTGTATATTTTCACCCCGCTATACATTGCAAACTATTGCGAGAATTACTGTGTGTACTGCGGTTTCAACTGCTACAACCACATTCATAGAAAAAAGCTTACCGAAGCGGAAATGGAAGCAGAGATGAAGGTCATTGCAGATTCCGGCATTGAGGAAATCCTGATGCTGACCGGTGAGAGCCGCGCTGTAAGTGACGTAAAATACATCGGTGAAGCGTGCAAGCTGGCGCGGAAATATTTCCGGAATATCGGTCTGGAGATCTACCCGGTCAATACTGACGAATACCACTATCTGCATGAGTGCGGTGCCGACTACATCACCGTATTCCAGGAGACATACAACCCAGACAAATACGAGACACTTCATCTGATGGGACACAAGCGTGTATGGCCATACCGTTTTGATGCACAAGAGCGCGCGCTTCGCGGCGGCATGCGTGGCGTCGGATTCTCCGCTTTGCTCGGTCTTGACGATTACCACACAGATGCGCTTGCAACAGCCCTGCATGTATATTACCTACAGCGGAAGTACCCACATGCAGAAATGTCTATTTCCTGTCCGCGCCTTCGTCCGATCATCAACAACGACAAGATCAATCCAAAGGATGTCCACGAAAATGTCCTCTGCCAGATCTTATGTGCTTACCGGTTGTTCCTTCCATTTGCAGCAATCACCGTTTCTTCCCGTGAGGAAGCTCGTTTCCGTAACGGCATCATCCGCATCGCCGCAACAAAGATTTCGGCAGGTGTATCCACAGGTATCGGCGACCACAAGGAGAAATACGAAGCGCATGAAGTAACAAAGATAGATTCTGCCCGGAGAAGTGCAAATAATCGCGCACAGGCTGATGCTGCTCTCGCATGTGTAAATGACGGTTCACAGGCTGATGCTGCAGATGCCGGTGATGAACAGTTCGAGATTGCTGACAACCGTAGTTTTGAAGAAATCTACGATGCCATCCGCGCTCAGGGCATGCAGCCAGTATTGAATGACTACTTGTACACGGAGGAATATCATAATTAGACAGTTACTTTTCTAATTTAGGCACGTAGAATCATGGCTTAATTAGTTAATGGTTGGGGAGTTTTCCTATAATTTAGATTTTCTCCCCAACTTGCTATAGCCTAATTACCTAATTATTGGGGGAATTTTGAACTATTTAATTTTCACCCAATTTGTCATGACCAAATCACCTACTTATTGGGTGAATTTTAGACTATTTAATTTTTCACCCAATTTAACATGACCGAATCGCCTATTTGTTGGGTGAATTTTAGACTATTCAATTTTTACCCAATTTAACATGACCGAATCGCCTACTTATTGGGTGAATTTTAGACTATTCAATTTCTCACCCAATTTGGCATGATTGAATTGCCTATTTGTTGGGGAATTTTCCTACAATATGAATTTTCCCCCAATTTATGCTATAACAGCCCGACCAAGATTAGGAAATATACACAACTACCAAATGATATCCTCGAAAGGATTGCAGAATATAATGACGCAAACACGAATCGCAGTAACAAATCGAACTATATGCTATAAATTATACAAACAGGCAGGCTTAGCAAGTGCAGAGGACACACCTCTCACCTGCTTATCCCGCCAGATTCGTGCGCTTTTAAACAATAATTCTTACGATAAAATTCTGATTCGAGAGAAAGATTTAAGTGAAGAAGAATACCATGCATTTATCGCTGATATTTTCTCTGCGCAGCATTCCTATCTCTCCTCGACTAACTTGACCTCCAATATTATTGTGCACAATTTTCCTGCGGTTGCTGAAGAATTCGGTACAGATCTGCATCTGCCGTTTTCTATGTTTACGAACTTACTTGGTCACTCAGACAATTCAGCACAAAATAATTTTCAGAATTTCCTATCTAATAGTTCTGTCCTGATTTCTGATGCCTCTATTGCAACTTCAGATAATGACCTGATTCATGAGAATACTTCCGCATCTATAACAATATCTTCCGCAAGTTTCCGTGGAAAATATCCACACATCAAAAGGATTGGAACCTCTATCCACAGTGTTGAGGACGCTATCTTCGCAGAATCACATGGTGCAGACTACATCACCGCAGGACATATCTTTACTACAGATTGTAAAAAGGGACTTCCGGGAAGAGGTATTAACTGGCTGAAGTCAATCTGCAATGCCGCTTCTATTCCAGTGTACGCCATCGGTGGAATTTCAGATGCAAATGTTTCCATGTTATTCGATTGTAATATAGCTGGATATTGCATGATGTCGGCGTCCATGCAGCCAATTTAAACTCCGATTCAATTTTTCGTTTAGTGCAAATCTTATATCTTCTCTATTTTCCCCCAGCATATTTTCGCTGGAATTTGTGCAAATCTCCTAAACTTACATTTTCTACTCAAAAAGTCCTTTACAAGTCAACATCATTCATGCTATTGTCTATGCATGGTTAATTCATTTAATTTCTAAAGTGAGTTTATCTACATGTTCTTATTTTTATCCATTATTTTTTACATAATGAACATTATAACGAAACATGCATAATTGCACCGAACTATGTCATGTCATAACACTTTTTCTGGGCTGGAATCTACTTCTCCAGATCACATTTTCTTCTTTGTGACTAGGGACATTTTCTATCAGTTTCCTGTCGTGTTCCTAGTCACTTTTCAAAAACTATAATCATTTTATTCTAACAATGGAGGTTTTTATGGACGTACAAAAAATGCAAAAAGAGCTCGAACAACGATTGACTGAAGTACGCTGGTTACAACAAAAACTAAAGAATCTACCAGAAGAAAACATATCTTGTGAACGCGACAAAGAATATATTCGATGGTATCTAATATCTGAAGGGAAGCGGAATTATCTGCCACGCTCACAAGAGAAATTGGCCAATAAATTGATGCAGAAAAAATACTATCTCGCCCGTCTAAAAGATGATTTGGATGAAATTACATTTCTAAAAAAATGCTTGAAAATTGCACCGCACAAACGAAGAATTGACAAACTTCTATCTCCGGATTCTTCTTATCGCGATCTTCTACTTTCAGCAGTTTTCAATGATGAAGTTTCCTGGTCGACGACCGACTATCAAAGATCCAATAACTATCCAGAAAATTTAATTCATAATACTTATGCTGGTATTCCAGTTCGTTCCAAATCAGAAGTTCTTATTGCCAATACTCTATTTTCAAAGCATATTCCTTTTCGATATGAAGCATGTTTGCAGCTTGGTTCGCACACTGTCTATCCCGACTTCACGATTCAGCATCCTGTTACCAAGAAAATTTATTATTGGGAGCACTTGGGGATGATGAGCGAAGAAGACTATCTCGATAATGCCTTAACGAAAATCCGACGTTATTGCCGGAACAATATCTATCCTGACGGCAATTTGATTCTTACTTATGAATCTCGCCAAACGCCACTTGATTCTGAACTTGTCCTACATATCATCGAGCACTATTTCTCTTAGCTTCCGGTTGGGGACTTTCTCTCGTTCCGCCATTTTCTACCCCAACCTGCTTGCTTCTCTTTACCTTCCGGTTGGGGATTTTCTCCCGCTCTGCCATTTTCTACCCAACCTGCTTGCTTCTCTGTAGCTTCCGGTTGGGGATTTTCTCCCGTTCTATCATTTTCTACCCAATCAGCTTGCATTGCTCCAAAAAAGGCTGCCACCAAACAGTGACAGCCCTCTCCCATATAGCCGGCATATGCACGCACAGCCGCTCATATATTCCTATCTATAAAATTACAATGTAACTTCTACTTTCTCAAGCTTCCAGATCTCCTGTGCATACTCTTCGATTGTTCTATCAGAAGAGAACTTACCGGCACAAGCAGTATTCAGCATAACCATCTTAGCCCAGTTAGCCTTATCCTTGTATGCCTTGTTTACACGCTTCTGTGCATCTGCATAAGAATCGAAATCCTTCAATGTGAAGTATACGTCCTTCATTACAAGAGAATCATATAAGTCACGGAACAATTCCTTATCGCCATTTGAGTAAGTGCCATCTACCAGCTGATCAAGAACCTTCTTAACCTTTGGATTTGAATTGTAGATGTCCATTGGATAGTAACCGCCATCCTTCTCATACTTCATTACTTCCTCAGCTGAAAGTCCGAAGATAAATGCGTTCTCCTTACCAACTTCCTCTACGATCTCTACGTTTGCACCATCCATCGTACCAAGTGTAACAGCACCGTTCAACATGAACTTCATGTTACCTGTACCGGAAGCCTCACGGGAAGCTGTTGAGATCTGCTCCGATACATCTGCTGCTGCGAAGATAATTTCTGCGTTTGATACACGGTAGTTCTCGATGAATACAACCTTGATCTTACCCTTGATAGACTTATCGTTGTTGATCACGTCTGCTACAGAGTTGATCAGCTTGATTGTAAGCTTTGCTGTCTTGTAACCGGCAGCTGCCTTTGCACCGAAGATAAATGTTGTCGGCTCAAAATCCATATCCGGGTTTGCCTTCAACTCATTGTACAGATGCATCACATGAAGGATGTTAAGCTGCTGTCTCTTGTACTCATGAAGTCTCTTAACCTGAACATCGAAGATAGAGTTCGGATCTACATCGATACCATTGTGTTCCTTGATGTACTCAGCCAGACGAACCTTGTTCTTGTACTTAATGTCCATGAACTCCTTCTGAGCCTTCTTGTCTGTTGCGTACTTCTTCAGACCTTCAAGCACCGGAAGATCTGTGATCCAGCCGTCGCCGACCTTCTTTGTAGCCCAATCAGCAAGCAATGGGTTTGCATGGAGAAGGAATCTTCTCTGTGTAATACCGTTTGTCTTGTTGTTGAACTGCTCCGGACGCATCTCGTAGAAATCACGAAGCTCACGCTTCTTTAAGATCTCTGTATGAAGCTGTGCTACACCATTTACGGAGTAAGATCCGGCGATTGCAAGGTGTGCCATCTTAACCTGACCATCATAGAGGATAGCCATGCTGCGAACCTTATCCTGGTTGCCCGGATACATATCTTCGATCTTAAGCACGAATCTACGGTTGATCTCATCCACGATCTGATATACTCTAGGAAGAAGCTTCTGGAAGAGGTCGATTGGCCACTTCTCAAGTGCCTCAGCCATGATTGTATGGTTTGTATATGCGCATGTTCTGCATGTGATATCCCAGGCATCATCCCACTCGAGGTTCTCCTCATCCACAAGGATTCTCATAAGCTCTGCTACTGTTACAGTTGGATGTGTATCGTTCAACTGGAATGTAACCTTGTTTGGAAGGTCATGGATATCTGCGTTGTTCTCCTTGAACTTCAGGATGGCTCTCTGTACAGAAGCAGATACGAAGAAGTACTGCTGCTTTAAGCGAAGCTCCTTACCTGAATAATGGTTATCGTTTGGATAAAGTACCTCAACGATGTTACGAGCCAGATTTGCCTGCTCAACGGCGTTCTGATACTCACCCTTATCAAATGAATTAAGATTGAACTCCTGTACCGGCTCTGCATCCCAGATACGAAGTGTATTTACAACATTATTGCCATATCCGATGATCGGAAGATCATATGGGATAGCACGAACTGCCTGATAATCCTTGTGTACGAAATAATTCTTTCCCTCTCTGCATTCAGTCGCTACATAGCCACCGAACTTAACCTCTACTTCATACTCCGGGCGCTTTACCTCAAATGGATTGCCATTCTTCAACCAGTTATCCGGCTTCTCAATCTGGTAACCATTCTCGATTGCCTGCTTGAACATACCGTAACGATAACGGATACCGCAGCCATATGCCGGGTAGTTCAATGTAGCAAGGGAATCCAGGAAACATGCAGCCAGTCTACCAAGACCACCATTACCAAGTGCTGCATCCGGCTCCTGATCCTCGATTACGTTCAGGTCAAAACCAAGCTCTGACAATGCTTCCTTCACCTGCTCATAGCATGTGAGGTTGATCATATTATTACCAAGTGCACGACCCATAAGGAACTCCATAGACAGGTAGTAAACAGTCTTTGCATTCTTCTCCTCGTATGCCTTCTGCGTAGCAATCCAGCGATCAATGATATGATCCTTCACTGCGTAGGACACTGCCTGAAATACCTGTTCCTGTGTTGCTTCATCGATTGTCTTACGGAAAAGGTTTTTGACGTTGTTAATGACGTCCTTCTTGAAGCTTTCCTTATCGAAATCAGCCATCTTCTTCATAGAATTAATCCTCCTTGTTTATGTGCGTATGTGCATCCGAAAATGCCCACACTTATCTTACGTAACATGTCTCCTGTCCCACCCCATTGCAGTCATATATCTATATTGAGACATGTTATGCGAAGCATTTCTGCCTCCATTTCATCACATTCAGTGTAGCAGACATAATTACACGATACAATGAAAAATGTATTTTTCGTTACATCTGCCCATGAATGTGTGAATTAACAAAAAATTTTATACAATTTGCTTGCAAATCCTCTGTTTGATTTGCAGAACTTTACTTATTATTTACTTACTTCCACGCCGATCGTAACCTTCTCGCCGTTGATGTTCCACTCTTTTGAGTTGTCACAGGCTGCATCCATCACAAATGCATCGGCAAGTACGACACGCTTGATCTCGTCTGCGTTCTTCTCCATCACGTCTGCGATCTTCGCATTGCCGGTTACATAGACCTTGATGCGGTCTGTTACCTGGAAGTCAGAATCCTTACGCATCGTCTGGATCTTAGAGATCACCTCACGCACATAGCCTTCCTCTATCAGCTCCGGTGTCAGGGTTGTGTCGATAACAACTGTTACATAGTTATCGCCCTCTGTCACATAGCCTTCCATCTTCGCTACATCGATCAGCAGATCTTCCTCAGCAAGTGAAATCTCTGTGTCATCTGCTGTGAATTTGATCACACCGTCTGCCTTGAGCTCGCTCATCGCTTTGTTGCCATCAACATTTGCAAGGTATTCCTTGATTGCGTTCAGATGCTTGCCATACTTTGGTCCGACGGTACGAAGCTGTGGCTTGAACGAGTATGCGGTAAATGCAGACAGGTCTTCCTTGAACTCTACATTCTTCACATTCAGCTCGTCACGCAGGATATCTACGAAATAATCATCCAGTGCCTTGGCAGCCTTGATGTACATATTTGCAATCGGCTGACGGGACTTGATGTTCGCAGTATTTCTTGCGGCACGTCCAAATACAACGACCTTCAGTACTTCATCCATGCTTGCTTCAAGCTCCGGATCGATCATGGACTCGTTCACCTCTGGGAAGTCACACAGATGGATGGATTCCGGTGCATTCTTATCTACCGTGCGAACTAAGTTCTGGTAGATATCCTCTGTCAAAAACGGAATCATCGGTGCTGCGGTCTTGCAGAGTGTCACAAGTGCCGTATAAAGTGTCATGTATGCGTTGATCTTATCCTGTGGCATATCCTTTGCCCAGTAACGCTCACGGCAACGTCTGACATACCAGTTACTCATATCATCGACAAACTCTGCGAGTGCCTTAGTTGCCTCCGGAATACGGTAGTTGCCCAGGTTATCATCTACGGACTTCACCATAGAATTAAGCTTTGACAACAGCCACTTGTCCATCACGGAAAGCTTGTCATACTCCAATGTATACTTCGTTGGATCAAACTCATCAATATTTGCATACAGCACATAGAATGCGTAAGTGTTCCAGAGTGTACCCATGAACTTTCTCTGGCCTTCAACTACTGCATCCTCATGGAAGCGGTTTGGAAGCCAAGGTGCGGAGTTGCTGTAGAAGTACCAGCGAATCGCATCTGCGCCGTATTTGTTCAGGGCATCCATCGGATCAACCGCGTTCCCCTTGGACTTACTCATCTTCTGTCCGTCCTTATCCTGTACGTGGCCAAGCACGATTACATTCTTGTAAGGTGCCTTGTCAAACAGCAATGTGGAGATCGCCATCAGAGAATAGAACCATCCTCTTGTCTGGTCAACTGCCTCACTGATGAAGTCAGCCGGGAAGTTGTCCTCGAAGATATCCTGATTCTCAAACGGATAATGCCACTGTGCAAATGGCATCGCACCGGAGTCAAACCAGCAGTCGATAACCTCCGGCACACGCTTCATCTCGCCGCCACAATCCGGACATGTAATTGTTACCGCATCAATGTATGGACGGTGCAGCTCGATATCATCCGGGCAGTTCTTGCTCATGGATTTGAGTTCCTCGATCGAACCGATCGCGTGGCGCTTGCCACATGAGCACTCCCAGATATTCAGCGGAGTTCCCCAGTAACGGTTACGGGACAGACCCCAGTCCTGAACATTTTCCAGCCATGCGCCGAAACGTCCCTTACCGATACCTTCCGGAATCCAGTTTACAGTGTTATTATTCTTCACCAGTCTGTCCTTCACTGCGGACATCTTGATGAACCATGTATCTCTCGCATAGTAGATAAGCGGTGTGTCGCATCTCCAACAGTGTGGATACTCATGCTCGAACTTCGGAGCGTCGAACAGAAGTCCTGCCTTCTCCAGATCAACCAGTACCGGCTTATCTGCATCCTTTACAAACAGTCCTGCATAAGGTGTTTCCTTTGTCATATCACCCTTGCCATCGACAAACTGTACGAATGGAAGGTCGTATTTTCTTCCGACGTTTGCATCGTCCTCACCAAATGCCGGTGCGATATGAACGATACCGGTACCGTCGGACATCGTTACATAGGAATCGCATGTAATGTAATGTCCTTTCTGTGGAAGCTTTGCAACATACTCCTTTGTGCACTCAAAAAGCGGCTCGTATTCCTTGCCCTCTAATTCCTTACCCTTATAGGTCTCGAGGATTTCATATGCAGGTGTTCCCTCTGCAATCTTCTCTTCCTTGACAAGCTTCTCTGCCATGCCGCCAAGTACCTTGTCAAGCAGAGCCTCTGCCATGTAGTAAGTATAGCCGTCTGCTGCCTTTACCTTGCAGTAGTTCTCATCCGGATTCACACAGAGTGCCACATTACTTGGAAGTGTCCAAGGTGTTGTCGTCCATGCAAGGAAATACGCATCCTCACCGATCACCTTGAAACGTACCACAGCGGAACGTTCCTTGACTGTCTTATACCCCTGTGCTACCTCATGTGACGAAAGCGGTGTTCCACAACGTGGACAATAAGGTACGATCTTGAATCCCTTGTAGAGAAGTCCGTCGTCCCAGATCTTCTTCAATGCCCACCATTCGGACTCGATAAATGTATTGTGATATGTGACATACGGATTATCCATATCTGCCCAGAATCCTACCTTGTTGGAGAATTCTTCCCACATACCTTTGTATTTCCATACGGACTCTTTGCATTTGCGGATAAACGGATCTAAGCCATACGCCTCAATCTGCTCCTTGCCATCGATACCAAGCTCTTTCTCGATCTCGAGCTCAACCGGAAGACCGTGTGTGTCCCATCCGGCCTTACGGATAATCTTATGTCCCTTCATTGTCTGATATCGCGGAATCATATCCTTGATCACACGTGTCAGCACATGGCCGATATGCGGCTTGCCGTTTGCCGTTGGAGGGCCGTCATAAAATGTATAGGTCGGCAGGTCCTTTTTCTCTTCGATACTCTTCTCGAAGATCTCGTTCTCTTTCCAGAACTTGAGTACTTTTTCTTCCCGGCTGGTGAAGTCCAGCTTTGTAGAAACCTTTTCGTACATACTTCTATATTTCCTTTCTTATTATGTTTGATTTTCATGCATATCTGTATCTGTCATAAAAATAGATTTTCGACTGATTCACAGACCTATCCAAGTTTTCAGTATAACGCATAACCCAAGGAAATGTCAATAAATCCCTACCATGTCACTTCCTACAGTTATACTATGTCACTTCTGTCAGTTATAAATATATTTTTCTATGAATATCCGAAAAAACATGCATCTCCATTTTTGTAAAAAGGAAATGACATATGATGTTTCTTTTGCTATAATAATTAAATGATTATCATGCTATGTTTTAAGCATATGTCATTACATGATACGGAAGGAGTTTCATATGATTAATTTTAAAGTTGGAATTATGGGTGCCGGGAAGATTGCCGGTGTTATTGCAGATACTCTCAGAGATTTAGATGCATTCGAAGCATACGCAATTGCTTCCCGCGATATAGAAAAAGCAGAGACCTTTGCCAAAGAACACGGCGTTACAAAATATTATGGTTCTTATGAGGAATTGGCTGCGGATCCGGATGTAGAGCTCATCTATATCGCAACACCGCATTCTCATCACGCAGAACATGCAAAGCTTTGCTTAAATGCCGGGAAACCGGTTCTGGTAGAGAAAGCATTTTCTTATAATGCAGCTACTACCGAAGACGTCTTAAAGCTTGCCAGAGAGAAAAATCTGTTCTGTGGCGAAGCAATGTGGATCCGTTTCATGCCGATGTACCGTCTGATGGCAGAGTACATCCAAAAGGGTGCGATCGGACGTGTCAATAATATCACCTGCTCTCTTGGCTATTCTCTTCTGAAAGAAGAACGCCTGACCAAGCCGGAGCTTGCCGGCGGTGCATTACTCGATCTTGGTGTATATCCACTCAACCTTATCTCCATGGTTTACGGCAGTGAACCACCAATGATCGGTTCTACCTGTGCAAAACTCGACACAGGCGTGGATGCACAGGAAGCACTGCAGATTTCATACAAAGGTGGCAGATGTGCAAACGCATTTGTCACAATGATGTACCAGCCTGACAACAATGCAAAAATCTATGGTGACCGCGGATATATCGAGATTGACAACATCAACTGTCCGGAGACATTCCGCATCTATAATACCGATCACAAGCTTGTGCTTGAAACGAAAAAACCGGACAAGCAGACAACCGGTTATGAATTTGAATTTATTGCCGCCAGAGATGCCATCATCGTTGGTCAGACTGAGTGTCCGGAGATGCCGCATGCAGAGACACTCCGCATCATGCAGATCTGTGACTCTCTGCGAAACACATGGCAGATTAAATATCCGATGGAATAATCCTTTTAAGCTGTTTCCCATACACATACACCGGACAATGAGATTCTCATATGTCCGGTGTTTTATTTTTCAGTCATTTCCTGTATCTTTCTCAATCCAAAATAAACTGCCGTTCCCGCTTGCGCATCCATACTTCCTGGATTTTCGGAAATTGCGCATGCAAAGTTTTCATGTACGTAGATCCAATTGCCACCTGTTCAGAATTTCGCATTGTGATTACTCGGTTTGTATAGTCAATACTTTGTACATAATTTGCATTGATAATCCCACTTCGAGAACACTGTTGCAAATACCACACATCTGCAACTTCCAGAAATTGCTGCAGGGTAATATAATGCATCTCATATTTAACACCATTGTGCAAACTCACCTCAACACCCCGCTTTAATGTCTGTACATGACTGATTTCTGCACATTTTACCGGATATAACACATTCTGGTTCTGAATATACAGCATCCGTGCCTCCATTTTATCCTGTCGCGGCATCGCACAAGTCTGTGCATGCTTGCACCGGGACTCCCGCAATGCGAGACCGAGCGTTTCACACAGTCGATGTTCAATCGCCAATGTGTCAATAATATCATAACAGCTCAGATTCTGATCACAATAACTGCTTGGATCTTCCACATCTGATATCAGAATCATTGGTGTTTCTTCATATCGCTTTAGTCTCCGCGCAGATTCCATAAACCGATATGCATCTGCCATATTCTGGTGAAACTGAACCTCCGATGGTCCACACACCAGAACATCTACCTGATGTTCCACGATAATTCGATATGCTGCACTGTAATTTCTTGCTATTTTTACGGAATATTCCAGCGAAAGCTGGTTCACGATCATACGACTTCTGTTCAGGATTTGTTTATCCCCCAAGACAAACAAAACCATCTTTCTCTCCTTCAATATAGTCTCCCCTCGTAAATAAAAGCAGAAAAACACCCCTCTTGTCTTTCTGCTTTTTCTGTTCTAGTTACAATATTTTTCAACCAATGTCAGTGCTTCGTCCATCTTGTCAACCGGAATCTGTCCGGGTGCCGATGCCTCCGCAAAACTTGCAAATGTGATTGCACTGCCAAACACCTGACCGCTGATCCGGCTGACTGCCCCCATCTTCCCCATCGACATCGTGACAACCGGTACCTCTGCATACGCTTCCTGCATCATAGCCGTTGCAGCAAGCAAATTCACCACATGCAGTTTGTTTTCCGGCATCACCGCAATCTTCACAACATCCGCGCCAAGATCCTGCATGCTCCGCAAACGGTTCACAATCGTAGTTGCATCTGGAGTCGTGTTGAAATCATGATTGGACATAATGATCTTAACATCCGTTTCTTTTGCGAATGCGATTAGTTTTTTTGCCTGTTCTGCCCCAGAGAACAATTCGATGTCTACCATATCCGCCAGATGCCCTTCGATCACATGCTGATTGATCTGTGCAATCGTCGGATACGAAAATGCGAGCTTTTCTCCACCTTCTGCTTCACTGCGGATTGTGAACAAAAGTACCTTGTCATCCAGAACTTCTGTCACCTTTTTCAACAGATCATCAAGCTGCTCATAATCAGACAATATATCCAGATAATCGCCACGAAGCTCCACCATATCAATGGCAGAGCTTCTCTGTGACTGTTTTATCTGATTCGCCTGCGCTATGATTTCATCCACCGTCCGTCCGACCAATGGTACACAGATCTTCGGTCGATCAAACCCGATGATGCAGTGTTTTATCTTACAATAACGAATCATAATTTTTCCTCTATTTTATTAGTTCTACTGCTTCGTGAAATACTTCGTAGAAAGTCCTTCCAGCAGCTGCTCCACGCTGAAGCTGTCGTCATCCAGATAGATACTGACAGTCTCAACCAGATATACGCCCGGCTCGATCTCTACAACTGCGGTCATATCCATGCAGTTCATCTCAAAAGCAACATACTTCTCAACACTATACAGAACCTCTCTGCCATCGACGGTTGCCGTCTGATTCAGATTTGACTCCTGTACATCATAGCTATCTATGTTCGACATAGAATAGAACGAATCGTCCAGTGCTGACTGCAGATCATCGTTCTGGTCAAGTGCGTAATCGATTGTTGAATATTCATCTGTCGAAAAGCTGACGGTATAGTCACTCGCATAGTTGAACTCAAATCCATCAATCGTTCCATTTACCTTATACTTCACAGAGTCATCATAGGTAGATACAACAGCGTCATCCAGAGTCTTCTCCTGTGCATCATCTGTTGCGATCTCATCCTCCGGATACTCTTCCTCTGTATCCTCAACGATCGGCTCTGCTGAGAACAATCCTTCTAATATGTTGAAAAATCCACTCACCGACGCATCATTTTCCAGACGTTCTATCCAAGCCTGCATCTTGGCATCGTTCTTCTCTGTAAATGTGTTCAGATCATCTTCCGTCATGGTCTCGATATCCAGCACGTCTGCACTGTCATCCTTCGGTGTAACAGTAATTGCAGATGTATCCAGCGTCTGGCTGAATGTTCCGGTGCATACAGTCTTTCCTGCCGCCTTCACCTCGAAGGAATCTACGGCAAGCGTATATGCAACTCCCTTCTTAATATCCTTCCAGCCGCCTGTGTAGCTGATCTCATAGACATCTGCGCCTACGATATCCGCACGTGCAGCGCCGCTCACAGAATTATCCTGCTTGTTGAAGCTCTTCTCAAGCTCAATCGTGAAATAATCCGTTGCGGAGATTGTCGTCTTCGATGTAGTCGTATCTCCGGCTTCTGTGATTACTTTGTTGATATCAACATCGAATTCCGTATCCCCATAGAATACTGTGACAGTACCATTCGTATTTCCCTTGATATCATGTGCCTCATACTTGATTCCGGCCTTTGTGCCCGATACATCAAAGCTTATGTTACCGGATACATCATTATCTCCATAATCTGTCCAGAAATCATAATCAATCTTAACCATGCCCATGAGGGAGATGGAATCTTTGCATGTTATCTTGACAGCCTTCTTATCCTTCACATATACCTTTACCTGCAGGTCACCGGTGATGATACTTGGAACCATCGCCTTCACCTGCTCCATGGAACTCTTATACTCTTCGGCACTCATGCCACTGTTTTGAAGTGCGGATTCTGACTCTGTCACAGCCTCTGTCAGTCCATCAAGCGCTGTAGTACATGCTTTCTGCAGATCCTCCTTGGTCCATGTCACGTAATATTCCTTCGCTGTGACATTCTGACCATTTACCGTAATCTTTGCCTTTCCCTGCTTCTCAAACTGTGCTGCATCCCAGACTGTCTCAAGCGCATCTACATACTCGCTCTGAACGCCTGTACTGTCTGCACTCTGTGCGAACACATTCATATTGATTTGAGGTATGCTTCCTGCATCTAAGCCAAGCGAATCTCCAAGTGGAGAATTCACAATTGCACCAAATGGATCATCCGTTGGATATGACAGATATCCATCAAATACCTCAGGAAATGCAACATACATCTTCTCACTGTCTGCATATACATTTCCACTGAGCAGTTCGCTGTCGCCAATGGTTACAGCCATCGTACCTGACAGCTCCTGGTTCTTCTGATCTATTTCTGAATCAACAGAAACTCCTACATTGCAGGTATCATTTCCTTCTCCCACTGCAACTGAAAAGCTGCCGTTGCTCGTTCCACCTTTTTCATTATAGGCATTCAATATATCATCGTAGCCAATCAGATCATTCAATGCTTCTTCCTTGGTGTAAGAGGCATATGTCTCTGCCAATGCATCCAGAACCACTTCTTTATCCGACTTGAAAAGCTTCGGAAGGAAGATGACACCACATATAACAAGTGCAACAACCGCCACACCACTTCCGATGATTGTAGCTAATCTGCCCTTTGTCATTGGTTTCTTCGGTTTCTTAACCTTTGGTGGTTTTCCACCTGCCTGCGGCTGCTGTCCATAGTATCCTGTCGTACCCGACTGTACCGGCTGCTGTCCATAGTATCCTGCCATGCCCGGCTGTACCGGCTGCTGTCCATAATATCCTGTCGCACCAGGCTGTACCGGCTGCTGTCCGTAATATCCTGTCATATCCGGCTGCCCAGGCTGCTGTCCGTAATATCCTGTCATATCCGGTTGTACAGGCTGCTGCGGATTCACATTTCCGGATGGATCCGGAAAGCCTCCCTGCTGTGTGTTATTTTCGTCCATTCTACCCCTCCCATAAAACATTTTCTCTTAATAAATCTTCGCTTCTTCCTCGCCATTTAATACACGAAGTGCGCCCTGCGCCAGAGCAAGAAGCTCGTCCTCGCCACCATATACTGTAACAGGTGCGATGAACTGTACTCTCTTTGTGATCTCTTCCGTTGCATACTTGCCATATGCAATACCACCTGTCAGGATGATCTGATCAACCTTACCAGAGAGAACCGCTGCCTGTGCTCCGATATCCTTCGATACCTGATACAAGAATGCATCAAATACAAGCTGTGCATGCTTGTCCCCATTCTTTGCCATAGCCTCAATATCTCTTGCATCATTAGAACCACAATATGCATTGAAGCCTGCCTTACCAACCAGCTGCTTGATCATTTCCTTCTCTGTGTACTTTCCTGAATAGCACAGACGAACCAGCTCGCCGTTTGGAACTCCACCGGCACGCTCTGGTGAGAATGCACCATCGCCATCCAAAGCATTAAATACATCGACTACCTTACCGCCTGTATGGGCACCTACAGAAACTCCGCCACCCATATGTACTACGATGAGGTTTAAATCCTCGTACTTCTTGCCAACTTCCTTTGCATAACGCTTTGCAACTGCCTTCTGGTTTAATGCATGGAAGATACTTGTTCTAGGGAGCTCCGGGTGTCCGGAAAGTCTTGCAACATCCTGTAACTCATCAACAACAACCGGATCTACGATATAAGCAGGGATTCCAAGCTCGTCAGCGAAATCCTTTGCCAGAATACCACCGAGGTTTGACGCATGCTCGCCACGCTTTGCCTCTACCAAATCCTTTACCAGCTCATCGGTAACTGTGTATGTACCACCCGGAATTGGCTTCAGCAGACCACCACGGCCTACAACAACATCCAGTGTCTTAATATCGAAATTATTCTCTGCTAAAACCTTAGCGATAACATCCTTACGGAAGTCCTTCTGTGCAACGATCGAATCGAACTGTGCAATCTCCTCAGTCGAGTGACGCAGTGTCTCCTCGAACAGCAATGTCTCATCCTCGAATACACCAATCTTTGTAGATGTAGAACCCGGATTGATGATCAATGACTTATAACTCATTTTATTATCCTCCTTTATATGTATGCAAATGTGCAATATATATGTATATCGGTTGGACATACGGAACTATTCTACGCAGACATGCTCTCGCTCGGTTCAGCACGCAGTGGTACTAAATTCGCGACAAAAACAGTCGCTCATTAAGTGCCAGCGTGCTTCAACGGTCTGCTTAAGAATCAGTTCCGTATGTCCAACCATATCTGATATATCTTTCTGCACATTTGAATATGCTTGTAATTACTGGTTCTTCTTTAAGTTCTCAGCTACGATCGCTGCAAGGGCAATCGAATTAACCTTTGTCTCAAATGTATCGGAACGGGATGTCAGGATAACCGGAGCCTTTGTACCTGTTAAGATACAGCCATTCTTGACCTTTGCTGTGTGAACCAGTGTCTTGTATGTGATATTACCTGCGTGAATGTCCGGGAACAATAAGATATCTGCATCACCGACAATCTTACGATTTGTTGCTCCCTTATGCTTTGCAGCTTCCGGATCAATTGCAAGGTCCATGGAAAGCGGTCCGTCCACGATACAGCCTGTAATCTTACCCTCTTCATTCATCTTTGTAAGCTCAGCTGCGTCTACTGTAACAGGCATCTTCGGATTTACAACCTCTACAGCTGCAAGCGGAGCTACCTTTGGACACTCGATACCACATGCATGTGCAACTGCAACTGTATTGCTGATGATATCTACCTTGTCCTCCAATGTTGGGTATGGAATAAATGCAACGTCAGTCAGGAAGAACATCTTCTCGAAGCCTTCAATCTCAAACAGACATACATGTGACAAAGCCTTACCGGTTCTAAGTCCCACTTCCTTATTGAGTACGCTCTTTAAGAATCCCTTTGTGTCAATGAGACCCTTCATATACATATCTGCCTCGCCATCATGTACAAGCTTTACTGCTGTAAGAGCTGCTTCTGTCGGATCCTTCACGTCAATAATCTCAAAACCTTCTAAACTCATATCCATGCTTGCAGCGATTTCCTTGATCTTATCAGCATCTCCGACCAGAATCGCATCTGCAATATCCTTGTCCTTCGCTGCCTTTACTGCCTCAAGGACCGCATCATCCTGTGCAACTGCAACGGCAAGCTTCTTCTTGCTGCATGATTTGATCTGCTCAAGTAATCCTTCAAAATTCTTCATTGTTCTGTTCTCTTCCTTTCCTCTTCCATCCTCTTTTTATGAGTCTTTGTTGTTTTTTACGTCCAAGATTGCTGAAACGGTGCACAATACGATTGCCACGAATCCCATAGCCCGGTCGATATGCTTACTCATCTGCTTTCTTCGCTTTTCCTTAAGCTTCCGCTCTTTGCGTGACATACGCTTCCCCGGTTCCCTGTGAATCGTTTTCACCGGCTTTGCCTTCTTCGGTTTTTTCGGAGTCTTCAGTTTCGACATCTGTTTCACCTTCTTTGACGAATTTATAATGTGTTTTCCGCATTATTCAGGCTTGTGTGAACACAGCCAATATAATGTTCATTATACCATTTTAAGCGGACTTTCGCAACATCTGTTCCGGCGGCTTCGCGAAATAAGCCGCAGTCAGCAGAATCGTCATGCAGACCCAGCTGATCGGTTCCGTAAGTGCCACACCGAAATAAGCAAGCCGCGGCACCAGAATCGTTGCAGAAAGTACCTTGATTGTCATCTCAACAACACTCGAGCACACCGGTATTACCTTCCGGCCCATCCCCTGCAGACTGCACCGCAGGATAAATAGCGGTCCTAACACATAGAAAAATACAATACTAATCCGGGAATACATCACCGCAGAATCTACAATTGTCGCATTATCGGTAGACGCAAGCCATGTAAATACCGGTCTGCCAAATGCAAAACAAATAATTACAAGTACCGTTGTTATTCCCGTTGCCATAACAACGGCATGACGAATCCCTCTGCGAATACGTGCCGGTTCCCCGGCCCCCATATTCTGACTGACGTACGTTGTCATTGCATTTCCCAGACAATAAAGTGATACTGTAAATATATCGAACACTTTTCTTGCCGCGGTATGCGCCGCAACGATTGCCGTTCCCAGTCCATTGATTGCACCTTGAAGCACAATCGTTCCGAAATTCACAACAAGCGACATAAATCCCATCGCAAGCCCCGTCGTAAGAAGCTCACTGTACTGCCCTTCCACCGGTTTCCACTCGTCCTTCTCCGGTATAATATCCCGGAACTTAAGCAGGATATAACCAAGACAAAGCACTGCTGAAAGTGCCTGTGAGAGGATTGTCGCCCATGCAGCCCCCTCAATCCCCATATGGAATCCATTTACGAACAGCAAGTCCAGTCCGATATTTACAAACACAGAGATAATCAGACAATAAAGCGGCGTCCGGCTGTCACCAACCGCGCGCAGTACATTTGCACACATGTTATACACAGACACAAATATAATGCCATATAAAATGATGCGCACATACGCAAGCGCCGGGCTCATAATATCTTCCGGTGTTGCCAGAAGTTTCAGGATTGCAGGAATCAAAAGCAAGATTAACACGGTAAGCACAACTGCCCCTGCCAGCGTCAGTAACACAGTACCTGCCACCATGCGGCGCATCCGCTTATAATTCTTTCCTCCAAAGCTGTTCGCAATCGGAATTGCAAACCCAAGTGTCAGGGAATTCAAAAATCCGATCAATGTGTTCGATACAACACTTGTGGCACCGACAGCTGCAAACGCTTCGGTGCCAACAAATGTACTTACAATCTTACTGTCCGCTATATTATATAATTGTTGAAATATGCTGCCGAATATCATCGGGATGGCAAATAAAATTATCACTTTTGCCGGGTAGCCTTTTGTCAGATCCTTCATCCTGTTTCTTCATTCCTTGTAAATTTTTACGCACGTAATCCCGTCCGTGCCCGCGCACATAGGATTCCTGCGTTCCATAATCATTTTTACACATACAATACCTCATCTGCACGCATGTACAAATGAGGTATGCATCTCTCTATCATTATTCTACCGTTACAGATTTCGCAAGGTTTCTTGGTTTATCCACATCCAGTCCCTTTGCCTCGGAAGTATAATATGCAACCAACTGCAATACAACCGCTGTTGCAAAGGATGTAAATTCACTATCCATCTTCGGAAGGCGGATATGCTGGTCACAGATACTTGGATCATTCACTTCCTCATCCATGCTGACAAGCACCACATATGCACCTCTTGCCTTAACCTCACGGATATTCGAGATGACCTTCGCATAGACATCCTCCTGGGTTGCCAGTGCGACAACCGGAACATTCTCAGAGATTAACGCGATTGTTCCATGCTTGAGTTCTCCTGCCGCATATGCTTCTGCATGCACGTAAGAGATTTCCTTTAACTTCAGCGCTGCTTCTAAGCTCATCGTATAGTCAAGCCCTCTTCCGATATAAAACGTGTCGGTTGCAAACTTGATATGATCTGCCACGCGCTTGATATCATCGGCGCATTTCAAAGTTTCCTCAACGATATTCGATGCATTTGTAAGCTTTGTCATAAAGCGTTTTGCATCATGCTCTGTGATAAGTTCCTTCACCAGTCCGATCCGGCATGCGATCAGATACATCGCTGCCACCTGTACCGTATATGCTTTCGTCGATGCTACGGCGATTTCCGGACCTGCATGTGTATATAATACATAATCGCTTTCTCTTGCAATCGTGCTTCCCTTCACATTAACGATAGAAAGCACCTTGGAGCCACGATTTTTCGCAAGCTTTAACGCTTCTAATGTATCAATCGTCTCGCCCGACTGGGAAAGTACGATTGTCAAAGTTTCCTCATCAATAATCGGATCCTTATACCGGAACTCAGAAGCACAATCTACATGCACCGGAATCCGAAGCTTCTTCTCGATCAGATGCTTTCCAACCATACCTGCATGCATCGCTGTACCGCATGCCACAATCGAAATACGCTTGCAATTCTTAAATATCGCATCATCAATTCCGTCTTCCGTAAAATCAGGAAGCTCCTGATTAATACGTGGTGCGATCGTGTTGCGAATTGCGTCCGGCTGCTCATAGATTTCCTTGAGCATGAAGAACGGATACCCGCCTTTCTGTGCACTTGTGATATCCCAGTTTACAGTCAGCATCTGTGGAGTCACTTTATTCCCCTTCAGATCCTCAATATCAATACCATCCTTCTTGAGTGTCAGAATGTGATACTCCGGTACTACGAAATACTCCTTTGAGAACTCGATTAATGCGGTCAGATCGGATGCAATCACTGAACCTCTCTCGCACGACGTTGCCACCATCGGGCTTACATTCCGGATCGCATAGATCGTATCCGGGATATCCTGGAACATAATACAAAGTGCAAATGCACCGGAAAGTACCTTCACTGTCTTCTTGATTGCCTTGACCGGATCACCCTCGTAGAACTTGTTCAAAAGTGCTGCAACAACCTCAGAATCTGTCTCAGATACAAGCTGGTCCGCAAGTCCATACTCTGTTACGATCTGACGGTAATTCTCGATAATACCATTGTGAATCAGTACGACCTTTCCGACACGATGTGGGTGTGCATTCACGTCCGTTACCCCACCGTGGGTTGCCCATCTTGTATGACCGATTCCGCAGGTAGCAGACATTTTCTCTGCCTCGCAGAGCTTCCGTAACTCCTCTACCTTGCCGGTACGCTTACGCACCTGAATCTGATCGTTCGACAATAGTGCTAATCCTGCGCTGTCATATCCGCGGTACTCCAACCGTTCCAAGCCGCCGATGATAATATCCTTCGCTGGTTCATTCCCCGTAAAACCAATAATTCCACACATAATATCTACCTCTATTCTATTTTTAATTTTCTATGTCTCTATCACTGATTACAGAACTTTGTTTTGCAGTTACCCGCATATTTTTTTCTGTATACGCACTCAGCTTGTGCGGAAACGCATCCGCCGAATCTTTCGATTACGTTTCTCCTCGTCATCCTGAGTTTTTTTCCGTCCCCTCAGGACCTGGCGCTAAGGTTCTTACCTTTCGAGTTCTGTGTCCTCCTGTCTCACACAGTTGCCTTATTCTATCATACCGGTTTTTAAAATGCAAACGTAAAGAAAGGGCAGATGCCAACAGACATCCGCCCACTCTTTTTTACGCTCTATTACTTTACAGCTTCCTTCATCAGACGTTCACGTGCTGATGCAGGCTCTTTTACCTGATGGCAGTGCCATACAGACGCGCTGTTCACCGTCTTCTTTGCAGTGTTGTAACCAAGCTTCGCAATCAGTTTCTCAATCTTCTTCATACTTTGTTCCTACCTTTCTTTTTCCTACCATTGCCAACACTGCTACAAAGGTAACTGTTCCTATATAAACAATGTCAACAACAACACAAGTTCTCCCAAGAAATGTCAGCAATGCGCCAATTCCAAACAACGCCATCCCTATGCGTTTGTTCCTGCGTTTCTGTTTCTGTGTCAGTGGTTTGTTCGCATGTGCTACCGGTCCCCATATCATAAATATCCCCATATCGAAAACCAAAAGCACCCAGAACCATATCGGAAGCACTGCATATGTACCAAAGTAATGCACACATAACATCACAGCACCCCATCCGCCATAACTGAGCAACATACAGCGCAGAGCCGTATCCGCATGGTATCCGCCAAAGGAACTTCGGAACAAATGAAACACTATCAAAAATTCCACTGTATAAAGCAAGTTCCCCGTCGCAATTCCAAGCACGATAAACCCTGCAATCTGCAGCAACTGTTCTAAAAGAATTGCATATCCATATACATAGATCTCATATTCTTCCTTTTCTATTACATTCCTCTGCAATAAAAAATCAGTGATTGCATATGCAAGACGTTCCATGGATTTCCTCCCTGCCTTCATCTCTTACACACAACAATAACTGATTTCATATAAAAAACAAGTACTTTGGCATACTTGACGCGATTTTCGACGTACATTTTCTTTTTTAAGCTGTTATTTTAGAATTTTTACCTGTTTACACTACTATATTGGACACAAAATATCCATTCTTTTCTTCCTCATAAAATGCTCCATCCATATCCCGTACAAGCTGTTTGACACTCTTTCTTCCAAGTCCATGCAGTCCTGCATTGGATTTTTGTGTCTTCATTTCCGGATTTTCCTGCATCACAGAATGACTGATCCTGTTCTTCACTGTCACAAGCAGCAAACCGGCACTCTCATAGATTTCAACCTCAATCCGTTTGTTTTCCTCCTGTTCTTCTGCTTCTATCGCATTTTCTAACAGATTCAAAAGTGCTATGGCAAACTCCATCTGTCCTTCCGGCAAATGTGCGCTGACCTCTGCCCGAAAGCAAATCCCTTTGCTCTTACAGCAACTGTCACAATGATTCAGCACTGCATCCAGAATCTCATCCCCTGTCATATAGATTCCTTCCGGCTGAAGTTTTGTATCAAGTACCTCCGCCACATATTTTTTTGCTTCTTCCATATTTCCAGCCGCAAGCAATTCCTGAAAAACAGTAAAGTAATGTCGGAGATCATGACGTAAAATACGATTTCTCTCCTGTAACTGCATCATCCGCTCCATACTTTCCTTCTGCCCCTCCTGTGCCATCCGGAGAAGCTGATTTTCCATCAGCAGCTTCTGATTTTTATTGAGCTGATACGTCGCAATATAGACAAAAATATTGATTATTAAAATGCCTAACATCGCAATCTCTATCGCTACTTTTCCACGCCGGTCCAGATACTCGTAATCCAGCATGATGTCTAAAATAATGCCAATCAGTATACTAATCACAAACACTACCATATTCATAACCGGCATCGCAGACTTCAGATGTATTTTCTTTAAGAAGAAAACAACAGTTGCTGTTACCAGTAATAATAACAGCTTTGATCCCATCAGATAATGGATCCGTTCTGCCACCGTCATATCCCATATATCTGATTTCTGTTCCTGCTTTACAAAACTATACGCAGCGGTATAAACCAAGCCACAGAACATAAGCACAATATTCCATATTGTAAAATACAACAGTCCCTGTCTCCAGCTTTTTCCCGTACATAGAAAAATAAAAATTAGTCCAAATGATAAATATATAATTGTATTCACATCGTTTTGTGTGTATTTTAACTGCAAACAGGATGTCAAAACTGCTAATAAAGCTGACAACATTATAAATCCCCAGACCGGCATCTTTTTACGTTTTCCTAATATGATCGTTAAGAATACAATTTCAAAAACTGCATCTGTTAAATTTGCCCCTAATTCAACAATATTATTGCCCATAACGAATTCGCTCCAACATAATCTTATAATTCTTCATCGTCATTTCTTTGTACTTTCCGCCCATAGGAATACAGGTTCCGTCCATCATCCATACATTCTTTTTATCAATTCTTTTTATGTATCGGATATTCACCACAAAAGCTACATGCGTCCGGATAAATCCAAACTGCGCTAACTCCTTTTCTATTTTTGACATACTCATACTGCCTCTGAATTCAAGTTCCTCTGTCACTGTATGATATATGATTTTATGATTTGAAGCTTCCAGATAAGTTATCTCTTTTGCCGGTACTTTTACAATTTCTGTTTTTCCTTTTTCGATCAGAACCTGCCCTTCCTGCATAGAACGCTGAACCAATGCAAGCAACGCATCGTTAATCTCGTCTGCATGTTGCTTTTTGATAAATCGAAATGGTTTATACTGTATTACATTGTAAACCATCTCTTCCCGGTTCGTAAAAAAGATAATGCACTGATCCGGATTCCGTTCTAATAATTCCTCGGCTACTTTATTTCCTGTAATATACGGCATATCAATATCCAGAAAAATCGCATCGATTTCCTGTTTTTCGGTAATTGTTTCAATCTGCCGTACCGTTTTAGGATTCGGAATTTCTATAATTGAAATCTCTATATGCTGTTCTCTGCCAAACCGTTCAATGTGTTTTTTTAGTGTCTTTAAATCCCTCACATCGTCGTCACACAAAATAATTGTCATACGTTTCTCCCCTCTTTTTAAATCCCCCGAATATGCAGCCCTGCTGCCTGATATGTACAAAGCATATCCACGACCTCTGGCGTAATGAGTTCGCCGGTGTTCACGATATAACTGCCAGGTGGATACACATAGATGGGTGCCTTTGCCCGCGTTCCCACCAGCTTTTTCAATACCTCCTGTCCGGCACATCGCTCCTTCTCATGATCCCCTTCTTTTGTCAGAGCGACATCGCACATCCAAAGCGCCCGGTATAGCCGTTCAAAATCTTCCTGACTGTCCCGCACCGTCGAGATCAGCACCACGTGCTTTCTCCCAGCCATCTCACAGACGACACTGCCTTTGTCTGCAAGCATCGCAAGCAGCTCCGGTCCCGGCACAGAAGCAGAATATACAAGCCGCGTCTCATCGTATCCATATGCACCCGCGGCACATACCGCTTCTTTATCTATCATTGAAATCTGCGGAAGCTTCGCGCAGTTTTCCCGGAATTGCTGCAAATGGGCTTCGTATTCCGTAAAATCATGATCTGCCATATAGCAGATTGCCGCTTCCATATTCATCATGAAAATATACGATGGCGAAGAGCTTAAGAATATCTCCAACGCATGCTCCACCGATTTTACCAGTTCCTCTGTGCAGACGTGAATCACTGCCGTCTGCGTCATCGCCGGAAGCGTCTTATGCAGGCTCTGAACAACGACATCCGCACCCATACAGATTGCGGAATATTCCGGTTTTAAAAATGGAAGATGTGCACCATGTGCTTCGTCCACAATTACCCGTACATGATGTGTATGTGCCACTCGCACAATCTGTGCAATGTCGGATATGACGCCCTCATACGTCGGCGAAGTGACCACAACCGCCGTGATTTCCGGATGAGCCACACAAAGTGCTTCAACATCATCTGCATCGACATACCCATCCATAAATTGTGTAAATCCATATGTATCTACTGCTTCTTTCTTCCACATCGGCTCCACATAGATTGCCTGGCGCTGCAGCATTGCTGCCGAATTATATACCGATTTGTGGCAGTTTTTGGCGATCAATATTGCATCGCCCGGCTTCGTGCATGCCGCGATGGCAGTAAAGATGCCCCCTGTCGCACCATTTACCACATAATATGTACCACAGGTCCGATAGATTTCCTTCAGCATGGCAAGCGAATCTCCGATAAAGCCTTCCGGCAGATACAGGTCATCCGTTCCCGGAACCTCCGTTACATCCCATGCAAGAAACGCATCCTGAAAATCTCCATAACAGGCTTTCCGCTTGTGCCCCGGCATATGCCATACCGCATGCGGATTACTTAGATATTCACTTAACCCATCCCTGATCCATTGTTTATGCATACTATTCTAATGTCTCTGACTGTACATCCGCAAGCGTAAGCCTCGTCAGATCTTCCTCTTTAAAATTATTCTCCGCAATCAGACGGTTTGCCTGATTGTGAATCACCCGATCCAGATAATTGCGCACGGAACGCGCATTGCCGAAATTCTCCGGCGGACATGCGAGTATTCTCGTAAATGTATCCAATACATACTGCACCGCATCACCTGTCAATGTATAATCCAGTGATTTCGCCCGGTTTGTCATAATCTCTAACAGTTCTGCTGCATCGTAATTCGGAAATTCAATCGTCCGGTTAAATCGGGAACGAAGTCCGGGATTTGCATCTAAGAAATCCTGCATCTCATCATGATATCCGGCTGCAATAACGATCAGATCATCCCGGTTATCTTCCATCGCTTTGTTCAGGATGTCAATTGCCTCCTGTCCGAAATCGCCCTGCTGTCCATTTGCAAGAGCATACGCCTCATCAATAAATAAAATGCCGCCCTTGGCTTTCTCGATTACTTCTGTAACCTTCTCACTCGTCTGTCCCATATATCCTGCAACAAGTCCTGAACGATCAACCTCCACGAGATGGCCCTTGGAGAGAACACCCAGTCCATGGTAGATCTTCGCCAGAATTCTTGCCACTGTCGTTTTACCTGTTCCGGGATTACCAAGAAACACCATATGATTCGTAACCGGTGGTGTCTGAAGTCCATTTTCCTGACGAATCTTACAGATTTTCAACAGATTAATCATATTATTAATCTCGGTTTTCACGCTCTGCATACCGGTCAGGTCATTCAACTGTTGCAGCAATGTCTGTATATCCATCTCCGTATTAAACTCTTTTTTGCGTTCTTTCTGGTCTGGCAACGTCTGTGCAGCCGGTTGTTCTTCCCGCATACGAAATGACTGTCCGGAAGCTGCCATATCTGCTGTCCGGAAGTTCTCCGGCGTGGCTGTATCTACGCGGTTTTCTCTGTTCTCACTTACGGTCGGCGTATCTTCCGCCAGATACTCCGGTGTCGTGATCTTCGTCCGCCGTGTCTCCAAAGTATCTGACCAATACGAGTAATCTGGTGTTTCTTCCTGCTTGACCTTACTTCCAGATTTAAATTCGATCGTCGGTTTATACTCCTCCATATCCCCGCGCACCCGGTCAATCTCCTGCGTGATCAGCTCAATATAGGAAGAAAGCGCCTGTATCTCAGAGTTTGTCACCTCCTCATTACATGCAATCAGATCATTTCCGATATAATTGAAGGTTGTGACATATAACTGCACCAAATCGTAGTAGTCATCAGATATCTCCCCTGTTTCTCCGCCGATATTCGAGCGGACAAACGAATTTAACGACCGCGGTGCATGATCCCGGATACTCTCTGAACGCAGTCCCCATCGATCAGCATAATCCCGGAGCATTTTCTCATCAAACTGAGTTCCAAATAACAGGTTAATATATTTAATTTCTTCTTTGTTCACTTTTCCATCGGAGTACACCAGATAAATCAGAAAATGCAACATATCAGTACGAAAGGTATGTGCCAGATCCATACGTCCATCTGTGCGTACATAATCCGCACGACCGATACTCTGCGCACGACGCATACACAGATCAAACATTCGTCGACTGTTCTCTTTTACTTTTACGGTATGAAATCCCAACATATTTATATCCTGCTTTCCCTCTAATTTTCACTATATATAGTTTTATTATACCTGTCCGAACATTTCTCTGCAAGAAAAAAAGAGGCTGCCAAGCAACCTCTTTTCGTAACCTCCATGGATGATATTCCCTTATGTAACACCCTCTCTTTTGTCACATAAGGAAATACCTCTGCTACACGTAACAAGACCTTCACATAACTTCGAGCTCTGATGCTCACGTGTATATTGCAACATCACACTCCGTATCCCTTCCCCCTGTACGAAGCTGTGACGCTGTTTTGCGAAAATCAAGCAACAACCCAACTTGCTGCTACATGTATTAGTGTAGCACTTTTTAATATTTTTTCAATGGCAGAATAGACAAATCTTATATCTATTTTTAGTCATATTTACCATAAATTCGTCAATTTTATTTATTTTTGTTCGTTTTCTTTCAATTTCGATCATCTTTTTATTGTAAGATTTGTTATTTTTTCACTTAAAACGTGATAAATTTTTGACAAAGGCAGTCCAACCACGTTCAGATAATCCCCTTCGATGCCCTGAATATACTTTGCAGCACCACTCTGGATTCCATAGGCACCTGCCTTATCCATGCAATCACCCGTAGCGACATAGTTAGCGATTTCTTCCTCTGTCATTGGATAAAATGTAACCTTCGTATGACAGTGAAAGATATTTCCCTGTATCTCCGCAGGTGTATCCGGACTTGCCCACAGGATACATACCCCGGTAAATACATCATGCGTACGACCTTCAAGCATGGAAAGCATCACATATGCCTCTTCCTCTGTCCTTGGTTTTCCAAGCACGCGGCCGTCCACAGCAACCACGGTATCTGCACCGATCACTGTGTCTTCCGTGTTCTTATTACAGTTTCTGCGGTACACATCTTCTGCCTTCACACGCGCCAGTCGTTCGACCAGCTCCTGTGGTGTCAGATTCTCCAATTCTTCCGGTGGGATCTGTTCCTCCGCCGAAGATACGCACACCTCATATTCATAGCCGCCCAGCGACAGGATTTCCTGTCTACGTGGAGACTGTGATGCTAAAATGATTTTCTCCATTGTTTCTCCCCTTCAAATTTCATTATCAGCAAGGCGTACAGCAATTACAGAGCAAATTTAACAGGCACATATCCATACACCAGTTATCGGAACGCACATCCGGCATTCCATATCCCATGCCACGCTGTACATACCAGTTGCTGCCACCCTGCATCCGCTGTTTCATCTGCTTATATTCCATGTTGTTCGGTTCCATCGCGATGGCACGGTCGATATGCTCCGTCGCCGTTGCCTGATTCCCGGCACCCAAGTTTGCAACCGCACTTAGATAATACCACCTGCCCGTCCGGTCGTCTATATCCTCCAGCGTGCGTAGTGCCTCTGTAAACATCCGGTTCATGATGAAATTCTGTGCCGCGGCAAGATGAGAATCATCCTGACTCATACCGCCACCTTCATTTCTGGCACGGCGGAATGCATCCGAACCGAATCCTCCGAATCCGCCAAATCCATCGAACCCGCCATAACTGCTGCCACCATATGAGGAGCCTGTATTTCCGTCCATGATGCTCTTATATGCCGCCTGCACTTCTTTGAACTTCTCTTCTGCCTGCGCTGCGTTTGGGTTGTTGATATTTGCATCCGGGTGGTATTTCCGGCTTAGATTTCGATATGCCTTTTTCACTTCTTCTTCCGAGGCGCCATGCGGAAGCCCCAGAACTTCATAAGGATCTTTCATGCTAATTCCTTTCTTTCTCTTCTCCTTGCTGTTTCGTCATAAACCTTACCCAGATTCCGGAATAAATAATATTGCGGAGGATGGCTGTCTCTTCGACAATTGGCAGACACTCATAGATTTTCGCCATATCGGTGGCGATCATCATAAGGATTTCCTTCACGTAACTGTCGAACTGCTCTTTCGACAACTCATGGTATAACTCCTTCAATGGATTGAACCGGTTCTTCTCGATATCCTCCTGCACATCATCGTATGCGTCGAGAATATATATGAATTTGCCGAGCTGATATCCGAGTCTCCGCAGCTCCTCTGACCAGTCAATCCCGCGTGTCGACTTATATGAAAGAATCTCTGCCATGATATCACCAAAGGTTCCGGCAAGCAAATCCAGATTCGTCACATTCTTTCGCTCACAGGCAGATAATGTCCGCAGAGACTCCCGGATCTTCGCCAGCTTCTCCGGATAGACCTGACCGATCTTGCGCACACGCTTCCGTATAAAGCTGCTGTAACAAAGTCTGGTAAACTTCCGGTCATCCTCCCAGTCATCGAGACATTTGTAATAAGTCAGAATGAGGTTCATATCCGCGATGTACTGTATGACCTCATTCTCCAGATATTTTTTCTTTCCAACCGGATGCACCATGCACGTTGCTTCTTTCATCTGCGTATCCGGCTCATATAATGCAGTCAGAAGAACCGCGGCAAACGTCGAATCATACGTAAGTGACATCTGTCCCATCGCACCGTCCGTATTCCGGAGTGCCTGACAGACACCACAATAATACATGCGATACCGCTCATAATCTTTGACTTTCATTTCCGGCTTGTTCACCGTCACATATCCAAACATCGTCCTACCTCCGAGTTAAACGGCTTTCTTGTTTCTGTTTTACACATTAGCTGTTCTTTATAAACCGTGCGCTGCACTTCGGACACCGTATCTCGATCTTTCCTTTTCCCTTTGGGATACGAATTTTCTGCTTACATTCCGGGCAACGGTAGATGTGATGCGTCTTGCGCATCGTCATATGGCTTTTCTCTTTCCGTCCCCACATGCGTAGTTTATACGTCTTATTTAAAAACCATGTATTCTCATCCCGACGCTTGCCAATATTTCTGGAAAACACACGGAAATATGCAAATGCAAAGGTCACAAATGCAATCGTGCTGAGTATATTGCTTCTTACAAACACATCTATTAAAACCAGGATACACGCCGCCCACATCATACACATGGAAAGCTGATCCGTTCCATTTCTACCGCGCATAAAATCCATCAATTTCTGTCTCATCGGTTTCCTCCATAATGATTTTGTCTCTAAAATGTGATATTTTCTTTCACATTTTGAATTGTCAAGTATTTTAACACGTGGAATTGTCTCGTCAACGACTTTCACAAATATTTCATAAATCATAACTACCGGCTTAGCCGGTAGTTTGTCCTGCGGCTATAAGCCGCTGTTACCTGCTTGCCTCTAAAGAGGCTCTGAAGAATCCGCCTTCCGCACTACATTCACAGGCTGGCTCTAAAGAGCCTCTGTTTATTTGCCTTGCTGTACTGGCTCACCCGTAAACGGGTCTATATACTCTTTCAATGACATTTGATCATATTCCAAATCCTCCTGTAATTGATTTCTTATATATTCTTCTATTTTCTTTGCATTTTTTCCTACTGTATCAACATAATATCCTCGACACCAAAAATGTCTGTTTCCATATTTGTACTTTAAATTTGCATGTCTTTCGAATATCATCAGTGAGCTTTTCCCTTTCAAATATCCCAT
>NZ_JAHLPZ010000006.1 GCF_018918185.1 Eubacterium sp. MSJ-21 | reverse complement strand
CTGAAAAAAAGGAGCGACCGACAGGCAGAGCAAATACGAATATTTGAGCGGGAACAGAAGCTGACCAGAGATTATTATGTACAGTTGTATGAGAAAAATGAGAAAACGCGGGCGCGACAGCATGAATTCCGGCATATGATGCAGACGGTGCAGGACCTGCTCAAAAAGGGAGAAATCGCACGAGCGACTGCGATGGTTGATAGTTGGAATCATATGGAAGCAGAACAACTGACATGCATATATTCACAAAATCGGCTTGTGGATGCCGTGATTTCAGGTGTGCTTGGAGCCGCGGTTTCAAAGGAGAAGATTCTATTTACATATCAGGGGCGGCTGCCGCAGGAGCTTGGGATTGATGATCTGGATCTGTGCTTTTTCCTGTCTAATATGCTGGAAAATGCGAAGGAAGCCGTTGAGAAAATCCCCCTGGATATTGGAGAACGGAAGATTCATCTTACGATTGGAACATACAAGAAGCTGATCTTTTTTGACTGTGTAAATACGATTTTGCCGGACGGGGAATCGTCTACCGAGACAGCGAAGAATCCGGATTGGCACGGATTTGGACTACATAATATACATAAAATCGTGCAAAAATATGATGGAGAGTTTGAACTTTCCTTTGAGAGACAAACAGCAACGGCACATGCGGTTCTGCATAAAAACCTCTAAACCATACATACTAGCTTATGTATAGTTTGGAGGTTTTTTTATGGACTTAGAAGATCTGTATGATGATAACAATAAGCTCAAGGTGCCGCTGCGGCGGAGCTTAGCTGAAAATAAAAAGGTGCTTGGCATCCTGTTTGAAAACTGTGGGGATGTAGTGCAGAAGTCTTTCGCGATGGAGCGGGCAGAGGGCATGGTGTATATGCATGTTGTATATATCGATGGTTTGACGAATAACGGCATGATCGAGGAGACAATCCTGAAGCCGCTTTCGTACGAATGGCGTGGAAACTCGGCGAAGGATGTTTGGGACAGCATCTTATATCAGGAGGTTCAGACGGCGGATATCAAGGAGGAAACATCCTTTGACAAAACCGTCGGTTCAATCCTGAAGGGCGATACGGCAATCTTCATTGATGGGTATGCGAAGACAATGATCGTGTCGTCGAAGAAATTACCACTTAGGGGAATCTCTGAAAATGATACGGAAGCGGGCATGCGCGGACCGAAGGACAGCTTTAATGAGGGATTCCGGCAGAGTACCGCGTTGATCCGGCGGCGGATCAAGGATGCAAAATTGCGCGTGGAGCAGGATACGATTGGGGAGCGCACACGGACGGACTATGCGCTTGTGTATCTGGCAGATGTAGCGTCGGAGGAGCTGGTTAAGCGCGTGCGGGAGGACATGCATCACTATGATATTGATGCCATCTATGATAGTGGGATGGCGCAGCATTTAATGGAAAATTGGTATTCTCCGTTTCCGACATTTCAGTCGACGACTAGACCGGATAAGGTGGCAGCCGGTATCACGGAAGGCAGAGTGGCAATCGTATTTGACAATTCGCCGGAGGTGATTCTGGCACCGTGTAATTTGAACATGCTGCTGCAGACGTCAGATGATTATTACAATCGCTGGGCGGTTGGAACGTTCGCACGGATCATCCGGTATATCGCGGCATTTCTGGCGGTGTCCCTGCCTGGACTTTATATCGCGATTACTGTGTATCACAGTGATATTCTTCCGACGAAGCTTCTGTATGCGATTGCGTCAGCGCGGAGCATGGTGACATTTCCCGTGGTCGTGGAAGTAATCCTGATGGAATTTCTGTTTGAGCTTTTGCGTGAAGCGGGGATACGTCTGCCGGGGCCACTTGGTAACACGATTGGTATTGTGGGCGGCCTGATCGTCGGGCAGTCTGCGGTGGAGGCGGGCATCGTGAGCACGATGGTCGTGATCGTCGTGGCACTGACTGCAATCGCAAGCTTTGCAATTCCAAATGAAGAGTTCGCATCGGTGTTCCGCCTGCTCAAATTCTTCGTGATCATTCCATCTGCCATCTGGGGTTTGTATGGATATATTCTGGCGCTTCTGGTAATCGCGGTGCATCTGTCGGGGCTGATGAGCTTCGGAATCCCGTATATGTATCCGATTGTCGCTGGAAATGGCAAGCGTGCCTATGCAAATCAGGATTTTGTGCTACGGGCACCGATTTCGTGGATGCGGAAACGCCCAATCTTTGCGCGCGAGGAGGCGCGGATGAGGCTGAAACCCCATGTGACGAAGGCACATGCTACGAATGGTTTCAGCCGACCTGCCGCCGAACAGAGTGAGGGGGCAATACCCGGACTGAAACCCCATGTGACGAAGTCAACAGGAGAGGAGGAAGAAAATCATGAATCTGGCGGACGGTAAAATCTCCAAACGGCAATGGTTCCGCATGAGCTATCTCGAATGTGTCACGATCAGCATGATGATGATTCCCTATATCACATTGTCGCTTGCGGGAAAATATCATGTGCTGGCTCTGGTGGTGGGGCTCGCATTTGTCGTGTTCTATGGCGCGTTGATGTTTTTTCTTGCGGACTTTGTCCCGTGTGGTTATATCAATGCGATTCGCAATCATATGGGATGGACAGCCGGTATATTGGATGTGCTGTATGCCTTACGGTATCTGCTGCGTGCGACGCTCATCGCGGTCTTTTTCTCCATGATTTTGCAGCGGTATCTGCTGCAAAGCTTCTCCGTATGGTGGATATTTCTGCCATTTCTCGGAATTACATTGTATGGTGCATCCAAGTCGATGGAAGGACGCGGACGGATGTTTGAATTTTTGTTTGGGTGGATGGTCGTACCACTTATATTGATCGTTGTATTCTCGGTATCGAATATCGACGTTGGCGCAATCATGCAGGGAATCACATCACAGTCGGAGGTATCGGGCGTGTTCAAGGGCGCGTATGCAATTCTTCTGGCATTGTCGCCGTTGGAATTGCAGCTCTACAGCCGCCCATGTGTGAAGGAGAAAGACCGAATGGCGGGAATCTGGCTACTTGTCTGGGTCTTATTTACCATTGTATTTGCGTATCTGTTTATTGTGGCAATTCTTGGCTATGGCTGGACGGCAAGTGACACGACGGCATCGTTCAATGTGATGGAAGCGGCGTCTTTTCCGGGCGGGGCGGTGGCGCGGCTTGACTATCCGGTGATGGCGTTCTGGATTATCGGTGTATTTGCGGTTGTGAGCGGTTATCTACACCAGACGCGGGACTTTCTGTATTCGCTGTGTGAAGTAAAGCATAAATGTGGCCGTGCCCTGACATTCGTCGTGATGTCCGCATTTGCATGTCTGTTTGCATATGGAATGCAATTTGAATTGGTCGTAAAATATGGCATGCGGTATTTCCTGTATGCAGATCTTGCAATCGGCATTGTATTTCCGCTGATCGTCATGTGGGTGAAGACGAAAAAACGTGCGAAATGGGGAATCGGGTTTGTCTGTCTGACTGTGCTGGCTGCAGTTGGAAGTGTATGGATCGGAAATGAAAAGCTCGGCAGACAGTTTGTACAGAATGATTTCACCGCCACAGAACAGAAAAAGGAAACGTTGGAATACCGGGATTATGCGCTGGAAATGCAGGTGGAAACAGCGAAGAACGGGTATCAGTTTACGTTTGTGATTGCAGATATCGCCGGGTACGAAGGGGAAAACAGCATCAGGCAGACACTCTACCATGTGCAGGCAGAGAATCTGGAGATGGCGGCAGAACTGTACCGGAGAGAGAACGAGCGGCAGTTGGACTTCGGACATATGAAGCAGATCGCGGCGGATATGACGGGGCAGGAGATACATCCGCTCTTGCTGGAGCTTGGGCACCGGCCGGGAATCTCGAAATCAATTCCGGTCATGATGGAAGCGGATGGCGCGAAATATATTTTGCGGGAAATGATTAAAGCTGCTTACGGAAGGGAAAGCTTGTAACGAAATCAACTTTCGATGGAGGAGTTCGTTATGGGGTATAAGATTCTAAAAGGAGCGATGGTCGGAATTCTGCTTGGCGTATGTGGCGGGATCTTACTTACGAGTGTGATGCATATTGCCGGAGGCGGGAGTGTCCGTGATGTCGTCAGTCTGTTCCGCGAGGGCAATATGAAAATGCTATTTGCAGGTCAGAAAATTAGCGATGAAGATCAGGCAGATCTTGAAGCTGTGTTTGGAGATAGCGGTAAAACAGAGAGTCTGTCAGGCGATGTGGATGATGTTGCAGAAAAAAGCGGTATCTGTGCGGATGTCTATGAGGATGCGCTAAAAAGCCCGGAAGATGTTGTGGTGCGGTTCCATGTGCGTGCAAACAGTGACAGTGAGACAGATCTTGCTTTGAAATATGAGGTGCGGGATGCAGTGCTTGCTTTGCTTGCGGAAGATTTGCAGAAAGCAGAAAATGACAGTGAAGCAATCTTGTATCTGGCGCAGAATTTATCGGAAATCCGCAACACTGCGCGTGCAGTTGTCGAGGAGGCAGGCTATCATTACGATGTAAAAGCATATATTACGAGAGAGGAATTCCCGATTCGGGAATATGGGGAACTGGTGCTTCCTGCAGGAACCTACCGGGCACTGCGTATAGATATCGGTGAGGCAAGAGGCGAGAACTTCTGGTGCATGCTGTATCCGATGATGTGCTACACGATGGACGCGGGCGCGGTTGTCGATTCGGCAGATGCAGAGAAGCTCGCACAGGCACTCGACGAAGAAAGTTACGAGAAATTATTCGTGAAGCGGGACATAAAGCCCGGTGATATCAAAGTAAAGTTAAAGATTCTTGAATGGTTGCAGGATACCTTCTAAGTTGCTATAATATGGGAAATAAATTATTTCCTAAGAAAGGCAAAAACCATGAAGAAGAATCTAGCAGTTATATTTGGCGGCCGCTCATCTGAGCATGAAGTATCCTGCGTGTCAGTTGTTACAATTGCCAAAGCAGTAGATCTTGAGAAATACAATATGTTCCTGATCGGAATTACAAAAGACGGTGAGTGGAAGCTTGTAGAAGATATCGCAGGTATCGAAGATGGAAGCTGGAAGGAAAGTTCCGTTTCTGCAATCATTTCCCCGGATACAAAGGGCGGACTTATCATTTCGCAGGACGATATGATGAAGGTGCAGCCGATCGATGTGATTTTCCCTGTATTGCATGGCATGTATGGGGAGGATGGAACGATTCAGGGATTGTTCGAGATGGCAGATATCCCATATGTCGGATGTGGTGTGTTTGCTTCGGCTGCATCTATGGATAAGTTCTATACAAAGCTGGTCGTTGATACACTTGGAATCCGTCAGGCTGTTTATGTGCCGGTGCTGGCAGAACAATTGGATGATATCGACGAGGTGACAGCCCGCGTGGAAGCAAAGCTTTCTTATCCTGTATTTGTAAAGCCATCCAAGGCAGGTTCTTCCAAGGGTGTTTCCAAGGCAGATGACCGTGCAGCATTGGTTGTTGCACTGAAGGAAGCTGCAAAGCATGATTATAAGATTCTGGTTGAGGAGACGATCGTCGGTCGTGAGATCGAGTGCGCTGTCCTTGGCTATGGCAAGGGTACAAAAGCATCCCGCGTGGGTGAGATTCTTGCGGCAGCAGAATTCTACGATTTCGATGCCAAGTACAACAATGCAGAGTCGAAGACTGTGATCGGTGCTGACCTTCCGGACGGAAAAGAGGCAGAAGTGCAGAAGGACGCGGTTGCAATCTTCAATGCGCTGGATGGATTCGGGCTTTCCCGTGTAGATTTCTTCCTGGAGAAGGATACGAACGAGGTCGTATTTAATGAGATCAACACATTACCTGGCTTTACTTCCATCAGTATGTATCCGATGCTCTGGAAGGATAAGGGATATTCGATTGAAAGTCTGGTAGAGACGTTGATCGAGATGGCAAAGGAACGTCCATAATGAAAGCAGTCATTGAGTTTGAAAATGTAGATGTGGAGACCGGTGAAGTGATGCGCTCGCAGGCAACTGCGCTGGCAAACATGACGGAACAGGGGATGAAGCTTACCTACGTGGAGGATGTGTCCGGTGATGGACACAAGACACGCTGCACGATGCTGTTCTCCGACAACCGGCTCCGCGTGACACGGAGTGGCGAGTTGAACTCGGACTTCGTATATGAACATGGCTTAACGCATCATACGAAATATGCAACCGGCTATGGTTCGATTCCGGTGACCTTGCAGACGAAGCATTTCCTGCACACGGCAGAGGGTATCGATTATGAGGCGGCTGTTCTGGCAGAGGAGTTTTCCTTGCGTCTTGCACTGCAATATACGATGGAGATGGGAAATGAGTCGCCGATGGAACGGAAAATGAAGGTGCATGTGCATAATTTAGCGGATTAGGTATGCCATACAGATGATTAAGTAAGCATAGAAAACCGGATGGATTACAACAAACATGTAAATCCATCCGGTTCTTTTATTTTTCTGTATTTTTCGTTTCTTTCTTCTTTCTCATCGCCAGCCATACGAACAGCACCGTAAGCACCAACGCGCCAGCCGTAATGATACTGCATCGTAACGTGTCCTCAAACCATACAGATGGAATGAACAGCACACTTAGGTTGATGCTGAAATGTAGGATCATGCTTGCAAGCAGTGTGTCCGCTTTGTAAGCCACAAATCCAAGCAGACATCCTAAGATGCATGCGTAGATGCCCTGTACGATGTTGCCATGGTACAGCCCGAAAAGCACACCCTGAAACAGGATAGCTATGGCAGGTGGCATGTAGCGCTTCGCATACCCCATGATCACACCGCGGAAGAACAATTCTTCGCCGATCGGGGCAATCACAAAGGTTGCAATCATCATCGGAACTGCACGGTTTACACCGACCGCCTTGGATACAAGGTCGTAGTAGGCTGCAAATGTATCCGGGAAGAGGGGACTTACCAGATTCAGAATTCCGTCCACCATGATCTGGATTGCAACACCGGCAAGCAATAAAAATGGAGTCCGTATAGAACAGACGCATGAAAAAATATTTTTCATGCGTCCTTTTGTATTATCTTCGGAAGTTTCGTTTTCAGATACGATATTTCCACGATAAAATATGCGGTAGTACCAAATTCCGAAACAAATCAGAAATACGATATGCTGTGCAAGCACGAGGTATGCCTGATTCATGGGCTGGTTATAATCCATTTGTAAAATCTTGCCAATCGTATTGTCACTGTTTGATTTCTCATCAGAATGCATATTCTTAAAGAAAAGAATTGCAATGTCGATAAAGTTTAATACATACTGTGCCAACACAGCGACCAGAAATGGCGTAAAGGAACCGATAATATCTTTCAAATTTGCCGGTTGCTTATTACATCTTGTCACTGATTTTCTTCGCTCTTTCTTTCTCTCGACGAAGCTCTTCCTTGGACTTCTCAACAGGCTTGTCTTTGCCCTTGGATTTTGCTTTTTCGAGCATCTCTGTGTTCAACTGCTTCTGCATCTCAACCTGACGTTTCCGCATACGTGTACGCCAGTTACCTTTTTTCTTCTTCTTGCCAGTTTCTTCTTCCTGAGCAACCTTCTTGCCGCGGACGCTCTTGACACTGATAATGTAAATACCGCTGACCATTGCTTTAACTTCGCCTCTGGTTGGAAGCTCGTCAAAAATCGCATCGTCGCAGATCATGTTCATAATCTGTGGACCAACCTTAACCTTCGCGATTGGAAGCTTTGCTTTCTGGTAACGCTTCGGTGTCTGTTCCATTACCATTTTCGGAAGTCCGGCATCTTTCATCGGCAACATTTTCTTGTCGATGATCAACATATTCATCGGTTGAGCGGCTTCCGCCATCTGTTCTCTCTGTGCGCTTTGTTTCTTCTGTAGCTTGTCACCGACTTTGTATAACACGAACATAATCGCAAGTGCTACCACGATGACAATAATCATGATTAACCACCAAGGCATGGTTCAAATCCTCCTCTAAATGTTATTTTTATCATACATATCCTGTATAAGTTGTGGAAATTCTGCATATCGCTCCTTGCGTTCCTTTGGCGGAAGCTTACATGGATAGATTGGCTTTCCGAACTCAATTGTTACTTTGTGACTATGAATCCGTCTCTTCGGTGCAGATTCAAGCATCAGATCGGAACGGCAGATCGATACCGGGACGATCGGGGATTTTGATTTCTCTGCCATCTTATATCCGCCTTCGCGAAATGGCAGGAGTGTGTCGGTCTGGTTTCTTGTTCCCTCCGGGAATACGACCATCGAATGTCCCTGCTTCATGTACTCTGTTCCCTGTTTAATTACGGATAAGCCTTGCTTGATATCGTCCCTGTCTAAGAACAGACATCCGATATCCCGCATATAAAGTGGCAGAAGCGGAATCTTTTCCATTTCTTTTTTGGCGAGGAAGCCAAGCGGCTTGCCGATTGCCTCATGATAGATCAGAATGTCGAAATAACTGCGGTGGTTGCCGACGAATAACACCGGTCCATCCTGCGGTATATTTTCTTCTCCGATGACGTTTACTTTGCAGCCGGACAGTTTCAGTTCAAACCGGAAGAAGCCGGATACAAACTTGCGTGCTTTTTCCCATGATTTCTCAGGGTTTTTCTTCCATAGCTGTTTCATGTATAGATGGTATGGCAGACAGAAGAACAGTGCCACCATCAGTACGATTCCAACTCCCAATGTCTTCATAGATACACCTCTTATCGTCCAAACATTTTACAGGTTTCATATAATCTTGCTTCAAGTTCATGTGTCAGTGCGTCTTCTTTGTATCTCCATGCCCAGTTTCCTTCTCCGACACCCGGGGTGTTCATACGCGCCCAGGAATCTAAGCATAATACATCCTGCATTGGTACGATCGCCATGTTGGCAACAGAGCCGAAGCATGCACGGATCATGATCCAGCAGATGTCATAACCATCGGTTGAGAAGTAGCGGCGCAGCTTGTCTTTGGAAGCTTCATATGCGTGCTTGTACCAGCCGAGGGTTGTATCGTTATCGTGTGTACCTGTATAGCAGACACAGTTACGAACAAAGTTGTGTGGAAGGAAATCATTTTCCTCCGGATTCTCAAATGCAAACTGCAATACCTTCATGCCCGGCAGACCGAATTTGTCGCGAAGCTCGATAACCGAATCATCGATTTCACCAAGATCTTCAGCAATAATCGGAAGATGATAACCGAGGGTTGCCTCTAACTGTGTAAAGAAGTTTACACCCGGTGCTTCCACCCATTTACCGTTGATGGCGGTTTCTTCGCCATAAGGGATCGCCCAATATTTATCGAATCCACGGAAATGGTCGATTCGCAGGAAATCACAGAGTGTCAGCTGGTAACGGATACGGTTCAGCCACCACTCATAACCGGTCTCGGTATGCTTCTTCCAGTTATATAGTGGGTTGCCCCACAGCTGCCCGGTCGCTGAGAAATAGTCTGGTGGAACTCCGGCAACGACGGTTGGGTATCCCTTAGAATCTAACTGGAACAGGCTCTGGTTTGCCCATACATCCACACTGTCCCAAGCCATGAAGATCGGGATATCGCCCACGATGGAAATGCCTTTATCGTTTGCGTATTTCTTCAAGGTTGTCCATTCATAATAAAACAGGAACTGGATGAATTTGTAGTAGCCCATCTCGGTATCGAGCTTCTTCACCCATGTTTCCTTCTGCTTCTTGGTTGGCTTCTTCAGGTTGTCTTCCCACATGTACCAAGGCATGCCCTGATGATAGTCCTTGCCTGCCATGAACAATGCGTAATCCTCCAGCCAGACAGATGTCTCGCAGAAAGTATCATACGCCTGCTTCATCTCCGGATCGTCATGGATACCATCAGATAAAGATTCGTCGTGAAAACGGGAATAAGCAAGCTTCAAAAGACCTGTCTTAAATTCAATCAACTCACCATAGTTAATCTGCTCCGCGTTCCATGCCGGCATATCCCGGAAGTCTTCGTCATAAAGAAGATGCAACTCCTTCAGATGATCCAGGCTGATGATAAGCGGCTGTCCCGCAAATGCGGAAAACGGCTGATATGGAGAATCTCCAAATCCGGTATGTCCGAGTGGCAGTACCTGCCATGTGTTCAGTCCCGAACGTTCCAGAAAATCAACAAATCTATAAGCGCCTGCACCCAGCTCACCGATGCCGTAAGGCCCAGGAAGTGAGGTTGGATGAAGCAGGATCCCCGTGTATTTCTTTGGCTTTTTACTAGTGCCAGCTTCTTCTGCCATAATATTTTTGTCCTCCTAATTATGTATCTCCTATAAACCAAACTTCATTATACCGAAAATCTTGGAAATTATCTATATAATTTGTAAAGTTTTTCAAAGAGTGGAATGGCTTTTTCGACCATATCCGTTGTCACACAGTAGGAGATCCGGAAATGTCCCGGACATAAGAAGCTGTCACCCGGTACGATGATCAGGTTCAGCTCTTTGGCTGCGCGCCAGCAGAATTCATTTGCATCCTCGGTCAGGGCGCGTGGGAACATGTAGAAGGTTCCGCCCGGCTCGACGATATCGTAGCCGATGTGTGTCAGTTCTTTATATAAAATATTCTTGTTCGTCTCATAGATTGACAGGTCACTTGTCTGGTCAAGCACAGACTCCACAGCCATCTGGATGATGGAAGGTGGGCAGTTGTGTCCGGTAAATCTGGAGATCTGACCAGCCATAAGTACCAGAAGCTTTGCATCCTCGCAGGCTGGGTTCACTGCCATGTAACCGATACGCTCACCCGGCAGAGACACAGACTTACTGAACGAATAACAGCAGATCGTATTCTCATATAACTTGGAGATAAATGGTGCATCCACACCGGCAAATACGATCTCACGGTAAGGCTCATCGGAGATCAGGTAGATCGGATGTCCGTATTCCTTCTCTTTTGCACGCAAGATATCTGCCAGCTTCGTGATCGTGGCAGTTGAATATACGATACCGGAAGGGTTATTCGGAGAGTTGATCAGGATTGCCTGAACATTTGGGTTTAGGGCTTTCTCGAATTCTTCAAAATTGATCTGGAATGTGGTGATGTCGGCAGGAATCACGGTAAGCTTTGCACCGGTTCCTGTCACATAAGGAACATATTCCGGGAAATAAGGTGCGAAGGTGATAACCTCATCGCCGTCCTTTGTCACGCACCGAAGCGCATGTGCCAGCGCACTGGCTGCTGCACTCGTCATGAATATGTGATCCATCGTGTAGTTCATGCCAAAACGCTTATTCAAAGAATCGGCAACCGCCTGTCTCGTAGAAGGAAGTCCAAGCGATGGGCTGTAGCTGTGCAGCTTCACTGGATCTTCGGTCTGCAACAGTTCGATCATACGATTGGTAAATGTCTGTGGTACAGGAACAGAAGGGTTTCCAATAGAGAAATTATAGATATTCTCCATTCCAATCTCTGCGCCTTTTTTGTTGGCATAATCAAAAAATTGGCGAATGATAGAACCTTTTCCTGTCATATCCTTGTAGAATTCGTTAATCATGGATTTATTTTCCTTTCTTTTTGTTAATTTGCGAAATGTACTAGAATTTGAATATATGCCTGCATCCACTTCTGGAAATATAAATATGTTTGGAACTTAGAAGTTCTTGATGTTCTGTAAGTATGTAGCAATGGTTGAACACGATGTTCAACCAAGCCGCCACTGAGCCATGGACGGCGAGCGGAGGGCGCATATGAATCGTAGATTCATATTTAGGATGCGCCCGACAATCTGCCGACGAGCGAAGCGAGGGGGCAATACCCGTGCGGCGGTTGCGTGTCAGATCAACATGTATGTCAGAACATCTAGTACTTCTTAGTTCCAATACATCCTATATTTGCAGAAGTGGATGCAGGTAATATATATACAAATTCTAGTACATTTTGCAATTATAAGTCTAAGTTTAAATGAATCGTGATAAACAGAAAACAAGTGGCGAGAAAAACCGGGGAGGGAATTAATTCGCCACTTGTTTGAGGGGAGAGAGGATTCAAATATATGAAAAGCTCTTACAATGCATACTATAACAATAAATTGTGTCTAAAATATGTTCTAATTGTGAAAAAGTTTTCACATCCTCAAATCCCTGCTGTTTATTCAGCTTCATAGCTCTTGATGGATGCATCAAGCTTCTGTAAAGTCTTCTGAATGGAGTCGTTGATCACACCTGATTCATGTGCCATCTTACCGAACTCATGCGCAACAACGGTGAATCCGCGTCCGGCTTCGCCTGCACGTGCAGCTTCGATGGAAGCGTTCAGTGCAAGGATATTCTGCTTATTCTCAATCTTCTTTAATCCCTGTGATTTTCCGGCAAGCTCTTTGATCAGAGCGGCAGCACCGGCAATCTCTTCGTTGAAGGAAGCAATCGCCTCCTCATATTTCATCTTGCGGTAACCGGCCTCTAAGAGGTTCTGAACAGCGGCAACCAGAATGGCAGCAGCAGCTTCTACAACCTCTTCGTCTGTATCCTCATCCAGAGGTCCACCAACGACGGTTGCAACCTCGACATCATCAACTTCGATGCTTTCGCCAAATGCTTCTACATTATTTCTGGAAAATCCAAGCTTGTTGGAAAGGAAGTTACCTTCATCATCAAGAACAACGGCAATCATATGTGTTGCAGCCGCCCACTGCTCTAAGATATTATCAAGTGCTTCCATATCTAAATAATCATTTATAGTCATAAAATGCTCCTCCTTATACGTAACGTATACCTAATGTCCATTTTACCGAATTTACAGAGGGATTTCAATAGTCGAACCAAAGAAATTCATGAATAATGTGAATATTGTGGCAGATCTGGCGGGAGAAAATCCCAGATTGGCAGATATTTGCGGTCAGGGTTGCATGAACACCCGGTGTAGGGTAAAATAAACGCAATTATTATGATAAGGCTAGGATAAATGGATGATTCAGATATTTGATACACATGCACATTATGATGATGAAAGCTTTGCTGCAGACCGTGAGCAGCTTCTGGCGGGATTTGAGGCACAGGGTGTACGTGCGGTGACCAACATCGGAACGAATATCAGCGCGAGTGAAGAGACGGTGCGGATGACAGAAAAATACGAGAACATGTATGGCGTGGTCGGCATTTTTCCTTCCGAAGTTGCAGAACTGGAGAATCCGGATAATGTAAAGCGGTTGAAGGAACTTGCAGGACACGAGAAGATCGTGGCAATCGGCGAGATCGGACTCGATTATCATTATGAAGAAACAGACAAGGCATTGCAGCACAAATGGTTTGCCGGGCAGATGGATATTGCGCGAGAGTTGAAGCTTCCGGTTGCTATTCACAGCCGCGATGCAGCACAGGATACAATCCGGATCATGCAGGAATCCCGTGCAGAGGAGATCGGCGGTGTGATCCATTGCTATTCGTATTCGAAGGAGAGCGCACGGGACTTCCTGAATATGGGATTTTACTTCGGTATCGGCGGTGTTGTGACATTTAAGAATGCAAGGAAACTGAAGGAAGCAGTGGCATATATCCCGCTTTCAAATATTGTGCTTGAGACGGATGCACCATACCTCACACCGGAGCCGTTCCGCGGCAAGCGCAACGATTCGTCGAAGCTTACCTATGTTGCGCAGGCAATTGCGGATATTAAGCAGATTTCCGTGGACGAGGTGTATGCAGAAACATGGAAAAATGCGCATCAGATGTATAAAATTCAGATGTAGAGAAATGGAGATAGAATGGAAAAGCTTAGCAATCCGAAGGTTACAATTGAAATCATACAGAAATATAATTTTGCGTTCCAGAAGCGGTTCGGTCAGAATTTTCTGATTGACGGGCATGTGATCGAGAAGATCATCCGGGCAGCGGAAATCACGAAGGATGATGTTGTTCTGGAGATCGGACCGGGCATTGGTACGATGACGCAGTATTTAGCAGAGGCGGCGGGAGAAGTATTTGCGGTGGAGATTGACAAGAATCTGCTTCCGATCCTTGCGGAGACGCTTGCAGAGTACGACAATGTCACGGTTGTAAATGAGGATATTCTGAAGGTGGATATCGCGGCATTGACCGGTGGCAGACCGGTGAAAGTTGTGGCGAATCTTCCGTATTACATCACGACACCGATCATCATGGGACTGTTTGAAAACCATATTCCGGCAACCTCGATTACGGTTATGGTGCAAAAAGAAGTTGCCGAGCGGATGCAGGCAGGACCGGGTGGAAAGGACTATGGCGCATTGTCGCTTGCGGTGCAGTATTATGCGGAGCCGTATATCGTGGCAAATGTGCCGCCGAACTGTTTCATGCCGCGTCCGAATGTTGGTTCAGCGGTGATTCGGTTGACGAGACATTCGGAGCCGAAGATCGTCGTGAAGGATGAGAAATTCATGTTCAAGCTGATCCGTGCATCGTTCAATCAGCGCCGGAAAACATTGCAAAACGGCATCAACAATTCGGCAGAGCTCTCAATTGGCAAGGATGCGGTTGTAGAAGCTCTCCGGAAGATGGGACTTTCCGAGAGTATCCGCGGCGAAGCACTGACACTTGCGCAGTTTGCGGAGCTTTCCGATCTGCTGTGCGAATAGGTGGAGCGCAGATATGTTGGCATCCGGACATGGAAAATGCAGTCAGGTGCCGTATAATTGTATATTATGTCGCAATAATTTGGTGCTAAACAGACGAACCCCTGCATACATATATAGTACGTATTGTCAGGAGATTGTGAAAATGCACGATGTATGGGGATATATCCGTGCAGCATGACGTGCAATCTCTGCGAAGAAACATGAAGGGGGAGCGTGGTCTGTGATGCAGCAGAGAAGATGGGTGTCTTATATTTACCGGTATCGCGAGTATGTGCGATGTGAGATTGCCGGATTCATCAAAGTACAGAGAATCAGCAACAGGGATACAGATGTGACAAGAATACGAATGGGGATGAAAATGTATAAGGAATATGCGTGTACATGTTATGCATATTTGCTGTGGCATGGGCAGGCGAAGCCTTTTACCACCATGCAGTTTGCGGCGGGGGAACGCGATACAATCCTGACGAGTGTAGAGCTTCCGTGGAACAATCCGCTTGGGGACGGCGTGACATTTCCGGAATATGAGGGTGTGTATTTTATATGTGATGATGGCGAGATCCTGGCCGGGATCTGGACGCCGGAGCAGTATGACCTGCGGCAGGTGCAGGTTGCGGACAAGACAGAATACGCAGGGAAGTTGGAGATTCCGGTTATGACGGAGGAGAATCAGAGATCTGCAGCCGGGAATGAGTGGGGAGATAATATTGAACCGAAAGGTCAGATAATACAGGAAACGGATATGCCGCGGATGACTGGGTATGCGGGTGCGGGAATGAAATCGCACACAGAATCTGTTGAGGAAATTCCCCAGATACCGATTCCTTCAAACCTGGAAGATGGATATCGGGAGATGCTTACAACGTACCCCAAGCTACCGCTTTTTGCAGGAAGCCAGATTGTGGACGGCGTGAAGATTGCGCCACAGGATATCGGGAGATTAGATATGGCGAACTGGAAACTGGGAGTGAACAGTTTCCTTGCGCATGGATATTACAAATATCAATATCTTATGCTCGGAACTGTGCGGATGAATAAGGCAGAACTGCATGTAATCGGTGTGCCGGGAATCTTCACGAACAAAGAGAGGTATCTGGCAAATATGTTTGGATTCCGCGTTTTCATTCCGGTGCGGAAGACGAAGATTTTGACCGGGAATTTTGGCTATTGGGTGTCTGAAGTCGTGGAACGTGGTGAGGAAGACGCACACTCACGTTATATGTGATAGTATAATCCCATAGTTTTAAAGAAGCTTCATATATCGCATCAGATCTACGTAGTGTCCTAAGATATTTGCGCTTTGTGGTTCAAACTGCAATGGACGGAAGCCGAGTTTTGTTGCAAGGGTTATGGACGCGATATTTTCCGGATGGATACGGGCATCCACGCGGTGAATCTGATAGTCATGTTCGAGTACATAGAGAGCTGCTTCGCAGGCCTCGTATGCGATGCCACGGTTTTGATAGAGGACATCAATCTTGTATCCGATCTCCGCATATGGTTCACGGGAGGTACGGAAAATATTAAAATTGATGGCACCAATGATTTTATCCGGACGATTTTTTAAATAGATGTAATAGCGCAGGAAAGTTCCCATCGTGTAGGCGATGTATTCACGGTGCAGGGAAGACCGGTGGTAGTCCTGTGTGTAAAAGGATGCCGGACGGGTTGGTTCGTATTGCTCGAAAGGAACGCGGTTGCGCAGATAGAGCTCTAAGACCTGTTTAGATTTTGATTCGTTTTCTACGCGCAGAATTAAACGATTTGTATATTTTATCAGTGGTCCCATGGACGTCTCCTTTCTCGTGTTTGCGACTGCGGAACACAGGATGGTTGTGTGTGAAGCAGCCATGAAGTCAGTATAGTACATTTTATGGGAACACACAATAAAATGATATGGGAATGAGGTACAAAATGAAGAAATTAAGTGAGGATGAACGATATATGCGGCAGGCGGTTACACTTGCGAAGAAGGCAGCTGCGAATGGCGATGTGCCGATTGGATGTGTAATCGTCTATGAGGGAAAGGTGATCGCACGTGGCTACAACCGACGGAATGTGGACAAGACAACGCTTGCACATGCAGAGATTATGGCTATAAAAAAAGCATCCAAAGTATTAGGCGACTGGCGTCTGGAAGATTGTACGATGTATGTGACATTGGAGCCCTGCCAGATGTGTGCAGGAGCCATCGTGCAGGCGCGGATTCCAAAGGTTGTGATCGGGTGCATGAATCCGAAAGCGGGTTGTGCAGGATCGATTCTGAACCTGCTTGATATGAAACAGTTTAATCATCAGGTGGAAGTGACCAGAGGGATTCTGGAGACGGAGTGTTCCAGGATGATGTCCGGCTTTTTTGCGGAGCTGCGTGCAAAAAAGAAGGCAGCAGACAAAGAAAATAATGGGATGTCTTGACTTTACATAATTATTTTTATATACTATAAAAGTATCTGTCGATATGGATTTTATCAGATGTAGAATTCAGGACGGATATGCGTGGACTTGTTATAAAATTTCCGTGCAGCCGGGGAGATAGCGGTGCCCTGTACCCTCAATCCGCTACAGAGGGGGTGATGGCTGGTTTCGGGTTGTCTTCTTGTGAGGCTGCCCACGGTAAGTGGCGTTGATGTTCTGGTCTTGCGCGACAGGAATCTATGAACCGTGTCAGGTCGGGAACGAAGCAGCACTAAGTAGAACCTTCTGTGCGCCGCGAGGCAGCCGGGACTGAGTTAACTGCCGTGGTAACGCTTATGAGAGCTTCACAACACCAGCCGCACGGTTAAAAAAATATAAAATACATGTGGTATTTTTGGTAAAAAAATGGTATCATTTTGAATAGGTAAATGATACTTAACTTTGGGAAGAACAAAAGAATCGGGTGGCAAAAACGACGGCATGAGTGTAAATTATGCAGAAGTAATTGAATATGTGAAGAAGATGACTTCGGAGAACGGCAGACCTTCGAATTATCCATTCCGCAGCCGGTTTGAACATACGATGCGTGTGTACCGTTGGGCGATCAAGTTGCAGTCAAAGCTTGGTGGAGATCTGGATGTGATTGTACTTGCAGCGCTGCTTCATGATATCGGATGGGATGATAATCGTCCACATGGGGAAGTTGGTGCTGAACTTGCTGTAGAATACATGGATAGCATTGGTATTGATCCGGAGACGATTCGACGTGTGGGAGAGATTATTATGATTCACGAGGATAAAGATTCGGATGCAGATTTGTCATTGGAATGCAAGATCGTGATGGATGCGGATCTGCTTGATGAGGTCGGTGCAATCAGTGTTCTGTGGGATTCCATGGCGACAGCTTGTGAGGATGAGGCAAGCTATAAGAAAGCCTATTATCGGATCAAGAATTATTATAGAAATAACAAACCGAAGATTCGAAGATGCAAGACAGATGCAGCCAGAGCAGAATATACGAAGCGTATGCAGCTGCTTGACAGTTTCATCTTCCAGTTGGAAAAAGAATTATTTTAGAAAAGCTGTTACGTGTTGTGACAGCTTTTCTGTTTTTCTGGGAAAGATTACATATACAGAGGAAATATAGATTTGGAGAAAAAACGATCCCTGGGTGTCAATTTTATATTTAATATGATGCGGACGATGATGGGGGTGATCATACCACTCATTACATTCCCGTATTCGTCCAGAGTGCTTGGACCGGAAGCCCTGGGCAAGGTTGATTATGCACAGGCCAACATGACATATTTTACGTTATTACAGGCATTTGGTATCGGCGGGTATGCAGTGCGGGAAGGTGCGAGAATTCGGGATGACCGAAAGAAAATGGATGAATTTGCAAGTGACATGCTTTCCATCAACCTGGTGACATCCGGCATTGCATATGTTCTTTTTTTTGCGGCACTTGCGCTCCCGAAGCTTGCCGGGTATCGCACATTGATGCTGTTGTTCTCGACAACGATTATCTTATCTGCCATTGGCGTAGAATGGTTATTTACCATTTATGAGGAATATCAGTATATTACGATACGATCTTTTATCATGCAGATTATATCAGTCGTGTTGCTTTTTACATGCGTGAAATCCGAAGAAGATTATATGATTTACGCATTGACGCTTGTGATTTCAAGCGTTGGCTCAAATGTGATGAATTTTATCCGGGCAAGAAAATACGTGAAGTTCAAGCTGCGGATCAGTAAGAAATTGCGGACGCATTTAAAACCGATGTCCTATATTTTCCTGTTAGATGTAGCGTCGGCGGTGTATCTGGTTATGGATCGATCCATGCTTGGTTATATCACCGGGGATGATGGAGAGGTCGGATTATATGCGGCGGCAATTAAGATTGCATCGGTGCTGACTTCGTTTTTTGGGGCGCTGTATGCGGTTATTCGCCCGCGCGTGGCGTATATGATGGAACGGGATGAGGAACAGGCGGAAAAGCTGAACGATCTGACGGCACGGTTAATATTGCTGTTCAATATTCCGATGGCAATCGGTATGTTCTGTCTGAGCAGACAGGTGTTACATTTGTTTGCAGGCAGCAAATATCTGGGTGTTACATCCACGATGCAGGTGTTGATGTTAAATGTGATTGTTGCAACATTTAACAGTTTTCTGATCAATCAGTTGTTTATCGTGCATCGGAAGGATCGATGGGCTTCCACCGGTGTTGTGATCGGAGCTGTTACGAATGTCTGCTTAAATGCGTTGACGATTCCGATGTATGGCAAATTCGGAGCTGCGGTCAGTACAGTCGTAGCAGAACTGGCGATTTTCCTTTATGCAAGCATCAAGGGACGGCATATGTATCCGGTCACGAAGCTTGGCTGGCAGCTAGGGCAGAGCCTGGTAGCATGTCTTCCAATCATTGGAATTTATAATTGGTGTGCACGTAGTCAGTGTTCCGATATTCTGATGATTTCATTGACTGTGGTGGGTGGTGCAATCGGGTATTTCCTGATTATGATACTGTTCCGGAATCCGCTGGTGTTGGATGGTATCGAGAAAATAAAAGAGCGTTTTTCAAGAACGCCGGTATAAAAGAATGAGAAAAATAAATCCCCTGAATCAGGTCCTGGTCGTAACAGAGCAGAGTATGGTTCAGGGGATTTTCGTTTTTATTTGGCTGCTAATTCATCAATCATGTCGCAGATCATTGTAATGGCGTCGGACTTCGTAGAAAGTTCCATTGCTTTGATGTAGTGATCGTGATTTTCGTACACTTCATTAACTGCGGCAAGTAGTGTTTCATTTGTAAGGTCTTCCTCTAACAACAGCTTGGCGTAGCCACGTTTGTCGAAGGACTGTGCATTTAAAATCTGGTCGCCCCGGCTTGCTGCAAGCGATAATGGAATCAGGACGCTCGGCTTGCGGAGTGCCAAAAGTTCACAGATTGCATTGGCACCGGCACGGGAAACTACGATGTCAGCGAGGGCAAGCAAATCCGCTAATTCCTGCTTAATATAGTCAAACTGCACATAATGCTCGGTTCCAACATAGCTTTCGTCGATATTTCCTTTTCCGCAGAGGTGAATGACATTGTATTTCTTTGTCAGCTCTGGGAGACAGGCACGGATTGCTTCATTGACACGCACGCTTCCAGAGCTTCCGCCAATCACCAGAAGGGTTGGACGCACCTCTGTAAATCCACAGAAGGTCATTGCCTTTACGGCATCACCTGCAAATAATTCCTGACGGATCGGTGTACCTGTCACAACTGCTTTTCCTGCAGGAAGATTCTCCATTGTCTCTGCGAAGTTGCAGCATACCTTGGATGCCTTTGGAATACTGATCTTGTTTGCGAGTCCCGGTGTCATATCGGATTCATGGATAATACATGGAATCTTCTTCGCACTTGCGGCGAGAACAACAGGGACAGAGACAAAGCCGCCTTTGGAAAATACAACATCCGGCTTTAACTCCTTCATCAGTTTTTTCGCTTCGTTGAAGCCTTTAATCACGCGAAATGGATCAGAGAAGTTGCGCAGATCAAAATAGCGGCGCAGCTTTCCGGTTGCAATTCCGTGATATGGAATGCCCATATCTTCGATCAGTTTTTTCTCCATTCCGTCATAAGAGCCGATATATTGAATGTCATATCCGCGCTCTTTTAAGGTTGGAACGAGAGCCATATTGGGTGTTACATGACCGGCGGTTCCGCCACCGGTTAATATAATACGCTTCATGAATGGTTAATCCTCCTACTTATACCTTTAACCTATGCGTGAAGAGCCTGCTTTAATGCCTGTGCAAGCTGATCCGGGCAGGATGTGCTCTTGAATCCGCACGTTGTGCCTTCCAGCCGCTTGATAACTTCCTCTGCATCCATGCCCTCCACAAGCTGTCCGATGCCCTTTAAGTTACCATTGCAGCCGCCTGTGAATTTCACATTATGCACCTTGCCGTCTGTGATGTCAAACTCTATCATCTGGGAGCAGGTCCCTTTTGTCTTATATGTCATTGTGTATCATCCTTTCTCGTGTGTAATAATAAACGCTTCTCTGTTTAGCTTTCCTATTATAGCATAAATATAAAGTTCCTTAAACCCATATTTTCTGTCATATTTGCAGGGATTTTTACGACCGAACGGGGGTTGATTTCTGAAGTTCACGTTCTCTATAATCGCCATCAGACAGTGAGAAGAAAGGCTGTCGTTCCAAAAAATCTTAATGGAGGGATTTTGTATGCTGCAAAAAATCATGGAAGTTTCAACCGGGGTCTACATACTTTGGGGGTTAGGAGTGTTGGGCGTGCTTTTGAAGATACTGGCAAATGCTTACATGAGTAAAATGGTGCGTGCATCGGGAAATCTGGGAGAGACAAAACGAAAGAAGCTTCGTAATATGTGCCGGCAATATGAAAACAAAAAAGGCTTTGGATTGTGCGGAGGCGATGAGGAAGCGTATGCAGAGAGTTTTGTGCGGGGACTAAAATTCCTGACGCGGCCGATGGAATTCTGGAACCGGAGCGGAACTGTGCTGTCGCTTGTTGTCTGTGGCACGATGGCGGGGGCGTACCTCTATTATGATCCGAGTTGGAGAGGCAGTCCGGACATGCAGTTTTTCTTGGCGAACAGTATTCTTGTTTGTGCATGTTTACTCGTGCTTGATCATATATTGGTAATAAATAATAAGGTGGAAATCCTGAAAGCGAATATCCGTGGGTATCTCGAACGGATTCCGAAACCGCGGGAGCAGACAACCGCTACGGTACGTCCATTTGTAGTTAAACAGGAAATGTCGGCGGAGAAAAGGGAACCTGCTGACAACGAAGAAGCTCCACAGACGGAAGTATCCGGGAAAGACTCCGCAGGCGGGACAATGCAGGAGAAAGAAAGTGCCGCCAGTGAGGAGACACTCAATCGCTTTTTGGCAGAGTTCTTTTCTTGATGGGAAACTATAATGTAGGAAATGAAACAGAAAATGATTCAAGGTGCGTTGGTGTTTTAGGCTGCAGGTGGAAAGGAGTGGTTTGCCTTGCAGGGATTCTGATTTGCCTGGTAGTTGGCAGTTTTTGCGTTGTTACATATGGAGCTTCTACAGCGGAAATAGATGGAAGTGAATCGAAGCCGATTCAAAGTATGTTTGACAAGTGCAGGAAGGTTTTCTGCCGGTATCAGACATACCCGATTGAAAATCATCTGAAGGAAAAAGAAGCATATCAAAATTATAATAACACGAAGCTTTCCTGGTGGTTCCGACGGGATATGAACCATGGACCAAGCGGGTGTGATGATACGATCGATATATCCGAATACGACGCGTATTATTTGGATCAGAATGCTTCAGAAAAGAATGAAAAAGTCGTCTATCTGACGTTTGACTGTGGGTATGAGAATGGATATACAGAGCAGATGCTGGACATTTTGAAAAAGGAAGATGTTCCTGCGTGCTTTTTCGTGACACAGACGTACATACGGGATAATGTTGCCATAGCGAAACGAATGAAGGAGGAAGGACATCAGGTGGGGAATCATACCATCTACCATATATGCATGCCGGATAAGTCCTATGAGGAGATTGTGCAGGAGGTCAATGGATGCGCGGATTATATGAAAGAGGCAACGGGATATGCGATGGACCCGTACTTGAGACCGCCATGCGGTGAATATAGCGCACGGACACTGGCAATCACCCAGGACCTTGGTTTCAAAACTATTTTTTGGAGCATGGCATATATGGATTTCGATGTGAACAACCAGCCGGGTGTTGATTTCGTAATTGACCATTTTAATAAATATCATCACAGCGGGGCAATCATTCTGATGCACAACGTATCGTCATCGAATGCTGGGGCGCTGGAAAAGGTGATTGCAAACCTGAAGGCAGAGGGGTATCGGTTTGCAAGTTTGAATGAATTGCAATAAATGTGATTCGCATAGGAAATAAAGTGGTAAAGAGATGTCTATGATATTCAATTCATGCTCAGACGCGCTTTCGCTCGGTTCAGCACGCAATGGTACTAAATTCGCGACGGAGAATCGTCGCTCATTAAGTGCCAGCGTGCTTCAACGGTCTGTGCATAAATTGATATCAATAGATATCTCTATTTACGTTATTGAAAGCGAATCATTGAAGCAATTATTCCTGCTTTGTGTTTGTGAATTTTTTGATTTTGGCTGAATGAAATTCTGTGGGCTGGGTATACTTCTCTATGTAACAAATTACAAGGGCAAGGGAACTTGCAAACAAAAAGGAGATTAGTTATGGCAGGAAAGAATTATCAGTCAGACGAGCAGAAGAACAAGCAGACAAATTATACAGGAAGCAATCAGTCCAATAAGGAAACTGCTTCCAACAGCAAGATGAAGAATAGTCAGAAGAACAGCCAGAAAAATAATTCAAGTAACAGTACAGACTGTTACTAAAACCCCCTCCGAGAGGACCGCGTCGCGGTCCTCTTTTTATGTAATCAAATTATGCCGGCACAAATTTCTATATGACGCTCAATGTTCATCGAACCGACAGGCGAGATGACAGACACAAATCCCCACGCTTCGCATATCCTATTAGTAAGAAGAAAGGAGGCGGAGCGATGCGATTTCATAATATTAATATTCGGAACATCCTGAGTGAGGCTCTTAACTATGGAGGAATCATCGTTGACGTTCGAACGAGCGAAGAATTTGCGAAAAGTCACATTCCGATGGCGATAAATCTGCCTCTGGAAGAAATACAGGCAGGCAATATTTCTCTTCCGAAGGGGAAGGTGATATTGGTTTATTGCGCAAACGGGGGAGGCAGCACGCTGGCTGCAAAGATATTGACAGAGAGGGGGTATAAGGTCATCAACACGATTGGGGGAATCTCCGGGTATCGAGGGGCGTTGACCAAAACCCGGCATTAGATATTGCGGTGGCCATGGTGCTTGGAGAAAATTCATATGGCGAATCCTTTTGAAATGTATCGTGGATGGGGCAGCATTTGTTAAAATTTACATGTGCAAATTGCAAGAATAAATTGATTGATTTTGTTGACTTCGTACAAAGATAAATTTACAATATAGCCAAGTATGTTCAAATATCGGAACAAGGGAAGAAAGGGCAGAAATACAAGCATGGAAAATATGTATGAATTGATTGCACCGTGTCATTTTGGACTGGAGTCGGTGTTGAAACGTGAAATATTGGATCTGGGCTATGAAATCGTGACCGTGGAGGATGGAAGAATCACATTCCGCGGGGACGTGACAGCGATTGCCCGTGCGAATATATTTATCCGGACAGCAGAGCGTATCCTGCTGAAGATGGGTAGCTTCCGGGCTACGGATTTTGATGAACTGTTTGAAGGGACAAAGGCAATTCCGTGGGAGGAGTTTCTTCCGCGGGATGCAAAGTTCTGGGTGACGAAGGCGACAACGAATAAGAGTGCGCTTTTTTCTGCAAGTGCAATCCAGTCTATCGTGAAGAAGGCAATCGTGGAGCGCATGAAGCAGACATACCGCGTGGAGCGGTTCGAGGAAGATGGGGACGAGTATCCGATCCGTGTGTTTATCTTCAAGGATCAGGTGTCGATTGGTCTGGATACATCGGGAACGTCCCTGCATAAACGAGGATATCGGACACTTGTCGGAAAGGCACCGATTTCAGAGACACTGGCAGCAGCGCTTCTGATGCTGACGCCGTGGAACAAGGATCGTGTGCTGGTCGATCCATTCTGCGGCAGCGGTACATTTCCAATCGAGGCGGCAATGATCGGTGCCAATATCGCGCCGGGGATGATGCGGGAGTTCGCTGCCGATTGCTGGGGCAAGGTCGTGCCGAAGAAGGTGTGGTACAACGCGTATGATGAGGCGGAGGATATGATCCGCCGTGATGTGCAGATGAATATTCAGGGTTATGATTTAGATCCGGAGATCGTGAAATGTGCGATGGCAAATGCAAAGGCAGCCGGTGTCGGAGATTATATCCATTTTCAGGCGCGTGACGTGAAGGATCTGCGTCATCCGAAGCATTATGGTTTCATCATTACGAATCCGCCATATGGCGAGCGGTTGGAGGAAAAGGAAGCATTACCGGCACTGTATAAGACGATCGGCGAAAGCTTCACGAACCTTCCAGATTGGTCGATGTATCTGATTACCTCGTATGAGGAAGCAGAGAAATATATTGGAAGAAAGGCAGATCGGAACCGTAAGATTTATAATGGTATGATCAAGTCCTATTTCTATCAGTTTATGGGACCGAAGCCACCTAAGAATAAGGAGCCGAAAGAACAATAGAAAAGGGCGTTAAGGGTTGAAACGATATTGGATATTTCCGGTGCTGGTTGCAGCGCTGGTGACAATTACATTTTTTTTAGGCAGAAATCCGGTTAAGACGATTGATGAGTCGGATGCGCTCGCGACATGCAGTGATGCATTTGCGGCAAATATCCGTTCCCGCATGAACGGAGATGACGTGATTATCACGGTTGGTGGCGGAAGCACGGAGGAGTTTGGCTATACATTTTATGTGAGTGACAACATGCATCTGATGGTGGAAGGTGAGTTCCTGCGCAGTCTGCTTTTGTGCTCGGTACAGCGATATCCGGATGGTAATGTCCTGATCATGAAGGGTGACAACAGCATTTCACTTGCCGTGGGTTCGGACAAGGCGACCGTTAACAAGAAGACGGAGGTAAAGCTGGGAGATGCGGTCTATGTGAATGAGGCAGAGGACAAGCTGATGGTGCCAATTGACAAAATCGCAGAATATTTGAACTACGAGGTTGATTATTATGTCGATCAGAAATGGGTCGATCTGGCGCGGCTGCCAGATGAGACGCCATTGCCGGAGGCGTATGATATGCGTGATTATGGGCGTGTGTCACCGGTGCGTGATCAGGGACGATATGGTACGTGCTGGGCATTTGCATCGCTTGGTGCGCTGGAGACGACGCTGCTTCCGATGGAGGAGGATATTTTCTCGGTCGATCACATGTCGATGTGTAACAGTTATGCACTGGATGTGAACAGCGGTGGCGAACATACGATGAGTATTGCGTATCTGGCGGCCTGGCAGGGGCCGGTGCTGGAGAAGGATGATCCGTATGGCGATGGCATGAGTGATCCGAATCTTACCGCGGAAAAACATTTGGAGGAGGCACTAATCATCAACGGACGTGAGGACGAGACGATCAAGAGCGCGATTTTCCGGTACGGCGCGATCGAGACATCGATTTATTCGGCGCTGGAATATGTAGACAGCTATTCGATGTATTATTCGAGTGAGTATGCGGCGTATTATTACGATGGTGATGAGACGCCGAACCATGATGTCGTTGTTGTCGGCTGGGATGATAATTTCCCGAAAGAGAATTTCACGATCCAGCCGGAGGGTGATGGCGCCTTTATCTGCAAGAACAGCTGGGGCGAGGAATTCGGCGATGATGGATATTTCTACGTTTCCTATTATGATACGAAGATCTGCCGGAAATCGGTTGTCTATACGCAGGTTGGCGACAAGGATAATTACGATAAGATTTACCAGACGGATAAGCTTGGCTGGGTTGGTCAGCTTGGTTTCTCCAAGGAGGACGCATATTTTTCCAATGTCTACGAGGCTGGAAAAAATGAGAATCTGGCAGCTGTTTCTTTCTATGCGACAGATAAGAACACGGAGTTTGAGGTGTATGTTGTGCGGCATTTTGATGGCGTGGATTCGTTCAAAAACCGGGAATTTGTGACGTCCGGCAGCATGCAGTATGCCGGGTATTACACGGTGGATTTCCCGGAGGAAGTCGAACTTGATGACAATGAGCGCTACGCAGTTGTCGTGAAGATCAAGACGCCGGGCGCTGTGCATCCGATCGCAATTGAGTACAATGCGGATGAGCGGACGGCGAGCTTTGATATCAGTGACGGCGAGGGTTACATCAGTTTGTATGGGGAGATGTGGCACCGGGCGGAGACGAGTGAGAAATGCAATGTGTGCTTGAAGGCATTTACGAGGCAACGCCCGTGATCATGCAAACCGCCGAGAATGTGAAGGGCATGTATTTGTAAATGCATTCACACATATATAATGTATTGCAGCTAAGATATACTAGGTATTCTGATGTATATTCTGGTTGTGGACGAAACCGCCGCCGATTCGACATCCTTGTCTCAGCGGCGGCTTGTCCAAACATCCGTGTTTGGACATTTCTGAAACAGAACAGAATACCAAGTATATCTAAGCTACAAACATATCATATATTTAGTGAATACATTTACAAATACATGTATCTACATAGTTCTGAGGTTTGCATGAATGTTGGTTGCAGGCTTTGGTGTTCGTGACCTTCAAGGTGTGCTTGGAGAAATGGAGTTGGAGCAAAGTGAGCAGGAAAGGGTGGTTTGCTCCAAGTAGGAAGAGAGTAGGAAAAACGAAGTTGGAGTAAAGCAAGCAGGAAATGACGATTAGCTCCAATTAGAGATAAATTAGAGAAGAAAAAAAAGGAAAAAGGAGATACAGGCAGATGAAGAAGATTATTTTTGCAACCGGTAATGCGAATAAGATGGTGGAGGTGCGCATGATCTTAGCGGATTGTGGGTACGAAATTGTGTCTATGAAGGAAGCAGGCATAGATATAGACATCGTGGAGGATGGCAAGAGTTTTGAGGAGAATGCGATCATCAAAGCGACAGCTATCAGCAAGACAAAGGAAGCGGAAGGCTGCGTGGTTCTTGCCGACGACAGTGGTCTGGAAGTTGATTACATGGATGGTGCGCCGGGCATTTACTCTGCAAGATGGCAGGGCGAGGATACGCCGTACAGCATCAAGAATCAGATGATTATTGATGCCCTTGCAGATGCGAAAGAGGAAGAGCGGACAGCGCGGTTCGTATGCGCAATCGCGGCTGCATTTCCAGATGGTACGGTGACAACACGCCGGGGCGTGATTGAGGGTATGATCGCGCATCAGCCTGCCGGGGAACATGGATTTGGCTATGATCCGATCTTCTTCCTGCCGGAGTATGGAAAGACGACCGCGGAGCTGGCACCGGAAGATAAGAACAAGATTAGTCATCGGGGACGTGCCTTGGAAATGATCCGCGAGGTACTGTAATGAAGTGACGCCACCCGCCGATATATGGCAGAGTGGATGTGGTACGGTACTTTACAAGAAGGAGGAAATTATGCTGCGGATTTTGATAATGAGTGATTCGCATGGGCGAAATGAGAATGTGGAACTTGCGATAGAGCAGGTGCGGGAAGAAATCGGCGAATTCCAGATGTTGATACATCTGGGCGATGTCGGCGATGCGAGGGAGATTGAGTCGCTGGCTGGTGTGCCATGCTACATCGTGCGTGGAAATACCGATTATGATGCGAAGCTTCTAAATGCAAATGTGATCGAAGCTGGCGGACATCGTATCTTCGCAACGCACGGGCATCTGTATCAGGTGGACATGCGGCTGGATCTGCTGCGGTTTGCAGCATTGGAAAATGATTGCGATATCGCGATGTATGGACACACGCATGTGCCATATCTGGAGGAGGATCCGGCGGAAGCAGAAAGGTATGCGGATGCATGCGCGGGTCGTCAGATACACGGTTTGGTGACAGATGATGTAACGATCCTGAATCCGGGCAGCATTTCGAAGCCGCGGCAGGCGGATCATCATTACACATATATGGTGATGGAAATCGACGATGAAGATGAAGTGACATACGAATTAAGGTATGTCGAATGATGATGGGGGCACATTATTAGAATATGTAAATCAGAACATTTAGAAATTCTTAGTCTCAATACATTGTATATGGAATGAATCAATCTTGAAATATACATTTTGAGTTATGTATTCCGCAATCATATGAGAATAAACGAAAATGAGGAGACAGTCGAGTGAAAAAAGGTGATGTATGCGAGGGAATCATCGAGCGTTATGATTTCCCAAACAAAGGAAGCTTTCAGGTGGATGAGCGCAAGGTGACAATCAAGGGCGCCCTGCCGGGACAGAAAGTGAAATACATGGTAACAAAGAAGAAAAGCGGTATGGCAGAGGGCAAGGTGCTGGAAGTCTTAGAACGGAGTCCGCAGGAGGATGTAGAGCCGACCTGCCCTTATTTTGGTGCGTGTGGTGGATGCGCTTACCAGACGATGTCGTATGACAATCAGCTGAAGCTGAAAGCGGACATGGTAAAAGCATTACTTGACCGCGTGCTTCTGGCAGAGGATTCCAATTCGATGGATTACGAGTGGGAGGGAATCCTTGGTTCACCGAGCCAGACCGCGTATCGGAACAAAATGGAATTCACGTTTGGTGATGCCTACAAGGATGGTCCATTAGCACTTGGATTACATCAGAAGGGAAGCTTCTATGATATCCTGACAGTCGATGGATGTGAGATCATTGGCGCAGACTGGAGCCGCATACTCACGGCGACACTTGCATTTTTCTCGGGGCGAAATGTGCCATTCTTTCATCGGATGTGCCACGAGGGAATCCTTCGGAATCTGGTTGTGCGCCAGTCGCGGGCAAATGGGCAGTTCCTGATTAATCTGGTAACATCGACACAGTGGGACACATATGGATTTGATGTAAAACAGCTGCTTCAGGAGTTCGTGGAAATGCTGTTGGAATTAGAGAAGTCCGATGCATTTACGGGAAGTATTGCAGGTATTTTGTACACGGAAAATGATGCTTTGGGCGATGTCGTGCAGAGTGATCGGATGGAGCTTCTGTATGGACAGGATTACATCGAAGAGGAAATACTTGGATTGAAATTCAAGATATCGCCGTTTTCATTCTTCCAGACAAACACAGGTGGCTGCGAGGTGCTGTATGAAAAGGCACGCGATTATATCATGCGGGGCAGCGTGAAGCTCGATGGCGACAAGACCGTGTTCGATCTGTATAGCGGAACCGGTACGATCGCACAGATGATGGCAGCGGTTTCGAAGAAAGTGATCGGAATCGAAATCGTGGAGGAAGCGGTCGAGGCAGCGAAGGAAAATGCGAAGGCAAATGGACTTTCTAACTGCGAATTCATCGCAGGTGATGTGTTAAAGGCAATCGACCTTGTAGATGAGAAACCGGATCTGATCATTGTCGATCCGCCACGGGACGGGATTCATCCGAAAGCACTGGAGAAAATCCTTGCATTTGGTGTGGAAGAGATCGTCTATATCAGTTGCAAGCCGACCTCGCTGGCACGCGACTTGGAGACGATTATTCACCGCGGATACCATGTGGATAAGGTGTGCTGTGTCGACCAGTTTCCGAGGACGAGCCATGCGGAGACCGTTTGTTTACTCTCTAAGAAATGCCTAGTTTAAGCGGGGTTGAGGGCTGTTTTTGCTAGTACATATTATGAAAATAGGCCTGTAAAATATGTGCATGAAACCAGAAAATAGAATAAGGTGTTAAAAATAAATACCTTTTGGCGAGGTTGGTTAACTGTTCGCTGAAAGGTATTTTTTATTGGAGGAAGTGCGCGGGAAGGTTATGAGTTGTGTGCCAGATGGTATGAAAATAGTGGTGGATATTCGGCGTTTCAACGCCTATAATATCATTAGGGTAAAATTGTTATTTTTGTATGATTTGATGGAGTAAATAATATGGAGTATATGACAATCAAAGAAGCATCAGAAAAATGGAATCTTTCAGTGAGAAGAGTGCAGACAATTTGTAACGAAGTAATCAGCTTATTGTGTGTCCGAATCATCATAGCATAATACATGACACAAATCCGGCATTTGATAGGCGAAGATTGTTATACATATACAAGAATGGTTTGGAACAGAAGTTGGTACTGAATCAGCATTTGTAGATTGGTGGTGAACATATGGCTGAAATAGAAAGTGTAAATGAATTATTGAATATGAAACTTGATATCCCTAATTATCAAAGGCCATACAAATGGGATATTCATAATATTGATGAACTGTTATCTGATATCACAAATGCGATTAATGATGCGGATAGATATAGAACAGATTTTAAGTATCGTATTGGCACCATTATCCTGCATAAAACAAAGGATGAAAAATATGATGTTGTAGATGGGCAGCAGAGAATCATTTCATTGGTGCTCTTAAAGCAGTGTGTTGAGCCAGGTTTTCATTGTTCAATTCTTGAAAAGGATTTTACCAATAAGGTTACACAATATAACATTCATAGAAATTTCGGGTTTATCAGAGAATGGTTTTCGCTTAAGGGTGACAAAGCAAAGAAAGAATTTATCAAAGCATTCGAGGAAATATTGGAAGTTGTAGTTATCTGTGTGGATAAGGTTTCAGAGGCTTTTCAGCTTTTTGATTCACAGAATACACGAGGCAAAGCGCTAGATCCTCATGACCTTCTTAAAGCGTATCATCTTCGTGAAATGAAGAAGTATCCTTATGAGATGGAACATGCTGTAACTAAATGGGAAGCTAAGGATACAGAGCAAATAGGTGAATTGTTTGATTTATATTTGTTTCCTATTTGGAACTGGTCTAGAGGAATCAAGAGCAGACCATTTACAGCAAAAGAAATAGATACATACAAAGGTATAGCGGAAGGTTCTTCTTATTCATATGCAAGAAGAGCTAGTAGAGCTATGCCATATTTTCAGATAACTGAGCCATTTATTGCAGGAAATGATTTCTTCGAAATGGTGGACCATTATATGTACCTATTACGAGATATTAAATCTGAAATTTGTAATAATCCAAGATTCAAAGATATTAAATTGGTAATTTGTGGGGGTAAGGATGTAGAAACACCAGAAGATATGGATAAGGTGAAGTTCGGTTCTGCAGGATTTGGTTACACAAAGAATTTGTTTTATTGTGCACTATTGTGTTATTACGACAAGTTTCATAATTTTGATGAAATGGCAGTAAAGAAATTATTTTCATGGGCATTTATGCTTCGTGTTGATATGGAAAATTTGGGATTTGATAGTATTAATAAATACGCAATAGGTGATGATAATTCAAGATATACCAATACAGTTGCAATGTTTTCTAAGATTAGTTTTGCGCGTATTCATAATGAAATCTCTGGTTTGCAAATAAAGGTTAGACGAGAGCCGGATAGTCCATCAAATGAAAAGTGGAATGATTTATATAAAGCAATTAAGGAAATAAATGGATATGGAGGTGCCAAATGAGCGAGTTAGTTACGGAACTTCACATTATTGGTGAGACAAACAATATATTTGACACCAATATGGAATACACGATTCCTTTGTACCAGCGTGCATATGCATGGGAGGATAAGCAGCTTGTTCAGTTGATTGAGGATATTCAGGATGTTGCAGAGGATGCAAATTACTATATGGGTTCGCTAATTGTATCAAAGCAGGCTGGTAAATATGAGGTTGTAGATGGACAGCAGAGACTAACATCACTGTTTTTATTATTGAATTGCTTAGGAGAAAAAGTAAAGCCAACATTAACATTTGCATGCAGAGAAAAGTCAAACTATACCTTGAGAAATATAGAGGAGTTGTTGCAAGAAAATCGTAGCAAGCTTGATATGGATAGAATTGAATTTGGTATTCAACGAGGTATAAAGATAATATTGCATGAACTGAAAAAGGCTGATTTTGATACAGAATCCTTTATGAAGAAGCTGGCAAAAGTTATTGTGTATCGAATAGAACTACCAGAAAATACCGATCTCAATCGTTATTTTGAGATTATGAATACCAGGGGCGAACAGTTAGAGCAGCATGATATTTTAAAGGCCACACTTATGAGTTATTTAAATGATGAGGCTGAAAAAGGGGTGTTTGCTAAGATATGGGATGCCTGTAGTGATATGACAGGTTATGTTCAGATGCATTTTGTAAGCAAGAATAACGCTGTACGAGAGGCTATTTTTAGCGGTGACTGGAATTGGATGCCACCAATGAACTGGTTGAAATATAAGAAGGTCATGAAACAAGATACTGATGAAGCTGTTGGTCATAGCATAAAAGATATTATTGACAAAGACTTTAAGGTTGAAGATGATGAGGGATATATAGACGAAGATATTCGTGTTCGATTTGAGAGCATAATAGAATTTCCGTATTTCTTACTACATACTCTAAAGGTGTTTATTGCACTTTATGACATCAAACATGAAAAGGAAAATGCGAAGATCACTGATGAGCTTTTAGATGATAAGAAGTTAATTGATGCGTTTAATAGAGTGTTTTCCTATGGTGTGACTGAAGAAGGAAGGATAGCAGATAATAGAGAAGAATTTACACGTAGATTTATTATTTGTCTTTTAAGAACACGATACTTGTTTGATAAGTACATTGTAAAAAGGGAATACGCAAACGACAATGCTGATGGTGAGTGGAGCTTAAAGAGTCTTTACGTATCAGGCCAGCAGTCAAAGAAAAAACCTTACTATAGAAATTCTAAGTTTACTAAGTCTGGTGAATGGAATTCTACCAATGACTGGAGAACAAAAACAAATATAATGATACAGTCTGCTTTGCGTGTTTCCTATACATCGCCAAAGGTTATGCACTGGATCACAAAGCTTCTTATTTGGTTATCAGAGGATAATTGCAAACATGTTAGAAATGATGATATTACTAGGTTTGATGTTATAGCTGAGGACATAGCAATAGAGGCAGTAAAGGAGAATTTCTTTAATGCTTGCAAAGATGGAATATATGCTATGGGAGTAAACACACCTCATATCGTATTTAATTACTTAGATTATTTGCTTTGGTATTATGACCGGGAAGGTAAGAGAAAATACACTGATTTCACATTTGAATTCCGTAATTCGGTTGAACACTGGTATCCTCAGAATCCATCAGAGGGAACCTTTGAACAGTGGAAGGATGGCGTAGATCAGTTTGGTAATTTATGCATCATTCAGCGTAATGTTAATTCAAAGTTTTCAAATATGTCGCCGGAAGCAAAAAAGAGTACTTTCAAGGATATGATTAGCAAGGGAAGTATCAAACTGCGTATCATGAGTGAACTTACAGAAAAGAATGGCGATAAGGTTGCAAGTTTATTTTGGAAGGAAACCATGTATAAGAAGCACGAGGAAGAAATGCTGAAGTATTTGATTGATGCGTGTGGAATATGACAGGAGGCGGAAGAAGTATGACAGAGGCTGAAGTTATTCTGAGGCTGGCTTTGTACTATATTAAGAATGAATTAACGACAGAAGACCTTAGTGTTTCTATTGATGGAGCTCATGTAAAAACAGAGAATACAATTCATTTTGATATCTTTGGCTTTATGGATGAGGTTGGCTTAAGGAAAGTTGATGATGAACCAGAAAGATGGCAAGGTGTGTATTCATTGGATGGTTATACTAGCCATGTTGTTATATCTAGTACGCTAGGAATAGGTGATGTAAATATACAGTGCAAGGATGGTAGCGTCATCTATGCAGAGTGTAAAAAAGGAAAGAATGACAAGCGTGGGCAAGAATATCCGCTTATGAGAGAAGCAATTGGCCAGTTAATGACAGGATGTGATTTTATGGATGGAGTTGTTCCGATGGTTGCAGTTCCATATACAGATAAATCTAATGAGTTGGCTAGTAGATGGTCAGAACTTACGCAGATTAAGAACCTGGGGATTAGATTTGCGTTGGTAAAAAATAACGATGAAGTTATATTTTATTAAACTATTTCAGAGGGAGAGGATTATGTTTGTATAGGTGGGAAAATGGTTGAAAGTAGAATAAATGAACTATTAACGTTTTGGGACAAATATTTTGTTGAGGAGAAAATTGAGATTGATAATCGAGGATGCTATGGAGCTCATTATGATGGTCTTTCTCTTGATACTTATATTTCCGACTCAATATATGATATAGATTATCTTTCAATAGAAGACTATTTTATGACAGAAGCTAATGTTCCATATAATGAGCGTATTAGTTTAAGCGCGCAATATGGTAAGTTAGATTTGAACGCCAAAATAAAAGTAATACAGTGTGTTTTAAATCTGTTGTCTGTTTCGTCATATAACAAGGAAAGAAATGAGTATATTGTTAATAAATCAAAAACGTTCTTGCAAAGATACTCTTAACTTCAGAAGTTCATCTTCCAGTTCTTTTACATGCTCGGCGCTTGTGTCAACGGAAGATTCTTCTAATGGTACTATTTTAGGATTATTACCAGATTTATTCAATGTTTTCTTTCGACCTTTCTTATGTGGTCTCAACGCATCAGGACCAGCTACTCGGAAGCGGTTAACCTAGTTCGTAATCATACAGGGGTTGGTAATACCTTCTTGCAGTGCTAAATCTTGATATGAGATTTCACTTGATAAATATAACTCTACCACATGAAGCTTATATTCGAAAGAATACAATTCATTTTTTCGTGAACGTAATAGCCCCTCATCGCCAAAGTTTTTATAATTTTGAACCCACTTTTCTACATTAGAGCAGGCGGGAATCTCATATTTTTCAGCTATAAATTTAAAACTGCCTTCACCATTTAAATACGAATTAACTACTTTCTTTTTAAATTCAAAACTATATTTTGCCATAAAAATACCGACCTCCTAATCATTAGATTTTTGGTCTAACTTTTGGGGGTCGGTACAATGGTTGGTGCTTTTTTCATGCCCATTTTTACGGAAGGAGGTATCAGAGGCATTTTACTTGCATAATGAATATGAAAAGTCTTCCTGTATGACAAAATCAAATTGACGAATACTGAATGGCAATATATAATATAGACAAAACGAAAATGACATGAGCGGAGGGACAAAGAAGTGGAGAAGGTTATAACACTTGAGGAAGCATTAAAAAGAATTGAAGAATTAGAAAATGAAAACGCCAAGCTGCGCGAAGAACTGGAATATTATAAAAATCGTAAATTAAGCGGAAGGCAGAAGCACAATGCAAAATGGATGGCTATTTACAATGATTTTGTTGCCGGTTATGAAAGTGGAATGACTATGGTAGAGATTGCAAAACGAAATAATGTCAGCGAGAGGACGATATACAGGTATAAAGCGTATTACGACAAAATAACCAAAACAGAACACTAGACCATTTTACTGACATCAGCAAAATGGTCAGATGTGATGCTTTCGGACAAAAAATGAAAGGAGAATGTGATAGAGTAATTGAAGAAATTAATAGTAAAAAACATATTGCTGGCGTCAGCGATATGTTCATAAGAGGGAGAAAATTTGAATGGAAAAGAGAATAATTGAATTGTACAGAAGAAAATTTGATGATATCCGACATGAAGCGGAGGGCATTGAGTATTGGTATGCAAGAGAACTAATGAAATTATTGGATTATGTTCAATGGAGAAATTTTGATAATGCAATAAATAAAGCAATGATTTCATGTGAGAATAATGGAAACGTAGCAGAAGATCATTTTTCAAGAATTAACAATACAATTGAAGTTGGAAACGGTGCACTTCGTGAAGTTGAAGATTATATGCTTACTCGTTATGCATGTTATCTTATTGCTGAAAATGGAGATCCACGAAAGGAGCAGATTGCTTTTGCACAAAGCTATTTTGCGGTACAGACTAGAAAACAGGAATTGATTGAAGAAAGGATTTCTTATATCGAAAGAACAGAGGCAAGAGGAAAATTAAGGGAATCGGAAAAAAGATTGTCTCAAAATATTTATGAACGTGGAGTAGATGATGCAGGATTTGGTCGTATTCGGTCTAAAGGAGATCAGGCTTTATTTGGTGGATTTACCACGAGACAGATGAAAGAACGTTTGGGAGTACAAGATAAAAGACCACTTGCGGATTTCCTACCAACACTTACCATTGCCGCAAAAAATCTTGCAACTGAAATGACAAATTATAATGTTGAAGAAAAGGATTTGCAAGGAGAATCTGCAATCACTGTTGAACATGTGGAAAATAATACTTCTGTTAGAGACATGCTTGGACAAAGAGGAATTAAACCAGAAAATTTGCCGGCATCAGAAGATATTAAGAAATTGGAACGTAGAGCGAAGAGAGAAGAGAAAAAGCTTGCAGAGCAGTCTGGAAAGTTGACAAATGAATAAATTGTACAGGAGTGTGAGACTATTGAAGAAGAAAACAAGATGTTACATATATAAACATGAAACTATGTGAGTATGAAGAGAGTGGAATATATAGAGGGACAATCCTTAGATTTGATTCTGCAAAATATCCGTTTGAATCAAATGTAGACTTTATAGGTGATGATATGGTGTTAGAGAATAACGATGATAAGTTTAATATTGAAAAAACAGATACCATTGATGGCTTGGCATATGAACAAGACACCTTCAGCTTGATACTTCTTCTTACAGACGGAATGGACTGGTCAGATATGAATCGACATTTATTGCTGTTGCAAGATAAACTCAATACCTATATCTGGTACATAGATTCAGGACAATATAAAGAAAAGTACCCAAATGTTAAAAACGTAGAACTGCGTGTTAGTTTTTTGTTTGAGGAACCAGAGATATGCCGTAAGCTTTTAGAAAGAGCAAAGCAAGTGTTTGTCGATGTATTTGAGAATGTTGAGATGATTGTGGAGCATGGAACAAAATAGGTAAACGGTGGGTGGATGAGCTGAACAAATGCTTGCAATTGCAAGCAAAAGTAAATATAATTAAGAAAAAGGAGGCGATACTATGGCAAATACATCTGCTGTTTATGCAAGAATAGATACCAATCTCAAGGATAATGCTGAGAGCATACTTTCTCAGCTTGGCATTTCTCCATCCAGTGCAATTCAGATGCTTTATAGCCAGATTGTACTGAAAAAGGGTATGCCATTTGAATTGAAACTTCCTTCTTCTAAACCATTAGCTGTTGGTGCAATGGACAGAGAACAGCTTGATGCAGAACTTCAGAAAGGCGTTGATTCCATAAAAGCAGGAAAAGTATATTCTGCAGATGAAGTCGATGCGGCACTTGCAAAGGAGTTCGGCATATGACGGATAGCTACAAGGTCGGCTATTCTGTAGATGCACTTGACGATTTGCATGAAATCTATTCGTATATTGCGAATGAACTCCTTGTTCCGGAAACTGCTACCGCTCAGCTGAGCCGCATCCGAAAAGAGGTTCGTTCATTGGATTTCATGCCAACTCGCTATGAATGGAGCTTTTGCGTAAAAACAAGAGCTCCATTTTTTATATGAACAATACGGTTTGTAATTGTTTTTGAGCAACTCAATGATATCAAAACCAGACGGGTTCATGCTATATTTGTGTCAGGTATTATTGGATTTTCAAGGTGCATAGGCACTTATTCAAGTGCGGAGTTTGAGTCACTAATATTTAGCAGAAAATAATTTTATTTTTATGGACTATTCCAATAAAGTGTGCTAACTTATAAACGTTTGAGGATAGACAAATGTTATAAATGATCAACAAATTACAAAGGAAGGGAAAACCATCATGGAAAAGATCAAAAAGCGTATAGCTAACTTAAAGGTTGCAGGAAAATTAAAAGTATATCGAATGACAGTACTTGTTATGACATTATTTTTAGTCTTGGTGGCACTGATCTCGACATTAGTGATCCGTTCAAATATAGAGAAGATCACGGAGGTCTGGTCTCCGTCATTGGAATATCTGCAGGATTTAGAGACAATGACTGCGAAATACAGAATCAAGCAGTACCAGCATCTGGTAGAATCAGATGCATCGGTTATGACTGCCTGTGAAGAGGAAATTCAGAAGCTGGAGAGTCAGATCAAGGATACCGCTGCGAATCTGGATGCAATAATGTCTGCAGACAGCGATGCTCAAAAAGGACGGGATGATTATGAAGTGGCAAGCGCTGCATGGGAAAAATATAGGGCTGCTTCCGATGAAATTTTGCAGTTAAGCCGTGAGGGGAAACAGCAGGAGGCAGCGAAGCTGATGATCGGAGAGGGGTATGAAGAATATAAGTCTTTTACTGAGAAATTAACTTCATTGCGTGATGAGTTTCAGGTAGAATTAGATCGGGCAAAGACCATGGCTAATGTATGCACTGTAATCATATTTATTGTGATCGTGGCAGCGGGGCTTGCGATTGCTGTAGTGACAACATTGATTGGCAGGATCATTACCAATTCCATTACAGAGCCGGTAGAACAGATAGATGCAGCAGTTGCCAGCCTGCGTAAGGGCGAATTGTCTAATGTAGAAATGCTTACTTATGAGTCTGAGGATGAGCTTGGCGATACCATCAGGAATCTGAAAGAAGCCATGGGTATTCTGGCAGATTATGTCAGCGAGATCTCTGTGGAGGTAAAGGCAATCGCGCAGGGTGACCTGACCAGAAATGGTGATGATATTACAGATTTCCTAGGCGATTTCTCGGAATTGAAGTCATCACTGCTGTATATTCTGAAACGGTTTAACAGTACCCTGACCGAGATCAGCAATCTGGCAGAACAGGTATCATCGAATGCATCCGAGGTGGAAAATGCATCAAAATCCTTGGCGGACGGTGCAACAGAGCAGGCAGGAGTCATCGAGGAATTGAATGCCACCATTGATACGGTCGTGGATCTGGCGGCAGATACAGCGAAGGAAACACAGAGCGCATCTGCACGTGTAAAAGCCTCTGCAAATAAAGCGAACGAAGAAAAAGAAAAAATGAACGAGCTGCTCACGGAAATGGAGCACATTACAGAAATCTCCAAGGAGATCGGTAATATTATCACAGATATCGAGGATATTGCATCCCAGACCAACCTGTTATCCCTAAATGCTTCCATAGAAGCTGCCAGAGCAGGAGAAGCAGGAAAAGGCTTTGCAGTAGTGGCGGATCAGATCGGCAAGCTGGCAGCGGATAGTGCGAAGTCGGCTGTGAATACGAGAGATCTGATCGATAAGACCTTAGTGGAAATCGAAACGGGCAATACGATCACAAGAACAACAGCAGACGCATTTAATCAGATCATTGCAGATATGGAGTCCTTTGCAGAGATTGCACAGAACACCATGGAGAAAGCAAACTCCCAGGCAGAGTCCTTGGAACAGATCGGTCAGGGAATTGAGCAGCTGTCCGGTGTAGTACAGGGCAATGCAGCATCCTCAGAAGAGAATACTGCGATCAGTATTAATCTGGCAGAGGGAGCAGCCAAGATGCATGACCGCGTGAATATCTTTAAGTTATTCTAGAAAATGACAGGAATAGAGTGAAGTAGTCAGAAGGAAGGTTCTTGTTGTGATTAATGATATATTTAAATTATTTGGAGAGCAGACAGCTGATATTTTATTTGAGATCATTACAGAATGTATGGACGATTATCTGTATATATTTGATCTGCAGAATAATATCTTTGAGATTTCACAGTCAGCTGTGAAACGATTTAATATACCGAGTGCTATCCTGACAGATATGTCAAATGAAGTTATGAAGGTAGTATATGAAGGAGACCGTGAGATGCTTGCAAAGCATCTTGCGGATATATGTGAAGGAAGAGAAAAGGTACATAATCTTCATTATAGATGGCTTGATAAAGAAGGTATGCCGGTCTGGATCAACTGCCGTGGTATCGTGATCAATGATCAGCAGGGAAATGCGAAATATCTGATCGGGTGTCTGAATGAGACCGGCAACAAGAGAATGGCTGATAATGTCACCGGACTGCTTGGTGGTCCGGAATTCCTTGCTTACCTGCGTGCACAAAAAGAACCCATTACCAAGGGATTTTTTATGCATGTAGGAATTGATGATTTCGGAGCGATCAATAGCTCCAGGGGAGCTGATTATGGTAATTATATCCTGAAAAGTGTAGCCGGCTGTATGAAGGAATGCCTTTCAGACAAGCAGAGAATTTACCATCTGGTAGCGGATCAGTATGTGATCGTGGATCTGGAAGCTTCCTCCGCAGAAGACGCTGTGGCACTGAAAGAAAAGATTACAGATAAACTTCGTAATTTCATAGTAGCCGAAAATTATGAAGCTATATTTTCTATTTCTATTGGTGTTATAGATGCAGCAACATTTTGTGAGGGAACCGAAGAATGCCGCAAAAGGTTTGAATTTGCCTTGAAACAGGCAAAAAGCATGGGTAAAAATGGATTCTATATTTTTGACCAGGATGACTATGAGGACTTTTTACGAAAAGGAAGAATCGTAGCAACACTTCGTAATGCTATTGTGAACCATTATGATGGCTTTGAAGTATACTACCAGCCGATCGTGGACTGTCAGTCCGAACAGATCATTGGAGCAGAGGCACTGATGCGTTTTTCCATGATAACGGAAGAAGGGCGGGAGTTTGTTTCACCGATGGAGTTTATCCCATTATTGGAAGAGACCGGATTGATCATTCCCGCTGGAAGATATATTTTGAACGAAGCTGCAGCAATGTGCTGTGAAATGCAGAAATATATTCCTGACTTCCGGATGAATGTAAATGTATCCTATGTTCAGATCCTGCAAGGCAATGTGGAGCGGGATATTCTGGATGCAATTCAAAAATATTCATTACAGCCGGAATGCTTATGTGTTGAAATGACAGAAAGCGGATTTATGGATATGACACCTTCGTTCTGTAAATTCCGTAAAACTCTGGACAAGAACGGGATTCCCTTTGTGATCGATGATTTTGGAACAGGATATTCGAATCTTCATTGTATCCGTGATATGAATCCAAGTTACGTGAAAATGGATAAGGATTTTACTGCTAAGGCGATGAACAGTGACAGGGATTATGAATTATATAAAAATATCATCCCCATGGTACATAGCATTAACGTCAGGATATGCGCAGAAGGCATCGAGGAAAAGGAATGGCTCTTGAAAATGAAAGAAATGAAGGTTGATTATCTGCAGGGATATTATTTTGGCAGACCATGTGGAAAGAAACAGTTTCTGCAGCAATATGCCAGAGGCATCAACGTTAAGTAAAGAAGGTAAAGCAAAATGGAGACACTATACCATCAGGATAGTATTGAGATCAGCCCCCGAGGCGTGAAAAACGGAGCTGGACTGCTTCTGGAACTGGTGAATGAGGTGCTGGATATGGGAAAGGCTGGAATCCGGCATGAACGCACATATATCGAAGCCGATCAATGTGAAGCTGCTGTTAGATACGATTTCGAAGATGAAACGGTTATAAAGAAAATATGCGATATTTATAATATATATGAGGATTCATTATGAAATATAACGACGAAATGGATAAAACACAAGAAGAGATACATTTGAAGAAAAAGAAACGGTTTGTAAAACAAAAAATATCAGGAAAGATCTTTGTTCTTATGGGACTGTCTATCATTCTGGCTATAGCAGCATACACATTTATTCTGCAAAGTGCCTATACTAAGACCGCACTGGAAACAGAAATCTCCCGTGATCGAGCAAGTGCAGATGCAGTCCATAAACTGGTGGATGGAAAAATTGGATGGGAAGATTTTTCAAAAATCAAGGATCGTTCAGATGAAGAAACACAGTTTTATAAGGATATTTCCTGCTATCTCAATGAGATCCGGACATTGAATTCTACAAGATATATTTACATTGCTACGAGAGATGAAGAGGGAAAACTGATCTATGTAGTGGATGGTTTGGATCCGGATGCCGGGGATGTAAGACATCCTGGGGATTATATAGAGGATGAAATGATTCCCTATATTGAAAGGGCTCTCTCTGGAGAAAACGTGTATTCCCAAGATATTGTGGACACAACCTGGGGACCGATTTTCACGGCTTGTTATCCGGTACGTTCAAATCTGGATGGAACGGGAGATATTGTAGGTGCATTCTGTATGGAAATGGATATGCAGTCTGCGTATGGCATGGTAGTGAAAACAAAAAAAATTTCTGCAATCTGTGGCTCGATTGTCGGATTTGTGTTGATGATGATCTGTTTGAGCACCTATTTTATATACCAGAAAAGTAAGGAAGAAGAACGGAAGCAAAAGCAATTATTGTTGGAGGCTGCGGAAAAAGCAGATGCTGCCAGCCAGGCAAAATCTACATTTTTACTTAACATGAGCCATGATATCCGAACGCCAATGAATGCCATCATTGGATTTACCAATATTGCATTGCACCAGAATGTCGTTGCAGATATTCATGGAAGTCTGGAAAAGGTACGGGAAAGCTCAAATCATCTGCTTTCATTGTTGAATGATGTTCTTGATCTCAGTCGTATTGAAAGTGGAAAAACAGTGTTTTCTCCTGAACCGGTGGATATTACCGGACTGACAGATAATGTTCTGGCAATCATGAAAGGTCTTCTTTATAACAGAGATTTGAAGTTTGAAGTATACCGTGATAGACCAAAGAATCCCTATGTTCTTGCAGATGCTGCACGTATTCGGGAAGTTCTGACGAATCTTCTCAGTAATGCTGTGAAATTCACAAAGGATGGTGGAATGATAACCCTGGATATCAGCAGTCATCCGGGAGAGGATGACAAGCATATGATAGTCCGTTATATTGTGAAAGATAACGGTATTGGGATGAGTGAAGGGTTTCAGAAAAAACTATTTAAACCATTTTCGCAAGAAGATGATAGCGGTGCCAGAACACAATATAAAGGTACCGGACTTGGAATGGCCATTACAAAGGAATATGTTCACATGATGGGTGGCAAAATTGACGTTGAAAGCAAAAAGGGTATTGGAACTACTTTCACAGTGGAGATTCCGCTGGAGTTGACAGAGCAAGATATTCATCAAAAGCAAGAAGAACCGGTGTATCGTGATTTGACAGGGGTCAATGTTCTTATGGCAGAGGATAATGATCTGAATGCCGAGCTTGCTACGGTGATGCTGGAGGATGCAGGCATGGTTGTGACACGGGCATCCGATGGAAAGGAAGCGGTCGAACGATTCAAAAATCATCCGCGAGGCACTTACGATATTATTTTGATGGATATTATGATGCCGAACATGGACGGACATCAGGCTGCGAAAACGATCCGGGCCATGGAGAAGGAACGACCGGACGCAAGTTCGATTCCGATTATTGCCTTGTCCGCAAATGCGTTTGCGGAGGATGTCAAGGCTTCCGTGGATTCTGGTATGAATGGTCATATTTCAAAACCATTTGACATGGAAGAAGTAACCGCTACCATTGCAAAATACGTCAAATCTTAGAACAATAATAAAACTGTTATGCAGACTTGCGGAGTTTCATGCTATATTAGTGATTCTGATCCCGCCAGTTTTTTGGGGAGACCCCATATATATTTTTAAAGGCTCTTGAGAAATGCAGTTGGTTTGGATAGCCGACTGCATTTCCTATATCTGCAATTGATAATTTCGTCATTTTCAGCAGCTCTGTTGCCTTGGACATCCGATAGTTTATCAGAAATTCCTGTGGTGTTTTGCCAATGGAGTCATGAAATATCTTTCCCAGATAGCTGCGGTTGATGCCGCAACAGGCAGCTATATCTTCGATAGAGATGTCATAAGGAAAATTCTGTTCTACGAAGTTTATTGCTTCTTTTATATAGTAATCGCTCATTTTACCGGTTTTTATCATCCGGGTAGAGGAGGTGGAACGGATGAGTGCATCCAGAAAAAGGTAGGAATGACCGATCAGGTGAAATGGCGGTTCATCTGGGTGATTGGCAATATAGAGCATTTCGTTCATCATGATTTCCCGGTATTCCTTTGAGGTGGCATGATAGACAGGCTGGTCTTTTGAAAAACCGGCAATGTCCAGTGCTTCTTTTACCCGTAATCCATCAAATTCCAGCCAGGTATATTCCCATGGGTTAGTCTTATCTGCGATATAGGTGCTGATCTGCCCCGGATACAGAAGAAAGCCCTGTCCGCTTTTGATCGAATAATTTTTTGTCTCTCCGTTTTGATCCTGAGCCATTAAAAGCCCGGTTCCGGAGATGACATAATGAAACAGATAGTGGGTTCTGGCAGCCGGTCCGAACTGATGAGCCGGTGTACATCGTTCCCATCCGTACTGATATAGTCCAAGATCTATAAATTTCTCATTTGGAAATATAGAAAAAAGGTATTCATGCATAAAAAAACCTCCCAAAATTAAAACAAATAAACGATATAAACGCTGCTGCTTTCTACTATATACCAAAATGCTAGATAAATGCAACAATGAGACAAAAATAATGCATTTTGGTATAAAAATGGCGATATTACGATATTTTAACAAGCATTATGATATGTTAAAATGAAAATAACTTAAAAAAGCATATTCTATAAAGAAGGTAAAAGAAGGGAGAGATGTATTTATGCTAAAATGGAAAAAACCATTATTTGTACTTACGATGATGACTGGTTTCTGCTTACTGACGGGGTGTGGCAAGAATAACAAAGACGGAAAAACAGTGATCGAACTGGTACAGTACAAGCCGGAAGCAACCTCTTATTTTGAAGAAGTTGAGGAACGGTTCAATGCCAGTCATGATGATATTGAATTGAAGATCAGTTCTCCGAACGATGCAATGACGGTGTTGAAGACCAGATTTGTTCGTGAAGATAACCCGGATATCATTGGTATTGGCGGTGACATCAATTATTCGAATTTTATTGATGCCGATATGTTGATGGATATTTCTGATTTTGATGGACTGGCAGATATTAAGGAGAATTATCTCACGATCTGTGAGAATCTGAAATTTATTCCAACAGAAGGAACATACAGTGTTCCATATGTGGCAAATGCTGCCGGTATCCTGTATAACCGGGATATGTTTGAGGAGCATGGATGGGAAATCCCGGAAACGTGGGATGAGCTTCTTGCATTATGCGATGAGATTGAAGCAGAAGGAATTCTTCCGTTTTATATGGGCTACAAGGATACATGGACCTGTCTTTCTCCATGGAACAGTGCAGTAGCTTCATTGACATCCCCGACCGTATGTAAGGATGTTAATAAGGGAGAAACTACATTTTCCGATCAGTATGTTCAGGTTGCGGAAGAAATGAAAACCCTGCTTCAGTATGGCGAAGCCAATCCGGTTGCATATTCTTATAATGATGCTTGTACAGCATTTGCAAAAGGTGAGTCGGCAATGTATATGATCGGAAGCTATGCGGTACCACAGATCCAGTCAGTAAATCCGGATATCAATATTGATTCATTTGTATTCCCGTCTTCGAACAATAAGGAAGACATGGTTTTGACATCCGGTGTCGATCTTCAGTTCTGCGTGATGGAAGACTGTCCGAATAAGGAAGCAGCCTATGAAGTCCTCCGTTTCCTGCTAGAGGATGAAAATGTACAGGACTATATCGACAATCAGAACGCAGTACCTTGTAAGAAAGGCGATTTCGAGCTTGCATCTATGTTAGACGGTATGCGGGAATATTTGGACAACGGAATCGTGACGGATTATCAGGATCATTTTTATCCATCTGAGATGGCAGTCGATGCAATGATTCAGACTTATTTGTTAGATGGAGATACAGAAGCGTTTTTAAAGAAATTTGATACGGAATGGAAACGGTACAATCGTGACCTGATCGCAAAGGTTCGCAAATATGAGCAGGAGCATTCCGGAGAGGAGGAATAAAAAATGGATACAAAAAAGACAGAAGATATGAAGTTTGTTAAAAAGAAAAAGAAAATGTCCGGAAAATCCAGAACATTTATGTTGATCACAATTCCTATCGTAGCATTATTCTTTACATTCAATACGCTGCCTTTGATTCAGGGTGCGATTTACAGCTTTACCAATTTCCGTGGGTATGGCAGCTATGAGTGGGTTGGTTTTCGAAATTATATTGATCTTTTTCATGATGCCAGAGTTGGTTCATCCTATCTGTTTACATTTAAGCTGGCCATAGTAACAACGATTATCGTAAATGTTGTCAGCCTGATCCTTGCGATGGCATTAAACAGCAAGATTCGTTTTAAGAGCGGTCTTCGTGGACTGTATTTCCTGCCAAATATCTTAGGTGGTCTGGTTGTTGGATATATTTTTAACTATTTCTTTACCTATATTCTGCCACAGATCGCAATCATGCTCGGTTTTGAGGGAAACAGTATGCTTGCAAGCTCTAAAATGGCCTGGCTTGCAATCGCAGTCGTATGTGCATGGCAGTCGATCGCGATGAATACAATCATTTATATATCCGGTCTTCAGACAGTTCCGGAAGATGTATACGAAGCAGGATCTTTGGATGGTGCAACCGGATTTGCAAAATTCCGTTATCTGACATTCCCGCTGATCCTTCCGTTTTTTACAATTAATGTAGTTCTTTGTATGAAGAACTTCCTGATGGTATTTGACCAGATCATGTCGTTGACAAAGGGTGGTCCTGCGCAGAGCACAGAATCCATTTCCTATCTGATCTACAACAATGGTATGAGTGGCGGACAGTTTGGATTCCAGAGTGCAAATGCAGTTGTGTTCTTTATTGTAATCGTAGTGATATCTGTATTACAGATGCATTTCCTGGGTAAGAAGGAGGAACAGTTATGAAAAAATCGCAGAGACAGATCAGAAAAGAATATAAAGAAAAGGGGATTAATACAGGAAAGGAACGATATAATATCGGGGTTACGATTCTGTTGATCCTTGGTCTTGTAACCATCCTGTTCCCATTATATATGACGGTTATGATCGCATTTAAGCAGCCGTCTGAGATGACAAATGATATCCACGGAATCTTATCTTTTCCACAGCACTGGAGCCTGAGTAATTTTAAGGAAGCTATGGAGGTAACGGATTTCTGGCATTCTCTCGGTAACAGTTTATTTATCACTCTGACAACGATTGCATTATCGATCGTGATACATTCTCTGATCGGTTATGTACTTGGACGAAGCAAGAAAAAGAATCGGATCTATAATGGAATTTATCTTTATCTTGTCAGTGGTATGTTCGTGCCATTCGCTATTTTGATGATGCCGCTTGTAAAACAGACAGCAAAAATGGGACTGGCAAATATGCTTGGTGTGGTGTTGCTTTATACAGTATTTTATCTTCCGATGAATACAATGTTATATGCAGGATATCTGAATAATCTTCCGCTTGAACTGGAAGAGGCAGCCTATGTTGACGGATCCACGACATGGACGACTTACTGGAAGATTATCTTCCCGAATATGAGACCAATGCATGCAACGGTTGCAATCCTTACAGCCCTTGGTACATGGAATGACGTTATGACACCGCTTGTAATTATGTCCGGTAATCAGAATACACTTCCGCTTGCACAGTTGAATTTCCAGACTCAGTTTGGAACAAATTACAATCTGGCCTTTGCATCTTATCTGTTAGCGTTACTTCCGATTCTGATCTTCTATATTATTTGTCAGAAACAGATCATAGCAGGTGTGGCAAACGGTGCAGTAAAATAAAAGGAGACTTGATTTATGGCTATTATATATAACAAAGAGAAAAGAATATTTTCTCTCCATACGGAACATACCACTTACCAGATGATGGCAGACGCACATGATTATTTGCTTCATCTGTATTACGGAAAGCGCCTGAATTCGGAAATGGATTATATACTGACTTACTACGATCGCGGTTTTTCGGGAAATCCATATGATCTTGGAAATGACCGTACGTATTCCCTGGATGCACTTCCTCAGGAATTCCCTGTTCTTGGAACCGGTGATTACAGAACAACGGCAGGAAAGATCCGTGAAGCAAATGGCTGTATGGCACTTGATCTCCGCTATACAGGCTATCAGATTCAGGACGGTAAGTATGATCTCCCGGGACTTCCGGCAGCACATGCGGAAGCTGCACAGACTCTGTGCATATATCTGAAGGATGAAAGAGTCGGCGTAGAAGTGACATTATTATATGGCGTGTTACCTGACTGCGATGTAATAACCAGAAGCGTAAAAGTTACAAATGTCGGAGGGAACGAAATCTATCTGGAGAAGCTTTCCAGCGCATGTCTTGATCTTTTGTATGGAGATTATGATGTATTGACATTTTATGGACGACATGCAATGGAACGGAATATGCAGCGAACACCGGTAACACATGGCAGACAGGTAATCGGAAGTAATCGCGGTACGTCCGGCCATCAGTATAATACATATATGATTCTTGCGGAACACGGCACAACAGAGACCGCCGGAGCCTGTTATGGTGTATCACTGGTGTACAGTGGAAGCTTTGAGGGAAGCGTAGAATTAGATCAGTTTGACCAGATCCGTCTGGTTATGGGGCTTCAGGAGGATTTCTTTTCCTATCAATTAAAGCCGGCGCAGACATTTTATGCCCCGGAAGCAGTTCTATCATATTCCGCGTATGGAATGGAACAGCTATCCAATCAGATGCATCATTTGGTGAGAGAGCATATCTGTCGCGGAAAATATAAAGATCAGATCCGCCCGGTTCTTGTAAATAGCTGGGAAGCCTGTTATTTTGATTTTAATGGGGAAGCAATTGTTAATCTTGCGGAGCAGGCTGCAGCACTCGGGGTGGAGCTTCTGGTCATGGATGATGGCTGGTTTGGCACAAGAGATGATGATAATTCATCCCTTGGTGACTGGATTGTAAATGAAGATAAGCTGGGCTGTTCTCTTACGGAGCTGACAAAACGTGTTCATGACAAAGGTGTTCAGTTTGGTATCTGGATAGAGCCGGAGATGGTTTCGGAAAACAGTGATCTGTACAGAAAACATCCGGAGTGGGCAATTCAGGTTCCCGGTAAACATCCGGTACATGGCAGAAATCAGCTTGTACTTGATTTTGCAAATCCAGCGGTGGTGGATTACATCTATGAACAGATTGCAGCTGTCCTTAGGCAGGGCGATATCAATTATGTGAAATGGGATATGAACCGGAGCTTATGTGATATATATTCCGGCAGTATGGTATGGCAGGGAAATGTAATGTATGACTATATGCTTGGTGTATATGACCTGCTGGAACGACTGACGCAGGCATTTCCGGATATGTTATGGGAAGGCTGCTCCGGCGGTGGCGGAAGGTTTGATATGGGTATGCTGTATTATACACCACAGATATGGTGCAGTGATAATACAGATGCAGTTGATCGTATCCGTATCCAGTATGGTACGTCGTTTGCTTATCCTTTATCAACGATGGGAGCCCATGTATCTGCGGTGCCGAATCATCAGACTGGCAGAGTGACGGATATGAATACCCGAGGTGTGGTTGCCATGACAGGTGCATTCGGATATGAACTGGATCTCGGAAAGTTATCGGAGGAAGATAAGACGGCAGTCCGTGAACAGATTAAAACCTATCATGAAGCAGCGCCGGTTATTTTAAAAGGGGATTATTACAGATTAAGTAATCCGTTTGAGGCGGAATATGGAGCGTGGATGTCTGTCGATGAAGGGAAAAAACATGCAGTTGTAGGAGCTGTTTTGTTAAATACACATGGTAATCATCCTGTATTTTATATTCGATTGAGGGGGCTTGCTCCGGAACGTTCCTACCGGGATAGGAAAACAGGTGTTGTATATTCAGGAGCTGCTTTGATGGAGCTTGGTATGCCATTTACGATAGTGTCCGGTAATTATCCAAGCTATCAGATCCTGCTTGATGCCGTAGAATAAGAATAATTAGGACTCCCCGGTTTCTGCTTGCAGAGATCGGGGAGTTTGGCAAAAACAACAGAGAAAAGAGATATAAGATGATCAGAAATGAGGTGACGGACAGATGGATATGAAAGAAATGACAGTATCAGATCTGGCACGGGAACAGATCAGAAACGCAGAACGATTATTTCCGCTGATTTTGGAAAAAACAGAAGAAAGAAAAGAGAAAAAAACAATCATATCGATATCCGGAGGTTCTGGCGTCGGTAAGACCGGAATGGCTTTCTTACTTCAAAATATGTTTGAAAAACAGGGAAAGAAATCACTTATTATAAGCGGGGACAATTATCCACATCGAATTCCCGTGTATAATGATGCAGAACGAATTGCGAGATTTCGTATGTCCGGATTGAATGGTCTTATAACCGAAAGGCTATATACAGACGAAGTAAAAGAAAAACTATTAGAGCTTCAAAAAGCCGGAAGGGATGCAGAAGAACAGGAGGACATGCAGTGGTTATCCATATATCAGAAGTATGGAGACAAGGCTCTTACAGACTATCTGGGTACGGATCAGGAACTCGATTATGAAGCTGTGTCGAATCTTCTCATGCAGTTTCATGGAGGAACCTCACAACTGCTGTTACGTCATATGGGAAGAACCCCGGATGATATCTGGTATGATCGCCGGGATGTATCAGATACAGATATTCTGATCCTTGAATGGACACATGGAAACAGTGCATACCTGCAGGGGGTGGATGTATCGGTTGTATTGATCAGCACGCCGGAAGAAACACTTGAAAACCGAAAAAAGAGGAATCGTGACACTGCCATTGACAGTTCATTTGTAGCCAGAGTATTAAGAATTGAGCAGAAAAAGATTAATGATAGACTGGACCGGGCAGATATCATTCAGGATATGCATGGCAGGATTTATACGGAATAGTAAGTGAACAGGAGGCTGTAGAATATGAGGAAAACAGAGATAGAAGAAAAAAATATGACAGATATAAATAAAATGGAAAATGGTCCAATGCTGAATCTGTATCCGGACAGCCTTGGCGGAGATCTGGAAGCGGTTGCGGATTTATTTGAAAGAGATGGATTTGCAGATGCATTTTCCTCAATATATATACTACCGAGTATTTACCATTCTGATCTGGACCGTGGTTTTTCTGTAATCGACTATGATCTTGAGGAAACATTTCATTCTGAAAAGGCACTATTACGGTTGGGCAGACAGAATATTGATCTGAAGCTGGATTTTGTTTTAAACCATGCGTCTGTACAGTCACCACAGTTTCAGGATCTGTTGGAGAATGGCAGTCAATCGGAATATCGTGACTTTTTTATTGACTGGAATGCATTCTGGGAAAACTGTGGAGAAATGACAGAGGACGGATATATACAACCGGATCAGAAGTATCTGGATCCGATGTTCTTCCGCAAACCGGGATTACCTCTGTTGATGGTTGAAATGGCAGATGGCAGCCGGATTCCATACTGGAATACGTTTTATCAGGAGATTCGGGATACGGATGATTATCATACCAGATATTTAGGACAAATGGATCTCAATATAAAATCAGAAAAGGTTTGGGAATTTTATCGTGAAACTATAAAAAAACTGGCAGGTTACGGAGCAAAGATAATCCGCCTGGATGCATTTGCATATGCCCCAAAAGCACCGGGACGTGCCAATTTCTTAAATGAACCGGAGACATGGGAATTCCTTGAACAGATCCATGAGCTCGCAAAGCCATATGGAATCCGCCTTCTTCCGGAGATTCATGCCGGATATAAAGAGAAAAAGTATGAGATGATAGCACAAAAGGGATATCTGACGTATGACTTTTTCCTTCCGGGATTGATTTTGGATGCTCTTTACAGAGGCGATGGCACTTATCTGGAGCAATGGGCAAAGGAACAGATAAAAGAGAATATTCATACTGTGAATATGCTTGGCTGCCATGATGGAATACCGGTACTGGATCTTGCAGGATTGTTGCCGGACGACAGGATTGAAGATTTGATCCGGCTGCTTGTGGACCGTGGTGGTTTTGTAAAGGATCTTCATGGTAATAAAAAGATGTATTATCAGGTAAATACGACATATTATAATGCACTTGGCGAAAATGAGCAGGCACTGTTATTAGCCAGAGCATTACAGATATTTATGCCCGGAAAACCTCAGGTCTGGTATCTGGATCTGTTTGCCGGATCTAATGATTATGAGGCAGTGAAGCGTGCAGGTGCAGGTGGACATAAAGAGATTAACCGGACGAATTTTACACAAAAAGCTATAGAGTCAGGCCTTAAAAAGGAGGTCGTAAAAAAGCAGCTTGAAATGTTGAAATTCCGGAAAGAATTTCCGGCATTTGGATTTGATGCGGAAATGGAAATCCGTACAAAGCCTGCAGCGCAGATCTCTGATCAGGCAGAAAATGCTTTCCATTTTGCAAAAATACCGGATGAGCAGATGTATAACCGCATTTATATCACCTGGAAAAAGGACGGTTATCTTGCCCGTCTGTCTGCAGACCTAAAAGCCCATACCTATCGGATTCAGGCTCTTGATCCATCCGGCAACCTGATCTGGCAGATGTTCTGATGTCTGGGTATTAGTAGAGTTAAGGCTGTTGCTTTAATGATTGAAATTCATTGAAGCGACAGCCTTTTTTTCGTATAAATGCTGACTGGTATGAATTAATTGATAAAATGTGTCTTTTTGTTATGCCAATAAATAAACAAAAGTAGTCGTATCACGCAGAATTTGTTATAATAGAACATACTTGAAAGAGGAAGGGAGAAGTTACATGCAGGAATATGTAATGGGAAATGGAGCGATTGCGCTTGGTGCATTGGCGGCAGGTGTCAATCTTGTGTCCGGATATCCGGGAACTCCATCTTCCGAAATTGTGGAAACGATATCCAAGTACCCACACGATGGGGTGCATTTGGAATGGTCAGTGAATGAGAAAGCAGCGATGGAGGTTGCTGCGAGTGCGGCATATGGCGGCGCACGGACGATGGTTACGATGAAGCAGGTGGGCTTAAATGTAGCAGCTGATCCGCTGATGTCGCTTGCGTATGTGGGTGTAAAGGGCGGCATGGTTGTTGTATCAGCGGACGATCCGGGACCGATTTCTTCCCAGACGGAGCAGGATACAAGACGGTTCGCAGACTTCGCACGGATTCCGGTATTTGATCCGTCTTCGCCGGAAGAGGCGTACGAGATGATACAGGATGCATTTGCATATTCGGAGAAATATAAAACACCGGTTTTGTTCCGTCCGACGACACGTGTCTGTCATGCGTATGCGTCGATTGAGAATCCGGTCTACAATGGACCAAAAGCATATGATGGCTTCGTGAAGGATTCCAAGAAATGGGTCATCTTCCCACGGTTATCTTACATGAATCATGCGATGATCGAGCAGCGGAATGTGGAGATTGGTAAGGATTTTTCTACATATAAATGGAATCGTGTGGAAGGCGGAAATTCCAAGAAGGCAGTGATTACATCGGGAATCAGCTATGCTTATGCGAAGGAATATCTGAAAGACCACACCGATATCAAGCTCATCAAGCTTGCGACCGCGTACCCTCTGCCGGAGGATTTCCTGCTTCAGGCACTCGAGGGCGTGGAGGACTTGCTCTGTGTGGAGGAGCTTAGTCCGTATATTGAAGAACAGATTCTGAAGCTTGCCGGGAAGCACGCGCTTGCTATCAAGGTATCAGGAAAATTAGATGGAAAGGTGCCTGCAAGTGGCGAGAACAGTTCGAATCTGGTTGCAGATATTCTGAGCGAGTTTCTTGGCACGGAGAAGCTCGCGCGTGGGTATGATGGCAGCGATGCACCAGTGCTTCCGATGCGTCCGCCGGTACTTTGCGCAGGATGTCCGCATCGCGCATCGTTCTATGCAGTGAAGCAGGCGATGAAAGGAAAGAAAGCGTATTTCTGTGGCGATATCGGGTGTTATACACTTGGAAATGCGATGCCGCTTGATATGGTTGACACTTGTCTTTGTATGGGTGCCGGAATCACGATGGCGCAAGGCTTCCACTGGATTGATGGGGAAGGCACGTGCTTCGGATTCGTGGGCGATTCGACCTTCTTTGCTTCTGGTATGACTGGCGTGGTAAATGCGGTGTACAACAACGCAGATATGATTCTCTGCGTGTTGGATAATTCGACAACGGCGATGACCGGACATCAGCCACATCCGGGAATCGGACGGAATATGATGGGGCAGTTTGTGGATAAGGTAGATATCGCGAAGGTGTTAGAGGGAATCGGCGTGCATAAGATTATAACCGTCGATCCGTTGGATCTTGCTGCATCGGTGGCTGCGGTGCAGGAATGTGCCAAGCTTCCGGGCGTGAAAGCGATTATCTTCAAGTCGCCTTGTATCGCGATTTCCAAGCCAGATGGCAAATGTCATATCTCAGAGAAATGCATCAACTGTAAGAAATGCATCCGTGAGATTGGCTGTCCGGCACTCATTACCGTGGATGGAAATGTGACGATTGATGAAAACTTATGTACCGGCTGCGGTTTGTGCAGTCAGATCTGTCCGGTTCACGCCATTGATGGTGGGGAACAGGTATCATCAGAAAAAGGAGGTGCCAGCCATGAATAAGGATATATTGATCTGTGGTGTCGGTGGACAGGGAACCGTGCTGGCATCCAAAATTATTGCGGCATCGGCGATGGATGAAGGTTCGGCAGTTCATTCGGCAGAGACAATCGGTATGGCACAGCGAGGCGGTTCGGTGACGAGCCATGTGCGTATCGGGGAGGCATATGCACCGCTGATCCCACAGGGGGCAGCAGATATGATTCTCGCATTTGAGCCGGCGGAGGCTGTGCGGAACTTAGGGTATCTGAAAAAGGATGGAATCGTGATCGTGAATCGTGTACCGGTAAAACCGGTGACAGAATCTTTGCAGGATACCGGGTACGACGGCATTGAGATGATTGCATATCTGCAGAAGAAATGCAGTTGTATCGTAATCGATGCAGAGAAAATCTGTGCACCGTTTGGCTCGTCACGATATTTCAATATTGCTATCTTAGGCGTGGCAGTTGGAAGCGGACGGCTTGGAATCAGCAAGGAAACCGTGCTTGCAGAGCTTGAAAGGCGCGTGCCGTCAAAATATGTAGAGACAAACAAAGCGGCATTTTACGCAGGTGTTGAAGTGGGAAGCGGAAAAACGTTGTGATAGAGGAAATAACATATCATCAGTCGATATAATAAATCGTATTTGGAGGAGGAACCAACTATGCAATTAACAGAGTTACAGTTGTCACAGGTAGACGCGCAGATTAAGCGTCTGATTCAGACCGACAGCTATTACGGAAAGATTTACAAAGAAGCAGGAATCACAGGTGTTTCAAGTCAGGAGGAGTTCGAGCAGCTTCCGTTCTCCAGCAAGGCGGACCTTCGAAATGCTTATCCGCTTGGAATCCAGGCGGTACCGGATGAGGAGGTGGTACGAATCCATTCTTCGTCCGGTACGACAGGTAAGCCGGTCATCATTCCTTATACAGCAAAGGATGTGGATGACTGGGCGATTATGTTTGCACGTTGCTATGAAACAGCAGGTATCACAAACAAAGACCATATTCAGATTACAGCCGGTTATGGTCTGTGGACAGCGGGAATCGGATTCCAGGCAGGCTGTGAGAAGCTTGGCGCAATGGCAATTCCGATGGGACCGGGTAATACAGATAAGCAGATTCAGATGATGATGGATCTGAAATCGACCGTCCTTACTGCGACATCTTCGTATGCATTGCTTCTGGCGGAGGAAATCAATAAAAGAGGAATCCGCGATCAACTGTATCTGAAGAAAGGTATTTTTGGTTCCGAGCGCTGGAGTGAGAAGATGCGGGAATACATTAAAAGGGAGCTTGGAGTTTCTCTTTATGATATCTATGGACTGACGGAGATTTATGGACCGGGCATCGGAATCAGCTGTGATGAAGATGCGGGTATGCATTACTGGGATGATTACGTATATATTGAGATTGTTGATCCGAAGACACTTCAGCCGGTACCGGATGGAGAAGAAGGCGAGATTGTTATAACAACACTTGTTAAGGAAGGCGCACCGCTTCTGCGATTCCGGACACATGATATCTCCAGAATTATTCCGGGTGAATGTGCATGTGGAAACAAATATCCGCGTCTTGATATAATTAAGGGACGTAGCGATGATATGTTCAAGGTACATGGTGTCAATATGTTCCCAAGTCAGGTGGAGGAGATTCTCGGCATGGTCGATGGTGTATCGAGCGAGTACAACATTAACATCGCGCACGATGAGGCACACAACCGAGACATCATCATGGTGACTGTTGAGGCGGAAGGCCGTGTGGACTTCGAGCAGACGGGTCAGACGATCAAGAATCTGTTCAAGTCGAAGATGAGTGTCACACCGAAGATCAATGTTGTGCCGGTTGGCACATTGCCGCGAACAGAGAAGAAGGCGAAGCGTGTGATCGATCACCGTGAGGTGTAGGAAAAGGAGGTCCACAGATGCGAAACATTTTAATTGTAGTAGATATGCAGAAAGACTTTGTAACAGGTGCACTTGCGTCAGTGGAAGCACAGGCGATTCTGCCGGAGGTGAAGGCGAAAATAAGTGAGTATGATCGTGCTGGTAAGGAGATCATTTTCACGCGGGATACACATGGAGAAGATTATATGCAGACGAACGAGGGAAAGCATCTGCCCGTTCCGCATTGCATCAAAGGGACGGATGGATGGCAGATCTGTGCGGAGCTTACTGATGGAATCACTTCGGAATATAAGGCCGTTGACAAGCCGACATTCGGGTTTTTAGGTTGGAAGGATGTCCTTGCGTGTGAGACTGCGGATGGTTCGGATCTGGATATTGAAATGATTGGAGTCTGCACGGACATCTGTGTCGTGTCAAATGCTCTTATATTGAAAGCCTTGTATCCGGAAGCCACGGTGCGCGTGGATGCAGGCTGTTGTGCAGGTGTGACACCGGAAGCACATGCGGCAGCACTTGTGACAATGCGCGCCTGCCAGGTGGATGTAACTGATAAATAAGGGACAAGAGATGGAATGTGGGGGGAGAGATTGAAGAATTCAGGAAACTCCCCAATAATCAAGTAGATCGATAGTTGTGATTTGGGTAAAAAAAATCTATATGAAAAAATCACCCAATCAAATATAAAGAAATACAGAAATCAATGGGGAAAAATGGAAATATCTACAAATTTCCCCAAAGGCAGTTGAATATACAGAGAAGATTTGGGTAAAAAAGCAATTATCTATAAATATCCCCTAAGATCCTCTGAGAAGGGCAGGGCAACCTGTGTGATGTAGTCTTCTGTATGGTCTTTGCGGTTTGGAGGCCCTTCGAGATAGATACAGTGGAATCCGCCGGTTGCCTGAATTTTATTTTCCTGTACATATGCCAGCAGGGCGTCGATCGCGGTATTGATTCCTTCGTAAGCACCACGATAGTAGATGCACAAGGCAGACGTTTCCGCAAACTCCATCCGCTCTTCTCCCACAAAATCTTCCGAGACAGGGATGCAGCATAGCAGATCGAGTTCCTTGCAGGAGGAACCTATACGTATAGTAAACATGCGGCTTTTCAGGGACATTTTTCCTGTCCTGGCAGCGGCAATATAGGTATCCCGCAATTTGATGGCGGCGTCCTTCGCATCTGTACACTGGTATCTGCGGCAGAAACACACCTGCCTGGGCAGGCGGACGCGGTGCACGCTTAAGTCTCCCGGTTTTGCCGCGCGCAATTGAAGCAGATGGATGTTGCGGTCCAAGGTTGCCCGCAGATCCATGAGGCGGTCAAGATAGCGGTCAAGGTTTTCTGTATCATAGTAATATTCTCTGATTTCCGCCAGCGAAAGTCCCAGTGTCTGCAACGAGCGGATGGCGCGAATCTGTGTCATATTATCCGCAGTATAATAGCGGTAGCCGCTTGCTTCATCTTTTACCGCAGGTGTCAGCAACCCCATCTCTTCATAGACAAGGATGGCCTTTCGTGTCACTCCCAGAATCTTGGCGATCTCGCCGATTTTAAATAAATCCTCACTTTGTTTTTTCATAGAAAATCCTCCCCATAAAATCGGTATTTTTTCTCAGATGATTCGAATTTCTGCCTAAATATAATTCGAATAATCAATCCCATACAATCAGGTTTTTTCTGTAGATAACGCGAATTATTCGCGATTTCTGTCTGGAAAAATCGAATTTCCCATTGACTTGTCCCTTAGGGGACGATTTAAGATTATCATAACAGAATGTTCATAGGTTTACAAGAGTAGAGCGCGCCTTACGTGAGGGTGCATTACAGTATAAGGAGAATGCGTATGAAAAAGAAAAATCGGATTAAAAAGGGAATCGCTGCCCTGCTTACAGGGGTATTGACGTTTGGTATGACAGCGGGAATCATGCCGGGAAATGTATTGCGCGTGCAGGCGGCAGATACAGGAAGCAAGCCGGAAACAGTATATTATGCAACGAAAGCTGAGCTGATGGATGGCACATTTGCACCGGATGAAAATGGAAAAGCGAAGAAAATCGCGGAAATATTGTTTGGCCGTTTCGGAGAAAAAAGCAAGGGTGAGCTGCAATCACAGGTGTGGTATATCCTGGGTAAGGATAGTGGCATGCAGGGGGATAATACCGTTATCTTTGCTGCAAGACCAATTGGGAAATATACACAGTTTAACCGGGATTGTACAGAACAATCCTATCGGCAGGATGACGGAACGTATAAGGATGGAAATCCAAGGACGGTGGATGCGAACCATTATGGCGCTAGTCTGTATCGGGATACTTTGCAAGGTATCGTAGAAAAAAGCGCGAACAGCGACGACCCCATCTATTTCACGGATGGTGAGAAGAAATTGCTGCAGAAAACTACGGTGACAACAAAGGATTTGAAAAATGACAAAGAGTATACGACGACAGATGAACTATATCCGCCGACAGGTGCATACGGGGAAAGCGTTGTGTATGCGGGAAGCAACAACGATAAGAAGTTGTCCTCGGATACTTATTTTAAAAATGATCATACAGGTGGGTTCTGGCTGCGATCGGCTTACAGTTCGGACAGTTCAAATAGTTCGGATAAGAAGAAAGAGAAAACAGATGTGGCACTTGCACAACTTGGCTCATTTGTCACACATTATTCAGCTAATTCTTATTGCTATATTCGACCGGCGTCAAATCTGGATCTGTCGAACGTCCTTTTTGCATCTTCGGCAATCGCTTCTTCGACAAATATTGTCGCTGCATGGAGCTTAAAATCGTATTATACAGCAATGACTCTCCGATTGGATGCATCGTCAAACAATAATATGGATATTGGTACTGTCGAGTACAACCCTTCAATCGGGGTGATAAAAGCAAGCAAAGGCTCCGTAGGAGATCAATATGGCATATATGATAACCCATATGACATGTATTATAATCCATATGATGATAACTATAACTTTGTATCGATTGTAATACAGGGAGGCGGATCAACCAACCCATGGAGCTATAGTACAAAGCTTACAGGAACAGAATATATCGATGTAGCAGATATCCAGTCCGCATTGGCGAAAAATAATGTCGATGCAGGTGAAATCAACCTGGATGACTGTCATATCTGGCTGGAAACAACAGGATATTTCAACGATATAACCTATGCGGTGGAAGCGACTAAGACAGAAGAAGATCTGAATTCGGAAATTGATTGGGTTGCTGTTCGTGAAATTGACATACCAGAAGCGGGAAAGACGTTGGATACCTCGGCAGTATGTAGTATAACAGGCGTAAATACGACAGAACCGGTTGTTACATGGACACCAGACGATACAACTGCAGGTTATGGGACAGCCTACAAAGCGAGCGTGACACTTACACCGGAGAAACATTATAAATTCGCGGAAGCTGTGACAAGTGATGCCAAAATAAACGGAAAGAAAACGACTGCAAAGATAAACCCAGACGGAACACTGACATTGACTTATACGTTCCCAAAGACAGCTTCCAACACACCGGCAGAACCGGAGCATAGACACTGTCTCTGTGGTCAGGAAACTGCGGATGCGAATGTGTTGCATAATCATTCCACAGCTACTAACTGGACTGGCATAAGCAGTCTGGATGAAATCCAGACTGGAGGGGACTATTACCTGAAAAATGATATTAACCTTACCGATGCATGGGAGATGAATGTCGACGGATCTGTATTCCTTTGTCTGAATGGTCATACCATCACTGGTGCAGATGGCAAAGATGTCATCGTGAATAAGCAATCCCTGGTCATTACAGACTGTCACAGCGGCAGCGAGGTCGGAAAGATTACGCATAAGCCGGGGAAGGCAGGACGAGGAATCCATAATGAAGGGAGAAGTGCATCCCTGACTATATATAATGGCTGTATCACAGGAAATACCGCAGCAGCCGACAATGGCGGTGGCGTATGGAATGAAAATGAATTTATGCTGCTTGGAGGAAGTATCACCGGAAATTCTGCTACAAAGAGTGCGGAATATAATGGATACGGTGGTGGCGTGTACAACCAAGGATATGGTACAGATGTAACATGTCAGATAAAAGGAAATGCCGTAATCAGTAACAACTCTGCTTCCAATGGTGGCGGTATATGCAATTTCAACATATTGCTTATAGACGGACGTGCCACGGTCAAGGATAACACCGCGGTGCATGGCGGTGGTGTATGGAACGGCGGAAGTGCAACAGACACAAGAGTTACAATGTCTGGTGAAAGTTCTATCACCGGGAATACCGCAACATATGGCGGCGGCGGTGTATACACGTGTGAGGGCTATTTTGGTATGGAAGGAAATGCCCGGATTGCAAGCAACTCTGTATCCGATGGCAGTGGTGGCGGAGTCTTCCACAGTGGAGACATGTTTTTAATGGATGGAGGCAGTATCACTGGAAATACCGGTGGCGGAGGTATATTTGTCAATAGCCGCAATGCAGTCCGATTAAGCGGTAAAGTAACGATCACCGGAAATAAAGCAACGACAGGTGGCAGCACGAGAGATGCAAATTATCATCAGAAAAGCAATCATGTGATTGAGGCAGATGGGCTTGCGGAAGAATCTATGATTGGCATAGAAGTCAGTTATGAAAGATATCCGGGAATAGAACCGACAATCATGACAAACCAGGGATGTAAACCGGAATATTTCAGCTCTGATAGCAAGGATTGCGCAATTGTTTTATACGAAAATGCGGTGGCATTGTCTGAGATAAAATCTCCGGAGATTTCATCCCAGCCACAGGATGCGGCTGTAAAAGCCGGTGAAAAAGCGACATTTACAGTGGAAGCGATAGGTACAGATCTGACCTACCAGTGGCAGATCGACAGAAATGATGGAACAGGATTTGCAGATATCGAAGGCGCAACGAGTGCCAGTTATACGACAGGTGAGGCAAATGCGACGTGCAATGGATTTATGTATCGGTGTGTAATCAGTAATTCTTGGGATTCTGTGTCGACGTCTGCAGTGAAGCTGACGGTGGAAGATGTCACACCACCACCGGCAAAGACATATGAAATCATAGCGACAGCCGGTGCAAACGGAAGTATTTCTCCGAGTGGCACGGTGGCGGTCACCGAAGGAGAAACCCAGACATTTACGATCACAGCAGCAGAAGGTTACGAGATCGATTCTTTGAAGGTAGATGGTGCCATAGTGACGGTTGCTTCAAGTTATACATTTGAGCACGTAACAGCAGCACATACGATAGATGTTACATTTCAGGCGATATCGTCGGAAAAAGATAAGCTTACGAGTATCACAGCGCCAGCGGGAATCACAGTTGCAAACAATACAGCCTATGCAGATATGAATCTTCCGGCGCAGGTAAATATCGTGACCGAGAAGAACACAGTCAGCCAGGCAGCAGTCACATGGGATACATCGACGCCGGCAAGCGGAAGCTATGATCCGGCGGTTTTGACAGAGCAGACCGTGACATTGAATGGTACTGTGACCTGTCCGGAGGAACTTGATGCAAATGGCGTGGCACTTACGACACATATCACGATTACAATCAGTGCGGCAGGCGTAGTCGGTGCACCGGAGGTATCGGTTGCAGAAGGAAGTTATACAGAAAATCAGACGGTTACATTGACATCTACGACGGAGGGCGCAAAGATATACTATACGACAGATGGAAGCGCACCGGAATTGATAAATGGTACGCCAGCCGGAACGACGAAAGAATACAATGGGCCGATTTCCATCACGGGAACGCAGGGACAGGAAGTACAAACAACAGTTCGGGCAATTGCGATAAAATCAGGTATGCAAAATAGCGCGGAAAAAACATTTACATACACGATTGCGATTCCAAATCCGACACCAACACCGGACCCGACACCAGCACCAGACCCGACACCGGACCCGACACCAACACCAGACCCGACACCGGACCCGACACCAACACCAGACCCGACGCCAGCACCAGACCCGACACCGAACCCGACACCAGCACCAGACCCGACACCAACACCGGATCCAAGCCCGATGCCGGCACCACAATATTCGATTCTCGAAGGTGCGGACAGCACATGGACACAGGGAACAGATGGAAGTCTTGTAATCCGGGGCGACGGAGAGGTAGCTAAGTTCCTGGACGTGAAAGTGGATGGCGTAATTGTGGATAAAGCAAATTATACGGTAATCGAAGGATCGACCATTGTTACATTTAAGCCGGATTACATGCAGACATTGGCAGTTGGAAGTCATACATTTGAGATGATCTGGACAGATGGTGCCGCAGAAACGAACTTTACGGTGACCGGGAAGGCTCCGGACGCCAGCGTGGATACGGGAAGTAAACCGGCACAGGTAACGGACAATAATAAAAATGTTACCGAAGCAAAAGAGGGGAATCAGACTTTAGATGCCCCACGTACCGGGGATCCGGTGGATGTGGTACTCTGTGCGATACTCTTACTGGCATCGCTGGCAGGAACTGCGGGCATGCTTCGAAGAAGAAAGAGATAAATGCGAAAAACCTCAGAAAAAGAATAATTCCTAGTTTGGATGGCAGGCCTGCAGATCGGTGATCTGTGGGCCTGCCGGATGTAAGAAATATAAAATGCAATTGCGGCTGGATTATTACCGGATGTTTAAAGATTCATAAAACATGATGTAAGATTCTAGTAATATTGTACAATTGAAATCAATAATAGTATGTGTTATTATTTTGACTATATAAGTGAATATGTGGCAAAACAGTCGAAAGATTGCGACGCAAAGCTATAGGGCCTGTAAGATGGCAGCCAGTTGCACGGACGTATAACGTAACGTTTATATCAGAAGCATTGTATTGCCATATAGGGTAGGTATAATGCTTCTTTTTATTTGACAAGGGTAGGATGTACATGGACAAAAGAGATGATTATAAGCAGACAATAATGAATATGGAGGCGGTGCTTGCAAAGGTGCTGACGCTGGATCATTCGATGTCAGAGCAGCAGTTAGATATGCAGATTCCGCAGTTACTTGAGGAGATTGGAGAATATACGCAGTCCGATCGTGTGTATATTTTCGATTGGGCATCTCTGGATCATAGGGGCTATCGAAACACGTTTGAGTGGTGCAAAGAGGGAGTACATTCCTTGCAGAAACGGCTGCAGAAGCTCTCTGTGCAGATGATACCATGCTGGCAAAAACGGTTTGAACAGGGAGACGGTGTACTGATTGCCAGCATAGATGATGTGCAGAATGAGATGCCGTTTGAGTATGAATTGTTGCAGATGAGAGGTGTTCATACAGCGATTGCAGTACCGATTATGTCGCAGAATCGTTTGAATGGTTTTCTGGGACTGGATAATCCGGAAACAGAATTCGGGCAACTTACAACTATGCTGTTACGCGATGCAGGAACGCATATTAGTTATATTCGCGAACATCATAGAACCACGCAGAAAGAGCACGGACAGATGAAGCTTTTGGCACAGGCGTTTGAGGAGGCACACAAAGCGCATGTTGCGAAATCGGAGTTTTTATCCCGTATGTCGCATGATATCCGTATGCCGTTAAATGATATCATAGGGATGATGGATATAGGCGAGCGGAGTTATGAAGATGTAGAGCTCATGAGAGCAAACCGTGTGAAGACAACGACGGAAACGAATTATCTGATGAAGCTGCTTGGAGATGCACTGGAGATGTGTAAGCTGCAGGACGGCTCAGCTGTGCTGGTGCAGGAAGAATTTTATATGGCAGATGTCATTGCAGAGATGATAGCATTTGCACAGGCGCGGGGAGAAGGAAAGAAAATAACGATTGTGGCGGATATTGCAGAAAATATCAGATATTCCCGCGTGTATGGAAGCCCGATACATGTGCGGCAAATGCTGGAAAAAATACTTACAAATGCGATTCAGTATAACCGTTATGAGGGTATGGTAAAGTTCAAAGTCCGCATCGCGATGCAGAATGTGGCTCGTGTTGTGTATGAATTCATAATTGAAGATAATGGAGTTGGGATGGAGCCCGAGTTTATTGACCATATCTTTGAACCGTTTGTGCAGGAAGCAATGGATGTGCGTAGCAGTTATCAGGGAACCGGACTTGGCATGGCGATAACGAAGAGTATTCTTGACCTTATGGATGGGAATATCCGCGTGGAAAGCAGAAAAAATGTCGGAAGCACATTTACTGTCACGATTCCTTTTGAGAAGGTCACACGTGATGAGTTTGAAGGAAATATGCAGAGAGAAACAGTGCAGTCGAATGTAACAAATATGCGGATTCTTCTTGCGGAAGATAATGACATAAACCGGGATGTTGTGAAATTCATTTTGGAAGATGCAGGAGCGAAGGTGCATGCAGTTTCAGATGGGTATCAGGCAGTGGAGGCATATCTTGGCGCACCGGAGAATACCTATGATGTGATCCTGATGGATGTCATGATGCCGAATATTGATGGATTGGAAGCTACGCGGATTATCCGTGGGCAGAAACGTGCAGATGCGCGCACGATAGGGATTGTGGCACTTAGTGTAAATGTATTTGCAGAAGACGCGCAACGAACCAGAGCTGCGGGAATGAGTGAGCAGCTTACAAAGCCGTTAAATACAGAGAAGATGCTGCGGACGATTGCGCGGTATCGCAGGTGCTGAATAAAAAGAACAGAGTATTGCTTTTTCGTTTGAGAAAGCAATACTTTTTTTACGTGTGAAATGTGATATAATCATTATAGTTGGATGTGTCTGTGCATGCAGACATGATACGAGAACTTCATGGAGCTGCATGCAACATGGAATAATGAGAGACAGGTTTTTTGGGAAGGAGTTGTTACTATGAATTTATATGAGACAGATGCAGAATTTATGGAGCGCTTTGAACGTTTTGCGTTTACGGAGATCGTAAATGAGAATGGAATCAAGCTGGATGACGAGACCAGGTATATGTCAATTCTGGCATCCCTGATTGGATGCCAGGGCGTAGATGCGTATAAGGTGATTGTGGCGAAGGCGTTGGACAGTGGTCTGTCACCGATGGTAATTAAGGAGATTGTGTATCAGTCTGTAGATTATCTTGGTATGGGCAGAGTCTGGCCATTTCTGGTTGCTACAAATGTCGTTATGGAAGCAAAGGGAATTGAACTTCCGCTTCTGGATTCGACAAGAGCCAAGCAGGGTCGCCTGGGCATGACGAAACAGGAGCGGTTGGAGAAGGCTGCTTCGGATGAGCCGGAGGCTGCCGGTGCAGGTGCGGAAGCTGCCGAGGAGGAGAAGTTTGCGGAGCAGACGGGAATCTTTGAGGAGCATATGAAGGAAGTCTGGAAGGACAGCCATATCAACAAATGGCTGAAGGAGAATTATTTCGGGGATGATTATCCGGGAAGCCGTCTGCCGCTTGCAAAACGGGAACTGGTAACGTTCTGTTTCTTGTTTGCACAGGGTGGCTGTGATATGCAGGTGGTTGCACATGCAAAGGGAAATATGAAAATCGGAAATGACAAGGAATTGTTGATGCGTGTGATCTCACAGAGCCTGCCATACATTGGATATCCGAGATGTTTAAATGCAGTGAATTGTGTCAATGAAGCCGAACGACAGATGAAGCAGGAGTAAGTGATGACAAAGCAGGGAAGATACAAGCAGAGTGGAGAACAACCTAAGAAGAATATACAGGTAAGTGAAAATCAGTATACAGCAAAGAAATCCAAATCAGACAGAGGCAGACATGTACCATCCGGGCAGGCAGAAGACAAATGTGTAAAATCGTCTGCCGAAAAAGACAGGATAAACATGAACGATGGAAAGCAGGCGTCGGTCAAGAATCGTAAAAACAATAATGGGAAGAGTATCTGTCCGATTGCGAAGAAATGCGGTGGGTGCCAGTATATTGACAAGTCTTATGCGGAGCAATTAAAGATCAAGACCGATCAGGTGAAGAAGCTGCTTGCTCCATATGGTTCCGTGGATGAAATTATCGGCATGAAAGAACCCTATCATTACAGGAACAAGGTCAATGCGGCATTTCACCATAAGCGAAATGGCGAGATTCTGGCGGGCGTGTATGAAGAGGGAACGCACCGGGTATTGTCAGTGGACGATTGCAAGATCGAGAATCGTCTGGCACAGGAGATTGTGGAGACGATCCGCGGGTTGCTGCGTTCATTTAAGATTACCGTCTACAATGAAGATAGTGGGTATGGATTGCTGCGCCATGTGATGGTCAGAACCGGACATGCGACTGGAGAGGTTATGGTTGTGCTTGTGACGGCGTCGCCGATCTTCCCATCGAAGAAGAATTTCGCGAAGGCGCTTGTCAAGGCGCATCCGCAGATCACGACGATCGTGCAGAATATCAACGACAAGGATACAAGTATGGTGCTTGGCGAGCGGAATCAGGTGTTGTATGGCAGAGGATTTATCGAAGACAAGCTGTGTGGAAAGACCTTCAAGATCTCGCCGACAAGCTTCTATCAGGTGAATCCGGTGCAGACTGAGATTCTGTATAACAAGGCGATGGAATATGCAAGCCTGACAGGCGAAGAGGTGGTCGTGGACGCTTACTGTGGAACCGGTACGATCGGAATCGTGGCAAGCGATCATGCGAAGCAGGTAATCGGTGTTGAACTGAACAAGGCAGCCGCGAAGGATGCCATCACGAACGTGAAGCGTAACGATTGTAAGAATGTCCGGATCTATGATGGTGATGCCGGGAAATTCATGGTTGGCATGGCAGAAGCCGGAACGGATGTGGATGTTGTATTCTTAGATCCGCCGCGAAGTGGCAGCACACCGGAGTTTTTCGATTCCGTCTGCAAGCTGGCACCGAAGCGGATCGTGTATATCTCCTGCGGACCGGAAAGTCTGGCACGGGATCTGAAATACCTGAAGAGCAAGCGGATGTATCAGGTGGAGAAGATTGCGCTTGTGGATTTATTTCCGTGGACGGAACATTGTGAGGCAGTGTGCCTGCTAAGTAGAGAAGGAAGTTCGTAGTTGGGGGAATAGAATTACATGAAAACAAATGACAAATTTCCATTTGCTATGACCAAGAAATCGTTGGTTGCATATATCGTTTTTACAGTATTTATGGGACTATTTCTGTTTTTTGTCAGAGGAGATATGGTTGGAAAGTGTGCGGCATGTATTGTTTGTCCGATGCTCATTGTATATTTAATCTATGCGTATTGTAAAGAAAGAAAAGCAGATATGAAAGCGCATGAGACGAAGGCGCAATATATGAATGGCGGCTATTTTGAAAGCCCTGAATGGCATGAGAAATATGTAGCCTATCTTAATAAGCACCCTTTTGAGAAACCTAAGTATCAAAACATGAAACGGGATTTATTAAAAAGATTTCAAAGACGGGAATATCTTGTCAAAATGATATTGCAGTTGTTCCTAATATTTTGTACCTTGTGTCTTATTCCTTTAGGACGTTATTATATGGCTGTCATAGGACTTTGCCTGTTCGGATTTTTGTTTTGGCTAGAGTTTTCACTGTATATAGGAATGCCGGTACGGAAGTGGTTGAAGGGTGATATTGATTATGAGGAGCTTGAAGCGTCATATTTAAAAAGTCAAATGATTTTTTATAAAACAAATGCTTTAGCATTTGGAACTACACATTTACATGGATTTACAGAGAAAAAAATATATGCCATAGATTATCGGTTGGTGGAAGGAATATCAAGAAAAATAGTACGTCTTAAGAAGTATGAGGATGGAATTTATAATACGGAGGAGTGTCAGCATTTTGCAGTTATTCATGTCAGATTGCCAAGAAGCGGAAACATTTACGATGTTGAGATCGAACTAAATGAGTTTCAGGTTCAAATGGCAATTGATAAGTTATCCACTTGCAAAATTGGTGAAGATTTGATAGAAAATCTTTCTGTAAACGAGCATAAAGAAAATGAATAAAAAAAGAAACGAGTGAGCCGCTTGAGTAAAAACTGTACGGTTGTAAAACTCATTTCTTGGATACATTTTATAACAGAATTAGATGATTTGTCAATCCGAGTATTTGAAAACTTGTCCGCCGGAATATCGGATGTTCCGCGCAAATGCACAGATGGAAGAGAAATCCGCAGACTGCCAACAAAAGAAGATTTGGAATAATTAGGAACAAAGTTATGACGAAATATTATTTGACAAAAATTATTTATAATGGATTAACTTATTTTTTTATATGGTATAGCAACGATGAAGATGGTTTCTTGCTTTTTAATCAACGGCTGTTAGTTTTTTCTAGTGTCGAAGAAGCAAATATATTTGCGGATAAGGAACATATTATTTTTGAAAAAGGAATAACAGTCTTTTATCTATCTAAAATTACCGAGTTAATAGATAATGTAGAAATATCGCAAAATTGTCAAAGTTTAATAGATACATGGCATTTATTTAGTGATTTATCAAAATCACTAAATGAAGAGTTTGTAGGAGATTATAATGATGAAGAAATTGTTGATATTTATAATAAGTTATTCTATGGAAGTAATTTGAAACTTCTAAAAAATGAAGAATATCATCCTAGTTTTAATGTTGATGAAAAAAATAAATGTTTGGAGATTTTTCAAAGTGGGTTATCAATACTAAACAAATATCTTAATTATGATTTTCGTAAATAAAGATATTATTTTGTTAAATAAAGAATATTGTGGTGACGTAGCTTTTGTCATGAAGAAGAGTCCCTCTGAAAATGAGAGATACGTTACAACCTGTACCTGTGGCACACCGAGACCAGAGAAGAAAATCGTAAAGAATTCTTGTACAGACGAAGAATAAAACAAGTGACAAATCCCCCCGAACAGGTTATAATAAAACGAGCTGGCGTCCTACGCCAAATAGATTACGGAGGAAAGAAAAATGACAAATTGGAAAAATCTTGATACTTTGGATTCTTACAAGGCACTCAAAGCTTGTAAGGGCAGTGTAGACCTCACAACTGTTATGGCTGGTGAGAACGGTGCAGACCGTGCGAAGAATTACAGCGTACCGATGGCAGAGAAGCTTACTTACAACTTCGCTGCAAAGGAAGTGGATGACACAGTTTTGGAGAAGCTTGCAGCCCTTGCCAAGGAAGCAGAGCTCGTTGACAAGTTCCAGGAGCTTTATAATGGTGCCGTTATCAATACAGGAGAGAACCGTCTGGTTCTTCATCAGATGACACGCGGTCAGCTTGGCGAGCCAGTCAAGGCAGATGGCGTGGATAAGAGAACATTTTACGTAGAGCAGCAGAACCGTATTGCAGAGTTTGCAAATAAGGTACACAATGGCGAGATCACAAATGCAGCCGGCGAGAAGTTCACAACCGTTGTACAGATCGGTATCGGTGGTAGTGACCTTGGTCCTCGTGCAATGTATCTTGCACTGGAGAACTGGGCAAAGAAGAACGGCACATTCAAGATGGATGCAAAGTTCATCAGCAACGTAGATCCGGATGATGCGGCAGCCGTTCTTGCATCTACAGATGTAGCACATTCTATCTTCGTGCTTGTATCAAAGTCTGGTACAACCTTGGAGACACTTACAAATGAGTCCTTCGTAAAGGATGCACTTGCAAAGGCAGGTTTGGATGCTTCTAAGCATATGATCGCCGTTACAAGTGAGACATCTCCACTTGCAAAGAGCGATGATTACCTTGCAGCATTCTTTATGGATGATTATATCGGCGGTCGTTATTCTTCTACATCAGCCGTTGGTGGTGCCGTACTTTCACTGGCATTTGGCCCGGATGTATTTGCACGTTTCTTAAATGGTGCAGCTGCAGAAGATGAGACAGCAAAGAATACAGATATCCGGAAGAACCCGGCTATGCTGGATGCGTTGATCGGTGTTTACGAGCGTAACGTACTTGGTTACCCTGCAACAACCGTTCTTCCATACTCACAGGCACTGAGCCGTTTCCCAGCACACCTGCAGCAGCTCGATATGGAGTCCAATGGTAAGTCTGTAAACCGTTTTGGTGAGCCGGTTGATTACCCAACAGGTCCGGTAATCTTCGGTGAGCCGGGAACAAACGGACAGCATTCCTTCTATCAGTTATTGCATCAGGGAACAGACATTGTTCCATTGCAGTTTATCGCATTCAAGAACAGCCAGATCGGTACGGATGTAGAGATTCAGGGAAGCACAAGCCAGAAGAAGCTCTGCGCAAATGTTGCTGCACAGATCGTAGCATTTGCATGTGGTAAGAAGGATGCAAACAGCAACAAGAACTTCAAGGGCGGACGTCCATCCAGCATCATCATTGGTGAGCAGCTTGATCCGGAGACACTTGGCGCATTGCTTGCACACTTCGAGAACAAGGTTATGTTCCAGGGATTCCTGTGGAACATCAACAGCTTTGATCAGGAAGGTGTTCAGCTTGGTAAGGTACTTGCAAAGAAGGTACTTGCACATGAGACAGACGGCGCTTTGAAGGTATTCAGTGATCTGCTTAATATCTAATCGAATTTTATGAAGATGCAAAGAGACTTTTACTGTACGTTGTGTGGTAGAAGTCTCTTCTGTTATACTTGAGTGATGTTTTAGGATAGGAGAATTGGATGTATGGGACAGAAAAACCGATTACTTTCCCTGCCGGCAAAAATGGTCAGATGTCTTGGCCGGGAAGGCTGGAATGTATTTTTTTATAAACTGCATCAAAAGCTGGCACGGACAAATGAGTATGATCTGTGGCTTGCACAAAATGAGAAAGAACCGCAGGATCCATCAAAGCTTGTATATCGTCCATTGATATCGGTTGTTGTTCCGGTATACAATGTGGATACAGGAATGCTCCGGGCGTGCATTGATTCCGTTAAAAACCAGATCTATGACAACTGGGAACTGTGTCTGGTGGATGATTGTTCAACCGATGAAGCTGTGCGGGAAACCTTGCGGTTATATGAAAATCAGGAAAAGATAAAGATTCGCTATCGCGAAGAGAACGGACATATATCCAGAGCGACCAATGATGGAATTGCAATGGCAGATGGTGAATTTATAGCTCTTCTGGATTGTGATGATGTGTATTCGGTGGATGCCTTATATGAGGTTGTGAAACTGCTGAATGAAGATGCAGATTATGATTTTATTTACAGTGATGAGGATAAACTGTCGGAAGATGGAACGAAGCGGCGGAATCCGTTTTTCAAGCCGGATTGGTCACCTGATACGTTTATGTCACTTATGTATACATGTCATTTGTCCGTGTACAGAAAGACACTGTTGGAGGAGTTAGGCGGATTACGTGTCGGATTGGAAGGATCTCAGGATTACGATCTGGTTTTGCGTGTGATGGAAAAGACGAAGCGCATTGGACATATTCCGAAGATCCTGTACCATTGGCGGGAACGTGAGGAGTCAACGGCGAATGCGATCTCGGCCAAGCCATATATCATAGAAGCAACCAGGAAAGCAAAGCTCGATGCGCTGGAGCGAAGAGGGGCAAAAGGGCATCTGGAATATCTGCCGGATATTGCAATGTTCCGTGTAGTCTATGAGGTTACAGGGAATCCGAAGGTCAGCATTATTATTCCGTCGAAGGATAACTATGACATCTTACGGCAGTGCGTGACATCAATCCGGGAGGTAACAAGATATCAGAATTATGAGATTGTGATCGTGGACAATGGCAGTAACGAAGAAAACCATGCCAGATATGCGGAGCTTTGTGCGGATATGGATTGTAAATATCATTATGAACCGATGGAGTTCAATTTCTCGCAGATGTGTAATATTGGTGCACGGGTTGCGGAGGGTGAATATTATCTGTTCCTGAATGACGATATTAAGGTAGAGGGCGAAGAGTGGCTGGAACGTATGCTGGGACATGCCCAACAGCCACATACTGGCGCTGTTGGCAGTAAATTGATCTATCCGGGGACAAACCAGATTCAGCATGTAGGCGTTGTAAGCTTTGCGGTTGGCCCGGGACATGCATTTCTTCGTTTTGATGATGACCGGAACTGTTATTGGGGACGGAATAAACTGGAATATAATTACAGCGCGGTTACAGGTGCATGCCTTATGATAGCACGGTCGAAGTTTGAGGAAGTTGGTGGATTCTGTGAGGATTTGCCAGTTGCATACAATGATGTGGATCTGTGCTTTCAGTTGCTGGAAAAAGGATATTATAATGTTGTGCGCACGGATGTACGTCTGTATCATTATGAATCAATCAGCCGGGGATACGATGCGGTTTCTCCGGAGAAAGTTGCAAGACAGCAACGGGAAATGGAGAAGTTATATGACAGACATCCACAGTATAGAGGATATGATCCTTGTTATAATCCGAATCTTGTTCGAAACCGTGATGATTTCACATTGAATGTCCTGCATGCCAAAGACATTGCAGCGCCGGAGCCTACAACTGAGACGTGGAGTGCGGACAAACGGCTTCGCTACAAAGTGGAGGATTTTCTGGATGAGGAACCGGTTAAGATTGTAGGCTGGGCATTTGATGAGGAGACGAAGGATTTCAAGGATGTGCATGTGGTAGTAAAGGATACGAACGGAACCTGTTACAAGGTGGCAGCAGGGCATGCATACAGACCGGATATCCGGGATGCATATCGGAAAAAACATCTGGCATTTGCAGGGTTTGAGGTCGTATTTTTGAAGCAGTCTCTTCCAAAAGGAACATATACCGTTGCTTTGGTGTGTCAGAATGCAGGAGAGGATATCGGAACGATTACAGTAGAATGATGGAAGAAAAGAGAGAACAGGCTCAGGCGAAAAAGAGAATTAAATATGTGTTGTATGTGGGGATGCTTTTGGTTGTTTTGATTCTGTATGCGTACATGGCATATCTCACATATCATGATAAGCAGACAGGTGCGGATGCGTATTTTGTTATATTAAACATTGTTTATGTGCTTTTGATTTTGTTGACCGGCATTTTCGCGTGGCGCTGTCTGTTTTACAACAAAGAGGAGATGCCAACGCACAAACTGTTTCTGCTTTTGGGTATTACGATTGGTTTGGTGTATTATCTGACCATTCCTTTGATGGCAGCACCCGATGAGCGGACACATCTGTATAATGCATATGAGTTGTCGAACCGGATGATGGGAATCCGGGAGGAAACGGTCTGGATGCGTGCGGACGATGTCGGACATGCGTACAATGAACAGATTCTGGTGCGTGGAGATTATGCGTATCAGTACAAGGATGCATTTACGACTGCTCAGAACCGGGAGTTGGTAGATACGGGAATCGTTGCAAATCAGAAGCCTCGTTACCTGTATATATGCCCGGCTCTGGGGCTTACGATCGGCCGTTTACTCCATCTTAGTACAACGCTTACGTATATGCTGGGCAGATTGTTGAATCTGATTTTGTTCCTTGTGGCGGCGTACTATGCCATAAAATGGATTCCGTTTGCTAAGGGTGCGGTACTCGTGTGGGCATGTTTGCCGATTACCATGCAGCAGGCAGCATCATTTTCCTATGATGCGGGATTGCTGGCACTCAGTATTCTGGTAATTGCGAAAACCCTCAAAATAGCATACGCGCAGGAGGAAGAACATAAAGGACGGATCCGGGATTATGCTGTGCTTGGATGCAGTATGTTATTGCTGTTGCCTTGTAAAGGGTATTCGCTGATTCCGTTAGCAGCACTCCCATGTATGTTGATCCCGCGTTTTATCCGGGCAAACAGGGATGTGTTTGCAGCATGGCGGAAGAAGTGGAAACCATGGATGAAGGTTCTGTTGATAGCTGTATGTGCGGTTGCTGCTCTGGGAATCTGCTATGCCGCAGTGCGTGTGGTACATGGATGGCTGCTTCCGGAGAATATAAATAACCGACATCTGGACTGGTCTGAGGAAAATGGATATACCATAGGATATCTGCTAAAGAATCCAATATACATTGTAGAGCTTTTACTAAATACAATGATGTATAAGTTTGATGTATATCTGAGCCAGATGCTGGGAGGATCTCTTGGCTGGTTTACCATACAGATTCCGTATGTGATCGTGCTTGGTTTCCTTGTGGTGATGGTTTATGCTGCATTGCGCAAAGAGAAGGAGCCGCAGTTGATCTCGGTCGGTGAACGGACCTGGATGTGGTTGGTAGTTGCAGGCGTTTGTGCCCTGTCTATGGCAGCTATGCTTTTTTATTGGACTCCAATATCGTATCGGACAATCGAAGGCGTTCAGGGAAGATATTTCCTTCCGGTATTGCCGCTTGCGCTGGTTGCCCTTCGCACACGTCGTACATGTGTGTCGGATCATGCAGAATCGTATGCAGCTATGTGGACGGCGCTGTTACAGGTGTTTGTGGTAACGGCAGTCTTTCGCGGATTTATATAGAATAACTTGATTATGTACTTGCAACATCTGTTGGTGATGATCGGTTCGTAACAAATACAGAGAGGCTGGCATAGGGAACTGAGCTTGGAGCAAGCACTGTATATTCGGGTATGGAGGCAGTTAATGTAAAGCAGTAGTGAAAATCTGCCGATATTTAAGATAGAAGAAAGAAAAAAGTCGTCGGACTGGGACTTGGATTCCCGGCTCGGCGGCTTTTTAGCGATATGGCTTTTTGACGTTTGTCTGACATAATAGATAGTCAATACTTGTATTGTAATACTTAGATAATTTAATTAAAATCTGTGTGGGAATATCATTTTCTCCTGTTTCATATTTCGAATATCCAGTTTGAGACATTCCAATAATCTTTGCAAGTTTGGTTTGCGATAAATCCGCGTCTTCTCTTAATTCACGTAATCGATTATTCATGAGGAACCTCCTTTTGATTATCATACCCTAACCTGAAACAGAGTATTGACTATTAACCTGAAACAGGTTAGAATGTTTTTCAAATATGAAATAGGGGGGAATGAATTGAGAAAAAATTCAAAAGTAATTCTAATGTTTATAATAATAAGTCTGTGTTGCTGGCAAATGAATGACGTCATTAAAACAAAAGCACAGTCTCTCAATGATTCCGCAATTTACGACCAAATATATTAGAATATCACCAGTCTTTATCTTCGGAATGATAATCGTGGCGATTGTCATTGGAAAATCGTTTATAGAAACAGTTTCCTGGATATTGCATGTGATACCTTATTTTGTAGGACTCTATATATGGCTGGCGGTGGTTTATTCTGTATATAAAAAAATAATAGATAAAATAGATACATTTGAGGAAAGCAGAGCCTATAGTGGTTTATTAAAATTTCTATTAAATATCAATTTGATTATACTTGGATCAAGTTCTATTATGCTTTTAGTTATAGAAAATATTTCGTTGAGTTCGTTTGTAATGAAGCTTATTGTGTTTGGTATAGGACTTTTAATCGCGGTTGTGATGCAGACATTATTTGAAAAAGTATATGATATTATAAATGATCGTTTTGCTCGTTATAAACTATATACAGTAATAGCTATTATTATAAAACAGGCGATGGAGTTGGGTATTTTGAGTGCAGGACTCAATTATATCTACGGTAAGTAAAAAGAAACCATAAATTTTAAAATAGGAGATTCCTAGATTAAAATTTATGGTTTCTGTTATTTAAAATACAACAACTAGCAGCATCTTGAACTGTTCTGCCCCATAGACAGCGTGTGGATGCTTGGCTGGCATTACGATGGATTCACCTTCGTGCAGGATATATTCAACACCATCGATTGTGATTCTGCCGACACCATCTAAGCAGGTAACAAATGCATCGCCGCCGGACTCGTGTGTGCTGATCGCCTCGTCCTTGTCAAAGGCAAATAATGTGATAGATACGGCGTCATTCTGGGCGAGTGTCTTGCTGACAACCTGTCCCTCCTGATAAGTAACCTGATCCTTCAATACATGTACTTCTGATTTGGAAATATTCTTAATAAGATTCATAAAAATGTATTCCTTTCTTTTTTAAAATCCATGTTTGGACATATAAAGTATATCATAAACTCTATTATACCCCGTATATTTAATATGAAAACAGTAAAAAACTTTATAAATTGAGGGAAAAATGTTGTCAAAAGCTGGAAAACTGTGTAATATAGAGAACATGTTGTTAAAATAAAACAAAGGAGAGGAAACTGAAAATATGAAATCAGGAATCGTAGGAAACATGTGGGAAGCAATTAATAGCTTTTTGACAAAAGTAGATGATTTCGTCTGGGGGCCGCCGCTTATGATTTTGATCATTGCAGGTGGAATCCTTCTTACCATCCGTATGGGTGTGTTGCAGGTCCGTAAACTGCCGCTTGCCCTGAAATGGATGGTGAAAAATGAGGAAGAGGGCGAAGGAGAGGTAACTTCTTTCGGTGCACTCTGTACGGCGCTTTCAGCGACGATCGGAACCGGAAATATCGTCGGCGTCGCAACAGCGATCGGAGCCGGTGGTCCGGGTGCTCTGTTCTGGATGGTGCTTGCTGCATTCTTCGGAATGGCAACCAAGTATGCTGAGGGACTCCTTGCAGTTAAGTATCGTGTGGTAGATGAAGACAATCATGCCCTTGGTGGACCGTTTTACTATATCGAAAAAGGTATGGGTACAAAGTGGAAATGGCTTGCGAAGATCTTTGCATTCTTCGGTATCTGTGTAGGATTGTTCGGTATCGGAACATTCTCACAGGTGAATGGTATTGCATCGGCTGTCGAGGGATTCTTTGATCCGAGTGAATCATGGAGCGTAGAGATTCCCGGAATCGGTACATATTCGTGGACGGTTGTAATCGCATCTTTGATCCTGAGTGTCTGTGTGGCACTTGTGCTGATCGGTGGTATCAAGCGTATTGCAAATGTATCCCAGATCGTCGTTCCATTTATGGCAGTGCTTTATGTTCTGCTTTGTCTGGTGCTTCTCATCTGCAATATCAAAGAGATTCCGGATGCGTTCGTGACAATCGTAAAGGGCGCGTTCAATCCAAAGGCAGTGACCGGTGGTGTGGTTGGTACGATGATCGTTGCAATGCAGAAGGGTGTTGCAAGAGGTATCTTCTCAAATGAATCCGGTCTTGGTTCTGCACCAATCGCAGCAGCCGCTGCAAAGACAAAGGAGCCGGTACGTCAGGGCTTGGTTTCTATGACGGGTACATTTATTGATACAATCATCATCTGTACGATGACAGGACTTTCTATCGTATTGACAGGTGCTTGGCAGCAGGAAGGCTTAGAGGGTGTACAGGTAACGACCTACGCATTCCAGAAGGGGCTTCCGATTTCCGAGCAGGTAGCCGCATTCCTGTTGATGCTTTGTCTGGTATTCTTCGCATTTACAACGATTCTTGGATGGGATTACTATTCGGAGCGTTGCCTGGAATACCTGTCAGGCAAGCACAAGAAGGCAATCCTTGTATATCGCTGGTTGTATATCTTGGCAGTATTCATCGGACCATACATGACAGTAAAGGCAGTATGGACGATTGCCGATATCTTCAACGGATTGATGGCGATTCCAAACATGATCGCAATCTTCGCTTTGAGTGGTGTGGTTGTGAAGGAGACAAAGGACTTCTTCAAACGCCATGCAGAGCAGAATCAGTTTAAGTAAATAACATGATTTTGAAACAGGTGTGCTGTATTGTTGCGGCATACCTGTTTTTTGCATAATTAAGATTTCACACTTTTTTCACAATTTTTATTAGCACTCGCTATTGACGAGTGCTAATAAGTGTGTTATAGTACATCTAGAACATGAGGGAAGACCTAGAGAAGGGAACCCGAGTGGGAAGGAAATAAAAACAAATACAGACCATTGTGAAGTATAAAAGGAGGTATGGCTTATGTTGATGCCAAGTTTATTTACAAATAGTTTTATGGATGATTTCTTTGATACACCAAGTTTTGGTGTTTACAAGTACGATGCACCGGCTCAGAATCTGATGAGTACCGATGTGTTCGAGAAGGAAGACGGTTACGAGATTGATATGAACCTTCCGGGATTCAAGAAGGAAGATGTAACCGGAGAAGTAAAGGATGGTTACCTGATCATCAAGGCTTCGACAAAGAACTCTAAGGATGAGAAGGATGCCAAGGGCAAATACATCCGCAAGGAACGTTATGAAGGTTCCTGCAACAGATCCTTCTATGTGGGTGATGCGATTACACAGGATGATATCAAGGCAAAATTCGAGGATGGTGTCTTGAAGATTACAGTTCCAAAGAAAGAAGCAAAGCCACAGGTGGAAGAGAAGAAGTTCATTGCCATCGAAGGATAATTTAAATAGCTAGCCAGACGATTTTTCGTTTCCCCTCTCTTACTGGGCGGCCACCAATATGGTGGTCGCCCTTTTTATGTAACAGCCGTCAGGCGTACCGGTTAAAAGGCATAGCGGAGGGAACTATACCTTGCCGGCAGGGGGAGGACAGACATTTTTTTACGACGTTCATATCATTAAACGGAATCCGTTTATCTTTGCAAAGGATAAATTCTTCATGCCCTTTCCCAAGAATCAGAAGGATATCGTTCCCCTTCAAGAGCGAAATGCCCTTTTTGATAGCCTCATCCCGGCTTTTGATAATTTCATAATTATTATCCGGCAGTCCTTTGATCATGTCGTGATAGATCTGCGACTGATCCTCGTTGTGTGGATCGTCATGTGTCAGAATCACATGTGCTGCATTGGCGCAGGCAATCTGTGTCATCTTCGGACGCTTGTCCCGATCCCGGTCTCCGGTACATCCAAAGACTGCATAGATGGCACCGCTGGTAAGCTCCCTTGCGGCGGAAAATACCTTTTCCATTGCATCCGGTGTATGTGCGTAGTCCACTACAATCAGATTATTTCCATAGAAAACCGTTTCTGTCCGGCCTTTTGGAAGTGCAAGAGCAGTGGCGCATTCTGCAATGTCGGAAGGGGCTACGCCCTCTAACGTCAGTACAATTACAGATGTCATCAGGTTGTAGATGTTATACCGGCCAATCAGATTGGTTGTGAAGTGCCGGGTATAATCCGGGCAGCGGACCGTAAAATCTGTGTGGCATTTATCAGTGGCGTCCATTGTCATTTTGAAATCTCCGCCGGTAAAACCGAAGGTGACAGTATCATTTCCATCCAGCAGAAAATATTGTTTGTAGGAATCGTCGTAGTTGACAATTGCTTTTCCTCCAGGCTTCAGCATGCGGAAGAGCTGCTGTTTTGCAAGTGCATAGTTTTCCATTGTCTTGTGGAAATCCAGATGATCCTGTGTCAGATTGGTAAATACGGCATAGTCAAATCGTAACGTATCAATCCGGTGGTTGGCGATCCCCTGGCTGCTTACTTCCATCACGACATATTCACAGCCGAGAGACAGACATTGCAGTAGAATCGTATACAGGTCATAGATATCGGGGGTAGTGTTCGCGAGGCTTCGTATCTTCTCTCCGATATAGAATCCGATCGTGCCGATGTAACCGCATTTTCTGCCAAGCTTATTTAACATCTGGTGAAGCAGAAATGCCGATGTGGTTTTTCCGTTTGTACCGGTAATGCCGATCAACTTGAGCTTGCTGATCTTGTCATAGTAAGTATCTTTCAGATAGTTGACCAGATAAGCTCTGGTATCTTCTACGATGCAGGTTTCCACCTCGTAGCTACCTTCCTCGCAGATGATTTTTGCTGCGCCATTTTCGATAGCCTGCTGGATGTAGTCATGTCCATCGTGGTCGATGCCACGCAGTGCTACAAAAGTATCCCCTTTTTTTATTTTTCTTGAGTCTATTTTAATATCCATGTATCTCCCTGTCTTTCCTGAAGTTATCTGTTAGAACATCCTATATGTCCCTGTTAACATAACATAGCAAATAATTGCATCAAAGTTGCATCAAAAGTGTAACGAAGTTGCAAAATAAATATTTATAATTTGTATAAATTTCTACATTCATATCGGGAAATGTTGAAAACAGGATGTTTTATGTATGTTCCTCTCAATATTTATCATTTACAAAACATATGTTCTATATTAAAATAAAGACAGTATATGAAATAAAACACGGATTTATCTATGTGGAGTGATGGTATGCGGCAGTATATAGCAATTGATCTGAAATCATTTTATGCATCGGTGGAGTGCGTGGAGCGGGGATTGAACCCGCTCACAACGAACTTGGTCGTAGCAGATGAGAGCCGGACAGAGAAGACAATCTGTCTGGCTGTTTCGCCATCACTGAAATCGTATGGGATACCCGGACGGGCAAGACTCTTCGAGGTCGTGCAACGGGTAAAAGAGATCAACCGCCAGCGGCTGGCGGCTGCACCCGGACGCGAATTTGCCGGGGCATCGTATGAGAATTCGAAGGTAAAGGCAGACCCGAAGCTTGCGCTTGATTATATTGCGGCGAAGCCGCGGATGGCACATTACATGGAATACAGCACGCGCATTTACGATATCTACCTGAAATACGTGGCACCGGAGGATATGCACGTCTATTCGGTGGACGAGGTATTCATTGACGCGACGGCATACCTGCGTACCTATCAGATGACAGCCAGACAGCTTGCGGAGACGATGATACGCGACGTGTATGAGACGACAGGAATCACGGCGACGGCGGGTATCGGGACGAACCTATACTTAGCGAAGATTGCGATGGATATCGAAGCGAAGCATATGCAACCGGATGAACGGGGGGCGCGGATTGCAGAGCTTGATGAGATGAGTTACCGCAGACTGTTGTGGAACCATGAACCGCTGACGGATTTCTGGCGTGTAGGAGCGGGCTACCAGAAGAAGTTGCAAGCGCAGGATCTGTATACGATGGGAGATGTTGCCCGGTGTTCGCTGGGCGGAGAAGATGATTACTATAACGAGGAGCTGCTGTATAAGCTTTTCGGGGTGAATGCAGAGCTTCTGATCGATCATGCATGGGGGTACGAACCATGTACGATCGATCAGATCAAGGCGTACCGCCCGGAGAGCAACAGCATCAGTTCCGGGCAGGTGCTGCAGTCCCCGTATACATTCGAGAAGGCACGCGTCGTGATCCGGGAGATGACGGAGGCACTTGTATTTGATCTTGTGGAGAAAGGGCTTGTCACGAATCAGATGGTTGTGACGGTCGGCTATGATATCGAAAGTCTGGCACCGGGGGCAGCGGAATATAAGGGCGAAGTGACGCGTGACCGTTATGGGCGGAAGGTACCGAAGCATGCACACGGAACGGAGAATCTGGATGGATATACATCATCGACAAGTAGGATTGAGGCGGCGGTGCTTCGCTTATATGACCGGATTGTGGACGAGCATCTGCTTGTGCGGCGGATGAATGTCGTGGCGAACCGTGTGATCCGCAAGGGGGATGTGAAAGAAGATTCAAACGGCTTTGAACAGCTTGATTTATTCACGGACTATGCAGCGTTAGAAAAAGAGAAGGAAGCAGAGAAGGAGAAGGAAGCGAAGGAGGAACAGATCCAGCGGGCACTGCTTACGATCAAGAATAAATATGGGAAGAATGCAGTCCTCCGGGGCATGAATTTCCGGGAGGGTGCGACAGCAAGGGAGCGGAATAATCAGATCGGAGGGCATAAGGCATGAGACGGGATTACAGCGATATCATCGACCGGGAACGTCCGGTGTCGAAGAAGCATCCGCCGATGGACTGCATGATGCGCGCGGCGCAGTTTGCCCCATTTGCAGCACTTACGGGACATGATGAAGCAGTGCGGGAGACGGCACGGCTGACAGAGGAGGAGATCGAGCTCGATGAGTATGAAGTTGCGGAATTAAACCGGAAACTGCAATGGTTAGCGGAGCATAAGGATACGGAAGTATCGGTCGTACATTTTGTAAAGGATGCGAAAAAAGAGGGCGGTGCCTATGTGAAGGACACCGGGATTCTGAAGAAAATAGATGAACATACGCATACACTTGTGTTAGTATGTGGACAGGAAGAAGTGCAGATAGATATATGGAAAATAATAGAAATTTTAATCTGATTTTAATCTTTCCTACCTTATAGATTAATTTTGGCGCCGTAAGATAAGGACACAATCAAGAACAGCAAAGAACAAATCATAAAACAGCTGTTTTGGAAAATGGAGGATATCAGAGATGGATCAGTTAGAAAAGGTAGAAAAAATCAGAGAGAAAACAGGTGTCAGCTATGAGGATGCCAAGGGAGCACTGGAAGCGTGTAATTATGATCTGCTCGATGCAATCGTGTATTTAGAGAAGCTAGGAAAGATTAAGGCTCCGGAGGTTGGAACCTATACAACGACTCCACAGGAGACATCGAACGAGCTGGCACAGGCACAGGCAGCCTATGAGCAGTCCTGCAAGAAGAAAACCTTTGGTGAACATATGGACGAGTTTTTCGCGTGGGTCGGAAGCATCATCAAGAAAGGCTGCGAGAAGAATTTTATCATTGAACGTAAAGGTGAACGGTTTATGCGGATGCCGATCATCGTATTCATACTGCTTTTGATCTTTGCGTTCTGGATCTCGGTACCACTTTTAATCATAGGACTTTTCTGCGACTGCCGTTACCATTTTGAAGGTGACGCGAAAGCAGTACAGGACATCAACAACGCCTGCGACAAGGCATCCGATGCCTGCGCAGGAGTGAAAGAAGACATCAAGAAATAAAAATCTGAAACATAAAGATAGGAAAATTATGTAGTGGCGGAAAAACGACAACAGGTAGTTCTATGAAGAGATGGACAGAGTACCAATTTTAATGCAGACCATTGGAACATGTCGGTACTTAACGAATTGTGCCAGTTAACTGGTGCAATGAGTTTAGTACCGCTACATGTGGAAGTGAGCGAGAGCGAGTCTGCATGTAATTGCGTACTCTGTCTATCTCGTGGAATATATATAATTTGTCGTTTTTTCGCGGTAGTAGGAGACGATATGAGCAAGATTTTGATTATTGAAGATGAAGCGGGCATCGCCCGTTTTGTCGAACTGGAATTAAAACATGAAGGAAATGAAGTCGAGAAGGCAGCAGATGGCAGAGAGGGGTTGGATAAAGCCCTCTCCGGTTCGTTTGACTTGATTTTGCTTGATGTGATGCTGCCGGGATTAAATGGCATGGAAGTGCTGCGGAGACTCCGGCAGGAGAAAGATACGCCGGTCATCATGCTCACGGCACGTGATGCTGTGATGGACAAAGTATCGGGACTGGACGCCGGCGCGGATGATTATATTACGAAGCCGTTTGCCATCGAGGAACTGCTGGCGCGTATCCGTGTCGCATTAAAGAAGCATACGCGCATAGAGGATGCACCGACGCATAAGCTGGAAGTGCTGGGTGTCTGCCTGGATGAAGATCGGCATGAGGTAACGGTGCAGGGAGAAAATGTGGAGCTTACGAACCGTGAATTTGAACTCCTGCACACATTGATGCGGAACAAGAATATTGTACTTACCCGGGAGAAGCTTCTAAATGAGGTCTGTGGGTATGATTATGTCGGCGAGACAAATATCATTGATGTGTATGTGCGGTATCTGCGGACGAAGATTGACGATCATTTTGGAATCAAGCTGATCCAGACGGTTCGGGGCGTTGGATATTGCATCAAGGAGTCATAGGAGTGATTGGATGAGAGAAGAACGGACAAATCGGAAGACAACCTCTATCGCCCGGAAGATTCATGTCGGATACTGGTTCCGGCGCTTTTTTGCGTTGCTGGGACTCGATATCGTGATACTCGGAATGTTGTTCGTGGCGGTGCTGGTATGGCGGCTTGATACGACAGATGCAGACTGGATGTCCGGGGCAAAGCCGGTGCATATTACATGGTCGGGTGATTCATATGCCACATGGGCGATGACCACACAGGTCGGTAAGAACACGGACAATTTTTTGGTGCATGAGGTTCTGGATTATGCGGCTATACCGCTCATTGTGGTTGGCGCGGTGGAACTTATGATGCTCATTTCTGCGTGCTTTGGCATACGGAATATCAGAAGGAAGCTGCGTCCGCTGAATGATCTCGCTGTGCGCGCGGAGGCACTCTCAAATATGAGCGGTGACGAGGTAAATCTGGAGCATCTGGAACAGGCAATCTCGAATGTTTCCGTCGATGCGAATGATATACGGATATCGACCGGGGATAAGGATTTGCAGAGCATTGAAGTGGCGCTGAATAATCTGCTCGCACGGATGCAGGAGAGCAAGCGGCAGCAGGCACGGTTCGTGTCGGATGCATCGCATGAGCTGCGAACGCCGATCTCCGTGATTCAGGGCTATGTAAACATGCTCGACCGCTGGGGCAAGGAAGATGAAGCAGTGCTAAATGAGTCGATTGAAGCGCTCAAGAATGAATCTGACCACATGAAGGACCTGATTGAACAGCTTCTGTTCTTAGCGCGCGGCGACAGTGGACGCAATACATTGAAGCCGGTCGAAGTGGACTTAAATGACCTTGTGCAGGAGGTGTACGAGGAATCGATGATGATCGATGAGAAGCATCCGTATGAATTTTCTGCCTGCCCGGGCTGTATGGTGCGCGGCGATGTTGCCATGCTGAAGCAGTCGATCCGCATTTTTGTGCAGAATGCGGCAAAGTATTCGGATAGGGGCGATCCGATTCATTTTACAGTCGGGCGGTCAGAGCAGGGTGTCTATTATCAGGTGCAGGATGAGGGCATCGGCATGCAGGCATCCGAGGTCGTGCATATCTTCGAACGGTTCTATCGTTCGGATGAGGCACGCAACAGTGAGACAGGTGGATCGGGACTTGGATTATCCATTGCGAAATGGATCGTGGATGCACATGATGGACAGATTGACGTGTTGACCAGACCGGATTTTGGAACGCGGTTCCGCGTGACATTCCCTTGTAGTAACACTGTAAATATGGTACAATAAAATGTCAATTTTAGTGTCAATAAAGAATTGTGAACATACGGGGAGTGTAAAATAAAGGATATGAAATCTTCAAAGAAAACGCAGAAAAAAGAACAGGGTTTAAATATTATTATCGTTGGATGCGGAAAAGTTGGAAGCACGCTGGCGGAGAAGTTAAGCAAGGAATCCCATGATATTACCGTCATTGATCAGAAGAATGAGGTGATTCAGCGGATTACGGAAGACTACGATGTTATGGGCTTTACCGGAAATGGTGCGAGCTACAGCATCCAGATTGAGGCGGGTATTCAGGATGCGGATGTTCTGATTGCCGTGACGGAAAGTGATGAGTTAAATCTGCTCAGCTGTACGATCGCGAAAAAGGTCGGTGATTGTGCGACCATCGCACGTGTCAGGAACCCGGATTACAGTATGGAGCTTTCATATCTTCGGAATCAGCTTGGACTTTCGCTGATCATTAATCCGGAGTTAGAGACTGCACGCGAGATCGCACGTCTGCTGCGTCTGCCGTCAGCTCTCGAGATCAACTCCTTCGCGCGCGGGCATGCGGAGCTTGTGAAGTTCAAGATTCCGAAGGAAAATCTGCTTCATGATAAACCGATTTCAGCGATGCATGAGTTAAACTGTGATATGCTTGTCTGTGGTGTCGAGCGGGATGGTAACCTGATTATCCCGGATGGTTCTTTCATCATGCGCGGTGGGGATGCTGTAACATTTCTTGCGACACCGACAAACAGTATGGATTTCTTCAAGAAGATCGGTGTTGATACACATAAGGTCAAAAACTGCATGATCATTGGAGGAGGAAAAACCTCGTATTATCTTGGAAAACAGCTGATTTCGACCGGTGTGGAGGTCAAGATTCTGGAGTTGGATGAGAAACGGTGCGAGGAGCTGAGCGTGTTACTTCCGAAGGCACTGATCTTGCATGGTGATGGTTCAGACGAAGACCTGCTCCGCGAGGAGGGCATCGAGAGTACGGAATCCTTTGTGCCACTGACCGGACTCGACGAGGAGAATATCCTGCTTACGTTATTTGCCAGAAAATGCTCTGACACGAAGGTGATCACGAAGATCAACCGGAGCACTTTCAGCGATGTGCTCGATAGTCTGGACATCGGAAGTATTGTATATCCACGTTATATTACAGCAGAGAAGATTCTGGCGTATATCCGCGCGATGCAGAATTCGGTCGGAAGTAATATTGAGACACTGTATCATATCTTTGATAACCGGGCGGAGGCACTGGAGTTTAAGGTTGAGAAGGATTCTCCGGTAATCGGAAAACCGATCATGGAGTTGAAGTTGAAGGATAACCTTCTGCTTGCCTGTCTGAACCGAAATGGAAAAGTCATTATTCCACGTGGTCAGGATGTTATCTGTGAGGGTGATTATGTGGTAGTTGTTACAACACACACAGGATTTACCGATGTCAGTGATATTTTGAAATGACAGTAGGCATATATTTGGTGGGAGATAAATTATGAATTACTCTGTAGTTATTTATATATTAGGCTGGATCATGGAAATCGAGGCAGCATTTCTGACTCTCCCGGGGATTGTGTCTGCAATCTATGGAGAGAAAGGTGGATTTGCTTTTTTGTGGGTGGCACTCGGAAGTGCAGTTGTAGGTTCGATAATCATCCTGCGGAAACCGAAGAATATGCGGTTTTATCTGCGGGAAGGCTTCGTGACAGTCGCACTTTCATGGATTTTGATGTCTGTGATCGGATGTCTGCCGTTTGTGATCAATGGAGATATTCCGCATTTTGCAGATGCGCTGTTCGAGATGATATCGGGATTTACAACAACGGGTGCGACAGTTGTATCGGATGTGGAAGGACTGACGAAGGGCAGCTTATTCTGGCGAAGCTTCAGCCACTGGATCGGGGGCATGGGCGTTCTTGTATTTTTGCTTGCCATCGTGCCGATGGCGGGAGGCAGCCACATGAACCTGATGAAGGCGGAAAGCCCGGGACCTTCGGTTGGAAAGCTGGTTCCGAAGGTGCGCCAGACAGCCAAATATCTGTATATTATTTATTTTACCCTGACCATGATAGAGGTAATTTTTCTACTCTTTGGAGGAATGAATCTGTTTGAAGCACTGACAACGTCGTTCGGTACCGCCGGAACCGGAGGTTTTGCAATCTGGAATGACGGATTCGTCAGTGTCAGCCCGTATAATCAGTGGGTCGTTACGATTTTCATGCTGCTGTTCGGTGTGAATTTCGGATTTTATTTCCTGATTCTCACAGGAAAGCTGCGGGATGCGCTGAAGTTTGAAGAGGTGCGGATTTATTTTATCATCGTGATTGCAGCGGCAGTGTTTATCTTTATTAATCTGCGGCATTTTGCATTGTATGCGCCGGCGGAAGGCATCCGGCAAGCGTTCTTCCAGGTAGCAAGTATTATCACGACAACGGGATTTGCAAGTGCGGATTTCAATCTATGGCCGGAGACTTCGAGGACAATCCTTGTGCTTTTGATGTTTATCGGTGCCTGCGCCGGAAGCACGGGCGGCGGTATCAAAGTCTCACGGTTTATTATTGCATGCAAGTCATTTATAAAAGAAATTATTTCTTATCTGCATCCGCGTTCCGTGAAGAAGATCAAAATCGAGGGAAAACCACTCGAGCATGAGACGCTGCGGGCGACAAATGTCTATTTTATGACATATATGGTTATTTTCGCGGTATCCGTACTGCTTGTGTCGATTGAGAACAAAGATCTGGTCACGAACTTCGCGGCAGTAGCAGCGACGTTTAACAATATCGGTCCGGGGCTTTCTCTGGTTGGACCGATGGCGAATTTCGGACATTTTACGGATTTTACGAAATATATTCTGATGTTCGATATGCTGGCAGGCAGACTGGAGATTTTCCCGATGATGCTGTTGTTCTGCCCGGCTGTCTGGAAGCGAAGAAGAGCATAATTTGGAAACTATAAAAAAGAGGAACTGGATGGGCCGGTTCCTCTTCGTGCGTTATAAGGTATATGGTTAATTACTGAAAGATTAATATAAGAATGGTATTCGTAATGGTAAACCTTATAACGAGTCTATTATACATGAAATAAACTGGAAAATACAACTAATTCTTGCTTTTTCGTGTGATTTTCCAGTTGGGTATGATATAATGAAGCACGCTGATGCGTGCGCAGGTCATCACGCTAGCGCGTGGTGACATATGATATAATGAAGCACACTGATGCGTGCGAAGGTTATCACGCTGACGCGTGGTGACATAATGATTTGTTGAAAAATAATAGAAATTAGCAGGAGAAGCTGAAGATGGGTCGTTTATATATCGATGTGGTGCGGGTAATAAAAAACACAAAAACATTTGGATTGCGTAACACCTGTACAAAATTAAAAAAATATCTACACCTTGGTTCACGTCATGTGGATTATAATAAATGGATGCATCAGCATCGCCTGACAGACAAAGAGAGGCAGCAACAACGTGAACACAAGTTTGCTTATCAGCCTAAATTCAGTATTTTAGTGCCGCTATACGAGAGTAATCCTGATTTTTTGCGTGCACTGATTGCATCGGTACAGGCACAAACCTACGAAAACTGGGAGCTATGCTTTTCCGATGGAGGAAGAAAAGAGAAACGTTTACAGGATTTCTTACAGCCATATATGGAAAAGGATACGCGGATCCGTTATACGGCACTGCAAGAAGGAACACTTGGAATTGCCGAAAATACAAATCAGGCGTATACACTCGCGACTGGAGATTATATTGTATTTGGGGATCACGATGATCTTTTTGAGGCAGATGCACTCTATGCATGTGTTGAAGCATTAAACACGAAGAGGGTACAGGTAATTTATACCGATGAAGATAAAGTGGATGAAACCGGAGATTATTTCTTTGCTCCGAATTTTAAACCGGATTTTAATATTGATCTGCTCCGTTGTAATAATTATATCTGCCATATGTTTGTAGCAGAGAGAACTCTGGCAGAACAGGTTGGCATGCTGGATCCGGCGTTTGATGGTGCGCAGGATTATGATTTTATATTCCGCTGCATTGAGCAGGCGGATGGGATTTTCCATATTCCGAAGATTTTGTATCATTGGCGGGCACATGCAGCATCGACGGCGGAAGATCCGGAGACCAAACGATATGCGTTTGAAGCTGGAAAACGTGCCATAGAAGCACATTTGTTACGACAGGGGCTTGCTGCAGAGGTTGTAGATGGGGCTGCTCCAGGGTATTATCAGGTAAGCTATCTGGTTCAGGGAGAACCGCTTGTGTCAATCGTGATTCCAAACAAGGATCATGTGAGTGATCTGAAAAAATGTATTGAGGCATTGGAACAGCGATCAACCTATCGGAATTATGAGATTGTTATAGTGGAAAATAACAGTGTGGAACAAGAAACGTTTGCATACTATAAATCACTCGCGGAAAATCCGCACATTCAGGTGTTGTACTGGCAGGAGGAATTTAACTATTCCGGAATCAATAACTTTGGTGTTTCGCATACAAAGGGCGAGTATATTTTACTGTTGAATAATGACACGGAACTGATTTCTCCGGATTTTATTACACAGATGCTTGGTTATTGTCAACGAAAGGATGTTGGGATTGTCGGAGCCAGGTTGTATTTTGAGGATGATACGATCCAGCATGCGGGTGTGATCGTTGGGATTGGCGGAATTGCCGGACATGCATTTTCTGCAATGGATGAGAAGGCTGGAATCTATCAGCTCCGGACTTCTGTTGCCTGTGATTACAGTGCAGTTACAGCTGCGTGTCTGATGATTTCCAGAGAGACCTTTGATGCAGTGGGAGGATTGGAGCCGGAGTTTCAGGTTGCATTTAATGATGTGGATTTCTGCTTGAAAGTAAGAAAGCTTGGAAAACTGGTCGTGTATGTTCCGCAGGCAAAACTGCATCATTATGAATCAAAATCCAGAGGGAAAGAAGATACACTCCAAAAACAGAATCGGTTTCATAGCGAGATGCAGCTGTTCCAGTCACGATGGGCAGATATTCTGACATCCGGAGATCCATATTACAACAAAAATCTGGCATTGGATGTGTTTGATTTTTCTGTGCGGAAATAGGAGAACGAGGGGAGGCAGTGACGATGAAGTTTCGATTTTCTGATCTGAATGCGGATACAATTAAAAAAGGGTTCGAGCATATTCGTTCCACTGCGATTCCGGAAGCACTTTCCAAAGCACGTTCGATGGTGACCGGACTGGATCTGGCATATGACCGGTTTTTTAAAGAATCTTTAGAGGCGGATGAGGAAGCACTTGCAAAGCAGCGGGAGCGGGTGTTTTCATACTGCCCTTGTATCAGTATTATAGTTCCGGTGTACATGACGCCGGAGCTTTCTTTGCGTGCGATGCTGGAATCTGTGCTGAATCAGACATATGCAAACTGGGAGCTGTGTATGGTCGATGGCAGTCAGGCGAAGGGGGAACTACCGGTATTGGATGCGCATGTGTCAGAAGATGGAGAAATTTCAGTATTAGAGAAAGTATACAGTCTGGAGACGGAACGCATTATCCGGCAGTATATGGAGAACGAGCCGCGAATCCGGTATATAAAAATGGAGGAAAATCTTGGGATTTCCGGGAACAGTAACCGGGCGTTGCAGATGGTAAAGGGAGAATATATTGCGATTCTGGCTCATGATGATGTATTGACGGAGGATGCTTTATACTGGGTGGCTGATGCTCTGCAGAGAGAACGGTATGATGTGCTTTATTCCGATGAAGACCGGATGGCAGAGAATGGAAGTCATTATCTGGAACCGCGGTTTAAGCCGGAGTTTGATGTGGATCTGCTGCGTGCTTACAATTATATTTCCCATCTGTTTGTTGCACGTAGAGAGCTTATGATGGCGGATGGAGGTTTTCATAGTCAGTATGATGGTGCACAGGACTATGATATGATCCTGCGTTGTTGTGAAGGAAAACGGGAAATCTGTCATATTCCACGTGTGTTGTATCACAAACGAATCCACGACGGAACTTCTTTGGAGAGGGATGCAAAACACGCACTGGAAAATCAGGCAGGAAAAGAGGCGCTGGAAGCACATGTGGTGCGAGAACATTTACTGGCAAGAGTCATGACGACCGATCAGCGAAGCGTTTATGAACTGAAATATGACACGCCGGGCAATCCGCTTGTGTCGATGATCATAACAGGGCATACGAATCGTGTGTTGATGGAGCAGATGCTGGAGCCGTTTTATGAGAAAACACGGTACAGTAATTTTGAGATTATTATTGTAGATGAAGACCGGGCGGATGAAGAGCTGCAGAAATATTATCAGCAGACGCAAAGCCGCAGGCGCAATATTGCTGTGGTGGCAGCGGAAGCAGGAAAAAGCAGCACAGAGTGCCGGAATCTTGGTGCCATGCATGCAAACGGTAGTTTCTTGTTGTTTCTGGATGCCAATATGGAGATTGGTGATACAACAGCGCTGGGGGAGATGCTTGGTATTGCTATGAGGGATGATGTTGGCATGGTAATAGGGACCGTCTATGACGACCAGGAGCGATTGTATTGTGCGGGACTGGAATTTGCGGGACCGTATGAGTCTCCGGTTCAGAAGTGGCAGGCAGAAACTGAACGGGCTATTGATCTCACGGAAATAAAGGCATTGTATCGGTACCCATACCGGGGGCTGCTGCAATTTGATGCGTGGAAAGAGTGGCGGAAGATCCGGCATGATGAGACAGGCGCAATGCGTTACTATGGTATGAATCGGGAGTACATGATTGCACCGGTGCAGTGTATGCTTGTAATGAAGAACGTGTTTGTATTGTTGGGGGGATTTTCTGATAAATTCCATACAGAGCTTTCAGCCCTTGATTTCAGCCTGCGTGTGCGCGAACATGGATATCGGATCGTAAATGCTGCAAAAGCAAAATGGCAGATTCACAACCTGCCCGATTCTGTCAGACAGGCGCGCGAAGCTGCCATGGTAGATGCACAGGAGGAACAAAAGGAAAGGGATCTGTTTGAAATCCTGTGGTCACAGGTATTATCCCTCCGTTAAATCCCCTTTGGTTAATGTTTTTAATTGTTTGTCGCTGACAGAGTCAAGCTCGACGATACGGCTTGCCTGTCTGGCGATGGAACGCTCCAGATAATTTCGGACTTCTCTGGCGTTTGCAAAATTTTCATCGTGGGATTTCGCCCAGATATTCAGCAAATCTTTCACATATGCTTTTCCCTGTGCGTTTGGTTCGTATTCCTGTTTCCTGCACATGGATAAGAAGATTTCATAAAGCTCATCCCCACTGTAATCCTCGAAATGGATATATTTGTTAAATCTCGAACGAAGCCCCGGATTGGAGTCCACAAACTCCTGCATCAGTTCCGTGTAACCTGCAACGATCACGATCAGATTATCACGGTTATCCTCCATCATTTTAAGCAGGGTATCCACGGCTTCCTGACCGAAATCTTTTCCATCTTTTCCGGCGGTTAAAGTATAAGCTTCGTCAATGAAGAGAACGCCGCCTAAAGCACTTTCTACCACTTCCTTCGTCTTGATTGCAGTCTGACCGACGTAGCCTTCGACTAAGTTGGACCGGTCGACCTCGACCAGCTGACCGCCCGGCAGAATGCCAAGACATTTGTAGATTTTGGCAAGCAGACGGGCAACCGTTGTCTTACCAGTTCCCGGATTTCCGGAGAATACCATGTGTAATGACATTTCCGGCTGTTTCATGCCACGTTCTTCACGCAGCTTCTTCACCTTCAACAGGTTAATCAGCGATCGGATATCCTTCTTCACTTCGGAGAGACCGGTCAGTTCGTTTAATTCGTTTAACAAATCGTCTAATTTGATATCTTCCTCCGGAACTTCCTGTTTGTTGACAGTGCCTTTCATAGCCACCATAGCAGCCTGGGAGGTCGAAGCATTTTTAGCAGATGCGTTTGAGGCAGGGGCAGCCTTGCTCGGTGTGGAAGGTTTTGGAGGATTCTTCAGTGCCGGATTCTCCCCCGGCTCAAACAGCTTCAGCTTGCGCAGATATTCCTCCAGCATACCGGTGTAGGCTGTCAGTGCAGATACCTCTGCGTCGGTTGCGTGGTTGTTGCACGAAATATATGCCTGTCCAAGCTCAACATACAGGTTATACAGATTTCTTGACTTTGAGAACCCCTTTGTTGTGCAGGCGGAAAGTCCCGACTGGTCTGCTTCCACAAAATATGTCAGGGAACGGGGAATCGTTGTGGCAAATTCCGGTGCTGCCGTGCGGTCCTGCTTGAAACGCATGAGAGATTCCAATGTGAAATACTGACCAAGATATTCATGTAAAAAGCGTGTCTCCGGGTACAGACTGCCATCGGAACTGTCTGTCAGATACACCAGAAACTGCAACAGATCGAAACGGATCATGTCGTGCATGGAGATATCCGTCTTTGGACCAAAGCCCTGTTGGCAGATGATTTCACCATACATGTAACAATCCGTGATTTCCTTCTTTAAATCGTTTAACATAATTTCTCCTTGCTCCTGTAAAGATTTAGGTATTGACCTTGGAATTACACATAATACACAATTCATCGCAGACGCGCTCCCGCTCGGTTCAACACGTAGCAGACACTAAACTCACAGCGCCATTTCATGGCACTGTTCGTTAAGTGCTGACGTGTTTCAACGGTCTGCTTATGAATTTGCGATTATGTGTAATTCCATCTACATTCATAAGAGTTTTACAGGTGTTCGTTCAATTTACCTTGGGTAAATGATACCGCAAAAACCCTTGCCCGTAAAGTAAAATATATTGAACAAGGTAGGGAAATATGGTACGATAGAAACCAATTAGGTTTTGAGAAAGTATTAAGGAAAAACAGAATATGTCTGTCCGGTTGAACTGACTTGCTATGTTTATTCGCGAGTCATGTGTGAAACCGGTATAAATAGAACATAGGATATGTTTGCAGGCATGAAAGTACTTAGTGTTCTTTCTGTAGTTAGGGATGTTTGAACACGATGTTCAAACAAGCCGTCGTTGAGCCACGGACGGCGAATCGACGGCGATCCCGTCTGTTAGGAATTTATTTATAAGAACACTTAGTACTTTCTGTCTGCAATACATTCTATGTGTATTTATACCGGTTCCATACATGACCGTGGGATTTCGTAGATGGAGATTCAGACGGACAGGCATAGAAGGAGCGTAGTATGCGGTTTCGACCATGCATTGACATACATAACGGCGCAGTCAAGCAGATTGTTGGTGGCAGCCTTAAGGATGAAGCGGATTTTGCTATGGATAACTTTGTTTCGGAGCTGAAGGCGGATTTCTATGCGGATCTGTATCGTCGCAGCGGACTGGTTGGTGGACATATCATTCTGTTGAATCCGGCTGGCAGCATCTATTATGAGGAAGATCTGGAACAGGCGAAGCTGGCACTTGCGGCATATCCGCAGGGGCTGCAGATCGGCGGGGGGATTACCGCGGACAATGCCGAACAGTTTCTGGATATGGGCGCACGACAGGTGATTGTAACATCCTATGTATTTAAAGAGGGCAGGATCAATTATGAGAATCTGAAGCGGTTGTCGGAGCTGGTTGGTGCGGAACATCTGGTGCTGGATTTGTCCTGTAGGAAGAAAGATGATAAGTACTATATTGTGACAGACCGCTGGCAGAAGTTTACTGAGGAAGTTGTTACACCGGAGACCCTGGATATGCTGGCAGAATATTGCAGCGAATATCTGATCCATGCGGTGGATGTAGAGGGCAAGGCGGCAGGTATTGAGACGGAGCTTGCGGCGATGCTTGGTGCATGGGGAAAATGTCCGATGACGTATGCAGGCGGAGTTGGAAGCTTTGCGGATCTGGAACAGTTAAAGCAATGTGGCAGAGACCGAATCGATGTGACGGTTGGAAGTGCACTCGATATATTCGGTGGTGTGCTGCCATATGAAGAAGTTGTGAGATTTTGTTCGTAGCAGTCAGGGACACTGACTGTGATAAAACTATAAAGAGGGAACAAAACAGGAGGGTTTATGAGAAAATTTAAGAAGACGGCGGCTGCGATTGCAGCGACTGCCCTTGCACTTTCTTTATGTGCATGTGGCGGCGGAAAGACAGACAAGGCGACGACAGAGCAGACATCCGGTGGCAGTGCAACTGTGACAGATGCAACGGCGTCAACCATCGAGGATGATGGGGACTGGACAACGACAGAGCAGGCGGTTGTGGAGGATGACCGTTTCACGACTGTGGAGGGCGCAGATGCAATCGGTGTAACGTTTGACGACGGTACAGATGGTTTCACGAGCTACATGAACAACGGTAACTTTACGATGTCTGCGGAAAATGGTGAGCTGGTCTGTGACATTACAAAGAGTGGACCGCTTGAGCATAGCTGCCAGATTTATTACGATGGATTCACGATGGCAAAGGGCTGTGTTTATACGATGAGCTTTGATGTCAGAAGTGATATTGAGCGTGTAATCCAGTGGCGTGTACAGGTAAATGGTGGTGATTATCATGCATATGCGAGTGATTTCATCACAGTCGGACCTGAGACACAGACGATTACAAAGGAGTTTTCGATGGAAGAAAATTCTGATCCGGCTCCACGATTTGTTGTCAATATGGGAACCCAGGAAGGACAGACGGAAGTTACGGAAGCACATAAGATTTACTTCGATAACATTTCCCTGTTTGTAACGGATAGCTCCAATGCGGAGAAAATCGTTGGTGCACCACAGCCGATTCAGGTAAAGGTAAATCAGATCGGTTATAAGCCGGATGATACGAAGACGGTGATCGTGACATCCAAGGATGATGAGAAATTCAAGATCGTGGATGCAAAGACCGAGGAGACACTGTTCGTCGGTGCATACGGAGAGCTTTCGTATGATAAGTCTGCCGAGTCGAATGTAAGACACGGTGATTTCACGGCATTTAATACGCCGGGTACATATAAGGTTATTTCCAGCCCGTCCGGTGCTTCGTATGAGTTCTCAATCGGAGACGATCTGTATGATGATGTGTATAAGGATGTTGTGCTGATGTTATACAAGCAGCGTTGCGGAACAGAGGTGTCCAAGGATATCGCCGGAGATTTCGCACATGAAGCATGCCATATGCAGGAGGCAACTGTTTATGGCGATACATCCGGAACAAAGATTGATGTATCCGGCGGCTGGCATGATGCAGGAGACTATGGACGATATGTTGTGTCTGGCGCTAAGACGATACAGGATCTCTTCCTCGCTTACGAAGATTATGGACAGACTGCGGATGATCTGGGAATTCCTGAGAGTGGAAACAAGATACCAGATCTTCTGGATGAAGCAAAATATGAGCTTGACTGGATGCTGAAGATGCAGGATGCAGCGAGTGGTGGTGTCTATCATAAGGTAACAGCACTTGTATTCCCAGAGACAGTACTTGCAGTTGATGAGACAGATGATATGGTGCTTGCACCGATTTCCTATGCAGCAACAGCAGATTTTGCAGCTGTTATGGCAAAGGCATCTATACTCTATGCAGAATACGATGCAGATTTTGCAAAGAGCTGTCTGGATGCGGCAACGAATGCGTATGCATTCCTGGAAGCAAACCCGGATATGAAGGGATATGAAAATCCGGAAGATCTTGTAACGGGTGCATATGATGATAAACATCTGGCAGACGAGACACTCTGGGCTTCTGCGGAGATGTATATTGCAACAAAGGATGGAAAATATTTAAGTGCAACGAAGGCAGCGCTTGAAAGCAATTATCTGACAGGCTTTGGCTGGGCTGATATCGGAAGTTATGCATTGTATGATCTTGCAAAGACGGATTCTGTAGAGGCAGATGTGGCAAAGACAGCAAAGGAGAAATTGCTTGCAGATGCAGACGGGGCATTATCCAAGGCAGAGTCAGAGGGATTTTTCACCGGCATGGGAGTGACATATCCATGGGGAAGCAATATGACAATCGCAAACAAGGGTATGGAGCTTTTGGCTGCTGCAAACCTGACGGGCGATGCCAAGTATATAGAGTATGCGCAGAAGATGCGGGATTATATTTTTGGTGTGAATCCAACTGGATACTGTTATGTAACCGGGTATGGCTCTCTTACACCAAATGCAACACACCACAGACCATCACAGGTATTGAAAGAGACGATGCCGGGTATGCTGGTCGGTGGTGCCAATAACAATCTGAATGATCCGTATGCAAATGCAGTTCTTTACGGTATTGCACCGGGACGTGCATATGTGGATAATGAGCAGTGCTATTCATGCAATGAGGTTACGATTTACTGGAACTCTCCACTGATCTACCTGCTCACAGGATTAAATTAAAGGAAAAGGTTAGGATAGGAAATTGATTCGTTTAATAAAGAAGATACTTGCAAATGAGAAAATGCGATATTTGATTGCCGGAGGCTGTACGACGGGAGTCAATCTGGTATCCTTCTTCCTGTTGCGGCTGACAACTTCAATTTCAAGAAACACATGCAATGCCATAGCAATCGCTATGGCTATTGCTTTTGCCTATTTTGCAAATAAGTTTTTTGTATTTCAGAGCAAGAAAAAAGGATTTTATGCAACAGTTGTGGAAGCAATCCAGTTCGTTGGTGCGCGTCTCGTATCAATGGTTGTGGAGATTCTTGGGTTTGCAATCCTGTGTGACACATTCCGGATGCATGAGCTGTTTTCGAAGCTTTTTGTGCAGGTCATCGTGCTTGTGTTAAATTATGTTTTCAGCAAGCTGATCGTGTTTAAGGAGAAGAAAAGTTTTCAGGAAAATATACAGGATAACTGGTGTTATTACCTGTCGTTTGCGATTGTGGCGGTTGTTATGCTGGTTGTATGTATTGCGGAGAAGATTACACCGTTTGGTGAAAATTCGTTGACACTGGTGGACAGTGTGCACCAGTATCTGCCATTTTTCTCGGAACTCAGAAACAAGCTTTTGAATGAAGGAAGTCTTCTTTATACATGGAATGTGGCGCTCGGTTCGAATTTTGTATCACTTGCCGCGTACTATCTGATGAGTCCGTTTAATCTGGTATTGCTGCTTTTTGGCAAGGAACAGATTACGACGGTGACATGCTTTTTAATGTGTTTAAAGATTGCACTCACAGCGGTCGCAATGGTACATTTCTTAAGCTATAAGGATGGCGAAAAGAAAAGGAATTTCCTGATTGTAGCGATTTCTGTAGCCTATGCATTAAGCAATTATGTGATTGGCTATAACTGGAATACGATGTGGCTGGATTGCATAATGATATTCCCGCTGATTATGCTGGGATTTCAGCGTATGCTTGAGGAGAGGGATCCAAAGTTGTATGTGCTTTCGCTTTTCTATGCGCTCTATTGTAATTATTATATCGGCTACATTATTTGTCTGTTTATGGTATTGTGGTTCTTTGTCTACGGGCATAAGACAGTTAAGAGATTCTTTGTAAATGGTATCCGGTTTGCAGTGTATTCGCTGTTGTCGGGAGGCATGGCAGCGTTCATCCTGCTTCCTGCATATCATGGAATTATGGCAACGGCGGCGGGAGACATGGCAATCCCCCAAGGAACCTGGTACGGAAATATCTTTGTGATGCTGCGGCAGCTGCTTGTATTTACAAAGCCAATCACAAATCAGATCTATGATGGTGGCGTGAATCTGTACTGCGGTATGCTGGCAATTCTGACGATGTTCCTGTATCTGTTTGTGAAAGAGCATCCATGGAAGAAATTCCGGAAATATGTCTTGCTTGTGCTGTTGGTGATCAGCTTTAATCATCAGACATTAAATTATATCTGGCATGGCATGCATGACCAGTATGGGATTCCGAATCGTTTTTCATTCGTGTTTATATTCGTGCTGTTGATTATGGCGTATGACGCTGTACAGAAGATTGCAGAGATTGATATTTGTTTTGTGATTTCATCTGTTTTACTTGCCGTGGCGTTTGTGTTTGCATGCAGGCAGCAGGCAGGAGATACAATTCAGAAATTCACTGTTCCGGTCAGCCTTGCGATGCTGGTGATCTATGGCGTGACTTGTTGTCTGCGAACATCGAAAAAAATCACACATGCGACATATATTTCAGTCATTGGAAGTGTCTGCCTGGTGGAACTTGTGGCAAATGCGGCTTATGGATTTATGGACAACGGATATTGTCATTATATGCAGTATTATGAGACGAGTCCGGCGGTAACCGCGGCTAATGTGCGGGTACGAGAGCTGGCAGAGGAGGAACAGGCAGGCTTTTACCGGTCCGAACTGATGAATTACAAGGTGTTGGATGAAGCAAGCTGGCATAATATGCCGAGTGTCAGTACGTTTAATTCAACCGTTATGGGACCGGTTGTCACTACGATGGGTAAGCTTGGATTTTATACGGGTGCGAACGAATTTTTGTATCGCGGCTACACGCCGTTTACGAATGCAATATTCAATATCCGTTATCTGCTTGAGCGTCCGGGAGATCTGAATAATTTTGACTATGATTATAAGGAGACGGTTGATAACGTATCGATCTATGAAAATCCATATCCGACTTCAATCGGATTTGCGGTAAGCAACAATGTGAAGGAATGGGATCAGAGCCGGTATACGGCGATGGTTGCACAGAATACACTGGCATATGATATGACAGGATATGGAGGATTCTTCCAGGATGAGTATCCAGTGATCAGTGTGACCAGTGATACAGCAAAGGTAAGCTATGAGAATAATCAGGTCAGCTTCACGCCAAATGCTTCCGGAGCAATGTATTTTATGTTGAGCTTTACTGCCGATCATGCCGGTGATTACTATGTGAACTGCCGGGGCAATTATGTGACAAAGATCCGGTTTTATAAGAATGGACAGGAAATCGCTTATGACCGTTATCAGATTCAGATTTTCCATCTGGGACAGCTCGAAGCAGGTGATTATATCTCTATTGAATATGAATACAGCAATGTCAGTGGATCAGAAGTTGCGCCATTTTATGTTGCAACGTTTCATCCGGAGGCATTTGAAAATGTGTACCGGGAGCTGACGAACCATATGCTGGATGTGGAAACCGTGAAAGATGGATATATCTATGGCACGATTGAAATGCCGGAGGATAAGACGGTGTTCACAAGTATTCCTTATGATGAGGGATGGACAGTAAAGGTTGATGGCAAAAAGGTGGATTACTATAAGGTGGCAGGTGCATTTATCGGTGTGGATATGGATGCCGGTACGCATACCGTTGAAATTTCATATATGCCACAGGGCATGCTGCCGGGCATTTTAATATCAATCCTCTGTATGGTTATTTTGATGATTTCTCTGCGGGTGGAGAAGAAACTGGAGATGCGGAGAAGTGAGAAATCGAATGCATGCGGAGAGGACGAAAATGCAGACGAAAAACTTGCAGAAGAGGTCGAGACAGATATTGAAAATCTCGAAAATGTATAGTAGAATGTTGATAAATAGGGGGTGTTATGCATATGGAAAAACTAGCAAAATTAGGGTGGCAGAAACTAATCATTATTGCGGCGGCACTGGATGTTGTGCTCGGAATCGTATTTGGAGCGATTTTTAAGGCGGTTCCGGCAGGAATTATTGTCGGTGTGCTGGCAGCGGCTGTCACGGGAGTGATTGTATTTGCACTTGGTGGCGGTGCTACGGCAGGTCGCACAAAAGGTGACAAGTACAAGAAATTGTTTATGAATCTTCCGATTGGATTTGCACAGGCAAAGATCATCACAGATTCACTTGGAAACAGTATCGGGTATTGCATTCAGGAAGCAAACGAACGGTTCGGAAGCTACTTTAATCTGGATGCATCGGATTACCAGGACAAGATTCTTGGCGAGAGCAAGATTGAAGTGTTACAGGATATTAACGCATGGTTTACTGCGTATAATACATCTGGAACTAAAGAGGGCGACTTCATGGATGTAGAGATTACGATGGAGAAGCTTGGAAAAGTATTTAACACAGTCATGTATAAATCCGAAGCGGATTACATCAATATGGTTGTTATCGATATTACGGATCAGAAAGAGACGGAGAACAAGCTGTCTGCGGCAATCGAGGATGCAAATGCAGCCTACAAGACACAGGCAGAGTTCCTTGCGAATATGAGCCACGAGATCCGTACACCGATCAACGGAATTCTTGGAATGTTGCAGCTTACTCTGATGGCAGATGATCTGCAGGCAGATTACCGTGATAACCTGCTTACTGCAAAGGGCTGTGCAGATAACCTGCTTCGACTGATCAACGATATTCTGGATATCAGTAAGCTGGAAGCTGGTAAATATAACCTGAAGGAAGAAATCTTCGATGTACGCGCGGCCATTGAGGAGACGGTGGCAGCGCAGGTACCAACAGCAACAAATAAGGGACTTGCCCTTGACTGTACATTTGGTAATAACATTCCAAAGCTTGTAAAGGGCGATGGACAGAGAATTCAGCAGATTTTGAATTGTCTGCTTTCCAATGCATTAAAATTTACATCTGAGGGAAGTGTAAGAGTAAAGATTGCAGCGATTGATGCAGAGAAAGAAAATATTAACCTGCGTATCGCAGTTGCAGATACAGGTATCGGTATCTCTGAGAAGAACATGGATAAGCTGTTTATCCGTTTCTCACAGGTCGATGGTTCCGATACAAGAAAGTATGGCGGTTCCGGATTAGGTTTGGTTATCTCCAAGCAGATTGCAGAGCTGATGGGTGGCAATATCAGTGTCCAGAGTAAGGAAGGCATTGGATCGACGTTTATCGCTGAGATTCCTCTGAAGGTTGTAAAGGCAGCCGAAGTGGAAGCAGCGAAGAACATGGAAGAAAAAGAAGATGCCGCAGTATTCTCCATCAATGCACATAGCAAGGCACGTATCCTTGTTGCAGAGGATGAGCCGGTGAACCAGCAGGTTATCGGTAAGCTGCTTGGAATGGCAGGTTTCTCTTATGATATTGCCGAAAACGGTGAAAAGGCAATTGAACTGTTTAAACAGAAAGAATATGATGCAGCACTCTTTGATGTACAGATGCCGGTTATGGATGGTATCGCAGCAACACAGCAGATCCGTGAGATTGAGCAGAAGGAGCACAGAAAGAGACTCCCAATTATTGCTGTTACAGCCAGAGCCATGTTTGGAGATAAGGAACGTATCTTAGAGAACAAGCTGGATGACTATATTGCCAAACCGTATAATCTGAACACTGTAGTTGAGACACTCAACCGATATATTGATAAAAAAGAGGATTAACACTTAATTCACGAAAAATTAAACGATTTTTCATATATGTTGGTTGACTGGATATCTTTTTAGTGATACAATTTCGATGGTTTTGGGTGGATAACTACCCTTAATTAATAAAAAGCAAAGGAAGGAAATTTTAAGATGGCAAACATTGATTTAACTAAGTATGGAATTACTGGAACAACAGAAATCGTTCACAATCCTTCATATGAAGTTTTGTTTGAGGAAGAGACAAAGGCTTCAAACGAGGGTTATGAGGTTGGACAGAACACAGAATTAGATACAGTTAACGTTATGACAGGTGTATTTACAGGACGTTCTCCTAAAGATAAGTACATCGTTATGGATGAGAATTCTAAGGACACAGTATGGTGGACAACAGACGCATACAAGAACGACAACCATCCAATGTCAGAAGAGACATGGGCAGTTGTTAAGGATCTTGCTAAGAAGGAGCTTTGCAACAAGAAGCTTTATGTTGTAGATGCATTCTGTGGTGCAAACAAGGATACACGTATGGCAGTTCGTTTCATCGTTGAGGTTGCTTGGCAGGCTCACTTTGTAACAAATATGTTCATCAAGCCTTCCGAGGAAGAGCTTAAGGATTTCGAGCCGGATTTCGTTGTTTACAACGCATCTAAGGCTAAGGTTGAGAACTATGCAGAGCTTGGTCTTAACTCTGAGACATGTGTAGCATTCAACATCACATCTAAGGAGCAGGTTATCATCAATACATGGTACGGCGGAGAGATGAAGAAGGGTATGTTCTCTATGATGAACTACTACCTCCCACTTAAGGGTATTGCTTCTATGCACTGTTCTGCTAACTGTGATATGGAAGGTAAGCACACAGCTGTATTCTTCGGTCTTTCAGGTACAGGTAAGACAACACTTTCTACAGATCCTAAGAGACTTCTGATCGGTGATGATGAGCACGGTTGGGATGACAACGGTGTCTTCAACTTCGAGGGTGGATGTTATGCAAAGGTTATCGGACTTGACAAGGAGTCTGAGCCAGATATCTACAACGCAATCAGACGTGACGCTCTTCTTGAGAACGTGACAGTTGATGCAGCAGGTAAGATTGATTTCGATGATAAGAGTGTAACAGAGAATACACGTGTATCTTATCCAATTGATCATATTGAGAAGATTGCATCTAAGGTAAATGGCGTTTCCGCAGGTCCTGCTGCAGAGAACGTAATCTTCCTTTCCGCAGATGCATTTGGAGTACTTCCTCCAGTATCTATTCTGACACCAGAGCAGACAAAGTACTACTTCCTTTCAGGATTTACTGCAAAACTTGCTGGTACAGAGCGTGGTATCACAGAGCCTACACCTACATTCTCAGCTTGCTTCGGACAGGCATTCCTTGAACTGCATCCTACAAAGTATGCAGAAGAGCTTGTTAAGAAGATGGAGAAGAGCGGAGCTAAGGCTTATCTCGTAAATACAGGATGGAACGGAACAGGCAAGCGTATCACAATCAAGGATACTCGTGGAATCATCGATGCAATCCTTTCCGGTGATATCAAGACAGCTCCTACAAAGAAGATCCCTATGTTCGACTTTGAGGTTCCAACAGAGCTTCCTGGTGTAGATCCAGCAATCCTTGATCCAAGAGACACATATGCTGATCCTACTGAGTGGGAGACAAAGGCTAAGGATCTTGCTGCAAGATTCGAGAAGAACTTCCAGAAGTACACAACAAACGATGCTGGTAAGGCATTGGTTGCTGCTGGTCCTAAGGCTGAGTAATTGAATCGCTTATAAATAAAGGTAACCCGCGTCGATGACGCGGGTTATTTTTTGCTATATAAAAAATTATAAATTATCTTTTACATACTGTTTGACAAGCTTCTCGATCAGATAGAACTGGGAAGGACCTGCATCAAGCACAACCTTGTGGAAAGCCTGTTCGTCGAATTTGTCACCAAGTGCAGATTCTGCATAGTCGCGAAGCTCCTGGAAAGACTGCCAGCCCATGACATACATCTGGTAGTTGACCGGTTCGGCAATGACATAGTCCATGATGCTTTCAGCTCCGTCAGAATTGAAGCCATTGTCGGAGAGGTACTTCTGGGTTGCTTCGAGATCCCAGCCCTCATAGTTGACACCGATTTCGACACGGGCGCTGACAAGCAGGTTTAATTCCGAATTAATTCGCTCAAAATCTGCATAGCAGTCATCCGGGTAATCCTTGTATATAGCATAGCTCATCATCTCGACATAAGTTGCCCAGCCTTCTGTATAGCCGTTAAAGTTAAGCAGTGCACGGATTGGTTCCGGGTTCGTACTTAAATAGTAGGTAAACTGGTACATATGTCCGGGGATTCCTTCATGCGCAAGGGTGGACCACAGATCACCGGCACCGTCACTCCCCATATTCAGATAGATGGAGTTTTCGTCGTAAGCGTCAATTGGCGTTGTCACATAGAATGCAGGACTTACGATATCTTCCAGAGATTTGTGTACATTTTCCACGGTGTAATTTACATCCGGCATGGCCGGGAATTTATCTGCAAATGCATTCTTGAAGTAGTTGATTGTCTCCAATGGATCGTTGTCATCGTACAACCCATCTCCTGAATCATTAAAGTATTGTTCATAGGCGGAATAGTTGGCTAGAGCAGCTGTCTGATATTCATACAGGACATCGCTAATTGCATTGTCGAGCCAGTCGCAGACTTCTTCTGGCGTTTTATCGGTGCCAACCTTATCCTTTAACAGATATGCATAATATTCTTTTCCGTGTTCAAAACCAGCAAGTCCCAGATCGTTTTGCCCATCATCTTTGTGTGCGTTAAAGAAGTTAATTACGTTTTTGTAGCAAGGGATAACAGAATTGATAACGGTGTCGTGATTCTGGGTAATGTAGTTCTGAATCTGTTCTTCACTTAAACCATTAACACCGCGAACCTTATCTTCAAAAGTAGCAATCAGAAGGTTTTCCTCCGGGTTCGCGATGAATTCTTCACACTGGCGGATAACTTCGCTAGCGGAATGCTCGTTCATGAAAAGTCCCTTGTCAATCTTTGCCTGCTCAAAGTCCAGATATTTTCCATAGTAATCGGACAACTGCTCAAGCAATGCCAGATAATCCTGCACGTCTCCCTCATTATAAAACTTGTACTCAGACATATTGATTGGCATGTTTGTCTGCAAACCGCTTGTATACGCAAATGGCTCATATAGATATGTGTATTCATAGGATTCCAGGTTCAGGTTCAAATAATCCTTGATGACATCATAAGTGTATTTCTGGGAACTGGTCAGCAGATCATAATCAAAGGATTGCAGTTCGGAGATTTCGTCTTCGGTTTCTTTTTTGTCGCTTGCAATGGCCTCGTCAGAAATCTCTGCGTCGCCAAAGGTTGCGGTTGGAACATCCAGATCATAGTCGGCAGGATTTGCAACGGTATAGTGAAGTGTTACAGTATCGCTTGTGACACTCTCCTTAAAGTTATCCATAAGGTAAGTGTGAAACCGTGCCTGTTCAGCTTCGGCTTCTTCACCGGTTGGATCTGGCAGGGCATAGGCACAATCCTCCAAAGTGGAAGCATCAATCGGAGATGCTTCAGGTTCAGCAGTCCCTTCGGCAATCACGTTTTCCACAGAATCTTCCAAGGATAAAGATGCCGTGTCCCAGTTACTGCTGTTGCTACCACCACATGCGGTCAGCATGACGGACATTGCACAGACAAGTGCAAAAGCCGTCGCTTTCTTGTAAAATTTTTTCCACATATAAATATAGAACCTCCATTTTAATATCTTACAGTATAGTATCTGCTTTAATTAGATAGACATACAAAATAATCATACTCGAAATAATTAAAATCTGCAATCATCCAATGCATATTTCACATAAAATGCACGGAAGTGTGTCTGTCGAACGGACAGGAAAAAACACGAGAGAAAGGATACGAAAGGAGGTTTCAGAAAAGCATATTTATGGTAAGGTAAGAACGGGAAAAAACGTTTACATATAAAGGAGAGATGGGGATTATGACAATTAAGGAAGCTGCAAAAAAACTGCATGTGGAGACACATGTGCTTCGATATTGGGAGGATGAATTAAAACTCGACATTAAGCGGAATGCGCAGGGGCATCGATATTATGATGACCGTGATATCCGGTTGTTTGAGAGCGTGAAGGCAATGAAAGAAGAGGGACTGATGCTCAAGGATATCCGAAACGCGATCATCCGTGCAAAACGTGTGAAAGCTGGGGAAGATGTATCAGACTTGCCAGAAGAAAAAAGTAAGGAGAATGTACAGCCCATCGAATGCGCAAAAATAGCACAGGAAGAAGCAGATAATGATGATAAATCGTGTAAACCGGAAGTGAACATGAAGCACACATCGTCGGTGGAGCTTCGTCCGATTCATATACGGATGGATGAGGACAAGGATTCGATGCTGGAGCGGATGCAGAAAACGGTGGGAGACGAAGATAAGGTTGTTGACTTTAAGCAGGCACAGCTTCAAAGTGTGATGAACCGGGTGATTGCGACTGCACTGCGGGAAAATAAAGATATTATCACAACGTCAATTAAAGAAGAAGTAACGGCGGATGTCATGCGGCAGTTTGATGCGGTTATGAGGGAAAAAGACGAACGGGAAGAAGCCAGATACCGGAGACTGGATACTGTGCTGCGGGAAATCCAGCAGGCAAATGCGGAGGTGGCTGCAACAAAAACAAAAAAAGGAATCTTTAAAAAACACCGGTAAGAACAAAACTTTGTGCTCAAAAACTTTCTGTGTCCGCTTGTTGCAAAAAGATGGTAATTCTTGTATAATTCTTTTTAGTTATGTGCAAATATAGCTGGGGTATGGGAAACATATCAGAAATGGACAGGAATTATGAAATTAGAGATTTTATATGAGGATGCATATCTGATCGCCTGTGTGAAACCATATGGTGTATTGTCGCAGGGAGATAAGGGTAATGATGAAGATATGATCACAAAAGTCAAACATTATCTGTATGATCAGGATACATCGGAGCAGGCGGAAGAGCCATATGTGGCAGCGATTCACCGGCTTGACCGACCCGTAGGGGGTGTGATGGTATTTGCAAAGACCCCGGATATGGCGGCGAAACTTTCGGACATGCAGCAGGATGGCGAGATTACGAAATATTATCAGGCAGTGATTACCGGCGAGCTTCCCGATTTTGAGGGTGAGATGGTGGACTATCTTCTGCGAGACGGAAAAACGAACACAACGAAGGTTGTGAAAAAAGGCGAGAAAGGTGCTAAACGCGCAGAACTTTTCTACGATGTACTCGATGTCATGGATACCGATGATGGAACCTTAAGTTATGTGCTGATCGAGCTTGGAACAGGCAGACATCATCAGATTCGAGTACAGTTTGCAAGCCGGGGTTGTGGCATCTGGGGTGATACGAAATATAACCCGAAATTTGCAAAGACAAAACGCAAGTATAAGCAGATCGGATTGTTCTCCTCACGGATGGAATTTACGCACCCGATTACCGGAGAGGAGATCGTGATCAAGAAAGAGCCGGAGGGCGAAGCCTTCGAGGTGCTTGATTTGGATGAATTTGAATAATATAGAGATATGAGATAGAAAGGAAAAGAGAAATGGCAAAGGACAAGAAATTAGTAGAGCATATTACAGCAATGGATGAGGATTTTGCGCAGTGGTATACGGACGTTGTCCGTAAGGCAGAGCTGTGTGATTACACAAGCGTAAAGGGTTGTATGGTTTTCAAACCGGCAGGCTATGCCATTTGGGAGTTGATTCAGAAGAATCTTGATGAGAGATTCAAAGCAACTGGTGTAGAGAATGTATACCTTCCGATGTTTATTCCGGAGAGCCTATTGGAGAAGGAAAAGGATCATGTTGAGGGATTCGCACCGGAGGTCGCATGGGTAACACATGGTGGATTGAATGAATTGCAGGAACGCTTGTGTGTCAGACCGACATCTGAGACATTGTTCTGTGATTTCTATTCCAAGGAAATCGAGAGTTATCGTGATCTTCCGAAGGTATATAACCAGTGGTGTTCCGTTGTCCGTTGGGAGAAAGAGACAAGACCGTTCCTTCGTTCCAGAGAGTTCCTGTGGCAGGAAGGCCATACGGCACACGCGACAGCTGAGGAAGCAGAGGCAAGAACGATCCAGATGCTGAATGTCTATGCGGACTTCTGTGAGGAGGTGCTTGCAATTCCGGTTATCAAGGGACGTAAGACAGACAAAGAGAAATTCGCAGGTGCTGAGGCAACTTATACAATCGAATCGCTGATGCACGATGGTAAGGCGTTGCAGTCCGGGACGAGCCACAATTTCGGGGATGGATTTGCAAGAGCATTTGGTGTTCAATATACAGATAAAGACAATAAACTGCAGTATGTACATCAGACATCCTGGGGTATGACAACAAGAATGATCGGTGCTATCATTATGGTACATGGTGATGACAGCGGACTGGTGCTTCCTCCGAAGGTAGCTCCGAGACAGATCATGATTGTTCCGATTATGCAGAAGAAAGAGGGCGTGCTGGAGAAGGCAGAAGAACTTCGTGGTGTGCTTGCTTCAAACTTCCGTGTAAAGGTTGACGATTCTGACAAGAGTCCTGGATTCAAGTTTGCAGAGCAGGAAGTAAAGGGTATTCCTCTTCGTGTTGAGGTTGGACCAAAGGATATCGAGGCAGGACAGGCAGTTGTTGTCCGTCGTGATACAAGAGAGAAGACCATCGTGCCATTTGATAAGCTGACAGAGACCTGTGAGGCGCTGCTTGCACAGATGCATGACGATATGTATGCAAAGGCAAAGGCACACCGTGATGCGAATACACATGTAGCAACAAACTGGGATGAGTTCACAGATATTCTGGAGAAGAAGCAGGGATTCATCAAGGCGATGTGGTGTGGCGAGGAAGCCTGTGAGACAGCCATCAAGGATGAGACAGGAGCAACAACGAGATGTATTCCGTTTGCACAGGAGAAGCTTGGCGATGTATGTGTACATTGTGGCAAGCCTGCAAAGCATATGGTTTATTTTGGAAGGGCATACTAAAAATAGAAATCAGAACATTTACCCTGCTGGTATCAGCAGGGTAGTTGTTTATTCGGGTGAAATACATGAAAATAGAGATTCCGACAGGGGCGGCATATATTTTACGACAATTGAACAGGCATGGATACGAGGCGTATATTGTTGGTGGATGCGTGCGGGACAGTCTGCTCGGTAAGAAACCGAATGACTGGGATATTACGACTTCAGCGAAACCGGAGGAGGTCAAAGCGATTTTCCGACGCACGATCGACACAGGAATCCAGCATGGAACTGTGACGGTTTTGGTAAACCGTGAAATTCTGGATGATGGAAGCGGAGCACCTGCAAGCCATACGGATTATGCGTTTGAGGTGACGACGTATCGGGTGGATGGCGTTTATACTGATCATCGCCGGCCGGAATCCGTGTGTTTTACAGCGAGCCTGGAAGAAGATCTGAAACGCCGGGATTTTACGATCAATGCGATGGCGTACAATCCGGAGCAGGGTGTGATTGACATCTTCGGTGGACAGGACGATCTGAAGGAGGGAATCATCCGCTGTGTGGGTGAGGCGTCAGAACGGTTTGACGAGGATGCACTTCGTATTCTGCGGGCGGTTCGGTTTGCTGCGCAGCTTGATTTTGCAATCGAGGAAGCAACGCGTACAGCCATGCGGGAACAGGCAAAGTATCTGAGGGATATTAGTGCAGAACGGATTTGTACGGAGCTTACAAAGATGCTTGTGTCGAGACATCCGGAACGGCTGGAGGAGGCATATGAGCTGGGATTGACCGAAGTATTTCTGCCAGAGTTCGACCGGATGATGCAGACGCTGCAGAACAACCCCTACCATCTGTACGATGTTGGACATCATACCCTGAAGGTCATGCAGGCGGTATCTGATACCGCGGTACTTCGCTATGCGGCGTTGTTACATGATGTCGGAAAACCGGAATGTAAAACGACGGACGAAGCAGGCGTCGATCATTTTTATGGACATCAGGAGATTTCGGCGAAGATGGCGCGTGCAATTCTACGTCGCTTAAAGCTGGATAACGATACAATCGATCAGGTTTGCAGACTGGTGAAAAATCATGATTACGGGCTTGCCGGGGATGGACCGGGTATGAAGAGCTTCCGTCGGTTTGTAGCACAGCTTGGAGCAGAGTATTTTGCGGATTTCCTGCAAATCCGTAAAGGAGATATGGCGGGACAGAGTGACTACCATCTGGAACAGCGCAGGCAGGTGATCGCACATATGGAGGAGATGTTTGCACAGATCATAGAAGAGAAGCAATGTCTGAAATTGTCAGATATGGCAATCAGCGGAAAAGATCTGATTACAATTGGCGTAAAACCTGGACCGGATATGGGACATATTTTGCGAGATCTGTTCGACCGGGTTTTGGAAGAACCGGAATTAAATACAAGTGAACAATTATTGGCGATTGTAAAAGAATCGTATCTATAGATGCGGACAATCAATCGGAATGAATCCCCCTTTCCCGGCATACAATTAACAAGACTGATGTTGGGAGGGGATTTTTTGTGGCTGAAAAAATGTCGGAAGTATTCGAGATGTACGATGTGAGTTTGGATCACATAGGACGGGGACGGGGAGCCATGCTGCTGCACACGGACAAGGGGGTAAGACAGCTGCGTGCAACGACTGTGGGGGAAAAGCGCCTGCAGGCGGAGTATGAATTTAAGGAGCATATGTATCAGGCGGGTTTTTGGCATATCGATCGTCTGGTAAAAAACGTGGAAGAAGAGCTTATCACGTATGACCGTTATGGGAATCCGTTTGTGATGCGGATGTATTTTGATGGCCGTGAAATGAATGTCAACAATAAAAACGAAATTCTGCTTGCAGTTGATAATCTGGTTGCACTACACCGGGCAGGCCGGAAGGTATGGCAGGAGATTGACCGGGATATGCAGATCCGGGAACGAAATGATGTCAAGCGGCGCAACCGGGAAATGAAACGGGTACATAATTATATTGCAAGACAAAGCCCAAAACGGGAGTTTGAAGCGTTATTCATGCAGGCGTTTCCGTATTTTTATGCGCAGGGACTGCGATGTGAGCAGGCAAAGGCGGAGATAACCGAGGATACGCATATGGGATATTGTCATGGAACTTATAATCACCATAGTGTGTTAGTGTGCGGGTCTGCGGACAACCGCTATATTGCAACGATAAATTTTGAGAAATATCATATCGGAAACCAGTTACAGGATTTGTATTATTTTATCCGGAAAACGGTTGAAAAAAACGGATACACATATGCGCTTCTTACTACAATTCTGGAACAGTATCAGCTTGGAATCCCGTTACGACAGGCGGATGTAGAATACATCTGTGGCCTTTATCGGTATCCGGAAAAATTCTACAAGCTGTCCAATCAGTATATGAATGGAGCAAAAACAAGGATTTCTCCGAAAATGGTTGAAAAATTGAACCGCATTATCGAGGAGGAAGAAAAGAAACAGGCGCTGCTTGAAAAATTATCTGGCTATAATATCTCGAAAAAATGAATATATAATCTTCACATTTGCAAAATAATCTTGTATAATACAGAAGTTAAGGTGGTTTTATGAATAAGCGGATGATACAATATGGATTCGTTGTGCTGATGCTTGCATTCGTATTGACAGGCTGCGGTCAGAAGAACAATGACATCAAGGTCTATGAGAATACGGAGGAGGTTTCTGTCAGGCATGAAGAGACCTCTATGACAGCGATCATAACGAGCATGGACATGGAAAATAATCAGATGCATTTTGTATCGGTGCTGGATGGTACGGATATAACTCTGCAATATCATGGCGGTGTGCGTGTGAGTGATACGAAAGGCACGGATATCGGCATTGACAGTGTTGTCTGCGGAAATGTCGTGGATATCGTTTATTACGCAGACACAGAGAAACTGGTCAGTATAGCAAAGAATGCCAAGGTTAAGACGTATACGCAGGTCAAGAAATTTTTGTACCGGCAGGATCAACATACAGCGTCTTGTAATGGAATCAGCTATAAGGTGTCTGATTATGCACAGGTGTTTGATGGAAATCAGGTGTTATCTCTTGTGGATGTGAACACAGAGGATGAAGTGACGTTGTCCGTGTGGAATGGAAATCTGGTATCTGTGGTCATTACGAAGGGACATGGCTATGTCCGTCTGCTGAATCAGGGAACGTATGTTGGCGGTTTTGTGGAGATTGGAAAAGATGTGATCGTACCAGTGACAACGGATATGCTGGTGGCGGTCGGAGAGGGCGATTATACACTTCGTATTAATAAGAATGGATATTTCGGAGAAAAAAGTATCCGGGTGACGAAGGACCGCGAATTGAACGTGGATATTTCAGATATTGCGATTCCGTCAGGAACGGTTACTTTTGCTGTGACGCCAGAAGATGCCGGCGAAGTGATTAAAGTTGACGGAGAGATTATTGCAAACCGAACATATACGGGGTTGTACGGTGATCATGAATTAAGCATTACAGCGGAGGGCTATGACAGCTTCCGGGGCAGCTTTAAAATAACAGATACAATGAAGAACCTGCATGTAACCCTGCAGCAGGAAACAACCGAAGAGTCAACGGAAGAAACGACCGAGGCAACAACGCAGGAAGCACAGACTACCACGTCAGGGCAGACGACCCAGACGACGGAAGCGACACAAAATCCGCAGACTACATCTGCCACGACGCAGAGTGGACAGACGACAGAGTCGGCAGAGCAGGGAAATAAGATTACGATTAAAAAACCGGAAGGTGTTGGCGTATATTTCGATGGAGATTACGTTGGAATCGCACCGGTGTCTATAAAAAAGACGGCGGGAACACATACCATTACCTTATATAAGGCCGGTTATTTGATAAAAAGTTATACTATACAAGCCGAGGATGACGGCAAAGACGATGAATATAGCTACGCGGATCTGATATCCGTGTTGGACTAAATAGTAGGAGGAACATCATGGACATGGATTACAAAAAGGTTTATGAAGAATGGCTGACAAACCCATTTTTCGATGAGGCTACAAGACAGGAATTGGCTGCAATTAAGGACGATGAAAAAGAGATCAAAGAGCGTTTTTACATGGATCTTGAGTTTGGTACAGCCGGATTGCGTGGTATCATCGGTGCCGGCACAAACCGTATGAATAATTATATTGTTGCGAAAGCAACACAGGGACTTGCGAATTATATTAAGCAGCGTAAGAAGCAGGCGAAGGGTGTTGCGATTGCATACGATTCCAGACATTGTTCACCAGAGTTTGCAGATGTAGCAGCATTGTGCCTTGCGGCAAATGGAATTAAGGCATATGTGTTTGAGTCTCTTCGTCCAACACCGGAGCTTTCGTTTGCGGTTCGTTACCTTGACTGTGTGGCAGGTATCAATGTAACAGCCAGTCATAATCCACCAGAGTATAACGGATACAAAGTATATTGGGAGGATGGCGCACAGATCACACCTCCGCACGATGCAGGAATCATGCGAGAGGTAAAGGCAATCTCGGTACAGGATGCAGTCACAATGCCGAAGCAGGAAGCCATCCATGAGGGCTTATATGAAGTAATCGGTAAGGAAATCGATGATGCATATATGGCAGAGCTCAAAAAGCTTGTTCTGCATCAGGAGTGCATCGACAAATACGGAAAAGAATTAAAGATTGTATATACACCATTACATGGTACAGGAAATATTCCGGCAAGAAGAATTCTTCGTGAGCTTGGATTTGAGAACGTATATGTGGTTCCCGAGCAGGAATTGCCGGATGGTGATTTCCCAACCGTAAGCTATCCGAATCCGGAGGCAGCAGAGGCATTCGAGCTTGCACTTGCACTTGCAAAACATCATGACGCAGATCTCGTTCTCGCAACGGATCCGGATGCAGACCGTCTCGGTGTGTATGTGAAGGATAAGAATGGTGAGTATCACTGCCTGACCGGAAATATGTCGGGAAGTCTGCTTGCGGAATATGAGCTCAGCCAGATCAAGGCGACAAGAGGTCTGCCGAAGGATGGTGCACTAATCAAATCTATCGTTACAACAAACCTTGTAAATGAGATGGCGAAGAGCTATGGTGTGAAGCTTGTAGAGGTTCTGACAGGATTTAAGTTTATCGGTCAGAAGATGTTAGAGTTCGAGACAAAGCATACAGGCACATATCTCTTTGGATTTGAGGAAAGCTACGGATGTCTGATCGGTACACACGCCAGAGATAAGGATGCAATCGTTGCTACGATGGCACTCTGTGAGGCAGCAGCGTATTATCGTTCACAGGGCAAGACCTTATGGGATGCGATGATCGATATTTATGAGAAGTATGGTTATCATGTAGATGCAATCCATACACTTACTTTAAAGGGTATCGAAGGTCTTGAGAAGATTAAGAACATCATGGAGCAGCTGAAGTCTCATACACCAAAGGAGATCGCAGGCTTACAGGTACTCTGGGCACGTAATTATGACAACGATACAGCGACAAATATGATGAATAAGGCAGTTATTCCGACAGGACTTCCGAAGTCGAATGTTGTATATTATGAGTTGGAGGGTGGCGCATGGCTTTGCGTCCGTCCGTCTGGTACAGAGCCAAAGATCAAGTTCTATTATGGTGTCATTGGCAGTGATTTTGATGATGCACAGAAAAAGTCAGAGGAATTTGGCGAAGCAGTCAATAAGATGATTGAATATATGATGTAATAAGGCGGCAGACACCCACAGTATATCTGTTTACAGATAATGCTGTGGGTATTTGTCGCTTTTATGGAAGGAAGATGACATGCTACAACTAAAGAACATCGTTAAAAACTATGGAGAGGGCGATTCGAAAGTACAGGCATTGAAAGGTGTCAGTATTAATTTTCGGGCAAATGAGTTTGTATCCATTCTGGGCCATTCCGGCTGTGGAAAGACAACACTTTTAAATATCGTGGGAGGACTTGATCAGTATACGGATGGTGATCTGATTATCAAAGGAAAATCAACGAAGAAATATAAGGATAAAGACTGGGATACCTACCGGAATCACAGTGTTGGTTTTGTATTCCAAAGCTACAATCTGATTATGCACCAGACGGTGCTGCAGAATGTGGAGCTGGCTCTGACTTTGTCGGGTGTCTCGAAGAGTGAGCGCAGACGACGGGCGAAAGAGGTATTAGAGAAGGTTGGTCTTGGCAATCAGATTCATAAGAAACCAAACCAGATGTCCGGAGGCCAGATGCAGCGTGTGGCAATCGCGCGTGCACTGATCAATGATCCGGAGATCTTGCTTGCGGATGAACCGACCGGTGCACTTGATACAGAGACAAGCGTACAGATCATGGATCTTCTGAAGGAGATTGCGAAGGATCGTCTCGTTATTATGGTCACACATAACCCGGAGCTTGCAGAACAGTACAGTACAAGAATCGTCAAGCTGTTAGATGGCGAGATCACGGATGACAGTATGCCGTATTCTGACGAGGAAGCGGGAAAGGAAACGTATGAGGAATTAAGCAGGAAGGACTTAAAGCATAAGCGGATGTCGTATTTTACGGCACTGAATCTGTCTTTTAACAATCTGCTTACGAAGAAGGGACGTACCCTGCTTACCGCATTTGCAGGTAGTATCGGCATCATCGGTATCGCTCTGATCTTATCGTTATCGGATGGTTTCCGGAATTATATCAAAAATGTGGAGGAGGATACGCTTTCTACCTACCCGCTGGAAATCACAGATGAGTCGATTGATATGTCGGCGATGATGAACCTTATGCTTGGCACTGAGATGAAGAGCGAAGAAGAACATGATATGGACAAGGTATATTCGAACAACTTTGTCGGAAATTATATGAAGAATATGCTTGGCGAGGTCAAGGTCAACGACATGGTATCCTTCAAGGATTATATCGAAGAAGGGGACGGTCAGAAGATGAAAGACTACACCAGTGATATCATGTATACGTATGGTATTACGATCAATGCCTACAAAAGTGATGTAGATAAGGAAGTCTATCAGGTAAATCCGAGTACTGTGTTTGACAGTATCGGTTTCGGTTCGATGTCAGAGATGGACAACCTTGGCATGACAGGGACACAGAGTACGACGAATGTCTGGTCCGAGATGATCAGCAATCAGGAACTGCTTGAAAACCAGTATGATGTCATAGCCGGACGCTGGCCGGAGAATTATGATGAGGTTGTCATGGTTGTGACAAAGGATAACGAAATCAGCGATTATGAGTTGTATTCGCTTGGCATCCGGGATGTCAGCGAGATGCAAGAGATGATGCGTGCGGCGTTGAAGGGTGAGACGAAGACATATCCGAATACTTCATACACCTACGATGATCTGCTGAGCCTCACCTATAAGGTAATTCCGTCTTCGGATTTTTATGAATACGATGAAGCAGAGAAATGCTATGTCGATAAGAGCGATGATGCAGATTATCTGAAAGATAAGATTCGAAATGGCCTGGATATCAAGATCGTCGGAATTGTCCGTCCAAATGAGGATGCAACCGTACATTCAATCACAACAACAATTGGCTATACTCACGCGCTTGTGGAGAAGCTGATGGAGCTGTCGAGAGACAGTGAAGCAGGCAAGGCACAGCTTGCGGATCCGGACAAGAATGTATTTACCGGCTATGAATTTGGGGCCGATCTGAATGAAGAGGCACAGAAGGAAGCCGAGCAGCAGGCGCAGGACGCGATGAGCGAGATGGGAATCGCGGATATGACAGAGGATCAACTGTATGAATATATGGCAAGCCTTCCGGCAGACCAGTTAAAACAGTTTATGCAGACGATGACGGAACAGACACAGAGTGTGTCGAACAGTATGTCACTTTCTGATCTGAAGTCGGCGGAAAGTGCGACCTATGATGACAACCTCGTCACACTTGGTATTGCCTATGAGAATGATCCGAAGGTGATCCGCATCTATCCGATTGATTTTGAGTCGAAAGAAAAGATCATCGATGTGATTGAAGAATATAACGACATGGTGAAAGCGAACGGTGAAGATGAGAAGGAAATCTCTTATACGGATATGGTAGGCACGATGATGTCCTCCATCAGTACGATCATCAATGCAATCTCGTATGTGCTGATGGCATTCGTGGCAATTTCTCTCGTAGTAAGTTCGATCATGATCGGTATTATCACATATATTTCCGTATTGGAGCGGACGAAGGAGATTGGTGTACTGCGAAGCATTGGTGCATCAAAGAAGGATATCTCGCGTGTATTTAATGCAGAAACGATTATCATCGGATTCGTAGCAGGACTGATCGGTATTGGTGTTACGGTGATCCTGAATATTCCGATCAATGCAGTGATTCATCACCTGGCAGGACTTACCGGTGTGGCTAAACTGCCGGTTGCCGGAGGTGTAATCTTAGTAGCAATCAGTGTTGTGTTGACAATGATTGGTGGACTGATTCCATCGCGTGTGGCATCGAAGAAGGATCCGGTTGAGGCTTTGCGGAGTGAGTAAGGAATAGCAGAGAACAAAGAAGCTGGAAGGATAGATGCTTGATTATGAATGGGCATTTTGGACGGGCATATGGGAGGAATGAAGTATGAGAGTATTTGAAGATTTGAAGATTGCGGTTGCAGGAACCGGTTATGTTGGGTTGTCACTTGCAACTCTGCTGTCCCAGAATCATAGGGTGACGGCAGTCGATATCGTCCCGGAGAAGGTGGAGCAGATCAACCATAAGGTCTCACCAATCCAGGATGATTATATTGAGAAATACCTGGCAGAGAAGGACTTGCATCTGACAGCAACCTTAGATGGTGAGGCAGCTTATCATGACGCAGATTTTGTCATCATTGCAGCACCGACAAACTATGACAGCCAGAAGAACTTCTTTGATACGACGGCGGTAGAAGCGGTGATTGAGCTTGTACTGAAGGTGAATCCGGAAGCGTTTATGGTGATCAAATCGACGATCCCGGTTGGTTATACCGAGTTGGTAAGAAAGAAATATCAGACAAGCCGGATTCTGTTTAGTCCGGAGTTCCTGCGGGAATCCAAGGCACTGTATGACAACCTATATCCAAGCCGTATCATTATCGGTACGGATAAGGGCGATGCAGAGGTGGACGCTGCGGCGCATACATTTGCGCGGTTGTTGCAGGAGGGCGCGGAAAAGGAAGATATCGACACGCTGTTCATGGGATTTACCGAGGCAGAGGCAGTCAAACTGTTTGCAAACACGTATCTCGCGTTAAGAGTGTCGTATTTTAACGAACTGGATACATATGCAGAGATGAAGGGGCTTGACACGCAGGCGATTATTGATGGCGTGTGCTTAGATCCGAGAATCGGGACGCAGTACAACAATCCGAGCTTCGGTTATGGCGGTTACTGTCTTCCGAAGGATACGAAACAGCTGCTTGCCAATTATGACAGTGTACCGCAGAATATGATGACGGCAATCGTGGAAAGCAACCGCACGCGGAAGGATTTTATTGCGAGCCGGGTGCTTGAGAAGGCAGGCTATTACAGTTATGGTGCGAATAACGAGTGGAATGCTGCAAGTGAGAAGGATGTGACGATTGGTGTCTACCGCCTGACGATGAAGTCGAATTCGGACAACTTCCGGCAAAGCTCCATTCAGGGAGTTATGAAACGTGTCAAAGCAAAGGGAGCAAAGGTGATCATTTATGAGCCGACGCTGCCGGAGGGAACAACATTTTTTGGATCTAAGGTAGTGAATGATCTGGAAGCGTTTAAGCAACAGAGCGATGCAATTCTTGCAAACCGTTACAATGCGGAACTGGACGATGTGCAGGATAAGGTATATACAAGAGACATATTTCGGAGAGATTAAGGAGACAAGGTATGAAACAGTATGATTATTTAGTGGTTGGAGCAGGTTTGTATGGAGCTGTATTTGCACAGCAGGCAAAGGAAAAAGGAAAGAAAGTGCTCGTGATCGACAAACGCCCGCAGATTGCCGGCAATGTGTATACGGAGGACGTGGAGGGCATCCATGTACATAAATACGGTGCGCATATTTTCCATACGAACAACAAACAGGTATGGGAGTATATTACAAAATTTGCGGAGTTTAACCGGTTTACAAATTCGCCGGTAGCAAATTACAAGGGCGAGTTGTACAGCCTGCCATTTAACATGTATACATTCAATAAGATGTGGGGCGTGGTGACACCGGACGAAGCGGCAGCGAAGATTGAGGAACAGAAGCAGGCAGCAGGTATCACGGAGCCTAAGAATCTGGAGGAACAGGCAATCAGCCTGGTTGGAACAGATATTTATGAGAAGCTGGTCAAGGGATATACAGAGAAGCAGTGGGGACGCCCATGTACAGAGCTTCCGGCATTTATCATCAAACGTCTGCCGGTGCGCCTGACATTTGATAACAATTATTTCAATGCGTTGTATCAGGGAATTCCGATGGGAGGTTACACGAAGATGGTTGCGAACCTTCTTGACGGAATCGAAGTGAAGCTTGGAACGGATTATTTGGCACATAAGCCAGAGTATGATGCAATGGCAGAGAAAGTTGTCTACACAGGTGCGATTGATGCTTATTTTGATTATAAGCTTGGTGCGCTCGAATATCGTTCTGTCCGGTTTGAGACAGAACTGCTGGATAAGTCAAACTTCCAGGGGAATGCAGCCGTGAACTATACTGATGCAGATACACCTTGGACGCGTATCATTGAACACAAATGGTTTGAGTTTGGCAAGGATGATGCGGGCAATGATCTGCCGAAGACGGTTATCTCTCGTGAATACTCTTCTGAGTGGAAGGTGGGAGATGAGCCGTATTATCCGGTAAATGATGAGAAGAATAGTGCATTATATCAGCAGTACAAGAACCTTGGTGAGAAGGAGTCACACGTGATCTTTGGTGGACGCCTTGGTGAGTACAAGTATTATGATATGGATGCCGTAATTGCATCCGCACTTGCAATGAGTGAGAAAGAACTCGCATAAATACATAGAGATTGCGATGATAAAAGGCGGTTGGAAACAGATAAGCTGTTCCAACCGCTTTTTCTGCATATAGATCTCTGCTTCGAACAGTTTCTAGGCTTTTTCATATATAGTTATCGAAGCAATTCCAGAATTGTATTTACCATAAGGTCGTTTTGCATCGGGTTCATGATGGAAAACCGCACGAAGTGAGAATCTAATCCGTGGAAATCTTCACAGTTTCGAAGTACAATGCCCTTCAGATTACAATGTGCCAGTAGGGATTTTGCGGTTATATCCTCTTTTAGAATCTGCATTAACACAAAATTTGCGCTTGGTTTAAACAACCGTAGATTTTTGTTTGTGCTCATTGCCGAGTAGATCAGATTGCGCTCGGTAAAGATGCGGGAATGCGATTCGCGTATGTAGGATTTATCTTCCAGCATCGCCGTACATGCAGCGGCAGTCAGACAGGAAATGCTGTTTGGTGTTGCGGTCATATTGATGATGGTCATGTTCATCTCGTTATTCATGATCGCATAAGCAAGCCGGAGTCCCGGAACAGAGAAGAATTTTGACACGCTGCGGAGAATAATCAGATTCTCATAGGTGTTTACAAGGGAAATCGCTGTCCGGCTCTGGTAGTTTTCTGTAAATTCGATATACATTTCATCTACCAGAAGGGAAATCCCAAACTTACTGCAAGTGGCTGCAAGTTTTTCGATATCCTCTTTGGAGATGGCCTGTGAAGTTGGGTTGTTTGGATTGCCGAGAATTACCATGTCGTATGCATCGGACAACTGGGCAATAAAATCATCCATATCCAGCCTGTAGTCCTGATTGATATCCAGTTCATAAAAGTCGGTTTCACAGCCATATACGGATAATACATGCTCATAATCCGTTGCAGACGGGATCAGGAGCAGGGCTTTCTTTGGCGCGAGCAATGCGACAAACAGCCGCAGCAGATCAGAACTGCCGCTGCCAAGCACCAGATGTTCCGGGGAACAGCCGGCATAAGAAGCGATAGAATTTTTTAACGGTTCATAATATGAATCCGGATAGCAGCCAACGGATTCGATGTTTTCTATGATTGCACGTGTAACGCTTTCCGGGACACCAAGCGGATTACAATTTATGTCATATCGGACAGTCTCATACTGCTCGATGCGAAGTGGACCATTATTCATATTTTCCTCCTATACAATTGAAACAAAACCATTTATAACCCTGTCTTGAAAAAAGAAAGGGGGTTTGTTATAATGTGATATGTGTTAAAAGGGGATAGTGGGTGAACTATACCCTCATAACACTAATTATACCTATTAAACAGACGAAAGACAAGTAGGATTTCAGCTCAAAGCCGAGAAATAAAGGAGATACCATGAAGGCGATAGTAGAACATTACGCAAAAGGCGAATTTCAGGTAGACAGACCTGAGGTGGCTATATCGGAGAAGTTTTTAAAACTGAATATTGAATCGGGAACTTTGTACGAAGGCGTCTTCACGGTAAACAGTACGAATGATCATGTAATCAAGGCGATGGTGTATGACAGCCGTTATATGCTTCGCTTTAATCAGCATACATTTATTGCAAAGAATTTTGATGTAGGATTTACGTTTGATGCGACCTGTCTGGAGGCAGGAAAAAATTACAAGGGACATATCAGTGTCATTACCGATGGCGGTGAATTTAAGATTCTATATGACATTGATATCACGACACCATATGTAAAATATGGAGATCAGAAAATCGATGATCTCTTTAAATTTGCAACACTTGCTGAGAGCAATTGGGCAGAGGCGGCGCGTGTGTTTGTGCGCGATGATTTTAAGCGTACGTTTATTAATCGGGATCCGGTAATCAAGCAGATTTATAACAGTCTGATGGAAAGCCAGTCGGTAAATCAGGCGCTGGAGGAGTTCCTTGTCTATGTACACAAGAAACGTGCGCTGACATTGTCCGTATCAAAGGCAAAGGTAAATCTGGAATTTCCGGAGGAGCTGTCCAAGATATCAATCAATATCAGTAAAAATACATGGGGATATAGCAGTTCGACTGTGCGTTCCACGGAAGACTTCATTATCCCTGCGAGAAAAGTGATAACCAGTGCAGATTTTTATGGCAATCTGTTTTCACTCGACGTACTGATTTCACCGGAGAATATTCCGGATGGTGTAACATCGGGTAAAATTATAATCGAGAATGTATATCAGACGATTGAGATTGAGATTAATCTTTCCAAACCTGCAGAGAAGGAGATTAAGGTCGCAAAACCGGGAAGCAAGACACATCTGATCAAAAGTAATCAGGTCCGGCTGATCAGTACCTACATGGATTACCGGATGGGAAGAATCCAGCTTCGGGAGTATATCAGTACGACGCTGTTTGCGTTTAACAACCTGGCGCGGTATGTACCGGAGGAGGATCTGTATCGACTGGGAACCATGCATATGAACATCATGCAGGGTGAGACCGAGAAGGTTGAGCAGGAGTTCCTGCGAATCGAGGCGGATGTAGATAATTCCGGAATGAATAACAAGCAGAGCTGCTATTATGCTTATCTGAAAGCGATGGTAAGTAAGGACGGACGTGCGACAGAACAGGCGAAAGAACTGATTCGCAGAAATTACCGCACAGAGGATGATAAGATTTTTTATTTTTGGTTGCTGCTGTTCGTCGATGAAACATATAACAATGACCAGACTGCCTTATATCGTGAGATCAGAAACCTGTATGAACATGGATATAACAGCCCGCTTATGTATATGGAGCTATGCGAGGTCCTGAACAATAACCCGCTGCTGCTCAAGCACATTACGGATTTGGAAGTCACAACGATCCGATGGGGGCTGCGTCATAAGTATTTGTCGGATGAAGTCATTGAGGCATTTATCCAGCTTGCAGCATCGTTCCGGCAGTTTGACGCGAAGATCTTTGAGATCATGGATAGTATTTACTCGAAAAAAAAGAGTGATGAAGTGCTGTCAAGTATCTGTTCAATGCTGATCAGTGCAGGAAAACTGGACAATAAGTACCATCGGTTCTATCGGGATGCAGTCGATCGTAACCTGAAATTTATCGGACTGAATGAGTGCTTTGTCAAGAGTATGAATTTCTCCAGATACGATTTGATTCCACAGTCAGTTTTAATGTATCTGAATTATAAAAATACACTTTCGGAAAAGGAACTGGCGTATCTGTATGCAAATGTAATTTACAACAAGTCCCAGCATATGAAAGTGTACCATGAATATGCGACAACGATGCAGGATTTCATGGAGAATATGATTATCAGTGGCAAGGTCAGTGATGATCTGACGGTTCTGTATGACGAGTTTCTGGAGCCGGAGACAGTCAGTCCGCTCTATGCGAGCAAGCTGATCAATATCATTTTCCGCAGAAAACTTGTCTGCTTCAATAAGGGCGTGCGTGCCGTGATTGTCACACATCAGGAGCTGGAGGAAGTGCAGCGTGTGCCAATCATAAATGGTGAGGCGTATGTGGAGATTCTGTCGAATACGGCATCTATCATCTTCGAGGATAGTGCGGGAAACCGGTATGCGGGATCTATTCCGTATCGTCTGGAGCGTATTGTAGATGAGAATGCATATATGGATATCTGCTGCAAGTACAGCCCAAGGGATTATCGGGTGCTGCTGCACAATTATGAGCAGCTCGGTGATTTTACATTCAAGAAGGCAATTGAGGTCAATGCTGCGCGAGATATCGTAAACTGTGATGAGATCTCCTATGATTATAAGCAGCAGGCATACCTGAATATAATTGAGTACTACCATGAGAATCTGGATAACGAGGTTCTTTCAAAATATCTGGAAAAACTTGATATTGAGTATCTGAATCATGCGAATGCACGCGTGATGATTGCCTACATGGTTGATATGAACATGTTTGACAAGGCGTTTCAGGCAGTGAAGCTGTATGGATTTGATGAGATCGATAGTGAGGAACTGTATCGGCTGGCGGATTATGGAGTGGAGGACAGTAACGGATTTTTGAATGAGGATCTGCTTTCCATTTGTATCCACTTATACAAATCCGGAAAGGTCAATGAACGGATTCTGATATATATTATCAATCATTATAAGGGGGATCTCGAAGAACTGGCAGGTATTTTCAAGACGGTGCGCAACCGTGTCAGAGATATTTCGCTGCTGGCAGAAAATACATTGGCCCAGATGATGTTTGCAATGGGAAATGTAGAATATATCTATGATATATTTACGGCATATTATGCAGGCAGAAACCGTGGACTGGTTGTAAAGGCGTTCCTGCGGTTTGCGTGCTATAATTATCTGATCAAGGATGCACAGATTCCGAGTGGTGTTTTTGACTGTCTGTATCAGGAGATTCAGAAGGGGAATATCGAGGATGAGATTTCCCGTATGTCCATGCTGCATCATTTTTCAAAGCTGGATCGTTACACGGCAGAACAGAAGACGTGGATCAAGGATGCAGTTGGTAAGTTCATGGATGCAGGAAAGCTGCTTCCGTTCTATAAGAGCTTCCGGTCCTTTATCAAGCTGCCACAGGACGTCATGCTCAAGACTTATCTGATCTACAAGAGCGAGCCGGGAAAGCAGATAACTGTAAAATATGCATTTGATACCGGATCCAGACAGAATCTGATTTATAAGACAGAGCTTCTGGATGAGATGATTCCGGGCATGTATGTGAAAGAATACGTTGTATTCCATGGCGAGCGTCTCGTCTACGAGATTTCAGATGATACACAGGGTAATTCTTATGTGGTAGAAAGTGAGTCCTTGAAGTCCAAAGCATTTAACCGCAAAGACCGGAACCGTTTTGAAATCATCAACAGTATGCTTGTCAATCAGGAAATGCGTGAGGATAATGAACTGCTGGAGACGTTGGATGTGTATCTGAATACGGTACATCTGTTTGAGGAGAATTTAAGTATCCTGTAAAAACGGAACAATGCGTGAATTACGTATATAGAATTGAAAAAGAGTACGAAAGGAAAAAGACATGTCAGAGGCGTATTATATAGGCATGGATCTGTGCTCGGATTCTACGCAGATTAGTTTTTATAACGACATCTCACGGGAACCGGAGACGGTCAACCAATTGAATAACAAGGAAACGTATATGATGCCAAACATCCTCTTTTTTGGCCTGGAAACAGGGGAGTGGTATGTTGGTTCCGAGGCTTCTGAGGCACGTTTTAAGGAGCAGGGCATCGTGCTGGACGAGCTGTTTCAGAATGCGCGCAGCGAGGAGACAGTAGAGGTACACAATACGCGGTACAGCTATCGGAAACTGTTTCTGATGATGCTGAAAATGCATGTAGATTCGTTCTTATATCGTTATGAAGGATCGTCAGTGAAAAAACTGGTTATCACGATTCCGGAGTATAATAAAGATTTGTTCCGGGTGCTGTCGACGTTCTATAAAGAACTGGGTGTAGAGAAGGAACAGGTGGAGATTACAAGCCATCTGGACAGTGGATTATATTATATTTTTAATCAGGATGAAAGTCTGCGCACGAACAGTGTGGGATTATTTGATTATAATACCGACGGCCTGCATTATTACAGAATCGATATCTCTCATGGCCATGAACTAAATACGATCAGTGTCACGCATGAGGACTATTCTGAGAATTTCAATCTGGCGGCATTTGGCGGAGATAATATACTGATGGATATTACTTTTGCAAAGATCGTGGCAAATGAGACAAAGAAAACATACATCTCGTCTATTTATCTGACCGGACTGGGATTTTCCGAGAAATGGCTGAACAAATCGCGGGAGCTTCTGACACAGGGCAGACGCGTGTTTGCCGGTCAGAATATCTATACGAAGGGGGCCTGCTACAAGGCAGTCGGCGGTGAATATGGCGAATTCTATAAAAAGTATTTTGTGGAGACAAAGGAAAATGTGATCTTTGATGTCGGAATCTCATCGGAAGATGAGGAGGATCGGTTTATTCCAATCGCCCTGGGTGGCAGACAGTGGTATAATATCCACGGAAAGATCAGTATTATATTGGATGACACAGAGTCTTTGGTACTCGTTTACCGGAACCGGAAAACCGGGGAGGAGGAGCGTGAGGTCGTGAAACTGCACGGAATTCCGAAACGACCAAACAAGACATCAAAGTTTTCTGTGGAGGTGGAGTTTGAGAATCCGCATCATGGCGCATTTATTATTAAGGATGTTGGATTTGGAAAATTATTTCCGACCACGAACAAGATTTATCGTAAGGAGTTTGATGTTTAATGTCAAAAATTATCTTATGTACAAGAAAAGAAGCATCGCATCCATTTATTTTCCTGAATACGAAGGTGGAAATCAATACCTACGAGGAGCTTTGCTTTTATATTTATAACAATACCGTTCTGATCTCAAAATCTTCTCTTTCAGAGAAGTTGTTTGACTGGATCCGGGATGAATTAGATATGCCGGAGCTGGCAGCCAAGCTGGTGGCACTTTCCAACAAGGCGACATTTGCACAGGATCTGCTGGTAGAAATCCTGAATGCCGGAGATTACTATACACCTGAGGAAATCGAAACTTATGTGGAAGCATGGCAGAAATATCGCAGATTGACGTCCAGCCAGCGTAAGAAGCTTAAGGCGGACAGTTATCTTGGCTATCGCAGATACATTAAGGCAGCATCGATTTACGATGAGATTCTGGACAACCAGCAGGACATTACAGATAAGGTATTTCTTGGAAATGTCTATCACAACCGTGGTGTGGCAGCAGCGAATAACATGGATGTGGAGGATGCAAAACGCTATTTTATGAAAGCGTATGAATTGAATGGCAACGAGGAAAGTCTTCGCAGTTACCTGATTGTATTTTCGGCTGGTAATGATGCGACGACACTGAAGCAGGAAATGCGGAAATTTGACCTCGATGATGATAATTTTGAGAATCTGATGATTGAAATCGGGGATTCCAACGAGGATGTCCGGGAGATGACGATCTTCTCCATGTTGCAGCGTGCGGTATATAACCGTATGAACAAGGACATGATTGACTATGATAAGCGAATGGATATTATACTCGGACAATTGAAGGATGAATTCAGAGAGCAGGCGATTTAATGGGAATGTTTCAGAAGATCAAGGCATACTTGAATGAAGACGATGCCGAATATGACGCCTTGATTGAAGAACAGGAACGCTTGCGGGAGGAACGCAGAAAGCGCAGAAATCAGTCTAGGGCGGAACGGAATAAGGAAAAAGCGAAGCGGGCTGCTGAGAAAGCAGTATTGAAAGAACGCGTGGATCCGGAACTTCGGAAGGAAGTCCGGGAGACAGTATCCTCAAATCGGGAGCGCAAGACGGTTGGTGATTTTTGTGAGCAGCTGGTCGATACGAAGTACCACATGGAAGATATGAAGCAGGAGTACAAGCTTGTGACAGATTATCTTGTGGATATCCAGAGAATCGAGGAACTGCCGGTGAATCTGGCAGAAGATATCGTGGATACGGCAAAGCAGATTGAGAAGCTTGATGGTAATCGGAACAAATACCAGCAATCAGAGAATCTGCTTACAACAGAGCAGTATCATACGATGCAGCGGTTAGAAGCAGATATTCCGGATATGATTCGGAATCTGAATGATATGGAAATGCGGGATTCCATGTTGAAAAACGACATGGGATATCTCGAAGGAGAAAAGGAAGATCTGAAGTATGCACGCGTGGAGGATACAGACAATGCGTATCGTATCCGGGGCGCATTGATCGTGGTGTTGGTGTTGTTCCTGCTTATCAGTATTACCTTGTTTGCGGTGGCACTGCTCGCGAAGAAAGATGTGACGTTGCCGGCGGCAATCGAGGGAACCGTTGCGGTGATCTGTTTTGTTGTCTGTTACATACAGTATGCCAATATCAGCCGACGAGTCCAGGAGACTGATGCGAAGCTGCAAAGAGCCGTATCGCTGCTCAATAAAGTAAAAGCAAAATATGTTAATAATACCAATACACTGGATTATATTTATGAAAAATATGGTGTCAATTCCGGCAAGGAATTAATGTACCGCTGGGATCTATACAATCAGATGCAGAGGGATGCGAAAAAATATTCGCAGGCAAGCGAGAGCTATTATCTCGCCTGTGACAGGCTGGTAAAACAGCTCGCAGATGTTGGTATTGCCGATCCGATGGTCTGGAAGAATCAGACAAATGCGCTGATTGATCGTCGGGAGATGGTGGAAATCAAGCATGGTTTAAATGTACGACGGCAGAAAATCCGTGAGAAGATGGCAAGCTGTGAGAAGATCCGGCAGAATGCTACGTCTGCATTAAAAGCAAGTATTGCGGCGAATCCGGGCATTGAAAGCTATATCCGGGAGCTGCTGGCAACTTATAATCTGGAATTATAAGGACATGCAGATAAAGAGGAAAGAGAAGTTTGATTGTGTACTATGAGTGCACGATATCATTCATATATGGAGGAAGAAAGACATGGCTAAGGAATTAGAGAAGAACTACAACCCGGCGGAGATTGAACCGCGTCTGTATGAAAAATGGGTTGCAAACAAATATTTTCATGCGGAGGTAGACCGGAGCAAAAAGCCGTTCACAATTGTGATGCCACCACCAAACATCACGGGACAGCTGCACATGGGACATGCGCTCGATAATACCATGCAGGATATTCTGATTCGATTCAAGCGTATGCAGGGCTACAATGCATTGTGGCAGCCGGGAACGGATCATGCTGCGATTGCAACAGAGGTTAAGGTGATCGAGGCACTTAAAAAGGAAGGCATCGACAAGGAAGACCTCGGACGTGAGAAGTTCTTAGAGCGTGTCTGGGACTGGCGTAGAGAATATGGCGGAAAGATTGTAAACCAGCTGAAGAAGATGGGTTCATCCGCAGACTGGGATCGTGAACGTTTCACAATGGATGAAGGAAATAACAAGGCGGTTACAGAAGTATTCTGCAAGCTGTATGAAAAGGGATATATGTATCGTGGCTCCCGTATCGTAAACTGGTGTCCGGTCTGCCAGACATCGATTTCTGATGCAGAGGTTGTACATGAGGAGCAGGATGGTTTCTTCTGGCATATCAATTATCCGGTTGTTGGCGAGGAAGGAAGATTCGTAGAGATTGCTACGACACGTCCGGAGACTATGATTGGTGATACCGCTGTTGCTGTCAATCCAGAGGATGAACGATACAAGGATATTATTGGCAAGATGCTGAAGTTGCCGCTGACCGATCGAGAGATTCCGGTAATCGCGGATGAGTATGTAGATAAAGATTTCGGAACCGGCTGTGTAAAGATCACACCGGCGCATGATCCGAACGATTTTGAGGTTGGAAAGCGTCATAATCTCGAAGAGATCAATATTATGAATGATGATGCCACAATCAACAAGCTTGGTGGCAAGTATGCAGGCATGGACCGCTACGAGGCAAGAAAGGCAATGGTTGATGACCTGAAGGCTCTCGGACTTCTCGTGAAGGTTGTGCCACATAAGCATATGGTTGGTACACACGATCGTTGTAAGACAACCGTAGAGCCGCTTGTAAAGCCACAGTGGTTCGTCAAGATGAGTGAGATGGCAAAGCCGGCGAAGGAAGCAGTTGTAAGTGGCAAACTGAAGCTGATTCCGGAGCGTATGGATAAGACATATTACAACTGGCTGGATAATATCCGTGACTGGTGTGTATCCAGACAGCTCTGGTGGGGACATCGTATCCCGGCATATTACTGTCAGGACTGTGGCGAGACGATCGTATCGAAGGAGACCGTCTGCACCTGTCCAAAATGTGGAAGTAACCATGTAAAGCAGGACGAAGACACACTGGATACATGGTTCTCATCTGCACTCTGGCCATTCTCTACACTTGGCTGGCCGGACAAGACGGAAGATTTGGACTACTTCTTCCCGACAGATGTACTTGTAACCGGATACGACATTATCTTTTTCTGGGTAATCCGTATGGTATTCTCATCCATCGAGCAGACAGGTAAGCTTCCGTTCCACACGGTACTCTTCCACGGTCTGGTCAGAGACGATCAGGGACGTAAGATGAGTAAATCTCTTGGAAATGGTATCGATCCGCTGGAGGTTATCGACAAGTATGGCGCTGATGCACTCCGATTCACATTGATTACCGGAAATGCACCGGGTAACGACATGCGTTTCTACTGGGAGAGAGTGGAAGCAAGCCGTAACTTTGCAAATAAGATCTGGAACGCATCCAGATTTATCATGATGAATATTGAGAAGGCAGATATCACAGGGATTGATGCAGCTATGACAGCCGATGTCGACGCGGCAATGAAGCAGTATGGCTTTACACTTGCGGATAAGTGGATTCTGTCGAAGATGAATGATCTCGTACAGGAAGTGACAGATAACATGGAGAAGTTCGAGCTTGGTATCGCGGTATCAAAGCTTTATGATTTCCTGTGGGAGGAGTTCTGTGACTGGTATATCGAGATGGTTAAACCAAGACTCTGGGATGATGCCGATGAGACAAAGGCAGCAGCACTCTGGACATTGAAGACCGTTCTTACAACCGGTCTGAAGCTGTTGCATCCATATATGCCATTTGTAACAGAGGAGATCTTCTGTACACTGACCGACGAGGAATCTATCATGATCTCTAAGTGGCCGGAATATGACAAGGCATTTGATTTCAAGGCAGATGAGGCTGCTGTGGATAAGATCAAGGAAGCTGTACGCGGCATCCGTAACGTGCGTACAGAGATGAACGTTGCACCGAGCAGAAAGGCAAGCGTTTACGTCGTATCTCCGAAGGAAGACATCCGTGCGATCTTTACGGCAAGCAAGAACTTCTTCGCGATGCTTGGTTATGCAAACGAGGTACATGTACAGGAAGATAAGAGTGGAATCGCAGACGATGCAGTTTCCGTTGTGATTCATGATGCAGCCATCTACATTCCATTTGCAGAGCTTGTGGATATCGAGAAGGAGATCGAGCGTCTGACGAAGGAACAGACAAAGTTAGAAGCAGAGATCAAGCGTGCATCCGGTATGCTTGCGAATCCTAAGTTTGTGGATAAGGCACCTGCAGCAAAGGTTGAGGAAGAGCGTGCAAAGCTCCAGAAGTATACAGAGACATTGGAGCAGGTAAAGGATAGACTTGCGAATATAGCAAAGTAGTCACTGGGAGAGGCTGTTGGATACAGCAACAGGTGAGAATCAATGAATAGCGAAAAGATCTTAAAAAAGAAAATACAACAATATCTGCTGATGCCGCTGGCGCTGACCGTGCTTCTGGTCGGCATGGTGATCGTGCTGTATGTACACGACAAAAAGAGCGGTGCGATTGCAGCTGCGGCGGTCTTTATCTTTGTTGTATGTGAGATTGCAGTTTTTATTGTGATGAAAGCAGCGATTATGCCGGTTGTCTTTCGGTTTGCACTGGAACAGGGGCAGATACAGAAAGAGCTTTTAAAAGAGCTGGATATTCCATATGCGTTGCTGGATACGGATGGAAAGATTTTGTGGGGCAACGCGAAATTTATCGAGGAGATTGGAGTTGGCTCTAAAAAGCGGATTCGCAAGAATATCGCATCATTTTTCCCGGCAGTGGATACAGATGTGTTATCGTCCGAGGAAATGCAGATGGATCTGGAGTACAATGATCGCGTCTATCGTGCATTGCTGCGTCGGATCGACTTTTCAGAGGCGTTGGTGGATCCGGATGAGGATGCGATGGTTGATCATCAGGCAGATGCTATGATCACTTTGTATCTGTACGATGAAACGGAACTTCGGATTTACAAGAAGGAAAATGAAGACCAGAAGCTTGTCGCAGGACTTCTGTATATTGATAATTACGATGAGGTTATGGAGAATACCGAAGAGGTTCGTCATTCCCTGGTGGAAGCACTGGTTGACCGACGAATCAACATGTACCTTTCCACGATTGACGCAATTGGAAAGAAGCTGGAGAAGGATAAATATTTCTTCGTATTCCGGCAGCAGTATCTGCCACAGCTACGTGAGACGAAGTTTGCGATTCTGGATGAGGTAAAGAGTATCAATGTCGGAAACGAGATTCCGGTTACCTTGAGTATCGGCGTTGGCGCCGGAACAGACAGTTTTGCGCAGGCATATGAGCGGGCGCGTACCGCAATCGGACTGGCGCTTGGGCGAGGTGGCGATCAGGCAGTAGTCAAGTACGGCGATAAGACGACGTATTTTGGAGGAAAGAGTGCAGGAACCGAGAAGTCAGCAACCGTTAAGGCACGTGTTAAGGCACAGGCGTTCCAGGAGCTTCTGACAAGCAAAGACAGTGTTATCATCATGGCACATAAGCGGCCGGATGCGGATGCATTTGGTTCGGCAGTGGGCGTGTATCGTCTGGTTAAGACATTAAATAAAAAGGCATACATCGTAGTGAACGAGGTAACCTCGGCTATCCGGCCGATCATCAGCGGATTCATGGGGAACAGCGTTTATGGCGATGATATGATCATCAACAGTGAACAGGCAATCAGCCGGGTAACTCCGAATACACTGGTTGTCGTAACCGATGTGAATAAACCGAGCATGACCGAGTGCGAGGAACTGCTCAGCCTGGCAAAGTCTATCGTGGTATTTGACCACCACAGACAGTCCGACGAAGTGATCGAGAATGCGACACTTTCGTATATCGAGCCATATGCAAGCTCGGCATGTGAGATGATCGCGGAGATCCTACAGTACATCGAGGGCAAGGTGAAGCTTCGTCCAATTGAAGCGGATGCCATGTATGCAGGTATTGTGATTGATACAGATAATTTCCTGACCAAGACAGGTGTGCGTACATTTGATGCAGCATCGTACCTGCGCCGGAGCGGTGCGGATGTCGTCCGTGTCAGAAAGATGTTCCGCAGTGATATGTACACGTACCGCCAGCTGGCAGAGGGTGTCATCAATTCGGAGATTTATATGGATACATTTGCGATTTCTACGGTTGATCCGAAGGAATCCGATGCACCGACGGTAGTTGCTGCGAAGGTTGCGAACGACCTGCTCAACATCGAAGGTATCCGTGCGTCGTTTGTTACGACAGAGAAGGATGGCACGGTTTATATGAGTGCACGGTCGGTCGACGATGTGAACGTGCAGATTATCATGGAAAAAATGGGTGGCGGTGGACATGCAAATATCGCCGGAGCCCAGTTTACAAATAGTACAAATGAATTGGTATTGATTCAATTAAAGACGCTTTTAGATGAGATGTATCGGGAAGGCGATATTTAGAATTAGGGAGGAACCAGACATGAAAGTTATTTTATTGCAGGATGTAAAAAGCCTCGGAAAAAAAGATCAGATCGTAGAAGTATCCGACGGATACGCAAGAAATATGCTGCTTCCGAAGAAGCTTGGTATGGAAGCATCATCAAAGAACCTGAATGATTTAAAACTGAAGAAGGCACATGAGGATAAGGTTGCCGCAGAGGTTCTGGCAGATGCACAGGCACTTGCCGCACAGATTGAGAAGGAGAGTATCACGCTTTCCATCAAGATGGGTGAAAATGGAAGAACCTTTGGTTCGATTTCCTCCAAGGAAATTGCAGAGGCAATCAAGTCACAGCTTGGACATGATATCGACAAAAAGAAGATCGTTATGAAGGATGCCATTAAGGCACCGGGTACACGAACGGTTGGTATCAAGTTGCACACAAAGGTAACCGCAGATCTCACTGTGAAGATTGAGGAAGCTTAAATTATAGTAGATACAGGGAAGAATGTAATGTCTGGGCTTGTGGGATGCTGTGAGCTCAGTAAGAATAGATTAGAGTAATTTTTATGGATGAAAATACGATAAGACGCGTACAACCGCATAATGAAAAAGCGGAACAGGGCATTGTGGGAACCATGCTTGTAAACCGGGATGCGATTTCTGATCTGGTGGATATGCTGACAGGAGAGGATTTCTACAATAAGCAGTATGGGATTCTCTTCGATAATATGGTCGAGCTGTATTCAGAGGGAGCAAGTGTAGATCCGATCACGTTGGTAGAACGGCTGCGGATGAAGGATATCCCGGAAGAAGTGGCAAACACAGTGACGCTGGCACAGTTAGTACAGTCTGCTCCGTTATATGCTCCGGTGAAGGACTATGCGAAGATTGTCAAGGATAAGGCGGCGCTCCGGCAGTTGATTAAGCTTTGCGAAAATACCGAGAAGGATGGGTATCAGTCGCAGGAGCCGGTAGAAGTAATCATGGAGCGCGCAGAACAGAGTATCTTCAAGCTCGTGCAGAACCGAAACGGTTCTGAGGATACGGTGCCGATCCGGGAGATTGTGATGAATGTCATTCGCGAGATGGAGGAAGCGGCAAGAAACGATGGTAAGGTTACCGGTGTTCCGACAGGATTCCGTGATCTGGATAATATGCTGACCGGTATGCATGCCGGAGAGCTTTTGCTGGTGGCAGCCAGACCTGCAATGGGAAAGACTGCGTTTGTCCTGAATATTGCGCATCATCTGGCCGTTATGAAACATATTCCGGTTGGATTTTTCTCATTGGAGATGAGCAAGGAACAGCTGGCAAGCCGTATTCTGGCAGTCGATGCAATGGTCGATTCCAAGAGTATGAAGGTCGGCGATCTGTCAGATGATGATTGGGACAAGGTAATCGAGAGTACGGAGGCAGTTGCCAATTCGCCGTTATATATAGAGGAAAATTCGTCGGTTACAATCTCGGAGCTTCGTTCAATCGCAAGAAAATGGAAGCAGAATTACGGAGTGCAGGTTATCATGATTGACTACTTGCAGCTGATGAGCCCAAGCCGGGCAGTGGAGAGCCGGCAGCAGTTCATTGCGGAGGTTTCCCGTGCATTGAAGAACTTAGCGAAGGAATTGAAGATTCCAATTATTGCATTGTCGCAGCTTTCCCGTGCGGTAGATGCAAGACCGGATCACAAACCAGTGCTTTCGGATTTGCGAGAGTCTGGATCAATCGAGCAGGATGCCGATGTGGTTATGTTTATTTATCGAGACGAATATTACAATCCAGAGACAACGACAAAGCCGCAGACCGCGGAGATCATCATTGCCAAGCAGCGTAGTGGTGAGACGGGCAGTGTGGATCTTCGATGGATTGGAAAATATACAAAGTTTGCAGATCCGGAGAAACATTATAAAGGATAAGAATTTGCAATGAAAACAGGGAGGCAGAAAACAGATGGGGAATCGGTATAAAAGAATGGTGACATTGGGCATGGTAAGTTTCACGGCGATTCTGGCGTGGGTGTATTGTATACTCACTTACCGCACAGAGACGGCCTATATCGCGATTATCTCGTTGGTGTTGATTGCCAGTATCTACGCCTTTCTGTTGTCACTTGTTGACATACGGGAAGAGAAAGAACGGCAGATGCAGGATTATATTGCAAAGACGCTGCAGGAGAGCATGAAGCAGGATAATTCTGAGGTGGTAGATTGCCTGAATGATATGGAACGTCTGGCAAAGGCTTCCTATGTACAGCAGAGAAAGATGGCAACGTATCTTTCTTCACAGGAAGAACAGCTGGATGCAGCTGTCAAGAAGACGGCGAAACTGCTGATTGGCTATGACCGGAAGAAGGAAGAGGAAGCCGCGCAGAAGGCGGAGCAGATGCAGAAGGAACTGGAAATGCAGGCTGCATTGCAGGCACAGAAAGAACCGGATCATACTGCACTGGTGTTGGAAGAGTTTGGCAAGCTGGCAGGCGATGTACAGGCAGTGGTTGCCCAGTTACAGCAGGTGACGGCACAGCTTACCGCATTGCGTGAGGCAGTGGATGCCATCGAGATGCCGAAGTATGTGGAGGCATCACCGGTAGAGGCTGCATCGACAGCAGTTGACGCAGATGTGGAAGAACGAATGCCGGAAGATGAGCTAACTGAGGAGAATACGATTGAGTCTGTAGTACCGGAATTAATGATTTCCGATGGAATTGAGAACGATATAACAGAAAGTACGGAGCAAGATATAACGAGCTTCATTTCGGAGGGAACAGATACCATTACAGATGATTCTTCGACTCAGATAGATGATACACAAGCAGAGGCAGAGGCTGCATCAACAACAGAACCAGAAATGGTTGCGGAAGAAGCCACACCAACAGAAGAACCAGAGTCTGCATTTAACACGGAGGATTTCTTCTCCCAGTTTGGTGGCAGCGAGGATCAGACTCTGAAAGAAGAGGCTCAGTTCAAGGAAGATACGACAAATGCAGGCATGATGGATCAGAGTATGATTGATGCATTACTTGGAAATCTGGCATCGGGGAATAAATCTGCCGATAACACAAAACCAGCGGATGTGATTCCGTTCCCACAGCAGGAACAGATGGATGTATCTAAGGAAGAGGCACATGCGGAAGAAGTGGCAGAAGCTGTCAGTGAGATGGAACATGAGATAGAAGCTGCCGAGGCAGCGACAGAGGAGGAAGAGGATCATACGGATAGCATTTCGGTTGCGCAGACACCGGTAAATGATAATCCAAACCGGACGCTGTCGCCGGAGGAGATTGCGGCGTTATTTGCATCAATGCAGTAACAGATAGAGAAGAAATCATTGCAAAAGTATCAGGGGTGGATACTTTTGCAATTCTTTTATAGGAGGGAAATACATGGAGAGAACAAAAGCAATCGTCAAATTCTTCTCGCAGGAACCAATCGAGAATGTGATGGTGATGATGAAATATTTGCCGGAACGTGTAATCTTTCTTGGACATAAGGATAATATGATTACAAAACAGATTCGTGATATCGAACGATTCCGGGATCACAAATGTCCGGATGTGGAGCTGGAGTTTTTGGAAGTTCCGAAGGATGATCTGGACAGTATTATTGGAACGCTGGCAGGGATTATCCGGGAATATCCTGGAATCCGGTTTGGATTGACCGGGGGGAGTGAGATGCTGCTGATTGCGCTTGGATGTATCTCGGCGCGGATGGAGGTAAGCAAGCTGCGTATCGATCCTTTTACCGGAAAAGAAATCGATATCCGAGGGTCCAGGGTAATTACATCAGATTATCATTTTAATATCAGTATTGCCGAAGATATCCTGCTGCATGGAGGTCTTCTTACAAAAGAAACCGGAAGTGTTTCAGAGTGGAAGTTCACAGACCAGTTTCGTGAGGATATCCGTATCATGTGGGATCTGTGCCGCAGATACCGGGGAGACTGGAACAAACATTGCGGAATTATCGATGAACTTCGAAAGAATACACCAAATCAGCGGGAAGGCTGGGAGGAACTGTACGTCAATCAGCTTGGGGACGCATTACGGTTGTTGAGGGATCTGTATGAGATCGGTATGGTAAAGGATTATGAGGAACACGGAAAAAAGGTACTGTTCCGGTTTAAGAATAACCAGATAAAAAAGATCATTGCGAAAGCGGGAAATATGCTTGAACTGCATGTATATGAGGTGGCAACAAGAGAAAGCTATCTTTTTTCAGATGCGGTTATTGGAGCACACATTGATTGGGATGGAGAGGCATACGATCCGGAAAATCCCGGTTATGATACAATGAATGAGATTGACGTGATCCTGATGAAACAGGTATGCCCGATTTTTATTTCCTGCAAGAGTGGCAAGGCAGGTGGATTGGCACTGCATGAATTAGAGACTGTATCGCGGAAATTTGGCGGCAAATACGCCAGAAAGGCACTTGTTTTAGCACGCGCCTGTGACAATACGACCGGAACGTTGTATTTTAAACAGCGTGCAAGAGATATGCATATCTGGATCATCGATGATGTATTTCGGATGAGTGATGAGCAGCTGCTCAATAAATTAAAGAGGATATAAAGATAATAAAAGGAGCGTTTTATAACGCCCCTTTTTGCATAATACACTAATTTATTTTATAATTACATCTTCAACAGATTATCATTATCAAAGTAATCAATCTTCATAGAGCGGCGGACATCTTCGAGTGTCTTGCCTGCAGTCTCTCTGGCTTTCTTGCTGCCAGCCTTCAGGATATCATAGACATCTGGAAGCTTCTGCTCCCACATCTTACGACGCTCACGGATTGGAGCAAGCTCTGCCTGAAGTACATTGTTCAGGAACTTCTTTACCTTCACATCGCCAAGACCACCACGTGTGTAATGCTCCTTCAGCTCGTCCATACCAGAATATTCTGGAAGGAACTCTGCGAAATACTCAGGTTTGCTGAATGCATCGAGGTAGATAAATACCGGGTTGCCTTCCACCTGTCCCGGATCTTCGACACGCAGATGGTTCGGATCGGTGAACATCGACATAACCTTCTTCTTGATATCCTCCGGCTCCTCTGCAAGATAGATGCAATTGCCAAGAGACTTGCTCATCTTTGCCTTACCATCGATACCCGGCAGACGCAGACATGCGCTGTTTTCCGGAAGCACAATCTTTGGATCCGTCAGTGTCTCGCCGTATACCGTATTGAATTTGTGTACGATTTCCTTACACTGCTCGATCATTGGCATCTGATCCTCACCAACCGGTACGTGGGTTGCACGGAATGCTGTGATATCAGCTGCCTGGCTGATCGGGTAGCAGAAGAAACCAACCGGGATGCTTGCTTCGAAGTTACGCATCTGAATCTCAGCCTTTACAGTCGGGTTACGCTGTACACGGGAAACGGTAACGAGGTTCATATAATAGAATGTAAGCTCGGTCAGCTCCGGAATCATGGACTGGATGAAGATCGTTGCCTTCTCCGGGTCAAGTCCGCATGCGAGGTAATCGAGTGCAACCTGCATGATGTTCTGACGTACCTTCTCCGGGTGCTCTGCATTATCTGTGAGTGCCTGTGCGTCCGCGATCATGATGTAGATCTCATCATAGACACCGGAATTTTGAAGTTTAACACGCTCTTTCAAAGAGCCTACATAATGTCCGACATGTAACCGTCCGGTTGGGCGGTCACCGGTTAAAATAATCTGTTTCATAGAAATGTCCTCTCTTATACTTATATTGCTTGATAGCGCCTGCATCAGCCGGCTTCATTATTTCTTACATCTGAAATCATTTGCATGTGATATAAAATCCCACACCCTATAGAATACCCATTTTACTGCGGCAGGTCAAGCGAATTTGCGAAAAAGGGGCAGGAATCTTACTTGTCTAGGGAGTGGGAAATAGGTATAATGGAAGAAAATTATGTACGAACGGACAGATTATGTAAAAGATATGTATGGGGATGGAATATGGAGGTGCAGGCATGGCAACCATCAGCTTATGTATGATTGTGAAAAATGAAGAACAGGTACTTGCACGCTGTTTAGACAGTGTCGCAGACCTGATGGACGAAATCATCATCGTGGATACGGGTTCCACCGACCGCACGAAGGAGATCGCGGCACGCTATACCGATCAGATCTATGATTTCACATGGATTGGCGATTTCTCGGCGGCACGGAATTTCTCATTCTCCAAGGCGACGATGGAATACATCTATGCGCCGGATGCGGATGAGGTGCTTGATGCGGAGAACCGGGCGCGTTTTCTTAATCTGAAGAACTGCCTGCTTTCGGAGATTGAGATCGTGCAGATGTGGTATGTGACAGAAGCGTTCAATACAGTTATGAATGTGAAGCGGGAGTTACGTCCAAAGCTTTTTAAGCGGCTCCGGACGTTTACATGGATTGATCCGGTGCATGAGACGGTGCGGTTAGATCCGGTTGTGTTCGACAGCGAGATCGAAATCTTGCACAAGCCATTAGCGATGCATGGTGGCCGGGATTTTGAGATCTGTGAGCGGATCTATGCAAGGGAAGGTGCGTTGTCGCCGAAACTTCGGAAGATGTATGCGAAGGAACTGCTAAAATGTGGTGAACTGACAGATTTTGAGCGGGCGTGTGATTTTTTCACCGGAGAGTGGGAGAAAGATCCGATGGCGGAAGCTGGCAGGGAGGCTGCCTGTGTGCTGGCACATCTGGCAAGACAGCAGGGAAATGGTGCCAAACTTATGAAATACGCACTCCGGGATATGTTAGATACGCCGTGTGCGGAGATCTGCTATGAGCTTGGAAGCTATTATCAGGAAATGAAAGATTATGATGAGGCAATCGTCTGGTATCAGAATGCCGTTTCTGAGACGGAATGTATTCTGGATGTAGAGGCAGGTGGAAGGAAGAGCCTGCAGGGTTTGGTTGCCTGTTACGAGGCTTTGCTTGCGCAGGCGAAAAAAGCAGAATTACAGACATCATCGGAACAGAAAAAGCAGTCCATAGAAATATATGAACAGCAGCTTGCAGTGTACCGGGAGGCACTGGCAGACTGGCACATGCCGGAACAGTAACTGGGAGGATAAAAAGAAGCGGGTATGCCAATGCATACCCGCTTTTTCTGTGCAATCGTCTGTATATTCGTGCTGCCTTATTCCTGAATTGTCTGCGATTCAATGATCACAGGTTTGTGGATTACAACGGTGTAATGTGATTTGAGCAGTTTTATGAGAACATCTTGATTCTTCTCACATGTCTCTCGTCGTTTGAGAATGGTGTATCCACGAATTTGTCCACGATCATAAGTGCAAGACCAGGTCCGATTGTACGTGCGCCCATGCAGAGAACATTGGCGTTGTTGTGCTCGCGGGTTGCCTGTGCAGAGAAGCAGTCACTGCAGAGTGCGGCGCGGACACCTTCGACCTTATTTGCAACCATGCTCATACCGATACCGGTACCGCAGATGAGAATACCCAGATCCTGCTTGCCAGCGGCGATTGCCTCTGCAACAGCCTTTCCATAGATTGGGTAGTCACAGGATGCTGTGCTGTCACAGCCGTAATCCGTCACTTCAAATCCGCGATCCTTCAAATGCTTGATAACCTCCAGTTTGAGTTCATATCCGCCGTGGTCACTTCCAATTGCGATTGTCATATCTTAAATCCTCCTGTAATTTTATGAAATACATGCAAACCATATATAAATATAAGAATGTACATAATTACGAATTCTACGCAGACGCGCTTCCGCTCAGCTCATCACGCAGCGGTACTAAATTCGCGACAAAATCAGTCGCTCATTAAGTGCCGGCGTGCTTCGATGGTCTGCTTTAGAATTGTAATTATGTACATCATATATATTAAGGTGGTTTGCATGTATGATATCTACACGGTGATGACTCTGTGTCCTGCCGCCTTCAGCAGCCGGTTCATGATGGCACCACCGAGTTCGTTCTGGTCAAATGCTTCGCTGTACATATATTCCATCTGCTCACTGTCACATTCACGCAGGGCGGCATAAAGCCGTGCAGAGATCGTCTGTCCTTTGCTTCCTTCGCCGACGATCAGTACATGCGAATAGTTCTTATATAAGGATGCATGCTCCTTGGTTGTGAGAATCGCAACCTTGTAGCCCTGTGCTTCCTTTTCGTTTACAAGTGCCTTGATCTTCTCCGCAACGCGCAATGTTTCTGCTTCGGTCGCATTATAAGAGACCTTGACACCGGAATGCAGACTTGCCCGGTTTGCCGATTCGTCTGCAGCGGCCTCCACGATACTGAGCGTTCCGTGTGGCGCGTAGTGCGTATATTTCATGCCGGGTGCTTTCGGACGAAGATTCGGATCCGGCTCGATAATGGCTGGATCAATCGTCACGTCGCCGACAATCTCGGAGAGCATCGCCTTCGTGATAAAGCCCGGTCGAAGAATCGTTGGGATCGTGCCTGTCATATCGACGATCGTCGATTCAATTCCGATTCCGACTGCACCACCATCTAATATCATCTCGATGCGGCCGTCCATGTCCTCCCATACATGCTGCGCGGTCGTCGGTGATGGTCTGCCGGAAGTGTTTGCAGATGGGGCTGCGATGGAGACCCCGCTTGTGCGAATCAGCTCCTGTGCGATCGGGTGGGATGGCATCCGGATCGCAACGGTCGGCAGTCCGCCGGTCGTTCCGTCTGGGACGATGGCAAGCTTCGGAAAGATGATCGTCAGCGGTCCCGGCCAGAAAGCTTCCATCAGCATGTGCGCTTTCTTCACCATGTCCGGGTGCGTCCGGTTCATCGTCTCAAGATCTGCCAGTTTCTCTACCGCATCGGTATCTGCGATGTGGACAATCAGCGGATTGTCGCTTGGACGTCCCTTGGCAGCGTAGATCTTCGCGGCTGCATCTGCATTTAATGCGTCAGCACCTAATCCGTAGACCGTCTCTGTTGGAAATGCGACCAAGCCGCCGTTCTGCAGGATTTTCGATGCCTCTGCAATTGCTTCTTTGTTAGTTCCATTTAATAGTTTCGTTTCCATGCCGCTATTTTACATCAATCGTTAGGGAATGACAACCTTTTCGCGAAAAATACAATTCTGAAATACTGTTTAATTCGGTGTATAAATGATTGAAAAATAAGGAAAAATCTTATATAATAAGCTTTGTGTATATCTGATTGTATTGGAAGGGTTTTAATGAATAACAAAGAAAGAAGCCAGGTCTTAAAGATGCTGTATCTCATCACGCAGATTGGGTTTACGATGGTGGTTACGATCTTTATAAGCATGGGCATCGCATATCTGATAAAGCGTATATTTGGGAAGGATTTTATGGTATGGTTTATCGTGATCGGTGTGCTGGCGGGTTTTCGCTCCGTGTATATTCTTATACGGAAATTCCTGAATGATTCAGATAAAAAACACAGGTAAATAACGGATGCACGGCAAGTTTTTGTCGGTGTGGTGTATCGAAAGACAGGACAGTTACGACATGACAGAGGTTCACAGAATATTGAAGGAACTGTATATCGGCATGGCGGCATGCATGATAATATTTTTGGCGGCTGGCGCATTTTTTGCGCGTCCGTATTACATGTTCGCAATCGCTTTATTCGCGGGCAATCTCGGTGGTGCGCTGCGCATCTATCATATCTATGATGTGCTCGATCAGGCACTGGATATGGGAGAGGCAGGGGCAAAGAAAAAAGTGATCATAAACAGCCTGCTGCGTATGGTTGTGACACTTGCTTTGCTGGTAGGTTCTATATATTTCGGAATCACAGCATTTGCAGGCGTGGCACTTGGAATGATCGAACCGAAGATCTGCGCCTACCTGCAACCTAAAATCCGCCGCATCCTGATCCACCTCGGATTGGAAGGACCGGAAGAACTGGTCGAGCCGGAACAACCCAGTCAGGAAGATGATGACGAATCAGATCAGTCACACTTCTCGACAGAGGAGTAACACAAGGTAGTAATTAGGAGGTTGCAAAACATAGTAGGATAACATGAACCGTGTATTTCAATATGGTATTATTCTGAATATACGATATGTTTGAAGCTTAGAAGTTCTTGATGTTCTGCAGATAAATAGCCATGTTTGAACACGATGTTCAAACAAGACGCCACTGAGCCATGGATGGCGAATTGGCGTCGGTGGCGTATGGATAGAACAATTGAATCAGAACATTTAGAACTTCTTGGCTTCAATACATTGTATATAGAATAAATCATATTGAAATACATGGTGGATATTAACTGGTTTTGCAATCGACTAACATAAAATAAAAAAGGAGGAAAAGCGTATGAGGAGTGGGTTTGCCACTGGAATACAAGTAATCAGTAACAGCTCTGAAGATGTAGATTTCTATATCCACGAACTGTATCCGATTCATTTCTTTGGCACGACGGTATATATTACCACCACCCATGTCTGCACCTTTATTGTACTGCTAGTGATTGCGATCTTAGCAATCTGTGCCAGAAGAAGTGTGCTGAAGACGCGGGATAACCCAAGTAAATTCGCCACTGGAGTCGAGCTTGCCATTGAATCACTGATCAAGTTCGTCAACAGCACGATGGGAAAAGAAGCTGGTAAGCATTATATCAATTACATCGGAACCTTGTTCATATTTGTACTTTTTTCGAACATATCCGGCTTGTTTATGCTTCGGCCGCCGACCGCGGATTACGGAACGACGCTCTGTATCGCACTTGTATCATTTGTCATGATACAGTACGCATCCATTCGTTATCAGAAATGGGGTGCATTCAAGAGTCTGTTCGATCCGATATTCCTGTTCTTCCCGATCAACGTGATCAGTGAGTTTGCCACACCGGTATCACTGTCGCTGCGTTTGTTCGGTAATATTCTGGCAGGAACCGTTATGATGGCACTTTACTATGGCATGCTGCCGATATTTGTAAAGATTGGTATTCCATCGGCACTGCATGTGTACTTCGATTTGTTCTCAGGTGTGATCCAGGCGTATGTATTCTGTATGCTGACGATGACATTTGTTGCAAATAAGCGAAATGTAGAAGGGTAATAAGATTTAATATTTAGAAAAACGGAGGAATTATTTCATGAATACTATTACAGGTGAAACAATTATCAACGCTGCATCCGCAATCGGAGCAGGTATTGCGGTTTGTTCCGGTATTGGTCCTGGTATTGGTCAGGGTATCGCAGCCGGTTATGGTGCTTCTGCAGTTGGACGTAACCCAGGTGCAAAGGGTGACATCATGTCAACGATGCTTCTTGGACAGGCGGTAGCCGAGACAACTGGTCTGTATGGTCTGGTTGTATCACTTCTTCTGATGTTCGTTAAGCCTTTCAAGTAAGAACAAAATTAGGAGGAGTAAAATATGACAGGAATTGCAAATATCGCGCTTCTGTCAGAGGAGACGGGCCGTATCTTCGGTCTGGATGCGCAGCTTCTGTTCGATATTCTGATACAGGGACTTGCGGTATTTCTGCTCTTCATCTTTCTGACTTATGTGCTGATCAACCCGGTGCGCAAGGTGCTCGAGGACAGACAGAACAAGATCAAGGATGACCTTTCCCATGCGGCGACAGACCGCGCGGAGGCAGAGAAGCTTCGTGCAGAGTATGATGAGAAGATCAAAAATGCGAACAGCGAAGCGGGTGAGATTCTTTCTTCCGCAAGAAAACGTGCGGTAAAGAACGAGGAGAACATCATTGCCGAGGCGAAGGAAGAGGCAGGACGCATTATCGACAGAGCAAACAGTGAAGCCGAGCTTGAAAAAGAACGTGTGAAGGATGAGGTGAAACAGGAGATCATCGGCGTGGCAACCGTGATGGCAGGAAAGTTCGTTGCATCCTCTCTTGATGAGAACACACAGGCTTCTCTGATTGATGAGACGCTGAAAGAGATGGGTGATGATACATGGCGAGACAAGTAGAAACAACCTATGGAGATGCACTTTTGGAACTTGCCTTAGAAGAAGGCAGTCTGAATATGCTCTACGAAGAAGCGCAGGCTCTTGTGACAGTGTTACAGGAAAACGAAGAATTGCTCCGCATTCTCAGGCATCCACAGATTGATAAGGATGAGAAGCGGAAGATAGTGGATAACATTTTCAAAGGACGCGTATCGAAGGATATGGTCGGATTGTTCGGCATCATGGTTGAGAAAGATCATGGTAGCAAGATTGTAGATGTGCTCCGCTATTTTATCAGACAGGTAAAACGAGTAAAAAATATAGGAGTTGCAAGTGTGACAAGTGCGGTTGCACTTACCGGTGCACAGAAGGCATCGATCGAGAAGCGTCTGCTTGAGACGACAGATTTCGCTTCGATGGAAGTAACCTATACGGTAGATGCATCCATCATCGGCGGGCTTGTGATTCGAATTGATGACAGAGTGGTTGACAGCAGTATCAAAACCAAGATTGAGACGATGTCAAAGGCACTCGCACAATCATAAGAAGGAGGTGTTCGTGTTCCATGAATTTAAAACCGGAAGAGATTAGTTCCGTAATCAAAGAACAGATTAAGAACTATGAGACAAAACTGGAAACATCCGACGTTGGAACAGTTATCCAGGTAGCGGACGGAATTGCACGTATTCACGGTCTTGAGAATGCGATGCAGGGCGAACTTCTGGAATTTCCAGGTGAAGTATACGGCATGGTTATGAACCTGGAAGAAGACAATGTAGGTTCGGTTCTTCTCGGTGATCATAAAAATATCAACGAGGGAGATATAGTGAAGACAACAGGACGCGTGGTGGAAGTGCCTGTTGGCGATGCGATGCTTGGTCGTGTCGTAAATGCGCTCGGTCAGCCAATCGATGGCAAGGGACCAATCGCAACCACGAAGTCAAGACAGATCGAGAGAGTTGCATCGGGTGTTATCTCCCGTAAGTCGGTTGATACACCGCTTCAGACAGGTATCAAGGCAATCGATGCCATGGTTCCGATCGGAAGAGGACAGCGTGAGCTGATCATCGGCGACAGACAGACCGGTAAGACAGCAATCGCGATCGATACGATCATCAATCAGAAGGGGCAGGGCGTAAACTGTGTCTACGTTGCAATCGGTCAGAAGGCATCGACCGTAGCAAATATTGTAAAGACATTGACAGAGTACGGCGCAATGGCATATACAACGGTCGTTGCAAGTACCGCGAGCGACTTAGCTCCATTACAGTATATTGCACCGTACGCCGGATGTGCGATCGGTGAGGAATGGATGGAAAATGGAAAGGATGTATTGGTTGTATATGATGACTTGTCAAAGCATGCAACTGCTTACCGTACACTCTCCCTGCTTCTCCGTAGACCACCAGGTCGTGAGGCTTATCCGGGTGATGTATTCTATCTGCACTCCAGACTCTTAGAGCGTGCAGCGAAGTTGTCGGATGCACTCGGTGGAGGATCGCTTACAGCCCTTCCGATCATCGAGACACAGGCAGGTGATGTATCTGCGTATATCCCGACAAACGTTATTTCCATCACAGACGGACAGATCTATCTGGAGACAGAGATGTTCAACTCCGGTTTCCGTCCAGCCGTAAATGCAGGTCTTTCTGTATCGCGTGTTGGTGGTGCCGCACAGATCGGTGCCATGAAGAAGCTTGCTTCCCCAATTCGTGTGGAGTTAGCACAGTACCGCGAGCTTGCCGCATTCTCCCAGTTCGGTTCCGAGCTTGATGAGGATACGAGAAACCAGCTTGCACAGGGTGAAAGAATCAAGGAGATTTTGAAGCAGCCTCAGTATAAGCCAATGCCGGTTGAAAAACAGGTTGTTATCATCTACGCTGCAACAAGAAAGTATCTGCTTGATATCGAAGTAGACCGGATTCTGGAATTTGAGAGTGGATTGTTCGAATACATTTCCACGAAATATCCGGACATTTTCGAGAAGATCCGCGAGGAGAAGAAGCTGTCCGATGAATTAGAGGACGCTTTGAAGAAGGCAATTACGGAATTCAAGGAAATATTCTAATAAATAGAGCGAGGAGGTTGATCTTTCTTGGCATCCATGAGAGACATTAAGCGGCGCAAAGAAAGCGTCCAGAGCACGCAGCAGATCACCAAGGCGATGAAGCTTGTCTCTACAGTTAAGCTTCAGAAAGCCCGCGGGAGAGCTGAGAGCAACAAACCATATTTTAATATGCTCTATGATACGATATGTTCCATCCTTGCAATGACGAAAGAACCAAACCATAAATTCCTGAAGGAAAACGGCAGTGACAAGAAGGCAGTTATCGCGATCACATCGAACCGTGGACTTGCCGGTGGTTACAACAACAATGTTGTAAAGGAGATTGTTGCAGCCGGATTTTCGAAGGAGGATACCTATATCTATGGTATCGGAAAAAAAGGTATTGAGGGCTTGACCAGAAAAGGTTACAGCATATATCAGGATGAATCAGAGATCATCAATGCACCATTGTTTGACGATGCGACCGAGCTTACGAAGCAGCTTTTGACGCAGTATTCCAAGGGCGAGATTGGTGAGGTGTACATCGCATATACGAATTTCAAGAATACCGTGACACAGGAAGCAAAGCTTATGAAGCTGCTTCCGATCCGGGAGGAGGATTTCACACCGGGGCAGCCAATCAGTGACGATAAGCTGCTGATGAACTTCGAGCCGTCTGAGGAAGAAGTTTTAGACCAGATCGTGCCGAAATACATGTCCAACATTATTTACGGTGCGCTGTTAGAGGCGGTAGCCAGTGAGAATGGTGCGAGAATGCAGGCGATGGATTCCGCGACAAGCAATGCGGAGGATATGATCGGAAGCCTGTCACTCAAGTACAATAGAGCAAGACAGAGTGCAATCACGCAGGAGCTTACGGAGATTATTGCCGGAGCTGATGCAATAAGTTAAAGGAGATTAAGGAAATGGCAGATACAAATGTAGGTAAGGTTACCCAGATTGTCGGTGCCGTTATCGATGCGAAGTTTACCGAAGGTAAACTGCCTGAGATTCACGATGCGATAACGATTGCCACAAAGAGCGGTGACACACTGTACGCCGAAGTATCCCAGCACTTAGGGGATGATACCGTTCGTTGTATCGCGATGGGACCGACAGATGGTCTTGTACGTGGTATGGAAGCGGTCGGTACCGGCGCGCCGATTACTGTACCTGTCGGTGAAGCAACACTGGGACGTATGTTCAACGTGTTGGGACAGCCGATTGACAATAAACCGGCTCCAAAGGTAGACACTTACCTTCCAATCCATAGAAAAGCACCAGAGTTTTCAGAGCAGTCAACCGAGACAGAGATTCTGGAAACCGGTATTAAGGTCGTTGACTTGCTTTGCCCTTATCAGAAGGGTGGTAAGATCGGTCTGTTCGGCGGTGCCGGTGTTGGTAAGACAGTATTGATTCAGGAGCTTATCACAAATATCGCGACAGAGCACGGTGGATATTCTGTATTTACCGGTGTTGGTGAGCGAACAAGAGAAGGAAATGACCTGTATTACGAGATGATCGAATCCGGCGTTATCGAGAAGACAACGATGGTATTTGGTCAGATGAATGAACCGCCAGGAGCAAGAATGCGTGTTGGTCTGACAGGCCTCACGATGGCAGAGTATTTCCGTGATCAGGTTGGAAAGGATGTATTGTTGTTCATCGACAATATCTTCCGTTTTACACAGGCTGGTTCGGAGGTGTCCGCGCTGCTTGGACGTGTGCCTTCTGCCGTTGGTTATCAGCCAACACTGCAGACCGAGATGGGCGCATTGCAGGAGCGTATCACTTCGACAAAGAATGGTTCTATCACATCGGTACAGGCAGTCTATGTGCCGGCCGATGACTTAACAGACCCTGCACCTGCAACTACATTTGCGCATTTGGATGCGACAACGGTACTTTCCCGTTCCATCGTAGAGCTTGGTATCTACCCGGCGGTAGATCCTCTGGAGTCTACATCCAGAATCCTCGATCCAAGAGTGGTTGGTGAGGAGCATTACAAGGTGGCACGTGGTGTACAGGAGATCCTGCAGAAGTATAAGGAGTTGCAGGATATTATCGCAATCCTTGGTATGGATGAGCTTTCCGAGGAGGATAAGATCGTCGTAGCACGTGCAAGAAAGGTACAGAAGTTCCTGTCACAGCCATTCCATGTAGCAGAGCAGTTTACAGGACTTCCTGGTAAATACGTTCCACTGTCTGATACGATTCAGAGCTTCAAGGAGATTCTCGAAGGTAAGCATGATGACATTCCAGAGAGCTATTTCTTAAATGCCGGAAGTATCGACGACGTACTTGCAAAGTGCAAGAAGTAGAAATAAATTAGGTGGTATACATGGCAGAAAATAAAATGATGGTTCGTGTGATTGCGCCGGAACGGGTATTTTATGAAGGAGAGGTTTCTTTCCTTGAGTTTAATACGATTGAGGGCATCATCGGACTGTACCCAAAACATATACCTATGACTGTGGTTGTTGCACCGGGGGTTCTGAAAATCCGGGAAGATGGTGGTGACAAGGAAGCGGCATTACATTCCGGTTTCGCGGAGATTCTTGGCGATTCTGTCACAATTCTGGCAGAGTCAGTCGAATGGCCGGATGAAATTGATATCCGTCGTGCTGAGGAAGCAAAGATTCGTGCGGAGCGCCGTATCCATGACAACTCACAGGATATTGACCGGGCGGAACTTGCACTGAAGCGTGCATTGCTTCGTTTGGAGATGACGAAGAAAGTGTGAAATACATTATTGTCAAATCGGCACCACCAGCTTGGCTGATGGTGCTGATTTGTATAGTACTTGAGGGCTGCAGCGTCAAAAGCGCTGAGAACAGAATGAAGGTTATTCAGAAGAAATTTGCAGACAGTGCAGTAGAAAAAATATGGTAGTCAGAGAAAATAAAAATGAAAGGTATATGATAGCGATATGCGATGACGAGCCAGAGCAGCTTGAACAGATGAGATGCATCTGCCGCGACGTGATGCATCTGCCGGATGATATGGTGGCAGTGTACAGGTCGGGGATAGCGATGGACGAGGCACTCAGGTCGGGAAAGCTGGATGGCGATGGTGCAAGGCTGGTGGCATTTCTGGACATAGAGATGGATGGACTTGATGGCGTGCAGTTGGGACGAAATCTTCATGAGCTGATGCCTGACAGCGTTGTTGTATTTATAACAGCACATCCGGAGTATGCAATCAGGGGATATGAGGCGAGAGCGTTCCGCTATCTGTTAAAGCCATTGACACATGACTCAGTAGAAAAGGTTATGGGCGAGATACGGAGGGAATTCAATGCAAACAAGAGTGTAATGCTGAAGCTCCCAGGTGCTGAAGGGTCGATATGTCTGGATGATATTGTGTATATATCGGCAGAGGATAAATATGCGATCATATATACTGTGGATAGACATATCACAGCGAGAGAAAGTCTGGGAGAACTGGAGAGAGAGCTTGAAGAATATGGCTTTTTCAGAATACATAGAAAATATCTTGTGAATATGAGATATCACAGGGAGCTTTGCAGAGGAAAGCTGATTCTCGGAGATGGAAATGCGCTGCCGGTCAGCAGACGGCGGGAGAATATGTACAGAGATAAAATAATGGAGAAAATGGAGAAAGAGCTGAATGGGTGATTTTGGAATTCAGATATGTATAGTGCTGATAAATGGATTGGAGATATTTTCCATGGTGCTTATAATGCAGCTTTTCTTTGGTGTAAAGCCGCTGAAAAGACTGCGGTATTATCCGGTTTTATTTGGAGGAATATGCGCATATGACGCAGTGGTTACATTGGTATGTAAAGAGCAGGACATGTTACAGATGCTCCTGCTTTTTGGGTTTCTGATCGTGTATGGTGCTGTCCGGGTTGATAAGCACCGTGTGCGTGCAGGATTTGAGGGCATATTGTCGTGCCTGCTCTATGTTATGTATGGTTTTCTGACCCAGATGACAGGCACCATGCTTGGTCTTGACGGGTACAACATCAGGCTTGGCGAGGAGAGCCAGTCTGTGTTCGAATTCGCAATGGACATAGTTATACTGGTGGTGTTATGTCTTGCGAACAGAAAGGTTATGACAAAGCATATTGACGTAAGGCTGACGGCAGGGGAGGAGATACTTCTTCTTGCGATAAGCCTGTTTTCTCCCGTGTTCTGCGCAGGGCTGGACAGAATCTATCACAACGTGGATGGTATCAAATATTCAATCGCCTGGGTGCTGTTCGCAATCGGGGTAAATGCTGCTGTGTATGCATGGATAATCCATAGGAAGCTGACCAGACATTATAAGTCGGTTTCGGAAAATTACAGGCAGAGCTTTGATGCCGAGTATCAGTATTTTAAGGATTATAAAGAAAAGCAGTCGGATGCGGTGCGACTCAGACATGATCTGAAAAATCATATGCTGACTATCCAGGGGCTCATGGATCGCGGAGAATATGACAAGGCAAAGAAGTATTTTCAGGAGATGACGGAGAGCGGAGGAATAGATACCGGCTGGATAGCCACCGGAAACGAGATTGTGGACATATTGCTAAATGCCAAAAGGTCGGTCATGGATGAAAATAATATACAGATGGACGTGAGCGGCGCATTTGGCAGGTTGTCACAGATGGACAACTCTGACTGCAGCGTGCTCATAGCGAATCTCATTGACAATGCAATAGAGGCAAATGCAGTATGCCGGAAAGACCGGTATATAAAGGTTCGTGCGTCTGAAAATCCGGGCTCACTGATGCTTCTTGTGGAAAATCCTATGTCGGGTGAAATCAGGTGCGATGGAGACCAGTTGATATCAACCAAGACCGACAGTGATACGGAGCATGGAATCGGCACAGTGAATATTAAGCGGGTTGTAGAAAAATATCATGGCGAATGTCAGATGAAATCAGGTGACGGCATATTTGTCGTGAAAGTAATACTGCCGTTTGTCGCAAATAATGACCGTTTGTCGCAATAGAGAAAAAACTGAATATAATTGTGATATACTTCTGTTGTGTGAACACAGGCAGATGGGAGCCGGTGTAGATATTTGCACAAATATTACATGGCGAGGAGTATAGCATATGAAAAAGATTGGTATACGAGGAGGGAATATTATGAAGAAGATAATGGCGATAATAGCATCAATGGCGGTGATGATGAGCTTTGCTGCGTGCGGAGATAAAAATGATACAAGCATCGATACAGAGAACACAGCGGTGAGCACCGCTGTTGATACTGCAGAGGGGGAAGAGACTAACAACGATGATGGAGTATCCGTAACAGACAGCGCAGAGATTACGGTGGATGATGTGAGAAACCACGCAGAAACACCTGCATCAGACTTTGAATATGTAGATCACGGTGACAGCGTATCCATAAAGGCATATAACGGAAGTGATCCAATAGTTGTCATACCGGAGCAGATAGATGGAAAGGATGTTATATCTATAATTGATGGGCCTTTTAATAACGATAGTTTTATAAAAGGAATCTCACTGCCTGCTACGATAAAGGAAATTGGTGATTCTACATTTGGACTTAATGACTCACTGCAGGTGGTTCTGGCATCGGGTGTTGAGACGGTGGGAAGGGCAGCGTTCCAGCACAATGACAGTTTAAAATATGTAGATCTGGGCGACAATCTCAAAGAATTTGATGATGCTTATTTTTCGGATACATTAGAAGTAATTCATATTCCGGAAGGTGTAGAGAATCTTGATAAGGTAGCCTTCTTTGGCGAAGATGCCCTGACAATTGTTGGTAAAGCCGGTTCATTTGCAGAAACATTTGCAAAGGAAGAGGGAATAAATTTCGAGGAAGAATAATAAAGTCTGATTGAAAGAGCTAGGAAAAAAAACGCATCGAAAGATGCGTTTTTTATTTTGCCTGCATGTGAGTAGGAGCAAAAGCAGTGAAACAGGGGAGATGCTCCAACCGGAAAGGGTTGAGAATCAAGCGGATTGGGGGTAAAATAGTGAAACAAGAGAAAAACTCCAATTAAAGTGTGCGGAGCATTGCAAGTGGATGTGTCAAGTTTTCTATGAAAACTTGACATGCAGCGCCAGCCCTTTGCCGTAGGCAAACTTTAAATGGGCTGGTGTTCCAAGTATGGGAGGAAGACGATATGAGCGAAAAAACGGATGAAGGTCAAAACAGGAATGAATTGGAAGCAAAGCTCAAATCCAAACAACGAACGTACAAGATATTGACAAAGCTTTGCTGGGTTTTCCTGCCTATGCTGGCAGCACCGTTTATTCCTGCATTCTGCGGGGCGGAAGATTCGACGTGGACCTACCGGCTGACTGGAATTGCGGTTGTTTCCATTATGATTGGATTTGCCATAGCATTAATTGCTGCAAATATAGAGAAACAGATGAAGGAGCTGATCGGACAGTGTGCCGTGCGGGGCGTATTGGAAGAACAGATGCAGGTACTGGAATATATGCCGACCGGGCATACGAACGAAGATTCCCTGAAGAACTGCAAGCTCCTGCCGGAATATAATGAAGTGACCGGCTCCGATTACTTCCATGCGATCTACAGAGGCGCAGAGATTACATACTGCGATCTTTGCCTGAGGTGGCGAAGCGACAACATGGATCCGGACAGACCGGGGTCATCTTCCGCGGTGACACGATTCCAGGGACCGTTTGTGACCATAGTCCTTCCACATAATATAGACGGTGTCGTTCATGTCATTGAGCGGAAAGGCGGGAAGAAACCGGCAGAAGCAATCCGGCTTGGAAACACCGATTTTGACCAGAGATTTACGACTTTGGCAACTGACGAACCGCTTGCAGGAAGCATATTGCCACCGGATGCAATCCTCAGCATACTGCAGCTTCCGAAAGATACCTATCTGGAATTCGCAGGAAATCAGCTTGTTGCCGCAATATATAATGATGAGGACCTGTTCGAAATGAGAGATATCAATGTAAACGATGGCTTGGACGAATATAAGGAGAAATGCCGCAAAGAACTCGCAGAACTGCTGCAGATATTCGATAATCTCATAGATATAATATAGAGATGACCTATCAGTCTTTATCGGAAGTAAAAGGAGAGTAGAAGATTAGTGTAATCATGGCGAAGTAATGCATATAAGCACGAGGTCGACAGACAGATAATTGCGATGTGAACGGGATAATATAAGAGTTGCGGATTTATAATTCTGATATGAGGTATCATATGACAAGATAAAAACGCATCTATATTTAGAATAGAGTTTCATGTAAGATGCGATATGTTTGAGCCTTAGAATTACTTAATGTTCTTTCTTCTTATAAGCAATACCTGAACACGATGTTCAGGTAAGCAGCCACTGAGCCATGGATGGCGAATTGGCTGCGGTTGCGTATTTTGAGAATATGTTTGTTAAGAACATTTAGTAATTCTTAGGTTCAATACATTGCATCTACATGTACTCTATTCTAAATATACAGATGCGTTTTGATTTTTTGTCCGTCATCAACTAAATTTATCCATCAGTTTCCCGAACTTCTCGATCTTGCTCATCGTATCATTTCTGGCAGCTGCCGAACCTGTCTTTCCTTCGGACGCGGTTTCGCCTGCATTCTGTGGGCTGCTGACACCTGCGGAACCGCCAGTCTCCAGTACCGGAGCAAGCCAGATCTTGCCGGAACCACGGTATACATTAACCAGACCTTCCCCGGATACAGCAGAGCCAACCAAAGATTTGGAAGATTTTTCAACCGTAAAATCCAAAGAGGATGACCATGCAATTGCCATATTTCCATCGATCTTCATTATATCGTTGTCGAGTACAACCTCGATAATCTCATTTCTAGGAACGATACTTTCTAAAGCACAGATACCGGTACCATTTAAACTCAGATTGAATAATCCTTCCCCACCGAATACAGCAGAAGAGAGGTTACTTCTTGCTACAACCTTCTGTGTAACGGTGTTGTCACAGGCAAGGAACAATCCGTCATCTAAGACTACACTGCCTCCCCATTCCTGTAGATTCGTGAGCAGAATATGACGGTAGGTTGGCTCTAACATGACCTGACCGCAACCGGTGTAGATAGGCTTGGCAACCGTCTCTTTGGTAACTGCTGCTTTAGCCATACCACTTAAGAAACCGCCAACACCTTTGACGCCGCTTTCCATCTGTATCTGACCTGCCGTCCACTGCATGGCACCGGCTTGAACGATGTAACCATTTCCGTTCAGATTAAGCAGAAGCTGACGCTTGTTCACATTCATGCGGGACATGTAGTACTGCAGCTTCGAGGTAGATGGGCTGACACTCATATCCTGCACATATTCCAGTACCTGCATGCCGCCAAGAGCAGAGGTAACCTGTACATTTGTGTTATTTAATAAGCTTTGACTTACCATATATGTACCCCTCCCCTTATGCAGTTGGTGCCATCAGAATCGACCCGGTACCACGGTATACATTGACCAGACCTTCGCCGGAAACAGCCGAACCGATCAGCGATTTTGAAGATTTTTCAACCGTGAAATTCAAAGAGCCGGACCATGCGATTGCCATATTTCCATCGATCTTAACCTCGTCATCCTGCAGATTGAACATGATAAGCTCCTGCTGTGGAACCGGACTTTCCAATACAGCGATACCCTGTCCGGAAAGGCTCAGGTTAAATAAGCCCTCTCCACCGAGCGCAGCAGAGGAAAGTGTCTTACGGCTGACAACCTTATGCTGCAATGTGCTGTCACAGGCAAGGAATAAACCATCCTCGAGTACGATCTGCCCCCACTGTGCCACATCGACAAGCAGGATGTGCTTGTAGGTTGGCTCTAACATAACATAACCCTGACCGGTGTATTCCGGTTTGGACATTGTCTCACCGGTTACAGCTGCACCGAGTGCTTTGCCGAGGAAATTACCGACACTTACACCGGACTGCATAGATACATTTCCGAGCATCCACTGCATGGCACCTGCCTGTAATTTGCAGGATGTGTTGTTCAGCTCGACCAAAACCTGACGGCGGCGTACATTCATCTCTGCAGAAAAATATGCAGTTTCTGCGTTGTATGGAGAAACTGACAGATCCTTCTGGTGTTCAAAGACACGATACTGTCCGAGCTGGTTGATACACTGCATGTTGGCGTTGTTGAAAAGATTGTTGATACTAAACATAAATACCTCCCCTTATCCGGCCATATAAATTTGCGGTTTGCATAAGACCGGTTATTCTTATGATTGTTCGGAATCCGCTGTTGCTTTGGACAGTGAAAATGTAAATTCACTTCCGACACCTTCCGTGCTGACAACATTGATATTCTCATTATGTGCCTTGATGATTTCTTTGGTAATCGCAAGTCCGAGTCCGGTTCCCTGTTTGTCTTTGCCACGGGAACGGTCCGCCTTATAGAAACGTACCCAAACACGGTTTAAAGACTCTTTTGGAATCCCACATCCCTCATCCTTCACAGATACAAAAATTTTATCATGTTTTTCTGTCAATGTCACGTAAATTGATTTATTTTCCGATGTAAATTTAATCGCATTATCAAGTAGATTATAGATGACCTGTTCAATTTTAGTTTTATCTGCGTGTACAATTGAATGTTCTGTATGGTTGTTTAGCCGTAAAGAAATTTTTTTCTCGATGCAGCGTCCTTCAAATGAATTAATGGCTGAGAGGACAAGATCTACAATATCAAAGTCTTTACATACCAGCCAGATGCCATAGGAATCGTAGTTGTTCAGTTCCAAAAGGCTGGAGGTAAGCTTCGTCAATCGGTTGGTCTGCTGTACGACGATATCCAGGTAATGACTTTGTTTCTCCGGAGGGATTGTTCCGTCCTGAATTGCCTCGATATAGCCTTTGATCGAGGTGAGCGGAGAGCGGAAATCGTGGGATATATTGGAGATAAACGCTTTTCGGTAATCGTCCAGCTTTTCCAGCTCGGAAGCCATATATTCCAGTGTGGAAGCAAGCTGTCCGATCTCATCAGCAGAATGAATATCCATCGGCGTATCAAAATTACCGGTTGAATATTGCTCTGCTACGGAGTTGATTTTCCGGATTGGACGCATGACTTTACCCGAGATGATACCAAGCAAAGCAAAGGAAATGATAATCATAAAGAGATATGGAGCATAAATCAGTTTGACGATCTTCTCCTGGATAATGTGCAGCTGTTCTACGGTAGAATGAATCAGCAGCATGCCGTTTGGCTGGTTGTTCGTCCGGATTGGAATCGCAACCGAGATAACATCTCCATCAAAGGTATCAAAAAAACTACCATTGAAGGATTGTGCGGTATCAATATCAAAATCCGGATTGATTAGAAAGATATTTTTGGGGTTATCCGGATGTCCTTTGGCATTGGCAAAACCATAGATGATGCCCTTTTCGTCTGTAACCCAGATACTGGCATTTAAAGTATCACTGTAATAACGGAGACTTTTTTGCAGATCGTCTTCGGTGTAAATCCCCTGGATATATCCGGTCACGGTCTGGTCTGCAATCAAAAATGCCTCATTTGTCAATACTTCAGTACGTTCATCGACCAGCATGTTTTTTGTGACATTTGAGGCATAGAGTACAATAAATCCGAAACATACGGTGAAGATCACCAGAAAACTCATAAAAATTTTATCAAAAAGAGAGTGTCGTAATGTCATGTTACTTTACCTCAAATTTGTATCCCTTGCCCCAGACGGTAGAGATGGACCAGTTGTGGTTTTCATTTATTTTTTCACGTAGACGTTTGATGTGTACATCCACGGTTCGGGAGTCACCGGCATATTCATAATCCCATAGACGATCCAGAAGCTGGTCACGTGTGAATACCTGGTTTGGTCTCTTGGCAAGGAAATATAAAAGCTCCAGCTCCTTTGGAGGCATTTCCACGGATTCGCCATCTACGGTTACGGTGTAGTTTGTCATATTGATGAGCAGTCCATCGTATTCGACAAATTCCCCCTGATGATCAGTCACTTCTGCGATGCTTGCAGGTGCCGTGGATGCTACGACAGGAGTCATAGAAGTACGGCGTAAAACAGCCTTGACTCTTGCTACCAGTTCGTTGGAATCGAACGGTTTGATCATGTAATCATCAGCACCGAGCTTTAAGCCAAGTACTTTGTCAAATACTTCTCCCTTTGCAGAAAGCATGATGATCGGTGTCTGGCGTGTCCTGCGGATTTCCGTGCAGACTTCATAGCCATCAATATCCGGGAGCATGATATCGAGCAAAATAAGGTCAGGGTTGAAGGCTGCTGCAAGTGCAAGCGCGTCCCTGCCTGTGTATGCGATTTCAGTTGCAAAGCATTCCTTTAGCAAATACAGAGAGATAAGCTCTGCGATGTTTTCGTCGTCATCGACGATCAGGATTCGTTGTTTGTCCATGTTCCCCTCCAAATTAAAGACTGTTGTGTGATTGCAGATCGTTTATAGTTCGACGATCGTAACACCATATTCGCCCTCGCCGAATTCGCCAGAACGATATGACTGTACAAGTGGATGTTTCTTCAGATATTGCCAGATGCCCTTGCGCAAAGCTCCGGTTCCTTTTCCGTGGATGATCGTGACACGGGAAATGTGTGCCAAAACCGCATCATCCAGATATTTGTCAATCTCAAAGCATGCTTCGTCCACGGTTTTTCCCATGACATTCAGTTCCGGGGAGAATGTCATGGATTTGCCCACAGATGTATGATCCCCGCCGGCGCGCTTGCCGACATATTTTTGTTTGGTTCCATTTACTGACACGGTGCTTTCCGGGATGATCAGCAGGTCGGAGATTGGTAACATGGAATTTAAGATACCCATCTGTACACCTGCAATCCCCTTGTTGTCCGGCAGCTTTGTAATTGTGCCACGCGTCCCCATGCTGAGTACCTGTACTGTGTCACCGATATGGAAATCAGATGCCTTGTGATTCGAGGTCTGTTTCTTTGTCTCAGAGGCTCCGGATTTCTCGTAATCCTTGATCTTGCCCCGCAGCCTGCTTCGCTGTTCTTCCATCGTCCGCATGTCTGCCTTATGTGGGTTGTTGCGCCATTTGTTGTAATCTCGTATCGTCTGATCTGCCACATCCTTGGCTTCCTCGATAATATCTCTGGCTTCTTCCCTTGCTTTTTTCAGAATCTCGGCTTTCTTCGTATCGAGATTTTCTTCTTTTTTCTGTAACGATTCTTTCAGCGATTCAATTTCCTGTTTGTAAGCTTCAATTGCCTTTTCGTCCTCCTGCATGGAACGCTTGCTTGTTTCGAGATCTGCGAGCAGAGTTTCCATGTCGATGGCATCGCTGTCAATTTGTTCTTTTGCGGAGTTGATGATATAATCCGGCAGACCAAGCTTGCTTGCGATGGCAAATGCGTTCGATTTTCCCGGAATACCGATTGTCAGACGATAGGTCGGACGCAGGGTTGCCACATCAAATTCACAGGATGCATTTTCCACACCATCGGTGGAAAGGGCGTATGTTTTTAATTCGCTGTAATGTGTCGTTGCCATGCAGCGGGCGCCCATGCTTTTCAGATAATTTAAGATGGAAACAGCCAGTGCCGCACCTTCGACCGGATCGGTTCCTCCGCCCGGTTCATCGAACAGACATAACGTGTTAGGTGTTGCGTGTTGTACGATATAGACGATGTTGCTCATGTGTGAGGAGAACGTCGACAGATTCTGCTCGATGCTCTGCTCATCACCGATATCGGCGAAGATATCGTCAAAGACAGCCAGACGGGATTCCTCCATCGCCGGGATATGCAGACCGGCCTGCCCCATGAGGGAGAACAGTCCAAGTGTCTTTAGGGATACGGTTTTACCACCGGTATTTGGACCTGTGATAATGAGCAGATTGTATGTCTCACCAAGCCGGATATCAACAGGTACAACCGAGTGCTTCTCCAGCAATGGATGGCGTCCCTGCCGGATGTCGATGATACCGTCGGTATTGAAAATTGGTCTTGTGCTGTTCGTTGCGCGGGCGAATTTCGCTTTGGCAAATATAAAGTCCAGATCGGTCAATAATTCCAGATCATAGGCGATATCGGAGACATAAGCAGCTGCCTGCGCACTTAAAGTCTCCAGTATTTTCTCAATCTCTAGTAATTCTTCGTTCGCGAGTTCCTTGATCTGGTTGTTCAGATTGACGACAGCCATGGGCTCGATGAAAAGCGTGGAGCCGGTCGAGGACTGGTCATGGATCATGCCCGGGAATTTCGAACGGTATTCCTGCTTGACCGGAATACAGTATCTGCCATTTCGCATGGTAATCAGAGAATCCTGTAATTGATCACGGTTTGTGTCGCTTTTGATAATTTTATCTAACTGCTGATGCAGCTTGTCATTGGTAAGACGAATTTCCCGTCGGATGTTCTTCAGCCCGGAGCTTGCGTCGTCCGCGTATTCATTTTCGGATAAGATACAGCGCGTGATTTCGGATGAGATATGCTCGAGTGGTAGCAGCATGTTGAAACGTTCAGTCAGGGAATCGTTGGTTGTCTGTGACACCGGTTCCTGATTGCGGCTTGCAAGTGCCTCGGTCAGATCGGAACCATCGCCGTACTGTTTGGCGGCTTTTGCGACCTGCAGAACAGCTGCGATGTCAAGCAGCTCCTGGGAAGTGAGTGTACCCTGTACCTCCAGGCGTTTGATGGATGCACCAATGTCGCGCAAACCGGAGAAACTGATATTTCCGTGGCGATTCAGGCGATTCAGGGCGTCATTTGTCTCCTCCTGTAGTTTGCGGATAACGTCGATATCGCGCTGTGGTTTCATGCGGTCGATACGCCGTTTCGCCATAGGGGATACGGCGTACTCATTGACCATTGATAATATTTTCGTGAACTCTAAGATTCGTAAGCTTCGTTTGTTCATGGTTCTTTCCTTTATAAAAGTATATTAGACCTGATTAAACGATTTTTTTGCATTGATATGCAGCACCAACCCGATAATGGCACCAACAAATGCAACAATACCGCCAATCAGAAGCAGATAGAAACCAGCGCCGTACTGAACCATAGAACCATAATCGGAAAGCTCGTCCTTTGCGCTCATAGTTTCATAAACTGCAAAAATTCCCTGAATCAGGGTCAGGATAATATTCAATGTATTTACCCGTAGCATGGACAGGGCAATGATCACGATTGCCGTTATCAAAAAGATGACACCATCTTCTCCGTCCTTAAATAATGACATGGATTCACTGTATCCAAAAAGGGAAACAGTCAGGAACGGAAGAAAGACGGAGATCAGACAGAACAGGCTTCCGCCCATCACTGCAAAATGTCCGGCATTGAATTTCCGCTTGAACTTTGCGCCAGCTGGTGCATAGGCAGCAGAATTTGCATATGGCATCTGATTGTAATTTGGCTGATTATAGTTTGCCTGAGGCTGCTGGTACTGCGCCTGATTATAGTTTGCCTGAGGCTGCTGGTACTGCGCCTGATTATAGTTTGCCTGAGACTGCTGGTACTGTGCCTGATTATAGTCTGTCTGAGGCTGCTGGTATTGTGCCTGATTGTAGTTTATATCCGGTTGTTGATATGGCATGTTGTTTGTATTTGCTGGTTGAATAATTGGTGCACCGCAAGCAGGGCAGGATGTTGTACCGTCTGCGAGAGCAGCTCCACAAGTTGGAAAATTCATAGAATCACACTCCTTAAAATAGTATAGATTTAAGATAGCATATATTTCGGGGACTGACAAGAATTATCCTATGTATATACGCTTGCGAAAAGCACATATAAGTGTTATAAATAGGGAGGAGCAAAGTGCAGGATGGAGGAAGGAAGAACATGAATTATATCAAAGAATTGCGTGATGGAGAGATGGTATCGGAAATCTATCTCTGTAAAAATAAAGTGGTAGCGAAGACAAAGGCTGGAAAGACATATTACTCTTTGCAGCTTCAGGATAAGACGGGAACGGTGGACGCGAAGATCTGGGAGCTTTCAAATGCGATTGCACATTTTGAGCCGATGAATTACATCCGCGTCGATGCACAGGTAACAAGCTTTAACGGCGCATTGCAGCTGAATGTCAAACGTGTGCGCGTGGCTGACGAGGGAGAATATAATGTGGCAGATTATATGCCATGTTCAACCAAAGATATTGATACGATGTATCAGGAATTACTGGGACTGATTCAGGGTGTAAAAAATCAGTATTTACATAAACTATTGGAAATGTTCTTTGTTGAGGACAAAACATTTGTGGAAAAATTCAAGAAGCATTCCGCAGCCAAATCCATCCATCATGGATTTATCGGAGGTCTGCTGGAGCATTCATTGTCGGTTGCAAAGTTATGTGAGTATATTGCCGCCAATTATCCGGTTGTCAATCACGATCTGCTTGTGACAGCAGCAATCTGCCACGACATCGGTAAGGTTGATGAGATTTCCGATTTTCCACAGAATGATTACACCGACGAGGGACAGTTAGTTGGACATATCGTGATGGGCACCATGATGATTGCGGATAAGGTTCGTGAGATTCCGGGATTCCCGTTGAAGCTTGCAAATGAGCTGAAGCACTGCATCCTGGCGCATCACGGAGAACTGGAATATGGATCTCCGAAGAAGCCGGCACTGATCGAGGCGATGGCACTCGCACATGCCGACAATATGGATGCAAAATTGCAGACATTTACCGAGATTATCCGGGAGAATGCGGATAAGACGGAATGGCTTGGATTTAACCGGATGTTTGAAAGTAATGTAAGATTGACAGGTGAGTAAGGTGGGTAATGAAGTAAGAAAAGCAATGACAATATTATATAAAGTGCATAATGGACTGTATGTGAATCTGACGAACCGCTGTCCGTGTGCATGTACGTTCTGCGAGAGACAGACACGTGACCATGTATCAGAGGTAAATGATGCACCCCTATGGCTGGAGCATGAGCCAAGTGTGGAGGAAGTGATTGCGGAGTTTGAGAAAACAGATGTTGCGCCGTATGAAGAAATCGTATTTTGTGGATTTGGCGAGCCGACCGAACGGCTGGATGCACTGCTTGAAATTGCAAAATATCTGAAGGCGCATTATGATAAGCCGATCCGTATTAATACAAACGGTCTTGGAGACCTGATCTGGAAGGAAGATATCACGCCGAAGTTTGCAGGTCTGATCGACACAATCTCTATCAGTCTGAACACGCCGGATGCGAAGCGGTATCAGGAGATCGTGCGGAGCAAGTTCGGGGATGGTTCCTTTGAGGCAATGCTGAAATTCGCAAAGGATGCGAAGCGTTATGTGCCAAAGGTAATCTTAAGTACTGTGGAGACGACGATCACGAGGGAAGAAGAGGCAAAATGCCGGGCAATCTGTGATGAATTGGGAGTTACTTACCGGATTCGGCCATTTCATTAATGTATCTGGTAAATGATTTGTGGCAGGCAGGTTAATTATACACGACAAATCACCGATAGTATAAATAGAGATGGAAATCATCTCCAAAAGCACAAGGATGTGCGCACAATTCTAAGGAAGGAGAAAAAGAACATGGGAATGACGGTAAATGCAATGGCAGGTATGCAGGCTGCGAGTGAGACCATTTCTGATTACAGTGTAACAGCGAAGGCTGCGGAGACATCCGAGAAGAAGGCTTCTGCTGAGACAGAGAAGGATGCGGTTTACGAGAAGAACACGCCGGAAAGTGCCAAGGCACCATATTCCATCAACAAGATGAGCAAGGAAGACCGCGCAGCTTTGGTAAAGCAGCTCAAAGCGGACCAGGAGAGCAGACAGACCAGTTTCACAAATCTCGTATCACAGATGCTTGGTAAGCAGGCTGGAACGTACGGAATTGCAAACGGAGACGACTCTATCTGGAAGATATTTGCAAATGGAAACTTTACTGTGGATGCTGCTGCAAAGGCACAGGCGCAGGAGGATGTTTCTGAAGATGGGTATTGGGGTGTCAAGCAGACCTCACAGAGATTGTTTGACTTTGCAAGTGCTCTCGCCGGCGACGATGAGGATAAGATGCGCCAGATGCAGCACGCGATGGAGAAAGGCTTTAAGCAGGCAACCTCCGCATGGGGCAGAGATCTGCCGGATATCAGTAACAAAACATTGGATGCGGCAAATAAACTGTTTGAAGAATATTACAAGTCAAAACAGAGTGAATAAATGCACAAAAGGTTTGCTATTTCTAACGATTCAGTGTTAAAATAAAAGGGTCTTTGACAAGATCCTTTTATTTTTTTGACGGAGAGAGAAAATGCTGCGATTTTGGTATGTGATTATTATTTCTTTGCCTTATATTATTTATTATCTGGCGAAGGGGAGTTATATAGAGAAGAACGCGGAACGCTATTCGGAGGCAGATCGCTATCGCGTGGCACTGCGTGTGATTCATGTTATGAAACGGAATGGCAGAATCCGGACGAACGTGACGGGCGTGGAGAACCTGCCAGCGGAGGGTGGCTATGTGTTGTATGCCAACCATCAGGGAAAATATGATGCACTTGGAATTATGGATGCACATAAAAAGCCTTGCACGGTTATGATGGACGCAAAGCGTTCAAAGATGATTATTGTCGATCAGTTTATTACATTGATTGATGGCTGCCGGATTGATAAGACGGACATTAAAAGTCAGGTCGATGCGGTTCGGAAGGTGACAAAAGAAGTAAAAAAGGGTAGAAGATATATTGTGTTTCCGGAGGGTGGATATTTCCATAACCGGAATGCGATCAAGGAATTCATGCCGGGGGCGTTCAAATGTGCAGTGCGCGCAAATTGTCCGATAGTTCCGGTGCTTTTGGTGGATTCCTATAAACCATTTGAGATCAATTCACTGCGGCGTGTCAGAACACAGGTACATTTTCTGCCAGCAATCTATCCGGAAGAATATGAGGGGCTTACAACGGAGCAGATTGCGAAGCTGGTACGAAGCCGCATTGTCGATGCGATGCAGCTAAAGGCGTGTGCGTAGGAACATTCGGGAAAAGAGGAGGTACGACCGATGGATATCAATCAGGTGTTGATGGATTATGATAATATGTTTGGAACACATTCTCTGGAGGATATAGAGGAGTTCCTGACGACAAATATTGAAGTGGCGATGGATGAGCGGGATTATGCATCGGCACTTTCTTTGCTGAATGAAATGATGGGATTATGCCGCGATACGAACCAGAATGCGAAAGGGCTTCGCTATTGTGCAGATATTGAGGATACGCTTGTAAAGATGGGACTGGAAGGTACGGTAGAATACGCAACGAGTCTGTTAAATGTTGCAAATGCGTACCGGATTTTTGGATATTATATGAAAGCACAGAGTCTGTTTGAACGTGTGGAAGTCATCTACCGGGAGAAGCTTTCGGCGGGAGATTACCGTTTTGCAACACTCTACAACAACTGGGCGTTTGTCTATCAGGGCAGCGGAGAACTGAAGAAAGCGGAGGAGACATTCCGACGCGCACTCGCGGTTGTAGATATGCAGCAGAATGCGTGGATGGAGCAGGCGACAACGCGTTGTAACCTGGCTCAGGTGTTGTTACAGCTGGCAGGTGGGGCAGCGATGGGAGCAAATGGACAGCGTGTGGATGGAACAACGGCATCTACCATGTATGAGGAAGCTTTGCAGTGTCTGGAACGTGCACTTCGAATCTTTGAATGGGATGGAAAACGTGATTATCATTACAGCACGGCACTTGCCGCAATGGGCGATGCACTCTGTATGCGGGAAGCGTATGTGCAGGGCGCCGATTATTATATGCAGGCAATGCAGGAAGTTGAAAAGCATGTCGGAAAATCTGATGCATATATACAGATGGAAGAGCGTTACAAGCAGGCGAAGTATTATGCAGAGCAGATGAAAAAAGAAGAGGAAGAAGAACAGACCGCGGTTCTGACCGCAGATATGAAAACGAACGCTTCCGTCAAATATCTTACAAATATTGTTCATATGGGAGAGGCACAGGCAGAAAATGTTCCGCAGGAGATTGGAACAGATGAAAACGCACAGACAATAGCCGATTATGTGGATACCTTATCAGAGGATACGATACAGATGGATGCAGAGAATAACTGGCTGCATATCTGTAGGCGGTTCTATGAGATGCATGGGGCGAAGATGATTCATGAGGAATTTCCGAATTATGAGGCGCGGATTGCAGTCGGTCTTGTTGGTGAAGGATCGGAATGTTTTGGATATGATGATGCCATTTCGCGGGATCATGATTTTGCGTTAGGATTCTGCCTTTGGTTATCGGAAGAAGATTACCGGAGCATCGGCGGTATGCTGCAGAAATCCTATGAACAGCTTCTGATTGATTTCGGGGATGAATTCCTGCGTGGAAATGGGATTGAAGCACCGACGAATTCCGTAAACAAAGTGTTGTCGCACAGAAGAGGTGTTTCGCCTGTGCGGGAATTTTATGAGAACCTGCTCGGTGTGAAGGTACAGAAAACAGCAGAGGGTGGCTATATTCTTCCGGATAGCTGGCAGCAGATATCAGAGGAGAAGCTTGCTGCTGCAACGAATGGTATGGTATTCCGAGATGATGCGGGAGCATTTACGAAGATTCGGGAAAGCCTGCTCGAATATTATCCGACGAAGGTATGGATGATGCGGCTGGCGGAGAAGCTGCATGGATTTGCGCAGACCGCGCAGACCAATTATGCACGTATGATGGCACGTCAGGATTACGTGACAGCAAATCTCTGTGTGGCGAAGGGCATGCAGTATACAATGGAGATTATATATCTGCTGAATCAGAAATATGCGCCATATTATAAGTGGATGCGAAAGGGCTTGCAGAGCCTGTCGCTGATTGACAGTGTGGCTCCGATTCTTGACCGGATTGCGGTGATTCCGAATCAGGCAGCGGCATGGGAAGGGCGTTCGTACAGTGCCTACGAGACAAATTATAAGGATGAAATCGTGTCATGCTTTGAAGATATCGCAGAATATCTGTTGATGGAGCTTAAGATGCAGGGCGTTGTAAAGGGTACGGACACGTTTTTAGATGTCTATGCGCAGGATCTGGTACAGCGTGTGGATCGTGGTGATTTTGGTGCGGTTGAGGATGCCGAGATGGAGGCAAATTACCGCGAGTATGTGAACGACTTAAAACAGGCGGCAAGAGAAAAAACAACGGAGAAGTCAAAATATGATTTTGAGGAAGAACTGGGACTGGCGCATGAATGGAGCAATGAACCGCAGTTTGACCGCGAAGAGACGATAGCGGCGATTATTGATGCGGAGTGGAAGCTGTTTGGAAGCACGATCTATCCGGATGATTGGAACACATTTTTTATCATGCGGAAGAGCCGGTATCTGGTATGGTCGGATGATCTGCTTGCAAGTTATCTACAGGATTGCAGGGCAGGAAGTGCTTTGCAGGTGGGACGAAGTGAGAAACGAATCGGCATTGAGGAGGATCTGGTGCAGATCCAGTTAGACTGGTTACAGAAATTCATCGACAATTATCCGAAGATGGCAGGCTATGTACGGTTTATCTATACAAATGATGCACAGGAAACCATCGAGGCTGCATTGCGCAGGGATATTGCAGCTTATGGAGACCGGACGTTTATCTTGTTTGGAAAGTTTGTGACCGATATTGCACAGGCTGGTGGCAACCTGACCTACGACATCATGAATTCTATGGCATGTCTGTATGGGTATGGTGGAGTAGAAGATGCAGAACGTCAGCTGTAATGTTCCTTTTCGCCTCAAATATATTGACGAAATCCAAAAAATCTGATAGAAAAGTAAATTGGGGAACACATGAGTAGGATTTCGTCTTTCGAGGCGGGGAGAGGATTGCGTATGAAGAAGGATAGAAAATGGTACAGTATCTGTGCCATGGTGGTCGTGAGTATTTTTTTGAATTATGCAGGGAAGATGTTTGGAGAAGCATTTAATCTTCCTTTTTGGCTGGATTCTTTTGGAACCGTCTTGATTGCATATCTGTTAGGACCGGTATGCGGTGCGATTGTCGGAATCTCACTCAATATCGCGTATGGTATTTTGTATTCCTATACCTATATCATATATGGCATTGTCAGTACGGCGATTGGAATCATAGTGGGAGTCTGTGCGAAGCGACGGTGGTTTGAGCATTTGTTTGGTACATTGTCAGTAGGATTCCTGCTGACACTCGTTTCGGTCGTTGTCTCTGTACCATGTAATTATATTTTCTTTGACGGACAGGTTCAGAATGTGTGGGGCGATGGTATTATTGCTCTCTTCACAAGTATTGGCATTAATAGTCTTGTGAGCCATATTGCCGGACAGTTTTATATTGATTTCTTAGACAAGGTGCTGATGTGCCTGTGCCTTTATTTTCTGATTAGGATTTTCCGAAAAATAAAAAAGAAAGAGAATAAAAAAAAGACAGCGCGTGTTGTCGCAGCATTGCTGACCATTGTGCTTACGATACAGCTGTTGTTTACATATGGTGGCACGAGCTATGCAGCGGGTGGTACAGGTGAGATTGATTTTGACCGGTATGTACAGACCATCTACAACAACGAGAATGGTCTTCCGGGTGGTAAGGCAAATGATATCGCGCAGACGACGGATGGCGTGCTGTGGATTGGAACATATGGAGGATTGTACCGGTATAATGGCACGCAGTTTACGTTGATGGATAATTTCGAATCGGTCAAGAATGCGAACTGTCTGTACACGGATGAAGCAGGTCGATTGTGGATTGGTACGAATGACAGTGGACTCTCCATCTGCATCAACGACAACATCGCAAATGTGCTCGATGAAAGCGACGGGCTCGGCGCAGATTCTGTCCGGTGTATCACGCAGGGGGCAGACGGAAGATATTATATCGGAACAACCGGGAGCTTGTCGGTTGTGACTTTGTCAGGTGGTTTGTCTGTTGATACCAATATCGAGGAGATCGTCTATGCATACAGCGTCAGTGCCGATGACGAAGGAAATGTGGCAGTTGTCACAGACGAAGGCGTCTTATATCTGGTGCGTGGCACAGAGGTTGTTGCAAGATATCAGAATAAGGAAAACGGATATACCTGCTGTCAGTTCACGGAGGATGGCAGTCTGTATGTTGGCACGGAAGGAAACAAAATTATCCGGTATGCAGTAACTGAGGATGGATTGAAAGAGAAAAAGACGATTACCTGTACAGGGATATCAGAGATTGCATCGCTCACTGTACAGGACGGATTGCTCTATGTATGTGCGTATAACGGAGCGGGATATCTGGATGCAAATGAGCGGTATCATGAAATCAAGATGAACCAGTTTAACAGTTCACTCGAGCATGTGCTGATCGATTATCAGGGCAACTATTGGTTTGTATCCTCGAGACTCGGTCTGCTACGTATGTGCCAGTCAGTATTTACAGATATAAATACAGAAGCCGGTCTGGATGCAGAGGTTGTAAACAGTACAGCGTATTGGCAGGGGAATCTGTATATCGGTATGGACAATGGTCTGGCAATCGTAGATGGAAGCCGGAACCGGAAGATACAAAATGAACTGACGCAGGAATTAGAAGGTGTTCGTATCCGAAACCTGATGGTTGACAGTCAGGATACCCTCTGGATTGCGACAGCCGGAAAAGGTATCTATCAAGTATCTCGCGATAGCAGCTTTACGGTGTATGATGAAACCGTGAATGCGAACGGACAGCGGTTTCGATCATTGATTGAACTGGGAGATGGAACGATCATGGCATCTGGAGATTCTGGAATTACCTATATCAGGGATGGAAAAGTCACGGCAACAATCGGATCGGAAGATGGACTGGAGAATACGAAGCTGCTGTGTCTGATGGAATGCTCGGATGGCAGCGTACTTGCAGGTAGCGACGGTGCCGGTATCTACCGGATACAGGATGGAAAAGTAATCGGACATTATTCGAAGGAAGACGGACTTTCCTCCGGCGTCGTTATGCGTCTGGTAAAGTCAATGAATGAGGAGGGCGTGTTCGTAGTGACGAGTAACAGCCTTTCCTATATGGATGCGGATGGGAATATCCGGGAGTGCACGAACTTCCCATATTATAATAACTTTGATATCGTCGAGCGGCAGGATGGAACACTGTTTGTGCTTAGCTCAGCGGGCATCTATGTCGTGGATAAGAAAGAACTGCTCGAAGGCGGGGATTTGGAATATAAGCTTCTGAATGCAAAGATGGGCTTGCAGAAGAGCCTGACTCCGAATTCATGGAATTATATGGATGCGGACGAGAATCTATATCTGTCTACGGATACCGGTGTGATGAAGTTCAATCTGAATCAGTATGATGTGGCAACCCGTTCCTATCGTATGTATGTGAAGACGATCAAAATCGATGATACGGTCGTCAAGGTGGAACGCGGGGAACCAACGATCTTAGAGCGTGGCGTGAACCGGATTGAGATCGTACCAGAGGTCATCAACTATTCAGTGAATGATCCGTATGTCAGTATCTGGTTAGAGGGCTTTGACAAGGAGCCGAAGGTGGTACGACAAAGCGAGCTTACGAATGTTGTCTATACGAATCTTTCGACAAATACCTACATATTCCATCTGGCAGTCTTAGACAGCAAAGGACAGTCTGTCGTGGCAGAGAGCACTTATACAATCGAGAAGGAAAAGGAAATCTATGATTACTGGTGGTTCCGGCTGTATGCGATCTTCGTATTCGCACTGGCAATGTTCTATATGGCGTGGCTTGTGATCCGCACACAGATCCAGCGGACGATTGCAATGCAGAAGCGGGAACTCGAGTTTGCGAAAAACCAGATTGAAATGGGAAATGAAACAGTGCTTACGATTGCACGAACGGTGGATGCGAAGGACGAAAATACAAGTCAGCATTCAGTGAGGGTGTCGGAATATTCGGTGCTGATTGCGCAGCGGCTTGGCTATAATGCGGAACAATGTGAGACATTGCGGAAGACAGCGCTTTTACATGATATCGGAAAGATTGGTATCCCGGATCGTGTATTGAACAAACCATCCAGACTCGACGACGAGGAATATGAGATTATGAAATCACATGTAGTCAAAGGTGCGGAGATTCTAAAGAAGTTCACGCTTATTGACAATGTGCAGGAGGGTGCTTTGTATCATCATGAACGGTATGATGGAAAGGGATATGTACATGGATTAAAGGGTGAGGAGATCCCGTTAAATGCGAGAATCATCGGAATCGCGGATGCATTTGACGCGATGACGGCGAATCGTGTCTATCGGAAGAAACTGGATTTTGATTTTGTGCTGGGCGAACTGAAAAAAGGACGCGGCACACAGTTTGATCCGAAGCTGGTTGACATCATGCTTGCACTCATAGAGGAGAGCGTGATTGATGTTTCAAGGTTATATGAGGAGGAGAAGGCATGAAGAAAACATATATTCTGACATTTTTAAGTGCGTGCCTTGCGGTCCTTGCAATCTTCGTGCTGCAGCGTACGGTGTTTGACAAGCAGGAAGAAAAAAAGGTGACGGTCGGCATCATCTATGTGGGTGACGAGAGCACGGCGTACACGATGAATTTCGTCAAGGCGCAGAATGCAATCGTGAACACATACGATGATCAGGTGCAGGTAATCAGCAAATACAACATACCGGAAGGCAGCGAGACGGAAGCTCTGCAGGAGTTGGTCGATGCCGGCTGTGATATTATCTTTGGTACAAGCTACGGATACGGCGTGACGATGAAGCAATTCGCAGAAAAATATCCGATGATCGAGTTTTGTCAGGCAACCTGTGCCAATGCGAATGATGATCCTGCGCTTGTGAACTATCACACATTCATGGGTGCAATCTATGAGGGACGGTATGTCTCCGGTGTAGTTGCGGGAATGAAACTCAAAGAGTTGATCGATGAAGGAAAGATTACACCGGAACAGGCGAAGGTTGGCTATGTCGGTGCTTATCCATATGCGGAAGTGATCTCTGGTTATACGGCATTCTTCCTTGGTGTCCGTTCAGTTGTGCCGGAAGCAACGATGGTTGTCCGCTACACGAATACCTGGGATGATTATGTATTGGAGAAGAAATGTGCACAGGTGCTGATCGCGGAAGGCTGCGTGATCTTATCCCAACATTCCGATACGACCGGACCGGCAGTTGCCTGCGAGGAAACCGGGAGCAAGGCAGAGGTTTACCTTGCATCCTACAATCAGAGCATGGCTGATGTGGCTCCGACCGCCTATCTGACCGGATGCAAGATCAACTGGGGGCCGTATATGGTAGAAGCGGTCGGCGCAGTGCTCGATGATAAGTCTATCGAGTCTCGTGTAAAGGGAAATGTGAACGGGCAGGATATCGGTGCCGGTTTCGACGAAGACTGGGTACAGATGCTTGAGTTAAATGAGGTTATTGCCGCTGATGGAACGAGCGAGAAGGTGGAAGAATTGGTAAATGCTTTCAAAAAAGGGAATATGCATGTATTTCAGGGCGATTATCTCGGCGTAAATCCGAATGACGCGAGCGACACTTACGACTTGAACAAAGAGTATGTGGAGAACCGGAACTGCTCGGCACCAACCTTTGATTATATTCTGCAGGATGTTATCACAATTGAAGAATAAAGGGAAAACACGGCGGGAAACTGCCGTGTTTTCTTGTAGTTGATCGTCATATATGAGAATAAGGTCAATATAATTTCTCTGTCTCACAGATCGTGCCGCCACCGACGACGATATCCCCATCATAGAGGACAACTGCCTGCCCTTTCGTGATCGCGCGCTGCGGTTCGTCGAAGATGACTTCGATCTTTCCATCCGGAAGTGGATTCACGGTTGCCGGTGCTTCCGTATGACGATAACGCACCTTCGCCGTGACGCGGATTGGGGCATCGATATGGTCGATTGAGATGAGATTCACATCATCTGCGACAAGACGCTTCGAGAAGAGGTCTTTGTTTCTCCCTAGGACAACCTGGTTTTTCTCGATGTCAACATCCATGACATACATCGGCTCCTTTAGTGCCAGACCAAGTCCTTTGCGCTGTCCGATCGTGTAGCGGATGATACCCTTGTGGCGCCCTAGGACATTGCCGTGGACATCAACGAAATCACCTTCCGGATATGTCCTGCACGCATGCTGTTCGATGAATTTCGCATAGTTTCCATCCGGCACGAAGCAGATATCCTGACTGTCATGTTTTTTTGCGTTCACAAATCCATGTGCTTCCGCAATGGCACGTGTCTCGCTTTTCGGCATGCCGCCGAGCGGAAACTGTGTGTGTGCAAGCTGCTCCTGCGTCAGGGAATAAAGCACATAGCTCTGATCTTTGCCCAGGTCGACCGCTTTCTTCAAGAGATAACGACCGGTTGCCGCATCCTGAGCGATCTGTGCATAATGTCCGGTAACTACATAATCCATTCCAAGCTCCTGTGCCCGCTTGTACAGATATTCGAATTTCAGATAACGGTTACAGTCGATGCAGGGGTTCGGTGTGATACCACATTCGTAGCAGTGCACAAACTTGTCCATGACCTGCTCCTTGAAATGCTCCTTGAAGTTCATGACATAGTGATCCATCCCCATCGAATGTGCCACTGCACGTGCATCCTCCACGTCATCTAGGGAACAGCAGGTATGTTCCTTGTTGATGACGATGTCATCGTTTTGATATAATTTCATGGTGGCACCGATACATTCGTAGCCCTGCTCCTTCATCAGGAAAGCTGCCACGCTGCTGTCGACACCGCCGCTCATAGCAATCAATGCTTTCTTATTCATAGTTCCTCCGAAAAATTCCTTGGACTTTTTTGTTTTATAATAGTATAGTATACATATTGAAAATACAAATAACCATTGCACATCCGCGCAATTTTTCTATATCATAATATAGTATGAACAGAAATGCAATATATGCGTCCGGTATAAAATGCAGTCCGGCATATGCATCTGAGAGCGTGAGGTGGTTATGGTTTGAATAGATATTGGAGGCAGATTATGGGAACAATTGTAAATAAAACCATTCAGGAGGCAACCGCGCGCCTGAAGGAAAACTACGAAGCACAGAAGATTTTTGATATGTCACTCGGTGATTGTGTACCGAACAGGGACGCAATCATTTCAATCATAGAAGAGCTGCGCACGGTCACATTTCCGGGATTTTTCGGCTCTGAAAATATGGCATATGTTTCCAAGGATAATTTCGCGGGAAGCACGCTGGCAATCCTTTATGAACGGTTGTTTAAGCAGGTCCGTGTCGCGTTAAAGTTCGATAACAAGGAGCTTGCCGATGCAGATATCCGGGCGAAAGCGGAGGAGTATACTTCAACATTTATCGCGAAGATTCCGGATATTCAGGCGATGATCCTAAAGGACGTGGATGCGGAGTTTAACGGCGATCCGGCGGCGAAGGACCACCAGGATATCATCCTCTCTTATCCGGGGATTTTTACGATTTTTGTATATCGGTATGCACATGTCCTGTATGAGTTAAATGTACCGTATATTCCGCGTATCATGACGGAATATGCACACGGACTGACCGGAATCGACATTAATCCGGGTGCGACGATCGGCGAATATTTCTGTATCGATCATGGTACGGGAATCGTCATCGGCGAGACGACGACCATTGGCGATCATGTGAAGATCTATCAGGGCGTAACGCTTGGTGCGCTCTCCACACGGAAGGGACAGCTGCTTTCCGGTGTGAAGCGTCATCCGACGATCGAGAATAATGTTGTGATTTATGCGAATACTACTATCTTAGGTGGCGAGACTGTGATCGGTGAGAATTCTGTTGTAGCCGGAAACTCTTTTGTCACAACATCCATCCCGGCGAACACGAAGGTTGCTTCGATGCAGCCGGAGCTGGAAATAAAAGAACAGAAGTAGGGATTCGATTTATGCAAACCAAAGATCACCTTGCCTTAGGGCATTATCTTGCACGTGTATTTGAGATAGAAGAACCAGCCAAAAAATACGCATTTGTAATTGGGAATATCATGCCGGATGTTAACAAATGTTCATACATCCACGGATATTTTCAGTTGCTACGCGCCCATAGACAACAAAAAGATGCGGGACCTTTGTCGATAAATGACCACCGGCGTATGCTGATCGGTGGACATACGGCGGAAGGCTCCCGTTTTTTTGTCAACCGGATGTACCATGAGCTAAAAAAGCGCGGGAAGCTGTCGGTGCATGACTATTACCGGCTTGGAAAGGCGACACATTATCTGGCGGATCGTTTTACTTTTCCACATACGATGCGGTACACCGGGGGATTTTTTGCACATATTGCCTACGAGAAACAACTGCATATCTATATGCGGGATATGCTTGCAGTCCTGCCGAATATGCGGGATGCGGTAGATAAATGCTTTTCCCGGACAAGCTTCAACAGTTTGTACCGTTCGTATCGGAAGGAATCGGAGGGAAATGGAACGGTTTTGCACGATTGTTTTCATATTCTGGCAGTATGTATTGCCTATTTGGAAAATATCCTATATAATGGAATAAGAAAGAATATGTAAAAAATGTAAATATTCTGATATGCATACACAAGAGAATGAAAAGCATGAGGGAAGGAGCGTGTATGAGTGGACAAGTCAGAATTTGAGTCACGTTATTTTGACCTGGTATCCAAAGCACCGGGCAAAACATTTTTATTTTATGGCAATTTAAAAGAAGACATGATACGCTGGTCTGCATCGGCAGTGGAATATTTTGGATTGCCGGGGGAGATATTCGGAGATTCCACGAGGGAATGGATCAGCCGGATTCATCCGGAGGATGTGGAAGCATATACAGATAGTCTTATGGAGCTTCTCCATGGCGTAACGCCGTATCACAACTGTGAGTATCGTATCAAGAACGCTCAAGGGGAGTATGTGTGGGTCAATTGCCGCGGATACATGACTTATGATGCGGATGGAAAAGCAGAATGGTTTGGTGGCATTGTAACGAATATGGGCTATCAGACAAAAATCGATGCAGTTACGAATTTGTGGACTGTTCATCAGTTCCGGAGTGAGCTAAACTGTTTACTGGATGACCGCGTGCGGGGAGGAATCCTTATGATCGGACTGGAGAACTTCAAGCGGATCAATGCAGAGTACAGTTATGATTATGGAGACAAGGTACTTGCCCTGATCGGAGACAAGCTGCGTGAGGGTGTGCGCCACAACTGCCATGTATTCCGGATGGACGGGGCGAATTTTGCGATTGTCATGCAGGATGCAGGTGTGGAGCGTATTGTAGAATACAAGAAATTCGTAGACAACTTTATGCGGAATCTGGTTGTATCCGGTCAGGTGGTACACCTGCGGATTAAGGCAGCGGCAGCGTTCTTCCCGGAGGATGGGGAGTTCTTGGACCAGATTCAGAGTAATCTGTTCTACGCCCTTGATCATGCAAAACTGACGAATACCGATGATGTTGTATTCTACAGCAAGGAGCTGTTCGCACAGAAGAAATATATGACACGCCTGAAGGATGCAATCCGGGAGTGCGTGGAGGAAGACTGTAAGGGCTTCCGTATTGTAATGCAGCCGATCGTGGAGACGAAGAGTGAGGTCTGCGATGCAGCGGAAGTATTACTCCGCTTTACCCATCCGGAATTTGGTGTGATCAGTCCGATGGATTTTATTCCGATTCTGGAGAATTCCAAGGAGATCATCCGGGTTGGAAAATGGGTGATCGACCGGTCGCTGCAGACACTTGCCGAATGGCGGGAACAGATCGGGCATTTGCCACTGAAACGCCTGCAGATCAATGTGTCTTATGTACAGTTCAAAGATCCGGAGCTCTTAGGTTATGTCGTGGAACGGCTCGATCACTATCAGCTTCCACATGATGCAGTTATGCTGGAATTGACGGAGAGCTGCCGCGTGGAGCAGACGTCATTTCTATCGGACGTCCTGCAGACGTTCAAGGATGCGGGTGTCAGCATTGCGCTTGACGACTTTGGAACCGGCTATGCGTCACTGACCGTGCTCAAAGACATTCCTGCCGACATGGTGAAGCTCGACCACACGATGACGCGGAGCATCACGGAGAAACCGAAGGACAAAGCGCTGATCGAATTCATCGTTACATACTGCAAGAAGGTTGGTATCGCAGTCTGTGCGGAAGGCGTCGAAAAAGTGGAAGCACTCTCCATCGTACGAAACGCAGGCGTCGAATGCATCCAGGGCTACTACTACGACAAGCCGCTCGAACTCGATACGTTCTACCGGAAATATGTGAAATAAACGAAACACACCATATCAACTGCATATATCCAGTATCGGTTCGAGTAAATACGATGTATTGAAACTAAGAAGTTCTAAATGTTCTGATTTACACCATAATACCGAACGCAACCGCCGCCAATTCGCCATCCGTGGCTCAGTGGCGGCTTGTTTGAACATCGTGTTCAAACATTGCTGAGTATGAACAGAACATTAAGAACTTCTAAGTTCCAAACATATGTATATTACTCGAATCCGATCGGGATATCTGTGCATTTGACAGGTGTGTTTCTTTCGCTTTGCAAGGTTGAGGTAAAGCGTAAGGAATTTGCATAAACCAATAAAGTAAATAAAGAAACCACATGGATACAATTCTAAAGCAGACCGTTGAAGCACGTCGGCACTTAATGAGTGCGAAGCGCGAATTTAGTACCGCTACGTGCTGAACCGAGCGGGAGCGCGTCTGCGTAGAATGTATCCATGTGGTTTCTTTTTAGTTAGTGTACATGCAAATTCCGTTAACCGTCAACTTAATCTGGACTTCACGTAGTTGAAATCCTGATTATACTTGTTATCAATCTTCTCGTCCCCGAACATGCAGTCCGTGAACATATCGTTCGTGTTTGTGCCCGGCGATACGACGAATCCGTCGCCGAAATCCGCTTTGCCCAGGAATATACTTTCGTAGAACATGTGATCCATGTTCGTTACCTGCGCAGTCAGGAACCGTTCCGGAAATTTCAGACCATCCGGAATACGGCATTCGGAGAACATGTATTCCATATTTGTGACATGCGATGTATCAAAGATCTTACCGAAATCAAACGCTTCGGATACAGAACTCTGATAGAACATATAGCGCATATCTTCGACTTCCTTCGTGTGGAAATGGTCACCGAGCGAGAAGCCCTTCGGCATAACACAGCCTGCGAACATCAGGTTCATATCCTTGATGCCACGCGTATTGAACAGTCCGCCGATCTGGAAGCCCTCCGGAAGCGTTACCCAGGAGAACATACCGCAGCAGCTGCTTGCATTGATCGGAACCTCCAGCCGTCCCCCTTTGAATTCCCGGTAGTTAAATTTCAGAATCTTTTTACCGTTCCAGTTCTTGGTTGGCATGAAGCAGACCGGGTTATACAATACCCAGTGCTTGTCACCGGTACCTTCCTGAAACCATTTATAGTTTGGTACACCAATCCGGTTCTGGAACCACATACGCTCAGAGTCATCATTGACATCGATAAAATAAGAATTCTCTTCGTATACGAAATGGTCACGACCGAATATTTTCTGACGTTCGATTTCTTCTTTTTCTGCTATCATAAAAAAATACCCCCTGCTGCTAATCAATTCGTACAAAAAACGCATGATTATTTGCATATTTTGCACAACAGTCTGTATTGATTATAGCGGATACAGGGGGTAGTTGCAACGGCAAAATCAATTATTGTGCAGATTCTGTCATGGTTTCGGTCTGTTCGATGCCGGTTTCATCTATTTTGTAGGAGCCGCCCTGCTCTAACAGAGCGTCTGCGTCAACTCCAAGGTCTTTTTCAGCTTTCGCAAACCATACAGGCGTCGCATCCGGATTCGCCTCGTCAGTTGGGATATTCATCGTGTTGAAGATATATTTTCCCTCTGCATTGAAGATATACTCTGCCCAGCCATAGCTTTCCACAGTTCCGCCTGCGATGAGCACATGCGTATTTCCTTCGGAATCGGTGTAATCTTTCCGGAAATAGTCCGTGTCACTGCACTGATCGGTGATGTCTGTTTTCTCATCATTCAGATTCAGATACAGGCGTCCGTTCTCGGCGGTCGTGTAAGAAAGATCCCCTGTTTTTTCGATGATAAATGTAACGGAGTTGTCGTCCTCGGAGATCTCCACGTTCGAGCCATCTGCCATAACAATGATTGTGTGCACGAGAGATTTCCCGGTCGCTGCGTAACAGATGCCGTTCGATGCGGCAAAAAGCATTACCAGACATGCGGCAGTATAGCATATGCGCCGGACAACACGTGTGGTGCGGCTGTGCCGGATGGCTGTCCGGTTTAAATGAATCTCGGCATCCGTCTGTAGTGCGTCAAATGCTTTTTTATAATTCTCATGATTGTTCATCATTCCAAGCCTCCTTTAATTGTTCCTTCAGCATAGCCCGTCCGCGGGTTAAGCGGGTTTTGACATTGCTCTTGCTAAGCTTCAGGATATCTGCGATTTCTTTGATGGAATAATCCTCATAATAAAAGAGATGAATCACGGTGCGTTGTTTTTCAGGAAGCTTCATAACCGCTTCAAATAATTCTTCACTCTGTGAATCCGGAAAATTCAGCTCTTCCATATAGGATTCCAGGGATTGCCGGTGCTTCCGCCAGAACGACCGGAGTGTGTTTCTGGATTTGTTGATGGTAACCCGCATCAGCCAGGCACGGATGTGCGACTCGTCATCGTATTCCTTATTTGCAATATGGTATTGCACAAATGTGTCCTGTACGATATCCTCGGCATCTTCTCGGTTCTTGCATATGTTGAAGGCAATCCTGTATAAATGAGATTGATATTCGTCAATCAATATGCGTATTGGTATTCTCATATAGCATATCCTCCGTTTGTTTCAAAAGGCCTTTCAAAGATTATACACATGGCAGAGGAAAAAGGTTACAAAATATTGACAAATAAAAAAAATCGTGGTTTAATCGGTTACTGAAATACTTTATTGCACTAAACCGTTAACTCGTTAACATATTAGTGCGAAAGAAACAAAGAAACGAAAAGATAGAGATGGGACAAAGACACCCCATGTCGATGAGGAGGATGAGAAGTATGAAAAAATTCAAGAAATTCCTTGCTGTAGCATCTGTTGCTGCAATGACACTTTCCCTTTGCGCCTGTGGCGGCAAGAAGGATGATACTTATACTGTAGGTATCTGTCAGTTAGTACAGCATGAGGCACTCGATGCCGCAACAAAGGGCTTTAAGGATGCTCTGGTAGAAGAGTTTGGTGAAGACGGAATCAAGTTTGATGAGCAGAACGCACAGGGTGATGCTAATACATGTGCAACGATTATCAATGGTTTTGTGAGCAGCGATGTAGATCTGATCCTTGCAAATGCAACGCCTGCATTACAGGCAGCCGCAGCCGGTACAGACACGATTCCGATTCTTGGTACATCTGTAACAGAATATGGTGTTGCACTCGAGCTTTCTGATTTCAACGGTACAGTGGGCAGAAATATTTCCGGTACATCAGATCTTGCACCACTGGAGAGCCAGGCAGATATGATCAAGGAGCTGTTCCCAGATGCAAAGAAGGTTGGTCTTCTTTATTGTTCCGCAGAGGCAAATTCACAGTATCAGGTAGATACGGTAAAGGCAGCTTTGGAGAAGCTTGGATATACATGTGAGTATTATTCATTCTCAGATTCTAATGACCTTTCGACAGTTACTACATCTGCAGCGAACGCAAGTGATGTGATCTATGTTCCAACGGACAACACAGTTGCAGCCAATACAGAGATCATCAAGAATATCTGCATGCCGGCAAAGACTCCGGTTGTTGCAGGTGAGGAAGGTATCTGTAAGGGATGCGGTGTCGCTACACTTTCTATCAGCTACTATGATTTAGGTGTTGCAACAGGTAAGATGGCAGCGAAGATCCTGAAGGGTGAGTCTAAGATCGAGGAGATGCCGATCGAGTATGCACCACAGTTTACGAAGAAATACAATAAGGATATCTGTGATGAGCTTGGTATAACCGTACCGGACGATTACGAGGCAATCGCAAACGAGTAATGGAAAAGCATAGCGAAAACAAGCGTATTTACTTGATTTTTACTGTATTATTATAGTATAGTAGTCGGGTAGAGTTTTTCTACCCGATTTTTGTTATATAAAGGAGAGAAAGAAATGGATGTAAGTGCTTTATTCAATGCCATGCCGGGCGCGATTGCCCAGGGCCTGATCTGGGGCATTATGGCGATTGGCGTGTACATCACGTTCCGGATTCTGGACATCGCCGATTTGTCTGTTGATGGAACGATGTGTACCGGTGCAGCCGTATGTATTATGTTGATGCAGAAGGGATACCATGTAGCAGCCGCGATGGCAATCGCGACACTTGCCGGTATGCTCGTGGGACTTGTAACAGGTTTGTTCCATACGACGATGGGAATCCCAGCGATCTTAGCAGGTATTCTGACACAGCTTGGTCTGTGGGGTGTGAACCTGAAGATCATGGGAAAGGCAAACCAGCCGATCAATGTCGACAAATACGATCTGGTAGTTTCTCTGCGTTACATAAAGAGAGTTGCATTCTATAAGAATTCTATCTTTGTTGTGTTTATATTTATGATTGTTGTCATCGGAATTTTGTACTGGTTCTTCGGTACAGAGCTTGGAAGCTCGCTTCGTGCAACGGGTTGTAATGAGAACATGGCACGTGCGCAGGGCATCAACACGAACTTCAACAAGGTTCTCGGTCTGATGATCTCAAATGGTTTGGTTGCATTTTCATCTGCTTGTCTCGGACAGTATCAGGGATTTGCGGATATCAATATGGGTAAAGGCGCGATCGTCATCGGTCTGGCATCGGTTATCATCGGAGAGGCAATATTCAGCCGTATCTTCAAGAACTTCGCATTGAAGCTTCTGTCGGTCGGAATCGGTGGTGTAATCTACTTCATCGTGCTGCAGATCGTTATCTGGCTCGGCGTCGACACAGACCTGTTGAAGCTGTTCCAGGCTTTGATCGTAGCGGTATTCCTTGCAGTGCCTTACTGGAAGGGAAAGCATTTCAACAAGGGTAAGAAGCTTGCGGCAACCGCAGAGAAGAAGGAGGCGTAAATACTATGTTAGAGCTGAAGAATATTTATAAGACCTTCAATGCGGGAACGGTCAATGAGAAAATGGCATTAAGGGGACTGAATCTGACGCTGGAGGATGGCGATTTCGTAACCGTCATCGGTGGAAACGGAGCCGGTAAGTCTACGATGTTAAATGCAATCGCAGGTGTATGGCCGGTCGATCAGGGACAGATCCTGATCGGGGATGCCGATGTAACAAAGCTTCCGGAATATAAGCGTGCCAAATATCTCGGACGTGTGTTCCAGGATCCGATGACCGGAACAGCAGCGACAATGGAGATTCAGGAGAATCTGGCGCTGGCACTCCGCCGGGGAGACAGCCGTACATTGAAAGCCGGAATCACGAAGAAGGAGCATGCAAAGTATCGTGAGATGCTGGCTACACTGGGACTTGGTTTGGAAGATCGCATGACATCGAAGGTAGGACTTCTGTCCGGTGGTCAGAGACAGGCACTCACACTGCTCATGGCAACCTTGAAGAAGCCGAAGCTCCTGCTCCTCGATGAGCACACAGCCGCTCTTGATCCAAAGACTGCGGCGAAGGTGTTGCAGACGACCGATATGATCGTCAACCGCGATAATCTGACCACGTTAATGATCACACATAATATGAAGGATGCAATCGCACACGGAAACCGTCTGATCATGATGATGGATGGCAATATCATTCTAGATATCCGTGGTGAAGAGAAGAAGAAGCTGACGGTTGCAGATCTGCTTCACAAGTTTGAAGAGGCAAGCGGCGAGGAATTTGCGAATGATAAGGCGATTCTTGGCTAATCGAACGTGACAGAACGATTGCAAATGAGCGACGTGGATGTTGCGTACAGGTCATCATGTTTTGGCGTGGTGACAGGTAAGATAGAATTATGAATGAAGAACAGGTATTGATTGCGCGTTTGCAGGACTTGGCGAAGCGCGCATACAGACAAAATATTTATACATACACCGGATTCCTGACACCTGCAGAGCTTGCGGTGGTCTATGAGAAGCAGGCGGATTTCTCCTTCGTGGGGATGACCTGCTTCGGCGGAACGCCTGAGTGCGAACGGCAGATGGTGCAGTTTGGCTCAGAAGAATTGTTTGGGTATGCGGGAGTGTTTCCCATCTCGATTATTCTGGTAGAACCATTACTGGACAAATTCGCAGAAGATCTGAGCCATCGCGATTTTCTCGGTGCGCTTATGAATTTGGGGATTGAACGGTCTGTGCTCGGTGACATTCTGGTAAAAGATGGAAAGCGGGCATATATTTTCTGCCAGGAGAATATCGCTGCATATATTATGGAGCAACTGACAAAGATAAAACATACGAACGTGAAAACCTCTCTCGTGGAGGGCGAGATTGAGGAGCTGAAGCCCACGCTTGAGGATATACACGTGATCGTCAGTGCACCGAGGTTTGATGCCATCGTTGCAGCCGTCACGAAATGCTCCCGCAACGAGACGCTGGATATGTTCCGGTCGAAGAAAGTTACACGGAATGGCAGAATCGAGGAGCGCAACAGTCTGGTCTTAAAAGATGGCGATAGTTTCTCGGTCCGCGGGTACGGAAAGTTCCGGTATTGCGGTGCCGGAAGTGAGACGCGAAAAGGCAGAGTGAATATTTATTTAAAGAAATATATTTAGGGGTTTCCGAATGGGAAAAGTCGTGATAAAATATGTGACAGTGAGGCTTTTGCCATGAAAAAGGGAGACAATGAGGCGAGAAGGATATGATCAGTAAGTACATTACAGAGAATGGAAAATTCAGACAGATTGATGAGTTTATGCCAGGTACATGGATCAATCTGACAGCGCCAACGCAGGACGAGAGTCTTGAGATTGCAAGAAGATATAATGTAGATCTCGCAGATATCCGGGCTGCACTCGATGATGAGGAGTCATCTCGTGTGGATGTCAACGATGATTATGTTTTGATATTATTTGATATTCCTTCGGTTGAGATCCGACACAATCAGGAGGCATATACAACCATCCCGCTGGGGGTTGTATGGACGGACGATGCAATTATCACGGTGTGTTCGGCGGAGACACCGGTGCTCAAGCATTTTATTGTCAATAATATACGGGATTTTACAACGAAGAAGCAGGTGCGTTTTACTTATCAGATTATGTACCGGACGAGCATGTTATATCAGTCGTATCTTCGGATTATTGACCGGCGCAGACTTGAGATGGAGGAACGTATGGGAGGCGCAACGGAGGATGCCGATATCGTCAACCTGCATGAGATGGAATCCAACCTGGTGTATTTTGATACATCGTTACGTGCGAACCGGATGGTTGTAGACCGTCTGACACGGTATAGCGGAATCCGGAAATTCCCGGAGGATCAGGAATTGCTGGATGATGTGATCGTCGAGAATCTGCAGGCGATAGAGATGACACAGATCTACCGGGATATCTTAAAGGGTACACGGGAGCTGATGTCAACCGTGATCGATAACCGTCTGAACAACATCATGAAGCTGCTTGCTGCGATTACAATCGTCATGTCCATACCGACGATTATATCGGGATTATATGGTATGAATGTAAATGGCAAGGGTATGCCATTTTCAAAGGAACCATGGGGATTTATGATTATATGTGTGCTGACGCTTGTCATCTGCATTGTTGTGACAATTGTGCTGCGAAAAAAGAAGATGTTGTGATAGCTCCGGTTTGCATGCAGACACAGAATTATGCAGGATGGCATGGGGAGATAAGGGTTGAGACAGATTGAAAAATTTGAGATTTAAATTCGTTGTTGCAACGAGTCCGTTGTTCGTTGCCACGCATATTCCGCGTGCGAATTATATGATAAAACACAAAGAAAAATACACAGAACAGCAACGGTATGCATATGCGATGAAAATCGAGAATCATATGCGCAGGCGTGCCCGTACGAAAACCGATGTATATGGCAGGGAGAATCTGCCACAGGATGGCGGTTATATCATGTATGCGAACCATCAGGGCAAATACGATGCACTTGGGATCATGCTGGCACATCCAAAGCCGTGTGCGATGTTGTGGGAAGAGAAATCCGCAGACCGTCTGGTTGCAAGACAGGTATGTGGTCTGGTGGAGGGAACCACGATATCGTTTGAGGATCCGAAACAGCAGATCGGGGCGTTGAAGACGATTTCCGAACGTGTGAAGGAAGGAAAACCATATTTGATTTTCCCGGAGGGTGGTTACACCGATAATAAAAATGAGTTACAGGAATTTAAGTCCGGGTGTTTTGCGTGTTCATTAAAATCAAAGACACCGATCGTACCGGTTGTGATCTACGATTCGTGGCGGTCGATGGATACGAACACCTTCGAGAGGGTCCGGACACAGGTGCATTTTCTTCCACAGATTCCTTATGAAGAATATGGGAAGCTGCGGAAACCGGATGTATGTGAGTTGGTGAAGAAGAGAATACAGGAGAAGCTGGACGAATTAAAGGAAGCAGATCCGAGGAGATGAAAAACGTGAAGACAGGTATTGTATTAGAGGGCGGTGCGTTCCGCGGGCTTTTTACCGCAGGAGCATTGGACTGCCTGATGGATAATCAGATAGTATTTGATTATGTGGTAGGAGTATCTGCCGGCGCTGGAAACGCGGTTAATTATCTGGCAGGGCAAAAAGGCCGTACCAAATGGACAATTACCGCAAGCGGTGAAAATGCATATTATGGCGTCAAACAGATGCGCAAAAGCAAAAAGATGCTTGATTTAGACCGTATGGTGATGGAGTTTTCGCACAAGCAGTACCCATTTGATTTTGAGAAATTCCTTGCGTCCCCATCGGAAGTGGAGCTTGTGGTGACAAACTGTGAGACCGGAAAAGCGGAATATATCGCGAAGACAGACGATGAGAAGCGTATGCTGACAGCAGTGAAGGCATCGTGTTCGGTTCCGGTACTGTGTAATCCGGTCGAGTTAGATGGGTTTCACTATATGGATGGAAGTCTGGCAGATTCGATTCCGGTGAAGCGGGCATTTACGGTTGGATGCGACCGGGTAGTCTGTATACTGACCAGAAAACCGGAAGAAGCACCGACAAACTATGGGAAGATGCGTGTACTGATGCCGGGGACATATAAGAAGAAGTATCCGGCGTTCTATGATACACTGATGCGCAGGAGAGAGATGTACGCGAAGCAGTTAGACCGGATTGACCGCTACGAGAAGGAAGGAAAGCTTCTGGTGCTTCGTCCGGAGTTAGACAGTATCAGCAAGTTCGAACAGGATAAAGAAAAGCAGGAAGCATTCTATCAGAACGGTTACGGTCAGATGGAAGTGAATCTTCAGAAGCTGCGGGAATTCATGCAGGGAAGATAACGGAATATGTATAATAAAAAGTGTACGTTGTTATGAAGACGTACACTTTTTTTCAGTAAATAAATCTAATACGGTGGATTATATCTGCAGTAACAATGACGGTGAGAATAGTTTAGTCTCCCCGGCTGTATTTGTACCACAGATACATATACGCGACAAGCGGGCTGTATTCCGGAAGCGGGATAATTCCAAGTGACTCATACACTGCCTTACTGTCGTAATCCGTGGATTCCGTGGAGATTCCGGTCAGGTAGACTGGAATCTTTTTTTGGGCCGCCCGTTCGGTGAGAGCAAGCAGGGATGGATTCTTCGTGTTAATCGTACCGGAGTGGTAGGCGTGGATTAATACAGCGCGTGCATCATCCGGCAGATGGTACTGCATGCCCGGCATGGACTGGAAGAAGCAGACCGGACAGGTTGTATCGAAGAAGGTGTATGATTCCAGGATCGGATCACGTCCCGGATCCGGTATATCGGTATTGCCGGATAACAAATCAATCGTTGTGCCGGATGTGCAAATGCTGTCTGGCGTAACGTGACGTATCACAGAACATTCCCGCAGGACGGGCGCGATAGCCTCTGCATATGCGTCATATGGACGTTCGTACAAACTGTCATCAAACGGACGATGATTGTAGATGCCGAGCGCATTGTAGATCTTCGGCGCATCCCCTGTGTTGCAGTATGCGATGCCGACGGCGGTTGGAAGAATCGGGAAGCCCGGGGTATACATAGCCGCTGCTGTATCCGGAGAAGCCGGGGTTTCAATGGTTGTTCCCTGTCCGGAATGCGTGTGCTTCCAGTCGTATATATAATCGACTGCAGCAGTGAAGTTCGTCAGTCCGTTTGCGCGTGGGTCATCCAAGATGTAATTGCTGGATACAAGGAGAATCGGAATTTTGGCATAGGCAAAGCACATACCAAGTGCGGCAGCGGTAAATGGAAGCGTGTCGGTGCCGTGTGTGATGATAATGCCGTCAATGCCTTTTGCACAGCTTCCTGTAAGCAATTTTTGTATGCATGCAATGAGCAGGTTCAGATGGGAACCGTCCATATATTCACTTAGCGTTGTGAAAGGGGATTCCGTCAGAAAGTGCGGAATTGATGTGCCCTTTTTATTTTGTTGGGATTCGTACATTGCCAGTAGCCGGTATGGCATCTTCGCATCGGTGGAGACAAAGTTTTGTTGTGCAGACGAGCCAATTGTGCCGCCCGTGAAGATAACTGTGATATTCATGGAATTCTCCGTTTCATTTTCTATAGTTTTAACATGATGATTGATATCAATTCATGTGTGGTATCGATATTTTCTCCATTTTAGCATAGTTTTTTTCTGGAATCTATGTGTGGGAGGAAGAAAACAGGCAGAAAATTCGGATTGGAAGCAGGAGGAGAATGGTGGAAATAAATTTACAATTTCCGTATGAAATGGTATAAATAAAGAAGATTTTACAGATTGGAAATGCGTATGGAAGAATATGTGATTAAAAATCAAAAAAAGCTCCGGCTGGGCATCACGACAGGAACGTGTAGTGCAGCGGCGGCACAGGCAGCTGCGATGCAGCTTCTGCTTGGCGTAGAAAGCCATGCGGTAACCTTGCGCACACCAAAGGGGATGACAGTTTCCGTTCCGGTGTATCTGCTTGAATCAGACAGCCGGAAAGCGAGCTATAAGGTAGTAAAGGATAGCGGCGATGATCCGGATGTGACGAATGGCACGGATGTGTGCGTGACAGTGGCGTATGCGAAGCAGCGTGTGCGTGAGCAGACAGATGGAAGTGCGGAACTGGATGGAAGTGTGGGAATAAGGGGAAGCAAGAAGTCCAGTGGACGCGTGGAAATGGGACTTCGGTGCAACAACCATGAAAGCCAAGACAGGTCCTGGGCATTTACCAGCGAATCATTTCCGTATCTGACGCTAGATGGAGGAATCGGAATCGGGCGTGTCACGAAAGAAGGCCTGGAGCAGGCGGTCGGACAGGCGGCCATCAACCGTGTGCCGCGGCAGATGATATTTGCGGCTGTGGCAGATGTATGTGAGAAAGCAAATGTCTGTGAGCCATTGCACATCACGGTATGGATGCCGGAGGGAGAGACTCTGGCGAAGCGTACATTTAATCCGAAGCTTGGTATCGAGGGTGGACTTTCGATACTTGGAACAAGCGGAATCCTAGAGCCGATGAGCGAACAGGCAATTGTGGCGACAATCGAGACAGAGATCCGACAGTTACATGCGGTTGGCGAGGAGAAAGTGTTAGTGACACCCGGAAACTACGGACAGGCATACGCATCCGAATATCTGGGGCTTGATCTTGCAAAGAGTGTCAAGTCGAGCAATTATATCGGCGATACGATTGACCTTGCAATCTCGTATGGTATGAAAGATTTCCTGTTGGTAGGAAATATCGGAAAGCTGGTAAAACTGGCGGCAGGCATTTTCAACACACATTCCAAGGTCGCGGATGGACGCGGAGAGATATTTGCGGTGCATGCGGCGATGGCAGGTGCAGGAGCGGATGTGGTACAGGAAATTTATAACTGTATCAATACCGACCGAATGTTGGATGTTGTGGAACGAGAAGGCTTGCGGAAAGCTGTGATGCAGAGTATCCTCGCGGCAATCGAGAAACATGTGGCTGGCAGGATTGGGGATGCGATGCGGTTTGGAGTGATTGTATTTTCCGAGAAGTACGGATATCTGGGACAGACAGCGGATACAGCAGTGTTGGATGTATTTCGCGGAAAGCTGCAGATGTGAGAATGATTACAGGATATTGAACACAGAATGTGAACTGTGAGGGTAAGATGGATGCATGGATGAACCTGGGATATAGAACACGGGATGAGAAATATATGCGGGTGTGACGAGTGAAATTTTATTGTGCAAAATAGGATAGATTATAATAGATAAAGGAAGAAGATAAATGGTACATTTCGTAGGAGCGGGACCCGGCGCGTGTGATCTGATTACCGTGCGGGGCATGAATCGAATCAAGGAAGCGGATGTGATCATCTATGCAGGTTCGCTTGTAAATCCAGAGCTGCTTTCGTATGCGAAGGCAGATTGCGAAATTTACAATAGCGCGCATATGACGTTTGAAGATGTCGTGTCTGTAATGCGGGAAGCAGAGACGGCAGGCAAAGGGACGGTGCGTCTGCATACGGGTGATCCGTCTGTGTATGGTGCAATCCGCGAGCAGATGGATCTGCTGGATGAATATGGAATCACATATGATGTGTGTCCGGGAGTGAGTGCGGTGTTCGGTGCCGCGGCGTCGCTGGCGTGTGAGTATACATTGCCGGATGTGACGCAGACCTTGATTCTGACAAGAGCGGAAGGGAAAACCCCTGTGCCGGAGAAGGAAAATCTGCGAAGTCTGGCTGCACACCATGCCAGTCTGGTGTTGTATCTCTCATCCGGGCTTGCCCGAAAGGTGCGGCAGGATTTGCTGCTTGGTGGATACGCGGAGGACACGCCGGTTGCTGTCGTGTATAAGGCTACCTGGCCGGAAGAGAAGATTATCCGCACGACACTGGCTAAGCTTCCGGAAGATATGGAAGCCGCAGGGATTACGAAGACGGCACTCATTATCGTATCTCCGGCACTTGGGAGCATCTATGAGAAATCCCGACTTTATGATGCGGCATTTGCAACGGAATACCGCGGTGCGACGGAGATTGCATTTCCGGCAGGAATCCGCCGGGTACTGCTTGTTACATGTAGTGTGCGCGGGTATGCGACGATGCAAAAATTGGCAAAGAAGCTGGAAAATATTTCTGGTGCAGAAATTATCACGAAGGTAAAATGCGAAGCGCTTCCAGAGGTTTCAATGCGGGAAACGGTAAAGGCGTGTGTTGATACATATTTTGAGCAGGTGGATGCCATTGTGTTCGTGACAGCAAGCGGAATTGCTGTGCGGAGTGTGGCGGAGCATCTGACACACAAATCCGAAGATCCGGCCATTGTGTGCATGGATGAATGTGGTAAGCATGTGATATCATTAGTGAGTGGACATGCCGGTGGGGCAAATGCGCTCACGCAGATGCTGGCGGATGTGATTTGGGCAACGCCGGTCATCACGACGGCGACGGATGTGGAAGGCAGCTTCTCCATTGATGATTATGCGCGGGAACATAATTTAGTAGTGACGGACTGGACGAAGGCGAAGGCAATCAGCGCGGAGGTGCTGGCGACCGGGGCGGAGCCTGTGTGGATAGAGGAACCTGCGGTGACACAGGGAGAAGAGAAGCGCGCATGTGAGATACGTACGGAACAGAATTCAACTGGTATTGATGTGGGTAAGATAGAAAATGATGGATGCAAGAATGAAGTTGATGGATGCGGGAACAGAATCAATGTTAAAAGATTGCAGATAGGTTCGCATCAGGTTATTATAACTCCAAAAGATGTTCCTGTGGATGCGCAAACGTTACAACTTATTCCACGTTGTATTGTAGCTGGCGTCGGTTGTAAGAAAGGGACACCGGCGGACAAAATCGAGCATGCGGTGCAGGATGCATTTGCGAAAACAGGCTTGCGGATGGAAGCATTATGTGCGGTGGTAAGTATCGATCTGAAGAAGAAAGAAGCGGGATTGCTTGAATTCTGTGAGACACGGAATGTGCCGTTTAAGACATACGCAGCAGAACAATTGCAGGCGGTGCCGGGGACATATTCGGCATCAGAATTTGTGTCTGGCGTGACCGGCGTGGATAATGTCTGTGAGCGCAGTGCTGTGAAGTATGCAAGCGAGCATGGTATGAATCAGGATCAGCGGTTGCTTCGTATGCAAGTGGATGGGGGAGAGCTATTACTTCGTAAGCAAGCACAGGATGGAGTAACGTTAGCACTTGCGTATATGGGTGCAGCGAGTGAAAAGTAAGCAGAAAAACCCACGTGGTGGGTTTGAAAGCCGAAAAACGGGTGAAAAAAACCAAAACTGGAAGCTAAAACATAGAAATAAAGCGGAATATCGGAGAGAAGCATGAGCGCAGAGAGTAGGAAGGAATTATATATTGTCGGGCTTGGACCCGGTGCAAGGCAGAAGATGACACAGGAAGCAATCGATGTCGTGGAAGCCTGTGAGGTGATTGCCGGATATAAGGTATACATTGAACTCCTAAAACCATACTACCCGGACAAGGAATATCTGGTGAATGGTATGCGGCAGGAAGTAGAACGATGCCGTTTGGCGCTGGAAACCGCAGCGAGTGGGAAGAAGACAGCGCTTGTGTGTAGTGGCGATGCAGGCGTGTATGGCATGGCTGGAATCACACTGGAGTTGGCAGAAGAATTTCCAGAGGTGGATGTACATGTGATCCCCGGCGTGACGGCTGCACTATCCGGGGCAGCCTTGCTTGGGGCACCGCTTGGTCATGATTTTGCTGTGATTAGCCTGAGTGATCTGCTGACACCGTGGGAGTTGATCGAGCATCGTCTTGCGGCAGCGGCTGAGGGCGATTTCGCAATCTGCCTGTATAATCCGTCCAGCCATAAGCGGCATGATTACTTGCAGAAAGCATGTCAGATCCTCTTGCAAAAAAAATCCGGGGAGACAATCTGTGGAATCACCCGGAATATCGGGCGCGACGGCGAAGAACAGCAAATCCTGACATTGAACGAGCTGGCAGAAACGCAGGTTGATATGTTCACGACAGTATTTGTCGGCAATTCCCGGACACGAAAAGTCGGTGAAGCGATGGTGACACCACGCGGATATAGAAGAGATAACATATGAAAGTAGTCATATTTGGTGGTACAACGGAAGGGCGGCAGCTCGCCGGGTATCTGATACAATTAAACAAGCAGCAAAAAATGCAAAATATACAAGTCCATGTCTGCGTAGCATCAGAGTATGGAGCGCAGGTGCTGCCGGAGGATGATGCACTCAAAGTGCATGTCGGACGGCTGGAGCAGGCAGATATGCAGGAATTCCTGCAGGCAGTACAGGCAGATATCTGTGTGGACGCGACACATCCGTATGCAGTGCTTGTGACACAGAATATCTATCAGGCTTGTAAGGTTGTGGGCGTCCCATATGTCCGCGTGCGGCGGGACATGCAGGAAGAACAGGAGAATGCAGATCCGGCTATGCAGGAAGAACCGGGAAATACAGATCCGGACATGCAGATGAGCGACACACATATCGGTGACGCAGACGGAAAATGGTATACCAATGAAACATCGGATAGCATCTATGTCGGGGACATACAGGCGGCGGTAGATTATCTAAAGGGTGTGACAGGAAATATTCTGATCACAACAGGCAGTAAGGAGCTTCATTTGTATACGCAGATTCCGGACTATGGAACGCGCTGTACGGCGCGTGTGCTTCCGACCCGGTCGGTGGTAGAGGCATGTACGGAGCTGGGATTTACCGGGAAACATCTGATCTGTATGCAGGGACCTTTTGATCTGGAAATGAATCTGGCAACCTTGCGTTATGCAGATGCGGATTTCATGGTGACAAAGGCAAGTGGGAAGAATGGCGGCTATGATGAAAAATGTGAGGCTGCGCTTGCCGCAGGCGTGCAGCTTGTCGTGATCGGGCGTCCGAAGGAGCAGGTAGAACCGGTGATGTCACTCGCGCAGACAGAAGAATATTTGCGGGAGAAAGCAGAGGCATAATCTGAACCAGGTAGGAACAGAGGCACAGTTAGACGGGATAGAAATGTACACATAATCCGAATTCGAGGTGGCTGTATTTATATTTTAAAAATTGATAGAAAATATACGACAGGATTTTATTTGTCTGATAGGATAAGAGGCAGAAAGGAGAATCAAAATTATGGGGAATAACGAAAAAACAATCGTATATTTGATCGGCATGGGACCGGGAAATGCGGATTGCCTGACCAGGGAGGCTGTGCAGGCATTGGCACATGCGACCGTCTGTATCGGCGCTCCCCGCATGCTTGCGATCTGGAAGAGCCTCTGTGAAGAAGATGGACGCGATGTAGAGCAGACATTTTATAATGAATATCGGGGCAAAGAAGTAGCAGAACTGATCCGGAGTCATGAAGGAGAGACCATTGCGGTATTGGTATCCGGGGATATTGGATTTTATTCCGGGGCGAAGAAGCTTTCTGAAGTATTATGCAATGAGAATCGTACAGATGCAGGTCAGGATGGAAGCATCGCACAGACGAATCAGGCAGGCTACAAATATCAGATCAAATATATTCCGGGACTGTCCTCGGTGATATATTTACTTGACAAGCTGGGTGAGACATGGGAAGATGCAGAGCTTATCAGTAACCATGGCGTCTATGCGAATATCCCAGCGAAGGTGCGGCACCATGCGAAGGTCGGCACGCTGCTTGGAGATGAAAATCAGGTTGCGGCAATCTGCAGACGGCTGACGGAAGTTGGGATGGAGGATATTCAGGTCGTTATCGGAGAACGACTGTCATATCCGGACGAGAAAATTATTAAGGGGTATGCGAAGGATCTGTGTGCGTACACCTTTGACAAGCTGGCAGTGGCAATCTTCATCAATCCATATCCGGTGGCGAGACGGCTGGCACCGGGAATCAAGGACAATGCGTTTATCCGTGGAAATGTGCCGATGACGAAGGAAGAAGTGCGGATGGTTGCGGTCTCGAAGCTTCAGGCGAATGATTATACGCCGGTTATTTATGATATAGGTGCCGGAACAGGATCGGTATCCATCGAACTGGCACTTCTGACGGAGCGTGGAACAGTGTATGCAATCGAGAAAAAACCGGAAGCAGTGAAGCTGATGTATGCGAACCGCAGGCGCTTCCATGCGGGAAATATGGAGATTATCGAAGGGGAAGCGTCAGAAGTGATTCCGTCGCTTCCTGCGCCAACGCATGTATTTATCGGAGGAAATGGCGGAAATCTGTTCAAGATCATGGATCAGATCTATGCGAAAAATCCGAACGCACGCATTGTTCTCACTGCGGTTACCTTGGAGACGCAGGCAGAAATGCTTACATTGGCAGATATAGCGAAGCGGCATAATGTGGATTTTAATATGGTACAGATGGCGGTGACGCACAGCCACGAGGCTGGTCCGTATCATATGATGCAGGCACAAAATCCGGTGTGGATTGTGACGATGGGATAGAAAATGCACAGAAACAGCCGAGAAAAAACAATAGTATAGAAAATGGACAGGAACAGTTGGTAAGAATCAATGGCATAACATGCACAGGAGCGACCGGGGAGAAACAATGGAACACAAGAATAATATCCAGGTAAATACCCCACGCGTGATGTTCGCAGCGATGCGGAGTGGCAGCGGAAAAACAACCGTGACGTGTGGTGTGCTGGCAGCATTAAAAAAACAGAATATAAAGGTACAGGCGTATAAATGCGGCCCGGATTATATCGATCCGATGTTTCACCGGACGGTGCTCGGAATCGACACCGGAAATCTGGACACGTTCTTCGCGGGGACTGATGCGATTGGACATATTTTGGTGCGCGACCTGCGGGATGCAGAAATGTGCGTGATGGAAGGCGTCATGGGATATTACGACGGTGTCGGTGGCACAACGACAATGGCAAGCTCTTATGAGCTAAGTAAGGTTACGAAGACGCCGGTCGTTCTGATCGTGGATGCGAAGGGTGCGAGTGTCACGCTTGCGGCGACAATCCGCGGAATTATGGAATATAAGAAGGACAGCCGGATTGCAGGGGTGATCTTAAACCGTGTATCACCGATGTTTTACAGCCGGCTCAAACAGGTAATTGAGACGGAATGCGGTATCCCGGTGCTTGGATATCTGCCGGAAGATGCGTCATTTGCAGTGCCATCCAGACATCTTGGACTGTTGCAGCCGGACGAAATGCAGAAACAGAGAGACTGGGTGGAAACGGTTGCGGAAGCTGTTACAAAGACGATCGATATCAATGGGATTTTTGAAATTGCGGCACAGGCAGAGACGCTGCAGATACAGAAGCCGGCTGACGTAAGGCATGATTGCAAATTCCCGTCCGGTTATCGCATCGGTGTAGCAAGAGACGCGGCATTTTCTTTCTACTACCGCGAGAATCTGCGCATGTTAGAAGATATGGGAGCGGAGCTTGTGTATTTCTCCCCGCTTGCAGATGCACATGTGCCTAAGGTGGATGCGCTGATCTTTGGCGGCGGGTATCCGGAGCTTTACGCAAAGCAGCTGTATGAGAATCGGTCGATGCGCGCATCTGTCCGGCAGGCGTTGGAATCCGGGATGCCGTGTCATGCGGAATGCGGCGGATTCTTATATCTTGGCAAGTCGCTTGCCGATGCAGAAGGAAATGTATATGAGATGGTCGGTTTCTTAGATGGTGCGGGATTTCGGACAGAGCGGTTACAGCGGTTTGGGTATGTGGAGCTGGCACCGCAGGGAGCGGATGCATTTGCAGTGAATACGGTTTTGCGTGGACATGAGTTTCACTACTGGGACAGCACGGATTGTGGCGATGCCTGTCTGGCGTGGAAGCCGCTTTCCAAGCAGAAGACATATCCATGTATGGTGAAGAAGAAAGGGACATTCGCGGGATTTCCACATCTGTATTACGTGGATGCGGAGGCGTTTTTCTATCATTTGTTTTCTGGGAGCAATCAATAGTAAGAGGGTATTATGTTAGAAGAAATTAAGCTGCAGCAGGTGCTGCCACAGGAAATTGAAAAAAGAAGCTTCGAGATTATCACAGAGGAGCTTGGAAATGTCGAATTAGATCCGCTTCAGGCACCAATCATCAAGCGGGCAATCCATACGTCGGCGGATTTTGATTATCTGGAGAATCTGACATTTTCCGAGCAGGCAGTTTTGAAATTCCATGATGCAATAAAAAATGGTGCCTGCATCGTCACGGATACGCAGATGGCAAAATCCGGAATCAACAAGAAAGAGCTTGCGAAATACGGTGGCGAGGTCTACTGCTTCATGAGCGATGACGACGTGGCAGAAATCGCGAAGAAACAAGGCTCGACACGGGCGGTAGCAAGTATGGAGAAGGCGTGTACGTTAGACAAGCCGCTTATCTTTGCGATTGGAAATGCACCGACCGCGCTGGTGCGTCTGTATGAGCTGATCGACGAGGGAAAGCTGCATCCATGCGGCATCATCGGTGTGCCGGTTGGTTTCGTGAACGTGGTGGAAGCGAAGGAGCTTATCATGCGGGCACCTGTGCCATATATTGTGGCGCGCGGCAGGAAGGGTGGCAGCAATATCGCCGCGGCAATCTGCAATGCGCTGTTGTATGAACTGCGGGATATGTAAATAAATTCGTGCAAGTTTACTTTGCACAAATAAACAATATTTCAAAAATATGCAAGCACATCTTGCACGATATTATAAAAAGCGTATAATGTGCAACAAGGGGGTGCACAATTATGAAATTAAAAAGAGAAACATATTTGGAACAAATAAGACCGTATTATGAATCGGATATTATTAAGGTAATTACCGGAGTTCGAAGAGCAGGAAAATCTATTTTGTTAGATACAATAAAAGAGGAATTGATAGAACAGGGTGTGCCACAGGATCACATAATCTATCTCAATTTTGAGGATTTGGATTATGATTATATTGTAGATGCCGCGGATCTAAATAAAGAGATTAAGAGCAGAATTTTAGATGAAAATAAATATTATATTTTTTTAGATGAAATTCAACACATTGAGAATTTTGAAAAGGCATTAGCATCCTTTCGGGCGACCTTAGACGTATCACTTTTTGTAACTGGCAGTAATTCGACATTACTTGCGGGGGAACTTGCAACGTTGCTGACTGGAAGAACGGTAGAATTCGAGATACTGCCATTTTCATTTTATGAGATGAAACAATATTATGAACTGAATGGAAAAGAGTTTAATGATGATTTGTTTTTGGATTATCTCAAATGGGGAGGGTTTCCGCTTCGCTTTGATTATACAGATGAAACTGCTGTGCACAAATATTTATTAAATTTGTACGAAAGTATTGTAAATAGAGATATTGTTGGGAAAACAAAAAGTGCTGATAGAAAAGCATTCATGGATATCTCATTATATATTCTTGCGAACGCAGGAAAAGAACTTTCAATAGAAAATATTATTGAAACGCATAAGAAAAACAATAAAGAAATATCGAAACGTACAGTTTATAATTACTTAGAGCGCATGAAAAAGGCATATTTAATCCACGGAGTTGGACGGTATAATATTGTTGGGAAGTCAGCACTTAGTAATAAAGAAAAACAGTATGCCGTTGATATGGGGTTTCGGACAATCAATACAAATACAATTAATTATGAAGATACCTATTTTTTAGAGAACATAATATATAATGAACTTATAACAAGAGGATATACGGTGTTTGCAGGTAAAACATATAAAGGCGAAATTGATTTTGTAGCAATCAGAAATAGTAAGAAATGTTTTATTCAGGTTTCTTATCTTTTAGCAAATGAAAATACGATTAAGCGTGAATTTGGAGCGTATGATAAGATTACGGACGCATCTCCGAAATATGTTATGTCATTAGACAAGATTGATATGAGTCGCAATGGTATTATTCACGTTAATATTATAGATTTTCTTCTTCGGCGAGTTGATCTGATGTTAACGTAAATAGTGTATGTATGAGTTAATAGGAAGAAATTATGAATGAAACACAGCAGAAAATCTATACACAGGCAAAGGGAAAATGGGATGCGATCGCGAAGCCAATCGACAGTCTTGGCGTGTTCGAGGATATGGTTGCCAGACTTTGTGCGATTGCCGGGACAGTGAATCCCGGTGATTATAAGCGGCGGGCACTGCTGACGCTGTGCGCAGATCACGGTGTTGTGGCAGAGGGCGTGACGCAGACTGATGCCAGCGTGACAAAGGTCGTAGCGGAGAATATTGCACACGGCTGTTCCGGTGTCAATTATATGGCGCAGATGGCAGGCGTGGATGTGTATGCCGTCGATATCGGTATGCGGGGAGAAGCATATCCGGATGCGACATTCGGTATGGGACATATGATAAACCGGAAGGTACAGGCTGGAACCGGGAATCTTGCGAAGGAACCTGCGATGTTGATGGAAATCTGCGACCGCGCAATTGAAGCAGGAAAAGAGCTTGTACGGGAATGTAAAGAAAAAGGCTATGAGATATTAGCGGTTGGTGAGATGGGAATCGGAAATACAACTCCGACCTCTGCCCTGCTTGCGGCACTGCTTGATCTGCCAGCGGATACGGTGACCGGGCGCGGCGCCGGACTCAATAATGCCGGACTTGCGAGAAAGGTGCAGGTAATCACGCAGGCACTTGCGCGTGTGCAGGGAACGGTCGATGCGAAGCAGTTACTTGCCGAGCTTGGCGGGCTGGAGATCGCCGGAATGGTTGGTGTATTTTTAGGAGCCAGACAATATCAGATTCCGGTTGTGCTGGATGGTGCGATCACCTGTGTAGCAGCACTCACTGCGATGCGGATGGATGCCGAGATTGTAGATTATCTTCTGGCATCGCATGTATCGGAGGAAGCGAGTGGCAGGCTGGCACTGGACGCGCTTGGACTTCCGGCAGTGATTCATGGCAAACTGTGTCTGGGCGAAGGCAGCGGCGCAATGATGTTATTTCCGCTTTTGGATATGACATTATCCATCTATAAAAACATGGGAACGTTTGATGATCTGTCAATCGAAGCATACAGCCGGGATGGAAAGCCGGAAGAATAGGAGTGGACGATGAAGCGTAGAACAATATGGATAATTATAGCATGTGTAGTCATCCTTGCGGCGGGCGTGCTTGGATTTGTATTTACAAGACAGAATTCAAAGGAAACGGGACCGCATTCGATTGAATTTACGTTTGGATTTGATGAGTTTACATTTATGAAGCATACGCTGTCCGAGGGTGACAGAATGAGTGCGATTATGATGGAGAACAATATTGGCATGGCAAACAGCGTGAATGATACAAGGGATTATTTTGTGTACTATGCTGATAATATGAAGGCGCAGGTTCTGATGTGTCCGTATGAGATTGACGGGGATAGAAACTACAGAGCTTCCGTGTATATTGTCTCGAAAGAGAGCGAAAATGACAGAAGAATCCATATGAGCATAGATAAATCGCAGCCGGAGTATGATACATATTATAAGGGACCGATTCAGATCGGGGATTCGCTGGAGCAGGTATACAAGTATCTTCATATAGATGAGATCAAGAAATATGGAGAACTGGAGGAGAAAAATAACCGGAAATATTACACATGTGACAGTAACCTTGGCGTGATCACGTTTCACGAAGAACCATTTACCGGATTGCAGGAACTGGAGAAATATAAGACGCCGGAGGAATATTTGAAGACAGGAAATACGATCCAATACATTGTCAATTTTGATACATATGATCTGCAGGTTCAGGTTGATGAAAGTCTGACAGTTTCGCATATTAGTTTAGCTTATGATCCGGATCGGGCGGCTATAAGCAGCGACCTTGCAGATATGGGTTTCTAAAGGGAAATAGATCCGGTATATGGTGCAAGTGTTAAAGAAAGGAAAATACTCGATGTTACATATAGTATATGGCGGAAGTGCCAGCGGGAAATCATCGTATGCAGAAAGCTTCGCCATGTCCTTGCAGGGCGATGGGCGGCTGCTCTACATTGCGACGATGTATCCGTATAAATGGAATACCACGGAGCTTGATCCGGAGACGATGCAGCGGATAGAGCGCCACCGTGCGATGCGTGCCGACAAAGGGTTTGATACGGTCGAATGTTACCGGCATGTGGAACATATCGTGGCGAAGCGACAAGATGTGCTGCTGCTTGAATGTATGTCAAATCTGCTTGCAAATGAGATGTATCTGGAACCGGATGCAGAAGCGGTAGGAATAGCCGGTAAAGCAGAGGTGAATACAGAAACGGTTGGAATGGCCGGTAAAGCAGAGGTGGATAAAGAAACTGCCGGAACCGATACGAATGCCGGTTCCGGTATGTCAGAGACACTGTCACCGGTGAGCAAGAAAATCGTACAGGCGCTCGTTAATTTATCTACGCGCGTGCAGGATGTGGTGATCGTCACCAATGATGTGTTCTCCGATGGCGGAAGCCTGACCTACGATGAAAGCACGCGGGAGTATGTGAAGAATCTGGCAGAGATCAACTGTGCACTCGCACGGGAGGCGGCAACCGTGACGGAGGTTGTCTGTGGGATTCCGGTTATAGTGAAGAAAAATCACCCAATGGGGAAGTAAGGTTAAGAGTAGGAATTGGGTAGAAATTGTGAATGGAAGAAAATTCCCCAATCATAATGCAGAAAAATGAGAAATCATTGGGGAGAAAATTGGAATATGAAAAACATCCCCAATTTCGGAGAAATGGGTAAGTCAAAATTGGGTAAAAAGTTTAGAATTATCAAAAAATCCCCATGTAGGAACAACAGCAAGTAGGAGAAATAAGAACAAAAAGTTCGAGTAAATTGATTAGAGGAGATAAGCAACCATGATGAGAGCAATCTTAATCGCATTTTCGACATATTCCAAGATACCAATGCCGCATTTCAAATGGGACCCGAAAGCCTTGCAGTACAGCATGTGTGCGTTCCCGCTGGTTGGGGCTGTGATTGGTGCGGGCGAGTTTGCAATCTGGTATCTCTTTGGTTTTCTCTTGCAGTGGTCGGAAGTCTTCACAGCGGCACTTCTTACGGTATTCCCGATCCTGATCACAGGCGGCATCCACATGGATGGATTCTTAGATACCGTGGATGCGAAATCTTCTTATAAATCCAAGGAGGAGAAGCTGCAGATTCTGAAGGATCCGCATACCGGGGCATTTGCAATTATCCGCGGCTGTCTGTATTTCCTGATTTATTTTGGATGTATGTATGAGCTTGTAGCTGCAAGTTCTGTAAAGCTTGCTGCCGGAGTGCAGACAGCAGGAACGGGGGAGGCTGCTGTGAATGGCAGCTTGACAACAATCGGGAAGGATGGAAATCCTATGCGGATGTTGGCGGTCTTTGCCATCGGATTCATCTTAGAACGTACCTTGTCCGGACTTTCTGTACTCACATTCAAGAAAGCAAAAAAAGAAGGCATGCTGGCAGATACTGCACGCCTTGTAAATAATCGCTCGAAGGGGATTATGTTCGTATGGCTGCTTGCCTGCATCGCCGCAGGCTGTCTGATACAGCCGGTTGCAGCACTTGTGATCACAGGCATCGCCATACTTGTATTTTTCTATTATCGTTTTATGTCGTATCGCACCTTCGGCGGAGTTACCGGCGATCTGGCTGGATATTTCCTGCAGATGTGCGAACTCTGGATGTTAATTGGAACCGTCGTTTTGGTGCATGTTATTTAACAACGATGACACCACCAGTCACATAATCCTGATCGCTTATGCTAAGTCCATCAACCATGATACCAATGCTTTCGCCGAGGGTAGATTCCGTGACATCCTGACGGAGCTGCTCCATGCGGCTGATCGTGCCTTCTACAACCTTTCCGTTTGTGAGCTGTACATAGACAGGATCGCCTGTCTTGAATACGCCCTTATTGGTTGTGCCATTTAAGACGAGCGTATCTTCGCCGCCGAGCTGGAAGCAGTCGGTGATTGCCATATAGACATCATTTGCAGCTTCACTGAAATCACGGTCAACATCCACATAGTTGGAAGAATCAGTTGTGCTTTCCGTTGTTTCTGCATCGGTTGTGGAAGCGGTGCTGTTGGCAGACTTGACAAGGTTCACAATCTTGTCCTCAGGTGTCAGGTATTCGACATCGCCGAACAAAGCCGTTTTCTCTGCCATCAGTTCTTTCACGATGTTTGTTCCATAGCTACCATCAAAGGCGTCTAAGAAATAGTCTTCCAGGGTTCCTTTCTCGATTGGAACGTATGTAAATCCAAGGTCATTATCCGGAGATACGTAATATCCGCTTGTCTCGCTGTAACGTAAAGTGTCGTAGAAGTTTAGCACAATTCCAAAATCTTCAAATTGCCAGCCGATGTACATTTGAAATCCTGAGAACTGATTATCCGATTTTTCCGGATGCAGGAACGTGTCAACAAAGTATTGGGTATTTTCTTCGGCTGACTTTTCTGCATCATATCCGTTGAAGAAGCTCACATAATTTGGGGCACCAAACATGGTTGTCAGCATATCCATATAGATATATGCAGGATTCGGATCGTCGTAGGAGTTGTAGACATCGTTGTAGGCATCTTCGGAAACCCCGAAAGCGTCGTAATCGAAATAGGTTTTGTACAGTACCCAGAGGTTTTTGCCAAGGGCTTCGCCGATAGTCATATCGTCTTCCTTTGTCATCAGCGTAGGAAGGAAGTTACTATCCTCATAAAATGATACGGAATATGCAGATTCATCCAGTGCATCCGTAAGTGGCACGCTTGATGCGCTGTAAGGCATGCTTAAAAGCGTATCCTTCGTAACCGGGAATGTCAGTCCGTATAGACCGGCACCCTCTGGCAATTCCAATGTCTCTTCATCGGAAAGCGCACGGCTGAACACCCATGGACAGATGGTGTAGTCGATCGTACCGGCTGCTGTTTCGCTTCCGGAATTATCGGAACTGCTTTCGCTTGTTACTGCCGGAGCAGAAGTGTCCGATGTGGTATCTTCTTTTTTGCCACAACCGGTTGTCAGTGTAAGGGCGGCTGCCAGTGACAGTCCAAGTGCCAGTGTCTTTGTAAGTTTTTTCTTCATTTTGATAGTCTCTCCTTTAAGTAAATATTTAATAAGACACGCGTTATGCGCAGACAGAATCGTCTGCTGCACATAATCATGTATTGAATATAAATGATACGGAACAATTTTGCAATCCGTCCGTTCAATATATAGACGGACGAGAAGAGGAAAAGGTTGGGAAAAATAAAAAAAATTATGCAATATGAAAATGTATCTTGCAGAAAAAGTATAAAGAAGTATAAAATAATCGAAAAAGTATAAAAAGGTATAAAGAAATATAAAAAGTATAAAGAGGGAACGCTATGATCTTAATAATCGGTGGTGCATATCAGGGAAAGTTCGAGTATGCCAAGGCAAATTTCAAAGAAGGACATCAGATTATCAATAATTTTCATAAATATGTGCGGAAGACGATGCAGCAGGGCGGCGATCCGGAGTTAGAAGCAAAGCAGCTTATGAACAAAGCGGTTCTTGCCGGAAATGCAGACAAGCTCGTCTTGGTCAGCGATGAGGTCGGAAGCGGCATTGTGCCGATTGATGCATTTGAACGGGAGTTTCGCGAGAAGAACGGGCGCGTGAATTGCTATCTGGCAAGCCAGGCGGAGCAGGTTATCCGTGTGACGGCAGGAATCGGAACGAGGATTAAGTGATATGAAAGCAAAGATTGTATTAATCCGTCATGGCATGACGCAGGGGAACAAGGAACATCGCTATGTCGGTACGACGGATGAAGGGATGCTTCCGGAGAGTGTGGAAGAGCTGCGAGGCATGCAGAAGTTCTGGCAGAAACAGGTGTCGATGAATCGTAGAACCGCAACAGATAGTGTACATGACGAAGTCGAAATTGCACCGGGGAAAATCACATGTGACCAGCACTGTCAAAAAAACGGCAGTAAAGAGCAAATCGTCTACGTCAGCCCGTATTTGCGCGCAATGCAGACGGCGGATATTCTGTTCCCGGATGCAGGAAAGGTGGAAATCCCGGAGCTTGCAGAGTGCCGGTTCGGTGAATTTGAATACATGAATTATGCGGAATTAAATGGCAATCCCGATTACCAGCGCTACATCGACAGTGGCGGTACGACAGCGTTTCCGGGCGGTGAGACGAAAGCGGAGTTTACAGACCGTGTGATGCGGGGATTTGAGAAGGTGTTTGTGGATGTGGAAAGCAGGGAAGAACAAAAACGGTTACGATGTGACGTTTCATCGAGAATAGAGACGGCGCACACATCCCTGTCAGACACGATCATTATCGTCGCACACGGAGGCACGATCATGGCACTGATGGATCAGTTGTCAGAGCCACACAAGGATTATTTTGACTGGCAGGTGAAGCCGGGCGAGGGAATTGCAGGATGGTTAGAAGCGACAGCGGATGGGATGCAGATTGTATCTTACGAGAAAATGAAATTGCCGCAGGGTATGAAAAACGGTGCCTGATGCTATGAAATAGATGTGATGGAGGCACTATGTAAAGGCAAGGTCGTGTGAGGTATGTCAGGTAACTAACAGTACGGAATACAAATATGCAATGCAGCTATGAAAGGAAATGAAAAGTGACCGTGTTACAGGAACGTATATTTATCATTATAATTGCATGTCTGCTTGATCTGATATTCGGTGATCCACACTGGCTGTGGCACCCGGTACAGGGGATGGGCTGGCTGATCGACCATGTGGAGGCATGGATGCGCAAGCGGTTTCGGATACGGGAAGATCGCGACGCGGATATCCGTAAAAAACAGGTGACAGGAACATTTACAGTTGTGATCGTGATAACGGTGTCACTGCTTGTGGCGGCAGGAATCCTATATGGGTGCAACCGGATTCATCATACGTTGTATCTGGTTGTGGCAATCTGGATGTCATACCAGATGCTGGCAGCCTGCTCGCTTCGTCGGGAGAGTATGAAGGTGTGCAAGGCACTTGAAGCCGGGGATGTGGAACAGGCGAGAACGGCGGTATCCATGATCGTCGGCAGAGATACAGCATCGCTCACCGAGGAAGGCATCGCGAAGGCCGCGGTGGAAACGGTCGCTGAAAATACGTCGGACGGCGTGATCGCCCCGCTTTTTTATATGTTTTTGTTCGGACCGGTCGGTGCGTGGGTGTACAAAGCAATTAATACGATGGACTCCATGCTTGGATATAAGAACGATAAATACCGGTATTTTGGAACGTGTGCGGCGCGTGTGGACGATGTCGTGAATTTCATTCCGGCACGACTTTCCGCGTGGCTGATGGTTGGTGCGGCAGGCATTTTGGGTATGGATATGGCTGGCGCGGCACGGATTCATTTGCGGGATCGACGAAACCATGCAAGTCCGAACTCCGCACAGACGGAATCGGCGTGTGCGGGTGCGCTTGGATTGCAGCTTGCCGGAAATGCATATTATTTTGGAAAGCTATATGAGAAACCAACGATTGGCGATGTGAAAAGGCAGATCGAGCCGAAGGATATCCGCCGGGCAAACCGGTTGATGTACGGAACCGCAGTGTTGATGGTGATCGTGGGTGTCGGCGTGCTGATTGGATGCGGATGTTTCATGTAGTAATAATTACTATTATTATATTGACAATAGGATAAAAGAGAGATACAATCCTTATTAAGAATAGTATGAATTTATAACACTCATGGAATTGAATTTTTGATTTCATTTAAAGGCATTTGCCCGAAATGCAGGGAGAAGGTAAAGGAGGAAAAATATGGATAGGAAAGCAATGTATAAATTGAGTTATGGACTGTTTATATTGACCGCTAAAGAAGCAGAAAAAGATAACGGATGTATCATTAATACAGCCATTCAGGCAGCTTCGGAACCAAACCAGTTAAGTATCTGTGTAAATAAGGCAAATTATACGCATGATATGATTGAAAGAACCGGAAAATTTACAGTATCAGTCTTGAGTCAGAATGCAGAGTTTGAATTGTTTAAGCATTTTGGCTTTCAATCAGGAAGGGACACCAATAAGTTTGAAACATTTGAAAAGTGTTCCAGGGGAATAAATGGTATTTATTATATTACAGAAGGTACAAATGCATACATTTCTGTGACAGTTACTAAAACAGAGGACTTGGGTTCACATACGATGTTTATCGGTGAGATAACCGATATGGAAGTTTTAAGCAATGTTCCTTCAGTAACATATGATTATTATCAGAATAATATTAAGCCTAAACCACAGGCAGTTGGAAAAACAGAGGATGGTCAGACAATATGGCGTTGCAGAATTTGCGGATATGAATATGTAGGCGAGGAATTACCGGATGACTTTATATGTCCTTTGTGCAAGCACCCGGCATCAGATTTTGAAAAAGTAGTAAAGAAAACGGAGGTAAAAGCGATGGCAGCAAACAAATATGCAGGAACACAGACAGAGAAGAATTTACAGGAGGCATTTGCGGGAGAGTCTCAGGCAAGAAATAAGTATACCTATTTTGCATCTGTAGCAAAAAAGGAAGGCTATGAGCAGATGTCTGCATTATTTTTAAAGACCGCAGATAATGAGAAAGAACATGCAAAGATGTGGTTCAAGGAATTAGCAGGAATTGGTGATACAAAGGAAAATCTGGCAGCAGCTGCGGAAGGCGAGAATTATGAGTGGACAGATATGTATGAAGGCTTTGCGAAAACAGCCGAAGAAGAAGGGTTCCCTGAACTTGCAGCCAAATTCAGAGCAGTAGGAGAAATTGAGAAGCATCACGAGGAGAGATATCGTGCACTTCTTAAGAATATTGAAACTGCACAGGTATTTGAAAAGAGTGAAGTCAAAGTATGGGAATGCCGTAACTGCGGACATATTGTGGTAGGAACTAAGGCGCCTGAAGTATGTCCGGTATGTAATCATCCACAGAGCTATTTTGAAGTACATGAAGAGAATTATTAAGGAGATATAAGCATGGAAGTAAAGTATTATACATGTATAGAACAGGTTAATAAAACAAATAAAACAGAAAGTAGGATTAATTTATGTATGAAATGAAACCAGAATATTATATCGGCATAGATATGATAGACGAAGAACACAAGCAGTTATTTAAATATGCAGATGAGGCATATGAACTGCTTCATGATGAGTTTACACCGGATAAATATGATAGGATTGATATAATATTAGAAAATCTCCGAAATTATACAGTAAAACACTTTAGTGATGAAGAGCAGTATATGGAATCTATTAATTATAAGAAGATATTTACACAGAAAGTTCAACATCAGGAATTTATACATAAGCTTGATGAATTTATGGAACACCACAATGATGAGGTAGAAGATCAAGATGAACAGATTATGGAAATTTTAAAATATCTCACAGAGTGGTTAGTTAATCACATTCTGTATGTCGATGGTCAAATTCCAAAAGGCTGATATAGTAGGAAAGGCTGTTATTTTTAGTGGGTAGCAGCTTTTCCAGATCGCAGATGAACTTGAAGAATCCATTGAAATAATCCAGCCAATGTACGATATTGTGAAGAAGTATGCACCAGAATATGATGTGGATGCAATTACAACGGAAGTGCCGGAAGCACGGGAAAATGAAAAAGCATAAATCGTTAGGGGAGGAATTTAGGAGGAAACGTTATGAATGTTATAGAGGCTATTCATTACAGACATAGTTACAGGGGGAAATATAAGGATATTCCCGTACCAAAGGAAGATTTAATAAAAATCATGCAAGCTGGTCTTGATGCTCCGTCCGGATGCAACAAACAGACTACATCATTGATTGCTGTTGATAATCCTGACGTATTGAAGCAACTCCATAGTGTGATAGAACCACCTGTAGGAGAAACTGCTCCCGCTGCTATTTGCGTTTTGACACAGAGAGTCAATGCTTATCGGGATAAATGTTTCGCCGTGCAGGATTATTCCGCTGCGATTCAGAATATGCTGCTTGCAATTGTGGAGCTTGGTTATCAAAGTTGTTGGTATGAAGGACATATTACCGATGATGACAAGATCTGTGATAAAATGGCACAGATACTAAATGTGCCTGAAGACTATGAGTTGGTCTGTTTTTTGCCTGTAGGTATAGCAGAAAGCAATCCGATACATCCCCAAAAGAAAGCATTTGAAGAAAGAGCGTGGTTTAATTCATACAATCAGAGTAACTGACAGGTACGATCAATACAATGGATGGAGAATATTATGCGCATCTTCATATGAGTGTCGGAAATGAGAAAGGTGAAGCGTTTGGAGGGCATCTGAACAGAGCTGTCGTGAGTGCAACCTGTGAGATGGTAATTACGGTCATTGATGGAAAAGTTGACAGAGTTTATGATGAAGAAACAGGGCTTAATGTATTTAAGTTTGATTAGATGCGTTGAACACATGTGAAGAATCGGGAGTTTCAGGAGGAAAATTATGAGAAGCAAGGGGATTTTTATTTTAGCGATTACATGGATTGTTATATCATTGTTTTGGTTCTGGGCAGAAAATATTGCATTAGGTATCATATGGCTATGTGCCGGAGTCATTAAACTATTTATCGCGTTAGTGAGACGCAGCAAAGAGAAGAAAAGCAAGTAACTTCCGGGTTATGAGGATAAAAGATGAAAATAATAGAGATCACAGAAAATAAAAAACAATATCTTGATTTGCTCTTATTGGCAGATGAGCAGGAAAATATGATAGACCGCTATCTTAATAAAGGCAGAATGTATGTGCTAGATGATAATGGGATTAAATGTGAGTGCGTCGTTACCAATGAAGGAAATGGAGTGCTTGAATTAAAGAACATTGCAACTGCTCCAGGATATCAAGGGAAAGGATATGCAAAAGCCCTGATTGATTTTATTGTTGAGAAATACGGAGAGCAATATGACATTCTGCAGGTAGGAACAGGTGATAGCCCACTTACAATACCATTTTATGAAAAATGTGGTTTTGTCCGTTCGCATATTATTCCTAATTTTTTTACAGATAATTACGACCATCCAATATACGAAGATGGAGTACAATTGGTAGATATGGTATATTTGCAAAGACAGCTATAACGAATAATAGGAAAAACTATGGATATTATTTATGATGTATAGAGAGATAAATCGATATAAGAAATGCTTCGGCGCATAGTAATTGTTTAATCAATAAGTTGTTTGAAGAATTACCAGCTACACAACAACCAGATGCGGAGATTAAAGACGATTGGTCTTATGATAAGACTGGTCGTCTTTATTTTTTCGGAGTTTGATATGAAAACATGGGAAATTAAAACTTAGTGAAAAAGTGCAGTAAGTTTTAATTACAATATTGATTGTACATAATAAGGATAGTATAATAAATTTAAAATTTACGAGAAAAGTGCAGTAAGTTTTAATTTGAGGAGGCAAATCTGTGGAAAAAATTATAAATAGAGATATCTATTTAAGTAGATTGATAGACAAAAAGGAAAATGGTCTGATTAAGGTTATTACAGGAATCAGAAGGTGCGGAAAAAGCTATCTTCTGTTTTATTTGTTTCGTGACTATCTTATATCGAGTGGAGTAAAGGAAGAACAGATTATTTCCATTGCACTTGATGATGATATTTGTGAACAGTATCGTAATCCGGATGAATTATCAAAATACATCCGTTCAAAAATTGTAAATAAAGAAATGTACTATATTCTTATAGATGAAGTGCAATATGCTATTACAAAAAAAGAACTTGAAAATCCGGAAGATGTTAAGCTATATAATGTTTTGAATGGATTGATGCATCTTCGAAATGTGGATATTTATGTGACGGGAAGTAATTCAAAATTACTTTCTCAAGATGTAATGACGGCATTCAGGGGCAGAGGCGATCAAGTTCAGGTATTCCCGTTGTCATTTAAAGAATATTATGATTTTGTCGGTGGAGATAAATCGGAAGTGTATGAATTGTATGCTCTTTATGGGGGAATGCCGCAGCTTTTATCATTCAAACGTGATGAGGAAAAGGTTAAGTATCTGAAAAACTTGTTTTCGGAAGTATATTTCAAAGATATAAGTGAGCGATATATTGTAAAACTTCCCGATGTTTTGACTGAACTAACCGATGATTTGTGTTCTTCGGTAGGTTCACTTACAAATGCAAAGAAGATTGCCGATACATTGGAAAGTGTAAAAAACATTAAGGTGTCTACCAGTACAATCGCAAAATATTTGGAATATCTGATAGAGTCGTTTATGTTCAGCGAGGCAAAAAGATATGATGTAAAGGGTAAAAAATATTTTGAGTATCCTTTGAAATATTATTGCACGGATGTAGGACTTCGTAATGCCAGGCTTAATTTTAGACAACAGGAAGAAACACACATAATGGAAAATATCATTTATAATGAACTGATAATCCGTGGGTATTCTGTAGATGTTGGCGTTGTTGAAATTATTGAAAATGTTGAAGGCAAAAAAAGAAGAAAACAGTGTGAGATTGATTTTGTTGTAAATATGGGAGCAAGAAGATATTATATTCAGTCTGCATTATCCGTAAGTGATCCTGATAAGATGACAACTGAGTTAAGACCTTTGAAAAATACAAAAGATTTTTTCAAGAAGATTATTATATCAAAGTCAAATGCAAAACCATGGATAGATGAAGACGGTATTGTGCATATTGGATTGTATGATTTTTTGTTAAATCAGAATTCCTTGGAACTGTAAAGAAACAAATCGGAATTTGTCAAATTGAAAAATTAGAATTATGAAAGGAGAGCTTGCTTATGGGACAGATAGCAAATCAAATGGCATTAGAATTATTTTTTAAGATTAAAGAGCGAATAAAAGAAAAAAAGAAGCAAAAACAAGACAATAAAAACAATGGTTCAAAGAAATAGACAAATTCCCGTTTATGAGGATAAAACTTAGAGAATACAAAACGACTGATCGCGAGCAATTGGAGCAATTATTTTATAATACGGTACATATTGTAAATGCAAAAGATTATACAGAAAGAACAGGAAGTAGATATGATAAAAATTGTGTGGTCAATAAATGATATAAATAAATATCAAACAGGAAGCTTGCCGGATGACGCAGTAAAGATAGAAACACCGCAGAGTGTTGGTGACCTGATGAAAAAAGCAGTGCCGATTGCTGCAATTCTATGCGTTTTTCTTTTTATTGCTATGCTTTGTAAAACGATTATATGCAAGACAGTTGTAATCTCACCAATATTTATTCTGGTTGGATTTACTTTCGGTTTTTTATTGTTAATAATTCATGAGTGGTTACATGGAATTGTTTATCCTAAGGAAGCAGATGTAACAATAGGAAGAATAAAAGGAAAGACAACATTTGTCGCATTAGCATCATATCCATTAAAGCGAAATCGGTTTATATTGATGTGCCTGTTGCCATTTGTTCTTGGATTAGTTCCATTTATATTATTTGTAATTAGTCCTGCTGAATTTAGAGTATTTAATGGATTGAATTTTGGCATGGCATGTATGGGTATGGTTTCGCCATTTCCGGATGTGTTTAATGTTCTTGCCGTTTTAAGAAATTCTGAAAAAAGCGATTCAATAATGTTCTACAAGAACGATATGTATAAGATTTCTTAAATTTTTGGTTGATTGTACAGTTGATCAGATAGGAAAATGTAAATCTGCAACTTAAAATATTTTGGAGAAATAGCATGAAAAAATATTTAAGAGAAACAAAAATGCTGGATTATTCAAGTAAAAACATACAGCAATTGATACGGGAAAGAAACTGGAACGACATAGAAGAATTTGAACGACTAAAATCAATTTACACGTTTGTAAGAGATGAAATTTTGTTCGGATATAATATTGATGATACTGTTTGTGCATCAAAGGTTTTGATGGATGGTTATGGGCAGTGCAATACAAAGGGAACATTGTTCATGGCGCTGCTAAGAGCTTGTAATATTCCTTGCAGAGTACATGGATTTACCATTGATAAGGAATTGCAAAAGGGAGCAATGACAGGAATAGTATATAAAAATGCACCTCGAAATGTGCTGCATAGCTGGGTTGAAGTGTATTTTGAAGATACATGGTACGAGCTAGAGGCATTTATTCTTGATATGCAATATTTGAGAAAATTGCAAATAAAAAATAGCGATTGCACGGGTGCGTTTTGCGGTTATGGCGTGGCGGTGAAAAACTTCAAAAATCCGGTTATTGATTTTGACAGAAATAATACATATATTCAGAGCGAGGGAATCAATCAGGATTTTGGAGTTTATGATTCACCAGATGATTTGCTAAAGGAGCATCATCAGGAAATGTCTGCGTTGAAGGCTTTTTTATACAGAAATTTAGGAAGATATTTGATGAATCGAAATGTTAATAAGATTAGAAATTCTTGAAATTCATCCGATTGGTCGAATAGTATAACACTATTTTGGGATTGTGAAACATTGAGAGTAATGGAGAGTTGAATTTTGAAAAAGGTATTGACTCCGACGTTGCGTAATAGTTTATGCTGAAGTCACCAAGTTAAGGGAGGACATATGAATGATGACAGTGCATGAAGTTAGTAAGCTTGCCGGAGTGAGTATACGCACTCTACAATATTATGACAAGATTGGTCTTTTACATCCGACGGGATATACCGATGCAGGCTACAGATTGTATGCCGATGCAGATCTGGAGCGCCTTCAACACATCCTGCTCTTTCGAGAATTAGAGTTTCCTCTTAAAGACATTAAGGCGATTGTGAATAGTCCTGATTTTGATAAAAGCAAAGCTCTAGAACAGCAAATAGAACTGCTTCGGATTAAGAAAGAACATATCGAGAACTTGATGAACTTTGCACTTGGAATAAAATTATTAGGAGTGAAACATATGGATTTTAAGGCTTTTGATAGAAGCAAGTTAGATGAGTATTCCAGACAGGCAAAGGAATTATACGGTAATACACCGGAATACAGGGAGATGGAAGAAAAGCAAAAGAATCGAACTGAGAAAGAGGATAAAATCCTGGCAGATAGATTTATGCTTCTTTTCAAAGAAGCTGGAGAGATGAAGAATATGAATCCAGCATCCGGTGATGCACAGAACCTTGTAAAAAGAATACAGGAATATATTACACAGAACTTATATACTTGTACAAATAAGATTTTGCGTGGATTAGGAAAAATGTATTCAGGTGGCGGGGATATTACAACAAATATTGATGCTTATGGAGGTGAAGGTACCGCGATTTTTGTAGCAAATGCAATAGAGATTTATTGCGATAATGCAGAGTAAAATCAGAATTTGCAGGAGTGTGTTACATGTATGACTGTTGAAGATGCGATTAATTATCTGGTGTAATAGGTGGTGATATTTTTTGAAAAATGAAATTGTTTTATTTACAGATGGTGATATAAATCTTGAAGTTGAGTTAAGCCCAGAATTAGAAACTGTATGGTTGACGCAGAAACAAATGGAAGAATTATTTGATGTTAAGCATGCTACAGTGAGTGAGCATATTTCCAATATTCTTTCTTCAGGAGAATTAGATGGAACTTCTGTCGGTTTTTCCGACAAAAGTTCTGGAGGAAGAAAACCCAAGATATATAATCTTGATATGATATTATCCGTGGGATATCGTGTTAATTCAAAACGAGGCATCGCATTTCGTAGATGGGCTAATTCTGTTTTAAAGCAATATGTGATTCAAGGCTATGCTATTAATAAAAAACGATTGCAAGCGCTTGAAAGAACCGTTGATATTCAAACAAAGATGCTTGCGTGCACATTGGAGGTTGAAGAATCAGACATTTTAAAGGCTGTTACCTCGTATACAGATGCATTAATGCTTTTAGACCAATATGATCATCAATCCCTTAAAAAACCTGTGGGAAACAGACCTATATATAAAATAACATATGAGGAATGTAAAAAAATGGTTTCACACATGGAGGATTCATTTAAATCGGATGTATTTGGTGTGGAGAAAGAAAAAGGTAAAGTTGAGGGTATTTTGGCAGCAGTTTATCAGAGTGTGTTTGGTGGAGATGTATACCCGTCATTAGAGGAAAAAGCTGCTAATTTATTATATTTTATGATTAAGGATCATCCATATGCAGATGGATGTAAACGAATTGCAGCATCTTTGTTTTTGGAATTCCTTGCTCGGAATAATGCCTTGTATAGAGATGATAGTAAGATAATCAGTGATGGAGCATTGGTTGCGATTACACTTATGATTGCAGAGTCAAGACCAGAAGAAAAAGATATAATGGTGAATCTTGTAATGAATTTTTTGACAATGTAGTTAGTTCGTGAAATTTATTATTTAATGAAATTGGTAAATCGGTATTTGTCGACTTGTTAATTTCTAATTTTTAGTGATAGGGAGATACACAATGAATGGTTTGATTATAAAGGTACTCAGCATAAGTATTGCGGTAGTAACCGTAGTATACTTAATTATTTATAAAGGAAATACCATGATTACAAAGATATTTAGCGTGTGTATTATAGCAGCAATGGTAATATACTGGATTGTTTATGAAAGAAATACAAGAAAGCGAAAAAAACAGGAATTACAGCGTGATGACTATTTATTTGCGAAAGA
>NZ_JAHLPZ010000005.1 GCF_018918185.1 Eubacterium sp. MSJ-21 | reverse complement strand
TTCGACTTGCATGTGTTAAGCACGCCGCCAGCGTTCATCCTGAGCCAGGATCAAACTCTCATAAAAAGTTTGTAATCCTTGAATCTCTTATAAACGTTAGCTTATAATTACGATCCTATCAATTACTGTTCATTGTGTTTCCATTCTATTGAATGAATAGGATTTGTATAAATCCTTGAAAATATCTTAAAGAAATTTTCAGGGTTAACATGTTATTAATTTGTCAAAGGTTCGTTGTTGCTGTCCTCAGCGACAGCTTCCTTATAATATCACTTTGTTTTGTCTTTGTCAAGAAGTTTTTTCAACTTTTTGATTTTCAAAACGTGATATCGAATGGTGTTTTTTGCCGTCGCATCAGCGACAGCTTGCTTATAATATCACTTCATTTTTAGAAAGTCAACAGCTAATTTGAAATTTTTTCAATTTTTTTCAAGTCGCTTCCAGGTGTCCTTTTCAAAGCATATATCACAGCAGCGAAAGTGCCTCCACCAGAGTCGATACACACAGGATTTTTACATTCAGCTTATCCATTGCCTTATCATAATTCGACTTTGGGATAATACACGTTGCAAATCCCATCTTGTCGGCTTCCTTCACTCGTTGCAGGACATTTGTAACACCACGGATCTCTCCTGCAAGTCCTATTTCCCCGATAATCATAGTATCACTCGGCACTACTTTATTATTCATGCTGGACGCAATCGCAAACGCAACACCTAGATCTACCGCTGTATCATTTACCTTCATGCCTCCGGCAATATTCACATACGCATCATACCCCCACAAGTTCATGCCTACACGTTTTTCCATGACCGCTAAAATCAGGTTTACACGGTTATAATCAATTCCTACCGACGTCCGCCGCGGCATATTAAAATTCGTCTGACAGACAAGTGCCTGCAATTCCACTAAGATCGGACGGGTTCCTTCTAAAGAAGATACGACAACCGATCCGGATACATTCTGGGGACGTCCATTCAAAAGCGCCTGTGATGGATTGTCAACCTCTTCCAATCCTTTTTCCGTCATGGTAAATACGCCAATCTCGTTTGTGGAGCCAAATCGGTTTTTCACGCCACGCAGAATACGGAACCCATGATTCCTGTCCCCCTCAAAATACAGAACGGAATCTACCATGTGTTCCAGTGTGCGCGGTCCCGCCACATTTCCCTCTTTTGTTACATGTCCAACAATAAAGATGGCTATCCCATACTGCTTTGCCACCTGCATCAACCGTGCCGTCACTTCCCGTACCTGCGTCACCGTACCAGGTGCAGTACCAACTTCTTCTACTACCATCGTCTGTATAGAGTCAATAATCACCACGCTCGCATTACTTTTGGTAATTATGCGTTCGATATTATCCATATCATTGTCACACAGAAGAAGCATGTCCTTCTCAAATACGCCGATTCTTTCCGCACGCATCTTGATCTGTGACAAAGATTCCTCTCCTGATACATAGAGCACATTTACATTCTGATGCACCAGATTTCGGCACATCTGTAAAAGGATGGTTGATTTTCCGATTCCGGGATCACCACCGACAAGTACCAGAGAGCCTTTGACAATACCACCACCGAGCACGCGGTCTAATTCCCGCATCCCGGTCTGCACACGACTTTCCTCTGCCGTTGTCACTTGCAAAATCCCCATAGGGCTGACCGCATCCTTCGGTTGCTTCACCGCTCCTTTGGCACCAACCTTCACCTTTTCTTCCACAAATGTATTCCATGCACGGCATCCAGGACACTGTCCCTGCCATTTTACGGATTCATATCCACATTCTTTACAAAAAAATATCTGTTTTTCCTTCGCTGCCATTGATTTCTCCTTATACAACAAAAGAGCTGCCATACCAGACATATCATGTCCGGTGCGACAGCTCTGTCATTTCGTTAAATTAGATTTTCTCTACAAGAATATCTACCAGTTTAGATGGTTCCAGCTCTACACTCAGATTCAGCTTGCCACCAAGGTTTGTCTTCATCTTTCCAACATATACCTTGTCAATATGAATCTTGTATTCTTTCTCAGCCTCTAACTCCAGCGTAATCTGGGAATCCTCTTCACCTTCTACCACAAAATTCACTGCCTTATCTGTCGCACGGAAATCATGTACAACAGTACCAGGTACGGATTCGTAAACAAACATTCCGTTTCTTTCCAGCTTCGTAATCTCACGGAAAGTCTTGATCTTATAGCTATCGCCCTGATACTGGAAGCCGTCTTTCTTTGTTTTTGTTGCTAACGCAAAGTTACCAAAGCTTAAAGCTCCTGTCTCTTCTTCGCGGATCAGTTCATCAATCACTGCCATATTCTGTTCCTCCGTATTGTATTTTATAATTTCGTATCTCGAATCTTTTCGTTCTTGCTTAATTCTTTTTCATTATACAACAATTTTACATAAATTTCTACAAATTCTTACGTGAATTTTGTACAAATTTATTATTTTTTTGTGAACACAACCTTCCCATCTGACACGGACATGCCCACCTTGTCGGATGCCTGAAGCTTCCCGGACAGAATCTCCTCCGCAAGAGCATCCTCGATATAATTCTGGATTGCACGTTTCAATGGTCTGGCACCATATTTCTTGTCATAGCCTTTTTCAAAAATGAAGTTCTTCACTGTATCACCATAGGTAAGTGTAATATCCATCTGTTTTGCCAGACGGTTCTTCAGTTCCTTCAGCATAAGCGCAGCAATGCCCTTGACATCCTCTTTCGAGAGCGCACGGAATACAATAATGTCATCAATACGGTTTAGGAATTCCGGTTTAAACATCCGTTTTACCTCTTCCATAACATTATTCTTCATATCTTTATGTTCTGATTCCGCATTCTCCACATTTGAAAATCCCAGTTTCTTCGGATCAACAATCCGCTGTGCACCAGCATTGCTTGTCATAATGATGATTGTATTTTTGAAATCCACCGTTCTACCCTGGGAATCCGTGATACGTCCATCATCAAGTACCTGTAGCAGCACATTAAATACGTCCGGATGTGCCTTCTCAATCTCGTCAAACAGGACTACTGAATATGGATTTTTGCGCACCTGTTCCGAAAGTTGTCCTCCCTCCTCAAAGCCGACATACCCCGGAGGTGAACCAATCATCTTCGATACACTGTGTTTCTCCATATATTCAGACATATCTACACGGATAATGGAATTTTCATTGCCAAACATTGCTTCCGCAAGTGCCTTGGAAAGCTCAGTCTTACCAACACCAGTTGGTCCAAGGAATAAAAATGATCCAATCGGACGCTTTGGGTCCTTCAAGCCGACTCTGCCGCGGCGGATTGCCTTTGCCACGGTTTCGACCGCCTCATTCTGTCCCACCACACGCTTATGCAGAATCTCTTCCAGCTTCAGCAACCGCTGCGACTCCGTCTGAGTAATCTTGCTGACCGGAATTTTTGTCCATACAGAAACAACATCCGCGACATCATCTTCTGTCACAAGCATCTGCCCCTGCTCCTTTTCGCGCATGTTATGTTTCGTCTTTTCAATTTTTTTATCTGTCTTATCCAGATCCTTCTTCAATGCCTGTGCCGCTTCGATATCGCCCTCTGCAAGCGCAGCCTCCAGTGCTTCTTCCAGATTATGGCGCGCTTCCTCTGCCTTCTTTGCCGTCTTATTTCCTGCAAAGATACCAAGCTTCTTTCTCGAAGCTGCCTCATCGATCAAATCGATGGCTTTATCCGGCAGAAATCGGTCATTGATATAGCGGATTGCATAATCTGTTGCCACTTCCAACGCATCATCCGAGATGGTTACGCCATGATGTTCCTCGTACTTGCTCCGCAGGCCCTGTAAGATGGCAATCGTCTCCTCGCGCGTCGGTTCTTCCACATATACCGGCTGAAACCGTCGTTCTAACGCCGCATCCTTCTCGATATACTTCCGGTATTCCGTCCGTGTTGTCGCACCAATCATCTGCACTTCGCCACGGGACAATGCCGGCTTCAGAATATTGGATGCATCCATAGCACCCTCTGCACCACCTGCGCCGATCAGGGTATGCAGCTCATCTACAAACAGAATCACATTACCTGCCGCGCGCACCTCGGCAATCACACGTTTGATACGTTCCTCGAACTCTCCACGATATTTTGAACCGGCCACCATACCTGACAGATCCAGACTCAAAATACGCTTGTCTGCCAGAATCTCCGGCACCGTACCAGATGCGATCATCTGTGCCAGTCCCTCCACGACTGCGGTCTTACCAACACCCGGTTCTCCAACCAGACATGGATTGTTCTTCATACGGCGACACAGAATCTGCATCACACGTTCTACTTCTGCATTTCTGCCAACAACTGGATCTAACCGGTCTTCGCGCGCAGCCTCTGTCAGATCACGGCTGTATTGTTCCAGCGTCGGATATGAAGATTTCTTCTTGTTCTTTGGGTTGCTCAATGCACCAAGCTCCCGTTTTGCCTGTGCCATATCCATGCCAAGTGCCACTAATGTGTCCACAAAGGTTTTCTTTAAATTGACAGCCATCGAATTCAAAAGCTTGATCGCAAGTGTATCTTCCGATTTTAAAATTGCAAGCAAAATATGCTCCGTACCGATCTTCTCGTTACGCAGCCTGTCTGCTTCCTTTTCTGCCTGCTCCAACAGTGTATTCAGCTTGTCCGAATACACAAGTACATTTATCTTCTTCGTTCCACTGTTTTGTTCCAGATATTTCAAAACAAAGGATTCGTCTGCCCCATTTTCTGCGAGAATCTTCCACGCAGTCACCCACGGACAGCTCAGCATACCATAGAGCAGATGCTCCGTACCGATATAGCCAAACTTCATGCGATGGGCAGTCTCCTCCATGACAGCAAGCACTTCCTGTGCCTGCTCTGTATATTCCAGTCTCATGTTTCCTTATTACCTCCATGTGCAATGTCGCCAAATTCTTTATACATATCCGTTATAATCTGGTGCATTTCAGCAAGACTGATATCTTTGCATATTGCCTCCGCAACCAGCATCTGCATATCCAGATTGACCTTTTCAAGCTGCTCCTTGCGTGACTCTACCGTCACGCAGACAACAGCACCTTTTCTACGGTCAAGCTTCAGATATCCGTCATTTCGAAGTAATGCATATGCTTTGTTCACTGTGTGCATATTCACACCGATATCTTCCGCCAATTGCCGAACAGACGGCAATGACTCACCATTCTTGATTTTATCCTGTGCAATTCCCAGTATGATCTGATTCCGCAACTGCATATAAATTGCCTCGTTGCTGTTAAAATCAAGTTCAATGAACATAAAATTCCTTCTTCCTGATTACTGTTCATCGATGGCCTTACCAATATCATGTCGCATATATTTGTTTGCAAACTGAATCCATTCAGTTGCTTTGTATGCGTTCGCACGTGCCTCTACCAATGTCTTACCCTTCGCTGTCACACCTAATACACGGCCACCGTTTGTTACAATTCCTTTATCGGTCTGCTTCGTTCCTGCATGGAATACATAGTATCCGTCTTTATCCTTAAATGTATCCAGACCTTCAATCACAAATCCCTTATCATAATGCTCCGGATATCCATCTGATGCCAGAACGACACAGACTGCTGCCTGCTCGTCAAACTCCAACTCAACCTCATCAAGCCTGCCATCAATACAAGCCTCCATTACATCGATAATATCGTTCTTCATACGAGGAAGTACAACCTGAGCCTCCGGATCACCAAATCTCGCATTGTATTCCAACACACGTGGTCCATCCGGTGTCAGCATCAGACCACAGAATAAGATTCCTGTGAAATCTCTGCCCTCTGCCTTCATCGCATCCATCGTCTTCTGGTAGACATGCTCCTTGCAGAATTTGTCTACATCATCTGTATAGAACGGGCTTGGCGAAAATGTTCCCATACCACCAGTGTTAAGTCCCTGATCTCCATCCTTTGCACGCTTATGATCCTGTGCAGAAGCCATCGGCTTAATATGTGTTCCATCGCAGAAGCAAAGCACGGATACTTCACGTCCTGTCATGAACTCCTCAATGACGATCTTATCACCGGCTGAACCAAACTGCTTGTCGAGCATCAATGTCTTGACGCCTTCCTTCGCCTCTTCGAGAGTGTTACAGATCAATACTCCTTTACCAAGTGCAAGACCATCCGCCTTCAGTACGATTGGCATCTTCGCTGTTTCCAGATATGCAAGTGCCGCATCTGCATTGTCAAATGTCTCATAGGCTGCAGACGGAATTCCGTATTTTTTCATCAGATCCTTGGAAAATGCTTTTGAACCTTCGATAATTGCGGCATTGGCTCTTGGGCCAAACACACGGATGCCTGCATCCATAAATGCGTCCGCAACACCGGCAACAAGCGGATCATCCGGTCCGACAATTGCAAGATCAATTTCTTTTTCCTTTGCGAATGCAACGAGTTTCTCTGCATCCATTACCGATATATCTACACAGGTTGCAAGCTGTGCAATACCTGCATTTCCAGGAGCTGCATAAAGCTCTGTCACACGTTTGCTCTGACTACACTTCCATGCAATGGCATGCTCTCTGCCACCGCCACCTACGATAAGTACTTTCATGATTTCCTCCTTTATTCGGTTCGATTCCTATGCTTCACCATTTGCAATCATATTGATGGCTGCCGGAAGTAATTTCCATTCTGCCTCTTCCATCACACGTCTCTGTAAAATCTCCGGTGTATCTCCCGCTTTTACTTCCACCGCCTTCTGCAGAAGAATCGGTCCTGTATCGGTTCCCTTATCCACATAATGCACCGTAGCACCGGTCAGCTTGACACCACGGGCAAGCGCTGCCTCATGCACCTTCAGACCATAATATCCGGTTCCACAGAACGACGGAATCAGGGATGGGTGAATGTTGATAATCTTATTCTCATATTCCTCGATCATAGCTTCCGGAATCACAACAAGGAATCCCGCAAGTACGATCAGATCCGGCTGATAGGCACGGATCGTATCAAGCAAGCCTTCATTAAATGCAGCACGGGTCTCGTAATCCTTCGGGGATACAACCTTTGCATCAATACCTGCTTTCTCTGCACGTTCCAATGCGCGCACGCCATAATTGTTGCTGATCACACCGACCAGCTCTGTATTCGTGATCGTACTATCTGCCACAGCATCAATGATTGCCTGCAGATTCGTTCCACCACCGGACACGCACACGACAACTCTTAGCATAATTCGACTCCTTTTTCTCCTGCCTTTGTCTCACCGATCACCCATGCCTTATCTCCAGTCTTCTCCAAGGCAGCAAGTGTCTTATCTACATCGGCAGCATCTACGGCAAGTACCATACCGATACCCATATTATATGTGTTATACATCATCTTCTCTTCAATATCGCCAGTCTTTGCAAGAAGCTTGAAGATTGCCGGTATCTCATAGCTGTCCTTCTTTACACTTGCCACAATTCCTTCTGGCAGCATACGTGGAATATTCTCATAGAATCCTCCACCTGTGATATGGCTGCAGCCCTTGATCGTCACGCCGGCTTCCTTCACACTGCGAAGTGCCTTTACATAGATTCTTGTCGGTGCAAGAAGCGCCTCCCCAAGAGTTGTTCCAAGCTCATCATAATAGGTAGAAAGGCTTTCCTTCGTCATGTCAAATACTTTACGCACAAGGGAGAATCCGTTGCTGTGTACACCTGTCGATGCAATACCAATCAATGCATCTCCCGGCTTGATATTCTGTCCTGTAATCATATCCTTCTTATCGCAGACACCAACCGCAAATCCTGCAAGATCATACTCATCTTCCTGCATCAGTCCCGGATGCTCTGCTGTCTCTCCACCGATCAATGCAGCATCTGACTGTACACAGCCTTCTGCGACACCACTCACGATCGTTGCGATCTTCTCCGGATAGTTCTTTCCACATGCAATATAGTCAAGGAAGAACAATGGCTCTCCACCTGCACAGGCAATATCATTGACACACATTGCAACTGCATCAATACCGATCGTGTCATGCTTATCCATCACCATCGCAAGCTTCACTTTCGTTCCACAGCCGTCTGTTCCGGATAATAAAACAGGTTCTTCCATATCCTTGATCGTGCTTAATGAAAATGCGCCGGAAAATCCTCCAATGTTGGTCAATACCTCTTTTCGCATTGTCTTCCTGATATGCTCTTTCATCAATTCCACAGACTTGTATCCTGCCTCGATATCAACGCCAGCTTTTTTGTAATCCATAATCTTATCCTCCTGTTTCGGGCGAACCCTGTCTTCTTTTCATACCAAATAATTATAGTCGATATAGAACAGTTTGTAAACCTTGAAAATGTGTATTTTTTATGTCGGATTTTATTGAATTTTGGTCGCATATATGCTACCTTTATATATGGGTGTTACTATTTTATTATCAGGTCTTTGTGCACGGGGTCTGTGCCGCGATAAAGACTTTCGGGGGTATATTATTATGGAAAAAAGCAGTAAACGGTTAAACATCGGTTTTTTCACCTGCCATCTGGATAACGACTACGCTTACGAGGTTTGTAAAGGTGTCGATTACGCAGCAAAGGAACTTGATGTCAATCTGATTGTCTTTCCGGGCATGTATATGAACGCATCATATAACGACCCGAAGAATGCACGGTTTGACTACCAGTATAATTCTATTTTTTATTATGCATCCAGGCATACGCTGGATGCCCTGATCGTTTCGATCGGCTCAATTGGAAGTTTTCTATCCGAAAGTGATATGATTGCATTTTTAAAGAATTTCGATATTCCAATCCTCACAATTGAGATAGAAGTTCCGGGTTATCCATATCTGTATACGGAAGGTCGTACCGGCATGCGGCAGGCAATTGAGCATCTGATTACCGAACATCATAAGACAAAAATCGGCTTTGTCAGCGGAAGAAGAGAAAATGCAGACGCAAAAGAACGTCTGGATACCTACTGTCAGGTTTTGATGGATCACAACATCCCGGTAGATGAAGACCGTATTGTATATGGAAATTTCTCAGAGTTTACGGAGGACATCGTCAATAATCTACTGGACGCAAACCCGGATCTGGAAGCAATCGTCTTCGCAAACGATTCAATGGCAATCGGCGGTTACAACGCTATTAAGGCAAGAGGATTGGAAATCGGCAAGGATATCCTTGTAACCGGTTATGATGATGCGCCAGCGGCTCTTGTGTTAGATCCGCCACTCACAACAGTACATAACCATATCATTGATATGGGATACCACGCCGTATACGAAGTATTGAATCTACTTGACCACGGCAGTACCAGTACAAGCATTTTAAGTTCCAGTCTGATTGTCCGTTCTTCCTGTGGCTGTGGCAATTATAAATTAAACAAAGCAAAAGAACTGGCATCGGTTTTTGCCGTCAATGACCTGAACAAGGCCAAAAGCTATGTTTTAAATTACCTCTTCGGCGATTACAAGGACAACTTCTACTACGAGGAACTGATCAAACGGTTCTCAGAACCTCTGGAGCTCATCTTAAAGCCGGTTGCAGATGGTTCCATGGCATTTGATGTTACCGCAATTACCGGAAGCCTGCTGGATTTGATCAATACAGATTTTGTGGATCTGTATTTCAGCAATGACAAGCTTACCCATGCAATCCGCGAGTTAAACCAGTTACTCTGTTCTCTCACGGACGGCAGTAACCGATGCAGGATTATGTGGTTATTTAACTTGATTTATTCTGATATGCTGGCCAAATCATCAAGTTCCTTATATAACACCATCCACGACCACAAAAAGACTGTCTGGTCGTCCATGTATATTACAAGAGACACTCTGACCTACAGTGACGACGAAGAATCCTGTTTCCGTCTCATTATGGATAAATTACAGGATGCACATTTCTTAAGCTCCTATATGTATATCTACGAGGAGCCGGTTATGTTGATGCCCGACGGATCTTGGAAGATTCCAAAGAACCTTTATTTACAGGCATGTAACAATAACGGAAAAACTGTATATTTAAGTGGCGACGACCGATTGATCTCTTCAGACAAGGTCTTCTTCAACCAGTACACATCATACGACCGTCGGCGTACGCTTGTGATTACTCCACTGTTTACAAACAATATCCAATACGGATTGTTCGTTGGTGAAATAGGCATTGAGCACTTCCAGAATATCTACCCGAACAGTCTACAGCTTGCAACTTCATTGAACTTTATTTCTCTGATGAAACAGCAGCTCCTAACCCAGAGCAAGCTTGCCAGTTCTGCATCTGAACTGAGTGAGAAAAACAAACTGTTAAATAAACTGTCAATTACAGACGGACTAACCGGCATCAACAACCGACGTGGATTCTTAGACAGTGTACAACGCCTTGTCAATTCCTCCTACAACGAAGGAAAACCAGCCATGCTGTTATTTGCCGATATGGATAATTTAAAGCAGGTCAATGACCGCTTCGGACATAAAAATGGTGATTATGCAATCAAAAGCATCGCACAGATCCTGCAGCAGAGCTTTGAAGCAGATGATGTCATCGGACGTATCGGCGGGGATGAATTTGTAGCATTCTGCTTCTTAGATGATCCACACACACCGGATGATTTATGTGACAAAATAAAAATGCTCTCCGAACATCTCAATGAAACGAACGAAAAGCCATATTATGTTGATATTAGTGTAGGTGTTTCTACCTTCATCTGCAATCCGACACTGAACATCGAGGATGTCCTGCATCAGGCAGATGAATCGCTGTATGAACACAAGAAAAACAAACGAAAAGATGTATTGAAGCCAGTTTAAAAACTGGCTTCATAAATCTGTTTTGTTACATCTGCTTTATTCATCGAATAAATATGTATGCCGGCAACGCCGTGTTTCTTGAGATCCAGAATCTGATTCACGGCATATTCAATGCCGGCTTTCTTCATATCCTCCGGATTCTCACCGTACTTCGCAATCATATTACTCATTTCTACCGGAACCGAAGAGCCAGACAGCGTCACACTCGTACCGAGCTGTTTTGCCGCCGTCACAGGCATGATGCCTGCGTGTACCGGGATATCAATGCCTGCCTTTTCCAGCTTATCCATAAAAGAATAAAAGGCTTTGTTATCAAAAAACATCTGCGTGATCAGACAGTTCAAACCAAGATCTACCTTCTGTTTCAAATGCATAATATCTTCTTCCTGATTTTTAGATTCCGGATGTACCTCCGGATAGCAGGCACCCGCAATAAAGAAATCTCCGTTTTTCTTGATCTCCGGAATCAGATCTGTTGCATATTTAAAGTAACGCTGATCGAACTCCTCCTGTAACATAGAGCGCGGTTTGTCACCACGCAGCGCAAGGATATTCTCCACACCCTTCTTCTTTAACTCAAACAGCAATGCACGAAGACTCGCTTCGTCCATACCTACCGCTGTCATATGTGCAAGTGCCTCTACATCGCAGATATTCTGAATATATGCCGCGATCGTTGCCGTTTTCTTGCTGTTACTGCCGCCGGCGCCATATGTTACACTGATAAAATCCGGTTTCAATGCCTTGATCTCATCCAGCGTCTTATAAATCTGATAAATATCGTCATCCCGCTTCGGCGGAAATACCTCGCACGAAAATACGACACCATTATGTTCCTTTTCCTGTATCATATTCTTCTCCTTTTTTTCTTAGTATGCTTCCGGATTTGCCATCAGCAGTAGCTTATCGTATAATTCCGGCGCTTCTTTTTTCAGACTAACCGGTTTGAAATCATTGTTCAAAAAACAATGTGCTGTCGTTGCCGTATGCTTGACCGTTTTCATTTCTGCATCATAAATTTTATAACTGATGTAAAACTTATACGCACTGACCTTATAAATGTCCGGAACTACCTTTACCACTTCTCCAAATTTCAGACTCTCTGTGAATTTCTCAGACAACTCCAGCACAGGAATCATATACCCCATGTGTTCCAGATCCGCATATGGCAGTCCATAGTATGCCATCATGTCAATCCGACAGTCTTCCAGAATCCGCGCATAGTTCGAATGATGTACAACCCCCATTCGGTCTGTCTCGTAATAATGAATGGTTCTCTCATAATATGGATATCTCGTCATGACTTTGGTTCCTTTTCTTCTTTTCCTGTCTCATCCTCGTATTCCAGTTTCACAGGCTTCTTTTTCTCTGCCGCAAGCTTCACCTTGTTCTTCTCATCATATAACTCATTTGAAAGAAGCTGTCCAAGTTCCAGAATCTGTGCATAGCGTTCTTCCTTGCTGAGTTCCTTAAGATTTCCCATCAGTTCTGCCTTATTCTCCGCTACGATTCGCGTCTTTTCCTCCAGAGTCTCTACCATCTTGGCATACTGTTGTTTTACCAGGTCATAGGAATCTGCCAACAGATCATTCACTTCTGTGAGCATCTCATCTGTATAAATCAGAGAGGCTGCATAAATATCTCCGGCAGTCCGCAATGCTTCCCGGTCCTCCGGTTCCAGATCACCCGGATGGAATGCAGGAAGTGTAGACATCCGCTTTGTCACGCGGATACGGCTGGCACTCTGCTCTGCCTGTGTCAGAATTTCCTCTGCTTCCTTCTTTGCGTCTGTTAAGATCTTTCCCTTCCGGTCGTTGACCTCCCGGTAAATCTTCAGTTCACCCTGTACAATATTTTCCAATTCCCGTAGCAACCGGATCGTATCTTCCTTGTTGATCAATACCTTTCCGGCTGCAAATGGAACATTTTGTCCGTTTTCCACACTATCAATCAGTTGTTCTATAATCTGGTCTGTTCTTCCTTTTTCTATCATTGCTTATGTCTACTTTCTTCTATATTTCATTTCGTCTTTTGCAAAACTCATTTTAATATACAAGCTTTCCCTTTATATTTCAACCCTTTTACACAGGAAATGAGATGCTGGAGTAAAACATACCATTTTCCTCATACATCTGTAAGCTTCCGTCCAGCTCCCTGGTAATCTGTCTGATACTCTTCAATCCGATTCCATGCTTATCTGCATTTTTCTTCGTTGTATGCAAGAATGGATTTTTCTCCAGTACTGCACCATCCACAGAATTGGCCACCTGAATATAATACATCCCCTTTCTTTCGTACATATCCAATTCAACCCTCGGTTCCTCTCCCCTTTCAGATGCTTCAAATGCATTATCCAGAAGATTTGACAATAAAATTGCAACTCTCATCGCGTTGACCGATGCTACTTCTCCGCTGATCCGCATGTCAAACTTAACCGCATGCTGATTTGCATAACTAAGCTTATCATTTAATACCGCATTGATTTCCCCGCTTGATTCATAATGAACCAAATCCATTTTTAGTTGCCGGTCCAATATATCCACCAATTGCAAACGTGCCTGTTCATATTCCCCATTTTCTAAATAGCCTAGCAATATCAACAAATACGATTTTAAATCATGATTCAATCTTCTTGTACGCTCATAAAGTTCACTTGTCCGCACATACATCGTTCCTTCATGGTCCAATTGTTTATTCAGAATCTGATTTCTTTCATTATATTTCTGCATTACAAAGAGTGCATACAAACAACTGGCAATCAGGATTCCCGCCAACAGCAAAACAACAAGAAAAACAATAACAAATGTCCGAATATGCTGTTCAACCTGTGGACTCCGAATCAGTAAAATTAACAAGCACGCAAGTCCGATTGTCAAAGAGCATGCCAACACTAATACCAGCTTTTTAAGAAATTGCATGAAACGTCCTCCTGACATAATTCGCATGGAATTTCTTTACATGATCCGCATATTTTCGACTAATCGGAATCGTAGTATGATCGTCCAGCATTACCTGTTTTGATGTGACAGTATACATATCCCGGATATTTACCACGTATCCTATATGCGTCCGGACAAAACCATATTTTTCCAGACGTTCTATAAAATCTGATAGTTTTGCACGAATTGTCTGCAATTCTTTATTCCTGTAATGGATAATCACGTAATGTCCCTGACTCTCCAGATATGTAATATCGCAAATGCGGATCTCCGCCTCATCCTTTTCTATGGACAGTTCACCAAACAGGGACTGTTCCCTTGTCTCCTCAATAGCACCATACATTGCTTCGGATATTTCATCCCGTATCCGTTCTTTTCGTATGAAGCGAAAAGGTCTGTAATGAATTGCAGTAAATACCAGATCCGAACGATTTGTAACAAATATCACTTTGACACGTCGTTCTAAATTCTCTAGTTTCTTCGCAACTTCCAGCCCATCAATTCCCGGCATATCAATGTCTAAAAGCAGAAGATGCATATCTTTAATCGTATCCAGACATTTCACAACTTCGTTTCCGTTCTGAAATGTCTGGATCTGATAGGTGCATCCCTGTTTTCTCGCCGTCTCCGCCGTTGTCAGAACCGCCTGCTTCACCACTTCTACATCTTTCTCATTGTCATCACATATCGCTATCTTTAATATCATATCTAAAACTCATGCTATAACTACAATTAATCCATGTAACTGATCAAATCTGCTGTTTCTTTTCTCGGGGTTGCATCCGGTGTAAACTTTGGAAACCCTATTGGAATCAGGGCAGCAACTGTCTTTCCTTCTTCCAGGCCGATTACCTCTGCCACCTTTGCGTCATCGAACACTCCCATGATACAGCTTCCAACACCTTTTTCATATGCGGCCAGACTGAATGTCATTGCAGCGATACCTGCATCAAACATCTCCCATCCAGTTCCCTTGCTTGTAGAAAAACTTCCGTCTTTTTCATATCCGCATCTGCCGTTTACCTGCGTCAGCACCACAAGGTTCTTGCATTTGGAAAGTGTTTTTGCATTATGCTCAAATCCTAGCAGGCAGTTGTCACAGATTTTCTGAATGATTTCTTCATTCTGAATCAATATGTAACGAAGTGTCTGTGTATTTTTCCAGGTTGGTGCCATTTTTGCTGTATCAATGATTTCTTCAAACAATTCATGACTGATCAGTTCCTCCGTATACCGTCTCACACTTCTTCTTGTTTTTAATCCTTCTAATAATTCCATTGTTTCGTCCTCCTAAATATTTTATTTTTGCTTGAATCTATATTCAAGTTATGGTACTCTAATCACTGCGTAAGTCAGATAAGTGATTGCGGCTGCCACATCGGCAGGTGAGGAAAGTCCGGGCTCCATAGGGCAGGATGCCGGATAACGTCCGGTGGAGGTGACTCCCAGGCCAGTGCAACAGAAATAAACCGCCTCTGTCTTCGGGCAAGAGGTAAGGGTGGAAAGGCGAGGTAAGAGCTCACCGCTGTTCTGGTAACAGAGCAGGCTCTGTAAACCCCATCCGGAGCAAGACCAAACAGAAAACTATACAGCTGCCCGCTGTGTTTTCAGGTAGGTTGCTTGAACCTTACGGTAACGTAAGGTCTAGATAGATAATCACTCTCGACATAACCCGGCTTATCGTCTGGCTTACGCTTTTATTTCTTTTCAGGCTTACACATCGAAGCAGCCACCCCCGACAAACTCCCGCAATATGGAATTCATCGGAATATTTGTAACCTCCATCCCCAGAAAATAATCCAGGAACTTCAGCAAACGTTTTGCCTCATAATATTCATCTGATTCTTTCGGAACAGAAAACAAAAGTGGTTCTGCATACTGCTTAATCACGCTGAGTTCATAGATGAGCGCAGAATTAAACATCACATCTGCTTCTTCCTGATACGGGAATATATACTTTTCTTCCCCGCGTCGCACGGATGGCCACATTGCAATCGTCTCCCGCGCATCATTTCCTCTGGTTCGTGCATCCCGTACAATCCGGCGGATCAATCTTCCATCCGTAGTAGGAATCCGGTTATGATCGTCAATATTAATCTGTGTCAAAGCACTAATGTAGATTTTAAACTTACTTTCATCGGAAAGCCCCTCCGTCATCTGCGGATTTAATGCATGAATGCCCTCAGCAACCAACACATCTCCCGCATTCAGCTTCAGTTTTTTACCCTTATATTCCTTTCTTCCCTGTTTAAAATTAAAGGTCGGAAGCGGGATTTCTTCTCCTGCGAGCAATTTTTTCATATCTGAATGAAACAAGTCGAGATCCATCGCCTCGATACACTCAAAATCATAGTTTCCATTTTCGTCCTTTGGGGTATGTTCCCGATCCACAAAATAGTTATCAAGAGCCAGCGGATATGGGCGCAGACCATGTGCGCGAAGCTGCACACTTAATCGATGCGAAAACGTTGTTTTTCCAGAAGAACTCGGGCCTGCAATCAGCACTATCTTCTTCTCCCCTGCCCGGATCATATCTGCAATCTGTGCTATCTGTTTCTCCTGCAACGCCTCATGTACAAGCATGAGTTCCCGGATATCCCCCTTCGTAATGCATTCATTTAACTGTCCGACGTTACTGACATCCAACGTCTGACTCCATGCATCCGATGTTTTCAAGACAGAAAACAACTTTTCCCGTGGCTCAAACTCCGGTATGATCTCCGGTTCCTCCCGTGTTGGTGCCATCAGCATAAATCCTGTATCATATGGAACAAGATCATAACATGTAATATATCCTGTAGAAGGCACCATATATCCATAAAAATAGTCTTCATAATCTTCTATACTGTACAAATTTGCTTTTGATACACGTCTGTATCGGAATAATCGTTCCTTATCAAACCGCCCCTGTTTTGCAAACCGCTGTACTGCTTCTTCTGTGGAAACAGATTCCTTGATGATTGCAATATCCTTCCGAACTAACTCATTCATACGGTTCTTTACGCGAAACAGAATATCTTTTGTCACAGGAACTTCTTCCGATACCATCTGATCGCCATTTCTTGAATTTTTCAGAAGTCTGCAATAATACCCCTTTCCAATGGAATACATAACTTTTACACTGTAACCACTTCCCATAACATCCGAAAAAGCTTTTACCATAAGGAAAGTCAGACTTCGCTTATAAGTATCCATTCCGATTACCGAGGTTTTCTCCACCAGCTTCAATTCCACATCGCGGTCTAACAGTTTTCCAAGCTCACACAGCTTCCGGTTGCAAAACGCCAGCACATACTTCTGTTTATCTTCCTGCATATGCGCATGCACAAACTCGGTAATCGCAGAAAACTTATCAACCTCATACACCTTGCCATCCATTGTAACCTTGATTTTTTCCATATCACACCCGCTCCTTTCATGCATGACTATAAAATCGAAAAAGGTACCCCTACCTCCGCAATTCCAATCTCTACATCCATGCAATAATCTTTCAGATACTCATACATAATATGCATAAAAATATGTTCCAATCCATAATGGGATGCATCTATAATATTTAACCCCATTTCCAATGCATCAAGTCCCTCGTGATGTCCGATATCTCCCGTGATCAGACAATCTGCCTGTTTCTCTGCTGCGATTGCAATTACACTCTTGCCAGATCCTGGGCATATTGCAATTTTTTCAACCGTTTTATCAGTATTTCCATACAATATCACATTTTTTAAACCAAACTTTTCTTTCACGAGAACAATCAGGGATTGCATGTCTGCACTTCCCGGAAGATAACCTATCTCACCAATTCCTTCGCCATCTTTTGTTTCTTCCAAGACCTCCAGATTCTGTAATCCCAGCATCGCCGCTGCGGTCTTTGCCATTCCGCCAATCGTGTCAAAATTTGTGTGCATCGCATAACACGCAACGCCATGTTCAATCAGCTTCAATATCTTCCGTCCCAAAACAGTGTCATCATTGATACGATCTACTTTTCCAAAAATCATAGGATGATGCGACACAATCATATCAACTTTCTGCGCCACTGCGGCATCCACGATTTCTTCTGTTACATCCACAACCAGCATCAATTTATGAATCTGCTTATCTCTGTGTCCCACCAGCAAACCAACATGATCCCAGTCCATAGCATATTCCGGGGGTGCTTTTTTTTCTAATAATTGAATAATATCTCCGCAGTACATTCTTACTCCTCGTTATTTCTTATTGTGCAATTCCAAAATCTGACTCAAAATGACGCATTCCTCTTCGAGCTCCTGATATCGTTTCATCGATGAACCGGTACTGTTTTTATGCAGTCTGTTCTGCAATGCACGGAATTTTTTCAGCTCCTGACTCAGATAATTCCAAAATTCGACATTTTCTTTTTCTAACAAAACTGGGCCATATTTTAACTGCGCCACTGACAGACGATCCTGTGTAGTTTGTCCGTCTTTCTTTTTTGCTTTAATAATTGTGTAAAACTTGCCATCTTCCTGAAGAAAATCTTCATCTTCTATCTTATAACCCTGCTGTTCCAAATATGTACGCACAGTATATAATTCTGATTGTGGCTGTAAAATCAAGCCAATCCCCGCATTCAGATGCGTATTTCCCTTCTGAAGAATCGTTTTCATCAATTCTCCGCCCATTCCAGCAAGAATTGCCCAATCCGCTTCCATGCTCTTCAAAGCCTCAAAGCCATCTGAAAGTCTAGTTTCTACACTTTTTTCAAACCCATATTCCTTTACATGATCACATGCAATCGACAAAGGTCCCTTTCGAACATCCATAGCAATTACATGTTCGGCAATTCCATCTCGCACACACGCCATAGACACAAAGGCATGGTCGCAGCCAATATCAGCTACACAGGGAATCTTTGTTCCATTTTGCAAAGTTTCCCGCCTCAGCATGGACAGAATCGCCTGCATCCGCGCCGATAATGGAATCTTCTTTCTCTCTATTTGATCCATATTACTACTCATTTGCATCAAGATAATCCTTTAACTTTCTGCTTCTGCTTGGATGCTTCAATTTACGCAATGCTTTTGCCTCTATCTGACGAATACGTTCTCTTGTAACCTGGAACTCTTTTCCAACTTCCTCCAATGTTCTGGCACGTCCATCGTCCATGCCAAAACGAAGTCTCAATACTTTCTGCTCTCTTTCTGTCAATGTATCAAGCACCTCATTTAACTGATCACGAAGCAGGTTACTTGCTGCAGCTTCTGCCGGCACCGGAACATTCTGATCCTGAATAAAATCTCCCAGATGGCTGTCTTCCTCTTCACCAATTGGAGTCTCCAACGATACCGGTTCCTGAGAAATCTTTAGGATTTCCCGTACCCGCTCTACTGAAATATCCATAACCTCTGCGATTTCTTCTGGCAATGGTTCTCTTCCTAATTCCTGCAACAGCTGTCTGGATACTCGGATCAGTTTATTAATTGTCTCTACCATATGCACCGGAATACGAATCGTTCTTGCCTGATCCGCAATCGCTCTTGTGATTGCCTGACGAATCCACCAGGTTGCATACGTACTGAACTTGTATCCCTTTTCATAATCAAACTTCTCTACCGCTTTGATCAGACCCAGATTACCTTCCTGAATCAGATCCAAAAACAGCATACCACGTCCAACATATCGTTTTGCAATGCTGACAACCAGTCGCAGATTTGCCTCCGCCAGCTTCTGTTTTGCTTTTTCATCACCGGCCTCCATCCGTTTTGCAAGTTCAATTTCTTCTTCTGCAGTCAGCAATGGCACTTTACCAATTTCTTTCAGATACATACGGACAGGATCTTCAATACTGACTCCATCCGGCACAGACAGATCAATTTTCTCCACATCAATATCCGCGTCCTCCGGATCCTCCAGAATCATATCGTCCAGAATCTCGTCATCATCTTCTGTCTCAGACAATACGGCTACATGATGCTCATCCAGATAGTCAAATATTTTAGTCATAATGTCTGTTGTAAGTGTAATATCCGGCTTTCCGACAAAATAATTAACAATCTCCGTATCGATCAGCGTATTGTCATTCTTTTTCGCCATCTCAACAAGGTTTTCCAGATGTTCTTTCATCTGGTCTGTCTGCAAAATATTTGCTTCTTCTGCCTTTGTTGTCTGCTTTGTTTCTTTATCAGTTACTTTCTTTGCCATTGTTTGGTTCCATCCTTCCATTGTGATTATATTCTATCCATTCTTCAACGAAATATGCAATTTCGTGAGTCTTCCCTTTTCTGCAATCACTTCCGGCAATTTTTCCGGATTTGCAGCAATATTTGCAAGTTCATAATCTATTCTTGCCATTTTGACTTTTCTGATCAAATCATTGATCACACGTTCGCGTTCCTCCTCTGTAATTTCAACATCCAGTTCTGTTTGCAAAATCTTTGCAACTAGACGTTGTTTTTCTATATCTTCAAACAGATTTACAATCGCTGCCGGATTCACAGTTCCCGTTTGCCGATATTGTTCAAATAATCGTTTTGCCACTGTGTGGTAATCCTCATCAATAAAATCATCCTCCGACAAGATGCCTTCTAACTGTCGGAATAGCTCCGGTTGTCCAACCATCCACGTTAACAGCAATCGTTGCGGCTGTGTTTCCCGATCAGAGGCATCCTCCCTCGCTGTACGATTCATCTCCGGCATCTGAACTTCCGGTACAGACTGTACCTCTCCTCGTTCATCGCTCTGCGCTCCTGTCTGCAATCCAATTGTTCCGTATTTCGTCACCATGGACTTTAAGTCAGCTGCATCTATATTGTATTTCTCTGCAACCGCATCTATATAACTATGACGTACAACCGGCTCATCTAATGCTGACAACCGTTTAGCAGCATCCTTTGTAAAACGGATTTTTTCCTCCGGATCGCGCAGATTATATCCCTTCGCAATTCCATCAATCTCAAACACAATTCCTGTAGTTGCATTTGCAATCCGTTCCTCAAACGCATCCTTTCCCAGATTATGTATAAACTCATCCGGATCCTTATACGGCTTCAGGTCAATCACTCTTGTAGATATTCCAACCTCCCGCATAATACCAATTGCTTTCATCGTTGCGTTTCTTCCTGCACCATCACTGTCATACGCCAGATACACTTCATCCGTATATCGCTTTACAATGGTTGCATGTCCCATCGTGAGTGCCGTCCCCAACGATGCCGCTGCGTTGTCAAAGCCTGCCTGATGCATTGCTATGACATCCATATATCCCTCACACAAAATGATTCCCCGTCGTTTGGACCTGCGTGCGATATTCATTGCAAACAATGTATGACTTTTATCAAAGACGGCCGTTTCTTTGGTGTTGATGTATTTCGGTGTTCCATCACCTAACACACGTCCTCCAAATCCAACAACCTTTCCGTTAATATCCATAATTGGTACCATCGCGCGGTTCCAGAACATATCCTGTCCGCCCCGACGTTCATCAATCCGTACCAACCCGGAATCCTTCATTTGCGCATCGGTATACCCCTGTTTCTTCAGATACTGATATAAATCATTCTCATAAATATTGGCATACCCAAGACCAAATCGTTGAATCGTATCATCCGAAAATCCCCGGTTATGATAATATTCCAATGCATGCGCGCCAGCCGGTGTCGCAGTGAGCAGATAATTAAAATAAATAGCTGCTGTGCGATTCATCTCTTTTAAAACCGTCTTATAATTTTCCCGTTGCCGTTGTTCCTTCGAATAATTTTGCTCTGGCAAATTGACGCCTGCACGTTCAGCAAGCATCTTCAATGCTTCTGGAAACGAGAAATTCTCATATTCCATCACAAATGTTATAACATTCCCCCCGACACCGCATCCAAAGCAATGATACATCTGTTTATCCCGATTTACATGAAAGGACGGCGTTTTCTCGTGGTGAAACGGACAGCACGCCATATAAGAATTTCCACGACGTTTCAATGTCACATATCCACCGATCACATCCACTATATCGTTGCGACTCCGCACTTCTTCAATTATATCCTCTGAATAATACAACTTTCTTCCTCTATTCTATCGCCCAGATATTTATTCCTTACTCCACGATTTCGGAATAAATATCTTCTTTGCCATATCAATCGCATAATTATCCGTCATTCCTGCTATATAATCACAGATCACTGTTTCCTTCGGTTCTCCCTGTTCAATAAATCTCTGATATTCTGCCGGCAACCAGTCTTCATGCTCCATAAACTCTTCATACAGCATACCTATCAGGCGCTCTGCCTTCACTTCCTCGCTTTTTGCAACAGGATTGGTATATAGATCCTGAAACATAAATCTGCGCAGTTCCTGAAACGCCTGCTGATATTCCTTCGGCAAAACCACATCTTCCACATCATGGCTCGCTGTAACAACCGTATGAATCAATGTATTGATACGGTCACGTGTACTATGCCCCAAAAGGTTTGTACACGCAACCGGCAACATCTCCTCTGTCAATATCCCCGCACGTATTCCATCATCAATATCATGATTGACATATGCTATTTTGTCTGACAAACGGACAATCTTTCCTTCCAAAGTCGCCGGTTCGCATGCACTCCGATGATTCAAAATGCCATCCCGTACTTCCCATGTCAGATTCAATCCCGCGCCATTTTTCTCCAGATGCTCCACCACCCGAATACTTTGCTCATTGTGACAGAATGGCTTGGATGTATACTTAGAGAGTGCCCGTTCTCCAACATGACCAAACGGCGTATGTCCAAGATCATGTCCCAAAGCAATCGCCTCAACCAGATCCTCATTCAAAAACAGAGATCTGGCAATCGTCCGTCCAATCTGCGCAACTTCCAGCGTATGTGTCAGTCTGGTTCGGTAATGATCTCCGCCCGGAGACAAAAAAACCTGCGTCTTATGTTTCATCCGACGGAATGATTTGGAATGCAAAATCCGATCCCGGTCTCTCTGAAATTCTGTACGCAAATCGCATTTTTCTTCCTGCCTTACTCGTCCTTTTGTCCGATCCGCAAAGCAGGCACATGTACGATAGATTTGATGTTCTCTTTTTTCTAATTCTTCTCGAATTGTCAATCTTTTTTCCTTTCGTTCATGTCAAAACTCACCTATATAATATATTCCACACTTTTCTCATTTTCCCTTTATTTTTTTACAAAAAAATACGAAACAGTCTGTCGCAAACTGTTCCGTATTTGTATCTTTGACTAATAAATCATATTTAGTTCGATCCAGTACTGGATGTGGAAGCAGCTCCATTTAACAATCCGCCATCAGCCAGGGACTGTGCCAGGCCAGACAAATCATAATCTACCCACACAGTTCCTTCCATATCCTTCTCCGGGTCTACTTCGATACTGCTCAACCATTGTGTCTCCAATTTCTCGAACTGGCTGTCTACTGTATCACTCGCAACCGCATATGCATAGTTCTTCAGCAGCTCTTCATCATGATCTGTCTGCATATGAATCACCGCATATCCAAGCTCCTCTTCCAACACACCGGAGCACTCACCAGCCTTCAAATTCTCAACAGCTTTGTTCACGCTGTCAGTAAAGCTTCCAACATATCCGGTTCTCTCGAAATAGTAATTTGATACGCCATACTTTTGTGCAAGTGAAGCTGCATCTCCGCCAGCTTTCAGTTCCTCGAGCAGTGCCTCCGCATTCTCCTTAGCCTTCTCCTTGGCATCATCACTCACGTATTTATAGCTTCCATCTGTATTTGTTGCAGGGACATCGTCTTCCGTTGTCTCAACAGTCGGGAACAGAATATAATCAAAGATTGTGAAATTGTAATCCTTCACTTTCTCTTCTATATCAGACTGCACCTTTTTACCCATATCATTCTTGATATCATTCTCAAATTTAGACACATATGTCTGTTCTGTAAATACCTTGCGAACAACGTCCTCTGAGATACCATACTTCTCCAGAAGTCCATCCGGCATCGAGCCAAGGAAATTATCAATTGTATTATTCGTTGTTTCCATATCACTATCATCCAACGTTACATCATTATGCTGGGTAACATCGTACAAAATCTTGGTCGTACGAATCAAAGACAACGTCTGTTCCTTGTATGTATCCGGATTTGCCTTTACTGATGCCAGTGTTCCATTGTTCGTAACCATTGCCTGAATCGCATACACCAAAAGTTCATCCATATATATATCATAATCGCCAATCACCATGACCTTTGTTGTAGATGCCTCTTCCTGTGTCATCGTACCGACATTGGACGATTCCTTCTTCGAACTGCTCAGTCCATTACTACAACCAGTCAACGATGCTGCAGCCATGCTCAATGCAAGCACAGAAGCAACCGCCTGTTTCTTTAAATACTTTTTACCTTTAATCATTTTGGTCCTCCAACCCTTTCTTTATATGCATGTTCTATTTTACTTTTCTTTTTGTCTATCGTCAACTCTTTTCACAGTAAATACACAGAAAGCGATCATTTATCAGGCATAAAAAAAGGACCGCTTGCGCGATCCTTTTAAAATCCTTGAAATTACTCCTTTACACCACCAAGAGCTACACCGGCAATGATGTACTTTGATAATGTGAAGTATACAATGAAGATAGGCAATACTGTCAGGAACAGACCAAGGTAGATAACACCATAATCCTGTCTGAACTGCTCTGAACGAAGAGCCATGATGAACATAGGCAATGTCTTCTTTGCTGTATCTGTCAACATCATAGAAGGTGTATACAAGTTATTCCATGAAGTGATGAATGCAAAGATTGCCTGTGTAGCCATAGCCGGCTTCATCAAAGGTAATGCAATCTTATTAAATGTAGAGAACTCTCCAGAACCATCAATTCTGGCAGCTTCGATAATCTCAAGTGAAAGACCCGTTGCCATATACTGCTTCATAAAGTAATATGTAGCAGGTGAAGCTGCTGCCGGGATGATCAGCGGCCAGTAAGAATCATACAGATTAATCTTCATCATAAACTGCATGAAACCAATGATAGATACCTGTGCAGGAATCATCATGATTGCCATAATAAATGTATGTGCTGCATTTTTCAACTTGAAGTTATATACTGTAAGTCCGTAAGCTGTCAATGTAGAACAATAAACTGTAAGGATTGTTGCCGGTACAGAAATAATTGCACTGTGAAGCATAGCGCCCCAAAGTGATGTACCAACACCCTCTGCCTTCTTCATCAGGTTTGTAAAGTTCTCTCCCAACTGTGCAAATGAACCCGGAAGCAGGTGCACACCAGCTTTAATTGTAATAGAATCCAATGTTGAGTTGATGATCATCAGATAAAACGGAAAGATACTGATAATACATAACAACACGCAAATGATTGTTCTAAATATCTTCGTTGCACGAATACGTCCTGAGTAGCTCGATTCAACTTCTGCGTTTTTAGCCATTATTCGCACACCCCCTTATCGAATCACAGCATGCTTCTGCTTCGGCTGTCTATCCTTGGTAACAGCGAAGAAGACAATACTGATTACTAATGTTACAATGAACAGAACGATAGATGAAGCTGCTGCTTTACCATAATCCTTAGATGTGAATCCAAGTGACTTAATCCACATTGTAATTGTCTCTGATGCAAAGTTCGGCTTACCATTGAATGACTGGTCAACGTTGAACAGAGATGGAATATCGTACATCTGCAGACCACCGATTGCGGATGTAACCAGGTTGTACTGGATAATCGGCTTCAACAGTGGCAATGTAATCTTAAAGAACTGCTGCTTACTGTTCGCACCATCTACCATAGCTGCTTCATAGAGGGATGGACTAATACCCAGGATACCCGCAATAAGGACAATCATTGAGTTACCATACCACATCCAGAACTGCATGAATGCAATCAAACCAATTGTTCCGCCCGGTTTCTCCATGAAGTCATACTTTTCGCTAATAATATGCGCATTTTGGAGCATCATAGTAATAGGGCCATTAGCATTGAACAAACTATAGAACAAAACGGCGATGGAAGATGCAGTGATAATGTTCGGCATGAACATCATAATCTTGAACGCGCCCTGTCCTTTTAACTTTACAACCGTATCTGTAAACCAGGAAGCCAAAAGCAATGCCAGAAGAATCTGCGGAATAAAGTTCAAAACCCAAATCTTCAGTGTGTTGCCGATCGACTTAACTGTCATGGTATCAAACCATGAAACAACCTTCAGATCACTACCTTTACCCTCTGTCGTTGCCAATACCATGATATAGTTTTTAAGTCCATTAAAGTTTGGACCCTGGAATTTTCCAAGTTTAATCTGGTAATACTCAACGAAACTAAGATAGAAAGTATAAATCAACGGGTAAAGCTGGAATACAAAAAATACTAAGAAGAATGGCAGTATGAAGAAGTATCCATACTTACCATATTCAACTGTCTTTTTCTTCATGATTTCACTTCCCCAACCTTTTCATAATTTTTAACATATGTTTTCGCGTCCCCCGTTAGACATTTTATAGAAGGCACTCCATCGAATGTCCTCTATAAAATGCCTAACAGCGGTATCTTTTTTTAAATTATGCACCGGGGCGAACCCGGTGCATAACCATAATTTCATATCAATTATTGTTGCCAGTAAATTACTCTACTGTAAGGTTCTGGTAACCATCCTTGATAAGTTCCTTAATCTTAGCTACAGCGTCATCAACAGTCTTAAGCTCGCCTGAGTTGTATGCCTCTGAAGCATTGTCAAGGTAACCATTGAATGTTGAATCGTACTCTGTTGCATACTGAAGGTTGATCTTCTCTGCATTGTCAGCCCATGTCTGAAGTGGGTTAGCGCCACCAAGTACTGGAGACTCACCCTTACCATCAGCGATAAGCTTCTCTACAGCTGCCTTGTTGTTTACGAAGTCAAGAGTCTCATCAGAGAGCTTGTACATTGTATCTGTATCACAGCAAAGTGTGTAAAGAACAAGTGCAGCAAGTTCCTTGTTAGGACACTGATCTGTTACACCAAGGTATGTACCGCCCCAGTGATATGTTGTAGGACCCTGGCACATATTTCTCTTTCCGTATGTCTCAGAACCTTCCTTGTCATTGATTGACCAGTAAACAAACCATGTACATCCGAAGTAACCAAATACCTTATCTGTAAAGTCTGTGTTCCAGCCATCTGACCACTGAGCATTCTTGTTTGTATAATCACCATCATAAAGCTTCTTAGCGAACTCAAGATACTCTGTGATAACTGGGTCGATGTTAACTGTGTCGTTCTCTACCCATGCAGATGTTCTCTGATCGATGATAGGCTTCTTAGCATCTGAAGGACCTGAAAGCATCTTGTAACCAGCCTGCTTCATTGTCTCAGCTGTATCAAGGAATGTATCCCAATCCTTTACATACTCCTGAACCTTAGCTGGATCGTCTGTTCCAAGAACTTCCTTAGCGATATCTGTTCTGTAGATGAAACATCCAGGTGTTGCCTGCCAGCACATACCCTTGAGCTTGCCATCGATTGTAGCGTAGTCAACTGTATACTGGTAAGCGTTGCTGTACATATCAGCTGTGATGCCAAGATCCTCAACAGGAACGATAGCTTCTGAGCTCAGGAAGTACAGAGCTACATCATCATCACATGCTACGATTGAAGGTACCTTGTCTCCGCCATTAGCGATAGCGTTCTCAATAGCACTCTTGTACTCATCAGATGTTCCGCCAAGACCAAGGTTCTCATACTGAATGAGGTCAGCATACTGAGGATACTTATCCTTTACATACTGAAGTCTGTCACCAAGCTCTGTGTTCCATGAGTAAACATAGATTGGATCGCTGTCTTCTGCAGGCATTGGAAGAGCTACCTCTGCGTTTGATGCTGATGCGTCATCTGCTGTAGCGTCATCTGTTGCGGCTGCCTCTGTTGTTGTAGCCTCTGTTGTAGCCTCTGTTGTTGTGTCCTCTTTCTTGTCGCCACAAGCTACAAGAGAAAGTCCCATTGCAAGTGCCAATGACAATGCCATTGCTTTTTTAAATTTCTTCACAAAAAAACCCTCCTTTAATGTGTTTTTGTCATCTTAACCTCCATATCATATCTCCTTTCAAACATTCCACAGATAAATCCTTCTAAAATTCGTATTATCTATGTGCAATTTAAACGAAGCCTACAACATATCGGTCAAATAAGACTTGTTTGAACCTGTTATTATTCCAGTCTAAGACTGTCGGTTCCTTAGTTAATTGTGAAATATCATAACATACTCCGTCATGACTAAGGTAATTATAGGACATATTTACCAAGTATGCAAGTACTTTTTCACTTTTTCTTCACGATTTTGTGCATTATTACTATAATTTGGATTAAATATGTCAAAATCCGCCTAATCGTCCAGGTATGCTTTGATTAATTTTGCTACGTTGTCCGGATCATAGGTGTATAATCTCGATGGACCAGACATCTCTTCAATCTGTACATTCTTATACTGACTGTAATACGATTTCTTGTCTGCGTTGTACTCTCCGACATAATCTATGTCATCCGCGTCACCTGCACTTGCATCGGTTTCTGTACCATACACTTCCTTCAGCGCACCCTCATACTCTTCCCGCACGGATGTATCATCCTCGATATACGGTGTCATCAGCGGATTGGCAAGTATCACAAGCATAGGTGTCTGCTCCGGCCATCCCATTTCCTTCACTACAGCAGCATTATGCACTGCCTGCAGGTCCTCCTCATACATATCGGAGGTATAAAAATTCTTCGAGATCAGCGCCTTACGCACAATCATTTGTTTTTCCGTATATACAGCGCCAAAATTGTCCGGATAAACGCTCTTTACATAGCGCTGTCCGCCAATCATTGCGAATTTTACCATCAGATAATTGAAGAATCCGCAATACTGTTCCTCAGTTACACCCTCAAAATCGTCCGCTACCGAAATGTTAATTCCAATGATTGACTCAACCTCATCCGGATATTTATCCGCCCAATAAGTTGCCTCCAGCCCTGCAATGCCATTCGGCACCAGTACATATGGTCCTTTCACATTCACTTTTTCCAGTGCTGTCCGAAGCTCTGTGACAATGCTTTCAATGTCTTTATCTGTCTTCGTCGTATCACTGTAACCAAATCCGCTCCGGTCAATATACTACACAAGGCGGTACTCCTGCAGCTTGCCAAACAGCGGCTCTAACGCAACCGAGTCATCCGTGATACCATTGCTATGGATAAAGACCAGTGTTTTATCTGCATTTTCATCGCCATCTACAATCACATGTACAGAATGACCACCGACATCCACCATCTGCCCCTGTGGATTCAGATATCCTCGTTCATCCGCCAACTTGTTTTTGTGGATCAAAAGCAGCACGCCGATCACAATCAGATTGATTGCAATCGCCGCTCCGAATATAATAATAAAAATTTTGAAAAACTTATGAAGAAATTCTTTAAACTTCTTTTTTTCTTTTTGATTTGCTTCTTTTTTCACGTTACTGTACCCTTTTCCTATATTTTATCGCATTTTGCATACCTATATATAATAATGTAGATTATTTGAAATGTAAATAGTTTTCATATGTGTGATATTTATTTCACAATTTTACACTTTCTCCCAAGTTGCTTCTATGTTAATATAGTAGAAAGTTTTATTTGAGGAGGAATCCCGTTTATACAGGGAGCGAACACAAACATGAGCGATCAGGAAAAATCTACAAACAATGAGCAAAAAGCCAGCACAGATACCACCAAAGAAATCAAAAAATCCCAGTCAAATGAATCCGTACCAGAAGATACAAAGGAAACAGAAAGCGAAAAGGACTCCAAAGATGCAAAACCAGCTGTCAACACTGAGGACAACCTCGAATTACACAGTCTGAGTTTCCGCGACCGCCAGCGCGCCAAGCGCGCACGGCTCAAAGAACACATGGATGGCATGTCAAAAGGGCAGAAATTCGGATACATTCTCTCTTATTATAAGGGAAAGATCATCCTCGGTCTGATTCTGCTTGCGATCTGCATAGCAATTCCAGTCACAATTTACAAGAAAAGTCGTCCAGTTGCTCTGTCCTACTGCATCGTCAACGCGCCGGAGCCATCCGCAGTGGACACGTCCTTCGTCGATGAATATCTGGACTTTTACAATCTGAATGGTGCTTACCAGTTAGAGAGTGATGTGACAGTGCATTTGGACAAGGACACTTACCTGGAAGAATACTCGCAAAACTCCAGTGCATCGATCTATACAGAACTGCCAATGCTGTGTTTCAACGGTTATTATGATGTCATGATCATGGACGAAAAAGGGCTGGAATACTGTGCTATGCAGGAAATCATCTATCCTTTGCGAAACTATCTGCCAGCCGAAATCTATTCTGAGGTAGAATCCCGTATCTGCTCCGCAGACGATAACGACGGGGTAAATGTGCCTTTCGCGATTGACATCAGCGATACAGATTTTGCAAAGGGGTTAAAGCTCGGTTATGACAAAGTATATCTGGGGTTCCCAGGGAACACAGAACGGAATTACATCAACGCAAAACGGATGTTAAAATTCATTCTGCATCTGGATATTGATACGGAAACAACTTATCAATAAAATGAAGCATTGCATGGTTCCTAACTATCACTTATGTTGCATAAGCAAAAAGAATGGACAAGCCTCTCCGGAAGCCTGTCCATTCTTTTTGCTTTATTCTTTACTCTTTTCGTATCTTCAGATCTTCACCTCTGACGCAAAGCCATATATTTTACCATTTTGATCAATCCTGGTCATCACTTGCCATATTCATGACCTGACGTTTTCTTGCAAGCTCATCGTTCGCAAGGTATTCGTCGTAGGTTGTCTGCTTGTCAATCAGACCTGTGTTCGTAAGCTCCATGATGCGGTTCGCAGTTGTCTGTACAAACTGGTGATCCTGACATGCAAAGAGGCAGACGCCAGGGAACTTGATCAGTCCGTTATTTAATGCTGTGATGCTTTCCATGTCCAGATGGTTTGTTGGCTCATCGAGGATCAACACATTGGAGCCCATGATCATAAGCTTTGATAACAGGCAGCGTACTTTCTCGCCACCGGAAAGCACCTTGACCTTCTTCACGCCATCTTCGCCCGCAAACAGCATTCTGCCAAGGAATCCACGTACATACGTTGCATCCTTATCATCCGAATACTGTGCCAGCCAGTCTGCGATTACAAGATCGTTATCAAACTCCTTCGTATTATCTTTCGGGAAATATCCCTGTGACGTTGTAACGCCCCACTTATAGCTTCCCTCATCCGGTTCTTCCTCTCCGGCAAGGATCCGAAACAGCGTTGTCGTTGCAATCGTGTTCGGTCCAACAAACGCAATCTTATCATCATGTCCGACTGTAAAGGAAATATTATCCAGCACTTTCACACCATCAATTGTCTTGGAAATGTTCGATACAGTAAGCACCTCATTTCCAATCTCTCTCTTCGGACGGAAATCAATGTATGGATATTTACGGCTCGATGGGCGGATCTCATCAAGCTGAATCTTCTCCAATGCACGTTTTCTGGAAGTTGCCTGCTTGGACTTTGAAGCATTCGCAGAGAAACGCTGGATAAACTCCTGCAGCTCTTTGATTTTCTCTTCCTTCTTCTTATTCGCTTCCTTCATCTGCTTGATCATAAGCTGGCTGCTCTCATACCAGAAATCATAATTGCCGGCATAAAGCTGGATCTTCGCATAATCAATATCTGCGATATGGGTACATACCTTATTCAGGAAATAACGGTCATGCGATACAACAATAACTGTATTCTCGAAGTTGATCAGGAACTCCTCCAACCATGCAATCGCATCGAGGTCCAGGTGGTTTGTCGGCTCATCCAGAAGCAAAACATCCGGATTACCGAACAGTGCCTGCGCGAGAAGTACCTTGACCTTCAGGTTGCCATCAAGTTCGCTCATCATCTTATAATGGATATCTGTATCTACACCAAGTCCGTTCAGAAGTGTTGCAGCATCGCTCTCCGCATTCCAGCCATCCATCTCTGCAAATTCTGCCTCGAGCTCTGATGCGCGGATACCATCTTCGTCTGAGAAGTCCTCTTTCGCATAAATTGCGTCCTTTTCCTTCATAATGTCATACAGGCGCTTATTCCCCATAATAACGGTATCTAATACCATATATTCATCATATTTAAAGTGATCCTGCTGCAGGACAGACAGACGCTCGCCATCGTTCATGATAACTTCGCCATTCGTCGGTTCGAGTTCTCCCGAAAGAATCTTCAGGAACGTAGATTTACCGGCTCCGTTCGCACCGATCAGGCCGTAACAGTTTCCTTCCGTAAACTTTATATTTACATCCTCAAACAAAGCCCGCTTTCCAAGCCGCAGGGTTACATTATTTGCACTAATCATATTTTGTTTCCTTTCTTTTCTCATCATACAAAGCCGCTTTATCTGCTTTGTCCAGATAAATCCACAATGAGTATATCAACCGCCCCCTTTTATGTCAAGCTTTATACCATACCCCGGCACGATCCTTCTGTCACAATCTCCGCCAGTCAGGTCAGCAGGTATAAGCGCATAACAAAAGGGACTTTCGAAAAAGTCCCTTCGATTCATATAAATTCTTATAAATCTTTGACGATCGGATCGTACAGATCCAGTCTGCAATGCTCATCCTCTGCAAAATGTCTGCAATTCAGGCAACTCTTCTCGTCGTCTGCCACATTGCAAAAACAAGATTTGCGCTCGCTCTTGTCATAAGCGCTGCAACGCTCGGCTACTTCTCTGTAAACTTCTGCTCCAGCTCGCATACAATATCCTCCTTCTCTGAACCGACTTTATTCCAGTTCTCGGATAGTATGCTCAAAAACGTCATGCTTTATGCCGTGCCAGTCGCGAGTTGCAACAACGAATGCATCACTGCCAGACTCACAATATACGAATATGCACAATCCAGATTTACATCACCCCGGTCATGCATATAACGCTCGTGTTTTTCCTTAATATAATCAAGCAGTTCCTGAAATGAGCAGATTGTCGGCAGCATCCTTTCATCATACTGCATCTCTCCGCTTTCATACCGATGACGGACAAAGCTTCGGATTCGGTGTTTCAAATCCTCCTCATATACACAGTGATCCTTCAAGCTTCCCGGATAATGTGAATTATGTGGATATGTAAAATAATCCGCAATGTAATGCAGGATCACACCCATCCGGATACTCGATAAAATCGAAACGCCCTTTCTCTTTGTTTTATAATGCTTCAAGAATCCAAGCATCTTCTTTTCACACACATCAAACGTATCATCGATACAGTGACGTTTTGTCAAAAAAGAAGGTGTGCAATCCGGAAGTATACTTCCAACATACAGGGAAAAATGATGTCCGAACCGCTGTTCTGCGGACAGTCCGTGTACAACACCTTTTGTCAGTGATATGTGTGACTTCTTACGCATGATATGCCTCCTTTACCTCCCGGTTATCTGCGACGTTCCCACGTCATATTTTTTCCGATCTTCCTCGAAATGATATAGCGCGGGCGGCATTTTACCTCCTCATAGATCTTCGCAATATAATAGCCGATGATTCCTAGTCCCATCAGGATAAAACTCCCCATAATCAAAATCAGAAGAATCACCGTCGTAAATCCTTCAACCGCATTCCCGGAAAAATATTTCACAAGTGTCTGTATACCTAGTATAACCGCAAACAGGAACCCAAGTATACCGGTAATTCCTACCATTGTCATTGGAGCAGAGGAAAAGGAAACAATATTGGAGATTGCATAGCGAATCAACGATTTTGTTGACCATTTTGATTCTCCAACCTCACGTTCCTGTACATCAAACTCCACTGATGTCGTCCGGAATCCAATCCACGACGAAAGCGCTCTGAAAAACGCATTCCGTTCCGGCATCTCCAGCAATGCTTCTACCGCGCGTCGGTCAAGCAGTTTAAAATCAGACGCATGAGACATATCAATCTTTACAGCCTTCGAGATCATCTTATAGAACAGTCCCGCGCTCATCTTGTGGAACACGCTTTCCTTTCCACGCGTGCGCTTGACGCCTTCCACCACTTCATATCCCTGCTGCCACAACCGATACATCTCTACGATTGTTTCAGGCGGATGCTGCAAATCACAATCCATCACAACCACGCATGAACCGCCTGCATTCTCAAGTCCCGCCATCATCGCAGATTCTTTTCCAAAGTTTCTGGAAAAATGAACGCCATTTACATGTTCATCTTCTTTCTCGGCATTCACTATTTCCTGCCAGGTTCCATCCTTGGAACCATCATCTACAAATACAATCTCGTACTCAATTTCTTCATTTTGTAAAATCCCGCCTATCGTTGTTGCTGCTTTTTTTATCATTTTTTCTTCATTATAGGCAGGTAACACTACTGATAACATCTTTTCACCGTTTTACACTTTCCTGTTTGTTATTACCAATATTATTTTATCACACTTACCATAAATAAAAAAGAGGCAGTCCTTGTTTCTGCCTCTTTTTTTATGCTATTTTTGCATTTATTCCGCAAGTGCCTTAAATGCCTCATCCAGATCCTCAATGATATCGTCAATATTTTCTGTACCGATAGAAAGTCGGATTGTGTTTGGTTTGATTCCCTGATCCAAAAGTTCTGCCTCGTTGCACTCAGAATGTGTGGTTGATGCCGGGTGGATGGCAAGTGACTTTACATCCGCTACGTTTGCAAGCAGAGAGAACAGTTCGAGATTGTCAATAAACTTCTGCGCCTCTGCAGCGCCACCCTTGATCTCAAATGTAAAGATTGATCCGCCGCCATTCGGGAAATACTTCTTGTAAAGCGCCTGCTGCTCCGGATTCTCAGAGATAGAAGGGTGATTCACCTTTTCTACCTGTGGCTGATCCTTCAGATACCGTACAACCTTGAGTGCATTTTCTACATGACGCTCGACACGGAGAGACAATGTCTCAAGTCCCTGCAGGAAGATGAAGGAATGTACCGGCGAGATCGTTGCACCTGTATCACGGAGCAGGATAGCACGGATGTAAGTTGCAAATGCAGCCGGTGCTGTATCCTTTGCGAAGCTGACTCCATGATAAGATACGTTTGGCTCTACCAGCCATGGGAACTTGTCCCCGGCCTTCAGCCAGTCAAATTTACCGCTATCAATGATCACACCGCCGAGTGTTGTTCCATGACCACCGATAAACTTCGTTGCGGAATGAACGACGATATCTGCCCCATACTCGATCGGTCTTACAAGGTATGGAGTTGCAAATGTGTTATCGACAACAAGCGGAATGTTGTGTGCATGTGCGATCTTTGCGATTCGTTCAATATCTACCACCTCTGAATTCGGATTTCCGAGTGTTTCGATCTGAACTGCCTTTGTGTTTGGCTTAATCGATGCTTCGATTGCATCGTAGTCAAATGGATCTACGAATGTTGCCTCGATACCATAATCCGGAAGTGTATGTGCAAGCAGGTTGTAAGTACCACCATAGATATTCTTAGCTGCTACGATATGGTCACCTGCATGTGCCAGTGCCTGGAATGCATAGGTAAGAGCGGCTGCTCCGGAACCAACTGCAAGTGCTGCAACACCACCTTCGAGTGCAGCGATACGCTTCTCAAATACGTCCTCTGTCGGGTTTGTCAGACGTCCGTAGATGTTACCGGCATCCTTCAATCCAAACCGGTCCGCTGCATGTTTACTGTTGTGGAACACATAAGAAGATGTCAGATAAATCGGAACGGCTCTTGCGTCCGTTACCGGATCCGGCTGCTCCTGTCCTACGTGCAGCTGTAATGTTTCAAACTTTAAATTTCTGTCCTCATAATGTTTCTTTCCCATAATCTTGTACCTCGTCTTTCTTTTATTTTCCGGCTTGTGCCTTGTTGTCATTTTTTGTTTTGCAATCCGTTTTCCTGATTGCAAGGTTATCTTATCATCCTAATTCCTATTTGTCTAATAGGAATTAAATTGAATCAGTTATAATTTTATATTATAGCAAAATCTATACTTGACACACTTCATCCAAATATATAGAATATAAGGAAATTTATACATAAAAGGAGTGGTTTTTTTGGACAATAGTCCCGCGTTACAACTAATTATAATTCTGATTTTACTGGCTCTTTCCGCTTTTTTCTCTTCCTCAGAGACTGCACTGACAACGGTAAGCCATCTAAAGCTTCGTTCTCTCGCAGATGACGGAAATAAGAAAGCAAAGAAAGTATTAAAAGTAACCGAAAATTCAAGTAAACTATTAAGTGCGATCCTGGTCGGAAACAACATTGTCAACATCTCCGCCTCCGCACTTGCAACAACCTTTTGTACAAACATGTTCGGAAGTAAATACATTGGTGTATCGACCGGAATTCTGACATTGCTTGTCCTGATCTTCGGTGAGATCTCCCCGAAGACTCTTGCAACACAATATGCATTGCAACTTTCCATGGTCGTTGTCTACCCGATTTCGTGGCTGATGACGCTGCTCACCCCTGTTATCTTCCTGTTAAATATATTGACCGGAGCCATCTTCAAGCTGTTCCGTGTCGACCCATCCGCGAAGAAAGCAAGCATTACCGAAGCAGAGCTTCGTACTATTGTAAATGTCTCTCACGAAGAAGGCGTCATTGAGCCCGAAGAAAAATTCATGATATCGAATGTAGTTGATTTTGGAGATGCCGTTTCCAAGGATATCATGATTCCAAGAGCTGATGTAATTGCAGCCGATGTAAATTCTACTTATGACGAATTAGTCGACATCTTTAAAAGTGAAACATACACAAGAATCCCGATTTATGAGGATTCCAAAGAAAATATCATCGGCATCCTTAATATCAAGGATTTATTTTTCTACCGGGAATTATTAGATATCCGTTATTTTGACTTGCGAAGTATTCTGCGAAAGCCATTGTTTGTATCTGAATACCAGAAAACAAGTCAGATTTTTGCTGAGATGAAGACTTCCGCAGACAGTATGGCGATTGTTCTGGACGAATATGGACAGGCATCCGGAATCATCACAATGGAGGATCTGGTTGAAGAAATCGTAGGGGATATCCGGGATGAATACGATGACAGCGAAAACGACCTGATCCGCGATCTTGGCAATCACACCTACGACATCGATGCATCCATCAAACTGGATGATCTGAACGATAAACTTCACACAGATTTTCAGTCAGAGGATTACGATTCACTTGCCGGATTCATCATTGAACTGTTGGACAAAATTCCAACCGCCGGAGAAGAAGCAAACTGTGAGGGAGCACATTTCAAGGTTACGGAAGTTCATCGGAATCGTATCGAACGTGTCACGCTGACACTTGTTCCAAAAGAAACAGCAACAGAAAAAGACGAAACGTAGAATTACGTCTCGTCTTTTTTCTTCTTTTTCTTATCTTTTTCATTTGTCTGTTCCTGCTCTTTCGCCTGTTCCGCAGCCATCTCATCGATAATCCGCTCCATGATCTTCTTCTTGATGAAGATATCATATCCAAGCAATGACAGAAAATTCAGATTCTTAATATACTTATCTTCCACACCAGGGAAATCATGCTCCGACAATTCAAAAGTCTTTACCACACTGTTTTCCACCCGGAAATGCTGATGCTGCTCTAACTTATAAAGACTTGCATAGATTTCTTCTAAGTTGTGCGGTGCATCCGGGTTCTCAAAATAATGATCGATCAACGGTTTCAACATGATCTGAATATCACTGATCGATATCACATTTTTCAGGTAATAGATATAAATCAGCAAAATCAGATGCTCCTTTGTATACCGCTTCTTCTCCGGCGGCGGGAGCAGATTGTTCTTCGTGTAGTTGTTAATCATCGTCTTGGTCAGTGTCTTATCTTCCTCATACCGTTTGTTCTGTGAAAGATATTTATCCATGAATGTCGTCACCTGATCCATATAAAGCTCAATCGAAGGAAGATCCTCCGGTGCAATATACCCAAGTTGCGTCATTTCCCGTATTTGTTTTTTCAGGCTGTCCTTTTCAATATCCATATAATATACGCTCCTAATGCGTATATTATATAGTATTGAAAACCATGTGTAAAGGTTTAAATGAATATATCTGATTAGTGTGTCTTATAGTAGTTGATCAGGCAGCCAGCGAGAATAATATCTCTCTCATCATCTGTCAGGTCGCCAAGCTTCAAAGACAGCTCTTTCATATCCTTGTTTACAACATATGCCTTGATGATCTCATCCTTGTTGCGGATTGCCTGTGCAACGCCCGGAACGAATACATAATCATCCACGTCAAAATCGTAATCTTCATCCATCACGAATGGAAGCATGCCCCAGTTAATCAGGTTTGAACGATAACGCTTTGTCGCATACTCCTTGGCGATATTTGCCCAACCGCCAAGTACCTTCTGGCAGGAAGCTGCCTGCTCACGCGCAGAGCCGTCGCCTGGCTTCACTGCAAAGATCGTACTTCCGACACCAGTGTTCGAACCACACGCATCCGGGAACATTTCCTTTACCTTGTGCATGGCTGTCTTCATATTCGGATCTGCCTCGCCCATACATTCGCCAGCTTCACGCACACGTTCTACCTTCTGGATTGCCTTCGCTCTGCCTACATACTCCGGATCCTTACGGGACAATGTAAACTCTGCAAGTCCAAGCGGATTCGAACGATAAGAAGATGTCTCACCGGAAGGAATCAGTTCATCTGTCGTCGTTACCGGATCATGGATAACCGATGCGACCTTAAGCATCAGATTGTCTGTCAACGCTACCATCTCCGGCCAGTCCTTGATGTTTGGTCCGAACTTAATCTCCTGCTCCGGCTGCGGATGTCCCCATCCGTTATAAACACGGTTATCGTAAATCTTCTTGTCAAAGAAATATTTCTGTCCCTTGTACTCGACATCCAGATCGGTTGCAGCTGTTAAGAAGCCCTTGTTTGCTGCTGTCGCCGCAATGGAACGTGCATCCATCAGTGCAACGGAAGCAATCTGTCCATTCTGAATCTTTGAACCCTCGCGGTTCGGGAAGTTTCTTGTCGAGTGACGGATGGAGAATGCATTGTTTGCCGGCGTATCTCCAGCACCAAAGCACGGTCCACAGAATGCTGTCTTGACAATCGCACCTGTCTCAATCAGGTCTGAAAGTACGCCATTCTTAGCAAGCTCCATATAAATCGGAGTGGATGCCGGATATACAGAAAGCGTAAATTCATCAGCACCAATATATTTTCCACGAATCAGGTCAGCTGCCTGACAGATATTCTCGAATCCACCGCCGGCGCAGCCTGCGATGATTCCCTGCTCTACATAGAGTTTTCCGTCAACAACCTTATCCTTCAGTGTAAAGTCGATCTTGCCATCTAAGGATACCTGCGCACGCTTTTCCACATCATCTAAAACGTCCATCAGATTTGCCTTTACATCCTCGATCGTATAGACATTGCTTGGATGGAATGGCATAGCGATCATAGGTTTCACCTTAGACAAGTCTACGTAAACAACACCATCATAATAAGCAACTGCACCCGGATTTAATTCCTTATAGCACTCCGGTCTGTAGTGCGTCTCATACCACTCTTCAATCTTCTCATCCGTCTTCCAGATGGAGGACAGACAGGTTGTCTCGGTTGTCATAACATCGACACCGATACGGAAGTCTGCAGAAAGTTTGTCCACACCAGGTCCTACGAACTCCATGACCTTGTTCTTTACATAACCACAACCGAAAGTCGCACCGATAATTGCAAGGGCAACATCCTGTGGGCCAACGCCCTTTTGTACTTCGCCATCTAAGTAGATTGCTACCACGCCCGGCTTTGCAACATCGTATGTACGCTTCAACAGCTGCTTGGCGAGCTCGCCGCCACCTTCACCAATTGCCATTGTACCGAGGGCGCCATAACGTGTATGACTGTCAGAGCCAAGAATCATGGCTCCACATTCTGCAAGCATCTCTCTTGCGAACTGATGGATAACTGCCTGATGAGGTGGTACATAGATTCCGCCATATTTTTTTGCACAGGAAAGGCCAAATACATGATCATCCTCGTTGATTGTTCCGCCTACTGCGCACAAAGAGTTATGACAGTTTGTAAGTACATAAGGAATTGGGAACTCTGTCAATCCTGATGCTCTCGCCGTCTGGATAATACCAACAAATGTGATATCGTGGCTTGTCATCTTATCGAATTTAATCTTCAGCTGTTCCATATTTCCTGAAGTATTATGTGCTTCAAGAATTCCATATGCCATCGTATTCTTCGAAGCATCCTCTTTCGATGTCTTTACTCCCTTTGATGCAAGTACTGCCTGTGCCTGTCCATCATCTGCAACCAGCTCGGAACCATTCAGCAAGTATGCACCTGTTTCATAAAGTTTTACCATAATTCGCCTCCATACTCTCGTTTAATTTATTTGTAAGCTAAGATATAGCTTTCACTGTCCTGTAATGTTACTGTATCAAAATCTTTTACACCCTTATTTAAGGCTGTTGCCAGGGTTTCACTCTGCTGGGAAAGGTACTCTGTCTCATCGACAACCTGTTCATTCACATAATAAGTACCATCCACATTCTGCACATATGGTCCATCGGTAATCACACCATCTGAATACCGTTTCAGACAATATTCATCGCCGGACGTTCTTGTCGACAGCCAAGGAAATGCAACAAAGCTGCTGTCACTACAGAAGCTTCTCACCTTTGCATATCCAAGATAAGAAACTGCACCATCCCGATATGTGAAAATAAAACAGCTCACATAGGTCTCATTGCGTTCCAAACTGTTGTAGAAAAATACTTCCGGTGTACCATCCTCATCCACGTCGTACAACAGCATACTGTCCGGTTTGATATTCTTATAGGTGGAATCCAATATATTGATACCATCTTCGGTTTCGCCAAGTACTTTCTGGATTTCTGAATCCGCATTTTCTGCCAGCTTCACATACGCCTTCTGCCAATCCTTTGCCATCTGAAGCTTATACTTTTGAAGATTCATATCGTCAGAGTAATATTTTTCCAGCTTATCTAACAGATTCAGTGCATTCTGATTATCGCCAATCTCAATATATGTGTCAAGAAGACCATCATAATAATTCATGCCTGTTGTATATGCGAGCTTATATAAGGAATAAAATTTATCAATATACTGTGAATCGAGGGGTTCCAGCTGCACCGTTTCGCATATATTCAATGCTGTCAGGTAATCCCCCTGGTCATATGCCGACTGTGCCGAATCATACAATGCACGATAGGACTCGATCACCCTGACATTATTTGAAATGACCGCCGTATATTCCGAAATATCTGTAACTGCCAGACCATTGATGATTGAAATATAACTGTTCATCACATCTGCCGTGATCTCACCACTCACATATTGCTGATATTTCTCATTTAAAACTTCTATGACAACTTCTTTTTTCGTGTCTGCATCCAGGCGAAGATTAATCTTATTGATTGTCTCATTTGCCTGCACAACGCCCTGACCGTTATAATTCTGGTTCGCATTATAGATCTGCTCAATCGCATTGCGGTATTCAGTCCGATTTACAAGCACATTATATTTTGTACAAATATTCTTCGTCTCGTCAATACTATTAATAGCGTCATACGCCGCTACTGTATATATATAGTCTTTCTCACCAGTCTGGTATTCCAGGCAGATGTGCTTCGCATAATCCGGAAGCATCTCTTGTACCTGTTTTTGTTTTTCACTGTCTAACGCTTCATAGTTTTTTTGTACCTCACTCCACTGACCAGCTTCAATTCCATCAAAAACCTTATATTCATTGTAGTACGGGTACAGGAATACAATTGCCGCACAGGCAACGATTGCAAGCACTATAAACGACACTATAATGAGTCTGTTCCATGTCTTTTTCATCCTTGCACCTCCTAATCCACCACAACCGGTTTTGCTTCCGCATCGTCTGCCGGCAGAGTTTCCGCACCATCCATATCCTGAGAGGATACATCACTTGGTGTTGCCTGCTCAAACGGTTGCTCCACCCATGTGTCAATCAGATCCGATGGAGTCGCTACTCCCTGCAATGCAGATACCTGCTGTTCGTATTTGGATGTATCTGTCTCCGTGGCAAATCCCTCTACATGCAGATTCTTTTCCTTTTCTCCCACCTGCGCATAGGAAGGAGCAATGACCAGCCGATAGACAAATAATGCAACCGCAGCGATTCCCACAATCAGCATCAGCAAAGACAGCACGCCAAAAAATTTATGTGCACCGCCTGCTTTCATCTGCTCATATGTATCATCATCTACATCGGCATACTTTGCCCGTTTCTTTTCCTGCTTTGCCTTGATCTTTTCGTCTTTAATCCGGTTTTTGCGTTCCCATTTGTTCTCCTCTGCGACATATGCACCAAACAGCGCAGAAGATTCGCTTTCTTCCTGTGGTACGGCATCTTCCGCCACAAGTCCGTCCACGTCTATTTTATCTTTTTTCAGTTCCGCATTCTCAGATACAGTTGCCTCCATTTTCTTCTCTGTGTCTTCTGACACATGAGTCTCCATTTCCCCATCCGTGTCTTTGTCCGTCTGTGGATCAATTGGAATCAATTCGATTTCTTCCTGATTATCTATGTTATTTTTATCTTTCTTTTTTCTTCGCATAACAAAACTCCTTTGTTTTTGTTGTGTAAAAGCTTAACGTATTGATTATATCAATTTCGACCAAATTATTCAAGAAAGATTGTTATTTGCCAAGAAAAACCACCGACTCTCTTTACATTTTTTAACAGAATGGTATAATTATCGTGTTTTTTACTGTATTTATGAGAAATGGAGTGCAATATATGAAAAAGAACATCGAGATCAGATGGCACGGACGTGGAGGTCAAGGTGCCAAAACCGCAGCACTTTTGCTTGCGGACGTTGCTTTCAACACTGGTATGCACGTCCAGGGATTTCCGGAGTATGGTCCGGAACGAATGGGCGCACCGATCACTGCCTATAACCGGATCGGCGAATCTGAAATCCGGGTACATTCCAACATTTACCACCCAGACTATGTGGTTGTTGTAGATGAGACACTGCTTCATTCCGTAGATGTCACAAACGGTCTGAAGGAAGATGGTGCTATCGTAATCAACACCCCGCATCCAAAGGAAGAGATTCTTCCTTTATTAAATGGATACAAGGGAAGCGTTTATACCATTGACGCACATAAGGTATCGATGGAAACACTTGGAAAGTATTTTCCTAACTCCCCGATGCTTGCTGCTATCGTGAAGGTTGCAGACATCATGGATAAAGATGTATTCTTATCCCAGATGCAGGCATCTTATGAACACAAATTCGCAAAGAAGCCGGAAGTAATCGACGGCAATATGCGCGCACTGAAAATGGCGTTCGAGGAGGTAAAATAAATGTCAAAAGCAACAGATATTTCTAAAATCAATGAACATAGTCCTTACTATGATATGACGCCGGGCAACCAGATCTATGGTGGCGGCGGTTCCCGCAAATTCTGTACAGGCGAATGGAGAACAAAGACTCCTGTTATTGACTGGGGAAAATGTACACAATGTTTGCTCTGCACACCGGTCTGTCCGGACAGCTGTATTCCGGTCAAGGATGGCAAAAGAGAAGACTTCGACTTAGACCACTGCAAGGGCTGCGGTATCTGTGAGCGTGTCTGCAGCTTTGGTGCAATCACAATGAAGGAGGGAATCTAATATGGCAATTCGTGAAAGAATGTCAGGTAATGAGGCTGTTGCACATGCTATCAAGCAAATCAATCCTGACGTAATGGCTGCATTCCCAATTACACCATCGACAGAGATTCCACAGATGGTATCGACCTTCATTGCAAACGGCGATATCGACACTGAGTTTATCCCGGTGGAATCCGAGCATAGCTCCATGAGTGCTACCATGGGTGCCTGCGCCGCCGGTGCAAGAGCAATCACAGCGACTTCTTCCTGTGGTCTCGCTTACATGTGGGAAGTGCTTTATGTTGCAGCTTCCGATCGTCTTCCTATCGTTATGGCAGTTGTAAACCGTGCATTAACCGGACCGATCAATATCAACTGCGACCACTCTGACAGTATGGGTGCCAGAGATGCCGGCTGGATCCAGATTTACGCCGAGAACAACCAGGAAGCTTACGACAATTATATCCAGGCATTCCGCATTGCCGAGCATCCGGATGTCAAACTTCCATTTATGGCTTGCCAGGATGGTTTCATCACCAGCCACGCAGTTGAGAATATCTCACTGATTGAGACAGAGAAAGTAAAAGAATTTGTAGGAAGCTATGAACCGGAAAACTTCCTGTTAAATGCAGATATGCCAATGGCTGTTGGTCCCTATGCAAACTCTCCATTCTACATGGAGACAAAGATGAACCAGCGTATCGCCATGAAGAACGCAAAGAAGGTTATCTTAGAGGTCGCAGAGGAATTCGAGAAGATCTCCGGAAGAAAATACGGACTTTTCGAGGAGTATCGCATGGATGACGCCGAGTATGTGATCGTCATCATGGGATCTGCTGCCGGAACAACAAAGGAAGCTGTTGATGAGCTTCGCGAGCAGGGAATTAAAGCAGGCATGATCAAGGTTCGTGTATTCCGTCCGTTCCCGGGTACCGAGTTAGCTGCCGCACTCAAAAATACAAAGGGCATCGCGATCATGGATCGTGCAGAAAGCTTCTCCGGATGCGGTGGTCCGCTTGGTTCTGAACTGAAGGCTGCTTTATATGATGCAAAGAACGAATCTACAACCGTCAACTATTTCTACGGTCTTGCCGGAAGAGATTACACAGTAGAAACAGCCTGCGGTATCTATCAGGATCTGATGGATTATGTATCCGGCAAGCAGGAAGTAGAACAGTTCAAATATATCGGACTTAGAAAGTAACGGAGGAAATCGAGATGGCATTTAATTTCAAAGAAGTAATGAGCAAACCGGAACGTCTCGCTCCGGGACATAGAATGTGTGCAGGCTGTGGCGGAACAATCGCTGTTCGTACAGTTCTGCGTGCCCTTCATGAGGGTGACAAGGCAGTCATCGGAAACGCAACCGGCTGTCTGGAGGTATCCAGCTTCATGTATCCATATACCGCATGGGAGGACAGCTACATGCACAATGCATTTGAAAATGCAGGTGCTACCCTTTCCGGTATTGAAACCGCTTACCATGCATTAAAGAAAAAGGGAAAGATCTCCGCCAATTATAAGTTCATCACGTTCGGTGGTGACGGCGGAACTTACGATATCGGTCTCCAGTCTCTGTCCGGTGCGATGGAGCGTAACCACGATATGGTATATGTCTGCTATGATAACGGCGCTTACATGAACACCGGTATCCAGCGTTCTTCTGCGACACCGATGTTCGCAGATACAACGACAACACCGGTTGGTAAATGCTCCAACGGTAAGATGCAGAACCGGAAGGATCTCGCATCTATCATCGCAAACCATGATATTCCATATGTTGCACAATCTACCTTCATCGGAACCATGAAGGATCTGTACGAGAAGTCCGAGAAGGCGATCTACACACCAGGTGCCGCATTCTTAAATATCATGTCACCATGTCCGCGTGGCTGGCGATATGATACACCGGATATCATGAAGATCTGCAAGCTCGCAGTTGAGACATGCTACTGGCCACTGTTCGAGGTTGTGGAAGGCAAGTGGATCTTGAACTATGAGCCAAAGAAGAAGCTTCCAATCGAAGACTTCCTTCGTCCACAGGGCAGATTCAAGCATCTGTTCAAGCCGGAAAACGAGAACCTGCTTGTACAGTATCAGGAAGAGGTTGACCGCAGATGGGAAAACCTGCTCTATATGTGTTCAAAGTAAATATCTATGATAATACAAAAGCTCCACGCTTAACCTGTAAGCGTGGAGCTTTTGTATTATCTGTTATACTTCCTGCTTTTCTCCGCCATGTAGCAGAAGCTCTAATATCACCATCTCGGTTGCGAGTTTGTCCCGCATCCTGCCTGTCTTGATATTCGTATCAGCTTCCTGACATAACCGCACACAGGAAATCAGCTGCTCTTTCGTGAAGGATTTTGCCTGTGCAATATATTTTTTTACAAAGTACGGGCGGATGCCGAATGTCGAAGCGATCTGTCCTTCCGGCGTGCCGGTATCAAATGCAAAGCGAATTTTCAAAAGCTGCATAAAATTCCGTGTGATCAGCACAAGAATCTTCATCGGCGCCTCCTGCAAATACAGGAGATCATCGTATAATTCCATTGCTTTTTGCTGCTGCTTCTCAGAAATCGCATCAATCATATCAAATATCTTGTCCTCCACCTGATTCACGCAGAGCAGATCAATATCCTCTTTGGAAACGCTTTTCTTATCCACTACATAAGCACGAAGCTTATCCACTTCGTTTTTGAGCAGATTCATGCTGTTTCCAACCCGGTCGATCAGATAACGCAATGTCGTACCGCTGATTGCAATCTGATCTTCCGCAAACATGCCATTCAGCCAGACAGCTAACATCTCACTGTCCGGTGCATCAAACATTGCTACCGTACCTAGCTGCGCCACCTGCTTTGCAAGCTTCTTGCGGTTATCAATATTCTTCTCAACGAAAACCAGCACCGTTGTATCCGGCAGCTCTTCCAAGGCCTTCTCCAGCTTCTCACAGCCATTCTTAAAGAAATTACTGTTCTCCACCAGCACGACCCTCCGTTCGGTGAAAAACGGCATTGTATCTGCAAACTCGATAATATCCTCCGGCTTTGAATTTTCCCCTTTATAGGTGATAAAATTCATCGTATCTCCCGGATCGATCATCGCTGCAATCAGCTTATCCCGGTATTGATAGATCAGATATGGTTCCGTACCTCCAAGCAGATACACACGGCTGAATTCTTTCTTATTGATTTGTTCATTTAAAATGGCCATGCCATTTGCTTTTTCTTTTTTTGCCATGGTGACTCCTTATTATCATGAAATACATTTTATCACATCCGATTCTATTCATCAATTTGATCTTAGATATATTCTTTTTACCATGTTCCACATAATTACTATCATTTATCTGCCCCGGAAAATAACCGCCCCCATCTCGTCTGTCCGAAGTATCTGTGTGCCTTCCTGTTCTAATCCCTCCAGCACTTCTGCATGTGGATGCCCATAACGGTTATTGTATCCACAGGAAATCACACCATAGTCAGCATGCGTATAAACCCCTTCCACATATGAATACTTTGAACCATGATGGGGAAGCTTGATACAGTCAAACGATTGCTGTATATCCATATCTTCGATGGCATCTGCATCCATATCTCCGGTAAACAACATGTCAAACGTATTGGAATGATAAGTAAGTGCCAGGCTCGCCGCATTTTTATCCTTCGCATGATATTCCGCAGTTGGATGCAGGCAGGTAAGTGTAAACGTTCCATCTCCGACCACATCACCCTCCTTCATCCATACAATCGGAATTTCAGCTGTTTGAAGCAGTGCTACAAGCTCTGCAAAAGACTCATCCTGAAATACATAGGCAGAAAATACAACCGCCCGTACTTTGATCTGTGCCAGTGTTCCCTGTAACAAAATCTCCTTTAATCCGCTGATATGATCCTCATCTGTATGCGTCACAAACCAATAATCAATCTCCGTCATGCCCTGTGAACGAAGTGCAGGAAGCAGTGTGTATGTTCCACATCCAGACTGCGACGTGGACCCTCCATCTATAACCAGATTGCTTCCGGCCGGCGATCGCATCAGAATTCCGTCACCCTGTCCAACATCCAGAAAATACACAGCTTCCGTTCTCTGCTGTCGAAGCAGCACCACCTGTACCGCTCCCTCCACCAGTATCCCGATCAGAATTACCCCCACTGTATATCTCACAACAGCTTTCTTCCTCCAAAATCTGCCCGTCTGTTTATAGATACGATCCCGGATCCGGTTTCTGCTGTTCGTCCGAAGTAATCCAAGAACCAAAGCGATTCCACCATACCATACAAGTATCTGTATCCCTCGTATCTCTCCCGTATGAATCGTATTACACGGCAATTCAAGTGTTAAACTGCACAACCATGTGTATCCACGCAGCAACCATCCAACCGGAAGCATCACCAGCTTTCCAATCCCAACAGATCCAGACGACGCAATCAGCCCGATCCAGCTTCCAGCCACAACAACAGTCATCCCTGGAACAACAATCAGATTCAACAGCCATGCATATGCCGGAACTTCATAGTATGTCCCTGCCAGCGCAGGAAACATCATGGCATTTAACGTGATAGAATAAAAGAAACTCTGCGCAATATGGAAAGCAATACGGTGTTTCTTCTGATAGCGGCGGAACCAGGATTTCTTATGCAACCGTCTCATTCCATAGTTTCCAAGCGACACCCCGGCAATTGCCATATAGCTTAACTGCATCCCGGCATCCAGAATCCGGACAGGGTTGCATAATAGCATGATAAACAGTGCAATCCCCATTGCGGTCGGCATATCATAAGCTTTTCCATATATCTGTGCCACAAGCAGGATTACCATCATCCAGATTGCACGCATCGTTGCAAGACTCATCCCTGTCATCGTTCCATAGAGCCAGAGTCCCACAATCGTAATCATTCCAGTTGCCCGGACCTGCATGCGTAATTTGCGCAGCAGCCGGAACAAACAGCCACCCAGCAAGGATATATGAAGTCCGGATATTGCCAAAATATGTGCAATCCCTCCCATCTGATACAATGTCTTGATTTCCGGTGCAATTTCAGACTTTTCCCCCAGCAAAATCCCGCTTACAAGCGCTGCTGTATCCTCAGGAAGCAGTTGTCCGATCTGCCGCCCGGCATATGTACGAAACTGATACAAACGCTGCTTCAACCCATAATACAGGTACATCGGAGTTCCAAGCACCTGACGTTTTGGTACGGATAGCCGGGTTATCTGCGGTGTGTAATAATACGCTGTGATATTCCTGGCAAGATAGTAACTGCGTGCCGGGAAACCACCAGGATTTCTCGGATTTTCAAATGTATAACAAGGGCCGGAAACCTGCACAACATCTGAAATCTCATAGGGATCCGTCACCCCTCGAAGTAAAATACGCCCTGATACGCCCTCTCCTTCCAGCACCTGCAGCGTCCACGAATCCCCCATTTTGTCCATCAGAATCCCAGAACATGTCACTTCCGTTCCCTGTTTTTCTGCCCCCGTCGCATAGGTGGAAATCTCATATGCTTCCTCCTGCACAGAGCACCTGCATGCAGGCATCCCGCCCCTCAAATCTTGTGGAACACGCAAAAAAGCGCAAACCATACCAAGGCTGACGCTCAGTCCCAATATGCATGCGCTTTTCCCATGCTTATATTTCTTCATGAAGATTCCAACGCAAATAAGCACAACTGTCGCTATGCTGATCCCGCCTGCCGTTCTCGTGTAAAGTGCAATCACCTCTCCAAGTGCATACGCCAAAGCTACACAAAAGAATGGTCGTTTCATGTTTCTCCTATATTCATTTTATTCGTCCTGTAAAATACCTGTGTTAAATGGTAATGGTTTGTTTATATCCACCACATTCCGGTATTTGGCCTCTATTTTTCCATCTATCAGAATTTGCACTGTGTCCACGCCCGTCTGTGCAATAACAGAATCCACCAACGCATACAGTGTAATCTCCGGTGAAAGTGTACCTGCCGAATTTCCAAACTCTGCCGATAAATCCAGATAGCAGACTGAATCATGTACAGATACCTGATTTACCTTTGTATCTGCCGGCAGCACATTTTTCCGAACAAGCTCCCGCACAATTAATTCCTGATCCGATGTCTGCGGTTCCGTCTGCACCTTAATTCCACAGGATTCCAATCCGGTTCCCTGCGCATTTGGCACATACATCGCAATTATCTCCTGCGATAAACTATTTTCCTCTGCATCATAGTAGTATATGGTATCTCTCAGGAATAACTGATCTGCACAAACCTCGTCCACGGCATTTTTCACAGAGAGACTAATACTGGATATATCCTCAAGCTGGAACAATGTCTCTGTTGTCGCCGCCATCAGAAGTAAAATATCCTCGTTCTCATAGGTTCCCTCTTTCAGCTGCAGTTCCAGCTGCAGACTGTTATCCTCGCCCATCATATACGTATACGCTTCTATTTTTGAAGAATCCAGAGCGGTGAGTGCAGTCATTACATCCTCTACACACGAAGCGATTGCATCCGGTGTTTTCAACTGGTAATCCTCCGCTGCACGGACAATAGTATTTCCATCAACTTCATAAAGATGAATCATGTTATCCCCAAGCGTCACCGTATCAACCGACGTCCGCTTCTGCCCGCAGGCAGTCAGACAGAACAGCACCGCCAGAAGCGCACAACCTATTTTCCAACATTTCATTCTGCGCCACCATCCTTCCGTGCATCTTCTTCCATAGCATCTAATTCCAGTTTCATCGGAATCCGAATCGTAAAGGTCGTTCCTTCGCCAGACTCACTGTATAATTTAATGGATCCTTTATGCATCTGAATCACACTCTTGGTTATTGCCAGACCAAGTCCGGTACCTCCGGTATCGCGGCTACGCGCCTTATCTACCCTGTAAAAACGTTCGAACACATGCTCCTTGCAATCATCCGGAATACCAACACCGGAATCTGCCACCTTGACATAGAAATTCCGGTGATCTGCATTCAGCGTTACCTTTACCCATCCATTATCCACATTGTATTTGACTGCATTCTCAATAATATTGGTCAATGCCAGACTCAGTTTTACCTCGTCAACCCACGCAGTAATGTCCCGGTAGCTTTCGTACGTAATCTGAATTCCTCTGCTTTTCGCAATCGGAGTTACCCGTTTCAAAATAACCTCAAGCAGATCATTGATTTTAACTTCCTCAATGTTCATTGCTGCAGATTTTTTATCCATCTTAACAAGCGTCAGCAGATCCGTGATAATTTTGCTTTCCCGGTCTACTTCATCGACGATATCCGCCATAAATTCCTTGTACATCGCAAGATCTGCCGATTCATTCTGGATCAAGGAATCTGCCAGAACCTTCATTGATGTAATCGGTGTTTTCAATTCATGCGACACATTTGAAACAAATTCCTGTCGTGTAGAGTCAATGACCTTCAGCTTCGAAATAGTTGCATTATACCGTTCTGTAAGCTGTTTGAATTCCTTAAATCCACGTACCGGAATCTGCGTCTCCAATTGTCCGTCCCCCGCAATCTCCATCTGTTGATTGATACGCTTGATTCCACGCGAACTTGCATTTCCTATCGCACAAGCTGCACAGATGCAGATTACCATAATCAGTGAAAACGACATCCTGTTCCGACGCTCCACCCTGCGTTCGATGACCTTTAAGCTCTCCGTGGATGCCTGTATAACTAATACGCCCAAGACAGCTCCATCATCCTTTACCGCTGTAATATACTCCAGATATCCATTTTTTTTATTCAGGCAGTCACTGCGCTCACCTGTCATCGCCGCAATAATATCCGGATTCACAATCTGCGCATTCTCTTGATTTCCATAGGTGTCTTTGATTACGCGATAATCCTTATTTACCACAAGCACTCTGCCATAAAAAGTCATTGCAACGCCCTCAATACGCAATTCCAGATTTTCCGGCTGTTTTAACGACATCTGATTCTCCATCAGATTATTTTTTATATACTCCGCTTGTGACATCACATTTTTTTCCAGCTGTTCCTGATACCGCTGTACATATAGCCTGCTTGATAATACAGAATATACAAGCATGATTGCCGCACAAAGTACAATAACCAGAACGGTGACAAACCAGCGTAGACTAATTCCCATATGCTGATGCTGTCGTTTTTCTGCCCGTTCCCGCTGTTTTATTTTCTTTTTTTCAATTTTCTCGTTCTTGGGCGATTCTTTTTCCGTATTTTTCACGACTGCATGTTTCCATCCTTTTTTAGAATACCTCTACTATATCACACCGCATCTTTCGCTTCAACCCACTTGTAGATACCGCCGGAACTTGATATGATACAGATAAAACCTATGAAAGGAGTTCCTGCCTATGAATTACGATATTTCCACCATGCCAAAAATTGATCTGCACTGTCATTTAGACGGTTCTTTAAGCCGCACGTTCCTTATGGATACGCTCCATTTGAACACACTGGATGCACAGAAAATCCAGGCACCGAAAGATTGCCAGTCTCTTGCAGAGTATCTGACCTGCTTTGATCTCCCCGTGTCAGCACTTCAGGAAAAAGAACACATCCGGGATGCCATCGTCGATGTCGTACGACAGGCAGCCGAAGAAAATGTCCGCTATATGGAAATCCGGTTTGCACCCGCATTAAGCACGAACAGTCATCTCGATCTCGAAAATGTTGTGCAGGCTGCCATCTATGGATGTCAGAAAGCATTTGACCGCTATGGCGTATTTACCAATCTGATTTTATGTGCCATGCGTCATCATTCCCCGGAACAAAATCATCTGGTTGTCCGATGCGCCAGAGAATTTCTCGGAAATGGTGTCTGTGCGTTAGATCTTGCCGGAGATGAAGCCGGACATCCAAACGAAGAGTTTGAAGCACTATTTGCGGAAGCAAAGCGTCTTGAAGTACCTTTCACAATTCATTCCGGCGAATGTGGAAGTGCAAAAAATGTGGCACTTGCCCTGCAATATGGTGCCCGCAGAATCGGACACGGCATCGCAGCAATCAAGGACCCGGCGCTGATGCAGGCCTGCCGTGATGCACATATCGGTTTTGAACTATGTCCCACCTCCAACTTCCAGACAAAAGCTGTTACAGCTGCTTCAAGTTACCCGCTTCGTGCATTTCTGGATTTTGGGCTGCTCGCGACAATCAACACCGACAACCGTACCGTGAGTCATACAACTCTCACAGACGAATATGCCTTTGCACTTGAACAGCTTGCGATAAAAAAAGAAGATCTCCGAACACTGTATAAAAACAGTGTGGAAATCTCCTTTGCCGATGACTCTGTCAAGCACCAGTTACTGTACCTGCTGCCATAACAAGATGGCAGGTTATGTACAGGGTTACTCGTGGAAATAATATCCCACACCCCATTTTGTATGAATGTATTTTGGATCTGCCGGTGTTGCCTCGATCTTCTCACGGAGTCGACGCACATGCACATCCACAGTTCTGGCATCGCCCGGATAAGATGGTCCCCAGATCGTCTTCAACAGCTGTTCTCTGGAATAAACCTTGTTCGGGTTTGATACCAGCAGATATACAAGTTCGAACTCCTTGGCTGTCAGATTCACTTCCTTATCATCAATATAGACGCGACGGCTGTCTACATCTATCTTCAGCCCCTTTGTCTCGATCACTTTCTGGTTTTCCTGCTCCGTCACATTTCTGCCATTCCGGCGGAAGATCGCCTTGATACGTGCTTTTACCTCCAGAATATTAAATGGTTTCGTTATGTAATCATCCGCACCATATTCCAGACCAAGTATCTTATCCATGTCCTCGCCTTTGGCTGTCAGCATGATAATTGGCACATCTGAAAATTCCCGGATCATCTGACAGACTTCCAGTCCACTAAATCCCGGCAGCATGATATCCAGTAAAATCATATCGTAATGATTTGCCTTTGCAAGCTCCAGTGCAGTCTCACCATCATAAGCCACTTCAACCTTCATGTCATCCTGTTCCAGACTGAACTTGATGCCCTTTACGATTGATTTTTCATCATCTACCACCAAAATTTTCTTCATTCTATACACCTCATCCCACAATAATTAAGTCCTTGATTTGATTATATATGCCCTCTTTGATTCCACGGATCTGCATTAGTTCCTCCGTGTTCTGAAACTTCCCCTGGGCTTCCCGATATGCGATTATCGCATCCGCTTTACTCTCTCCGATTCCCGGCAACGTCATCAGCAGTTCTTTTCCTGCCGTATTGATATTAATCTTACCATTTCTCTCTGCATTTGTATCCGCCGGTGCATGCTCCGCTGATGCTGTTTCTTCTTCCCGTTCCGAAAGCGATATACCTGCTGTCTCCTCCAGTGTCGGAATGTAGATCTGCTCTCCCGCTATGACTGTCTGTGCCAGATTCACATACGTAACATCCGCATCATCCGAAAAGCCGCCCGCCATGCGAACCACAGTCTCCCGAATTGCAGAACCCGCCACATAATAGACTCCGGGTTGCCGTACAGCCCCACATACGTACACAGCCACCTCATCCGGTTGTTCTATCATTTCTGCTGTGGTGGCAGTTGTTACAACTTCCTCCGTAGTCGAAACTTCTACCTGTTCCGTTCCTGTTTCTTCTCCTGCAAAGCCATCCGTCATCTGCATTTCCGTCTGCGCCTCACTTGTCAGCAGCATTGCACGATTACCGCAGCCACACAAACCGATTGGCAGCACACAACAAACAATTAAAATTTTTAAGTATTGCAAAATGAAATATCTCCCTTCTAAAAAAGTCTGGTATTCCATATTGCATATTCAAGACATATTCTCATTGTACAGAACTTCCCGCCGAATTACAATAGGCGGAATTCACGAAAAAAAATTACTTCTCCCACTGAAAAATGATAAATCCCACTACGGACACAACGATGCCAACCAGCTTTGTCCACTGAAAATCAGCTTTCTCTACACCAAACCATCCAAAAATCTCAATCAGATACGCGATCAGCAGCTGCGAAATAACGATCAGCAGTACCGCCTTCGCCGGTCCCAAGCCTGCCATCGCTGTAATGACGGTCCATGTAATAAATGCGCCGATTGCACCGCCTAACAGCATATATTTGTGATCTACCTGTGCCAGTGAAAATATCCCCGCCTGATTCCGTTCGAAGATTGCCCAGAGGGCAATCGCAACAACAAACCCGGAGAATGCCACCCACGCGGAAGCAAGCCACGTCGATGTCTGCTTTGTCACCCCTGTATTAAATACACCCTGCACACTCATCAACGCTCCGGATATCAATGCGACTATAATTCCCCACATAAAAAAACTACCTCCATAGCCAAAATGTATATAGAGGTAGTTTGTGTTAATTCTTTTATTTTCATTCGGACAAATTAGAATAATGGCTCCTTCAAGATCGCGGTACCAATACCCTTTTCTGTAAAGAACTCCAGAAGCAGGCAATGTTCTACACGGCCATCGAGCATATGGACGCGTGCAACGCCATTCTTCATTGCCTCGATACAGTTCGTAAGCTTCGGAAGCATACCGCCACCGACTACACCGCTGTCGATGAATTCCTGCGCCTCGTTGATATCCATCTCGGAGATCAAGGTTGACTTGTCGGTTGGATCTACAAATACACCTTCGATATCAGTCAGGAATACGAGCTTCTCTGCGCTGATGGCTGTTGCGATTGCACATGCCGCATCATCCGCATTGATGTTATAGCCATGATAATCGTCAATTCCGATACCGATTGGTGCAATAACCGGGATGAAATCATTTGCAATTAATGTATCAATGATCGTAGGATCTGCCGATACAACCTCTCCGACATACCCGATATCTTTGCCGCCGGAAAGCTTCTTCTGTACCTTCAGAAGTCCGGAATCCTTACCGCTGATACCGACTGCTTTGAGTCCAAGCTTCTGCATCATGGATACAAGGCTCTTGTTAACCTTGGAAAGTACCATCTCTGCGACATCTAATGTCTCCTCATCTGTCACACGCAGACCATTTACGAACTCGGATTCCTTGCCGATTTTCTTCAGCCATGCGCTGATCTCCTTGCCGCCGCCATGCACGATGATCGGTTCCATGCCAATCAGCTTCAACAAAGCAACATCTTTAATCACATTGTATTTGAGGTTTTCATCCACCATCGCACTTCCGCCGTATTTGACAACGACACGCTTGCCGTTGAATTTCTGTATGTATGGAAGCGCCTCGATCAGTGTCTGCGCCTTCGCAAGTATCATATCCATTGAATCATTATTTACCATCTTGTTTTCCTCCGTTATTCCTGTTGTTTTCTTCTCCACAAATCGTGCAGAAACAGGAACTTTTATATCTGCTATTATTCTTCCCGTTCATCCCTAATATTTCGCAGGTTCTGTCCCTGTTATGAGCGGTAATCTGCGTTGATCTTTACATAATCATATGTGAGGTCGCAGCCCCATGCGGTCGCCTGTGCATCACCATCGCGCACATCGACCTTCGCGATTACAACATCCGGTGATAAGATTCTGGCTGCCTTCTCCTCATCAAAGTCGGTTGCCACACCATTTTCCACCAGCGTGATCTCTCCCTCCTCGGATGCCATCACGATATCGACCTTGAGCGGATCAAACTGCGCACCCGAATATCCCATCGCACAGAGGATTCGTCCCCAGTTTGCGTCTTTCCCGAAGATTGCACATTTTGTCAGGTTTGACGTAATGATCGACTTTGCAAGTACCCTGGCAGTCTGCTTATCCTTCGCATGTGACACCTGCACCTCAAACAACCGGCTTGCACCCTCACCGTCACCGGCAATCTGCTTCGCAAGGTAAGTATTCACCGCAAGCAGCGCCTCCTTAAATGCCGCATAATCATCGTTTTCCTCCGTAATCTCCGGATTGCCCGCCATGCCATTTGCCATGACCAATACGGTATCGTTCGTTGATGTATCGCCATCCACCGATACCATATTAAATGTATCCTCGATGGAACCCTTCAGCGCCTTGTCTAAAAGTTCTTTCGAGATTGCTGCATCTGTCATGATAAAACCAAGCATCGTTCCCATGTTTGGATGGATCATACCGGAACCTTTACACATTGCGCCAAATGTGACTGTCTTTCCGCCGATTGTTGTCTCATAGGCAATCTGCTTCGGATGGGTGTCGGTTGTAAGAATCGCCTCTGCGGCATCCTGTGCGAACTGTACATCATTTTTCAGCATACCGGAAAGCTGCTTCACACCATCTGCAATCACGTCCATCGGCAATGTAAATCCGATGACACCGGTCGATGCAACCAGTACTGTATCAGATGAAATATTTAAAGCCTCGCCGGCCAGCTTCGCTGTCTCAGCCGCATTCTCATAGCCCGCCTGTCCGGTACATGCATTTGCAATACCGGTATTTATTACGACTGCCTGTGCCACACCGGCATCGGTAACCTTCTTGTCCCAGAGCACCGGAGCCGCCTTGACAAGGTTCTTCGTGAAGGTTCCTGCAGTTACCGCAGGAACCTTGGAGAAGATCATCGCCATATCCTTGTTTGTCTTTCCTTTTTTGATTCCGGCTCTTGTGCCGGCGGTTGTATATCCCTTTGCAGCGGTCACGCCGCCCTCGATTTGTTTCATGTACTTACTCCTCTCTATCCCGAGATGAATGGAATTACGATTCTACGCAGACGCGCTCTCGCTCACTTCCACACGTAACGGTACTAAATTCACACCAAACAAGTTTGTCGTTCATTAAGTACCAACGTGTTCCAATGGTCTGCTTTAGAATTCGTAATTCCATCCATCTCTATCTACATATTAATTACGAATCATGATTATATAAATCGTCGTTTGTTTAACCTTATCTTAGGTGACTACGGGAACATTGGTGGCATCAGAAGTCCTTCTTCTTCTGGTAAGCCCATGATCAGGTTCATGTTCTGGACTGCCTGTCCGGCAGCGCCCTTCACCAGGTTATCCATCGCTCCCATCACAACGACACGCTTCGTACGTGGATCGATCACAAAGTTCACATCCACATAATTACTGCCTTCTACCCAGCGTGTCTCCGGGCAGACGCCCTTCTCAAGTACACGCACAAAGCGCTCCCTGCCATAATATTTATCATACACCGCCTTGATGTCATCATAAGAGACATCCTTCACAAGCTTTGCATATGCTGTTACCAGAATACCCCGGTTCATCGGTACGAGATGTGGTGTGAAGTTAATGGTAAGCGGTGTGCCATCGTAAGCATAACCGAGCTGTTCCTCTATCTCCGGCGTATGCCGGTGTGTCGTCACACCGTATGCCTTGATGCTCTCATTGACTTCACAGTACAGATTTGCAACCTTGGCGCCACGACCGGCACCGGAGGTTCCGGACTTGGCATCTACAATAATCGTATCTACATCGACAAGTCGTTCCTTTACAAGAGGATACAGAGAAAGAATCGAACAGGTTGTATAACAGCCCGGATTCGCAATCAAACGCGCTTTCTTGATATCCTCACGATTGATCTCACACAGTCCATATACTGCCTCTTCGATAAACTGTGGACTCTTGTGTTCTAAGTTGTACCATTTCTCATAGGTTGTAACATCCTTGATACGGAAATCCGCGGACAGATCTACGATCTTCGTATTCGATAAAATCTGTTCATTCACAAGCGATGCACAAAGTCCCTGCGGTGTCGCAGTGAATATTACATCTGCCTGCTTGCTAAGGTCTTCCATGTTATCATCCATGCATTTCGCATCCACTAGCTGAAACATATTCCGATATACAGATGCGTATTCCTGGTCAATATAACTTCTGGATCCATACCAGACGATCTCTGCGTCCTTATGACCCAGCAAAATTCGTACTAATTCCTGACCGGCATATCCGGTTGCTCCTATAATTCCGACTTTTACCATTCTTCCTGCCTCTTTTCCATAATCACAAATTTGTCTCATTATACATCCGCAGTTTTATTTATGCAACCCTCTTTCAATATTTTATGTATAAATTTGCAGAATAATCTGTTTTTATGCATATTTTTGTTTATTTATTCATAAATTATACGCAAATATGCAAAATTTCCGGTTGCATCTTACCAAAAAAAGAAGTATACTAGACAAAACGTGTCGAAACGTGAATTATTACATATTTTATGGAGGAAACTTTGATGGGTAAAGAGAAAGTTATACTTGCGTATTCCGGTGGTCTGGATACCACAGCAATCATCCCTTGGTTAAAGGAAACTTACAATTTCGATGTTGTATGTGTATGTATCGATGTCGGACAGGAAAGCGAGCTGGAAGGACTCGACGAGAGAGCGAAATATTCCGGAGCTGAAAAGCTCTACATTCTGGATGTTGTTGATGAATTCTGTGATGAGTACATCCTTCCGGGTGTAAAGGCAAATGCAACTTACGAGTATGAGTATCTGCTTGGTACTTCTTTTGCAAGACCTTTGATCGCAAAGAAGCTGGTAGAGATCGCACGCAAGGAAGGCGCTACGACAATCTGCCACGGTGCTACCGGTAAGGGAAATGATCAGGTTCGTTTCGAAATCAACATCAAGGCACTGGCACCAGACTTAAATGTTATCGCAACCTGGAGACAGCCAGAGTGGACGATGCAGTCCCGTGAGGACGAAATCGCATTCTGTAAGAAGCACGGTATCGATCTTCCGTTCGATGTGACAACTTCCTACAGCCGTGACCGTAACATCTGGCATATCAGCCACGAAGGTCTGGAACTGGAAGATCCATCCTTGGAGCCGAACTGGGATCACCTCCTTGTACTTGGTACTTATCCTGAGAAGGCACCGGATGAGGCTGAATATGTAACTGTAAACTTTGAGAAGGGTGTTCCGACTGCTGTCAACGGCAAGCAGATGAAGATGTCTGATGTCGTCCGTGAGCTGAACCGTCTCGGTGGCAAGCATGGTGTTGGTATCGTCGATATCGTAGAGAACCGTGTCGTAGGTATGAAATCCCGTGGTGTCTATGAGACTCCTGGTGGAACCATCCTCTTGGCTGCCCACAAACAGTTGGAAGAGCTCATCCTCGACAGAGATACACTTGCATTCAAGAAGACCGTTTCTGACAGATATGCAGATCTTGTATACGAAGGAAAATGGTTCTGCCCACTCCGTGAGGCACTGCAGGCATTCATCGAGAGCACGCAGGATCGTATCACAGGTGAAGTGAAGTTCAAGCTTTACAAGGGTAATATCATCAAGGCTGGTACAACTTCTCCTTATACACTCTACTCTGAGTCACTTGCAAGCTTTACAACTGGTGATCTGTACGATCATCACGATGCCGAAGGCTTCATCCATCTGTTCGGTCTTTCTATGAAGGTTCGTGCAATGCTTGACCAGAAACGTGAAGAGAAGGATAAGAATAACGGTAAATAAGCTGATCTAGATATTTATAATTTCTATGCAAAAATCCTCCGGTTATGTGATCCAACCGGAGGATTTTTATAGTTGCACTACTACCTTTTATTCTATTATCTCTTCTTCATATTGTTCATTCATATCGGTCAGAGCTGGTTTATCCACACTAAAACGAATCATAACAATCTTATCATTATCATCATAATAAAAAGTAATTTTATACCAGATCAACGGATTGTACAAATACGAATAATTTATTTTATTCTTTAATGACGGCTCCCGTTCAACCCAACCTACAAAAGAATAAGATTTTATCTGTCCAATACACTCATCTATCTGTTCTTTATATACACTATTCCCATAACCCATCTTGTCTGCATCGTAACCCGCCAAAAGCTGATTATCTGCAGTACTCATAAAACCATCGAAATGATATTTTTTCAAGACTTCCTCTTTTGAAGCCCCAAGACTTATACCTCTATTGGTTATAAACAGATCATTGCTTCCATCCAATGTATTGATACTTCCACTAGTCGTTTTAAATACAAGAAAATCAGCATTGTTATCACTCCATCTCCCGTTTAGATTTAAAATACTGTGATCTGTAACTTCTCTTGTAATAACATTATCTCCCTGTATTGACATATCATAAAGATTACTGTCTATATCACTCGTATCCTCTTTCATGGAAATATGTTCTGGATCATCCTTACGCCACATGCCAAGCAGATGTCCATCTTCTTCGCTCATAGAATAATAATAATTATCATCTGCGATCAAGCCTTTAGCAACCTGTCCATTCCAATGATAAAATACAACTCTTCCATATGGATCATAACCAAACTGATTATTTATCAGTTCTCCCCCATATTTTGCATAACCATAATTACCATCCGGGAATTCAAACCATCCATTTGTCTGCAATACACCATTGACATTAAAATAACATGGAACAGATCCCCAGCTTTCACTATTGTAAAATGGAGGATCTATATTCGCAAATGTCAGTTCATTCTTATACATATATCCATAAGTTCCAAAATAGCAAATATCATTAACCAAATTACCAGATATGTCACGCTTTACCCTTACCGCATTGTCAAATACTTCATGACCATCCTTATCAAAATATATGATATGCTGCCCATCTGGATGATATGTCAACCGACTTTTCATAGGTGTTCCATCAAACTGCAAATAATAAGTATATACCCCATCACTAAAAAAAACGTCTGTCATTAAATTACCATTTTCGTCATGGTAGTACGTTCCATCCCATACGTCTCCATCTTTTCCAGTTCCCGGTATTCCTGATTCTGCATCCGGCACACCCGAAAAAGTAACATGTGAAACTTCACGGTATCCTGAGTTTTCTTCTGCATATATTTCTATCGGGTATCTTAACATAACTATCAAAAATACCAGTACTAAAGAAATTTTTATATGTTTTGATCTAATTTCCATAATGATCACCTATTCCACATAATGAACAAACAAAAGCTATTCTATCTGCTATAACATGCATTCCTGCAACATTCGGATGCGAGTATTGATCCGAATATACACCATTTTCCAAATGAATATCATGTAAATCGCAACAAAAACATCTATTATTGCCATATCTTTGATTGGCTTGGTTTGCAATATAATTAATCCACGAATATACATTGTTTAAATTGTTGAATGTAAATGTCCCAGCCTTATCATCGTCCACTGTAAGCATATTTTTAAATGGCGTAATACATAACACTTTTGTATTTGCATATAATGGATTTGATAATATTAAATTAATCATATTTGCATAATTATTAATGAAATTATCTAAATTAAAATTAGCTTTTTGGCACAAATCATTTGTCCCTCCAAAAATAAATATTGCATTCGGAGACACACCATTATTCGTTAAATTATTTATCCTATTGATATTATTCATTTTATACTTAGAACTTGCATGTCCATCCAAAGTTCCAGAATACCCAACTACACTGGAACCTGCAACATAGTCTATCTTTAATATTATTGAATGTAGTTGCGTAAAAATAGCATCATACATCCATGTCTGATAAAATTCAGTAACATTGCATCCAGGGACTCCTGGATTCGGATAATAATAGATATCCGTATTGTCAATCACATTATTACAATACCCGCGAAAACTTGAGATACTATCTCCAAGAACAGAAATATAATATGGCATAAAAGCACCCCCCAATATATAAATTTTATAAAATAATATCATTTATAAGAATTACCGTCAATTCATTCCTAAGTGTCTTTTCTTTACTTTTTTAGTAAGATTCTTTGAGAACAAGTGTAGTTTAATAGTTTGCGTTTCTCATCGACATACTCGATCCGTGGCCGGAAGAACAATCCCTTCACAAACCCCTTCGTAAGCACCCACATACGCTTACATTTGTGTCCATTTCCCTTCTCGCATAAAATCTTTTTATACATATAGGCAACCAGTTCAAAGTAGCTCAGAATGTACATAATACCATTTCGGTATGCCGTACATCCATCATTTCGAAACGCCAGCTCATAGCGGTCGATTCGTTCGTAATCATCCACACTGATATCAGAACCTTTGTTATTCTTCATCTTATGAATCACTTTGCTGTCTGTGACAAAGTAAGATGGGATACGTCTGGAAATACGCAGCGTATACTCCTGATCATCCCCCCATATAAAATATTCCTTGAGCGGAAGGCCTACCCGTTCAATCGTCCGTCTCTTAAAAAACAAAGAAACAAAGGTCGCCTTGCATACCCGCACGATTCCCTGCCCCAACATATCGTATTCCTCTACTGAACATTTCAGATCAATCATCGGCTTATTCATATTGCAATAGCTTCCATCCGTCCACAAAACGCAGCTTGCCAGAAAACCATACTTTCCTTTCAGCTTCTTATCAGCGGCAAGCAGCTTCTCCAGAGCATCCGGATTGGCGATCGTATCGTCATCCATAATCCACATATACTCGTACCCACGGTTATACGCTTCCTTCAAACCATAATGAAATCCGCCTGCTCCGCCAAGGTTACTTCCCGTATTCAAATATATTACCGTATCATTTACATCGACAAGATCTTCGATATATTCATACGTTCCATCGGTGCTTGCATTATCAATCAGCAAAATATCAAGCTGGTTCATGCTCTGTGCAAGCAATGCTGTGATACACTCCCTCAGCAGTTCCTTCCGGTTATAGGTTACGACAACTGCCGCAATCCGATTTTTCTGTTCCATAACTTCCTCCATATCCTGTTTCATCATCTAATTCGGACTATATTTTTCATTTTTTCCAAGTGTTCCTTTATATCCATCCCGCAAAGCTTCCCGCAGCATCTGCGCTATGTATCTTCCCTGTTTTCTTTTTCCCGGCAGAAACTGCATACCATAAGCACACGCGATAAAAACAAGAAACTCCGCAATGATTACCGCCTCTGTCCACGGACTGCAATGCGTCTTTACTGCATCCAGCCGGTTCCGGTGACCATAATAGGTCCGCCAGTTCATTCTGGCAAAAAATCCTTCCTGTCTGCCAGACGGCAAAACTGTTTTATGATTCAGATGTGCTGCGTTTATATTTACGATACCACCATATTTCCGCAGGCGCATGGAATACTCCGTATCATCATACCAGATAAAATATTCCGACTTCGGAAGCCCGACCTTTGTAAGCATATCTGTACGAACCATAAGTCCACAAAATGTAGCCAGATCATAACGAAAGCATTTTCTCTCATATGCAGATAATGACACATTTCTTTCCAGATGTAACAGATGGTTTGCAATGACTCGTCTATGACTTGTCTGAATTTTACCGTCCGTGTACACAGTTCCGGAGCATGCTACAAAATTCGGATACTGCCGTATCACTCTGTCACATTTCTGTATATAGTCCGGTGCAATCATTGCGTCATCGTCTATAATCAGCACCCAGTCCAGATCTTCCTTTTCTGCAAGTGAAAGTCCTACACGAAACCCTCCGGCTCCACCAAGGTTCTCCGATTGTTTTGATATCAGGAAATGCGGATCCGCCTCAAACTGCTGCAGGTACACATCTGTACCATCCGTACTGCAATTATCGACAACGATAATTTTCTCAAATGGCACCGTCTGCTGCATACAATGTTCAACACATTCTTTCAACAGCTCCAATCGATTATACGTAACTAATACTACTCCATATTTCATCTCAATCTCTCCGTTACTATCGTCTTCAATTCCCACGCGAACTCTGTATCCTTCTGTTCCAAAGCAGGAAATGTATATGCTTCTTTTATATATTGCCTGCAAACCTCACTATCCAGATGCTGCGCTTCTATCGTCTGCAGCAAGAGTTCCAGCCAGTGTTCCAGTTTTATACGTACCAGCTTTCTGCCCTGTACTGCATCTTTTCTTCCCACGAAAAAACATCCCAGCGAATCCACGATCTGTCCGGTTTTGCACATTTCCTTAAAATCATCTTCCGAAATCATCTTCCGGCTTTTTCCGGTCGAAATCGAATAATTATACAACCTCTGCGGGATTCCCGCATAGCTTCGACATAATGCATACAGGATACAGCAGACATATACATCATCCTTATAGTAGATATCTTCACGATCGCACATTTCATATGCTTTCTTCATCAGAGACGTCCGCACGACCTTATTCCACGGCATCTGCCCCAGTGCATCCTGTGTTAACGCATCGAGAATATCTGCCCCCTGCAAAACTCCAATATGAATCCTGCAATAATTATCATGTAATAAATCATCTTTTATTTTTTTCAAACGATTGAGTACGGCTGCCTTAGCACTTCCAGACGCGTCTAACACAACATTTGCACAAAACTCCATCACATCCGGATAGTTACATTCTTTCAGCTTATTCCGGATTGTCCGCAAAGCACCTGCCGGAAGACTGTCATCGCTGTCAATCTGAAAAACATATTGTCCACGTGCCTGTGTAATCGCACGCTTCCGTGTATATACCAGTTTTCTATTTTCCTCGTTTACAAGCACCCGTATGCGTGCATCCTTTTTCTCATAATCCCGGAGAATCTCCAACGTTCCATCTGTCGATCCATCATCCGCACACAGAATCTCACAGTCATAAAACTCCTGATTGAGAATACTGTCCAGACATCGTGCAATCCATTGTTCTACATTATAACATGGAATACAGACAGAAAGAAGCGGTGGGCGCATCGCGCGAATCAATATCCGCAACGATTCAGCCTGATTCTTACAGACAAAAATTTCCTTTTCCCGGCGTTTTTTATATGTGGAATTTGTAGACACATCTTCCATATGCAAAATATCAATATCCGGGTCATAAACTGTCTTCAAGTCATGTTCCCTGCAACGCAGATACAACAATTCCTCTTCCTTAAACATAAATGTATCCGGACAAAAGCAATCCGAAAAACGATCAATATACAATGGTGAAAACACAAGGCAGCATCCATGCAACAATACATTTTCATGCCGTTCATGGTAGACAGAAAAATCAACCGTTTTGTTCTGTTCTTCTTCCGGCTTCTTTCCTGCCTGAAATGGCTTCTGCACCATACGAATCGCTCGGTTTGCAAGCTCCCGTTCCGGATACAGTTTGGACGAAAAATACCGATACAATTTACTCAGCCGTCTATATTCAGATATATAGAAATCAACCGGCTTCAGCAAAAAGTCAAACAGATTTTCTTTTTCTCCAAGTAACGTCACATGCGGTCCCAGCACAGCAAACCCACTTGTCTCATATTCCTTCTTCAGCCGTTCCAGCATATCCGCCTGCTGTACCATTACATCATTATTCATGACACAGATCATATTGCACTGCTTCTGCTCCCGCAAAAAACGGTACCCCACATTGTTTCCACGCGCGAATCCGAGATTATCCTCATTGACCAGAACTGTAATCTGCCCCTTGTCCTGATAAAACTGCCGCAGTTTTTCCCCTGAACGGTCTGGAGAATGATTATCTACAATCGCAATCGCAACATCCGGTCCATACAGTTTCTCCACACAGGAGATGCACTGCTTTGTCACATCCATTCCGCCATAATGCAGCACCACGAATCCAAATTTATATGTTTCCTTTCGTTCTGCCATACTTTTCCCCTGCTCCGATCTATAAATATGCATCATAACTATCTATAAATGCATCCCGTTTTTTCTTCGTAATTTTTTCTAAAACAAGCAGACACCGATAACGCAGCTTATCCCACGCAAAAAGACCGATATTACCGAAATACCGCACATAGTCAATCCTCAGATGTGTCATTTCCGCAATCTTCTTCAGATAAAAATGCTGATGTTTCCGGTCTCCGGCATTCTCGCATCGTTTCGCCGCGTCAATATAAATCATAAGCTTCCGATCCCATTTATATTGCTCCGGAAGATCTGCAATCAGATCTTTATATTTATGATTCTGGTATCTGACTGCCTGTACCCATCCATCAAACTTATTCGTAAGCCGATGCTTATCTGAAATATTATGCCGCAACAGCATCAACGGTTCCTTCACAAACGCCACCTTTGTAATCTGGCACAACCGGATACATACATCATATTCCTGCCAGAATCGTATATTCTCATCAAAACAGCCAATCTGGAGCATCAGGGATTTTCGAACCATCATCATGGAAGTTGTGCAAAAAATAAATTTAAACACAAACTGGGATAAATCTCCCTGCTGGTCGTCCGCCGGAGTAACCTTCACCATCATATTCTGATAATCATATACATCGATATGTCCGCAAAAAACGAGTCCCACTTCCGGGTCTTCAAACAATGCAAGCTGTTTTTCAAGCTTGGTTGGAAACCATTCGTCATCATCATCCAGAAATGCAAGGAACTCTCCATTCGAAGCCTGAATCCCCCTGTTTCTCGCATAATTTCCGCCTTTTGATTCTTCTGGTGTGATAAATACAGGTTTTATCCTTGTATCCTTGATTCCCTCCAGATATGCACGTGTTTCATCCGTGGAAGCATCATCCACGACTATACATTCCAGATCCTGATATGTCTGATTCAACACACTTTCCACTGCTTTTTGTAACAAATCCCTACGATTTTTCGTTGTTATGATTGCGCTTATCTTACACATAGTTGCATTCTTCCCTATCCTTATAATTGTAGTCAGTTTAGCAAACTAAAACATTGATGTCAATGTTTCACACCTGGTTATAATACAGAAAAAAACAACACCCTGACAAAGTGCCAGGATGTTGTCTTATGCTTTTCAATTTTATTAAAAGAACACGTGATTTCCGATTTGCTTGTAAGTACCAAGTGTACTTGTATCCACATTTCTTGCCGGACGGAATGACATCAGATCTCCGATGTTGTTATTTCCTGCACATGCATCTCTGGCTGCCTGAATACAGCTTGCCTGTGCACCATTCTGAATCAGTCCCTGTAATCTGGAATCCGATACTACACTGAACTGATTTGCTGCATACACGACACTACTGATCGTGTTGCCCCATGCGCCGGACTGCAAACGATTCAATATTACATTTGCGACTGCAAGCTGTCCCTCATAGGACTCACTACCACATTCCAATGTCATAACAGCCGCCATCAGATTAATATCTGCATCACTCAAAGATACTGGTGTTCTGGATGAAGAACCAATTGTAGAACTGTTATTTGCCTGTGTTGTCGCTTCCGTAGTAGTCTGCTGTGTTGTCGAAGGCTTCTCCGTTGTGGTCTGTGTTGTCTGTTTGTTCTCCTCCACACTGCCTGTTGCCTTTTTCTCCTCTGTTGTAGATGCTGTATCTTCTGATGTCGCATCATTTTCCGCCTCTACCTCATCCACAGGCTCTGCCACACGATATCCCTCTGTGACTTCCATATAATCTGCACTTGCATATCCCTCTGCACCCGTCGCTACCTGAAGGCATACCCATGCATCATCTGTTTTCTCAGGTGTAACAGTATAAGTTACATTCTCATAAACCGCGCCAACAACCTCAGCGTCCTTACTCGCAGCTGCACGAAGGTTGATGCCATCCTCTTTTGCAACGGCTGTCATAGAATAATACTTCTTTGCAAGCGCATATGCTTCCTCACCGACTGTCACATAATCCGCTTTTACATATCCTTTTACATCACCGGATGTAATCTGCACCCATCCATCTGCCTGTGCAAGTACATCGCCACAGGCTCCGATATTCATGTGTCCAACGATTGCAGAATCTGTAGATGCCTCTGCACGGACATTCACATCATCTCGATTGGCTGCACACTTATCTGTAAACTCAGCAGCAACTGCCGCAGCAACCACTTCTTTTTCTTTTGCTTCCTTATCTGCTGTCATGACAGACTCTAAATCCGCACGGATCATATTTGTTCCGGATGCGTTCATAGAAGCCATCGAACCGTCCAGAATTACAACCTCTTCCACATTTCCTGAAGCGATTGCGGTCTCTGCCTTTGCTTCTTTTTTATCACCAATTACGATAACAGCCCCTGCACACATGGCAATCACTGTAATCATAATCGTAAAAGCTAAAATATTTCTGACTATGTAACGACTGTTAAATACATTCTTTGTAAGAAATAACCGCATATTCCGTACTTTTAACTTCGTTCTTCTACTCATTTCTTTCACCTTGCAAAATAATTTTGTAACTTTTTTCGTACATTGTTACATTTTTATTACAAATGTATCTTAACATTATCTTACAAAGGTGTCAATAGTTTGTTACATATTTGTTACAAACGCAATCGCTAACATACCGGAACCGACATGGGTACCGATGATTGGCCCAATCGGTGCGATCATCAGATTGTCCGCCTGCATGCCTGCATCCACTGCCATCTGTTTTAATTTCTCTGCTTTTTCAATACAATCCGCGTGTCCAATTACGGCACGAAGCTTCCCTAAATCTCCGCCCTCTTCAACAGTCTTTGCAATGAGATATTCCATTGCCTTGTTCGTGCCACGCGCCTTGGAACGGATCACCAGCTTACCTTCCTCATCTACACTCAGTATCGGCTTGATTTTAAGCGCACTTCCAACCATCGCCTCTACTGTCGATACACGTCCACCGCGTTTTAAATGGAACAGATCTTCCACCATAAACCAATGATGTACATGTCCACGTGTCTGCTTCACCCACTCTGCAAGGACATCCAGTTCCAGCCCTTCCCGCTTCTTGCGCACGATCTCATACAGAAACGCCCCCTGTCCAACAGCGGCTGAACGGGAATCCACACACACAACCTTTGCCTCCGGGTATTTGTCCAGCACCATATCCGCGCCAAGCACAGAGGATTGATACGAACCGCTTAAGCCGGAAGAAAAACTGATATATAAGATATCCTTTCCTTCTTTTACATATGGCTCAAAGAAATCCTGATACATCACCGGATTGATCTGTGATGTCACAGGCATCGCCCCCTTGCGCAGACGCTCATAAAAGCTTCCGATGTCACCGTCGCGCTCATCCAGATAATACTCGTATACCTGTTCCTCAATAGAATAGGAAAATGGTACGATCGGAACCTCTAACTCTTTTACAACCGCGATCGGCAGATCTGCCGTTGAATCACTTATAACGATATAGTCTCGCATACAATCTATCCTCCAATTTAATATCCATAATACGCATCCAAGCCATCTGCAAGTCCCTGAATGATCTCTTTCTGATAATCCTTGTCAATCAACTTGGATTCTTCCTCTGCATTGCTCAGATATCCCAGCTTGATCAGTGCTACCGGCTTTTCACTCCAGTTAATCGCTGTCATCTGATCCGTCTCGTAGATTCCCTGATTAGCACATGCTGTGTTATCCAGAACTCCCTGCATCAATCTCGTTGTCAGACGGTAACTGTCATTGTACAAATCACTGTTAAACTCACTGTCCTGCGTCATGCACACACCCATTACACCCGCCAGAGAGCTGTTCTCACTAAAGTTCATCTGGATACGCACATACACCGTTGCTTCCGAATCATTTGCAAGCAATGCGCGATCCTTGTTTGACAGATTGATCTCATCGGTATCTCTTGTCATCAACACCTGATATCCACGGCTTTCCAGCTCAGTCTTTAACAGATTCGCATAGGTTAAATTCAATTCACTTTCTTTCGTTCCAAGTGTCGTTCCAACATTTCCGGTAGAAGCCCCCTGCTTGGTCACATCAGTATCCGGTCCGATCTCGACCTGCTCGGCATTCACAACTGCCTGATTGGCTGGATCAAGCATAACAATCTTCTTTATCTTATCGGCATCACTTTTTGTCGCCGTATCCGTCGGCGTTTCTTCCTCGGTTGTATCTGGCAGGATTCCGGCTGGCGGCTCTGTCTGAATCACATATTCGGAATACACATAAAATGTACTGCCATCCACAAGAACCTTCGTCCACTCTTCATTGTAACCAACACGATTCAATACCTCATCACCCGGAAGCAATTTGTAGATATCCGCATCTGTAGACGCCGCCACACGGACATTAATCGTCTCACCCAGAGTTTTTACATAATCATTTGTAATATAAAACCCATCTGCGTCCATCGGCAGATCCGGTTCCTGTGCCGCATCCGCATTCGTTGCAACAACTACAGGTGCTGCTGTCGTAACCATCTCGGTTGTTCCATCCTGTTTTTTCCCACAGCCACCAACCAACATCATACAAACGGCACCAATCAGCCAGCCCGCCAGTTTATTTCTTCGATTTAATTTTTTTTTCATAGCTTGTTACTCCTATTTTCATACTTCAATTCATCTGTAAAAAGCGTATTTATAAATAGTATCATTCCATAAAAAAAAAGACAAGATATTTTCCACATCTTGTCCTTTTAAATCTTTTAAATTGTTATATCAGAAACAGACAATCACACCACCACGGCTCTCGTAAGTGGTACTGACCCCATAGGCATCAAGAATCTTCACATCTGTAAATCCAAACTGTTCCATCAAAATCTTTTTCACGTTCTTACAGCGTTCCATGCTTCCGCACTGCGTAATCCGGACCGGTTTTGTATTGTCATAACCTTTCTTCTCAATATGTGACAACAGCTTATTTAAAGCTTTGTTCATCCCCCTTGCCTGATCAAGCTGCTGGATTTCTCCATCCACTCCATGCAATACCGGCTTGATATTCAACATATTGGCTGCCAATGCCTTTACTTTCGTAATTCTTCCATTCTTCCGCATCGTATCAAGACTGTCCAGTACGAAAAGTGTCCGGATCTCTCCAACATATGTTTCTGTCTTTTCCACGATTGTCTTGAAATCAAGATTCTGCTCCATATAACTCTCCAGACGCTCACAAATCAGATGCTGTGCTGCCGCTGCAGACTTGGAATCAAACACATGGATCTTCACATCCGGATGGTTCTCCTGATAGATCTGCTTTGCCAGCATCGCGCTGTTGTAGGATCCACTCAGCTTAGAAGAAAGTGTCACAACAAATACATTTTCAGCACCCTCAAAATGCTGCATGTAGTTCTCTGGGGATGGGCAGGATGAACGTGGACAATCTGGACAACGATCTACCATATCCAGATATTTCTCCTGATCAAATGTATCATCGTCAATCACATCCGTGTCTCCAACTGTGAGAATCAATGGCACCCGGCTGATATATTCTTTTTTCAGATCCTCAGCTGTAAAATCGCAACAGCTGTCTCCAACAATCTTATATTTCATAGTTTTCGCCTTTCAACTCTTTCAGAACTATTACACGTGGTTTTTAATACTACATATAATAGCATGTCAAAACATGAATTGCAACCCATTCTTATACGAATTCATAAGTTTTTCATAATTTATAATTTATTTACCTTTTTCAAATTGTTTTTTTATACCTTTCATAGTATAATTTCAAAAGTTACACTCAATATAATAATGAAGGAGTAAGAAAACGTGAATTTTTTAGTTGATCTGATCAAAGGTGTTTTTGTCGGTATCGCAAATGTTATTCCAGGGGTCAGCGGAGGTACGATGGCAGTTTCGTTCGGCATCTATGACAAACTGCTGAATGCAATTTCCAGCCTCTTGAAAAGCTTCAAAAAAAGCTTTTTTACCCTGCTTCCGATCATACTCGGAATGGCAATTGGAGTTGTTGGTTTTACTTATATCATTCCGTGGCTGCTTGCAAACTTTCCTTTTGCAACTTCCTGTGCATTTACAGGACTGATCATCGGAGGTATTCCGGCTATCTTACGTTCCCTGAAGGACGGCTGGCAAAGTGAGGAGAAAAAATCTCTGCTTGTGAACATTCTTGTATTTTTGATTTTACTTGCCATAGCAATGGCAATGGTATTTTTAAATGGTGACAGCGAAAGCGGCATTGCACTTACCGCAAGCGCCGGTATGATCGTGAAGATCTTCTTCATGGGTGTTATCGCAAGTGCAACCATGGTAATCCCTGGTGTCAGTGGCTCTTTAGTGCTTATGATCCTTGGATATTACTTCGGTGTTATCAATTCTGTAAAACAGTTTGTAGAGGCACTCCGCACACTGAATCTGCAGGGCATGCTGAATCAACTTTACATCCTGATCCCTTTTGCGATTGGCTGTGTACTTGGAATCTTCTTTATCTCCAAGCTCATAAGCTATCTGTTGAAGCATTTTGCATCTGCGACGTTCAGCGGAATCTTAGCACTTGTAGCCTCTTCGCCAATTTCAATATTCTATAAAGTAAATCAGGAATACAGCATGAAAGGGACTTCCGCCACATCCATCATCGTCGGTGTGGTTCTGCTGGTTGCATGTGTAGCATTAACCTTATTCATGGAAAAACTCGGAGCACCGGAATCTACGGCGTCCGAGTCTTAGTTACAATTCCTTTCTCCACAAGGCTGTCCGGCTGATAGGACAGCTTTGCCTGTCGGAGTCCCGGGATTCCCATATCTTCTTCCCGGTTTATATAGGTATAGTCAGACAGTTCCCGTCTGACGAATTCCCGATTAATCATGGCATACGCACCTTGTACATCTGCGTATGCCTTTTCAAAATGAACATCAAAGGTGTCTTCTGTTAACCGTTCTCCCAGAGTAAACGCAACAACCTTGCCATCCGCGCGGATCAGTCCGCCAATCATGCCAAACATCTTCCGATGCTCCAGCGCATAGGCAATGATTGCTTTCTCATTTTCCTTATCCCCATCGTGCTCCGGATTATTCTCACGCGCCCAGGCTTCTTCTAATTCCAGACATTCCTGCCAGTTTTTCCAATTGATCCGCTCATACTGGTAATCCGGATAATTCTCTAAAAATCGGTTGATATGGTTCCGCTTTGCATGCAGCTTCTTGCCCGTAAGTGTCGCAAGCGACTCCTGTCTGTACAGATAATCTGCGCTGTCTCTGTCATATTCAATCTTGTACTGTCCCGGATACCAACGCTCGATCATCTCGAACATTTCCGGCTCCACCATATACATAGTAAATGGCAGATTACTTTCTTCAAAGTAATCTACCACTCTGTCAAATGCATCCTTCGGATCGTGTTCCCCAACCGGGAACGTAAACGAAGTCGGGACACCATCCTCCACTCTGCAAAACACAAGCATGTCCTCCAAAATCGTGAATTTCGTCTGATAGAAATCACACCAGAACAGGCTGTTTGCAGCGGAAAATTCGCATCCTCTGTAATGATTATACTGTAAATAATGATCTAATAACTCTTTGGTCTCGATACTCGGTCTGATAATGTCCATATTTGTCTATTTTCCTTCCAATAATGTATCGACGTCATTTCGTCCGTACGCACATAATTGTTTGCGGATTTCCTGAATTGTATACTCGTCTGCATGAATTTCCACCTTATCCAGCAGATGATCCACATAGCCACACCACTTCTCGTAGATGCGGACCAGATCCTGTTCCGTCGGCTCCTTCTTCTTGTGATCATTCAAGGAAACCGTACCTGACATAATCTCCTTCATCGTAAGTGTCCGCGGTTCAATGCCATATGCGATATAGCGGATTTCCTCAGTACGAACCAATGCACAGTCATACATCTCTACCAACAAATCCTCGATGCAGTCATCTGCAATATTAAAATGGTGATAATATGCTTCAATCGGACGGCGTGCCGGACGGTCTGCCGCATCCTCTTTGTTATACCAATAGAAATCCTCGTCACTTGCAACCTTGGATTTCGCACGTTTATTCTTCTTTGAACCATAGGAAGAAAGCTCTTCATTGATGCCAAACATCGTCTCAACCGGCACCTTTGCCGCCTTCAGATCTCCCATGATGGCTGCACCCATCGCCTCTGCTTCCCGTACGGACGCAGCAAGCGCTTCGTTACTGATATTGATCTCCGGAATATCCGGTCCAAATGCCGAATCAGAAAAGTCTTCTTTTGAAGCCTCTGGTTTCGGTTCTGCAACCGCTTCCGGTTGTTTCTTCTGCTTTCTTACATGTTTTTTCTTCTGCTTCTTTGGAGATTCAACCGGCATCTCTGTTTCTGCTGGTTCCTCTGTCGTTGTAACAGATTCCGGTTCCTGTTCTGTTGGAACACCTTTTTCTATCAGTTCCGACGTTTCTGTAATATTCTCCGATTCCGATGAATCCGTAATTTCCTCCGGTTCAGCGAAATTACTTTCCACATCTTCCGGTTCCCCGTAAACATCCGGCATAGCTTCTTCTATGTGCTCTGTTTCTGATGTCTCAGTTATATCTATATCTGCATCTTCCACTGGTGTTTCCAATTCTGTTTCAATCTCTGGAATAACATCTGCATCTTCCACCGGTGTTTCCTTTTCCTGCATTGAATTCCATCGTTCTTCCTTAACTGCCTTTGTGTCAATCTCCTGTGTCGGTGCATTTGCCTGTTCGTGATCAATCTGCAAAGATCCCGGTACATCAAATGCACTATCAAGCTCTGCGTCATAGTCGTCAACTTCTACGTTCTCATAATCTTCGTAAGAATCATCTACATCAGCTGCATCAACTTCTTCATAGTCACCCTCGTCTATATCAGTGTCATACCCGCCAGCCTCAGCGTATTCATCTTCATACTCATCGTCATAGCCAGCCTCATCCTGTGCAAACGCAGAATCTCCACTCGGCATATCCAGATTATCTACATAGAAATCATCCGATAACATGGCATCCGCATCATCAAATACCGTTTGTCCTTCGTCCGGCTGTTCGGTATCTTCATACTCTGTTCCATCCTCAAACTCATCCTCGTCATCATAGCGGCGCTTTGACTTGCTTGCAATCACAGCAATTGTTGCTATAACCATAATCAGAAATAGCGCAAGCAATGCGACAAAATATATCATTGAAATCATTGATCGATCCATATCATTTCCCAGCTTTCTTAAAAAATAACCACTCCCAAAAATGAGAACAATCCTTTTGTAGTATACTAAAAATAATTTCAATAATCAACATTATGTTGTAAAATGATTTTTCCTTTGTTATAATTTCCTAAGAATTTATCTGTTATACAGGAGGCTATCATATTAAAATGGCAAAGAAAATTAGAACAAGATTTGCACCAAGCCCAACCGGCCGGATGCATGTAGGAAATTTGAGAACTGCATTATACGCATACCTGATTGCAAAGCATGAGGGTGGCGATTTTATTTTGCGTATCGAGGATACGGACCAGGAGCGTGAGGTAGAAGGCGCTGTCGACATCATCTACCGTACCCTGAAGGAAACAGGACTTGAGCACGACGAAGGGCCGGACAAGGACGGTGGCGTTGGTCCTTATATCCAGAGTGAGCGTCAGAAGCAGGGCATCTACTTAGAATACGCAAAGAAGCTGATTGACAAGGGTGAGGCATACTACTGCTTCTGTGATGAGTGCCGTCTGAAGACACTTGTCACAGAATTCGAGGGAAAGACCATCTCCCGTTACGACAAGCACTGCTTACACCTTTCCAAAGAAGAGGTTGAGGCAAACCTTGCTGCAGGCAAGCCATATGTTATCCGTCAGAACAACCCGGAAGAGGGCACAACGACATTCTCTGACGAGCTGTACGGCGACATCACGGTTCCGAACATCGAGCTTGACGATATGATCCTGATCAAGTCCGACGGTTTCCCGACCTATAACTTTGCAAATGTTGTGGACGACCATCTGATGAACATCACACATGTTGTCCGCGGAAATGAATATTTATCTTCCTCTCCAAAGTACAACCGTCTCTACGAGGCATTTGGATGGGAGGTTCCAACCTATATCCACTGTCCATTAATCACGAACGAAGATCACCAGAAGCTTTCCAAGCGTAGTGGTCACTCTTCCTTCGAGGATCTGTTGGAGCAGGGATTCCTGACCGAAGCGATCATCAACTTCGTTGCATTGCTCGGGTGGAGTCCGGAGGATAACCGTGAGATCTTCTCTTTGCAGGAGCTGGTAGAAGCATTTGACTACCACAATATCTCCAAGTCCCCGGCAGTTTTAGATATGACAAAGCTCAAATGGATGAACGGCGAGTACATCAAGGCAATGGACGACGAGAAATTCTACGAGATGGCACTTCCTTACATCCGGGAAGTCGTTGGCGACAAGATGGATGCGAAGAAGATCGCCGCTATGGTAAAGACAAGAATCGAAGTATTCCCGGACATCAAGGATCAGATTGATTTTTTAGCAGCCGTACCGGAATACGATATTGCAATGTATACACACAAGAAGATGAAAACAAACGCAGAGAATTCATTGCAGTTATTAAAAGAAGTTCTTCCAGTCCTTGAGGCACAGGAAGCCTTCGATAATGACAGCTTGTTCCTGGCGCTCTCTGCATTCGGAAAAGAGCACGAGTACAAGACCGGCTTTGTCATGTGGCCGCTTCGTACCGCTGTATCCGGCAAGCAGGCAACACCTGGCGGCGCAACTGAGCTTATGAGTATCCTTGGCAAGGACGAAACACTTGCAAGAATCAATGCCGCGATTTTGAAGCTGGAGAATGCATAATCTCTCAGCGCAAGCATATAAGCTATGATAAATCAATCGTCATGATATAATCTCACGTAGACGTGCTCCCGCTCAGAGAAAACATGCAGCGGATACAAAAAATAGGGACTACCTGAAATGGTAGCCCCTATTTTTGTACCGACATGTTTTTTTAATTCAACTCATCGAGCGTCTTCGCATAAGCTGGCAGGAATTCCTGCACGAAGTCCTTTACTTCCGGGTAGCTATCGGATAGCTCCTGCACCATCTGCTCCGTACTTTCCTTCGCCTTGACAAATTCGCGGTTACCGGTTTTTTCTTCCTCCATGCACTTGATCAATGCAGAGAGCTTATCTGCCGCCTTTACGAGCTTCCACAGATACTTCGTCTCTTCTGTATCATTCTCCTGCCTGAAGCAGTAGTCCCGGTAATATGCCTGCAGATCTTCCGGAAGCTGTCCGATCAGCTTCTCGCACGCTTCATCCTCGATGGAATGAAACAGATCCTTCATCCGGTTATTGTAATATTTGATCGGTGTCGGCATATCTCCGGTGATGATCTCGGACGCATCGTGATACAGTCCGATCACTGCCGCCTTGTCGGCATCTAAATGCTTGCCATACCGCACATTCCCGATCACGCAGAGCGCATGCGCCAGCATGCTTACCTCCAGGCTGTGTTCCGATAATGTCTCCGGGTATGTGTTCCGCATGAGCGCCCAGCGCTCAATGTATTTCATGCGCGCCACTGTCGCAAAGAAATTGTATTCCATTTTGATTTTCCTCCACATGTTTGAAACGTATTGCGATTTCTATATCCATGTATCAACAATCAGAAATATATGATGTATTGAAACTAAGAAGTACTAAATGTTCTGCTGTATATTTTAATATCGTACGCAACCGCCTTACGGGTATTGCCCCCTCGCTTCGCTCGTCGGCAGATTGTCGGGCGCATCCTAAATATGAATCTACGATTCATATGCGCCCTCCGCTCGCCATCCGTGGCTCAGTGGCGGCTTGTTTGAACATCGTGTTCAAACATTGCTGAATATTTACAGAACATCAAGTACTTCTAAGTTCCAATCATATTTATATTTGCAGACATGGATACATACGGATATAGAAACCACAAAATCGTTTCCTGCTATTTATTAAAAATCACGTTTCCTACTGTACCTTTTCCGCTTCCGAAAGCTTCACGTTCTGGTACTTCTCGTATAATTCCATGAACTCTTTACCGCTTAAGTTCTCTTTCTCGTAGAGTACTCCTGCGATCGCATCGAGGGTCGGCATATTCTTCTTAAGTAACTTGTATGCCTTCTCGTAGCTTGCTTTCATCATGTTCTTGACTTCGGTATCGACCTTCGTCTCTGTCTCGGAAGAACAATTTAGTACGCGGCGGTTATCCAAGTATTCTCCGGTTACTCCTTCGAGCTGCACCATGCCGAACTTCTCAGACATACCATACATCGTGATCATCGTCCGCGCCAGACTCGTCGCCTTCTCGATATCATTGGAGGCACCATTCGTAACGGAATCAAACTTCAGCTCCTCCGCTGCACGACCAGCCAGAAATGTCACGATATCCTCTTCCATTTCTTTCTTCGTCTGCAGCTGCTTCTCTTCCTCCGGCACCTGCCATACATAGCCAAGCGCACCGGATGTACGCGGTACAATCGTGATACGCTGGATTGGAAGCGTGTTCTTCTGCAATGCGGCAACAAGCGCGTGTCCAACCTCATGATAGGCAACGATTTTCTTCTCTCTTGGGGAAAGCAGCTTCTCCTTCTTCTCTTTTCCGGCAAATACAACTTCCACCGAAGCGATCAGATCCTTCTGGGATACATAATCCCGCTTGTTACGGACAGCCATTAACGCTGCCTCATTGATGATATTCGCAAGGTCTGCACCGACAGCCCCGGATGTGGCAAGTGCAAGCTCCTTGAAATCTACCGTCTCATCCATCTTGACATTCTTGGAATGTACCTTGAGTGTATCGATACGTCCCTGCATATCCGGCTTTGACACGATGATTCTACGGTCGAACCGTCCCGGACGAAGCAATGCCTTGTCAAGTACCTCCGGGCGGTTTGTCGCAGCAAGCACGATAATTCCCTTCGAGCTGTCGAAACCATCCATCTCCGACAAAAGCTGGTTCAAGGTCTGTTCACGCTCGGAATCGCCACCGCCATGACGCGTGTCACGCTTTCCACCGATTGCATCGATCTCATCGATAAATATGATACATGGTGCCATATTGTTTGCCTTGCGGAACAGATCACGCACACGGCTCGCACCGACACCAACGAACATCTCCACGAACTCCGAACCGGACAGCGAAAAGAACGGAACGTTCGCCTCTCCGGCAACCGCCTTGGCAAGCAGCGTCTTACCGGTTCCCGGAGGTCCTACAAGCAGGGCTCCCTTCGGCAGCTTCGCACCGATCTTTAAGTACCGGTCCGGCTGATCTAAGAAATCCACCATCTCGCAGAGGGATTCCTTTGCCTCCTCCTGACCGGCAACATCCGCGAATGTCACACCGGTTTTCTTCTCCACATACATCTTTGCATTGCTTTTTCCGATGCCGCCGGATTTGGACATATTCCGCATCAGCAACGACATCAGCAGATAGAAGGCTCCGATCATTACCACATACGAGAGAATCGTCGAAACGACTGCATTTTTCCCTTCATCCATTTCCTCAAACTGCACACCCGCCTTCTGCAGACGATCCACGATCTTATAATCACTGATGCGGATCACATAATACGTCTTGTCCATCTCCGCACCTGTCTCCTTCGAGATCGGTGTGAAGCTGATCCGGTCATTGTAGAGCTTCACATCGGTAACTAATTTATCATCAAGCATCTGCAGGAATGTATCATACGTAATTTTCTCCTGTTTGGACTGTTGTATCGCCGTAATTCCCTGCCAGATCATAAATGTCAATAGAATGGATACGATCCATATCACCACCGTCTTGGATGGCTTTTTTTTGTTATTGTTATTATTGGAATTTCGGTTATCCGGGTTGTTATTCGAACCGGAATTTTTCTGTTGATTTTCCATATATTATTCTCCGTTATTTAGGCGTACTGTTTATAAACTCATACAGCCATGAGCAACATGTTTCTTAAAACATAATAAACCGGAAGCTTCGTGTCAAGGGAACGGATTCCCTCTCGCGCAGCCCCCGGTTTTGCATTTGATTTTACTTATTATACGATTTGATTTCGTTCTTTATGCGTTTTACGCATACAATGGATACTTGTCTGTGATGCTCTTTACAAGTGCCATTGCCTTGTCATTATCCTTGTCAATGACTGCAGCCTTGATTGCATCTGCGATCACAATCATATCGTCTTCTTTTGCACCACGTGTTGTGATAGCCGGTGTGCCAAGACGGATACCACTTGTAACAAATGGCGACTTTGGATCGTTTGGTACAGTATTCTTGTTCGCCGTGATATGAACAGAATCAAGAAGCTTCTCTACTTCCTTACCGGTAAGATCAAGGTTCTGTAAGTCAACAAGCATCAGGTGATTGTCTGTACCGCCGGATACGATCTTGAATCCACGCTCAGTCAGTGCCTGTGCCAGACATGCTGCGTTCTTCACAACCTGCTTCTGATACTCTTTGTATTCATCTGTCAGTGCTTCCTTCAGGCACACAGCCTTACCTGCAATCACATGCATCAGAGGACCTCCCTGAATACCCGGGAACACTGCCTTGTTGAAGTTATATTTCTCATTTACTTCATTGCTGGAAAGAATCATACCGCCACGTGGTCCACGCAATGTCTTGTGTGTTGTGGTTGTTGTTACGTGTGCGTATGGAATTGGGCTTTCGTGAAGTCCGGCAGCAACCAGACCTGCGATATGTGCCATATCTACCATAAGTACTGCGCCAACCTCATCTGCAATCTCACGGAAACGCTTGAAATCAATTGCTCTCGCATATGCAGATGCACCAGCTACGATCATCTTCGGCTTGCATTCCTTCGCAATGCGGAGTACCTCATCATAATCGATAAATCCCTCATCGTTAACACCGTAAGGCACGACATTGAAATACTTACCTGACATATTGACCGGCGAACCGTGTGTCAGATGTCCACCATGTGCCAGATTCATTCCCATAAATGTATCGCCCGGCTGCAAAATAGCGAAGAATACTGCCATATTTGCCTGTGCGCCGGAATGTGGCTGAACATTGACATATTCACATCCAAACAACTTCTTTGCCCGCTCTCTAGCAAGGTCTTCCACTACATCAACATACTCACATCCGCCGTAATAACGCTTTCCCGGATATCCCTCTGCGTACTTGTTCGTAAGCGGACTTCCCATAGCTGCCATAACTGCCTTGGATACGATATTCTCTGATGCGATCAGCTCAATATTATGATCCTGTCTGTTGATCTCGTCCGTCATTGCCTGTGCAATCTCTGGATCGAAATTTGCTATTTCATCAAAACTGTACATCTTTGTCCCTCCATCTTGTTATAATTATATCTGTTAGATTATCGCACATCCCTTGGGGAGTGTCAACCGATTGGCCTTAAGATATCTCTGCTTTTTCTTTCTGATTTTTTTTAATTTTTTGTTTTTCTTCCCGTTTAGCTTTTTTCTTCATGTGGTATTTTTCCCGGTATTTCCAGATCAGATCTGACAGATAATAATTGATTTCTGCGCCATACAAAACAATCTGCATACCGATATACAGCCAGATGATAATCAATACGACAGATGTCATACTGCCATACATCTTTGAATTATCCGCCGAATATTTGATATATACGGAAAATCCCCGCGTCATCAGCATCCATGCAAGTGATGCAAGCACAGCCCCGGTAAACTCATGCCGCATATGCCCGCGCCGGTTCGGAAGCTGGTAATAAATCAGCAGTAGAAAAACAAAGATCACAAGAAATGTCACAACATTCTTCAAGCTTAATATCAAAAGTGTAGCATCTGCAAATGCCGGGTAATTATTAATAATCTTATGTGCAATCTGCGAACCGAATGCCTGAATAGCAATCACGACCAGACAGAGCAGCATGAACACCAATGTATACAGCGCACAAATCAGACGGACGAGGAAATAATTCTTGTTTTGTTCTACGCCGTAAATCTTATTTAATCCTGTAGAAAGAGCCTGAATGCCCTTCGCTGCAGACCACAAACTGACAAACACTGTAATGAGTGTAAATGATTGGACATTTGCATTGACCACATCATCGACGATATATGCCACATATGATTCGAGTCCGCTTGGTACAACACGCAGAATATAACCAAGTACATTTGTGTTCATGACGAACAGCTTTGATGCAATCATGACTAGCAGCATCATAAACGGAAAAAAAGAAAGCATGACAAAGAAAGCAACCTGTGCCGCATACGCCGGCACGCTGTCTGCGGTTGCTTTGTTCACAAATTTAATAATAAACCGAACGACCTTTTTCATACATCCCCCGTTTTGTTATTTTGAATCTATCATTTGTTCTCCATCTTCCATCATATAAATCGATGCAAAATCAACATATGAGAAATAATGCCGTAATATATATTTGTAGCTTTTTCCCTGTCTGCCAAGTACACCCGCACCATAGATACTCATGCCTGCACCGTGTCCGAATCCGCCACCATGAACGATGAATCCGTCTTCCGTCTTCTCCACATAATAATACGGACTTGGGAGTGATGTCCAGCCCGTCACGGAGGAACCATCCTGTCGTACAATCTCCTGTTTGACCGGATTTAAGATTGCGCGGATATTGCTCTGTCCGCTGATGGATATCGTATGTTCGCTTCCGTGGATTACAAGTCTGGATACGACACCACTCACCGTGCGTTCTGTTACCTCAATCGCTGTCACGGTTCCAAGCTCCGGCACGTCTGCCGATACAAACTTCCCGTCTTCATCCTCGACAAGTATTGCATCTGCCATCAGAGATTTACGGTTCTCCAGAACTGTCTCGATGGCTTCTGTCATTTCTTCCTGCGTAAATGTAATATTCCACCGGTAATACGGTGAATCTTTATCTATAATAGTATACGCACCACTATCTGTCAAAAATGCCTCAAAATCTGTTTCATCCGATAAATCAATCTTGGTCTTATCAAGATTCTCCACATTGGACTCCAGGTAACTATACGCATCGCCCCCCCAGATCTCCGCATTCGTACAGGTAGTTCCAAAGGATGTATTAAATGTCATCGGTACGATCAGTGTTCCGTGATACGTCGGAACAAGCCCGTATGTATCCTTTACCGCGCGGATCGATGCATCGGTCTCTGCCACATTATTATATACCTGACACAGACTAGAATCGTCAAGATGCGCATGATATTCTGCGTAGCTTTCATCCTTTAACTTCGCATATGCCGTTCCTCTGGCACAGATTGCCATCGCCTGCATGGCTGCATCCGGGTAATCCGACGGCATTGCATTTGCCACAACATTCGCCAGATATCGTTCTAATGAAAGCTCATTGATCACATAGATATATCCATCCTGTACATCAAGCTCCATTGTTCCATCGTATTCCGGATTGCCACATTCGCGTGTTACGCTGAGCAGCTTGATCCGCCCACTGTGTGTATCCGGTGTTACCTTCAACACTTCGTCTTTTTCATACTCCGATGCCTGAATCGTCACCATATCGCCTGCCTGATACTTCGTCTCTGTCTCATCCGGATTCGTTACTGTAAACGCAGATGTCGCTGTGAGCTGTACCATTTCCATCTCATAGGATGTGTAATCATCATTACTGATAATTACGCGGATATCCTCACTTTTCAGTTCCTGATTGATCACGACAGCCCCGACTTTTCCATCCTGCATATACATGTCTACATACGAATAGCCGGTCAACAGGGAAAGGCTCTCCTCATCCACGGCATCCTCATAGACGTTATACATTTTATAATGCCCCGCAAGTGTGAGTCCGCCGATATTTTCCACCTGAATGTCTGTATCTCCCGTCGAAATGACTCTGCCACGCAGCACCTTCTGTGGTCGTTCAATCTTACAGATTCCTGCATAGTTAAAGACAAGATTTGCCACATAGCCTGCCGTCTCATAGCCGGCTTTGGCCTGTCTGTCCGCATCCAGACTCGTTGCGACTGTCACAGCTTCATCCGAGACACCCTCCATCCGGACAGGGTAGGTCTTTTCCAGATTTCCATATAAGAAGGTACACATACCATCCGAGATTTCCTTCACCCATACATTCTGCAATGTAATTTCAGAATTGCCAAGGCTGTTTATCTTGAAAATCATGCCATTCTTCATATAGACATCAAGCACGTTTCCCTCATAGGTTTCATCAATTTCAAATTCTGCATTATAGGTGTCCTGTCCATCAGAAAAAGACGTTTTATCCTCCTCTGATATTGCAAGCACCAAAATATCTTTGCGAAGCAGCCCCTTCACGATTGCCGACGCCACAATCCTCTCATAGAAGTCCTCGAATTCTGCCTTTGTCACATAGTCAGAATCCTTCTTTCCATTTAATGCTTCCTCATAAATGGACGTTTTTACCTGTATTACCTGTGCCACTGACTTCACAAACGCCACATCGATCACTTCACTCTTCTTCAAAGGATCGATCAAATGGGATAATGCCTCAGATTCTGTCTTTGTATCTGCCAGATAACTGACGACCTTCTCCACATCTCCATATGTGTAATATACGCTATAATCTACAGCTGCTTCGGTTATCTCCGTATTTTGTTCTGCTTTGTGCATATGCCGTGCGATCTCATGACCGGCTATCATAAGGATTCCCGTTACAACCAGCAATAAAACAAACGTGAGTATCTTCTTTTTCACGTATTTTCCTCCAAAAAAATATATCCGGGATGCCGGTTCCTGCCTTTTGACTCCTAGCTGACGCTAGGTGGGCAACCGCATGTGATCGTCTGTCTTCCACTCGAAGGAGGCCTGACATAATATCACAGATATAGGAATCCCGTTTAAAGTAAATGTAGGTTCAAAAATAACAGGAGTTATCGAACATTCCAGATATATTATATTTTTAATATGTGCTAATTATAGCCTAGTTATTCTGATTTTTCAAGATATTTATTCATGTATGCATTGCGGTGATTTTTCGCACAGGCCGCCCGTGTCCATGATTATTTTCCTGTGCAGCCGGCTATTCACTGATAATCTTGCGGCTGCAGATATATGTGATTGCAAAATAAAAACCATATATCACAAGTATGATTGCGGCTGCAAGCAGGATCGAACCAAGCAGTCCGCCCCGTCCAAATACAGTCAGAATAAACATCGCTGTCTGCATTCCGAAAACGGAATGCACGATTGCAAGCAAAAGCGGCATGGCAAAGAACACGCCAGACTGTGCCAGGAGGGAATGACGGATTTTCTTCTCGTCCACGCCGATCCGGCGCAGGATTCTGTATTTCTCCTTGCTGTCGGCTGCCTCGGAAAGCTCCTTGAGTGACAGAATTGCCGCTCCGGAGATCAGAAATACAACACCTAAGTAGATGCCGATGAATACGATCATCGCAGTAAGTCCCACGCTGTTGTCACGGAGCCGCTTGCTTGTCTCGCAGTTCATAGAATAATAGGAACCATCTTCGCCTAAGACTGCTTCTGTCTTCGCCTCCTGCAGTTTGTAGAAATTCGCATCACTATAATATTTATTCAGTGCATCTATTTCTACCTGATCGGTCGTATTGTAATTGGCTGAGTAGATATCATACCAGTAGTTACAATCAGACAGATCCGTGGAATCCGGCACAAGCAGAACACCCTCATTACTCTCCGAATTGCTGATGTGCACGATTCCATTCACGCAGGTACTGTATTTCGGATGATAGGTCTTTCCTTTTATCGTAACCGTCTGTCCCTCCGCAAGTCCTTCGTTGTATCGTGGTTCCATCTCCCCGTAATTACAGAGTATCACATATTCATCCTCGGCAAGGTCGATTGTCGTTCCACCAAAGGAGCTTACAAACGCATTGTAATCTCCAATATGCATCGTCTCCATCGAAGCGTATTTGAAATAATCCGAACCACTCTCCGCAAATTTCTTTCCGAAGAAATCCCCGATATGGATATCTTCCGGTGCATACAGATGCATCTCAGTCACATCCGTAAGCTTCGATGTATCGATATCACAGGCTTTCAGGTTTTCTTCCACATTATGTCCGGTCATATCATAGTCCTCGGCTGCATCATAGGAATACAGCTTCGAAAACTGCACGTCAACCGGGATACAGGTCTCTAACACATGGTTCATCGAATTTCGGATTGCCACCGAGCTTGACAGGATGCAGATCGTGAAAAAGAGCAACAGACAGATAATCCCTCCGGAGAACACCGTCGTGTTGATCCGGCTTCCAAGTTCTTTCACACTGAATGAGTTGATGCCTTTATAATAAAACCGTCTGCACCGCTTCACGATTGCAAGCAGCATCCCGGATACCGACCAGAATACAAGGAAGGTTCCGATGATACCTTTCGCGATCTGGATACCAAGTCCCTGAAAGTCAGAGATTGTGCGGACACCGGCTGTCACTTTATAATATGCCGTTCCAAGCAGGATAGCCGCTACAATAAATACAAGCACACAGACAACCGGATTTTTTGCGTGGTTTTTCTGTGCTTTTGCACCTGCATAAAGCAGGTTTATAAGCTTGGCGCGGCTGACAATGATTACATCTAATGCCATAACAATCACATACATGATTGCAAAATAAATAATCGTTTTGATGATGGCTGATATGCTGACCATAAACCGGAAATTCGTCATATCCGCTTCGAAGAGGTTCGCCGTCACAACGCTCATGCCCTGTGAGATACCGATACCGAGCAGCAATCCGATTACCAGAGAGATCACACCGATCAGCAGTGTCTCGATCACGAGAATCTTTGCTACCTGTGTTTTTCCCATACCAAGCGTTAAGTAGATACCAAATTCCTTCTTCCTTCGTTTCATCAGGAAGGTACTTGCGTACACGACGAGGAAACCAAGTACGATCGATACGAACACACTGACGACAGACATCGCCTCGTTCATAAGCCCAATGATTTCTTCCGTATTTGACGATACCTTCAGCATAACCGTCTGGCTTCCAAGTGCATTAAATACATAGAAGATTGCCACTCCTAAGATCAACGTTGCAAAATAAATCAGATAATTCTGCATACTTTTCCGGATATTCCGGGTGGATAATTTAAAGAGCATCATTCAAACTCCCCCCTAACACTGTCACAACCTCAATAATGCGGTTAAAAAACTGTTTCCGGGTATCATCGCCTCTGCGGATCTCATTGAATATCTTACCATCCTTGATGAAGATTACGCGCGATGCATAGCTTGCTGTAAATGCATCGTGCGTAACCATCAGAATCGTTGCAGCAAGTCCTTCATTCATCTCCTTCATGCTTTCCAACAGATAGCGGGAGGATTTGGAATCAAGAGCACCGGTTGGCTCATCGGCTAAGATCAGCTTCGGATTCGTAATCAAGGCTCTGGCTGCCGCCACACGCTGCTTCTGTCCACCACTCATCTGATAGCTGTATTTGTTCAGAACTTCCTCGATGCCAAGCCGCTTCGCAACCTCTTGGATCCGGCTGTCAATCTCCTTCGGTTTTACATTCTGGATGGAGAGAGCCAGTGCAATATTCTCATATCCGGTCAGCGTATCCAGCAGATTAAAATCCTGGAAGATAAATCCCAGCTCTTCCCGGCGGAACTTATTTAATTCATTTCCCCGGATCGTCGTGATGTCCTTATCCCCGACATAGATATGTCCGGCTGTCACACGGTCGATCGTGGAAATACAGTTTAAGAGCGTTGTCTTTCCAGAGCCGCTGGCTCCCATAATTCCGACAAACTCGCCTTTCTCTACAGAGAAAGAAATCTTATCTACCGCCTTTGTCAGATTCGCTTTGTTGCCATAGTATTTTTCTACATTGTCAAGCTTTAATATCTCATTCATAGATAGTCTCCCTTCGTTTGCTAACATTCTGATTGCGGGCAGGCATGTTGTGCTTCTGCCGCTTAGCGGTTTCTGGATTTCAGCTGTTATTTTGCCTGCTCATGCACGCAGACATACTGTGTTCCTTCCACATCAGCGTTTTCCATGATTCTCATACCTTAATGGTTCTCCGGTTTCCACATGAATTGTGCAAACCATCTCCCGCATCAACTGTACTCAGTATATATGGTTTTTCATCCGCCATCCATCGGTCTTGATTACAGGTTTCTTACGATTTTGTAATATAACGGTTGTATTATATATTGATTTGGTGCAGATGCCTATGGGTGAGATTCGTTGTTGAAGTAGTCATTTGGGGATTTTGCTTGATTTTCTGCTGTTTTGCCCCAACTAGCTTGCTTCCTGTGATTGCCTCATTGGGGGATTTACCCATATTTCAGGTTTTTGCTCCAATTCAAGAAAAAAGGAGGCATCCTTGCCTCCAAAAATAACATGGTATATATCAATAATCACTTCTTACCTGATGCATACTCCACACTGTCTTCCTCCCAGTGTTTGTAATCCGGATTGTTTCTTTTGTCTTTCAACCCATAAGCTTCCGATAGCCATTTTCCCACATATGCGCTTACCTTCTTCGCGCCTTCAAAGTTCAGATGATCACCACCATCCTTCGTATCGGCTGACCAGTCAATGCCAAGCGCATCATTCAGATTCAGATCTTCATAAGTAACCGCGTTTACCTGCGCCCAGTCGGACACACTGTTGTGCTTAGCATAAGTCCAGTTCTTTGGAGACGGGGAACTGACTAGGACAAGATCCGCGCCATGACTCTCGCAATATTCTTTCATAAGGAGCAGATATTTTTCTGCATCGGCATCTATCATCCTTCGTTCCTCACTTGCATGCATGTAAGCTCCACCCTCATAAGGCTTGATCGTATTTCTCCTGATAAATCCACGGTTCTTCCCATCCTTTTTCTTTGTCAGGGCATTTGTACTTACAAACGCATCCTTCCAACGAGAATGATTCTTAAAAATCTCAACATGATCGGACAGACGGTCTAAAACATAATCTTTCGAATCGCCTTTTGATTTCACGCTGCGGAACAGGCAGTTCGTCTCTAAAACAACAACCTCTGGCGTCTGAGTCTCCAATGCCGCCTGTAAAATTGCATATGAATCGCACATGCGCTGTGCGGATGTCCCGCAGATAAACGAGGTGTAGCCATGCTCTGCGAACATCTGTAATGGATTGAAGCTCGAATAGCATTCACTATCCCCTAAAAACAATACATCGATCGTATCCTTCACTTCACTTTTTACTTCCGCATCCTTCGTCCGTACGGCTGTTGTGTCGTAGATATCTGCATTGTTTTTCGGACGCAGGAATTTTCCTGCCAGTAACAGGACCACACAAAGTCCGGCTAAAAAACCGACGCTGCCTACAGCCATCCTAAAAGTTCTTTTCCATTTTCCACTTACTTTTTTCATATACATTCTTCTTTCGTAAATCTTACACCATCCATACGCCGCATACATGTTACTCATATTCATTCTTCCATCCATACGCCGCATACATGATTCACATATTCATTCTCCTGTCAATACGCCGCATATATCATATCTACGATCGTATATCCGCTGCCATATGCGCCAAATACAACGACTAGAAGTATAACCGCATACCAGAAACTCCACCGGACCGGCAGCTTGCATTCCGCCACCCTTCTCCGGATTGAAATCCCCTTCTCGTGAATAATATCCACCACGAATACGAGCAGGATACTTACAGATGCCAGAATGAGATCCGGCACATCCACGCCGAAATTTGACTCCGTAAGTGCTGTGATATGAAAATCTGTTATGATTCCACGAAGCATCCGGAATCCGGTTGCAACGGTATCTGCACGGAAGAACATCTCACCAATATTCACAATCAGAAACATTTTCAGGAACCGGAATATTCTGAATCCAATGCTGTCTGTATCAAGCCTGAGATGCTCCACAAGCTTCCTGCATGGTTCCTCAGTCAGATTCTCAATCACGATCAGCACAAAATAATACATACCATAAAAGATATAATTCATATGCGGTCCGTGCCAGATGCCATTTGACAGCCAGACGAAGAATAACGCAATCGTTGGTGCCACGAATTTACTGACCGAAAATCCGGCTTGCTTCTTGATCTTCTTCGCAAGATTCTTGACCGGTTTCGCAAGGGAGATTGGATAAAACACATAATCCTTCAGCCATGCGCCAAGCGTAATATGCCATCTGCGCCAGAAATCCCCTGCATTCTTCGCGAAGAACGGCTGGCGGAAATTCTCCGGCAATGATACACCGAAGATCTCGCCGCTTCCCATAATGATATCCATACATCCGGAAAATTCCATATAAAGCTGCATCGTATACGCAAGCACACCGACAAGGATTGCCGCACCGTCGAAATTGTTGTAGCTGCTGAATACCTTTGCCACAAGCGGTGCCAGCCGGTCTGCAATCACCATCTTCTTGAACAGTCCCCAGATGATACGCTGGTACCCAAAAACAAGATTTTCGAACTGAATGCTTCTTCCGCCATACAAAGCTTCTGCAGTCTCAGAAAAACGGCTGATCGGACCTTCCATAATCTGTGGGAAGAAGCTTAAGAATAGTGCCACCTTGAACGGATTCTTACAGGACTCCTGAGTGCCTCGATAGACATCTGTCATGTAGGAAATCGCCTGTAAACTGTAATAGGAAATACCAATCGGTGCTGCAAGTGTCACACCAAATATCCGCAGGTATTTGAGTGTCACAAGTGCCCCTAAAATCAGCACGATCCCGACTGCCAGCACGCCACGTTTCTTCCGTGTAAGTGCTTTCCCGCGCAGGTCACTATGCTTTTCAGGAATTAGCGCAAGCCATCTTCCGGTTCCGTATGTCACAAGCGTTGCCAGAAGCAGCCAGACAAGAAGCTTACCGCTTATCATACAGAAAAATGTATAATCCGCTGCCAGCAGCACCAAAAACCGGAACCGCGCCGGACATAGCTGGTACAATGCGATTACAACCGGCAAAAATATTAAACTGTATGTAAGCAGATGATACGCCATATGTCCTGTTCCTTTCTCTTTCGTATGATTTTGTGCTTGATTTTTTCATCCCACATCCACACGCACCCATTCGCTTGGATGCTTTCCTGTGTGTATGGGCTGCTACGCCTCCTTCAATCTACAGATCATCTCCCACAGGCTCTTTGCTGAATTAAAGTTCGCCGGAATCAGCTCTGCCGGTGATACCTCAACATCAAAAGTATCCTCAATCTCTGATACAAGTGATAAAATAGCAAAGGAATCTAAGATATGATCGTCAATTAATGTCGTACAGTTCTCAAAATCCTCACCTGGTGCAATACCTTCCAAAATCTCTAATAATTCTTCCATGTTACAAATCCTCCTATTTTTTTATTGTGAACCCTTGCATTCTCATGCGTTGTCGCATTCCGGTTTCCTGTTTTCATGCATCCTGCGTTGTCGCATTCAGGTTCTCTGTTTTCATGCATCCTACGTTGTCGCATTCTGGTTCCCAGTTTTCACGCATCCTGCGTTATCACATCCGGTTCCTGTTTCCACTGCCATGAAACGGATACGTTTCCACCCGGTCACGCAGCTTTTCGATTTTTCCGTCTGTCCTGCAGATTAAAACCTGCGGCAGTTCCCGGCTCAGAAACATTGCCATACCCTCGGTCGCCGCATAAGCGCCACACCGTTTGAAGCAGATTACATCGCCCTTTTCGGGATTGTGCAAAGTGACATCCCGCGCGAGCACGTCATTCACGGTACAAAGCGATCCACACAGATGAAACAGCTCTCCGTCATCACCATCTTTTTCTGCAAGCACTTTAATCTCCGGCTGCTTCATCCCCATCATCCACCCATAGTAGTTGATCTGGTGGATTCCGCCATCTAAGATCACAAATCCCGGCTGTGCCGTCCGCTTGACATCCATCACGCGCGTCAGATAATAACCACTCATCGACACAAGAAACCGCCCAAGCTCAATTGTCTTTTTGCCGTAAACGTCACATGCCCGAAGCTTCTCGGCAAGTGCCTGTATCTGCGGTTCCGGCTCGCTTTCCCGCTGATCCTTCTCGCTGTCATTTACGAAATAAGAAACCTTCATGCCTGCTCCGTATTCAAGCTCCGGAAGTTTCATTCCGGTCTCAGCTTCGAACATCTCTGCGAATGAGGCTAGGTTATCCATCTCCTTCTCCAGCTTGCTTTGCCGCTTCTGAGTCCCGGCATAAAAATGAACGCCCGCCAGTGTCAGATATGGACTTTCCTGCACCTCCTTTGCCAGCCGGATAAATGTCTCCGCATCAACACCGAACTGATTGCCACTCGAAAGCCGGATGAGAACCGAGAGCTGCATCTGATTTTTCTCTGCGAGTGTCCGCAGGATCTTCGCATGTTCTTCCGATTCGATCGTGTAGATTCCGGCGCCCTTGCTGTAAGACAAGATGCGTTTCATGGATTCGTAGGTCTTGTTAACCCCGGATACCACAATCTTCTCCGGTGCGATCTCTGTCTGTATGCAGATCTCATATTCGCCCGGGGAGCAGACTTCCAGCCGGTCAACCATGTCTGCCACATACGGAATCAGAAACGGATTTGCTTTTACTGCAAAGCAAAGTCCGGTGCCCTCCGGCAGCAGACTGCGAAGCAACCGGATTCGTGCTTCCACTTCCCGCACATCGAAGATATAGGTCGGCGTTCCATATGTCGACGCAGCAATTCTTAACTCTTCCGTATTCATGCAAACGCTCCTTCCTTATACCGTGCTTCCAAAAGCTTCTTATCCGTCTTGCCATTTTTATTGAGCGGCAGCATATCCACCTTGCAAAACACATTCGGAACCATGTAATCCGGCACCTTTTTCTTCATCGCGGTAATCAGATATTTCTTATCATCAATTCCGATGTAACAGGCAACAACCTTGTTCTTCTCCCGGTCGTAAAAGCACGCGGCACCCTCGATCTCCGGGATTGCGGCAAGTGCATGTTCTATCTCCTCTAACTCGATCCGGTGTCCCATATGCTTGATCTGAAAATCTTTCCGGCCCGCGAAATAAAGCAATCCGTCCCCGCCATAGCTTGCCAGGTCTCCCGTCCGGTAGATTGTCTCCGGGTAATCGGGATGAAGCGGATTTGCCGTAAATGCCTTCGCCGTCGCCGCAGCATTCCTGTAATATCCGAGGGCAAGTGTCGTGCCTGCCACGCAGAGCTCTCCAATCCTGCCAACGTTTCCCGGTTGAATCAGATGATCTTCCTCGTCAAGTAGAAATACCCGTTCGTTCGGAAATGCAATTCCGATTGGAAGCTTCTCCTCCTCGGTATATTCGCGTTCCAGAATATGATAGGTGCAGTTACAGGTGATTTCCGTCGGTCCATATAGATTCACAAACATCGCATCCGGATAGCAGCTTTGCCATGCGTGAAGCTGCCGGATCGGCATCGCCTCACCGCTGAATAAAATCTTGTTGATATCTGCCGGCACTTTATGTTTTAGTCCGTGCAGACGATTCAACAGGCAGAGTGCCGATACTGCCCAGATCAGTGTTGTGACATGATTCTCATCGAGCATATCCACAACCGAATTTGGGAACATAAAATATGCTTTCGGAATCACAACTAAGGTTGCACCCACCTTCATCGCACTGTAGATGTCCTTGACCGATACGTCGAAATCAAACGGTGCCTGATTGCCGATCACATCGGCTTTGGTGATATCGAAAATCTCCGTAAACTGATTGATAAATTCAATCACCGACCGATGTGCCACAAGTACGCCCTTCGGGGTTCCGGTCGATCCGGAAGTAAAATTACAATAGAGCGGATCGGTATCGATCATGGATTCCCGGATTTCCTGCAGCCGGGCACTTTCCATATCCGATAATTCCATCTGCCAATCTGCATCTCCGGTTTCACCGGAATCATTTTCATCTATCGCATACAATTCCTCTTGCTGATTCACACATCCGGTTGTTCCATCTGTGCCGGTCTGTGCCATGTTCTCTGTATCTTCCGGATTTGCACATTCAAATTTCAGCCCGTGTACCAGTGTCTCCATCCGGATCACCCGCTCCGTACAACCACACGCTGCAAGCTTGTCCGGTGCATTGCTTCCGTCTACGATCACCTCCGGCTCTAACACCGAAAGCATCGACCGGATACGTGCCTCCGGGAACGATGGATCGACCAACGTGTAGAAACATCCCGCATAGACGATTCCGAAAAATACCGCCAGCGTATCCGCACTCTTATCCGCAAATACACAGACCGGATGGTTCGGTGTTGTATGCTTTGTCAGACGGCTGCCAATATGTCTTGCCTTCTTCCATAATTGTTCATATGTATAAGCACAGGCTGTATCCTTCACAGCAATCTTGTCCGGATACTTCTGTGCACTTAGTTCCAGATATTCCAATACATTTTTCATGTACCTTTTTCTCCTTCATTTTATCCATGTCTTATTTCACTTTATTATTCAGGCTGCCGCCATATACTGTGTAATAATTTTTCCTTATCTCAATGTGGTTCTAATTCTACCATCCTGTCTATTAATATAATAGAACACAATTGTTTAAGATTTTCTTAATTATTGCAGTAGTTTTGAAAAATCATCCGCATTTGCATTCCAATCCGCATATCTCTTATCTTGTCTATGGTCTGTAAGACCATACTGTTTTTTCAGATATTCTTCCAGATATTCCGTAACCTTCTTACTTCCAGCATAATTGAGATGATCTCCTCCGTCCAGAGTATCCGTTTCCCAATCTATTCCGATTTCCTCTGTTTTTAAATTTAGATCTATATAGGTGATTCCATACTGCTTCGCATATGCCTCCAATGCATTATGTTTTTCCATCGTATGGTTCAAGGGCGATGGTGAGGTGACAAATAAAAGTTCGATTCCATTTTTCCTGCACAGATTACGAAGTCTGTCCATATACATGCGGACAAACCGGGAAAATGAACTTTTTCCCGTTGACTCAAACATATATGTTCCCTTTGTATATGGATCACTCTGCGTGCGCAAATCAAATCCATTGAACGCAGACGACTGTACATTTTTTTTGCAGACCGCCTGTTTCCATAACCCATGATAGCGAAATATCGGGAAATAATAATCCACAATTGCGCCTCGTATGTAATTTAATTCATCATATACATTGGCTATGGCGGCAAATAATACATTCGTTTCCAAAATAACAACCTTCGGAGACTGTGTCTTTAATATTTTTCTCAGCTTATAATACAAATGTGAAATCTGATCTCCTGGCTCTCCAGCTATATATGATGCAATTCCCTGATCCTTCCATAAATCATAGGTTGACAAAAAAGAAATGCTCTCACTATCTCCCAAAATCAGCACATCTGTCATATTCTCCGGTTCCGCAAGCAGGTTCAGATAATAATTTTCGCCTCCGGGGACTTCGTTCTCCATTCCAAGCCTCACAGGATCAAAAAGCACAGACAAAGCAGCCAGGACGAAAATCATAACCATACAAAATGCGCAAATACGCAGACCTATTTTTTTGTTTCTAAAATCCTGCATAAATCAAATCCACCTCCTGGTAGCCGAGTCCGTATGCCCCAAATATTACCACTGCAAGAATCAGACACATATATACCGCCCATCGGGCCGGCAGCTTCTGTACCATGATTTTCTCCCTCAAATCCACCTTTCTTTCACGCAAATGATTCACAATACCAACCACACTCAGCGCTGCCAGTATCACTATCCAATCCGCTTTATCCAAACCCAGATTGTAGAGCGTTCCATCCCACAATTGTGAAATATGAAACTGATGAAACATGGATCGGAACATATGCATTCCAATCTGCAATGTATCTGCCCGGAAGAACAGTTCTCCTGTAAAGATAATCACCCATGTTTTCAATATCCGAATTCTGCGGCACCATCCTGAATTTTTGTTAATGGACAGTTTTCCACATAGTTTTGTAAATGGCTGTTCCAACATTAATTCTATCAAAATTACAGTAAAATAATATAATCCATAGAAAATATAACTCCATCTTGGACCATGCCAGAGTCCATTGCATATCCATACCGGAAATAATGCAATGGCAGATGCAACAATCTGCTTCACATATACGCTTGTATGTTTTTTTGCGAACTTATTCCACCTTTTTGCAAGCTTTGACATGGATACAGGATAAAATATGTATGTTTTAAACCATCTGCCAAGAGAAATATGCCATCTTCTCCAAAACTCAGATGCATTGGCAGAAACAAACGGCTGCGCAAAATTCTCCGGCAGATGGACACCAAATATCTCGCTGCTACCAATTATAATATCCATGCTTCCCGAAAATTCCATATACAGCTGAACTGCATAAAATACAGCCGCTGCTATAATCATAACGCCACTGTAATCCGTATAATGGTCAAACAACGCCGACACTGCAATATACAAACGATCTGCAATAACCGATTTTTTAAATATCCCCCATACAATCCGCAGATACCCACGGATCAGCCAATCTCCCTGTACCGGTTTTCCTTCTGCCAGTTCCTTTGAAATATCCTCATACATACAGATCGGACCTTCCATAATGACAGGAAAATATCCAAGAAATAATGCAAATTTCCCAAAATGCTTTTCATATGGTATCTTCTCCCAATATACATCCACCAAATATCCTATTGCGCTCAGTGTATAAAAAGAGATTCCCAAAGGAAGTATCCATGTTTTCACAGTAAGAGAATTTTTTATATGAAGCTGATTCAGAACCACATTTATATTCTCAACCAGGAACCCACTGTATTTCATATAAATCAAGCACAAAAGAAGAATACCGATTCCTGCAACCAGAACTTTTTTCTGCTTTCTCTTGCTATCAGATTTTATTTTCTTTTTTTCTTCATGTGTTGTCTCTCCCGCAGAGCAGGCAGTCTTTGCCTTTTTTTTCATATATCCCAGCAAACAGCCGGTTCCATATGTAATTCCGGTTGCCCCAAGCAGGAAAAAAACCAGCTTCCGGCTCATGATTATATAAAATGCATAGCCGAAAAATAAGAGAACACTCCAACGAAATTTCTGCGGTATAAGCTGATAACAAATTATAACCGCCGGTAGAAACAACAAAAAATACATCGCTTCATGATAAGCCATTTTTCAAATCCCTCTATCACAGTCCACCTGTGCCTTTCTTCCATATTTGTGTCCCAGGCAACTGTCCTGCCTGTATCATACATTCTTCCATGCGTTCTATCCATCGTAGTTTATGACAACTCTCTTACATTTTTGTAAGGTTATAAACTACTCTCTCGTCAGGAATGTCTCTTTGCCAAAGACAATCTCTACCTCAGTATATTCCCCATGCACGGACGTAATCGCAATCGAATGTCCAAGCTTATTGCAAAGCTGTTTACATATATACAAACCCATTCCGGTAGAAGCATTTCCACGCCGTCCGTTCTCCCCGGTAAAGGTCTTGTCAAACACCCGGTCGATATCCTGTTGTGTTATACCGATGCCATTATCACGGATTCTAAGAACCGTCTTATCTGCCATATCCTCTACCGCAAAAGAAATACACGATTGCTTTCCAGGATCCCGGTATTTGATACTGTTGTTCACGATCTGACCAAGCATAAATGCAAGCCACTTGGAATCCGTGACAACGGAATGGTTTGTATCGTTTTTTTCAATTCGTATTTTATTCCCGATCAGCAGATCCTTCTGCTGCTGTAACACCTGATTGATGGCAGCATCCAGATTGCACGCGGTGAGCAGATAATCCTTCTCTGCCGCATCTGCACGTGCATAAAATAGAATCTGCTCAACAAATCCGTTGATACGGGCAAGCTGCGCCTTCTGTTTCTTCAGATCCTGACTGCCATTATAATTCATGAGATTTAATGCCGCAATCGGAATCTTGATCTCGTGGATCCAAAGTTCTAAATATTCCTTGAAATCCCGTAGGGAATCCTCGGTGTCATTTAACTTATCCCGCATGGACTTCCCGGTGTCATACAGAACATCCATCCAGATTTTGCCTTCCTCGAAATCCGGTTGTACCATCATCTCTGTGATCAGATATTTCTGATCCAGACCGTCAAGGATTCCCTGCAGCTCCCGGTAGAAACGGCTCCGCTTCCGGTAATCCGCACCGAAGGCACACAGTGACGTTACAAAAATAATTCCCTCCATCACCCAGATAAAATCCATCCGTGCTTTGCAGGCAAACCCTAACAGCTTGAATACTACCATGATACATACCACCGCAGCAACAAAGCCGATTCTGTCTTTTAGATAACCTCGAACTGTCATTCCAAAATATACCCCTGTCCACGTTTTGTCCGGATTGCATCCGCCACACCAAGATCGGAGAGTTTTTTCCGCACACGGTTCATATTCACCGTCAGCGTGTTGTCATCCACAAATGCTTCCGAATCCCACAGATAGCTGATCAGCTCATCCCGCGTCACGATCGTATTCTGATGCTTTAACAGATAGGATAAAATCCCCGCCTCATTCTTCGTCAGCTCCACGTTGTTATCTCCGACACATAAGATGCCGCGAGCCATATCGAGTGTCAGCTTCTTATAGGTGAGTCCTTTATCCGCGTCCAGCTTTCCAAGGCGCTTGAATACCGCCTCGATATGAAGCAGCAGAATAGACGGATTGTATGGCTTCGCAATAAAATCATCCGCACCGAAGCTCATTGATATTACTTCGTCCATCTCTGTGTTTTTGCTTGTCACCATAATAACCGGAATATCCGATGTCTTACGCAATTCCCGCAGCACGCTCTGTCCATCTATCCCCGGAAGGTTGATATCGAGCAATACCATATCCGCCTGCGAAGCAAGGATCTGTCCGGCAACATCGTTAAATTCTCCGACACACTGTGCATCATACTGATTCGAGATCAGAAGATACTGCAATTCCTGTGCCAGTGCCATATCATCTTCCACAATTAAAATACGTTTCATCTCATACTCCTCGCCCGGTGGTTTCCGTGCATCTACTAACCCATCAGATTCCTCCGGTGGTTTCCATGCATCTGTCAGCTCAACGGATCTGCTACTGTGCCAGACGAAGCATCTCATCAAGCGGTTTTTTCGCCTGTTCACACATCTCCTCCGGAAGAATCACTTCATCCTTCAGATCTTCAAGCTTCTCGAGCACCTTGTCCAGACTGACCTTCTTCATATTCGGGCAGAACTGTCTGTGTCCGACAGAGAAGAATTTCTTGTCCGGATTTTTCTGCATCAACTCATAGAACACACCCATCTCGGTGCAGATCAGAAATTTCTTACTGTCCGATGCAGTTGCATAATCAATAATCTGGGACGTACTTCCAATAAAATCTGCAAGTGCTAATGTATCACTTGTACATTCCGGGTGTGCCAGCACCAATGCGTCCGGATGTAATTCCCTCGCCTTCTTCACATCCTCACTGTGAATACTCTTATGTACATGGCAGAACCCGTCGTTGAAGATAAAATGCTTCTCCGGTACCTGTTCCGCTATAAAATGCGCCAGATTGTAATCCGGAATAAAATAGATATCTTTATTCGGAAGCGCCTTCACAATCTTCAATGCGTTCGACGATGTCACGCAGACATCCGAGTGGGCTTTCAATTCTGCGGTCGAATTGACATAGCAGACAACCGCCACATCCGGATATTCTTTCCGCACTTCCTTGATCTTCTCGACTTCCGCCATATGCGCCATCGGACAATCCGCTCCATCGTCTGCCATATAGACATGCTTTTGGGCATTCAGAAGCTTTGCGCTCTCTCCCATAAAGGAGACACCGCAAAACAAAATATTCTGTTGTTCTACTGTCGTTGCAACCTTTGCAAGATAGTATGAATCACCGACATAATCTGCAATCTCCTGCACCTCGCCATCCACATAATAATGGGCTAAGATCACAACATCTTTTTCTTTCTGCAGTTCCTTGATTCTCGCTTTTGTCTGTTCGTTCATGGAAAAACTCCTTTTCTATTTTAAATCATGGTTGTATCCAACTTGTATCTTTTTTATTAAACTCCGCTTTTGCTTTGTTTAAGATTTTTTTAAATCGTATCAAAATCATCCTTCGTAAACCGGTGATAGGTAATTCCGAACTGGTCGTCCGTCACGCAGTACAGATAAGGCTCCACATTCTTATCCGCAAAAGAGAGTACTGTTCCCAGATCTTCCTCATCATCTTCTTCACATACGGTCGTTCCGTGCGCTTTCGCAAATGCCTCAAAATACGCCCGTACCTGCTGAATATCCTGCGTCTTAAGCACCTTCAGAAATCCCTCTAAAAATTCCGAAACCGGAATCTCACGGTTAATATAATCACAGCCCTCCGGACTGACAAACACGCAAAAACGATCTGCTTTTTCAGTCACTTCCACAATCCTGAGCTGCGGTACATTTTTCTTAAAATATGCTTCTGCATCCTGACAGATCTTCTCCGAATCCTCGTCCACCGGAAGCTTCAGATACCCACACATCGACGCCTTCGGATAATACAGACGCACCCCCGCATCATCCGTGCCAATCTTTGTCTGCCATTCTTTCACGGTGTCTATCACATGCTTCTCTAATGTCATCGTCTCTGCCTCCTGTTCCATCACATGCATACCAATTACTCGTATAACTCGTATATCTTACCTGCATCAACCTATATTGGATGATTCCTTCTGTGTTTCGCGTGGCACGTCCTTCACTAAATCCTTCACTACCTCACCGGCAATAATAAGACCCGCCACCGACGGAACAAATGCAACACTGCCCGGTATATCTCTCCGCTCGGTACATTTGTGCTTTGCACCAGGCGGACAAACACAGTTCGTCCGGCAGCTGATCGCCATATCTTCGATCGGACGGATTGCCTGTTCCTCGGAATATACAACCTTTAACTTCTTCACACCGCGCTTTTTTAATTCCCGCCGCATCACCTTCGCAAGTGGACAGACCTTCGTCTTGTAGATATCTGCCACCCGGAACTGACTGCCGTCTAATTTATTGCCGGCTCCCATACTGCTGATGATCGGAATATGTCTCTCCTGCGCCTTCATCACAAGAGCAATCTTCGCAGTCACAGTATCTACTGCATCTACCATATAGTCATAATCTTCATACGGAAACTCATCTGCGTTCTCAGGCAGGAAGAAACAATTATGAATCTGTACATCTGCGTTCGGATTGATATCCAGAATCCTCTCCTTCATCACTTCCGTTTTATATTTTCCGATTGTCTTATGGGTCGCGATGATCTGACGGTTCAGATTTGTCAGGCACACCTTATCGTCATCGATCAGATCAAATGCACCAACCCCGCTTCGTGCCAGCGCCTCACAGACATAACCACCCACGCCTCCGATTCCAAACACGGCAACGCGGGAATCATGCAGCTTCTCCATTGCATCTTTTCCAAGCAGCAGCTCTGTTCTAGAAAATTGTGTCAGCATCTTTTTACTCCTGTCCTGTTCTTCGTGATACGTCTTATATTATACATATGTACATCATTGTATATCCATTTTTGCCCTAGTATACTTCAATCCCTGCAAAATAGCAATGTATCTTGCCATGTTTCGTTAACAATTACAAATAATTTACATACATCCTCCTCTTGACATAAGTCCGAAGTCGGACTATACTGAGTATGATTTCGGACTTGCAAGAGTACGAAATCAGACATATTTTGTCGAATGGCAGCGATGCATAAAACGACCGGTTCCAAAGCCAAGGATAAAAATGGTCGGTTCCTATCCGCAGCCAGATCAAAACAGACTCACGACAAACTCACAACAAGCTCACAGCAAACCTACACGAAAAAGGAGAAGCCAAGAACATGAAAGAACACAGCAAAGAACACAATAAAGAAGAACAACCTTATATGAGTGAAAAACTGGTTATCTTCAACCGCATCTATAAAGAATATAACGAAATATACCATGAAGCAGCCATACGATTAGGACTCTCAAACAGCGAATTTGACACGCTGTACGCAATCTGCGAATTAGGTGATGGCTGTAAGCAGACCGATATCTGCCGTACAACCTTCATTCCGAAACAGACCGTGAACTCTGCAATCCGGACGCTGGAAAAAAAAGAATATCTGACACTTGCATCTGGAAAAGGCCGGAGCATGCACATCTATCTGACTGAACAAGGATTGCAGCTTGTGCGCCGCACCATTTTCCCAATGGTTGAGATCGAGAACGAAGCATTTCCAAAGCTGACAGAAAAAGAATACAAATCAATCCTGCATTTCCACACGCAATATCTCTCAGCCCTGCGCATGGGAATCCAGAAGCTATAACTCAGACGGAGGATTTACAGCATGAAAATACAATTATCCGAACATTTTACATATAAGAAGCTGTTGCGCTTTGTACTGCCTTCCATCATCATGATGATTTTTACATCCATCTATGGCATAGTCGATGGATTGTTCGTATCGAACTATGTCGGCAAGACTGCATTCGCCGCAGTCAATCTGGTTATGCCTATCATGATGGGGGTATCCGCACTTGGCTTCATGGTCGGTACCGGCGGTAGCGCGATTGTAGCGAAGACACTCGGCGAGGGGGAACACAAGAAAGCAAATGCGTATTTCTCGCTGCTTGTCTATGTGACGTTCATCGGCGGCATCGTCTTCAGTATATGTGGTATGCTTCTGGTCCGTCCGGTTGCCTCCCTGCTTGGTGCAGAGGGCGCATTGCTAGATAACTGTGTGTTATACGGGCGAATCTGTTTTATCTCCATGCCTGCTTTTATGTTGCAAAACGTATTCCAGAGTTTCTTCGTGACTGCCGAAAAACCAAAGCTTGGTCTGGTTGTCATCATCATCGCCGGTGTAACAAATATGATTCTGGATTATCTTTTTATCGCAGTCTTAGGCTGGGGATTACCGGGGGCCGCAATCGCGACAGTCACCGGCGAGTGCATCGGTGGCTTCTTCCCGGTTCTCTATTTTGCACGGAAAAATTCAAGCTTGCTAAGGCTTGGAAAGACAAAGCTCGACGGAGCAGTTCTCTTAAAAGCATGTACAAATGGTTCCTCCGAGCTTATGACGAACCTGTCTTCCTCCCTCGTCAACTCACTCTACAACCTGCAGCTTATGAAATATGCAGGTGAAAATGGTGTTGCCGCCTACGGCGCGATCATGTATGTAAACTTCATATTCATATCGATTTTCCTCGGATATTCCGTCGGCAGTGCGCCGATCGTAAGCTACCACTACGGTGCCGGAAACCGGCATGAACTGAAGAATATGTTCAGGAAAAGCACCTGTCTGATCATCGTCTGGGGCATCCTGCTTGTTCTGCTGGCACACCTAATCGCAGGTCCACTGACGAAGATCTTTGTTGGCTATGACGCCGAACTGTACGCGCTTACAAGACACGGATTCCTGATTTATTCGTTCACCTACCTGATTAACGGATGTAATATTTACGCATCCTCATTTTTCACAGCACTCAACAATGGCCTCATCTCTGCATTGATTTCTTTCCTGCGGACACTTGTGTTCCAGCTGGCTGCTGTCATGCTGCTGCCTTTTATATTCGGATTGGATGGTATCTGGGGTGCGATCATCGTAGCGGAAGCGATCACATTGTGCATGACACTTTTCTTCGTGTTCTCGCAGCAGAAGAAATACGGATATCTGTAATTAACATACAGCAGCCGGAATCAGACATAGAACAACCGGAACATAGAACAGCCGGCATCAGACGTAGGTATACCATTCGATTATCAAATACCGCTTCTTGTTCACATAAAAAAACCGGTAAGAAACTATTTCCTATAATAGTCTCTTACCGGCTTTCTTATATCTTTACTAAATTATAACTTCCGTTTTATCTACAAATAATCTGCAAAGGAAGTTACGCAGCCTCTGCAAATATATCATCCAGCTTCGCATAGATTGCTTCTGCAAGCTTCGCATGCCCTTCCTCATTCAGATGCTCCTGATCGGTCTCGCTCGGTGCAGCAACATCCGATGCATCCAGAAAATACAGATGTTCGTTTCTGGCTATATCCGCATAGACATCTGCAAGTCCCTTCGATATCTCCACCGACTCTCTCGAAAACTCCGGGTCATAGGTTTTCTCCCAGACCTTTTCGCCCAGATGTATCGGCGAAACAAGCAGAATCCTGCTGCCCGGTGCAAAGCTTTTTATCTTCGAGATTACCGTCTCTACACCTTTTCCGATCAGCTCCGGTGTCGTCTTATACGCAGTCTTACAATCATTGGTCCCAAGCATCAATATGATGAGATCAGAGTCACCATGTGTTTCAAGCACTGTATTGACCAGTTTCGCACCATTTCGATGGTCACGGAACGGATCATCAAAGACGGTCGTCCGTCCGCAAAGTCCTTCCTCAATCACACGGTACTGCTGAAGCCCGAGCTTCTCATTCAGGCGTCCGGTCCACCGGATATCCCACGGATATCGTGCATGTTCCTTCGGTACTAATCCATATGTATTCGAATCTCCATAACATAAAATCTGTCTCATCATACTCACCTCGATCAATTTCTTTCATGCCCCTATTATACTGTTATAAGGTGCATTTGAAAAATACAAGGTTTTTATATCTGATTATAATCGTCTGTTATATCCAATTCCTGCTTCTGTACACACAATCGTCCGCTACAATTCCCGTTCATCCTTTATCAGAGCAACGCTCACAGTAATCATATGCACAGTCACGAAAATTCCTATGACCGATACGAGCAGCCCCGGCAAAAAGGCAATCGCCTGATTGAAATTCGACAGGATCATCGAAAAAGACTGTCCATAGAAGCAAAGCGCAAACACCTGTCCGAACCGTAAGTTTAAATGGAACTGATGATTCATGCTATTTACAAGAATCGAAAACAGGAGTGCAACAACCGCATACTTTACAAAATAACTGAGCATTGTACCAAGCAATGTCACAAAGAGTGTTGCATAGATTGATGGAATCATCGCTACAAGACTGTCGTTGTTAAAACCATCCGGCAGATAATCAGACAGGTAATAAACCCCATAATCCGTAACTTTCGAACCAAGCACCATGCTGACACGCACGGTTTTGCTCCCAACCGCGAAAAACATCCCCTGTTTTTTCAGGCTGTCATTTTGTACTGTCTCCTGTGTCGTATCCACTAAGAAATTTGCAGCGTTGATATGCATATCAAAATTATTGGATACAGAAAGAGTATCATCTGTATAATTTACCTCGCCCAGACTCTGCGTGAAGAGCTTCTCAAAGCCTCCAAATCCTGAAATGATAGATGCCGTCGGAACAACATAACTGACAACGGCTAAGACAAGCATCATCACAATAACATACGCAACAAATCGCCTGCACGGTAATTCTATCATATTTTTATATTTTGATGGTTTAAACCATCCATACACGATCTGCTCCGAAAACGTCATCTTTTACTCCTTTATAATATATCCCCGTTTTGGAATCTTCACGGTCAATATGGTACCTTTGTCTTGTTTTGTACGCACTTCGATCAATGCTCCCACCGTCGATTTCAGTTGTTTTTGAAGTTCGCGGAAATCCTGTTTTGACCGGAACTTCTTTACCGGTGAAATACCAGCTCCATTGTCCACAATCTGGATTGCAAAGCAGTCTAACCGCTCATAGCTTCGTACGACAACCTTTCCTCCCTGCTTCGTCTCTACAGCCGCCTCGACCGCATTTTCCACAAGTGGTTCAATCGTGTTGTATGGCACCTTGAACTCTGTAACCTTGTCCTCAATGAGAACCTCAAGCCCCGGATGAATCCGCTTCTGCATGCCAAGATATGCCCGGATATAAGAAAGCTCTGTATCGAAAGAAACAAGTTCCTGCTTATAGACAGCATCCATGTTATGCTGCATAAACATCGAAGTATCGTAGATCAGACGGCTGTTCGCCTGATCGTGTGTCTTTAAATCCGTAATCGCTGTATTTAATGCCCGATAGATAAGTGCAGTGTTGATTGTCCGCACTGCCTGCGACTTCTCATGCCCGACACTGCTCAGTGCTGCATCACGTTCTGCATTCATCTCCTGAATCACTGTTTTTTCAATAGAAATCATCAAAAGCACTGCAAATACAAACAATCCAATCTGCAGGACAACACCCTGATAACTCTTGTAAAACCGGAAGAAATGCAAGATGAATTCCACCATGCATGAACCGGTCAATATCACATTCGCCCAGAAATTACTGTAAATACTCTTATCCTCATATGTGTCGGCCGCTAAATACATAATCAGACACAGCAATAGCAAACCAACCATAATCAAAATCTTCGTAATGAACATATAGCTTGCAAAATCACAGACGCCCACTAACTGAAATACAATTCCAGTCAGGAAATTCACTGCATATACATAGATCAGAATCTCAAAGATCTTCGCATAGCGCCGCTTCATCGCAAAGCTTCGCAAATACATAAAATATAGCAATGGCATCAAAAGCAAAAAGATCTGGCTTGCCATGTAGGTTGCAAACTGATTTTTCGTCAACAGCTGCATCATTGTATTTCCAAAGAAAATCCATGCCGCCGCGAAGACAATAAACCCAAATCCATACGCCGCCTTCTGCTTGTTGATATTCTCATTTGTCATAAATAACAGCGATACCCCCAGTAGAATCGTAAGCACCAGGATCATGAGTGACACAACAAATGGAATACCATTTCGCCGTATGAGCCACGATACAATATCGCCGTGCGAACCATAATAAATCCCCGGTACTCTGCCACTGTATCTGCCATAGGCAGAGGAAAGCTGAATCGTTACCGTCTCCCCGGCTCTCGCGTCAATATCCACCACATGATATCCGGGCACCGCATTTTTCATCATCCTGTTATCTGCCAGCACACCGCTTTCATAGACACGACGGTCGCCGATCGAGACAATCACGTTCTGGAACTCTGTATAAAAACAGATTGCGCTGTCCTCGCCGGCATCCTCCGGCATCTGATGCGTAATCGTGATAATCTCACCTTTTTTCGTTTTGAGCTTCGTCGGCAGATCAATAATCTGTTCGTCCGATTCGCCCTGCCGGTACAACACCCACGTATCATCAAGCCTCTTCGGTGTGCGGAAGGAAATCTTCTGATTACCGCCATCCGATACGCCAAAGGCAAAAAAGAACATCATCAACACGCCAACCGCTACGGCGATCACCGTCAATATATTCAGTTGTCGAAAACGCTGTTCATTCATCACTTACTCTATTATCCCAAAATGCCGCATAGCTTTCTCGATACCATCTGCTTCCACGGTATCGGTGCGATAGGAAGCAGCCTCTGCTACTTCCTCCGTGCAGACGCCCATCGCAATGCTGTTTTGTACATATCGTAACATATCCAGATCGTTATTGCTATCCCCAAACGCATAAACACGTTCCAATGGGATGTTATATTTCTCCATCAAAAACCGAATTCCAGTTGCCTTGGAAAATCCCTGAGGAACAACCTCTAAGAAGTTACCTTCCCTCTGAATACAGGTAAAATCCTGTGACATATAGTCAATAAACTCCTGCAGTTTCGGGTTGCCTTCCTCGTACCAGCATGCAAACTTGTCAAAGCAAAATGCCGGATCCTCAATACTTTCTATGATGTTTCGTCCCATTGATTTGAAATAATGAAGAATCTCCTGATATCCGGCATCCTCACCTGCAAGTTCATTGTCATAACCGGTATGCTCCGTATGCTCAAAGATTGCCATCATACGGCACTCCCGGCATTTATACGCGATTTCCCGGCAACGCGCCTGCGGGATACGATGATGCAGCATCACTTCTCCCTCAGACACAATATACGTACCACAACCGCAGACATATCCATCGAAACCAACTTCGCGAATAAAATCATCCACATTTGCCATGACACGTCCGGTATTAATGTAAACGAGATGTTCCCGTTTCCGCGCCTCGCGCAATGCACGCTTCGCGCTCTCCGGAAATGTCCGCTTACCATCGGTTGTAATCAATGTACCATCAATATCAAAAAACAACATACAACGTTCTTTTTTCATATCCGCCTATCCTTATTTTAATCTAAATCTCTGTCTTGTTGTAATGTTTCTCACTATGCTTTAAATCTGCTTCATGAGGTTAATCATCTCAATAGCAGATAAAGCGCAGTCATATCCCTTGTTTCCGGCCTTTGTACCTGCGCGCTCGATTGCCTGCTCGATATTCTCGGTTGTAACAACACCGAACAATACCGGAATCTCTGTCTCCAAAGATACCGATGCTACACCCTTGGATACTTCGTTACATACATAATCATAGTGGCTTGTTGCTCCACGGATAACAGCGCCAAGACAGATTACCGCGTCATACTTTCCAGACTTTGCCATCTTCTTTGCAACAACCGGAATCTCAAATGCGCCCGGTACCCATGCAACTGTTACATCTTCTTCCTTCACGTCATGACGGATCAGACCATCCATTGCACCGCCTACCAGTTTGGATACGATAAATTCATTAAATCTTGCTGCTACAATTCCGATTTTTACGCCGTCTGCGACTAATTTTCCTTCTAATTTGTTCATTTTCTTTCTCTCCTTATTCTTTTATCTACCGCCACATCCATATACTTTTTGCATCCGATGTTCTCCCTATGTATGTTCCACGCAGACGCGCTCTCGCTCACTTCCGCATGTAGCGGTACTAAATTCGATGTAGCCAGTAACCAATTACTGGCCACATCTCATTAAGTGCCGACATGCTGCAATGGTCTGCGTTGGAATCATACATAGAGGAACATCTATATACCATTCATTATAACAGGATGTGGCTTACATACATTTTAATAATTTAACGGAGAGGCGGCATTCACCACCTTTTATGTGTTTGGTATACCGTCTTTCCTAAAATTTATCCTTGTTAGTTTTATATATATCAATGTCATCAATCTACGTTATCGAGGATATGTCCCATCTTTTCTTTCTTTGTCTTTAAATAGAACATATCATATTTGCTTGGCTCCATCTCGATTGGCACACGTTCAACGATCTCAAGGTTGTAGCCGGATAATCCGTATATCTTGAGTGGATTGTTCGTGAGCAGGCGCATCTTGTGTACGCCAAGGTCTACGAGAATCTGCGTACCGATCGTGTAGTCACGGGCATCCTCCGGGAACCCGAGCTTCAGGTTCGCCTCGACCGTGTCAAGCCCCTGATCCTGCAGCTGATATGCACGGATCTTGTTGATGAGTCCGATTCCACGGCCTTCCTGACGCAGATAAAGAAGCACGCCTCTGCCTTCCTTGGCAATCTGCTTCATCGCTGCATCATACTGCTGTCCACAGTCGCAGCGTGCAGAGCCAAGCGCATCTCCGGTCAGGCACTCGGAATGTACACGACAAAGAACTGGTTCACCGTCGGTGATGTCACCCTTTACGAGTGCAACATGGTGCTCACCGTTTAATTTATTCACATATCCGTAAATCATGAACTCGCCGTAACGTGTCGGCATCTTTGCTTTTGCCACGCACTCGACAAATACCTCATGTTCCTTGCGGTACTGGATCAGCTTCTCCACAGTCGAGATTTTCAAGTTATGTTTCTTGGCAAACTCCTCCAGATCATCACGTCTTGCCATCATTCCGTCATCACGCATGATCTCACAACAAAGACCGACCGGTTTTAAGCCTGCAATCTTCATCAGATCCACGGTTGCTTCCGTGTGTCCCTGACGCTCGATTACGCCGCCTGGTCTTGCCTCAAGCGGAAACATATGTCCCGGTCTGCGGAAATCCTCCGGCTTTGCATCATCCTCTACGAATTTTCGTGCGGTGATACCTCGCTCATACGCAGAGATTCCGGTTGTTGTACTTACATGATCGACGGATACAGAAAATGCTGTACAATGGTTGTCTGTATTTGTAATACACATCTGTGGCAGATGCAGCTTATCTGTGTATTCCGGTGCCATCGGCATACAGATCAGACCTTTGGCGTAGCTTGCCATGAAGTTCACATTCTCTGTTGTTGCAAATTCTGCAGCACAGATGACATCCCCCTCGTTCTCGCGATTCTCATCGTCCATGATCACAACACATTTTTCTTTTTTGAGGTCTTCTACAACCTCTTCAATGCTGTTTAATTCCATGTTGTTCCTCCTTGTCTGTTCATAACTCCACTATGTGTAATTATCGCTATTTTCTCTATAAGAATCCATGCTCTGCAAGAAATCCCATATCAACCTTCGAACTTTGTTTCTTATTCTCCGGTTCTTTAAAATGAAGCAGATGCTCCACGTATTTCCCAATCACATCATTTTCCAGATTCACAATATCACCCGGCTTCTTCGTAAGCAATGTCGTCTCCTGTCCGGTATGTGGGATAATGGATACCTGAAACCGGTCGGTGCTGACCGTTGCGACCGTCAGGCTGATGCCGTCAATCGCAATCGAACCTTTCTCGATGATATATTTCATGATCCGGGGTGTCGTCTCTATTGTAACCCAGACCGCGTTTTCTTCCCGCTCCAGACTCACAATCGCTCCAATGCCATCGATATGCCCAGATACGATATGCCCACCGAGGCGCCCACCTGCCGCCATCGCGCGTTCCAGATTGACCTTGCTTCCGGTATGCAGTGTGCCAAGCGATGTCCGGCGCATCGTCTCCGCCATGACATCCGCCGTAAATGTATTGCCCGAAATGGATGTTGCCGTCAGACAGATGCCATTGACCGCAATGCTGTCTCCGACCTTCGCATCCTGTAAAACATAGGGTGCCTCAATCGTAAGACTCTCCGATTTCGATGCTTTTCTCGCAGCCAGAAGCGTTCCAACCTCTTCTATGATTCCTGTAAACATATTTCCCGCTTCTCCTTTCGATATCGTAGTAAGATGTCGTCCCCGACCCGCTCCATATGGTCAAATGCAAACCGGTACGCGCCATTTGGATCTGGCACACCTTTGCCTTCCACAGGGGTTTTCGCCTCCGCACCGCCTAAGATCTTCGGTGCGATATATATCTGCACCTCCTGCACGATATCCTGTGCGAGTGCCTGCTCATTTAACGTGCCACCGCCTTCTAACAGGATACCGTCGATATCCTGTGCACCAAGCTGCACCATCAGATCATACAGATCAATACGTCCATCTTTTTCCTTGCATTGTAGTATCTGCACATTTGCCTGTTGTAATTCCTTTGCCTTGTCCGATGCGCCATCGAGTGTTGCCACGATTGTTGGAACATCCACCGCCGTCCGTACCAACTGACAGTCAGCCGGGATTCGCAGATGACTGTCACAGACAATACGAACTGGATTCCTTCCACCTTCGATCCGACAGGTCAGTGCCGGATCATCCTGTAAGACCGTATTGCAGCCGACCATGATTCCTCTGAGCCAGTTTCTTGTCTCCTGCACATGCTGTCTTGCCGCATCCCCGGTAATCCACTTGCTCTTGCCGGTATATGCCGCAATCTTGCCGTCCATCGACATCGCATATTTCATAACTACATATGGTAACTTTGTCGTTATATAGTAGAAGAATACCGAATTAATCGCATCGCAGGCATCCTTCATCACACCGGTTTCTACCTCAACGCCATGCTCCCGCAAAAATGCGATCCCTTTTCCTGCCACCTTCTCATTCGGATCATCACTGCCGACATAGACTTTTTTGATGCCGTGTTCCACGATTGCAAGCGTGCACGGTGGCTGTTTGCCATAATGGCAACACGGCTCCAGCGTCACATACATTTCCGCACCTGCCGCATCCTCGGTAAGACTTGCAAACGCCGCCCGTTCTGCATGCAGATCACCGTATCTGGCATGATACCCCTGTCCGATGATCCGGTCATCCTTCACGATTACCGCACCCACAAGTGGATTCGGATTGACTGCACCAGTTCCTTTTTTCGCAAGCTCGATTGCAAGCTCCATATATTCCTGTTTGTATGCCACTTTCTCACCTTCTTCGTTCTATTCACTAATCAATGCCTGCTGCCACAATTGCAGGCAGCCTTGTATCAGTGCTTGTATTTTATCGATTATCTTCAAAAACCAAACCCCGGTCACATATCGCTATGTACCGGGGTTTCAGACTTCTATCCGCATTCAAATCAAATGGCTTTCATGGTGTTTTATGATGCATGCTGCCATTTTTTCCTGCTTCTCTTATCCTTACTCTCTCATCCAGACTATACTGTCGGCTTTGGAATCTCACCAAATCATGCATCACTGCGCGCGGGCTATACCGCCGGTGGGGAATCACACCCCGCCCCGAGTAAATATTTATTTACTTTTAAACACAACTGTACTTTAGCACCATCGTTTTTGTCTGTCAAGTCCTGCCTCAGACCTCAATTTGAGATAGTACCTCTCCGATCTTTCCATTGATGACGATATCCGCATAGGAATCACGTGGAGTTGATGCCATGTTGATCACAACCAGATATTTACCATGAAAATAATCAATCAGCCCTGCTGCCGGATATACAGCTAACGATGTACCACCGATAATCAGCATATCTGCCTTCGCAATATGATTGATGGAGCGCGTCAGGATACTCTGGTCAAGTCCCTCCTCATACAGAACAACGTCCGGTTTGATAATTGCGCCACATTCGTCACATGTCGGAATTCCTTTTGATTCCACAACATACGAAAGTGGGAAAAACTTCTTACATTTTGTACAATAATTCCGATGTACCGATCCATGAAGCTCCAACACTTCTTTGCTTCCTGCTGCCTGATGCAGTCCATCAATATTCTGCGTGATGACTGCCTTCAATTTTCCTGCCTGCTCCAATTCGGCAAGCTTCTTATGTGCGGCATTGGGCTGTGCCTGCGGAAAAAGCATCTTGTCCTTGTAGAACTCATAGAATTCTTCCGTCCGCTGCATATAAAAGCTGTGGCTTACAATCGTCTCCGGCGGGTATTTATACTTCTGGTTATACAGACCATCTGTGCTTCGGAAATCCGGAATCCCGCTCTCCGTTGATACGCCGGCACCTCCAAAGAATACAATTGAATTACACTGTGCAACTGCTTCCTTGAATTGTTCTATCTTTTCCTGTGCCATATACTCACGCTTCTTTCTTCTTTGCAATCCTCCATCTGGCGGATCAACCCTCTATCACCAATGAATCTTTATTCTTCCGTAGTTGTGACATTCACACTGACCGTACCACTCATCTCATATGTAACACCCTCCAATTGCCTCAGAGTCACTGTCACATTCCCATGATTTCCTACCGGAAGTCCGGAACAGTCAATCGTTGGAACAATATCGTCCAGCGTCAGCTTTGATACGACATCTGAGAATCCGGATGCTGTGATTGTAAAGTTGTTCAATGTAATCTCATACTGATAACCATCCACCTGCTTGTCAAGCACAAAGCTGTTTACTGTCACAGTCAGCTTCTTATCCTCCAGTTTTGTAATGGATATATTCACTGTGATTTCCGGCGGGATATTCACAACTGAAACCCCATCCGGCAAATAATCCCGTATATCTACATCTGTCTGATAATCCTCTGTCATACCACTCACAGATACATCATCCACTTCCACAGTCTCAATCTTCGACAACGCCTCTGCCGGACCAACCAATTCTACATTCTGCGGCTGATATACGACTCCTTCCACACCGTAACCATCCCCCGGGGTTCCACGCAGATTAACCTCGATTGGTACCGTCTTGGTTGCATAAATCTCAACACTTACCTTTGCGGATGAAACATCCAGCGTAATCTTATCATTTGTAATTTCTTCCCCATATGCATCATAGATATGAAGCTCTGGCTCCGTTTCAAAACTTGCATTTCTCTGATCCACGTCTACGGAAGCACGTATCTCCGTGATTTTTTCCACAGCACTCTTCGGTCCATCAACCTTGATAATATTCGGCGCAGACGAAGTTCCACTTACCGCAAACCCATTTTTTGTACTGCCAGTTGTCACCACCTTAATCGGAAATTGCTGTGTCACTTTCTCTTCCAGATTTAACTTCATTGTATTATCCACACAGGTAATACTGATTTCATCTTTCACAGAGCTGCTTTTGGCTTCCACAGAGACCGTCACTGTATTCGTAATGGACATTGTTGACAGATCTGCAATGGCAGTGAAATCCTCCCTGCCAAGAGTTCCAACCACAGAGCGCCGTCCTTTTACAATAATATCAACCGTATCCCCACTCACAACGTCATAGACCTGATCCAGCTCATCCAGCACATCACCATTAATCTGCGTCACCGGAATGTCTGATATCTCTCTTGTTGTCTGATAATCCGAAATATTCGCGACAGCAAGCCATGCAACGATTGCAAGTAAAACAGCGGCAATTTTATACCCGATATGCCCAATCTCTTTCTTATTTTTTTCCATTTTTTTTGCCCCCTTTCCGCAGTCTCGCACGTCTGTGCTCCGGAACTACCGGCTGTAAAGAGGTCAATTTCTTTCTAAGTTCAATTGCATCCAGATTCCGATACAGGGTTCCACCATACGCTACGGAAATCTCACCCGTCTCCTCCGATACAACAATCGTCATACTGTCAGACACCTCACTGATACCAACGGCCGCCCGGTGTCTTGTTCCCAGTGCCTTGTTCAGATCAATACGATCTGTAAGTGGCAGATAACAGGTTGCTGCAAGCACCCGGTTATCCCGTATAATAACCGCACCATCATGCAATGGTGTATTATGCTCAAAAATATTGATCAGAAGCTGTCTTGTCAGAGCTGCGTCGACCAGAATTCCTGTATTCTCATATTCTCCCAGTGCAACATCCTGTTCAATCACAATCAATGCACCAGTTTTTACTTTTCCCATATCAATAGAAGCTGCAACCAGTTCGTCAATTGTATGATTGTTCACACGCTCAAGATGCAGATTTTTGTCATCCCGTGTCAGAACATCTGTAAAGATCTTCTTTCGTCCCAGTTCCTCCAGTGCCCGACGCAATTCTGGCTGGAACAGAATAATCACGGCGATAATACCGACACTGATTGTATTCCGGAAGATCCATAAAATCGTATTCAAACGAAAAAGGGTTGCCAGTCCGACAAAGATAAACAACACAACAATTCCTTTAAACAAGGTCCATGCCCGTGTCTTTTTAAACCAGATCATGATATGGTAAATTACATACGACAGAATAATAATCTCAATAATGTCCGTGACATGAATCTTTGGTATGTAAAACCAATCAAAATATACACTTAATGCTGTGAGTAACTTTTTCAAACTAACACCCCTTAACCATCGCTAGTCCTTATCGATTTGTCTGCCCATTGTTGCGGTTCTGCTGTGGACGAGGCTGTCTCACCTGGCCATTTGCCCCCTGCTGTGGGCGAGACTGTCTTGCCTGACCATTTGCGCCCTGCTGTGGACGCGCCTGTCTTGCCTGGCCATTTGCCCCCTGCTGTGGACGTGCCTGTCTTGCCTGGCCATTCGTGCCCTGCTGTGGACGAGGCTGTCTTGTCTGACCATTTGCGCCCTGTTGTGGACGAGGCTGCCTTGCCTGACCATTTGCGCCCTGCTGCGGACGTGCCTGTTTCTTCACCTCTTCCACTACATCTTCATCCGTCATAGTTTTTACACGTTTTTTCTGAGCTTCTCCAACCTTCGGAATTGCTTTTACATAGTAATAATAATCATCATCCTCAAATTGCACAGACTCTTTATGTGAGTAATCGATCACGCTCTTACACATCTGTACGACGACACCAAGCACACCACCAAGAATTGCGCCAAGTACGAGACTTCCTGCTGGAACGCTGACATCAACCATCATACCACATACTAAAAATACAAGAATCGTAAATACGCTTCCAACACCAATTGCGACATACCATGCATAATCAAAATTCATCTGATGAATCAGCGCAGTTACCATTACAACGATGGCAAATGCAATAATAGCAAGCAACATCGCCTTATCCTTCATCAAACCATTGACTACATAAGAATAGCCCTGAAAATCAGCATCCTCACCCAAAAGGATCGTAGCTCTTGCTTCTTTTACATACTGTGAAAAATAATAAATTACCACGCCAAATGCGGCTGGAACCGCGCCTGAAAAACCTGCAAAAATTGCGACCATAACCGGAGCTGCAAACGGGATCTTCAACATATACAGAATCGGCACAAGTGCCAATACATATCCGGTATTCTGAAACATCCGGATATATGCACAATACATGATCAGAAAAAGCAGCAGACACAACACACCTATATCCATGGATACAGAAAAGCAATGAACTGCCACGACAACACCAGCGAGAAAAACAACAACTGGTCCCGACACAAGCGCACTGATCACAGACAGCAAAAATGTAATCACGCCTCTGTGTAAAAATTCACTGTAACCAAACAACGAGTTGATACAGGAAAACATAATGAATGAAAAGATAAACCGTATGATCGGAGTCGTTACCTCATCATATTTTCTCAAAAAATCACGTATCGAATTTCTTACTGCTATCATTCCAGTCATTTGTTGTCTCCCCTTCCTGCACCATCTGGTGTATTTGTATTATAGACATGATTTTCCCGGTACATACCCTGCTGCTCCTGTCTGATGCGTTGCAGCTGTTCCCGCTCCAATTGTTCCCGACGTGCACGAATCCGACGCCGTTCTTCTTCCATCTCCTGCTGTCTCTGTGCTTCCTCCTGCTGCTGTGCAGAAATCCGCTCATTCCGACGCCTTACGTTCTCAATAATCTCCTGATTTTTCCGTTCCTGCTGTGCCTGCAACTGCCGCTGTATCATCTCCGAACGACTGACATTTGCACGGGAATCAGCTTTTTCAGCATGATTTCTGGCCGCGGAAACATCATCTGTTGCACGCTTTGACTCATCCACCATACGACGATTCTGCTCTGGCGGATCATCCGCATGAATCAGCTCTTTCAGATTAATATTATACTGTACCAGACCATCCTTGGCTTTCTTATACCGATAATTGTACAGGATAAATGCAAACAAAAAGTAAATCGCGCAAACAATCACATAGCCGCCCAGCATCTTATATACGACTGCAAAATAATCCAGATCATTCAGTTTCTCCAAAATACTGTCAAATGTCATAAATATATATCCAGCAATGACACACCAGTACAGAACAGTCACTGCCACCCATGTTTTCAGCACATTATAACGGACATAATCACTTCTATAATATTTACTCACAACCAAGCTTTTGTTCTTCTCTCTTTTCTCAAATATCGCAAGCTTCGTCATAAGGATGGTTTTCTTCTCGTCAACCATATCCATACCTCTCAAACCTTTATTCGGCAAAGCCGTTCTTTCTTATCATATCGCATCTCGCTTTTAAAATCAATCTTTGATTCCCCGAACAATTTGAAAATACCGTGAATTTTTAACACTTCACATACTTTTTCAAACCATTCACCATATAACTGCCAAACATCCTGCATGATTTCCATACAGAATACCCTGCCAGCCGATACGTGCGATATGTCATACGGGCAGATTTCCATTTGTTTCTGGATTTTCCATTTTCAGACAAGCGGTATTCCAACAGTGGTTCATTGATTCCAACCGCAAACGGATAAGTCCGCAGCATCCGGAGCCAGGTCAGATAATCCTCATGTACTTCACTGTGCTCCATCGGAAATTGTAACATAGCCTCCCGACGCGCAACGACAGAAGAACAGTTGATCACATTTGTTTTTTCCAGATCTGCAAGCGTGATTTTCTCCGGTGTATGCATCACAGTCTGTGTAAGAGTTCCATCCGGGCGCATGAGCACGCGCGCAGTGTTGCACAGACACGCGCCTGTCTGTTCCAGTAACTCCACCTGCTTTTCCAGTTTTCCGTCAGCAAACCGGTCATCTGCATCCAGAAATGCCACATAGCGTCCTTCCGCCTCGTTCACACCCCGGTTTCGCGTCTCTGCAACACCGACATTCTCCGGATTTTTCAGCAGACGGACAGAAATGTCCTCCGTCTGTGCAGAATGTGCATCCAGCCATGTCTGCACTGCTTCCATTGATCCATCCGTAGAACAGTCATCAATCAGAAGCACTTCCTGTACATACATCTGTGCCACCGCCGAAGCAAGTGCCTCACACACAAATTGTTTTGCATTATAAACCGGAATAATCACCGAAACCATGCTTACTCTCCAAACATCATTTTCATAATACGTTCTGTTGCATGTCCGTCACATGCACTCATAAATTTCTGACGGAATTCCTGCACCTTTTTCTTATCAAACCGCTCATCCACATGCTGGATATACTCGATCATTTCCTCTGTTGTCGTATGAATCGGTCCTGGCACAAAGTCCTTGTAATCATAATAAAATCCGCGCCAGTCATAATAATTATCCAGATCAAACGCAAAGAAGATCATCGGCTTCTCAAACAGCGAATATTCAAATACAAGAGAAGAATAATCCGAAATACAGATATCTGCCACAAACAGCAGTTCCTCAATACTCATATCATCAGTCAGATCAAATGCAAAGTCCTCGTATCCCTCTGGTATCGCTGTCCGTTTCTTCACAAACGGATGCAGTTTAAACAACAAAACATAATCTTTCCCGAGTGCATCACCAAACGCTGCAATATCCAGTTCGTTCGGTGTCTTTGCACGCGCCACTCTGCCGCGGAACGTCGGGGCATACAAAATCACTTTCCTGCCCTTTGCCTGCGGAACCACGGAGAGCAGTTTTTCCTGTGCTGCCTTTTTCGCATCTTCATCATAGAAAATGTCCGAACGGGAAATACCGGTTGGTACAACCACACCCTTTTTATCCTGCAGGGACATTGCTTCCTCATATGCCCATACAACCTCCGGGGAACTGACTGTTACATACGTATAATTTCCGTGATACGGGTATTTTTCCAGTGTTTTCCGGTCATCGCCAAAGATCAGTTCTGCGGTACTCATACCAAACTTCTTGAAAGCACCACAGCCATGCCAGAGCTGCGTCACGATTGTCTCCTCTCGCATCGGAAGCGCCGCGATCACGTCCGAAGATTCATTTAAGAAAATATACTTTGCATCCGCAATATCTGTGATCATCGCCTCACAGGCATGCCGATAATCCTTGCGCTTGGAAAACCCGCTGCGCAGGAAATGTGTATGAATCTCGTATTTGTGTTCCTCCTGAACTTTCTTATACATCAGAGAAAAGCTGTCGCTGATCTTGCTCTCCCGCACCTCAATAAAGACAACCTTCTTCTCATTGACCGGTCTTGCCGCATACTTATTATAAAGCTTCGGATAATGCTTCCGCAGCATCTCATAACGGTAGATTTTTCGAATCTGCTTTCTGCACATACGATAAACCTTTCGAAGTGCCCGGTATGGAATTGTTTTCTGAATCGTCTTAAATACAATTGTTTTCTTAAATTTCTTAAACAAGCTTTTCAACATCGTTTTTCTTTGTCTCCTCATGTATCATGTAGTGCACCAGTCGTCTCGTCACATTGCCATCACACCGGCTCATATAGCGTGCACCAAATTCTTTTCGTTCATTTTTATACGGATCCTCCTGTAATGTCTCTGCCACAGCAGACGTAAGTGTCTCTCCCTGTGTCACAATACGTCCCGGCAATTCTTCATAGTCCAGATACCATCCACGTGTCTGCCTGTATACTTCCAAGTCAGGCGCAAACAATAGCAGTGGGCGGTCCAATAACAAATATTCAAACATCACAGATGAATAATCCGTAATCAGTATATCTGCGGAAAACAGAAGCTCGCCCGTTGTCATCGGCTGCGACTCTCCCCGTTTCAGCATATGCGGATGCAGACTTTTTATCACAAGATACGCTGGATTTTCTGCAAGCTGGTCAATCCACGTTTCACCGATTGTCCGTTCACCAACATTTTGTTGTCTGGCATTGCCCCGGAACGTCGGTGCCCATACGATCACGGTTCTTCCATCCTTCTCACCGTAAATCCGCTCAAACTTTTCCCGCATCGCATGTTTATATGCTTCATCAAAATAACAATCCGTATAACTGCTTCCATATGCCCGCACAATCTTCGGATGTTTAATTCGCATCGCCGACGTAAAAAACGGGCGGCAATATGGGCTGCTCACTGTCACAAGATCATAGTTCTTGTAAACATTTCCCTTGTAAAACCGAGGGATATCATCCTTGGCATCATAGCCAAACCGCTTAAATGCACCACAGCCATGCCAGAGCTGGATCACTTTCGTTTCTTTGCGTTTACGACAGGATGAAACTGGAAGAAAATTATCCTGCAAAATAACAAACTCTGCCTGTGCGTAGAGCTTCATAAATGCAAACATCCGTCGCATCCCGGAAAGCGCAGACATTGCCTGCAAGTCAAAAAAATCATCCACTACCGTAAATCTGTGCTGGGAAAGCAGCGCATCGTGCAATCTCTGCATCGAGGGCGGGCAGGCCGTCCTATGTTCATCCGCAAACACAACCAGACCGTTTCTCACCGGTTTCCGGCAGCAAAAGAAATAATAGACTGGAAACAGCACATGCTGTGCCATCATTTTTATAATCTGTCTGATATAAAATCCCATATTATTTTATCATCTCTTCGTAGATTGGAGCTACCTCCTCGATATCTCCAAATGCTTTTAATTCACCATGTTCCAGAATCATTGCCTTATTACAGATACGTTTTACCTGATCTAAGTTGTGTGATACGAAAAGTACTGTCACGCCGGTATCCATCATATCCACCAGCTTCTTCTCACTCTTCTTCCGGAATTTCGCATCACCAACCGACAAAACCTCATCCAAAATCAGAATGTCTGGACGTACCACAGTGGCAATGGAAAATCCCAATCTCGCTTTCATACCAGAAGAATAATTTTTGAGTGGAACATCAATAAACTTACCAAGCTCAGAGAATTTGACGATTTCATCGAATTTCTCTTCCATGAATTTCCGCGAATGTCCAAGAACTGCCCCATACAGGAAAATATTTTCCGCTCCGGTATACTGCATATCAAAACCGGCCCCAAGCTCGATCATCGGCGCAAGTACACCCGTTTTCTCAATCGTTCCTTCTGTCGGCTTAAAAACACCTGCAATCACTTTCATCAGTGTCGATTTTCCGGCGCCGTTCAACCCGAGGATGCCAACGCGATCGCCCTGCTTCACAGAAAAAGTTACATCTTTCAGTGCCCAGAACTCCGTATATGCAATATCATGCTTCACAAGCTTGATAAAATATTCCTTCAGGCTGTCCACCTTTTCTTTGTTCAAATGAAACTCCATGCCTACATGGGATAATGTAATTACATCTTTTCTTGTCTCTTCACTCACGATACCGCCTCCCATGCTTTACAGATGCAGAATAAACTGATCCTGTTTCTTATTAAACACAACAAGTCCAACTATGATGCAGACAAACGCAAATGTAAACGAATAGATCAGCATATGTGCACTCATCGCTCTGCCAAACACACAATTTCGGAAATTGTTGATAATGCAGAACAACGGATTAAATTTCAGGATCCAGCTGACACTACTGTTCAGGATTTTTTTCGGATAGTAGAAAATCGCACAGGTATACATGATAAGCATCAGTGCAACGTTCCACAGATATTCCATATCCCGGAAATACACGCCGATTGTCGCCAGTATCATGCCGACACCGATAGACAGTAAAAACAGGTTGAGCAACGGTACGATAGCAAGCAGCGTACGCCAGGTCGGGAACACGCCCAACACCAGTGCCACAACCGCAAGCACCACAAGCGAGATCAGAAATAAAATGTAATTGAAACAGATATTCGCAAGCGGATACAGGTATTTTGGAACATATACCTTCTTGATCATCGCCTCATTTTGCCGGATTGACTTTAAGGCAGAGGTTGTCGACTGTGAAAATAACGTATACATCAGTCGTCCGGTCAGAATATAAACTGGAAATGATTTTTCCTTGTGTCCAAGCAGTGTACCAAACACCAATGTCAATACGATCATTGTAAGCAATGGCTCAATCATCGACCAGACGATTCCAAGATAGGATCGTCTGTATTTTAATTTGATTCCTTTTCTGACAAGCTCCGTAAATAAATTGTTATACTGACGAAACTCCTTGATTTTTGTTCCCATATTTTTCCTATTCCCTGTCTACATGATTTCCCGAAGCACCTGTACGGTGTGGGAAAGTCCGGTCTTCATATCGTATTGTGGCACAAAGCCGATTTCTGTCTCAAGCTTTGTCGTGTCAAGTGTTGCCTTGGTCGCCTTCGAATAGCCAGCCTGCTCCGTCGCATCCGGCAAGTCAAACACGACCTGTCTGTCTGCAAGCTCCGCCAGATGCTTCGCCACTTCCCGAAGCTGCACATCCGAATCTTTGGAACAGATATTGTACGCCTCGCCGTCTTTTCCATCCATCATAACAGCAAGAATGCCTGCGACACAGTCTGCCACATAGGCATACGAAAACTCCTGTGTTCCCTCGCTCTTTAACACGATATCTTCCCGTTTCACACTCTTTAAGATGAACTGGGATAACGCCTTTGTATCACTCATCAGCATCGTTGGACCATACACCCGGGACAGTCGTGGAATCACCACATCCATCTCCTTTTGTTTGCGATATGCCTGACACAATGCTTCGCCCGTCCGCTTACTCTCCGGATACCCGGCGCGCATGGTATTGCAGTCGATATAGCCCAAATAATCCTCTGCAAACTTATCCGTATCGCCACGGTTCTCCCCGTAAATCTCAACAGAAGATAAAAATACGAACCGTTTACAGCCTGCTTCTTTTGCATAGTCAAGCAGATACTGCGTACCAAATACATTTGCCGTGATTGTTCCAATTGGATCGCTTGCATAGGCAACCGGATGCGTGTTGCTCGCCGCATGGATCACATAGTCGATCTTCGCCGGCAATGCAGGATTCCCGACTACTTTCTCGTTGATATCCTGTTTAATAAAATGAAACTGTGGAGAATTCGCATAATCTGCAAACCGCGCAATCGCTTTCTCCTCATTTCTGCCCAATATATAAATCTCTGTCTGTGCCTGATAGTTCTTGTTTGCATATAAAAGCGCATCGATCAGAAAACTACCAATCATGCCGGTTCCTCCGGAGATCAGCACCGATGCATCTGCAAGCTCCTGTACCTGAAGCATGCTTGCTACCGCACATACATCCTGCATATAAAGTTCACTGTCATATAAATGCATTTTCATATCTCCTATTTCAGCCACTTATCTTTCTCTGCGGTCAGATACCCCTTGAAGATTTCTAAATCATCTTTGGTCGTAAGCTTGATATTCTTGTCTGAGCCTTTTGCAAAATACAACCGTTCACCAAGCTCTACCATCATCGTATTCGTATAAGAAGATCCATAAATTCCGATTTCTTCTGCAAACGCCTTCTCATACGCCCACACGAGTTTATCAAATTTGTATGCTTGCGGTGTTGATACGCGGCGCAATGTCTCACGTGGAATGTATTTCGTTGTGGATGTCTCATCGTCGATTACAAAAATCTGCTCATTGTAAGGCAGGGAAGTCACACCATTTCCAAACTCATTACATTTTGCAATGACATCCTCCAATACCTCGTCATCTACCAACGGACGGATACCATCATGAATGATGATATTGTCATCCGAAGAACAGACATCCTTCAGATTATAGACACCATTTCGAATAGACTCCTGCGCGCTGTTTCCGCCGGAGATCACCCATTTTACTTTTGTGATATTAAACTGCTTGGCATATGCCCATAATACATTGTGCCAGCCGTCAATACAGACAACCTCAATTGCATCGATCAGATCATTTCTCTGAAAACTCTCTAATGTATAGATCAAAACAGGCTTGTCATATACATTGATAAACTGTTTTGGGATATCCTGTCCCATTCTATGTCCGGAGCCTCCGGCAATAATCACTGCTACGTTCATGTGCGATACCCTTATCCTTTCTCGTTTTTATCCTTTAATGCAGTCTGCTGGTTCTTATCCACACCCTCCGAGCTCTCCTTGCGGAATACAATACGGAAAGTCAGAAGCAACAATTTCAGATCCAACCGGTAAGAATATTCCTGTATATAGGTCAGATCCAGCTTCAGCTTATCGATTGGTGTGGTGTTATATTTTCCATACACCTGTGCGTATCCGGTCAGTCCCGCCTTTACCTTCAGACGGAAATCAAAATCAGGTACAGATTCCTCATATTTTTCAAAGATCTCCGGTCGTTCCGGACGCGGTCCTACCATCGACATGTCACCGACAAACACGTTGAAAAGCTGTGGAAGCTCATCCAAATGAAGATTCCGTAACACCTTTCCTACCGGTGTGATACGGTCATCATCTTTCTTCGCCAGCTGCGCACCGTTTGCCTCTGCATCAATCCGCATGCTTCGGAATTTATAAATCATAAACGGCTTACCGCCGCGTGTCAGACGCACCTGCCGGTAAAATACCGGGCCATGATCGTACGCCTTGATTGCAATTGCTATAATCAGCATGATCGGAGATGCAATCAAGATTCCGACTCCTGAGATAACCAAGTCTGTTGTCCGCTTGAAAAATCTCTGATCTGCCTGCAACCCAATATTTCGCGACAAAAATACCGGCGTATCTACCAGATGCATATCGTCCGAGCCTTTCATTATGATATCCGTGATCTTCGGAATAACATACGTCCGGATAGAATGTTTAAAGCAATATTTTAAAATATTGTTTCTGTCTTCCGAGGGAAGATCATACAGCACAACGCCTTCAAAATCCAACACGTCCTGCTGAATCTTCTCCATACCCTGCTGATAATTTAACACCTCACAAATCTGATACCGGTCACGCCGGGCGTTGATTTTGAACAGGAAGTTCTCCGGCGGATAATTCCCGTATATCACGATTAGCTGCCGTGGTGGGAATAACAGTATATAAATATGCTGGATTAAAATCACCCACAATGTCTCAAATACGATCTGTATGATCACCATTATGATAACCGGAAGTACATTCATATAGTCACGTGACACCATGCAGATAAAAATATAGGCAACCGCACCTCCAATCACAATCGCAAGTCCGTGTGACAGGCACAGATCCAGCACACGCATATAGCTTAGCTTATAGCCATTGAAGCTTTTTGTGATTAGAAAAATAAATATTGCATACAATCCAATGACAACATAATTCCCACGGAAAAATAACGGGTTATGATATTCGCCAAACCAGATTACGCCAAACGATACTGCCTCGAACACCCATATAATCAAATTTGCGAGCAGACTCAACGCTCTTCTTCTTTGTTCTTCTGCGTACATAATTCCTCTTTTTGACATTTTCAAAAACACGACAGTCGCACCGGAAGCAAATCAATGATTTCCGATGCGACACTGTTTTTTATTGTGAGTTAAATTTATATCACATAATTGTTTTTTATTATATATAATTATTGCGTTCTTGTCACGCACTTTCTTTTACCGGATCGTTACGCGGATTTCTGCAACTTTTCCATCCCTTACACGCTGTGCAGTTTCTCCGGATACAACCGCTCCCTCGCAGATCTCTTCCCTTCCGTCAGCTGCCACAAGTTCGTACTTTGTAACCGCATACTGTCCCGGAATCAGATCCCGCTTGCCTCCACAGTCATACACAACTTTAATCCTGCCAAACAGTGTTGCCTCTACCTTGCCTTCGTCCTTCACGAGATATGCCGGGATTGCCGGTGCAAGCTTAAATGTAAGCACGCCATCCTGCATTGTAAACAACTTCTCGCCGTTCATCATAAGCTCCCACATCTGTAAGAACTCTGCGGTTGAACCACTCAGTCTTGCCACGAAACCTTTTCCGTGAATCTTCTCATTGAAGTTTGCAGAGCTGACTAAGAACGATGAATTCTCGAGCGGACTTCTGCCGTATGTTTCATAAGGCAGGAACGGAACCCCCATCTTCTTTAAGTCTGCAAAATATTCTTCGTAAAGTCCGGACTTCAACAACTCCAGTAAATATTTGTACTCCATATGCAGCCAGATGGATTCGTTCTCCAGCCAGCCTGGGGAGAATGCACGTGCACGACCAATCTCGTAAGAACATTTTGTAAGCGGTGCATTGACCTTGTACATATCAAGCTTCTTATCATACATATCTGAAGCCTTCACCTTCTCGTAAAGTGCTTCCTTCGCCTCATGTGTCTGTGGCAGCTTCAGGTAACGGACCGGTCCCTCTAAAAACAACGGGATATCAACCACCTGCAGATTCTCCGGTGTAATTACGCCATCCTTCTCTGTATAATCAGACATGCTGTATGCCATATATGCCGGTGCAACACCATCCTTCATCGCACATCCAAGCTCGATTCCTTCTTCTACATATGCGATCATGCGGTCAAAAATTGCCACAAGCTTCGCAGCCGGAATCGTCTCTTCTTTTCCATCAATGCCAAATGCGGTCTTCTCACGATAATTTTCCTTCGCGATATTCACTGCATTCCAGACTGCCAGACGATCCCCGCCCTTTGTATAAGCTTGCAGTGCCGCATCTGTCTCATCAATCAGCTTAGCAAGCTCTGCCGGAACATCTACCGCACGGTCAAACTTCGCAAGTTCCTCACGCAGGAACAACAGCATCCGCTGTAACTCATACGTCTCACAGACAGAAGAACCGAACAAGCCCGGCAGACCATTTAACGCGTCATACCAGCCCGGTTTTCCACCTTCCATCTCGACTCCGATTCCCTTCATATCCAGCGCATCGAACTTGAGTGTACTCATCAGCACGAGCTTCGTTGCAAGGTTTGAAGTATAGACCTCACCCTTTCCATATACGGTACGTGCCTTGTCGAAGGTTACCTCTGCCTTCTTCTCCTCGTCGATAGAATGGTACTGTCTGACACCCTTCTCTGTCTTGACATACCGCTTCACACGTGGAAGCACGGTTGCCTTTGACTCATAGTAGGTATAATCCTTCTCGTCAAAGAGCATCGTCTCTTCCTTCTCCGGATAGACAGACAGATATGCGTCCACAAGATCAAGATTGTATGTCCAGTGGTCACTCCAGTAACCCTCACCGAAATCTGCGTTCAGATTTTCGACACTATGTTCCATCACAACTGCAAAGAACGCATCTTCCTCGATGGTAAGTCCAACCTTCTTATTGTAAATCTGCGCATATAATTTACCCGGTGTAAACGGCTTTGCAAATAAATCCTTCAGAACATCTGCATGCTCCGTTACATAAGAGAGCGCTTCTGCTTCTGCATCCGGCTTTAATGAGTATGTAATCTGCTTTACCTGCAATGGATTGTAGCCATCCAACTGCAGCAGATCATAAAATACCTTGATATTGTAATCGCCGACGAAGTTCGCAAAATAGATATCGCTTCTGCGGTTCTGGTTTACATCACGGAAGTTTCCATTTCCCTGTGAGTAATATTCCGGAAGCATGGAGAAGAAATTATAATCACGCTCCACATCACCGTGCTTTCTGGAATATACATAGAAGATATGTCCGCCCGGAAGCTTCACCGGATATCCGCCACGCAGGACGTTGTCAATGTATGTCTGCTTGCAGTATGCATCGAAGACAGGATCTGCGGTTGTCGTTGCGATCGTATCTGCAAGTTCGTTGATGATTGTATCATTTTCTTCATGCTTTCTTGCAAAATATGCTGCATCCAAGCCAGCATCTGCAAATGTATGGAACAGTTCCTTCGTGCCTGCCTGACCATATACAGAATAGATCGTGTAGCTATCTGTAATCTCCTCATGTGCACACGCAAAGCCTGCCGGTACCTGATTGGCGCAAAGCTGATGCTCTGCCGCAAGTGCAAGCACCTCTGTCTTATAGAAATTCACCGGTTTTGCCAGACTTGTATCGTAATCAAAGATCAGTTCCGGATCGGCGATGATCGGAAGCTTCCCGCCATCCTTGTTCACAGATACCATGAAGTTTCCTGCCTCTACCTCGGAAACCTCTGCCGCATCGGCAAGCGCGATACGCACACGGTAATATGGCAGCTTCTCGTTTACATTCTCGACCTGCATCCACGCCTTGGTCGTCTGTGCCGTTTCTTTCATATCCTTTAATGCGATACCATATGGAAGCAGTGCCGGCATACCATCTAACACTTCCACGTCCTTCTTCGCACCGGAGAGATTCGTAATCGTCACGGTACGAACCAGACCGCCGAGGCGCTCGTTCGGCATTGTGTAATACAAAACGTTTACTTTGATGCCAAGTGCTTCGTTTGTCTCCTCGATTTCCAGCTCGTTCATGCCGATGTACATCTTATGTGGCATATCGTCGTCCACAAATGGCTCATAAAATGTTCCGTCTACCTTCAGAAATGTGCGGAAGCCCATTGTCTTTGTAAACTGGTAGGACTGATGTGCCGGATAAAATTCCATGATGGAATGATCTTTGTTCTCTGAGCCAAAGCTGCAGATTGCCTGTCCTCGGTTTACGTAGAAGTTCCACAGCGGGGTTCCGTGGATGCCACTGATGCCCGGGAGGAAGCTTGCGAAACAGGATTGTTTGTTGTAGTTTTCGATTACAAAGCGGTTCTTATTGTCAAACATATTTTTCCCTTTCTAAATCGTACGGATAATTGTAATCTGTTTTATCCGTCGTGAAACGCATGCATTTTACAACACATAAATTCATTCGCACGAGATATGATATAAATGTATTGCAACCAAGAAGTACTAAATGTTCTAATTCACTTCACTGATTATTCACGCCACCGCCGCCAATTCGCCATCCATGGCTCAGTGGCGGCTTGTTTGAACATCATGTTCAAACATGGCTGATATACTTATAGAACATTAAGTACTTCTAAGTTCCAAACATATCTATATCTTATCTCGTGCAATGAATCTTATGTGATGTACTATATAGTATTGCGTTTCACGACTATACATAAATAGCTGTTCAATTATCCTGTTTTATTTATAAATCTGATTTATCTTTGACTGCAAATTTTACTTTGCCGCGTTTGCCAATTCTACCAGCTGATCCTTGTCGAGTGGCAGGATTGGGGAGTTGTCGTCGCAGGTGTCGCGGTTTTCTACAATCACAACTTCGCCGTCCGTATCCATGATATGGTTATGCCATGTGCCCTTCTTGATGTTGTAGATCTTGTGTGGCTCCATGTGTACAGCTGTGATCTTGCCCGGCTTGTCGCCCTCGCCTGCAAGGAACAGTGTGCAATGTCCCTGTACCAGTACGAATACCTCGTCCGTATATAAATGCTTCTGCATTGTCTTTACATTCTCGATCAGCAGATCGTCGCAAAACTTTAAGACTGCGACTCTCCAGCTTTCGTAATCCACAAGTGGTTTGTAGCCTTCCGGCTGAAAATCTATAATTTCAATTCCTTCCATGTTCTTTTCCTTTCTATCTGTTCCGGTGATGAAACCTCTACACTATCTGATAGTTCCATAGAATACGCAATTCAACGCAGACTCGCTCTCGCTCACTTCCACACGCAACAGACACTAAACTCCCTGTGTCTTCATTCTTCAGACACAGCTCGTTAAGTGCTGGCGTGTTCCAATGGTCTGCGTATAAATTGGTATTCTATGAAACTATAATCCACTTATATGTGGTTTCATCACCGCATCTACAAAGTATCAATAACAAATAACACGTGCGTCATTTTTACCTTCTATGCAAGTGTCACTTCGATCGTATGCTGTGCATCCTTGGAGAGTGCCTCGATATCGGCGCGCTTAATGACTGGTGTGGCATCGAATGCATATGCAGCGCCATCGATTGTGATTGCACTTACCTTGTAATCGGCTGGTGCCTTCTTCTCTGCATTCTTCATAACGATCTTGACATTTCTGTCTGCAAAGATCATAGAAAGTCCTGCTTCTCCATTTGCATCGAACTGCTCCGGCAGAAGCTGTGGCACGAATGTCAGATTTCCCATCTGTCCGCGCACACCAAACATCTGTGTAATTACAGTCACAAGCAGCCAGCTTGCAGCACCGGTCAGATAGTGGTACACGCCACGTCCCTTAGCATCGACATACTCCGGCACACCCGGATAGATGCGGCTCTTCTCAACATCGTTGCAGTGTTCAAATAATGTATGAAATACCTTATATGCTTCCTTCGCGAAGCCTCTTTGATAAAGTGCATTTCCAAACATCGTTGCCATGTGACAGAACACGGCACCATTTTCCTTATGTCCATACGCGAATCCAAACATACGTCCAAGATCCATCTTTACCTCATGGAAATCGGTGTTCAGACGGTAACCACCAACAGAAGCATCATACAGATACTTGTCTGCGGACTTCACGATCTCGGCGATCTGCTCGTCGGTTGCTGTCTTCGACATAATTGTAAATACCTGTGAGGTAAGCATCATACGGACGCCACCGTTTACATCACCCTCAACTGCCTTGCCGGAATTATCATAATAACCGTTGAAGAAGCCATCGCCCTCCGCGGTCTGTACCCACTCGGTCTTGCGGATATGCTCACGCATCCAGTCTGCCTTCTCCTTGAGGTTTGCAGCAAGCTCTGCTACGGAGATATCTACCTTCTCGCCGGAAAGTGTATGTCTACAGGTCTCGCAGTAGTTCATCAGAACTTCACGCTTCTTCGCTACATCCTCATACAGATCTGCACCGGATACGAGAAGCTGCTGCATCTCCTTTGCGATCTTCACAGTCTTTTTGCCAGATGCCTCAAATGCTGCAAGCAGTCCTGCGATATGATCCATATTGTCTGCGTACATCGTTGTAAATGCCACACTCTCGCCGCGTTGTGCAGCCATATCAAGTGCATCATTCCAGTCTGCACCACGCAGGCGGATCTCGTTGTGATCTCCAACATCATAGAACGAAGACAGATTCTGGATCAGCAGATGCTCCAACAAAGTTCCGGAATATACATTACCTGCTGCATCCTTCTGCTTTTCGCCCTGTGAGATATCCCAGTCTGTATCGCGGTCCTCACCACGGCAGATCAGAAGATCCTTGAAATATGTATTTTCTTCTAACAGGATATCCAGATCTCCTGTCTGATTGATATAAAGCTCCGTCGTAAGATATGGCCATACGCCGTGATCCATCCATACACGCGCGATACCGTTACGGTCAGCGATAAATTCGCCCTGCTTGCTTCCGATGATCGTTGCGTTTGTACCATCGAGACGCACACCACCGAAGTTGTCGATCAGCATCTGACGCACGCCATCCGGATTCATAATCAGAAGTGCCAGACAATCCTGCCACAGGTCACGCCATCCACGACCGCCCTTACCATAATCATGATGTGGAAGGAACGAACATCCATAGATACGACGCAGCATCGGCTGGAAGCTTACCCACTTCATCCACTGGTCGAAATCCTTGTTGCCTGTGTGATAAGAGACATTGACCTTCTCCTGCCAGTATGCGATTGTCTCGTCCCATGCCTTGTCAAATGCCTTGACACTCAGGAACTTGTTCGCAGCCGTTGTAAGCTCCTCTGCGCTGTCGCCATAGCCCATTGCGATCACATAGGAGATTGTCTCACCGGCAGCAACCTTCTTCTCTGCGAATACAACACCGCCCAATGCTTCGTATCCGTCGATGCCTTCGCCCTTCGCATATGGTGCAAGCGGGTTCTTGTAAAGTGCACGTGGGTTCTCCAGATTACCACCCTCACCGATGAAATCCTCTACGATTGGATAATAGCCGATCGGTGTCTCGTTCTCATTTCCACCGAATACGCCATAGTTGATTTCGTTACGCTTATGTCCACGCTCGTCAAATGTCATCGTCGGTTTTACAAGGATGCCTGTCTCATTCGTTGTGATACGATGAAGCAGAGCCGTTACATGACGATGGTCACGGATATTGTCTGCAGATCTTGCGTAAAGCGGAATCGCAGTTACGACCTGCATTGTCATTTCTTTCTCTGAAATATTTGTAAGCTCTACCTTCAGAAGTTCGAGCTTCTCACCGCTGATCGGGGATACGCTGGAAAGAGATGCCTTCACCCCATTTCTCTCGGACGTACGTGTGATCTTGTGATGCATAAAGCCTGCCTCCAAATAGGTCGGCTCCTTGTCCTCTGTAAAAAGTTCTGCCTGCTGGGCAGCGGAACGTCCGGTCAAGGACCAGAGTGTCTTCCCGTTGATCTTGCACCATACGTTTCTGGATGACTTGTCATTGTGCAGATTCTCACAGCTAACCGGTGGCATCAGAAAAGAATTCTGGCTCATCTTTGAGTCACCTGCAAGATCGGGTGCAACCGAACTCATAACCCCTGATTCATTTGCGATTGGAAAATAAAGATAACTAAGCATCTCTGGATTCTCCATAGTAAAATCGCCCTGATTTCCTACATAATTAATCTTCATTTCAACACTCCTTTTTATTAAAATTCTTATTTTAGTTTCTTGTTTTTATATCTGTCTGACAATCTCTGCGACAGCATATTGCGCACAATCACGCACACTATAATTATATCGTATTTTTCCACATAAGAAAAGAGACGTCTATCATTTACGTCTCTTTTTTTAGTAAAATTTTACTCACGATTTTATTTTTCATTTTCAAGCGAAAGGTTCCAGAAATTCCCGCCGAAAAAATCGACTTCTGCCTGCTCATGTGTCACAAGAAATGTCGTCCTGCCCGTGACCTTTTCCTTCACATACTGCATCACGATCTGCTTCGTCGCGGCGTCCAAGCCTTTGAATGGTTCATCTAAAACCACGCAATCCGCCTCGTACAACAACGCCCGGAGCAGAGCAATCCTACGCCGCATGCCACCACTTAATTCCATGACATTCTGTGTTAAGTCTTCCGCCGTGATACCGACCTGCGCCGCTTCCTGTTCTATCTTACGGCGCTGTGCATCCTTTTGTGCACGCGTTCTTTTTCGTTCCAGCACAAGGGCGATATTCTCATAGGCAGAAGCATCCTCACACAACCGGTCCTCCTGAAATAATACGGAAACCTTCTCCGGCATTCCGATCACTTCTCCATTATCTGGCATTTCTAATCCGAGCAGAATCCGAAGCAGGGTTGTCTTGCCACAGCCGGACGCACCCATGATTACGGTCGTCTCTCCCGACGGGAACTCTTTCGAGATACGGTTTAACACCTGCTTATCACCATACGCTTTCGATATATTTGTTATTCTAATGTCCTGCATCCGTATTCTCCATAAAATGTAAATAAGAAAAGAATCGTTCTGTGACCGGTGTGACGCGTTCGCGGTTTTTCATCGCAACACCGATCTCTATCTAATATGCATTTACAAATGGATAACACTCCTGATCAATCAACGTTCCATCTTTGTCGTATACACGGAACAGGGTCCAATAATATCCATATTGTGGCTGCCAGACTGCCCAGAATGCATTTCCTGAAATCTGGCATCTTCCAGTTGTCCAGATCCACGCATCTTTTCCCTGCGCCAACAGCGTACAATCCAACACAAGCATCTCATATGTATATCCGGCATCCGGATTATCAAATGTCTCAAACCCCATCAGATATCCGCCGCCTTCTCCGGTGTATGGCATCTGACATTTGCCCTTGATTTCCTGATGATGCTGAATTCCGATTGCACTCTGGGTCAGGCTGTTTTCATTTCCTGCAACACGCGCCTGTCCAACGATGACATAATCCCCTGCCTTGCCAGGCTTCCAATCCAGCCATTCATTGTTTTTCGTCCAGCCCTGTATCTCTGTCCAGCTTTCCGCATCTACGGAAGTATCACATACAAGCCAACGATATTCTACATCCACATCCTGTGATCTGTTCGTTACCAGACCTACCACAATCTGATTACGTGTGTGACTTACCACATATACACCGTCGGCTGTCACCGTTGCTCCCGGATCTGGCGTTGGTGTCGTACCTGGATCCGGTGTCGGTGTCGTACCTGGGTCCGGTGTCGGTGTCGTACCTGGGTCCGGTGTCGGTGTCGTACCTGGGTCCGGTGTCGGTGTCGTACCTGGGTCCGGTGTCGGTGTCGTACCTGGATCCGGTGTCGGTGTCGTACCTGGATCCGGTGTCGGTGTCGTACCTGGATCCGGTGTCGGTGTCGTACCTGGATCCGGTGTCGGTGTCGTACCTGGGTCCGGTGTCGGCTCAACCGGTGCTTCATTGACCCTAATCGTTATCTTTGTTTCCACAATCTCATAATTCGCGGTATCTTCCGGTGTGAATACTGCAGTGTATCCATGATTGCCAACTGCCGGAACTTCTTCCATATTCTTCCAACTCCAAGTACCCGCAAGCACATTTCCGTCCACACCTGTTACTTTTCCGCCTGTAAGTATGCTGTCCACAAGCGTTTTTGATGAACCATAGATCCGATCTGCAGTTGTCGGCAATTCTATCACCTGCGGATTTGCTCTCTGTACCTTGATGGTTATTTCACCTTCCGCTGGTGCATATTCTTCCCTGTCCGGCGTAAATATCCATGCCGCGCTCGTTGTTCCAGTATCCGGCATGCTATCCGGATTCTTCCATGCAAGCGTTCCCGCAACTCTCTTTCCATCCTTTTCCACAAATAAAGCATCACTAAATTCCAGTTTTGAAATAGTTTCCCCGTATGTCAGCACAGATTTTTTCAATTGGATTGTTGTTCCGGATTGTAATACTGTCGGTATCTGATCCATCAATTCTGTATGTATGGTAATAGTTATATCTGTATAATTATCTGTAACTACCTGAACCTGAATCGTTCCTGCATTTCCTACCGTTCCTTTATCAACCGTATATGTAAGTACCCCATCCTCTATCTTTGGTGCAACACTATATGTTATATCTCCGGATATAGCAGGATTCCCATAGGTTACATTTTCACAATCTTCCGGAAGCAGGTCTTTTAAGTTAATCGCTTCCATATTCTCGCGAAGGAACAGATATTTTCTTTTTATTGTATTCCCTGTAATCTGAGCATCCTTTTTACTGATGGTCACACTATCTGATAACGTTACTGTTCCAGATGGTAGTACAAGTTTATAGTTTGCCGCATCCTTTCCCGTAAGTGTAAGCTCCGGCAATGTCACTTCCGTGTAACTTCCTGCTTTTACACTACCTAGTGTTCCCTGTAATCCGGTTAAATCAACAGCAACATCTTCACCGTCTCTTACACCGGATATTGACACAGCGGAAATATCGACCTTATCCGATACACCGTCATATAGTCTGTCCTTTGCAGTTGCCCCTGTTACTGTAAGCTCTTTTTGTGCAATCTCATACGTTACACTTGCAGATACTGCATCTGCACCAGTTCCTATTGTAATAGACGCTGTATAAGTTCCCGCATTGACAGGCTTCCCATTTGTCAGGTTCTTACCGGTATAAACAATCTCTGGAGCATTTTCAGGCACATTCTTTGAAGAACAGCTTACTGTTGCCTCCTTTGCATTGCCATCAAACACCAACGTTGCTTTATCCGGTGCTGTGATAGTGACAGTTTCACGATGTCCGGTATCGTTTTCTTTACAGTTTTCTCTTTTACAGGTAAATACTACTGAACCTGATGTTCCATCATCTGACGGTGTGGCACAAAGTTCGTATTCATGTCCTAATGCATTCAGGAACGGAATACTATCAATTTCTGTATCAGCATTTTCATCAAGGAACATTTTCCCACACCCTTTGCAAATCCAATATTCCTTATTTCCCGTTTTGTTGCAGGTTGCTTCCACACGCTCGCACATGCTCATATTATCATGAACACATATTAACTGTTCCCACGCTTCAAAGGACTTGTATGGAATTTTATTATCCATAGCATATTGTCTTGCAGCAGAATCTTCTTCACAGCAAATGACAAGCTTTTCACATTGTGCAAATGCTTTATTACCTATGCTCGTTACACTCGATGGTATCTTAATACCTTTCAATTTGCTACATGATATAAATGCCCTTTCATCTATGCTTACCACACTCGATGGTATCTCAATACTTGTTAAGCTGCTACAATTTTTAAAGGCTTCATATCCTATCTTTGTCACAGATGCCGGAATACTGACGCTTGTCAAATTAACACAATGATCAAACACATTATTCCCTATACTCGTCACGCCCAACGGTATCTCAATGCTTGTTATGCTATTACAATACGTAAACGCCCTGTTTCCTATCTCCGTCACACTTGCCGGAATATTTACACTTTTCAAGTTAGCACAATTTTCAAATACACTCTTCCCTATGCTGGTCACGCCCGATGGTATCTCAACACTTGTTAATTCAGAATGCCCGTAAAATGCAGAATCTCCTATACTGGTCACTTTCTTTCCATTAATCGTACCCGGTATCACCACCATATCTGTATTATCTGCTTTATATCCTGTGACAACAATGGTTCCATCCGTTTTTTCCTGATACTTAAAGTCGGTTTCTGGCGTTGTCAGCCTTGCCATCACTTCCGTATATGTATGATTACATCTGGTACAGGTATACGTCTTTTCTCCTTCTGTTCGAAGTGTTGGTTCTTTTGTAACCGCTTCTGTATAACAATGATCAAGTGCCGGCACAACTCTCCCTTCACTGATACGCCGTCCACAAGCAGTGCAATAAGTATTTCCCGTGTACCCCTCAGTAACGCAGCCTGCTTCCGTCACATCCCGCAGTTCGGTATTATCATGTGTACACTCCTGTCCCCATTGTTCTAATGGTCTACAGGAAATATTATTGGTTTCTGCATATTTTTGCGCACAGGAACCGGTTTCACAAAAAATAACAAGCTTATCGCATCCTTCAAATACATCCTTTTCTATCTTCGTCACACTCGATGGTATCTTGATACTTGTAAGATTACTACAGCCTTGAAAAGCAAAGGACTCCAGGTAAGTCACACTTGATGGTATCTCAACACTTGTTAAACTGCTACAGTCTTTAAATACGCCAACTTCAACCGACGTTACACCTGATGGTATCTCAATACTCGATATGCTGCTACAGCCTTCAAACATATATTGGTTCATGTATGTTATACCGGAAGGTATGTTAATACTTGTTAAACTGCTGCATCCTGAGAACGCACCACCTCTTATATCTGTTACACTCTCAGGAATCGTAACATTTGTTAAACTGCTGCATCCTGAAAAAGCGTCCTTCTCTATCTGCGTAACGTTCGATGGTATGTTAATGCTTGTCAAGCTACTGCATTCTTGAAATGCGCATTTCCCTATCTTTGTTACATTTGATGGTATCACAACACTTGTTAAACCGGCATGTCCTCTAAAAGCCTTTTCCCCTATTTCCGTGATACGCGATCCATTAATCGTTTCCGGTATTACCACTTCTGTATCTCTTCCGGTGTAGCTGTTAATACTTCCAGTTCCATCTCCGTTATTTATATACGTAAAGTCTCCGGCAACGATTGCCTGCCCCGCATATGATTCCAATCCCGTTACATTGATCATAGAAACAAGTATAACCCCTGCCAAGATCACTGCCATATACCGTTTTACTCTTTTTATCCATCCTCTCATCCTCGCATCACCATTCCCTCTCTACTTCTTTACAAAGTTTAATATCATTTCTTTCTGCAGCAACAACTCCGGCGTATAATCCTTATTGTCCTTAGCTCCCCAGATAAAATCGCCAGCATAATACGCACAGGTTGCCATCATCGATTGTATCGTTGCCCGTAAGAACTCACCCTCTGGAATATCGGTACGAAAGGTGCCATCTTCTTTCGCCTTTTCGTACATCATATGAAACCGCGTGTTTGCCGAACCAAGTGATGCATGAAACTCTGTAAGCATATGGCTGTCAACGCTCTCATGTGTGACATAATGGTTGAAGTTATCGTTATATTGCAACAGATCCTTATGATTCTGATACATGTCTATATAACTGTCCAATGTGAAAACAAACCGATCGATGGCAGGTATATCGCCAATTGATGAAATCGGCCGATTCACATCCAGCACATCCAGATACGCTTTCCAACGTGCCGCACAGACCGCAATCACAAGCTCCAGCTTACTTGCATAACATCGGAAGAGTGTTGCCCGTCCGACACCGGCTGCTTCCGCAATCTCAGCCATGCTGACCGCCTCAATCTTCTTCTCCACGAATATACGAAACGCCGCATCTAATATCTTCTGATTCCGTTCTGCTTCTTTTTCCATTTGTCTTTCTGATTTGCTCATATTTTATTTGATACTCCCTGTCTCAATAATTTTATCGAATACAGCACTGGCTGTCAACTATAATCTGATGAGCTTTTTACTGTAACAGCTTTTTCAGCCCTGCCAGAAATACCTTCTCCGCCACCACACTGATTACCACAATGATCACCGTCCACGCAAGCAGGTCGTCGGTATCAAGGTATATTTTTGCTGTATAAAGCATCTTGCCGATCGAGCCATTCGGCACGCCGATGATCTCTGCCGCGATGCCTGCCTTCCATGCCATACCGGTTGTCACACGGCAGGCAGAAAGAAGAAATGGGCGAAGCTTCGGCAGCTCGATATAGCGGAAGCGTTTGCACCAAGGTAGCCGAAAGACTGTTGCGACCTCCTGCATCTTGCGGTTTTCTGTACGCAGTCCTTCTAAGACATTCTGGTATATGATCGGAATTACGATCAGAAATGATATGAACACGGACAGATTCCGTGCGGAAAGCCAGATCAGACAGATCACGACGAACGAAGCCACTGGCACACTCTTGATTGTCGCCATCCACGGCCAAAGCAGAGTCTCGACAACCGGGTGTTTTGCTGCCAGATAAGCAAGCAGACAGCCAAGAATCAACCCAAGCAAAAAACCGCCTGCAATATGGTAGAACGAAAACCATATCGCACGCGCAAATCCCTCCACCTGCCAGATCGTGCAAAGCCTTTTTGCAACTGCAACCGGCGTCACAAGCAGAATCCGCTGGTGGATGAAAAGTGCTGCAATTTCCCAAAAAGTGAGTGCAAGCAACGCTGCACCCACTTTCTTTAATCCTTCTTTATAGTTCATATTTATAATCCATAATAAAAATCATCGGCTGGAATCGTACCGCCAACTGCCTGTGGGTTCTCGTCGAACAGAATCTGCAGATATCCACTTACACTGTCCTTCATTTCCTGTCCCTTTAAGAAGGTGATATGGCATTTTGGAATCGCTTTTTCCGCGAGTGGTGCCTTCGCCACGATACCATATCCGGCAATCAGCTCTGCCGCATCGGCTGCATTGTCATTTGTATAAGCAACGGAAGCCTCATACTCTGAGAGGAATGTCTCAACCGCCTGCGGATGCTCCTTCACGAAGTCTGTCCGGGCAACAACCACACCAGTCACAATATCACAATCCTCGATCTCTGCCCACGCATCATTTAAGTCGATGGCGACACGCAAGCCATCAACCTGTCCCATTGCCGCTGTCGCAAATGGCTGTGGCAGCATGGCGATTGCTTCGGAATCATTTGCAATATAAGACAATGCTTCAGTTGTATCCGCACACCACTGGATCGTAAGACCGCTGTCCGGATCAATGCCGTTTTCCTTCAGGATATGGCGCAGTGTGTACTCCGGTGTTGCACCCTGTCCGGTTGCATACAGCTTCTTGCCTGCCAGATCCTTAATGCTCTGTACGCTGTCTCCGCGCTCCACGATGTTTAATACGCCTAATGTATTCACTGCCAGAACCTGTACCCCGCCGTCAGTATTGTTATAAATAACCGAAGCCAGATTGGAAGGAACCGCTGCAATGTCGATATCTCCCTTTGTAAGCGGTGTCACAAATGTAGATGGATCCGTTGACAGATCCGCGAACTCATATGTGCCCTTCGCAGCTCCATCCTCAGAGTCCTTCATCAGCTTGACCATACCCATCGCGGTCGGACCGGACATCGCGCCGACACGGACGGTTACATTGTCCGTCTCCTCCTTCTTGCCACACCCTGCCAAAAACGCGCAGCACATAGAAAGAGCCAGCAACAAAGCAAATACTTTCTTCACTGCCGGTCTCTTCTTTGCATTTCGTCTCATCTCGTTCATAGATTTGCTCTCCTTTAAATTTTAGTTAGATATATTTTAGATCTTAGCTGTGTTGCATTTCGCTGTCACACCATCGATCATCCCTAATTTGCCGGAAAGCGCACTGGTACAAGACATGGGCGCATCCATAACGACGGATATGATAGAGACACCCTTCTTCTCATACGGAAGTCCCATACGACCGATGATATAGTCTGCATATTCATGTAGGACTGCATTTACCTTTGCCGCCTGTTCTCTCTCATATACGATAATACTGATTACGGAAATTCGCTTCTCCATAGTACCCTCTTTTATTACTCGCCTTTCCACGCGGGACGAACCCTTGTGCGTCAGAACGAAATGAAACAACTTTAATCTTCTTCGATATGCTCGCACCCCTGTGCGATAATTGTGCGGACATGTTCGTCCGCCAGAGAATAGAAAATGGATTTTCCTTCTCTTCGGTTCTTCACCAGTTTATTCTGCTTCAAGATACGAAGCTGATGTGAGATTGCAGACTGTGTCATGCCGAGTGCCTCAGCCAGATCACACACGCACACCTCTGCCTCGAATAATACGAACAAAATCCGTATTCTCGTCGAATCGCCGAACACCTTGAACAGCTCCGCCAAGTCATACAATTCTGTCTCACTTGGCAGCTTCTCATTCACGATCTTCAACAGATCCTTGTGCACCTCGTGACTCTCACAACATTCTATCATTTTCTGTGTATGTGCCATAGTATCCTCTTTTCACACTAAAGTTTCTTTACAAACAATGTACGGATTGCATTTAACACTGCCAGTATCATAACTCCGACATCTGCAAAAATGGCAAACCACATATTTGCAATACCAAGTGCGCCGAGTACCAGACAGATTACTTTAATACCAATCGCGAAATAAATATTCTCATATACGATACGAAGACATTTTCTCGAGATCCGAATTGCCTTCGAGATCTTCAGTGGATCGTCGTCCATCAATACGATGTCGGCAGCTTCAATCGCCGCGTCCGAACCAAGTGCGCCCATCGCAATACCGATATCGGCTCGCGAGAGAACCGGTGCATCGTTGATGCCGTCACCCACAAATGCAAGTTTATCCTTTTCCGACTTTTTCGTCAAGAGTTCTTCGACCTTTTCTACCTTATCGCCCGGAAGCAGTTCACTGCATACTTCGTCGATGCCAAGCTGTGCGGCTACATGCTCTGCCACATTCTTCGCATCGCCTGTCAGCATAACTGTCTTCTCAATACCGGACTTCTTCAGTGCGGCGATTGCCTCTGCGGCATGCTCCTTGATCACATCGGAGATCAAGATATGTCCGGCGTATCTGCCGTCGATTGCCACATGTACGATTGTTCCGACATGGCTGCAGTCGTGATACTCGATACCAAGCTTCTTCATGAGCTTTGCATTTCCGGTTGCAACGACCTTTCCATCCACCTTCGCAGTCAAGCCATGGCCACCGATCTCCTCCACGTCACTGACGCGGTTCTTATCAATCGGCTTGCCATAAGCACGCTGTAAGCTCTTACTGATCGGATGGGTGGAATAGCTTTCTGCAAGGGCTGCATATTCGAGCAACTCCTCATCCTTATACGGGCTGTGATGGATACCATTTACCTCAAACACACCCTTCGTCATCGTACCGGTCTTATCGAATACGACGATCTTCGTCTGCGACAATGTCTCTAAGAAGCTTGATCCCTTGACAAGGACACCTTCCCGACTTGCGCCGCCGATACCTGCAAAGAAGCTGAGCGGGATACTGATTACCAGTGCACATGGACAACTGATTACCAGGAATGTCAGGGCACGGTATACCCAGTCGCCCCATTCCGGTGCCAGCCCCATAAATACCATCCGCACGATCGGCGGTAAAATAGCAAGTGCCAAAGCGCCATAGCAGACTGCAGGGGTATAAACCTTTGCAAATTTCGAGATAAAGTTCTCGGAGCGTGATTTTCTCGAGCTCGCATTCTCCACCAGTTCCAAAATCTTCGATACCGTCGACTCACCGAATTCCTTCGTTGTACGGATTTTTAAAAGACCGGTCATGTTGATACATCCACTGATGATCTCATCATCCACACTTACTTCGCGTGGTACACTCTCGCCCGTCAGCGCACTTGTATTTAAGGATGAAGTTCCCTCGACAACGACACCATCGATTGGCACCTTCTCACCCGGCTGTACGACGATAACCGTACCGATCTCAATCTCATCCGGATCGACCTGCTCTAACTGTCCGTCCTTCTCTACATTCGCATAATCCGGGCGGATATCCATCAGTTCACTGATGTTCCGGCGGCTCTTGCCAACGGCATAGCTTTGAAACAGTTCTCCAATCTGATAGAAGAGCATAACTGCAGTGCCTTCCTTGTAATCCCCGAGTGCGATTGCACCGATGGTGGCAACTGCCATCAGGAAATTCTCATCAAAAATCTGCCGGTTTAAGATTCCCTTCCCCGCCTTCTTCAGGATATCATATCCAATAACCAGATACGGAATCATATACAGTCCGAACCGCACGTATCCTTCTACCGGAACAAACTGCAGTACGATCACCAATACTGCTGCAATGATAATCCGGATTAACACTTTCTTCTGTTTCTTCGTCATAGCCGTCACTTCCTATCTACTCCAAATCTTAACTTTGACTCTCAGCTCTCGATTTCTGTCAGGTTTCTGCTGTCATCACACAGGTATCCTATGCCGGAGGACGGTCTTACATCCTGTACCGATCTCCTATACCTGCAAATCATCTTACATCCTGCACCTGCTGCCTATGCAGGCATTTACAGGAAGATCTCGCAGTCATCCTCAACCTTCTTACAGTTCTTCAGAACGTCCTTCATAACTGCCTTCGCATCTGCACCTTCTTCAAACTCTACAATCATCTTGAGTGCCATAAAGTTTACCGTTGCGTCCTTGACACCGGCTGTATTCTTCGCAGCGTCCTCCATCTTATTTGCACAGTTTGCACAATCAACATCAATCTTATAAGTCTTCTTCATCTTCGTATCTCCTTTATCATTTAATATCATATGAACATTTATTCATATGTTTGCATTTATTATAGCATTCCATTTTCAGATGTCAACTGTCAATTTCCAATTTTTCCTGTTTTTTAATCACGCAGATCATTATGACAAGCAGAATCAAAAATGCCGCCAGACTCCCGGCCGATCCCAGACTGATTCCACGTCCGGATAAATCAAGTTTTGCACTCACACCAAGCACGGCAGTCACTGCAAGCAAGATACCGATCAAGCCTTCCCCTGCAATCAGACCAGAGGAAAATAAAATTCCATCCTGCACGTATGCCTCATTCTTCTTCCACTCATAAAACTGGCGCAGCAGACCTCCAACCATAATGGCAGTAGACAAATGAATCGGCAGGTACAATCCGATAGAAAAAGGAAGTACCGGAATCCCGACGATTTCGACCGCAACTGCGATAAACACACCAATCAAAATCAGCCCCCATGGGAGATAATCACCCATCACCCCTTCTACAACAAGCTTCATCAATGTCGCCTGTGGTGCCGGGAGCTCCGGATCACCAAAACTCCATGCTGCCTGTAACAGATACAATACACCTCCGATTGCAAGTCCGGATACAACGGCTCCGATCAGTTCTCCGACCTGCTGCTTCCATGGTGTTGCCCCGACGATAAAACCGGTTTTTAAGTCCTGCGATGTATCTCCTGCCATCGCTGCAACAATACAGATTACCGTTCCCATTGAGATTGCAACCGTCATCCCCTTTAGTCCGGTCTGACCGGTTAATTTCAGGACGAAGGAGGCAAGCAGCAATGTCGCAATCGCCATACCGGATACCGGGTTATTCGAAGAGCCGACAAGACCAACCATCCGTGCACTGACAGTTGCAAAAAAGAATCCAAACACCGCAATAAAAAGCGCCATCGGTACAGACAGCCGGATCTGTGGCATCACGCACAGAAACAACAGGATTGTCACGATTCCAATAATCACATACCGCATTGGAATATCACGCTCTGTCTGCTCCTTTCCCACACTTCCATAACCTCGCACTGCCTTGCGGAAAGTCGTCACGATCAGCGGCAGCGTCTTTATCAGACTGATGATTCCACCTGCTGCAACTGCCCCGGCTCCAATATAACGGATATAGCTTCCCCACAGTTCCCATGTCGATAATGTCTTAATTGCCTTTGTTGCCGGAAAGAGAATATTATCCCCACCAACCAGCACGAACGCCGGCATCAGCACAAGCCAGCCAAGTACCGCCCCGCTTAACAGATATGAGGAAACGCGCGCACCACAGATATATCCAACGCCAACCAATGCCGGGAGTACGTCAATACCGAAGCCTGCCCCGCGCAGCCTCCGGCTTTCAAAATCGACTTCACTTGGAAACAGCCTCAATCCATCTGCTAAAAATTTATAGATGGCTGCCGCAAACAATCCTTTTAATACCTTCTTTGCTTTCGCACCGCCCTCTTCTCCTGCAAGAAGCACCTTCGAACATGCCGTTCCCTCCGGATATGGCAGACGGTCATGTTCTTCAACAATCAGCGCATGACGAAGCGGCACCATAAAAAGCACACCAAGCAAGCCACCGCTTATGGCAAGCATCGCAATCGTAAAAAAAGACGGCATCGCCGTGCCATGCTCCTTCGCCCACATAAACAGTGCCGGAAGCGTAAAGATTGCACCTGCTGCCAGCGATTCTCCGGCGGAGCCGATTGTCTGCACCATGTTATTTTCCAGAATTGAATCCCTTTTTAACAACAGCCGTACAATCCCCATCGAAATTACAGCCGCCGGAATGGATGCAGATACGGTCATGCCAACACGTAACCCCAGATAAGCATTCGCACCGCCAAACACGACAGCAAGTAAAATTCCTAAAATAAAGGCTGTCGGTGTAAATTCACTTGTTTTTTTCATTGTCTGTTTCTCCCTGTTTTTATACTTCTTAACAGATATAGTTTTTCCCATTTTTCCTGCTTACATACATTGACTTTTTCCATCCTTCTTATGTATAATTGTAAATAGAAGACGCGAAAGGCAGACACATTTCACGACAGAAGGGAGCGTATCATTATGAACAAACAAGTCATTATTTCGATCGGACGAGAATATGGAAGTGGCGGACACGTGATTGCGGAAATGCTTGCAAAACATTACAACATTTCTCTCTATGACAGAAATATTCTGGATGAATTATCCAAGGAAACAGGAAATTCGTATGACGTCTATAAGAAATATGATGAAAAACCAGCGAATCCATTTATAACAAGAACGGTTTTGGGACAGTCGAATTCTGTAGAAAAGATTGTTGCAGAAATGCAGTTTAACTTTCTGAAAGAAAAAGCAGAAAACGGCGAATCCTTTGTAGTACTTGGCCGATGCGCCGAGAACATCCTGCAGGATAACGATGGATTGATTTCGATTTTCTTAGTTGGAGACACTGATGTGAAGCAGCAGCGAATTATGGAAGTCAAGCATGTATCCGCTGATGAAGCACTTACAAAGATGAAACGTCATGATAAAAGCAGAAAGCAGTATCACAACTCATTTTCCTCTGGGAAATGGGGGGATTCCCGCTACTACGATCTCTGTATCAACACAAGCCGCCTTGGCTTAAAGGCTTCTGCAGAAGAACTGATCCGCTATATTGATGCCAGAGTTGCAGCCATGTAATATGTCACGATTCATATCTTATGGCATTATAATCATTTGATACTATAAAATAAAACAAGAGAAATCCGGTCTGTGAGGGAATTCCTCATGTATCCAGATTTCTCTTTTTTCTTATCATTTCTTTACTTCATTATCTGCGAAGTCTGCGCTTTTGTTTGTACCCTGTGTACCGACGTTTTTTCTCATAATACGCCCGTAACTTCTCCGCAATCAACGTGAGATACCGAAACAGGGATTCTGCTGCAAATCCAAACACAACCATCAGCAATATACACCGGTTTGACATATCACTTAATGCGAACAGCTTCTTCAGGAAAATTCCGGAGAATACAAGTCCAAATATATTCAGAAAGATTACGCCGTACTTCATCTTATTGAGCGGTTCGCTGATCTTAAATAAGATCATAAATCCAACAACTGACAAAACCATTGTTGCGGCTGTCGCCACGCTCGCATCCGGAAGTCCGAATACAGATCCGAGCATGACAAGTGCCCCGACTACAATCACGTCAGTTAGTCCTCCCGGCAGTGCTTTTAAAAGTACGTTCGTGATAAACCTGCCTTCAATCCGATTCTTGTTCGGCTCTAAAGCAAGCAGAAATCCCGGTGCGCCGATTGTAAACATGCTGATCAAAGACACCTGTGCCGGTTCAAGCGGATATGTGATCATCAAAACCATCGAGAATACTGCCATCAACAGGGAAAATATATTCTTTACAAGGAACAAACTCGCCGATCGCTGTACGTTATTAACGACACGCCTTCCTTCATACACAACATCCGGCATATGGGCAAAATCCGAATCCAGCAATACAACCTGTGCTGCCTGCGCTGCTGCCTCACTTCCCGATGCCATCGCCACGCTGCAGTCTGCATCCTTCATCGCTAAGATATCATTGACACCATCGCCGGTCATCGCAACTGTATGTCCTTTTATCTGCAATGCCTTCACAAGCTTCTGTTTCTGCTTCGGTGTCACACGTCCAAAGACAGTGTACTGTTCCACCGCATCCCTAAGCTTCGCCGCTGTATCAAGTGTGGTCGCATCCACGTAATTTTCTGCACCCAGGATTCCTGCCTGCAGCGCAACCTCAGAAACTGTTCCCGGATTATCTCCGGAGATGACCTTGATTGCCACGCCCTGATCGTTAAAATATTCGAAGGTCTGCTTCGCATTTGCCCGGATCGGGTTCGCAAGCACGACAAATCCAAGCGGAATCACTTCTTCGGTAAGTCCATGCTTTAAGTCGGTTCCTGCATATTTCGCAAAAATCAGGACACGGTCACCGATTTTTGTGAAGGTTGAAATTTCTTTTTCCACGGTTGCATACGCATCACCCATGACAAATTCCGGCGCCCCTAATATATACGTTCCCTCGGTAAATACGATTGCTCCATATTTCGTTGTCGAAGAAAAAGGATACCGTTCCACAACGGTCCGGCTTGGTGCCACACTCTCATTTCCGGCAAATGTCCGGAGGGCCTGCATCGTCGCATTATTGTCGTTCGATGCAAGGGTATAATCCACAAGTAATTCCTGCAATTCCTCCGGCGTGTGCAGCAGATTCTTCCCGTTCTTACTGCATATGATCTGCTTGACATTCATCGTCGGCTCAGTGATCGTACCGGTCTTATCCACACACAGCACATCGACACGCGCAAGTGCTTCGATGCTCTTCATATCATGCAGCAGCACCTTCCGGCTGGCAAGCTTCATGGTGCTGAGTGCCAGCGCGATTGTCGTAAGTAAATATAATCCCTCCGGGATCATACCGATGATCGCGGCAACCGTCGCTGTCACACTCCGCCGAATTGTCTCGTGATTGATAAAATGGCTCTGATAAAACAGCAGAAGTCCGATTGGGATGATCACGATACCGACCCATTTGACGATCTGGTTGATCGAGCGGATCATCTCAGACTGCTCGCCGCTTCCCATCGTCTTTGCTTCCTGTGAGAGCTTCGCGATGTAGGATTCATTTCCAACGTGTGTGAGTTCGGCATGGCATTGTCCCGATACGACAAAGCTTCCGGAGAAGAGTTCGTCGCCGGGATTTTTCTCTACCTCGTCCGCTTCTCCGGTAAGCAGCGATTCATTGACCTGCACGCTTCCTTCCACAACGACTGCATCTGCGCAGATCTGGTTGCCCGCCTCCAAGATGATCTCATCATCCTGTACAAGCTGTTCGGTTTCAATCTTCTGCTTCACGCCGTCCCGCACGACGATGGCATGCGGTGCATTCAGCAGATTCATCTTGTCCAGTGTCCGCTTCGCGCGGATCTCCTGTATAATTCCAATCAGTGTATTGCCGATGACGATCGGCAGGAAAGTCAGGTTCCGAAAAGAACCGACCAGACAGAGTAAGACCGTAATGATCAAAAAGATCAGGTTAAAATATGTGAATGTATTGGAGACGATAATCTCCTTCGTTGTTTTATCGGTAGACAGGTCGGTTTCGTTCGTCAGTCCCTGATCGATCCGTTCCTGTACTTGTTGCTGCGTAAGTCCCATAATCTTCTCCTTTTTGAAAATACCCTAATTCTATATCTTCCAAATTATTACATATGATAGCACAGGAGATTTGCTGAAACAACGCAAATTCTATGAACTTTTGGTGAATCTTAGGAAGCGGCGGTACAGCAAAAATCCGGCAACCGACGTAATAATATCCGTAACCGGAAATGTCAGCCAGAAGAAGTTTAGCCCGATTTTTGAAAATGCATACCCGAGCGGCACAAATAAAAATACCGTTCTTATCACCGTAAGCATACTGCTTGTAAACGCTTTTCCAACTGCCTGAAAGAACACCGGAAATGTCAATGATGTTACAAGCGGAATAAAGCTCACCGCAATAATACGGAACGCCACCTTCCCAATACGGATCACTTCTGCGTCATGCGAGAATACATGCAGCATCTGCCCCGGCATCAGTTCAAAGCAAAGCACACCAATCATCATCAGGGATACTCCATATATAAGTGCCAATGACAGCGTCTTCTTGCAGCGGCCAATCTTCATCGTTGCATAGTTGTAGCTTAAGATCGGCACGATACAGGTCTGCATCGCGCCGAGCGGAATGAAGAAAAACGCCTGCCATTTGTAATAAAGTCCAAGTACTGTCACCGCCTGATCAGAGAAGGTTGCAAGTACCATATTGAGACCAAATATATAGAACGTGTACGCAGACTGCATCAGGATATTCGGGATTCCCATCTTATAAATTTTGCGGATATCCGGCAGATATACAGATAACGCCGGCGACCTCCGGAATCCTCTGCGCATGACGATCAGCGCCGCTACGATCTGACCAACGACGGTTGCTGCCGCAGCTCCTGCGATTCCCATCTTCGGCAATCCAAACATACCGAAGATCAGAAGCGGATCGAGTACGATGTTTGTAACCGCGCCTGCAATCTGCGCGATCATCGGCGTCTTCATATCGCCGTTTGCCTGCAGAATCTTCGTCCAGATGCTCTCCAGAAAAAGTCCAAAAGAAAAGACGCATACAATCCGTCCATACGTCACAACCTCTTTGATTACCTCTGCGGAATCCGTTGACATCTTCGCATACGCAGGCATGAAGAAGTAGCAGACCACTGCGAATACTGCCCACATAAATAACGTAAGCGGCGTGCCGATTCCACCGATCTCGTCCGCCTTTTTCTCCTCGGACAATCCCAAGTAATGTGCCATGCACGTATTGATACCAACGCCGGTTCCCACTGCAAACGCAATCATCAGAAGCTGGATTGGATAGATAATGGACAGTGCGGTCAGTCCGCTCTCGGAATACCGCCCGACAAAGAAGCTGTCCACAATGTTATAAAGTGCCTGTATCAACTGCGCCAGCATCACGGGCGGTGCCATATTCCATAGTATTTTACTGATTTTCTCTGTGCCAAACATCTGGCTGTCTTGTTTCATGTTTTACCATTCCTCGCTGTCCCACAAGATTGTGAATGGACCATCGTTCTCCAACTCGACCTTCATATCAGCACCAAAGCTTCCGCATTCCACTTTCCCGAACGTCTCTACGCATTTTGCCTTGAAATACTCATACATCTCCTCTGCAAAGTCCGGCGCACCCGCCTTCACAAAGCTTGGGCGGTTTCCTTTCTTGCAGTCCGCATATAATGTGAACTGGGATACGACCAGCACCTCTCCGCCTACATCGGTAATTGACAGGTTCGTCTTGCCCTCTTCATCTGCAAAGATCCGCAAAGTTGAAAGCTTCTTCACATAGCGGTCAACCATCTCCTTTGTATCTCCCTCTGCCACACCGAGCAGAAGCAGATAGCCCTTGCCGATGCTTCCGATTGTCTCTCCATCTACTTTTACGGACGCGTGATTAACACGCTGTATTACGATTCTCATGATTCTTCTCCTGTTGTTCTTGTTTAATTTTTTCGACAGAAATCAGATATTCTATGTTGTTCTTATCTGTCTCTGTTTCTTGCTAAGCATCCCTATTATACATATGCTTTTTCCTTGTTTCAACCATGTTTTTCTTTCCTCTTTTTTATATTTGGAGCAATCTTGCTGTTTTGCACACATCTGCTCCAACCCGCTTGCTTTCCTCTTCCTTCCACTTGGAGTAATCTTCCGGTTTAACTCACTTCTGCTCCAACCCGCTTGCTTTCCTTTTCCTTCAACTTGGAGTAATCTTCCGGTTTAACTCACTTCTGCTCCAACCCGCTTGCTTTCCTTTTCCTTCAACTTGGAGCAATCTTCCGGTATAACTCACTTCTGCTCCAACCCGCTTGCTTTCCCCTTTCTTCCTCTTGGAGTAATCTTCCGGTTTTGCACACTTTTACTCCAACCCGCTTGCTTTCCTTTTCCTTCAACTTGGAGTAATCTTCCGGTTTAACCCACTTCTGCTCCAACCCGCTTGCTTTCCCCTTTCTTCCTCTTGGAGTAATCTTCCGGTTTTGCCAGCTTCTGCTCCCACTCGCTTGCTTTCCTCTTTCTTCCTCTTGGAGTAACCTTCCGATATCAGGCACTTCTGCTCCAATTTACCCGCTCCCACAATTTCACTCATTGGAGCAAATCTTCTTTTTTTAAATATTCTCCCAATCCACGCATATACTTTCTCAGGACATAGTATAAATTTCCAAAAAATCCATAAACTATATGCATATCTGCATGAACCAACTAACCCAAGAAAGGACAAACCAACATGAAATTCAAAACCAACGCCATCCGCTTTCTATTTATCTCCATCCTCGGAGTGCTGCTGCATTTCACCTATGAATGGTCGGATCAAAACCGCATCGTCGGGCTGTTCTCTGCCGTCAACGAATCCACATGGGAGCATCTGAAGCTGCTCTTCTTCCCGATGCTCCTGCTCACGTTGGTCGAGCTGTTCTTCTTCCACGAAAAAATGCCGGCAAATTACCTTTGGGCACGCACCCTCGGCATCTTGTCCGGCATGATTTTCATCGTCGCAGTCTTCTATACATTGAATGGTATCCTTGGCAAAAACTACGACTGGATTAACATTGTATTGTATTTTGCAGGTGTTATCTTCGCCCTCTTTGTCGAAAATGATGTCTACCGAAATGGGAAGGCAGAAAAGCTCATCCTTTCTTCCGCGATTTTGCTCCTCTTAACCGCGGCATTTTTCACCTTTACGGAATATCCACCACAGCTCGGCATCTTCCGGGAGATCTGATATCTGACCAGATTCCGCTCGCATTCACATAATATTCCGCTTTCGCATGATTCCATATCCACAGCCTGTCAATCCTGCAATCAGGCAGATGAGATATGGAATCCCAAACGTAGTCGTAAGCACCACATCCTGCGGATACAGACTGTCAGAATAATACCTGCACATCATCGCATATCCATGCACCAAAAAGCGATTTCCATAATACGCTGACAGCACCAGAATAAATGTAATCACACTCATTACCGCTGCACTATTCATATAGAGAGATAACAGAAGCTGTATCATCGACTGCACGATACCTGCCAGCACAGGAAAGAGCACCGCCATACAAATAAGCTCTGACACCGGGGTATCTGCCACCTCCTCTCCATAGTAAAGAGAAAGTGCTATCTTCTGACCGGAAATCGACATGTTCCCGGTTGAAATCCATGCATATCCGTATGTCATGCCATAGAGCAGCAGAAAATAAAACAGGTTGATGCAGACACAGCAGATACATTTCGAGCTCCACCACAGCACACGGCTCCGGCTCTTCAACATAAGCTGCATACCAAAACCATGCATATCCTCTTCCACATAATTTCCAATACAGTATGCAAGCAGAATATACTGCAGAATCCATGCCAATGGAAGTCTGAACTGATCCGGTGTATTCTGGTTAAAATGAAATGGTCTCTGCCCCCAAAACTCATTGACCATATACCCAAGCGGTGACCAGCTTTCGCCATACATTCCCAGATAATCTCCACTTGCCCGGTCGAGCAAAAGACACGTAATAAAGACAAGCACGATAAGCCACAGATACCTTCTCCAAAACCGGATCAGTCCCTCACTGATATCATATTCCAAGAAGTGCAATAATCTCATATCATGCTTCCTCCAACCGTCCCTCTGACATATGCAAAACCGTATCCGCCATATACTCCATTTCCTCTTTGTCGTGACAGGCAATGATAATAATCCGTTCGTCGTCCATCAGCGCCCGGATGGCATCCCGGATCACGCTGACACCTTCCGCATCGATCGCATTGATTGGTTCATCCAGCAGGATAATATCCGGTTTTCCCATAATTGCAGCTGCGATTCCAAGCCTCTGACGCATACCAAGCGAATACTTGTAATACTTCCGTTTGTCGTCGGGATCAAGCCCCACCTGTTCCAGGGTTGCCCGGATTTCATCCTGCGGCACACCGCCCTGCACCTTCGCCAGTATCTCCAGATTCTCCAAGCCGGTATATCCTCGCAGAAACGCAGGATTCTCAATCAGAAGTCCCATGCTTGGCGGAAATGAAATATCCTTTCCGAGCGTCTTTCCATTGATCTTCACAACTCCGCTGGTCGGATAGATCAGTCCTGCCATCGTCCGCATCAGCATCGTTTTCCCACAGCCATTCTTGCCACTTAAACCATAGATACAGCCCCCGGTAAATGTCTTTGTCACATCCTGCAATACCGGAACTCCCTTTATCTTCTTTGTCACATGTTCTAACTTTATCTCCATTTTCCCTGCACACTCCTCTCTTGACAGATATCACCGGACATTATAGAAAATCCCGCCGACGGTTTGAAAGCCATAACAGTAATCCTTCCACTGCCAGAATCGCAACTGTTACACTCACAATCCCACGAAATGTTATCCCAAAAACCAGCTGGCTCGGATTTACAAACATAGCCGGATTGTAAGCTGCAAACTCCGGGAACAAATTATACACACCATAAAACAGCATACAGTGAAGCAGCATGGGAAATATCAATGTACCAAATCTGTTTTCCATCCATCCGACACACAGGAGTGGAATTTCTGCATAGATTCCCCCATATACAAATACAATTCCTGTATAGCTGATGGCATATAGCACTGGCTTTTCAAAGAAAAGCGCACTCCACATCATGGAATTACCCACGACATTCTGCATGGAAATTGGATCAATTCCAATCGCTGGAAGGTAACAGGCGGAAAGTAACAGACTTACCAACAGCGGCAAGGCAGCCGTACAGCCCCCACTTATAAAAATTGCTGCCGCTTTGCTTATGATATACTGCTTTCTTCCCCGCCGGACAAGCATCTGCATTGCATACCCGGATTTCCATTCCGAATACAGGGAAATACTGTATGGTAACACTGCAAAAAGAGGCAGCGCCAAAAACAGGAACTGATTAAAAGATGAGTAATATTCACATCCGATCCACCCCTGCATGATACAGGTCTGAAACCATGAACCGTAATGTTCATCGGTCACAGGTAATCCAAGAATATGATTCCTTTCTTTCATATTTACCTGATAAATATTCTGATACGCCCAGATTGTCTGTATGACTGCGAGCAGAACGCCGGACAATGCTGCTAAGAGAAATCCTTTGGAACGGAATGCTTTTTTCATCTCTGTTGTAATAACTTCTTTCACTGTCCCTTTCCTCCTTCATACCGGATATCCTGAATCTTCATTTCCGTCTTGACCGGATACGTTCCGAGTACAGTCTCATACTCCATCTTTCCATTCTCCACATCCTTCCATTGCGCTTCCGATAAATTTGCCTTATAGATTTCATACGGAATCACGACTGTATCACCCGACTGGAAGTTCCCATCCGAAAGAGACGGATTCATATCCTGCGTCATAAATGGATCTGGTCCGTTAAATAAATGCACATATTGAATCGGAATATAAAGATCCAGTTTGTTTGCTTCCTGTACTTTTCCAATCTGATATTCAACAACCAATAGTTTCATCTCTTCTGCAGGTATGTTCGGATTCTGATAATCGGTAAGCTCTGGATGCTGTGTATAGAAATCTGAGCTGTTCCACATCTCGGCATTTACGATTGTATACGAAAGTCCACAATATTCCGCTGTCTGTCCCTGCGGAACCTCCCTTATTTCTGGTGAATATGTATGGGTGTTCACATACCAGATACGCAGACCCAGTCCAGTTACCGCAAGCAGGATACCAATTAAAATCAAGACCTTTTTTCTTTTCATGACATATGCTTCTCCTTCATAGTTATTGGCACTCTATATAAATGTGTGTCAACGCATCACGGATATTTTTTTCCTGCCATGCCTGATCTCCAGAAGATGGCATATCCCCAGCTATTTCCAGATAATATTTCGGAGAAGCGAAAACCTCATCCACGGATTTCTCTCCTATGAATTCATATGGATCTTCGCCATTCCCATCCCCTTCTGTATAACATTCAACATAACTGGTTCCTCCAATAGCTATCGTTACCGTCTCTCCTGGTCGAATCTGATAATATCTGGCAAGTTTTTCGATCTCCGCACCCTGTATTTCTTCCCAGCCGTCTCTTTTTGACATATAGAAATCGTTATACGCATACCCATAGAAACTCTTTCCGTCTACATATGCGATATAATCATCCTGTGTACACACAATCTCACACATAGTTGGCAAAAATTCCTTCTCATACCGATCCTCGTTTGTTACCTCAATCTCCGCATATACAAAGTTCGCTCCATTATCAAACTCTTCTGTTATCCATTTGGAATCCTTAGGCTCTGTCTCAACGTAGTCCGAATTATAATGCTCACTCTCTACAAACTCTTCATATGTATCGTATACGTGGAAATACGTGACAGTAAATCCAAATCCATTATATATCTGATAGCTTCCTTTGGAAAATACGGAACCATCCTGTTCTACTTTCTCCTTATTTTCTACTGCCTGCTCAAAAAATTGCTGTTCTTCATCTTTATCTGATGCCGATGCAGCCATATCCGTGGCAGTTTCTGCTGCCACGGACGATGATACTTCTTCTGTCGTTACTTTCCCATTTCCAATAGAGCTTTTATTTTTTACAAATCCTATCATGCCAATAATCACGGAAAAGCAAATAACACTGCCTAAAAAAAATATCACCCGTTTTTTCATATTATCCTTCTCCTTAATTCAAAGGTAGTGTCAAAAGACACTCCATTTTTTCTTTATAAATCTTTTATTTTAAGGGATTTTACAAATAAAAAAGCAATACCCCCCTAAAAAGAAGTACAATGAATTCACCACAAACCATTATCATCATAGAAAGGTTATTGCCATGAACATTATACTTTATTTACTTAACATCATTCAATACCAATATAAAATTATTGGTCAACTTTTAACTTTATCTGTAAATACATTCCTCTCAAGCAGTGGGCTTTTGACGATTCACACTCTCCAAAGTATCAAAAATTCAAAATCGACAAACTACCAAAAATCATTTCCTACAAGCAGGATTGGGATTGGAAGGATCTTATTGGATACTATGAACAGCGATACCACAAGACAATCAAACCCGTGTTCCGTCATGGCGAATGCAACGTTCCTGAAGATCTCCGCTGTTTCTCCTGTAATGTTCCGTTCCATTACCTCATGTGGAACGATGGAAAAAACAGACCCAGATCTTATGCAAAGTATGCCAATCTCGTTTCAAGCCTAATGCTGAAGCAGATTTTCAAAAACGCATGTCTTGAAATGCCCTCACTGCAGCCACACTCTCGTACATACGAAAGACCGCAAACACTTCGTTATACATAAATATATTAATCCGAAATGTCCTTACTATCTCCGAAACCTCAAAAAAGTTGATAAAGCAGATCTACAAAAGAATAAATACAAGTACAAACTCCACTATATCTACCGCGAATTCCAGATAGATTTCTTTCGCATGGACTTAAACTCCGCGCCTAAGAACGCTTCATCTCTCAGATTCTCCAAGTTTGATCAGAATGTCATGGGATTATGTCTTTCCTACAAAGTCAATCTCGGATTATCCCTGCACAAAACTGCCCACGCACTTCACGAGATCCATGGTATCAAGATCTCTCACCAGCAGGTTGCAAACTATCTCAAAACCGCAGCCATATGCGTAAAACCCTTTGTAGATAACTATAATTATCAAGTAAAAACGTTTTTACTGCCGATGAGACATACATCAAAATCCGTGGAATCAAAGGGTACATTTGGTTTATCATCGACGCTGCAAAACGTTCAATCATCGGTTATCAGATATCTGATAACCATGGCGTTGGTCCAAGCATCATGTCCATGCGTATGGCTTTCAAACACCTGAAGGAGATCCCCAAGAATTTCCGGTTTATTGCTGACGGATACAGAGCCTATCCTTTAGCTGCACAGCAGTTCTTCAGACATTCAAAAGGTAAAATATAATTTGATATCACCCAGGTAATTGGACTTACCAACGACGATGCTGTATCAAAAGAGTTCCGTCCATACAAGCAGATGATTGAACGTCTCAATCGCACTTACAAAGCATCAAACAGACCGACAAACGGATTTGATAACATCGACGGTGCCAACTATGACCTTGCGCTCTGATTTGCCTACTATAACTTTCTCCGTCCTCATAAGCACGCCGGATACAATGTGTTAAACGAGGTCGATATACAGAAGGGTGCCCCTAACATGCCTGGTAAATGGCAGCTGTTAATCTTCCTCGGTCAGCAGACAATCAAAAATATGCAGAACCGCAACGCGGCTGACTGTTCTTAGATTCTGAGCCGGAGGGATTTATAAGCCACCGTGCAAGCGGCTTGGCCCTTGACCACACATAAAAAGAACTGCTACACTGCTGTGAGCGACGGATTAAACGAACTGTTCTTGAGTTCTTCGCCGTCGGTAACACCCTCCCAGCAGTTCTTTTTGTGCTGTCAAGGGTGGCGCATCCCTGCCATAGCAAAAATATCTACAGTTTTCAAGGTACGAAAGTGCCTTTTTTCTTTGTTACGTTTTTTCATACGTCTCTTGACACTATCCACAGTTTTACTGACATTCAATAAAAATATGTGTTAAATTTTTTTCTAAAACGGATTGTTCTCCGTTGGAAGGAACATTCCCTTGTACTTGAAGATAATATTGAGGATTATCAAACACTTTGTCTGCTCTGACTATTCTTCCATCCAAAGCATATTGAACGGCCGTACCAATCTGTATTGTTATGGACTTTCCCGGTTCAATATGGAAATAATCCCTTTCTTTTTCATCATTAAAATTCTTCCAATTATCTACCATACTTGCATAACAATTATCCGCTCCACCAAAATTATAATATCCTTCTTTATCTTTTGATCCATCTCCTGCACATACAATAACTGCATCATTGGACAAATATTCCTTTTCATATCGGTCCTCATTTGTAATCTCAACTTCCGCATATGCAAGCATGGTCTCCGAAAGTTCGTCCTCTGTAAATCCATTCAGTTTTGTCGGATCATAACATACAAAATCTGGATTAAAGTATTCACTTTCTGTAAACTCCTTATAAGTATTAAAAATTTTAAAATCAATTATTTTAAAGCCAAAGCCGTTGTATATCGGGTAACTGTCTCTCGAATAAATCGTTCCTGCCTTTGCTTTGTCTTTTTCTAACTGTTCGAAATATTGTTGTTCCTCATTCGGTTCCCCATCTGTTTCCACCATATTTTCCTCATCACTTTCTATGACTGTATGAACCGCTTCCTTTTGTTCTGCCGTATCCTCTTTTTCAGCATTTCGTTTCAATATTCCCACTATGACTACACCTATTGCCAATACCAGTATGCCCAGTAAAAGTACCCATATTTTCTTCTTCATCGTAATCCACAACCCTTTCGAATATCTAAGTAAGCATCTGCACTAACTAAACACAGATGCTTACTTTTTATTCCGTTATATTTTACTGCAAAGTTTCATAAGTTCCTGCACAATCCGGACTCCATACGCCCTTCGCTGTACCTGAACCTGTCTTTGATCGAACGCCTACCGTTGCCTGAGGCAAACCTAACTCATGAACATAATTCGTGATTCTGTATTTTCCTGTCTGATTGACAGAATATGTTGCTTCTCCACGGTCCCTCGTACCTGCTTTAACCATGTTTCCATGTGAATCTGTGCCATATGGCGTCACAGTTAATGCTTTCAAATTACCTCCATATGTACTACTCCAATAAAAATAAATTTTTGAATCATTCTCCTTTGGTCTTGACTTAATGAAATGAAAACCATATGAATTAGCAGCCAACGAAAACGACCATGCCTCATCCTTTGTATTCGCCTGCGCATTATTCTGTGCTGCACCCAGTCCTGTAATTGACAACATGGCTGCCATCGCAGTCATTGCGATAAACCGTTTTACTTTACTTACTTTTTGCATAATACATGTAACTCCTCTACTGTACATTTCCACTTTTCTTCAATACTTCTTCCAGCCCCTCTGGTTCTTCTGGTTCATACCAGCTTCCACGACAGCATTCCGGTGCAATAGCTGCTACACCAATCGCGAATGCGCATAGCTTTCCACTATGCCTGACAAGAAATTCCAGTACTTTTTTCATGCTCTTTTCCCTCCTGTAAATAATTATTAAACCCATTTTTATCCTATCATACGCACAGATGCTTCTTTCATTTTTTCTGCGAATGGTCAAAAACGGGGGGTAAAGTGCATTTCACCCCCCGTTTTTGACCATTTACGGGAAATTATATATTACCAATCATTCTATGTTATGATGCTTATATGGAGGTAAATCGAATGAAAATTACAGAAACGCTCAGCGTAAAAATCACGGATATATTTATTGATAATCACGTTTTTCCATCCAGACAGCGAGCAGCTTATATATACTGCTTTGACTTCTGTTTCGACTTATTCCTATATAATCTCAGCCTTCTGATTCTTGGAATCTTTTTCCATCATGGATGGCTGGCACTCGTCTACGTTTTTACAATGTCTCCACTCAAGATGCTTGCCGGAGGCATGCATGCATCTTCGCGCAGCATATGTGATATTATTTCTTATCTCACCTTCTGTATTGGAATAATTGTCACTATCTATCTGCCAATCCCTGCAATCCAGACATTTCCAGCCTTCTGGTGTTTCTGTGTATTGCTGATTGCCATCATCATCCTTGCACCTGTGGATACAAAAAGCCATCGCCTGACTCAAAAGAAGAAATGCCGATTAAAATGTCTGACTGCAGTATATTCGATAATGCTACTAAGCTTGTACCTTATATTTTTTAACTTTTTTAGATTTGATTCTATCCAGATTATGTTCTTTTGTGTTATCGTAATATGGATAAACCAATTATTGGGGCGAATCAGCAAAGGGGGTTCTCAATGAAACTGAACATTGCAATCTGTGACGATGACGAAGCAGCAATTGAATATTTAAAATCCTGTATCACACATTTTTATTTTGCGTTTGATGTGGAGGTTTCTATCTCAACATTTACAAGCGGAAGAGCATTCTTAGATTCCTATACGGAGAAAGGCCAGTATCAGTTGATCTTCATGGATGTAGAAATGCCGGAGCTAAACGGTTTGGATACCGCAAGCATCCTGCGTTCCACCATCGACCGTTATGCCTTGCTCGTGTTCGTGAGCAATTATCCGGAATACATGCAAAAAAGCTTTACAGTCCGGGCATTTTACTATCTGACGAAGCCGTACACCACAGAGGATGTCGAAGAAGTGCTGAAGAACGCAATCAATGAAATCGAACAAAGTCACACAATCTATTCCATCGTGTCTACAACAGAAGGAGAAACGACGATCTATATTCAGGATCTTCTCTATATCGAGGTTGAAAATAGTGATGCACAGACATTACTGTTTCATCTTACGAACCGCACGATCTCTGTACGCGGAACGCTTGCCTACTGGAAGGAAACGCTTGCCTCTCAGCACTTTTACAAATGTTATCGCAGTATCCTGCTGAATCTGAAGCATGTACATTATTTTGAGGATAAATTCGTTGTTTTAGACAATCAAGAGCGAATTCCTCTGAGTCGAAACGCAAGACGAGAACTACTTTCCATTTACATGAATCACCTCGTAGAATTAAACGAGTTAAATTAGGGAGGCGCACTATGTATTACGCGATTGAAGCACTTACCTATCTCTTTGATATGGTCATAATTATCATCTATATGAACGGCATCTTTCATAAGGAAAATCGTCGTACCGCTTATCCGCTCTATATTGCGTGCTTCCTTATTATGGAGGTTCTTATCTATGTAAACCAGGCTCTGTGCACCGAACTGCCATCCAAGCAATTTACAATAGCCACAAGCGTCGTAAGTCTGCTTACGACCTTTGCCCTGACCTTCCTATACAGGACGCGCTTGTCAAACCGCATATTTGTATCCATTTCCTTCCAGATTCTTGCTCTGCTTGGAGAAAGCTTTTTCCTGTTTCTGGTGAAAATAATAAACCCGGCAGTTATAGAGCTCCCTCTCCGCCAGCTTTCGATCCTCATGAATCTCGGTTCCAAGATCATGCTGTTCCTGTTGATTCTGGTTGTGATTTTCTTCTGGAACCGACACATAAAATATCACGATTATAAATACAACCTGTTATTATTTACGACGCCCGTGCTTTCTCTGGTAATTACCCTTTGTATTCCTGTCCGCAGCAATTACCAGTCAAACAATGCGTACTATATGATCATCGCCTATTTAGCGATTGCCCTGTTGAATATATTGAATTATTGTCTGTTGGATAATTGTTTTAAGATGGAGCAGATCAAGGACGAAAACCTGTCTATGCGCAGACAGATTGATTTTCAGCAGGAAAAATATTTCCAATTGGGAACCGCCTACAAGAAAACCCGCAGCATCGTACACGATATGAAGAACCATTATTTTGCAATCTCCGAGATGCTCAAGCAACAACAGACAGAGCAGTTAGATGCATATCTACACTCTGCAATCAACGACATAGAAGCGAATTATATCAGTGTCAACAGCGGCAACCTTGTATTGGATGCCTTCATCAGCAGCTTCGAGATGCTCGCAAAAGAGAAGCAATTTGCCTTTTCCCAAAAGATTACATTGCAACCAACTCAGATTCCGGTCTCGGACTATGACCTGTGTACGATCGTCGGAAATATGCTGGATAACGCATCCGAAGCGGTCTGTAAATCCAGAAATCCGAACCGATATGTGCATTTCAATGTATGTATCTCTGAAAATAATACGTTTGTTATACATATGCGCAACACCTGTCTGCCGGAAGACCAAATAAAAAAGTACCCGGATCACCGAATGGATCACGGGTACGGTCTGGCAAATATAAAGATCATCACGGAAAAATATCATGGTTACATGCGGAGTCAATATATCGAGGATTCCTTTGAAACCATGATCGTTATTCCGATTCTTAACAGAAAACGATATTTTTAACGTTCCTCCTTAATCATAAGCAGGCATCCGGCAAGCAGCAGGACACAGGATATCCAGATTGCAGGCTCGCCGATCTGCATTGAGCAGATTCCACCGGCACCGGCACCGACTGCAAAGATCAATATGATTCCGTAGTAATGCAGTGCCTTGCGAAGTGCCCCCTTCTGGTGCTCCCGGATATATACGGACAGGCTCTCGGTTCCGCTTCTTAAGTTTCCGATACACATCGTGCTCGCATAGCCATAGCCATTGACCTTCCGGAACGTCTGAACCTGCATCGCACAGACAAACGACACGAGCATCGTTGCCGCCATGTTGAACTTCTGCGGCATAAAACCAACCGCTAATAAAATCAATATCTCAATCAAAACAACGATCTGCCGCCAGTGGATCTTTCTCGCATTCTTATAAGTATGTCCAATCCGTTCTGCCACGAGTACGCCAAATGCAAACGCAAGCACCGGGAACAAGTAGTGCAGCGCGCGCATCCAGTTTCCTTCCATCAGATGCTGGCTCATCAGCACAACATTTCCGGTCTGTGCATTCGAGAATACGCCATTTCGCACATTGTATGTGTACGCATCCTGAAATCCCCCCGACAACGCCAGAATCGCACTTAATAAAAATGTCTCCGACGTCTGAATCTTTGCATGTCTTGATAATGTCTCCATCGTAGTTACCTCTATATATTTCTCTTTTCAAAATATGCAAGTTGTAAACAAATCTTTTGCAACTTCGTTACAGTTATGATACAACTTCGATGCAATAATACACTATACTGCAATCAGATACAAGAGTGAAATATCTAAACTTACTTCAATCCGCGTTTGTTTTTAAAGGAGGAATGACGATGACAACCTTAAATATTCGGATTCGTGCTTTGGAACACAATATCGAGATCATCAAATCTCTGGCTGCTGACGCACAGATCATAGCCGTATTAAAGGGGAACGCATACGGCTTGGGGCTGTGCAAATTTGCGACATTCTTACAGGCACGCGGAATCCGACATTTCGCAGTCACGGAAATTGAAGATGCCATTGAACTTCGAGAGAAAGGAATCTTCGGGGAGATTCTTCTTCTGACACCACTTTATCATCCAGAAGATATTACACGCGCGATCAAACACGACATCACACTCAGTATCACAAGCGTTTCATGCGGGCAGATCTTGGAGGATACTGCCGCACGCTTAAATCATTTTTGCGCCCATGCACACCTGTGCATTGATACAGGCTTTGGACGTTATGGTTTCCTATGCAGCAAAACCTCACAGATTGGCGACATCATCAACACCGTACATGCCATGACGCACGTACAGGTCACGGGAATCTATTCCCATTTCTATGCTGCCTGCTGTAAAAACGAGCGATTTGTCAAAAAGCAGTTTGAGGATTTTAACGACATTTGTTCTACTCTGACGGACGCAGGGATTCCACTTGGGATACGTCATATCTCCTCCTCTTCCTCCCTCGTCCGTTTTCCGTATATGAATCTGGATGCGGTCCGTATCGGTTCCGCATTTCTCGGGCGTCTTGCTGTTTCGAATTCCTGTGGATTTGAAAACGTCTGCAATCTGACTGCAAGTGTGGACGATGTATATGAGCTTCCTGCCAGACACAACATCGGCTACGGTAAAACCTGCCGTCTGTCCAAGGCTTCGACAACAGCCGTTGTATCGGCTGGATATTTTCACGGACTTGGTATGACACGTGAGGCTGCTCCGAAACGTCCCTCGCCGCTTCGTCTGCTTCGCCTGTGCAAGCATGCCTGCTTCCAGAAAAAGCAAACGGCAGAGTTTGAAGGTCAAACCCTGCCAGTTCTTGGTCAGATCAGTATGAATTCATGTATTTTAGATGTGTCGAAGGCTCCCGTCTCTATCGGAGACTCTGTGACATTCCGGATCAATCCGCTCTTTGTAAACTCCGCAGTTCCACGGGTGTACTGCTAGACTATATAGAAAGATCAATCGGTCCATCAAATTTATTGATCTTCACACCATTTACAAGTAAGTCATCACTGATTTCAATCACGATGCAGTTCTTGCCATCGATCTTGCGTACCTCAATCGCATCCGTCTGTTCAACCGGAAGGGAGACCTCCGTCTTGCCCGACTTGATCTTCAGCTTATTGCTTCCTTCGAACACATTGCTTAAGAGTACCTTTCCGTTCTCTTCGGTTGCCTCATCGAAGGTCTTCGTGAACGCCTGAATCTCCTCTTCCTCAAATCCGCTTTCCTCTAAGATACGCGCCGTTTCTTTCTTATCAACCACGACTTCCTCCTGGCTGTCCTTTAACTCCATCTCATGCTCCCGCATGTTTGAGTAAATCGCTTTCGCCTTATCAAATGTCATCTCCTCCACGGCTTCAATGGCATTGATAAACATCTCATTCTGCTTGCCAGCAGTCGCCGGAATCTCACAACCAAACACATCCATGAGCAGGCTGTCATTTAACTCAGACGGTTTCTTCGTATAGTAAAGTGCCGCATGTACATCACTCATGCGTTCATTAAATGCCGGGAATAAGAATCCGTTCATCGGCATCTCGACCATCATATTCCGCATCGCATTCTCCAGACTGTTATCGACCGGATTGTACATCAGCCCTGCCTTCGATGGTTTGAGAGGACAAAGTAATGTCAAATTGAACTTGTACACAACATCGGATGCATCCTCCATCTCGATTCCGTCCGCGGTCTTTCCCGGTACATCGTAGACACCATACACCAGCATAATATAATAATTATCCACATACGCATACGAATCGCGGATCTTCTCAAAATATGCCTGCAACACCTGTGGATCTTTCAGTTCACTGTTTAACACCTGCATGAGTGTATCACGGTTTGGCACTGTAATTCCATTTTCCGTACGAAACACAAGATTCAGCAGATTCTTACCGATCCGCCCGGACAAGCCCTTCTTGATCAGGTCAAAATATTTGTGCTGTTCTTCCTCCTGCAGAACAAGGAATTTGCCTTGCTCTAAAATATGCATCTCTTTATTCGCATCGACATAGCATCCGGCAAGCCCGTGAATGCAGCAGTCGTTCTTCGTCATAATCTTCTTGATCTCAGTTACTTCGTTCTGTATCATGTTCTATCTCCTAACTCTGATTTGTTCTTCATCCAAGTTAAACCACAATGGGCAGTTTTCACCACATACCAAAAGAAAAGGCACTGCCAAATCACGAGCAGTGCCTTTTTCTTTCGCAACTTTACACTGATTCTACTTTAATTTAATAATGATAGCATAAAATCACCGGAATTTATACTATATATTTACTTTATTTCACAAAATCCGTTATATTTCGAGCCACATAGACACCGCTGGCAGATGCATGTGACAACGAATGCGTGATTCCACTGCCATCTCCGATAATATATAGTCCCTTATGACGTGTCTCCAGTTTCTCATCCACATCAACTTCCATATTGTAGAATTTGACTTCCACGCCATAGAGCAGTGTATCCTCATTTGCTGTACCCGGTGCAATCTTGTCAAGCGCATAGATCATCTCGATAATGCCATCTAAGATACGCTTTGGAAGCACCAGACTCAGGTCTCCCGGTGTTGCACTGAGCGTCGGTGTGATAAACGCCTCATCAATCCGACTCTGTGTCGAGCGCCTGCCTCGGATCAGATCACCAAACCGTTGTACGATAACACCGCCACCAAGCATGTTGCTAAGTCTGGCAATACTCTCACCATACCCATTTGAATCCTTGAACGGCTCTGAAAAATGTTTTGCCACAAGCAATGCAAAATTTGTATTCTCCGTCTGCTTCTCCGGATCTTCATAGCTGTGACCATTTACAGTGATGATGCCATTTGTATTTTCATTTACAACAGCCCCCTTTGGATTCATACAGAAGGTACGCACGCGGTCGCCGTATTTCTCAGTCCGGTACACAATCTTGCTCTCATAAAGCTCATCGGTCAGATGCGCAAATACAACTGCCGGAAGCTCCACGCGCACACCAATATCCACACGATTTGATTTCGTTGGAATCTCCAGATCATCGCAAATCTTCTCCATCCATTTGCTTCCGCTTCGTCCAACCGATATGATGCAATTCTCACATGTATAGGATGCATCCTTGCAGACAACCGTGTAGCCTCCCGCCTCTTCTGCGACAACCGAATTCACTGGTGTATCGAAGAAAAACTCCACCTTATCCTTCAGATACGCATACAGATTTCCAAGCACAACATAGTTGATATCCGTCCCCAGATGACGTACAGATGCATCAAGCAGATGCAGATCATTCTGAATGCATACCGTCTTGAACCGTGTACCCGCCGTCGAATAGAGCTTCGTGCCCTCGCCACCATAACGCATATTGATCTCATCAACATACTTCATCAGTTCGAGCGATTGTTTCTTGCCAATATACTCATAAAGCGTACCGCCAAAATCATTTGTAATATTATATTTTCCATCCGAAAATGCGCCTGCACCGCCAAATCCGCTCATGATTGAGCAGCTCTTACAGCCGATACAGCTTTTCACCTTATCTCCATCAATCGGGCAATGCCGTTTGTCCAATGCATGTCCTGCTTCAAACACAGCAATCTTTAAATCTGAATTTTTGTGTACCAGTTCATATGCGGAGAAAATACCGCCCGGTCCTGCGCCAATTACAATCACATCATACTTCATAAATAACCTCCCAAATCAAAACATAAAAAAGGACCACGAAACAATTGTTTTCGTAGTCAACTCTTTACGGTAGCTGGTAGAAACGTTCAACCATATTATGAACATATACGCCTATTTGATTCATAGATTTAATTTATTCTATCATAATAAATAGGAATACACAATCGTTTTTTCTCTCTTTTTATAGCCTCTTTATAAATTTTTTCCTGCAATTCGCGAAATTTAATTCTTGACAAATATCGATAAAACTGTATAATAGTACATGTGTCTTGCGGACACACCCAATTATAGGGGATTGGTCAAATGGTATGATAGGGGTCTCCAAAACCTTTGGCGGGAGTTCGATTCTCTCATCCCCTGCTATTAAAAAAAGCCTTGAAAGCCTTGTATTTACTAGCTTTCGAGGCTTTTTTGTTTCTTTCCATTTCATGATATTTCGTATCATTTCGTGTCATCTATTTTCAGAAAAAAGCCCTTTTTTCTGCATTTTAGGGGGCATTTGCAGAAAAAATTGCAGAAAAAAATTATCCAAAATCCCGCATAAATACTAGCTTTTTGGATACACCGTATGCTTCATTTGCAGAAATCTGAATTTTTTCGTGATGTTCCGTTTGTAATTCGGTTTTTCTCACATATTTATTGTAAATAAATTTTGAAAAAAGGAGACCTCTATTATGAAGAAATCACAGGACAATGTTATCAAGTTAGGACGCAATCAAGGGACTATCCGCCCTCTGGAAAATGGTAAATTTCAATATCGCAAAATGATCATTACAGAACAGGGACGACGAACGGAAGTAAGCGTGACAGCACCTACCGTTGAAGAATGCATGCGTAAGATGTCTTCAAAAGACCGGCAGTTACAGCAGCGGAAAAATTATAAGCAGAATACCCCACTGGCAGATGCTATGTATAAGTGGGTGGAAAATGTCAAAGCCCCTACCCTTGTGCCACAGTCTATTATCAGTCTGAAAAATACGATCAAGAATCAGATTGAGCCCTCTGCCATCGGGCACGCACGTTTCCAATCAATCACGACGGAGGAATTACAGACGTTGATTAACAAGCTGAATTTTATTGATCACTATTCAAAATCAACCATCAAGAAAACCTATGATGCCTTAAACGCTTTTTACCGTTATGTATCCACCCTGTACAAGTTCGATAACCCGATGCTGCTGGTTGTGAAGCCATCGGACAAAAATATTGTCAAACCAACAAAAGAAATTCAGTTTCTGTCGGAAGAAGATACAAAAAAATTTATTCAAGCATCCGTAAGTACATTTTCCAATGGTGATCTGATCTACAAATATGGTCCCATGATTGCCGCCAACCTCTTCCTCGGACTTCGGATTTCCGAATTACTTGCTTTGAAATGGACAGATATCAACCTTGACGAAGACTACATTACAATCAACAAAACGCTTATCACTATGGAAAATCCTGCCTATGATGCTTCACAACCTGAAAAAATGAAAACGCTGAATATACACAAGGTTATGGAAGTCGTACAGCCATTTACTAAAACGAAAAGGACAAGATATGTTACCATTAATAACTCCGCAAAAGAACTGATTCTCTATTATAAAGAGCATCTGAAAAAATACAAACCGACAGATTATGTAATGCAAAGCAGAAACGGAAATCCAACCAATATATCCGGTGTTGCCAAGACACTTGCATACATCCAAAAAAGAGGCGGTATCGAGAATAAAATCACCGGCACGCATGAGTTACGCCATACATGTGCATCCTTTTATTTTGCGCAGGATATTCCGATTGAGACTATCTGTTCCATCCTCGGTAACAGCAGAGAGGTCTGTGAAAAAACATATGTCCATATTATTGAAAAAAGCAAGCGGGAAGCTGCTTCCAAAATCAATCTGCCGGGAATTGAATTACATTTACGTCGTGCATGAAAATCATTTTCAATATATTTACTGCATTGCAAAATCCATGTTTGGAAAAATGAACTCTTACCTATATAATATAATTACAGAGTTCGAACAAAGAGCTCTGATGCTCTATACTCCAGAGCTACATAAAAAAAGCAGTCTGAAAAATCAGACTGCTTTTTCTATTTCATAAATATTCGCTTTTCAGATAATCTTATAATTGCCTGTCTGGACTAATTTAAGCATCTTCGTCACAAACTGAACTGACATTAAATCAGCCGGGGTTCTACCATATGTGTCAAATGACTCGAGCTCGACAATCGGCAAATCAAAGAACTCTTCAATCTCTGCTTCGTATATCATTGAATGGAAGCTATATTGGTCAACTTTATACAGCAGGAAGTATTTGACGTCGCCATTCTCATATTCCAGTTTATGTATTGCCTCCGGGCTGGCCAAATCCAACAAATCTTCCTTCATTTCATAGAATTTTTCTTTTTTTCTTTGCTTTTTGTTTCAATATTATATTTGTCGAAATAATATATACCAAAAGCCCTATTGGTCCGCCTCCGCTGACAGCATGCGCGCTGGACATCTCTATAATTTTTTGCCCTTTTATTACACGAATAAATTGCTTCACCAAGCATCTGCTTTGTAATGATTCCATTTGCCAGATTATTTTTAGGAATTTAATTCCTCTATTTAGAGGTGGAAATTTTTTGATATTTTACATCTACTTCAGTAATAAACTATCATTTACCCATTGACGTATTATAGTTCTTGTTTTATTGTAAAAAAATAGAATTATAGTGATATATGAGAGGAGTATTCAAATGAAAAAGTTCAAAAAAATAATTCTTTGCACATGTTTATCTATTGCACTGCTGTCTACATATGGTTGCAGTTCATCTCAAGATTCTTCCAACACAAGTACAGAAGCATCCATGACAGATGCAACAAAGTCTGACGTAACAGACAACACATCTGAGAAAGTAGTAGAAGATACAGAAAAGGTATCAGAAGAAGTAGTTAGTGAGGATACAACAGAGAACGCATCAGAAGATACAACAACAGAGACTGTAGCAAAGGGTGATGACAAGAAGACAGAAGCCACAACTGAGGGTAAGGCAGAAAATAAGACAGAGAATACTCCTGCAACAACTCAGACACCTGCAACAACTCAAGCGCCAAGTACACAGAAGCCTGCAACAACTCAGCAAAATACAGAGCATCAGCATGTATGGGTTGATCATAAGAAAACTGTACACCATGACGCTGAGTATGAAGATAGGGTTGTGACTAAGTATAAGGATGAAGTATATAGTGTACTGATTTGCAACCAATGCGGAGCAGATATTACATCTATAGGTTCAACAGCACATTATGCAGCTTCAGGGACCATGATGATAAATTGTGGTACTGATGAAAATCCATGGTGGGTGGAAGTGGAAAAATGTAGTAGTTGTCATTCTGAGTGGAGACATAAAGATGTTCCATATAATGACACTGAAAGAGTCAAAGTTAAGGATGCTTATGATGAAGAAGTGACTGATTATCAGTATTGTAGTGGCTGTGGGCAAAAAAGATAATGCTGTGGAACAAAGAGCTCTGATGCTCTATACTCCAGAGCTACATAGACATAAAATACGGGGCGGGAGCATCCCAAAGTTTGTGTAAACCTCCAAACTGATGTAAGATAATATTACTCAGTTTGGAGGTTTTATTTATGGCAAGAAAAAATGACAGCCCACAAAAAGCAGCAATGAGAGAAATGATGCGTGATTATCTGAAAAATAATGATATTAGTATCAAAGACGGCACCGATGTAAACAGCATCATGCGTGACATGATGTCGATTCTTTTGGAAGGTGCTTTGGATGAAGAACTGGACGAGGAACTAGGGTATTCTAAGTATGATTATCGTAACAAGAATACAGATAACAGCAGAAATGGTCATTCAAGTAAAACCATGCACACCAGTTATGGAGATATGGATGTGGCGATTCCACGGGATCGTAATGGTAACTATGAACCACAGCTGATTAAAAAGTACCAGAATACAGTAACACAGGACATGGAAGAAAAAATACTTTCCATGTATGCAAAAGGAATGACAACTGGAGACATTGAATCACACATGCGCGAATTATACGATATTGATATTTCTGACAGCACAATCAGCAGGATCACAGACAAGATCCTGCCTATTGTAAAAGAGTGGCAGGAACGCCCTCTGGAAGAAGTGTATGCAGTTGTATTCATGGATGCAATCCACTATCATGTTCGCAGCGAAGGCCGTATTGTAAAGCGTGCGGTTTATATCGCTCTTGGTATAGACATGAATGGAAAAAAGGATGTTCTTGGAATGTATGTAGGTGAAAATGAAAGCGCAAAATTCTGGCTTTCTATCATGAATGGATTAAAAAACCGAGGCGTTGAGGATATCCTTATTGCATGTGTTGATGGCTTGAATGGATTTCCACAGGCAATCGAAGCTGTTTATCCCAAAACAGAGATTCAGCAGTGTATCATTCACCAGATCCGCAATTCAACAAAGTTTGTTTCATACAAAGACATCAAAAAACTAATGGCTGATCTGAAGCTTGTGTATGCCGCTCCAACGGAAGAAACAGCTTTAAATGAGTTAGAATTGTTCAAAGATAAATGGGATTCCAAATACCCGAAAATCTATAAATCCTGGCATGATAATTGGGCAACTCTGTCGACTTATTTCAAATATCCAGAAGCGGTAAGACGCCTGATTTACACTACGAACGCCATAGAAGGTTTTAATCGTCAGCTTCGAAAGGTAACTAAAAGCAAGACGGTTTTTCCGTCAGATGACAGCCTTTTGAAAATGCTGTATTTGGCAACCATGGATATCACAAAAAAATGGACTGGTCACCGGCAAGATTGGGGACAGATTCATTCCCAGTTGGAAATCTATTTTGAAGAACGCCTGACTGGACGGAACCTGTAAAACAGTTAAGTTTTAGGCAGGTCTTATTGACATGCCAAAAAACTCCTGTATAATGCAGATATGGGCAGAACCTAAAAAATCGGCTCTGCCCATTTGTAACTATTCACAAATCTTATATCGGTTTTTAACGTTTACACAAAACTTGAAACGGTCTCTACGGGGCAGGCTGATATTCAGCCTGCCCCGCCTAGATTATGCAGATTTACTTACTCATCTTCCTCCGGAGTAAGCCCCAGCAGAGACAGCACCTCATCGATCTTATAAGAATAAACCAGATTCCCAAGATAATCATATCTGTTTTCCCAATCGTTTAAATCTTCAATATAGTCCACGACAAAGTCTTCTTCACTGATTCCTGCCTTTTTGAGAACATCCTGATTGAATCTGTAAATGATATGTCCAAATTCATGTTCCAGTTCCCTTCCAACAACATTTTCCAGAGTTTCAAAATTCCATCCACATCCACTCTGATATGTGGCAAACTTGGCTCCGGTACAGATCATTTCCAATGGTCGCATATAGGAGCAAGACTCAAGATAGCCAGCTAAGTCAGCAGGCTCCACCTCATAAATGTACCCAGATCGATCGTAATCATTTGAATGCGCAAATGAATATCCAAAAAATGTGTAATCCCAATTTCTGAGTACATCATCTGCTGTCTTCTTTGCTCCAAGCTCCAACCACTCCTCATAGGTTGGTGTATTCATGTCTAACTCAGCTAAATCAACAAAATCTTTTTCTTCCATAATTTTCATCCTTTCTTGGGGTATACCCCATATACCAGATTAAATGCAACATTCACAATCAAGAGATACAGCGTCGGACGTCCTATCTCCTTGCAGCTATGGACTCATTATGCCACATCGCAAATCAATCTCAGTTTTTGCAAGCGAAAAAATGCATATCTTGAATCTGTTTTGTCCCAATGTCAAATGCCGCCTATATAAATATGGTAGATTTTTCTAAAGAAATAAAAAAATGACTTATTTATTACGATTTATTTTATTCGCCTTTTCCCTGATTCCCTATGCTTCTCCGGCAGACTGCTATGTACAATCCATGTCATGCACTGCGCATATTCTTTCATGATTTCGCCGATTTCCTCTGCACATGTAAGTGCCTGATCTGTCATTTTCCGGTACTCCGCATCAGCCTCCGAACAACGGTTTATGATCTGTTGAAGTTCCCGGATTTCACGCATCCCATGCTGTTCAAGCATTGCCTGCATATATATATTTCTATCCTGAATACGTTTTTTCTCCATTTGTATCTGTTTTTTCGCTGCAAATTTTTCCGCACGATCGAATATGGTATAATGATTTAATTTGCTTTCCATGCTTCGTATTTTTTCTGAAGATTCTTTGTTCGCTTCTACCGTATACTGTTTCTGTCTCTCTATCTTCCGAATTGTTTCCTGCAATGTAGTTATCCTTGTGTTCAATATACGGAGCTGTCGGTTGATTGCCTCCTGCTCTGATTTTTTCTGTGCCAATTCGCTTTGAATCTGTTCCAGACTTTCTTCCGCCTGTCGGGACAAGCGTTCCATCTCTTCGGAGATTCGGTCAATATCCCTTTGAAGCCCGATTGCTATCTGATTGTATTTTTTTATTTCTTCATTAATCTGCTGTCTGTCTGATTCCCGCTTTATATATCTGCCTGCCGGTCCTATATGTATAGAAGGAATCTCGTTTTTTCTGCCCTGATTTTTGTAAGACCGGCTGTCAATTCTTGCTTCACATCCAAGCTGTTGCAGTCTCCGGTTGACTGCAGTTTCCCAGTTTTTTCTTCATGCAAGCTCTGCTTCCTGACTATTCCAGAATTCTACCGTCGGATTTCTCCGTCCAAATCTACTTGTCTTAGGCGTACGGCTGATGCGTTCCAGTTTTTTCAGATTTCCCTCCGTGGCTGTCATCCACACAGTCTTTCCGTTGTATCTGTATTTATATTGCTTTTCCCAGCCCTCTTCCTTCTTCACTTTATATTCGTCTGCCGTAAATCCACGTTGTTTTCCATTTCTTATGCATTGATACTCTATCTGTGTCTTTGCCTGCCACCTTCCTTTTTCATCCAGTGGTCGCATCGTGAGCATGATATGTGCATGAGGATTTTGAAACTGCATATGTTCTCTGTCATGTACTATATTTCCGTCCGCATCCACCGGTTGTCCGCTTCGGTTTCGTACCGGTGGATTATGAATTGAAAAATCTGCACACATGCCTCTGTCTGTAAAGTTCTGTCTTACATATTCCTGTACTAACCGGATTTGTTCCTGCTCTGTCATTTCGATTGGAAGCGCCACCTCTATCTCGCGTGCAAGCTGCGCATCCGATGATTTCTCCGACTGCTCTACCGCATTTCATAATTTTTCTCTGTCCTTAAATTCTTTTGGAGCCTGTACCGGCAGAATTATTTCTGAATATGTAACCCATTGTTTTTTTGTATAATCATGTTCTATTCCATCATAGGCATTTTCAAGCCGGGTTCCGCTTCTATAGGCTGCTGATGCCACTGCAGATCTGCCTGCTTTCCGTCCTATGATTTTTACACTTAGATGATATATAGCCATAGCCGTCCATCCTCCCTTCACTTCCCCTTGGAAGTGCGCACTTATACATCACGCCGAAAGGCATGATGGTGCGCTCTGCCGAGGGCTTTGGCATGTTTACCCATGCCGTCTTACAGAATGCTTCTCCTGCATTTTCTGTTTCTTTTGTTCTTTGTCCGGATACAGTTTCGCATCCATAGTCTGGATAATCTCGGCGGCTGCATCCCGGATAGTTTTTAAGCTGTCCCTGAATTCATCCATCTTTTTATCACTGCTCCATCCTGCTATATATCCAAACGAATACTCCGATGTATCTATGCCATAGTGCTGGCATACCGTATATGCAACACTCTCTGCCTGCACTTCCTTTGTTCTCCTGTCTAAATCCTGTTCCTTTTCTTTCCCCGTATCCGCATCATGCAATACGGCGTGACTTAATTCATGCAGTGCTGTCTTGATTGTCTGCATTTCGCTCATTCCTTCCTGCAGAACAATCTTTTTTAATGTCTGGCTGTAATATCCATTGACATTTTCTTTGGATATTTTTCTTATTTCAATCGGCACCGGTGAACTGTCTTTGACTGCCTGCATGAATCTCTGATACTCTGCGATATCTCCCTGCAATTCAGCAGCAATCCGGGGAAGTTCTTTTCCACTTGTTTGGGAAATATCAAAAACGGTTGTTACCTTATATGCCGGTACAATCACCTGCTGTCTTTCCGTGATTTCCTTCCCTGTTTTCTCGTCTATCTTTGTTACATCCTTCTCGATCTTATATGGAGCGGGAGCAAGAATCCGGATTCCCTGCTCCCCTTTATTTACCTGTCTTTGAAACTTTGTCCTTCATGCTGTATATCCCGCCACCATGGTTGCATCCGGTTTTTGCATGGCGATCAATACAATATTATTAAAACTGTATGGATGAAATCGGGACATTACCTTCAGATAATTCTTATATTTCTCACTGTCAAACAGATTCTTAATTCCTTCTTCCAGTTTTGCCGTAATCTCTTCCAGTTTATGATTGTCCTTCTGCTGCATGGTTCGTCTCCCCTTTTTTCTCTGCCACCGGGATCTCCGGATATTCCGGTGAATGTTGTACATTTCTGATATGCATATATGTCTTATATAATTCAAAACCCGTATCCATGTGTACCACCTATCTTCCTTTTATCTTTGTACGTTTATCTGTTTTTTCTTCCAGCTTCGCTTTCTTATCCGCAAGCGTGATTCGCTGGGTAAGATCATCATATCTGTATACTTCATTCGACAGCCAGTCGTCTTTAGAAACCGTCTCCGTATTTACCTGCTGTACAAGCGCTTTTAGATCGCCCACACTCGGTATCTCACTTGACGGAAGCAAAAGCACCTCATGTCTGCTGCTCGGAATTATATAGAAATCTTCTCCTATCAGCTCTCTTGCCTGCATCATTGCTCTGTCTGATACGATCATCGCTGCACCGTCACACTTCGCTTCATTTGTCAGCATATACATCGGAAACGGCGGAGACTGCATATACAGGGTTTCATCTATATAAGATTTTGGCATATGATATTCTTCCATAATCTCCTGCACAACCTCTGTCAAATCCCTGCATATGAATTTCTGCTTTTCCATATTTGCCTTTGCATCCTGAAGGACTTCTCTTTCCGTCATTCCCAGTTGTCCGCATATATCCTTTGTCACAATGAAACTTGCGGCTTCTCCAACCTTCATTCTTGGAATCACAGCAAGATCTTCTATTCATTCATGCGGAACCGTTTTCAGCAATTCCCGGTTCGCCGCTCCATTGATTACAGCACAGTACAGATTTTTATGTGCTGCCTCCCGCGTAAGCTGTGATGCTATATTTTTATCCAGCTTTGTATCGCGCAGAAAATTCTCATAATTAGCCGCTGTCTGGCAGGCCAGATCTTCCACAGAATGTCCCTGCTTATACAAATCATATTCTTTGTCCATATAGATAACCGGTGTCTGATCTGCACCACTCTCTCGAATCACAAGGACATCTTTCTTACCATTTACTTTCTGCACTGAAAATCTCTGGATATCTGCATACTCCAATTCTCTGCTTAACTGCTTTTCAAACGCTTCAATAAATTCCGTATATGTCATATTCCGTCCCCCTTATTTCCTTATCAGTTCATAAAATGCTGCTTTAAATTCTTCATCTGTCATATGCGCCGAATCTTCACCTACCGCGTTTTCTGCAAGAATCCCACGGACAATCAGACGATGTGCCCTCGTTTTTCTCTCCTGTACCCGGTCCCTGTTACTCTGCATCTGCTCTCTATGTTTCTTTTGTAATGCCTCTAATCCTTCCTTTGTTTTCATAATTGCTCCTTTCCATACTGTCTATATTCTGATTGAAATTTTCTATTTCCTTTGATCTGTCATTCAGCTGTCGTATTTTGTAATATGGAGATTTTTTGATTCTGCTGTATCCTTTCGGCGTAATCAAAATCAATTCTCCCGAATCCGGCAGTGTAACAAGATCTTCTGCCTCCACAATATTTCGTTGTTCATAAGATATACTTCTATGGCTGGATGCACCTTTTCCCTGATTGTAGCTGGTTCTTCGTTCTGTATATTGTCCGCTCCAGCTTATGATCTTGTCCTGCGTTTTCTTGGATGTAGCGGACAGTACCGCTGTATAGGCACAGTTGCTAATCAGGTCATCTACTTCACTTTCTCTGTATGCACTAAGCAGCGCATCTACACTCTGCGTAACAAGAATCAGACTTACTTTTCTTGAACGTAAGGTTCTTGCACCATCCAGCAGTCTGTCCAGTTTCCCTTGTGATAAGATACGTGGAAGCTCATCTATAATAAACAGAATCGGATCCGAATCCTCCTTTCTCTGTTCCAATTCTGATAATGTTTGATTCAATATTAACTGCAGTACATCATAATAGGCTGTCAGCTTATCTTCCTGAATGGATAGATAAATATGTTTCCCTTCATTCAGCATATTTGGATTCATCTTTAATGGATTTTCCTTAAATGCATAATGAATATTCTGGTCTGTCGCAAATATAGTCAGATGCAACGTGATTTCAGATGCAATTCCCGACAAAGTTTCCTCTGCAATATCCAGATATGGTCCAAGAAACAAGGACTCTATTTCCGCTGTTTTCAAATGCTTTTGTATTTCCTCCAGATTCTTCTTCATTGGCTGCTTCAGAATCTCCGTGCACATATCCGGCAGACTTTCGTATCCTTTTTTGAAATAATAAATCAGCAGTCCGGTCAAAAGCTGTCTTGCCGACTGCTTCCAGAATGTATCATGCATTTCTGCCGGCATCGGAATCAACGACACGGCTGTTACCTGCATGCACTCCATAAGTTCCTGCTCGGTTGATGCCTCATTTAACCTGTAAAACGGATTGTAACCATAGGTATTCCTGTCGTTTGGGTTAAACACGATCATGTCCTTTGTTCCAATCTTGGCTGTCTTTTTTGACAGTTCCCCTTTGATATCGATTGCAAGCAGTCCAATATCCGGATTCGACAGCAGGGTTGGAATTATCAAGCATGAGCTTTTTCCTGAGCCGGAACCCCCGATAATCATGAGGTGTCCGTCCGATTGTAATTTCTTCCTTACATATTTACCCTGATATTTTCCCAGAATGATTCCATCCGGCTTGTCAGACAGATATATCCGGTCAACAGGTGGATATTTTGCTCTGTCCCGGAGACTCGTCTGATACGCCGGGTCCATCTGATGATTCAGGGAATCCAGCAGCCCAAACTGTCTTTTTCCGTTTTTCTTTGCCGTAGCATTCTGATTTCAGATATACAATGTGGGTAAAAATGATACGAATAAAAGAAATAATCCGGTCTTTATATCTTTCTGAATATTGGAAAGATTTATGTCCATAACACGAATAAGTCCATACATAACAAAAGGCTGGGACCACAATCCTGTATAAAAAAGCCAGTTCAGAAAGCGCATTTCCATTCCCCCTTACATCTCGTAATACTCCTCCATATGCTCTATGTATTGCCCCAGCTCCAATGATATTTCTCCGTCCTCCAAAACATCCGGAGGAAGCATCTGCATAAAACTTTCCGTGTCCGCCATTCTCTTACAAAAGGCAACGGCATATCCCTTGGCTGTCATTTCAATGCCCCTTTCCGAGAATAGTCTTATCTCGCCTGTTCTGTACATCTGCAGATATCCAAAGGCTTCTGCCAGATTGTAAATATAATACGCGTCATTTGGCACCTGAATTTTATGCATGGAATTGACTGCAGTATGCAGCCCTTCCATATCGGCATTTACTTTGTCTTTATAAATAACCAACGGAAGGTTATACATATCAAAATCCTCACCGATCTGATTCAGTATCCTGCATGTCTGCCGGTACTGTACATAATTGAATTTATTGAGCGGGGACCACAGTACTTTTGCCAGATGAATCTTTTTTCTTCTTTTTTTCATGTCTCTTACCTCTTTCTCTCCATATATTTCTTAGCAGATCTGCACACGGAATATACCCTGCTTTCAAAATCCATGTATAATATTTTTCCACCGGGATTTTGAGCTGCATTACGGTTTTCCCTTCCATCTTTCTGTCTGTATTCGCTATGATATACGCCTCCCTTTTTCGCATACCTGCGCGCATCAGCTTCCTGCATTCTGCCAGATACACGTCTCGATCATATTTATGAATTTCTGTAATTGTTTCCTCAAACCATCGGTCCAGTTCTGAAAGTTTTTTCTCTATGTTTGCCAGACTGTAATAATTTACCCAGCCTCTTGTAATCTCCATCAGCTTACCAACAAACTCCTTGTTGGAAACCTTCTCATAATATTCACGGATTACCTCCTGCATACGGTTACGGAGATATTCTATTTTTTTCTCCGGTACATCCAGCACATATCCAAACTCTGTCTTTTTAAAGGTATAGCCTAAAAAATCGATATCCGATGCATCGCATATTTTTGTCTTCCCATAGTTGATTTCCAGTTTCAGAACATGCTCGATATAATCGACAACCTTTTCGTATTGGCAGTTTGCCTCCCATTCACTGTTACACAGTATCATACAGTCATCCGCATATCTGCTGAACGTGATATGCTGTGACTGCAGGTATGTATCAAGCTCATTTAAAAATATATTCGACAACAGTGGAGACAGGGGGCCTCCCTGAGGTACCCCTTTTGTTACCGCCACCGTTCCTTTTCTTGGAATAACTGCTTTTACAACCAGATATTTTTGAATCAGCTTTAACAGGTCTTCATCCTTTATCTTCTTTTTCAAAACCTGCATCAATATGTCATGCGGTACACTGTCAAAGAATTTTCTCAAATCTATCTTGATGATATGATGCTTGCCTTTGTTTATCTCCCGCAGCGTATAAATGATCGCAGGAAAACAACCTCGTCCCTCAATAAATCCAAAGCTGTAGTCAGAAAAATCCGTCTCATAGATCGGGGCAAGCACCGATACTATGGACGCCTGTATCATACGGTCCACAGCCGCCGGAATACTGAGCATCCGATATTCTGTATCGTTTTTTGGTATATAAATACGAAGCAGTTTAATCGGCTTATATTTTCCGGCAATTATCCGTTCTTTTAAGTCCTCATACATATCCGGGAACCGGGTTTTCAGTTGTTCGATACTGATTCCGTCGATTCCCGCACATGCTGCCGGATTTAATGTTTCCAGAGCCTTTTCCATATTCTTTTTCTTTACAACCTGATCAAGGAGCTTTTCCATATGCTATCCTTCCTGATTTAACGAATTGAACTCTGCTGTTGCATCTTCTGTATTCTCATCTTCTATCACACTAAATTCATCCTCTGCACGCGTATGTCCGCCGAGTGCCTGTGCCTGCCGTACCAACTGAATATTTCCGAGCATGCATGTGATACCATTATTTGGTCCCGCCTTATACGGAAGAAATGTCAATGCAACATTGCAGATACAACCGGAATAAATCTTCTTTTTGTCAAATATCGGATGCACCTTCTGATCTACGATATCCGGTGCAAGCTTTGATTTTGCCACAATGTAAAAGCTGTTCTTGAATATTTTATCTTTGTCCTCCCTCTCATCACCGTCCTTTACCGGGCTGTACAGATTCGGCGGGATTCTTCCGTTCCACAGCTCGTTTCTTCCTTTCTCGATTGCTGCCTGAATTGCCTTATCAACCATCGCTTTCGTCTGCTGGTCATCTTTTGAATTGATACATGTACACATGTATTTTCCACCGCTTCCATCCTTGGCAAATGAAAATGGTTCAAAGCAGTGCAAATACGCCGTTTTGGTTTGAATAATAATCTTATTTTCCATACGAATACCTCCTGAATTTCAATACTATTTCTTTTCTCACTATACCGCCTGTCACTTGATCTCCCAACCGTGGATCCCGCAATTTTTCTTTATTTCCATATTGACTTACGCATCCAGCAATTCCTCAAAAAAGCGTTCCGGCTCAAACATATAAAAATCGCAGAAATGGAACAGATCTTCCATGCATATATTTCGTTTTATTGCCTTTAATGCATTTGCATCCATGTCCTCAAGCTTGTTTTTTGCCCTCTCACACCTTTGAATGGAAGCCACCATGGCAGGATTTTCGAGCCGGTTTTGCGCCAGCTTCTTTTTTTCCTCTTTTGTAAGCTCCCGCATCCGCGCAACCCTGATCTTTTCCATCATTCGTGCCACCTTCTGATTTGTCATAGGCTCCACGTCTGCATCCCAGTCTCTCTGAAACTCTCCACGCAGAAGATCGTGCGGAAAAATATGCAGTTCATGACAGACATTGACAAAGCGATAAATCTCCATATGTCTTTTTCCGGCAAACATCCGGTTCAGACTGAACGGACTTAACCCAAAATGGGAAGCCATCGCCCGCTGCGTGCCCCATCGTTCTTCTGCCAGCATGTACAATTTCAGATTGATGTCTTTCGTATCCATACCTTTACTCCTTTCCTTGAAGCCGTTCGTAGATATCCCGAAACGGCAGATGATTCACTCTCTCCATCATGGAGATTTCTTCCTCTTCCATCTCTGCAACCCGTCCAAGAAGGAACTGTCTCTGCCGTTTTGTCAGGTTCTTTATGAGGTATACCCGCTGTTCCAGCTCATGACGAAATGCAATGTCTGTCTGCTTGTTTTCTGCGGCAAGCCGATGAACATAAGCCGGGTTCAATCGGTCAAACCATAAGAGCAGATTGTAGCTTTCCGTGTATGTCATTTATGCACCCCCTTCACACGTTTTTGCTTTTCACATTAAATATGGAAGAAAAAGAAATAAGAAATAAACAAAATAGACTTCTCCGTATATGAAACCCGCAATGAATGATTTTTTTATGATGTATCTATATCTTTTGTAATGCATACGCGTTATACTTATCTTGAACTTAGAGAAGAGATATAGGAGAGAAATAATAAATATAAATTTTTTTGTCCACACCATGAACAGTTTTGGTAATCCGTAAATTGTCTCATTATATCAGGTATCCGTAGCTTCATAATTTTGTACTTGTGTTTGTATTCTGTGTTTTTGATTCTTGTAGGAGTTAAGCGTATATCGCAAATATAAAAATATATTCAAAAGACACTCTTCTCTATAAAAAAAATATATGATTTTTCAGACATTGGTTATAAATGTCTGTTTTTTTTGGGTTTTTTTACCATATTTAATTTGATTAAAAAAAAACACCCAAAGGAGGCGATGCCATATGGCACGTGTAATCAAAGGCAAAGAAGTCAAGAGCGACTTCACTATCATCTCAAATGAGGTCTTGTTTAATCTCAAGTTGACCCTGAAAGAAATCGGGCTGTATCTGCAGCTGAAGTCCTTACCACCTAATTGGAGCTTCAGCATTCAAGGGACAAAAGAAATCTGTGCTGGTGGAAGAACCACGCTCAATGCAGCGCTGGACAAATTGGAAGCGGAAGAACTGGTAAAAATCGAACTGATCAGGGATAAAAAGCATAGGTTCGCTGGGCAAAAAGCCACCGTATCGGAACCAAAGGGAGCTGAAAAAGAACCATATACGATGGTACCAAATGCCATCTGCCGAGATGAAACGGTTACGCTTGCGGAGATGGGGTATTATGCGATTCTTCACTCCTTTTCGCCGACTTATGATGTTGACAAAAAGAGGCTTGCTAAAAAGTTAGGCAATGGTGAAGCCATGATCGTCAATGCCGAAAAGGGACTGATAGATAAGGGATATCTGGAAAAGGAATGTGCCGGACGCTTTGAATCTACAACCTTGCATCTGTATAGCGAGTCGAAGGTAAAAGATAAAAAAAGAAAAGAAAAATAAAGATGAGGAATAATCTTTGCATCTGCCAAAAAGAGGAATTTAATTCCTCTTTTTTTGACAGACGTAAGATATTAACAAGCGCTCTCCCTCAAAAAAATCTATTCTATTTTTTTCTGCAACCGGGATTTCTCCTGCTTGTTTTTATTACGTTTAGATTCGTGCCACTGGAAAAGCAACAAGAATATATAACAATCAAATAAAGACTAAACAAATATATATAAATCTATCTATCTAATCTATCTATGGTATTTACGTTTTTCCATTTTTTTACACATTCTCCCCCCGAAAAGTTGTATAATAAATTTTTGTAGATAAAACCCTAAAAAAGGAATCAACGAAATGAATACTTACCAATATTTAGACGATATAAATAAATATGCAGTTGAATTAAACGAACAAATCCGATTATATAGCAACATGCGAGATCTGGATAAAATGATGGTTGTATCCGCATGTTTATTAACCATCCATTTTTCAGATATCATTTTTTTTGATACTTTGACAGGAGATACCAATATCTCAGACGGAGAAAAAATATATACCTTTCTGGAGACTGAGTTATCAAAACGGTTGTCAAACAAAAAATCCCTTCAGACAATCATGAGTTCGTTTTTATGTTTGAAAAATATTGACGCTATCAATACCGTTCATTCTAAATTGGATGAAACCCCGATCAAATACTTTTTACGTTGTCTGAATGAACAGCTGGTAGCATTTTGCCGTGAGCATCAATTAAATACTGATTATCTCGGTGTTTTTTACAACCAGTTCATGCGGTATTCCGGCTCCGATAAGCAGAATTTAGGAACCATCATCACGCCATCCTTCGTTTTGGATTTGATCTCAGATTTAGTCGATTTAAAGCCAACAGATATCATATTGGACCCCTGCTGTGGTACCGGTGGATTTCTCATTTCTTCGCTGCTTAAGCTGTTAAATAATGGTGCAGCTGAAAGTGTGATCTGCAACAGTCTGTACGGCTTCGACATCCAGCCGCAAATGTTTACAATTACAGTGACGAATCTGATACTGCGGCAATGCAATACCGATCATATCTGCTGTCTGAATTTCATGGAGCTTCCAAGCAGTCAGATTCGGGAATCTGTGAAAGCAACTGTCGGTTTTATGAATCCGCCTTACGCACAGGGCAAGAAGGATGTTTCATTGAATGAAATCTGCTATGTCAGCCATCTGCTTGATTCATTGACAGATGGAGCAAAGTGTGCAGTTGTTGTACCTGCTTCCACATTTGTAATGTCTAAGCAGACCAACCACTATAAACTCCACATATACCAACACCATACCTTGGAAGGTGTCATTACTTTAAATCCTAATACTTTTTATGGGGTTGCATCCATGCCAATTATTGCAATTTTTACCGCCCACAGACCGCATCCTGAAAACAAGCTTTGTAAATTTATTAATTTCAAGGATGACGGCTTTGTCAATCATCCACATATCGGACGCACCTACACGACCGAAGCCGATTCACGCAAGGAATATCTGCTAAACGTATGGAACGGCAAAGAGGAAGCAGATACTGATTTTTGTATAAACACCATGATAAAATCGGATGATGAATGGCTTTATAATTTTTACCATTCAAACCTGAATATCCCGGAAGCAGACGTATTTGATTCAGCCGTAAATAAATACCTTACCTTCCACTATCGCATGGTATTAAATGCACGGGCAGATTTATTCGAGCATGAACCGGCAAAGGGAACTCCTATTCAGCTTGAAAGTCTGAACGAAAAAAAATGGGCTGTATTTCAACTAGGCGAAACCTTTATCATAAGCGGAGCCAAAATAACCAACGAGAAGCTTTTAGTTCCCGGTAATCATCTGCCAAGAGTAACCACTTCCATGTTCGATAATGCATATGAGGGATTCTATTCTGATACACTGCTTACCGGTCGACCGGCACATGTGAATCCGGGGAAAGTCGTCACCATCGAGACTGCTACAAAAGGAACGTCTTTTTATCAGCCTTACAACTTTATATCCAATCCCCATGTGATTACCTTACAATTTAAGAATCACGAAATGAATCAATATTCCGGTTTGTTCCTGTCTGCATGTATCTCAAATGCAATAGACAGCAAATATTACTACGGATATAAATTTAGCAAATTCCGAATCCTGCGCGAGAAGATTGTCCTGCCTGTCAAGGATGATGGAGAAATTGATTATGATTACATGGAGCAGTATATTCGGAATCTGTTTATACAAAAAAACACACTGGCTGATAATTATAAATTTTAAATAAATTTGTTTTGGATTATGTAAGGGAAGGAATTTTTATTCTTTCCCTTTTATTGTTCTTACGATTATTCTTGGCGTATCTTAGTCTTGTATTGTCTTATATTGTTTCTGTTTTTTAGGTCGTTTTTAGTTGTTTCTTGATATTCTTAATCAAATTTCGCTTTTCGCTTGTCTTTTCATCTTTTTGTATTTTTTCTTCTTTTTTCCGATTTTTTTTGAAAAATCTACCATATTTAGGTTGATTTAAGAAGAAAGAAGGAAGCGGATATGAAAAAAGTCAACGCAAATCAGGTATATATATCAATTAGAGGGCCGTGAAGTGCAGCGATGGAAAAGGGATACAAATTTTGAACAAAGAAAGGATATAAACTATGCAACAACAAATCGAACTGATGAAAAAGCTTCGCGACAGCATCACGGCAACAAACGAAACAGACATGCAGGAATTAGATGCGTCAAAAGTTGAACTCATGAATGAAATCAGAAACGTGGCATTAAACGTCGCTAAATATCCCAAAGAATTTTACAAAATCAGCGGCTCCATTTACACGTGGGAGGTGGTAGCCCAACAGTTAACCAAGCTCACACCTGATCACATTGAGTATGTGTGCTATCAGATTTCTCATTTGGGCAATGCCATCCAGTATCGGTTGGCTTATATCCTGAGCTGCTTGTTTAATGCAGCATCCTTCAGTGTGGAGCAGGCACAAGCAGCCCTTGCTGCCCGGATTGAGCAGGAAGAAAATAAAGAAAATGAATTCGATTTAGAAGCTTTCTGCCGGGCAAATTGCGGCAACCTTTTACATTGATTTAACTGATTTGGCATATACATGTTGATCTCAACATGTGTATGCCGATCTGACAGAACAGCATTGGGTATCAATAAAGGAGAGCATGACATGGAAGAATATTACTACACAATCAAGGATATACAGAACATTCTGAGAATCGGAAGAACAAACTCTTATGATTTAATCCGCCAGCCGGATTTTCCAAAAATCAAGCTCGGAAAAAAATATCTCATTCCCAAGTCGGAATTTGAGAAATTTATGAATCGGAATTTGTACAAGACTTATGATTTTTGACAAAGAGCTCTGATGCTCTATACTCCAAAGCTCATAAAGAATGGGACAGGCTGAAATCAACCTGTCCCATTCTTTTACTCTACCAACTCATACTCTCCTGTCCAAATCAGTTGAAGCATCTTATGCACAAACTGCGCAGACAGCAAATCATTAATGCATCTTCCCTCTGTGTTAAGTTTATCAAGATTTACAATAGGCATATCCTTCCATTCCTTCAAATCATCTGACTTAATCGGAGAGTGAAAGCCATGATTCTTAAACTCATAAAAAAGGAAATATTCAATTTTTTCATTTTCATGCTTGAGCATATGAACTGCATCTGGTTTTACCAGTTTCAAAAGTTCTTCTTTCCAATCGTAGAATTTTTCCTTTTCATATCTGCTATTTTCCTCAGTCTTATATATGTCATTATAATATTTCCCCTGTGATTTATACATGATCCGGGTCTCACGATAAATCTGCTGCTTATCCCTGTAGTTCTTTGCTCTCTTGTTACATGAGTAAAGTGCCTGTTCCAACATATCCATTGTAATGATACCTTTTTTCAAATTCTGTACATAGCTTCTTGGTGTAGTCATATTTACCTCTCCTTTACCAATGTGCTTTTATCAACTGTGCATCCTGTATAACTATACTCCGTCTACTCCATAGACCACCCCCTCACGCATTTATAGATTTATTTTAGCAGTATCCCTTCCCCTCCTCAGTTTGCAAAAAAATCTCTAATTTTTAACGTTTGTAGGTGTATGATTACAATTTTAGTATGGTATTTTCCCCCCATAAATAAAAAAAGAGGTTCTTCTACATGATAGAAAAACCTCTTTTAATTTGAACGCCCATGTCGTATGTGTTATACTTACTTTTGTATAATTGAACGGAAAGCAGGATGTGATTTTCCGATTATTAGATGCCCTCCAGTTCACAAAGGAGGGTGATGCCCTATGAACACGCTTGAAGTACTTACTTTATTGCTCGTTGTTTTCGCGGCTCTGTCTTACATAGACGATCATAATAAAAAGAAATAGCATCCCTACCGCCCAAGTTTGGATGCTATTCTTGTAATACATTTTTTTACTGAGGGCAAATCGGAATCACATCCGATTCACTTTCTAAGTAGATTATACACGAGGGTACTTGTTTTTTCAAGTACCCTTTTTATAATTCATGTTTTACTTCCTCTCCTGATGCAATTTTTTAACTTTCTGCTTTTTTCAGCTCTATAATTCATTTACCATTTCAAAAAATTCTTCTTCCGTTTGTGCAAATCTATATGGTGCATACTCTCCATATGCGGAAGGCTTGCTTACTGTTACTATCTGTAATTCATTCTGTGGCTTAATCCGTTTTTTCAGAAGAACTAATTCTTTTTATCGTAACCAAATCTATAATAAATGGCTAGCCATATTATTTTTTCCGTCGTATTGCCATCTATACCGCAATTTCATCTTACTAGCACCAACGTTCACACTCTTTTATTATATGTGAGAGGGGTAAAAAAACAAGTTTTCATGTAATTCTATTTGACGATTCCCCCAATAAATGATACATTTTGTGATAGAAAAAAACTACGAAAATTGCAACGACGGCAAAAAAAATCCCCCTAGTTGCAGAAAAAATTGCAGAAATTGACGTTTTAGTCAAAAAGAATGCAGTAAATACAAGCCTTCGGAGGCATTTTACATGTTGTCTCCAAAACCTTTGGCGGGAGTTCGATTCTCTCATCCCCTGCTTGTGAAAAAGCCTTGAAACATTGTGTTTCAAGGTTTTTTGTTTATAACATTTTACTGCATGCATCCAGAACATCAATCAGTTAGTTCAGTTTTCCATCATCCCCACGTTTCGCTGTGTCCAGATAGCGTGTTGAATTGAATATACGCATTGTATTGTGTATTGAGCTACTGCATATCATAAAACTTCATCGTCTCTCGGTCACGATATTCATGTTTCTCATAATATCCGATTAATTTCTGCTCACTGTCCCGCAAAGCCACCATGTATACGTCCTTGTTCTGCTTTGCATTGTAACTGGTATATACAATATTGTGACTTACATCTGCTGCAAACCAATCAACCACCTGTTGAATCCGCTTGTTCGATTCCGGGTTATGACAGGCAAGCAGACTTTTCCCTATGAGTGCCTCGCCACCACGCTTTGCATAATTTTTAATTGCTGCAGGGTTCATGTAAATAATTTCATGCTGTAAGTTACAGATTACAACCGATACACGTTCCTGATCTACAATACTTTTGAAATATTCATTCATGCGCTGTATACCTCCACCTCTGCCTGAATCTCATCCTCGGTTGCCGCCATCGCCTGTAACGTCATCGTCAGAAGCTTCTCTAACTCCCAGCCAAGCTGCTTGGCCCCGCGCTCGATTACCTCTCGCGAACATCCTGCTGCAAATCCCTTACTCTTATATTTCTTCTTCAGAGATTTCAATTCCATATCCTTTGTACTCTTCGACGGACGCATCAGCGCGGCCGCCCAAATCAGCCCGGTCAACTCATCGGCTGCAAAAAGCACTTTTTCCATCTCATGTTCTGGCTTCACATCGATCGTCTCACCACATTCAACCGTAATTCCATAACCATGCGAACATACACCATGAATGATATCCTCGGACACACCGCCCTCGCGCAGCAGCTCCGGTGCCTTCAGACAATGCTCTGCCGGATACAATTCAAAATCAATATCGTGCAGCAATCCAACGATGCCCCAATACTCAGCGTCATCGCCATAGCCAAGCTCGTTCGCATACCATTTCATAACCGCTTCCACCGTCAGCGCATGCTGGATGTGAAATGGATCCTTGTTGTACTTCTTCAATAATTCAAATGCGTCTTCTCTTGCAATGTGATTCATGTCTATTCCTCTTTTCTGTCTTTTATAATTTAATGAACCATGCCGGAATTGCTTGTATATGATTCGTTCAATTCCCGCAATTCTTTCTCGCCGTTGATATATGGCTCGTAAAACGCATCTACGGAACCGCCGCCTAAGTTATCACAGCCATTGCAGAAATCACAGACACCGCCACATTGGTTCAGTCCCTCCTGCGTCGTATCTTTGATAAGTATACTTTTCATTCCAAGGCTCCTCCTTTCAATACCAGCTTCTCGAATGATTCTGCAAATCTTATATCATCTTCCTCGGTTCTTTTCCTCGGACCTTTCATATGATTCTTCCCCGAACTGCGCCGTGCTTTCTTATTCAAATGCCGTTCCATCAGCATCTGGTCAATGTTCGCGTCTGTGTACCATTTCCCAGACTGATGAATCGCATACGCACCTTTCCCAAGTGCCATCGCCGCCACACCATAATCCTGCGACACAACGATGTCACCCTTATGGCAAAGACTAATCAACTTGTAGTCCACTGCATCCGCACCGGCACCAACCACGATCACCTCACTATAATCAGAATCCAGGACATGATTCGTGTCACAAAGCAGCGTCGTTTTGATATGATATTTTTCTGCGATTTCCTCCACGATACGCACGACCGGGCAGGCATCGGCATCTACAAATATTTGCATGATCTACTTCCTCTTACTATGCAACCGTTGCCCCAAATGGCATCAGCGATAATTTCGCGAGCTTGAAAAATTGCCTTCCGAATGGAATACCTATAATCGTAATGCACAAGATACATCCCCAGACTACATCTGCAATCGCCATCGGAATCCCCGTCAAGAGCAGCCAGAATATATTCGCGATAAGACTCATCGCCCCTCCGCCATATGTAACTTCCTTGCCAAACGGGAAGAAGGCAAGTCCTGCAAACTTAAAGCACTGCAAGCCAATTGGAATTCCGATGATCGTAATGCACCATCCGATTCCCGCGATCACCCACGAAAGCCCGGCTGCAAAACCGCCAAATATAAACCATAAAATATTTCCAAGTATACCCATATTTTTGTTTTCTCCCCTAGTATTTTATTCTTTGTTTTTGTGGTTCGCTTCTAGACTATATTGGCTTACCACGGCGCATTCATACAATAAAACAGCACCACAAGCTGTGTCACGATCATCATCGGAAGTCCCACCGCGAAATAATTCTTCTGCGTCTTGTGATGAAATAAGTACATCGCAATTATACCACCGATCGCGCCGCCAGCAAATGAAAATCCTAGCAAAGTCGCCACCGGGATTCTCCATTTCCCCTTGATTGCCGCATACTTGTCGATGCCAAATAAAATGAACGTTACGAGATTAATGATACCCAGATATAATAGCAGAATCTTCCTCCGGCTCATGTATCTTACAATGTTAAACGTCAGCTCGTCTGCCACATATCCTTTTGCAAATAAGAATATCACAATGGCAATCACCAAAGTACAGGCGAGCGTGACATGCAGCATCGCATTTGATTTGGTTGTTTTTTCATGTAGTTTCATATTATGACCACGTCTTCCATATTTCCGGATGATATCCAAGTGTCGACTGCTTTCCGTTCCGCACAACCGGTGTCTTGATCACCTGTGGATTCTCCAGTATCTTGTCCAGCTTATCCTCCGGAGCAATGTACTGAATCAATGCCAACAGATCCTTATCCTTAAAATCCGGATTGATCATATTCTCCATGCCACCATTGACGGCTGCCACAGCCTGGAACTCACCTTTGCTCATGCCCTTTTCTTTCATGTCGATAAACTGATATTTAATTCCGCGTTCCTTGAAGAACCTCTCTGCTTTCTTTGTATCGTTGCACTTTTTTGTGCCGAAGATTTGGATGTTCATTTTTATTTTTCCTCATTTTCTTTACTTTGGATTATCTCTTGTATGATACTTATGTAATCTTCATACATATCTTTGTCCTCACTTTTGCAAATCATATTATTAAATATATTCATGGAAATACTGCAAAGTGGGAAAACAATAACCATTATAGCTACGATTGCAATTGCAACTACACTAATTATAGAAAAACCCATTTTTTCAAATTCCCCTCTTAATGCAACAATTACATTAATAAGACTGGATATCAATACACCAAAAACCGCTGCACATACCATATCACTAAACTTTTGTGTTGGGTTGATTGTGCGCAACTGCATTTTTAAATAATGCAGAAAATTATTTAACTGCTGACAATTATACGTTTCATATTTTGACCATACATAATTTTTCCATTCAGAATAAGAATTAAACTTAAAGCACTCAGGCAAATCCCCCTTTTTCCTCTTACTTTTACCACATATTATGTTATATATTCTCTTTTCTTCAGCATATTGAAATCCATAAATATCACCCAATTTCAATTTTTCCATGAAGTACTCCTTCTTTTCTTCTTTGAATGTTTAGATAAAAACATTACCCAATTCATTAAACTTCTCGCACATATGAACTTCTTCTGTGTCTAAATATACAATGTTTTCCTTTTTTATATCAAATAATTGAATTGACTTTTCGTTTGACAGCACTTGATCTAGCAAAAACCAAAGTTTCCCCTTCAAATTCGCATGCATAAGACACATATCTTTTGTGCTATTTGGCACAGCGGAATATGATTTTTGTTTCAAAGTTCTAATATATTTCATTAAATCACTTCCAAACGCAATAACCAAATCTGCATATTCTGTATGATCAATTTGAGGTATCCATTCCAACGATTCATATCTTTTTAAATTTGATTCATTATCCATTTTTTCATTTATTTTATATCTCATCAATCCCCATATAAATTCAAATAACAATACCTCGCCTGGTTGTTTTATATTTTTTCTATTACACAAACTATGTATCATATCTATTTTTTCAATCAATTTTTCTATATTTCTAATGTCTATTTCCAATAATTTAACTAAATCTAGAACAATTTGGCAACATTCCTCTAAATTTTCAAACTTAGAAAAATAATATCCATAATTATTCAATATCTGATTCTGAACTTTACCAGTGTCTAACCTTACACGAAAGGAAATAAACTTTCTAAGATATCGTTCAGTATCAACCTGCTCTCCATAAATTTCTTTCACTGAATGTTCCAACTGTGTGCTGTCAATTGCCAGCAGAACAATTACGTTATCCAATCCCTCAAACATATGATGTAAACGCTCTAACACTTTAATTGCATATTCTGGCATACATCGATCCAACTCATCAACCACTAATAATACTGTTTTATTTTTTGATAATTCTCGGATTTGATTTCTTGTAAAATCCAGCGTTTTTTTGAAAGCAAACATTTCATCAAAATCGGATGGATTTTCTCTTTTGTCGCCTTTATTCTCTTCCAATTCATTACATAACTCTACTAAATTTATTCCTATTTTATTTTTTGTAAATTCACCGGCTATTTTGCCTAATACAGTTTTCAAATCCGTATATTCTTTTTGCAATGTCATCTCCGCTTTATTATCTTTCCCACGTTTTTCTAACATTGCTGACACAATTGCAACCGCTGGCTCCTCATAATAATCATACTGCCAACAATTATAATGGAACACATAAAAACGATCATTCTGCGTTTCCTCATTTTGCAGTACCTCTATCTCCTTTTCTAACCGTTCCAGAATATATGTTTTACCATACCCCCACTTACCATCAAGCGCAAACACACGCCCTTGTTTTTGTCCAGATAGGAGCACTAAAATTTGCTCTATATCATCAATAATTTTTTTCCTGTCCAAAATATCAATCTTTTCTGTCTGTGACATATTCTCCTCCTTATGACCAACTTTTCTATTCTCTAATATTACGGATTAAGTAACAGAAACTAAGACATATGCCAGAAAAACTATATAACATAAATCCCCATTTAGTTATATATCCCCATTAACCAAAATCCATATATTTATATTACAATATTCTACAAAAAATACAAGATTAAACTCCGATACGACACGATTTAATTTAATACATTCATACATCGACGTGCACCACTATCAAAAAGGAGGTTTTACAAATGAACACACCAACATCCAGAAATCCAATGCTGTTCTGTGATTACTACAAGCAATGGATCAACGTCTACAAAGAGGGAGCGATCCGCCCGGTCACCATGAGCAAATACAATATGGCGCATCAATGGCTGTTAAAGCTGGCTCCCGATCTGTCGATTTCCGAACTGGATCGGATTTCTTATCAGAAAATACTAAATGAATATGCAGAAGAACATGAGCATCAGACAACGATGGATTTTCACCACCATGTGAAATGTGCCATTTTAGATGCCGTGGATGAGGGGCTGATTCCGCGAGATCCAACCCGGAAAGCGATCATCAAAGGCAAAAAGCCACGTGAGAAAAAGCAGAAATTTCTCAATCAGTTTGAGCTTCACAAACTAATCGAAGACCTTGATCTGGGGCCGGAAGTATCATGGGACTGGTTCATCCTTCTGGTTGCCAAAACCGGAATGCGGTTTTCCGAAGCGCTTGCATTGACGCCGAGGGATTTTGATTTTTCACGGCAAATACTGACGATTTCCAAGACATGGGATTACAAAGGAAATGGCGGCTTCCTGCCAACCAAGAATCAATCGTCTGTCCGAAAGATACAGATTGACTGGTTAACCGTTATGCAATTTGCCGGACTGGTGAAAAAGCTTCCGGAAGATGAACCGATCTTTGCAAAAGGGAAAATATATAATTCCACCTTGAACGGAATATTGGAACGACATTGCAAAAATGCCGGAATCCCCGTCATTTCTATCCACGGTTTACGTCATACCCATGCATCGCTCATGCTTTTCGCCGGTGTATCCATCGCCAGTGTGGCAAGGCGCCTCGGACATGCCAGCATGACAACCACACAGAAAACCTATTTGCACATTATTCAGGAATTGGAAAGCAAGGACATTGACATCATCATGCGATCCCTTGCGAACCTGAATTAAACTACTTCGCATCCAAATATGCACGTCGATTTATAATAAAACTGGGAATACCATCCATAGATATTCCCAGTCTATTACAGCCTATCAATTTCTCATTCGTCGTGCATCCCGACATTTCATCAATCGCGCAGCGGCAATACATTCTCCATCAGGTCATGTTTGAACTTCTCCACTATGATCTTACGGAACTTGAATTTCGGCATAGGTTCCTCTACACCCTCCTTATAGGATGCATACGCACGATCCTTGAAGGTGTTTTCATTTGCCATCTCGCCATCCCGGTAATTATACACTTCATAACGCACATCGTCCTCATTCAGATTCCACAGCTTCGCAAATGTCTTGATTTCCGTATCAATCGCATCATAGCGCATCTGGTTGACAACCACGGCGATATCCTGACCTTTGTACCGATCTTTGTCCTGCTCGATATTATCAATCACCTGCTCCAACAATTCACCGAGCTTCTGATTATCCTCGGCAAATTCCTTGGAGATCTCGCGCAGCGCCAGGATGTTCTTCGCAAATATCGCATCCTGAAAATCATTGCTCGACTGATCCAGATAATTCACCAATCCCTGTAACAGCTCGACAATATACTCAAAATCCACCCGCATCTTGCTGTACGCAATCAGATCATAGTCGTCCATAACCGGATCATCATTTTCCGCCTCATCCTTCGGTTTCTTCAGCTCTTCCATAACATTTTTATACATTGCCGCATAGTTTTCATATTCCTCCTGCGAGAAATCATAGTCTGCAAGCAGTTCTTCCCGGTATCTGGAAAATGCTTTCAAATGTGCAAAGCTCTTATCCAAACTCCGAAATGCATAGATAAACGACTTCTTCTGCTCCCTTGACAACTGACTAATCTCTTCCGGTGTCCGTCCCAATGCATGAATCGTCTTTACATCAATCGAAAAAACATCAAGCACGCTCTCCCAATCTTCTGATACTGCTACGCCTTCACCGCCTCTGGAATACAGCCGCAATGCCCGGTCAATCTCTTTCTTGAAGTCTTTTGGGGACTGAAATGTTACAACCTGTCCATATGTCTTATTCGCATCAAACAAACGATTCGTTCTTGAAAAAGCCTGTATGATATCCTGTGGGCTCATCGGCGATCTATCCATATACAAGGTGGACAGACATGGAGCATCAAATCCCGTCAACAAACGATTGACAACGATAACCAGATCCAACTGCTGACTCCGCTCCATATAACGTTTTTCCTTTCGAGCCAGACGATCATTCAGATTACTATTATACGCGTTGATATTCTCCACGTCATAATGTGTGCCAAACATCGCATTGTAATCTTGCAGGGACTCGCGCATTTTATCCTGATTCACCGTTGATGCCTCATCATTTTCCGTCACGGAATATGTGATTGCGAATTTCGGGAAATCGGGAACTACCTTGCAGATCTCCTCATTTATCTTTAATGCATCTTTGCCCGCTTTGATCCGTTTTAACAACTCATAATAACGCTGTGCTTTCGCGATGGATCCAACTGTCAGGATACCTTCGTAGGTTCTTCCCTTGCCGTTCTGCATGCCTAATTTCGTATAAGACTGATTGAGCACCACATCCAGGACCTGGCGCATATGCTCTTCTGTCTCAAATACCGCATCATCCACATCTTCTTTTTTCGGTCCGAGATTCTCAACCATGAATCCGAGAACTGCTTCGTCATGAATGGCATTCTTGATTGTGTAGCTATGCAGGCATGCTCCGTACAGCTCATCGGTTGTCTGCGGAAGATCACCCTTCTGCTCATACCGGTTCTCCTCAAAGATTGGCGTACCTGTGAATCCATACCATAGAGAATGTGCAAAAAATCGTTCAATCTTACGTTTTGTCTCCGGTGTGACTGCTCTGTGACATTCATCTACCACAAATGCAACCCGAAGGTTACGGATTTTGTCATATTCTTTTGTTCCCTCCTGCAGTCTCTTGGCAATCATCGTCTGCAGCTTCTGCCGTGTCGTGACAATCATCTGTCGGTTGCCATCTGTCAGACGCCGAATCAGGGCATCCACATTTTCTGTGTCATCCACATCAATCGTATCGTTATCTGCATAGGATTGGAACGCCATCTTCGTCTGCATATCCAAATCCTTCCGGTCAATCAGGAATATTGTCTTTTCTATGGACGGAATATCCATCAACAGATTCCGTGTCGCCTTATAAGATGTCATCGTCTTTCCGGAGCCCGTTGTATGCCAGATATAGCCTGATATACTCCGCTTGGACGCTGCCCGCATCGCTTCAATCGCATGAATCTGATATGGCCGCAAAATCAATAATTTCTTCTTCTCATTATCAAGCACTGTATACTTCGCAATCATCTCATGTGCCTGCGGAATCCGCAAAACAGCCTTCGCGAAATCCAAATAATCACAAACCGGATAGTTCTCGTTGTCCACCCATCCGGTTATAAATTTCTTACCTTCCGCTAATTCTGCTGCCCTTGCCGCTGCAAAATATTTCGTGTCAACAGCATTACTCACAACAAACATCTGTATATTCGAAAAAAGTCCGCGGAATTTTCCTTCAGAAATATACTTCTCTATCTGCCGATACCCATCCATATAGGAATGATCCTTGTTCTTCAACTCAATATGTATCATTGGGATTCCATTGATCAACAGCGTCACATCAAATCTTCGGTCCCGCTTGTCATCCACCTCATCTGTCTTGAATGCCTGATACTGGTTGATTACCTCGTAGACGCTCGTTCCACCGGCAATATGCTCATTGTTCATCACGACCAAATGTAATGTCTCATTGCCTCTTTGTACATGCACATAGACTTTTCCGTTCTCACCGACCTGCCATTTGCCTGCATCATAAAAAGAAGCGTGCGATACATCATTTTTGATCTTTGCAAATTCACTCTCACTGAGTGGCGTATCGTTCAGCTTTGCCTTGTTGTTCTGCTCCAATATGTATTTGAAGTTATCCCACAACTGCTCCTCCGTCCGAATATCCTTCCGATATGTCCACTGTGAATCCCCACCGCATAATTGGTCAATTAATTTCTGCTCAATTACTGATTCTAATTCTCCCATTTCTTTCGTCCTTTCTTGTAATTTTTTATGATTTGTTGCGATATTCCTATCGCATTTTATACTTTGATTGACAAACATGTGATTTACCATATATTGTTTCAATTTTTTCAGTTCGCAACACTTACGCTGATGAAGAGTGATGAGGTGGTCAAGGTTACGGAAATATGTTCCGATTTTGGTCTGTTCTTCCTTTTTTGGAACTTTAATTTCAAATTCTGCATATTCCTGTGCATTTACTCCTGGTTGACCAGAACGTTGAGAAGTCACAGCAATATACTTGTTATATCTGTCTGTCAAAGTATTCTGAAATACAAATTCCGCATCACATTCTTCTTTAATTCTTGCTCGAATCAAGAATCCTGCATAGTAAACTAATCCATCAGAATTCCTGTAAATATAAGATTTTCCGACACTTGCACCGGTTCTTGCAAATAGAATATCTCCTTCAATTAGTTTGTAATTATCTGCACCGGTTAAATCAATATCTGGAGAAGTAAGACTGTCTGTCAAAAACTCATGTGTATTATCGTCAATATCTGTAATTCTAATATATTTATTTTCTCCATCATATTCTTTCGCTGCTGCATTCAATCCGTATTCAAAAGAAGATGCAATATCGCCAAACTTACGCTGTTCCCAAGCGTAAATAAATTTTTCAAATCAAACACTATACTTGTCGCATCTTTCACAAAAGTCCCTTTTTTGATAACATTTTTTTATTAAAATAACATAAATAATGTTACTATTCATTGTTTATGTTATCTTAATTTCTCTCTTACCAGCATCATTGCATATCCCATCAGATTTTGTCCTTTCCATTCGCTTGGATCTACTCTTTTCGGATCACTCATAGACAATCCGATGCCCCAAATCTTATCATTCACGGCTGCCTCTGCAAGAACTGCATTGCCTGTATCGAGCAACGCTCTTTTTAACTCTGGATTCTGCGTGAATTTCGCCACTAAACCTTCATAAACTATAATCTGTCTCATACCATTCCAGACATGATTATCAAAGCCAGATACCTTACGTCCTAGCTCTTTGATATAAGATACATCATCCGTTGCAAGTATCTGTGCCGCAATACTTTCATCGTGAAACCGCAAAGCTTTTTGATGCATCATATATTGTTCCAACGAAGTATATTTCACATCACCAATTGTAAAATCAGACAGATACCAATTACTGAAACATCCATTTTCTTCGTCTGGATTGTGAAATGTTATTACTTTCACCCTGGTTCACCCACCTTTTGTACCGCTAAATCGAGTTCTAAATCATGCAATCCCGGATATGCTTTCTTCAAGAAACTAAGTGGAATTTTCTTCACAACTTCCCGGCTGGGAATATTATAGAACCACTGATAATATGCATAAAATTCACCTACCCAATCCGGAAGGAATCCAGCAAGTGCTTTTCCATCTTTCAATGCATATTCTTCAGTTTTGCAGAAATACTCCCACAAAGTTTTTGCATCCATCGTATTCACATATGCCTGTGATTCGTCGATGCTTTTCCGTGTGTTACTCTGCATATAGAAATTGATAAAATCCTCTGTGTCCTTATCTGGGAATGTTTCCGCAACATAATCGAATAACTTTCCCTGATTCTCAACTACATCACTTAAATATGCTTCTGCGTATGCTCCCATACCCTATCACCTCTACAATAATGTACTAAATACCTTCGTTACCTTATTAGCTTCTGAATCAACCAGTTTTCTCATATTCTCTCTGGCTTCTATATCCCGTTGATTGTATTGTTCATTGAATTCACTATATGGAACTGAGATCATATCTTCTTCGATTACATGCAATTGCGCATACGCCCGTTCTGATTTGATACAATACTGGATTCCCAAACCGCCCAATGATAACAATTCCTCCAATATATCCATATCTATGTTGTCGCGCACAAATTCTTTTGCAATATAAAAGTACGATGCGTCGGCTCTCCACCCCTTTATCACATCATAGTCGCTTGTATCAATTCCGTATTTATCAATGAACTTCGCCGCTAACATTCTATATCTTTTTGAATCTGCCGCATCCCGATGCTTCATAAGCTCCGCTAACCAGTTCAATACATCTTTTTCTTGAAAATCAAGGATTTTTAATCCGGTACAATCTAATTCATATTTATGTACCCATCCATTTTCGCTATTCGGTACACAAACCGCCCACTCTTTGGCTAGATTCAATACTTCCGTCAGATAAAATCCACGACCATAATCATGTTTATCATTTCCACCACCAAAGACAGGTGTCACTATTTTATTTTGCGTTCCATGATATAAAATAATTTTACCCATTCCGTAATCCCTCCATTAGCCGCTCAATCCTTTTACATTTCTGCTTTAATTATACTATCTAAAGGAAAAATGTATATACATTACAAATTTGCAAGGAATCGCTTCTAAGAACCAGCGTTTGCATATTAAACAAACATATTCTGCAACATAAATTTCTTCAGTTCTTTTAGTTTTTCACACTTACGTTGATGAAGAGTGATGAGGTAATCAAGTTCTTGCAAACAATTAGCAATCCTTTTTTGTTCTTTTATCGATGGAATGAAAAATTGCATTGTGGATAACGCTGGATACTTCAAATTCCACGTATCAGAAGTTAGTCCTTGAGACCATCTTTTGAATCGTTGTAACGAGTTTTCTTTCTTAAAAAGCTCCATAAAAAATTTATCATTAGCTTCATCCGTAGGAACCAAAATAGTATATGCAGGGCTTACTATTCCATCATATTGTGAATTACCAACAGCACCTTGCCACATCCGCATAGAATTGTATGGGATGTCACCTTTTTTTACAACTTTATAATTACGTTTGTCTTCCGAAGCAATGTTTCTTTTCTCGGAATCAGCCTGTCTAATAACTCCGTTTGCAATAGTAACTGATAGCAATTCTTCTTCGCCTTTAGCTCTCTCAGTCCTTTCTTTCAAAACATCGCCCAACTTACGCTGTTCCCAATCGTCCGTAAATCCTTCAAATCGAATTTCTGGATTTTTCTCACCATTTTTCGGAAACATTTTTTGCAACATAAATTTTTTTAGTTGTTTTGTTTCGTCACACTTACGCTGATGAAGAGTGATGAGGTGGTCGAGTCTATCAAAATAGTTAGATAACAACTTCTGTTCTTCATATTTGGGGCATGAAAAAGCAAATTCAACAAATGTTTTTTGTGGCAATCCAGTTAAAGTACTTCCTGTCTTTGTGCTTTTGACAAAATGATTAAACATATGTGAATTAAGAATATGTAACAAGAAATGATTATCCAATTTCCCAGACATATCTCTTAATACGAAAAGGTGACTATTAAGAGTTGCTGGCTTGTCAAGTCCTGTAACCATCGCTACTTTTCCTATTGTACCATCCTTGGTTACAATGATGTCCCCCTCTTTGACTTGTATTTTACTATCCATCTCATATCGTTCTTTCGATACATAATAAGAACGCTTCAAATCAACTCTATGGGTAGTTTCGTCTATATCTGTACCAGTTATTAAATAATAATCTCCTTCGCTTAAATATTCTTGTTTTGTTAACGCTTGCCAACCGATTCTTGACTTAATATACATTTGGTCACCAACCTTACGCTGTTCCCAATCGTCTGTGAATCCCCTAAATCGAATCTTCGGTGTATTCATATCCTACACCTCCTCAAGCACACGAATAAACGCCTCAACAGCCTCTTTCGTCGCATCATCCTGGAAGGTCAGTTCTTTCATCATTCCGACTAACGCTGCATTTTCCTCTTTGATCTGCTTATCTGTCTCACGCATACTCTGTGTCAATGCATTTAAGTCGATTTCTTCCTCTTCTTCCGTTGTATCTACATATCTTGGGATGTTCAAATTGAAATCGTTTGCCACAATATCATCATAAGACGCGAGATATGCTTCTTTCTCCACCGTCTTACGATTATTGTATAATTCCAGAACATGATCGATATGTTCCTCTTTCATCACATTTTGTTTTTTCTCTTTGTCGAACAATTTAGATGCATCGATAAATAACACATCTCGCCCTTCGCGGTGCTTCTTCAGCACGATAATACAAGTAGGAATCGACGTGTTGTAGAACATATTCGATGGCAGACCAATCACAGCATAGATCGAACCATTTTCCAGTAAGGTCTTCCTTATGCTTCCCTCTGCTGCTCCACGGAACAACACACCATGCGGTAATACAATCGCCATAGTTCCTGTCTGTTTCAGATGATAGAAACCATGTAACAAAAATGCATAATCTGCCTTTGATTTCGGTGCCAGCTTTCCACCGTAATCCATAAATCGCTCATCCTGTTTGAATCCTTCTGCCGCCGACCAATTTGCAGAATACGGTGGATTCATCGTAACTGCATCAAACTCTGTTTCTTCATCGGTTGGCCAATCTGCATCCAGGGTATCTCCATTTCGCAGATGCTGATTCTCCGGCAGTACGCCATGCAGGAACATATTCATACGAGCAAGGTTGTAAGTGGATGGCATCAATTCCTGTCCGTAATATTTGATAAAGTCTGGTTCTGTGGAATAATTTCTACAGCTAAGCATCAAAGAACCGGAACCCATACACGGATCATATACCTGCAATCCTTTTTTATTCTCCTGTCCGGTCATCGCAATCCGGCATAAGATCTGCGCCGGTCCATGTGGTGTATAGAATTCTCCTGCTTTCTTTCCCGTTTCTGAAGCAAACTGACCGATCAGATACTCATATGCATTTCCCAGCACATCGCCCTCGGTATGAATCAGATCTGCATCATCCAACACCTTAATTACTTCTGCGATCGTCGCGCTCTGCTTCTGATCTCCGGTTCCCAATCGATTTGAATACAAATCTACATCCGCAAAAAGTCCATGAAACAGTTCATCCGACTCTTCAATCCGATTAAATGCTGCCTGTAATTTCTCTCGATTGAATGCGTTGTTTTTCGCATCCTTTAAGATGCTGACATAGGTCATGTCCGGATCTAATGTATAATGCAAAGATTCTTTCAATTCCTCCAGCAGCTCCTCTGCATCTTCACTCTCCATAATTTCTTCATAGGCTGTCTGTGCCTCTTCCAGACTATCCGGCTTTGCATCATTCAGCAGATCATACACTTTTGATAGATACGAATCTGATAAGTATTTATAGAAAACCAATCCAAGCAAGTATGTCTTGTACTCATTGGCGTCCATCTTTCCACGCAGTACATCTGCCCCACTCCATAGTACCTGCAATAAATCTTTTCCTTCTGCCATTTTTATATCCTCCCTCATTCGTCTCTTCTGTTATAATTTACTTACGCTTAATTCTATCATAATTGCGCGGATGATAAAAATAAAATTTTTGATTATAGCAGCAAAAAGGTCAACCGACATCATATCAGTTGACCTTTTCCTCATATATTGATTTTAAGCCTTTCTATTTCTCTTTGTTTTCACGCACTTCCAGCACTTCGGCAGTAATTGCATCCACATCATATTCGGGCGCATATTTCTTTACAATATCATAGATTGGCTGAATATCTTCGACAGCTTCTTCAAGTTCCTCTGCAATCTGTTCAAGAGATTTATTCTTTTGAAGCTTCTTAATGATTAAATTAACAAGACGGCAAACATCTCCCTTGGCAATTCCAGATGAATATCCTTCTGCGCGACCTTCTTCCACACCATCGTTAAACCATTCCCGTTTTGCATTCTCCATCTGCTTTTCGTATGTCAGATCAAACATCATAATTTTCTGCACATCCTCTCCGCGTTCCAGCAAAAATTTCTTCAGGATATCCTCTGCAATGCAACGATTCACTGCATCTCTGATTGCGGTCTCATAATCCTTGTCGCCCTTTTTTGCCTTTGCAAGATTCTCATTTACATATCCAACAAATATCATATACTCCCGCAGTGTCTGGCTCCGCTTCTTCAAATCCTCATTATTTCCCGGATTGATGTTATACACGGTACATATCAGCTCTAACTGCGGTTCGTCCGACTGGTTTTCATATGCATCGGACAATTTCAGCACTTCACGCTCTGGTCTGTTTTTTTCTCCATTGTAGAACACTGCGAACTTCGGTGTTGGTATCTTCACCAGCTTGTGACTGAGCAGATATCTATTCTCTACCAGCTTCTTGATGATCGTCACAAAATAAATCAGTTCCCGAAGCGGCATGTTCGGGTTATACGTTGACTGATGCTCATAGATATTCAGAACCGAATCCATACTCACAACAAATGATGCATCATTGTGTACCGTAAGTGATACACCGCTTTCCAGCGTATGAATCTCGATGATCTCCGGATCAGTGTACGCTGTCCCCGCCATCGCATTGTAGACATCCAGCGCCCTTGCATTGTCCTCCAACAACATACTAAACACGTCACTTTTGTACTCTCTGTTTGCCATATTTCGTCCTCCTTTGGCTTGCGCAGGAGAAATCCATCTGCAAACATAGCCCAAAACTATCTTCCTTGAATACCCCTGCATCTTAAATTAAATGAATTGAATTTAAAAGCATGAATGTTCAAGAATCAATAATTTGACTATTCGTAGAAAGTAGCTATCTAGCCGCTACTATATGAAACTTATGCTTTGATGATAGACTAACATATTTTCCTGTTATAGTCAAGTTCCCCCTTGCATTTCCCCGTTTCCTGTGCTATAAAGTAAACAGTGTTTACCAAAAGGAGTACAATTATGCGCGAGAGCACAAAAGTGACCAGAGCGACAATTTTACAAAGTGCGAAAGAGATTTTCTTGGAATGTGGCTATCAGGAAGCATCCATGCGAAAGATTGCTGCGCGGGCAGGTATTACCCCCGGTGCGATATACAAGCATTTTTCAGGGAAGGAAGAAATGTTCGGCGAGATATTCGCAGAGAGCGGAAATAAGCTGATGGCACTGAGTGAGTCCATGCTGGATATTGACTTTTCGGCGATGTCCGACGAGCAGCTGATGCAGGTATTCTATTCCCGCATATCCATCCGGACTTTCGAGCTGTTAGAGGACGATATGCAGCTCTTCCACATGCTGTTAAAGAATGATTCCGGCACCTATATCCGGAACTTCCGCGAAGTTTATATCACGCGATGCAACGAATTCGCAACACGCTTTTATCATGAATTATATGTGCGTGGACTTGCGAAGAATCAACTATCTGAGAAAACATGTTACATGCTGTCTCTGTCTGAGTTCTCGATGATCTGCGAGATGATCGCCGACGATACCTGCAAGAACGGCTTCACCGAAGAAATGAAACAGGCATTTTTAGAGGCGATGGATGTGCTGATGCATGGCATCGAAGTGGCACTTGGATTACAAGGAGGAACCTATGAAAAAGATAAAAATTGAACCTGGTACCGTACAGGAGACACTCTTAATTCCACTCTATGGAAGAAAACAGGCAATGGACCGATACCCTGATATCTTCATGGATCACGATTGTCAGGATATCTTCTCCCACGTCGACTTTCAGGTATCAGACCAGATGCGCGGCAAGATTGGAAAGATCGGTTCGATCATGGGTGCCACACGGCAATTTGATATGGCAAGCGTATGCCGCACATACTTAAAAGGCCATCCGAAAGCCTGCGTCGTAAACCTTGGATGCGGACTCGATACAACATTCCGACAGGTAGATAACGGACAGGCGCGCGCCTATAATCTGGATTTCCCGGATGCGATTGCCTCCCGCAATGAACTGCTTGGAGACCGCGAACGCGAGACAAACATCGCCTGCGATCTGAATGATCTTTCGTGGTTTGATCAGATTGATTTCCACCCAGAAGATGGCATTGTATTTTTTGCGTCCGGTGTGTTTTATTATTTCAAGACTGACGATGTGAAGCGGCTTTTCTCAGCGATGGCGGAACGTTTCCCAGGCGGGAAGCTCGTCTTCGACGCAACAAAGAAAAAGGGATTAAAGAGCATGTTGAAGGTATGGCTCAAAGGCTTCGAGATGAAAGACATCAATGTCTATTTCAGCGTTGACGATGTAGCTGTGTTGAAAGGCTGGAGCAGTCACATTGCCTCCGCCCAAAGCAACGGCTATCTGGAAGGCTACCGCCCGCTTGATAAGCGTTTCGGTTTCATAACGAACATGGTGTTCCGGCATCTGGACAAGTCCAAGATGTGCCAGATCATTGAGATAGATTTTGCTAAGAAAGGATGATTTAGTTGAAGTACGGATTCTCACAGAAATTATTTGGATATTTTTATCACAGTTCCTGCATGAAGCAGGCAAAAAAACAGCATTTACAGATTGACAGCAAGGCAATCAAGCAGGAATACCGTGCCATCCTGACGCGCGCTAAGGATATCGGCAAATCCCGGCTGATGAGTTCCTACTGCATGGGCGCATATTTCATCGCACTAAATCGGAACACATCCTTATCCCCGGAGGAATGCTATGCCCTGTATAAGGACGGGCTCTCCGCCAATCAGTTGTTCCACAAGGTCGTGGGAAATGCAGACAGCTATCTCGATGCGAAGAAGCTTCCAGCCCGGAAAAAGTGGTCTGCCGACTCCCATAAACGCAAATACGAAAATGACTGGGTCGTTGACATCTTAGAGGGCGGCGCGAATGATGATTTCGAGCTTGGCTACGATTATCATACATGCGGCATCTGCAGTCTGTGCCGGGATGAGGGATGTTTCGAACTCGCCAAATATCTCTGCCGCATGGACTATGTGCTTGCCGACATGATGCAAATGCGCTTAGTCCGGACACAAACGATCGCGGAAGGTGCAGCCTGCTGCGACTTTAGGTACAGCAGGATTGAGTCATCGAAAAAGAAAACCTCCTAGATATAATCTTCGCGCTTTATCACAGCCCGCCGCTTCTGGTCCACTTCGATCCATTCATCAAGTGTAAGCGGCACATAGTCGGAAAACATGCAGAAACAGTTGATCATCTGACACGGAATTGTGAGTTCCTCTTCCTTCCCGTCCTTACTAAGCACCGAACGTTTGCAGGCTCGTGTCTGATTCTGGAACTCATTGAGCAGATATTCGTCATATGTATTATGCACATGTCCATACAACATATATGTCTTCGGCGCACCCTTTGCATTCCGGCGGTACTGTCCGTTGTAACACATAACCGGGTAATGGCACAAGATGATCTTACGGTTATTATCATTGAGTTCCCTGTAATGTGTAATCCATTCAAAATGGGATGCATCAAACCCAGGCTTTGAAATAAAATGATCGTGATTGCCAATGATCAAACACTTTTTTCCGTGCAAGCGCTCCAGAATGGCATTTGCTATATCGACTTTTTTTGACATACAGAAATCACCCAATATCACAACCTCATCCTGTTTCCGCACACGCGAATTCCACTGTGTAATCATATATTCATTCATAGCTTCACCGCTTTCAAAGCCGCGGCAGTCCATACGATCATTCAATTTATCATGGCAGAAATGTAAATCTGCAATATAATAACGCATGTCAGCGTTCCTCCCTTTCCCCAACACTGTCCTTATTGTATGCTTATTTTGATCCGCAGACAAGATAGCATTTGCATTTCTTTGTAAAAGAAAAGACACTCCAAAGTCTATACTCTAGAATGTCTTCACATCTCGTTCTTATACCTTAATTATATTTCCACTGCTCGCTCTCTAACTGCACATCAACCATATGCTTGTAGATACCATTCTTCTCCTTCAACACTGACGGTGTTCCCTGCTCGGCTACCACTCCATCCTTTAACACGATGATCTGATCCACGCCATTGACCGTACGCATACGGTGCGCGATGACCAGAACCGTCTTGTTCCGGATCAGCTTGGAGATGGATTCCTGAATCACGGACTCATTATCCACATCCAGCGAGGCGGTTGCCTCATCCATCAGGATGATTGGTGCATCCTTTAAGAATGCACGTGCGATGGAAATTCTCTGACGCTCACCACCGGATAATTCGGAACCATTTTCCCCGATCATGGTGTTCCATTTGTCCGGTAATTTCTCGATAAAGTCCGTACAGTTTGCAAGCCTGGCTGCTGCCATAACTTCCTCGTCCGTTGCATCCTTGCGACCGATCCGGATGTTCTCCATAACCGTGTTGTTAAAGAGTGTCACATCCTGGAACACAATGGAATACAGGGAAAGTAATGTCTCCGGCTCGACCTTCGATACATCCATACCTCCAACTGTAACAGTACCTTTCTGGATATCCCAGAATCTTGCCGCCAGTCTCGATACGGTTGTCTTACCACCACCGGATGGTCCGATCAGGGCTGTTACCTGCCCCTGTTTTGCGGTAAAGCTGACATCGGAGAGCACCTGCTCGCCACTGTCATAGGCAAATGCCACGTGGTCAAATACAATATCATAGCCCTTGTTCGTCAGTATCTTTGCGCCGGTCTGCTCTTCGTGTGACAGGATCTCATCCATACGCTCACAGCTTGGTTCCAGACTGATCAGCGCTGACAGGTTCTGCAATGCAATCTGCAGAGGTTCATACATTCTTGTTACAACAAGCAGGAATACAAACAAGGTCAGTACATTGATCTCGCCTTTTACAAGCAGAATACTTCCGACCAATGCAACCGTTCCGATGCCAAGCTTCAAGATCATCTGTGCCGAACATACATAAGCTGCGTTCTTAAATTCCAGCACGATTGCATTTTTCTCTACGGCTTTGATTTTCTTATCAAGCCCTTCCATGTACGTCTCTGTCATGTTATTTGAACGCAGGTCACGGATTGTCTCCAATCCCTCCTGAATTCCGTCGAGACAGGAAAGCTTATATGTCATCGTCTTCTTCTGGACAGACTTCAAACCCTTTCTCGAAGTCAGTACGATGATAAATGCGATCGGCATCACCCATACAGCGGCAAGCGCCATCTTCCAGTTGAAAAACAACAGGCCAATCACAATGATCGTTGTCGAGATCATCGAACCGATCAGCTCCGGAATCCAGTGGGAGCTTCCGGTCTCGAGCAATGCACAATCTGACATGATCGTATTCGTCAGATCGGACAGATCCTTCTTACCGAAGAAGGAAAGCGGCAGGCGGCGAAGCTTCTCGGCAAGCGCACGTCTACGCACACCACTTTCGACATAGGTGGAAAAGAAGGTTGCGTTATATTGGAAATAAGTTGTAACGGCAACAAGCACAAATACAACAACGATTCCACCGATGAAGAATCCAATCTTATCTTTCGGCACCTTGCCATCAAGCAGATACGAAGTAAGCTGATACAGAAGACCAACCGGTAGCATCAGCACAAGATTCGCGATCGTAACTTCCACAAACGCTTTTATCATATTCTTTGCACCGTTTTCGGACAGTGCGTATTTATGTTTCAATTTCTCGATCATGCGGTTGCACCTGCCTTTCCTACCTGCCAGTTCACGGACTTGTTATATTCGTTCCACATATGTGTGTAGATGCCATCCCTGGCTGCCAGCGCATCATGTGTACCGGACTCTGCAATCTTTCCGTCCTTCAATACATAGATCTGGTCCGCATTTGTCACAGTCGACAGACGATGTGCAATCATGATCACCGTCTTATCCTTGGACAGGTTCTCAAATGCGCGCTGTACCTGTCTCTCGTTATCCGGATCAGCAAATGCGGTCGCCTCATCTAAAATCAGAATCGGCGCATTCTTGAGAAATGCCCGCGCGATCGACAGACGCTGCATCTCACCACCGGATACGTATGTTCCCTTTGAACCAATCACCGTATTCACACCGCTCGGAAGCTTCTCGATGATGTCGCTGCACTGTGCTTTCTTCAACGCCTCCATTACCTCGGCATCTGTCGCATCCGGTCTTCCCATACGGACATTTTCCAGAATCGAAGTCTTCAGCAGCTTACTATCCTGAAATACATACGACAAGTGATTCATCAGCTCCTTGCTGTCGATGTTCTTCACATCTACACCGCCGATCTCGATGCTGCCACTCTTGACATCCCAGAATCTTGCAATCAGTGATGCCAGCGTCGTCTTACCACCACCGGACGGACCAACAAATGCGATATGGGAACCCGCCTTGACGGAAAGCGTGATGCCGTCGATGGCATTTGCCTTTGCCTCATCGTAAGCAAATGTCACGTCCTTCAACTCGATGGATGCGTCCTTCGGTGTCTGCTTGTTTGCTGCTTCCGGAAGTTCCTTCGCATTTAGCACCTCATCCATCCGGTTCAATGCATCCTCGACAAGCATCTGTGATTCGCCTGCATATGCAACCTTCATCAGCGTTGTGGTAAGTACCGAAGTTACCAATATGTAGAAGATCAGGTTCAATACGAATTTGTCTGTGACTGTATTTCCACCTAATGTATACGCGGCTACAATCAGCGCTGCAAATATACCATTGCAAAATACGGTAAATCCGATCATCGGAATCATCATGGATTTCGTGTAATCGATTGTCCATCTCTCATATTCATCGATGGCCGCCTTAAACCGCTTGAATGAGAAGATCGTCTGTCCAAATGTCTTTAAGACCGGTACGCCCCGCACATACTCCACCGCCTCGGATGACATCGTCTCTAACGAGTTCTGATATTTCTTCATATCCTCTGCCATCTTCGGTCCCATCATCATCGTACCCATGATGAGAAATGCGAATAAAGCCGGAATTAGGCTGATCAGACCAAGGCGCCAGTCAAAGCCCGCCATCAGTACGAGCAGACCGATCGGCGTTGCCCTTGATACGACCTTATCCGGCAGGTTGTGTGCCAGAAATGTCTCTGTCGCCGCGGAGGAATCCATAACGATCTTCCGGATCTTTCCGGTTCCCTCTGCCTCCACATAACCAAGCGGAAGCTTCATGATGTGATTCATCATCGCAGTACGCATATTAGTCTGCACGCGGAATGCTGCCTTATGGGAGCACATCAAAGCTCCGATATAAAGCACCATTGCGAGCAAGGCAAATCCTACCGCCTGCCATCCATAGGATGTGATGTGCGTTGCTTTGGAATAGTCCGGTCTTACTTCTAAGACCTCCTTTATGATGCGCCACACATCATAAAACGGAATCAGCGCAACCCATGCACTGATTGCTGCCAGGACGCAGGATGCATAAGAAAAATACTTATGCGTTCCGGCAATTTTCATAAGTCTTGACAATGCACTTTGCTTTTTTGCCTTCATGACAAAACCTCCTTGTAAAATGATTTTATATTTAGTTAGGTTTCACTAACCTATATGTAATTTTTTGGGCAGTGCACATCGCTATGCACTGCCTGTTATCATATGGCACCAACCCGTAGGATTGATGACCTGCGCACGCATCCGCGTGCTCCATTTTATTTACAATCCAAAAACTGCTTTCCAGCCTGCGAAATTGAAGATTTGTACATTCTTCATAAAGGCTGCTGCCTCATCATATGGCTTGTCGTGCGTCAACACCTCGTAGATATACTGCCAGCCGGTTCTGCAGAATACATGGATGAAAAAATCATCCGCGGTCGCATTCTCATTTGCATACTGCTTTGCAAATATACTGTAATACTGCTCCTCGATTGCCGCGAGTCTGTCAAAATAATCTTCATATTCGGTTCCCTCCGAATGACAGAACAGAAGCTGAAATTCTTCCTTGTGCTGATAAATATATGCCAATACCTGGTCGGTTCCTTCGTTGCCCTCCTTGATGGCGTGATCCATGTCCGGATTCCCGGTTGCCTTCTGTATACTCTGCATATACATCTTCATCAGGCCATCCGCCGCTTCCTGTACAATCGCGGTAAAAAGTCCGCTTTTATCACCAAACCGGGTATATATGGAATTGGTACTGACTCCGCATGCTGCCGATATCCGCCGCATGCTGGCATCATGGAATCCATAGGTAAAGAATTCTTCCTTCGCTGCCTGAAGCAGGGATTCCGTCACACCGGTTGTCTCACGTCGCATGAGCTACTCCTTCTCTTCGTTCGTTTGTTGCCATTTATATTGTTTTGCTTTTCGTAACATCGTTATTATAACAGCGTTATTTTATTTGTCAATAGGTTTTTATATTATCCAACCATTACCTTCATCACGATCATCCCTGCCAGATACATGGTTGCCAGCACATACACGACGCCATCCGCACGTGAATATCGAAGCGGATACATCTTCGTTCTCGGTCTGCCAGCCTGATAACAACGCGCTTCCATCGCGAGTGCCAGATCGCCTGCCCGTCCAACTGCGGATGCAAAAAGCGGCATCAGAATCCGTCCGGTACGTTTCACTTTCTGGAATACATTTCCTGCTTCAAAATCCACGCCGCGCGCCGTCTGTGCCTTCATGATCCTGTCTAACTCTTCGATCAGAATCGGAATGAAGCGGAGCGTAATCGACATCATGAGTGCAATCTCATGCACCGGTACATGAATCTTCGTAAGTGGATGAAATGCTTTCTCCAGGCCGTCCGTCAGCTCGGTCGGCGTTGTTGTGTATGTCATAAGCGACGAACCTAAAATCAGCTCCATCAACCGCACGACACGGACAACCGCCTGCATAATTCCTTCCCGGTAGATGTGAATAAACTTCCACTGAAAATACAACACTTCCCCTTTTCCGAAGAACACATTTACGATACAGATAAATACCAGCAATATCCACACCGGCTTTAGCCCCTTGATCATATATCGAAACGGCACCTTCGATATCACGATACATGCAATCAATACTACGCCTGCCACCGCAAATACAATTAGGCTTTTGCTAAGAAACAGCCCGATGATATAGAGAAGCGTTGCGAATAACTTGACACGCGGGTCCAGATGATGAATCGGAGAATCCGAAGGATAATATTGTCCAATTGTAATATCTCGAATCATAAATTATCTCCCTGCTTCCTTTCATCCAATCTGTTCTCAGTATCAACGCTTTTTCTTCCTGCTGTACTGTTTGTGCAATTACCAAGATAATCGAGCAGCTCTTTCTCTCGAATCACATTCTGTGGAATTTGGTACCCGTTTGCGCGCAATTTGTCCGCCAGTTTCACAGTTTCCGGTACATCCAGTCCACAGTCTGCAAGCGTCTCCCGCTTGGCAAATACCTGCGCCGGTCGGTCATCCAATATCTTCTTTCCATCGTCCAACACAATAATCCGGTCTGCGTATTCCGCCAGATCCTCCATACTATGCGAGACAAGTAAAACTCCGATTCCCTGCTCCCGGCTCATCCGCCGGATCCGGTCGAATATTTCGCGCTTTCCTGCTGCATCTAATCCCGCTGCCGGCTCGTCCAATATGATATATTCCGGATGCATCGCAAGCACACCTGCAATCGCCACACGCCGCTTCTGTCCGCCCGATAGCTGCAATGGCGATGCTTGATAATATTTCTCTGGCAGGTCAACAAACCGAAGTGCTTCCTCCACACGCGTCTCGCATGCTTCCCCGGTCAAGCCCTGCTTACTTGGTCCAAATGCGACATCCTCCCACACGGTATCGCAGATCATCTGATGTTCCGGATATTGGAACACCATGCCAACCTTACTGCGCAGATAATTTCCAGAATATCCCTTTGCATGAATATCCTTTCCCTCAAATGTAACTGTTCCGCTGGTCGGTTTCAGCAACCCGTTCAGGAGTTGTATCATGGTGGATTTACCAGAACCGGTATGTCCGGCAAGTCCAACAATCTCCCCCTTGCCAAGCGACAGATTCACGTCGTCTAAAGCAACCTTCTCGTATGCGGTTCCCGGGCTGTAAATATAGCTAACATGTTGCAGGGAGATGAGAGCTTGATTTTTTTCATCTGTCTCTGCTTCAGCCTTTTCGTTTTTTTTCTTATCTACCAGCTCAGAGCTTGCTTCCCATTCTCTGCCTGATTTATCATATTCTGACAGGTTCTCCCGTTTGCCAGTCGTAGCCTCATCCTCTCTCGCATCTCCAACCTTTTCCACGAACACATCACTATCTATTAATTTCCGCACCCGATAAGAAAGCGGTGCCTCCATTCCCATCTCCGCAAGCAGCACATCCGCTCCGAAGAATTTCTCCGGTGTTCCATCGAATCTTACCTGTCCGTCTGCAAGCAGAATTACCCGGCTCGCAAGCGCCGCCTCTTCCATATCATGCGTAATCAGAATCACAGTCATTTCCTGTTCCCGATTCAACCGCTGTAACGCTTCCATCACTTCTTTCCGTCCTTTCGGATCAAGCATCGCAGTCGGCTCGTCTAAGACGATATAATCCGGGTGCATCGCAAGAATTCCTGCAATCGCAATCCGCTGTTTCTGTCCACCCGACAGATGATTTGGTGCCGTCTTTCTCCGCTTCCACATCCGCACCTGTTCGAGTGCCTGCTTCACACGTGCCACGATGGTATCTGACTCCATACCCAGATTCTCCGGGCCGAATGCAACCTCTTCTTCCACATTTGCCGCCACCATCTGATTGTCCGGATTCTGGAACACCATACCGACGTGCTGGCGAATCTCGTACAGCTTCTCCGCATCCCTGGTTCCCATCTCATCTACGGTTACCGTACCTTCTGACGGTCGAAGGATTGCATTTAACTGCTTCGAGAATGTTGTCTTGCCGGAACCATTTCTGCCAAGCAACGCGATGAATTCACCTTTTTTAATTGTAAGATCTACACCTTTTAAGATTTCCTCCGTAGCGATCACGTTTCCATCGACATCGCGCTTTTTATATTGAAATCTTACCTGTTCTGCCCGTATCACCGTCCGGTCCTCCATTTTTTCCTGTTTTACTCCAACTCCAGCTCGCTCTCTTTTTCTCAACTTGGAGCAATCCACCTCTTTCTTCCTGTTTTACTCCGAATCCATCCACCACTGTCTAAGCCGCGATTTATCCACTTTCCCACTTGTGTTCTTCGGCAATGCCTCCAGCACGATCACCCGCTTCGGAATCTCAAAATCCGCCAACTTCTCCTTCAACTGCTGTCGCAGATTCTCCGGCACATCCGTGCCCTCCACTGTCACAAATGCACTCACGATTTCCGCCGGCATATCCGCATCCTTCTCCTTCGGAAGCAAAACAACCGCCGCCTCTGTGATTCCTGCGACTTCCTCCAGCGCATTTTCTATCTTCATCATCGACACTTTGCGTCCGCGCACGCCGACGATATCATCCGTCCGCCCAAGGAAATAAAAGTTCCCCCGCGCATCCATCCGTCCACTGTCTCTAAGTGAATACGGTACCGTAATATTCTCCACGTGAAATGCATTGTCCACGTACATTTCATCATCCTGTATGAACACCCGCACACCCGGAAATGGCTTGCCGATCAGGTTCCGCTCTTCCGTCATGTCCGCGGACTTCACATACGTAATATAATTCAACTCGCTCGCACCATAGTATAAAATAATCTCCGTATTCGGAAATATCTTCTTCAACACTTCCGCATCCTTTCTTCCAAGGCTCTGCGAGCCCGAAATAATCGTGCGGATATTCGCATTTACGCCTTTAAATACACGAGGCAACATAAGCAATTTGGACGGAATCAGGTAAATGCCATTCGCCCTTTCGCGCGCCATCACCTGCTCCCATTTACCCGGCAGAAATACATCCTCTGCAATCAGCGTGCCACCTGCCGCAAGCTGTCCCATATAGAGATTCAGATTCCCGGTAAATGCAAGACTTCCCTGCACGAACAGGCGGCTGTCCGTATCCACACCAAACACCGCATTCTGTATCGGGAAGAAATCTGCCCAGCTCTCAAAGCTTCGGAATAAAATCTTCGGAATCCCGGTTGTCCCGGATGTCATCACTGCCATTACCGCTCGTTCCGGCACGGGTGTATCAAACAGCGGATTTGTTACTTCGAGTTTGCTGTCCGCCGGCACGATGACCGGTACCTGATTTGTTCCCGCACACGCCAGAAATAAAATCAACTGTTTCAGGATTCCGGTCTCCCGGATCGGGTACAGATGTTTTTCTGCAACCTGTGGAAGACGCGCGCGTGCATCCTGCACAAGCGCATAAAGCTTTCCATATGTATAGCAATCACCGTTAATGATGATTGCGTCTTTGTCCGATGGTTGTTTTACCAGATAATCAATATACTGCATGTCATATTTCCTTTTTCATTCTGCCGGATGCATGACCTGCACCCAGACTATTTGTGATAATTTACACCCTCGCCCGCAGCAACAGCGCATGTCCGATGCCTCCCGCTGCCGCAATGCTGCATACCGCATAGCCCGGTGTCTCCTGCAGCGCCCGGCATGCATGTATCGTGATAATACCGCCTGAGGCGCCATATGGATGTCCATATGCGAGTGCCCCACCATACCGGTTGTAACGGTCAACTGCTTCCGGATAGGCACGCGCAAAAAGCTCATCAATTACTGCGAACGCCTCATTACACTCAAACACTGCGATATCCTCTGCCGTGTGTCCCGTCTTGGCAAGTAATTTCTGAATCGCCAATATTGCTGTCTCCGGGCTCTTGTCCGGGTTGCCGCCAACCGTTACGGAATCGACGATTTCTGCAAGCGGTGTCAGATTATATTCCTTCATATAACGCTCCGATGCCACCATCAAAAATGCCGCTCCATCATGCATCAAGCATGTATTTCCGGCTGTTAGTACCGCTCCGTCCGGCAAAAGCGGCGGCAGCTTATCTAAGAACCGTTCACTCATGCGATCCCGGATGCCCGCATCCGCAGCAGCCCCTTGCACGCCGACCAGATATGGTTCAAGCACACCGGCCTCTCTTGCCTGTTTGGCAAGCGTATGCGAACGCAATACCCATTTATTTAATTCCTGTCTGGTCATATGCGTATCCACTGCCACGCGCTCTGCGCCGCGGATCATCGCATACGGATCATGCTCGCCGGGTGCAAATTTTGCGACGGAATAAAAAGATGATTCGCCTCCATAGCGTTCATAATCCGGATGATTCCGGTTGTACGCCCGGCGCGGTGCCGTCGATGAACTATCCACACCACCTGCCACGATCAGATCTGCCTGTCCACTTTTTATCTTCGCCGCAGCAATCGTCAGTGCTTCCAGTCCCGATCCGCACTGCATATCCACCGTATATGCAGGAACTTCTTTCGGGAAATGTGCTGTAAGCGTTGCCAGTCTGCCAATATTTCCACTGGCTCCAACGCCATTTCCGACGATTACTTCATCGACCATCTGACGCACATCTTCCGGTACTAGCGCGCAGAGTACCTCCGCCGCAAGCATCTCGGCCGGCAGATGTTTATACATTCCATTTTCGACACCGATATAGCTACGGCGTCCGTCTATAATATACGCATGTTCCATACGATTTCCTTATCCTCTCGTTTACATTCATAGATCTGCTTTCCCCGCGTGTTTCTTATCTCCACGTGTAGTCTCTCATCAACATATACCGGTTTTTCAAAACGGAATCTGCAAATAAACGTTCCGCTATCCGGCATTCCCGCCTGCATCTCATTCTGCGTTTCCACCTGCACGCCTGCCTGCATCTCGTTCTTCATTCCCGCCCGCATTCCTGCCTGCAACTCTACATCAGTCTCCGTTTCCGGCTGTTTTTTCATCCACATGTCAAGCATCCTCTCCACCATCAAAAGCCCCGGCACAACGGCATGCGCCGTCCGGTGAATCGAATTCGTGTCGCCTACTGCATCCACAAACCGAAGGATATCGAAATGTGTAAATGAAAACGTTTTTCCCTCGCCTGTGTCCGCGGTTTCTTCCGTTTCGACCGAATGGTGTAGATCCATCTGCCGTTCTTCCGGCTTTGATTTCTCTACATTCATGCCCATATTTTCTTCCATACCTGTTTGTTTGCTAGTAACTGCGCCCTGCACCTCCGGTTTCACTACATGAAGCTCCAGTTGATACAAGATTCCATCCTCTTCCATCTGATTCCGCATAACCGCAAAGCTTGAGGTTTTTCTCACAATCTCGGACTTGCAGGAATTTTGAATTTTGATTTTCTGATTTTGAACTACTGTCAGGTCATTCTCACAGCCAAATTCTGTGTCTGATACGCGTTCTCCTGCTGCTTCCCGCTGTGCATACACGCACGCCCCGATCATCCAGCCATCGTACCCGGCAAGCGTACGAAAATCCGCCAGTTGTTCAAATATTTTTTCAAATTCGCTCTTCATTCTCTTATTTGTCCTGATATCTTTCTTTATCTATATCAAATATACTATATTAAAACATTCCATTTTCTCACTCAATGTTCCTATTATATTTCCCAAAGTTTACAATGTCAACTTTTCTATCTGATTTTGGTTGACATTCTTATTTTCATCTGCTATTCTACATCATGTACCTGCTATGGAAAATTCCTTGCGTTCATTTATATGCTTAACAATGAAGCGCAACAATCCCAAATGCAAGGATGATTTTCATAACCATGTATAAATACAATAATAGCACGGCTATTATAACAGAAACTATGGAGAAAAAGAAATGAACACAACAGCAAAAAGCAAATTTTCAACCTACTCAATTGTCATGATGGCGCTTTTCGCAGCCATCCTGTGTGTATCCGCTTATATCAGCATCCCGCTGCCAAACGGAACACACATCACACTTTTAAACTTTGTAATCACTCTGATTGCACTTGTATTTCCACTTGCAGAATCATTCTTCATCGGTCTGATCTGGATGTTACTCGGATTGGTCGGTGTTCCGGTATTCGTCGGTGGACAGGCAGGTCCGGGATACTTATTTGGCACTTATGGCGGTTTTTCCTTCGCCTTTATCTTCATCGCCATTTTGATTCCGGTCTTCCGTGGAAAGAAGTACAATCGTATTCGTTATACTATCGTTGCTATGTTATCCGCTGTTCTTGTTGACGCAGTCGGTTCTCTCTGGATCATGATCGCATCAGGTTGCAGTATCAAGGCTGCTTTTGTAGCCGGTTTTCTTCCTTTTATTGCACTTGATCTTGTGAAAGCAGTCGTTGCCGCACAGATCGTACCGGCATTCCGGAAGCTGATTTATCTGCGCAGAGATGCCGAGGACGAGGATTAACATAATTTCGATCCCTATCCCTCCAAGGAAACGAAAGAGCCGGTACACTTTAGTTGTATCGGCTCTTTTAGTTTATGGTTCTCAAAACACACATCAATTTTTCGATCATTTTGCACTGTCTTCTTCCGGCGATACCACTTCCGTACTGTCCGTAGCTGTCCCTGCATCCTCCGCAGTCACAAAACTCACCTCATACGTTTTTCCCATCGCATCACCGACGTTCTTCACATACTGCTCTAACAGATCCTGTGCGCGATTCTGCGCCTGCTGCAACAAGGATTCATCCGACTGGACATTCTCCAGCATGTTTTCCTGTGCAGTCTTGATGGCTTCCGTCTGGTCATCCGCGTTGATTTTTTCTGCACCGAGGCCTTCCCGGTTTGTATAATAGGAGTCCTTATCCAGCGATGTCTGGTCTACCTGACAGCTAAGCACCTTTGCCTTCGGCATCGTGATCGTCACCTGACTGCCATCGACCTGCATATCCAGATTCGTGATGTCCACGCCGAGCTTTACGATACCGGAATACTCGATCCAGAGTTCTGCGGTTGTGTCCCACCACAGCACGTCTTTTTCCTTCGTGATTTTTGCGACATTATGATAATAACATTTGAGCGTTGCCAGCTCACAGATCGATTTCATCTGCGTGAGACTTAAATCTTCCTTCGGTGCTTCTTCCTTTTTGCCACAGGCTGAAAAAAGCATACACACGACAAGGCAAAATACTGCAAGTCTTTTTATCTTTCTATTTGGGTTCAATCCCCTTATCTTTTTATTCGTCTTTTCCATTCTCATTTTCTCCCACCGAAATTTCTATTCAATCACCAGTTCATATGGCGCATCCTGATTCTCGATAATCGGATTGATCAACGCTTTTACTGTATCTTCCGCATTTTCTCTTGCCATTTCGAGGAGTTTTTCATTGCCTCTGCACGCTTCACCTGCATCTGCAAGGCATGCCGCATAGGCTTCTTCGGATACATCGGATTTTTCTGCACTCTTTTTTATGAACATGTAGTCCATAGATGCCATATCCACGACAACTTCTTTCACCTGGATTCGCGGAAGTGTGACTACAATCTTTTTAGCCTGTCCTTCCGGGACATCCTCGTCGATGTTCACTTTGATCTCTTCCATGTTCATGCTTGCTTTTGCACAGGCATTATAGGATACATAATAAGCAATCTTGTTCGGATGCTTCTTCTGTGGCACTGCCGCGACTCCGTTATATGTCATAGTGCTCACAGCCAGATCGTCGATCTGCAGGACTTCCTCTAACTGACTGCTTGTGAGAATCGTCGTCTTTACCTCCGGCTTCAGTCCGAACCAGCCAAGCTGCTTTGCAAGCTTATAACCGGCTCCAATCAGGATGACTACGACTGCCAGAATCACAATCCATTTCAAGAGCTTTACCACATCACGTGTCGATGCTTTTCTGCCTTTATCCTCAACCGTTTTTCGTTTATTTTTTTCTCCATGTTCCTGCACTTTCATCGCTTCCGTTTCATCCCCTCTGGTTGTATCTTCTTCCATTTCGCTCATTCCGGATTTGCCCATATGTCTTCTCCTTATGTGTATTTTACGCTTTCATCCGTATCGTTTCCTTCCGCTTCCATACATATAACTCATATGCCCGCCTACTGTAGCGACACCTTATCTCCCTCAATCTTAAAACAGCCAAAGCTCTTCAGGAAGCTGGAAAATTTGCTGTATCCATATTTCTTGATACTGAAATTCCGGTTTTCGTTTTTTAACGTACTGTTTAGAAGTCCCATATTGCTGTTCTTCTGTGGATTCTTCTTCAGGATCTGAATAATCTGCTCCTCAATTTCCCTCTTCGGTACAACATCATCGATTATCTTCACATAATTCTGACGATTCTGGGAAATGACCTCGAAATTTCCAAATGCCTCATTTATAAATGTTGTAAGCTTCGAATACCCATAATTCCGCACATCGAAATCAGAAAATCGCGCCTGCAGCTTGCTTCCAATCTCGCCGACATGCGTCAGTTTGTTATTATCCGCATTGCCATCAATGATATCATAGATTACCTTCTGAATAGACTTAATGCTTGTAATATTTGAACTGTTTTCTATCTTCTCGGTTGGTACTTTCGTAACATTTTTCTCATCCGTGACCTGTGAGATATCTTCGCGAATGAGCGCATCCAGCATTTTGAAGCTCGTACACGCCTTGACAAATGCTTCCGGTGTCTTGTTCTCACCCATGCCGACCACTTCCTTGCCTGCCTCACGCAGGCGCTCTGCCAGTCGGGTGAAATCACTGTCACTCGATACGAGACAGAATCCATCCAGATTGCCTGTATAGAGCAGATCCATCGCATCAATGATCATCGCGGAGTCCGTTGCATTCTTACCCTGTGTATAAGCAAACTGCTGGATTGGGACAATAGAATTCCGGAGCAGCGTCGTCCGGTTCCAGCCATTCACACTTTTTGCCCAATCTCCATAGATTCTTCGCACCGTTACCATACCACGGTCTGTCAGTTCATCGAAGATTGAATCAATATATTTTGCAGATACATTATCCGAATCAATCAATAATGCATATCGTTTTTCTTCACTACTCATAAACTACTCTCCATCTTCATATCCTCGTTCCAGACGTATCTCAAAGTCCGCTTCCGGCATTGGCTTATCAAATACATATCCCTGCACAATATCACAGCCAACCTGTCTTAAATATTGTAACTGTTCCTTCGTCTCTACACCTTCTGCAATCGTCTTCTTACCAAGCTTGCGCACCAAATCAACGATACTTACAAACATTACCATATCTGTCTCTTTGCCCGGATATTCTGTCTCCATTGGAATAAATGACTTATCAATCTTAATTACATTCAAATCTACCTTCTTGATCATATTCAAAGATGAATAACCGGTTCCAAAATCATCAATCGAAGTTGCGATGCCTTCGCTACGAAGTCCATTGACAATCTCCGACATAATCTCGTAGTTCTGGAAATCCTCACTCTCTGTCAGCTCAATCTCGATATAACTGTGATCGATACCGTACTTGTCAATCACATTGACGATTTTTCTCACCAGACAATCCTCCTCCAGATGTCTTCTGGAGAAATTCACAGAGATACACGGAACTTTTTTTCCTTCATCCAGCTGCTTGCGGATAAACCGGCAGGTCTCCTCCAATACATAATAATCAAGCCTGCACACACTTCCCTCCCGCTCAAGCTGTGGAATAAACTGCATCGGCGGAATCAGTCTGCCCTCGTGCATCCAACGTACCAATGCCTCTGCACCACAGATTTTGTTCGAATTAACATCGACCTTCGGCTGATAATAGACCACAAATTCATGTGCTGCGAGCGCAGGAAGAAAGCTTGCAATGATTCCCTGTGCCTCCATTATTTTATTCTGGATCTCTGTCGAATAAAATGCAACCGTTCCGCTGCCCCTCTGTCTGGCAGCCTGATATGCAATACTTGCGCGTGCCATTACATCTCTCGGCGCCCGGATATCTTCCAGCTTACTGACACCGATTGTCGCACCAAATACAAACTCTTTTTCCTTGATTTCGGTCCGATGATATAGACGGAGATTCTGAATTTTTGATAAAAAAATCCCGCTTCGCTCATTTTTTACTAATGCGACAAAATTGTCGCCTCCGAGACGCGCGATAATCTCATCGTCCAGCAACATCTTATCTACCATTCCGGCGTAATTGCGTAATATAACATCTCCCTCTTCATAAGGGAAAATCTTATTCACATATTTGAAATTATGCACATTGAAGAAAAATACCGTATAGGTATGAATCTGTCCGCTCGCTAACTGTTTGCCAATAAACTGCATAAATGCCTCCGGATTCGCAACACTGGTTGCCATATCCGTCAGCAATACGCCGCGCAATAATCCCTGCATCATAACATGGCTAAACTGAATATATATCTCCCTCAGCAAAATCTGCTGTGTATCCTGATCTTCCTTTGAGTCGTCCACACCCTCACACGGATAAACGGAAAACGTCATCGTCCCGCCATCTGGCAGTACAAATACCTGATGCTTTGCCTTTCCATATGATCCATTCTGATTGTCAAATAATTTTCCAGCCCGATGCTCCCCGTGCGGACGAATCTTGGATACCGGAGCGTCCAGCTCATATTTCACTTTGCCAAGCTTCAGATTCTCTGCAACAATTGCAAGTGCCTGCGCCACATTTTTCTCACACTGTTCAAATGTCTGAGCCTCCCGGTGCAATACCTCTGTAAATGCTTTGTACTTCTCATCGAACTCCAACTTTTCACACATATTAATCTCCCTGTTTTCCTCTATCCCATTATGCAAATAACGTCTCTACCTGTGCAGCATCAAATACCACATGCCCTGCATGCTCTACCTCAATCTGATACAAGGCATTTGCTGCCAGATGTTCCGCCGCCTGCTCGATATCCCGAATTCCTGTGGTATTCTCAAACTGATGAATCACTGCATCTAAGCCCGCATCTGTCACCACACACTCCTCTTCCTGAAGCCCGATACGTTTCAGTACCTTCGGCATTGCAAACTTCGTGAATATAATCTTCTTTTCTTCAAATGTATAATCCGGAATATCAATCACCGCGAATCTCGACATGATCGGTGCACTGATATCCTCCTTATTATTCGCCGTTGCAATCGGATAAACTCCTGTCGTCGGCACCATACATTCCATATAATTATCTGTAAATCCAAGGTTATCCAGAAGTGTCAGAAGCACATCCGCCGGATTTCCATTTCCCTTGCCGGATGCCGCCTTATCCAGCTCGTTGATGATAAATACCAGATTCGATTCACCTGCATTCGAGAATGCTTCCATAATAATTCCGGGTTTCGCATTCGCATAGATTCGGGAGCTTCCTGTAAGCTGCTCCGGATCCTTGATGGAACTCATATCAAGCGTTGTCCAAGGCAGTTTCAGAATCCTTGCTACCGCATACGCAATCTGAGATTTTCCGGTTCCTGCCGGTCCTACCAGGAGCAGTCCATACGCCGGTAATGTATGTGTCCGGTTGATCTGGATGATTGTCTCCATGATTCTCTGCTTGACACGCTCTAATCCGTACAGCTCTTCATCTAAGATTTTTCTCGCCCATTCCGGATCTATCGCCTCAAAATAATTACTCTTCCACTGCACGTTCAGCATGATGGATAGTGCTCGCTGCGCATGACGTCGTTCCTCCTGTGACACCTCACTCGAACGGGCAACGGCAAGATTCCTTCGTGCCCACAGGCGGATATTGTCCGGCATCGTCTTACCTGCGCACATCATGAAATCGGAAATGCTCTGCAGGCTTGTCAGCTTCATCTCATCACCGACTTCATCCGCGTCCTCGTCCTCCTCGACTTCCTCTGCCGCACTACTTGCAAGCAGGCGCTCGATCATGAACTGCAGGAACCCATCCTCTGCGGACAGCTTTGTCGCACCGCCATATGCAGTCTCCCGGATCTTATAGACGGCATAGCCATCTTCCATATTCTGTCCGGACAGACGGATTGGAATCCGGTTATCTCCGAGCCATTTGATCAGACTGATAAACCGCGCATCCACACGCAGAATATCCGCAGACCATGTTCCATCTGTATCGTTGAATTCAAACGCAGTCCGCTTGCTCTGATTCGCGAACATCCCGGACGCATGATGCGCCCATTTACGGCTTGTATTATCTAACACCAGGATTGGTTCCTCCGGTGTTTTCTCTTTGGCATCAGACAAAAATGTCATGTACGTACAGACAGGCTTTGCCTGCTTGTCTGATGTACTCGATGAATTCGAAAAATCGAAAACTGGCATACTATAATTCCCCTCTTTTTCTATAATATCGCATAATAATCCTATGTTCTATGAAACCACATTTTTGTCAATTTTACAACAGCTATTTTTATTGCAATTATTATACGATTGTATATGAGGTTTATTTGATATTTAATCCCATATTTTCTCATATTCCATGATTTCTTCAATCCGGTACCCGTTTCCTACATCCAGAATTACCTAATAGCGTCTTCCTGCCTCACGCATTTTCAAGATGTCCGAATATGCAGTCATAGCGCCTTCCTGCAGGATACTTTGCAGCATGCGGCACTCCTGTTCTATAGAGTGGTTCCTCAATGGCATTTGTGTCTTTTCCTTTATACCCTTCTTCTGTAATAGAGGTTATGTCTATCTATGTAACCGATAACTTCGGCATATGCATGCTCATATAATCGTGCAGTGCCCGGAAGGTTTACACCCCGCCTGCCGGCTCGTTGAATATCATATGCTGTATGACATACACTGCACAATCATATGCTGTATGACATACACAGCGCAAAAAATGGATCCATGGGATAACTCCTGGATCCATTCTTTTTTGTTTTACACAAATGGCAATTCGTCTACGTCTACTGTTTTTTTCGTTGTTTCAGGCTTCCCGACACGCGACTGTCCGTTCTTGTCCAGCACCACAACTGCATTTTTTGCAGAAGCTTCTTCGACCAGAAGTGTCGGCAAAATCGACATTGCCTGATCGACCAGCGTGTTCTCCAACATACGGCATCCGTACTTTCCGTTTGCCTGCTCCCAGAGCTGCTCCCGCAGATCGTCTGTAACCTCGACCCGGTAGCCAATGGAATCCGACAGCTCTTCCAATCGTCTGTCGATAATTTCGTTTACCATCTTTTGGGATAACCGATAGTAATTCGCAATGATCTGGAATCGTCCAAGCAACTCATAGGATGCCCCCAGCTTGATCATTTCTGCTCTGGAGATCGGATGATAATGATCTTCCTGCTCACTCTGTGCAGTCGCTCCAAACCCAAGACCACCACGCTTTGTCTCACGTTTTTGTCTGCATGCGTCGAAAGATCCGAGTCCGATAAACAGCGTATTGCCCGTGTCAATCATCTGATTCTGCAGCGTGACTGTTCGTCCTTCCAGCAAAGTAAGGATCTGTGCCTGCACCGTCGCATTCACGTTATTGCCGCCACTTGTAAAGGATGGAGACAGCTTCTTATCGAACTCGTCCATAAAGACAATTCCGATACCCGTTGGATCCGCTGTTTCAAACAATCCACGGACGATCTCGACTGTATCCGGTCCCTTGAAACCTTCCTCCGTGATGGATGTCACATCAACCTGAAGAACCGGGAAGTCCGGAAGATACACACGAAAGAAATCTCTGAGTGCCCGGAAGGTCTCCGTCTTACCGCAGCCCGAAGGTGCTGCAAGCAGGATGTTATTATGCACCTGCTTATTTTCTGCGATACACTGCAGATAGCGGTATACGCCTGCCAGAATCTTAGGCAGCTCCGGCTGCCCCTTCACTCTTGCCTGCATAAAGTACAACATCTGGGCAAAGGAATTGTTCTGCAAAAAAATCGTAATCCGCTCCTGCATGGTAGGCTCATGGGTATCCCCATAATCCGCTTCCTCCCATAAATCAACATCGTCCGGCTGGTAAGTCTCTGCATCACAATGCTTCGTAAAAGCTTCTGTAGCAGCGTCCAACATTTCATCCTGGCTGATCTGATTAGTGTTCGATGTTTTTTTCTTTTGGGTTTCTTCTGCCTTCCCTTTTGCTGACTCCGCAGCCAGGCGTCTGTTTCTTGCATTGAATTCACGGAACGTGCAGCATTTTACGTTTTTTCCATCTCTCTGCGCCCCAATCTGTTCCGGCTGGAAATAACGGATGGAGTAGCCGAAATAGGCAATCGAACCTGTATCATCGTTTTCACTGTAATACAGATAGATTGACTTCTGCGGAACCTGAAACACCCGCATCACACGTCTGCACAGGTCACGGACAAGTTCCTTTTCATCCTTCCAGAACCCGTCAGCGCTTCCCTCATAATACGTAATTCCTGTCGTAACATTCATCTGCTCTACAGCAGGAAGTATCATGATCTGAAGTGCTCCCGGCTTTATTCTGTCGCCAAACCGTTTGCGGGCAAAATCTCTACATTCCCTGATTGCGTCCATCGGCGGATTCCCCATCATAATCGCATATATATCTACGTAGCCCTGTCTGGTTTTGGAATCTTCAAAGATAACGACTGCACCATCAACTGCACCATCATTAAATCCGTACTTGACATTTTCAAACGGCCGTTCCAGCGGGCTTGTGAAAACATTTAAGCTTACATCTGACATCTGCATCACGCTCCATTTCTTTACTCTTTCATCGTCTTTTCTACGATGTCCAGTATATCTGGTCGAACTGCATTTGTCATTGAACACATCGTTCAATCCTTTTGACTCTATTTCAATTATGTAGTATTACTTTTACATATATTGTTGTTCCAACCGGGTCACTTCTTCCCGCACGAATGCTACAACCGATTCCGGTGCCACGATCTTGGCTCCATCGCCAAGTCCCAGTACCCAGAATACAAACTGGCGGCTCACTGCAACGTCGACATTGACCGTAAACTGGTTTTCTCCTTTCGGGATCAGGTTCACGTCTGTTCCAAACCGGTCAAGAATCACTCCGGCTAATGCATTATCACAGAGCAGCTTTACACGCTCTTCAGTTCCGCCGAACATCCCAAACAGCTTTTTGTCGTAGATGGCAGTATCAAACTTATTGAACACAGACTTTCCCTGTCTTTTTTCTCCCGTCATCTGAATATCCAGCATCTTATCCACCCGGAAATGCTTGATCTTCGCTTCTTCCGCATCATATGCCACCAGATAATAATTTCCATCACTGCAGCTAAGTGCCCACGGACTTACCGTATAATATGTACCATTCCGGCGAAGCTCCGGTTCTTTTCTTACATTCCACTGAAAATAATGAAACCGGATCTGGGAATTCTCTGATATCGCAATATGCAACCGATCCACATTCCGATAGATACTGTCGTTCATCGTCTTCACACGACCTGCGACAAACACCTGCCGCTGTAACTGTGACGCCTCAAAACTCCCCGCCAGCTTCTCAATCTTTTTAATCAAATCATTCGTTTTTTTCTTTGTGATAAATCGCGCACTCTGTACAGAATCCACTAAAAGCTTTAATTCCGGCAGTTCAAACGGGCGGTTTGTCACATAATAGCTGTAGGTGCGATCCTTCTGCACGCGTCTGATATCCATCCCAAATTCCCGCAGACATTCGATATCATTGTAGATGCTTTTGCGTTCCGCTTTGATCTCATATTTTTCCAGCTCCCGAATAATATCTGCCGTTGTCACCCGATGATCCTTATCCGTGTGCTCCAGCAGATATTTTCGAATATACAATAGCTTTAATTTCTGATTTTCTGACTTTGCCATTGATCATCCAATTCCTCCAATGCATCCCAATAATTTTCCATCCATTCTGCCTGTTTCTCAATATTCACAGGCAAAACTTCCGATTCCGGGATTTCCAGCTCTGTTCCGGGCTGATGCAACATCCCGTCCATACCCAATACTGCCACCACACCGACATCCAGTTTCCTGGCATACATCAAAGCATCCTCCATCATCACGACCGCCGTCTCTCCTGTATCGGATTCCATTACGACACGTACCATCGGAGCCTGGCCCTCCGGTCTGCCTTCACAGCCAAAGTCCTCCTCATCGATCCTGATAATCTTGTATATATGTTCTTCGCTCATTAGTCTTCCCGCTTCTTTCCCCAGAAGAACAGCGCAACTGTCCCCGGTCCTGTATGACTTCCAATTGTCGTACCGATATGATTGATCTCTACCTTTCCATCGAGCTTCGGGAATCTCGCCTCGATCAGATCCGCGACCGCACGTGCGTCTTCATAGCACGCCGATTGGGAAATATAACATTTGCCCGAATAGTCAAGTCCATCCTCTGCGCATTCTTCCATACGATCCACGATTGCCTGAATCACTTTCTTCTTTGTCCGGATCTTGTATCGCGGAATCAGCTTTCCTTCATAGTCTACATTCAGAAGTGGACAGATGTTCAGCACATTCCCGATAAATCCTGCCGTCTTCGTCACACGCCCACCTTTGATAAAAAATGTGAGGTCGGAAGTAAAGAACCAATGATTCAGATTCAGCTTATGCGCTTCCGCGAAATCACGCACCTCGTCGATCGTCTTTCCCTGTGCGCGAAGCTCCGAAAGCTTGTCCATCAACAATCCATATCCGGATGAAGCTGCCAGAGAATCCACAACATAGATCTTCCGATCCGGAAACTCCTCCTGCAGTGTCTCCTTTGCAATATTTGCCGAATTGATCACGCCGCTGATTCCTGACGACAGACTTATATGCAGGATATCCAGTCCCTGCTCAAGAAAGGAACGAAAATACTCCTCAAACTCCTCCGCATTGACCTGGGACGTTTTCGTATCTGCGCCATTTGCCATACGCGCATAAAACTCATCAAACGGAATACTGACACCCAGATTATCCTCATACTGCGTTCCATCCAATTCAAAATGAAAACATATATATTTTACATCAATTGCTTCGAAATGTTCCTTTGAAAGATCCGCTGTCGAACAGCAGCTTAATACATAATTTCCCATAAACCAAACCGCTCCTTGCCTGCATTTATTTTGTTGTCCCATAGGACATACCTGTTTTATCATAGCCAATTTCACACAAAAAATCAATCATCATTCCATCCTTCTGACCTTAATTCTGCCCGGAATTGAATCCGTCTAATCGCAGACAACTGTTCAAACTGAATCTCATAAACCTGTGCTTCTGTATCTGCTTTTAATATCCTACCCTTTCCAAAAATCTTATGCCAAACAATATCTCCCTCTTTAAATTGCATCTTTTCCCGCATCGGTTCCGTCACGGATCCGTATGGTAACCGGCTGCCATTGATACATGCCACACAGTCTGTATCAATTCCACATAACAGGGACGAAGTTCGTGCCGGATATCCTTCGACCTTATTCTTATAACTGCTGAGATAGAGCATCTTTTTTGCACGCGTCATAGCGACATACAATAATCGTCGCTCCTCTTCATATTCATCTTCATTTTTCAGCCGGTAACTTGGAAACTGATTTTCTATCAATCCTGGTATAAACACGGTGTCAAATTCCAATCCTTTTGCCGTATGAATCGTCATCACCCGCACAACATTGTGCTTTGTATCCTCATCCTGTGCCGTAAAAAGCGCAAAATGCTCCAACATATCTCCAAGTGGAACCGGCTCCATATTTTCTTTTTCCAATGTCTGAATAGTATCCAGCAATTCTGACACATTATCCAGCTTCGTCTGATCAAAATCCTGTTCTAACTCTGTACGATATCCAAGTTCCAGGCATGCCTTCGCAAGCTCGTGAGAAGAGTAATTCCCATAGTTCTCATGCAACCGTTGCATCTCCTGATAATATTGCACAACAGGTTCCTTCGTAATCTCCCCACTCGCAAGCGCTGCCCCTAACGCCTGAAACATCGTACATTGATGCGCTTTTGCATAAAGTGCCAGCTTCTCCTGTGATTTCTTTCCAAACCCACGTCTTGGCCGTGCAATCGTATATCGAAAATCCAGATCTGTCTGACTATAGATCATTCGCAGATATGCCAGCACAGTCCGAATCTCCTCCGCTTCGTAGAACTTGGCACCACTTAAGATCTTATACGGAACCTTCTTTCTGACAAATGCTTCTTCCAGCGAACGTGTCTGGGAAGATGCACGTACAAGCACCACATAATCCGAATACAATTTGCCCTGTGCCTGCCCATCTGCAATACAGTTTGCAATCCAGGCAGATTCTTCTTTTTCCGTTTTCAACTGATTAAACACAGGCTTGGCTCCCGGCTGGTTGTTCGTGAACATTTCTTTCTCCAGTCGGTTCCGGTTCTGGTGAATCAATGATTTTGACAATGCCACCACTTGTGGTGTGCTCCGGAAATTCTCTGTCAACTGATAACTTTTAACCTCCGGATAATTCTCATGAAAATGAATCATATATTCAGGATTGGATCCTCTCCAGGAATATATATTCTGATCATCGTCCCCAACTACAAACAAATTCCCATATTTTCCACTCAGTACCGTTAACAACCGGTACTGCTCCGCACTCACATCCTGAAATTCATCACAGAGCACATACATACACCGATCCTGCCACGTCTCCCGTGCTTCTGGAAAATGGTCAAAGATATAAAGTGCAAAATAAATCACATCCTCAAAATCAAGAACATAATTCTCCCGTTCTTTCTTGATATACGCATAGAACACCTTCTGATATGCTTCATCTGTCTGTGCAATCATCTGCTCCAGATGAGACAGATCCGGCTCTGTCATCCATTCAATATAGGCAGTATCCAGCTTTTTCCGATCAATCTCTTCCATCATTTTCCGCGCAGTACTCTGCTTTAACGACACATGCACTTCATCTGCCACTTCCCGAATCAGCTCAAGTTCTGCCTTCTTATCCAGAATAGAAAATGTCTTTGGAAACGACAATCGATGAATCTCCTCCTTCAGGATCTTGTTACAATAACCATGAAAAGTACCTGCAAAACAGTTACATTTATCTCCTATGATATCCTTCAATCGCTGTTTCATCTCTCCGGCTGCTTTATTTGTAAATGTCAATGCAACAATGGATGCCGGATCTACATACAATTCTGTAATCAGATATGCAATTCGATAAGTAAGTGCAAAGGTTTTTCCGGATCCAGGCACCGCCGCTACACGAATATACCCTTCCGTTGCCTGTATAATTTTCTGTTGTTCTTCTGTAATTTTATCGGGGAACTTCATATCCAATCTCCAATCTATCCATACATTCAATATCTGTCATATATAGACATATTATCGAACATGAGTTCTTTTGTCAATCAATTCTCCGTTCAAATGACACGAATGTAGCGCCATTTTCCAACGGATTATTCTTATGCTGCCTTCTTTATACGTTCGCTCTTGCGCGATACTGTTTCTTTATTTTCTGCCAGAGTTGCCCAGTTTGCATGTATCTTACAGGCAGTCACCTTATTTACCTTAGGTTCAGTCATATATTCGTCTTCCATATTTGCCTGCTTTACAAGACGTCTTGCTAAAAATGCGATTACTAACAACAGCACTCCAACTAAAGGCATAGAGATAACAACCATACCACCTGTCACAGCACTGCATACGTAGATTCCTTCTATAATTTTATTGCCATTTACATATTGTTTCATATTTCTGCGCTTCCTTTCTTTTATTGAAATCTCACCTTGTTGTACCCATCTTAACTTTTTATGTGTACAAAAAACATCCCACGCAAAAAAATAATGAATTTTCTATTAAATTTTTATTTATCTCTATAATTTCCATCCATATATGGTACAATATCTCTAATTTATTTTATGAAAGAATCCATAAAAAGGGGGTATTTCATGAGTAATATCATTGATTATATAAAATGGCGTGGAGACCTGACTTTTTCACAGGATCCATTTAATGAAATTGACAATCTGATTCTATCACAATTAGTCTATGTAGAACTTAATAATATTGTATCTGATAACGCAGCACACGCCATCTCCCTGCTTGACGCATCGAAGAACTTTTTCAAACAAAACAATGAGCAGGATTTACTTGATCATGTATCCATGACAAAAAATGCTATATTTGTTCTCAAGGAAATGGCTAAGAGTAATCGTTTTAAGAATGCAAAATTATCGCGATATGTCAACGATATCAGTGAGCAGGAGCAATCACAATTTTCCGCTATCACAATTCAGTTGGATGATAACAGCATCTATATTGCGTTTTCTGGCACAGATGCAACGCTTGTCGGCTGGCACGAAGATTTCAATATGCTTTATCTAAAACAGACACCAGGACAAGAAAAAGCTCTTGCGTATCTGAACACCTTTACAGATCTGTCTATGCCGCTTCGTCTGGGAGGTCATTCCAAAGGTGGAAATTTCGCCATCTACGCTGGAATGTACTGTGAAAAATCATTGCGTGATCGAATCATTGCTATCTACAACAATGATGGTCCGGGATTCTCAAGGGATGTCGTTATGAGTACGGCATATCAGAATCTGTTACCTGTCATCACAACAATTGTACCGGAATCCTCGGTTGTAGGACGATTATTTGAACATCAAGAGGACTACATCGTTATTAAAAGTGAAAATAAAGGTCTGAAGCAACATGATGCCATGTCCTGGGAAGTACTTGGAAATCATTTTGTTCACGCAATTACACCTGCCAATCAAAGTGTACTTGCAAATCAGGCAATCCGCGAATGGATTGCGCTAATCCCAAGGGACAAACGAAAAGAAATTGTAGAAGCTGTTTTTCAGATTCTGGATGCCGCCGGAATTGAAACAGTCGATGATTTTCTTACATTAAAATTAAAAGATATCCGCACAATCATTCAGACGAAAAAGAAATTGCCGCATGAGACAAGTGACTCCATCTCTGACGCAGCATTTCTACTGATTAAAATTGTGATCAAGACTTTCACATCATCCTAATATAATTTTCCATGCCTCTGTCAGCTTCTCCAGATTCCAGCTTGCATTTGCCGGGCTGGTAGATGGCAGGCAGAGGGCATTTCTTTTTGTTTCCGGATAAATATATCGCTTATAAAGTTGTTCTGCTTTTTTCCCGTTTACAAAAATCTGCTCTACTTTCGTCGCATCCAGAATTTCCTGAATCGGATTCGGAACTACATTACGGATTGAACTATCCGAAGATCCTGCAATCTCGCACTGTCCGATTACATCCCAGACTGCAACCCTATGTTCCAGCAAAAATGTTTTCTTCTCCGCAATCGTACCTGGCACCTCCGTCTGAAATACATTCGCAAGCACTTTCCAGAAACGATTCTGCAGATGTCCATAGAAAAATCCTGCTTCTCTTGACTTCACAGAAGGAAAGCTTCCCAGTATCAGAATACGAGACGCTTCATTATACACTGGTGCAATTGTATGTATCTGGTGTTGTTGTTCCATAGCGCTCCTTCGGGGACGCTTTTATCACAAGGAGTGTCCCTCTGTCACATATATAATATGATACAGAGACAAGTTGCGCTCTGCGCATCTTGCTCTGATTAGCGGTCGTCAAATGCACCGCATAAATGCGTGCATTTTCCTCGTCGCCATAACAAAAAAAAGACCGTATCGGTCTTTTCTTTCTGTACCTTCAGAACTCCATACAAAGATCTTATATCTATCCAATCAACAATCCATCTTTCCGTTCTCAAAACCTCTAAGGATAAGCCCTCGACCTATTAGTACTTGTCAGCTGAACGTGTTGCCACGATTACACTCCAAGCCTATCAACCTTGTAGTCTTCAAGGGGTCTTAC
>NZ_JAHLPZ010000004.1 GCF_018918185.1 Eubacterium sp. MSJ-21 | reverse complement strand
TGGCATGTAAACAATTAAGCGTTTTTCAACAGTTTTAATCGGATTATATCACATAAAATACCAGAAAAACAGAAAATACAATGTTTAATGTATTAGAAAACCTTTTGATTTTGCACTGAATTTTTCATTTAAGGGTTTGATTTGAAACCGTTATTTTTGGAAAGGAGTGCTTGTATGGATATATTTGAAGGTCTTTCTGAAAGACAGAGAGAAGCAGTCGAAACAATAGATGAAAGGTAGAAAATCAGCTTGAATGGGTCGGGAAAATGAATAATATTCGTAGCAGAGCAGTAGAGATTATAGATGTAGAATTGATTTGTGTTTAGGAGGACAAAGCGGCAGATATAATGTTAAAAGTAGTTGCGTGCGCACGCATATTGATGTATAATACGTTCTGATTGGAGGTATATATCTATGCAACTATTAAAATGGCTTTCCGTAACAGACCGATTTTACAAAATCTATTTGGACAAGCAACTTGCCCCCTATGGAATCAACAACAGTCAATATATGTTCTTAATCAAAATCTGTCGTTCGCCCGGCATTTTACAGGATTCTTTAATGGATATGTTTTATGTTCATCCGAGCAATATTGTACGGACAGTTGCGGCATTAGAAAAGCAGGGAATGATTATGCGTTCCCCAAATGATAAGGATAAGCGGACGTGTAAGCTGTATCCTACGGAACGTGCGCTGTCTGTAATTGATGAGGTACAGACGGTATGCGAAAAGACAGAAGCTCTTTTATTGCAGGGTATGAGCGAATCCGAGCAGAACCTTTTTATGGATTTCTTAATACAGGCGGGCAGAAATATCACATCGGAACTCCATATAGAGAGAAAGGGGGAGGAGTTCAATGACTGAAAATCCTCTGGGCTATGAAAAAATTCCAAAGCTGTTGAAAAATTTTGCTGTTCCCAGTATTGTGGCGTCTCTTGTCGGTTCAATCTACAATATTGTGGATCAGATTTTTATTGGTCAAGGGGTCGGTTATTTGGGAAATGCAGCAACCAATGTTGCCTACCCGTTTTCTACCATCTGCCTTGCCATTGCACTACTGGTCGGAATTGGCAGTTCTTCCCGTGTTTCCCTCTGTCTTGGATGCAAAGAGCCGAAAGCTGCCGCCAAAGCAGCGGGAAATGGTATTGTTCTGATGGGAATTTTCGGAATTATTTATTTGCTGGTTGGAGAAACTTTTCTGCCTTTGCTCCTAAAGGCATTTGGGGCAACGACAGCTGTATTTCCATATGCAAAGCAGTATGCCAGCATAACATTGATTGGAATGCCGTTTCTCATTGTAACGAATGGTATGAGCAATTTGATTCGAGCAGATGGAAAACCAAAGTATTCAATGGCCTGCATGGTTGTGGGAGCTATTATCAATACCATTCTTGACCCCATTTTTATTTTTGTTTGCGATTGGGGAATTGCCGGCGGAGCTTGGGCAACGGTTATTGGGCAAATTTTTTCTTTCACACTCGCACTCCGTTATCTATGGCGTTTCCAAACAATCCATTTTGAAAAAAAGTCGTTTTTATTTGACATTAAAGAAAGCCTGAAAATTTGCAGCATGGGGATAAGCAGCTGCTCAAATCAGATTGCAATTACCGTGATTCAAATCATTCAGTACAATTCGTTGACTTATTACGGCGCATTAACAAAATATGGAACGGATATTCCCTTGGCAGCTTGCGGAATTGTTATGAAAACAAATGCCATAATCCTTGCGATTGTTACAGGAATCTCGCAAGGGATGCAGCCGATTATCGGTTTCAACTATGGAGCAAGGCAATATCATCGGGTACGGGAGGCTTACATGCTTGCAATAAAGTGGAATCTTGTTGTTTCCACTATTGCTTTTATCGCATTTCAATTTTTCCCGCGATCTATCATTTCACTATTCGGAGACGGGGACGAGCTGTATTTTGAATTTGCTGTTTTGTTCATGCGTACCTATATTTTCATGGTGTTGGTAAATGGTGTGCAGTTGCTTTCTTCCGACTTTTTTACCGCAATAGGAAAAGCGTTAAAAGGTGCTCTGTTGGCATTAACAAGGCAGACCTTTTTCTTGATTCCGCTTACCCTGCTGCTCCCGCTTCGTTTCGGAATTATGGGAGTATTGCTAGCGGGGCCTGTTGCTGATTTTTCAGCGTTTGTGCTATCTGTTGTACTGGTGGGTATAGAATTTAAAAAACAAAAAAATGACATGTAAACAGCAAACACTTGTGAATGTCAAGCACTTTGTTGTTTCGGTTAGCATAGATAGTGCAAATTAAGATGGTATCTGAATAGAAAAATACAGTATGCTAAATATTTTACAAGGCTTGGAATCATGTTAAAAAGACATGATTTCAGGTCTTTTTATGTCTTGATACCTTTTTGATACTTTTTCTCTCAGAAAAAATAAGAAACTATTGTACCTACATTCGTGCCTATCTGGATTATCTGACAAATATTCTTCACAAATCACCGGAAGATGTTTCCTGGGAAGAACTGCGTGATCACATCAGATGGTTACAGAAATCCAGAAATATCATAAAGAAAAACTGTATGATTGGGAAGTAGGGATTTAATCTCTACTTCCTTTTTAGTTTACATAACAAAAATATCCTGTTTATTTTGCCAACTATAATATGAAAGTGATTTTGATAAATTGATGAATGATATGAAAAAGGATGATGCTATCCATTAGTACCACAAAATTTCTTATTGCAGAATTAGCGGTTGCAGATTATAATTTCCATAGGTGGACAAGCAAACCGACAGAATATTATTCTGTGAATAGCAAACCAACCTGCAAACCACCAGAACTGCACACAATAATGAAAAAATGCAATGGTACTGGAATGGTACTAAAAATATGTGAAACGAAAAATAATGTGTGGAAAAGACACATATTATCAATACAAAACAGTATAGATAGCCATATTAAAACAACCAGAATCAAACCAAACTTTGCGAGTTTGAGTGATAACGAGCCAGACACGACATAAATAAATACAGCATCTGCGAAGCAGATGTCACACAAGAAAGGATGAATCGTCATGCTTGCATGAAACGGTTCATCCTTTTCTTGTGTGTAGACATCCGGCTGATCAGCTGGATGCTGTATTAACCAATGGAAGTGCTTGGCGACAACATACAGCGAGATGAAGCGAAGCGGAATCAAGCTGAGTGGGGAGGCAAATAGGCGTAGCGCAGGAGGTAAGATGAGGGTATGGCTGCTCTCAGGAATAATGCGATGAGAAGACTTTGGTAAAAGCAAAATTCAGGTATGTACTCTTTTAATAAAGATGATATAATAAAATTTAATATGGAGCATGTTGGAAGAGTGTTCCCTATACTAACTTAATGTATATGAGATATGTTATGTTTGAGGGATTGAGTACAAAAAGGGTATTGTACCACGGAGGATTTTATGGAAACAGAAGAAAAAAAAGAAATAGGTAAACCACAGGGATTTATAGGAACTCTTGAGAGACAGACAACTGGGGCGAGTGTTATGCGTATTATGCGTGTTACACACTCTGTTTTTAATGGTAAAGCGACTATGATCAGAGAAGGAGAATTTCAGCAGTGGATATTGGATAAGTGCGAGAATACAGTTGATATTCAGAGACAGCGCTATACGATTGGGGCGAATCATTTCCGCTGTATCGGGGATGATGAGACGGAGAATAATCAATTCTATATTGATTATGATAAGGCGATTTCTGTATCGAAGCGGGGAAACTTGTGTTTTGGAATTAATGAAACTGATTTTGGACTGTTTTACCTGGATAAGGATACCTTTGATCATCAGTTTCAGGCGCTCATGGCGGATGGTGAGGATGAAATGCTGAAACACGAGATTCAGGATATTAGAGATTCGCAACCAATTATTTCGGTACAGATGGATCCGTTGACGGATCAGAAGAAAGAGTTTGTGCAGTTGATGGATCTTCAGACGATAGGAGATGAATTCTATCAAAGCTTCCGGGATAAGAACCAGTTATCGGATTTCTCGGATGCTTTTCAGATGTACGAGGCATTTGACAAGTTTAAACGTGATATTTGTTATTGCAAACCAGAACGGAAGGAAGAGAAAACACAGAGTGTATCAAAAACAATGGTGCAGACTGATACGGAGGAAATTGACGGCTTTGTTGGAAAAGTATGTTTCGGAAATCGTATTAAGCTGGAGTGGTATGTGAATGAGGGGAAGATTTATAAGTATGACGAGGAGGATACCCTGGTTAAGAGATTTTTTGGCGAAAATCCAGTACGATCTGCTTTTTATTATACAGATCAGGACCTTGAGGTTGAGAGTGAGGTGTACATAACCGGGATAAGTACTCTTTGGAAAATGACGGCAACTTTTACACGATATTATTTGGATAAATATGAGAAGATTTATATTTGTAAAGAGCTTCCAAAGGAGGCAAATAAGAATACGATATGTTTCTGGAACAAGGATATAAATATGCCTGTGAAAGTCAGCGAAAGAGATACATATGGACGTGTCCGACTCGGGGTGTATGATAGTATTTTGCTGGATAATAAGATATTTATTGATTTTTCAGAAATAAGTAATAAGAAGTTATCGCATGAAGAGACGGAAGCGTTGTATAAACTATTTAAAATCTATTATCCAGATGCCAAGGATTTCCTGCTGGCAGATGAAAGGGAGCAGCAGATATTGATTGAAACGATCCGTTGGTTTTTGCCTGAAGGCTGTGATGTGGATGAGCTGGTCAAATCCATTTTTCGTAAAGATCTTCGAAAGAGGCAGGTTGAGCAGGTGTTGGGCATTCGAAGCCAGGAGCTAATCGATCAGGAGGCACAGAATAAGCATTATAGGGAAATCGAGAGATTTTATCCGAGAACTACGCGTTCGTATATGGAAGAATATCAGGAGTCAATCAGTAATGAGTTGCTCAATTTGATTTTTTCTATTGCACAGGGATTTGTGACTGTAATCAGTGGGAAACCTGGTAGTGCCAAAGGGGCACTTTGCGATACAATTGGTACTGCGCTTAGATTGACAAATTTGATTATGGAAGATGGAGAGAATGTGAGCCGCTATCAGGAACTACAGGTTTCTAAGACATGGACGGATAAATATGTATTTATGGATTCTGTGCTAAAGAAGAATTCAGCATATTATAAGGCTTTTTCTTTGTTAGATTATGAGGCGAAAAACAAGAATTCCAGTACGAATCTGCCATATGTGTTCGCAATAAAAAGAGCGACGGCTGCACCGGTAGATGATTATTTTGAGGACTTTATATCAATCTGTAAGGATTGGTACCGCAAAGAATCACAGGTGATAGGACACACATCGCTGAGGTTGTCGAAAAATACACGATTCCTGTTGACTGTAAATGATCAGGAAGCACTGTTTTCGGACGATTTTGCTGCCACGGTTAATGTAGTACATATTGAGGATCCGGAGGAATTATGTAAGGAAATAAAACGTGTTGGTATGCGTGTCTGTGGGGAGTATTATCAGAATGTAAGGACTATTGAATTCAAGCCTAATCCTGTGTCGATCGAGACATGGACGGATGAGAATATGTTAACGGATACATGCAGGCGGATATCCGTGCAGTTTATGGAAATACTGTCTGCCAATATGGATTACGGGGATACGCGTATCGTATTGGAGCAAAACAGAATTTCCCATGCAATTTCCCGGTATTGGATTGTGGCAAAGAATTATTTACAGGAAGAAGCAGGAAAGAGCCTAGAGGAGATATGTGATACCCTAATTCCGGCAGGGGTTGTGGTAGATGTGGATTGCCTGACAAATGACCAGGAAATGATTCCGCCGGAACGGGTGGCACTTGACTATGCGCTTGCGCAGCGTGTATTACCGAGTGTCACAAAGCGATTGGGTACAGTCACTCTGCGGAATGCCTCGGAAGTGTTTACTTTTTTGATAACAAACCAGTTGTATCGATGTGCTTCGGAATTGAAGTATGCAATCGAAGTTGGCAGAGTGAAGCTTTCGGAAGTGCTTTCAGAGGAGGAAAATCGACAGTTTATTATTAATAAATGCAAGAATATTTACAGGACGGCATTTGAAAGAGCACATTATGATGACGATGAGAGAGCAAGTTATATATTGAAGAATATATGTGCATTGATCAATCAGTTTCGTGACAAGTCTGCTTATACACAGAATGTTATTTTGAATATGCTAATTTGTCTGACACAGGGATTTTTGACTGTTTTTTCCGGAAGACCAGGATGTGGAAAGACTTCAATCTGTAAATTGCTTGGAGAAGGCCTGGGACTTACTAATTATAATAACGGAAGTGCCAGTGTGATAAGTGATATTCAATACCCGGAATTTCGGGATAGCAAAAATGCGATGGTAAATCCAAGCCGGTTTCTGGAGGTATCAACAGAGCGTGGCTGGACATCGAAGCGTGATTTCATTGGATATTACAATCCGCTTACAGAGCAGTTTGATAAAACAAATGCGGTATTATACAATGCATTTATGGTGATGGATAGTGAAAGAGAGAATACAGATATATTATGGCCACCGTGTTTTATCCTATTGGATGAAGCCAATTTGAGTCCGATGGAATATTATTGGGCGGACTTTATGAATCTGTGTGAGGCATGGCAACCGGGACACTCCATAGATCTGGGAGGAGGCAAGGTGTTCCATATACCAGAAACTTTGCATTTCATGGCAACGATTAATAATGATCATACAACAGAGATACTGTCTCCAAGATTGATTGACCGGGCAAATGTGATTGATCTTCCAGATGCTTCGTATGGGGCGATAGAAGAATTATCGCAGAAGCTGAATATCCGACTGTTGCCTTGGAAATATTTAAAGGCCATGTTTGGCTGCAAGGAGAGCGAAGCAGTTCTTTTTAGAGAGCAAGGCGTGGATGAAAACGTGAAGAAGATGGCTGGTTTGTATAAGTCAATAAAAGTATTTGTGGAAGGAAATTTCAAGGTATCTATCAGTCCGAGAACGGATATTGCGGTATCGAGATATTGGACAAAGGCACGTGTATACTTTACAGGGGAAAACTATATCGTGAAAGAAAACCTGTTGCAGCAAATAAGAGAAAATATAAACGAAGAATTACCAGAGCAAGACCAGCTTGCGTATATCCACGCATGTCTTTGTCAGGCAGGGGAACTTGAACGAAAACTGAATGTTCAGAGCGTTCCGGAAGGATATATCACTTGTACTGTTCGAGAAAATACGCAAGCGATGGATTATGCAGTTGCTCAAAGAATACTTCCGAAGCTGACAGATGTCAGCGGGGAGAAGGCGTTTGGTAATCTGGTGGGACTACTTGCGCTTTGTGTTGAGCATGAATTATATAAGTCGGCTGGTATTGTAGTCGATATTCTGGAGCGCGGACAGGATACTGGTTTTTATAATTATTTCAGATAGAATATAGGAAAAGAAAAATATGGATTTCTGTTTGACGGATACGGTCAATTTAATATTGCATGATTATAGAGAGATGAAAGATTATGTGCTGCCTTTTTTCATAACCGCCATGTCTGGAGGGCAAACATTGGGGGAAGTTCAAAATTCGGCGGATAATGCATTGCGGGGATACGGATTATATTCTGTGTTTGCAGGACCGGAACTTGCAGGAAAGCATTTTCGATTGTTTATGGAGACCGTTGGAACGGATTCAGGGAGACGGACACAGATTATCGATTCATCAGAGGATGCAGGCAAAAACAAAAGTGACAACAGAGTGGAATATTTCCCACAATATCAATCGGGGTTTTTGTTCTATCAAAATACAGCAGAGAGCCATGTGCATTTTATACTGGAAACCGGAGGGAAACAGTATGAATCGGGTACCGTTGCGATAGTGTTTAATAAGACAAAAAACGAACGTGTGATGGCAGAACAGGAACTTGTTCAGATGGTACAAACTGTGTATGAAGAACAGCCGTTGCTGCTGTTGAGCGTATTCCAGAAAGCTCCTCTGAATGTGTTTATAGGAGAAAACAGCAGGATTAAACAATCCATTGACACAATGCTGGCATTAATGGAACGCTGTATAAGAGTATATAATCAACAATATAGCGGAATAAGGAAAGTGCTCAAATTCCGACTTCAATCTTATCAGTATGTGGATCGTATTGATAAACTAACCGGATTGACTGCAGATACGATGTCATATATGGCACAGAATCCACAATATCTGGTTGAAATGAAAAAGAACCATGGTATTCATTACAAAGGGAAAACATATTTGCCGGAAAAGACGCTGGTTACAAGAAATATTGTAGATTATGGAACATATGAAAACTGTTACATTCTTTCTTTTCTCAAAATGCTTATGCAGGCATGTGAAAACCTGAAATTGCATTTGAAGCTTGCGGGTGAGGATGCGTTACAGAGAGAGCGGCGAGCAAAGCTAAAGTCGCAGAAAAGTGATTTTGCTGTGTTGACACGAAAATATCAAAGCCAGATGAACCAAGCGGATAAACACGCCAAGAATGCAAAAAGATTGTTCTTAATGTATCAGACGGCGTTTAAAATCAGCGACCAGAAACGGGTAACTACCAATATCACAAAACCGAAAGTGACCGCGATATTTCAGCAGATTCCGGAATACAACGTATTTTATAAGGAAGTATTTGTGCCATGGTTTGATTTTGGCATCAATATATCAGATGCATTGATTGCGGATGTGTTTGATACCTTTGTGACAGCAATTTCTGAACCGAGTACAACTTATGAGCTTTATATTGTTTGCAAGTGGATCCAATATTTAGAGGCGATTGGATATGAATTTGATACGAGACAGGCAAAATTTGCGGGTGTACATGAAAAGGCGTCCCGGTATTCGGATCATGCATATGAGTTTGTGTTTACAAAACCTGAGAAGGATCAGGAAGACAGTTTGGAGATGATTACCTTGTATTATAGTTCGAGTGTCTATGTTCCAACTATAAAAGAAGATCGAACAGTTGAGCTTGACCCTAACAACGTGGATGCTTTTTTGTATCGCAATACTCGAAATTCTTTTGTAAGCAGGGAGGACAAGGAAACAAATGGGAAAGGTGGGCATTATGAACCGGATTTTATATTGAAATATCAGAATGGGAATGTGATACGGTACATGCTGGCAGATGCGAAACATAAAGATTTTGAAACGGTTCGGAAGGAAGATATGCCGAAGCTTTTATATAAGTATATAGATTCTATAAAAACGCTTCGATCAAGCAAACTGGATGTGCGGATGGCGGGGCTATGTGCCGTGTATAATGAGCATAGTTATGATCTGGACGGAAATTTGCTTGATAGCGAAGATTATTTTGAGTTTAATCAGAATTTGGATGATGAACCATTTACAAAGATGATGTATATGAATGTGAACGAAGAGAAAAGCTTTGAACAGATATTTTATGAAATACTTATCTTTATGAAATCCTATCATGTGTAGGAATGAAAAAAATTTATAAAAAATGCATGAGGAAAAATATCCTCATGCATTTTTTGCTATTTTATGTGTATCTTTACAACTTCCCCTTCACATAATCCCGAATAAAGAAATCATCTCCCGGCATCTGGCAGCCGACGATGTAAAGCCCCTCATTATCAGAACAGCGGATAACACGTCCTTCCAGTACGTCATGTTGAGGCAGGTCAAAGTTGTGAATTTTCACACGGATGTCGACGCCCTTATGGGTAGCAAAGTAGTTGTCATGTGTCAGGAACGCAAAGCCGTTTGCACTCAAGTTATCCAGCTTGCCTTCGATGGTTGTCGTTCCATCGGCAAGTGTGATTGTGCAGGCATTGGAGATGTCCAGACGAGGGTATTTCCGCCGGTTGTTGATCTTTGGACGCGACTCAATCTGGATTGTAAAGTGGGAATCCTCTTCTTGCGCGATATGCACAATTTTAGCCTGATCCCAACAGTAAAGCACGTTGCCGACAGTTACCTGCAGCTTACATTCTGTCACCTCCGTAAGCTTCGGTGCATTTGCAAGGGAGATTGATAACGTATTATTCTCACGTGTCAGTACCTCGCCGTAATAGTTCTTTCCATCCTTCAGTGTCACACTCAGTTTCATGCCAGGTTGTATATCTTCGGTTCCCATGAAACCGCCGATTCCGAGCTCGCACATCAGAGACTCAATGACTGTCTCGATGGAATCAATGTTATTCGCGGATTCGTCGTATTTGCTGAGCATCCGGTTGTTGATCTCGTTGGAATCGCTGATGCAGGTTGTCATATCGCCGACGATGTCTGTTACCTGATTCAGATTGTCCACAAGATGAATGTTGGAAGCCTCGACTTCCTTCATGGCGTGATCGATTACCTGAATATTCTCACCGATCTTGTTTGTATCAGATGCAATTTCCGTCATGCTCCTGCCGGTCTGGGTAACCTTCGTCAATGTGAGCTGAATCAGTTTCAATGTTTCTTCCATAGAAGCAGTCATCCGTTCAGAGGTTTCTTCCAGATGCTCCAGTGCCTGCCGAATCTGACCGGAAGAAGCCTTTGTCTCTTCGCTTAATGTCCGGATCTGCTCAGCTACAACGGCAAAGCCTTTTCCGGATTCGCCGACACGGGCAGCTTCAATCGAAGCGTTCAAAGCAAGCAGGTTCGTCTGGGATGTGATATTTTCGATGACAGCAGTTTCGTTTTTCACCATGAGAAATTCGGATTTGAAATTCTGTAACGTCTGCTCGATTTCCCCGGAGAGGGAAGCCATGGTATTGGTTGTTGTGACCAGATCTGCCAGATCTGCAGAGCTGACTTTCGCATGCTGGATGGAAGTGGTTGTGAGAGCAACCATCTGTTCAATCAGTTCTGCAACATGGTTGACCTGAGCGTGAATATCAGATGTCATTTCGTTCGAAGAAGTTGTACTGTTTTGCAGGTCGGAGTTATGATCACTCAGACGATTTAGGCTATCGACAACAATCGTGGCACCGTGTGTGTTCTCGGATGCAAGCTCGCGGACAACTGTGATACCGCTGGTGATTGTGTTACATGCCTGTTTTACCTGCTCCACGGTCGTGATAACGCGGTGCAGATCTGCTTTGATGCTGTCCGTCATGGCACCATCCGATTCAATCAGATGTTTGATGGACATGACATAGCAGACATAGCATAAAATTATGCAGGCAAGCTCCAGTTGATAGTTCTTTATGTCGGAAGCTGAATTAAAACCCTGGGAAATATGATATGCAGCACTGCCCGCAATGATCAGGGAGTTCGCGATTCCACAGCTAACCATGAATTTGATACTCTTATAGAGAACCAGAAGACTTGTCACAGGAAGAATATACGTGAATGCAATCGGGGATTCTGTCGTGCATACCACAAATGTATAGAAAATACCATACCCAATGACCAGATTAAACTTGTATTGGTCGGTGTCAAAGCCCTTTACACGAAGCAGAATCTCGCCCGAGATAATCGGAAGCCAGCAGAGGACTAAAAAAACAATATAATAAGAAGTGCCACGTAGATGGTTTGCTACATCAGCACCATAGTTGGCAGAAAGTAATGCTACGAAAATAATCCAGATCCGTCTGGCTCTTCGATTCGCTTTTTCCTTAAAAACAGATTCGTCGTAATTCATAATTTTTCTCCTTCGTGGAATATATATCCGTGGCAACCTGTTGCTCATCAGTTTCATTCGTTTTTATAAGGTGTCTGTAAATGCATCTGTCGCAAATTTTATTATAGCATAGTATTGTTATAAATGTAATTACAGAAAATGTATTTTCTTCTGGGGTGAATGTGAAAGAATTGGTAAATAGGAAAGTTCAGATGTGGTTGAGCTTGTGCTGTATCCATGTTATAATAAAGTATTATGAATTGAGGAATATACAAATGAAAAAAATGGAAAAAAGAGTATTAAAAGCAACGAATAAGATAGAAAAAAGCTGTGCCTTTGGTGCGATCCGCCAGGGGATGATCATGCTTATTCCCCTGCTTGTTTTTGGCTATGGCGCATTGATGATTATGAGTCTGCCGATAGCAGGCTATCAGGATTTTATTGCACATATCTGGTCAGGTCATGTTATGGATATGCTGCAATTTATATATCATGGTGTAAATGATATTTTTGCGGTTTTGCTTGCAGTGACGACGAGTGTCAGCTATGCGCTGATCAAATCCAGAAAGAAAAGTGGATTTGTGGAGACGGGGGATGCGATTGTACTGGCGGTTGTTACGCTTGCCAGTTTTGCCGGATGTGAAGGAATCCAATATGGGAGTTTTTCGATAAAGGCATTTAGCAATATGAATACATTCACTGCACTGTTTGTATCCCTTGGTGCAGGATTTTTGTATTTCAAATTAAAGGATATAAATTTTATGTCAGTGAGAAACAAGGAAATAGATACGGACAGTGGTTATATGCATGCAATCAATGGAATTGGCTGTACTTTGGGGATATTATTCGTGTTTAACCTGTTTCATCAGGTGCTATATGTGACGAGTGGGGTAAATGGAGTACAGGAATTGTTTGAGCTTGGAGTAAATCGTCTGTTTGGTTCGATTAATAATAATTTCTGGTCTGGAATCTTAATCATTGTGGAGACACATGTACTTTGGTTTTTGGGGGTGCATGGAAACAATGTATTGGATGTTGTGATCAAACAGAATTTCTCGGATGTATCTGTTGGTATATTCAGCAAGTCTTTTCAGGATGTGTTCGTAATCATGGGGGGAACCGGCGTGATGATCTGCCTTGTAATCGCGGTTTTGCTGTTTGCGAAGACGAAGAGTCTGCGGAATGTTGCGGGTATGGCGGCACCAGCAGTTTTGTTTAATATCAGTGAGATTGCGTTGTTTGGAGTTCCGGTCATTTTGAATCCGATCTTTATTGTACCATTTTTGGTAGTTCCGATCCTGAATTTCCTGATTACATATGCGGCAATGTATTTTGACATTGTTCCACATGTGGTAGCATCGGTGGAGTGGACAACGCCAGTTCTTCTGAGTGGATATCAGGCAACTGGTTCGTGGAAAGGAGTAGTGCTTCAGCTTATATGCATTGTGATCGGCGTGTTTGTATATCGTCCGTTTATCCGGATGTTTGAAATGCAGCGCCGGCAGCAGATGATACAGAATGTGAACCAATTGGTAGAAGAATACAAAAAGCAGGAAGAAAGTGGTGTTCTGTTCGCATTTACAAAGCGGGAAGATGTATGTGGAAATACGGCACGGCTGCTGGCCGGCGAATTGAAGGAGGCAATTGAAAATCACAGTCTGTTTCTGATGTATCAGCCACAGGTGGACAAGAATGGGCATTGTTCTGGCGCGGAGGCTTTGATTCGGTGGAATCATCCCGTGTTTGGAAATATTTACCCACCACTTATCATTCAGCTTGCAAAAGAACTTGGAATTATGCATGCGCTTGATGCAGCAATCTTAGATGAAGCGGCAACGGCGAGAGCCAGACTGACTGATTATGTAGACGAAAGCTTTGATATCTCTGTTAATTTGACCAATGCGTCTCTGCAGTGGGATGGATTGGTGGAAGCGGTGGAAAACAGTGTGAAGACACATGGAATTTCCTGTAGCCAGTTGTGTCTTGAAATCACTGAGCAGGACGCGATATCTTCGACAGAGGATGTGGTACATAAAATAGAAGAATTGAAAGCACACGGACACCGGTTTTTGATTGATGATTTTGGGATGGGGCATACCTCCCTGCTCTACTTGCAGACGGGATTTTTTGCAGTCGTGAAACTGGATGGATCTTTGACGCGGAATGTGCTTGAAAACGAAACCAATGCGGAAATTATCGGTTCGATCACCAAGCTTGGGGAGTCGATTCATTTTACAACGATTGCAGAATGGGTGGAGTCAAAAGAACAGTTAGAGAAGCTGAAAGCATTGGGGTGTGATGTATTCCAGGGCGCTTATTACAGCCGGGCAATCGGTTATGAAGATCTGGTTGAATGGCTTATATCATACAGAGATTCATAATTGTCCGTTGTATTTGAGGCAGATATGAAGTAAGCTGTTGGATGAGTTATTATAGGAGATAATTGATAAGGAGGAACAACATATGAACCAGAAAGAAAACGTAGCGTCAGCTTTGGGATCCATATTGCTTGGAATTTTGCTGATTGTTATGAAAGGAAAAATTATTACCGCAGCCATTACGCTTCTGGCAGTATTTGTAATTGTTGGAGCCATTATGGATTTTGTGGCAGGACTCGTAAATTATGGAATTGTGAAGTCGGTTGCAGGAATCTGTATTTTGGTATTTGGCTGGGTATTTGCAAGTCTTGCATTCTATATTCTGGCAGCAGGAATCATTCTGATGGGACTGTTACAGATATCGTCAATCAAGAAAACGATGCCTGTAAATCTGACTGTGGGAGAACGGTTTCAGGAGTATTTTAAACCGGGACTGATGGTTGTTGCCGGAGCATGTCTGCTCTTCAATCAGAGTGGAACGATTGCGTGGGCATTTATTGCAACGGGTGTGCTGTTGGTAATAAATGGTATCATGACGTTGGTTGGCGCAAATAAAACCTATTAGGTATAGGTAATTGAACTATGAGTTTAACTGTAATGGTGAAATAAGTCTTGTATATCTAAACGGAATGCATTATACTAACAACAGCTTCGGAAAATCAGAGTATTTTCTTGAATGAAACTAAATAGAACGAAGAAGGCAGATTGTGGACGAAGATAGACAGTTCTACAAGTCTGCCTATTTTTATCAAAAAATCTATTGTTTTTATTCAAGGAGGTATGTATGATGAATACAACAACTACAATCGATAAGGCAACAAATAACCAGAATGCATTTAATTATGCAGTTTATATGATGCTCGGCAGCTACTTCAAGCAGATGGAAGCTGTGTCCGAGTGTTATGTCCAGAAGCTGTATCTCTACTATGTGGAGAATAAGCGGGAGCGCCAGTACAGCTTTGAGGATATTGCAATCCGTTTTGCGGAGCGGGTTTTGCAGAAGCAGCTGCCAGAGGAGATCTGGCAGGAGCGGGTGCAGGTATCGTTCTTTGCGAGGGACGGCAGGAACTATGTTGCCTTCCAGGGGGCCCGTTACACATTGGTTGTGCAAAACGACTACCGTGGAGCACGCACGAAGTTGCAGTATCAGCTATATGAAGATACGCCTGCTATCGAGAGATAGCGGCGTGTGGAAAGGATAACAAGAATGTACCATATAATCGTAAATCCGACCTCATCTTCTGGAAAAGGAATGGATGCATGGAGGGAGATAAAAGACATATTAGACCGAAAAAACGTGGCGTATAAGGTGTATGTACTGCGGAAGCCGGGAGAAGCAACGATGGTTGCAGGGAAACTTACAGCAGGAAGGAACATGGCTTTAAACGAAACGGCTGTTATGGATCAAAGCAAGGAAGTGGTCCGGGAAAATGAGGAAGATATCAATATTTTAGTGATTGGCGGCGATGGAACATTAAATGAAGTCCTAAATGGGATTCAGGAATTTGATCATACGACGTTATCGTGTATTCAGACAGGATCCGGAAATGATTTCGCCAGAAATATGCATTTGGAAAAGAATGTGGAACGTGCAATTACGCATCTGCTTGAAAATCCGGAGGAAATTGCGCTTGATTATGGAGAAGTGACAACGAATCATCAGGGAAGCAGTGCAAAACGATTTTTAATTAGTTCTGGGGTTGGCTATGATGCAAATATCTGCGAAGAGGTCAGCCGGAGCCGGCTGAAAACGGTGTTAAATAAGATTCATCTTGGTAAATTGGTGTATGTGATGATCGGCGTTAAGCAGATATTTGCAAAGAAAACGGTACGTGCAAAATTATACCTGGACGATGCGCCGGTGATGAAGCTTCCGGAGTTGTTCTTCGTCGTTGGGATGAATCATATGTATGAAGGTGGTGGAATCCCATTTTGCCCAAACGCAGATCCGACAGATGGAAGATTGGATGTCTGCCTTGTGAAAGGCATGTCAAGGCTGAAACTTCTTCTTGCAGTTGTGCTTGTTTATTTCAAAAAGCATTTGTTGTTTAAAGATATTACGAATCACAGGTGTAAGAAGATGCGTCTGGTGACGGAGACACCGCAGTGGATACATATGGATGGTGAGACGCCATATCAGGTAAGCGAGGTTATCTGGGAAAGTAAGGGCAAGCTACGGTTTGTGCGATAGTATAAAGTTGATAGAATGAAGTGTGAAAAGATGTTATGGACTGAGAAATTATGGCTATGTACATAGAAAAGGAGATGCACAATGGAATTTATATGTTACCCTAAATGTTCTACTTGTCAGAAGGCAAAGAAGTGGTTGGATGAAAATAAGATCGTGTATACCGAGCGTCATATCGTAGAGGCGAATCCATCGGCGGAAGAGTTAAAGATGTGGTATAAAAGAAGTGGACTTCCGTTTAAGAAGTTCTTCAATACGAGCGGCATGCTCTACAAGGAAATGAAGTTAAAGGACAAGCTTTCAGAAATGAGTGAGGAAGAACAGATTAAGCTCCTTGCGACGAATGGCATGTTAGTGAAACGTCCTTTGGTTGTGGATGAAGATAAGGTGCTTGTTGGCTTTAAGGAAGCGGAGTGGAAGGAAAAGTTAAGATAGAGAAAGTAGTAAGAGGTTAAAAAGCCTGTAAGGATGTATCCTTACAGGCTTTTTTATAAGCGCAAATTTGTAACGTGAATAAGCTAGATTTTTTTATGAACTAGATATATTACAGAAAAAAGTGCGAAATTCGCAAATGCAATTGAGAAATACATATATGTGACTTATACTTAGTAAAAATACAGATTGATAAAAGGAGAAAGAATGAATAATTTAAAAAAATTAAGGGAAAAGCACGGCTATACACAGAAAAAGGTAGCAAATGCTTTTTGTATGACTGCAACACAGTATGGAAGACGTGAACGTTACGAAGTTCCATTAACCGAAGAAGAGGTAAAACGGGCTGCGAAGTTTTATAATTGTGATATAGGCAAGATTTTAGGAGATTGATTAAGAAAAATCATAAGATGTAGAGAAAATTCAAAAAGCAAAGGAAGGAAGAAAATGATAATTTACATGTAAATTATCATATGGGTACATTATGAGTAGATTGAGAGAATATGTGTTACAGACTTTTCAGAGTAATAAAGAGTACAGTTCCAAGGAAGTAAAGAGTATGGTAGATGAAGAATACGGACAGGGAGTTTATACAAAAAAACAAATTCAGAATATGCTATATAATCTAAAACGAGAGAGCATTTTGATCAAAACAGAGGATAACAGACGATATACAAGAAATTATGCCGGAAAGAAAAAGGCGAATGGCAGTATGTTTTCGTTAAATGATTATATTAAGCAAATGCAGGCATTAAGTATAATTGTTAGTAATGAATTAAATAGGAGTGGTTTTTTAGAAAGATATACGGGTATCGATTTAAATATTCTACAAAGTATATATTTATCAAATAAAAACTTATTAAAAGAAATTAAGGAAATCAGTAAAAAAATCGATGAGGAAATAGGAGATAAGATTCGGTTTTATAAAAACGAAAATTTGGATTCTAAATAGAAACTGTAGAGAAATTCTTCGTTTATGAAATATTATTTCTGTGCTATAATTCTACTGATTTTTTAGAATTTGTAAAATAAGGAGTGGAATATTTTAAACCAATATAAGAACTTGAGGGAAGGAGGAGATATTGATGATACCATTGAAAATAGAAACACTATTAGAAGGCCGCGTTGTGGAACACGATCGAGTTGAATATAAAAATGGTTGGAATCCGAATGATATTATTCATTCTATTTGTGCTTTTGCGAACGATTATGATAATTCGAATGGTGGATATATTGTAATTGGAGTAAAAGAGGAAAACGGAATGCCGGTATTTCCGCTTGCAGGTGTGCAAAAGGAAGAATTAGATTCAATCCAGCAGGAGATATTTCAGTATTGTAATATGATTGTTCCAAGATACATTCCAAGAATGGAGATTGTTAATTATAAGAACTCTGAAACATATCTTATATACTTATGGTGTCCAGCAGGTGATAGTGGACCATATCAGGCACCACAATCGGTGTATAGTGTTAAAGGCGGGAAAATTGATAAAAATATGAAATATTGGATACGCCCAGCATCACTTACAACGGATGCAAAGCAAGATGAGATATCAGAACTATATGATAAATTTAATTCTGTTCCTTTTGATGATAGAATAAACCGAAAAGCTAAGATTGATGATATTAGAAGAGGATATATTGAAGATTTTATCAGAAAGAGCAATAGCAGTCTGATAAATGAACTGAATAATTGCACATTAGAAGATTTGCTAATTGCACAGGAAGTAGCAGATGAAACGGACACAGAATTAGACATTAGAAATATTGGTGTTTTGATGTTTACGGAACATCCGGAAAAACTGATTCCTGGAGCTTACATTGAATTGATAAGATTTAATACTAAAGATGCAGAAGCTTCTGATGATTTTATTGAAAAAACATTTACAGGACCGATCTGGAAGCAGGTTATGGATGCATTGGATTATATCAAGAATACAGTCATTGAGCAGAAAGTTGAAAAGATACAGGGACAGGCAGAAGCCATAAGATTTTATAATTATCCATATAATGCATTAGAGGAAGCTTTGGTAAATGCAGTATTTCATAAGTCATATCGTGAGGCTGAACCGGTCGAAATCCGTATTTATGTGGATAGTATTCAGATTTTAAATTATCCAGGACTTGCAAAATGGATTAATCTTGATTATTTTAAAGAGGGAAAAATAAGAGGCAGAAAATATCGTAATCGAAGAATTGGAGAATTATTCAAGGAAATAGATTTATCTGAGAAAAAAGGTACAGGTATTCCGAAAATTTTACGGGAACTTAAGAAAAATGGTTCGCCAGCACCAGAATTTGATATGGATGATGACAGGACATATTTGAATACGATTATTCGTATTAGGGACGGATTTGAAATGTCCGAATCAATGTCCGAATCAATGTCCGAATCAATGACTAGATTAGTGATTGAATTAAATAACAAATCAATGTCCGAATTGGAGCAAGAAAGAATGCAGCGAATTCTTGCCTATTTAGTGAAATACAATGAAATTAATAGTGCCAGAGCAGCCGAATTATTAGATGTTCAGATAAAAACAGCCAGTAGATTATTGAAAAAAGCAGAAGAATTAAATCTTATAAATTCATCTGGAAAAACCAGAGATAAGATATACTTTATAAAATAATGGAAGGACTATAAGATGAAACCAAAATCTCCACAGAGCATACAACTTTATAACATTATGCTTCGCCTTGGATATCCAGAGGAATTTGCGGATATTGTGACGAAGAATCTGAACACCGATTTTACGGCGACACGGATGATGGGATATCTGTATCGGTATTCGAATCCAAGACTGGAGGATGTGGCGGATGAGATGCTGGCGATACTGGATGACCGGAACCGAATCATGGAGAAGAAGGAATTGGAAGAGATCAATAAGAAGTGGAATGAATTTCTTCATACGGGAATACCGGATGAGGACGAATAAGAGGAGGACAAACAAATGCCATTTATCAATTCAAAAATCAGTGTAGCATTGAGTGAGGATCAGGAGCAGGAAATCAAGTCAAGACTGGGACAGGCGATTACAGCGATTCCAGGGAAGTCGGAGAGCTGGCTTATGGTTGGCTTTGAGCCGGAGTATAAGCTTTACTTCCGAGGAGCAAAGGATCAGCCGATGGCAATGGTGGAGGTAAGTGTGTATGGGAGCGAGAATCCGTCTGCGTTTTCCAAGCTGACGGGCGAGATTTGCAAGATATTCGAGGATGTGCTCGGAATTGCACCGGATCATGTGTATGTGAAGTATCAGGCAGTTGCAAACTGGGGCTGGAACGGCGGCAATTTCTAATTATAAAAGAACGAATAAAGGCACTTTTTGTTAAATATAAAAACGAAAGTGCCTTTATATTTTTATTTGAAAGATTCTGTAGAATGTCTGTTGCATATCCTTGGAGGATGATATAAGTTAGGGAAAATATCAGTAAAAGAGGAGTGTGACTGCTTATGCAGATAAAAATTGCAACAATGGAAGATTATGATATTGCATTTTCCTATTTTGAGAAGCTTTGGACATTTAACACATATGACTATGAAGAAACGAAAAAGGTATATGAGAAAGTGCTTGCAGACGCAAATAGTTTTGTGTACTTTGTGTTAGATGACGCAGGAAATTATCATGGATTGTGTCATGGTAGCTATTTTGAAACATTTTGGATGACAGGGTGTACCTGTTATGTGGCAAGTCTGATCACGAACAAAGAGGATCGCGGAAAAGGGTATGGAAAGTTTTTGTTGGATTATGTAAAAGAAAAATCAAAAGAGAAAGATTGTAAAGCATTGATATTGGATTCCGGGCTGCCGCGTGTGGAGGCACATGGCTTTTACGAACATTATGGATTTGCTAAAAATTGTTATGGGTTTCAGCTTGTTTTATAGTCTGATGCAGACAAAGGCATAAAACCAAACATATCTGTCAATAATACCATTGCGATAAAAATATGACAAAATAAAAGGAGTCAAAGCAATGGAATTAAAAGAGAAAGAACGTACCCTGATTCAGGATTTACAGACACAGGAGCAGAGCTGTGTGGAAAAGTATGGAAAGTACGCAACGCAGGCGAAAGATCCGGAGTTAAAAAGTCTGTTTGAGACAATTCAGAAGGAAGAGCAGAAGCATTACGATACGTTGCAGCAGGTGTTAGATGGTTCTGTTCCGGCGTGCGATTGCAACGATACACAGGGCAAAGACTATGAGCCAAAGGTGACGTATGGGACATTGGATAATTCTGAGGATAAGAAGCACGACGCATTTCTCGCGACAGATTGTATCGGAACAGAGAAGCTGGTGTCCGGTGAATACAATACCGATGTGTTTGCATTTGCGAATACAGCACTGCGGAAGCTGCTTGCAGATATACAGATTGAAGAACAGAATCATGCAGAGATGATCTACAAATACAAAACTGCAAATGGTATGGCGTAAGCACAAAGCAATAGTATAAATGAAAAATAGAGCGAAAGCTCTATTTTTTTTGCAAATAAACAGATTTTGGAAAGATTTTATTCGGTTTTAAACAATATAATTTCAATAAACAAGCGGAAATAGTAATAGAAACCATCAACGATATAGGTAGAAAAGAGGATGCATATGAAGTGGAAAGATAGGATTTATGAGAATTATCCGGTTGTGAAAACGGAAAGCGTGGCAGTTCCTTCTGCGATGGGAAGTGTATATGCGATGCATATGTTATATATGGTAAATCCCAAGCAGACAATTATAAATGGGGTGGAAAAACAGTGGTTGCAGATTCCGTATTTGCAGGGTTTAAAAACTGACTGGTGGTGTACAGAAGGGGAATTCCCCAAGATGGTTGTGTTAGTCACGGACAACGTAAGAATGGCAGAGAAGGTAGCTTCCGTTATGACATATATGTGCGGAATCCGTGCAGAGCAGAAAGAAATGCAGGAGTTTGGATTTGATTATGCTGATTTTGGGATGGAGGAAGCGGACAGTTATAAAGCTGTGTGTGATGAGATGAATCCGGAAGCACATGCGTTGCCATATGCCTGTGCCTATGTGAACTTCGAAAAGGAGCAGGGAGAAGAGAGGAATATTAATCTTCTGGGGCGATTGCAGGCGGTAACGGTTTCTGCGACTTTGTTTACAGGAATTACAGAGAGTGACAGATCAGAAAATCCGTTGGATGTTATTGCAGCGTGTGCGTGTGAGCGAAAGTTTATCCATATTCGGAAAAGACAGTGTACGGATGGATGGCTTCTGAAATTACAGCAGCAGTTTCAAACAATTGTTGTTGAGATACCAGAGGTTCCGGAAGACTATTACAGAGACCTCGTAACCAGGACGGTTGGAATGTTTGACTGTACGTTAGCGGAGAATCTGTCGGCGGAAAAAATCGTGCAGCGTGTAAAACAGCGGACGGTTCTGGATGAGGAGACTTTGGCATGGATACTTCATCAGGCAGTAGAGCATGCGCAAAAAAAGATGTATGCAATTGAAAGAAAACTGACAAGCGGACCAGAACTTAAAAAAGCGCATTTTATAGAGCTTGGACCGTGGGGCGAAGATGCATTTGCAAGATTGCAGAAGATGACAGGCTTGTTGGAGGTGAAACAGGTGGCGGAGGAATATCAGGCGCTTGCAGGAGAGTTGTTGCGTAACAAGAATCTGAAGAACATGCATCTGCATTTGATTTTTAGTGGACGGGCAGGAACCGGAAAGACAACGTCAGCGCAATTATTTGCCGAGATTCTGGCGGAAAGTGGAATCGGAAATGCGGCATATGTGGTGTGTACGAGAGAGGATTTGATTGGAAAATATGTCGGGCATACTGCACCAAGAGTTGCAAAGAAATTCGAAGAGGCGCGGGGAGGGGTTCTCTTCGTAGACGAAGCAGGATTTTTTCTGAATCGGGAATCAGGTGGATTTATCGATGAAGCGGTAAAAGAATTCGTGCGGTTTATGGAGATTTATTCAGATGTAACAGTGATTTTTGCGATGTATGAAGATGAAGTGGCAGAGTTCCTGGGCTTGGATGAGGGACTTTCGTCTAGAATTTCTCAGGTGGTACATTTTGCTGATTACACAACGGATGAGTTGTGGAAGATTGCACAACAGATGTTAGCTGTACAAGGCTATCAGATAGCGAAAACCTGTCAGAAATATTTCCAGGATTATATAGAAGAACGAAAAAAGTCTACGGATTTTGGAAATGCACGGGAGGTGAGAAAACTGATGGAAGCATGTGTGCGTATGGTGGGACTTCGGCATCTACGTACAAAACGGGCAGAAGAGTTGGAAGATATGACAGTCCGATGTGCGGATATACAGGCGGCAGTAAAAAGACTGAGCGTAGAAAAGATAAATAAGAAATCTCAGGTATTTGGGTTTGCAATGCCGAAAGTGAAGAATTGTATTTAAGAGAGGATTGATAAATATGGCAATTAGTGATGAATTACGAAGAGTAAAGACGAAGGAAACTACGGAAGCAATTGAGTGGACGACGCGCTATATCCAGCAGTATTGTGTGATGAAGTGTGTAGTAGAGGATCTGAAGAAGCAGTCCTTTACGTTGGATAAGAATTGTGTTTCTGGGCAGTTTCAGACAAAAAATGGAGCGGAAGTACAGTATTGCTTTGAGATGGGACTTGCCGCGGCGATGGCAGGGGACGCCGCATCTGTACAGGATTATTACACAGAACATCCAGGGATGTTTGATGTGGATCATGTATTGATTAATAAGATTAACATAAAAAAGGAGAACGCATGTCAGGAATGGAACGGTTATTGTCTATATAACTGGGTGTTGTGGGGGAACTTAAAAAATCCGGGGCATCAGAAATTCGTGAAGCTTTTCAATACATATTTTTCACAGAATCCGGATGAGGATTGCGAGTTTTTAGAGGAACAGGTTATAAGGGGAATGGGGGATATGGTTGCAGTTGAACATATGCAGGAAGCAGTGGAACGGATGAAACAGGATTTTCCAGCTATTTATGCATTTTATGCGGATGCATCTAAGGGGAGAAAACGTGCAGAGTCTCAGTTAATTATGCCGGTTATGGAATGGATGACAGCCTGGTATATACAAAAAAAGAAAAATATATTTATCTCTGCAGATAACATAAAAAGTATTATGTATTTTACATACGATTGGAGTCGGAATAAACGGGTCGTCGATCGGGAACAGGAAGCGTATCTGGAACAAGTATGGGATAGAAACTGCGATGCGGAACTGGCAGAACAATTTGCGCGACGAAAGGCTTATATTTCGGAGAAAGAGCAGACGGAACAAGCAGGAATAATGCGATTTTTAGAATGTCTGGATCAGGTTAAATCGGTTGCAAAACCAGACCATTATCTGTCGTTATTAAATCAGTTGTGGCGGTATTTGAATAAAGATAAACATTCGGTACAGAAAAATACGGACATGAATATAAAATTACGCGGACAGTATATCAAGATCATCCAGGATAGAATCCGGCAGTTATATGTAGAAGGGGAGGATGTATGTGGATATTATCTGAAAAATGACATGAAGCTGCATGAAGATCTGTTGCAGGAATTTCTTTTCTATAAAAAGAATTTTAGTAAGAATGGTGAAATGATATTGGGGATCAGGGAATTAAGTAACTTGGGAATGCCATTGGAGGAGAATGACTATGTAGCGTCTTTGGAACCTTATGAGAACAAACCACAGGATCAGGTTGTACAGATATGGAAAAACAGTAAGGTGCAGATTGAGAAACCGGAGAAACTGTATGTGTATCAGAAGAAGCTTGTTGGCTATTGCAATACAGAAAACCTTGTCAGGGCAGCGAAATGTGGGATTTTTCCGAAAGAGATGCATGCGCGTTTGCTTGATTATGTAATTCGCAAAGAGAATTATCAATCGATATATCCGGTAATAATTTGGATTGCAGGAGGGGGATTGGATGAAAGTTGATTTGATACTTCAGGATAAAAAGGGAATTACCGAAGAGAAAAAGAAGTCGTCGGAGATACAGAATGCAGAGAAAATCTTGATGGTACTGAAAAGAAGTCTGAAAGACCGGTATCCAGGAATCGGGCATGTTTTGCATTGTATGGAGTTTGTGCCGGTCAAAGAGAAAATTCAATTTGAGACGGATGGCGTACATATTTTCTATTCAGCCAAGGTTGTGTTGATGCTTTTCAGGCAAAGAAAACTGCGTGATATGGCATATCGGATTATGCATATTGTAGCACATGGGCTGTTGCGGCATTTTGAGATTGCAGAGAAGTATCAAAATGACATAATTATGCACACGCTTATGGATCAGGAAGTGCACTGTCTGTTAGAACAGCTGTCTGTGCCAATAGACGCACAAGAAGAAAAACTGAAATTTGAATTTTTTGAGTCATTTTATCAGCAGGGGTGGCAGACTTTGTTTGGTAGATGGAAATGTACTAAAAAATCTTATGTAGCCAAACAGTCTCTTTTCAGAAAACGAAAAATGCTAAAAAGGGATGATCATCATATCTGGTCAAGGGGAAAACGTTATCACATGGCTTTCGATGCATCAAAACCAAATCAGCAGGATATACAACAATTTTGGAAAGGTCTGCGGGAACTGTCCTGTGGCATGCAGGATCAGAAGATCAATCAACAAATATTGTCAGATAGTATACGAACGGGAGGGAAACAAGAAAAACAGCACGGATCATTTGCGGGCGGACAAGCCGAAATATATCGTGCTGCAATATCTTCAAAGATTAATTACAGCCAGTATCTGAAGCAGTTTTTTCGTGCGGGAGTAAGAGAACAGGAAGATGTAGACAGTATAGATAAAGCACTGTATGCGTGGGGAAGCTCAGTTTATGAGGATATTGTGTTTATTGAGCCGGAGATGGAGAAAACAGTATATCAGATGCATACAGTCATTCTGGCAATTGATACGAGTGGAAGCTGTGAAGGGAGTGTGATGTCACAGTTTCTGGCGGAAACAAGGCAGATATTAAAAAGTTTAAAAAATATCTCTTTTGAAAAATTGATCATATTGCAATGTGATGCAGAGATCACACATGAAACGATTTACACAAAAGTATCGGAACTGCCGATCGATTGTGATTTTGAACAGGAAATATATGGATTTGGAGGAACTAGCTTTATTCCCGTGTTTGAGTACACAGATCGTAGGGTGCAAGCTGGGGAGAAAGTAGATTGCTTAATTTATCTGACCGATGGATATGGGGATTATCCGAAGCAGGAACCGAAAAAATATCAGACATTTTTTGTATTACAGCAGGATGATGAGGAAGCAGATGTATTTGGAAATAAACTCTCAATTCCTGATTGGATAACCACCTTGTATTTAGAATGAAAGGAGTTGTATTCAGTATGTACGAGTATAGTATTCAGGAAGCAAAAAAGGAAATAAAGGACAGTATTCGAATCTATTTACAAAAAGATGCAGCAGGAAACTATCTGCTTCAGGGAAGTAAAAAGAATCCGTTTTATATTGTAGGAGAACCAGGTATTGGAAAGACGGAGATGGCAAAGCAGATTGCAGATGAGCTTGAAATAGGATTTTTTGCAACATCTCTCACGCATCATACAAGAAATTCCGTATTAGGACTGCCCACGATTGTAGAATTTAACGAGGAGAAGATGACAGAATATACCATGCCGGATATGCTGGCGCAGATCGAGAAACTTTGTGCGGAAGGAGAGACGGAAGGAATTTTGTTGATTGATGAGTTCGCATCGATGAGTGAGGCGCTGGTGGCACCGATGCTTGCATTTTTGCAGAGCAAATGTATAGGCAATCATTATCTTCCAGAAGGATGGACGTTGCTGTTATGCAGCAATCCCCCGGCGTATAACGAGACAGCCAGAGAGTTTGATGCGGCGGTGATGGATCGTGTGCGTTATATGCGAGTAACATATTCGGGAAAAGATTTTTTACGGTATGCAGAACAGATAAATATGCATCCACTGATTATCGAGTATCTTCGTAAAAATCCGGATCAGGCATATGTTTGTGTCAATAATGGGAAAAAAGAAATTGTAACAGCCAGAAGCTGGGAAAATCTCTCGAATTGTATCTACGGATACGAAGCAATTGGTGAGCAGGTGACAGAGCGCCTGGTGTATCAGTTTATTAAATCGGAGAAAACGGCATATGGATTTTGTCAATATTATGTGTTAAGTAACACGGTATTTTGCGCAGAGGATATTTCCAATATTTTGAATGGAAATACAAAACCGTATATGGGAAAGATACGTGCTCTGGATTATGAGAAGAAGTGGAGGGTGATCAAGCTTTTACAGGATGAGCTTTTGACGGGAAGTGAAGCAATTGAAATCCGGGGACGATATCTGGATTATATGCAGGATATGATTGATAACTGGACAGTGTGGATGTGGACACAAAAAGATACGAAGGAATTATCAGATGTGTCAGCAGGAACACAGACCATTCGCGGGGATGATTATTATTTTGCGCTTAATTATCTGACCGGGAAAAATTCCATGAGAGTTCTGCCGGATTGCCTGATGGAAAAGGCAGCAAATCCGGAGTGGCAGAAATTAGAGACACAGATGGCGGAAACTGTCATGGAAAAGGTCAGCAGGGAGCATAGTATTGTTGGGAATAACATCAATCCGGAAGTTTTGACACAGATGCAAAACTGGCATACAAGGCATACTGCAGATAACATGGAGAAAATAAAACAGAAAAATGATCAGATAAAAAATACATTTGAATTCTTGGACTATATTGGGGATCCAATTATTCGGGAGAATTTCGTACGCAGTCTGAACCAGCAAAGCAGTCTGCTTTATATACTTGCAAAAGGCGAAAATAAGCCATATATAAAGGCTATGACTGCATTGCTTGGTGAAAGTGCCTGATCAATAGCGGGACAACCCTTTGGATACAGAGGAAATCAGGGTGTCAACAGCTTCCGGTGGTGAAAGAAGGCGTACATGGTCGATGTGCTGTTTTGCCCAAAGAACAGTACCTGAAATAGAGTGATGCAGGCTTATCATGTACCAATGTTCGCCAGTCAATTCCAGTTCAGAAAGGGAACTTGAAAAGTATTGCTTTGCTTCCTGTTCTGATATTGGACGGATATGTATGTTGGAACCAAATGTGTCAAGCAATGCATTTCCAGATGAAAAAGTGGCATCTTCACAGACTAACATACGGATATCAACTTTGGAACCGCCGTACATGACAGGATGACTTTTCTTGTATTCCAGGGCGGAAAATGATTTTTGATATTGTAAAATATCAGCGGAAATCAAAAGTGGTTTCAGGCTGATATCCTTATACGGACGAATCTCGATCATCCGATCAATGCGATAGACTGCAAGATCGCTGATTTCTTTGGATTTGTCTGTGTGGGCTGCAAGGTAGTAAAACCCATTTGCCTCAAAAATAGCAATTGGATCCAGACGCTGCCATTTAGGAAGCCCGGATGCAGTCGTTCTGGTAGAAATTAATTCAAAACCTGAAGTAAGTGGATTTAACTGATATTTGCCATAGTTGATTTCTATCTGGTATTCCATATGAAGCAAATGAATGAGGGTAGCCAAATTCTTTAATAGCTTTACCGAAGCAATATCCATGTGCAGCTCTTTATCAAAAGACAAATTTTCTGTGTTGCATGCCTGATTCACAAGTTCAGGGGTAGCAGCATTTGCCAGTCGTTGCCGCAAATTCTGAATTTCCCGAACAGATAAGTATGGATTTACTTCAGCTCCGTTTAAGAGGGAAAAAAGTTCCTGTGGTTCAAACTGCGATTGAAATGCATAAAATAATTCATGGTTCGCAGACTTATCTACTGTAATTCCAGATGTGTCTGCTTCCTCGGTAGAGATGTATCGAGGGTGACCTTTGGTGGAAGCAGGATGCAGGTAGTATTTGTTGATATAGCCACCGTAGATCAGGCAGAAAAAGTCCGGATATGCGGTTGAAAAAACAAATAAGTCTTCCAGCGCTTTGCGGATGGTTGGTTTTGATACATTGAAGTGAACTCCTGTCCGCAGAGATGCTTCTTTATCCAGCGCATTTTGAATTGCTCTCACAGACATTGGGGTTGACAGGTCCGATTCTCTGTGCAGGATGCCACACAGACAGGCTTTTAAATTGGTTGAAAAACCAGGGATGGTACTTTCTCTTTTCCCAGGGGATGAATTCATATTAGGTTCTCCTTGCATTTGATACATCAATTATAGTGAGGTGATCGAGAGTTGTCAAAGTATTAAGTAGAGGTCTTATTTAAGTAAAGAATGGAGGGGACAGAATGAGAACATATGTTATGTCAGACATTCATGGCATGTATAATAAATTTATGCTGATGCTTGAAAAATTACAGTTTTCAAGTGCGGACAGGCTTTATGTGTTAGGAGATCTGGTGCAGCGGGGACCGGATTCGGTCAAGGTAGTGCGGGAAATTATGTGTCGAAAAAATGTGGAAGCTATTATGGGAAATCATGACCGTATGGCATTGGATTTTCAAGATCCGGAAATATTTGCAGACATGGAAGTGGTGGAGTTCCTTCGGAAATTACCACTTTATAAGGAAATTGAAATAGAAGGACAAAAATATATACTTGTTCATGCCGGTCTTGGGGCTTTCTCAAAGGAAAAGAAATTAGAAAGTTACTCGGAGGGGGAACTGACGTGGACGCGCACAGATTATACAAAAACCTATTATGAGAATATCATTGTGATAACCGGGCATACACCAACTCAAAAAATTCCGCACAATCCATATCCGGGGAAGATTGTGCGGATGAATAATCATATTGCAATTGATTGTGGTGCATCATTTAAACAAGGCTACCTGGCTGCGCTTTGTCTGGAAACTGGCGAAGAGTTTTATGTTTAAAATGCCACTTTCATTGCGAGTGCAATCACGCACAGAATAATTGAAATTGGCACGTACAGGTATCGCCCAAGGAAATACCACAGCTTTCCGCGTGGCTTCCTGCCACCTTCATTGATTGCTGTGAACAAATCTTCTTTCTTCATGATCCAGAACCAGGAAATTGCACCAAGTGTTGCACCGATCGGGATGATGTAGATGGAGACAAGATCCATCCAGGTACCCCAGCGGGTGATGGCTTCCATACCGATTCCGGCACCGAGGCAGATTACGCAGATAATGCCGAGTGCAACGGTACGCCGCAGCTTCGGGAAGCGGTGCAGAAGGGATTCGGCAACCGCTTCAAACATGTTCTGCAAGGAACTTACACCGGCGAAGATCATTGCTGCATATAGGATAATCGCAAAGACCTGTCCAAACGGAATATCCTGCAGGATTGATGGCAATGTGATAAAGAGCAGGCTTGGCCCTGCGTCCACACTGACATTGTAGGAGAAGCATGCCGGGATGATAACGAGTGCAGCAACCAAAGCTGCAATCGTATCGAAGATTGCGGTATGTCTCGACACTGCGATGACGTCTTCTTTCCGGTCTAAGTAGGAGCCATATGCGATCATACCACTTCCGGTTACGGACAGGGAGAAGAATGCCTGCCCCATGGCAGTGATCCAGACGGTTGGATCTTTCAATGCTTCCCATCTTGGAATAAACATGAATTCATACCCGTTTGTTGAACCGGGCAGCAGAGCTACGCGGGCTGCAAGCACAACGAAGATCAGGAAGAAGAGCGGCATCATAATCTTGTTGCTCTTCTCGATACTGCTGGCACCGAGCAACAGCGTAAGCAAAGTGCCGATGATGACAATAATATGGAATGGTATAACCGAGAAATCCGTCATGGAGAACGATTCGAACCATTCCGAAGTATTGACCTGCATCAAAAGACCGGAAGCAGAGTCAACAAATGCTTTTAATACATAGGCAACGATGATCGAGTAGCCGATTGCGATGCACAGGGAACCTGCAAGTGGTAGCCATCCAAGTGCACGCCCGGCAGGGGCGAGTTTTTCGTTTCGCGAACGCCATGCATTTTCATAGGAACCGAGCGTTCCGGTGCGCGACCAGCGCCCGATCGCAAACTCCGCCGGAAGTCCGACGTAGCTGAATAAAAATATAAATAGTAAATAGATGAGAAGAAAGGCCCCACCGCCGTTACTTCCCATTTTATTTGGAAATCCCCAGACATTTGCCATGCCGACTGCGGAACCGACCGATGCAAGGATAAATCCCCAGCGGCTTTTGAACGATGTTCGAGTTTGTTCTTTTTTCATAATGTACCATACCTGTCTAATTTAGTTTGTAGTTTATCTATTCTACCATAAAAGCTTGCAATCAATCAATGTGAGTTGAGGAGAAAATGTGAAATGGCGCAAAACTCCCCAATGGAAGAATGCATATGCAGGGAAGATTGGGTAGAAAGTGGTGGAATAGGAAAAACTCCCCAACCGGAAGCTTTTGAGAAGCAAGCAGGTTGGGTAGAAAGTGGTGGAATGGGAAAAGTCCCCCAACCGGAAGCTTTTGGGAAGCAAGCAGGTTGGGTAAAAAACGTAAAATAGCGCAAAACTCCCCAATAATGGAAATAAAAGGGGACCCACGAAAAATGTATGGATCCATCAGGCAATATGATAAAATGAAGCACGCTGATGCGTGGTGGCATGTGATACAATGGAAAAAAGAAAATACAGAAATGAACATATAAAAGTCATTTTGTAGTGATAAGGTTTCTTCGAAAGGAGGAAATACATGTACAAATTTCTAATGATAGAGGATGATATACAGATCTGCGAGGTTGTGCAGGATTTCTTTGCACGTGAGAGCAAGGGAACGGTTCAGATAGAAACCGCACAGGATGGAGAGCTGGGATTGGAGAAATTCTATGAAAACGAATTTGATCTTGTGCTGCTTGATATTATGCTGCCGGGGATGAATGGACTGGAGTTATGTCGCTATATGCGCAGACGAAGTATTGTTCCGATTATCTTCCTGACGGCGAAGGACAGCGAGCAGGATATGATGCAGGGATACGCGACCGGGTGCGATGATTATATGGTGAAGCCATTTTCCTTGTCTGTGTTATATGCGAAATGTCTGGCGATTATGAAGCGCGCGAAGGGCACAATACGTGAAGACGAGCTGGTGTGCGACACCATCCGTATGAATGTGCTGAAATATCGTGTGACTGTGGACGGGAAAGAAGTAGACCTGTCACCGAAGGAATTCGCTCTGCTTCGGATGCTGCTTGAAAACAAAGGCACACTGTTGTTACGGGAACGCCTGTTGATCGGCATCTGGGGATATGATTATGAGGGTACAGACCGGTGCGTGGATAACCATGTAAGAAAGCTTCGGAAGCATCTTGGAAGTGCTGGCAGATGTATCAAAACAGTGATTGGAAAAGGCTATAAGATCGAGGAGATGTTACCGAAGAAAGGGGCGTAACATATGAAAGGAAAAAAGAGAAAACTGACCGGTAGATGGAAGCGGGAAATGCGGAAGTACCGCTGGAATCTGATCTGGAAAGCAGTGCTGGTCAATATACTGGCGTTGGTGATATTTGTGTCAGCAGGACTGTGGGTGCGGGAGAAAGCAAATATTGAGATCCAAAGTTATTTCGATGAGCGGAGAGAACAGGTGCAGAACCAGATTATTCGTGTGCTTGTTGATTCGGGAACGCCAAATAAAGAAAAGTATGTAGATAAAATATTGTTGGAAACAGATAAATTTCAAGATACTGACAGTTTTTCGTTTGCAACGATTGTATACAAAAATAGTACGATGGAAACCGTAGTTGAAAATCCAATGCGAAAGATGGATAAGCGTTTGGAAAAATTTATTGGAGAACGAAATGAGAACATGTTGCATGTAAAGAGCGAAATGTTTCAAATACATGTATCAGAAACAAATAATCAGACCGCTGATGATATAGGCGAATTAATTTTGGAAGAAATACGTAGAGAGAGTATATATGGCAAAGTGCGTGGCGATTATCTTCGGTATGCAACGAAAGTAATCTGGAATGATGAGGTTTATTATGTACAATCAGCCATGTATGCTAATCCGTTTACCTGGAATCCGCAGATATTCCGTCTGTTGACAATTGGCGGTTGCGGTTGCGCCTGTATGTTGCTGGTGTCAGCATTTCTGGTGGTGTGGTGTAGCAGGAAGAAAAAGGAAGCTTTGATTCGGAAAGAGCAAAATGAGGAATTGATGCTCGCCATCGCACACGACATCCGCGGTCCTCTGATGGCAATCGGCGGATATGCGGAGAATATGGGACAGTTGATCGAAGCAGAAGAGGGCAGGCATTACCGGGACGAAATCCTGTCAAATGTCTCATATATGAACGCTATGATTACGAACATGATCTGTTATCTGAAAGACCAGGAGGCAGATAAAAGTGAGAAATCCGTAGTTTCCATCCGGGAGATATTCGAGAAGAAAGCTGTGCAATATCAGGATCTGATCGACAAAAATAAGCTGACGATCGCAATTTGCGGAGATGTGAAGCTGCAGACAGATGCGAAGACGTTCGGTTATATTGCGGATAATCTGGTGACGAACGCAGTCAAATACGCAAAGCCGGAGACGGAGGTGCTGATTCGGATTGACAAAGATTCCGTAGTTGTGCGGAATCAGGCGGCACATATCCCGGACTGTACGCCGGAGGAACTGTGGAATCCGACCAAGAAAGGAGACGATGTGAGAACCGGTAGAAATGGCGGTGGCATGGGGCTTGGCATTGTGCGGCGATTCTTAGATGCCTGCGGCTATACCGGGGAGATTCGGATGGAGGATGGCGTGTTTGAAGTGACCATTCGTTTATAGTAAAATGTAGCACGCTGATGCGTGCGCAGGTCATTGCGCTTTCGCGTGGTGACATGAAATTACATAAAAATCACCTGGCACAGTTCCCGCTTACTGTTCTTGCAGATCATGTAGCTGTTGATAACCGGTGTTTCTAAGTCCAGCAGTGGAATGACGCGGAGCTTGCCCGCTTCTAAGAATGGACGTGCCGTATCCGCGGGCAGGAACGTGTAGCTTTCCGAGCCAAGCAAAAAAGGAATGATCTTGGAACAGTCATCAATTTCCAATGAAAACTGGTGATAGCGCGGAAATAAGTTTCGGATGAACTGTCCGACATCCTGCAGGGCGAAGTTGCACATCAGATAGTTCTCGGCAATCAACGCCTGTTTCGTGATGCCACGCGCATACATCGTATTATAATAATCAGTCACTAAAATCATCTTATCCTGCTTGTAGACCTCGCAGTGATAGGATGATTTTTTCATAGGAAGATAGGTGAAAATCACATCGAAGATATCGTTTTGCAGCTGCTCCATCAGCAGATTGGAAAGACCAATCGTGATTTTTAATGCGTCATTTGGAAATTGTCTTTGATGCTCCAAGATAATCGGCGCCAGATGTCCTTCGTAGATCGAATCGGAACAGCCGATGCGCAAGTGGTTTTCGTATTTGTGTAAGGAACTGATCTCGGAGAGCGATGCATTTGTCAGCGTGATGACCTTCTCGGCGTAGTCCTTGAACTGCTCGCCTTCCACGGTCAGCTCCACGCTGCGGTTGTTGCGTGTAAAGAGTGCGATATTCAGCTCTTTTTCCAACTCGTGGATGCGGTTTGTCACGGTAGACTGGGCGACAAAAAGCTGTGCGGCAGTGCGTGTGTAGTTCTTCGTATTGGCAAGTGTCAGAAATGTATTCAATGCTTCGATATCCATAAAAATCTCCTACTATTCGTAAATTCGATTATTACTATCAAAATTATCTATTTTACATATAATATAGCATGTGCTTATAATGAGTGCAACAAAATTGGATGAAACATCCGAAGGATGGAGGACGGCATATGCAGGAAATCAGACTAAGCAACAAGACGAATAAATTGGAATTAGACCCATACAGCTATCAGTTACAGGACGTGGAATCGCCGGAGCTTTTCCGCGAGATGTTCCCGTATACCGAAACGCCGAAGATTGCATTTAATTATCGCCGGGTGCCTGAAAATATGCCGGAGGATATCTTCATCACGGATACGACATTTCGTGACGGGCAGCAGTCACGTGCCCCGTACACGATGGAGCAGATGGTACACATCTACAAACTTTTACACGAACTTGGCGGACCAAACGGCATGATCCGCCAGACCGAGTTCTTTGTGTATTCGGACAAGGACCGCAAGGCGCTTGAGAAATGTATGGAGTTAGGATACAAATTCCCGGAGATCACGACATGGATCCGTGCGAATAAGAAGGATTTCGAGATGGTGAAATCCATCGGAGTCAAGGAGACGGGCGTGCTTGTAAGCTGTTCGGATTACCATATCTTCCACAAGATGGGACTGACAAGGAAGCAGGCATTAGACAAATACCTTGGGATCGTGTCAGACTGTATCGAAGCAGGACTTCGCCCAAGGTGTCATTTTGAGGATATCACGCGCGCGGATTTCTATGGATTTGTCGTTCCATTTGCAAACCGTCTGATGGAAATGTCCGAGCAAAGCGGCGTACCGATCAAGATCCGCGCCTGTGACACGATGGGATTTGGCGTGCCGTATCCGGGTGCATCCTTACCGCGAAGCGTGTCCGGTATCATCTATGGCTTGCAGCATTATTCCGGTGTGCCATCCGAGATGCTGGAGTGGCATGGACACAACGATTTCTATAAGGGCGTCGTAAATGCAACAACTGCATGGATGTATGGCGCAAGTGCCGTCAACTGTTCGCTGCTTGGCATCGGGGAACGTACCGGAAATGTGCCGCTTGAAGCAATGGTATTTGAATATGCATCCCTGCGCGGACACTTAAATGGGATGAATACAAAAGTGATCACAGAGATTGCAGACTATATCAGCAAAGAAACCGGTTATGAGATCCCGCCGATGACACCATTTGTCGGCGAGAACTTCAACCTGACAAGAGCGGGTATCCATGCCGATGGCATGCTCAAAAATCATGAGATTTACAACATCTTCGACACCGATACGCTGCTTGACCGCCCGCCAAAGGTATCAGTCAACTCCACATCCGGAATCGCCGGTGTCGGCTACTGGATCAACCAGTACCGCAAGAAGAAGGGGCTTGAACCGGTTGATAAGAAATCGCCCCTCGTGCGCCGTGTGTACGACTGGGTACAGGAACAGTACGACGAGGGACGAATTACAATTATCAGTGATGCGGAACTCACACGACAGACCGAGCTTGCAATGGAAGCAGAATAGTAAATGATTCGTAGATTCACTATATAGGTAACACAATACAAAATGTGCAGAATCTGTGTATATATGTCCACAACAGCATCTCAAAATATTAGATGTATTGAAACTAAGAAGTACTAGGATGTTCTGAGCTTATTTATTAATAACGTACGCAACCGCCGCCAATTCGCCATCCATGGCTCAGTGGCGGCTTGTTTGAACATCGTGTTCAAACATTGCTGAATATAAACAGAACATCAAGTACTTCTAAGTTTCAAACATATTATTTTTTTGAGATGCGGTCGTGAACACATACATAGATTCTGCACATTTTTATATTTCGCTGTTTTATAGTGAATCTATGAATCATTAACCAATCCCTCCCAGTGCGATACCGAGAATCAGCACAAGGATACAGATCGGACAGTACAGATATTTACAGACAGGTACATACTTGTCTGTAAATTTTTTGTCGCGGCCAAGGTTGACCTGCTCCTCGACATAGTTCTTACCATATACCCAGAAGAACATGATACCGGCGAGACCTGCACCAAGCGGGCAGATGTAGATGGACAGGACATCCATCCAGTCGGATACGATTCCCTGAATACAGATGGACACGATCACGCCGATGACACCGATGACAAGGCAGGAGAGCTTGCGGTTTAAGTGAAGCTTTTCCTGTACCGTTGCGATTGGTGCTTCGTATAAGTTAAGCAGAGACGAAAGTCCTGCGAAGAAGACTGCCACGAAGAAGATGATCGCCACGATATGTCCGCCCGGCATAGACTTAAATAAGCCCGGCAGGAAGATAAACATCAGTCCCGGACCACCCTGGTCAAGCTGTGCACCGGTTGTAGCCATCGCCGGGATAATAACAAGTGCTGCAAGCATCGCAGCGATGGTATCGAATAAGGCAACACGACCAGCGGAAGCTGGGATATCCTCGTTGTCCGGCAGGTACGAACCATAGATTAACGTTCCGTTTCCGGCAACAGACAGGGAGAAAAATGCCTGTCCCAAAGCGAAGATCCATGTCTCCGGCTTTGCCAGAGCAGAAGGCTCGACGCGGAAGATGTACTTATAGCCGTCGATGGCGCCCGGCTGGCAGGCAGTGTAGATCGCAAGGATCAAAAACAGCAGGAAGAATACCGGCATCATGATTTTATTTGCTTTCTCGATACCATTTCCAACACCAAACATCAAGATCACTACTGCAACTACAAGTGCAATGATCTGCCACAGATTGTTGCCGAAGGCAGAAGCCATATTGCCGAAGGACGCAGCGAAGGAATCGATACTGTCCGGGGCAAGTGTGCTTCCGGTAAATGTTCCGATCATGTATTTCAAAATCCATCCCATGACGACGGTATACCCAATCGCCATTGCGAGAGAACCAAGCACCGGGATAAAACCGAGTGTTTCGCCGACCTTACGTTTGCCGCGGGATTCACAGGCGGCACCAAAGGCGTCAATCGGACCGGATCGTGTGCCTCGTCCGAAGCTCATCTCCCCGATGACACCGGTCGATGCAATCAATACAACAAAGATAAAATACGGGATAAGGTAGGAACCGCCTCCATATAAGGATACACGTGTCGGGAACATCCAGATATTGCCCATGCCGACGGCAGAACCGATGCAGGCAAGGATAAATCCGAGACGGTTTGTAAAAGACTCTCGTTTGTTCATAAATATTCTCTCTCTCTTCTCATTTTTTAAAACCAAAACCTACTATACCCTATAACGCAGAAAAAGTAAAATGGATGTTAAAAAACGCATGATATGTAGTTGTTTTTTGATGGGGTGTGTATTACTATGCTATAAATGAGTAAGAGCCAGAATGAGCAATAACGGGGAAATTGAATACAGGCAATGCCCGGCAGATATAAACCATAGGAGGAAAATAAGAGATGACAGAACAGGAAAAAATGCTGGCAGGCAAGATCTATGATTCGTCGGACGAGACGTTGCTTGCCATCCGTACGAAGGCACATAAGCTGTGCCAGACCTATAACCAGACTGCAGATACCGAGGAGGAAGCGCGCGGACAGATGATGCGCGAGCTGATTCCTAATTGCGCAAAGGGCGTGTATCTGCAGGGACCGATCTATTTTGACTATGGGGAATTTACGTCAATCGGTGAAAATACATTTGCCAACTTTAATTTTACCGTGTTAGATACCTGTCCGGTGAATATTGGCAACAATGTGTTTATTGGACCGAATGTGTCACTGGTGACACCGATGCATCCGTTCCGCCATCAGGAACGGAATATTAAGTTCAAGCCGGATGGTACGGCATACGATGATGAGTACGCAAAGCCAATCACGATTGGTGATAACTGCTGGCTTGCAAGCAATGTGGTAGTGACAGGTGGTGTGACGATCGGCGAGGGCTGCGTGATCGGTGCAGGTAGCGTCGTGACGAAGGATATTCCACCGTATTCGCTGGCAGTGGGGAATCCGTGTAAGGTGATTCGTCCAATTACAGAGGCGGATTCTATCCGTGATCGCGAGGAATTATGGTAGAAGTATTGACAAAGAAAAAACCAAAAAATGATTGACAATTACAACATAATAAGGTATTCTGTAATATCGCTCTATTAACTAGTGTTGAAAGGAGTATGATATGAACTACAGACCTGAATATGATCTCCATGTAATTGGAACAAACCTTAGAAAGTTGCGCGAAGCAAAGCACTTGTCTGTTGAGTATGTGCGTCAGTATCTGATGCTTGGAAGCGTACAGGCAGTCTATAAGTATGAGCGGGGCATCAGCTATCCGCAGGCAGATACGTTGCTTGCGTTGATGTACTTGTATGATGCAACACCGGAAGATATCATCCGGGGAAGCGTTGTTTCCTGCGGATACGAAGAAGAGGGCGAATCGCCCTCTTCTTGTGTTATATGGAGTTTTGCTGCTTAAAGCTGGTTTTTCAACTGCTCGATTTCTTCTGTAAGATACCGGTTTGTCTCTTCTATGCTGCAAACAAAACCATATTCTGGAAGTGTCTGAATAAAATCCATGATACTGCTGCAAAGGGTGTGTTCTTCCAGGGGAAGAATCATGGAATTGCCGTCGTTGCGTACCAACATCAGGAACGTCATGGATGGTGGAGCAAAGGCAATCGAGATATTGAGTGACGTATGTATTTTTGCAGGATCCAACAGAAGAAAATGATTATCTGAATCATTTTGGTTTGCCTCCACAAATTTGTGGAGAATGTAAATACGGTCTGTTATGTCAAAGCGATCTGCAAGTGTGTCTGGGAAGTTTACGTTTTTTCCTTCTTCAGCAAACAATTTTAAGCCTTCCATTGTGAAGAGAATCGTATGTCTTTCCTTTGTAAGCTGGCTGATCCGTTCTAATAGTTTGGCACGGATGGCTTCCTTGTAAGGGGATTCCAGCATATATTTGTCGATCATTTCCGGAGTGAGATATTTCTCGATGGTTGGCTGGATATTCAGGCAGATCGGATAATTTAACGATGGATCTACTCCATTTAATACATTTAACAGGTCGAGCGGTGTCTGTGCCCCGGAAGTCAGTGCGTTAGACCTTGTGAGAAGCTGTTCGTAGTTGTGCAGATAATATTCGTGAATCGCTTTGTCACTCAGTATCATGGCTGTCTCGTAGGTTGGAGACAGTAAGATTACATGCGTGTTTGTGATGACATAATAAGGGAATGCGGTAGCCAGCTGTTTAAACCGATTCCGGGCAGAGTAATAATAATGAACCTCAAATGTACCAGGAAATGCGACAAAGGATGGCAGCAGATTTGTCAAAATCTGAATGTTGTGAATATTATCATAGTTCTCGCCATCTATCTGCGTTTTCTGATATTCGATCAGGTGCTTTACATGTAATGGTTCAAAGGCCGGATGATATAGCGGTTTGAAGAAAATGGAGGCATATGGATGACTCATATCTGCAAACGTATATAAAAACGGCTGTTCTTCGGTTGTGACATTTTTCAAAGCAACGGAATAAATTGCATTTACAATCTGGTAAGTTCCCTGAATCAACATGCAGTCGGACCATGACTCAATGTTAGAAACCGCTGCATCATAAGGTGCTTCTTCTGTCTGATAGAGCGTGGATGCGGACATTTCCAGAATCCGCTTAATCTGCATATGTGTCTGAAAACGGTCCATTCCAATCTGTTCAATTAAAAAAGCCTGATATAACTCTTCTTTATCAATTGGCGAGAGCGAAAAAAATGGAAGCAGCTTATCATACAGATCTTTTGTGATTTTTCTCTGTTTAGAAAGTACTTTTTGAAGTGTAGTGCGGTTGATGCCGCTTCGTTGAGAAATGGAATATACCGTATAACCATTTGACTCAATATAGTGTTTTAATAATTCCTGAATTGTGTTCATATTTATTTCTCCCTAAATTGTCATACCAAATTTATTTTATAATATCAACATAAAAAATTCCATGACCAAAAATGACAAAAGTTGTCACATTTTCTGTCACATATTGAAAATGTACTTTATTGAAATATAATAAATGCATATAGGCAAGGTGTACGGAGAATAGGGGAGAATGTAAAATATGTGGTTGTGACATTGATTATATAAACTCCTTGCACATATGAAGGGAACCTGATACTCAATATCGTTTTGAAACGGAGATATTGAGTACCAGGTTCTTTTTTTGTTGATAAGCAAGATGGAAACTGTATTACGAAACATCTGAAAGATTGAAAAACAATAAAAACATATCGAAAAACGATAAAAATATATTGACAATCAATAATGCGTGGTGTATGGTGTAAAAAAACTAAGAGATAATATCAGACGATTTGTAAAAGATGTAGGAGGGTGTTTTGCATATGAAAGAAAATAAAATTGCCGGTGCAACGAAGACTTTACTGGATATCATGTATTTTGTTGGAATGGTCGTGACGCTGACTTTGCCGGTATCGTTCAAATGGTATGGAACGGTGATCAATCCATTTTTCGGAGAATATTATATCTGGATGGTGTTGATCTTCATGACGGCAGGTGTGTTCGCGGTGCTGATCTTGCGGGAACTTCGGAAGATGTTTAGGACCGTGCTTGCTGACGACTGCTTCGTGAAGGAAAATGTAAAGAGCCTGAACCGGATGGGTATATATAGCTTCGCAATTATGGCAGTAATGCTTTGCCGGATTCCACTTTACTTCACACCGGCTGTATTTATCATTGTTGTTGTTTTTTTGATCGCAGGTCTTTTCTCCCGCGTGCTTGCCATAGTCTTTGACAAAGCAGTGCAGTACAAGGAAGAAAATGATTTTACGATTTAGGAGGATGCAATCATGAGCAAAGCGAGTGATTCAGGATGCATCCGACGACCTGCCGCCGAGCAAAACGAGGGGGCATTACCATATAAGAGAAGGCGGTGGTGATATGGCAATAAAGGTGAATCTGGATGTGTTGATGGCACAGAAGAAAAAGGGGCTGACAGAGCTTGCGAAGGAGGTCGATATCACGCAGGCAAACCTGTCTATCCTGAAAAATAACAAGGCGAAGGCAGTGCGGTTTTCCACGTTGGAATCAATCTGCAAGGCGCTCGACTGTCAGCCGGGAGATATACTGGTGTATGAGGACGAGGATTGATTATAGATAATTGCATATTATCCGATGTAATTGGCAGTACATATATTTTATTTTGAATTGTTTCATATACGATGTATTGAAACCAAGAAATTCTAAGATGTTCTGATATTAGGAATTGATAACGGACGCAACCGCCGCCGATTCGCCGTCCATGGCTCAGCGGCGGCTTGTTTGAACATCGTGTTCAAACATTGCTGATAAAAACAGAACATCAAGAATTTCTAGGTTCCAAACATATTGTATATGGAAACATATTCAAAAATAAAATATATGTATCTACAAACGCTATTCGGATAATATGCAATTATCATTTAAATTTCGGAAAAGGAGTGATACAGATGAATGAAGAGATTAGACAGGAGAACTTAGATATGTCTGTCCCGGATGCGGATATGAAGCAGCGGGCAGACCGGTTTCGGACGGGGGGATTTGCTGCTGTCATCTATGCGGTCGTGACGACCATCTGCCTGTATAAGAATGCTTATGGAATTATGACGGTGCTATTTGCCGCAGCAACGATTGGCTTCTTATATTACGTCTGTTCGCACGCACCGCAGAGCAAGGCGTACGATAACCGCGAGGATAAGACGTCGAACCCGCATACGATGATCTACTATATAGGAATTTTGCTGCTTGGCGTGTCAACGTTCCTGACCGCAGACCGGTTCCTGATCACATGTAATTACATAGGAATTTATCTGCTTTCGATGACCGTATTTTTTACCTGCTTTTGCGATGCGGACAAATGGGGCGTCGGGAAATACATCCGTGCCGTGCTTGGTGCAGTGTTCTCGCCGCTTGGGTATCTGTTCCGCGGGTTCAGTGACTGCTACGTGTATGTGAAGCTTCGGGAAAAGAAAAAATCCAAGGCAATCTATGTTCTGGTTGGCGTGTTAATTGCTCTGCCATTTCTGGTATTGATGCTGATCGTACTCTCACAGGCAGATGCAATCTTCAAATATATTGTCGACCGGAGTATTGGGAATCTGCGGCTGTCCGGGAATCTGGCTGGCTTCGTGATGATGCTCGTTGCGGTATTTATCATCGTCTATGGAATCTTCTGTAAGATGGTAATACAGCCGCCGAAGATTGAGTGTGAGGAAAAGCGGATGGTGGAGCCGATGATCGGTATTACGTTTTGTGGTCTGCTTACCGCCCTGTATGCGGTGTTCGCAGTCATTCAGATCCTGTCACCTTTTCTTGGAAAGCAGATGCTGCCAGCCGGGTATTCGTACTCGGAATATGCGAGACAGGGATTCTTCCAGCTGCTTTTTGTAGCGGCTGTGAACCTGGTGATTGTGCTGGTCTGCAACCGTGCATTTGCAGAAAGCTGTGTGCTTCGGACAATTCTTACGGTTATGTGTGGCTGCACCTATGTGATGATTGGGTCTTCGGCAGTGCGGATGCTGATGTACATTCAGGCATACCGGTTGTCGTACCTGCGCGTGCTTGTGCTGTTTGCTTTGATTGTACTGATTGCATTATTCACGGGAACAATAATCTATCTATATAAGAATACATTTCCGCTGATGAAATACATGATTTTTGTATGCGGCGGCTTATATATTGCGTTTGCATTTTCCCATCCGGATACGTATGTGATGCGCTTTAACCTGGCGTGTGCACGTGGCGAGGTACAGATGTGGCTGGATGCGGATGTCAGCACAGAAGAGATTGAAGTGCGGCTGGCAGATGAAATTGCGTATATGGAAGAACGCTCTGCGGATACGACACCGGCGGTATTTGAATTTGTAGACTGGGCGCAGGCACGAGGCATCTGGACCGATGAAAATGATGACTGGCAGATATCAAATCTGTTATCTTATCATAGTGAAATGTGCACGAGCCGGAGAGGCGTACGGACATTTAATGTGAGCACGTATCGTGGAAAGGCAGCGTTGGAGAGTTACCTGGAAAATTAAAATATGACAGACAGCTATCAGTTAGCGAATCTGGCTGGTATGTGTTGCAGGAGGAAACAGATAGATGGAAGGAAGAATGATTGGTGTCGGAGTCGGTCCGGGTGATCCGGAGCTTCTGACGCTGGCAGCGGTGCGTGCAATCCGGGAGAGTGACTGCATCTTACTGCCAAATGAGAAGAAGGAAGAATGTTATGCTTATAAGATCGTGCGGCAGGTCGTGCCGGAGATCGAGGAAAAGGAAATCTGTCCGATGCAGTTTCCGATGACGAAGGATGCGGACGTGCTTCGCGCGGCGCAGGATCGCTGCTTTGCCGAGGTGCGGGCGAGGATGCTGCAGGGGAAGAAGCTTGTATTTCTTACAATCGGTGATCCAAGTGTATACTCGACGTACCATTATATTCACCGGCGTGTGCTTGCAGCAGGCATGTCCGCATCTATGATCAGCGGTGTGCCGTCTTTTTGTGCGGTGGCGGCAAGACTTGGAATCTCGCTTGCGGATCAGGGAGAGGAGATCCATATTATTCCGGGCAGCTACGCGGTGGAGGATACCGTGGACTATGATGGGACACGGATCTATATGAAGTCGGGGAAGAAGCTGGAGAGGCTGATTGGCATGCTTCGGACAGAGCTTGTGCGGAGGAGGCAGCAGGGCGAATATTTGGAGGTCTATGGTGTTTCGAACTGTGGGTTGCCGGAGGAACGTGTGATGCATGGGGTAGATGCGTTGACACAGGCAGTAAGCTACCTTACAATTGTGATCGTGAAGGTGAAAAAAGAGGATAAATAATGATATTTACAATAAATTTATTCAATGGCGGATTTGTTCACAAAACAAACATAAATCTGTTATAGAATATGTATCACAGATTAGAGATAGAAGAAAAAAGAGGGAAGGAGAAACCACTTTAGCATATAGAAAGTGGCAGATCGAATATGAAATATGCTATTATAGGAGCCGGCGGATGCGGCGGAAGCATCGGTGCATTCTTAGCGGAAGCCGGACAGGATGTAACATTGATTGCGCGTGGCGCGCATCTTGCGGCAATCAGAGAACATGGTATTCGTGTGGAGTCACCAAGCCAGACATGTACCGTGACAGATATAAAGGCAGTTGATGAGGCAGGATATGCGGAGATTCCGGATGTCCTGTTTGTGTGTGTCAAAGGATATTCGATTCCGGATATCATTCCATTTTTGAAAGAACATAGCAACGAGGATACATTGATCGTTCCGATCTTAAATATTTACGGAACTGGGGCAAAGCTGCAGCAGGCGCTGCCGGATACGACAGTTGTAGATGGATGTATCTACATTGCGGCGGAGATTAAGGAACCGGGCGTGATCTTACAAAAAGGCGATATCTTCCGTATCGTATTTGGCGCACGGAGGGGACAGGAACTTTGCCGGAAGATGTTTCTTTTGGAACAGGAGTTAAAGGCGGCAGGTATCGATGCGGTGCTTTCTGACCAGATTGAACGGGATGCATTTCAGAAATACGCATATGTGTCGCCGATGGCAGCCTGCGGTTTGTATTACGATGCAAAGGCAGAAGTATTCCAGCGCGCAGGCGAAGAGCGGATGCTTTTGATCCGGTGCATGAAAGAAATTGACGCACTTGCAACAGCAATGGGAATCCCATTTTTAGTTGATATTGAGAAGACGAATCTGGACATCTTAGATGCACTTGTACCGGAGGCTTCAACCTCCATGCAGCGGGATATCTGGGCAGGAAAAACATCTGAGCTGGACGGATTGGTGTATGAACCGCTCCGCCTCGGACAACAATATGGAGTAGAGATGCCGAATTACGAGATGATCGTGAAGGTATTGAAGGAGAAGTACGAAGAGTAGAAAGCGTAATAATCTAGACAAAGAAAGGAAGTATGCAGAGATGAAAGAAGTAAAATCACCCAAACGTCCGTTGATCTTCTATTACGGAATCGTGCTGGTAGTATTGCTGGTGTTTAATTTATTTATCACCCCGATGCTGGCAGAACGGCAGGTAAAGGAAGTTGATTACGGAACATTCATGAAGATGACCGAGGATAAGGATATCGGTCAGGTTCAGATCGACAGTACGCAGATCACATTTACGGATAAGGCGGAAAGCGCGATCTACAAGACCGGACTCATGCCGGACGATGACCTGACACAGCGGCTCTATGACAGTGGCGCGAAGTTCTCGAAAGAAATCGAGACGAGGACATCCCCGTTTATGAGCTTTCTGATGTCTGTGGTTGTGCCGCTTCTGCTCTTCTGGATACTTGGAAGATTCCTTGCGAGGAAACTGATGGAACAGGCAGGCGGCAAGAATTCCATGATGTTCGGTATGGGCGGAAAGAGCAATGCGAAGGTGTATGTACAGTCCACGGAAGGAATTCATTTTACAGATGTTGCCGGCGAGGATGAGGCGAAGGAAAACTTAGCTGAGATTGTCGATTATCTGCATAACCCGAAGAAATATACGGACGTCGGTGCATCGATGCCGAAGGGACTTTTGTTAGTCGGGCCTCCGGGAACCGGTAAGACAATGCTTGCGAAAGCGGTTGCCGGTGAGGCAAATGTACCGTTCTTTTCAATCTCCGGTTCCGAGTTCGTCGAGATGTTTGTCGGTATGGGTGCCTCGAAGGTGCGTGATCTGTTCAAGCAGGCAAAGGAGAAGGCACCTTGTATCGTATTTATCGATGAGATCGATGCAATCGGTAAGAAGCGTGACGGTGGCAAGTATGGCGGCAACGATGAGCGGGAGCAGACATTGAACCAGCTCTTAACGGAGATGGACGGATTTGAAGGGAACAACGGCGTTATCATTCTGGCAGCAACAAACCGTCCGGAATCACTCGATCCGGCGCTTACCAGACCGGGACGTTTTGACCGGAGAGTACCGGTGGAACTACCTGACCTGAAAGGCCGTGAGGCAATCCTCAAGGTACATGCGAGAAAAATCAAGGTTGGCGATGATGTCGATTTCCATACGATCGCACGTATGGCATCCGGAGCATCCGGCGCGGAGCTTGCGAATATCATCAATGAGGGTGCGCTTCGTGCTGTTCGTTCAGGGCGGACATTTGTGACCGAGGCAGATCTGGAAGAAAGTGTCGAGGTTGTAATCGCCGGTTATCAGAAGAAGAATGCCGTGCTTTCGGATAAAGAGAAGAAGACGGTTGCATATCATGAGGTCGGACATGCATTGGTGGCTGCGTTGCAGAGCCATTCTGCACCGGTACAGAAGATTACGATTATTCCGCGTACATCTGGTGCACTTGGTTACACAATGCAGGTCGAGCAGGGCGATAAGTACCTGATGACGAAGGAAGAAATCGAGAACAAGATCGCGACACTCACCGGTGGACGTGCCGCAGAGGAAGTGGCATGTGGTGAAATCACAACCGGTGCTTCGAATGATATCGAGCAGGCAACGAAGCTGGCGCGTGCGATGATCACCCGGTATGGTATGAGCGATGAGTTCGATATGGTAGCGATGGAGACTGTGGAGAATCAGTATCTGGGCGGTGATACTTCGCTTTGCTGTTCGGCAGAGACGCAGAAGGAGATTGACCGCAAGGTAGTTGAGCTCGTGCGCTCACAGCATGAGAAGGCGAAGAAGCTGCTTGTCGATAACAAGAGACTGTTGGATATTTTGGCAATGCATCTCTATGAGAAAGAGACGATCACGGGCGATGAATTCATGGAAATCCTGAACAAGGAAGGGGGAGCCGCTCTATGAAAAGACATACGGGATATGGCTGGCTGGAGCTGATCGAGGGTATTCTTCTTATAATCCTTGGCGCTTTGGCGATTGCATCGCCGGGTGGGATTCTGCGCTGGATCACGATCTTCTATGGTGTGATGGCAATCGTGACCGGAATTACTGATATTATCTTCTATGCCAAGTCGGAACGTTATATTGGGTTTGCACCGTGCGTGTCTCTGGCTGCCGGGGTGATCAGCGTGATCACCGGTCTGGCACTGATGGCATATCCGCACATAGGCGAACTGGTTGTAACATTGCTGCTTCCATTATGGTTTATTGCACATAGCGTATCGAAGCTGTGTCATCTTGGATTTATCCGGAGTTTATACAGAGGAAGGTATTTCTATGTCACACTGTTCATCAATGTAATCGGTCTGATAGTAGGTGTGTTGATGATATTCTGGCCGCGGATTGCTTTGTTCTCAGTCGGATTTTTGATAGGTACATACCTGATTATATTAGGAGTGGACAGTATCGTGTCGGCTTGCAGTAAACTTGGAAGGAATTGGTAAAAAAATATTTATTTTTTTTAAAAATTGTGATAATATACGTAGTTAGATTAGACTAACAGGAGGTAATTATTATGTCAAATTTTTTTAAGAAGATCGATGGAAAGAAAACAGGGATTTTTGCAGCAGGTGTATTGTTCGGAACAGCTGGAATCAAGCTTCTGACTAGCCGTGATGCAAAGAAGGTTTACTCACATGGTACAGCCGCAGTCCTTCGTGCAAAGGATTGTGTCATGAAAACTGTGACAAATGTACAGGAGAATGCAAGCGACATCTATGCTGAGGCAAAGCAGATCAACGCAGACCGCGAGATCGAGGCTGAGGCACAGGTAGTTGAGGATGAGGCAGAAGCAGAAGAGCAGGCGGAAGAAAATGAAATTTGTGATTAAACATGAGATACGGGGCAGAATTCGTTTTCATGTTGCACAGAAGAATATGTCGTACCGGGAAGCCGATATCCTTCAGTATTATCTTGACAGCATGAAACATGTCAGTTCTGCGAAGGTGAATCATTCGACCTGTGATGCGGTTGTCTGTTATGAGGGAAGCCGGGAAGCGATGATAACAGCGCTCCGACGGTTTCATTATGAGACGGCAGATGTGCCGGAATCCTATCTTGCTAATTCCGGCAGACAGGTGAATGAGGAGTATAAAGAAAAACTGGTAGATAAGGTTTTGCTGCGGTGTATCAACCGGGTGTTGCTGCCGGTGCCGATTGCGAACACCCTGACTGCCATCCGCTCGGTAAAATATATCACGAACGGATTGAAAACATTAGCAAAACGAAAGATCGAAGTTCCGGTTCTGGATGGCACGGCAATCGGCGTATCCGTATTCCGTGGAGACTTCCAGACGGCAGGTTCCATCATGTTCCTGCTTGGAATCGGCGAGATCTTAGAGGAGTGGACACACAAGAAATCCGTCGGGGATCTTGCACGGAGCATGTCCTTGAACATCGGAAAAGTCTGGTTGAAGAAGGACGGACAGGAAGTGCAGGTGTCTGCAGAATCTATCCATGTGGATGATGAGATCGTGATCCATGTCGGAAATGTGATCCCATTTGACGGAACGGTTGTCGATGGCGATGCGATGGTGAATCAGGCATCGATGACAGGCGAACCTTTGCCGGTACATAAGCAGGCAGATTCGTATGTCTATGCAGGAACCGTGCTGGAAGAAGGCGAGCTTTGCATCCGTGTACGTCAGGTCGGAGGTTCGAGCCGGTATGAGAAGGTTGTCACGATGATCGAGGAATCCGAGAAACTCAAATCCTCTCTGGAGAGCAAGGCATCCCATCTGGCCGACAAGCTTGTACCATATACATTACTTGGCACAGCTGCAACCTATCTTTTTACGCGGAATGTGACGAAAGCATTGTCTATATTGATGGTTGATTTCTCCTGTGCGTTGAAGCTGGCAATGCCGATTTCCGTATTGTCTGCGATCCGGCAGGCGAGCAAGTCAAGCATCACGGTGAAAGGTGGCAAGTTCCTAGAGGCGATGGCGGAAGCAGATACGATCGTATTTGATAAGACCGGAACGCTGACGAAGGCAGCACCGCGCGTAGTAGATGTTGTATCCTTCTGCGATGAAAATAGTGATGAACTGTTGCGGGTTGCCGCATGTCTCGAGGAACATTTCCCACATTCGATGGCACGTGCAGTTGTTGATGCGGCAAGCGAAAAGAATCTGGTACATGAAGAAGTTCACTCGAAGGTGTCCTATATCGTGGCACACGGAATTTCTACTACGGTAGAAGGAAGAAAGACCATTATCGGTAGCTATCATTTTGTATTTGAAGATGAGGGCTGCGAGGTTCCGGAAGGCATGCAGGAGAAGTTCGATGCATTGCCGGAGGAATACTCCCACCTGTATATGGCGGTCGAAGGACGGCTGGCTGCCGTGATCTGTATCGAAGATCCGATCCGGGATGAGGCGGCCGATGTGATCCGGACATTAAAAGAACTTGGATTTGCGAAGATTGTTATGATGACCGGAGACAGCGAGCGGACAGCGAGTGCGATTGCACGGAAGGTTGGCGTGGATGAGTATTATTCCGAGGTACTTCCGGAAGATAAGGCAAGCTACGTGGAGCGTGCGAAGGCAGAAGGTCACAAGGTTATCATGATCGGAGACGGCATCAATGATTCGCCGGCACTTTCGGCAGCGGATATCGGTATTGCAATCAGCGATGGTGCAGAGATTGCACGGGAGATCGCGGATATTACCGTTGGTGCAGATAACTTGAATGAACTGATCACGTTGCGGAAAATCAGTACCGCACTGACAAGACGCATCCGCCGGAATTACAGAACGATCGTCGGATTTAATACCGGACTGATCGTGCTTGGTGTGGCAGGTGTAATCCAGCCGACAACCTCAGCGTTGATGCACAATACATCGACACTGGCAATCGGACTGCATTCGATGAAGGATCTTGTATTATAAAAATGAAAATAGAAACGTCAGACAGACGAACATGCAGGTGACAGGAATGTAGCTGCATTTCATCGACATCTGCTTGACGTTTCTTTTTTTATTCCTTATAATATAACGAAAGTTACATAACAAATGTTATAAAATGAAGATGGAGGATAATATGCCAAGGGCAACAAAGTTTTTGAAGGAAGATATTATTGAGGCGGCGTGTGCTGTGGTGAAGAAAGAAGGCCTGTCTGCAATCAATGCCCGCCGGGTGGCGAAAGAGCTTGGTTGTTCGGTACAGCCGATCTTCTATCAATTTGAAAATATGGAAGACTTAAAGCAGGCGACGATCGCACATATCCAGAAGATATACCAGTCGTATATGATTGCAGGTTCTAAGGAAGAAAAAGCATATCGGGGCATGGGACTTGCGTATATCCGGTTTGCAAAGGATTATCCGGATTTCTTCAAGGTGTTATTTATGGGGGATTCGAAGATTTCTCCGACAGAATTTATCGAGAAGGATAATATAGGAAATCAGATCCTGGAGAAGGGCACAGAGTTCACAGGATATGACAGGCAGAAACAGGAGGCATTTCATCTGAAGGTGTGGATCTTCACACATGGAATCGCCAGCATGGTTGCAAACGGAACCGTCGCATTTACGGATGAACAGATTGAAGAACTTCTGACCGACACGGTAAGGCAGATGAAGATCGGAAGCATGTATGACAAGAAGCCGAAGGATGATTGAATATGAACCGCAGAAATTGCGATATTGATTTCGGTATATATTTTAATATTGATTTATAAAGATATACGATATGTTTGAATCATAGAAGTTCTTAATGTTCTGTGATTATATTAGCCATGTTTGAACACGATGTTCAAACAAGCCGCCACTGAGCCATGGATGGCGAATTGGCGGCGGTGGCGTATTGGATGGAAATATAGATCAGAACATTTAGAACTTCTCAGATTCTATACATTGTATATCGTATAAATCAATATTGAAATATATAGAAACAATATCGCAATTGCTGGGAATAAAAAGGAGAGTGGAAAAGCGAAATGAACGCAGTTGTAGAAGTAAAGAATCTGACAAAGGAATATAAACAGAAGAAGGCAGTCGATGACCTGTCGTTTGAGATCCGGCAGGGAGAAATCCTTGGCCTGCTTGGTCCAAACGGAAGTGGAAAATCAACCACGATCAACTGCATCCTCTCGCTGTTAAAATACAGCGCGGGAAGTATCAAGATCTTCGGAGAGGAGATGACACCGGATGCCTATAAGATCAAGCGGGATATCGGAGTCATCTTCCAGGAGGTAGCGGTGTTTGAAGAGCTTACGGTGTATGAGAATATTGACTATTTCTGTGGCTTGTATGTGAAGGATAAGCAGGAGAGAAAAAAGGATATCGAGGATGCAATCGCATTAGTCGGACTGGATGAATTCCGCAAATATTATCCGAAGCAGTTGTCGGGCGGATTACTCCGGAGATTGAATATCGCATGTGGTATCGCGCACAAGCCGAAGCTGATCTTCTTAGATGAGCCGACCGTTGCAGTCGATCCGCAGAGCCGGAACAACATTTTGGATGGTATCAGGAAGCTGCGGGATGATGGCGCGACAATCTGTTACACGACACATTATATGGAAGAAGTCGAGATTCTGTGTGACCGGATCATCATATTGGATAGGGGAAAAATTATTGCGCAGGGAACGTCCGACGAGTTAAAGGCACTTGCGAAGATCGAGGAGAAGGTTACGATTGAGACGAAGCATTTCAAAGCGGAATTCTTAGAGAAGCTGCAGGCGGCACCGAATGTTGACAAGGCAGAATATGCTGACCATCAGCTTGTAATCACCTATAAGAGCGGCAAAAATAACGTGGCGAAGCTGATCGAGGAACTGAGTGCGGCGGGAATCACCTGCAACAAGATCTTCTCCGAGCGTCCGACGCTCAACGATGTGTTCCTGGAGCTGACCGGAAAGGAGCTTAGAGACTGATGTTTGGACATAACTTTAAGTATACATTCAAAGTCCTGATGCGGAACCGGATGCTTTTGTTCTGGACATTTGTGTTTCCGCTCGTGCTTGGCACGATGTTCAAGCTGGCATTCTCCAATATCGAGAACAGCGAGAAACTGAACGTGATCCCGATTGCGATTGTCGATAACGAGGATTTTCAGGGAAACGAAGCATTCCGCCGGACATTTGAGACTTTGAGCGATGAATCAAGCGATGAGCAGATGTTTGACACGGTGTATGTGTCGAAGGATGAAGCAGATACGCTGCTTTCAGACGGGGATGTCGACGGTGTGCTGTATATGAATGGCGCGGAGCCGGAGATCTGGATTCACGAAAATGGTATCAACCAGACAGTGCTTCAATATGTGGTAGACGAGATCGTACATACCTCTGCAATCATGGAAAAACGTGTACAAAATGAGATTGAGCAGGGTGCGATGCCGGATATCGAGGCACTCTACAAAAATGTAATGGAGCAGGTCGCAGGCAGAGAGTCGAACCTGGTCGATGCATCCCGCAAGAACCTAAGCTATACGATGATTGAGTATTACACATTGATTGCGATGGCGTGTCTGTATGGCGGTATCCTCGGAATGACGGCGCTGAGTCGGAATCTCCCGAACATGGGGAATCTCGGAAAGCGTACAGCCATCGTTCCAATCAGCAAGGCAAAGACGATGTTTTCCTCGCTGATTGCTGCATATTGCACGCAGTTGATCGGGCTTGCGATTCTGTTTGTGTATACAATCTTCGTGATGAAAGTCGATTACGGGGAGAATCTGCCATATGTGATCTTGCTGGCACTTGCGGGTAGTCTGGCGGGGCTGACGCTTGCGATTATGGTGACGACGGTTGTCAAGACCGGCGAGAATGGCAAACTTGGAATCCTGATCGGCATCACGATGGCGTGCTGTTTCCTGTCTGGCATGATGGGAATTACCATGAAATATATCATCGAGAAGCACGTGCCGTTCTTAGATAAGATCAACCCGGCGGCGATGATCACGGATGGATATTATGCACTGTATTATTATGGTGTGGACAAGCGTTTCTGGATGGATGTAGCAAGTCTTGGAATCTTCTCTGCCTTCATGCTGCTTGTGTCCGCACAGGGATTAAGGAGGCAGAAGTATGACAGTATTTAAAGCATTTCTGCATGTATTAAATAAATGTAAAGGTATGGTGATCCTGTATACGGTGCTGCTACTTTTGTTCGGTGGCATCAACGCAAAAAGCGGGGATACGACGAGCCAGTTCACCGCGGACAAGCCGGAAATCGTCATTGTGAATCAGGATGAAAATGTCGGAATCACGAAGAATTTTACGGATTATATCGCAGCGCACAGTGAACGGAAAGAACTGAAAAGCGAAGAGGACATAGACGATGCAATCTTCTATCGGCAGGTAGCATTTGTGATCTATATTCCGCAGGGCTACCGGCAGGCGGTACTGAACGGCGAAAATCCGGAACTTCGATATAAGAGCTGCCAGTCGGCGGATGCGAGCTTCGCACAGATGATGGTCGAAAGTTATCTTGCCATACAGAAAAACTACGTGGATGCCGCTCTGCAGGCGAATCCGGATGAAAAAAACATATCCCTGAATGAGGAGGAAGTCTGCAAGGATATCACGCAGACTTTGGAACAGACATCAACCGTACATGTGACGACGACACTTGATACAAACAGCATGTCGAAGGCAGCGGGTTATTATAATTTTGCAAGCTACAGTCTGCTTGCCGGTGCGATCTTCGTGATCTGTCTGGTGCTCACGAGTTTCCAGGAGCTGCCGATCCGCAAGCGTATCACGATCAGCAGTATGAATTATAAGAAGCACAATGCAATCCTGCTTGCTTCGAATCTGCTTTTTGCAATCGCACTATGGCTGTTTTACGGTCTGATCAGTTTTGTGATTGTTGGAAAGGTAATGTTTCGTGCGCAGGGTGCCATGTATCTGGCAAATTCGTTCGTATTCACCTTGTGTGCATTGACGATGGCATTCCTGATATCAAGCATCTTCAACAACAAGGAAGCGGTCAATGGAATCGTGAATGTCGTGGCACTCGGCTCGGCATTTCTGTGCGGTGCATTTATCCCGGTTGAATGGCTGCCGGATGGTGTGCTTGCAGTGGGTCGTATTTTTCCGGCGTACTGGTATATTCAGACGAATGAATATCTGAAGACACTGGAGACGGTAAGCGTCTCGGGGCTGAAACCGGTATTTATCAATATGCTGGTGATGGCTTTATATGGCGTATTCTATATTATTGTGGCAAATATCGTGTCGGCGAAGAAACGGGTAGTGGCGTAATCTTGAAACAGGTGAAGTGGAAATTCTGCTTCGCCTGTTTTGATGTTTTTAGAAAATTTATGAAAAAAACAAACGGATGTTCGCAAAAAATCCTTGCATCCAAGAACGTTTGTTCGTATAATGAGGATATGAGTACAGAGATTACAAACAATTACATAGAAGAATATACAACACAGGAGAAGCTGCAGATTCTTGCAGATGCTGCCAAATACGATGTGGCGTGTACGTCGAGCGGTTCTGACCGTCGGGGGAAGAAAGGAGAACTCGGCAATGCGGCAGCTTGCGGCATCTGTCACAGCTTTGCTTCGGATGGCAGGTGTATCTCCCTGCTTAAGATTTTGATGACGAATCACTGCGTCTATGATTGCAAATACTGCATCAACCGTGCAAGCAATGATGTGAAGCGGGCGACCTTCACGCCACAGGAGATCTGCGAGCTGACGGTCGAATTCTACAAGCGGAATTATATTGAAGGATTGTTCTTAAGCTCCGGCGTTCTGAAGAATCCGACATACACGATGGAGAAGATGTGCGAGACATTGCTTCTGCTTCGGACGAAATATCATTTTAACGGCTACATCCATGTGAAGACGATTCCCGGCGCATCGGATGAACTGCTTGCGGCAGCAGGATATCTGGCAGACCGTATCAGCGTGAATATGGAACTGCCGACGGAGGAAGGACTGCGGACACTGGCACCGAATAAGACGATGCAGACGATCTTAGATCCGATGGGAAAGGTGCGGAACACGATCGCGTCGCATCGGATGGCAATCGGGAAATCCGCACACATGGAGCGAAGCAAAGGCAATCAGTTCCTGAAGCAGAGTATCTTCGGGACAGAGTCGAAGAAGCAGTTTGCGGATGGATTGATGAAGGAGAAGAAAGCCGGGAAAATCGTTGCGGATGGAGCAGTAGTTCAGGAGTCTAGGAGTTCTTATGGAAACAAGGCTGAAGAGGAAAATTATGGCGCAGGTTCAGGTGGTTCGGTAACTGGAGAGACAGATGTGCAGAATACGATTGCGAATCTGGCTGCGAAGATGAACGGAACGGTTCTGGACAGTGCTCTCACATGGGATAACGCATATCAGCTAGCACCGCTCGATATGTCGAAATTAAAGCGGCGGTTTGCACCGGCGGGACAGAGCACGCAGATGATTATCGGGGCAACCGGCGAGAGCGATTATACGTTGCTGCAGACGACACAGCAGTTGTATCAGGGCTTCGACTTGAAACGGGTCTTTTATTCGGCGTATATTCCGCTGAATGAGGATAAGGTATTGCCTCAGATTGGAACACCGCCACCGCTTCTGCGGGAACACCGGTTGTATCAGGCGGACTGGCTGCTCCGGTTCTATGGATTCCAGGCGGGAGAATTGTTATCGGAAGAGAAGCCGAATTTTAATGAACTGGTTGATCCGAAGTGCGACTGGGCACTGCGGCATCTGGATCAATTTCCGGTGGAAGTGCAGACTGCAAGCTATGCGATGTTACTCCGTGTGCCGGGCATCGGACCGAAATCGGCAGGGCGGATCGCATATGCAAGACGTTATGGCAGGCTGGATTTCGCTTCCCTGAAGAAGATAGGGGTCGTGTTGAAACGGGCACAATATTTTATTACCTGCGGTGGCAGGCAGATGTATCACACGCCGATCGAGGAAGGGTATATCACAAGGCAGTTGACCGGCGTCGACCAGAAGGATATATGGAAGGCAGAGCATGCAAATGAATCGTTCACGCAGATGTCTCTGGCGGATTTCGGAATTGGGTAGATTGTAGTTATGAAGATATATACATGTAAAGACCGGTTGGAGGATATTATGACCTGCATCTACGATGCATGGGTGGAAGCCTTGCGGATCGGTCACGAACAGATACAAGTGAAGAAAGAGCCAGTATTTCAACAGACGATGTTCGATGAGTACATTCATGTGGATGGCGATGCCAAAAAGGCAGAGAAGGTGATTCGTTCCATCCGTAGAGATATCTCGGATGAGGCGTATCTGGATGTCTATTATGCGACGCTTTCCGCAGAGGAAGATGCATTGCAGGCAATCTATAATTTCCTGCGGGTTGGATTCGCGGTTGGCTGCCGCGTGCTTGATTATTATACGAATCCGCATGTGATGCGGATATTGGAACTGCGGCGGAAGGTTGGAAATGAGAGCCATCATTTCCGGGAATTCGCGCGGTTTCAGTCGTTAAACGGGAAAGTCTATGTGTGCCATCTGGAACCGAAAAGCGATGTAATCATGCTGGTTGGCAGACATTTTGCAGATCGTATGCCGTCCGAACATTGGATGATCATTGATGATACAAGGAAGACTGCGTGCGTGCATCCAAAGGATGGGACGAATTACCTGCGTTACCTGACCGATGCGGAATTTGAGACGCTTCGGAAGACGGAGGAGTACGAGGACGAATATACCGATATGTGGAAGACATTTTTCCATGCGGTTGGAATCAAAGAGCGCGAGAATTATATCTGCCAGCGGAACCTCTTCCCCATCTGGAAACGAAAACATGCGGTGGAATTCAAGGATTAGATATGGTAGTATCTTGGTAGAAAAGACAGGAGGAACAGATACGATGGCATACTTCTATTTTACAAGACATGGACAGACAATCTGGAATGTAGAGAATAAAATCTGTGGCGCGACGGATATTGCACTTACAGACCTTGGACATACACAGGCAAAGGAATTGGGCGAACGGATTAAGGCAGAAGGAATCCGTATTGACAAGATTCTGTATTCGCCGCTGATGCGCGCGGCAGATACCGCAAAGCATATCGCGGAAGTGACAGGCGTTCCGGCAGAGGAAGAAATGCGCTTAAAAGAGCAGAATTTTGGACGGTATGAGTCCACACTGCGAAATGGTGCGGAATTTTCCGTTGCCAAGGCGCAGTTTGTAAACAGTTATGATGGTGGAGAGTCCATGCTGAAGCTTTCCCAGAGAATCTATAATCTGCTGGATGATATTAAGAAGGAAGCGGAAAGCGAAGGGACGGTGTACCTGTTGGTGGCGCATAACGGAATCTCGCGTATTATTGAATCATATTTCCACGATATGACGAATGAGGAATTTGCAGCATTTGGGATAAAGAATTGTGAATTAAGAAAGTATGAATTTTAAGGGAATCAGTCGGGTATTTTCAACAGAAAATGAAACATAATGAGGCATATGGGGAGAAAATTTTACACAGATTGGAGAAGATTTCGAGAAATTCCATACAGTACATACCGTTCAGATTGGAAATGCAACAGTCAAATTAATGAGTCAGAGACAGATCGTTGACTATGCGGTTAAATGGATAGAAGAAAACAGAGGAAGATTATAGTGCATGTTGTTGAATGGAGAAGAACATGAAGCGAATCGGATATGCAATAGCAACTGTGATTTTGCTATTGATTGAAGTGTTGATTGCGATATATGTGCATGATGCATTTGTAAGACCATATATTGGTGACGTGCTGGTTGTGGTTGTGATATATACGTTTATAAGAATATTTGTACCGGAGCGATGCAAACTGTTACCGCTGTATGTATTTATTTTTGCGGCGCTGGTCGAGGCTTTGCAGATGTTCCATATTGTGGAAGCATTAGGCTGGCAGAAAAATCGTTTCTTAAGTATTCTGGTCGGTTCCGTATTTGATTGGAAAGATATCCTGTGTTATGCCGTTGGGTGTATATTGCTTGGCGTGTATGAGGTGTTGAGGCGAAAGGCGGTAAAAGGGAGAACAAATGGCGTTTGATTTTAAAAAGGAATACAAGGAATTTTATATGCCGAAGAACAAGCCGGAGATAGTGAATGTTCCAAAGGCAAACTATATTGCAGTAAGAGGAAAAGGCAATCCGAATGAAAAGGATGGTGCGTATCAGCAGGCGATTGGCGTTTTATATGCAGTTGCGTATACACTTAAGATGAGTTACAAGACGGATTACAAAATAGAAGGATTCTTCGAATACGTTGTACCTCCGCTCGAAGGCTTTTGGTGGCAGGATGATGTTGATGGGATTGATTACTCGAATAAGGATGCATTTAATTGGATTTCCGTGATAAGACTTCCGGATTTTATTACGAAGAAGGATTTTGACTGGGCGGTAGAAACCGCTACAAAAAAGAAGAAACTGGATTGCTCGTCAGCAGAGTTTATCACGATAGAAGAAGGCTTATGCGTTCAGATTATGCATTTCGGAGCATTTGATGATGAACCGGCGACTGTTGAAATCATGGATACATATTTGCAGGAAAATGGATATAAAAATGATCTGTCAAGAGATAGATTGCATCATGAAATTTATCTTTCAGATGCAAGAAAAGTTGCTCCTGAAAAATGGAAAACGGTTATCCGGCATCCGATAGCATTGTTAGATACCAAGTGATTAACTGGCAATTTCTGGTGTATCAAACGAACAATATTTGTTGGATATGTAAATGAGAATCTTGCAAAGGCAGAAAAGGGCGAGAAGGATTAATAAGTCGCTTGAACAGATCGCAGATGAACTTGAAGAATCTGTCGAAGATATCCATCCCATCTACGATATTGTGAAGAAGCATGCTCCGGAATACGATGCGGACACAATTACTACGGAAGTGCTGGAAGCACGGGAAAATGAAAAAGTATAATTGTTAGTAAATAAAGGCAGGATAGCTGATAGAAAGTCAACTGTCCTGCTTTCCGTATATAACAGGCATTTTGTTGTTTGAAACTCAATAAGGGGCATAAAAGTGAGACATTTTATAGATTTTATAAAAAGTAAAAAACAAATGAAACCGGAGTTATTCAGCATTTCATGTGAATATGATGGTTATGATTTAGTTTTTGAGGAAGGGACTATAGATGCAAAACTTTACGAATCATTCAATGAGATAATTACGGACAGGCGATATGATATAAATACTCTGCCGGAGTATCGTGTGCTGCTTGACTGTAAAGATGAGGAACATTTCAATACTTTCTATGACTGTTGGATAAGAGAATTGGAGAAAAATGGTTTTGCTTTTTTATTGGACAATACCATCGGAATAGATAGCTTTGTAAAAGGAATTAATAGAATTTTGTTGAGTATTGGTTCAGGAAAACAATTGAATGCGGAGAGGGTAAATTCTGAATATCGACGTGAAGTTATAAATTATTCTTTGTCGGGAAAAGAGATTACATCTGAAATAAACTACGATATACTGGAAGCAAATATCGTTGCCAAAGAACTTCGGGAAATTGGATATGAATTGATTTGCCTGTTTAATGGCTTTGATAATAACATAAAGACAATTATCAGGATAGATAGAATAACTGAGCTGAAAGAGATTGAGGCGAAGATAAAGCATGGGGTGGATTAGCTGCCAAGGATTACGAGAAAATTATAAGTAAAATCAAGGGGAGGATACCATGAAAATAGAGTATAGAAGACTGACAGAGAAAGAACTGAACACTTTTATTGATATGCGGATAAAGCAACTGAGAGAAGAAGGTGCTAAGGAGGATATTGATTTGGTACCTGCATTAAAGCAGTATTATATACGCCATATGGGAGATGGGACTTTTGTGTCATGGCTTGCTTTTGACGGGGATAAGATTATTGGAACGAGTGGGATGTCCTTTGTAGAGAAACCACCTTATTTTGGATGTCCGAGTGGAAAGATAGGGTTACTATCCAGCATGTTTACTAATCCGGACTACAGAAGAAAAGGTATTGCAAAAGAACTTTTAACGCGTGTTGTTCATGATGCGAAAGAATATGGCTGTGGAACAGTACAGATCACGGCGTCAGATATGGGCGTTAAGTTATATTCGAACTTTGGATTTGTTCCGAATAAAAATTTTATGCAATATAAAATTTTGTGATTCTAACCATTGCCGATGAAATTACAGAAAAACATATGGGTGTTAGGTGAAACCGCTCATTAGGAAAGGATTATCATGGATAAAACGATAAATGATTTGTTCGTTGAAATGGATAACGGTGTGCGAATAGAATGCTATATTTCAAATGCTTACCCGCATTATGAAGAGGAATGTGAACAATGGCTTTTATTTGAACATACAGAGGATCATTCGGGAAGAAGATTGACTGCATATAATAAAAGGCTAGAGAGTAACATTGGAAATAGCAGAGGGGACAAAGATGTGGTGGTATGAAGATGTATCAAGAGCTGATTTTGAAGCGGTTAAAGATACGATAGAGCAAATTATGCTTCAATTAGGTGCTTCAAAATACGAAATCCGTTTACCTTATGAGGTTAAAACAACAAGCTGTTCAGATGATTTTGAAGAAATGCATCGTTCTGAGCGATCAGTATTTACATATAAAGGATTATTTTTCAGAGTGGATGAAGTCCTTTTTAGTAAAAAGCCCTTTATTGTAATAGAATGTGGGGATTTGGATGGGCTAATGAACAATATTATGGATGATGCAGAGCCTTTTCCATATGATTTATCCTATGAAGAATTGTGTGACGAGGTGAAGTATTCTTTGGGAATCGAACCATATCCTCAAGAGTAAAAGTTTATTATTTCTAATAGGCGTGACTTGAGGTTTGGTATACAGCTGATCAGATAGGGAAAACACAATAAATATAGCTAAGGTAAAACAAAAATCAGCATTTGGAGGAATGAGAGATGAAATCGACAATGCGAAAAGTGATTGGTATTATGCCACTTTATGATGATGAAAAAGAAAGCTACTGGATGCTGCCCGGATATATGAAAATGCTGGAGGCGGAAAATGCGATTCCTATGATGCTCCCTCTTACAGCAAATGAGAAGGAACTTGATTATTTTCTCGAAATATGTGGTGGATTTTTGTTGACTGGTGGACATGATGTGTCCCCGTCTGTGTATCATGAAAAAAAGAAATCGTGGTGTGGTTCCTGTTGCGAACTACGGGATGAAATGGAACAATATATCTTAACAGGAGCCGTAGAGAGGGATAAATCTGTTTTGGGTATATGTCGAGGTATCCAGTTTATGAATGCCTGCTATGGTGGAACTTTGTATCAGGATTTGGCAACAGAGCATACCAGTTGTATTGACCATCATATGAAACCGCCATACGACAGGGTGGCACATCAGGTTACACTGCAAAAGGATACATTGCTCTATAACATTTTAGGTAAGGAACAAATAGGAGTAAACAGTTATCACCATCAAGCAATCAGAGAACTGGCACTCGATTTTCAGGCGATGGCATTTTCGGAAGATGGTTTGATTGAAAGTATCTATATGCCATCGAATAAGTTTATAGTGGGCGTACAATGGCATCCCGAATTTTCCTATGCAGTAGATGAAAACAGCAGGAAAATAGTAAATGCGTTTGTTAGTTCCGTCTGAAAATTTCGGGTGGATATTATGGGGGTGAATTACAGATGAAACCATATCATTTGATTCTGGATTTTACACACGTATACGATGATGAAATCTGTGCGGACCGAGAACAATTTTCGTGGATTGACTGCTCGGACATTGAAGGCAGCGACTTGTATTGTTCGCCACAGGCAGAGCGGGAGATCCGCAGGAGAATAGAACCGTATGGAGTACATGGAATCCATTTTGTGGATTCTGGCAATTATCATTATGTTACAAGGATATTTACAGATCAGATTCACAGCCCGTTTTCTTTGATTGTTTTCGACCATCATACAGATATGCAGCAACCGTTAATGGAAGGAATGATGAGCTGTGGCGATTGGGCGGGAATGGTTCTTGATCAGAATCCGGCATTGCAACAATTTATTTTGATCGGGCCGGCGGAAGACGATATAAAACAAATTCGTACGAAGCATCTGGATAAACTCATAGCTTTTTCCGCAGAGGAAATCCGTAAGAGAGAAGGTGTGGAACGGTTAAAACAGATTCACGGCGGTGTACCGTTGTACATTTCAATCGACAAGGATGTGCTTTCTGAGCGATACAGTGAAACAAATTGGAATCAGGGCGAACTGACGCTGGGGATGCTTGAACATATGCTTCAATATTTTCTGGAGCGGGCACCCGTATATGGTATAGATATCTGCGGGGAATGCTCTACGGCGATTGCCCTGCCGGAATATTTTCAGGCAGAGGGTGTAAATGGTAAGACAAACGTAGAGCTGTTTCGATTTTTGTGTAGTTATTGTTGTAGTTGAGCTGGATACAAATGTGCGAAATACAAGAGCAAGAAATTTGTACCAGAGGTTAGGGTATGAAGAGATAGGAATCGATAAATGAAGCAAACCACACAGAAAACTGCATATTTCCACCTTCCCGGGCTATTTGAATTCTATGAGTTATACGAATTATTTCTGCCATTGTTCCGTGAGCACCGGGAATATTTTTATGATTGGTGTGAGATTGGCTCCATCTATGGGGCACCGGCGGATTGTATCTGGGGTGGCGGACGGATCGGAGATGGCGAACACAGTGCACAGGAAGTTCTGCATCTGATGCAGGAATATGGTATTTCTGCGAGATTGACATTCAGTAATTCGTTGCTGCAGGAAGAACACTTATCTGACAAGAAATGCAACACACTTTGCACGTTATTTGAAAAAGGTGGAACAGTGCAAAATGGAGTGATTGTGCATTCGGATTTATTACTGTCGTATCTGAAGAGGCAGTATCCGGGATTGTATCTTGTCTCATCAACCACGAAGGTTCTGGCGGAGTTTGAACAGTTCCGGGATGAACTAAAGCGGGACGACTTTCGTTATGTAGTGCCGGATTTTCGGTTGAATAAACATTTTGAAGATCTGCATACGTTGACGGATGAGCAAAAGGCGAAGGTTGAGTTTTTGTGCAATGAATGTTGTTGGTTTGGGTGCAAAGAACGGAAAGTATGTTATGAGGATGTGAGCCGGAAAGCACTTGGCATAAAAGCACCGGATCATCGATGCACGGCACTAGAGTCGGAACAGGGATACCGGTTCTCAAAGGCAATGTCGAATCCGGGATTTATCGGAGTTGATGCGATAAAAGACGTCTATCTGCCGATGGGATTTTCCAATTTCAAGATTGAAGGACGCGGACTGGGAAGTGCGTTGGTGTTGGAATTCCTGCTTTATTACATGACGAAGCCGGAGTATCAGATTCATGTGAGGGAAGCAATTTATCTGGATAATATGTTGGATCTGTTCTGAGGAGAAATGCGGAATAGAAGTTTCTGCATTATAAGGAGAAGCAAATATGAAATTAAGAAATATACTCATTGTCGTGAAAGACATAGCGCGTGCAAGAAAATATTATCACGACTTATTTGGACTGGATATGCTATTATTATGTTACTCCAATAGAAGTCAGCAGGAAATGAAGGGAGATAATGAAGGATGACATCAAATAATTATTCGATAATTTTCAGCAGCGTAACCGGTAATACAAAGAAACTGGCAGACACAATCCATGAAACGCTACCTCAGGATATGTGTGATTATTTTGGCGGGAATGAATTACAGGTACCGGAATCTGATTTGTTGTATATCGGTTTTTGGACGGACAAAGGAAACGCAGACAATAAGACATTAGAATTGTTATCGAAATTAAAAAATAAGAAGATTTTTTTGTTTGGAACAGCCGGCTTCGGTGGAAGCGACACATATTTTAACAAAATTCTTGAGCAGGTCAGACAATCTATTGATTCCAGCAATGAGGTTATCGGAGCGTATATGTGCCAGGGAAAGATGCCGCAGTCTGTGCGCGACCGTTATATCAAAATGAAAGAGAATCCGGAACATCCGGCGAATCTGGATATGCTGATTGAGAATTTTGACCGCGCCTTATCCCACCCGGATGCGGATGATCTGGAAAGATTAAAAAAGACATTATGAACAGACCGGGAAAGTTCAGGAGGAAACAATGATGTCAAAAGATGAATATTTAATCACAGATGTGCCACTGAAAGCGTTGACCGTATTTGCAATGCCTATGATTCTTGGCAGCTTCTTCCAGCAGGTATATAATATGGCTGATTCTATAATCGTCGGTCAGTTTGTTGGTTCTTCAGCACTTGCGGCTGTTGGTGCCTGTGCAGCGCTTACCAATGTTTTTATTTGTGTGGCATTGGGCGCCGGTGTGGGTGCCGGTGTGCTTGTAAGCCGTTATTTTGGTGCCCGAAATTATGGAAAAATGAAAACAATTGTATCAACTTCGTTGATCAGTTTTCTGAGCTTGAGCATACTTCTGAGTGTCCTTGGATTTTGTTTTTCCGATTTGATGATGCGGTTATTACACACACCTGCGGATATACTGGGTGATGCGGTGCTGTATCTGCGGGTCTATTTTATGGGATTTCCGTTTCTGTTTATGTATAACATTCTATCAACCATGTTTACTTCCATCGGAGAGTCGAAGATTCCGTTGGTGCTTCTGATCGTATCGTCGGTATTGAATATTCTTATGGATCTTTGGATGGTGGCCGGCCTGGGGCTGGGCGTGTTCGGTGCAGCCCTTGCGACTCTTATTGCACAAGGAATCTCCGCAGTGCTGTCCTTCCTGGTTTTTATTTATCGGATGCGGCAGTATCAGAGTCCTTTTCGCTGGTTTGAACGGCAGGAGCTGTATTCCATGCTCAAGATTGCTGTCCCATCAGTTCTCCAGCAGTCCACCGTGTCGATCGGTATGATGATTGTACAGGCAGTTGTGAATCCGTTCGGTACGCAGGCACTTGCCGGTTATGCTGCAACGATGAGGGTAGAAAATGTTTTTTCTCTGATATTCGTATCTATTGGAAATGCGGTGTCACCATACGTTTCCCAGAATCTTGGTGCGAAGAAACCACAGCGTATCAAGAAGGGCTATCATGCTGCATTGGTGTTAGATGTGAGTTTTGCAATCCTTGCGTTTGTCGTCATTGAAACACTGCATACGCAGATTTCTTCGTTGTTCCTTGGGAAAGACGGAACTGCTTTAGCATATCAGGTATCCGGGGATTATATGAGATGGCTTGGGTATTTTTTCATCTTCATGGGTATCAAGATGGCGACAGATGGAGTCCTTCGGGGACTTGGAATCATGCGGCCGTTTCTGGCTGCCAATATGGTAAATCTGGCAATCCGTCTGGCGGTTGCTCTGATTTGTGCACCGAGGTTTGGAATCGCATTTGTCTGGCTTGCCGTACCGGCCGGCTGGCTTGCAAACTTTCTGATCTCCTATGTGGCGCTTAGAAAATCATGGCCGAAGATCCTGCATTGAATAAACACAGTGCACAGGGCGTGTTCGCTCTGATGCTTAAGGCGGAAAATTAGAACACAAAACTATTAAGTATCTGAAGAAAATTCCCGAAATATAATATAGCTGTATGTGGATATATTACATGATAAAGGATAAATATGAAATCAATGAAAAAAAATCGTGGCTTTACATTCGTGGAACTGGCTGCTGTGCTTGTGATTCTTGCAATCCTTGCGGCGTTTCTGGTTCCGACATTGCTTGGGTATATCGATAAGACAAAAAAACAGATGATTATAAATGAAGCTCGGGATGTCTGGGTTGCTTCGCAGGCAGCCTTGACAGAATGTTATGGATTGCATCCGGAAAGCTTTAAGACTTCCTGTAAGTTTACTTCGTCCATAGGTGGAAAGACCGTGAAAAATCTGGGGAGAATATCGAATGGTGCCCTTGGAGCTTTGCAGAAAGAACCGAATGATACCGTGGAAGCGGGAACATCCAGCCGCAGGATTGCCGGGCAGGTGCTAAAGTATCTGGACAGTGCGGACAAAAATGCAAATCCCCGCTACACATTTGGAAGCGGTGCGGTTACCGGTGGAGGAGTGAAACCAAGTAATTATTTGGGGAAGGATTCAAAGCCGACAGACGTGATTATTCAGATCTTCCATACAGATAAAGGGAAGATGGTCGCCTTGAATTTCGCAAAGGATGGCTATATGGTAACGATGATAGAGGGCAAAGAAACAACCTGTGTTTATGATGGGAATTGCCTGCCATCCTGGGAATAATAAACGATCGGATGGCTGCACGGCGATAATTCGCCTGTATTACTTTAGAGTATGATTGTTCCGATAGGCTTTGGGCGTACAACACATAATTTCTTTAAATTTGCGAATAAAATAACTGACATTTTCAAATCCGCAATCCAGTGCGATATCAAGCACTGGATTGTTTGTCGTTTCAAGCAGAATACATGCCTTTTGAATGCGGTAATTAAGCAGATACTGAATCGGAGAAACACCTGCAATATCCTTGAAAAAACGGCAGAGATATTGGCTGTTGCAAGGGATGGTATCCGCCAGGTCCTGCAAGGTGACCGGCTGGTTATAATTATGCTCCATATAAGAGATGACAGACTTATAGTTCTGTATTTTCTTTTGGTTTGTCTGTGCGTGTGCCTTTTGGACTGATTGCATGAGATTGGCTGTATAAATGGATGATATAATATCGAGAATCAGTAGTTTGCTTGTCATATACCAGCCGTAATTCATTTCAGCGGCAGTATCCATAAGAGCCTTGATTTTAGGTGAAAGGGCGGCATGGATGGATGAACCGCAATGGTAGATATTTGGCAATAGAGCCAGTTGGTTTATCAGCGGTCTGATACATTTTTCCTGCATTTCATCTTCGTAGGAAAAATCCAGAATACACGGGTCGAATAAGATTACGTTATGCTTGGTGTCAGAGGAATTCCCCTTGATCTGATGCAGGTCACCGGGATTCAGAATACAGATATCTCCCTGTGATAAAGTAAAATTCTGCAGATTGATCTCAAATTCAAAGCTCCCCTTCTCGATATAGAGAATCTCCATATAGTGGTGCCAGTGACGCGCAACAAAGAAATATTCCGGATAGGGTGTACCGGCCCCTGTATCAAAATGTAATCTGGAAATAGGATGTTCTTTTGTTCCGTAATGAATATTTTCTTTTAGAGAAATGTCCTGGTTCATATCGTAAAATCATTCCTTTTTTTGTAATTAGACTCGTGCCGGGCCTGTGCCTGCATAAGTTCATATGGTTAAAATATGCCATATTTTAAGAAAAGTCAATATTGTGCTATAAAATAACGAAGATAATGCAAGAATATTAACTTATTTGACAATATAATGATATTAACAAAACGCAGGACAAAACAATCGGAAGGAGAATGCGAAATGATAAAAAAATATACCTATGGGACCCCGTTCCCAACAGAGTCAGTGACAGAGCAATTTGCAGCATCGGAAGGAATGCCGGAGTTTGGCACCATTCATTTACAGGAAGGATTTTCATTCACTTATAAGCTTCGTGATGAGGATGTCGTATATGGACTTGGTGAAGCAAACCGTGGTATCAACAAACGCGGCTACCAGTATATCAGCAACAATTCAGATAATCCCCATCATCATGAGGATGTATACTCGTTGTATGCTGCGCATAATTTTATTATCGTGTCAGGGGAGCAGACGTTTGGACTTTATCTTGATTATCCGTCAACACTCACCTTTGATGTCGGTTACACAAGATCGGACGAGCTTCATATCTTCTGTGACAGGGCAGATCTCGATCTGTATGTTATCACAGGCGAAAATCCATACGATATTACAAAGCAGTTTCGGAAGATGATTGGCAGAAGCTATATTGCACCGAAATTTGCGTTTGGATTCGGACAGAGCCGCTGGGGATATAAAACGCCGGAGGATTTTGTTACGGTGGCAGAAAAATACAGGGAAAATCATATTCCGTTAGATATGGTTTATATGGATATTGACTATATGGATAACTATAAAGATTTTACGGTAAATGATGCGTTCCGTGATTTCCCGCAGTATGTAGAGAACCTGAAGAAGGATCATATCCGGCTTGTTCCAATCATTGATGCAGGTGTAAAAATCGAAGAAGGATATGATGTATACGAGGAAGGAGTCGAGAAGAATTATTTCTGTAAGAGACAGGATGGAAGTGATTTTGTAGCCGCTGTCTGGCCGGGATATACACATTTTCCGGATGTATTAAATCCGGATGCCAGAAAATGGTTTGGAGAGAAATATAAGCGCCTGACGGATGCCGGCATAGAGGGATTTTGGAACGATATGAATGAACCTGCGATCTTTTTCACACCGGAGGGTGTAAAAGATGTAAAGGAAGCGATGAAAGCGTTCATAGACAAAGAGGAAACCGTGCAGGACGTATGGGCAATCGGGGCGCAGGTGACCGGTCTTGCGAACAACGCGGAAGACTATGCGTCTATGTATCACAATGTAGATGGCAAGATGGTGCGGCATGATCAGGTGCACAATCTGTTCGGATATAACATGACGCGTGCAGCGGGGGAAGGTCTCCGTGAGATTTCGCCGGATAAACGATGCCTGTTGTTCTCACGTTCATCCTACATTGGCATGCATCGCTATGGCGGGATCTGGACCGGTGACAACAAATCCTGGTGGTCACATATTCTGCTGAATCTGAAGATGCTGCCATCCTTGAATATGTGTGGATTCTTATATACCGGTGCCGATCTGGGGGGCTTTGGCTGTAACACGACACGGGATCTGCTGCTCCGCTGGTTGGCACTCGGTGTATTTACGCCGCTTATGAGGGATCATACCTGCGAGAACACAAGAGAACAGGAGTGTTACCAGTTTGAACACATTGAGGATTTCCGGCATATAATCGGTGTGCGGTATCGGTTGATTCCGTATATTTACAGCGAATATATGAAGGCTGCACTGACCGATGACATGATGTTTAAGCCACTTGCATTTGAGTACCCGGAAGATCGGATGGCTGTAAATGTGGAAGATCAGTTGATGCTCGGAAATGAAATCATGATCGCACCTGTGTATACGCAGAATGCAATCGGCAGATATGTGTACCTGCCGGAAGCTATGATGCTTGTCCGTTTCTGCCCGGACGGAAAAATCGAACAGACGGAAATGCCGAAGGGACATCATTTTGTCGAGGTTCCGTTGAATGAGGTTATCTTATTTATCCGTCAAGGCAAGTGCATTCCGCTTGTGGATGCTGCAGAGTGCGTGGATGAGATTGATATGGACAGCCTGCAGCTGATTGGATATGCAAATAGCACCTATCAGTTATATGACGATGACGGTTATACGAGGGCATATGATCTGGAAAAGTCAACCGTCTGGTTGAAGAAGGAAGAAAATAAATAAATTTTAAATACCACAGCTACTTGGCAATACATAGTAGCTGTGGTATTTTCTTGCTATACTATTTGGAGATACAAAGTAGCGAAGCGGGAAACGCTTCGGAAGAAATGCGGAAGTTGCCCCATAATGGAGAAACTGGATAAGCCCCGATGATGGAATAAACATATTGTTTTCTTCGCGGTTTTCGTGGTAGGATAGTTACAGTTAGAAAAACAGGATGGAACATACGATGTTACTAGATAAAGATATACGGGAACCGTTATTTGAGTTCCTCGAAGAGCGGTACGGCAAGGTGCGCATCTTGGAGGAGAAAACCGTCGGGCGTTCGCGGGCGGATGTTGTGATGGTGATTCCTGAAAAAATCGTTGGAATCGAGATAAAAAGTGACGCGGATACATACACGCGGTTAGAGCGGCAGGTCGCAGACTATGATCTGTATTTCGATGCGAATATCGTGGTTGTTGGGAGCTCACATGCGAGCCATGTCGCAGAACATGTGCCAGTGCACTGGGGGATCGTGTCGGTAGAACAGGAAGAAGACCGTGTGGATTTCTATATTGTGCGGGAGATGCAGGACAATCCGCATGCGCAGCTTCTTCGGACAATCCGCGTGCTGTGGCGCCCGGAGCTTGCCCATATTCAGGAGAAATACGGACTGCCGATGTACAAGCAGAAGAGTAAGGATTTTGTTCGTACGATTATCGTGGACCGGTTACCGGTCGAGGTGGTTCATAAGGAAATCAGTGATGCGCTCTTTGAGCGGGACTATACTGCGATGCTTGCGGAGATTCAGGAATTCCGCAAGGCACAGGCAGCGAAACGCGGCAAGACCGTGCGCAAAAAAAGAAAAAAGTATCGAAGAAAAAAGCGGGATGCCTAGTAAGGCAGTTCCCGCTTTCCTTGCATAAAGTCGATTACAAGTTGTTTGTCCGTCTCGTTTTCAATGACGGCAGGCTGGTAGTTGTTGGATTCGCCGGTGTAGACATAGCACGGAACCAGGGTGACGTCCGTGTTCGCTACAGTGAAACCACCAGTCGCAGCATCCTGTGTGATCGTTAAAGTCTGGTTATAGATCAATGTTCTGTTTTCTGGATAATTATTTCCGCCGAAGATAAAATTCCCCAGCGAATATACGATGTTCACACCGTTGTAAGTCTCCATCGGCTGTAAGACATGTGGGTGCGAGCCGATGACGAGATCGGCACCGTGGTCAACTAAGTTATGGCAGGATGCCTGCTTCCAGTCCTCGTAGGCGTGAACCTTCTCTTCGCCACCGTGGAAATATACAACCTGATAATCGCTGTTCGCATTCGCTTCCTCCAGATCGACTAACATTGCCTGTTCGGCTCCGGCAGAGTACATGCTTCCGAACACAAATGCAATCGTAAATCCGTTGATTTCCTTGTAGACAATCTTTCCGTCTTTGCCCCAGTCAACACCCGCAACATCTAAGGCAGCGCGCGTATCCATGTTGCCGTCGGTTCCGAAATCATAGGTGTGGTTGTTGTCAATCGAGACAACATCGACGCCATTTTCCGGCAGAAGCTTGGCAGTTGCAGCGTGGGAGCGGAACCAGAATGCACGGAAGGTATATTCCGGCTTCTCCATGCTGACGGTCGTTCCGGTCTGCTGTGCAAGTGCGACCGCGGAGTTGTATTCCGCAACCGCGTTGTCGTATTGTTCTTTTGCTGCGGCTTCGCCCTTATCCGTTTTCACCAGATTTTCATTATCGGAGAAGACATTTTCGCAGTTCGCGACCGTGATATCATCATTTAAGAAATAATCCCGCACATGTTCGAAGAAATACGTGCTCGGCTGGCTGTTCGCCATGGCGTCGAGGCTGCTCGTAGCTGTGTCATTGCCCGCGAGCATGATATCGCCGACGAAATTCATGCTGATGGTAAAGGAATTCGATGCAGGAACACTGCTGGCATCGGTAAGAGTAGATGGCTCGCCGGAAGAAACTGCTCCGGGATAATCCAAACCGGATAAGTCAATTGGCTGTGCGGTTTCAGTTGTAGAGGTGGCATCTGCGTCGGCAGGCTTTTTTAATATGTTGATTGTAATCAGTCCTGCTGTACCAAGGATTGTCAGAATAATAAAAAACACAATGATCTTTCGCATAGTAAATCCTCTAGTCTTTTGTGAACGGAATGCTTCGTGCCTACATCCCATGAATCAGAAAAACACAATACAATACATATAGAATACCATATTTTCACATATATGCAAATATCAATAAATTAGACAGATTTGCTGGTCAACGGTGATAAATGGTGGTAAACTATGCCTAGTTTATATAAAAGGAGATATGGAATGAATTATCCATTGACATTGGAACAATATATTGCGCAGATGCCAATGCAGGAGGCAGAACTTGCCCGCATGGGAGCACAGGTTGCAGATGCGTTGTCCGCCATTCATCAACAGGCACGTGTACACGGAGATGTAAAACCGGGAAATGTTCTGGTCGTGGCACCTGGAAGTTATCAGTTGATTGGATATGAGAGTGAACGTAAATATCCAGAGGGAACGATTCCAACATTTATTGCACCGGAATTGACGCAAGGGGGCACCTATCAGGCGGGAACAGATATATATGCGCTTGGCATGATGATGAAATCGCTGATTCCGAAACAGGGTATCAGTGGCGTGTTTGATGAGATCCTTCGGAAAGCCTGCGAACCAGATCCGGCGAGACGATATAAAACTGCGTTAGAGTTTGCAGATGAATTGCAGACGCTTGCAGATGCATTGCAGAGTTCGACGGTAAGTGCAGTGCCGCAGATGTATGTGCAGTCCACGGAGCAACCGACGATGCAGACACCGGAGCAGTCAGTCGTGCAGCAGGCCGTGATGCAGACACCGGAGCGGTCAGCGATGCAGCGGGTGAATGTACAGAAAACACCGGAACAGCGACCACAGAGACAGCCGTCTGTACAGCGCACGGCAGAACCCTCGAATCATAGACAGAGCGCGAAAAAGGTAACAAAGGAGACGCAGAAAGCGTCTTTGGCGTTACGGTTTTTACTGCCAATTTTACTCGTATTGATCATAGGAGCATCCGTGTTGGTATACGTTGAATTGATTCATCCAGCCGGAAGGGAGGAAGCGACGACAACGACGGCACCTACGACACAAATTGTGACAGAGACGACAACGGAGGTCCCAACAACAGAAGTCTCGACGGAAGCCACGACAGAGGAGGCGGAATGTCCGTATGAATATTCGCAGAAAGTGACTGTCACGGCACATGCAGGAAGTACATCCGGCATGCTGTGCGTGTACAACTGGGAACATGGAGACTGGGTAAAGAAATTCGCAGTTCCATGTGTGCTTGGAAGGAATGGCATCGGCTCCGATTATGGCGAGGGAAAAGGTGTGACACCAATGGGAACCTTTAAGCTTGGCTTTGTGATGGCAAATGTAAATCCGAGAAATAATATGAGCTTTAAGATGGCAGACAGTGCGATGGCAATTGTGGATGATCCGGAATCCGCGCTTTATAATACGCTTGTTGATACCGGTGAGGCAGGGGATGAGATAAGTGTCGATCATGTTGGAGAAAACATTGTAAATGGAAAACTTAACGCGATTATCTATATTGAGCACAATGGTGATGGTCTGACATCTGACGGGGTAACACCAGGAAAAGGTTCGGTAATTACAATTTGTGGAAATTACAATGAAGTAAGTGAGACGGCAGGATGTATAGATATTTCGGCAGAAAAGATGACAGAATTGCTTAAACTGCTGGATGGAAGCATGAATCCGTATATTGAGATTACATTGAATTAGGGGGTATTTATGAAGAATTTTCGTATGCTGCTCTGTATGTTGATGGGCTTGCTGATTGGCTCGGTTATCGGAATTGTAATTGTCAATGTGACGCACAGCCAGCAAAAAAAGAAACATGCACAGATGACAACCACGGAAGAAACAGCAACGGCGGATGCGGAGAAGACGACAGTGTCGATGGACGAACTGCAAACTGCCAGTGATGCTGCGACATCTACGGATGCAGCCATTTCAGTGGAGGATCAGCCGGAGACATTGACGGCGATGCTGAAGCGAAGTCTGGTAAGCTATGAACAGCTGGCAGGCGTGGATTGCAGACAGCTGATTGTTGTGGATGCGAAGCAGGAGAAAGCGTCAATATCGATGTATGTCTGTGGTGAAAATGGTTTGTGGACGGATACAGGACTTAATACAGAAGGTTATGTTGGCGCCAACGGAGTGAGCAGGGAGTCCTATGAGGGCGGTCGGATGACACCGGCCGGTGTATTTCCGATTGGAGAAGCTTTTTATATGGAAGCAAAGCCAGTAACCGGGCTTGAAACATTTCAGATTACTGAAAATACATATTGGGTTGACGATGTGGACAGTGAATTATATAATCAACGCATAGAGCTTGATGGGGAAAAGACATGGAAGAGTGCGGAGCATATGATTGACTATCCAGACGCATATCGATATGGGTTTGTGGTTGATTTCAATATGAATCCGGTTGAGGCTGGCAGGGGGTCTGCGATATTTTTCCATGTGGGCGATCGTGCGACGCTTGGATGCATTGCAACATCCGAGGATATGGTACTTGCATATCTGGAAAAATTGTCGAAGAATATGCATCCATATATCGTAATTCAATAAAAATTTTACATCAGGTTAACATGATGATAAAAATAAAAAACGGAGGATAGAATTATGGCAATGAATATTGTATGTTTGGACTTGGAAGGTGTGTTGGTTCCGGAGATCTGGATTGCATTTGCAGAGGCAAGTGGAATTCCTGAACTCAAAAAAACAACGAGAGACGAACCGGACTATGATAAGCTGATGACATGGAGACTTGGCATCCTGAAGGAGCATGGTCTTGGATTGAAGGAGATTCAGGAGACAATCGCGAAGATTGATCCGATTCCGGGCGCAAAGGAGTTCTTAGATGAGCTTCGCAGCCTGACACAGGTGATCATTATCAGTGATACATTTGCGCAGTTTGCAACACCACTGATGAAGAAGCTTGGCTGGCCAACGATTTTCTGTAATTCTCTTGAAGTTGCAGAAAATGGGGAGATCACTGGATTTAAGATGCGCTGTGAACAGTCAAAGTTGACAACCGTAAAGGCTCTGCAATCGATTGGATTTGAGACCATCGCCAGCGGAGACAGTTATAATGACCTTGGCATGATCAAGGCAAGTAAGGCAGGCTTCCTGTTTAAGAGTACGGATCAGATTAAGAAGGATAATCCGGAGCTTGCAGCATATGAGACTTACGATGAGCTGCTTGCTGCAATCAAAGAGCATCTGGACTAATCGGCAACCGGATAGAAATAGCTCTCTTATAATAGGAAAATGATGGAAATCGCTGTGAGCAACGCCTGTATTTGCTTATGGCGATTTCTTTTTGTGTAATTTTATGTAAGCTGTATTGGATAAATGGGTGCATTATTTGGGAAATCATTTAATAGGAGGAATCTGGAAGATGACAGAAGAGAGAAAGGAATTAAAGAAATCATCGAGTCCGGCGAAAGATCTGACCGTAGGATCACCAATGAAACTGATTCTCGGGTTTGCATTTCCGATGTTTCTGGGACTTTTGTTCCAGCAGTTTTACAGTCTGGTAGATACGATGATCGTCGGAAAATATCTGGGTGTGGATCCGTTTGCAGGCGTTGGCTCGACAGGCAGTCTGAATTTTATTGTCATTGGATTTTGTATGGGACTTTGCAGTGGATTTTCAGTCCCGATCTCACAGAGCTTTGGAGCCAAGGATTTTCCTCTGCTGCGGAAGATGGTGACAAATTCTGTGTGGCTGTGCACATTTTTCAGCGTTGTAATTACAACTCTGATGCTTGTGTTCTGCCGTCCGGTTTTAACGTGGATGAACACACCGGAGAATATTTTTGAATACGCATATATTTACATATTTATAATCTTTGCGGGAATTCCGTGTACGATTCTGTACAATATGACGGCAGCTATCCTGCGTGCGCTTGGAGACAGCAAATCGCCAATTATCTTCCTTGCGATTTCTTCTGCCATCAATATCGGTCTGGATCTGCTGCTCATTATAGTGTTCAGGATGGGTGTCGAGGGTGCTGCACTTGCAACTGTTGTTTCCCAGGGCGTATCAGGTGTGATCAGTATTATATACATTAAGAAGAAATTCGATATTCTCGCGATGGAGAAGGGAGACTGGAAGCTGGAGAGACATCTGGCAGGAAAACTGACCGGTGTTGGAATTCCGATGGGGCTTCAGTATTCCATCACGGGAATCGGTTCGGTAATCTTGCAGACAGCGGTAAATGGACTTGGTTCCATCTATGTTGCATCTATGACCGCCGGCTCGAAGATCAATATATTCCTTGCGTGTCCGTTTGATGCGCTCGGTCAGACAATGGCGCCGTATGCCGGACAGAACATCGGAGCAAGAAAGCTGGATCGTGTAGGAAAAGGTCTGCGTGCCGCATGTATCATTGGATTTATCGTGTCGGGACTGATGGTAATCGTAGTGAAGTTGTTCGGAGGCCAGCTTACAATGCTGTTCTTAGATGAGAAGGATCCGGTTATCATGCAGAATTCAACACAGTTTTTGATCATTGTATCCGCATTTTACTGTCTGCTTACCCTGGTTAATACGGTTCGTTTTACGATTCAGGGTATGGGATTTTCATCACTTGCCATCATCGCAGGTGTGATGGAAATGATCGCGCGCGGTATCGCAGGTATGCTGCTCGTGCCGGCGTTTGGCTATCTCGGAGCCTGTTATTCCAGCCCGCTCGCATGGCTGCTTGCGGATGCATTCCTGATTCCGGCGTTCTTCCTGTGTAAGCGGAAGGTTGCACGGCAATTGGAAGCCGGGAAAGCGTAGTTCGTGAGATTTCAATAATACAAAAAGCACGGTTTGATATGAGTCAAATCGTGCTTTTTTATGTAATGGATGAGTATCCGGAAACATCCTTATGAGATATGGATTGTTTATGCCTGATTCATATGATTAATGTAATGATTCTTTAGTGCCTGAAATGTCTCGTCGCTTAAATCGTGCTCAATCCGGCAGGCATCCTTGTATGCAACTTCATCATTAACACCCAATGCCATAAACAGATGCGCCAGTGTTTCATGCCGCTCATAAATCTTTGCGGCGATTTTCATGCCTTCGGTTGTGAGTGATAAGTAACCTTTATCATCCATATTGATATATCCATTTTCACGGAGGTTCTTCAGATACACGCTGACACTTGGTTTTGATAATCCGAGATGGTGTACAACATCAATGGAACGGACATGCTCGCGTGATTTACCAAGATATAAAATTGCCTCCAGGTAATCTTCTGCTGATTCCTGTATCTTCATAAAATAATCCCCTTTACAAATAATGGTTTTAACATCGTTATGTTTGAATACTAACATAATTTTTGCGGCTTTGCAAACGCTTTGAAAAAATGATTTATAAATAAGAAATACAAATATAAAAATCCGTTATATTTTTTATTGACAAAACAGTTAGTTTGGGCTAATATTGTGTCGACAGAAAGTTAGTTATTCTAAACTAACCCGAAATAAAGTATGAATACTACAGAAAAGGAGTGATTTTTATGCCACTGTCAATGGTAGAAGAAGGAGAACCAAAAACCATCGTGAAAGTGGGGGGAAAAGAGGAAGTGCGTAAATTCCTTGAGAACCTCGGCTTTGTGGACGGTACAGTTGTAACCGTTGTATCTTCGCTGGGCGGAAACATGATTTTGAAGGTGAAAGATTCAAGAGTGGCTCTTGGGCGTGACATGGCAAGTAAAATCCAGGTAGCCTAGAAGAACGTATTCGTAAGAGAGGAAGTGAAACAATGAAGACATTGAATCAGGTAAAAGTAGGTGAGACCGTAAAGGTAACAAAGATCGCAGGCGAGGGCCCGATCAAGAGAAGAATTATGGATATGGGTATCACAAAGGGCGTCGAGATTTACGTACGCAAGGTAGCTCCACTTGGAGATCCGGTTGAAATAACGGTGCGTAATTACGAGCTGTCCGTTCGTAAGGCAGATGCAGCGATTATCGAAGTAGAGTAATTCTCACATAATCGTAAAGAATAAGTCGAATCATATATCTCCATATTGATGAATGAGGATATACGATATGTTTGAGGCTTAGAACTTCTTAGCATCAATACATTGTATATCGAATAATCAATATGGAAATATATGATGACTTTCACGATTGTGTGAAATGTAAGAAAGATAAGGAGAGAAATCATGGCAATTACAATTGCACTCGCAGGTAACCCGAACTGCGGTAAAACGACATTGTTTAACGCCCTGACAGGCGCAAACCAGTATGTTGGTAACTGGCCAGGTGTTACGGTAGAAAAAAAGGAAGGTAAGTTAAAGGGACATAAAGATGTTGCCATCATGGACTTACCAGGTATTTATTCTCTTTCTCCATACACATTGGAGGAAGTTGTAGCAAGAAATTATCTGATCGGTGAGCATCCAGATGCAATCATCAATATCATTGATGGTACGAACCTGGAGCGTAACCTGTATCTGTCTACACAGATCATCGAGCTTGGCATCCCAGTTGTTATGGCTGTCAACATGATGGATGTAGTCAGAAAAAGCGGAGACAAGATCGATATCAAGGCACTTTCCAATGCACTTGGCTGTGAAGTCGTTGAGATCTCCGCTTTGAAGGGCGAAGGAATCAAGGAAGCTGCTGATAAGGCAGTTGCAGCTGCAAAGACAAAGAAAGCCGTTGCTCGTGTACATAAGTTTGATGATGCTGTTGAGACAGCAATCGAAGCAGTGGAAGCAAAGCTGGATGATTCTGTAGCAGAAGCACAGAAGCGTTTCTTCGCAATCAAGGTTCTTGAGAAGGATAGCAAGATTGGCGATCAGCTGAAAAATATTCCGGATGTATCTGCTGAGATCAAAACACTGGAAGATAAGTTCGACGACGATACAGAGTCAATCGTGACAAGTGAGCGTTACGCTTACATTTCTTCTATCATTGGAAAATGTCTGAAGAAGGCAAAGTCAGGAAAGAAGCTTTCTGTATCTGATAAGATTGATAAGATTGTTACAAACCGTATTTTGGCACTTCCTATTTTTGCACTTGTCATGTTTTTAGTATATTATATTGCAATGCAGACCGTTGGTGCTGCTGCAACAGACTGGACAAATGATAACCTGTTTGGTGATGGTTTCCATCTGTTTGGTATGGAGAAGAATGACGATGGCGTTGCTTACAGCGACGATGCAGATGCTTACGCAGAGGCAATGCAGGTAATTAATGGATTCATCTCTTACGGTGAAGAAAATGGTGTAGAAGTTGGCGATATTGCAGATGCTATGGATGCAGAGTCCGATGAGTTTGATCCGGCAAATGCTGCAAAGGCTGCTGACGAACTGTTGACAGTATTTGATGCAGATACAACAGCAACGTATCTTGTAGAAGATGAGGAGACACTGGCAACTGACGAGACAGAGTCTACATATGCAGACCTGCAGAGTGCAGTTGATACATACAAGTCTTATGGCTGTGAAGAGCCAGATCCTGCAGATTATGGCGTATTTATTCCTTCTATCCCTGATCTTGTATCAAGTGGATTGGAGAAAGCAAATTGTGCAGATTGGTTACAGGGATTGATCGTTGATGGTATTATCGCCGGTGTTGGTGCGGTACTTGGTTTCGTACCTCAGATGCTGGTACTGTTCATCCTTCTTGCAATCCTTGAGTACTGTGGATACCTTGCCCGTGTTGCATTCATCATGGACCGTATCTTCCGTAAGTTTGGTTTGTCTGGTAAGTCCTTCATCCCTATGCTCGTAGGTATGGGATGTGGTGTTCCAGGTATCATGGCTTCTCGTACAATCGAGAACGAGAAAGACCGTCGTATGACAATTATGACAACAACCTTTATCCCTTGTGGTGCAAAGGTTCCATTTATTGCAATGATCGCTGGTGCTATCTTCAATGGTTCCGCAGTCATTTCAACCGGTGCTTATTTCATCGGTGTTATTACAATCATCTGCTCAGGTATCATCCTGAAGAAGACAAAGATGTTTGCTGGTGATACATCTCCATTCGTTATGGAGCTTCCAGCTTACCACTGGCCAAAGGTTGGCGCAGTTCTCCGCAGCATGTGGGAGCGTGGCTGGTCCTTCATCAAGAAGGCTGGTACAATCATCCTTCTTTCTACAATCGTTGTATGGTTCACAACATACTTCGGATGGGTTGATGGAAGCTTTGGAATGCTTTCAGAGGATCAGATGGATTACAGTATCCTCGCTAAGATCGGTAACGCAATCTGCTGGATCTTCAAGCCACAGGGCTGGGGCAACTGGCAGGCAACTGTTGCAAGTGTAACTGGACTTGTAGCAAAGGAGAATATCGTTGGTACTATGGGTATCTTGTACGGTGGCGGAGACGCAACTGTTTACCAGACACTGGCAAGCAAGTTTACAGAGCCAAGTGGTTTGTCATTCCTGTTGTTTAACCTTCTCTGTGCTCCATGTTTCGCTGCAATGGGTGCGATCAAGAGAGAGATGAACAGTGCAAAGTGGTTCTGGTTCGCAATCGGATATCAGTGTGGTCTTGCTTATCTTGTATCACTTGTTGTATATCAGATTGGTATGCTCATCACAGCAGGTACATTTGGTGTAGGAACGGTTGTAGCGTTCGTAATCATTGCTTTCTTCCTGTATATGCTGTTCAGACCAAATAAGAATGCACAGTTTGCAAAGATTAAGACAAACTAATTCATAGTTTTCAAGAAAGATTGTATAGCACCGGAGAGTATCCGGTGCTATATTAAATATGTGGGAATTGTGTTTGCAAACCATGGAAAAGATGAGATAGAAGGTGCATATATTTCCATCAGATATCCATAATATAGGATGTATTGTAGCTAAGAAGTTCTAGGTGTTCAATATAAGTATTGTGAACGGACACCACCGCCGCCAATTCGCCGTCCGTGGCTCAGTGGCGGCTTGTTTGAACATCGTGTTCAAACATGGCTGGGTAAATGAGTTGAACACCAAGAACTTCTAAGCCACAAACATATTCTATATTATGGATATTAGATGGAAACATATGAACCATCTACACCATTGGTTTATATGGTTTGCAAATACAATAAATATCATTTTGTAAGGAGGTCGTGGAAATGAATTTAAGTACATTTTTAATATTATTGGTAGTTGTTGCGGTGGTTGGTTTAGTAATTTGGGGCATGGTGAAGGATAAGCGTGCCGGCAAATCAACCTGTGGTGGTGATTGTAGTCACTGTGGAAGTGTCTGCCATGCACCGAAAAAACCGCAGAAATAATGCAGGCAAGCAGGTAAAGCGGTAAGGTTTATCTGCCAGTTAAGAATAATTATCAACAAGTGAAAAATATGAAAAAAGTGGTTGACTTTTTGGTTAGGATGCGCTAACATACAACATGTAGTTAGTAATAACTAACTACAACGAAACATAAATTCGCGTACATGGAATTTATAATCGACTCCTTTCTCTAACAGCCCCGCGCTACTCCACATAGCGCGGGGTAAATTTTTGTGTGATAATCCCCCAAGCACATGAATCCGCTTGCAAGCTTGCTTGTAAGCGGATTCATGTATTTGGGGGATAACAGACACTGAGTCGGAGCAAAGCGGAGACGAAGTGCCTGTTGGCTGCAGGCGATAGCCTGCAGGATTATCTCTGGAAATAAGTACAGCACATGAATCCACGTGCAAGCTTGCTTGTAAGCGGATTCATGTATTTGAGCAAGCTAATTGGGGTAAAAGCAACCAAATAGGAAGAATTACTCCAACAGGAAGTCAGCGAGTAGAAAGAGGGGAGAACGTGTCGGGTGCAAGTTTTGGTTGCCTAGAATCGGAAGGTAGAATATAATGATTGCAGTGTGAAAGAAGCAAAAGATATGCACAAGTAGAAAGGGGATGTACAAGTGCAGTTAAGAAGAGACGATGAAATGGAATCGGAGCGGAAGTCCGGACCATATTATGGTATGCCGACGAAGAAGTATGAGAATCAGGATTCATATGGGAGACAGGATGCATATACAAACCAGAATCCATACGTATATGAAGAACCATATGTGGTTCATACGGTACCGCCGGTTCAGCCGGTGCGTGCAAAGCAGGCAATCCCGATTATCACGATCCTGATTATTGTCGCGAATGTGATTGCGGCGATTATGTGTATTGGAATCGATAACACATTCCAGCTTGCAGGAATTAATTACGAGTATATCACGGTGAACCATGAATACCGCCGCCTGATTTCCTATATGTTTATACATGCGGACTTTGAACATCTGGTAGGAAATATGGTGGCATTGTTTTTGTTTGGTAAACTGGTGGAAGAACGGCTAGGTTCTTTGCGGATGGCAATTATCTATTTCGGCTCCGGTATCGGCGCAGGATTTCTTTCGATGGAGATTGCACATAAGCTGCATCCAGAGAGTACACGGTTTGCTGCGGGCGCGTCTGGTGCGGTTTTTGGAATCATGTGTGCGGCTGTGTTTCTCACAATTATGGGACGGAAGAATGCAGAACGGAAGGATATGATTATCGCCATTGCACTTGTGATTGGATATGCGATTTATTCCGCAGGCGGCAATGTGGATATCTATGGGCATATCGGTGGCGCAATTGTCGGAGGTATTCTGGCGTTTGCATTGAATGTAAAGAAGTGGCAGGGATTCATAGAAAATCAATTCTGTAAGATTCTGGCAATCTTGGCAACAGCGGTACTCTGCGTGGTCGGCGTTGGAGAAGCACATATTGGAAAGGATCAGTCTTCTTTGATGGATAAGCAGGTAACCTATATCCGCGAGCAGCCGGTGGCAGATTATGAAATGAAGAGCTATGGAACGAAAACTTACGGCGAAGCGCTGGATGATTACTGTACGAATACGAAATGGGAATCCTTTACTGCAGAGAGCGGAGAGCAGGTCGTAGAGTTTACGGGAAACGCATATTACAAGGGAAGCGAGAAGCAGATCATTATCCAGTTTGTAATAGAAGGAGACTGCGAATCCTATGAACTGACGTATTTTGCATTCGATGATACGGCGTGCAGCTGGCAACAGGTAGACGCATTTTACAAGACAATATGTAAGTAATATCTGCACAATAGACATGTATATTAGTTGCACAATTTATAATTATAAATAATCCGGAGGATAAGAGAAAATGAGTGAAATTAAGAAGATTGCAGTGCTGACAAGTGGTGGTGATGCACCGGGAATGAATTCGGCGGTTCGGGCGGTAGTGTTCAGCGCGAACAATCTCGGCATCGAGGTCGTTGGAGTCCTGCGCGGCTACGAAGGTCTGATTGACTGGGAGACAATCCCACTAGGTTTGGAGGAAGTGCGTAATATCAACAATCAGGGTGGCACGATCCTTTTTACAAGCCGGAGTGAGCGGTTTTTGGAGCAGAAATACAGACAAATCGCAGCGGAGAATCTGCGGGCACATGATGTGGATGCGGTTGTTGCAATCGGTGGAGATGGTACACTGCGCGGTGCAATCAAGTTCAAGGACGAGGGCGTGAATATCGTCTGTATTCCGGGCACGATCGACCGGGATGTGGCTTGCTCTGAATATACATTGGGATTTGATACAGCGGCAAATACCGCGATGGAGGCAATCGACAAGATCCGTGATTCATCGGTGTCCCACGGTCGTTGCAGCGTCGTAGAGGTCATGGGTAGAAAACGGGGCTATATCGCACTCTGGGCAGGCATGGCGACATCCGCAGATGCCATCGTGTTACCGGAGAAATGGGACGGAAACTTTGACTACATTATAAATGCACTGCGTAAACGGCATACCGATGGTAGAAACAGTTATCTGGTCGTTGTGGCAGAGGGCGTGACGGATGCAGGCAAGCTGGCAGATCTGATCCAGAAGGAGACCGGCATCGAGTCGCGTGTGTCCGTGCTTGGCTATATCCAGCGTGGTGGACAGCCAACAGCGAAGGATCGTATGTATGGTTCTCTGATGGGTGCGTATGCAATCGAGATATTACGGCAGGGCAGAGGAAACCGGATCGTTGCGATCAAGAATGATATTCTGGTTGACTACGATATCGCGGAGGCAATCGACCTGCAGAACAACAATCTGGATTCGTTCCAGTACCAGCTCAGTCTGATGCTGGCAGAGTAATGGAGGTATTGGTTGTATTATGAATTCTGCGGAATTCAGTCGGGGTACATCCTTTTTGTAGTTTGAAGATACGGAGGAACGATGAGATGGAGTGGAATCCACAGCTCATTGCGACCTCCGTTATATTTTTTTCAGGGTCAGAGAGCAGCAGGCATGCATGATAGATGCGTTGTGCATTTACATAGTGGTAGAAGGTATCGCCTGCAAATTGTTTGAAAAGCCGAAGAAAATGATATTTTGAAAACCCCGTCATGGATGCCGCTGTATCGACGCACAGATTCTCTGCGTAATGCTGATGGATGTATTCACATACAGATGAAAATGCTTCGGTATAGTGTCTTTGCTTGTCAGGAGATATATCATGGAAGACTGCACTCTCATCAGACAGTGTGCGTCCAACCAGTAAAAAAAGCTGAACAAGGAAATGAAACACTGCAGTCTCACGGAACCGGTTTTCACCGAAATACTCTTCTGCACAGGCGGAGATCAGTTGGGCACATGTATCGTGAATTCCCGGGAGTGTGTCCCTGTTGATCAGTGTAACTGGAGAGAGTGCTGCCTGAATTGTTGAAAAACAGTCAGATTTAATATAATGGAAGAAATCTGCCAGAAAAATATAACGTTGACCATGGCAGGCTGGAATGGAATGAACAGTTCCAGGCGCAATGATCAGGATATCCCGCTCCTTCAGATAATAGTTTGTCCCATTGCAGATGATAGTATAATCGCCTTTGACAGGCATGATGATTTCTGTGGATGCATGCCAATGTGGCTCATATGTTTCGTATTGCGTGTTGTTATATAACAACACAGATTCATAATCGTGAAATTTTATCTGTTCATAAGAACCATCCAGGTTAAGTGCCATGCTAATATTTTGTCTCCATTCTATAATCAATAATTGCTTTTGAGCGTTGATGATTTTATTAAATCATAACGAAATAGAAAAAAATATCAAGAAAATTATGAAAAACAGCAAAAATATTCGTAAAAAAAACAGCAATAATTGATAACTAAATAGCAATGATTCGGTAGATAGTGAAAAAAGATTACGATAAGATATAGTCAGATCAGGGCATGAGGAAATAATATCTCACTTTGCATGAATAGAACGAGCAGGAGGACAAGATTATGAGAAAGAAACAAGTGTTTAATCCTTTTTTACCTTTGAATGAGTATATCCCGGATGGGGAACCACATGTGTTCGGAGACCGGGTGTATCTGTATGGTTCCCATGATCATGAGGGGGGATATACATTCTGTATGGATGACTATACTGTGTATTCGGCACCGGTAGATGATCTGACAGATTGGAGAAAAGAGCGAGTGATATATGAGGCAGATCAGGATCCTGCTTACCCGGAGCTTTGTTATATGTATGCACCGGATGTTGTGCAGGGAAATGATGGAAAATATTACCTGTATTACGCGATGTCCGGCGATTATGGCGTGGGTGGTTATACATGTCCGATCAGCGTGGCTGTATGTGATACGCCAGCGGGAAAATATAAATTTTTAGGGCATGTGCGCAATAAAGATGGAAGTCCGATGATGCGGTATGTATGCTTTGACCCGGCGGTGCTGAATGATGATGGCGTGATAAGACTCTATTATGGTACACAGTATGATTACGAAGAACAGCCAGACTTCCCGGAAAATGATGCCTATGTGAAACAGGAGATGGAGATGTTTGGGCGTACAAGAGAAGAAATCCTGTCATACCCGGACAGCATTATGGGACCTGTAATGCTGGTGCTCGAGGACGATATGCTGACCGTGAAAGAAGAGCCGAAGCATATTATTCCGTATAAGGTGAAAGGAACATCATTCGAGGCACATCCGTTTTTTGAAGCTTCTTCCATGCGAAAAGTTGGAGATAAATATTATTTTGTCTATTCATCAAAGCAGAATCATGAACTTTGTTATGCTGTAAGTGACCAGCCGGATGGTGGATTTACGTTTGGAGGAACGATTGTCTCAAATGGCGATGTCGGGCTGGATGGCAGACCATTGGAAGAGAAACTTAATATGACCGGTACGACACATGGAAGCATTATTGAAATAAATGGTCAGTGGTATGCGTTCTATCACAGACTCACACACAAATCCGACTATAGCAGACAGGCGTGTGCAGAGAAGATAAAGATCGAAGCAGATGGAAGTATTCGGCAGGTGGAGGTTACAAGCTGTGGATTAAATGAGGGACCGCTTGTTGCGGAGGGGAGCTACCCAGCAGTGATTGCCTGCAATCTGACGAATGGAAGTATGCCGCATGGAAATAACAGCATATATAAAGAAGAATTCCCCAATATAACCAATAGTGGAGAAGAACGTTTCATTGGCGAGATTGATCATGGAACGTTGATAGGGTACAAGTATTTTGAATTTAAGAATGTAACCAGAATCGGAATTGTTGGACGAATTGAGACAGAAGAAAATAAGGCGCGATTCGATGCACCAGCCCGGCTCGATGCACGGAGCAGACTGATTCATAAACCAGTAGATATGCCGGTGCCTGAAAATAATTTCTTCGAATTGCGTTTGGAACCAGAAGGACCAGCCTGCGGGAAAATCAACATAACAGATGCAGAAGATGAGCATGCATGGGAATGTTTCACCGGGGACGTCCAGATTCCAGATGGTATACATGCGTTGTATCTGGTTTACCACGGAAAAGATAAATTTCAGATGAAAGAACTGAAATTCTTATAGATTGCAATTGAACAGATAAAAAGAAAGCTATGTGTATATGTCTGCGCGACCGCTGATAGTCAGACAATGGAAAACAGAAAATACACATAGCTTTTTATGTACTCTTTTTAGATATGAATGATGTAAATATAAATTATACGGTTGGCAGGGCTGCAAATGACTTTGCAAGTTCGGTACAGAAGATATGGGACAGCTCGTCCAGTGTCACAGGCTGTAACGTAGCCGGATTCAGAATTGGTGCAGGCTTTTTCTTCATGTCCGCACGCACATTGTACCGCTGGGTTGGCATCTCGTTTTCTTCAAGATAGATCTTGTATGGGATTTCTTTTGCCATGCTTGTTCTCCTTTTCTTTTTTGTATTTTCTTTGTTGTAAATAAGCTCTAAAACAAAATATAATTTAATTTTTATGTGTTTTACAATATTCTCAAGTAAAAACAACAAAAGAAGTGTGAAACTACAGTGAAAATAATGACAGTACGAATAGAAATGTGCTATAATTACATTAATTATGCAATAGAACTTGAGGTGTAAACAGTGAGCATAAAGAAAAGAACCTTATATTTCCTCTCTGTGTGCTGCCTGATTATGAGTCTGGCAGGGTGCGGAAAGAAAGAAGAGACGACACTTGCGGACGGAGTGTTTCTGATGTTGTCGTCGACAGCAAAAGGGGATGCGGTGGAAACCTACGAGATGTATACACTGCATGCGGAGATCAGTGACAATGGAAATGTCCGTATTTACGCAGATAATTTTAATCGTTGGGTGCCAAGTGATCCCTGTCCGGAGGAAAATATTCAGCTATCGATGGATACAATCCAGCAGATCAAGGACATCATAGATGACATAGATCTGTATCATATGCGAAGAAATATTGGAAGCCGGGATTTGAAGGATGGAGAATACAAGGAACTGACATTGTATACGGCAGTCGGTGAACATGTCTCAGGGGGGCTGAACCCATCGAACCGGGAATTCCTGAAACTATATGAATATGTGGAAGATCAGATTCGGGAGGCAGAATACCGGTATCGGTCAAAGCTTGCCGAGATGCAGAAGAAAGCCATTTCGATGGAACAAAACAGGAATGTGTATATTACGGATATGCAGGATGTGACAGTGGTTGCAGGTGATTATATCAATGATGTCTATGTGACTTATGGTATAAAACATACACGGTATGACGAGACAGCAACCACAGATGTACCGGAGCAGGTCAATTATTATGTGACAGTTCTGCTTGCAGATGCAGGGGCAGAGACGCTGCGGGTCGATACGCAGGGCTGTGCAGCAGATAATGCGATGTATTACAAGGTGTATCAGGACAGTGCATATGCATTTACTTTCTGCGTGCAGGAACCGGTTATGACAGACGAAATCTATGTATACGAGACAGTGGATGCGGACGATGCAGTCGCCAAGGCAAAGGAACTACGGGATAGTTTGTATTAAATATAGAAAAAGGTTGGAAAGAAAATGAACAAATTAAAAGCAGTAATTTTGGCAGCAGGAAAAGGAACACGAATGAATTCGGATTTACCGAAGGTCATTCACAAATGCTTAGGCAGACCGATGGTGCATTATGTCATTCAGGCATGTAAGGATGCAGGCGCCGGTGAGGTCTGTGTGATCGTTGGCTATAAGGGCAGAGAAGTCAAGGATGCAATCTATGATGTTGTCGACTATGTAGAGCAGAAGGAACAGCTTGGAACCGGACATGCCGTGAAATGCGCCAAGGATTTTATTGGCACAGAGGGCGATACACTGGTGCTCTGTGGAGACACGCCGCTGATTACCGGAAAGACTCTGACCGAGCTTGTTGAGAAGCATCGCAAGGAGGCAAATGGTGTAACCGTATTATCAGCGATTTTGGACGATGCAACCGGGTACGGACGTATCATCCGTGATGCGGCAGGCAATTTTGAGAAGATTGTCGAGCACAAGGATGCAACCGAAGAAGAGCGGGCATGTAAGGAAGTAAATTCCGGTATGTACATTTTTAACTCCGAGGCACTTTCTGCAAGCCTGGATCTGCTGAGCAACGATAACGCCGCAGGTGAATATTATCTGACAGATACGATTGCACTGATCAAGAAGATCGGTCTCAAGGTATCGGCACTTCCGCTTACCGGAGATGCCTGTGACGAGATCCGCGGTGTGAATACGATCGACCAGCTGGAAGAAGCGGAGCAGATCATGTGTCACCGTGAGGACTAGGAGGCAGACGATGAAAATAATCGTGGGACTGGGAAATCCGACGAAGGAATATGCCGGAACAAGGCATAATGTCGGGTTCTCCGTGATATATAATATCAGTGATGCATATAATATTCCGGTCGAGACGAAGAAGCATAAGGCGCTGATCGGAAAAGGTATCATTGAGGGCGAGAAAGTGATTCTTGCCATGCCGCAGACATATATGAATTTAAGTGGCGAGAGTGTGCGGGAACTGATGGATTATTATAAATGCGAGCTGTCTGATCTGATTGTCATTTATGATGATATCAGTCTGGATGTCGGCAAGCTTCGCATCCGTGCGAAGGGTAGTGCCGGCGGACATAATGGAATCAAGAATATCATTGCGCAGCTTGGAACACAGGAGTTTACACGCATCAAGATTGGTGTCGGTGAAAAGCCGGCGAAGATGGATCTGGCAGATTATGTGCTTGGACGGTTCTCGAAAGAGGAACAGCCAGTCATCCGGGAGAGTGCTGACCGGGCAAGGCAGGCAGTTGCAACCATCCTTACCGAAGGGATAGCCTCTGCCATGAACAAATTTAATTAATAAAATGTAGATAGAGACATGCAGAATTATCAATTCGTAAGCAGACCGTTGAAGCACGCTGGTACTTAATAAGCAGCAACTTGTTGCTGCGAATTTAGTACCATTGCGTGATGAATCGAGCGAGAGCGTGTCTGCGTCGAATGATAATTCTGTATGTCTCATCTACAAATATGTAAATTAGTAGAAAAGAGGATCCGCAAATGAAGGCATTGACACTTGCATTTCAGGATGATCCAAGGTTTGCAGAGTTAAAAAAACACCGGGATGAGACAGGAGGTATCCATCACGTATGGGGGATGGATCGCCGGATCACCCCACTTTTGATGGAGGCACTGTCGGACACGAAACGGTTTCGGCTGATTGTGACCTATGAGGAGCGACGGGCGCGGGAGATTGTCGAGGACTATCGGTTTTACAGCCGTCAGACCTTTTATTATCCGGCGAAGGACGCTCTCTTTTATTCCGCGGATATTCACAGTAACAATACCGTGCAGGAGCGGTTGGAGATCTTCAAGAAGATTGCAGAAGGACGTCCTTGTACCGTTGTTACGACCATTGAGGGATTGATGGACAAAATTCCGTCCATCTCGCATATCATAGAAAATATATTGACGATCAAGGTTGGAGATACCTTGCAGCTTGATACATTTTCACGGAAACTCACAACACTTGGATATGAAAAAACTTCAATTGTAGAGACACCGGGGCAGTTTTCGGTCAGAGGAGGTATCATCGACATCTTCTCCCTGACGGAAGAGTGCCCTTATCGTGTTGAGCTGTGGGGGGATGATATTGACAGTATCCGGAGTTTTGATGTGGAAAGTCAGCGTTCGATGGAGCGCGTTGAGGAGTTTGTAATTTATCCATCTACGGAGATGGTACTCGACGATGTGCGGATCAGTCAGGGTATTGCAAAGCTGGAGAAGGAGCATAAGGCACAGGCGAAACTTTTGAAGGAACAGTTCCACACGGAGCAATACGCACGGCTGAACAAGATGGTGGAGTCGGTATTAGAGGAGTTAAAGGAGTTTAATTCCACGATGGGATTAGACAGTATGGTGGAATATTTCTACGACGACACGGTGTCGTTTTTGGATTATTTTCCAGCAGATACGGATATCTTCATTGACGATCCGGAGCGTGTAAACCAGCGTGCTGGTGCTTATGCGATGCAGTTTGGCATGTCGATGGAAGGCCGTCTGGAGGGTGGTTATGTTCTGCCAACGCAGGCAAATGTGCTTTATGATGCCAAGACAGTTGTGGCGAGACTAGTGAACCGTACACCGGTGCTGCTTTCGGAACTATATAAGAAGCAGCCGGCATGGAAGGAACAGTTCGCATTTCAGATCGATGCAAAGGGGCTTGTCAGCTACAACAACAGCTTCGAGGATCTGATGAAGGATATCGAGAAATATAAGAAGAAGGACTATCGGATTCTGATTCTGTCACCATCTGCGACGCGAGGAAAACGTATCGCGAAGAACTTACAGGATAATGATGTCATGGCGTACTTTACCGAAAACCGGGAACAGCCGCTCAAATCGGGAGAGGTACGCATCAGTGTCGGACGAATGGAGACGGGCTTTGAAATCCCGGAGTGTCATCTGCTTGTGATCGCAGAGGGCGATATATTTACCTCGAAAGAACTGAAAAAACGGAAGAAACTGCCGAAATATGCAGGTGAGAAAATTGCCGGATTCTCAGATATTTCCGTTGGCGATTATGTCGTACATCAAAATCATGGTGTCGGAATCTACCGCGGTATCGACAAGGTGGAAACCGATGGACGCATGAAGGACTATATCAGTATCGAGTATGCAAAGGGTAGCAAATTGTTCGTGCCTGTGGAGCAGCTCGACCGCATTGGCAAGCTGTCCGGCAAGGATGGCGCACGTGTCAAGCTGAACAAGCTTGGCGGTCCGGAGTGGGAGAAGGTGCGCACGCGCGTCAAAGGACATGTGGAGGATATTGCGAAGGAACTGATTGAGCTGTATGCGATCCGTTCGAGTACGCAGGGCTACAAATATTCGGAGGATACCGTATGGCAGCGGGAGTTTGAAGAGATGTTCCCGTATGAGGAGACTCTGGATCAGCAGAAAGCCATTGACGATACCAAGCATGACATGGAAAGTGGCAAGATCATGGATCGTCTCGTCTGTGGGGATGTAGGATTTGGAAAGACAGAGGTTGCCATCCGGGCTGCGTTTAAGGCGGTGCAGGATAATCGACAAGTTGCCTATCTGGTGCCGACGACGATTCTTGCCGAGCAGCATTACAACACATTCTGTGAGCGTATGAAGAACTATCCGGTCAATATCCGTATGCTGTCCCGTTTTTGTACGCCGAAGGAAGTCAAAGAGACATTGGAGCAGATGAAGTCCGGTATGGTCGATATCGTGATCGGTACACACAGGTTGCTTTCGAAGGATATTGTATTTAAAAATCTGGGACTTTTGATCATCGATGAGGAACAGCGGTTCGGTGTTAAGCATAAGGAACAGATCAAGCAGATGAAGAAAAATGTGGATGTACTGACACTCACTGCGACACCAATTCCGCGAACACTGCATATGAGTCTGGTTGGTCTGCGTGACATCAGTCTGCTGGAAGAACCGCCAGTCGATCGGCTGCCGATCCAGACGTATATTATGGAGTACGATCTGGAGTTTGTAAAAGAGGCGATTAACCGGGAACTTGCACGAAACGGACAGGTATATTATGTGTATAACCGGGTGGAGACAATTGCGGACATCACCGGACAGCTTCGTCAGGTACTGCCGGATGCAACGATTGAATTTGCACATGGTAAGATGCCGGAGCGGGAGCTTGAAGCGATGATGCGTCGCTTTATTAAGGGTGAGATCGATGTGCTTGTGTCAACGACGATTATTGAGACGGGACTGGATATTCCAAATGTCAACACGATCATTATACATGATGCGGATCGTTTTGGTTTGTCACAGCTTTATCAGCTGCGTGGACGTGTCGGACGTTCCAACCGGAGTGCCTATGCATTCCTGCTTTATAAGCGTGACAAGATGATAAAAGAGGTCGCAGAGAAGCGGCTGAAAGCAATCCGGGAGTTTACAGATCTTGGCTCCGGGTATAAGATAGCAATGAAAGATCTGGAGATTCGTGGAGCCGGAAATCTGCTCGGACAGGAGCAGTCGGGAAATATTGAGGCGGTTGGTTACGATCTGTATTGTCAGATGTTGAACGATGCGATCCGGCGTCTGTCTGGAGAGACGGTGCGTGAGGAGTTCGTCACAAATGTGGAGCTTCCGCTCAATGCCTATATTCCAGACAGCTATGTGAAGAATGAATACGTGAAGCTGGATTTGTATAAACGAATCTCGAAATGTACGAACCGCGAGGATAATGATGCCATCTTAGAGGAGGTGCGTGATCGGTTTGGTGAACCGCCAAAGCCGTTCTTCCGCTTACTTGATGTGGCATATCTGAAGGCGATTGCACATGAGGTTTATATTACGGATATTAAATATGTGGGCGATGAGGTACGGTTTTTCATGCTGCCGCAGGCACCTGTGCAGGCGGAGCGCGTCAATCCGTTGTTGAAGCGGTATAAGAACACATTGCGGCTTACCGCGGGCAAGCAGACATATTTCCGTATCCGTATGTCGAAGCTGATCGAGGAAGAGATGGTATCTTCCTGTGAGAAGGTAATAGAGGATATCCGCACATTGTATAATACGGAGGATGTGAACCATGAAGCATAATAGACGTTGTCGAAAATTAATTGCAATATTGTTGTGTATCTGCCTGATGGTACCGGTGCTTTCTGGCTGTGGAGAGAAAAAGGAAGAAGAAACACAGCAGACAAGCAGTGGAACACTGGTGTTTCAGTATGGAAATAATCTGGTAACCAAGGGTGAGGTATATATCTATATAGAAACCGTGCGGGAACGGTATGAGATGCAGTATGGCAGTGATGTCTGGCAGACGGTGCTTCCGGATGGAGGTGCAGGCACTTCTATGGAAAACCTGACGCGCGAGGAAGTTGTAAATGAGATTGTCCGAGTCAAGACACTGTGTGCGCATGCGGAGGAGCTTGGAATCACACTGGGGGACGATGAACTGACAGAGTTAAATCAGAAAGCAGACGATTTCTGTGAGGGACTGACGGATGAACAGTTACAGAAGATGGAGATCACGAAGGAAAAGGCAGAGAAAGTGATGCAGGAAAATGCAATCGCATCGAAGGTGGAAGCGAAGATCTTAGATGACCGGAAGATTGAGATTTCTGATGAAGAGGCGCGGATGACGACCTTCTATGACATGTATTTTGCGTGTTACAGCATGGATGAGAATGGGGTAGTGACACCTTATACAGAGGAACAGAAAAATCAACAGTATCAAAATGCTTTACAAGCGTGCGCAACGTTGGCTACGACAGACACAAAAGACGTCACAGGCGCAGCAATCGAGAAGCTGGCAGAGTATTATCAGTTGAACGAGGCGAAGATACAGACGATGAGCCCAAAGGATATTCTGGAAACATATGGGCAGGATGTGTATGATCTGCTGTACAATATGGAGAACGGACAGTACAGCACGGTTGTGGAGACGCAGTATGGCTATCATGTATTCCAGATGATTGCTCTGACTGATCAGACGAAAACAAATGAGCAGAAAATCGTGCTTTATAATCAGCAGGTACAGGAAGCGTTATCGGATACGCTTACGAAATGGCAGGCACAAATCGATCCAATCTTCAAGTACCCAGACAGCGTAGATATGGACGTGTATGATACGATCGTAAATGATACAGTTGGGAAAAACTAAATGAAGAAAAAAATTTTTTATTGTACCATAATGTATATTGTTACATATATTTTGATCGTTGGTATTTCTGTGCAGGATTATAACATATTTTCCACAGTTGTAAGGAATCAAACAACGGAAACTGTACGCTATACAATTATTCCATGGCTATGGGTGCCAAGGCTGATTAACTGGGTGCCTGTGTTGCTTGCATGTTGTATGGTTTATACAGTGATTAAAAATGTAGTTGTTTCAGAGAGCTTTTTGTTTGCAGGAATCAGCATATGTAAGATGTTAATTTGGTTGTTCCCACAGGCAGATAAAATGACTATTATAATATACCTGCATATTGCATCAGTTGTGGTATACCTGATATTGACAGGTAAGATAGAACAACGGGTAAGTGCATGGCGTTGTGTCAGGGATGCATTTGCAAAAAAGACAGTGCGCAGAGCTGTAATAATTTTTGCAATATGTGGGATCGTATGTAATCTTGTATATATATTTGCACCAAAGAAGACGTTTTATGCATATATTCCAGAGGAAACGAGGACGACGGTTGTATGTGAGGATTTGTCTAGTTACTATCCGTATGCAGATTTAACGATAGAGCATGAATATGTAATCATCGGATTGGCATGGAATCATAAGGATTTTCAAGGTTGCGTGGTGAAGGCAGAAAAGCCGGGAACAGATGTAATCCGTATAAAACAGAGTGGGGATTTGAAAGGAAATGTAGAAGTAGAATATCCAGTGACGGTTGATGAAAAACTAAGATTCCATATCAAACCGAGTGTATTATATTTGTATCATCGGTACTGTGCCAATGTGAATTTTTGTATTGGTATGATAGTGTTGCTTGTGGCTGTCTGGAACAGTGGGGATGCCTTAACAGAAACTAAGCGACGTGTGAAAATGGCATGCATTCTGTTGACGTTGATAATTTATGGTATGTGTATAGGTGTAGAAGCGGTACAAATAGGTGTTAAATATGTTGCTCTATTTATATTGTTTAGTATATATGTTTTGTTAGATTGTTTTAGATTGAGAAGCAAAAAAACAAATGGAATATTGGGTGCGGTTTTGATATGCTTATTTTTGTATAGCTGTTACTATATGGAATTGTTGTTATGGTTATGGCTTGCTTGGCTGGTGTTTTCATATAAAAATAGTTATCGGATTTTAAAACAACATCCAAAGTAAGAAAATGTTATGTGAAGTGTAAGCTTTTATAGAGCAATTAAGAAAGGGGGTATAAATTATTTTATTGCAGTCAGATATTTGGAATTGGTTGAAGAGATTGTTCGGGTAATGAAAATATAATAGTTTAATTGTTCTTCTTAAATTCGAATACAGTCTAACATTATTCTATAACGAGCAGGTATTAACCTGCTCGATTTTTTGATTACAATTATGTGAAAATTCTTGTAATATATAGGAAAAGATAAAAAGGAAACCAACAGTCGGTTGTAAAAATCATAGAAATGTGGTTAGCTTGATACAGCAGATAGCGGATGAACCACAAACGGAGAGCGGAATGGATAAAGAACAATTTGGCAGATTTGTATACCAGTTACGAAAAGAAAAAAATATGACACAGAAGGAGCTTGGAGAGAAGCTTCATCTGACAGATAAGGCAGTCTCTAAATGGGAACGGGGGCTTAGCTATCCGGATATCTGTGTGCTGGATGACTTGTCACAGGCACTGGATGTTTCGGTGGTAGAACTGTTGAATGGAGAGCGTGCCAAGTCAGACGCGGTCATGGATACAGGGAAGGTGCAGGAGCTGATTGATTATTCTTTGCAGATTTCGGATGAAGAGATTAAGCGAAAACGGGAGAGAAGCCGCCTGATCATTATTATATGTGTGGTTTTGATTATGCTGATTTTCTCCATCTGCCTGAATATATTCAATTATGTCCGGTTGCAGGAAAAGGATAAAGAAATCCGCAAGAAGCTTGTTATGATGATGGAATATACGATAACGGAAGAAACAGTCGGGGAGAATCTGGAGCAGAAACAGGAAGACGAGGAGTCTCAGATCGAAGAGAATGAGAAAGCGAAGAGGGAAAAAGACGACGTAGAAACGGAAGGGGATAACAGATGAGTGAGTATAGAGTAGAACAATCGGAAAATCAGACAAGAAACGACATAACGAAATATCCGCAGACGAAAGCAGTGGTGGCAGTTCTGGCTTTATTGACGATTATCCACCATGTTTCTGTATCGGTGTTCAGTGAATATTTATATGGAAAATTATTAAAACCATTTGAGTATATCGGAATCTTTTGTGTGGGATTTTTCATGTTTTTGTTAGGCTATACAGCGATGAAGGATGTGAAGGCATATGGCTGGAAGGTGTATGCACGGCGTAATGTTATTCCGATTTTAGTATTGTTTTTCTTTTGCAGCTATGCGTATATGATTGTGACACAGCTGCTTGGAGAGCGTTATACGATGGAGGAGCTTTTATTGTCCTTCTTTGGACTTATTTTGCTGAACGATCAGATGTGGATCGCAGTGGAAGTGATTCTGTTAAATCTGCTTGTTGCATTCGCATTTTATAAGGGGAAGAATACAAAGGTGGCAACGGCTCTTTTTGCGGTCTGTATGCTGCTTATGATGACAGGCAGTCTTCTGCTTGGACATCAGTTTGACAAGGATATATTCACGAACTGGTTTTATGGTGAATGGTGGTATAACACGACAATCTGTTTCTTCTTAGGCATGCTGTACAGACGGAAACAGACACAGGTGGATAGCTGGCTGAAAAAACATTTTCTGCCTGCTTTTATGGGAGGTCTGGTATTGCTTGCTGTAACCGGATATGCAGCAATCTATACCGTAGATCATTATGGATATTGGACGGAGACACCGGACAATCCAGGCTATGGCGACAAGCTTTTGACGTTGGCTGCGCAGACACCGGCAATTATGCTTTTCGTCCTGCTTATGGTGATGGTAATTGGCAGATTCCGGTTTGGCGGACGCGTCACGGAGGCTGGCAGTGCGATTTACTTTGAACTTATCTTATTGAACAATATATTTATTTATGTTTGCAGTCATGCGAATGTTGTATTTCCCAAATCGGTGTTTATCATATTGGAAATTGTGTTCACATACATTGCGGCAATTATCTTATATAACATTAAAAGGCTTGTCCTGAAAGGAGATCAGGCGGGCCACGAATGAAAATGGAAGTGGAGGAACTGATTTTTGAAAACACCAGTTAAATTTAATATTTCCACGGTGTTTGCACTGATTTTGTTGTTTGCTCTGGGTGTGATGCTGACAGGACGGAGTATGTCAGAGGAGAAGTCGAAGCTTGGAAATACAGCAATATCTGTGTCAGATGCTGTGACGTATGTGAAAGACTGCGATGTGTCCATAAAGATGCCGAAAGATTGGAAGCGTTATTTTCAGGATACCGAGAATAGCGCATCCTACTATATGAAGAAAAATAATATCATGCTCATGACGATGCCGGATGACCAGGAACACATTATGGAGATGACGGTCAAGCCATGTGCAGATATATTGGGAACCGATGCGGTGAACGGATGGGAAGATCTGTCGGAGGCGCAAATACAGACATTTGAACACTGGGTGTTCGAGGAGCTTCGTACACCTACAGATAATACGTCGGTACTTGATTCGGACTTTGAGACACAGTACATAGAAGAAAATGGACGGACATTTCTGAATGTGCATTACCGGATGAAATCCACTGCTTATGCGGAGTTTCAGTTTTCACAGGTGTATGCAACCGTTGTGGGTGGAAGCTGTATCATTATGGATTGTTATACAACAGGAAAAGAAGGATCGAAATATGCGGAAGGGCTGAAGAAGCTTCAGACATGGTACGAACCGGTAGCGTTAAGTATGCAACCAGGAGATCTGACAAAGTCAATGAAGAGTGTAAACGTGGATTCTCCGTGGGCGAAGCTCACGTCGTTTACGTTTGGAATCTGGGTATTTTTTATCCCGGTGATTTATATTGCTATATGCGGGATGCAGGTGGTTGATAAAAACTATGTGCCAACGGCGGAGGAATATCAGACCTACGAATATTTCCAGCCACAGCCGCTTGGCTTGAAAAACTCGAAGAGCGTGCTTGGGGTGTTTGCGGTATTGATCGTGTTCCATCATCTGGCACAGACAATCGGAGAGGCGAATGCAAGTGCATTTAATATACTGGAGCATTTCGGTGTCGGACTGGTATCGATGTTCTTCTTTTTCTCCGGATATGGACTGCTCAAGAGTGTACAGAGTAAGGAAGGATATCTGAAGGGCTTCTTCCGGAAGCGTCTGACGACGGTTCTGATTCCTTTTTACATGTCTGTTCTCGTATTTATGGTAAGATATCTGGTGAGTGGAACCGACCGGTCATTCAAGCAGGGCCTGCTTTATGCGACAGGATTGGAACTGATCAATTCGCATGCATGGTATATCGTAGAGATTGTGATATTCTATGTCGTATTCTATCTGATCTACCGGTTTGTGAAGAACCGGAAGGTGTGTTTGTGGCTCATGTTTGCATTTATCACAGGATTCGTTGTATTCTGTATGACACGCGGACATGGAAACAGCTGGTTTCAGGGAGAATGGTGGTACAATACAAGTCTTGTGTTCTGGATTGGTATGCTGGTTGCGAACAAGGAAGAAGCAATCATCCGCTTTATGAAGAAAAGTTATAAGGGGCTTCTGCCTGTGTTGATTGTATTGTTCGTTGTGTTGGCGCGTGCGAGTGCATATATGCTTTCGCATCATGGGTATTGGACAGAGACTGTCAATAATATGCGGTACGAGGATAAGATACCGACGCTTTTGGTGCAGCTTTCCATGTGCATTGTATTTACATTCCTGATGATTACGGTGTTCTTGAAGGTACGTTTTGAGAATCCGGTATTGACCTTCCTTGGAAATATATCCTTGGAACTGTACCTGATTCACAACCTGTTTCTGCAGATGTTTGGAAGTGTCAAAGGTGTTGGTATGTACACATTGTTTGTGATTGCAGCATCCATTGTGGCAGCAGCGTTGTTACATGAAATTGATGCGCGGCTGATCTGTCTGGCACAAGGCAGGAAATATGTAAAAAAGAAGGCAGAGCGGACGTCGGATACAGACTGGGCTGGAATGGCGAAACTGAATATCCGGCTGAATCTACAGTATGCGAAGCGTCATCCAGGCAGAGTTGGAAAGCTTTGTCTGCGGACCGTTGTGTGCAGCGTGTTGAGCGTGATAGCGATTGGTCCTGTGTATATCATGTATATCAATGCAACACGGACACATCAGAGTCTGGTACGGGGCATCTCGTTGCTGCCGGAAGGACATTTTCAGGAGAATCTTGTGCAGTTTAAAGATTATGCGAGTAATCTGGCAAGCGGATTGTTCCAGTCATTGTTTTATTCCTGCTTTATTGCGGCGACAGCAGCCTTTCTTGCAGTATACTTTGGCTGTATGTGTGCGTATGGCTTTGAGATCTTTGATTTCAAGGGAAAGAAAGGGTTATGGAGAGTCGTTGTTGCGGCACTTATGATGTCACCAATTGGAAGCTTCCTTGGCTTTTACCGGTTGGTGATGAAGATGGGTATGCTGAATACGTTTTATCCGTTGATCCTGCCATCCATTGCGACACCTGCAGTGGCATATTTCATGCGAATGTATTTCCAGACGGTGCGGCTGAAGGACATTGTGGAGGCGGCACGGATTGATGGAAGCTCGGAGTTTGGAATCTTCAATAAGATTATTCTGCCTGCCGTGAAACCGGCGTTATCCCTGCAGATGATATTTACATTTGTAAATGTATGGAATAATTCATTTTATCATGGCATGATCCTGCAACGGCCGGAGAAGAAAACAATCGCGATGTTCTTAAAGACCTTTGCCAGCAATCCGGGGTGTGGAAGTGATCCGGTTGTATATACGATTCTGTTGATGGCGATTCTGCCGCCGGTCATTGTCTACATTCTGTTCTCAAAGAGTATTGTGTCACAGATCGTGATCGGTGCGGTGAAAGAGTAATTGAATATAATAAGTGAAACAGAGAAGCTGTCTGTGTATGCAGATGGCTTTTTTTTTATTTAAAAGCAATTATGAAACATGTTCAGCATATTTTTTAAAAAGTACTTGACAAAACTGTACTACTGTATTATTGTACTACTCAGATAATACAATAATACAAAAAGGAGGAACAGAGATTGGCGTGGAAGTTTAACAATGAATCCCCGATCTATCTACAGATCGTGGATGCGATAAAGATGCAGATCGCACAGGGAGCCTTAAAGCCGGGCGATCAGGTTCCGGCAGTGCGGGAGCTTGCGTTGACCGCGGGCGTGAATCCGAATACGATGCAGAAAGCACTTTCGGAGTTAGAACGCGAAGGCGTGCTGTATTCCCAGCGGACGGCTGGAAGGTTTGTAGCAGAACCAAGAGCAGGAGGAACGAGTATGAGAGAGGAACTGAGTCAGAAGCACATACAGGCGTTTGTGGATAATATGCGTACACTTGGATATGCAGACGACGAGATTGTAACAGTATTGAAAGGATATTTACACGAGGAGGGAGCACATGAGTAATTTAGTAGAAATATCCGGTGTGAAGAAAGGCTATGGAATCTCGAAAACCGTATTTGAGAATCTGAACCTGACATTGCCGGAAGGAAAGATCATCGGTCTGTTAGGACCGAACGGAAGTGGCAAGACGACACTCATCAAGATGCTGGTCGGTCTGTTACAGCCGGAGAAAGGAAGTATCCGCATCTGTGGATATGAGGTCGGATCGGAATCAAAGGCGGTTGTATCGTATCTGCCGGAGCGGACGTATTTCAACGAGTACTTAAAGATCCGTCAGCTTGTCAATATGTTCAAGGATTTCTACGCGGACTTCGATGAGACGCGTGCATATGACATGATGCAGCTCTTGAATATCGACCCGAATATGACTTTGAAGAAGCTGTCGAAGGGTAACAAAGAGAAGGTACAGTTAATCATGGTGATGAGCCGCCGGGCAAGATTGTATGTCTTAGATGAGCCGATCGCAGGTGTCGATCCGGCTGCCAGAGACTATATCATGCAGACGATTCTTACAAACTACGATGAGAAAGCAACGATCCTGCTGTCTACACATTTGATCTCGGATATCGAGAATATATTGGATGAAGTCATCTTCATTAAAGAGGGAGAGATTATCTGTCAGAAGGATGCAGATGCATTGCGGGCAGAAAAAGGACAGTCGATCGATGAGATATTCAGGGAGGTATTTCGATGCTAGGAAAATGTATAAAAAATGAATTTGTAAATCGTTCCGCATTTGCGGGTATGTTATCTGCAGGCGTGATGCTGTTTGCATGTCTTGTGCTGGGACTGGATAAGCTGTACAATGCGGTCGGAGGTACAGCATTTGCAGTGTTTGTGAAGCTGGTCGATGCAATGTTTGCCTTTGCAATGTTTGCGGTTGTGATTCTGGTGATTCTGCTTCCTTGTTTGGATTTCCGGAACCGGTTCTTCAAGGATCAGGGATATCTGACACATACATTGCCGGTCAAGGAATCAACACTCATCATTGCCAGACTGATCTGTGATCTTGTTATGATAGCATGGCTTGTTGCAATATATGGACTTGCAATCTGTGTTGCAACCGGGAACTTCCAGATATTCCATGATTTTGTCGGATTCGTGCAGGATGTGTTTTCTATGTTTGGCACAAGGATAGACAGAGGCATCATCATATTCGATGGAGTACTGTTGATACTCATGATGTGGTTTGGCGTACTGTTCAATATCTGGACGATCAATGCAGCCTATGCGTTCGGTCATGCATTTTCTAAGAACAAACGTGTATGGTCTGTTGTGTTTTTCGCATTACTGGAAGTATTGTATGGCGTACTTGTCGTTGTGCTTGGAGAGATTCTGGCAAGAGCAGATATCGAGGTGTATATGGAGCAGATCTCTTCCGCTGCAAAACAGTATCTGGTTATGCTGTCATCTGCAACGATCATGGAGGTTGTCGGGATTGCGGTGCTGGCTGTGGCTACGACACTTACCTGCAAGCATAAATTAAATCTGGAGTAAAAGCCATTCCTGTCTTGTATCCCTCGGAATTAAAATTCCGGGGGATTTTTGTAAATTTGTGGTAGACAGTTTGCATATCATGCCATATAATTGGTGCGGGGATAAAACAAAAAAACACCAAGTATATCGTAGGGGGGATAAATAATGGTGAATCATAAAAAAAATGGGAAGAAAAATGTCGTGATAAAGATGATCCCGTCGGTTGCGGGAACTTTATTATTGACATTTATTTTTTTGCTCACAACGTATATGGCAAAACGGACGATAAGCCAGGTGGCAGATGAGACGTTGTTATATGCACGTCATACATGTGAACGTTATGATAAATATGTGAATGATGATCAGGCAAAAGATTTAAACAATCTACAGGAGAAAGCAATCTCTATCGCACTGTATGAGCAGCATGGAGTGGCAATCCACAAGGATATTTTGGATGCATATGTTGCAGATGAGAATCTGACAGGCGTTGTGGTGACAGACAGTAAGGGAAAGTATGTTGTTTCCAGTGGGGAGGATGCGCATATTTTGTTTGAGAAAGAATTGAAAAACGATTCCGTATCACAGATTTTGGAATTTCCGGAAAAATCCTATATGGAGCGGTTGCAAATTGGAGAAAAAACATATGATTTTGCGGTTGTCGCAAGAGAAGATTCTGCAGGATTGATCCTTTGTTACCATGAAGTGGTATTGCGACCGATGGGAGTCAATGATATCTCTCTTGATACAATGCTTTCCGGAAATCAATTCAAGATGGATGGTATGGTGATTATTACGAATGGAGAGGTTGTGCTGAATACCAATGAGAAGCATGTGCAGGGGCAGTCGGTTGTTGGCTGCCCGATTGAGGTCACAGATAAATCCGCGTGGGAGGCAGGGAAAATCACAAAATTAAAATACAATGGTAAGTGCTGGTATGGAAAAAAGATGCGATATAAGCAGTACAGATTGTATGCAGTATATCCGTCCGGAGAGGTGTTTGCAACGCGCACGACGATACTTGCATTCAGTACGGCAGTTTATATCTTTTTCCTGTTGATCCTGGCTTTTCTGCGTAACCGTTCTGCACAGAATACAATGCAGGAGATGCAGAAACAGTTTCGGATTATCAATGCGGTGGGAAGTATCTATAAGCTGAATATTTTGATACAGCTTGAAACGTCAGAATGGGAGATTATCAAAATCCCAGGTGAGATGGGAGCTGTATTGAAAGATACAAAAACAGCAGATACAATGCTGAATTGCTATATAGATAATTTTGTGGCAAAAGAATGCCAGGAGGCGTATCGCAAATTTGTTGATTTAAAAACAATTGTAAAACGCCTGAAAGCAAAAACATATATCGCAAATATCTCCCGAGATGATAATCAAAGCTGGGTATGCTCAATTATGACACCACAAAGCTGGGATGCGCATGGAAATGTCAATGCAGTAGTTTTGGCAGTGCGTGACATAACGGCAGATATTCAGAAAGTAATGTCTGATTAACGGCCGGTAGAACCAAAACCGCCTGCACCGCGTTCGGTTTCTTCTAATTCGTCAACCACAGCGAAATCGCCAACGATATATGGTGTGATGACAAGCTGTGCAATGCGTTCGTTCGGCTCGATCGTCTGTGGTTCGTTGCTGTGGTTATGCAGAGCAACCATGAACTCCCCGCGGTAGTCGGAATCTACAACACCAACTTTATTTGCAGGAGCCAGATGGCGCTTGGCTGCCAGGCCACTTCGTGCATAGACAAGACCGGCGTAACCTTCAGGAATCTCCATGGCAAGGCCAGTGTGAACCATGACTGTTTCGTGTGGCGCAATTGTAAGTGGAGTATCCATACATGCGTACAGATCGGCACCTGCAGCATTGGCTGAGCCGTAGGTCGGTAATACTGCGTGTTCTTGTAATTTCTTTACTTTTACCTGCATATGTGTAATCATTTGTAGAATTCCTCCTCCAGACATATTTTGTTTTCTGCGAGGGAACGCTTGACATCGATGATTCTTTGGTTGGAGGAGCCACGGAATCGAAGAGATAAATCTTTCTTGTCCATCTCGAATTCTCCGTCGACCAGAATATCAATGTAACGGAGCATTTCGCGCGTCTCCGGCCACATGACCATCATTTTTCCCTGTATGTCTTTCTCAAAATCATATCCAGTGTAGCACCACACATCTTTTTGCGGGTACAACGCCTTAAATCTGCGAAGCAATGGAAGCAATCCCTGCTGGTTGACATATTCAAAAGGCTCGCCGCCAAGAAGCGACAGGCCTTTGATATAGTCAGGTTTCAGATAATCCAGGATCTGCTCGATTTCAGCTTCGGTGAAGGGCTTTCCATAATTGAAATCCCATGTTTCTTCGTTAAAGCATCCTTTACAGTGATGGGAGCAGCCGGACACGAACAGGGAAACCCGGACGCCGAGTCCGTTTGCCACATCAATGCGCTTGATATCAGCATAATTCATATCTATTTTTCAACCTCGATTTACAGATGTAACACACGTGCTTTGATCTCTTTTGTCTTGCCGACGTTCCAGAAGTTCTCACCAAGATAGCCGCAGGTACGACGTGTGACATTCATTTTTGAATGATCCTTGTTACCGCACTGTGGACATTCCCACTCGTTATCATCGTTGATGATAATCTCGCCGTCGTAATCACAGACGTGACAATAGTCGGATTTTGTGTTGAACTCCGCATACTGGATATTGTCGTAAATAAAGCGGACGATTTCTTCAAGTGCTTCCAGATTATGGCGCATATTTGGAATTTCCACATAAGAGATTGCGCCACCGGAAGAAATAGTCTGGAACTGGCTTTCAAAGCGGAATTTGCTGAATGCATCAATTTTCTCACGTACATCCACATGGTAAGAGTTTGTGTAGTAGCCCTTATCTGTAACATCCTTGATCGTGCCAAATCGTTCCTGGTCGATTCTTGCAAAACGATAACAGAGACTCTCGGCAGGGGTACCGTATAAACCAAAGCCAAGTCCTGTTTCTTCCTTCCATTCATCACAGGCTCTGCGGAGACGGTTCATGACGCGGAGAGCGAATTCCTCACCGCCTGGTTCCGTATGACTCTTTCCGGTCATAAGCTTTGTTACCTCATACAAACCGATATAGCCGAGGGAAATCGTAGAATATCCATTCTTCAACAACGGATCGATCTTCTCACCTTTTTTCAGACGTGCAATCGCACCATACTGCCAATGTACCGGGCTGACATCGGATGTTACACCAAGTAAAGCGTGGTGTCTGCACATTAATGCCTCATAGCAGAGATCCAGCCGTTCATCCAGCATACTCCAGAACTTCTCTTCGTTGCCCTTTGCCAGAATACCAATCTGTGGAAGGTTCAGAGATACAACGCCCTGGTTGAAACGACCTTCCCATTTATAATTTCCATTCTCATCCTTCCAAGGGGAAAGGAAAGAACGGCAGCCCATGCAGGAGAAGACATTGCCTTCGTAGTTTTCGCGCATCTTCTTAGCAGAGATATAATCCGGATAGAGACGCTTTGCAGAACATTTGACTGCCAATTTTGTAATATAATCATATTTGCCGCCTTTTAAGCAGTTGTGCTCATCTAAGACATAAATAAGCTTTGGGAATGCAGGCGTTACATACACACCCTTTTCGTTCTTGATACCTTCGAGACGCTGACGGAGGATTTCTTCGATGATAGTTGCATTTTCCTCGATATATTCGTCATTTGGATCAAGATTCAGGAACAATGTCACGAATGGAGACTGTCCGTTCGTGGTCATCAGGGTATTGATCTGATACTGGATTGTCTGAACACCGGAACGAAGCTCGTCCTGTAAGCGGTCCTGTGCCATCTGCTCTAAGATGGTATCGTCAATCTTATCTCCAAACTCTTCAACTAATTTGTTCTTATATTTGTTGTAGCTCTTGCGCAGATATTTGCCAAGGTGACGGATATCTACGGACTGACCGCCGTATTGGCTGCTGGCAACGGAGGAGATGATCTGCGTCATGACGGTACAAGCAACCTGAAAGCTCTTTGGGCTTTCAATCAGTTTGCCGTTCATCACGGTTCCGTTATCGAGCATATCTCCGATATTAATCAGACAGCAGTTAAAGATCGGCTGTAAGAAGTAGTCTGCATCATGGAAGTGCAGAACGCCTTCATCGTGAGCCTTGGAAATTTTCTCCGGCAGCAGAACACGACGTGTCAGATCCTTGGATACTTCACCCGCGATCAGATCACGCTGGGTAGAAGCAACCGTTGCATTCTTGTTGGAATTTTCCTCCATAACATCCTTGTTACGGTTCTTGATCAGACTTAAAATGGAATCATCAGTTGTATTAGCTTTACGGACAAGCTCACGGGAATAACGGTAAATAATGTAAGTTTTCGCAAGAACAAACTTGCCGTCGGCCATCAATTTCTGCTCGATAATATCCTGGATATCTTCCACGAGCATACGTGGGCGGTTCTTACTCTCGATACTTTCGACAATCTCCTCAATTTTTTCATCGGTTACTTTTTCGCATGGTTCAACCTCAGCATTTGCCTTTTTGATGGCAGTGATGATCTTGCTTCGGTCATAGGTCACTGTATGACCATCTCGTTTGATAACTTTCATAAACCCTCTCCTAAAACTACATGTGCAGTGTATTTCTTTGGTATCCAAATAAAAACGTGAATACGGTTTCACATTATACCATCCCTCTTGTGCTTTGTAAACATAAAAACACTAAATATAGTATCGAAAAATTACACAAAAACTAGATGTTGCGATTTTTTGGACACCTAAAATGCCGGAAAACCGCGTATTCAAGCCATTTTTGTGCCTTATACGGGATAGAAAAATAGTATGCGCCCTGTGATTTCTTTGTGAAATATCAAAATAACCTTTTCATTTTCCTTAAAATATGGTATAAATGCTAGGGATTTAAGTTTTAGAATCCTATATTTAGGTAGAATTAGAAGGGATATGTATTATGAAGAAGCAGTTTAGAACACTTGGGTATGTACTGAGCCTTGCACTTGGTATGACAATGCTGACCGGATGTGGAAAGAAGGTTGATGGCGTTGACCAGGAGAGCATGATTGACAAATATGCAGCGTATTGTGACCTGCCGGAGTATAAGGGACTGGAATATGAGGAGACAAAATCAACTGTGACAGATGCAGATGTAAAGACAAAGATTGATTCTCTTTTACAGCAGTATGCGACTAAGACACAGGTCAAAGAAGGAACAGTCAAAGAGGGCGATAATGTAAACATTGATTTTGTTGGAAGTATTGATGGCGTGGAATTCGATGGTGGCAATTCGAACGGTGCCGGTTACGATCTGACACTTGGCAGCGGAAGCATGATTCCGGGCTTTGAGGATGGTATCATGGGACACAAGGTTGGCGAGACGTTTAATATCAAAGCAACTTTTCCGGAAAATTATGGGAAGGAAAATCTGAACGGTAAGGAAGCAGATTTTAAGGTTACAATCAATTATATGACAGATACACAGCTTCCAGAGTATAATGATGCATTTGTTGCTTCTTATACAGATGCAACAACAGTTCTTGAATATGAGGATTCTGTAAGAAAAGATCTGGTGGAACAGTATGAAAAGTCTGATAAGAGTGCAAATGAGAGTGCTGTTATGCAGGTGCTTGTAGAAAAGACGACTTACAATGAGTACCCACAGAAGGAAATGCAGGATCTGATCGATCAGAGCATCGCGCAGCAGGAGAAAGCTGCATCCCAGTATGGATATTCTCTTGGTGATTATGTAACTGCCAGATATGGTTTCCGGAGTGAGGATGATTTCCGCGAGTATGTACAGGGATTGGCAGAGGATTACATGAAAGAGAAGATTGCTGTTTGTGCAGTGGCAAAGGATGCGGGAATTACTGTGACAAAGGAAGAAGTCGATGATTACAAGAAGACAGTCATGGATTATTATGGTTATGATTCATCTACACTGGAGGAAAATTACAGTTCAGAAGATCTTGTCTATTATGCATTGGCACAGAAAGTGGTTGATTACCTGTTAGAGAATGGTAAGGGTGTAGAGGCAACTGCCACTGATGCAACCGTAGAGACTCCGGTTGCTACAGACAGTAATGCGTCTTCCACAGATGCTGAATAATTTAAAATGAAAAAGCGTTTCGAAATTATTAAAATTTCTGTTGACATTTGTGAAAAGAAATGATATGATACGAAACGCAGTACGCGGAAGTGGCGGAATTGGCAGACGCGCAGGCTTCAGGTGCCTGTGGTAGCAATACCGTGTGGGTTCAAGTCCCATCTTCCGCATCAAAAGGGATAGGCAATTGCCTATCCCTTTTTTGATGCGGAAAAGACCTTGAACCCATGGGTTCAAGGTCTCCTCGCCATAAATGGCTCGTCGGTCGGTTCGGCGGGAAAAAGGTCCACTGGACCTTTTTCTAATTCCACCTCACTCCATCTTCCGTATGGAGAAAATGGGAAGGAAAACAACTTGCCCATATAAGATAAGTTTGGTAAAATGTAAGTATTATGGGAAAAGCGATATCTTCAAAATTTCATAGGATGCGCGCAGAGGATTTAAAGCGGCAGGTGGAACTTGGCAAGCGGAAATCAGAGTTTAAAATTCCACCGTTTGTTGTCAGGCAGTTTGACATTGATGAGCTGCATGAGGAAGGACGGTTGTGCTATCGTCTCGTACCGAAACAAGGATTTAATGGTACTTACATTATGTACCTGTATTCCAGTAAGCTTTGTTTCAAGATGAATTCTGCGGAATGGATGTTCCTTGCGAAGACGGCACTTGCCTGTCATGCGGGGATTTTTCTGCCGATGTATCCGTTGGCGCCTGAACATTGCTGCCGGGAGGTCTTCCAGATGCTGGAGCCGGCATATGCAAACTGTACGAAGGGACAGGACGTAGAACGGGTTGTTTTGATGGGGTGCGGTGCCGGCGGCGGACTGGCTCTGTCACTTGCTATGGCGGCATGGCGGGAAGGTTTGCGCAAACCGGATCAGTTGTATCTGCTCTCTCCGATGATGGATACAGAGTTTTTTGATAAGAGCATGGAACAGGAGTTGATTGAGAATTCTAAACATGCAAAATGGACATTTTATAATGAACATGTAAAAGAGTTTTTGAATTCATATTGGGTGCGTGATTATGCGGTAAAAACAGAGTATACCAGTCCGTATTATGGAGATATGACAGATATCTGTGACGACGTGGTATTATTTTCCGGGGTGCAGGATTTATACCATTGTTATGCACGGGAGTTTTATAAAAAAGCCAAGAAAGCTGGCGTGAATATCCGATTCTTTGAGTTTGAGGAAGAAGCCGAGGATTTCATGATTTATGATAAAACTAAGGAATACAAAAAGGCACAGGGCTTTTTGACCGATTGCATCAATGGAACGTTTGATACTTCGCTGCGGGCAATCTATCCATTAAAAATGATGTCAGAGTGGTCGAAGAAATATCCGGAATATTTCAAGGATGACTGGGCTTCAAAGTTTATATATGATCACAAATTCGATTTTTCCAGACTGAATCCGCATATCAGTGAGTATCAGTATATCCGGATGGCGGCGGATGCGAGTGCCTGTGATACACTGGTGCGGAGATTTACGGAGGAGTTCCCTTGGGGAACGGTCGTACATATGGCTTGCCGGCTGGATAATATGTTTGGCAGGGTGGATAATGGAAGAATCCAGTGGTATAGTGTCGATTCGCACAATATTATGTCGATTCGCCGGGCGATGTACGGGGAACGTGAGAGGGAAAAGACAATAGGACGGAGACTGATGGATTTCTCATGGTTAGATGAGATCCGGTGTAAACAGAATCAGGGTGTCATGTTTGTGTGTGACGATGGATTTTCGTATCTGAACAAGAACGAGGTCCGGGAGCTGATTGCAAAGATCCGGGAATTGTTCCCGGGGTCCCATCTGGTATTTACTGCATCTACGACACTGGCAAATGCAACAGCGAATACATGGAAGCATAGCCAGACTGTACAAAAACGGAAGACACGGAAATTTTCGGTGAATGATGCTGCACAGCTGTTTGGCGCATGGAGACCGGATTACCGAGTTATTGAGGAACAACCCATTTTCCGATATATGGAGATTCCAAAGAAACTCGGCTGGATCACAAAATTAATGTGCCGTTATAATCGGATCGGTTATAACCATAGAATCATACATGTCAAGCTTGGCAGTGAAGAATATAAGATTAATTACCAATATTAGGGCTGTCGGTGTAAATCCGGACAGCCTTTTCTTTTAGATCAGGATAATCGGAGTGGGAACAGGGAAAGGAGAAGGAATGTTAGAAGCAGAAAATCTCGTAAAACAGTTTGTAAAAAATGAGAAAAAACACAGGAAAGTAGTATTTTCGGCAGTCGATCATGTGAACCTGCATGTAAATGCAGGCGAAATCGTTGGTGTATTGGGGCCGAATGGCGCCGGAAAGACAACACTGCTCCGGATGCTTGGCTGTCTGATGCAGCCGACGGAGGGCATTGTCCGATATACAGATGGTAACCGGATCGTTACAGATCAGACGGAAATCAAACGGCAGATTGGGTATCTGTCAGGCAATACGAAGCTGTATGGCAGGCTTTCTACGCGGGAGCTGCTTACGATCGCGGGGAATATTTATGGATTGTCGGAGGACGTGATACAGGCGAGGATTGAGGAAATCGCACGGATCCTGTCTTTGGAGGACTTTATTGATAACCGTATTGAGAAGCTGTCTACCGGACAGACGCAGCGGGCGTCTATCTCCCGGTGTCTGATCCACAGTCCGAAGCTTTATATCTTTGATGAACCAACGCTGGGACTCGATATCATGAGCAGCAGTGCGATTATTGATTTTATGCAGAAGGAGAAGGCACGCGGCAAGGCGGTTTTGTATTCCACGCATTATATGGAAGAAGCGGAGATGCTTTGTGACCGGATCGTGATGCTCTCGCGTGGAAGGGTAATCGCACAGGGGACGATGGATGAGATCTATGCACAGACCGGATGTGAAAACCTGAGGAACGCATTTCGTGTATTCATGGCAGAAGAAATCAAAGAAGAGACAGGACAGATGGAGGGGAACGCATGAATTTTCGAGTGATAAAACAGTTATATAAGAAGGAAATGCTGGACGTTCTGCGGGACAAGAAAACCGTGATCATGATGCTGATCGTGCCGATTCTCATCTATCCGTTGATGTTTGTCGGTGGTATGGCTATGATGTCGAAGGTGACAACGCAGATGGATGAACAAACGTATGAAATTGCGGTTGACTTTATGGATACGAATCCGGAGCTTGTCCAGATGTTTCTGCATCCGGACGATGACACGCTGCATTTCAAGCTGGAAGATCTGAATGTCATGAATGCAGATATTTCGATCATTCTGCGGGGAGAAAAGATCAATGCAATCGTATATGAAAATGAAGATGGAACCGGATATAATATCGCGTATCTGTCCTCGGTTACGAATTCAAGCTATGCGGAACAGAAGGTGCGTCAGGTACTTGAAGCATATTCAGATTCTCTGACGAATCAGAGTCTGGAGGCGGCAGGCTTAGATCCGGATACGGTGTTACATCCATTTCAGATAGAGGCCGACGATCGTGCGACAACTGAGGAGTCGACCGGAAGCCTGCTCGGCGTGATCGTGCCGTTTATGCTTGTTGTGAGCCTGCTGATGGGAACGATGTACCCGGCGATTGACACGACCGCTGGAGAACGGGAACGTGGAACACTGGAGACGATATTGACGCTGCCGGTCACAAATCAGGAACTGATTTTCAGTAAGTTCCTGACAGTTGGAACGATCGGAGTTGCTTCCGCCTTGTTAAATGTCCTTTCGATGGGTGGAATCGGTGTATATCTGTACAAACTGGCGGTGCAGACGACCGGTATGGTTTCGAGGATACAGGTGTCAAAATTCGTTCCGGCAATCTTAGTCTGCTGCCTGTGTATTCTTGCCTTTGCGATTTTAATCAGTGCGCTTTCTATGTGCTTCTGCGTATTTGCGAAGACGTATAAGGAGGCAAATAATTATATTACGCCGCTTATGCTGCTTGTGATGTTTGCGTCATTTATTGGGTTTATGCCAAATGTTACACTCACCAGAAACATGGCACTTGTCCCGGTTGCCAATATCTGTCTGCTGATTCGCGATCTGATGGCATTTAAGTTCAGTTTTTCCGCAATCACGATCGTTTTGTTCAGCAACGTGGCATACGGAATCATTGCGGTGCTTATGCTCGGAAAACTTTATAACAGTGAAGCGATTCTGTTCGGCGATGGAACTGGAAACGTACAGATTTTTGAGCGCAGAAGTAACATGTTAAAAGGCGATGTTCCATCAGTTGGAGATGCCTGTCTGGTGCTTCCGGTCGTGCTGGTGCTGATGATCTATGTCGGCGGCTTTGCCAGTGCGAAGAGTATGCTTGTTGGATTGTTTGTCACACAGGGAATTGTCGGTGGAGTTCCGCTTTTCACTGCGTGGTATACGAAGAAGGACATGCGAAAGACATTTCGTATCCGGCTTTGCCACCCGGGCTTTTTTGCTGGCGGGCTTATATTGATGATGGGAACGATCCTGGTTGGTATGATCCTGACGAGTATCACGAGCATGTTGTTCCCGAAGAGTGCAGAGAGCATGACAGGATCTATGGAAGCAATCTATACATATGGGTATGGCATCTGCCTACTGCTGATTGCGTTGCTTCCAGCAGTGTGCGAGGAACTGTTGTTCCGGGGATTTTTCTTATCTTCGCTGGAACATACGATGAAGAAACGGGCTGCAATCCTGACGGCGGCGATCGTGTTTGGGCTGTATCATATGAATCTGGTGCAGACACCGACGACAGCACTCATCGGTGTGGCACTCTGCTATGTTGCTGTTCAATCGGGTAGTCTGCTTCCGGGGATGCTCATGCATTTTTTCAACAATGCGTTGTCCGTGACAGCTGCATTTTATCCAAAACAGGTGGCCCGTGTCCTGCCGTTTTTTTCGGAGAAAGGAGTGCCGGCGCTCATCGTTATTGTCATGGGTGTCGGGTTGTGCGTGCTTGGCGGTTACATGATAAATCGCTCGAAAAATAAGGCGTTTCCGGTTGAGTCAGATGCCCGTTTGTGATATGATAAGAAGTAGGTTAAGAAAGGTTCACCAAAGAGTATGGAACAGCAGAAAAAAAGAGATTATGAGATAAACTGGCCACATGTAATTCTGGTTGGAGCGATTGCGGTCGTACTTGTACTGATCGGTGTTGTCATTGGAGTGAATATTGGAAATCGTAAGAAATATAAGCCGGTTCCTGTGACAGGGCAGGGATATACATGGACATTGCAGCCGGGAGCGGAAGCGCAGATGATTTATACGAATTTCTGGCAGTTTGCAAGGGCAAGCTATGTGTTGGTCGGGGATATCCCGAATTGTGAATTTTATAAGATTGTAAAGGAAGTTCCACGGAATGACTTCCAGACGGACAACTTCTATATGGAGGATGGCGATAGTACGATCATGGCTTACCATGCAGAGGATGGCAGCCGGTTGTCTGCACTTGCGGTTGATGTGTCATCGTATCAGACAGAGCTTGACTGGGACGCGTTGAAGCAGGCAGGTGTTACGATTGCGTTTATCCGTGTGGGTTATCGCGGTTATGGTTCAGAGGGAAAGCTTGTGGCGGATGAGATGTTCCAGACGCATATCGAGGGTGCGAAAGCTGCCGGAATCAAGGTTGGAATATATTTTTACAGTCAGGCAATCAGCTATGATGAGGGAGTTGCAGAAGCGCAGTTTGCATTGAGTCTGGCATCTTCTTATACGCTGGATATGCCGGTTGTGATTGATACGGAAGAGGTTTACGCAGATGGCGCAAGAACAGCGGATATTTCCAATGATGTACGGACCGATGGAGTTGTAGGATTCTGTGAGACTGTGAAAAATGCAGGATATACACCAATGATTTATTCAAACCGGAACTGGTTTGTGCAGAAACTGGATATGACAAGACTGGGAAATTACAAACTGTGGCTGGCACATTATACAAATCAGCCTGATTTTCCTTACCTGTATGCCGGATGGCAGTATACCGGAAACGGAACAATTGCGGGAATCGGGCAGGAGCTGGATCTGAATGTATGGATGGATGGTAGTGTATATTAAGAACGGAGTATGTTTATGTTGAATTGGGATCTGGCATATGATTATGCGGCGATTTATCTGCTGCTGATTATAATCATGTGGTATTTTCATGAAAAAAGAATACCTCTTGCAAGCCATCGGACGTTTTTAATTGCGCTTTCTGCAGTTTTTGTGTCGACAGGATTGGAGATTGTAAGCACAAAGCTTGCGCAGACAACCGGAACTGCAGGAAGTACCGTTTTTTGGGTGACAAGCACGTTGCAGCATCTTGCACTGAATGCAATTCCTTTGTTGTTTGCATATTATGTGTTACAGATCGTACATATCAATGCAAAGCAGATGCTGCAGGCGAAATGGATGTTGTCTGTCTGTGGAGTTATCGATGTGGCTGTACTTGTGACAAATCCATATACAAACTGGGTGTATGAAGTAGATGAGGGACGGTATATATATGATTATGGCGTGATTGTATTAATTACGGTTGCGATTCTTGCGATTGTAGCAAGTTCAGTTGTAGCGATATGCCGTGTCAACCACACATTGTTTGCCAAGACGATGGTTGTGATGTTTCATATGCTGCTTGTTGTGATAGCGGTAATTATGCAGTTAAAAACGCATGTGCTTTTCTTGAATTTTGTGACAGCAACGGTCTGTCTGACATTGTATTATTATCTACAAAATCCAAACGGCGTGATAGATACAGTAACAAAACAGTTTAACCGCCGCTTCCTTGGAGAATATCTGCATACGTTTTTTGTAAATGAAAAACCATTTGGCATCGTTGTTGTTGCGATGGATGATTTTAAGTTTATCAATAAGACATATGGTGTTGAAAATGGAGATAATCTGCTCCGTCAGATCGGAGCTTTTATGGATAAGCTTCCGTTTGCAAAGACGGTGTTCCGCCTGGGTGCGGATCAGTTTTGTATTGTATTATATAAAGAATTGGATCAGATTGACAATGTGGCACAGACAGTACATGAACGGTTTCGTCATCCGTGGTATAGTGAGAATCAGATAGGGATTATGATGTCTGCATCGATTTGTTGCGTGAATTGTCCGGCAGATGCGTCGGCATACGGACAGCTGATTGAGGTTATGGATTATTCTATGTCGATGGCAAAACGCCTGAAAAAAGGCATGATTACCTATGCAAAGGATTATGATCTGGGAAAGATCAAACAGGATAAAGCGTTTGAAAAGGCAGTGAAGCAGGCGCTTGACCGGGATGAGCTGATGGTATATTATCAGCCGATTTTCTCAGTGCAAAAAGGTGTTTATAATTCGGCTGAGGCATTGGTGCGTCTGCATGATGCACAGCTTGGATGGATATCGCCGGAGGATTTCATCCCGATTGCAGAACGTAATGGTATGATCATTGAGATGGGCGAGGTAATATTGGATAAGGTATGCCGATTTATCCACGATTTCAAGTTGGCACAGACGACAGTCGAGTATATTGAAGTCAATATCAGTCCGGTACAGCTCATGCAGCAGCATTTTTCTGCCAGGGTAAAACAGATCATGGAGAAATACGATGTGCGGCCGGAACAGATTAATATTGAAATAACGGAGACTGCGACAATCAGTATGGCAGATACCGTAAATGCCAATATTATGGATCTTGTACAGTATGGAATCAAATTCTCGCTGGATGATTATGGTTCCGGTTATGCCAATATTGATTATATCAATCATATGCCATTTTCAATTATTAAACTGGATAAATATATTATCTGGGATGCATTTAAGAGTACGAAAGCCGGAATTACACTGAAGCATACGATTGGTATGCTGAATGAATTGGAGTTACACATTGTGGCAGAGGGCGTGGAGACCGCGGAGATGCGCGATCACCTTGCCGATATTGGCTGCCATTATATGCAGGGGTGGTATTACAGTAAGGCTGTATCAGATACAGAGTTTATTCATCTGATTGAGATGCAGTGACTTACATATTCCACAAACCGTAAGCCGGGATATTCAGGGTGTCTCCATCGAGGGACACCTGATTGAAGCTTACCTTGACTGCGATTTTTGTATTCGCATTTTTACTGCGGAATGTCTTAATATTCTGAGCCTTTGTGTTCGGTATGAAACGGATATCGACCGGAACAGGGGCATCTTCTCCCTCGTAAACAAACGGCACACGTGCAGTCGCACCGGATACCCAGTAATACAAGTAAGGAATCTTGGAGCTTAACTCCTGAAAGATAAACTGTTCTGCGATAGCTCCGCATTTTTCTGCCAATATATCATTGACATCAATCTCTTCACTCATAGGAAGTCCATAAGCGGCACGAAGCAGACCGTGATCAATAAAGAACAGTTCGAATGATTTGTAATCGACATGCTCTTCCAATGGCAGTGTACCGGCAGTCAGGCGTGGAAGCTTTCTCACAATCCCGAGATTGCAGAGCGCCTGTGCGGCTTCTGCATATTCGCGGCTTCGGGCATTGGAATCAACGGACTTGTACATGAACTTCTTGTTTTCACGGGCGAGCTGCTCCGGAATACTACGGAAGATACGTTTACAACGCTGATACAATGCAGTTGGATAGGTCTGTTTTGTGAGCTGGACATAGTCTTCCAGCATGGATTCCTGCATTGGGCGGATGATAGACAGATCCCTGTTTTTCAGATATGCGTGGACGATGCCGGGCATTCCGCCTACCAACAGATATTCTCGTAACATGGAAGAAATAGCTCCAATCTCAAGATTGGTAAGAGGTGTATTCTTGTGTTTGGAGATTGCGTCTAAAAAAGGATGTGCTTTGCTGGCAATCATATATTCTTCAAAAGTCATCGGCCGCATACGCAAAATCTCAAAAACGTCAGGGTGACTATATTCAAATTCCGTAAATTCCATGGATGATGCAATCAGACAGATTGTGTAATCCGGATGATTCCTGCGAAATGCATAAAAGTATTCCGCACAGTCAGGTACAGCCTGTACCTCATCAAAGATAAAAATACAATCGGAGGTGTCTTCCGCCGGAAATCGTTGTGACAACAGAAGATCCAGATTGGAATCACCATGAAGTGCATCCTGACAGGCAGAATCCACTGCCAGATTGATATAACATTGCTGCTTAAAAAAGGCTGTGGCAAAATCGCGGACTGCCCATGTTTTACCAACGCCCTTTGCTCCTTTTACATATAAGATTCTGCGCTTCCCCTGATCGTACCAGCTGGCAAAATCATTGATAATATTCCGATACATCTGTGCATACACCCCTTTGCGTGTTATATAAAAATATTTTAGTCAATAATAAAGGGAGTGTCAACAAGAATTAGGTTGTTTCTACCGATTAAAAATGCTATAATGAATCGGAATTATTTTATGAACAAAAAAGGAGACAGATGCGTGAAAAATAAGTGGAATAAAAATATTCTTCAACTTGGGGTTATGCTTGCGCTTGCTGGTTGTGCATGTATTTTATTTGCAGAAGTGATCAAGCAGTGGAAGTCTATTTTTGGTTTTTTCGGAAATATTGTCTCTGCGATGACACCAATCATTATCGGTCTGGTGATCGCATTTATGTTGAATCCAATTATGATCTATATCCGTCGGGGGCTTTCTTTTTTGACCTGCAAGATAAAAAAAGAAGCAGAATATGATACCGTTTACCGCAAAGTAAAGGTACCTGCACTGATCCTGACTGTGCTTTTGTTCCTTGGACTGCTTACAGGATTGCTGTGGCTCGTGATTCCGCGTGTCTATGAAAGTCTGACTGATCTTGTAAACAGTATGGAGGATTATATTAACTCTGCAGAAGCGTGGATCAAGAAGGTATTTGCACAGAATCAGATGATCGAGGATAAGCTGTCGCAGGTGCTTGACTATGCAGAAAATAATATATTTACGATTCTGAAGGATAAGATCATGCCGAACCTCGATACGATTGTGAAGACACTTTCTTCTGGTGTGGTTGTCGGAATCAAGGCAGTCATGAATTTCTTTATCGGATTGATTGTTATGATCTATCTGCTGATGAGTAAGGATGTACTGCTGGCACAGTGCAAGAAAGTAATCTATTGTCTGTTCTCGAAGAAGACAGGTAACAAGATCATGGAAGGCTGCTCGTATGCAAATGTCGTGTTCGGCGGATTTATCAATGGTAAGATCTTAGATTCCTGTATCATTGGAATCATATGCTTTATTTTCACCTCAGCTGTGCATATGCGGTATGCAGTGTTGATCAGTGTGGTTGTCGGTGTGACAAATATCATTCCGTTTTTCGGACCATTTATCGGAGCCGTACCAGGCGCATTGTTAGCGTTGATGGATGATCCGATCATGTTTGTAGTATTTATCATCTGGATTATTGTATTACAGCAGTTTGATGGAAATATCTTAGGCCCATTGATCTTAGGTGATGCAACCGGAATCTCTGGTATCTGGGTATTGCTTGCAATCTTAGTGGGTGGCGATCTGTTCGGCGTTGCGGGAATGATCTTAGGAGTACCGGTGTTTGCGTGTCTGTATGCATTTTTCGCAGTACAGCTCCGGGACAAGCTGCGTGCGAAGGATTTGTCTTCTGCCACAGGCGACTATATCCGTTTGAAGAAATTTGATGAAGAAACGGGCGAGCCAATCTACCGGGAACGTCATGATGAGAGAAAAACGCTGCGAGAAAGCCGTATGAAGCAGGTGTTCCGTCGCTGGATGGAGAAGATGCATCTGAAAAAACATGAAAATGCGGCGAAGGAAGCAGAGAAAAAAGAAACAGAGAAAGACGAGAAATAGAGGGTTATAACAAAGAGAGACAAGGAGGAGTTTGTATGGCAAAGGGTAGTTATGCAACAAAGCAGATCTTAAATTGGATGGAGTATTTTTCAAAGGAGATGCAGGTGAGTCCGGAGAAGATCAAGCTTCTGGATATCTGTGGAAAACAGAAAAACGTAATACCGACGGTGGAAGGACATAAACGTGTGTTGATCTTCGCGGATGAATCCCATGAAGATCTGTTCTATGATTTCTGGGAGGCTGGTTTTGGCGATTATGATATGTGGTATGCGGTCGGAATTGAGGAAGAAGGACAGGTCAAGCATGTTAAGATCAAAGAGGTGATTAACCGAAAGATTACAGGACCGACAGTCATCTTCATCCTGAATGAGAAGACGCGGGAATCATACCGGATCGGTATGCGCAACGAGATGTTCTCCAAGGGACCGATCAAGTATGTTGGCAAAGAAATCCGTGCCGTGATCATGAGTCTGCTCGGTGTGGATTCCCAGGATACAATCTGCCTGGTGGATGCGGAAAGTATCGCAATCGAGGCTGCATTTGTGGCAAGTGATGGCACAATTATCTGTGTGGAAAATGATAAGGGTGCAAAGGACACCATGGAGGACAATGTCAAGCAGTTTGGAGTGCACAACGTTCAGATTATTCCAGATTTATCGGAAGAATCCATGTCGAAAATTCCAACGCCAAGACTTTCCTTTATCGTGGCGAACAAGCATCTTGAAGAAGATATCCAGCGGCTGCTGAAGAAAAATCCGAAGATGCAGTTTGTCATTTATACATTGGAGTTAAATATTTTGTCTGGCATCAAGCCACTCTTTGACAAGTACGGCATTTCCAATATGGAGGTGCTGCAGATCAATGTAGCAAAGACAAATAAAGACAGTATGTTTGTAAATCAACCAGCCCCTTGGCTGATTACCGGAGAGGTGCTATAATGGCAATCGAAAATTTACCGAAGGATCCGATGATGCTCTTAAGCTTCGTGAATACGAGGCTGCGCGATGATGGCATCGATTTGGACAGTTTTTGTTCACAATTCCAGACTGCAAGAGAAGATCTCGAGCAAACGCTTGCAACCATGGATTATAAATATGACGACAAATTAAACCGCTTCGTATAGGATGCGGCTTTAGCAAAAGGAGATATTATGAGACACAATTTCAAAGTAATCGAGAAAAAATGGCAGAAAAAATGGGAAGACGCCAAGGTGTTTGAAGCACAGGACTTCTCAGACAAGAAGAAATTCTACGGTCTGGTAGAGTTCCCTTATCCAAGTGGAGCAGGTATGCATGTAGGACATATCAAGGCTTATTCCAGCGTGGAGGTCGTATCCAGAAAGCGCCGCATGGAGGGCTACAATGTTTTGTTCCCAATCGGATTCGATGCATTTGGTCTGCCAACAGAGAACTATGCAATCAAGACAGGTACACATCCACGTCAGATTACCGATCAGAATATCGCGCGATTTACCGATCAGTTGAAGCGGGTTGGATTCTCGTTTGACTGGAGCCGTGTGATCGATACGACAGATGAGAAGTTCTACAAGTGGACACAGTGGATCTTCCTGAAGATGTTCGAGAAGGGACTTGTTTTCCGTGATACAGCACTCGTTAACTATTGTCCAAGCTGCAAGGTCGTTCTTTCTAACGAGGATAGCCAGGGGGGTAAATGTGATATCTGCCACAGCGAGGTTGTACAGAAGTCAAAGACTGTATGGTATCTGAAGATTACAGAATATGCAGATAAGCTTCTGCAGGGACTCAAAGATGTCGATTATCCTGCAAATGTGAAGCAACAGCAGGAAAACTGGATCGGTAAGTCTACCGGTGCATTTGTAAACTTCGATGTGGACGGTACCGATGAGAAGCTGCAGATCTATACAACAAGACCAGATACTTTGTTCGGCGTAACTTTCATGGTTATCGCGCCGGAGCATCCGCTGATCGATAAATATGCAGATAAAATTGCCAATATGGATGCCATCAAGGCATATCGTACGGAGTGTCAGAAGAAGACCGAGTTCGAGCGTACACAGCTTGTCAAGGATAAGACAGGTGTGAAGATCGAGGGACTTATGGGAATCAACCCGATGAATGGCAAGAAGATTCCGATCTTCATCGCTGACTATGTAATGATGGGATATGGTACCGGCGCAATCATGGCGGTGCCGGCACATGACCAGCGTGACTATGATTTCGCGAAGGCATTTGGTGTTGACATCATCCAGGTTATCAAGGGTGGCGATATCTCGAAGGAAGCCTATACCGGTGACGGCGAGATGATCAACTCTGAGTTCCTGAATGGATTTACAAATAAGAAGGATTCTATCGCCCGTATGGTCGAAGAGATCAAGAAGATGGGTGTTGGTGAAGCAGGCGTACAGTTCAAGATGAAGGATTGGGCGTTTAACCGTCAGAGATATTGGGGTGAGCCGATTCCTCTGGTACATTGTCCATCTTGCGGTGTCGTGGCAGTACCATATGACGAGCTTCCGCTGGAACTTCCGGATGTGAAGAATTTTGAGCCGGGTGAGGATGGTGAGTCTCCACTGGCAAAGATTGATTCGTATGTAAACTGTAAGTGTCCAAAGTGTGGCGGCGATGCAAAGCGTGAGACAGATACTATGCCTCAGTGGGCAGGTTCATCCTGGTATTTCCTTCGTTATATTGATCCAAACAACGATAAGGCATTTGCAGACCGCAAGAAGATTGACTACTGGATGCCGGTTGACTGGTATAACGGTGGTATGGAGCATGTAACAAGACATATGATCTACTCCAGATTCTGGCATCGTTTCCTGTATGATCTTGGCGAGGTAAATACACCGGAACCATATGCAAAGCGTACAATCCAGGGACTGATCTTAGGATCGGATGGCGATAAGATGAGTAAGTCGAAGGGAAATGTGATTGATCCGCTTGATATCGTAGAAGATTACGGTGCAGATACTCTTCGGACATATGTATTATTTATGGGCGATTATGCAGCTGCGGCACCTTGGAGTGACAGTTCTGTAAAGGGATGTAAGCGTTTCTTAGAGCGTGTAGCAGGTATGGTAGATATGGTATCTGATGATCCGTCTACAGATGCTCTGGAAGTAAGTTTCCACAAGGCAATCAAGAAGGTAAGCAGTGATATTGAAGAGACGAAGTTTAATACTGCAATCGCAACCCTGATGGCACTCACAAACTCTGTGTACAGTGCCGGTAAGCTGAGCAAAGAACAGCTTGAGATCTTCATCAAGCTTCTCTGTCCGTTTGCACCACATCTGACTGAAGAAATCTGGGAGTCCCTCGGACATGATGACTTCTTATCTGTCAGTGCATGGCCACAGTACGAGGAAGAAAAGACCGTTGATGCAACGATTGAGATTGGTATACAGGTCAATGGTAAGGTAAGAGGTACCGTTCTTGTTGCAAAGGATGAGGATAAGGATGCCGTGCTTGCCCGTGCAAAGGAAATCGTCGCTGATAAGCTGACTGGAAACATCGTAAAGGAGATTTACGTGCCAGGAAAGATTGTAAATATTGTATGTAAGTAATAAATAATCAAAAACGGTTGTCTGACATTGGTTTGTACCATGTCAGACAACCGTTTTTGTTACAGGAAAAATGATTTGATCATCTGGAATTTCTGCCGCTCTGCCGGGGACATGCTTTCTTCCATTGCTTCGAGAAGCAATGCGGATTCTTCTTTTGTGAAGCTTAAGTTCCGCCGTTTTAATTCCTGATTGATCTGCAGGATCTGTGGCAGCAGCTCTTCGGCGGACTGGTATTTGCTCTGTTCTTTGATCTCATTGATAATTCGTAATTTGGTTGGGTGGATGTTTCGAAGTTTCGGGTTTTGTTCAAACATAGGAGAACCTTTCTATTTATTGGGAATTCAGGATATCCATGACACTGGAATACAGATTCTTGTGCGTAGATGCCTGCTGCATTTGGCTGTCCTTGGGATTCTGCGTCTGTTGCGTATAGTTCCTCATGGAATTTGGACTATGACTTTGCCGCGGCGCATAGTCCGGTGGCGGAGGTGGTGCACCGCAGCCTGGTGGAGGGGGAAAATCATAGTGGGGACCGTGCTCCGGTGGTGGCGGAGGGGAATCACAGGGATTTCCGCAGTTGTTTGGTGGTGGAGGGGAATCGCAGGGATTCCCATAATTATTTGGTGGTGATCCTGGAGCCCCGGAATCGTTCATTGCCTGCATAACCTGCATCATTTTGAGCATCTGTTGCATGTTCTTGATATTGCCTGCAAAATCGCCCGGCAGAAAACGGCACATACATTCCATCATTTCTTCGGAGTTTTCCGGGTGGCAGTCGAACCCGCAGGAGGCGACATAGTCCGGGTGATCGAAGCATTGCATCAGGGCACGGATCTCCTGATATTTAATTAAGAGGATCAACGGCTTTTTGTAGGCATAGTCCACAAAAGGAATCATGGCTTCTAAGAAAAACAGGGAGTCGTCATGAATCAGTTGATCGAGTGGATGATTATGCTGCATGGCGGATGCTCTGAAATCTTGTTAGTCTAATATATGTGTGCATATTTGAAAATATGAGCCGGAAGAAGAGGATGCAACCAATGTCACACAATAGATAACAAAAACTCCCCTACAAGTGAACTTGCAAGGGAGTCCCGAAGAATTCCTCTATTAACAACCGCAGCCGCAACCGCCGCCATTGTTATTTCCGCAGCAGAAGAGGAGAATCAGGATGATCCAGATACAGTCATTGTCGCAACCGCAACCGTTTCCACCGCAGAATCCTCCGCCGCCACAGCCACCGCACAATAACAACAGGATGATGATCCAGATGCAGGAACAGTTGCTGCCGTTTCCGATGTTAAAACCATTTCCACAGCCGCAACCGCACTGTGTAGCTGACAAATCGCTCATGAGATGCCTCCGCTAAAAATTCTTATGGTTTATACTATGCGCCTGCCTGCGAAGTGTTAAAAAAAGTTGAATGGAAGTACGTTAAATGATAAGATAGAGAAAAATTGACAAAAGGCGACAGGATTTGATGAAGCACAAGAAGTTTGAAATCATAATGATAAAGAATACATTGGCGATGATGCTCCCCATCATGGTCTTATTGCTTGTGCTCATTTTTGTGGGTGTTCGCTATTCGCTGTTCCATGCAGTGCAGTGTTATGAGATTACAGAGATTGAACCGGTGGAGGATCAGATCGAGCGGCTGTATGAGGACGGTATGACAAGTGTGAAATACAATGCGGTTAATCTTTATTATACCGGGTACAATTATCTGGTTGAAAATAAGATCAAAGGTGCATATTATTACTGCTTTGAGGATGACCATATGGTATTCCTGCTGATCAAGACAACACAGCCGAAAAACAGTATCGATAAGCGGATCGTCAAAGGACGGATTGTAAAGGATGAGGTTGTCACAGAACATATCATAGCGGGTCTGTCTAAAAACGGGGATGTTCCGATGAACATTCTGGATGGATTTTACGACACCTATGTCATCAGCGAACCGGATTATCCGTATGTGTATACAGGCATTGCATATATTATCGTTGCGGCATTCTCGATGGTATATGTGTTTGCTCTGGCTTATATTGTGCGGCTTTGGATGCGCCCATACAAGAATCCACAGGCGAAGAAGCTGCGTGCGTATGGACGGAGAAGTGTGGTAATTGAACAGCTCAATACAGAATTGCATGACAAATTGTATTTCCATTATCATGGCATTTATGTGACGGATAATTTCCTGATTGCAACGTATTGGTTCCATACGGACGTGATCCGGCTCGATGATGTACGGTATCTGTCCAAGAACCGGGTGGAGGAAAAAGGCGGCAGGGAATTGTATCGGCTGACTCTGTCCGAACCGGAGACGGATTTGTTCTATGAGATTGATTTCAGGGAAGAAGAATTGATCGATGCGTGCGTGGATGCAATTCGGGGTTGACACAGTTATTTATTGTGCTAAAATATTTCCTGATAGGTGTGTTTGCGGAATGAATGATGATGCACCTGCAAGAACATAATAAGGAGAAAGACGTTGAAGGTGCAACAAGGATTTTCAAGACCTGACAGAGAGACGGGGTCACGGCTGCAAGCCCTGTTCAGTAGAGGAAGATCTCATTTTCACACCGGAGTCGCGGATTTGAACATGCCATTGTCGTGGTGCAGTGGAAAGTAGGATTCGTCGTGTTATGCACGTTACGCATACAATGAGTGCGACTATAGAAGTCGAATCAGGGTGGTACCGCGGATATTACTTCGTCCCTAGTCAAGGGCGAAGTTTTTTATTGCCTTTTTATGCAAGGTTAGAAACTTATATCAGATGATTGCAGTTCCAATATGTGTTTCTGAATTGCAATCGTCTGAAATTGGTATAACATGGAGGAAAACAGGAAATGAAAGAAAAGTTGCAAAGCATCAGAGAACAGGCACTTTCCAAGATCGCAGAGGCACAGGATATCAACCTCTTGAATGATATCAAGGTGTCGATCCTTGGTAAGAAGGGTGAATTAACTCAGGTATTGAAGAGCATGAAGGACGTGGCTCCGGAAGATCGTCCGAAGGTTGGACAGATGGTAAATGAGACACGTGCGAACATCGAAGCAAAGCTGGAGGAGAAGATGAAATCCATCAATTCTGCTCTGCGTGCAGAGAAGATGAAGCGTGAGACAATCGATGTTACACTTCCGGGTGTGAAGAAAATCGACGGACACAGACATCCAAACCAGATTGCGCTTGAAGACTTAGAGCGAGTATTTATCGGTATGGGATATGAGATTGTATCCGGACCGGAAATCGAATATGACAAATACAATTTTGAACTTTTGAATATCCCTGCAAACCATCCGGCGAAGGATGAGCAGGATACATTCTATATCACAAAGGACATTCTGCTTCGTACACAGACATCACCGGTACAGGCAAGAATCATGGAGCAGGGCAAGCTGCCAATCCGTATTCTGTCACCGGGACGTGTATTCCGTTCAGACGAAGTAGATGCAACCCATTCACCATCCTTCCATCAGGTTGAGGGACTGGTTGTTGACAAGGGAATCACAATGGCGGACCTGAAGGGAACACTCGATCAGTTCGCGAAGGAATTCTTCGGTGAGAAGACAAAGACGAAGTTCCGTCCGCATCATTTTCCATTTACAGAGCCTTCCGCAGAGGTGGATATCACCTGCTTCAAGTGTGGTGGCAAGGGCTGTCGTGTATGTAAGGGCAGCGGCTGGATCGAGATTCTTGGCTGCGGTATGGTTCATCCACATGTATTGGAAATGTGTGGCATTGATCCGGAAGAGTATTCGGGATTCGCATTTGGTATCGGACTTGAGCGTATCACACTCTTAAAGTACGAGATCGATGATATGCGTCTCTTGTACGAAAACGATACAAGATTTTTGAATCAGTTTTAAGATGGAGGTAAGAAGATGAATACACCGATTTCATGGTTAAAAGTATATGTTCCTGATTTAGATGTGGACGTACAGGACTTCGTAGATGCGATGACTCTGTCCGGTTCCCATGTAGAAGGATACGAGAAAAAAGATAAGAACTTAGAGAAGATAGTCGTTGGTAAGATCGAGAAGATCGAGAAGCATCCGGATGCAGATAAGCTGATTATCTGTCAGGTAAATATCGGTGCCGGGACGATCCAGATCGTAACAGGTGCTCCAAATGTAAAGGAAGGTGACCTCGTACCGGTTGTCCTAGATGGCGGCAAGGTTGCAGGCGGACATGATGGCGAGCCACTTCCGGAGGACGGCATCAAGATCAAGAAAGGCAAGCTTCGTGGTATTGAGAGCGATGGTATGATGTGCTCCATCGAAGAGCTTGGTTCATCCAGAGATCTGTATCCGGAGGCACCGGAGTATGGTATTTACATTTTCAACGAAGAGTCAGGCGTAAAGCCGGGCGATGATGCAATCGCAGCACTTGGCCTGCATGATTCAGTTGTAGAGTATGAGATTACATCAAACCGTGTGGATTGTTTCTCTATGATCGGTATGGCAAGAGAAGCCGCTGCAACCTTTGACAAGGAATTCCACGAGCCGGAGATTAAAGTACAGGGCAGCGGTGGCGATGTAAATGATTATATTACCGTGGATGTACAGGCACCGGATCTGTGCCCGCGTTACACAGCCAGAGTTGTGACAGATTTGAAGATCGGACCTTCTCCAAAATGGATGCGTGAGAGACTGGCTTCGCAGGGAATCCGTTCCATCAACAATCTGGTTGATATCACAAACTACGTTATGGAAGAGTACGGTCAGCCAATGCACGCGTATGACTTAGATACGATCGCAGGCAGGAAGATTGTTGTAAAACGTGCAAATGACGGTGATACATTTGTGACACTGGACGGTCAGGAACGTAAGATGGATAAAGACGTTCTGATGATCTGTGACGGCGAGAAGGAAATCGGTATCGCCGGTATCATGGGTGGCGAGAATTCCATGGTTACGGATGACATCAAGACATTGCTGTTCGAGGCAGCCTGCTTCGACGGTACGAATATCCGTCTCACAACAAAACGAATCGGTCTTGCGACAGATGCAGCCGCAAAATTCGTGAAGGGACTTGATCCAAACTTAGCAGAACAGGCAATCAATCGTGCATGTCAGTTGATAGAGGAACTTGGCTGTGGTAAGGTCGTTGACGGTATGGTGGATGTATATCCAAACCCGGTCAAGGAGATTGCACTTCCGTTCGAGCCGGAGAAGATGAATAAGCTGCTTGGAACCGACATTTCTTCTGACGTTATGCTTTCTATCTTCAAGAAGCTGGAGCTTCGTTATGATGAAAAGACAAACATGCTGACGATTCCTACTTTCCGTCAGGATCTGAAATGTATGGCAGATCTTGCAGAGGAAGTAGCACGTTTCTATGGCTACGCCAATATTCCGACGACGCTGCCACACGGCGAGTCCACTGCCGGTAAGAAGAGCTATGCAGAGCGTGTAAATGACATTGTAAGAAATATTGTCGAGGGCGATGGTTTCTCCGGAGCTATGCATTATTCGTTCGAGAGCCCGAAGGTATTTGATAAGCTGTTAATCCCACAGGATTCCGTATATAGAAATGCAATCCAGATCATGAACCCACTTGGCGAGGATTTCTCTATCATGAGAACACTTCCGTTAAATGGTATGCTGACATCCCTTTCTACCAACTATAACCGTAGAAATAAGCATGCAAGATTGTATGAGCTTGCAAATGTATATCTGCCAAAGGCACTTCCACTGACAGAGCTTCCGGATGAACGCATGATGTTAATCCTCGGTATGTTCGGCGAGGGCGATTTCTTCGATCTGAAGGGTGTAATCGAAGAGCTGACAGAGAAGCTTGGATTTGCAAAGGAAGTAAGCTACGAGCCAACTTCTGAGCATCCATTCTTACATCCGGGACGTCAGGCAAATATCACGAAGGGCAAGCTTTCGGTTGGTTATCTCGGACAGCTTCATCCAGAGGTTGTCGAAAACTATGGCATGAAGAAGGAAGTCTATGTTGCCGTTCTCGATATGCAGACAGTTACGATGCTTACAACCTTTGACAGAAAGTACGAAGGTATCGCGAAGTTCCCAAGCGTTACACGAGATCTGGCGTTGGTTGTGGATAAGGGCGTATTCGTCGGTGAGATCGAGAAGGTCATCAAGAAGTGTGGCGGAAAGATGTTAGAAAGCTACAAGCTGTTTGATGTCTATGAAGGTGAGCAGGTAGCACCTGGCAAGAAGTCTGTTGCATATTCACTTGTATTCCGTGACAAGACAAAGACTTTGACCGATGCAGATGTCAATCCGGTTGTAGAGAAGCTTCTTGCAGAGCTTTCGAAGATGGGTATTGAAATCCGGGCATAATAAAATTGTGCAGTGTGGGAAGCCTTTTTGTACATTGTGTGTGGAAAAACGGATATGGCTTATGCGTAGTACCGCATTTTATACTTTGCACCCAGTGTATATAGAAGAAACATGGAGCAGATAGATATGAACGAAATGAAGTTAAGTGATTTTAATTATGAACTGCCGCAGGAGTTGATCGCACAGGATCCGCTCCTGAAGCGAAGCGATTCCCGGCTTATGGTGTTGAACCGTGAGACGGGTGGAATTGAGCACCGGCATTTCTCGGATGTGATCGAATACTTAAATCCGGGTGATTGCCTGGTCATCAATGATACAAAGGTTATTCCGGCCAGACTGATTGGCGTGAAGGAAGATACAGGGGCATCCATTGAGGTGCTGCTCTTAAAACGCCATGATGATAAAGTCTGGGAGACATTGGTAAAGCCGGGCAAAAAGGCACGTGTGGGTGCGCGTATCTCTTTTGGTGAGGGCAAATTGGTCGGCGAAGTGATTGATATAGTCGAAGAAGGCAATCGTCTGATCCGCTTTGAATACGAAGGAATCTTTGAGGAAGTGTTGGACGAGCTTGGGCAGATGCCGCTTCCGCCGTATATCACACACCGGCTGGAGGACAAGGACCGTTATCAGACAGTCTATGCAACACATACCGGTTCGGCAGCTGCGCCGACGGCAGGTTTACATTTTACGAAGGAACTGCTGGAACAGATCAAAGAGAAGGGCATCAAGATTGCAAGAGTGACCTTACATGTCGGACTTGGTACATTCCGCCCGGTGAAGGTGGAGAATATTTTAGAGCATCACATGCACAGCGAGTTCTATGTGATTGATGAGGAAGCTGCCAATACGATCAATGAGACGAAAGCAAATGGCGGCAAGGTCATTTCGGTTGGTACCACGAGTACGCGTACGCTTGAGACGGTCGCAGATGAGACAGGGCATGTGCGTGCCTGCAGTGGCTGGACGGATATCTTTATTTATCCGGGATATAAATTCAAGGTGGTTGACCGGCTGATTACGAATTTCCATCTGCCGGAATCGACACTTTTGATGCTGGTTTCTGCATTATATGACAGGGAGAAGATTCTCGAAGCATATAAGATCGCAGTGGAGGAAAAGTATAGATTTTTCTCATTTGGAGACGCCATGCTGATTCTGTAAAGATAGAATCAGTGATTGTGTTGATAAGAAAACAGAATTCGATTATGATAGTATGATCACATAAATATTGATAAGGAAATGGAGGAAAAGGTTATGAGTCGTTTAAAGCAGGCAGTGAAGATGCTTCAGTATAATTTTTCCTCCATTGCTTTTTTTGAGGTTGTTTACCGGGTGTTGTCGCTGGCAATCCTGACTCCGGCGATGTATGGACTGCTGAATGTGTCGATGGACATTGCGGGAGTTTCGTATCTGTCATCCGGAACGATTTACCGGTATATGCGGTCACCGATTACTTATGTGGCATTCCTGCTGATTTTGATTCTGATTGCATTTTTCTTACTGATTAATCTGTCGGGAATTATTTACAGTATGGAAGCATCGGTGCGGCGCGAGAAGCTGAATCCGATGGATATTTTGCTGCATGGAATCGGAAATGCCTGTCGGAGTCTGACACCGAAGAATCTGCTGACACTCGGGTATGTATTGTTTGTCCTGCCATTTACATATTCTCTTACGTTGTCGGGCACGTTGCTCGGATTGAAGTTGCCGGAGTTTCTGACACATTTTTTGAAGAACTATAAGTTCGGAGTAATGGGCGGACTTGCAATCTATCTTGTGCTCTGCCTGACCTTCTTCAAGGAGATTTTTACACTTAATTATTTTGTCTTGTATAAGGTCAGCTATAAGCAGGCACGCCGTATGAGTAAACAGGCGATGAAACATCATGCACTGCTTATGATGATTGGCGTGATCGCACTGAATCTGGCGATAGCAGTGACCGCGGTTTTGCTTGAAGGCGCATTTGCAACCGGAATCTCGAAGGCCGTGATGGGCCTGATTCCAAACAAAACGGTTGTGACGGTGATTGATACGATCTTCCGTGTCGCGACGGTGATTCTTTATGTGTTGATCGTCATAGTGGCAACGCCGCTTATTCATGCTTATATCTGTGCGCATTTCTATGAACGGGAAGGCGATATGGAATATGAAGAGTTTAAGAAGCTTCACGTGAATAAGATACAGGAGCGGGAAGAGAAGATTCTTCTGAGCCGTTCCCGAAAAAAACAGCGGACATTTCTTGCGTCGGTTGTTGCACTCGGACTTATTATGAATGGCTGCTATGTGTATCTGTCAACGAATAATTATATGTCCTTCCGCATTGCGTATCCGACGAATGCGTCCGTGACAGCGCATCGGGGGGATGATGCACATGCACCGGAGAATACGATGCCGGCATTTGAGAAGGCGGTCGAGGCCGGTGCGGATATTATCGAGTTGGATGTACGGCAGACGAAGGATGGCGTGTATGTCATCATGCATGATGAGAGTCTGAACCGGACGGCGAATGTTAAGCACAAGGTGGGCGAAGTGGATTATGATTACATCAGCAGGCTGGATGTCGGAAGTCTGTATGACCGGGCGTATGATGGCACGCGAATCCCCACATTGGAAGAAGTGCTGATTTTTGCCACAGAAAACGATGTGTTCCTGAATATTGAACTGAAACCGGCAGAGACGGATCAGAATTATGTACAGGGAATTGTTGATCTGCTGCATGAATATGATTTTGTGGATCAGTGTGTGCTTGGTTCCCAGAGTGTTGCAGCGTTGCGAGAAGCGAAGGAACTAGACCCCGACATTTCGACATTGTATATCATGACGATGGCGTTTGGAGATTTTGCTGGGATGGATGGTATTGATGGATTCAGTATCAAGCATACGTATATCAGTAACAATATGGTAAGTAAAATTCATGCAAAGGGCAAAAAAATCTATGCATGGACGGTTAATAATGAATCGGATATCAAGAACCTGTTGTTGCTGGATGTGGATGGGATTATCACGGATGATCCGACTAACACAAAGGAAGTTATATCCAATGCAAATGCTTCTATCATCGAGGATTGGATGAAACGGCTGATTTATAAATATTAGATTGTATGCGAGAATAGAATGATCGGGAATGCAAAGAGGCTGCCGGATGAGGCAGCCTCTTTTGCCGTGGCGACGAGAAAAATGCACGCATTTATGTGGTGCATTGATGACTGCGAATAAAGCAAGATGTGAGGTGCGCATCTTGCTCTGCGTGATGCATATTGGATTTATGATGCAATCAGTTTATTGTCTGAAAAATGCAGTAATCAAAGCGGCTAAAGCAGCGTAGTCATCCTGGTGCATCAGTTCGCTTGCGGAATGCATTGCAAGAACCGGAATTCCAATATCGCAGGCACGCATTGGAAGATAAGATGAAACGATAGGTCCAAGTGTCTGACCGCCTGGCATGCCGGAACGGTTCACGGTACGCTGCAAGGCAATGTGGTTTGCGTTGCATAAATCAATAATGCAGGCGCCTGCTTCGCTGTCGCAGACATAGCGCTGACTGGCACTGGATTTCAGGACAGCGCCCTTTCCGAGCAGTACGGTGTTGGTAATATCGGCTTTCTCACTGTAATTTGGATGTGTGGCGTGTGCGACGTCCACGGACAGATAGAATCCATCTTCAATCAGTGAAAGATGGCTGCCTGCGGTCAGACGATTCACAATATCGGAGAGCAGCATACTGTCAGCCCCCTGTTTCGATCGGCTTCCGATTTCTTCGTTGTCAAACAGTGCACCGATACAAAGTGTATCGGAAGGCTCGGTGTCCGCCAATCCTTCTAAGATGGCACAGACAGAGGAGATGTTGTCGATGCGGGGGCTTGTTACAAGTGCATCGTTTATACCGACGGTCGTTGGTGCATCGTAGATGTACAGGTATAAATCGAAGTCCAGAACATCTTCTGGGTGAACGTTTAGTTTTTCTGCCACATAAGAAAGTAGGAAATGGGAATCAGGATTTTTCTGTTGCGTCTGCCCGTCCGATTGGTTTGAGGAACCATCCATAGAAACTGCCATGTCCACAATTGGAATCAACTCCTTCTGTACATCCAGTTCTCCTTCTTTGCTGCCGCGTTTCAGGTGTGGAGCAAGGTTTGGAATGATAGCAACCGGCTTTTCGGAATCAAACAGCTTGATTTCCGGATGGAAGATGGAATCACTCTTGCAGATGACTTTTCCTGCGAGTCCGAGTGGACGGTCAAACCATGTTTCTTTGATAAGTCCGCCGTAAGGTTCCACGTTTATTTGCAGATACCCCTGCTTTTTTAATTCCGGGTTTGGCTTTACCTTGAGCATCGGAAAATCTGTATGTGCACAGGCAATGCGCACCTGTGTGCTCTGCGTACCTTTCACAAATGGAATCACAATCGAAGAGAATGGAGCAAGGTAGTATTTACCGGCGGCAAGTTCTGCCAGCTCTTCACGGTCAGATACTGGTATAAATCCATGTGAATCTAAATATTCTTTGGCAAGAGCGGCGACGTGAAATTGCGTTTTGCCGTTCTGTAAAAAACGTAATAATGTTTTCATGTGATGATCTCCTTTTGAAAAAGTGTGAAACATACTATGATTTGAATATATAGTTGTATCAGCATCTGCCACTATACGATGTATTGAAACTAAGAAGTACTAGATGTTCTGAAAAGGTGTATTGAGAGCATACGCAACCGCCGCCAATTCGCCATCCGTGGCTCAGTGGCGGCTTGTTTGAACATCGTGTTCAAACATTGCTGGGAATGTACAGAACATCAAGAACTTCTAAGTCCCAAACATATGTATATTGCCAGATACTGATAGAACTATATATATCCAAATCATAGTATGTTTCGAAATCGTGTGGTTCATGTATGTAGTATAGAGAGTTCCTTGGGAGATTGCAAGGCTGGAAGGGAACTTTTGACGGGAAAATGGATAGGAAGCTAATCTATGCTGGCGAAATGGGCGTAGAGAGAAGCTTTCCGGGGAGAAAACCCACGTGGTGGGCGTAGGGGAGAGGCGGAGGGCGAAAAAACCCAGAGATGATGAGTGAGGAAGAGGATATGTTGGAGAAATGGGCGTAGAGAGAAGCTTCCAGAGGAGAAAAACCACGCGGTGGGTGTATAGGAAGAATAGGAGCAGGAAAAACCCAGAGATGGCTTGTGTATATGGAATAAGGAACGTATAATGGATGTAGCGTTATATATGTAGCATAGGATGCACAGTAGGGCATGTAGAATGGAGAATGGGTTCGTGGGGAACACGTAATGAATGTTGATAGGAACAGGCAAGAGATGAACATGGAGAGGAACATGCGGTGAATATGGAGAGAAGTAAGTGATGAAAAAGATTAAAATAACACTGAACTATATGATAGCCTGTCTTGGCATTACAATTTCACTAGCCGGATGTGCGACCGGGAAAAACACAGCGGATGATGCGACAGCGATAGAAGCACAGGCAGATACGAAAAATGCGGATGAGCAACTCGCTGAGGAAATAGGAGATATTACAGCAACTGATCATACAGGGCTGATGGAAGATGCCGTAGGATCAGCGGTAGTAGCCGATTCTGACACACAGGATATAACGAAGAAGCCTGATATGCAGGATAAAGACTCGCAGCCGGATGCACAATCGGAGAACGGACTTCCACGTGAAATCCAGAAGGGAACCTCAGTTTCACTTGAGGACATTCCATATTACGACGGAACTCCATATATCCAGCTTGAAAAAAACATCCCGGATTTTACGGAGGATGAAAAGAAAAACACCGAGGCGTTTGAAACATATAGTGAGCTGGATTCGCTTGGGCGCTGCGGACAGGCATATGCGAATATCTGTCCGGAGATCCAGCCGATGGAAGAACGGGATGCAATCGGAAATGTCCGACCAAGTGGCTGGCACACTGTGAAGTATAATGATCTGATTGATGGCAATTATCTCTACAACCGCTGCCATCTGATCGCGTACTGCCTGGCCGGCGAAAATGCAAATGAGGAGAATCTGATCACCGGGACAAGATACCTGAATACCGAAGGGATGCTTCCGTTTGAAGAGATGGTCAATGATTATGTGGATAGGACTGGAAATCATGTGCTGTACCGCGTGACACCACAGTATGAAGGAGATAATCTGGTTGCTTCCGGCGTGGAGATGGAGGGATGGTCCGTTGAGGATGCAGGAACCGGAATCTGTTTCCATGTGTACTGCTATAATGTACAGCCGGGAATCGAAATCAACTATGCAGACGGAACAAGCTGGGAAACCGTTTCCGATAATCGTGAGAACGCGCAGAAAACAGAAAGCGTTGGGCAGGAATCAGGATGCACAGGACAGGGAACCAGGATGGAAAGTGATATTACCACAGAGCAGCTAGAGATTGCCAATGGCGATTCAGACCGCCGGAACAAAACGGCACAGACTTATATTCTGAATACAAATACGAAGAAAATCCATCGACCGACCTGCTCGAGTGTCAGTCAGATGAAGGAGACAAATAAGCAGACCTATGAGGGAACCGTAGAGGAGTTAGAAAATATGGGATATGCTCCGTGCAAGAAATGTAATCCGTAATCGTAATCCGAATTCACGTATGTGCATCAAGACAAAATAACACGACAAATAATAAGCGTACAATACGCGGCTGTGTGCAAAACGGTACGTAAATCAGTTGTTGCGGGAAACAAGCCGTGCTATAATGATGTAGATTTTTATAACAATACGTTCGTACATGAAGATGGAAACATGAGGTGATTCTGGATTTATGAAATGGGATTAACCTGAGCGGCGTTCGTTCCGGGGGCAGGATATGCGATATTTATTTAGATAAAATCAGACATACAGAAAGAGAGAATATTATGAAATTATCAAGAGTTCATGGACTTTCCGGAGAAGTAGCAGTGCCGGGAGACAAGTCCATTTCACACAGAAGTATTATGCTTGGTTCCATTGCGAAAGGCAATACAGAGGTAGAAGGATTTTTGCAAGGCGCCGATTGCCTGTCTTCAATCGCCTGCTTCCGGAAAATGGGGGTTGAGATTGAGAACAACGGTGATAAGGTATTGGTGCATGGAAGAGGCCTGCATGGGCTGATGGCACCGGATTCTGTGCTGGATGTTGGAAACAGTGGAACAACGACGCGGCTGATGTCAGGCATCCTTGCAGCACAGCCATTTGTATCAACAGTCAATGGCGATGCGTCGATTCAGAAACGCCCGATGAAGCGTATTATCGTACCGCTTTCCCAGATGGGGGCAGATATCCGGAGCTTACGTGGAAATGATTGTACACCACTTGAGATTCATGGCACGAATCTGCATGGGATCCACTACGATTCGCCGGTCGCTTCGGCACAGGTCAAATCAGCGATTCTGCTTGCCGGACTTTATGCGGATGGCGAAACATCTGTGACAGAACCGGAAGTGAGCCGGAACCACACCGAGCTGATGTTTGAAGAATTTGGCGTGGACATTCGTACAGCAGGAAAGACTGTGTATGTGAAACCGGCAGAGGAACTGTATGCGAAAAAGGTAATTGTGCCGGGAGATATTTCTTCGGCAACGTATTTCTTTGTGGCAGCGGCAATCACACCAAATAGCTGTGTGACCGTGAAAAATGTAGGAATCAACCCGACACGGGATGGTATCCTGCGCGTGCTTTCGGATATGGGTGCTGATGTAACAGTCGAGAAGACATCTGGAGAGATCGGTGAGCCAACGGCGGATGTGACAGTGCGTACCTCGGATTTGAAAGGCTGTGTCGTTGGCGGGGAAGTAATCCCAACTCTGATTGATGAAATCCCGACGATTGCGATTCTTGCCTGTTTTGCAGAGGGTGAGACGATCATCAAAGATGCGGCAGAATTGAAAGTAAAAGAATCAAACCGGATTGATGTTATGGTAGATAACCTGAAAAAAATGGGAGCAGATATTGAGGCAACCGAAGATGGTATGATTATCCGCGGTGACAGACCACTTCATGGAGCCATAATCGACAGTCATCTCGACCATCGGGTGGCGATGAGTTTTGCGGTTGCTGCGATGAACGCAGATGGCGAGACGGAGATTACCGGCGCAGAATGTGTTGATATTTCGTATCCGGGATTCTATGAAGATATGCGCAAGCTGGTAAAAATGTAGAACAGACAAATAAATTAGGCATACAATGCCAATACATAGAAAGTGTTGCACGTTGCAGCTAAAAGAAAAAGTTCGATGAAACATTCATTGTCTCATCGAACTTTTTGCTCTTCCATGCAAGCTGCTGCATCTGAAATATAAGAATGTCGGATTCTCGGCAATTACTCAGCGTCAGCATCCTCAGCCTTTTCTTCAGCAGGTTCTTCTGCTGCAGCATCCTCGGATTTTTCGGAATCATCCGGATTAATCGTCACATAATCACGATCGGCATCTTCCATTTCAAGATCCAGATCGTCTGCAAACAGATCATCCTCCTCGATATCATCTTCGTTGTCAAAGATCTTTGGCATCTTGTCTTTGATCGTAGTTTTTACTTTGTTGATCTTCTCATCAACATTGTTATCCTGATATACCTTAGATTCTTTGATCTTGTCCTTGAATGCATAGCACAGACCGCCAACTGCGGCTGCGGCAACTGTAAATTTTACGACACCCTTAAAAAACTTACCCATGTCTCAATCTCCTTTTCCATAATTATCTATATTTTACCACAATTATATAAAGACTATTCTAATACATGCAATAATAAAAAGCAAATAGAAATCTGCGGTTCACAGAAAGTTTAGAATTATTCCTTTGCCTTGCCCTGTATGATATGGTAGACTAAAAGATAATAAAAAAGTCCGGAGGATGATATAAAATGAAGAATTTAAAAGAAACTGAGAAGAATTTTCTTACCTGTGCGATTTTAATCGCACTTGTTGGAATAGCACTGGTTTTCTTAGACCAAACTACATTAGGAATCCTGAGTATTATTGCTGCAGGGGTTTTCATAGTAATCTTTTTTAAGATGGTGATCACAAGGAAAAAAGAGGAAAAAGAGGAAGAAAAGAAGCATGTTGACAGTAAGTGAAAATCGGAAACAGTTTGAACAGTGGACGCTCGACTATCAAAAGAAAAAGGAAGATGCGGATCGTTTGTTTGGAAGAATTTCCACGTTGCGGATTCTTGCATTTTTGATTGGCGCAGCTGCCTTGATCATTGGAGTCACAGAAAAAGAAAAGACATATGCAACATTGCTGCTGATCGTAGGAGCAATGTTTTTGATTGGTTTTGTTTTACTTGTGAAATGGCATAACGTTGTTGCGGAACGTCAGGAACTGCTGTCGGAAAAATGGGAGGTCTGCAAACGGTACTGCAACCGGTATACAGATGGCTGGCGTAAGTTTGAGGAAAAAGGAACCACTTATCTGCGGGAAGATGATTGTGTTGCTGCGGATATTGATCTGCTTGGAGAAAATTCTCTGTATCAGATGATTTCTGTGTGCCATACAGATAAGGGAAAACAGTTTTTGGCTAATCATCTTACAACGAGATATATAGACAGTTCGGAGCGGGATCAGCGACATACGGCGATACTGGAGCTTGCTGGAAAACCGGAGTTTGCGGTTGAATTTGAGACAGCCGGACGAAAAATGGAATCGGAAAAAGAGAAGTTTGATGCAGAGGCGTTTGAGGATTTCTGCGGAGATCCGGCACAGGGAAAGCTTCCTGTATTTGCACATATATTACGATTTGTATTTCCGGTATGTGAGATTGTAAGTCTGGCATTGTTTCTGGCAGGCGTGATCTCTTATGGCGTTCCATTGATTGGTTTTCTTGTTTTGATTGTGATTTCGTGGCTGACCAGGTTTATGACGGATGCCATTATCCAGCCGGTTTCATATGCAGGTGCGGTAAGTGGAGAATATGAAGTGATGCTTTCGCTGATTGCAAAACAGGAGTTCCAGAGTGCGGTACTTTCTGATATGCAGCAGCATGCCGGCGGAGCAACGGGAGCCGTTCGCGCGTATCACAAATTAAAAGCCATCGGGCAGGCCTATAACATTTCCTTTAATCCGTTAGTGCATCAGATTTTGTGTGGATTTTTCCTCTGGGACTATCAGCTTGCGGCGGTTGTTTCCCGTTGGAAAAAAACATATGGATCGCAGGTCGCCGGCTGTTCGGATATGATCGGAAAGCTTGAGGAACTGATGAGTTTTTCAGTGCTTGGTATGGTGCGGGAAACCGGCGATAGTACGATTGATTATAGTGGAAACAGGGTACATTTGGAAGGTAAAAATCTGTATCATCCGTTACTGCTACCGGATCAGGCACAGGGCAATGATGTATGCCTGAAGGATGGCATTACAATTATTACAGGATCAAATATGTCAGGGAAGACGACATTTCTTCGTACAGTTGCAGTTAATCTGGTGCTTTCGTATCTTGGGGCTCCGGTTTGCGCGGAAGCCCTGCATGCATCATATATGCGGATTTTCACATCCATGCGTGTCAAGGATGATGTGGCACATGGAATTTCAACATTTTATGCAGAGATTTTACGAATTAAGGATATGGCGGGATACCGGAAAGAGGACAAGCCGATGCTCTGCCTGATTGATGAGATTTTCAAAGGAACAAATTCTGCGGACCGGATCGTCGGTGCGACGGAGGTTATTACAAAGCTTGCGGGAACCCATTGTATGACGGTTGTCTCCACACATGATTTTGAACTTTGTAATATTACAGACCGGAATCAGACACCTGCTGTGAATTATCATTTTCAGGAATATTATGAAGGCGATGAACTACGGTTTGATTATAAGATCCGCGATGGCAGATGTACGACGACGAATGCACGGGCGATCCTCCGTATGGCAGGGTTTGAGGTAGGATAGAATTGTGCAGGATTGTACAAAATGGATAAAAAAATGCCGGACATTTGTCGAAAAAGCTTTGTCAATTATGCACAATGCTAATTATGAATTATTGACAAAGCGAAGGTTGACTTTGTCGCGCATTTTGTTATAAAATCGAAGTAGTGAAATTCAATTACAAGGGGGTATATGGCAATGGCATTACCAGCAAATATTACAGCAGGTTCTGACAGCAATGTCCTTACGATTGCGGCATCCAATAATAAAGGACTGCTGATCCGTTTCCTGAATGACCAGGTAGAAGATGGCTTTTATGCTTTGGTTATTGACTATTTGAAGGACAGCAATTTCGACCTCAAGAATATGATGGTCGATGACGATGTAAAAGCACAGTGTACAAAGCTTTATGAATTGGGTGAATTTGTAGATACCAATATTAAAGCAACCGGACGATATGAGATTGAAGAGTGGATTGAACCGCTGTTCAAATTTGTGTATGGAGATATTGATCCGCTGGATGTGGATGCACCTATCAGTACATCCGGTATTTATCGTTACAGCATCTGGCTGATTTATCTGTATCAGAGAGAGTGCTTCGGCGATGCAATGCGTCTGATCGGTGAGCGTATTGCGCCATTGCTTATTAATCTGAGCTATCAGATTTTAGAGGATGATGACAGACCGAAGAACTTTGATAAGGCAATCATGGGATACCTTGATCTGATCAATGTTATCATGGAGATGGGACTTCCGGCAGACGATGCAAATTCAGATGCATACATGAATAATCTGGAAGTATTGTTTGACTATGTGGTAGAAGATCCGCATGTAGGAAATGATTACAAGATACAGTTCTCAATCGGACTGTTCAATGCGTATATCCATAACAAGGAATACAGCAAGGCATTTGAGTTTTACGGATTGAATGCTGAGTATATTCCAATTGACAATATGTCAGTTTATGAGAGCTTTAAGGAATTGATCCGTAACACGAACTCAGCAGCTGATACAACGGTATTGAGCAGAAGTGTTATCAACGCAATCTCAAAGCAGGAGATTTACAACAAGCGTATCGATACATTGATTTCAGAAGTGTCTTCGTTTGTAAGAAAAGTATATCTTTATATTGAAAACGAGCCAAACATGAAGAAGAATCTACAGATTCTTGGCGCAGGTGCTGCCTTGAGTGACAAGCATAATATTTTTGAGGGTCTGTATGAGTATAACCTTGTGTTCTATGAGTGTGGAATCAAGGATCTGGTAAATCAGGATAATTCTAACAAGTCATGGGAAGAAAAGTATGAGATTCTCGATTTGCTCTACACAACATTGAATGTTATTTTTGATGGTTACAATGTATATGAGATTTCAAACAAGATTGAGCATCAGTATGTAGAGCTTACATGGATTGGAAATTATGTCAATGCAAATCCTTCTCTGCTCAAGCTGTTCTTCAGTGTAAAGGAGAAGATTAAGGCATTTAAGGTTCGTAAGAATTCTATTCTTGAGAAGTCTAAGACGAATTATGAGATTAAGCAGATGATTGATGATCGTCAGAAGGCACTCGTATTTATGACTGCAGAAGATATGATCAGCAATGGCTTGAACAGTGGAAAGATCAATATTATCAACAATAACTATGATCCAAAGATTGCGGAAAAACAGTTGATTAAGACTTATGCAGAGATCGTAGTTCCGGCAAAATATAAGAAGAACGAAGTTCCGCAGACCGGTGGTAAGTTCTTTGGTAAGAATTCTGCTCCTGCTATGGATCCGGATTTACAGAAGCTGTTGTCCGATACAAAGATAGAAGAGATGCTTTTAAAGTCTGAGTGGTTGTGGAATCAGTATGAGGATAAGGGCAATGATCAGCAGACACCAGAGGAAGCTACATACAGTGTTGTATGCCTGATCAAGGTAGTTGAGAAACTCCTTGACAGAAAGGGTGGAAACTCATCCCGCTCAGAATCCTCTCCGAATAAGAAAGTCATTATCACAAAGACAGGTAAGGTTATCGAGTTATCCGACGAGGGTGCGCAGACACAGAACAATAACACAACGCTTCAGCCGACTGTAATCGAGAACTTGAACAACATCATCGTGACCTTGAAAGACAAGTCCGATGCAAACGTGAAGTATGTACAGGCGTATGTAAATGACTGGTTGAATTCAGTTGTAGATGCGAAGCTGGATAAGAACTCTATGTTGCAGTTGTACGAGGCAGAAGAACTTCGTAACAAGACGTTGACTGTCATTAAGAAGCTTCGCGCAGATCTTTTATAATCAGACCACAAAAAAACCTTTATCATAAAGCGGGAGGTATCTTATGGATACCTCCTAATTTTATTCTGGACGCCTTTGATATGAATGCAATTAAAAAATGGATGAGAACAGTATATGGCAGAAAAAAGACAGAGAATTAATATAAATATTTATCGTGCGAGTCACAACGCAGAGGAAAGTCAGCATATATTTGATGTCGAGGAGGAACTGAAAAAACTTCCGAAAAGTCCTGGCGTCTATATCATGCACAGCAAAAATGATGATATCCTCTATGTTGGAAAAGCTGTGAGTCTGCATAGCCGGGTACGACAGTATTTTCAGACGGGACACGGACATGGAGGCTCGGCGAAGATTGCAAAGATGGTCTCGCAGATTGCGTATTTTGAATATATTGTGACAAGCTCTGAGATGGAAGCGCTTGTGCTTGAATGTAATCTGATCAAGGAGTATCGCCCGAAGTATAATACGATGATGACGGATGACAAAGGCTACCCGTATATCCGTGTTACGGTAGAAGAGGCGTTCCCGCGATTTTTGTACAGTCATTCGATGAAACGGGATCGTTCCAAATATTTCGGACCATATACCAATGCGCGTGCAGTCAAAGATATACTGGAACTGATTAACAAGCTTTATCATCTTCGTACATGTAATCGCAGACTGCCACAGGATATTGGAAAAGAACGTCCGTGCTTATATTATCAGATCGGACAGTGTAAGGCACCCTGCAATGGAAAAATCAGTCAGGAAGAGTATGGCAGACAGGTGCAGGCAGCATTATCGTTCCTGAATGGAAATTACAAGGATATCCTTTCTGAATTACAGGAGCAGATGAGAAAACAGGCAGAGGAGATGGAATTTGAAAAGGCGGCAGAAACGCGGGATCTGATTGAAAGCATTCGACATATTGAGGACAAACAGCAGATGAATAAGGCGTCCGGGGAAGACCGGGACGTAATTGCGTGTGCATCGAACGAGAAAGACATTGTGGTGACAGTGTTCTTTGTGCGTGATGGCAAGCTGCTGGGCCGGGAAAATCATCATATGAATGGTAACAGTAAGGAACGATTACCGGAGGTGCTGACAGCTTTTATTAAGCAGTTTTATTTGGGGACACCGTATCTGCCAAAGGAGATTCTGGTGCCGGAAATGCCGGAGGAACGTGAGATACTGGAGGCGTATTTGAGCGAACGGCGCGAATCCAAGGTGCAGATTGTTGTGCCGCAGAAAGGTGATAAGAAAAAAATACTGAATCTGGCAGCTGAAAATGCAAGACTGGTACTGGCACAGGATATGGAACGCGTGAAACGGCAGGAGAAGCGGACGGTCGGTGCAGCAAATGAGATTGCGGAGCTTCTTGGAATTTCGTCAGCGAATCGGATGGAGGCGTTTGATATTTCCAATATTTCCGGTGTATTGTCCGTGGCATCAATGGTTGTGTTCGAACAGGGAAAACCGAAGAAAAATGCGTATCGAAAATTCCGGCTGCGTACGGTAACCGGACCGGATGATTATGCATCTATGAAGGAGGTGCTGTCGAGGCGTTTCACAGACGAGAAGATGGATATTTTGCCGGATGTCATCATGATGGATGGTGGTAAAGGCCAGGTGAATGTCGCGTTGATGGTATTAGACAGTCTGGGTCTTGACATTCCGGTCTGTGGTATGGTAAAAGATGATAATCACAGGACAAGAGGGTTATATTACAACAATGTGGAAGTGAAGTTTCCAAAGGGCAGTGAAGCGATGCTGATGGTGACAGCATTACAGGATGAGGCACACCGGTTTGCGATTGAATACCACAGACAGCTACGCAGTAAGAATCAGGTACATTCCGTGCTGGATGAGATACCGGGAGTCGGTGAGAACCGGAGGAAACAACTACTTAAATATTTTGGTGAGATAAGGAAGATCAAAGAAGCGACGGTTGGCGAGCTTGCTGAAGTGCCGGGAATTCCGGAATCCGTCGCAAAGAATGTGTATGATTTTTTTCATGTGGAATAAACAGCGCAGACAACATTCAAAATCGGATGAAGATAGACATAGGAGAATAACATATGTTTCAGAGATTTTTTCCAAACGAATATTATGACAGTACCTACCATATAGATTTTCAGGCCTTTTATGACAAAGGGTACCGGGCGGTGCTGTTCGATGTTGACAATACACTGGTGGAACATGATGCACCAGCCAATGCACGTGCAAAGACGCTGATCCGGCAATTAAAGGATATGGGGTATGGCATCTGTTTCGTGTCAAACAACGACGAAGAACGCGTGAAGTCCTTCAATGATCAAGTTGGCGCGGCTTATGTATATAAGGCAGGAAAACCTTCGGCGAAAGGCTATGTACAGGCAATGCAGAAGCTTGGCACTGACCGGACAAACACGTTGTTTGTCGGGGATCAGATCTTTACAGATATCTGGGGCGCGAACAATGCGCAGCTTTACAGTATTTTAGTGCAGCCGATTGCAAAGCATGAGGAGATTCAGATTGTATTAAAACGAATTCCGGAAAAATGGGTGCTGCACTGTTATTTGAAGAAACATACATTGCAGACAGGAAAATTATCCTCTTAATGAATTTCGTCTGTCATATAGAAAATGTGCTTGCACAAATTTCTATATGACAGACGAATGTATAAAAAGAAAAAGACGCAAATGTCAGCGTCTTTTTCTTTGGGTTAAAATATATTTATCAGTAACATAATTAAGCAAGTTTGTTAACAGCAAGTGTTAAACGGGAAATCTTTCTTGAAGCATTGTTCTTGTGGTAGATTCCCTTTGAAGTAGCTTTGCTGATCTCAGATGTAGCAACCTGAAGTGCAGCTTCTGCAGCAGCCTTATCGTTTGCCTCGATAGCAGCCTCAACCTTCTTAACTAAAGTCTTAATCTTAGACTTGATCATTTTGTTTCTTAAAGTCTTTGTCTCAATAACAAGAATTCTCTTCTTTGCGGATTTGATATTAGCCAAACCTGACACCTCCATAAATATTATAATAGTTAGTTTATATAATTATCACTTTGGTCAAGACACGAACAACCCGTCCACACCACCAGACAGATTGGACCAGTGAAAATTTCTAATTGTGTTTACACACAAACCATAGAATAGCAAAAAGCCATTTTTCTGTCAATAGTTTTTGACGAAAAAACCTGTAAAAACCTAAATTTTAGCTTGCAGAATAATCCTGAATCATCTTATCATAATCTGCAATTGGCATAGGCTTCGCAAATAGGAAGCCCTGACCGATTTCACAGTTGATGGAACTGAGCATTTCCAGCTGTTCAACGGTCTCGATACCTTCGCTGACCACACGGATATCGAGGGTGTGAGCCATCTCGATGATGCTGCGCAGGATGCTGACTGCATTTTTGTCGTTTGTCGTTGAACGTGACAAGAAATCATGGTCGAGCTTGATGACATCGATCGGCAGATCTTTGAGTAGTGTAAGCGATGAGTAGCCAGTTCCGAAGTCATCCATATTGATGATGAAATCCATGGATTTCAGTTTCTTCAATACGTCGATCATCTGCGAGTAGTTCTCGGAGAAGATGCTCTCTGTAATCTCGAACTCCAAATAATGATGTGGAATATAGTATCGTTCCACAATTTCCTGAACCTTCGACAGGAAATCCGGATGAACCAGCGTTACCCGTGACAGGTTCACAGAGAATGGGATGACATAAATGTCAGAATCGAGATAACGACGGATGGACTTGCATGCCTGTTCCAGCATGAAACAGTCGATCTGATAGATGAAGCCGTTCTTCTCGAATGATGGTATAAAGGCTGCCGGTTCCAGAAATCCCTTGGAAGGAGATAACCAGCGAACCAGAAGCTCACCACCAATCAGACTCTTTGATGCAATATCGTATTTTGGCTGTACATATGCACAGAATTCATTATTCTCGAGAGCTCCATGAATGCTGTTCTCAAGCTGCGCGTCGTTCAATACCTTTTTGTGGTATTCATCATCGTAGAATGCATAAGACACGCCGGTTGAAGCATCGATAGACTTGCCGGCCATCATTGCACGGTCAACTAAGCGGTTTATGCTGTAGCTGTGCATGGTTTCGTCGATGATCAGGATTCCGGTTGTGAAGTCTACAACGAACCGATCCTGGATGGCAAGACAGGAATCATGAACCTCCGCCTTGATGTTATTGAAGATAGACATGAACTGATCTTCCGCCTTATAGTGAATCAGCATGATATAAGTATCACTGATGACACGGGCAAATGTCTCGCCCTCCTGCATATATTTGTTCAATACATCTGCAACAGCCTTGAGTGTCTGGTCACCCACGTTGTGTCCATAGGTCTCATTGATGTATTTGAAGTTTTTAATGTTAAAGTAGAACATTACATAATCGGTATCCGGATTGTCGTTTAGGATAGCCTGTGCATCAACCTTGAACTTCTCGAAATTTCCGTATCCGGTTACGATATCGCGGTATGAAGCTTCGGCAATACGCTTCTCGATATTTATGTTCTGCTCGAGCTCCTTGCGAAGCTGCTCTGCCTTTGTCTCCTTGTGAGTGGAGGTGGAGATCAGGAATGTATGGCTTCCGGAATTCCAGTTGATTGTTGTCATATGGACATCCAGAGGCTCGTCCAGTGTGCGGTTATGCTTAATACAGCTAACCGTTGGATTGCCGTCGGAGATTTTGTGTACCGGACAATCCCTGCAAGGCGCACTTTCCTGTTGCAGACAAGAGTAGCATTTGCTGTTTAATGCAAGCTTCGGGAAATATTCTCTTGCATATTCGTTAAAATACATGACTTCGTATGAATCCTTGTCGACAACGATCATTGGATTTTGTACAAGATCAAAGGCTTTGATTGTGTCGTCACGCAACAGAGACATCACACGATTTGACTGTTTTGTCTTGATTGCCTCACCAAACAGACGAAAAATCTGTTTAAATGCCGTAAGTGTTTGCGCAGTCCATGTAACGTCTTTATTCATAGAGTAAAAACTGATAAAACCGATGCGCTTTCCATTTGTAATGATATCGCATTGCATGAGCTTTCGGATTCCCTCCGCATGCGGATTCATGCTTGCGGTATTTGTCTTGATCAAAGAGGTATCGGAGGAATACGTAATTCCATCCGTTCCCATCGCGGATAATTCTTCCAGGATCACTGCAGGTGTATGCTGACGGAGCGCCATGTCATTGGTGATTCCTTTTTTGCACCATTGGTGTGTACAGTCGACAAAGCTCTTATTGTAGCTGTATTCCCAGATACTGATTTTGTCAATGGAATAGTGTTCTCCGACAAGCGCCATTGCCTGTTCGATTGCTGTATAGGTATTTGTGCTGGCAAACAGCGTGGAAAGCAGGGGATCCAGAAGCGAAGAAGCCTCGGGCTCCTTGGATGTTGATTCTGAACGGTCATTTTCATATTTTCCACGTTCCATGTCATCCGCATAGAAGAAATAACTGTTTTTTCCGTTTAATTTTGCCTGATACAGGGCAGTGTCAGCATTTTCCAGTAAGACATTGTAAGGAATCTGCTGGTTTGTTGCAGCAATACCGATACTGAGTGTGACCTTACAATCACGTTGATACAGCTCACGCAGACGATCGGCAATCATGACTGCTTTTTCGCTTGCAAGCTGAGTATCTAAGACATTGGATAAAAACACACAGAACTCGTCACCGCCGAGACGGCCGGCAATCCCATAGTCTCCTTTAAATTCCTGCAAAGTCTTTGCAATATCAACGATTACTTCGTCACCCTTTAAATGTCCGAAGGTATCATTGATTTTCTTAAAATCGTCAATATCAATCAGCATCAGAACCTGATAGCTGTTTCCGTTTAATTCACGAAGGGAGGCCTGAATTTTGCTCTCGGTCGTTGCCTTGTTGTAAAGACCGGTCATCTGGTCGGTCTCTGCACGGATCAGAAGCTTTTGCTGTTCCACTTTCTGGGCGTGGATATTCCGGAGCAGACCAACGACACGAAGTGGTGTCCCTGTCTCATCGTAGATGGTAGAAAAGGTAGAGAAATACCACTGGAAGCCGCCGTTTTTTGTGTTTAATTTAAATTCGGTAGAATGATATTCAGTACCTGTCTTTGCCAGATAAAACAGCTCTTCGATGGCAGATTGGGTATCGTAGGAGACAAGCCCCATCTTGAGCATATTTTCGGTCGGGTTCTCAATCACAGATTCACCCTCAAAGATATGGTTGAACTTTTCTGCAAAAGTAATTGTGTCAGTTGCAATATCGTATTCGTAAGGAAGCTCCTCAGAGATATCGGAGATGATCAGATATTTCTGTTCTTCGAGCATTGCCTTTGTCTCAGCAATCTTCAGGCTTGTGATATCGGACATAACGAGGTTCACAACCGGGAATCCGTGCTCTTCCGACCCGGAGCGGGCGATGACTGCATTGACCCATTTGATGCTCCCATCCGCACACTGGATACGGAAGTTCATGATTTTGGAATTCTCTTCATTTTCGGTCAGGTCTGCGAGTGCGTCGATCACAAGCGCCAGATCCTCGCTTAATACGAGCTGCAAGGTGCTTTTGCCAAACTTCTCCCTGTAGTCATGTTCGGAGTAACCACACATGTCATAGAAAAAATTATTTGCCCATAAAAGAGACAAGTTATTATCAAGCAGATGCTTGCTCACTCCACTTGGAACTGTATTTGCGAAAATCTCCAGATCAGTTTTGGCACGTACCGTTTCATTTGCTGCATTTTCCAGATTTGTGATATCAGTAAATACGCACTGTAACACATCGCGGCCATCGTTCAAAGAAAATGCCTGCCCGTTGCAGAGTACTGTCAGAACCGTACCGCTTTTCGTCACGATCCGGTGCTGGATACTAATCAGGTTTGAGATACTTAACTGATAGTTCATGGAGGCAATCACTTCTGTGAAATCCTCCACATATAACAGATTATCCAGAGTACAGATCTTCTTTGACAGTTCACGCGGAGAATATCCGGTCATTGTACAAAGTCCCTGGTCAAAGTCCAGAATATTGTATGGCGCATCCGTCTCTAAGACAAATGTAGCCACGTCATTTCCATTCACAAAATTGCTTGATGCCATTATCGCCCCACCACCTCATGCTGTATAAAAAACTATTATTATTATAGAGGAAAACAGCATATGACGCAAGGTAAAAATGATGCAGAATTCCAGGGATATTAGACGCATTTATAAAATGGTTTCTTTACTTTGCAGGGCGGAAATGGTAAAATAAATAAGATTATAGGTTTTGGGACAATACAGGAAAATATAGTAATCGATTGTTATGAAAAGAGAAGAATATAGAAAGTTTCAGTGGCTTGCAAGTATCTGTATCGCGGTGTTTATTTTGAGCTTTGCCGTGTGCCTGCTTGCTTTTAACCGGAGTGTGTACCGGCTTTCTTCGACCGATTATCGCAATGGTGTAACGGTGGAGATCAGCAAGGCAGAAGCGGAGCTTTATTATGGACAGATTGCAGATTCCTATTGCCGTTTTTTTACAGGAAAATACAGGATTGCCGGATATGAATTATCCGATGAAAATGTACATCAGCTAAACCGGTTGAAAGGGTATTACCGGTTCGCCTGGATATTATCAATTATGTCGCTGGCAGGAATGATATACAGCTTTCGCAGGCTGTGGCGCAGACGGGAGACGATGCCGTGTTTTTATGGCAGTGCAGGCGGCGCGTGTCTGGTTGCGCTTTTGATGCTGCGGATCGTGACATCAAAAAAAGAGGTCTATGCAGGACTTCGGAATATGATATTCCATGGGGATTATAGTTATTTTTCTTCTGGGGATGTGCTGTGTAAGATTTTACCGGAAGCTTTTGCCAGGAATCTGGCATTGCTATACCTTGGCATAGTTGCGGCGGAGATTTTTGTGTTTGTAATGATTCGTGTGATTGTCCGTCTGGCGGGACGGCCACACCGGTATTAGATTTAGAGAAGGATATTTTTAAGGAGGGTTACAAAATATGAACAAACGACTGGAAGACTGGATAAATTGGATTTTAATTGATGAGTTAAAAAGCGGGATCATCAATGCACCGAAGCATCTGCTCGGAAACCATGACTATGGGGATGGTCAGGTGATCATGGTATATCGTCCGCATGCGGAGAAGGTCTATGTCGTATCTCCAACCGGCAGGAACCGTGACGAGATGGAATGTCTGACAGAAGGTGTCTATGGATTTTACAGTGCAAAGAAAAAATATAAAGGAACAAAATACCGGATTGAGACGACATATCAGGATGGTACGACTGTTGTGACTGCTGATGCGTATGCATTTGATTCACAGATCACAGATTTTGATACGTATTTATTCGCTGAGGGCAAGCACTATGATGTCTATGAGAAGTTCGGCGCACATCCGATGACCATCGATGGCGTGAAAGGTACTTATTTTGCAGTGTGGGCACCGCATGCGAGACGTGTAAGCGTCGTCGGTGATTTCAATATGTGGGATGGTGCACTCAATCCGATGCAGATGATGCAGACTTCCGGCATCTATGAGCTGTTTATCCCAGACGCGGCTCCGGGAGCTGTCTATAAATATCAGATTCTGACAAGAGACGGGGAGATCTTATACAAAGCGGATCCATATGGAAACCAGTGTCAGGTGAGACCGGACAATGCGAACGTGGTTGCGGATCTGACCGGATATAAGTGGAAGGACATCGGATGGATCGACAACCGGAAGAAGCAGACGCGCGAGACAGAGTTGAAGAAGCCGATGGCCATCTATGAATGCCATCTTGGTTCATGGAAGAAGAAAATAGAGGATTCCGATTTCGGATTCTATACGTACCGGGAACTGGCGAAGATGCTCTGTGACTATGTAAAGAAGATGGGATATACCCATGTGGAGCTGATGGGCATCGCAGAGTATCCGTTTGATGGTTCCTGGGGATATCAGGTAACAAATTATTATGCACCGACCAGCCGTTACGGTTCACCGGAGGATTTCATGTATTTTGTGGATTACATGCATGAAAACGGTATCGGCGTGATCTTAGACTGGGTACCGGCACATTTTCCAAGAGATGCGCACGGACTCGGAAGATTTGATGGCATGCCGCTTTATGAGCATCCGGATCCAAGACGCGGCGAGCATCCGGACTGGGGAACCTATATCTTTGATTTTGGAAGAAATGAGGTTTCTAACTTCTTGACAGCAAATGCATTGTTCTGGGTGGAGAAGTTCCATGTGGATGCATTGCGTGTGGACGCGGTCGCTTCTATGCTGTATCTGGATTATGGAAAGCAGGATGGACAGTGGCTGCCGAACAAAGACGGTGGAAATGAGAATTACGATGCGATCGAACTGCTCCGCAAGATTAACACGGTTATGGAAGAACGCAATCCGGGTGCATTTCTGATCGCGGAAGAGTCTACGGCATGGGCGGGTGTCACAGCGCCGGCAAGCATGAAAGGACTTGGCTTCCTGTACAAGTGGAATATGGGCTGGATGAACGACTTCTTAGAGTATATGAAGATGGATCCGTATTTCCGTTCGTTCAACCACAACCGTCTGACCTTCAGTTTGTCATACACATATGCAGAGAATTATGTGCTTGTGATTTCACACGATGAGGTGGTACATCTCAAGTGCTCCATGCTCAACAAGATGCCGGGTGTAGAGATGGATAAGTTCGCAAACCTGCGTACAGCATATGGATTTATGTATGGACATCCGGGCAAGAAGCTTTTGTTCATGGGACAGGAGTTCGGGCAGCTTCGAGAGTGGAGTGAGGCAAGAAGTCTTGACTGGTTCTTATTAGATCAGCCTTTGCACAAGAAGATGCAGAAATGGGTGGCAGATCTGAACCATATGTATACAACCTATGACGCATGCTACTACAATGACAACAATCAGATGGGATTTGAGTGGACCAAGGTCGATGATGCAAATACAAGTATTATCGCGTTTGTGCGTCGTGGAAAGACGGTGAAGGATCAGTTGTTGTTTGTGTGCAACTTTGTTCCGGTAGAACGCAAGGATTACTGGATCGGAGTGCCTTGCCTGACCGAGTATGAGGAGATTATCAATTCGGATGCGAAGATCTACGGCGGTTCCGGCACGAAGAACGGCACAGTGAAGGCATTTGAAGAGAAATGTGATCGTATGCCATACGCAATCAGCATTGATATCGCACCACTTTCGATGATGGTATTCAAGTATGATTATGTAGATAAGAAACAGGCTGTTGTGGATGCACCTGCGACAGCAGCAATTGAGAAAAAGCCGGAGCCAAAGAAGCCGGCAACGGCGAAGAAGTCAACAGCAGCAAAGAAGCCGGCTGCAAAGAAAGCGGCTGTGGCAAAGACTTCCACAGTAAAGAAGTCAGTAGAAAAAAAGACAACGAAATAATGGCAAAAAGATATGAGTAAGAAAAAAGCAGATAAGAAAAAAGGCGGATTTGTGCGGGCAATCGGAAATGTGGTTTTGTTTCTGGTTGCGTGTGTATTACTGATTGTTCTTGGGTTGACAGGAATCTATATCTATGTTAAACATGATGTGAATCCCCGTTTGCTGACAGAGGAAGAGGCAACTGCGCTTTCGGATGTGGATTGTATTATCATTCTTGGGGCATCTGTGAAGAATGGAGACACACCTAGTCCGATGCTGCGGGATCGACTGGATGAGGGGATTGCACTTTATAAAGCAGGCTGTGCACCGAAGATACTGATGAGTGGTGACCACGGCAGCGAATATTATAACGAAGTCAGTGTTATGAAGAAATATGCCATTGAGCATGGTGTTCCGTCGGAGGATATTTTCTTAGACCATGCAGGATTTTCTACTTATGAAAGTATGTACCGGGCCAGAGCCATTTTCGGAGCGGAAAAGATTGTGATCGTCACGCAAAAATATCATTTGACGCGTGCGGTGTACAATGCCAAAAAACTTGGTATGGATGCGTATGGCGTGGCAGCGGCACCGATCAATTATGGTGGACAGACCATCCGGAATATTCGCGAGTATCTGGCAATCAGCAAGGACTTTGTTATGACATTTATCAAACCGGAGCCGACTATACTTGGTAACCCAATCTCCTTAGATGGAAGCGGGGATGTTACCAACGGCGCTGACTAACTTGGCCCACAAGGTAACCTGAGCGACGACGGATTGAAAATGAATAGGTAGATTACAATTTGGCAACAGATGAATATGTATATTGAGTTGTCGGCATTCACTAATTCGTACGCAGACCATTGGAGCACATCAGTACTTAATGAACTGTGCCACCAACTTGTTGGTGGTGCAGTGAATTTAGTATCTGCTATGTGCGGAAGTGAGCGAGAGCGAGTCTGCGTAGAATTATGTAATGCTGACAGCTCATAGAGGTCTTGAGAGGTTGCCAAATTGTCAGTAGTTAAACATTCAAGAGGAGGAGCGAAGAGCGTGAAGATGATTTCATTGGAAGAAGAATTGAAGGGTAACGCGTACCCGGGAAGAGGTATCGTGATCGGAAAGTCACAGGATGGCAAGAAAGCGGTAACTGCATATTTCATTATGGGACGCAGCGTAAATTCACGGAACCGTGTATTTACAGAGACAGAGGATGGCATAAGAACAGAGGCAGCAGATCCTTCCAAGCTGACAGACCCACATCTGATCATCTATGCACCGGTGCGTGTATTAGGCAACAAGACAATCGTGACAAATGGAGATCAGACCGATACGATTTACGAGTTGATGGACAAGCAGCAGACATTTGAGCAGTCTTTACGCACGCGAGAATATGAGGATGATGCACCAAATTATACACCACGTATTTCCGGCATCATGCATGTGGAAAATGGTTCGTATAATTATGCAATGTCCATCTTAAAATCCGCAGACGGAAATCCGGATTGCTGTGAGAGATTTACATTCTCTTATACAAATCCACTTCCGGGAACCGGACATTTCATTCACACCTATATGGGTGATGGCAATCCACTTCCAAGCTTTGAGGGTGAGCCGAAGCTGGTTGCAATTCCGGATGATATGGATGCATTTACCGATATGCTGTGGAACTCTTTGAATGAAGATAACAAGGTATCTTTGTTCGTTCGCTATATCGATATTGAGACAGGTAAGGCGACATCAAAGATTATCAATAAATACGACAGAGTCTAAGAAAGCGGAGGATGAAAAATCATGGCAAACGAAATTATGCTTAAGTATGGATGTAACCCGAATCAGAAACCATCTCGTATCTACATGGAGGATGGAAGCGAGCTTCCAGTCAAGGTGATCAATGGCAAGCCGGGTTATATCAACTTTTTGGATGCATTTAACGGCTGGCAGCTTGTAAAGGAGCTGAAAGAAGCAACCGGACTTCCGGCAGCAACTTCCTTCAAGCATGTATCTCCGGCAGGTGCGGCTGTGGGACTTCCGCTTGATGATACACTGGCAAAGATCTACTGGGTAGACGATCTCGGCGAGCTTTCTCCACTGGCATGTGCCTACGCGAGAGCTAGAGGTGCCGATCGTATGTCTTCGTTCGGTGATTTCATTGCACTTTCTGATGTGTGTGATAAGGATACAGCAAGACTGATCAAGCGTGAGGTATCCGATGGTGTGATTGCGCCAGGCTACACAGATGAGGCAATTGAGCTTCTGATGCAGAAGAAAAAGGGTAATTACAATATCATCCAGATTGATCCTTCGTATGTACCGGCTCCAATCGAGCATAAGCAGGTATATGGCATCACATTTGAGCAGGGAAGAAATGAGCTTCCAATCAACGATGAATTGCTTTCAAACATTGTGACAAAGAATAAGGATCTTCCGGAATCTGCAAAGAATGATATGAAGATCGCCTTGATTACACTGAAATATACACAGTCAAATTCTGTATGCTATGTAAAGAACGGACAGGCAATCGGTATCGGTGCCGGTCAGCAGTCCCGTGTACATTGTACAAGACTTGCCGGACAGAAGGCAGATAACTGGTATCTCCGTCAGGCACCACAGGTTCTGAATCTGCAGTTTGTAGATTCACTGGGACGTGCAGACCGTGACAATGCAATCGATGTCTACATCGGTGATGAGTATGAGGATGTACTTCGCGAGGGCGAATGGCAGAAGCGTTTCAAGGTAAAGCCACCAGTATTTACACGTGAGGAGAAGCGTGCTTGGCTCGATGGAAATACTGATGTAACACTTGGTTCTGATGCATTCTTCCCATTCTCTGATAATGTAGAGCGTGCAAAGAAGAGTGGTGTGAAGTATATCGCACAGCCGGGTGGTTCTGTACGTGATGATCTTGTGATCGAGTGTGCAGACAAGTACGATATGGTTATGTCGTTTACAGGAATCCGTCTGTTCCATCACTAATCGGATGCTGTAAAGCAGAGTAATTACAGAAAGAAAATTGTGAATCCGCAAGGTCAGAAGTGGCTTTGCGGATTTTTGGCATAATAAACGGCATAGAAAAGGGGGAAAATATTGGTAAAACAGTAGAAATCTCGTTTGACATATTGCGTAATATCCGATATAATTCAAGCATGTATGCTCGGAAGAAGTCTGGGCAAGTATGTCGTGAAAGAAAGGAAAATAGAGATGGCTGAGAAGAAAAATCTGTTGACTAGAGAAGGTCTTCGTAAGTTAGAGGACGAGTTACAGGACTTAAAGGTAAATAGACGTCAGGAAATTGCACAGAAGATCAAAGAAGCAAGAGAGCAAGGAGACTTGTCAGAGAACGCCGAGTACGATGCTGCAAAGGACGAGCAGAGAGATATCGAGGCTCGTATCGAAGAGATCGAGAAGATCCTGAAGTACGCAGAGGTTGCTGACGAAGAAGAAGTAGAGCAGGGTGTTGTAAACTTTGGTTCAGAGGTATCTATTCTGGATATCGATATGGATGAGGTAAACACATTCAAGATCGTTGGTTCTACTGAGTCAAATATTCTGGAAGGAAAGCTTTCCAATGAATCTCCACTTGGCATGGCTATTTTGAAGAAGCGTGTAGGAGAGACAGTTACAGTGGAAGCACCAGACGGAAATTTTGACTTCCGTATTTTGGATATTCGATAAGAAAGAGAGAAATAAAAGTGGCAGAGAATAAGCAGCAGGATACAAACAAGCTGTTGCAGGTGCGTCGCGACAAACTCGCAGAGTTACAGGCAGCAGGAAAAGATCCGTTTGAGATTACAAAATATGATGTGACAAATCACAGTGAGGATGTAAAGGAAACTTACATTGCGCATGAAGCGGAGCTTCTGGCAGGCAGACCGACACCGGATGTAGAGGGGTTGGATGACGAGCAGAAGAAGGAAGTTCTGACGAATGATTACAATGAGAGAAGAGCAATCATGGATGCTTCTCCGATTCATGTGAGCATTGCCGGACGTATGATGTTCAAGCGTGTCATGGGTAAAGCGTCGTTCTGTAACATTCAGGATCTGAAGGGAAATATTCAGGTCTATGTTGCAAGAGATGTAATCGGTGAAGAAAGCTATGCAGACTTCAAGAAGTCTGACATTGGAGATATCTATGGTGTGAAGGGATATGCATTCCGTACAAAGACGGGTGAGATTTCCATTCATGCCGAGGAGATGACACTTCTGTCAAAGTCTTTGCAGATTCTTCCGGAGAAGTTCCATGGACTGACTGATACGGATATGCGTTATCGTCAGAGATACGTAGACCTGATCATGAACCAGGAAAGCAAGGCAGTGTTCATCAAGCGTTCGCAGATTCTGAAGGAGATCCGTAATTTCCTTGCAGGTCGTGATTTCATGGAAGTTGAGACACCAATGCTCGTATCGAATGCAGGTGGTGCCGCAGCGAGACCGTTTGAGACACATTACAATGCATTAAATGAAGATGTAAAGCTTCGTATCTCTCTGGAATTATATCTGAAGAGACTGATCGTTGGCGGATTGGAAAGAGTGTTCGAGATCGGTCGTGTATTCCGTAACGAGGGTGTTGACACCCGCCACAATCCGGAATTTACGTTGATGGAGTTGTATCAGGCATATACTGATTACGAGGGCATGATGGAACTGACAGAGTCTATGTTCCGTTACCTCGCAGAGAAGGTATGTGGCAGCACAAAGATTTCTTACAATGGTATTGAGATTGACTTTGGTAAGCCATTTGAGCGTCTGACGATGAATGACGCAATCAAGAAATATACAGGCATTGATTTTGATCAGGTAGCAGATGATGCAGAGGCGAAGAAGCTGGCTGACGAGCATCATATCGCATACGAGGATCGTCATAAGAAGGGTGATATTATCAACCTGTTCTTCGAGGAGTTCTGCGAGGAGAAGCTGATCCAGCCAACATTTATCATGGATCATCCAATCGAGATTTCTCCGCTTACGAAGAAGAAACCTTCAGACCCAAGCAAGGTAGAGCGGTTCGAACTCTTTATCAATACGTGGGAGATGTGTAATGCATACTCTGAGCTGAACGATCCAATCGATCAGCGTGAGCGTTTCGCCGCACAGGATGCAAACGCAGCCGCAGGTGATGATGAGGCAGAGCATACAGATGAAGATTTCCTGAATGCTTTGGAGATCGGTATGCCTCCAACGGGTGGTATCGGTTACGGTATTGACCGTCTGGTAATGCTGCTTACAGATTCGCAGGCAATCAGGGATGTTTTGTTGTTCCCGACAATGAAGTCGTTGAATAGCGAGAACTAGGATTTATGCGGGTTTGCAGAGATATTACAGGAGATGGTACGACACTTAGTACGACAAAATTCAAAAACAAAATACAATAATATTCCGCTTAGTGCATAGAAATTAAATATTTGCAAAATTTTAAGGACGCTTTCCATTAAGAAATTATTGGAAGGTGTCCTTTTTGTGTCATGAGATAAAACTAAGAGGAGTGATCAGATGTTAAAGATTAGACTTCAGGGAACAAAGAATGATATACGCTGGTTTGTCCGTCTTCTTCAGAGAGATAAAAGATTTGAATTGAATAATGTCTCGACTTTTTTTGACAATGTGGGGACAGATAAATACAAGCGTGTATATGCAGAAGTGTCGAGAAAGAAAACGGATTCTGATAAGAAATCCATCAATGCAAAACAGTTGAATGAACAATGCCACTATGTAGGAAGTGGCATGGTGATTCGATAGGGAATGGAGGTACAACGGTATGTGTAAAGTAATAGCAATCGTGAATCAAAAAGGTGGCGTAGCAAAGACTACGACAACAGTGAACTTAGGTATAGGTTTGGTAAGAGAAGGCAAGAAGGTACTACTTATAGATGCGGATAGTCAGGGATCCCTTTCATCAAGCCTTGGCGTGGCAGAGCCTGATGAGCTTGATGTTACTCTCTCAACGATCATGGGGAAAGTAATCAATGATGAAGATTATGGAAAGCGGGAAGGGGTTATTGTACACGAGGAGGGAGTATCTTTTCTTCCATGCAATATTGAACTTTCCGGACTGGAAGTCACATTGGTAAATACCATGCGGAGAGAGTACATACTGAAAGAGTACATAACAAGTGTAAGAAATCTCTATGACTATATCCTGATTGACTGCAATTCTAGTCTTGGCATGGTGACAATGAATGCCCTTACTGCGGCTGATTCGGTCATCATACCGATAGAAGCAGCGTATCTTTCCTTAAAGGGGTTGCAGCAGCTCATTACCACTCTTGGCAGGACAAAGAAATACTTGAATCCGAATCTTGGGATAGAGGGAATCGTCTTTACAAAGATGGTTGGACGTACCAATTACGCAAAGGAAATCAAGTTTATGGTGGAAGAAATCTATGGCAAAAATGTCCGTGTGTTTGGTGCGGTTATCCCACATTCCGTGAGAGCGGCAGAGACTTCCGCAGAAGGCGTGAGTATATTCAAGCATGATCCAAGGGGAAAAGTTGCGGCGGCGTATAAGAAGCTCGTAAAGGAGGTGCTTGCAGATGAATAAATCAAATAGTGCTTCCAAGATAAAGATGAAATCCTTTGATGATCTGTTTGGTACAAACGAAAATCTGGAACAGGCTAATGCAAATGGTGGTGAAATCCGTGAGATACCTTTAGCAAGTCTGCATACATTCAGAAATCATCCGTTTCAGATTCGTGAAGATAAGCTGGAGGAAATGGTAGAGAGTGTCAGACAGTATGGCGTGCTTGTTCCGGGGATTGCGAGAATGCGACCGCAGGGCGGTTATGAGATTATCGCAGGACACACAAGAAAAGCTGCCTGTGAACTTGCCGGACTTGATACCATGCCGATGTTTATTCGCAATCTGAATGACGATGAAGCAACCATTGTCATGGTGGACAGTAACATTCAGAGAGAAGATATCTTCCCAAGCGAAAAGGCAAGGGCGTACAGTATGCGTTACTATGCCATGAAACATCAGGGCATTAAGGGAGATAAAGGTAGTAGAGAAGGATTATTGATATGAGTATATTAGGAAACATACTTTGGTTTATATGTGGTGGATTGTTGAGTGGATTGTCGTGGGTTTTGGTAGGTTGCCTGTGGTGTATTTCCATAATAGGAATACCGATAGGCTTACAGTGCTTTAAGTTTGCAGGTTTGGCATTTTTTCCGTTTGGAAAAGAAGTGGTATATGGCGGCGGTGCAGTTAGCTTAATTGCAAATATTATCTGGCTGATTGTATCAGGAATTCCTATGGCAGTTGGAAATGCTGTGGTAGGTCTGATATGTTGTATAACAATTATCGGAATTCCTTTCGGAAAGCAGTTTTTCAAAATTGCAAAATTGTCTCTGATGCCATTTGGGGCAGAGGTAATATAATAAACAGGCAGGTAAGAAAGATGTATTTGATTAAGACGATAAAAGGTGACATAACAAAAGTAACAGATGTGCAGGCAATCGTAAATGCAGCTAACAATTCACTTCTTGGTGGAGGTGGTGTAGATGGTGCAATTCACAGAGCAGCAGGACCGGAACTTCTGGCAGAGTGCAGGATACTTAACGGATGTGAGACTGGAGAAGCAAAGATAACAAAAGCCTATAATCTGCCATGTGATTATGTGATACATACTGTAGGACCGATGTAGGACGGATTTTGCGGACATTCAAAATAAAAAAGAATGTGGAGGTAACAGACAATGGCAAAATCATTATTTGAGGAACTGGGCGGCAAATACGAAAGGCAAGGGGATTATTTGATACCGTGCTTAACTGTACCCGCCGAAGAAGAACAGGCAATAGGCATCTGGGGGCAACGGCATTTAGATTATCTAAAACAGTACCGTAAAGTTACATACACCAATCTTCTTACAAGCGGCAGGCTAAACGCCTACCTTGCCGACATCAACAGACAGGCACAGGAACGCTTTGAAAGGCTCATAGAGGGTATGAAACAGGCACAGGGCATAACGGAACAGCTAAAGGCAGAAAACGCCTTAGAATGGACAGGATGCCTCAATAACATAAGGGCTTGTGCGAGGGAGATTGTGGAAAAGGAAATTATTTTTGCATAAACAGATGATTAGTGGCAGGGGGAAATCCTGCCGCTTTTTCTGCTTTAGTTTGTCAGCTTGACAAATAAAGGGTTAAGGAATATAATTAGATTCAGTTTTATACAAGGAGTTAATAAATATGCGGCAAGGTATTCTTAAATAAACTGTCAATTTGATAGTGGGAACAAAAAGTAGCAGTCCCGTTTCACTTTTAATATGGGGCTTAGTTTTTTGTACCCAGTTTAAGAATACTTTTATCATGTAATTTTATATGCCCGAAAACATATAAGTGTTTTGGGGCTATTGGAGTTATTTACCCAGTGATAGGAGTATTTATCACTGGGTATTTTTATGCCCTTTTTTGGGTGTTGATAGGAGGAAAATCACATGAAAATAATTAACTTAGGCATTCTGGCTCACGTTGACGCAGGAAAGACAACATTAACGGAAAGTTTATTATATACCAGTGGTGCAATTGCAGAACTAGGGAGCGTAGATGAAGGCACAACAAGGACAGATACAATGAATTTGGAGCGTCAAAGGGGAATCACTATCCAGACAGCAGTGACATCTTTTCAGTGGGAGGATGTAAAAGTCAACATTATAGATACGCCAGGCCATATGGATTTTTTGGCGGAAGTATACCGTTCTTTATCCGTTTTAGACGGAGCAGTATTATTAGTTTCTGCAAAGGATGGCATACAGGCACAGACCCGTATACTGTTTCATGCACTACAGACAATGAAGATTCCGACAATCTTTTTCATCAATAAAATTGACCAAGAGGGGATTGATTTGCCAATGGTATATCGGGAAATGAAAGCAAAGCTTTCTTCGGAAATTATAGTGAAGCAAAAGGTTGGGCAGCATCCCCATATAAATGTAACGGACAATGACGATATGGAACAGTGGGATGCGGTAATTATGGGAAACGATGAACTATTAGAGAAATATATGTCAGGGAAACCGTTTAAAATGTCAGAACTGGAACAGGAAGAAAACAGGAGATTCCAAAACGGAACGTTATTTCCCGTTTATCACGGAAGCGCTAAAAACAATCTGGGGATTCGGCAGCTTATAGAAGTGATTGCCAGTAAATTTTATTCATCAACGCCTGAAGGTCAATCTGAATTATGCGGGCAGGTTTTTAAGATTGAATATTCAGAGAAAAGGCGGCGTTTTGTTTATGTGCGTATATATAGCGGAACATTGCATTTGAGGGATGTTATTAGAATATCTGAAAAAGAGAAAATAAAAATCACAGAGATGTGTGTTCCGACAAACGGTGAATTATATCCATCCGATACAGCCTGCTCTGGTGATATTGTAATTTTACCAAATGATGTTTTGCAGCTAAACAGTATTTTGGGGAACGAAATGCTGTTGCCGCAGAGAAAATTTATTGAAAATCCTCTCCCTATGCTCCAAACAACGATTGCAGTAAAGAAACCTGAACAGCGGGAAATATTGCTTGGGGCACTTACAGAAATTTCAGATGGCGACCCTCTTTTAAAATATTATGTGGATACTACAACGCATGAGATTATACTTTCTTTTTTGGGGAATGTGCAGATGGAAGTCATTTGTGCCATCCTTGAGGAAAAATATCATGTGGAGGCAGAAATAAAAGAGCCTACTGTTATATATATGGAAAGACCGCTTAGAAAAGCAGAATATACCATCCACATAGAAGTCCCGCCAAATCCTTTCTGGGCTTCTGTCGGGTTGTCCATAGAGCCGCTCCCTATTGGAAGCGGAGTGCAGTATGAAAGCAGAGTTTCACTTGGATATTTAAATCAATCGTTCCAAAATGCGGTTATGGAGGGGGTTCTTTATGGCTGCGAGCAGGGGCTGTATGGATGGAAAGTGACAGACTGTAAAATCTGTTTTGAATATGGATTGTATTATAGTCCTGTAAGTACCCCCGCAGACTTTCGGCTGCTTTCCCCTATCGTATTGGAGCAGGCTTTAAAAAAAGCAGGGACAGAACTATTAGAGCCATATCTCCACTTTGAAATTTATGCACCGCAGGAATATCTCTCACGGGCGTATCATGATGCTCCAAGGTATTGTGCAGATATTGTAAGTACTCAGATAAAGAATGACGAGGTCATTCTGAAAGGAGAAATCCCTGCTAGATGTATTCAAGAATACAGGAACGATTTAACTTATTTCACAAATGGGCAGGGAGTCTGCTTGACAGAGTTAAAAGGATACCAGCCAGCTATTGGTAAATTTATTTGCCAACCCCGCCGCCCGAATAGCCGTATAGATAAGGTTCGGCATATGTTCCACAAGTTAGCTTAACAGCTTGCAAAAGTCATATAAAATGAGATTTGAAAGGAGAATGTAACTTCATGTTTGCTAAAAATTCAAAGGCATATTCTGTCTACCTGCTGTTCCGATTTGTCTGTTCCCTGGCGGTTTCTATGTCCACAGTGCTTTCCATCGTGTACCACCTGGAGGTGGTGCAGCTGGATGCTTTCCAGCTTGTCCTGGTAGGGACGGTTCAGGAGACCTCCTGCTTTCTGTTCGAGATGCCCACCGGTGTGGTGGCGGATTTGTATAGCCGTCGGCGCTCGGTGCTGATTGGAATGTTCCTCTACGGCCTGGGCTTTCTGATGGAGGGTGCGCTACCGTGGTTCGCGCCGGTTCTGCTGGCCCAGGTTGTCTGGGGTTGCGGTGATACCTTCATCACCGGCGCTCTGGAGGCGTGGATTGCCTCGGAGGAAGAGGACAAACCCATAGACAAGGTGTTCCTGCGGGGCAGTCAAATGGGGCAAATCGGCGGCGTTCTGGGCGTGGTGCTGGGCACACTGCTGGGAAACATAAACCTGCAAATGCCTCTCATCTTGGGGGGCAGTTTGTGCTTGTTGTTGGGGCTGGTGATGGTTCGCATCATGCCAGAAACCAACTTCTCCCCTGCTATTGAGGAACGGCAGGGCTTGCTTAAAGACTTTGTCTGCCTGTTCAAGCTCAACCTGGGCTTTGTGAAAGGCGCACCTGTGTTGCTGGCGCTCTTAGCAATCACACTATGCGGGGGACTTGCCAGTGAAGGCTTTGACCGGCTCTCCACCGCTCATTTTCTGGATGACACGGTAATACCCGTTATCGGGCCGCTGAACAGCGTCACTTGGTTCGGTGTTATCAGTCTTATCGGCAACGGCTTAGGTATTCTGGCTTCTCAGTTGCTCATCGCCCGCATGGAGAAAAAAGGGACTGTCAGCCGAACCAGTGTGGTCATGTCCACCAGCGCCGGGTATATCCTGTTCCTGGTTCTCTTCGCGGTGGGGCGGAGCTTTTGGTTCATGTTGTTGGTGTTCCTGCTGGCGGGGCTTATGCGCACCATCAAGGAGCCTGTGCTGGCCGCCTGGATGAACGACCAAGTGGATGAGAAAATGCGCGCCACAGTCTTTTCCACCAGCGGACAGCTGGACTCTTTCGGGCAGATCATCGGCGGGCCTATTGTGGGGCTGGTAGCCCAGCAGGTGTCCATACCCTGGGGGCTGGTCTGTACCGCTTTCCTGCTGTTGCCCGCGCTGTTCTTAGTGCCGGTGGCGGGAAAGAAGCGGGATTGATATGGCATTGAAAACTATAAGACAGCAATTACCCAGTATGATTTCCTGAAAGCGGTAGGCTGGACATTGTTTATTACAGTTTTTTCAGTTGCGGTTATCCTGATCTGCTGTTCCATGACAGCCTGGTTTATTACCCGTGTTAAGAATGTTTTTACAAAAATAATTTACCTCTTATGTGTATTTTCCATGGTTATACCGTTCCAGATGGTTATGTTTACACTTTCCGGAACGGCAGACTCCCTCCATCTGAATACACCTTGGGGAATCGTAATTGTGTATCTCGGTTTTGGTGCCGGACTTGCGGTATTCATGTTCACGGGATTTGTAAAATCAATTCCGGTAGAAGTGGAAGAAGCCGCAATGATTGATGGCTGCTCACCACTCCGGACATTCTTCTGTGTAGTAGTTCCTATGATGAAGCCTACATTCATTTCCGTAGGTATTCTTGAAGCAATGTGGATCTGGAATGACTTCCTGCTTCCATACCTTGTACTTGATATTAAGGAATTCAAGACAATTTCCATTGTCATCCAGTACATGAAGGGAAGCTACGGCCGTGTTGATATGGGCGCGATTATGGCATGTCTGATCATGGCAATCATTCCGGTTGTTGTATTCTATTTATGTGCTCAGAAATATATTGTCAAAGGGGTTGCGGCTGGCGCTGTTAAGGGTTAATATATAATCACATTTTTTACAGGAGCGATTATATGACGATCAAAGATATAGCAAAATTATCTGGATACGGTATTGGTACCGTATCCAGAGTAATAAACAAACAACCGGGTGTGAGTGAGAAAGCGCGCGAAAAGATATTGAAAATTATCGAAGAGAGCAATTTTGAACCAAACGGAAATGCCAGAAAGCTGAAACGATGTGGAGGAAATACAGTTACAATTATCATGAAAGGCCGGCACAATAGTTTCTTCATGGAGATTCTTGACCGGATTACTCTTTTGCTGTCAGAGCTGGACGAGGTTGTATCCTGCCAGATTATCGATGAAGATGGGGACGAGGTTGCAGAGGCATTAAAATTCGTTCGTGACAAAACCTCAAAAGCGATTATTTTTCTCGGTGCGAATTTAGCTCTTTTTGATGAACGTATGAATGAACTTGAAATCCCCTGTGTTGTTGCAACTACGAGTGCAAAGGAGTTAGCGTTCGACAATGTTTCTTCCGTATGTGTCGATGATGAGGCTGCAACCATGGAGCTCGTGCAGTATTTAATAGGCTACGGACACAAAGATATTGTCGTAATGGGGGGCGAGATTTCAGATAAACAGATCAGTTTCTCGCGTTATCTTGGGTGTAAAAAAGGCTTTGAAAAAAGTGGTCTGGAGTTTGATCCGGATAAGAATTATATGGCTTGCCGGTATTCGTATGAGGCAGGTTATGAGACAACAAAAAGGTTACTTGAAAAAAACATACATGTGACAGCGATTGTTGGGCTGTCAGATACAATTGCGGTTGGCGCAATTCGGGCAATCGAAGATGCCGGGAAAAAAGTACCGGATGATATATCGGTGGTAGGCTTTGATGGTACAGTCATATCGAGATTTTACACACCGAGAATTACAACAATGGGTCAGGACATAAACAGCATTGCGAAGCGGAGTGTGGAGCTTTTGATGAAGCATATACATTACACACTGGGGTGTGAACATGATTATGCCCCACACAATCTGATCGAGGGCGAAAGCGTACGCAGAGTATAATTGTTTTGCCTTGACGTATATGGAGGACATATATGGATAAAACAGCAGGAATATTGTTCGCGATTTCCAGTCTGCCATCAAAGTATGGAATTGGCTGCTTTTCCAAAGAAGCATATAAATTTGTGGATTGGTTAGTGGAAGCTGGTCAGACGTTCTGGCAGATTTTACCTTTGGGACCTACCGGATATGGAGATTCTCCATACCAGTCGTTTTCCACATTTGCCGGGAATCCGTACTTTATAGATCTGGAAACATTAATTAGCGAAGGTTTATTGACAAGAGAAGAATGTGATAGTGTTGACTTTGGAACAGACGAACAGTCTGTTGATTATGAAAAACAATATAATGGACGGTATGTATTGCTCCGCAAGGCTTGTGAGAGAAGCGGGCATAAGAACAGTACAGAATATAAGGCGTTCTTAGAGAAGAATGAAGCGTGGGTGTATGACTATTGCTTATATATGGCAGTAAAAAATCATTTTGGCGGAATGAACTGGACTGAATGGCCGGAGGCAATTCATAGTCGTACAGAAGAAGGTTTACGTGAATATAAGGAGAAGCTGGCAGACGAGATTGATTTTCAGTTATTTATGCAATTCCAGTTTTTCAACCAGTGGTATAAGCTCAGGGCTTACGCCAATAAAAAAGGAATTAAAATTATCGGAGATATTCCGATTTATGTATCATTGGATAGTGCAGATGCATGGTCGCATCCGGAATTGTTCCAGTTAGATGAACAATGTACACCGAAGGCTGTTGCGGGATGTCCGCCGGACGGATTTTCGGCGGATGGGCAGATGTGGGGAAATCCTCTTTATGATTGGGATTACCACAAAAAGACAGCGTATGCATGGTGGATCGAACGGCTTTCATTCTGCTTCGAGTTATATGATGTTGTACGTATTGATCATTTCCGTGGTTTCGATGAATATTATTCCATCCCATATGGGGATAAGACCGCGGTAAATGGCAGTTGGAAGAAAGGTCCGGGCATGGATTTGTTCCATACAATCGAAAAGAAGATTGGCAGGAAATCTGTGATTGCGGAGGATCTTGGCTATATAACGGATACCGTCCGTAAGCTTGTTGCGGATAGCGGGTTCATGGGGACGAAAGTGTTGGAATTCGCATTTGACACAAGAGATACGGGTTCGGCGAGGGAGTATTTACCTCATAATTATATTGAGAATTGTGTAGCTTATACAGGCACGCATGACAATGAGACACTGGTCGGCTGGTGGCAGGAGGTAGATGACGAAGGCAGGAAAAAAGCAAGAGATTATCTGTGTGATTACTATACACCGGCAGATAAAATGTATATTCCGCTCATTGGCGTAATCATGCGAAGTAATGCGAAAATCTGTATTGTTCCAATTCAGGATTACCTTGGCTTAGACAACAAGTCGAGAATGAATACACCTTCTTCGGTTGGCAGCAATTGGAGATGGCGGGTAGACAGCAAAGAGTTAAATAAGACTTTAGCCAAGGAGATAAAAGCGATTACGGTTCGTTATGAACGCTGTAACTAATTTATATCTGATGATTTTTTGAAGGCGCCCCGGGTTTTATGTTACCTGGGGCGTTTTTCATAGATATGCCGGATAAGCAGAAAAGCCTGCAGGATTATCTTAATATGGCGGACCAGTCTATGTATGAGAATAAGAGAAAAAAGAGGAAAACATAAAATAAATTCATCGGAGTAACAGTATCAGCGCGTAGCGGAATGGAGGAACGTTAAATGGGAAGAAATACAAATGTAGAGGTGTTTGAGGATACAGAGAAGATGTGCAGGGAACATACACGGCTGGTGGAAGGTGTGAAGAAATCCAGGGTAGGGCAGAAACTGATCCTGGAGAAGGAACCATTCCCCACACCAAAGCTCAACATCTATGAAGAGAAAGCACACATTGTTGTATCGAAGAAACGTAGTCTGGAAGCTGCGCGTGCTTATAAGGGCACGAAAACGGCCGTGCATAATTTTGCATCGGCGAAGAATCCGGGCGGCGGAGTTGTGAATGGTGCCAGCGCACAGGAGGAATGCCTGTGCCGGTGTTCGGATCTGTATTTCTGTCTGAATATAAGTGAGATGATGGACAGCTTCTACCATCCGCACCGTGCGATGTCGAGCCTGCTCTATAACGGCGATGTCATCTACACACCGGATATCATCGTATTCAAAAGCGATGATGCGTCCCCGCGCACGATGCCGGAGAAGGACTGGTACGAGGTTGATATAATCACCTGTGCCGCACCGAATCTGCGCCACGGAATTCCCGGCGGAAACACAAGTTTAAGAACCATTCATGAGACACGCCTGCACCGGATGCTGGATATCGCAGTGACAAAGGGCGTGGAGTCGATTGTGCTGGGTGCTTTCGGATGTGGTGTATTTATGAATGATCCTGCTATTGTGGCAGATGCTTCGAAGCATGTGCTGAAGGATTATTTATATGCATTTAAGAATATCGAATATGCAGTATATTGCAGCCCGAAGAAAGACGCGAATTATCAGGCGTTTCACCGGGCACTTGCGGAGTATTGTGGGTGATTGAACTACCCGTTCAATGACAACTCCGGATTCCTGCGGTAGACTGCAGATATGAGACAACAAGAAAACGCAGTGAATGAAACGGAGGAAGGAACGATGCAGAAAATGACATCCGCGTATGCGAACAAGATGCTTCGCAGTCTGGAAGAAGATAAGAATTATTGGTTGAAGAAGGAATCGGAATCAAGCACGTATGTGGCAGCCGTGGACGAGGAGCCGGTGATTCCGGATTACGATTATGCTACCGTTGCTGCAACGATTGCGGAGATTGATGCGAAGATGGCAATCATCAAGCATGCTTTGAATCTTGCAAATGCAACCGCGAAGGTGCCGGTTGGCGACACAGAGATGAGCGTGGATACGATCCTTGTGAAGATGGCGCAGTTGAACAGACGTAAGGCGGTTCTTGATTACATGCGCAAACAGCTTCCGAAGTCAAGAGCATCGCAGGGTGGATACCTGTCCAGAAGCACGTCGCCGGAGTATCGCTACATCAACTACGATCTCGATATCGTGAAGAAGGACTATGAGCAGGTCGCGAAGGAGATTATGGATATGCAGATGGCTTTGGATATGCACAATCAGACGATTCAGTTTGACGTGGATCTGTAAGAAGGATTCCGAAGCAGGACAGACAATATACGTGCATGTATATAAAAAATAGAATGGTTATTGTTCAAGGTAAATGCTTATCTGTTATCCGTTATCTGTTATATGTTTTTTGTTCATGGATATAATAAATAAGGGATGTCTGACAAACAATTTACTTATCTAACATTTTAATTGTTCTGCTTGAAAACCTGCGGGAAACCGCGTGCGGAGGTTCGGTTACAGGCACATAATCTGATTGAATACGATAATTTGGAAGAGAGGACTGGGAAGGGTTCTCTCTTTTTTTCAATAAGCCGTCATGATAAAAGGCGTGGAATAGGAGTCTTTTGCTTGAAAATTATACAACAGCTACAATGACACGAGGGCACAAATGGGGTAAAATGAATAATACCATGTTCCATGATAGATATATTATTCTGGATTATGGAACAAAAAGTGAAAAAGTCTATCATTGCGGAGCATCATCAAGAGATGCTGGGAAGACAACTTGTACTTAAATAAGACAGAGAGACGCTCCTTTTGCCCCCAGTATTGTGACAAAAGAAACGTCCCGAAAGGAGAGCAGTTATGATAAATGTAGCAGAGATTATGAAGCGAGGAGCGGAGAACAAAGAACTTCCGCCATGGGTGAATATGCGCCATGCGTGGATGGTGAATGACGGATTGCGCGACAAAGATCTGGAATATCCGGAAAATGTTGTACAGATCAAAAATTTAGATTATAAGAAGAAATTGGATGCAGATCGGTTTGCTGCGATTTTGGATAGCTGGAAGATGGATAAGCAAAGGGAGATGTTGTATGCATCATCCGGGGATGCGTCGGACATTGACTCCGATAGCTATGTATCGAACAGTCTGTTTGATCTTTGTGTGCCGGCATCCTATATGGGAGCCTCGGATAAAGCATATCCGGTGATCGTCAGTGTGCATGGTGGTGGCTGGTTTTATGGAGATAAGGGACTGTATAGCTATTATTGCTGTCATTTGGCACAAAGCGGATTTGTAGTTGTGAATTTTAATTATCGTTTGTCACCGCAGAATAAATATCCGTCTGCCATAGAGGATGTGGCATATCTCGTAAAATATATTGATGATCATGCGCGGGTGTTTGGTCTGGATATGAATCGGTTTTTCATGTTGGGAGATTCGGCGGGGGCACAGCTCACTGCGCAGTATTGCATCGCTGCGTCAAATCGGGAATATCGGAAGAAACTGGATTATTTTACCTATGATAAACGACCAGCCAGAATCTGCTTGAATTGTGGGGCATACAATATGGGAAAACGGGATGACACGATTTTAGACTGGTATCTTAGAAAGGAGAATTCACTTGTTGTGCCCAAAGAACAGTACCAGTTGTATATGGAGCAGTTAACTTATATGAATGTAGATTTCCCGGAAACATATCTGATGTACAGTGAGAATGATGATCTGCGGTTTCACACGATAGAACTGGATAAGAAGATGAATGATATAGGCGTGGCGCATGTAACGCGGGCATTTGGTGCGGGGCATCCGGAAAGTGGTCATGTATTTCATCTGAATCTTCGAAATCCAGATGGCATACAGTGCAACGTGGAGGAGTGTTCTTTTTTTAAAAACAAATAAAACAACAAGTTAAATGATTAGTAGAAAAATACGCAGGTACAAAGTGCTTGCGTGTTTTTTTATAAATACAAATTGACAAATTATAGAATTATTATTATACTAAAATAGTAATAATTACTATTATTAAAAAATTAAACCAAGGGGGAACCAATTATGGGAAATAATAAAGTGAATGCAAAAAAAGCGGTTATGATCGGCTGTGGATTTGTGGGATCGGCATCTGTCTTTGCTTTGATGCAGAGTGGGTTATTTACAGAGATTGTATTGATTGATGCAGACAGAAACAAAGCAGAGGGAGAGGCAATGGATATCAGCCATGGAATCCCATTTGCTTCACCGATGCGGATTTATGCAGGAGATTATGACGATGTTGCAGATGCGGCAATCGTAATTATCTCCGCGGGAGCCGGACAGAAACCGGGGGAGACAAGACTGGACCTTGTGAACAAGAATGTTGCTATTTTCAAGTCTATTATTCCAGAGATTGCAAAGCGGAACTTTAGTGGAATCCTGCTTGTGGTAGCGAATCCGGTCGATATTCTGACACAGGTGGCAATCAAATTGTCCGGACTTCCGGAGCAGCGGGTGATTGGTTCCGGCACAGTGTTAGACAGTGCCAGACTGAAATACAAGCTGGGCGAACATCTGTCTGTGGATAGCCGGAGCGTGCATGCGTTTATCGTGGGCGAACATGGCGACAGCGAAGTCGTTGCATGGTCATCTGCAAATGTCTCCGGTGTGGAATTAAGCGAGATGTGCGAGATGCGTGGACATTACCAGCATAAGGAAAATACGCGGGAAATCGCAGATGCGGTAAAGAACAGTGCATATGAGATCATTAACCGGAAGCATGCGACGTATTATGGAATCGCAATGTCTGTAAGGCGAATCTGCGAGGTGATCATGCGGGATGAGAAATCTATCCTTCCGGTTTCACACATGATACATGGTGCGTATGGTATTGAGGATGTGGTCTTAAGTATGCCGGCGATTGTCGGTGCGGATGGCGTGGAGACAGATATTCCGATTAAATTAAGTGGCGAAGAGGCTCTGAAATTAAAGGAATCGGCAGATGCATTGAAAGAGATTCTTGCATCATTGGAGTTGTAGAAGGAGGAATCGTCATGGATTTACGGGTTGGAGTGTCCGCGGTTGTTATGAACTGGCTGATTATGTTATATTTCATTATTTTATTTGTGGAACGGGTACAGAGTGTCGTGCGTTCTATAAAGGACAAGGATGTAAAATTGTTTGGAAATGGTTTCAATGGTTATGTGTATCTGGCAGTATTCTTATCGCTTGCGGCATTTCTTGTTTTATTGGCAGTGGGGAATGTAGCGTTCCTGAAATCATTATTTACGCTGGATATAAATGTGTATCATTCCATTGATTACCGGATGCTTTCCATAACCGCAGGAGTCATTCTTGTGTCCGGAATGGTACATACGGAATATACGATTCCGGGAATCCAGTTTGCATCTTACGGAATGCTGATTGCGGCTTTGGTTATCAAGACGGCATGCGTAAACGCACAAGCGGAAGACTGTGTATTGTTATGGATGTCTTTAATCTACCTGATATTATTTTCCATGGCAATTCCGGTCATGTATCATTCGGAAATTGAGAAAGCCACACTCTTTCATGTGATAGAAGCGGTTGTTTCACTTGCACTTGTTGCAGTGTTCGCAGTCTTGATGTACAAAGTGCTGATAGGAAATGCAGTCAATCTATTCTATGTAATTCCGATTGCCATCGCTGTAATCGGAGATACAATCATCGTGGCAATGCGCTGGAAAGAAAAGGTGAATGGCTTTGTTCTGATATTCCTGATCGCAGCGTCGGTCATGTGGATTGCCGGAAGGATCGCGGCAGCGGTGCGCCCGCATTAATGGGGATAAACCTACCCAAAGAAAATTTAACCACAAGTTTAATGACATTTCTTGTTCTGGAAGATAGACTACTTGCGTAGCAAATTCGGTAAATGGAAAGTGATACGAAAGGATGAGAGTGGAATGGTATTGTACAGGTTAATTTTTAGTTGTTCAAAAGAGTTAGCCCGCAAGCTGATTCAAAGGGACGAGAAGGATGATTTTTGTATCGGTTGCGGGGCGTTTCAGTTAAATGAAAAGTATGAGACAATATATAATATGGAGAAGGAAGCTCAGGCAATCATCAGTGAGGTGTCCGATGACCGGATCACAGTGGCACTCGCATATGATGTATTAAAGATTTCACTGCAGGCGTGCACAGCGAGTCTTGCAGAAGAAATGCCGGGGGCAAAGCTTGTGCAGATGACAGAGATTACCGTGGATGAATTCAAGCGGGAAGTTTTGCGGGCGGACAAGCACAAATGGCTGGACGAGGATATAGAATTTATTTTATTAGATCTGGGATTGGATATCACCTGTGAGCAGTCCTGCACGGCAGATGGTGGTCCTATTTATAAAATCAGCGAGATTGTTTATTCTGCGGAAGATCTGACGCAAAAGAAAAGTCAGGAGCAGTTGTCGGACATTATGGCGTCGGACAGCTTCCGGGAAGAAATAGAACGTATTTATTCGAAGGAAAATGAGAAAAAATTCTATGGGCATCCGGTACATTACCTGATCACAGCAGGAGATAAAGCAGCTGCAGAGGATATGATTGAGGTGCTGGTTCCTGCTCTTTTGAAGAATAAGCGGCTGCCAGGTGGCAGAGTCTGTAGTGTTTATGATTTGACCGTGCATGCAAACAACAGTCATAAATTTAAGTCAATATTTTCTGCAGTGAAGGGAGAGACAGTTGTCATATACCTTTCGATACAGAATGATGAGCCTCTGGCGAACCCATATCAAGAGTTGCTGCAAATGATAAGTAGGAAGCTAGGGGAGTGTGGAAACGATACTTTGTTTATATTTGTGGATATTTCCGGTCAGAGAAATATCGCAGACGATGCAGTTGCAACATTGCTTCAGAATGCAGATATGATCCGGCTTGACGAGGGCTATGGCGATGTGCAAAAGGCAAGGGCATATCTGAAGAAACTGGCAGATAAGACACAGTACACAGATTATACGGAGGAAGATCTGAATGCATTTTTGTCGAAGGATAAGATCGAATATACGGTGTCGGATATCTACAATGCCTATAATCAGTGGTTTGGATTAGGATTGAAAACGCATGTATACAAAGCGTATAAAGAACAGAACATTGCACAGTTTCAGGTGAAAAAGCGGGACAATCGTCCGTATGAAGCATTACAGAAGATGGTTGGACTGAAGGAAGTCAAAAAAGTGACGGATGAAATTATTGCAGCTGCGCGGATGCGCCGTGTGCGGAAGAGCCTGGGGTTTGAGGATGAAAATGCAGTGATGCATATGCTTTTTTCTGGGAATCCCGGATCTGCAAAGACAACGGTGGCGAGACTTCTCGCTCAGATACTTAAAGATGAGGAAATCCTGAAGAATGGACAGCTCATTGAGTGTGGCCGTCAGGATCTGGTCGGTAAATATGTAGGCTGGACGGCAAAAATCGTGGAGCGTAAATTCCGGGCGGCAAGAGGCGGGATTCTCTTTATCGACGAAGCATATTCGTTATTGGAGGATAGAAATTCTTATGGTGCAGAGGCAATCAACACGATCGTGCAGATGATGGAGAACTATCGGGAAGACGTGCTGGTTATATTTGCCGGTTATCCGGAGAAGATGCAGCAGTTTCTGGAGAAAAATGAGGGCTTACGAAGCCGTATTGCATTTCATCTGAATTTCCCGGACTATAATGCGGACGAGCTTCTTGAAATTTTAAGGCTTATGGCAGAGAAAAAATGCTATCAGTTGGCGGATGCAGAGGCAGAATGCAAATGTCATCGGCTTTTTGAGGGAGCCTGCCGGGAAGAAAATTTTGGAAATGGGCGATATGCGAGAAACCTTCTGGAACACGCGATTATGCGTCAGGCACAACGCATGTATATGGATATGGAAGGGAACAGGGAGATTTCAAAAGAGGAAGCAATGATATTGACTGCAGACGATTTTGAAAAGATCGAAATGAGGAAAACACATAAGAAAATCGGGTTTGCAACAGCTTAGCTTGAGAGTAGCGAAAACTGCCGTCGGGGTGAAATTCTGATAGAGTATCAGATGCCCGGATAGCAGTTTTTTCTGTATACAGTTTGTTTGAAGTATGATAGAATCGAAAACAAGTATGTAATTATTTTCTAAGAGGAAAACAGGGAGGAACGAATGAAAGAATTATTACAGTTTTTATTGGGAATCGTACTTACGATTATCGGCGTGATTATCTTCTTGCAGAACGTCGTTGTGAGTAGCTTCACGCTATTTTTCCGGATGGGACGCGTGAATGTCGGAGGGATTCTGATCGTACTGATCGTTGTGGCATTTATCACATTTATCGTGAAGCCGAACATGCTGACCGGACTTTCGCTGATCGGTTTGTGCATTGCATTTTTTGTATGCCTTGTCATTTCGCTAAACGTATCCATGCGTTATATGACAGGTCTGGAGCTGGCACTGATCCTCGGCACGATCGGCGTCGGTGTCGGATTCATCATCAAGGGTCTGCTCGGTGTAAATAAAGCAGACAAGCAAAACAAGAAAAATAAATAATTTGGCTGGACTTTTACATCTGACAACAAGGTAAAAAGAATGGTTCAATAAAAAAATAGAGGAGAAACTTGCAAAACGTATTGTGAATTGTATATATATGGAAGTGCCACATTCTGATAATATAAATATGTTTGAAACATAGAAGTACTTGATGTTCTGTAAGTAAAATAGCAATGTTTGAACACGATGTTCAAACAAACCGCCACTGAGCCATGGATGGCGAGCGGAGGGCGCATATGAATCGTAGATTCATATTTAGGATGCGCCCGACAATCTGCCGTCGAGCGAAGCGAGGGGGCAATTCCCACGCGGCGGTGGCGTATAATATGATTTGTAAATCAGAACATCTAGAACTTCTTGGTTTCAATACATCTTATATTATCAGAATGTGGCACGGACATATACACAATTCACAATATGTTTCGCAGAACAAAGACAGATGATTTTAAATGTTGAGAACTTAACGCACGGTTTTGGTGACCGTGCAATCTTTAATAATGTATCGTTCCGCCTGCTTGCGGGCGAGCATATCGGCCTGGTCGGCGCGAATGGCGAAGGAAAAAGTACGTTCATGAATATCGTGACCGGTACACTCGCACCGGACGAAGGAAAAGTAGAATGGAACAAACATGTGCGGGTTGGATACTTAGATCAGCATGCCGTGCTGGAGAAGGGCATGACGATCGAGGATGTCCTGAAGTCTGCATTTTCATATCTGTTTGATATGGAGCAGAACATCAACGAGATCTATGAGAGCATGGCAGATGCGACGGACGATGAAATCGCGGAGATGATGGAAGAGGTTGGTACGCTGCAGGATATGCTGACGAACCACGATTTTTATATGATCGATGCGAAGGTTGAACAGGTGGCGCGGGCACTCGGACTTCTGGAACTTGGGCTTGACCATGATGTGACGGACTTAAGTGGTGGACAGCGTACGAAGGTGCTGCTTGCGAAACTGCTTTTGGAGAAGCCGGAGATCTTGCTTTTAGATGAGCCGACGAACTATCTCGATGCGGAGCATATCGAATGGCTGAAGCGGTATCTGCAGGAATATGAGAATGCATTTATCCTGATCAGTCATGATATTCCGTTCTTGAATGATGTCGTGAATATCATCTATCATATGGAAAATCAGGAGCTGAACCGCTACGTCGGAAACTATGATAAGTTCTTGGAAGTTTATGAGGCGAAGAAGGCACAGCAGGAGGCTGCCTACCGGAAACAGCAGCAGGAGATCAATGAGCTGAAGGATTTTGTGGCAAGAAACAAAGCACGCGTTGCCACAAGAAATATGGCGATGTCGAGACAGAAGAAGCTTGACAAGATGGACGTAATCGAGCTTGCAAAGGAAAAACCGAAGCCGGAGTTTTACTTCAAGGAAGCGCGGACACCGGGCAAGATGCTGTTCGAGACCGAGGATCTTGTTATCGGATATGACAAGGCGGCACCGCTTTCCAAGCCAATCAATCTGCGGATGGAACGTGGCGAGAAGATTGCGATTATCGGAACAAATGGAATTGGTAAAAGTACGCTCTTAAAGAGTCTGCTTGGCATTGTTCCGGCATTGTCCGGCAAGGTGGAGCTTGGCGATTATTTGTACAAGGGATATTTTGAACAGGAGATGGCAGGCACGGACAATACCTGTCTAGAGGAAATCTGGCAGGAATTTCCGGGATATTCCCAGTATGAGGTGCGGTCAGCGCTGGCAAAGTGCGGACTTACGACGAAGCATATCGAGAGTAAGGTTCGTGTATTAAGCGGTGGTGAGCAGGCAAAGGTACGGTTGTGCAAGCTCATTAACCGGGAGACAAACCTTTTGATCTTGGACGAGCCGACAAATCATTTGGATGTCGAGGCGAAGGACGAATTGAAGCGCGCATTAAAAGAATATCATGGTTCCGTACTGCTGGTATGCCACGAGCCGGAGTTTTATTCGGATATTGTAACAAAAGTATGGAATCTGGAAGAGTTCAGCCGTCTGGCTGTGTAAGACGGAGTATAGGGGAGGTACAAATTAAATGGCATCAAATAAGAAGATTCTAAAGAAATTAGCGGAGGAACTGCAGATCCCATTTACAGGGAAAGACAAAATGCTGCACGGAGTTTATCGCGGTTATACCGTTGCATTAGAACCACACCAGACTTCCTCGACACGGGTAATGCTGCTTGCGTTCTCGGTTGCAAATGAGTCCGGACCGGCACCGTCGGAAGTGTGGGAAACCATGCGGGCAGTGCTTCCGCAGGGAGGGAAAATCTCAGCGAAGAAATACAGTGTCTGCCTGGTGATACCGGTGACTGCGAATGCGGCAAAGAGTGTACAGCTGCTAAAAAATATCATAGATGGCATGCTAGCGAAGTTTTCCACCTATGGATATTATAACTGTGACGCGAGAGGCGTACAGGGACCGACGGATGTCTATCAGGTGGAGGACGGATTTGCATTTCTGAATGCGGAGTCCGCGGTTATGATGCAGCAGTCATTAGACAAACACCGGGAAGATGCGTATGTGGTACGGGAGAATTATGCGCTCGGTCTGCTCGGAGCAATCGGCGGTGGCGTTCTGGGCGCGCTGCTGATCTTCCTGATTGCACGCATTGGATTCGTGACGACTTATGCCGGAATTGCGATGGGAGCCGCGGTAATCTATGGATATAAGTGGAAGGGCAGGAAGCTTTCGATCATAAGCTTCCTGTTATGCGTTGCGGTATCGGCGGCATGGATTTATCTGGCATTCCGGGTAGATATGGCAATGGTGATACAGGCATCTGAACTTTCAGACCATTACTATAGAGCTTCTTCGTTCCAAAGCTGTTTTGCACATGCGAAGGAGCTTATGAAGTGGTCCGGTAACATGGATACTTATTATGAAACCCTTGGCAAAATGATGGCATTTGGTATGGTCGGCGTTCTGGCATTTGGCTTTACAGAAATACAGGGGCAGCGGAAAAAATATAAGATGAAAAAAATGTAGAATACGATAAAAGAAAGAAGTGATTCAAAAAGAGTTGGCAAATATGCTTCAAAATCATGAGAAAAACGGAATTTTTTGTGCAATTTCAAGGTGATTACGGACAGATTCGTCAAAATTCATATAAAAAATTCATATAATCAAAAAAAATTGCTAATATATCCAAAAATATTCTATTCTTTCCGAACCTCATTCTAAATATAATGAATTTAGTCAATGAGACAGGGAATGATTCAAAAAAAATGTACAAAATGAACAAAAAGTACGAAGGAACATTTCAACAAGTATTTCATTCATAGGAGGAAAGAGTATGAAGAAGAAAAAAATCTTAGCTGTAATCGCAGCAGCAACAATGGCACTGTCAATGGTAGGATGTGGATCATCAGGTGGTGGTTCTTCATCAAACGGAGTTGCAAATAAGGATAAGCCGCTTGTATGGTACAACCGTCAGCCTTCCAACTCATCAACAGGAGAGCTTGACAAAACAGCCCTTAACTTTAACAAAGATACTTACTATGTAGGTTTCGATGCGAATCAGGGTGCTGAGCTTCAGGGTGAGATGGTACTTGACTACATCAAGAAGAATGCAGCAACAATCGACCGTAACGGTGATGGCGTAATCGGATATGTACTCGCAATCGGCGATATCGGACATAACGATTCCATCGCACGTACAAGAGGTGTCCGTTCCGCACTTGGAACAGGCGTGGATGCAAACGGCGCAGTTGATTCAGCACCAGCAGGTACAAACGTAGATGGATCTGCAAAGGTTGTTCAGGATGCAACACTGGAAGTAGATGGAAAGAAATACACAATCCGTGAGCTTGCTTCACAGGAGATGAAGAACTCTGCAGGTGCTACATGGGATGCAGCAACAGCAGGTAATGCAATCGGTACATGGACAGCTTCTTTCGGTGATCAGATCGATGTAGTTGTTTCTAACAACGATGGTATGGGAATGTCAATGTTCAACGCTTGGGCAAAGGACAACAAGGTTCCTACATTTGGATACGATGCAAACAGCGATGCAGTAGCAGCTATCGCAGAAGGCTACGGCGGAACAATTTCACAGCATGCAGACGTTCAGGCTTACCTTACACTCCGTGTTCTTCGTAACGCACTTGACGGCGTAGATGTAGACACAGGTATCGGTACAGCAGATGAAGCTGGCAACAAGCTTGATGAGGGTGTTGATTACAGATACTCAGCAGAAGAGAGATCTTACTACGCATTGAACATTGCAGTAACAGCAGATAACTATCAGGATTTCACAGACTCAACAAAGGTTTATGACAAGGTTTCTAAGCAGCTTGATGCTAGCAAGAGCCCAGAGAAGAAGGTATGGCTCGATATCTACAACGCTTCAGATAACTTCTTAAGCTCAACATACCAGCCACTTCTTCAGAATTACGATGATCTTCTGAACCTGAAGGTTGATTACATCGGTGGTGATGGTCAGACAGAGTCTAACATCACAAACCGTCTTGGTAACCCTGGTGAGTACGATGCATTTGCAATCAACATGGTTAAGACAGACAACGCAGCATCTTACACATCAATTCTTAACAAGTAAGAGAACTGATTGAACGAACGGTAAATGATTTAACCAAAGAAGGGTGTCACCTAAAATTGATACCCTTCTTTTTAAGAAAGGGAAGTAGAGATATGGCAGATGATAAGAATAAATACATCTTATCGATTCATGGCATGAGTAAATCATTCGGAAGAAACAAGGTTCTTAACCACATTGATTTGAATGTGAAGCCAGGATCCATCATGGGACTTATGGGTGAGAATGGTGCCGGAAAATCGACAATGATGAAATGTCTCTTCGGAACCTATCAGAAGGACGAAGGAACAATCGTATTAGATGGCAAGGAAGTTAATTTCTCTGGACCAAAGGATGCACTCGAAAACGGAGTTGCAATGGTACATCAGGAATTAAATCAGTGTCTGGAAAGAAACGTAATTGATAATTTGTTCCTCGGTCGATACCCAAAGAATTCGCTTGGTGTGGTCGATGAGGGCAGAATGAAAAAAGAAGCATCTGATCTGTTCAGAAAGCTTGGAATCACAGTGAACCTTACGCAGCCGATGAAGAAGATGTCTGTATCAAAGCGTCAGATGTGTGAGATTGCGAAGGCAATTTCGTACAATTCAAAAGTAATTGTACTTGATGAGCCAACTTCATCCCTGACAGCACCGGAAGTAGCAAAGCTCTTCAAGATGATGCGTCAGCTTAAGGACCAGGGAATCTCCCTGATTTATATCTCCCATAAGATGGACGAGATCTTCGAGATCTGCGACCAGATTTCCGTATTGCGGGATGGCAGCCTCGTAATGACGAAGGACAGCAAAGATACAAACATGAACGAACTCATATCAGCTATGGTAGGCCGTTCTCTGGATAACAGATTCCCGCCTGTTGATAATACACCGGGAGAGACAATTCTCTCCGTGCAGAACCTTTCAACAAAATATGCACCGAAGCTTCAGAATATCTCCTTCGATGTGAAAAAAGGCGAGATATTTGGTTTGTATGGATTGGTCGGTGCAGGTCGTACAGAGCTTCTTGAGACGATATTTGGTATGCGTACAAGAGCAGCCGGAAACGTTATTTATGATGGTAAGATGATGAATTTTGCATCTCCGAAGGATGCGATGAATCATGGATTTGCCCTCATTACAGAGGAACGTAAGGCAAATGGCCTGTTCTTAAAAGCAGATATTACATTTAATACAACCATTGCAAACATGAATCATTATAAGAGTGGACTTGCACTCTCACATGATGACATGGTGCGGGCAACCGCAGAGGAAATCAAGGTCATGCATACGAAATGTATGGGACCGGATGATATGATTGCAAATCTGTCTGGTGGTAATCAGCAGAAGGTAATCTTCGGTAAATGGTTGGAGCGGTCTCCGAACATCTTTATGATGGACGATCCGACAAGAGGTATTGATGTTGGAGCAAAATATGAGATTTACGAGTTGATCATTAACATGGCAAAGCAGGGTAAGACAATTATTGTTGTTTCTTCTGAGATGCCGGAGATTCTCGGAATCACAAACCGTATTGGCGTTATGTCGAACGGACATTTGGCAGGTATTGTCAATACGAAGGAGACAAATCAGGAAGAATTATTAAAGCTTAGTGCGAAATATTTGTAATAGAGAGGAGTTTTGGCGATGGCAGATAAAAGTATGATCCTTTCGGCAGAAGCAGAAGCAGCGCTTTTGAAGCCGATTGATGAATATGTAGGAAAAATACAGAAGCAGATCGATGCACTTCGTGTAGATGGATCTGACAAGGTTCGAAGCTTAAAGAACCATATCGCAATTGCGAAAGAAGACAAGAATTTAACAAAGGAAGAGAGAGCAAAGATTATTGCGAAGGATAAGGCAGACTTAGAGAAAGCAAAATCTGTAGAATCTGCAAATAAGGACAAGGTTTCAAAGCTTGTTTCCGATGCAGAAAGTTATCTCTCCAAGCATTACAAGAGTGACTACTATGAGAAGGTAGTTGCGAGCTGCGAGGCAGAGAAGGCAGCAGAGAATGCTTCTTATGATAAGATTGTAGCAACAATTAAGACAGAGCACGAGCAGGCTTTGGCAAAGCTTTCTGATTCCGAGGAAATCAAGGATGAGAAGTATGTATATCGTAACCGCCTGTTTGATGCACAGATGACACATGAGTCTAAATTGCAGGAAATCAAGGATAGAAAGCACGATGCATTTGCGCATAAGTTTCATTTGATCGATCTGCTCCGTATGTCTAAGTATACATTTGGACAGAAGCAGGCACAGAAGGTAGAAAACTACAAATACACATTCAATACAACACAGTTTATGTATAAGAATGGTCTGTACATTGTAATTTTACTCATCTTTATTGCATTGTGTATCATCACACCGATTGTAAAGCATACACAGCTTTTGACACTGACAAATATCCTGAATATTTTGCAGCAGGCTTCGCCTCGTATGTTCTTAGCCCTTGGTGTTGCCGGCCTGATTCTGTTAACAGGTACCGACCTTTCCATCGGACGTATGGTAGGTATGGGTATGGTAACCGCAACTATCATCATGCACAGCGGTGTAAATACCGGTGGCGTATTCGGACATATCTTTGATTTTACAGGTATTCCGGTAGCGGGCAGAGCAATTATTGCACTTGTTGCATGTATCATACTTACAACCGTATTTGCAAGTATTGCCGGTTTCTTCATGGCGAAGTATAAGATGCATCCATTTATTTCGACAATGGCGAACATGCTGATTATCTTCGGACTTGTAACATATGCAACAAAGGGTGTATCCTTCGGTGCAATCGAGTCAAGCATTCCGAACATGTTTATTCCAAATCTTGGTGGATTCCCAACCATCATTATCTGGGCAGTTGTAGCAATCATCGTTGTATGGTTCATCTGGAACAAGACAACATTTGGTAAGAACCTTTACGCTGTTGGTGGTAATCCGGAAGCAGCTTCTGTATCTGGTATTTCCGTATTCAAGGTAACAATGGGAGCATTCATCTTAGCAGGTATCCTTTATGGATTTGGTTCATGGCTTGAGTGTAACCGTATGGTTGGATCCGGTAGTGCCGCATATGGACAAGGCTGGGATATGGATGCAATTGCAGCCTGCGTAGTAGGTGGTGTATCCTTCACAGGTGGTATCGGTAAGATCTCCGGTGTTGTAACTGGTGTACTGATCTTCACATCCCTTACATACTCTCTGACAATCCTCGGTATTGATACAAACCTTCAGTTTATCTTCGAAGGTATTATCATCCTTGCAGCTGTAACACTTGACTGTCTGAAGTATGTTCAGAAGAAGTAATCAAAGTAATCAAATAAAGTTGTAAACGAAGGAAGGGTCGCCTTGTCTATCGAAGAGGATGGAGAGGCGGCTTTTCCTGTATATTGTATATAATGTCAAAACGCAATAAAACCAGTATATATAGCACTGTTTAATTGGAACAATATAGGATGTATTGTAACTAAGAAGTTCTAAATGTTCTGATATATAGAATTGGAGTAGGAAGCAAGCTGGTTGGAGCAAAAACTTGAAAATGAGGGAAAATCCCCCAATAAGGCAGGACTAGGAAGCAAGCTAGTTGGAGCAAATTCCCGAAATAGAGGAAAAATCCCCAATTGAGCAGGAATAGGAAGTAAGCTGGTTGGAGCAAAAACTTGAAAATGAGGGGAACTCCCCCAATAAGGCAGGAGTAGGAAACAAGTCAGTTGGAGCAGACTCTCGAAATAGAGGAAAAATCCCCAATTGAGCAGGAGTAGGAAACAAGTCAGTTGGGGTAAATTCCCGAAATAGAAGGAAACTCCCCAATTAGGCAATGGAAGCAAGCAATCAGCTAGATATTTAGGTATCTTTATAGTGATAACTTTGGTATAATAAGGACAATAAAACAACAAAGAACAATAAGAATTGCCGGATAGTTCGGAAGCATTCTAATATGTGGCTGGAGTTGCGAGGGAATAACGATTTTAACGCAGACCATTGGAACACGCCAGCACTTAACGAACAGCGCTACCGATTCGAAGAATGGTAGAGCTGTGAGTTTAGTGTCTGTTGCGTGTGGAAGTGAGCGGGAGCGCGTCTGCGTGGAATCGTTATTCCCTGCAACTCCTACCCAAAGACCAGATGCTTTCAACATACCCGGCAGGTGATAACAAGTGGGGTGCTACATGGAAAAATATAAAGTGCTTCTGGTGGATGATGAAGCAGAAGTCATCGAAGTAATTGAACAACGCATACAATGGGACGACCTTGGATTTACCGTCGTTGGTAACGCAACCAACGGAGTGAAAGCACTTGAACTGGTTGAGAAGCTTCAACCGGATGTCGTAATTACAGATATCAAGATGCCATATATGGATGGATTGGAGTTGTCCCGTCGTTTAAACCGGGACTTCCAGAATATTCACATCATTATTTTTACAGGGTTTGATGAGTTTGAATATGCAAAGGAAGCAGTGCATCTGGAGGTTGAGGAATATATGCTGAAACCGATAAATGCAACGGAACTGTCTGATTGCCTGAGACGTCTGAAGGACACGCTGGACCGGGAACGGGAAGAAAAACTGAATGTAACACGTCTAGAGAATTATTTCAATGCAGCACTTCCGGTACTGCAGAATAACTTCTTTGTATCTCTCATTGAGGGAAGGGTGACAGAAGAAAACTGCGGGAAATTTTTTGCCGCGTATCAGATTGATATGAAAGGACCATATTATGGATGTGCAATTTTCCACACTTCGGAACATCATGTGCCGGACGGCATGAATCCGCTGCTGCTTGCAATGTCTGTTGAACACGAGATCAAGGAACGGCTTGCGACAGAGTGGAAGAGCCGGGTATTCTCCTATCTTGGCAATACACTGATGCTGATAGAACTCGCCTCGGAGGATGCGATTGTACAGTTTACGGATTCGTGTGACCGCTTCTGCAAATGGGCGTATCGCGTGATGGGGGCGGTGGTTACGGCAGGCATCGGTCGTGTATGCGACAATATGGCGAATATTAAAATGTCTTACGATGGTTCCAGAGAGGCGGTATCGTACAGGGTATTGTACGGGACGAAACGCGCAATCAATATTGCCGAGCTTGCACCGAAGGAACAGGAAACAACCTTGCAGCCGGAAGATACAAGGATGCATGATTTGTTCAAAGCCATTCATCTCGGACTAAAGGAAGAGATTGAGAAGGCCGTTGTAAACGAAATAGAAAAGCTGCACAGCAATGCACAGACAGTCAGTCAGTATAATCTTGCGATCATGGAGATGGTGGGAGCATTTTACCGGTTTTGTGCAAATAATTTTCTTGATTTTAATAATCATCTGCATGGAATCCAGAATCCTTACGAGACGATTCCGCAGATGGATGAGAGTACACTTACGGCATGGATGCAGGAAGTTTCGGTAGAGCTTGGGGAACAGCTGAAAAATGCCCGAAACAGTACATCGAGACGGCTTGTGACTGATGCGCAGAATCTTGTACGTGAGCGTTATATGGAGCCGGATTTGTCATTGGACACGATCTGCTCTGTGCTAGGGGTATCGAATTCGTATTTTTCTTCGGTGTTCAAGAAGGAGACGGGAAAAGCGTTTATCACGTATCTGACGGATTACCGGATGGATCATGCGGCAACACTGATACTGGAAACAAATGAGAAAAGCTATCAGATTGCTGAGCGGGTGGGATATCTGGATGCGAATTATTTCAGTTATGTATTCAAGAAACGATTTGGCGTGTCACCGTCGAAGTACCGCGCACAGCATACGAATCAGTAAGAAAAAATAGGGGAAATGGATTGAAAACAAGAGAGATGGGAAAATTGCAAAAGAAGGAAAGCTGGCTTCAAAGGTGGATGAAAAAGCAGGGCTGGACGCATCATAGAAGATTTATCGGACTGGATATACAGTCAATCATCATGGCGGTTCTTACTGCACTTACGTTGATTACGACAATTACAATTGGTCTGCTGCTGTATAATCGTTTTAAAATGGCGATGAAGCAGACTGCTGTGTCGAACGCAGAGAGCATGGTCGAAAGCACAGTAGATAAGCTGGATGCGGAGTTGTTGAATGTCCGTCAGATAATGAATGCAGTGAATTACAATATCATTCAGGAAAATGATATCTCCAGTGATGATTTTAACCGCCAGTTCAGCCTGCTTTATGAAATCAACACAGACAAGGTTCAAAGCATGGCGCTGTATGACAGCAATGGGGCACAGCTTGTGGCAGAGCCGGTTTCAGAACGCAAGAAGGGCGTAAAGGCATCCGAACAGGACTGGTATACGAATGCAGAGGAGGAGATTGAGAATGTGCATTTCTCCCTGCCGCATATCCAGAATCTGTTTGAGGACGGCACATACCGGTATTACTGGGTTATTTCCCTTAGCCGTTCCGTGGATATTAACGATGGGGAAAAACCGCGCAGCGGTGTACTGCTGGTAGATATGAAATATTCTGTGATATCAAATACGATGAAGCGGATCAATGAGTCCTCAAACGGTATTTATTATTACCTTTGCAGCCGGGATGGACAGATGATTTACCATCCGAGACGTGCAGATATTGACCGTGGATATTTTTCGGAAAACTGTGAGATGACATCGCAATTAGAAGACGGAACGTATGAGCTTTCGCTGAACGGTAGACCGGGAAATGTTGTTGTCAGTAGTGTGGCATATACCGGCTGGAAGCTGGTCGGTGTGATTCCGGAGCGTGTACAGACAGCAAATATTAACCGGTTCCGGTATTATATTATCACAGCCATTCTGATTTTGATGATGATGATGCTCGAAGTAAACCGGATCATATCAAGAAAGATTTCACGTCCGATTCTGCGGCTGAATGAGTCAGTCAAGGCATATGAGACAGGTGGGGATACGGATATCTATATTGGTGGTTCCTCGGAGATCCGGCATCTCGGATATTCGGTCAAGAAGTCCTATGAACAGATAGAGAATCTGATGCAGGAGATTATCCGGGAACAGACTGAACGCAGAAAGAGTGAGATGGATGCACTGCAAAGTCAGATTAATCCGCATTTCCTATATAATACGCTCGAATCGATTACATGGATGGTTGAGGCACAGAAGAATAAGGAAGCGGTTCTCATGATTTCGGAGCTTGCCAGACTGCTTCGGATCAGTCTGTCAAAGGGAAGAACCGTAATCCGGATCGCGGATGAATTGCAGCATAGCCGGAGCTATATGAATATCCAGCTTGTGCGCTATAAAGAACGGTTCCGCGTGGAATTTGATATTGACGAAGAAGTCAATGATTACTGTACGGTCAAGCTCATCGTACAGCCGATTCTGGAAAATGCAATCTATTACGGGGTTGGAAATATGGACGAGGATGACGGCGGAATGATTACGGTACGCGGTGAGAAAAAGGGAGATGATATCTATCTCTCTGTCGAGGATAATGGCATGGGTATGAGTGAGGAGACGGTTGAAAATGTCCTCAAGGATAATAATAAAGTACCAAAGCATGGTTCCGGGGTAGGACTCATCAATGTACACAATCGGATTCAGCTGATGTTTGGTAACGAATATGGTCTTCTTGTTTACAGTGAGCCTGATGAAGGAACGAAGATTGTGATACACATTCCGGCAATTCCGTTTACGGAGGAGAACCGGCAGCAGCTCGAGGCGCAGAGTTATAGAAATGGGAGGGCTACAGATGAAACGAGATAAATTAACATTTCTCATTGCAGAGCTTATTCTGATTGTCCTCGCAGCCTTCTTCATACATAAAATCTTCCAGGAGGATGTCGCTCAAAAGCGTGTAGCGGTTATCCTGCAGAATTCCGGTGACACCCGGTGGGAAGGTGTAATCAATGGATTAAAGCAGTCTGCGAAAACCAATAATCTGCATCTGATTATCTGTAATACAGATGATATTGTAAGCGCGCAGGACGAGCGGGAGCTGATCGAGGAACAGCTGGAAAACGATGTGGATGCATTTATCCTGTGCCCGGCACCGGGGGCAGATACAAAGGAGATGCTGGACTGGCTCGGCGAGCAGAAGAAGCCATTTGTACTTCTGACAGAAGATGTTTATACCGGTGAACAGTCAGAGGCAAGCGGGTATGCGACAGTCAAACCGGATAATTACCAGATTGGATACGCACTTGGCACGCAGCTTATTACGCAGGACGAAGATGGGCTGAAAGGAAAAAGGATTGGCGTGATTGCCGGACGATCCAAGACGGAGGCAAGTGTGAATCGTATCCAGGGACTGAAGGACGCATTGGAGAAACAGGATTGCGAGATTGCATGGGAGTATAATGAAGAAAGCGACACTGATATCTGTGCGGTTGTTGATGCACAGGAGTCCGTCGATTATATGGTGGTAATGGATACGCAAGCCTTGGATACGCTGGGTGAATACGCGGAAAATGGTGTGTATAAGGATGCGAAGATCTTTGGCGTTGGTACGAGCATGAAATCGATTGCACTGCTCGATGCAGGACAGGTGCAGTGTCTGGTAATCCCGGATGGATACGGGATTGGTTATGAGAGTGTCGAGGAAATTGAAAAAGAACTGACACGGACATTTTACACGTTGAAGAGCCATGAGAAGGAAGTAAAAGTTATTTATAAGGAAGATTTGTTCTCGGATGAGATAGAAAGGTTTTTGTATTCGTATGAGTAGAAGAAATGCAAAGAAAAATATGATAGCATGGTTGTGCGTGTGGGTATTTTTGATTTCACTGACAGGCTGCGGAAAGCAGGACACAAAAGCCGATCATATGTTGCGTGTTGGTGTCGTGACATATACACCGGACGACCCGTTTATCAATGCAATGACAGATATTATAAAGAGCAATCTGAAAGCGAGAGAGAGCAACACGATGAAGGTAATCGTATCTGTAAGAAGCGGCGATAATGACCAGCAGGAGCAGGACGAGATCGTTGAGGAAATGATTGACGCCGGATGTGATGTTTTATGCGTGAATCTGGTTGACCGGACAGCACCGTCGAATATCGTCCGTATGGCGCGGCAGAATGATATTCCGGTTATTTTCTTTAACCGGGAGCCGGTGCAGGAGGATCTTCTTCAGTGGGATAAGCTTTTCTATGTTGGCTGTGATGCGGCACAGTCCGGTGAGATGCAGGGCGAGATCGCTGCGGAATATATTAAGAATCACCCGGAGGTCGATAAGAATGGCGATGGGAAGATCCAATATGTACTTTTAGAAGGGGAAGCCGGACATCAGGATGCAATCAGCCGGACAGATCTGTCGGTTAAGACGATGATTGAGAATGAAATAGAACTGGAAAAACTCAGTTATCAGTTTGCAGACTGGAACCGGGCACAGGCAGAAAACCGGGTGAGTCAGTTGATCGATCAGTATGGTTCCGAGATTGAGTTGATTTTATCGAACAATGATGAGATGGCGCTGGGGGCTGTTGAGGCGTACAAAAATGCCGGCTACAGGCAGGCGGAGCGGCCGATTATTTTCGGCATTGATGGTCTGACCGATGCATTGGAGGCAGTGGAACATGGTACGATGCAGGGAACGGTCTATAACGATAAGGAAGATCAGGCGAGGATGATCGCACTTTTGACGGTCGCATTGTTTCAGGGAAGCGATATTGAAGGGTATGGTCTGGAGGATGACATCTATTATATGTCACAATATCGTAAGGTAGACGCGGACAACGTCGATACATTCCTTGGAAAGTAAGGAAGGCTGCAACTGGAATTATGCAGAAAATGAATGTATGACTGAATGCGCTGCAGACTAAATGCGTGGATGAATGGACGCACGGATGAATGGACGCACGGATGAATGGACGCACGGATGAATGGACGCACGGATGAATGGACGCACGGATGAATGGATGCGCGGATAAATAGATGCAGATGTTGGTCGGTAGTATAAAAAGAAACGGAGAACAGATATGCAGGAGACATGGTTAGAGCAATTTTACAACGAAATGGACGCGGAGAAGCGGCTGGACATATTGAATACGAATGCAGATAAAACTGTGAACGCAAGTGAAATAGCAAATCATTCTGCGGGAAAGCCGGAGGAAGTGGATGCGGCGTTTATAAAGAAACTCTGGGTGGCGCGTTACGGAAAGCGCAAACCGAAGACCGATGCATTCGTCGGGTATCTGATGCAGCTCAAATACATTGCGGAGAGTGGGGCAAATGATATCGGTGGACAGAAGCGCAAGCAGGCAGTTGAGACCGTCTCCGGACTGTGCCTGTTTGATGCAGACAAGCGGCCGGAAGCCGAACAGGAAATTCTGCTGTCTGAGATGACGCATGCATTCCGCAAGTTTATTGATGTAAGCAGAAACGGCAGAGGTTTTACGTCGATTGTTTTCGGTATGGGGCAGTTATCAGATGAGGGTGTGGCGAAGAAAATCGCAGAACAGATCAGCGCGATTGCGTTTACCGCGCCGCACATGCTGCATATGGAGAAGGAATTTGCATTGCTGCAGGAGGCCGCAAAGCGGGCATTCCGGGAGGAATACCCGAACCGGGAGCATTTCCTGAAGAAACTGTAATCTGAAATTAGGCAAGGGGTTGTCTCTTTCTGTATTGGGAAGGAGAGACTCCTTTTTGTTTGCGGAATAACCGGCTGAAATAGAGCTGGTCATCGTAACCGACGATCTTCGCAATCTCATAGATCGAATAATTGGTCTGCTCCAGAAGAATCTGTGCATTGTTGACGCGCAGCGATACGATAAACTGCATCGGTGTCATGCCGGTGTATTTCTTGAAGTTTCGGATAAACCAGCTCACACTCATGCCCCTTGTCTGGGCGTAGTTTTCAATACTGATATCCTGATTGTAATTCTCGTTGAAATAGGTAACAGCACTGTACATCTCCCGATCCAGATATTCGTTTTTCAGGATGTGCTCGCACGTAAGTTCACGCTGAAATACAATAAGCAGATGACGAAGCAGCAGGGCAAGCATTTCCTCGTAGTGTTCCTGACATCGCTGTAATTCCTGAATAATCTGTTTGAAAATCTGTTCGTATTCGAGCGAGGAACCGACCGGAAATACTCTCTGGTTATCTTGCAGACCATAGCTTCGCAGGATGTTTTTTACATCGGAACCCGTGAAGTGAATCCAGTACACTTCGGTTTTGTCTTCTCCATAATATTCGTATTTCTGCAGTTCCTTTGGACGGAACAACACCATATTTCCGGCAGGGACGATTGTCTCATTTTCCGGTTTATCGAAATGAAAATGTCCAAGGCCGGATGCGATATATATAATCTGATAATCCAGACGTCCCTTTGGACGGTAGGTCGGCATCTTCGGATCGTCGCTCAGACGATAAATGCCGCAGCTTCCGACGACGAGCGGGCGGCTTTTGTCCTTGAAATCCAGATGGGAATGATTTAAGTAACCGGTATTGATATACATAGGGACACCTCCTATTGCTCATTGTATCATGTCGCCTGCGGCTCCATGTTGGCATTCGCATTATGCTGGTATGTGCAAGCACATTCCATCGCAATGCTCATTGTATCATTTCGTCCATATTTTGTCCATTCCTGTTCATAGACTTTTTATACGGAAATCAGTATTATAATATCAGACAATACGGAAAGACAGAAAGTATGAACGGTTCATAGACAACAAAAAAATACATATATAGGAGGACGATTTATGATTGTGCCACGTTATTATGAAGATTTGGATTTCTTACATGAAAATACGATGCCGCCAAGAGCGTATTATATACCAGCTTCCCACCGAATGGAGGATCTGGTAGAGCATCGGGAGGCATCCGACCGCGTACAGATGTTAAACGGCATGTGGAAATTCCGGTATTTTGAGAGCATCTATGATGTGAGGGATGCATTTTATGAGAGCGGTTATGATACGTCGGATTTTGATGAGATTCCGGTTCCTGGTGTCTGGCAGATGGCAGGCTATGACACGCATCAGTACACGAATTTCCGCTATCCATTTCCGTTTGATCCGCCGTATGTGCCGCAGGATATTCCGTGTGGTGCGTATGTGCATACGTTTTCTTATGCGAAGGATGAGAAGGCACCGAAGGTGTACCTGAACTTTGAGGGCGTGGATAGCTGCTTTTATGTATGGGTGAATGGCACCTATACCGGATATAGTCAGGTGTCCCATGCAACGAGCGAGTTTGACGTGACAGATGTGATAGAAGAGGGCGAGAATACGATTGCCGTACTTGTCCTGAAATGGTGCGATGGTTCGTATCTCGAAGATCAGGATAAGTTCCGGATGAGTGGTATCTTCCGGGATGTTTATCTTCTGAAGCGGCCGGAAAAGGCGGTGCAGGATTACCGCATCACGACGGAAATCACGGAAGCGTGTGCGAAAATTACATTGGATATCAGCTACTATCAGGAGACTCCGGTTACCGTATTCGTGGAGGATGCGGCAGGAAATGTGGCTGCACAGGCAGTAATCAGCAAGGCGGGAATTGTGACATTGGAGATTGCGAACCCGGAGCTTTGGAATACGGAACATCCGTATTTGTACACGCTTATCCTGCAAAATGCGGATGAGACAATCGAGGATGCAATCGCTTTGCGCACGGTAGCGATACAGGAGCGGGTGTTATATTTCAATGGACAGGCAATCAAGCTACGCGGTGTGAACCGGCATGACTCGGATCCGGTCACAGGATTTACAGTTGATGTTGCAAAGATTAAGAAGGATCTCACTTTGATGAAGGAGCATAATTTCAATGCGATTCGTTCAAGCCATTATCCGAATGCACCATATTTCTATCAGATGTGCGACCGCTATGGATTCCTCGTGTGCGATGAGGCAGATATCGAAGCGCATGGACCATTTATGCTATACCGCAAGGAGGATACAGACTACAACCGCTTCAAAAAATGGAACGAGAAGATTGCAGATGATCCGGCATGGGAGCCGGCGATTCTCGATCGCGTGAAGCGTATGGTAGCGCGTGATAAAAACCGCTTCTGTATCATTTTCTGGTCGATGGGAAATGAGAGTGCATATGGATGTAATTTTGAAAAGGCGCTTGCATGGACAAAGAAATACGATCCATCCCGTATCACGCAGTATGAGAGTGCGCGCTATCGGAATTACGATGTGACGTATGATTACTCAAATCTTGATTTGTACAGCCGGATGTACCCGGCACTTTCCGAGATTAAGGAGTATCTGGAGAAGGACGGCAGCAAGCCATTTCTGCTTGTGGAATATTGCCATAGCATGGGGAACGGCCCCGGCGATCTGGAGGATTATTTCCAGATGATCCAGAAGGATGCGCGGATGTGTGGCGGATTCGTCTGGGAGTGGTGTGATCACGCGATTGCGCACGGACAGGCGGAAAATGGAAAGACGAAATATTATTATGGCGGCGATCACGGCGAGACAATCCATGATGGAAATTTCTGCATGGATGGACTGGTGTACCCGGATCGTACACCACATACCGGATTGCTTGAATATAAGAATGTGTACCGTCCGGTGCGTGTTGTATCTTATGATGAGAAGACCGGCAGACTTGTGTTGCATAACTATATGGATTTTGATGATATAAGCGACTATGCAGACATCTTGTATGAAATAACTGTGGATGGTCTGTGCGTGCAAAAGGGTGTGCTGGATGAGGTATCGATCGCATCGCACAGCGACGGTGTGATGACGCTCAAGCTGGACATTCCGCAGAGCGGCAAGGTGTATCTGAAGCTCCGGTATCAGTTGAAAAAAGAGCTTCCATTGCTTCCGGCAAAGCATGAATTGGGATTTGATGAGGTGCTGCTTGCCAATGCCGATGGCAGAAACCAGACGGCAGTCAAATGGCTGGCAGAAGCGGAAGAGAAAAATGAAATCAGCGTCAGCGAAACCGATACAGAGATCACATTAAAGGCGAGCAATTTCACATATGCAATCAGCAAGAAAACCGGACTTTTTACGAAGCTTCAATATGCAGGAAGGGACTATCTGAACCATCCGATGGAGCTGAACATCTGGAGAGCACCGACAGATAATGATATGTATATCCGCGCAAAATGGGAAAACGCACATTTTCACGAGGCGTACACAAGAGCGTATAAGGTGGAGACAATTCAGAACCAGTACGGCGTGATTGTGATGAGTCATGTCGGCGTTGTAGCACCAACGGTACAGAAGATTCTGGATGTTGAGCTCGTGTGGAAGGTGGAAAGTTCAGGAAGAATTACCGCATCCATGGAGGTAAGCAAGGATGCAGAGTTTCCGGAACTTCCGAGATTCGGTGTGCGTGTATTCTTCAACAAGAATCTTTCTGAGGCTTCGTATTATGGCATGGGACCGCAGGAGAGCTACCGTGACAAGCACAGAGCTGCGAGTCATGGATTGTATCGCAGTGCGGTGAAGGATCTGCATGAGGACTACATTATGCCACAGGAAAATGGCAGTCATTTCGATTGTGATTATGTCGAACTGTACAGCGGCCGGTATGGAATCGCGGCAGTGTCTGAGACACCATTTTCATTTCAGGCGTCAAACTACACACAGGAAATGCTGGCACAGGCAAAGCACAATTATGAATTGGAAGAATCGGACAGTACGGTATTATGTATCGATTATGCGTTAAATGGCATCGGCTCCAACAGTTGTGGACCAGAGGTGCTTGCGGCATATCAATTCGACGAGAAGGAATTTCAGTTTGGGTTTACACTTGTTCCGTATGTGAAGGGATGATTGAAGGCAAACAAAAAGCTGGGACTTTTGTCTCAGCTTTTTCATGTCTATGTAATTACCTGCACAACAAATTACCCACGCAACAGCAATTCTTTCTCGATCATCTTTCCATTCCGGTAGTAGAATCTTGGAACTCGCTTGCTGACGGCACAGGTTAATTCGTACGGAATCGTGTTTGCCAGAGCTGCCATATCGTTGATGGAATTCTTCTTTCCGAAGATTTCAATCTCGCTGCCGACATCGACCTGCATTTTGTCAGTCAGATCAATCATGCACATATCCATGCAGATCTTTCCGCGCTGGTAAACCGGACCTTCCTCCGACATCAGGGTGCAACGGTTGGAGAGCGCACGGAAGAATCCATCGGCATAGCCGTAAGGGATGACGCCCATACGTGTCGTCTTGTCCGTTACATAGATGCCGCCGTAGCTGATTGCGGTACCGGCCGGGTAGGTCTTGATCGTGCTGACAGTCGTCTTTAAGCTCATGACTGGCTGGAGTCCAAGCTCATCTGCGAATTCACCATAGCCATATAACAAAAGTCCCGGTCTTACCATATCGAGCCATGTTTCCGGATAGCGTGCAACCGCACCGGTATTGGCACAGTGGCGGATGGCGAACCGTCTGCCAAGCTTTTCTTCGACGCTTTTGATCACGTCAGTAAATAATTGGAACTGATGCTCCGTGTAGACTTTGCATGCATCGCCAGGCTCATCTGAGACAGCAAAATGTGTAAAGATACCTTCGGCGTAAAGTCCCGGAAGCGAGCAACCCTCACAGATACCTTCCACTCCGGTATCAAAATAATCCCCGTCGCACAGATAGCCAAGTCGTGACATTCCGGTGTCAACCTTGATATGAATCTTCAACGTACCACCGCATTTCACAGCTTCTTCACTGTATTCAAGTGCCTTCGCCTTACAGGTAACAGCCTGTGTAATGTTGTACTCAATCAGACGGCTGACCTGCTCCTTCGGCGTATGTCCAAGAATCAGAATCGGCATCGTGATGTCATTTAAACGAAGTTCAATCGCTTCATCAATACTGCTGACCGCCAGATAATCAGCACCTAGCTCCTGCAGCAGGCGACTGACCTGTACAGAACCGTGTCCGTAGGCATCTGCCTTAACAACACCTAAAAACTTGACATCCGCACCAATTCGGTCGCGCAATGTTTTATAATTATGAGCAAGGGCGTCCAAGTCAATTTCCGCCCATGTCCGCTTCAATGTGGAATCCATCTTTCGCACCTCGATTATGCAATATTTGGTTCTTATTTTAGCACAAAAAGTTACGAGAATCCATATTTCATGAAAAAACCTGATATGAAAAATGAATATGTTTTATTTTCAGTAATTTTTACGGATAAAAATCCAGCATGCGATAAAATAATAAAGGAATTCGACAATAAATATGGAATATATTATAGTAGAAATATGTATAAAACTAAAAAAATAGAAACATATAATTATAAGATAGATTCGGGGAGGAATAACTAGATGGAACAACATATTTTGGCACCGGGATTAAACAAATCAGAGCTTATAAAAAGTCTGGGATTGTATGGCAAAAATTGCTTTAATCTGCATATTGATAATGGGTTAAGTCTTGCAAAAGAGGCACTTCTAAGAGCAGGTATTGCAATCGCGAAGCATATCATTTCGGCGGATGAGGAGTTCATGCTGTTCACGCAGGCGCTGCAGGGAATCCGTTATTTTGAAACTGTAAAATATGCGGACGTGCAGAAGATTGCCTCGGCGGTCCGGACGATGCGTGTCATGATTGGAATGGGAGAGGAAGGAACGCAGCTCCGGGAGAAACTGGGAAAGGGAATATTTCAGGAGAAGAATCAGGCGCTCTGGCAGGTGTATGAAGCGTATATGCAACTGTTAGAAGCGCAGAAATGGACGGATACAATTCAAATTATGCGATGGGCGATTGCAGAATGTGATGCGTGGGAACAGCCGGTCACGGTGCTTGAGGAATATCCGCTTACACCGTTGGAGTGGGCACTGGCGGAGAAACTATCTGGCGGAAAAGTCCGGACTGTTCCGTTTCGCGTATTGTATCAGGCAGAACAGAAGCCGACGAAGCTTGCAAGTATCAATATGTGCTATGGCATGGCAAATGAGGTGGAGACAATCCTGCAGGACGTATATGAAACAAAAGCACTCGATCAGTGTACAGTTGCCCTTACGGACTATAATTCGTACAGTCAGATCTTCTATGATTACAGCGTGAGCCACGCAATACCGATCACATTTGGACGCGGCGTGTCCATCACAAATACAGTTCCCGCAATGCTACTGCGGAAGTATGAGCATTGGAGCACGGATGGATTTTTCGATGCTGCATCTCTGCGTTCGATGCTTGAATATCCGTTTTTTGATCAAAAGGCATGGCTGAAACAGATTGGCTATTTTCCAGAGAATGAGGAAGCGTGGATGGTCGATGTGAATACTTCAAATGAGATAGAGTCGTTTTATCAATTTGTTGCTAAATGCCGTTTTACAAATGATGCAGAAACAAATCAGAGGCGGATCCGTGATCTGCAGCATGCGTTGGAATTAGAATCATTCCTGTATGCAAGCGCAGATACAACGCTGGGAGTCTATCTGGAGCTATCGGAGAATAAGTCATACCTTCCGCTTTTGAAAAATACGGCAGAGGAGCTGGCACTTCCGGTGGAAGAGTTTATCGCCAGATATGCGCGTGTCAGACAGCCGGAGAATGCGGATACAGAATCTTATCTTACAATGATCGATCAGGAAGCGGTGCAGGTGATTCGGCGAAAATGCAGAGCCATCCGTATGGTAAATTCGGGACAGGCAGGCGCAGATAGTTTTTCAGACATCTATCGTGAGATGGTGGGAGCACAGTCCGCGTGCGCGGGGGCTGTGCATGTGACGGACATTGCGGGGGCGATGTCTTCCATCCGGCAGAACGTATATGTTGCGGGACTTGCGGCTTCTAAATATCCGAAGTATCAACAGGAAAACTTTCTGTTGCTTGATGCGGATATCGAACAGTTTGGATCAGAAGCAGCAGGGATGCGGTCGACTGAGAAGACGAATCAGCGGCGTATGGAGTTGCTGCGGCTTGCCCATATGACATGTGCGCTTTCCGGTGCACTGCATCTGTCTTATGCGGGACTTGATGTATCAGAGTTAAAAAATGAGAATGCGTCCTCCGTTATCTATGAGTTGTGTCAGGAAGAACAAGGAGGAACAATAACGAATAAAGAATTGGAAAACCGTATCCGGAAGGTTGGATATTTTGATCCGGCAATATCTTCCACGAGATTGGTGGGACAGGCGTATAATGCAGGAGAGCAGATTGTATTTCAGGGAGCGACAGAGGAAAGCAATACAGGAAGTACGAAAGAGTACACCGTGAATGAATGGGTACAGAAATTCAAATATGTGAGAGTGATGGAGCCGGATGCTTCGTCCGGCGTATTCCGGGTGTTGACGGAAAAGGCGACGGAAGGGTTGCTTGACCGTCTGATAAAGCGGTGCATTGCAAAGTCGCTTACAATCGAGGAATACAGACAGATCGCATCAAAACTGTTTGAGCAGTATATATTGAAGAACCCGCCGGTGTATGAGGTAGATATCGAGAACGTGCGTCAACAGTTCCTTGGTATGGTCGAACTGACACATGATGCTGTGACATGTGCGAATGCCAAAAAGTTGAACACGATGTGCCGTGTTCTTGAAGATGGAACATGGATTGTCGGATGTCCGGATATTATAAAGAGGCGGAGTACCGGTGAATATGACTTTATTAAGTTTGATGTATCTGAATGGAGGGAACTGCCGTCGGGCAAATATGACGATGTTGAAATCAGATATTATAATTCCATGAAGTGGCAGTTCGAGAAGGCAATGAGGGAACAGCTTGCTATGTATAGGAAACTATTGGAAAAATGTGGATATACGGTGGGATCCGGAACTATCAAGAACATTCGTATCAATCAGAGTTATACAGAAACAAAATAGGATGTGATGGAGGGAATGATAAATGGATACAAATAATGAACAGTTGCAAATGGATCAGATATCCCGGAACAGGATAGTTACCGATATAGACAGCAATTTTTTTGTAGAGGCGGGTGCCGGATCGGGAAAGACAACGATGCTTGTAAATCGGATGGTTGCGATGGTGGAACAGGGAAGAGATATCAGCCGGATCTGTGCAATTACATTTACGAAGGCAGCGGCGAATGAATTTCGTGGCAGGTTTCAGAAAATTCTGCTCGAACGAAGTAACCCGGAAATTTCCTATATTGATCGTGGGTACGCAGGGCAGCTCCCTATGCCAACAGAGGAGACTCGGAAGCGGTGTGCATATGCGCTTAGAAATCTTGATCTGTGTTTCATGGGAACAATTGACTCGTTTTGTCAGATGCTGATTGCAGAGCATCCATATGAGACAGATGTGCCGTCAGATGCATCCATTGTTCAGGATTCGGATCTGGATGTCCTGTACAAGCAGGAATATATCCGGATCTGTGCGGGTGCATATGGCGAGGAGCTTGCGGGGCTTGCAGTGAGCTTTCATGCACTGAATCAGTCTCCGGAGTCGGTGTTTGTCAAGGGAATGCAGAAATTTATGGAGAATAAGAATTCTGTAATTTCATTTACAGAAGAACGTGGATATGTGTCGAACACATTAGATGTTACTTATCATGCACAGATTGAAGAAATCCGGCAACTGTATCCGGATGAATTCACTTTCAAGGGTACATGGGAACGTAAACTTTCGATTGTACTTGGAAAACTGAATCAGTTGAAGAAGGAGTATGAGAAGAATGAGGAAAAATATCGAGCCCAACTGACACCGCAGGAGTGGCAGCAGATGGAGGCAAAGTATGTGAAAACCAATGCAATCTATCATACATTGCAGGACTTACAATATAACACCTCCATGACATTTCTTGCGGCCGCGGCACCAAAGATTGCTGAATACCTGCGCAAAAACGGGGTTATGACATACTTTGACTATCTGTATTATCTGCGGAATATGTTGCGCGAAGATGCCAGACAGGGGGGCGCGATGATTCAATATATCTTCCGGCGGCATTCCTATTATCTGATTGATGAATTTCAGGATACGAATCCTATTCAGTCCGAGATTTTCTTCTATCTGACGGCGGAGCATCCGGTAGAAAAATGGCAGAGCTGCAATCCAAAGCCGGGAACCCTGTTCATCGTTGGAGATCCAAAGCAGTCGATCTACCGCTTCCGCAATGCAGATGTGGGTGCTTATTTGAGGGTAAAGGCGCTATTTACAGCGATGCCGCATGGAGATATTCTGCAGCTCACACAGAATTTTCGATCACGAAACAAACTGTGCCAGTTCTTCAATGCAGTTTTTTCTGAGGAGTTTCAGGAGAGAGCGTACCAGTGTGCATTTACGCCGATACCAATCGTGAAACAGGAGCAGCCGGAGTTTGAAGGAGTGTACTCGTATATCTGCCGTGCACCAAAGTATGTAAATGAGGAAATGGCTGACCAGTACCAGGTTCCGAAGATCATTCAGACGCTGGTTGGGAATCCGGGATTTCAGATTCAGGATCCAGATGGCACCGGACCAAGACCGATCCGGTATCGTGATATTATGGTCATTCACAAGTCGAAGACCAACATGGGGACGATGCTTGCGGAGTTCGAGCGGCAGGAAATCCCTGTGCGTGTAGAAGGTAAGGTGCGGTTTAACGAATGTAAGGCGCTGCGCAAGGTGTTCGAGAAATATAAGCTTCGTGCGAGTATAGAGGATTGTCCACCGGCGGCATTGTTCTACCGGATTATGGAAGAAACACCGGTCTACGACGAGGTGGAAGCGGACGGGATGGAGATGTTATACTATGTATTGGAGCTTTTGCGAAATGCGGAGAAGGACAGAAGAATTGTGACTCCACAGGATGCCGTAATCTACATAGAAACATTGATGTCGAAAGACGCGGAAGAGGAGCGATGCCTGAGTCTGACTGAGGATGCAGATTGTGTGCATATGGCGAATCTGCACAAGGTAAAGGGGCTGGAGGCACCGGTCGTGATCCTCGCATATGCATATCCGATGCCTCAGGATTCGTATTTACATACAGAATATGATGCAGATGGAAGTAAAACTTACCTGTTCCGGCTGGAGAAGGACAGCAATTATCCGTGGAATGACCACGAGAAGGTGGCAAGCTTCTCAACGGACGCATATGAGGAATATTACAAGCAGGAGAAAGAGGCTTTGACGGCAGAACTGACACGGCTTATATATGTGGCGGCGACACGGGCAAGAAATGTATTGATAGTAAGTAAGATCCTAACCGGTGCAGAGTATCGGAGTGTGTGGAAACCATTGCTGAACAATGTATATAATTTCTTTGATATGGCAGACCGCTATGATGCGAATTATACACTTGCTGCAAAGGACAGGCCAAAAACGCAGGCAGCAGATCTGTATAAGTGTGCCAAGGAGACGTGTGTTTTGAATGACCGAACGGCAGAGACAGCGGGGTATGAAATCATTACACCGAGCCGTCTGGAGCTTGATACGGACATACCGGTGGAGGATGTGTTGGATCTGCCGGAACGGAATACTGAGCGGGAAGCTGCAGAAGATATTTGCGCGAACTCATCGGATGGCATCACAAGGGAAGAACGGGGATATTTGCTTTCACGAGCGAATATACTGGGTACGATGCTGCATCGCCTGATGGAGATTCTTGTGAATTCGAGAAATAAAATCCCAATTGATGATATGACAATACAGATTCTGGAAGAATGTCTGCCACCGGAAGAAGCGGAGAAAAAAGATATATTTGCCAAGGCAATCGCTATGACAGCGGAAACTATTCGAAATGGCGGTTGTGCACAGAAAAATGATGCACCGCAGGATATCCTGCATACATTACTTGCGGCAGATGAAGTATACACGGAAGTTCCGTTTTGCTATTCGGAAAAACAGGGAGATCAGACACTGGTCTATAACGGAATCATGGATGTTGTTTATTGCGAAGAAGGGAACTGGCATATCATTGATTACAAGACCAATTATGATGGAGAGCATCTGGATAAGAAGTATAAGGCACAGCTTGACGCTTACATCAAGGCGTTGAAACAGACAACGGGGCATGATGCGGATGCGAAAATCTATCATATTGAACTATGAGTTCATTGTGCAAGGACAGCCGGGCTGGTATGATAGGAAAGGTTGATGTAAAAAACAGTTTTTAGTGTATTGACAGGATACCTGTGATAAGGAGGAATGACATATGAGCGAGACGATGAAGATGATTGTGAATATGAGAAAGGAATCCGGACTGCTTACGGCAGAGCAGGAACAGGCACTGGGGGCGCGCCGGATGGCGGGCGGTGCCGATGGCGCAAAGGCGCGGGAGGAGATGATCAAGGCAAATCTTGGCCTGGTTGCCTATTGCGCGAAGGACTACGAGGGACGTGGCGTAGAAGAGGAGGATCTTCTGGCGATGGGAATCACCGGACTGATTCGGGCTGTAGACCGGTTTGATTACACGAGGGGCTATCGTTTCAGCACGTTTGCTGTCAACTGGATCCGGCAGGCAATTCTCCGGGGAATGAAGGACAGTGACAAGACGATCCGACTTCCGGAGTATATGGCAACGAATATCGCCAGAATCCGGAGAGAGGCAGAAAGAATCAAACAGAAAACGGGCAGCGAAGCAACGTTGGAAGAGCTTTCGGAAGCAACCGGAATGGATCAGAAGAAGATCCGCCTGTGCATGGAGTATGGCACACAGAATACCGTATCTCTGGATGCAGTTGTCGGAGAGGATGGCGATACCTCTCGTGGAGAACTCATTGCGGATGAAAAGGCAACAAATCCGGAGAAAGCTGTTCTGGATGAAGGCATCAATGGAGCAATCCGCACAGTGCTTACGATGCTTCCGGAGAAAGAAGCGGCAGTCCTGACCATGCGTTATGGCTTGGATGGAAGTGAGCCGATGACGCTGGAGCAGGTGGCGAAGCATCCACAGTTTGGTCTGACAAGAGAGCGCATCCGTCAGATTGAAAACCGGGCGATTAATCGTATCCGTCATAGCTACAAGATGAAGGAACAGCTTTGTGAGTATGCTTCCTAATATATACAGAAGGCAGGGATAACAGCATCTGAAAACGGTGCTGTTATTTTGTTTGATTATGGAAAATAGGGGAGTTATATGTTACAATCGAAATCAGATTGAACATAAACGTGGGGGTAGCAGTATGAAAAAGAAAGTAAATGAATTGTCGATTCAGGATTTGATGATGAATAACGTGAAGATGCCAGTGGCAACGTCTGTATTCGATAAGATTATGGAAGAAAAAATAAATGCAAAGGTGGAAATAGCACCGAGAAAAGAAAATTCGATGGACGTTAACACGGATTCAGAGATGGAAGAACAAAAAGCAGAGAAGAAACCACATCCGGTCACAAAGCTTGTACTCTATCGACATTATACGACCTATCAGGGAGTTTTCTCCGTATGGCCAAAGGATGGCACGACGATGGAAGACTGCTTTTCCAAGGCAATTCTCTATGTGATGAAATGGTTCCGGAGCAGACTTGGGGATGGCGATTTTGAAGCATACGAGGAATTAAAGGGATTAAAGACGGATTATCCGGAACCGGAAGACAGTCAGAAGTTTGATATTGCGAAGGTCGGAGAACTTCGGGCACAGGTGCTTCTGGACGTACATACACTTTATCGTGATGATTTGAAGGATTGGACGTTCCGGCTGCAGGAGCCGGATAATAATAACGACCAAAGCGGGATGCTTGGACGTACCTTTGTTACGAATATATTTATCAGACAGAAAGAGAAACAGGTTGTGCTTGGTGTGAAGGTCACATGCCGGGAACCGGCCAGCAACAAGGGTGAAGCTTCCGTTTATCGTCCTGGATTTATCAAGAATATGAATGAAGACGGGCATCTCGAAATGGGAGAATATGGTATCCCAAGAAAATATTCTTTTACGACAGGCGTATTTCAGTTGAATGGAAAATCCAATCAGGATTGTACAGAGATGTTCGACGCATTGATTGATAATAAAGAGAGACAGATGCCGATTGTATTCTGCCCGGCGGAATATTATCAGCAAAATCAGGTGCAGATGGAAGGCATCGCAAAGAGCCTTCTCGGATTTGCGCATGTTGTTACCGTGGAAAATGGTGTCAACAAACTGTTTGGTACAACAATGAACAGGCAGGAATATATTGACACGATTGCGAACCATCAGGTAATTCTGCACAAGGAAAACCACGTATTTGCAGAGCATGTGGAGCCTCTTTATTTCGATACGGAAGAAGAGACGATACAGGTACAGCTACAGGAGTTTGTGAAGAGTGAGCCGAAACGGAAACAGTTTTCATTTGGCACATATCAATTTTATACAGAGGCAAGAAAGGCATATCAGAAAGCAGAACTGGAACGCCGCGATAAGGATTCTGTCTATGCTGCACGCTATGAGGAGGAAAAGGAAAAGCGTGAGCGTCTGGAATCCGATTACCATGAGGTGAAGCAGGATATCGCAGGTCTGGAAAACCGGAATCAGGCGTTGCAACGCGAAGTAAAGAAAAAAGAAGAAGCTGTGCGTGCAATCAGCAGTGAGAAAGATAAACAGTGGAAAGAACTGGATCAGATCCGCACCGAGCTTGAGCAGTTGAAAGAAAAGCACGAGGCTGCTGTCACAGAAGTTCCGGATACATCTGCAATTGAGTCAGATTACAAAAACCGGATCATGCCGTTGCTTGATTATCCGCAGTATAGTTCGTCGATTCGTTCTGATGTGATTGCGTGGATCAGAAAATACTATGCGGATACGTTGATCGTACATCCAAGAGCAGAGAAGGCACTGGCAGATGACAACCGGAATCTGGATTGGAAGCGTCTGTGCCTGATTATTCATTATATTTCCGGCTATACCGTGCATATGAATGAAGGTGGAACGACAAGGGATGAAAATATCGCCAGAGAGTATGATCCATTGGAATGTGCAATCTCTGTCGATAACACGTCTTCCGGGGATTCCGGTGCAACGGAGATGTATAGGGATAAATATACGATTGATATCTCTGCGTGGGATGCAAATAAAGGAGATGTCATAATGGATAAGCATGTGAAGTACGGCAAGGGTCAGGACAGCAATATGATCCGTGTGTATTTCTATTATGATGCGGATATCAGGAAGAGTATCATTGGTTATATGCCGGATCATCTGCCAACAAGGAAGGACGCGCATTAGGAAGCGATTGGAGGAAGGAATATGATTACAGGTGACGTAATATTTGACCTGCCATTTTATAATGCGAAAGGAATATTGACAGGTGGGGATATCTATGGACCACGCTACCGGATTGCGAAGATTACTGTGGAGCAGGAAGCAGAAGAAGGCAGTGGGCCGGTTTCCGAAGATTTTTTTGAGGTATGTGTGTGGCATGCAAGTACCTGTTATGAGAAAACCCCGGAGGAAATGATAACAAGGAAGACATTTCCGTTTGATGCAGGGGGAAGAGAGGCTGTGCTTGCGTGGTTAAATGAGGTTATACCAGAGAAGAAGCAGATATAGAACAAATGAGCAGGAACAATAATCGAATCCTGCTCATTTTCACATTGGGAATGAAGATAGAAGTAGATTGGGAGGACAGGTAGATGCGATTTTTACATTTGGCGGATTTACATCTGGGGAAGACGCTGGGAGATTTTGATCTGCGGGATGATCAGCGTTATATTTTAAAGCAGATTCTTGCGGTTGCAGAGTCAAAGCAGGTGGATGCAGTTTTGATAGCCGGGGATGTGTTTGATAAGACGGTTCCAAGTGAAGGGGCAGTGCAAATCTTAGATGAATTTATCCGGGCGTTAGTCAAACATCATTTGCAGGTGTACATGATCAGCGGAAATCATGATTCGGATGAACGGTTGAATTTTGGAAGCAGCTTATTTGAAGCAAACGATGTGCACATTGCAGCAAAATATCAGGGGGAATTATTTCATCATGTGGCAGAGGATGCTTATGGGATGGTGCACATTTACCAGCTTCCGTTTGTGAAAGCATCCCAGGTGAAGCGTGCATTTCCTGATGCGAAGATCGAGACATATGAGGATGCCGTGCGGGAGGTGCTGGCACACGCAGAAATCAATCCGGTGCAGAGAAATATTCTGGTAGCACATCAGTTTGTGTCCGGAAAGGGGAAGGATCCAACGCTGGGAGGTTCCGAAGGTGCGCTGACACAGCATGTTGGAACGGTAGAGAAGATCGGGTATGACAGCTTCGATGCATTTTGCTATGTGGCACTCGGACATATCCATTCTTCACAGAGTGTTGGCAGAGAGGAAGTGCGGTATGCCGGTTCGCCACTCAAATATTCCCTTTCAGAGGCTGGTTCGGTGAAGCAGATTCCGGGTGGCGTGCGTGAATGGGATGGCGCAAAGCAGGTGCCAATCGTGACAGTGGATGGAGAAGGTCAGGTGACGATCGAGCTGGAGAAGCTTGTTCCGATGCGGGACTTAGTCCATATCAGAGGAGCTTTTGCAGATATTGTAAAGGACGAGAATCTCATAGAAAATACACAGGACTTTGTCTACGTGACGCTGACCGACGAGGACGTTATTCCGGATGCGATGCGAATCATGCGGCAGTATTATCCGAATACGATAAAGCTGGATTATGATAATTCCCGTACGCGGGAGCTTGCACATGTGGATGTGGTGCAGGCAACGCAGAGCCGGTCATATGAGGATCTGATTGCCGACTTTTATAAGCAGATGTATGGGGTGGAGATCAGCGAAGAGGAAATGAATATGATGAAGGATGTGGCAAAGGAGGTGGGAATCTATGAAGCCGACTAAATTGGTAATGCAGGCATTTGGTGCGTATGCGGAGCAGACAGAAATTGATTTCACGCAGTTTGAGGAGAAAGGATTGTTCCTGATCTGTGGAGATACCGGGGCAGGAAAAACAACGATCTTTGATGCAATCAGCTATGCGCTTTATGGCGAGGCAAGTGGAAGCTATCGCGATACAAAGAATCTGAAAAGCGAGTACGTGGATAAGAAAGTGGAGAGTTTTGTTGAATTTTATTTCACACATCAGGGCAAGGACTATCATGTGTGCAGAAAACCGAGCTTTAAATATACCAACCGAAATGGGAAGCCGGATGAACAGGCAGAAAAGGTGATTTTCTATCAGTCGGATGGAACAACGCTGGAAGGTGCTAAGAACGTCGATGGAACGAAGGAGAAACCAGGGGCGATTCCACAACTTCTGAATATGGATGCCGGACAGTTTATGCAGGTTGCAATGATTGCACAGGGAGAATTCTGGAAGCTGTTAAATGCAAAGACGAACGAACGGACTGACATCCTGCGTACGATTTTCCAGACCGACGCCTATAAAAAACTGGAACAGAAATTGGAAAATCGCAAGAAGGTAAGTTATTTGGCACGTAAGGAAAAGGAGCAGAGTATTTCCCAGTCGTTCCGAGAGGTGAAGGTGGAGTCTGCCGGGATTTTGGAAGTAGCATCTGGAATTTTGGCAGAAAACTTGACGTTGACGGAGAATTCAGAGGAACAGCCGCTGTCCGTGGCGCAGCGCATCTGTAATTTGCAGGAGAAGCTGCAGGATAGCAAAGCGGTATGGAATATCGAGGAGATGCTTACGCTGTTGCAGGCAATTATTGAGGAAGATATGGAAAAAGCAAGCCAGAAGGAGAAAGCGCTTGCACAGGCAGAGGAGGAACTGCAGAATTTGCAGGGTACGCTTGTATCAGCAAAGGATAATAATGCGATATTGGAGCGATACATACGGACGAAGGAAGAACAGCGGGTATTAGAAGCACAGAAGGAACCGTTTGTGCAGCGAAAGATACAGCTTGATCGCAGGAAGCAGGCAACCTATAAAGTAAAGCCGGAGTACGATGCGTGGATTGCCAAGGAACGTGAATGGGAACGGACAAAGCAACTTATCAATGAGGGAGAACAGGCACTTGCAGATTGTCAGATGCGTGCCGGCAAGGCAGATGCTAAGGTAAAAGATACGGAGATGTTGCGTCCCGAAGTGGAGCAATGCCAGAAGCTTGTCGATAAAGTGCGTGAGGAAGAGCCATGTTATAAAGAGCGGGAAACGTTGCAGCATGAACTTGGACAGATCCAGTTACAGCTTGCGGCACAGGAACAGCAGGAAGCGGCGCTTGGAACAGCCGAACAGACATTGCAGAAGAGGATTAGAGAGCTGCAGGAGCAGCAGGCAATGTGGAAGGAAGAACCACAACAGCTTGCGCAGGCGCAGGCAGCATATGACAAACAGCTGGACAGCCAGAGAAAAATGGAGGCCATTGCGAATAATCTGATTCCTGCATGGAAACGGAAACAACAGGAATTGGAGAAAGCCCAGAAACAATACCGGGAAAAGCAGGCAGCGTATGAGGCAGCGAAGGAGGCATATACGCATGTAGACAGACTGTATCGCGCAAATCTGGTAGGAATTCTGGCAAGTGATCTGGCAGAGGGTGAGCCGTGTCCGGTATGTGGAGCTACACATCATGAGAAACTTGCGACACTGGTCGAGACATCTGTGACAGAAGAACAATGCAAAGAATTAAAGGAGGCGGAAGAGGAAAAACTGGAAGCATTTAATCAGGAAACAGCCAGAGCTTCGTCTTTGCGGGCAGATGTGCAGGCAAAGGAGCAACAGATAAAAGAGGAGATACAGGGATGCGTGCTGCCAGAGTTTAGCGGTGGTGTTGAGGTATTAGAGGAACTGATCGTAATCTTCGAGCGACAGCGAGCAATGCTGGTAGATGCAGTTGCACAAAGTGTGGAAAATCTGGAGCAGCTGCAACAAAACTGTGCAAAGCTTGGAGAAGTCGAAACAGAGCTTGTGCGTGCACAGGGGGCGGAAACGACACAGCTTGCAGAGCGGAGAAAGGCGCTTGCAGAGGAGAAACAAGCACTGGTAGCAAAGCAGGCATCTTCACAGGCAACCTTTACAGCGTTACAGACGTTGGCGTATCCGGATTGGAAATCAGCCAGCCTGGCAGGAAATCGTGCAATGACCCGCGTAACAGAGCTTCAGACCGCCATAGAGTCTGCAACGAAGGAGAAGAAAGCAGCAGATGAGGCGGTGGCACGCATACAGGCATCCATTGCAACACAGAAGCAGGCACTTGAACAGCAAAAGACCGATGCACAGATGTTAAAACAGCGGTTGGATGGAAAGCTGTCTGCTAGTCAGTTTGCATCTGTCGAAGAGATGCAGGCACAGGTAGCAACGGATGCCGAGATACATGCAGAGGAAAAGAAACTGACGGACTATGACAAAAAGGTGACAGAGGTTACTGCCAGACTGGCACAGCTGGAACAGGAGCAGGATGCCAGACATCGCACGACAGTTGATCTTGAACAGTTACAGCAGGCATATACCGGGAAGCGTACACAGGTGGAAACACTTCGGACAGCATTGCAGGCCGTTATGTTCCGCATACAAAATAATCGGGAAAAACAGCAGAATATCCGTGTACAGCAGACCGCATATGAGAAGGCAAAACAGGAAAATGACACAAGCTACCGGTTGTACCATCTTGTATCCGGGCAGACCGGAAATGGAAGAATCACGTTTGAACAGTATATTCAGGCAGCAGGCTTTGACAGCATTCTTCAGGCGGCAAACCGGCATCTGCTTCCGATGAGTGACAACCAATTCCAGCTGTACCGGCAGACAAATTCTGTTGGAAAACAGACCAATACATTTCTGGATTTGGAGGTTCTGGATATCAATACCGGAAAACGCCGTCCGGTTGGAAATTTGTCAGGCGGTGAGAGCTTTAAAGCCTCATTATCGCTGGCACTTGGCTTGTCGGATACGATCGCGGAAAATCGAGGAGGTATCCAGATGGATGCACTGTTTGTTGATGAGGGATTTGGCACGCTGGATTCGAAGTCGCTTGAGGAGACAAAGGACGCGTTACTCAGCATGTCAGGAGAAAATAAACTGGTTGGTATTATCAGCCACCGGGATGAACTGATGGATATTCCGCAGAAGCTGCGTGTTACAAAGGGCAGAGGGGGCAGCCGGATTCAGATGGAGACAGCGGTTTAAGAGAAAATATAGAACCAGGGACAGATATTGAGGTGGCAAAGTTGCCTGCTCAATTGTCTGTCCCTGTTTATGTGTTATGCTGATGCGGAAAATGCACGCATTTGTGCTGTGCATTTGACGACTGCTAATCAGAACGTAGGTTGTATCTGTTAATCAACGCAGAAAGGTAAGTTTAGCCGTGGAATTCGATCGTGTAATGGAACCTGGATTCAGTGTTTGCATCCAGTCTCTGCTCGCCTGGTTTCTCAGCCAAATCTCCGGTGAAATCCATGTTATCGGTACGTCCGATCCAAGGCTCTAAGCAGACATACGGACCATCCGGTTTTGACCAGATACCAACATATGGGAAGTCCATGCAGGTAAGTGTGACAAATGGCTTCTTGTCTGCATCGACGAGTCCTACACTCGGAAGCTGTCCGTTCTCGAAGATCAGCGCGTCCTTGTCGAACAGGGTATCTGTGACAGGAACGTAGGCGTTGCCGGCATCATTAAATGGATAACTCTTGCTCGTATCGGCAAGTCCGGAACCGGCTGCATCAAGCAGGAGATAGTGCCGAGGTTTTGCATCCGGTAGGACGATGGAGTATTCGCTCCGCGCATGTCCCGGTGCAATCTGGAATCCCGGATGTCCGCCGATGGAATATAACATTTCATCAGAACCAAGATTTTTCACTGCCCATGTGACGTGCAGGAGACGAGGATTTTCTGCATCGAAGCGGTGTGTGATTAGCAGTTCGAATTCAAATGGATAGATCTCCAGTGTCTCATCGGAATACACAATCTTGTGCGTGATAGAATCAGTGGTTTCCTCGATGCAGGTAAATTCCGCATCACGCGCAAATCCATGCTGTGTCTTCATGGCGTATGTATTCCCGTTGTAATGATAGGCACCGTCCTTCACCTTTCCGACAAATGGGAACAGCACCGGAGCGTGGCGGTTCCAGACTGTCGGATCAGCACACCAGATCCGTTCGAAATCCTGTGCCTTATCGTAGACGCTTGTCAGTTCGGCACCATGGTCGGATACCGTGACTTTTAAATAATCATTTTCAATCGTATGTAACATGTGTGATACCTCCTAAAACAAATTCTCTTTCGTCAACATCTCGTCGACAATTCCCAGAATCGAATTAAGCTCATAGCGGAACCGCTGGCGTGCCTCGTCAAGGAAATGGTCGTTCTTTTTATATTTGCCAAGCTCAAATGCATCGGTTCCGTTGTTCAATGCAAGCGTCACGATTCCCTGATTAAACTCGATATTCGTATAGCCATTTACAATCATATCCGCCTGCACGATATGTTCCATGAACTGCGGTGTCAGTACATAGAATGCAAGCTGTGGGTCGGAGGCGTCAACCTTAAATTGCTGGTTAAACTGTGCATTTTCAGTCTCAACTGTGTTTCGGTCGATGTTGAACAGATCCGCTGCGCCATTGACGATGCCGGAGAAAAATCCCTTCTCCTTGCGCGGATTCTTGCGCTCGCGGATGCGGACATAGCCAGTTAACGGCTGGCGCAGTGCCAAATTGATGACGGGACCGCGGAACACCGTGTAATAGGAAGTGGTTGTGTTGCCGTCGCTGTCGGTGCTTTCCTGCTCGACTTCGAGATGCAGGTCACAATAGGTGATCGGCACACCGCGATAAGTTCCACTGATATAGTCGGAGCCGCTGGAACGATCGTAGTTTGGAAGAATGCTGCAATACTCGAGAAAATCTCTGTTAAAATACTGGTTTGGATTGTACTGCCCAATCGCGATGCGTTCTGCGAGGATTTCTCTGACAACGGATTGTCCGACCAGATTCTTCATCTGATCTTGTCTCTCGTTCATATGGGCGGCGTATTTTGCGGAAGCAACAATTGCAACGATACCAACAAGAAGGATGCAGATACCCGGTATGGTATTCCCGGATTGGATTGTTGAAATTCCACACATAATAATACCCATCGAGAGGATAAGTAAAATAGGCGTCAATATAAAACCGATTCGCTGTTTCTTCTGATTTGCCGCGATCTGGGATAGAAGCTGTTCATCATTTGGATTTGCCATAGTATGTAATATACCTCGATTCGTCTAAAATAAATTATCCTTCGTCAGAATCTCGTCGATGATGCTCAGGATATTCTGGAATTCATCGCGGAACCGTAGTCTGGTTTCATTCAGACGGGATTTGCTCCAAAGTGTCTTTGTGAGTTCGAAAGAATTTTTCCCGTTATTTAGTGCCAGCGTGACTCTGTTGTTCTCAAATGCAATCTTCGTGTAGCCGTCGACCTTCTCATCTGCAGCAACAATATGTTCCATGAATTGTGGCGTGAGAATATAGAAGGCAAGCTCGTCATCGGAAGTGATTACCTTGAACTGCTGGTTGAATGGATCGCTCTCCATCTCAACCTTGTTCTGGTTCATGCCGAGAAATTCTGCCGCACCGCTGACGATACCGGAGAGAAAACCATTTTCTTTGCGTGGATTCTTGCGCTCACAGATACGAACAAAACCATTGATATTGGTTTTCGTATCAAGTGTGATGACATGTCCGAGAAAGTTCGTGCGGTAGCGGGTCCTTTTTCGTCCGTTTTTATCCCGGTAGGTATCCTTATACTGCAGATGCAGATCGCAGAAGGTAAACGGAACCCCGCGGTAAGTACCGGATACATAATCCGAGCCGGAGATACGATCGTAGTTTGGAAGAATGTTGCAGTTTTTCACGAAGTCTGGGTTGATATACTCATTTGGTGCGTATTTTTCAACCTGTACCTTCTCTGCAAGCACGCCCTTGACGAGGTATTCGCCGGTCAGAGATTTGATTTTCCGTTCCAATGCATTTACAGATTTTCCGAGTACGACCAGAAGAGGGATACAGAGAAGACCAAGGATTACGAAGAAGATTCCTTTCCCTATATTTCTGTCCCAATTTGCAAAGCCCCAAAAAATCGATGCAGGCATGGCAATAAATAGAAGTGGATGAATAAAGTTCAGAAATTTAATCATCCGTTGTTTGCTGGAAATCTGTGATATAATCTGTGAATCAGATAGATTTGAATCCATAATGTACATCCCCCTTATTTTGTAATATTTTACGTCATTATACATGGAAAAAATGAGGAATGCAATGGAACTGACCGGTCGGATGCTGTATTATTTTTTGTTTTGCCTGTAATTATGTTTGCGTTGATGGTGATTCGGTTGTATTATGTAATTTGGATTGTAAAATATGTAGAAATATAAGAGATGTCTGAGATGGAGATGATGATAGATGACAATGGATGAATTACAGCCGGGACAGAGTGCTTATATCACAGCGGTCGGCGGAGAAGGTGCCTTGCGGCATCATCTTCTGGATATGGGATTGACGCCGGGGACGGAAGTCACTCTGCAGAAGATTGCACCGATGGGTGACCCGGTACAGATGAAGGTGCGCGGATATGAGCTTACGCTGCGTCTGAGTGAGGCACAGAAAATAGATGTGGATCATGTGCATGAAAAGGAAGCGGAAGCCCCAAAACAGACTGTGCGTTATGAGTCGATTGAACATCCGGGAGTTGGTGAGTTAGGACAGGCGGATCCCACTCATGTACATGACGAGAAGACGGCTGTTCCCAAGGGCGGTAAGCTGACATTTGCGCTTGCCGGCAATCAGAACTGTGGCAAGACGACACTGTTTAACCAGCTGACTGGTGCCAATCAGCATGTCGGGAATTTCCCCGGTGTGACGGTTGACCGGAAGGATGGTACGATCCGGAATCATCCGGAGGCAACAGTGACAGATCTGCCTGGTATATATTCGCTTTCCCCGTATTCAAGCGAGGAGATTGTGACGCGGGAATTCCTGATTGAAGGTAAGCCAAGCGGCATTATCAATATTGTGGATGCGTCGAACTTAGAACGGAATCTGTGTCTGACGATGCAGCTGATGGAGCTTGGAATCCCGATGGTGCTTGCACTGAATATGATGGATGAGGTGCGGGCGAACGGTGGTACGATCCGTGTCAATGAGCTCGAGCAGATACTTGGAATTCCGGTGGTGCCAATTTCAGCTGCGAAAAATGAAGGTATCGATGAACTGGTAAGCCATGCCATGCATGTGGCAAGATACCATGAACCGCCGGGAAGAATCGATTTCTGCCCGGACAGTAAGGATGACAAAGATCCGGTTGGAGCGGTGCATCGCTGTATCCATGCGGTTGCGCATATGATTGAAAATGATGCGAAGGAAGCCGATCTTCCTGTGCGGTTTGCTGCAACAAAGCTGATCGAGAAGGATACACCGATCGAGGATGCACTGCAGCTTGCAGAAGATAAGAAGGAAGCATTTGAGCAGATCGTGTCAGTCATGGAGAAGGAAACCGGGCTTGACCGGGAAGCTGCAATTGCCGATATGCGGTTTCAGTTTATCGGGAGATTGTGTGAGAAGACGGTTGTGCGTCCGCATGAGAGTAAAGAACACCGGAGAAGCGTAAAGATAGATAAACTTCTGACAGGAAAATATACAGCGATTCCGTGCTTTATCGGGATTATGGCGATTGTTTTTGCCATGACCTTCAGTCTGCTTGGTGCGTGGTTGTCCGATGTGATGGCACTTGGTGTTGATGCGGTCATTGGATGGATCGACAAGGGACTTGTCGCTGCGCAGATTAATCCGGTGGTACGTTCTCTTGTGGTGGATGGTATCTGTCAGGGTGTCGGAAGTGTCATCAGTTTTCTTCCTACGATCGTGATCCTGTTTTTCTTCCTGTCGATTCTGGAAGATACCGGATATATGGCGCGGGTTGCATTTGTCATGGATAAACCGCTTCGTAAGATCGGATTATCGGGCAGAAGCTTCGTGCCGATGCTGATTGGATTTGGATGCTCCGTGCCTGCGATCATGGCGACACGGACACTCTCGAGTGAACGTGACCGGAAGATGACGATCCTGCTGACACCGTTTATGAGCTGTAGTGCGAAGTTGCCGATCTACACACTTATGATCAGTGCATTTGTGCAGCGGCAGTATCGCGTGTTTGCGATGGTTGGACTCTATCTGATTGGAATCGTGTGTGCAGTGATCTATGCACTGATTCTGAAGGTAACGAAATTCAAGGGTGAGCCGGTTCCTTTCGTCATGGAATTGCCGAACTACCGGCTGCCGTCTGCAAAAAGCGTGCTGCACCTGATCTGGGAGAAGGCAAAGGGATTTATCCAGAAAGCATTTACGATCATCTTCCTTGCCTCGATTATCATCTGGTTCCTGCAGACCTTCGATCTGCGGTTCAATGTGGCTGCATCTGCAGACCAGAGTATGCTTGCCTTAATCGGAAGCCTGATTGCACCAATCTTCAAGCCGCTTGGATTCGGAGACTGGAGAGTATCAACGGCGCTGATCACGGGATTTACCGCAAAAGAGAGCGTGGTATCAACGCTTACGGTTCTGCTCGGTGGTGATGTGACGAGCGTAGCAACGTTATTCACTCCGTTTACGGCAATGGTATTCCTGATCTTTACGCTGCTTTATACACCATGTGTGGCTGCGATTGCTACAGTGAAGCGGGAGATGGGCGGCACGAAAGCGGCTGTGATCACGGTTATTGTGCAGTGTCTCATCGCATGGGTTGTTGCATTCTTAGTCCATGCGGTTGGACTGGCATTTGGCATTGCGTAATTTGTCCGGGCATTTGTACATACAAAGCGGAAATGCTTCCATGTGGGAAATGCGCTGTTAACCGGCTGGGAAAATCGTAATTGATAAATAATATCAAAAAAAACGCTTGACATTCATTTTCGATAGGACTAGTATGTCGGTAAACAAAGAGCAAATGCTGAGAACAGAACAAGGTTTTCGAAAGGAAATACTTCAGAGAGCTGTCGGCTGGTGTGAGACAGTGTAGGATTTCGGGAATTATCCTCTGCGAGCAGTGCACTGAATTCCAAGATGGACATTAGGTGTCACCGGTTTTCTACCGTTACATAGAAGCTTATTTCACAGATGACATGTTGAGATGATGCAAAAGTTGCAAATATATCGATATGCGGTCTGTAAGATGAGAATGAGTGGTCGCATATGCGACAAATAAAGTGGTAACGCGGAAGTTTAAACCTTCGTCTTTATGTAAGACGGAGGTTTTATTTTTTGTATGCCGATGAGATTTTTCGTCTGGCTGCAGGATGTATTTACTCTTTGCAAATATTCAGAAGGGAGCCGCCGTGTGGCGGGTGAGGAAGTATGAATGGTTTAGTAATTGTTTTAATCGGAATTGTAGTGTTGTTCGCAGGCTATCTTTTCTATGGCAGATGGCTTGCAAAGAAATGGGGACTTGATCCGAAGGCTGAAACTCCGGCAGTGAAGTACGAGGATGGAGAGGATTATGTTCCATCATCCAAATTCACAGTATTTTCACATCAGTTTTCATCCATCGCAGGTGCAGGTCCTGTAACCGGACCAATCCTTGCATCTGTATTTGGCTGGGTGCCGGTATTGCTCTGGCTGTTGATCGGTGGATTGTTCTTCGGAGCCGTACAGGATTTCGGAGCCTTGTATGCATCCGTGAAGAATGAAGGAAAATCGATGGGTATGATCATCGAGAAGTATATCGGTAAGGTCGGAAGAAAGCTCTTCATGCTGTTTTGCTGGTTGTTCACATTGCTTGTCATCGCAGCATTTACGGATATGGTAGCCGGAACCTTTGTTGGTAAGGGTGTTGCGGATATGGCGAAGGAGACAAGCTATGCAAATGCATCCGCAGCTTCTATTTCTATGTTGTTTATCGTAGCAGCGATTGTATTTGGTGTAATCCAGAAGCATGTAAAGAATATGAACGAAGGCGTCAGAGCAGTCATTGCAATCGCGCTTTTGGTAGGTATGTTTGCACTTGGCATGCATCTTCCTTGGTATGCTACAAAGACTGCATGGATCTACATCGTTATGGCATATCTGTTTCTTGCATCGGTTATGCCAATGTGGTTACTGATGCAGCCACGTGACTATATGACAACATTCATGCTGCTTGGCATGATCATCGGTGCGGTTGTCGGTGTTGTCGTAGCACATCCAACGATGCAGCTTAATGCGTATAACGGATTTAACGTCGGTGGGAATTATCTGTTTCCAACATTGTTTGTCACGATTGCCTGTGGTGCGGTTTCAGGATTCCACAGTCTGGTATCTTCCGGCACATCATCGAAGACGATCCGCAACGAGAAGGATATGCCGATGGTTGGTTATGGCGCCATGATTGTAGAGTCATTGCTTGGTATCATCGCATTGGTTGTTGTCGGTGCTGTTGCAGTCAATGGTACGAAACCGGATGGAACTCCATTTGCAATCTTCTCCAGTGGTGTTGCGGGATTCCTTGAGAAGCTTGGTCTTCCGGTTCAGCTCGCAACTGTATTTATGACAATGTGTGTATCTGCACTTGCACTGACATCGCTTGATTCGGTTGCGCGTATCGGACGTATGTCTTTCCAGGAGCTGTTCCTCGGCGATACAACCGATACATCCAAGATGCCTGTATGGCAGAAAATTTTGACTAACAAATATTTCGCAACTGTGGTAACATTATTCTTTGGATATTTACTGACACTTGGTGGATATACTAATGTATGGCCTTTGTTTGGTTCTGCAAACCAGTTGCTTGCAGCACTTGTATTGATTGCGCTTGCAGTATTCTTGAAGACAACCGGAAGAACCGGATGGACACTGTATGCGCCAATGTTCATCATGCTTGCCGTAACATTTACTGCATTGGTACAGAAGACAATCGCACTTGTAAAGAACATCGCCGGCGGAAATGCAACGATGCTCGTCGATGGACTGCAGTTTATCGTCGCAATCCTGTTGATGGTACTTGGCGTGCTGGTAGCATTTAGTTGCCTGAAGAAGCTGTTCACGAAGAAAGCAGAGGCTGAAAATTAAATCAAATTTTTGACTTTGGAAGGAGATACAGGATGTGTACAGCAGCGACGTATAAGACGAAGAATTTTTATTTTGGACGGACACTGGATTACGAGTTTTCGTATGGCGATGAGGTGACGGTGACGCCGAGAAATTATAGTTTCAAGTTTCGGCATATGGGCGAGAGAAAGTCACACTACGCGATGATCGGTATGGCGTATGTGGCAGATGATTACCCACTCTACTATGATGCCGTAAATGAGAAGGGGCTTGGTATGGCAGGCTTGAATTTCGTTGGAAATGCGAAGTATCAGGATGTGCAGGCAGGCCGTGAGAATGTGGCACAGTTTGAGTTTATTCCATGGATTTTGAGTCAGTGTGCAACAGTGTCTGAAGCACGTAAAGCGTTAGAGAAGATGAATCTCGTTGGAACGCCGTATAGTGAGAAGCTGCCATGTGCATCGTTGCATTGGATTATTGCAGATAAGGATGATGCAATTGTGGTAGAATGTGTGGAGGATGGCTTGCATGTCTATGACAATCCGGTAGGTGTGCTGACCAACAATCCGCCATTTCCGGTGCAGATGTTCATGCTGAACAATTACATGCATGTATCACCAAGTCAGCCGGAAAATCATTTTGCCAAGGAGCTTCCGCTTGCCACATATAGCCGTGGCATGGGTGGACTGGGACTTCCGGGTGACCTTTCGTCAGCGTCGCGGTTTGCAAAGGTCGCATTTACAAAGCTGCATGCAATCTCCGGAGAGTCAGAGGCGGAGAGCGTGAGCCAGTTCTTTCATATCTTAGGTTCGGTAGAGCAGCAGCGAGGCTGTTGTGAGGTGGAGCCGGGAAAATATGAGATTACGATCTATACGTCCTGTGTCAATGCGGACAAGGGAATTTATTATTATACAACCTATGAGAATCATCAGATTCAGGCGGTGGATATGCACCGGGAAGATCTGGATGGAGATACACTTCACAGATATCCACTCATCAATGAGGAGCAGATTCATGTGGTGAATTAGTAGTCAATAGTTATTGTTACAGAAATGATCATATTTTTTGGAAACTAGAGTTTGAGGCAGTCGATGAGAGTCGGCTGCCTTTTTTATGTTAGTTTGAGCGGTAAATTGGGGGAAAAGTTGGAAAATCGGGAAAATCCCCCAACCGGAAGCTGCCGGGAAGCAAGCGGGTTGGGGGAAAAGTTGTGAAACCGGGAAAATCCCCCAACCGGAAGCTACTGAGAAGGAAGCAGGTTGGGGGAAAAGTTGGAAAATCGGGAAAATCCCCCAACCGGAAGCTACTGAGAAGCAAGCAGGTTGGGGGAAAAGTTGAGAAACCGGGAAAATCCCCCAAATTAAAAAAAGGGTTGACAGCAGACAGATTATACGCTAACATAACGGTGTTATGTGAGAAGCCTGTATCAGGATAGAGCGAAAAGGAGCGAGTAAAGTGGAAAAGGAAACAAGGGAGTTGCTGCTGGCGAGTGCCAAGCAGGAATTCTTGGAAAAAGGATATCAGGGAGCCTCGCTTCGATCAATCTGTAAGAATGCCGGGGTGACAACCGGTGCGTTGTATTTCTTCTTTCAGGATAAGGAAGATTTGTTTGCGGCAATTGTGGAGCCGGTTTTGGAGAAGCTAAAACATATGCTGCAACAGCATATGCGTCAGGAACTCATGGAACTGCAACAGCTTCCGGATGCAAAGGAAGATAACATGCAGGATGATATGTTTGCAAGTACGCAGATTATCCATCTTCTATATGCGAACTATGATATGTTTACCTTGATTTTGACGAAGAGCCAGGGATCACGGTTTGAAAATTGCATCGATGAATTCGTTGCAATCATGGAGAATGGATATCAGATCTTTGCTGTAGAACAAGCGAAAGTGCTGGGCGTGGAACCACCGGATGAATATACGCTACACTGGGTGGCACATGTACAGATCAATGCATTTTCACACTTACTGCTGCATGAGAAGGATGAGCAGAAGGCATTGAAGCATATGGAACAGGTTATGAACTATCTGCTGGGTGGATGGAACGCCATGTTCCAAAAACGTTAAATAACAATTAGCTATGTACACACACATGCACATAGCTTTTTATAAGGTAAAAACATAACGCTGTTATGCTGAGCCGAACATGCAAAGACAAATAGAGCTATTAGGAATGAAAATCAAGATATAATGAAGCTCGCTGATGCGTGCGCAGGTCATCACACTGTCGCGTGGTGACTTATGACATAATTTGATTATGGCAATGATTGTAATAATGTAATAATGCTGATTGTATCCATAAACGAAATACAACAGCGTTATAACTGAATGCAATCAAAACATAACACTGTTATGCGACAAAGAAGATACAAATAAAATACAAAGAAAACACAAGGAGGATCAATAGGATGTATGTTGAGGTATCAGATGTAAAGAAAAGCTACGGAGAGGGTGGCAGCTATATGCAGGTGTTGAAGGGTGTGTCGGTAGGCATTGAAAAAGGAAAGATGTGTGTGATTCAGGGAACAAGTGGTTCCGGTAAATCGACACTTTTGAACTGTATCGGTGGACTGGATGTGGTAGATTCCGGTTCGATTCAGGTCGACGGACAGGAGATGGTAGGCCTTAAGATGGATGCGCTCTCCGATTATCGTAGAGATTATCTCGGATTCATCTTCCAGTTTTACAATCTGGTTCCGAACCTTACCGTGCGCGAGAATATTCAGGTATGCGAATATCTGACGGATCAGCCGTTGGATATGGATGAGCTTCTGGATGTGCTTGGACTCACCGAGCATCAGAACAAATTTCCATCCCAGTTGTCCGGTGGTCAGCAGCAGCGTTGTGCGATTGCCCGTGCACTCATCAAGAATCCGAAGCTTCTGCTCTGCGATGAGCCAACTGGAGCGCTGGATTCGAGGACTTCCCGTGACATCCTCATTTTGTTAGAGAAGATCAATGCGCAGTATGGTACAACGATGATCATCGTCACACACAACAACGCAATCAAGGATATGGTTGATCAGGTGATCGTTCTGAAGGACGGGCAGATTAAGAAGAATTACTACAACGAGACGAAGGTGCCGGCAGCAGAATTGGAGGATTTGTAAGATGCAGAAAGTATTACGCAAACGAATTTTCAGAGATTTCAAAGAGAATCTGCCGCGCTATCTGGCACTCGCATTTTTGCTGATTCTCAGCATGTATATGGTTGTGAGTATTGTTGGAGCAGCAGAGACAGTTATGCGTGGCACAACAACCGAGGCGAAGAAGCAGAACGTCGAAGATGGTCAGTTTTCCCTCTTTGTTCCGATGAAGGAGAGTGAGTGGGACGCATTGACGGATAAGGGAATTACATTGGAGAAAATGTTTTTCTTAGATTATGATGTCGATGGGGATAAGACACTTCGTGTGTTCAAGAATCGTACCAAAATCGACACGATTGCGATTCATGCGGGCAAGCTCGCTCAGGCAGACGATGAGCTTGTGCTTGAGCGGCAATATGCGGAGAAAAACGATATACACGTAGGAGATACAATTGTTCTTGGTGACCGTACATATAAAGTAAGCGGTATCGGCACGGTGCCGGATTACGACAGTCCATCGAAATCACTCGGCGACACAGTCTGTGACAGTCTGAACTTCGGTCTGGCATTTGTGACAGATGAGGCGTACACGATACTTCAGAAGGAAGGCAAGAGTGAGAAGTCCGAGGAATATTATTATGCATACAAGTTAAATGATGCGATGACCGATGACGAATTAAAGGCAGAGTTAAAGCAGCTTTCCTTCTCCTCCGACGATGTGGATGATGCGTATTTTCAGGAGTATTGGGACCGGACGCTCGGCAGGGAAGAGGAATTTCGTGATGGAATTAACGAGCTTGCCGATGGGGCAAAGGAGCTTGCGGATGGATTGTCAGAGCTGACAGACAATAATCACGATCTCCAAAAAGCATCCGACCAGATATTTGCAGCCTATCTCGAACAGGCAAACAGTAAGCTCTCTGCCTACGGAGTTGAGATTTTGACCGCAGATAATTTCGAGGAAGTATTAGATAAGCAGATTCGGTCCACAAACAATGCAATGCTGCAGCTTGGACTGGTGAATGCGAAGAGCGAATTGCAGAAGCTGAAAGCATTTTCGGATGGTATCTATGAATATACAGATGGTACTGCGGACGCAGCTGACGGTGCATCTGATGTACAGGATGGCGTGCAGGAATTGAAGGATGAGACAGAGAATATGCTCGATGAGATATTCAATGCTGATGCGAATAATCTGCTGTCCTTCGTAACTGCAGAGGACAATGTGCGTATCCATGCAGCCAGTGATGATGTGGAGATGAACAATACAATCGGTATGATTGCCGGCGTTTTGCTCCTGGTGCTGATTGCTTATGTGCTTTCTGTATTCGTGGTACATTCCATCGATCAGGAGAGCGCTGTGATCGGAGCCCTCTATGCACTCGGTGTAAAGCGAAAGGATCTGATGAGGCATTACATCCTGCTTCCGACCTTGATTTCCCTGATCGGAGGTGCAATTGGAACAGCACTCGCTTACACAAAGATTGGCGTGCGGTACCAGATGCAGGATACATATTATTATTATTCCCTGCCGGATATAGCGGTACAGATACGGCCATATACAATCGTATATGGTGTTGCAATTCCGCCAATCATATGTCTGGTCGTGACAAGTCTTGTTATCCGCAAGCGCCTGTCCCGTCCAGTATTGACATTGCTTAAAAATGAGCAGAAGGCTGCAAAGGGCAAGGATGTGAAGCTTGGCAACATGAAGTTTATGAAACTGTTCCGTATCCGCCAGATCCTGCGTGAGAGACGGACTGCACTTACCGTTGTATTCGGTATGTTTGTCAGTATCCTGCTGCTCGTTATGTCAATGGAAATCTATGTATACTGTCGTGCTGTACAGGATGATTATGTCGCAGATACAAAATTTGAATATATGTATACCTATAAATATCCGGGCGAGGAAGTGCCGGATGGTGGCTATGAAGCTTATGCCAAGACGTTGAAGAAGGAAATCTATGGATATAACTTCGATGTAACGGTGCTTGGCATCAAGGAGAACAATCCGTTCTTTGATGTGACACTTTCCGATTCCGCAGATAAGGTAACAATCAGCTCATCCATTTCTTACAAATATGGATTGAAAAAAGGGGATGTGATCACCCTGAAGGATGAGGAAAATGGAAAAATCTACGCATTTGAGATCGAGGCAGTGACACAGTATGCGCCAAGCTTTATGGTGTTCCTTCCATATGACAAGGCACTTGACTTGTTCGGTGAGCAGGATGATTATTATAATGTCGTATTTGCCGATCATGATCTGGGTGTGGAAAGTGGACGTCTGTATTCGACGATGACACGTGACGATGTGAAGAAAGCAGCCGGAATCTTCTCTGACCAGATGCGTTCGATGATTATTACGATCGGCGCGGTATCTGCCCTGATCTTTGCGATTGTCCTGTATCTGATGATGAAGGTTATGATCGATCGTTCTTCATTCAGCATTGCGTTGATCAAGATCTTCGGTTACCGGAATAAGGAAGTCAAGAAGATGTATTTAGATGGAAACTTCTATATCGTTTTGCTCGGTGCGCTTGTTTCGATTCCGCTTGCGAAGGTACTGCTTGATGCGGTGTACGAGCCGCAGTTCGTGCCGAACATTGCGTGTGGTGTCGACAAGTCCTTCTCGGCATGGCTGTATCTGGCGATGTTCGCAGGTGTGCTTGTATTGTATTTCATTATCAATCATTTACTTGTGCGGAAGATCAAGCAGATGCTGCCGGCTGAAGTGCTTAAAAATCGCGAGTAAAATGAGAAAAAAACGCATGTATTTCCATTGAGAAGCATGCGTTTTTTTGGTACAATATACATATCTGAATTATGATACGAAAGGGGATTATGACATGGGATTTTTAGAAGGTAAAGTAGCAATTATCACAGGTGGCGGACGCGCGGTATTAAGCGACGGAAGCTGCGGTTCAATCGGATATGGAATCGCAACTGCCTATGCGAAGGAAGGCGCGAACCTTGTCCTGACCGGACGGAACGTAAAGAAGCTAGACGATGCAAAAGAAGAAATCGAACGCAAATACGGCGTGAAGGTGCTTCCGGTACAGGCAGATGTAAGCGCCGGCTCTGACAATGAGGCAGTCGTGGCAAATGTTGTAAAGCAGACGATCGATACATTTGGAAGAATTGATGTACTGATCAACAACGCGCAGGCTTCTGCTTCCGGTGTGACGATCGCCGATCATACAACCGCACAGTTTGACCTTGCGATTTATTCCGGATTGTATGCAGCATTTTATTATATGAAAGCATGCTATCCATATCTGAAGGAGACGAAGGGCTCCGTGATTAATTTTGCATCCGGTGCAGGCTTGTTCGGAAATTTCGGACAGTGCGCTTACGCTGCAGCGAAGGAAGGCATCCGTGGACTGACAAGAGTCGCAGCAACCGAGTGGGCTGCCGATGGCATCAATGCGAACGTCGTATGTCCGCTTGCATGGACCGCACAGCTTGAGAACTTCGAGAAAGCATATCCGGACGCATTCAAGGCGAATGTCCACACACCGCCGATGGGCCATTTCGGAGATGTAGAAAAGGAAATCGGCCGTGTCTGCGTACAGCTTGCGTCACCGGATTTCAAGTATATGAGCGGTGAGACACTGACATTAGAGGGCGCACTTGGTCAGAGACCATAAGCGGTTAAAAAAGTAAAATAGAAATTGACAGTTGCCACATAATTCGCTATGATTTGTCATTGAAGAAACGAGTTCCAACGAGGAGTTAAGTATGAGACGATGTGCAGATCACAAGCGAATCATTGTGGCAATTTTAATTGCAGCTTTAAGCATCCTGGGTGCATTTCACGGAAATGACAGCATTTCCGAAGTGTATCATACAGAACAGGCCTGCCTGCAGAAGTCCCAGACGGCAATCTCCGATACGACACTGCGGAAGATTGAAGGAACCGAAATCTTCGAGACGAATCTTACATCAAAGATGCGGTCATCCGAGCGGATTGAGCGAATGAAAGCTTCGCGGAAGAACGGATGCGCTGTTTCCTATCTGGCATGTCTTGCCATGCAGCGGCAGATGCAGAGTCTGTCTGTCGGTATCCCGGAAATGCTGGTGCAGAGTGATCTGACACCGCGTTATTTGGTTATCTTGTATTTACATCGTTCCGATGGAAAAAAGTCCCATCTATTCGCATAACACGACCAGGTTGTTATGTATAAAATGAAAATTGAATAGAAAGGACGTAAACTATGATTACATTAAAAGTAATAGGTCTTGGTGTGATTATTTCTTATGGAATCGCCTGCCTGATGAAGCTGACTATGGTTTGTATACAGAAATTCAGTAAGAGAGGGGAGGACGAGGAGAAATGAGTATCTTAGATCTATTCCAGGGTATCGGTACGATGTTTGCGCAGTCACCACAGATTGCGATTGCGAGAGTCGTGTTGATCTTCTTAGGATTCTTATTGGTGTATTTAGGCGTGAAGGGAACGTTGGAGCCGCTCATCATGGTGCCGATGGGACTTGGTATGTCTGCGGTCAATGCGGGCGTTTTGTTCCTCGGTGAAAATCAGATCGGAAACCTGATCATTGATCCGCTGCTTTCCACGACCGATGAGCTGATGACATACATGCAGATCAATTTCCTGCAGCCGATTTATAATCTGACGTTCAGTAACGGATTGATCGCGTGTCTTGTATTTATGGGAATCGGTATCTTGTGTGATATCGGTTATGTGCTCGAACATCCATTTATCAGTATGACAATCGCGCTTTTTGCAGAGCTTGGTACAGTTGCAACCTATCCGATCGCGCGTGCGATGGGACTTGACGCCGGTTCTTCGGCAGCTGTTTCCATCATTGGCGGTGCGGATGGACCGATGGTTCTTTTTGCTTCGCTGAAGCTCGCACCGGAGCTTTTCGTCCCAATCTCGATTGTCGCATATCTGTACTTAAGTCTTACTTATGGTGGCTATCCATACCTGATCAAACTCCTGATCCCGAAAGAAATGCGTGGAAAGCAGATTCCGAAAGAGAAGAAGGTGAGCAAGATCCGTCCAAAGGAGAAGATTGTATTTGCAGTCATTACAAATGCGCTGCTTTGCCTGTTGTTCCCGGTTGCGGCACCGCTGTTTTTGAGCTTCTTCGTGGGAATCGTAATCCGTGAGACCGGAATCTCTGCGTACATCAAGATGATCGGAGAAAATTTCCTGTATTTTGCAACGTTCTTCCTGGGGTTGATGCTTGGAGTTCTGTGTGATGCAAGCACGCTTTTGGATGCAACGGTTGTGAAGCTTCTGATCCTCGGTATGCTGTCGTTATTGCTGTCCGGAATCGGAGGTATCATTGGAGGCTATGTGGTATATTTCTTCAAGAAAGGAAAGTTCAATCCGACGGTCGGCATCGCAGGCGTGTCGTGTGTGCCGTCTACGGCGAAGGTTGCACAGAAGGCTGCTGCAAAGGCAAATCCGGCAGCATTTATTCTGGATTATGCTCTCGGCGCGAATATCTGCGGCGTTATCACAACGGCAATCCTGACCGGTATCTATATTACGTTACTTAGTTAAATCAAAATCCCCTTCTGTGCCGGAGGCAAGCGAAACATGCTCTGGTGCGGAGGGGATTTTTTGTTGAGACAGAGTTTTGTTTGACATAAAATATGATGCATAATAGAATTGGTTTAAGAGATAAAAAGAGGTTAACAAATCGGAATTTGGAGGGGAATAACATGAATAGATTTGGTGTAAAGCTAATTCTTTCAATCGTTTCTTTTTTGGCAGTCAATATCTGGCTTATAGGTAAGGGTGTAGCAAAGGGCGCTGCTGACTTTTTCATATCTGCAACGGTTGAGGAAACAATACTATTTATCATTTTACAGCTATTAGTTGTACTGATATATTTTATATATCCTCTTACGGTAAAAAAATATAAAATCATTTACTGGTCTGTATCTGAAGCCTTAGTCATTATTACAGTTCTCTTTTGGGGAATATTTATTGTCGGTCCGATTTGGTTAAAATAAGCAAATTTGAAGTTGTATTATTGAATAAAATGGAGATTTTGATATGAAAGACAAGGCAAACAAGGGTTATTGGCAACGACTTGCAAAAATATATGCACCTTTGATGGAGTCAGATAAGAAGTTTTATAATGCAATCTGCGGATATATTAGAGATTATCTCAAATCTGATATGAATGTATTAGAATTAGCTTGTGGAACAGGGCAGCTATCTTTCCCATTGTCCGATTGTACTAATAGCTGGACGGCAACCGATTTTTCGGAAAATATGATTAAGCAAGCGAAAAAGAGAGGTACAACAGAAAAACTTAGTTTTTGCGTAGCCGATGCAACGGCACTTTCATATGAGAATGAAAATTTTGATTGTGTAGTAATTTCAAATGCACTGCACATTATGCCAGAGCCTGAAAAAGCAATGCAGGAAATTCGTAGAGTATTAAAAAAAGATGGTATTTTGTACGCACCAACCTTCTTATGGGCAGAGAAAAAATCAAGTGGTTTACGAAAGCGATTGATGTCTATTACAGGATTTAAAGCATACAAAGAATGGAACAAGGAAAATTTTTGTGAGTTTATTACGAATTATGGCTTTACAGTCGTCAAAGTGAATTTGGTGGATGGCGGTTTAGCTCCTGTTGGAGTTTTGATTGCGAAAAAAACTAATTATTAAATTCCAGTTTATAGAGTTAAAAAATATAAGTTAAGGAGGCATGTATTATGAAAAAAGTAATCTATCTGCTTGTATTATGTATGGTGCTTGGAATGGCTGGATGTGGAACGAATCAAGAAAATAAAGAACCTGTGTCTGGAAATGTGTCCGTAGAAACAGAAAATAAAGAAAATGATGATGTAGTACAAAATGAGCAAATAGCAGATACTGGCTCATATCCTCCATGTGTTATGGTTGATGGTGTTATATATAAAGACACAGGATATGTAGCGTCAATGCCTGGTTGTGGAACAATGGATGGAGAAATTGTGTCAACAGTGGCAGGGACAGAGTTACCATCTGAAAATAATCAATCAAATTTCGGAAGCGGATATCATTATCAAAGGAGTTCTGAAGGTCAGCTCATAGTAGTCATTGATGACGAACGAATCATATTTAGAGATATTGAAAAAGATGATACGTCTATTCCAATAGAGGTTATCAATTTTAATGCAAAAGTAAAAGAAATTATCGATGATGGAGAACTTCTTGTAACGCATGTGAGTACAGCTGAAGGCTTTTGTCAGATGAATGATGGAGAGTATTATGTATCGGCAGAAAATTTAGCGGAAGATGTTCAGGTGGGAGATATCGTTACAATATGGTTTAATGGAATGATTAAAGAAACATACCCTGCTCAATTGGGGGTAGTTTATAGAATCATTAAAACACAATAATTAGTCAACTTCCAGTTTGTTGAACTGAATCCGAAAAGCATTAGGGCGCAGAGGAGATAGAATCCTTTGCGTAAAAGACTAACGAACATATTTAATGAAACATCGAAACCATCTTCTTTTTGTTGTTTACCTATAATAACGATTGGAGTAGTCGATTATAGACACTGCAATCAAAAAAATCTGAAAATATATTTATCAACATTACATAAAAGTGTGTAGATGCACATAAAATGGGAATGCATATTGAAATTCACGTCGCTCTGTGATAGCATTACTAAAAAGTGTGCAGATGCACGGAAAGGGGGAGCGTAACGATGGAGATTAAAAGAGACGCTTACCTACAGCAGCTGACCCTGCGAAAAGATAATGGAATGATAAAGGTGATTACCGGCATTCGTAGATGTGGCAAATCCTTTTTGCTGTTTACCATCTTTAAGAGATACTTACTGGAGAACGGCGTTGATGTTGATCATATTATTGAGATTGCATTGGACGGTATTGAAAATGAGGAACTAAGAGATCCTAAGGTGTGTTTCAAGTACATCAAAGATGCCATGAAAGACGATGGCAAATACTATCTGCTTCTTGATGAAGTGCAGTTTATGTCACAATTTGAGGAAGTGCTGAACAGCCTGCTCCGCATGAGCAATATTGATGTGTATGTCACCGGAAGTAATTCCAAGTTCCTGTCCAGCGACATTGTGACCGAATTCCGTGGCAGAGGTGATGAGATTAGAATCTACCCTCTCTCCTTTGCAGAGTTTTATTCTGTCTATGACGGCGATTATGATGATGCATGGGATGACTACATGATCTACGGAGGATTGCCGCAGATCGTAAGTTTCCAGAGCGAACGACAGAAAGCAGACTATCTGAAGAACATCTTTGCAAATGTCTATCTGAAGGATGTTATTGAAAGAAATAAGATTCAGAACGTGGATGAGATTGGGATTCTGGTTGATGTGCTTGCATCTGCAATCGGCGCACCGACCAACCCTTCAAAGATTGCCAATACCTTTGCCAGTGAGCGTCAGATGACTTATGCTAATAAAACCATCTCCAAGCATATCGACTATTTGACAGATGCCTTTTTGATTTCCAAGGCAAGCCGATACGATATTAAGGGCAGAAAGTATATCGGTGCAAATCTGAAATACTACTTTACGGATCTGGGACTGAGAAATGCACGTCTGAATTTCAGACAGCAGGAGCCTACTCATATCATGGAGAACATTGTTTATAACGAGCTGTTGATCCGTGGCTACAATGTTGATGTGGGTGTCGTGGATATCTTCGATAAGGATAAAGAGGGCAAACGTGTTCGCAAGCAGTTGGAGGTTGACTTTGTGGTGAATCAAGGAAACCAGAGATACTATATCCAGGTTGCATATGACATGACTTCGGAAGAAAAACAGACGCAGGAGTTCAATTCTCTGCGTAATATCCCGGACTCTTTCAAGAAGATCGTCATTGTAAATGGCAGCAAAAAGCCTTGGAGAAATGATGAAGGTTTTGTCATCATGGGAATGAAGTATTTCTTGCTGAATGCGAATAGTCTGGAATTTTAAGTCGATTTGAGTTGTTGCTGTGTTGTTGTTCTATTTCAAAAAAGAGTGAACACGCTGGGAGAATGTCGTGATGTGACAGACCAATATCAAACCGGACGAAGTGCATATTTGCGACTGGGACAATTATTTATGAGATTATTTGCTGGATTGCTATAAGAATCTGATGAAACGACCTTTCAAAAAACAGTTGATTTAGAAGTTAACTGTTTTTGAACCTCTTCTCAGACACAAGAACAGCAGATTGCGGGTCTCGAAGCAACCCAAAGAGAAGTCGATGAGTTTATTAACTTGACGGTAGATCGTGATAATTCGGCATCATCCGAAATCTCACGTGCTAAGAAGGACTTTTACAAACAATACTCTTATCTTAAGCCTGACTGCGAAAAGACCGACTGGGAAAAATTTTGCGAAGGTTTGAAAAAGGTCGGTCAGTGGTGTAAAGATCACTGGAAAGAGATCGTTCTGGTAATTGAAATCGTAGTGGCTATTGTCTGCATTTGTGTTCCTGGCTTACAGGGTATAGGCACTGGCATTCTTATCGGAGCTTTAAAAGGTGCTTTGACCGGTGGCTTGATTGGCGGAATTACCAGTATGCTAACAGGAGGCTCATTCCTAGAAGGATTTGCCCAAGGTGCATTAGATGGTGCCATAATGGGTGGTGCCTTGGGCGGCGTAGGCGGAATCGCCGGCAAATTCATAACCTGCGGTTCTAAATTAGGAAACGCAATCCAGACAATCTCTAAAATCAGCGGGGCCATTTCTAATAGTATGGATGGTTTTGACATGGTATCATTAGGATTGGGGATGATTGATCCTAATAACCCAATCACGGAACTTAACAACAAAATGCATCAGAGCGATGTATACAACAAGTTCCAGATGGGGGTAAGCTTGGTATCTTCGTTCTCAGGTGCTGCTTCTCAGAATATGGCGTGCTTTGTTGCTGGTACATTGGTACTTACAACTGCTGGTCTGCTCGCTATTGAAAAGATAAATCCTGGTGAAGGCGAAGGTCCAGATGATCCTGGGCACGGTCCAAATCGCGGATTTGGCAATAGTGCTTTTCCAGATACTTGGTCCGATGATAATGCTATTAAGGCTGTCGAAGATGTTGCGAATAGTCCAAAATCAATTTGGCAACAAGCTACAGGTCCAGGAAGTGGTCGAAATGCACCGAAAACTATTGGTGGTCCAGATCCAAACGCTCCTCTTACCACAAGAAATGGTAGACCAGTTAGATTTACTGTTGAAGGACAAAACCATAGTTTAGATATTAGAGTGATTGTTGAACCAGGCGGTGAAGGGATAGTAACTGGCTTTCCTATTAATCGCTAATTATGAGAGGAGATTAAAATGGTAAAAGACGCATATGATATGTTCTTCAAAAATATCTCTATGCAATTTCATGACGACTCTCTTGTGAATGCTCTTGTGGAAGATGCTGAAGAACTGGCGAAATATGGAGAAAAACGGGTGGCTCTTGAAAATTTTTTGGAGAACGTTTTAGCTAATGAGGTTACGATTTCAAAAGAAGCTGTCACTTTAGCAGAAAAAGCATTCAGTGATGCTCCAAATGATTATGATATAGAGCTAATAAACGAACTGAAAAAAACTGATGTTACGTAAGGGGATGATTTGGATGCCAATGGACAAAAAAGATCAACTTGCAGAATTAATTTCAAATGCGGAAACTTCCTTTTATAATGGGCAATTACAAGAGGCGTTCAGTCTTTCTTTATCAGCTATAAAACTCGATGAGAACTGTAACATATCAAAGCTCCCGGCAGAGCTCCAATCATGTCAAGGTATATAGCGGAAATGCTGTCAGAAATTACAAATCAGTTCATGGGAAAGGCATTCGGCCAACTTATACGGTGCTGCAGATTAAGCCGGATTCACCGGTCAATGGTGCCAATGTGTTCTGGTATGAGGGAAATTGCAGCATTCTGGGCAGTAAGAATGTTTATATAGGCTATAGTGATAACTCCATGTCGGTCGTATCACAGTTTGAACTGGTGATGACGATCATAAGCGGTGCATTTTTATTATTCCATGCAGTTTCGGCACGGTTGCTCAGTAAGAAAAATCCATATGGCGGGAAGCTTTTCTGGTTCTTTAAATTTTGACTGGTCCTGTAGTTTATCTTTTGTTTGGATATATTATTATGTTCGCATGGTTAGCCATAATGATAACCGCAATGATTCTGCTTCGAAAAAATAAGGCAAATTTTCTATCTTTTATAATACCGTGGTTCGTGGGATTCGTTGGATGTTTGGTAGTAGTGTTTGTAATACTTTGATTTTCAACGATTATAAAATATGAATCCGACATGATGATGAAATTGTAAGGAAAGCTGAAAGATAATGGGGAAATACAAAAGTAAAGTATTAAAGAGAACATGTAAAAGGTGTATGATTGCGGTGATTATAACGGCTATCCCCGGAATCATTGCCGGACTTTTTAACAGATGGCTTTTTTTAGCTTCGCTCTTTGCAATTATTCCTATCATCTATTTGGTCAATCGATTTTTCGTGATTATAAAATGGAATCTGGTCGAGGGGATCATCGAAGATGTAGCGTTAGTTAATGATTTTAACCAGCCCTATACCGAAGCTCATATTATATTTAAGACAAAAGATAATATGGAACATGAGTGCCGCTTCACGATCGGACATTATGGAGATTACGAAGAAGGAATAGAACCAGAGTTAGAGAATATGCTTCAAAGTGACAAAGAGTTATTTATGAAGAAGAAAGTCCCGGTTTTTTATTCTCCAAAAGATGTTAACAGATGTATAGTGTATTTAGAAGATTCACAATGAATATAAAATGCTATCAAGCGTTTTTGAAAAAGTCCTTGACGGCATCAGTTCGATTATGTTGATTGTGCTTTCATGCATCGCAGATTGGAAGAAAATATGTATGAGAGGAAAATCGATATTTGTCGACTTGATAATTTCCAATTTTTAGTGATAGGGAGATACACAATGAATGGTTTGATTATAAAGGTACTCAGCATAAGTATTGCGGTAGTAACCGTAGTATACTTGATTATTTATAAAGGAAATACCATGATTACGAAGATATTTAGCGTGTGTATTATAGCAGCAATGGTAATATACTGGATTGTTTATGAAAGAAATACAAGAAAGCGAAAAAAACAGGAATTACAGCGTGATGACTATTTATTTGCGAAAGA
>NZ_JAHLPZ010000003.1 GCF_018918185.1 Eubacterium sp. MSJ-21 | reverse complement strand
AGAGCCAGCCTGTGAATGTAGTGCGGAAGGCGGATTTTTCAGAGCCTCTTTAGAGGCAAGCAGGTAACAGCGGCTTATAGCCGCAGGACAAACTACCGGCTAAGCCGGTAGTTATGATTGTTGTAATAATTACGGCAAAATTATATAATGATGTATAATCACAGCATAAGAAACCTGCAGAATGAAAAGAAAAGGAGTAAAACTATGGAAGATATAACGATAACGGACAGTGTATGGTTCCGGAAGAAGAAGTTTCAGGAGAAGATGAAAGATATTGAGGAAGTGATCAGTGGAAGAAATGCATCCATTCGTCCTTTTGTGACGGATGATACGGGGAGATTTCATGCGAGGAAGACGCAGATGCTGATTCATGAACTTATAAGGGACATGAACATATATGCAAATCAAAAGCTTCTCTGGATTGGAAATATCGATGATACAATCATTCCGGAACAGAAGGCTTTTTGCAGATACGTGGAGATGTTTCTATATCTTGCAATCCGGGTATCTCTTGTGGATATGGGATGGATGTACGAGATTATGGATACTATGCCGCAGAGCAATTTCCAGCAAATTCTGGACTGCGCAGAAGATATCAAGAATCGTGACAGGATATGTGACTGGACATTCGACCGCAGATATGCAGGAAATTTCTACTTCGAGAATGTGCTTGATTATGGCTGTGTGATCTATGAAGATCTGCTGGGGAAGGATTTCAGCAAATTGATTCCGACGGAAATGTGGAAAGAATTCGAGGAGCATGATGCTGCATTGTTGCCTGTACCGGATGGAGAGGAGCCGGATGAGGATGAAATGGAAGATTTTCTGTCCGATGAGGAGATTCAGGCAATCATGGATGACTATGAGGAAATACCGGAATCGGAGGGAGAACGGCAGTTACGGGAAGCAAATGAACATGCGTATCGAATGGAAAAATATAAATTCGCGGATGCGGATCATTTCTGTCAGGTATTTGAGAAATTCGTATCAATGTTATATGCCGACGAATTTCCATATTCCTACATGTCGAAGATGACGCAGGCGGTGGAAGGTATGTTGGATATCTTCTTATGCGAGCATAAATTGTCGCTTTATAACGACACCGATCAGTATCTGAAGGCGTACACATACTTGAAAAAAACCGAAGAAAAAATAGATATTCTGCGAAAAGAGGTATAACAGATGGCTGGAATGAAAGAAGATTTCTACCGTCGGATAGGTATGGATTACCATAACCGGCGGACGGAATCCTTTATTTACCGATATGTCAGACAGGAGAAAGAAGCGAATCTCCGGCTCCAGCTCGTGCGGGAATATCAGGCATGGAGAAGTAACCCGGAAGATGGAACAAGGTTCGCGAAGTTCCTGCTTACAGATGTATGTGAAGATAAGAACCTGGCGAAATCAAAGGATGGAATCAGACAGGAGATCGAGAAAATTGCAGCAATGCTTACGCAGGCGGAACGGGAGAATATAGATTTTCCTGCGGTTGACACATGCATGGTTTCGTTATATACGAAGTATGAATGGGAAGGGGAAAAGAGAAATGCGTACGTGCAGCTTGCGTCGGGATATCAATGCTATGAGATAGGGGAACATAGCGTGGGGATGGAAGCGTCGGAATTTATCCGCACGATCCGGTTGACAAAGGCAGAGTATGTCGTATCTGTCTTTTCATTTCTGTTAGAGAACATTCGTGTGCATCTAAGTGCAGAAGACCGGAAGAGACTTCTTATGCTTGGACGAAGCCTGGGTGGAGATGATGTATTTGCAGGCATGCGGAAGGAAAGCGATAAGATGAAGTTCCTGATTGACCTTGCTGCGCAATCGCCGGATCGTTTTTCTGAAGCGGTGGAACATATCTATACGGAACAGAGTCTCTCGAAGTTAACCGATGAATTGCTGGACGGACTGATCATCAACGATGTAAATACATTGCTATACGATGGCGGATTCAGGACCGGGCAGAAGGAAGGGGGAAAGTCCCGAAAGAAAGATCGCGGGATGGATATGCTTGATGCATATATGAAGGAGATTGGAATAGAGCCATTTGTCGCCAGCAGTCGGGGAAATGTGAGAGTATTGTCCAATGACAAAAATGAATCTTATGGGGAATATTATGCTGTCTGTAATCAGCTCCGGGATGTTCTCAATCAGGAAAAGAGGGATACGGTTTTCATCCCACTTGTTGTAGATGCGCAATTCGGGGGAGGCATTTTTCTAATCGGGAGAAAACATTACCTGTTTTATCCGGAGGTTGCAGCACAGATGAAACGAAGCTGTGGTTTTTGCTTTGTAAGTTTTGTGAATGTGGTGGAGGGATCTGCCTATGAGCTTGATACCGAGGATTTTGATTTCCCGACGATGGAAGAGGCGGTGAGCTGGTTCTACATGAAGTTCGACACGCCGGAAGATCAATTAGATGAATTCCGGAAATATAACCGTATGGTCCCCAAAAATTGTCCGGATGTTTTCACAAAGTTCTTTGACAAGCCGGTAAAGGTTGATGCATCAGAGAAAACCGATGATGTTGCAAAGCATGAAATTGAGGCAAGTCGTCGAGAATTAGAAGCAGCTTACCAACAGGAGAAAGAAAGAGAGCAGAGGAAACGAATACACAGAAAATGCAATCGATGATTTTTTGATAAAATCAGCTATCATAGAATATTTGACGTAGAATTTACGATGACATTTTAATACTACGATATAATGGTGCTTGTAAACATGAATGAGTGAGTAACAAGGGTATATAAAGGAGGAACAATTCTATGAAGCTGAACAATACGAAGGATATTTTCGCAGAACTTCTGCGTGCTGCAAGCAGGGGATATGGAGAACGGAGTGTTGAGAATCCGGCAGTTAATTTTATTCGGGATGTAAAAGCCGGGGACTATGATTATATCTCCGACGAGGAATACAAGGAGGTTCTCGATTCTGTCGAGAGGATGTGTGCACCATGGCAGACGATGCAGACGAAGACGGTGAAGGAGCTTTTGATCAATGCGCTTGAGGATGTAGATTTGTCGGACGACGATGTGGAGGATATCTCAGCTTCCTTGATGAGTGCTTATATTAAAACAAATCATGACCGGATTCCGAAAGCATCCTCGGATTGCAACGGAAAGACCGTTGATCTGGAGCATTTGCGGATGCTTACCAGTAATCCTTCTGCATGGACAGTCCGGAATGCATCATGGAATGATGCACCTTACAACTATGAAAAATCAGAGAATCCCACAGACACAGCGGATATCCTCAAGACACCGGCGGCAATTTACCGGTATCTTGATGAGCATGTCTATGGACAGAAGGACGCAAAGCGTGCCGCCGCCATGCTTCTGTGGAACCATGTAAATGGAAGAAGACAGAACGTTGTGTTTGCAGGCCCGACCGGCTGCGGCAAGACGGAGATTTTCCGTCAGCTTGCGCAGATCTACCCGAATATCAAAATCCATAATGCACCATCGATTACAGGTACGAGCTGGAAAGGAAATATGAAGGTTCGTAATCTGTTTGACGGTGTATCCGGGGAGGAGCAGAAGCATCTGATTATCGTTCTTGACGAGGTAGATAAGCTGTTTGAAGGAGACAGTAGATGCGGGCAGGTCGTACAGAATGAACTGCTCAAGGTACTCGAAGGCGATATGGTTCATTTTGAAGGGGATAAGACGGTTCAGGGAGAACAGTCACTCGATCTGGATACATCGAATATCAGCTTTGTATTCCTTGGTTCCTTCGAAATGATGGTGCATGCGAAAAGCCGGAAACCGCGTGCGCTTGGTTTTGGAGCAGTTGTATCCGGGGAGTCGTTCGATGGGTATAACAGTGTATTTACGCAGGAGGATCTGGTGGAATATGCCAGAGTCCGGGCAGAGATTGCCGGTCGTATCAACAATATTGTGCAGCTCCATGAGATGACAGAAGAAGACTATCTTAGAATTCTGTCTGACAAGAAGATCAGCCCACTCAAACGTCTGTCGAAGGACTATCATGTGGATATCAAAATGCCGGTTAGTGTTAGAAAGAAGCTTGCGAAAGAAGCTTTTGAAACCGGAATGGGTGTCCGGTATCTGAAGGCTAAGATCCAGAGGTCACTCGATGATATGCTGTTTGAGGACTGCGGAAAAAAGACGTATACAATTATGGAGTGATTGTATACGTCCTTGCTGATACATTAGTCGAAATACCCAATATAGTCAACCTTGTAGGATCCGTTTGGAAACAGGTAGTTGTACAGATCAATAAAATAATCATCGGTCATGCTTGCCATGAAATCAACGACAATTTCATTCGGATCCTGACTCAGGTAGTGCTCCATGTATTTATCGATATCAAAATAATGACTGAATTGGTTGGCACTCCGGATATAATTAATATGATGTTTGTAAAGGATGGATGATTGGTCCATCCTTTTTGCCTGTGTGAGAAGTGCTTCATACATATCGTGGAACATCGGCTGAATGTTATTGTTGTACATATCATTTAATTTTGGATTATTGTATATAGTCTGATAGTTTTCCTTTTTGGCATTCGAAAATGTCTCATACACTTCTTTATCCATGCTGATATAAGGCTTTCCGTAGCTGTGTTTTATGATACTGACTGTCATATTATTGATGATCTGTGCGTTGGTTGTGCCAAGTGTACCGGAAGTAAAATCATCATCATTTTCAATCAGACCGATCTTGACTGCGTCCTGCCGGTCCTTACCAAGATAAGCGATAATGTCACTGATCCGCATAATGCAGCCTTCCAGTGTACCGGGAATCTGTCGTTTGTTCGCCGAAGGATCTGTGTAGCAGTCTTCGAGATTGGCATCAAATTCCCCCCATGGATCCGTGGTAGAAAAGCATTTTGGTTTATATTCCTGCTGTTCAAGTTCGCCATTATGGCAGATAACACCGTCTAGTACCTGCAGACTCACATTCCGGAAAATCAGATGATCTAAGACACGCGCACTGTGAATATTATGATTAAATAAACGTCCGGTATGCCCGTTATAAAGTGCATTTAAGAAACGCTCCCCGGCATGTCCGAACGGAGTGTGGCCGATATCATGTCCAAGGGAAATCGCTTCAATCAGATCCAGGTTTAGGCCAAGTGTCATGCCGATTGTACGTGCGATACGGGAGACGAGCTGCACATGTAACGCACGTCTGGAGATATCGTCGTTTTTATAGCAGGAGATAACCTGTGTTTTATCCGAATAACGGTTATAATAGTTGTTGTGCAGGATTTTCTCGACATCCATAACGAAAGCAGGACGCCAGAGATGCGGCTTGTCATGGTCGTCAAAACGGCGTATGATCGCAGAATCCGGGCAGGCATATGGATTGACCAAATGATTTGCACGGTCCTGTTCGATACGTTCTAATAAATCCTTGGATAATGTATGGTAACCGTTATTTTTGTTCTCGGGCATGGCTGTTCCTTTCTAATATGTATGTGTATATATGTTTTTCGCTGGGAATATCTTAGCATTTTGAAGGGAAAAAGGCAACTGTACACAGATATGCAGAGAGAAATCATTGTTGAATTATTGTTGAAAACGGAGAAATATATGATGAAAAAAGTATGCTGACATGATACAATGAGCATTATAGATTAAGATGATACAAGGAGCAATCGTATGGAAACATGGTATTATGAAGTGGTGAGTATAGATGGAGATTATGCAAATCTCAAACGGACGGATATCGAGTCCGATGATCTGAAGCTGGTTGCAAGAGCGTTACTTCCTGAGAATATCGGAGAAGGCTCGAAATTAAAGTATGAATTTCTACAGTATGAGTTGATTGGATGAGAGTAGGAAAGGAATGACAGCATGGAAGAGAAAATAAAAGAAAAACGGGTTGCGGATTCTCTGACAGAACAGTTCCACGAGATACGTCCGGAACATTTAAATGGTGCAGATGTGATGTTTGGTGGAATACTGATGGGCTGGATTGACGAGGTGGCAGGTCTTACGGCTATGCGTCATTCTGAGGGACATGTGCTCACTGCATCGGTAGATAATCTGACTTTTCTGCGTAGCCTTCGCCAGCATGATATTGTCGTATTGATCGGACGCGTAACCTATGTCGGAAATTCGTCGATGGAAATTCGCGTGGATTCCTATTTAGAGAAGATTGATGGCATGCGTTATCCGGTGAACCGTGCGTATCTGACACTGGTTGCATTGGATGAGGATAATAAGCCGCGGCGGGTGCCAAGGTTAAAACTGGAAACGGTTGTGGAAGAAGCGGAATGGGAGGCCGGAAAGAAACGCAGCGAGCTTCGGAAACAGCGAAAGAAGGAAGGCTTTTAGAATAGGAGTTTATCAATGTTAGAAAAAGTAGATGCAGTCAATAGCGTGATCAATAATTTTATCTGGGGCGTCCCGGCGATGATCTGTATTATCGGCGTTGGATTATATTTGAGCTTTCGTACCCGGTTTTTGCAGATACGGAAGTTCCCGTATGCCATGAAGGTGACATTTGGACGAATGTTCAAGAAGAAGGAAGCGGGCGATGGTGCGCTTACACCGTTTCAGGCAGTCTGTACGGCACTTGCGGCAACGGTTGGAACCGGAAATGTAGCCGGTGTAGCCGGAGCCATCGCCATCGGAGGACCGGGTGCAATCTTTTGGATGTGGATATCTGCACTGCTCGGTATGTGTACGAAGTTTGCAGAGGTTACACTTGCGGTGCATTTTCGCGAGAAAAATAAAGATGGCGATTATGTCGGTGGACCGATGTATTATATTAAGAATGGATTGAAGAAGCACTGGCAATGGCTGGCATATCTGTTCTCTGCATTTGGCGTATTGACGGTATTTGGTACGGGAAATGCAACGCAGGTCAATACGATCACAACGGCGATTGACTCAGCATTGTTTAATTATAATGTAATTTCCGAGAATCAGGTTTCGAACCTGAATCTCATTATCGGAATTGTGCTTGCAATCCTGATTGCGCTCATTCTGCTCGGCGGAATTAAGCGGATTGGACAGGTAACAGAGAAGCTGGTACCGTTTATGGCAGTAATGTATATTGTGCTTGCAATCGGAGTTGTGCTGCTGAATGTCAAGAACGTGCCAACGGTATTTGCATCCATCTTTGAAGGCGCATTTAACCCGGCTTCTGTGACCGGTGGCGTCGTTGGAAGCTTCTTCATGAGTATGAAAAAAGGAGTTTCCCGTGGTATCTTCTCGAACGAGGCTGGTCTTGGTACCGGTTCGATCGCACATGCATGTGCAGATACAAGAAAACCGGTAAAGCAGGGATTCTTCGGAATCTTCGAAGTATTTGTTGATACAATAGTGATCTGTACATTGACCGCACTTGTAATCTTATGCAGCAAAGTTCCGATTGGATATGGTCAGGCGGCAGGCGCAGAGCTTACAATCAGTGGTTTCACAGCGACTTATGGTGGCTGGGTATCCATCTTCACAGCGATTGCAATGTGTTGTTTTGCATTTTCAACGATCATCGGCTGGGGACTTTACGGTGTCCGATGTATTGAATTTTTGTTTGGTACACGGGTAAATAAACCGTTCATGCTTGTGTATTCCCTGGTTGCAATCGTTGGTGCAACGATGAATCTCGGGCTCCTCTGGAGCATCGCGGAGACATTTAACGGTTTGATGGTAATCCCGAACCTGATTGCAGTATTCCTGTTGTCGGGTGTCGTGGTGAAGATGGTGAAAGATTATTTTAATGGTATTGAAACATATTAGTGAAAGATGAGGTGGCAAAGCAGATGCAGGATACGTTGAATTGGGCAGTGCTTGGTACCGGCGTGATCGCAAATGAGATGGCACAGGCATTGCAGAAGATGGGAAAATCGTTATATGCAGTTGGAAACCGGACGCATGAGAAGGCAGTTGCATTTGCTGAAAAATATGATGTTTCCAAAGTATATGATACGATTGATGATATGTTTTTGGATGAGAATGTAGATATCATCTATATTACGAGTCCACATAATACACATTATGCATTTATGAAGCAGGCGCTGATGCATGGAAAGCATCTGCTTGTTGAAAAATCAATTACGCTTAACAGCAGAGAATTGGATGATATGATCGCGCTTGCGAAAGAAAAGAAGCTTGTGCTTGCAGAAGCAATGACGATCTGGCATATGCCAATCTACAAGAAGCTGTGGGATATCGTGCAAAGTGGTGAGCTTGGAAAGGTACAGATCATCACGATGAATTTCGGAAGCTTCAAAGAATACGATATGTCAAACCGGTTCTTCAATATGAATCTTGCCGGTGGCGCGATGCTTGATATCGGTGTGTATGCGCTGTCAATCGTACGAAGTTTTCTGGATGAACAGCCGGATGAGATCATGAGCCAGTGGAAGCCTTCTCCGACCGGTTCGGATGAGCAGGCAACAATTCTGCTCAAGAATACACAGGGACAGATGGCGACGGTTGCACTTTCGATGCATTCGAAACAGCCAAAGCGTGCGATGATCAGTCTGGAAAAAGGCTATATCGAGATTATGGAGTATCCGCGTGCGGATAAGGCTGTCATTGTCGATGCGGAAAGTGGTGTCCAGACGGAGATTACAGCCGGAGATACTGCGGATGCGCTGTATTATGAGATGCAGGATATGGAGCAGGCAGTAAAAAGCGGGGATGCATCCGCGATGCAGCTTGCGTATTCCAAGGATGTGATGGAGATTATGACGAAGCTTCGGAAAGACTGGGGCATGAAATATCCGGGCGAAGTGTGGTAGTGTGATTAAAAGGAAGCAACAAAGGGTAACATAAATCAAAAGATAAGGAGTGAATGAAAATGGCAGAAGTAATTTTAAATAACGATAATTTTAAGGCGGAAGTACTCGATGCAAAGGGACTCGTACTCGTAGATTTCTGGGCAACATGGTGTGGCCCGTGTAAGATGCTGGCACCAACGGTTTCTGAGATCGCAGACGAATATGAAGGAAAGGTCAAGGTCTGCAAGCTCGATGTGGATCAGGCGATGGATATTGCAATGTCTTATGGCGTGGCAAGCATCCCGACTTTGATTTTGTTCAAAGATGGCGAGATCGTGAAGAAGAGTATCGGTGTGGTATCCAAGGCTGAGATCGAGGCAATGTGGAGCTAGAACATAGCAGATACAAAGGAAGGCAGGGCTTATGATGAAGATAGAGCATATTGCGATGTATGTGCAGGATCTGGAAAAAACAAGAGATTTTTTCGTGAAATATTTTGCAGCAAAGTCCAATGCCATGTATCATAATCCAAATACGGATTTTAAGTCTTATTTCTTGTCCTTTGACGATGGGGCACGGTTGGAAATCATGCAGAAGCCGGGTGTGGAAGCACAGACAGAGAATCAGATGCGGACAGGATTTATCCATGTGGCAATCAGTGTCGGAAGCAAAGAACAGGTAGATAAGCTGACAGAAACACTGAAGCAGGATGGATATACGGTGACAAGCGGCCCACGTACAACCGGTGACGGATATTATGAGAGCTGTGTTGTAGCGGTGGAAGGAAATCTGATTGAGATTACGGTGTAATGTGATTGGTTGACACAGTAAATACAGAATGGTACAATACAGATAAAATATTATCTATATTGTACCATTTTTTATATAAATAGATAATATTTTATCTATAATAAACATGGTAATAATAAGTAGGAGCGATAAAAAGTGGAAGAATTTGTGTGGGAAACAGCAGAAGAATTGGATATGGCACTGGCAAAACGAGTAAAAAATATCCGTAAACGCCGATCAATTTCACAGCAGGAGCTTGCAGATCGAAGTGGTGTCAGTTATGGTTCTGTCAAACGATTTGAGACAACCGGACAGATATCGTTGCTGGCTCTTACAAAAATCGCAATGGCGCTCGATGTAGCTGATGAACTGCGAGGCATATTTACACAGGTGCCGTACCGGAATATTCAGGAGGTAATAAATGAGACAAAATAATATACTCCAGGTATTTTATGGTGATAGACAAGTTGGAACACTGGTTTTAAATGCAGATCATAAAGTAGCATTTGAATATACGGATACATGGCTGGAGGAAGGTTTTTCCATCAGTCCATTTTATCTGCCATTAAAAAGACAGGTATTTGTCCCGGTGAAAAACTATTTTGATGGATTGTTTGGTGTTTTTTCGGATAGTCTGCCGGATGCATGGGGACGATTGCTGTTAGATCGTATGCTTCAGAAAAATGGACAAAATAAAGATACCCTGACTGTTTTAGACCGGTTGGCAATCGTGGGTGAGTCAGGCATGGGTGCGTTGACCTATCGTCCGCAAAGGGAAATGAAGTATGATATAGAACCGGATAATCTGGATATACTTGCTGAACAGTGCTGCAAAATCTTGAATACGGAATATTCCGAGAAACTGGATGAATTGTATGCATTAGGCGGGACGAGCGGTGGCGCCCGACCTAAAATCTTTACACAGGTAGATGGAGAAGACTGGATTATCAAGTTCCCGTCGCATGTAGATCCGATCAATGTCGGAAAGATGGAATATGATTATGCGCGTTGTGCTGGGAAATGTGGGATTACAATGACAGAGACAAGGCTGTTTCCATCTGATAAATGTAAAGGATATTTTGGAACGAAGCGTTATGACAGGGAAAGAAAAGACGGAAAAATATATCGTTACCATGTTATCACTGCATCGGCATTATTAGAGGTGTCACATGAGATACCGAGTTTGGATTATAATGAATTGATGAAGCTTACGAAGATTCTGACGAAAGATCGTGATGTGGAGCAGATGTACCGGCGTATGTGTTTTAATGTATATGCACATAACAGGGATGATCATTCAAAGAATTTTTCCTATATTTATGATGAGGAACATGCAAGGTGGGAGCTTGCTCCGGCGTATGATCTGACGTATAGCAACACCTATTATGGGGAACATACAACAACTGTGAATGGAAATGGAAGAAATCCCGGACTTGCAGATCTGGTTGCCGTTGGAGAAAAGGCAGGGATGAAGAAAAATATATGCAAAGAAATTGCAGAGCAGATTGAAGCGATGGTACACAATATGCTGGGAGATTATCTAAAATTATAATGATAGAAAACGCCATTTTGCACATACTATCGGAAACAAAATCAGATAGGAGATGTGGAAGATGGAACGGACAGCAACACAGTGTATTACCTATGGGTTATACATGTTATCGACGGTGTGGGAGAAAAAAGCAAATGGCTGTATCATTGATACATGTATGCAGATCAGCCACGAGCCGGTTCAGATCGCAATCGCGGTTTCCAATCAGAGTTATACATGTGAATTACTCAAAAAGAGCGGGATGTTTGCAGTCAGCATCTTAGATGAGACATGCACCTTCGAGACAATCAAGCACTTCGGATATCAGTCTGGAAGAGATGTTGACAAAATGAAAACACTGGAACTTCCGGTCAATGAACAGGGAATCCCGTATCTCGGATGGCAGAGCGTGGCGATGCTTGGAGCGACGGTGACAGAGAAGATATCTTGTGGTTCCCATACGTTATTTATCGGAACTGTGACCAAATCAAAGATACTGAGTGAGAAAAAACCGCTCATGTATGCAGAGTATCAGAGAAGAGTGAAGATGTACACATAAAAAAGGGGAGTGGCTTTACAGCCATTCCCCTTTTGCCAGGTATTGATTTCGTTCCGCACCGACGGAGATAAATTGTATCTCGTGATCAAGCAGTTTTTCGATCGTTTCTATATATCGTTTTGCATTGTCCGGCAGTTCATCATAAGAACGGCAATGCGAGATATCCTGCTGCCAGCCAGGAACGATATCGATGACGGGCAGGAGATTATCCATATTATCTGTTGGGTCAAAATCCTTAATATGTTTCGTGTGCTGCAGGTATTCTGTGATAATCGGAATTTCCTTCATGGAGCTTAATACATCCAGTTTTGTCAGGGCAATCCGGTCTGCGTTCTGACATTGGAGTCCGTAACGGCTGGCAACGGCATCAAAAGGACCAACACGTCTTGGACGTCCGGTTGCCGCACCGTATTCATTGCCAGCACGGCGTAGATCATCCTTCCATGATTCGGACATTGCTTTCTCTGCGGCAAACGGACCGGCACCGACACAGGTCGAGTATGCTTTCAGAACACCGACGACATGGGAGAGCGGAGCACCGGGGATTCCGGCACCGATCGGACCATAGGCGGAGATCGTGGATGAGCTGGATGTATATGGGAATATGCCATAGTCAATATCACGCATGGCACCAAGCTGTGCCTCCAAAAGCACCTTTTGATTGTCTGCAAGGGCATCTCTTAAGAATGCGCCGGTATCGCAGATATATGCGGAGAATGCTGCCGCTTGTTTTTCACACCAGGAGAGCAGCGCCGGATAGGACATTGGCTCCTGATGATAACAGCCGGAAAGCTCCATGTTTTTGGCATCCAGCATCATGTGCAGCCGGTTGTGTATATAGCCATCGTTCAGATGAAGCAGATCACCAAGCCGGAGCGTTTTCTTTCTATATTTGTCGCTGTAAGCATAGGCAATACCGCGACGTGTGGAACCGAAGGCGGAACCCTCCTTTTCCAGTCGGGCTTCCTCTAGTTCATCCTGCACCCGGTGCCAAGGCATAGAGATTGTGGCACGCTTGGAAAGCTTTAGATTTTCTGGTGTGATAGGAATACCTTTTCCTCGCAGCGCCTCGATTTCCTTCGTGAGATGCTCTAAGTCAATGACCATTCCATCCCCTAAAACACATGTGACATCCGGATGCAGAATCCCGGATGGAAGCAGATTTAATACATATTTATCACGACCAACAACGACGGTGTGACCGGCGTTATTTCCGCCTTGATAGCGGACGACGATATCCGCCTGCTCTGCTAATAGATCGATGACACGACCTTTTCCTTCGTCACCCCAGTTGATACCTGTTACGGCTGTAAGCATTTGTTTGTCCTCCTTTGTGTGCACACATTGCTCTTGCTTTTTCTTTTCGGACAGATTATACTATGCATACAGAAATAAGTAAAAAGTATAATTGATATATTGAAGATGCTACTTTGATATATCAGGATGAGGAGAGGCATGAACGTAAATTTTGAGTATTACAAGATCTTTTATTATGTGGCAAAGTATGAGAATTTTACAAAGGCGGCCCGTGTATTGGGAAATAGCCAGCCGAATATCACACGTGCGATGAATAGCTTAGAACAGCAGATTCATAGTACACTGTTTGTGAGAACGAACCGTGGTGTGCAGCTGACACCGGAGGGACAGCGCCTGTATACGCATGTATCTGCGGCAATGCTGCAGTTATGGGCGGCAGAGGAGGAACTGGCCGACAGTACGGGACTGACACATGGAAGTATTGCAATCGGCGCGAGTGAAACCGCCTTGAATATCTATCTGCTGGATAAGCTGAAAGAGTTTCATATGAAATATCCGGGTATACGTCTGAAAATCTATAATCACTCAACTCCACAGGCAATTGAGGCAGTGAAAAGTGGAATGATTGATTTTGCAGTCGTGTCAACCCCGGCGGAGGTGGAAGCCCCGCTCAAGGAAATTGTATTGGAGTCTTTTCAGGAGGTATTAGTCGGAGGAAGAACGTTCATGGCACTTGGAAGCCAGGAGATATCGCTGTGGGAATTAAAAAATTATCCGCTGATATGTCTTGGACGTGAGACGATGACATTTCAATTTTATAATCAGTTGTTTTTATCATATGGACTGGAACTGTCCCCGGATACGGAGGTTGCAACGACCGATCAGATCCTGCCACTGGTACGTCATGAGCTTGGACTTGCATTCGTTCCAAAAGCAATGGCAAGGGAATCTATAATGGAAAGAGAAATCGTGCAGATTCCGTTAAAAGAAGAAATTCCGAAGCGGGATATCTGTATGGTATTGGATAACCAGCATCCACTCAGCGCTGCCGCAAGACAGCTTAAGAACATGATATTGCATGCAGTGGAGGAAGAGAAAGGGAAGTAAACGATGACACTACAATAGTTAAGAAAATGCTGAGTCATCTGGCTCAGACATATCTGACAGCAATAAAGAAATATTTATCTTAGAAGAAAATGCCGGGATGTCTGTCCCGGCATTTCGTGTTACTTTGTTTAGTTTTTACTGCTTGTATCTGCGTTGCCTGCAGCAGATGTTTCATCTGCTAGATCCTTATCCTTTCTGTGATCTACCCAGAACCCCCAGACTCCGGCAAGAATTGCAATTGCAGCCATAACACCAACAAGAATATTCATAAACATAGATTATGTCCTCCATTTTTCAATTTTTAAGTACGCAAAGAAAGCTATGTGCATCCATAGTTCTGCTTATAGTTCTGATTAAACTGAAAAATAGTTGGATTTTTTTCCGTCCTGTGCGTGGATATAGCATAGGATCTTCTGTTGACTGATAATTGTTTTCGACAGAATCGGTTCTGAAAAGATAGCATAGCGGGAGGAAGAAAGCTCCCGTGTATCTGGAAGTGCTGTGATAAACCGGACAGATGTTTCCGCCTGTGCAGGTCCCTGTTTTACTTCTTTTATATAAGAGGTTCTCGAAGCAAGGAGAAGCTCGCTTGTATTGATCTGTGTATTCGTAGAGATTGGAAGCTCGACACCGCTGACCGTCGACTGGGCGGTAGGCTTTGCCGCATCAAAAAAAGCATCCGCTTCCGTCTGGTTAAAGTACAGACCAGAAAACAGAATTACGATGGAAATAATGAAATTAAGCAATCTGCGATATGATTTTTGACAGTTCATATAAGTCCCATCCAATCTTACAAATACATCCAATAATTCTGTAGTTCATCATAGCAGATATGTGATAAAATGTGAAGTAGGTAATTGCAGTTGACAGAGGGGAAAATAAATATGGATAATAATTTTAACAAACGTAAAAGACAGAAAAAAATCGTTGTTGCAATGGATTCGTTCAAGGGAAGTCTTACGTCGTTAGAAGCTGGAAATGCAGTCAGAGACGGAATCTTAGAGCGATACCCGGACTTTGATGTGCAGATATTCCCGGTTGCAGATGGCGGGGAAGGCACGGTGGAAGCACTTACCTTCGGAAAGGAACATGTGCAGACACGGACAATCTCTGTGACCGGACCGATTGGAACAGAAGTTTCGGCGGGTTACACAATCTACGAGCAGGCAGGAGAAAAGACGGCAGTTCTGGAGATGGCGCAGGCAGCCGGATTACCACTTGTCCCGGAAGAAAGAAGAAATCCGATGCATACAACGACCTATGGAGTTGGCGAGATGATTCGCGATGCCATTACATGTGGCTGTCGGAAGTTCATCCTTGGAATCGGCGGAAGTGCAACAAATGACGCAGGGATCGGAATGCTGCAGGCACTTGGATTTCATTTCATGGACGAAGCCGGAAGAGAAGTCGGTTATGGCGCGGAGGGATTGGCGCAGGTGCGGGCGATTACAACAGAGGATGTAATGCCGGAGCTTGCTTCGTGTACATTTCAGATTGCGTGCGATGTGACAAATCCACTGGTCGGTGCACAGGGATGCAGTGCCGTCTTTGCGCCACAAAAGGGCGCGGACGCGAAGATGGTACAGGAGATGGATGCGGCGATGAACCGGTATGCGGATGTTGTGGAAGATATGTACCGGAAAAATCCTACTCCGATGGAAAATCAGCTGACCGGTTATGATGAAGCAGGCAAGAATGTTGATAAAAACGACAGGCAGAGTCACGACAAAAAACGCATGACACCCGGTGTAGGTGCGGCTGGCGGATTAGGGTATGCGTGTCTGATGTTCTTACATGCAACCTTAAAGCCGGGCATTGACATCGTATTAGATGAGATACAGATTGCACAGGCAATCAAAAACGCAGACGCGGTTATCACCGGAGAGGGAAGATTCGATGCGCAGACGCTGATGGGGAAGACACCGATCGGTGTAGCGCGGATCGCGAAGTTATATTCCGTTCCTGTATATGCATTTGCCGGGTGTTTCGGTGCAGATGTACAAGTGTGTATCGACAGTGGTGTATTTGCCGGATGCTATGTGGCAAGCGCTGCCTGCACAGAGGAAGAAAAGCAGCTTGCAATGGAGAAAACGCGGGCGTATGCGAATCTTAGAAATTGCGTGAGAAATAATCTGACAGGATTATAGAATCTGTAGGAAATTATTGTGTTCTTATATTGCATTTGATAAAATGAACTTGTGCATTTTTTGCACAAGTTTCTTTATGTGGGAATATCAGTCTGTGCAAATTATGCACAAACTGGATAGTGATAAAAAGCGAGAAAGGTACAAGGGCAGGGGTTATGAACATATGGACGATACTTGGAATCGGACAGACAGATGATAAGGGCGCGATCAAGCAGGCGTATCGCGAGCAGTTAAAGTCTGTGAATCCGGAGGAGGATGCAGATGGTTTCATGGAGCTTCGGAATGCCTACGAGGAGGCGATTGCAAGCTGTGACAGGCAGGAAGCATTGCCGGATGATATGGAAGACGAAGATTCAGAAGGTTTACAGCCGCCACGGACGGAGCTTACCGATAAATTAGAACAACTATACAATGATTATCCGAACCGAATCCGTGTGGATGCGTGGCGAGAGCTGTTTCGTGAGGATGCATTTGTATCGCTAGACACAGAGGCAGAAGCATTAGAGGAGCTGCTTGTATTCATAATGGGTCATTACCGGATGCCGGATGCGGTTTTTCGTGAGATTGTGGACCGGTTTGATATCGCCCTGCGTAAAGATGATTTGCTGGTTAAATTTCCGGAGGATTACATTTCTTATATTCTTGGGATGGCGGCGCGGAAGCAGGACAGCTTTGCTTATGAATATCTGACCGGAGATTATACATATGCCGATGACTATATTGAGCAGTATATGAAGATTGAACGGATGGACAAGCAGGATGAGCCGACACCGGAGAACCGGGCGGCGCTCCACAAGGAATTAGAACGTTTGAAAAGATTGCCGCTTACACATCCACATGGCGATGTGCTGGAGATCTATGTGCAGATGAAGGATACGCGTTTTCAGGAAAAGGATGCGGAACAGCCACTTCCAAGAGCGGAAGCGGAGGCTGTATATGAGGCGCTTTTAAGCAGGATCAATGCGAACCTTGAGCGATACCCAAAGGACGAGATGACGCAGTTTATCAAGAGCGAGATGTTGTACCGTCTGGAACGATATGAGGAGGCGAAGCAGACCGCAGAAGAGATTCTTGCGGAGAATCCGGATTATGAAGACGCACAGTATTGCTTAGGGGATATATATTATGCGATGGGGGATCTGGAGAAGGCAAAGGATATCTTCGAGGAGCTGATGCATAACAATTATGGGGATATGGCGTACCTTACCCGGCTGCAGCAGGTAAATGAAGCAATCATTGAGAAATGGAAGCAAGATGTGGTAGAAAATCCGGAAGATCATCAGAAAAAGTTAGATCTGGCATGGTGCTATTATCAGAATCAGCGGGAGCCGGAAGCGTTGGAGGTGTTCGATACATTTGAACCGGAGGGCGATGAGATCTTCTTCTATTGTAATGCGAAGGGCAGATGTTATCTGGCAACCGGACAGACGGAGAAGGCACTGCCATTGTTCTTAAAATGGAAGAAGGCAATTGAGGATATACAGCCGGAAGAAGGCGGCTATACAGAGGAACAGAACAAGCGCAGAAAGCGGTATCCGTATGCACATACACTGATCGCAAGCTGTTACTATAACCTGAAAGAGTACGAGAAAGCGAAGGAATATATACAGCTTCCGGTCGAGACGGAGCATGAGGAGCAGATCACCGGACTCATCCTGAATCTTCGGATTCTCTATGAACTGCAGGAGTATGGCAACTGTATGAAGGCGTGCGATGCGATGTTAGAGCATATTGATTATGAATCTATGGTCTATGAGGATGAATACTGGGCGCATTGCTACCGGGCAAAATGCTGTTATATGTTAGATTATCTGCAGGAATGCATCTATTCGGCGGAGAAGGCGATACGGATCTATCCATATGGTGTGGAGCCGTACATACAGGAGATACTGACCTTCCAGCAGGCAGAACAGTATGAGGATGCCGAACATGTGATGGCACAGTACCGGGAGTTCCGTCCGGAGAGCGATGCGATGGATTATTATGAGGCATTAAGCCTTCGTGCACAGGAAAAATCAGAGGAAGCGTTGAAGCTTTTGGAGAAGGTGGAAGCAAATTACAAGGCGGATGAATCCGATCTGCCGAATTATGAAGATCTGTTGTTAGAGCTGGCAGATCTCTATGATGAAGCAAACCGAAATGAGGAGTCCATTGCGGTATATAAGAAGGTTGCGTCTATCAATCCGAAAAATCCAGATGTGTTTGGATATCTGGGATATATGTATCGGAAGGTTCGTGAGACGGAGCTTGCAATCAAGGCATATGAGGATCAGATTAAGGTACGGCCACATGCGGCATATTATACGAATCTCGGATTTATCTACTGGGAGCGGCGGGATTACGGGAATGCGTTAGAAAATTTCAATCAGGCACTGGCAATCGCACCGGAGAGGTCAGACCGGGATATACAGAGAAAAACAGAGGTCATCCGCTTCAAAACCCGTGTGCTGCTCTGCTTGAACAGGATTACGGAAGGGTGTCAGATTCTGATGGATGCGATTTATAAATACGGGGACGATGTGGACCCGCAGCTTCGTATCGAGGCAGGTCTCGCACTCACACGAGCAGACCGCTATCCGGAGGCAGAGCAGCTGCTGGAAAGCTATGCGGAGGAAGGCACGGATGAAAATCTGCGGTTTGACTGCGCAAGTCTTCTGATGGAGCTTGCCGGGGAAGAGGACGATACTCTGATGATGGATCAGATGTATCAGCTTGGCATGAAATTGAAGCCGGATAATACGAGCATCTATAGCAAGTACGGCAGAGTGCTTATCATGAGTGGCAGATATGCGGAAGCGGTCGATGCATACAAAAAGGCGGTTAACTTAAATAAAACCATCAATTATTATGGAGAGCTGCTGGAAGCACTTTATTTGCGAGATGGGGATATTAAGTCTGAGTATGCAGAGTATTTAAGCAGGGCAGTGATACCGGAGGAAGACCGGAAGACACCGCTGGATTATATCAAGCTTGCAAGGTACTGCCGGGTGATTGGTGATTATGCAGATGCGGAGAAATATTTGAAACAGGCAGTTACGATGAAGCTTTGTTCAAGCTGTGGATACCGTGGCTGTGAGGAGGGCTATTATGAGCTTGGAATCCTGTATGAAGTAATGGGAGAGCGGAAGATGGCCATTGAAGCCTATGAGAAGGCAATCGGGGCGCATGGACACTGTTATGTCTATGAGAAGCGGCTGCAGGATCTGCTTAAAAATAGTTAAAAGATAGGAATAGCATAGTTTAAATATATCACGCACATGAAATTTATACTTGTACATTTCGTGTGCGTGTGTTATTATTGCGACGAATTGAATTCATAATATACGGTGCCGTGGAGCTTTTTACTTTTGAAAAGCAGACATGTGTTAAAAGGGAAGCAGGTGGAAGTCCTGCACGATCTCGTCACTGTAAGCCGGGAGTATACATTCGATATCGGAAGATAACCACTGGCCGCAAGGCTGGGAAGGGGAATGTGTATGAGGATCGGTAAGTCAGGAAACCTGCCGTGTATTGGTACAGGAAGGATTTCCAGATCACGAGTAATTGGTCGTACCGTTGTAGATTAAGTTCTATGACCCGTTACTCCGTCAGTTTGTGATTTCGCTGGCGGTTTTTTTCTGTGCGTCTGAATTGATTCTTAACAAGTGACTGGATAAAAAACAAAAGGAAAGAGGTACAGAAAGAAAATGAAGAAATCGAAATTAAGCGTAGCATTCCTTACAGCATGTATGGCAGCAACTCTGCTTGCAGGATGTGGAGACAAGAAGACAGAGACGACGGAAGCAACCACAGAAGCAACTACAGAAGCTGCAACGACAACAGAGGCAACGGTTGCAGATGCAACTGCATCTGAGGCAGAGGATGATGAGAATTATGAGACAGGAGATGCATCATTGGATAATGTTCGTAATCAGGATGAAATCGGCGACAATGAATTGCTCGTTGTAAGCTTTGGTACAAGCTTTAACGACAGCCGTCGTCTGACGATTGGCGCAATCGAGGATAAGCTTGATGAAGAATTCGGTAACGATTATTCCGTCAGAAGAGGCTTTACAAGTCAGATCATCATTGATCATGTAAAGAGCAGAGATGGCATTGCCATTGATAATATGGCAGAAGCGCTTGACCGTGCGGTTGATAACGGAGTCAAGAATCTTGTAATCCAGCCGACACATCTGATGAATGGTCTGGAATATACAGATGTTGTAAATGAAGTTGGCGATTATGCAGATGCGTTTGATCAGGTTGTAATCGGTGATCCGCTTCTTACAAGTGATGAGGACTTCGATGAGGTTGTGAAGGCTATCACAGATGCAACAGCTGAGTATGATGATGGTGAGACAGCCATCTGCTTCATGGGACATGGTACAGAGGCAGACAGCAACGAAGTATACCAGAAAATGCAGGATAAGCTGACAGACGCCGGATTTGAGAACTATTTCGTAGGTACGGTTGAGGCAACTCCTTCTGTGGATGATGTACTTGCGAAGGTACAGGCAGGCGATTACAAGAAGGTTGTTCTTGAGCCTTTGATGATCGTAGCCGGTGACCATGCAAACAACGATATGGCTGGTGATGAGGAAGGTTCCTGGAAGACAACATTTGAGGATGCAGGTTATGATGTAACATGTCTCGTTCGTGGTCTTGGTGAGCTTCCGGCAATTCAGGATATCTTTGTAAAGCATGCACAGGCAGCTATTGACAAATTAAACAAATAATAGAATAAAAAACGCGAGGAATGAATCGTGAAGAAATGGAATGTAAGTCTTGCAGCAGGCGTGGTACTTGCCTGCCTGCTTGCAGGATGCGGAAAAAATGATACACCAACACAGGAGACAACTGCCGCGGCTACGACGGAAGCCGTGACAACAGAGCAGGCAACCGAAGCAGATGCACAGATTGCAACCGGTTCGGATCTGGCATCGGCAAGTGACGTGGTAGAGGATTGGATGGTTCCGATTCCGGCAGAGAATGTCGCAGATGGTGAATATGACATCGAGGTTGATTCAAGTTCTTCGATGTTCAACATTACTGCCTGCAAGCTCACGGTAGCAGACGGCAAGATGACCGCCGTTATGACAATGGGCGGAAAAGGCTATCGGTATCTGTATATGGGTACCGGGGAAGATGCAGTTGCTGCAGACGAGTCAGAGTATATCCCATATGTAGAGGATGCAGATGGTGCGCATACATTTACAGTTCCTGTGGATGCGTTGGATGAGGGCATTGCTTGTGCCGCATTCAGCAACAAAAAAGAAAAATGGTATGAGCGGACGCTGGTATTCCGTTCCGATTCACTTCCGGCTGATGCCATAGATAATCCGTCGATGAAAACGGCAGAGGATTTAGGAATCGCCGATGGTGAATATACGGTTGAGGTAACCCTGTCCGGAGGCTCCGGCCGTGCTACGGTGGAAAGTCCGACGAAAATCAAGGTGGAAAATGGAATCGCGACTGCAACGATTATCATGAGTTCTTCAAACTATGATTATGTGATTGCCGGTGAGGAGAAGTATCTGCCGGTCAATACGGAAGGAAACTCTACATTTGAGATTCCGGTTACCGGATTTGACTACAATATGCCGATTTCAGCGGATACGACGGCGATGAGTACGCCACATGAGATCGACTATACATTATATTTTGATTCTAAAACAATAAAGTAAGGGTGTTGAATTTGAGACGAGGAAGAAGAATTCTTTTTTTACTCCTGTTCGCCCTGTTATGTACGTTCCCCTGTGCTTGTGCAACACAGGGGAATGTTGCGTATACAGAGGATGCAGGACCAAAAGAAAAAGTGACAGATGCATCTGCATCGGATGCAGATATCCGCTGGGATAACTTGAAAATAGAAAATAGTATGGATTTAAGCTATGCGACACAGTTTTCTGTGGATTATTATACGGGAGGGTATAAGCTTATTTCCGTTTCTGATATCGGGGATTACCTGCTTGTGCCGGATGGTAAGAATGTACCGGAGGGACTTCCTTCGGATATTACAGTGATTGATGGAACGCCGAAGCACGCATATCTGGCTGCAACGTCCGGCATGGACTTCGTTGTGAAGATTGGGTGTCTGGATCGTCTTTCATTTTCCGGCACGAAGGAAGATGGCTGGTATATCCCGGAGGCAAAGCAGGCGATGCAGGCACAGACGCTTGCCTACGCAGGCAAATACAATGCGCCGGATGTGGAGCAGATGCTTGCCGGGGATTGTGATCTTGCTATTGAGTCGACGATGATCTTGCACAATCCGGAAGTAAAGGAGCAGTTAGAGGCGTGCGGAATCCCTGTGATCGTGGAACATTCAAGCTATGAGACAGATCCGCTTGGTAGACTGGAATGGGTGAAATTTTATGGCGCATTGTTCGATGCGGAGGAAGCCGCAGAACGGTTGTTTGCATCAGAGACGGCGAAGACCGCAGACGTTCTGAACGAGGCACCGACCGGAAAGACAGTTGCATTTTTTTACGTGACGACAAACGGTGGCGTCAATGTGCGTAAGTCCGGTGATTATGTATCGAAGATGATCGAACTCGCCGGAGGAATCTGTATTACGTTCGATGACTCGGACGAGGAAAATGCACTTTCGACTATGACGATCCAGATGGAGACGTTCTATGAGAAGGCGAAGGATGCGGACTATATCATCTACAACAGTACGATCGACAGTGAGCTTACGAGTGTATCAGAACTTTTGCAGAAGAATGCACTATTTGCGGATTTTAAAGCCGTTAAGGAAGGACATGTGTACGGAACCGGAAAAAATATGTTTCAGGAGACGACCGGATATGGTACGATGATTGCGGATATGCATGCGATATTTACCGGACAGGAGATAAAGAGCGATTATTTTTATAAGCTGACAGAGGAATAAGCAGAATCATGAAATCAATGCATGGAACATGTACTATATGAATTGTAAAATGGAATACAGATGAAGACAAAAAAGACGCGAATTATAATTACATATATCGTATTATTTGCACTGCTGCTCGGTGCAATCCTGCTATCGCTTTATATCGGCAGTGTATCAATCGCCCCGCGGCAGGTATTCTCCGTATTAACCGGACATGGAACCGATGCGAAGACGATGCAGATTATTCTTTCCATCCGTCTGCCACGCGTGCTTGCGGCAGCAATCTTAGGAGGTGCACTCGCGGTATCGGGATTTTTGCTGCAGACATTTTTTAGAAATCCGATTGCAGGTCCGTTTGTGCTCGGAATCTCTTCCGGGGCGAAGCTGGTTGTTGCACTTGCGATGATCGTAGGTGTCTCACATGGGTTTACAATGAGTTCATGGTTTATGATCGCGATGGCATTTATCGGATCGCTCCTTTCGATGCTTTTCGTATTGGCGGTATCGAAGAAGGTGCAGGAGATGTCTATGCTGGTTGTGTGTGGCGTGATGATCGGTTATATCTGTTCGGCAATCACGGATATTGCGGTAACCTTTGCAGATGATTCGAATATCGTGAATCTGCATAACTGGTCGCTTGGCAGCTTCGCCGGAATATCCATGGCGCATGTAAAGATCATGACAATCGTTGTTGGAGTGGCGGTAGCCGGTTCGTTTCTTCTATCCAAGCCAATCGGGGCATACCAGATGGGAGAAAGCTATGCGCAAAATGTCGGTGTATCGATCCGTCCGCTTCGAGTGATGCTGATTTTGTTATCCAGCTTATTATCCGCCTGTGTGACGGCATTTGCAGGACCAATCTCGTTTGTCGGAATCGCGGTGCCGCATCTTGTAAAGAGTATGGTAAAAACGACAAAGCCGGTTGTGATGATACCGGTCAGCTTTCTTGGCGGTGGTGTGTTCTGTGTGCTCTGTGATTTGTTGGCACGGACAATATTTGCACCGGTTGAGCTATCCATCAGCTCTGTGACGGCGGTCTTTTTAGCTCCGGTTGTGATCTATATGATGGTGAAGGAGAGGGGGCGAAGACATGGCTATGCACAGTGATAATGATTATATGGTTACGGAAGAGGCAAGTGTAGGATATCAGAAGCGGACACTCATAGACCATGTGAATCTCCACGTGAAAAAAGGAGAGATTCTGACTCTGATCGGACCAAACGGCGTCGGAAAATCGACAATCTTAAAAAGTATCATCCGTCAGCTTTCCCTGATTGCAGGAACGGTTAGCATTGATGGGAAAGAACTGTCTGCCTATGCACCGAAGGAACTGGCGAAGAAGATGGCAATCGTGATGACCGAGCGGATTCACCCGGAACGATATACCTGTTATGATGTTGTGGCGACCGGCCGGTATCCGTATACCGGGAAGATGGGGATGCTGCAAAAGGAAGATGAAGAAAAAATCGAAGAAGCGATGCGGCAGGTGCAGGTCGAAGCGCTTCGGGATCAGGATTTTGAGAGAATCAGCGATGGACAGCGCCAGCGTGTGATGCTGGCAAGGGCAATCTGTCAGGAGCCGGAGATCTTGGTGTTGGACGAACCAACCTCCTATCTGGATATCCGCTATAAGACGGACTTTCTGTGGCTGCTTCGGACACTTGCGCGGAAACGGCAGATGGCAGTTGTGATGTCCCTGCATGAGATCGACCTGGCACAGAAGATCTCGGACCGTGTTGTCTGTGTGAAGGAACATCGCGTCGACCGGGTCGGGACACCGGAAGAGGTGATGACGACCGAATATATACAGGAGCTCTATGCGATGCAGGATGGCGTCTACGATGCGGCGTATGGCAGTGTGGAGTTCCCGAAGCAAAAGGGGACGGTTCGAACCTTTGTGATTGGCGGAGGCGGATATGGAATCCCGCTTTACCGGAAGCTGCAGCGACAGGGCATTCCGTGTGCGGCAGGGATTATACCTGTACATGACCGGGACTATCCGGTTGCGAAGGCACTCTGTGCGAAGGTACTGGAAATCCCGGTCTATACAATGCCGGAGGATACGATACTGGCACAGGCGAAAGCGTTGATCGATGCCTGTGAGACGGTGTATTGTCCGTGTACGGAGTTTGGTGTGTGCAATTCGTACAATCAGGAGCTGTATTTTTATGCAAAAAAACAAAATAAGTTGAAAAATCTTTCAGATTAGACTTTGAAAGCCATCTCTAAAATGCTATAATAACATGAAGTGAGTTTAAAGGTGGAGGAACAGATGGGAGCATCATTAGAAGAAGAGATTAAGAAGAGAAGAACATTTGCAATCATATCCCACCCGGATGCCGGTAAGACTACCCTGACAGAGAAGTTTCTGCTCTATGGTGGCGCGATCAACACAGCTGGTTCGGTAAAGGGAAAAGCAAATTCCAAATATGCGGTTTCCGATTGGATGGAGATCGAGAAGGAGAGAGGTATTTCTGTTACCTCTTCCGTGTTACAGTTTAATTATGACGGATATTGTATCAATATTCTGGATACGCCGGGACATCAGGATTTCTCGGAGGATACCTACCGTACTTTGATGGCGGCAGATTCCGCGGTCATGGTGATTGATGCATCAAAAGGTGTGGAGGCGCAGACAATCAAGCTGTTCAAGGTTTGTGTGATGCGTCATATTCCGATTTTTACATTTATCAATAAGATGGATCTTGAAGCAAGAGATTCGTTTGAGCTTTTAGATGAGATTGAGAATGTCCTTGGAATCCGGACATGCCCCATCAATTGGCCGATCGGTGCCGGAAAGCGTTTTAAGGGCGTTTACGACCGGGATACAAAGAAAGTATCGATGTTTCAGGCAGTGTCTGTCGGCGGTGCAAAGTCGGCGGCAGAGACCGATTATGATGTGAAGGATCCGGCATTAAAGGATGCAGTCGGCGATGAGCTTTATGCCCAGCTGATGGATGAAATCGAGCTTCTGGATGGCGCAAGCGATGAGTTTGATCAGGAACTGGTGGATAAGGGAGCGTTATCTCCGGTGTTCTTCGGTTCTGCACTGACAACCTTCGGTGTGCAGACATTTCTGGAGCATTTCCTGAAGATGACACAGAGTCCGCTTCCACGTATGTCGGATGCAGGTCTGATTGACCCAATCACAGAGCCATTCTCCGGTTTTGTGTTCAAGATTCAGGCGAATATGAACAAGGCACATCACGATCGTATCGCATTTATGCGGATCAGCTCCGGTAAGTTTGATGCGACCAAGGAAGTCTATCATGTGCAGAGTGGCAGAAAGCTCCGCTTATCCCAGCCACAGCAGATCATGGCACAGGATCGTAAGGTTATTGATGAGGCGTATGCCGGTGATGTCATCGGTGTATTCGATCCGGGTATTTTCTCTATCGGAGATACGTTATGTACGCCGGGAAAGAAATTCCAGTACGAGGGAATCCCGACCTTTGCACCGGAGCATTTCTGCAGACTGGTGCACCTGGATTCGATGAAACGTAAACAGTTTATCAAGGGTGTTACACAGATTGCACAGGAAGGTGCGATCCAGATGTTCCAGGATTATACGCTTGGAATGTCCGAGATTATTGTCGGTGTGGTTGGTGTGCTGCAGTTTGATGTATTAAAATACAGACTGGAAAATGAATATGGATGTGACATCCGCTTAGAGCCGCTTCCATATAATTATATCCGATGGGTAAAGGATCCTTCCACGGATCTGAATAAGCTGTCGAGAATCAGCGACTGCAAGAAGGTGAAGGATATGAAGGACAATCCGCTTTTGCTGTTTGCAAATGAATGGTCTATCCGCCTGATGCTGGAGCATAACGAGGGACTGGAATTAGAAGAATTCCGCAAAAACTAGAGAATCAATGAATTGTGAATCCGGGGTTTAAAGTTGTATCAATATTGGGAGAAGCGTTGATATAAAAGGAGAAGGTAACATGATTTTAATTGACACACAAAAAGAGGAATTTACAAAGTTAAAAGACATTCGTATCTTCGAGAAACTGGATAACGAGCAGCGCTACAACGGCGATCTGCTTGTGATCGGACTTGGAGGCATGGGTAGTCAGGTTGTCTGCGATATGAAGGGGATGCTGATGGGAGAGATTACACCGGACGATAACATCCAATATCTGATGGTGGATTCCGATATCCCGGCGATGGAGAATATGATTGAGGCAAGCCGGGATGGTATCGGTCTGAATGCAACGGAGATTATCAGTATCTATCGCCCGAATCTAGAAAATCTTCTGGTCAAAGGCATCAAGGAGAATCCGGTGCATCCGAATCTTGCGAATTGGATGCGTGAGGACTTCCCACAGATCAACATTGATACGGATGGAGCCAAGGGCAACCGACAGATTGGACGATTGATGTTTTCCAATGCATATGAGGATATGCGTGTTCTGCTGTTTGATAAGCTTGAGGAGGCACATACCCGTTCGAAGTCAGGCAAGCTCGATATCATTATCGTGTCGGGCGTCGCTGGCGGTACAAGTGGTGGTATCCTGACAGATCTTACCTATAATATCCGGGCTTATATCCGTTCCAAGAAATGGAATGGTGTCCGCGTCGGAGCCTGTCTGCTGATGCCGGATGTGCTTTACAGCAAACGGGAGATCGTATCGAATCCGGATCTGCTCGCAAATTTGAATGCAAATGGCTATGCAACACTGAAAGAAGTCGATTATTATATGCGGCTTACAAGTAAGGACAAAGACGAACGCTATACATTTGAAAGCACGACACACAAACTTACGATCCGTGAGAATATATTTGATGCCTGTCTGCTTATATCCGGAAAGAAGGACGAACAGGGATATATTCCGGATGGGGTTATCTATAGTGATGTAGCATATTTCCTGACAAAGCTTGCCTCAGTGAAACATGTCGGACAAGGCGAGGATGGTGCAAAGGGCAAGCTATTGCGTGATGTATTTTTCGATGGGGAAGATCGCGGCTATTACAAGATTATCAACGAATCCGATTATAAGATTCCGATCAGGCAGATCGAGAATATCTGTGAGTATGAGATTTTTGTTGAGGCGTATAAAAAGCTACATGAGCTTGCAGAGGATGATCCGCAGGCGAAGGAGTCAAGACAGAAGGTGTTTGGTGAACTTGATGCTTTCCTGTCTGGACAACCGGGGGATGAGATCAAGCTTTCGGTGAATGGAATTATTCCGATCAGACAGTTTGAGAAACCGGTTTATAAAATGATCAAGAAAAATCAGGATGGCCTGCGCGAGAATATGGGACGTCAGCTTGCATCCATGAAAGATCGTATTCCAATTATGATCAAGTCTCTGAAGAATCATGTACTTGATACGTTAAATGCGGAACTCGAGTGGTTTATGCAGAAGAAAGGCCCATATGCGGTGATGGATATTATCGGCTGTGGCGGTATTGGAAGCAGTGAGAAAGACCGTGGCATGATTGCGGATATCGAACGGCTTTCCAGACTTATGAAACAGTACCAGCCAACCGGAGAGTTCAGTCGTATCATTGAGTCAATCAAGGATATCGTTGCGAAACGATTCTTCACATTCCCGTCGGCAAAGCGTGAGACAGAGAACGGATATTATGATGCATGTGTCAAAGAATGTCTGACTCTGCAGCGGAATATGCTGATTGATGGAATGAACGATCAAGATATGTTCGGCGATATTGTGCGTTTTCTCCGTGCGAAGGCAGAGCGGCTCGAAGAGTTGTATGCACAGTTTAATGAGGACTTAAAGAATGCGGTGGAGGATCTCGCAGCAAACGGAAAGCGGATTACCGGATTCTTATTGAAGGATGCAAAGCAGCAGGAGTACCTGCCGTCAGATTATATCACACAGGATCGTGTGGATGAGTTGTACAAGGGTATTGTTAAGCTGCTCGCGGACAATGAATCCAATATTGATAATGGACGTATCGTACCTGTAAAACAGGAGATGGAACGTGTCTATAAGAATATTCTGATCGGTGTCGGTATGTATGCACCGGAGAAGATGATCTCGGTTGCGTTTGCGGATAAGCGCCCGACTTTGGCTGAGCTTAATATGATGTTTGTGTCTCCGACAAATGAGACGCGTGCCGAGATCATGGATCGGGCGGCAAAGGCATTTGTCGAAGGTGCCAGTGAGAAGACCGCAAAGAAGAAGCTGTGTATCTTAAAGCCTGGATTTAAGGTAAATATTACAAATCACAAATATATTTCCCTTCCGGCAATCATGCCGTTCTTCAGTGAGGCGGTAACGAAGCTGCTGACAGCGCCACCATATAAGGAGGAACGCAGTAATATCTCTCTGAATACCGGTGATGTGGCAATTTCAGTGGATGATATGTATATCGGAGTACCGCTTTCCATGATGGCTTGTATCGACGATATGCGGAAGGCGTATGAGGTTGTTCCGGACAGTTATCTGGGATTACATATCGATGAAGTAAATAAAGATATGAAGGCAGAGTTCCCGGGTGTTGCATAGACATAGAATAGATGCATGGATATAGAAATTGAAGAGTCCGTTTTGCAAAAACTGTAACGGGAACAGGGATCTTCGGATAAATAAAAAGGATGCTGTAATTTGTAAGGAATTGCAGCATCCTTTTTGCTTAAATGTATGTGGTTTGTATGTCTGTAAATGGATTATCCTGTTGTTTTGCTATTGTGTTTAGTTATTGTATAGAAGCCTTACTCTTTGGAAAATATTTCCTGCACGTAATCACAAACAGGATAATCGCAAGTGCGGTTGCAAGGTAATCCGTGACCGGCTGCGCCAATGCAAGCAGTCTGGCGGAATCCGTCGTTGCGTTGATGATAAACAGGATTGGCAAGTATAAAAGTCCCTGCCGGCTGATCGACAAAATCAGGGAAGGGAGTGCGGCACCTGTGGACTGGATTGCGTTGATAAATACAAATAATTGTCCAAGGATCGGACCGGATAGAATGTAAATACGGGAAAATCGAAATCCAAAATCGTATGCGTCTGCATCTTCCAAAAAGGCGCTGACCAATCCGTCAGCACCAAAGTAACAGACACAGGTCATGATTGCACTTAATATAAAAGCAAGTAAAATGGAAAATTTCAATACGGCAAAATACCGTTTCCGGTTTCTGGCACCGAAGCAGTAGCCAAGGAGTGGCTGGATTCCGGTACCAAGTCCGATCAACAGCATGACAACGATCATGTTAACCTTCATGGCGACACCGAGTCCGGCAACTGCCATGTCTCCATAGTGAGCCATCAGATTATTGATGAAGATATTGCTGACACTCATAAGCACGCTGTTCAGTGATGCCGGGATACCGATGGCAAATACGGAACTTGCAATTTTGTCCCCCGCTTTGTAATCCTGTAATCGAATCGACAATTGTGATTTATTTGACAGAAGATGCGATACATAAAAGACCGCGGATAAAATATTTCCGATGACGGTTGCAATCGCGGCACCGGCAACATTCCAGCCGAGAAGCAAGATCATGACCGGATCTAAGATTACATTTGCCATATTTCCGATGATCATACCAGACATTGCGGTTTTTGCCCGTCCTTCGGAACGGATGATGTTGCTGAATGCGTTACTTATGATCAGAAACGGAATTCCGATGGCGACGATCCGGAGATATTGTGTTGCATATTCTACCGTATCTGCACTTGCGCCGATTGCTTTACAGACAGGTTCGGCAAAAATCACAATCAGGATCATGGATATAATTCCGACAGCCAGACCGGTCCAGAAGCAGAAGGCAGAGGCATGCTTGGCACGTGCTTCCTGACCTTCTCCAAGCATGCGGGAGATAAAGGATGTTCCGCCGATACCAAACAACATGCCGACAGCCATGAATAATAAGAAAGCAGGCGTTGCTACAGACACAGCAGCTACCATCAGTGCATTTTTTGTTTGTCCGATAAAAAACGTGTCAGCGAGATTGTAGATCAAAACCATGATCATGCTTATGATCGAGGGGATGACATTACTTAACACGGCTTTTGGAACCGGGGCATCCCTGAAAATTTCAGTTGTATTCGATTGCATAAATCGTTCTCCTTATCTTTGTGATTATTTTTCAGTCAAATAAATATGTTAACATACGGTAATACGAGATTCAATGGAAAGATGGTATTTGTGCATTTTTTTTCGTGCAAAGTAAAAAATGTGTGCATTTATTATGAAAATGTACTATAATGTAAAAGACTGTGAATAACGATAGGTCAGAAAGGCAATTAAATGGCAAAGAAATTTTATGCTGTGAAAAGAGGTGTTCGACCGGGAGTATATGAGACGTGGTCTGCCTGCGAACCGCTTATAAAGGGATTTCCGGGAGCAATATACAAGAGCTTTCCGACGAGACAGGAGGCGGAGACATTTGTGGGCATAGAAAGTGTGACGGAAGAATCAAAGCATATCGATGAGAATATGGTATATGCGTTCGTGGATGGTTCTTACAACAATGCCACACAGGTATATGGATATGGTGGATTCCTGATGGATCATGGCAAGCGGTATGTCCTGCAGGGACATGGTGATGATCCGGAGATGGCATCCATGCGTAACGTAGCAGGTGAGATACTGGGCGCGATGGCGGCAGTGAAGCTTGCAGTGGAAAAAGGATTACCAGATTTGGCGATTTATTATGATTATCTTGGGATCGAGATGTGGGCAACCGGAGGCTGGAAGCGGAACAAGACCGGAACGATTGCGTATTATGAGTATATGCAGCAGGTACGGGACAAGATCCGTGTTACATTTATAAAAGTAAAGGGGCATTCCGGTGTGGAAGGAAATGAAGAGGCAGACCGCCTTGCGAAGGAGGCAGTCGGAATCACCGGATAGTGTGTGCGAGAGGTTAAATAAAGATAAAAAGATAAAGAAAAGTGGAGATGAAAGATGAAATTTCAGGTGAGTAATTTATTTCGGAAGAAAGAGGAATCAGTGGAAAATAATGCGGTTGGGACAGAGACACAGGTAGCAGAAGAAGCATCGAAAACAGAAGCTGAGGCTGCACCGGAGCAGACAGCAGTTACTGCAGAGGAAGAAGTAACGGTGTGTCCAAAGTGTAAGCAGGAATTCAAGAAGTCTGCGATCAAGGACAACTACAATGTATGTATTGCATGTGGATATCATTATGTGGTTTCCGCAGAGAAGCGTGTGCGGCTGTTGGTAGATCCGGGCACGTTTAAGCCGCTTCGCTGTAAAGTGGCATTTTCCAATCCGTTAGACATGCCGGAGTATGAGGAGAAAATCGAGCGTCTGCAGGAAAAGACAGGACTTGAAGAGGCAGTCTATACCGGCGTTGGTAAGATTGATGGAAACGAAGCAGTCATCGCTGTCATGAGCAGCAAGTTTCTGATGGGAAGTATGGGTATGGCTGTCGGTGAGAAGGTTACCAATGCAGTGGAATACGCGGACAAAAAACATCTTCCGCTTATTATATTTACTGCAAGTGGTGGGGCCCGTATGCAGGAGGGCATTTTATCCCTGATGCAGATGGCGAAGACGAGTGCGGCAATCGAGAAGTTCAGTGAACATGGTGGGTTATATATTTCCTATCTGACACATCCGACGACCGGTGGCGTAACTGCCAGCTTCGCAACATTAGGAGATATTACACTGGCAGAACCGGATGCTTTGATTGGATTTGCCGGACCGCGTGTAATCGAGCAGACGATCGGTCAGAAGCTTCCGGATGGATTCCAACGTTCGGAGTTCCAGATGGCACATGGATTTGTAGATCAGATTGTGCCGAGAGATAAGATGCGGGAAGTCATCTCCCATATTTTACGTTTGCATGCGAAGAAAGGAAGATAATCATGATTAAAGAGATAGATGAGAGAATTGCGGAAATCGATAAAGAAATCGAAGAGATCATGTCAAGTGATCTGGTAGATGAGGCAAAGGTTTATGTCCTGAAGCGGGAACGTCATGATCTGATACATATGTGTAAGAACCTGAACAGCCATGACAAGGTATATCTGGCACGTCACAAGAAACGTCCGAAGATCACGGAGTATGTCGATGCAATCTTTGATGATTTCTTCGAGCAAAAAGGGGATGCACTCGGCAAGGAGGATGCAAGTATCTATGGAGGTATTGCAACCTATCATGGAATCCCTGTGACGGTCATCGGACATCGTAAGGGAAATGATCTTGCAGAGAATATGAAATGTAATTTCGGTATGCCGGGACCGGAAGGGTACCGCAAGGCACTGCGTCTGATGAAACAGGCAGAGAAGTTTGGCAGACCGATCATTACATTTATCGATACACCGGGTGCGTATCCGGGATTAGAAGCAGAGAACAATGGACAGGGTAGTGCCATTGCAGTAAATCTTGCGAAGATGAGTGCACTGAAGGTGCCGGTAATCGCAGTTGTAACCGGAGAGGGAAGCTCCGGCGGGGCGCTTGCCATCGGTGTGGCAAACAGTGTGTTGATGCTTGAAAATGCGGTGTATTCCATTCTTTCCCCGGAAGGTTATGCTTCGATTCTGTGGAAAGATTCTTCGCGGAGCGAGGAAGCAGCGGAGATGATGAAGCTTACTGCACAGGATCTGAAAGAGTTCGGCGTAATCGATGATATCATTCCGGAGCCAATCGGCGGTGCACATCTGAATCATAAGGTTGTATTCAAGGCAACTGATCGTGCAATCAAGAAAGAGCTTGACAAATACATCAAGATGAACCCGGATGAAGTTGCGAAGCATCGTTATAAGAAATTCAGAACGATCGACAATAAATATCTGCATGTAATCTAAGAGAAATCTGCAGAAAGAGAGTGACAGAGAGTAAGAGGAAAGATGAGATGAAAGAAGGCTTACATATTGTAGGTATGGGACATTATGCCCCGGAACACGTAGTGACAAATGATGATTTAAGTAAGATTGTAGATACAAATGATGAGTGGATCTCCAGCCGTACCGGTATTCGCAGAAGACATTTTATTACCGAAGAGAAGAATCAGGATATGGCGATTGCTGCTGCAAAGATGGCAATCGAGGATGCAGGCATTGACAAGTCTGAGATCGGTGTTGTGATTGTAGCGACGATTCGTCCGGATCATATGACACCTTCGATGGCATGTATGGTGCAAAAGGAATTAGAACTTCCACAGGATATTCCTTGTTTTGATATCAATGCAGCATGCTCGGGATTTATGTATGGTGTACAGATTGCAAGAGGTATGTTGCTTCAGAGTGACAAGAAATATGGCGTGGTTATCGGTAGTGAGACCTTATCCAAGATTCTTGATATGAATGACAGAAGTACTTGTATTCTGTTTGGAGATGGTGCGGGTGCTGCCGTTGTTGAGCTTTCGGATACACACCGGTATTTCGGAATTCTTGGCGCAAAGGGGGATGATTCTGTCCTTGAGTGCAGCAACGAGGATTTACAGCCTCGTCATGTCAGCATGCTTGGAAGTGAAGTATTTAAGTTTGCAGTCAGCACAGTTCCAAAGACCGTCATGCAGCTTTTAGATAAGGCTGGTGTGACAGCGGATGATATTGATCTGTATGTCTGTCATCAGGCGAATAAGCGTATCATTGAGTCTGTGGCAAAGAAATGTAAACAGAGCATGGACAAGTTCTATATCAATCTGGATGAGTATGGAAATACAAGTTCTGCAAGTATTCCAATCGCACTTTCCGAGATGAACCAGAAGGGCATGATCAAGCCGGGCATGAAGATGATCTGCGTAGGATTTGGCGGCGGTCTTACCTGGGGCGGTGCGTATCTGGAATTTTGATAAAATTTGTTTCAGATCAATTATAGAAGGTACTGTGCTTATGCGTAGCACAATTATGAAATAGAAAATTGGGCATAGTGTGAGGAGGATAAAGATGAGATTAAATGAATTCCTTGGAATCAAGTATCCGATTATTCAAGGTGGAATGGCGAATATCGCACTTGGCGAGTTTGCGGCCGCTGTCAGCAATGCCGGTGGACTCGGACTGATTGCATCCGGTGGATTTGACGCAGAGCGTATCCGTGAGGAGATTAAGAAGTGCCGTGCTTTGACAGATAAGCCGTTCGGTGTAAATCTGATGCTGATGAATCCGGATGTCGACAATATCGCGAAGATGCTGGTCGAGGAAAAGGTAGATGTGATCACAACCGGAGCCGGAAGTCCGGAGAAATATGTGGCGGACTGGAAAGCGGTTGGCACAAAGGTGATTCCGGTTGTCAGCGGTGTGGCTCTTGCAAAGCGTATGGAGCGTATGGGTGTAGATGCCCTGATCGCGGAAGGCGGCGAGAGTGGCGGACATGTTGGTGAGATGACAACAATGACACTTGTACCGATGGTTGTTGACGCAGTCAATATCCCGGTTATCGCAGCTGGTGGTATCGCAGATGGCAGAGGTATGGTTGCTGCATTTGCACTTGGCGCAATCGGCGTACAGATCGGAACTGTATTACTTGCCAGTGAAGAGTGCCCGATTCATATCAATTATAAAGAGGCAGTTATCAAGGCGAAGGATAATGGTACAGCGGTGACCGGAAGATCCAGTGGTGCTCCGGTACGTGTGATCAAAAACCAGATGGCGCGTGAATATCTGAAGATGGAAGGCAAGGGCGTTCCAAGAGAAGAGTTAGAGCAGCTTACTCTTGGTTCTCTCCGTAAGGCTGTCTTAGATGGCGATACAAAGAATGGTTCCCTGATGGCTGGTCAGGTGTGCGGTCTTGTAAAGGAGATCAAGCCGGTAGCTGAGATTCTGAAGGGATTGTACGAGGATTCTCTTGCAGAGCTTGCAAAGCTTGCAAAGGAGGGAATCTAATAAAAATATGAAAAGAGGGACAAATGTTATGTCCCGCACGATCTTATAAAATATGAATCTGAATTAGTCAGAATTGTGAAAGATAAGCAGGAGGAAATTATGAAAATCGGTTTTTTATATGCTGGCCAGGGTGCACAACATGTTGGAATGGGAAAAGATCTCTATGAGGCATATCCGGAGTTCCGCGAAGTATTTGACAATGTAAAGCTGGATTTTGATGTGAAGGAGTGTTGTTTTGATGGTCCAATTGAGAAGCTTGGACAGACAAGATACACGCAGCCATGTATGGTAGCCTTTGCGGTTGGCGTGACAAAGATTCTGGAAGCAAAGGGCATCGTACCGGAGATTGCAGCCGGACTTTCGCTTGGTGAGTATTCTGCACTCTATGCGGCAGGTGTATTCGAGGAACAGCAGGTAATCGATCTTGTTGCATACCGTGGTAAAGCGATGGAAGAGGCAGTTACCGGTAGAGACACCGGTATGATCGCTGTTATGAGTCTCGACCGTGAGACTATTAAGGCATGCTGCAAGCAGGCTGAGGATGAATTTGCAGACAGCGAGTTCCATATCGCTGAGGTTGCAAACTATAACACACCGGTTCAGGTAACTGTATCCGGTGATACACCGGTTATCACAAGAGCCGGAGAGCTGATGATGGAGAAGGGTGCAAGAAGAATTGTGCCTGTCGCAGTCAGCGGACCATTCCATACATCCTTGATGAAGCCGGCGGGGGATAAGCTTGCGGAGCGTTTTAAGAACGAGCATTTCGGAGAGATGAAGTTCCCGGTACTGTTCAATGCAACCGGTAAGGAGCTTGCAGCAGATAAGACAATTCCTCAGATGCTTGAGACACAGGTACAGAGCAGTGTATATTTTGAGGATTCTATTAAGTATATGATTGAGCAGGGTGTCGACACTTTCATCGAGGTTGGTCCGGGAAAGACACTTTCCGGATTCGTGAAGAAGATCGACCGCAGTTTTGCTACGTATTCTGTAGAAGATATTGATTCATTAAATGCGGTGCTTGAAGCACTTGGGAAATAAGCGGTACGCGGATATACGTGCAGGTTATTGTACTTCGCGTAGTGGTAATAAAAGATGGAGGAATCTATGACATTAGAGAATAAAACAGCCATTGTCACAGGCGGCAGCCGTGGAATCGGACGTGCAATCTGTGTTGCACTTGCACAGGCAGGTGCCAATGTCGTAACTTGTTATGCACATGGCGCAGCCGGTGCCGAAGAGACAGTAAAGTTGTGTGAGACCTATGGTGTAAAGGCATCTGCGATTCAGGCGGATGTTGCAAAAAATGAAGATGTGCAGGCACTTGTAGCAAAGGTAAAGGAAGAATATGGAAGTATTGATATCTTAGTGAACAATGCAGGTATCACGAAGGATAATCTGATGCTGAAGATGACAGAGGAAGATTTCGAGCAGGTCATTGATACGAACTTAAAGGGCGCATTTTTGTGCATCAAGCATGTATCGAAGATTATGCTCAAGCAGAAGCGCGGACATATCATCAACATCAGCAGCGTGGTCGGTGTCCGTGGAAATGCCGGACAGGTCAACTACGCATCCAGCAAGGCAGGACTGATTGGTATGACAAAATCTGTTGCGAAGGAGATCGGTTCCCGTGGCATCACCGTAAATGCGGTGGCACCGGGATTTATTGAGACAGATATGACAGCAAATCTGCCGGAGGCTGTTGTGGAAGAGAACTTAAAGAGTATTCCGATGAAGAAGCTTGGCAAGGTAGAAGATGTTGCAAATCTTGTCCGGTTTTTAGCAAGTGATGATGCAAGTTATATTACCGGTCAGGTCATCTGTGTAGATGGCGGTATGGCAATGTAGGAGGGAAAAATGAGCAGAAGAGTTGTGATTACAGGTTTAGGAACTGTAAACCCTTTGGGAAATAACGTAGAGACCACATGGGAAAATGTAAAAAAAGGTGTCTGCGGAATTGATGAGATTACAAGAATTGATACGACAAACCATGCAGTGAAGCTTGCCGGAGAGGTAAAGAATCTGGATGTAACAGCCGTAATCGACAAGAAGGATGCCAGACGTATGGACCGTTATGCGCAGTACGCTGTTGTTGCGGCGGATGAGGCATTCAAGCAGAGTGGACTGGATATGGAGAAGGAAGATGCGGAACGCTGTGGAGTCATCTTCTCCAGCGGTATCGGCGGCATGGAAGTCACAGAGAAAAACTACCAGACTGGCGAGAGACGTGGTTTCGACAAGATCTCCCCATTCTATATTCCGATGACAATCGCGAACATGGGTGCCGGAAATATCGCAATCCGTTTTGGATTTAAAGGTATCTGTACTTGCGTTGTAACTGCCTGTGCATCCGGCAATAATGCAGTTGGTGACAGCTTCCATTATATTCGTGATGGATATGCAGATGTCATGATCTGTGGCGGTTCTGAGGCAGCAATCACGGATATGGCAATCGGTGGATTTACAGCGATGCAGGCATTGAATACAACAACGGATAAGAATCGTGCTTCGATTCCATTTGATAAGGAGCGTGCCGGATTCGTCATGGGTGAAGGTGCCGGTGCCCTTGTATTAGAAGAGTATGAGCATGCGAAGGCGCGTGGTGCGGAAATCCTCGGCGAGGTTGTCGGATACGGTGCGACTTGTGATGCATACCATATCACAGCACCATGTCCGGATGGAGCAGGCGGAGCAGCGTGTATGGCAATGGCAGTAAAGGATGCAGGAATCAAGCCGGAGCAGGTTGGCTATATCAATGCACATGGTACATCCACACACTTAAATGATGCAGGTGAGACAATGGCAATCAAGACAACATTTGGTGAGCATGCATATAAGCTGATGGTAAGCTCTACAAAGTCTATGACCGGACATCTGCTTGGCGGTAGTGGCGCGGTAGAAGCGGTTATCACAACACTTGCATTGCATGATGGATTTATTCCTGCAACGATTAACTATCAGGTGCCGGATGAAGAATGTGATCTGGATATCGTTCCAAATGAAGGCAGAAATGTACAGGTAGAATATGCACTTTCAAACTCTCTTGGATTTGGTGGACATAACGCAAGTATTCTGCTGAAGAAGTTTGAGGCGTAGATTGCAGGACAAAGGAGAAGAAGATGGAATTAAATTCAAATCAGATACAGGAGATTTTGCCACATCGTTATCCGTTCCAGTTAGTTGACCGAATTACAGATTTTGAACCGGGCAAATGGGCGAAGGGTGTGAAATGCGTATCCGTGAATGAGATGCAGTTTCTGGGACATTTTCCAACACAGCATGTCATGCCTGGCGTACTTGTGATCGAGGCACTTGCGCAGGTTGGTGCGATTGCGATTTTGTCCGAGGAAGAACACAAAGGAAAGACTGCATTTTTCGGTGGTATCAAGAATGCAAGATTTAAGAAACAGATCACGCCGGGCGATGTAATCGAGATGGAATGTGAGATTATAGACCAGAAGGGACCGATCGGTTCCGGAAAGGCTGTCGCAAAGGTAGATGGAAAAGTTGCAGTGACGGCAGAACTTACATTTGTCGTAGGCGCATAAATCGTGTATAATAATAGGGCTGTCGTAGACAGCTCTATTTTTTAAGGAGTAATATAATAGATGGATGAAAAGAAATTAACTAATCGGAGCCTTGCGCCAGTGCTTTCTATTGCTGGTTCGGATAGCTCCGGTGGTGCGGGGATACAGGCAGATTTAAAGACGATGCTTGCAAATGACTGCTATGGTATGTCAGCCATCACAGCACTGACTGCGCAAAACACGATGGGAGTTACCGGTATTATGGATGTGACACCGGAATTTCTGCGGAAGCAGATTGACGCAGTGTTTTTGGATATTCCGCCGAAAGCTGTGAAGATTGGCATGGTATCCGATAAAGCCCTGATAAAAACGATTGCAGAAGCATTGAATGATTGGCATGCGGAAAATATAGTTGTGGATCCGGTGATGGTTGCGACGAGCGGAAGCAGATTGTTAAAGGAAGATGCGATTTCCTGTCTGACGGAGATGCTTCTTCCGCTTGCGACACTGATTACGCCGAATATCCCGGAAGCAGGGCTGCTTACCGGAATGACCATTCAGTCTAAAGCAGATATGGAACAGGCAGGAAGATGCCTGTATGACAGATTTCATTCCCAGATGCTGATCAAGGGCGGACATGCGGTTGAGGATGCGAGTGATGTGTTAGTTGGAACCGAGGTGGTCTGGTTCCACGGTTCACGCATCGACAATCCGAATACACATGGTACCGGATGTACTTTATCCTCTGCAATAGCGTGTGGACTGGCAAAAGGATATTCGGTTGCGCAGAGTATCAGCTATGCCAAAAGTTATCTTAGTGGCGCACTTTCGTCAGGCCTTGATCTCGGCAAAGGGAGTGGGCCAATCGACCATGGATGGCAGATACAGGAAAACGTCAGATCTTTATAACGATTTTTACGGGAAAATGGCGTGAGAGTAAAAGAGAAAAGTCAGGTAAAAATCTGGAGAATAAACATAAAATGAAGATAAATAAAGAACAGTTACAGGTCTATGCTGTAACAGATACAAAATCAATCAGGAAAGAACGATATGCAACCCTGTGTGATGCTGTGGAAGCGGCTATCAAGGGTGGAGCGACGATCGTACAGCTGCGGGAAAAGGAACTTTCCGAAGATACATTTCTTGCGGAGGCAACGGAGATTAAGAAACTGACACAGAGATACGGTGTTCCGCTTATTATCAACGATAATGTCGCACTTGCAAAAGCCTGTCAGGCAGATGGCGTACACTTAGGACAGGGCGATATGCAGGTGGAAGAGGCACGTGCTATCCTTGGAGATGCGGCAATCATCGGTGTATCTGCACACAATGTAGAGGAAGCACTGCTTGCCGAAAAACAGGGTGCCGATTACCTTGGCTCCGGTTCAGTATTTGTGACAACGACAAAGAGGAATGTAACAGCACTCTCTTTGAAGACGTTGCGGGACATCTGTCGTGCTGTGCGGATTCCGGTTGTGGCAATCGGAGGTGTCAGTGCGGAGAATATTGATCAATTAGTTGGCTGCGATGTGGCAGGCGTCGCGGTGGTATCCGCGATCTTCGCACAGGAAGAGATTGAGACAGCGACCAAAGCGCTTAAGGCACAGGTGCAGGAGATGCTTGCAAAGACAGAACAGTTTGATATTTTATACAAGAAACTGACACCACTCTTACAAGGTAAGAAGGGTGTGCTTTTTGATATGGACGGGACGCTGATTGACAGTATGCCGATGTGGCGGACGCTGGATGTGGAATATATCGGTCGATATGGTATCTGCCCGGATGCGGAGTTCCATCATCAGGTGGCAACGATGACACTTATTCAGGCGGCGCATTTTATTAAAGAACGGTTTGATATTCCGAAGACCGCTGAGGAAATCTTTGATGATTTTCAGAATATGGTAATCGAGGAATACCGGAATAAGATTCCGCTAAAGCCATATGCCTACGAGCTTGTGAAGTGGATGAAACGGGATGGTTATAAGGTGGCGGTTGCAACGGCAAATGAAATCAATTTGAGTGAGATGGTATTAGAGCGTACCGGACTTATGGCGGATGTTGATACGATCGTCAGCTGTACGATGGCGGGGGCGAGCAAAGAATCACCGGCAGTTTATGAGCTTGCCTGTGCAAATATGCAGATCGCTGCGATGGATTGTGTGATATTTGAGGACAGTCTGCGGGCTATGTATACAGCGAAGAAAGCCGGATTCGTGACGGTTGCGGTTTATGACGATGTGGCAAGGGATAGCTGGGAAGAAATCTGCCGGATTACAGATGAACAGGTGGTGTTTGCATAATGGAGAATAAGAAGAAAAAAACAGAGATACAGACGAGCTGCGATACATGTGCGTATCTGATCTATGACGAGGAATATGAGGAATATATCTGTGACGTGAGTATGGACGAGGATGAGATTGCACGGTTGTATGGGGACAGCCATTATACCTGCCCTTATTATAAGAACGGCGATGAGTATCGGGTTGTAAGGCATCAGATGTGACATAAGCATGTAGGATGATAGTCCGGAATGCGCATGCATGTCTGTTACGATTTCGAGAGTTCGAAGAACGGAGAAATCGTAATTATTATATTAAATTGAAAGGAAAAAAGATGAAGAAAAATATAGTATTAATCGGTATGCCGGGAAGTGGAAAAAGTACAATCGGCGTACTGCTCGCAAAGGCAATCAATTATCATTTTATTGATGGAGACCTGCTGATCCAGAGACAGGAAGAAAAGACGTTGGTTGATATCATCAATGAGAAAGGCATCGATGCATTTCTTGCGATTGAGAATCAGGTGCTGCGGGATATCAACACGGAAGCATCCGTGATTGCGACGGGAGGGAGCGCTATTTTTTCGGAAGAAGCTATGAATCACCTAGGCGAGCAGGGGCTGATCGTATATCTTGATGTAAGCTGCGAGGAAATCATCCGTCGTGTGAACAATATCTCGACGCGTGGTATCGCGATGAAGCCGGGAAAGACACTGGCAGATCTGTATGCAGAGCGCAAACCATATTATGAGAAATATGCACAGCTTACAATCCCTTGTGATGGAAAGACAATGGAGGAGTGTGTGCAGGCGATTGCGCTTGCGGTAGACAATCCGGTTCAGTCCTGTTAAGAATATGGCGTACATAAGTTATATCAAAATGGAAATACTACTCAGAAAAAAGGAGTAGTATTTTTTATGCTGGAAAATTATGTACGAACCGATCTTGCCCTGGAATTAAAGGAAGATATCTCAGAGAAAAATGATATTCCGGGTGTGTGTGTAGAAACATATGAAGATATTGAATATGGATTGACAAAGACACATATTCGTGTTTTGAATCAAGCAGGCGCGGATGTACTTGGTAAACCGATTGGCAATTATATTACATTGGAAAGTCCGAAACTTTGCTCGGAGGATGAAAATATCCATATGCCGTTTGTGCTGGCACTGCATGATGTCTTAAAAGAGTTGTTTCATGGGGCAGACCATATTCTTGTGATTGGTCTGGGGAACCGGAATATTACGCCGGATGCACTTGGACCAAGTGTTGTAGATCATCTTTATATTACAAGACATCTGCTTCGCGAGGGATTTGTGGATCATTCTATGGAGATTTCTGCACTTTGTCCGGGTGTCATGGCACAGACTGGAATCGAAACAAGTACAATCATTCAATCGCTGTGCAGGGAGATTAGTCCGGATATTGTAATTTGTATTGATGCACTTGCTGCGAGAGAAGCAGAACGTTTAAATACGACAATCCAAGTATGTGATACAGGTATTACACCAGGGGCTGGAGTCGGAAATCGAAGGTTGTCATTAAATGAGGAATCTTTGGGCGTTCCAGTGATTGCAATTGGTGTTCCGACAGTAATTTCCATGCCTGCAATGATCAGTCATGCCATGGAAGGTCTGTTGGAAAAATTACCCGTATCCATTCTTCAGCAGTATGAGGGGGAAATTGTAGAATTTATCCAGACACCAACTGTTTCTTCTATGTTTGTGACACCGAAAAATATTGATGAACTGATAGGAAGAGTCAGTTATACGATATCGGAGGCAATCAACCGTTTTCTAACATAATATACCGGTGTAAGTGCATATATTTATGGTATGAAGAGAAAATATGTAAAAATTATATTGTCATGCTTTGTCTGTGCGTTGTGTCTGGGCGTGCTGGTTCGTATGGATACAATGGCATTGTCCGGAAAAGCACAGACTTTTTTCAAGGAAACGGTCGCTCCTGTATTGCATGTGGAATCTGTTGATTCCAGACTGCGTGATCTGTTTGTACCAGTGCTTGCAGATATGGAAACCGATACGATGGAAAATCGGTGGGATAAGGTTGCGATTTCGACAGGAATCGATACAGAGACAGCGTTTTCGTGTGAGACAGGAGATTTGGAACCAGATGTAACCACAGAACAACAGGTACCTGTCGCTTCCGATGGAGACGCAGTGACAGAAGAAACTATGGCAGAACCGTTATCGATTTCTGGTGGCATTACATATTCGATGGAACAATTACAGAACCGGGATTTTCTGGTAGGAAACTGTTATACGATTGATAGTTCAACCAATGTGACAGATGAGGAATTAGCCGCGAATACATTGCTGTCGAAGGATTTGCATATTGATCCAGATTCTGGTGGGTATAAGATTCTGATTTATCATACACATGGAAGCGAAACATTTTCGGACAGCCGGCCGGGGGTGACCGAGGATACAGTAATCGGACTGGGGGATGAACTGACACGGATTTTAGAGGAAGATTATGGAATACCGGTATATCATGATCGTACCGTATATGATGTTGTGGATGGGGTGGAGGATCGAAGTCTTGCATATGATTATGCAAGTGACGGCGTGGATGCAGTTTTGCAACAGTATCCGTCCATAGAGGTTGTACTTGATATTCACCGGGATGGAGTGCGGAATGACGTACGGCTTGTGCGTGATATTGATGGTGTCCCAACAGCACAGATCATGTTTTTAAATGGTGTGAGCCGGACAAATGAAAACGGAGATATTGATTATTTATATAATCCATATAAAATAGATAATCTGGCATTCAGCCTTCAGATGCATCTTGCAGGTAAAGCAATGTATGGAGATCTGATGCGGCGCATCTATGTGCGGGGGTATTGTTTTAACCTGAATAAAATGCCGCGTTCATCACTGATTGAGGTTGGAGCACAGACGAATACGGTTGCAGAAGCAAAAAATGCGATGCGGCCGCTTGGGGCAATTCTCTATAAAGTGTTGATTGCACAGGAGTAGGAAAGTGTGGTATACTTTTGACAATTAAGAGCGCATTGATGCGCAGGAAGGTCATCATATTTTCTGTGGTGACAGAAAATCGGAAATTATGAGGTTATAAAAGTACATGGCACATTTGGATAAGAGCAAAATACGAAATTTCTGTATTATAGCACATATTGATCATGGTAAATCAACACTGGCTGACCGGATTATTGAAAAGACCGGGCTTTTGACAAGCCGGGAGATGCAGAATCAGGTGCTGGATAACATGGATCTGGAGCGTGAACGTGGAATCACGATCAAGGCGCAGGCTGTGCGTATTGTTTACAAAGCAGAGGATGGAGAGGAATATATCTTCAATCTGATCGATACACCGGGACATGTGGATTTTAACTATGAGGTATCCCGGAGTCTGGCAGCCTGTGAGGGTGCGATTCTGATCGTCGATGCTGCACAGGGCATTGAAGCACAGACACTTGCAAACTGCTATCTTGCAGTCGATCACAATCTGGAAATCATGCCGGTCATCAATAAGATCGACCTGCCATCGGCGGATCCGGACCGTGTTGTAGCGGAGATCGAGGATGTAATCGGAATCGAGGCACACGATGCCCCTCGTATTTCAGCCAAAAATGGCACGAATATCGAGGAAGTATTGGAACAGATTGTAACAAAGATTCCTGCACCACAAGGAGATGCGGATGCACCTTTGAAGGCACTGATCTTTGACAGCTTATACGATGCCTATAAGGGCGTTATCATTTTCTGCCGTGTGTTCGACGGTACAGTGAAAAAAGGAACGAATATCCGTATGATGGCAACCGAAGCGGAGGCAGAGGTTGTACAGGTCGGTATTTTCGGAGCCGGACAGTTTATCCCGTGTGATGAACTTTCAGCGGGGATGGTTGGATATATTACCGCCAGTCTGAAAAATGTAAAGGATACAACAGTCGGTGATACTGTTACCGATGCGGACAACCCATGTGCAGAGGCACTTCCGGGTTACAAGAAGGTAAATCCGATGGTTTACTGCGGTCTGTACCCGGCGGATGGGGCGAAATATCCGGATTTGAGAGATGCTCTGGAAAAATTACAGTTAAATGATGCATCCTTAAGCTATGAGCCGGAGACTTCGATTGCACTTGGTTTTGGCTTCCGATGTGGATTCCTTGGACTGCTTCATCTGGAAATCATTCAGGAGCGTTTAGAGCGTGAATACAATCTGGATTTAGTGACGACAGCACCGGGCGTTATCTACCGTGTGCATAAGACGGATGGCGAGGTAATGGAGCTCACAAATCCATCGAACCTGCCGGATCCTTCGACGATCGAATATATGGAGGAGCCATTTGTCAGTGCAGAGATTATGGTAACGACGGAATATGTCGGTGCGATCATGCAGCTTTGTCAAGAACGCCGTGGTGTATACAAGAGCATGGAATATATGGAGACGACGCGGGCACTCTTACAATATGATCTGCCATTGAATGAAATCATATATGATTTCTTTGATGCATTAAAATCCAGATCCCGTGGATATGCATCGTTTGACTATGAGATGAAGGGCTATGTGCGTTCGGATCTTGTCAAGTTGGATATCCTGATCAATAAAGAAGAGGTTGATGCACTTTCCTTTATCCTACACAAGGATACCGCTTATGAGAGAGGCAGAAAGATGTGTGAGAAGTTAAAAGAGGAAATTCCGAGACAGCTCTTCGAGATTCCGATTCAGGCAGCTATCGGTTCTAAGGTTATTGCAAGAGAGACAGTGAAAGCGATGCGTAAGGATGTGCTTGCAAAGTGCTATGGTGGCGATATCTCGCGTAAGAGAAAGCTCTTGGAGAAGCAGAAGGAAGGAAAGAAACGTATGCGTCAGGTTGGAAATGTAGAGATTCCGCAGAAGGCGTTTATGAGTGTACTGAAGTTAGATGAGGAGTAGGATAACGAATGAAAAAATATGTGAGCTTATATGTTCATATACCGTTTTGTGTCGTAAAATGCAAATACTGCGATTTCCTGTCGTTTGATGGGGAGAGCTATGGAACGATGCTTCGCTATGTTGATTGCCTGTGTCAGGAAATCAAGATGTATGCGCCAATCGTTGCAGATTATGGGGTGCGAAGTATCTTTATCGGGGGTGGAACACCGTCATTGTTAGATGAATCCCTGATTACAAATATTATGGCATTTATCCGCCGGTATTTCCATGTGGAGAAGAATGCTGAGGTGACAATCGAGGCAAATCCGGGAACATTGCGCCATCAGAAGTTAAATGGCTATAAGGCGGCAGGCATTAACCGGATCAGCATCGGGTTACAGTCCTGCGACGACGATATGCTGAAAAAGCTTGGACGGATCCATAATTTCGATCAGTTTGTGGCAAGCTACAATGCGGCGAGACGTGCAGGATTCCAGAATATTAATATTGATATCATGTCCGGACTTCCGGGGCAGACAATCCATACCTATGTTGATACATTGTCCCGCGTGATCGAGTTCGGCCCGGAGCATATATCTGCGTATTCCCTAAGTATTGAGGAGGGAACTCCGTTTGCAAAAGATCCACAGATTTTAAGTGAATTGCCACCCGAGATGGTGGATCGCCGGATGTATGAGATTACAAAACAATTGTTGGCAGCACATGGCTATGATCGGTACGAGTTTTCCAATTATGCAAAGCCGGGGTATGAGTGTAAACATAATATGGTTTACTGGACAGGTGGAGAGTATATTGGTCTTGGTATCGGTGCATCTTCATATTTCCAGGGAAAACGGTTTAATAACATGCGCGATATCTTCAAGTATATTGAGTTGATGGAGAATCTGTCTGATAAGTTTGTTGAAGCAGATAACATGGAACTATTGTATAACGACACGACGCGGATGTTGCGGGAGAATGTGACGAATATATACATAGATTCACGGATGGAAGAATTCATGTTCCTTGGGCTCCGGATGACCTGTGGCGTGAGCCGGGAGGATTTTAAGGAGCGTTTTAACAAAGATATTTATGAGGTATACGGAAGCGTTTTGAATAAATATATCAGCGAGGGATTCATGGCGGTCGAAGGTGACCGGATTTATCTGACAGATGCAGGTATTGATGTAAGCAATGTGATATTAGCGGATTTTCTGTTAGATTCGTGATTGTAGATATTGGAATGTAAATATACTGTGATAGAAGAGAGAGTCTTTGTCATATTTTAAGCAAAAAAGAAACGATTTTCAATTTGAAAACCGTTTCTTTTTTGTTGCTTTATTTGTTATCGTTTTCTTCCATGTTCTTTCTTGCCGTTGCAAGCATCAGCTTGATACGGTTTACCTGGTTAACTTCTGATGCCCCCGGATCGTAGTCAATTGCAACGATATTCGCATCTGGATATGCATGCCGCAGGGATTTGATAACACCCTTACCGACAATGTGGTTTGGAAGACAGGCAAATGGCTGACAGCATACGATGTTGCTGGCACCGCTCTTTATGAGCTCAATCATCTCACCGGTCAGGAACCAGCCTTCACCGGTCTGGTTACCGATGGATACAATCGGGCGAGCATATTCTGCCAGAGTCTTAATATGTACCGGTGGATGGAACCGCTTACTCTTCTTTAAGGCACTGACTACCGGGTGGCGCAGTGCTTCGAGTGCAGCAATACCGAGATTACCATTTCTTGCAGATTTTTTCGTCTTTCCAAGATATTCGTATTTGTAATTGTTGTTGTAGAAGCAGTACTGGAAGAAGTCCAGCAGATCCGGCATAACTGCTTCGGCACCTTCTGCCTCCAGAAGCTCTACTAAGTGGTTGTTGGCAGATGGGAGGAACTTAACAAGAATCTCGCCAACGATACCAACACGCGGTTTCTTTATATTTTCATTCAAAGGCACGTTGTCGAAGTCTTTGACGATATCATGTACCAGTTTACTGAATCCGCGACCGCCATTTTCCATGCAACGGATGGCTGCATGTTCCCATTTGCGGTGCAGCTTATTGACAGATCCCTTTACCTTCTCGTATGGACGAGTCTGGTAGACAACGCGCATGAACAGATCACCGATTGCAAGTGCCTGCATCGCGCATTTGACCGTTTTCATATTCCATACGAAACCGGAGTTGTTCTCAAAGCCCTGTACCGAGAGTGCAATCACCGGAATCTGTGGGTAGCCGGCCTTCGCAAGTGCACGACGGATAAAGCCAACGTAGTTTGTTGCACGACAGCCGCCACCGGTCTGTGTCATAATAAGTGCCAGTTTATTGATGTCATATTTGCCGGATGTGATGGCATGCATCATCTGACCGACAACGATCAAAGAAGGATAGCAGGCGTCATTGTTCACATATTTTAATCCGGTATCAATGACTTCTTTAGTTGCATCCGGAAGAATCTCAATATTTAATCCCATATGGCGCATTGCCGGAGCCAATACATTGAAGTGAATTGGGGAGAGCTGTGGTACCAATACGGTATAATCCTTCATATCTGTTGTGAATTCTACACGGTTATAATTGCTTGGCATCGGACATGGTGTGAAGTTATGCTTTCTTCTGACATTGACTGCACTGATCAGCGAACGGATACGGATACGTGCCGCACCTAAGTTGCTGACCTCATCAATCTTTAATACGGTATAGATTTTACCGGAGTTTGTCAGAATATCGTTGACACAGTCCGTTGTAACAGCGTCCAGACCACAGCCGAAGGAGTTTAATTGGATCAGCTCCAGATTCCTGCTTGACTTGACGTAGTTTGCCGCCTTGTACAGACGGGAGTGGTACATCCACTGATCGGATACGATCAAAGGACGTTCTACTTTGGCAAGATGAGCAACAGAGTCTTCTGTTAAAACAGCGATATCGTACGAGTTAATAAGCTCTGGAAGTCCATGGTTGATCTCCGGATCCAGATGGTATGGACGACCGGCAAGCACGATACCGAGCTTATCGGTCTTCTCCAGATAAGCAATTGTCTCTTCGCCCTTCTTCTGAATGTCCGCTTTGACGGCATCTGCTTCTGCATAAGCAGCCTCAACTGCATCGTTTATTTCTTCCTTTGTGACGTTTGTATATTTCGAGAATTCACGTAGCAGACGATCCTTTAATGCCTCTTTATTATCGAGTGCAAGGAACGGACGGATGTAGGTGACATCCGGTGCGGAAACCTCTTCCATGTTGTTCTTGATATTCTCTGCATAACTTGTGACGATCGGGCAGTTGTAGTGATTGTTTGCGTCCGGTGTCTCGTTGCGCTCGTAAGGGATACAAGGATAGAAGATCGTCTTGATTCCCTGCTTCAACAGCCACATAACATGACCATGTGAGATCTTTGCCGGATAACATTCCGATTCACTTGGAATAGACTCGATACCAAGGGTATAGATGTCTCTTGATGACTTCGGAGAGAGCAGTACCCGGTAGCCGAGTTTCGTCAGGAATGTAAACCAGAACGGATAGTTCTCATACATGTTCAGGACACGTGGAATACCGATGATGCCACGGTACGCTTCACTTTCGGTCAGCGGTTCATAAGAGAACAACCGGTTGAATTTGTATTCAAATAAGTTCGGCATGTTGTGCTGGTTCTTCTTTAATCCAAGACCACGTTCACAACGGTTACCTGTGATGAACTGTCTGCCGCCGGTGAAACGGTTGATTGTAAGGAGACAGTTGTTCGTACATCCCTTACAACGCGCCATCTTTGTCTCGTAAGTCAGAGCTTCCATTGCTTCCTTGGAGAGCATGGTCGTCTGGTCACCTTCCTCGTAACGGTCTCTCGCAATCAGGGCTGCACCGAAGGCTCCCATGATACCGGCGATGTCCGGACGGATTGCTTCCCTGCCGGAGATAAGCTCGAAGCTTCGAAGAACCGCATCGTTATAGAAGGTTCCACCCTGTACGACGATATTTTTGCCAAGTGACTTCGGATCGGTCAGCTTGATTACCTTCAAAAGGGCGTTCTTAATAACAGAATAAGCAAGGCCGGCAGAGATGTCAGCGACGCTTGCGCCTTCCTTCTGTGCCTGCTTTACTTTGGAATTCATAAATACAGTACAACGGCTTCCAAGATCGATCGGGCTTTCTGCGAAAAGTGCGATCTTCGCGAAATCTTTCACATCATAATTTAACGATTTGGCAAATGTCTCGATGAAAGAGCCACAGCCGGAGGAACATGCTTCGTTCAGCATGACATTGTCGACGACTTCATTCTTGATCTTGATACATTTCATATCCTGACCACCGATATCTAAGATACAGTCCACGTCCGGATCAAAGAATGCAGCGGCAGTGTAGTGGGCGATTGTTTCTACCTCACCATAGTCGAGCATGAGAGCAGACTTAATTAAGGCTTCTCCATATCCGGTAGAGCAACCGGCTACAATCTCCACGCCATCCGGGAGTTTTGTATAGATATCCTTCATGGCACGCAGGGTTGTCCGAAGAGGACTACCATCGTTGCTGCTGTAAAAATCATAGAGCAGACTGCCATCCTCGGCGACAAGTGCCACCTTGGTAGTTGTGGAACCGGCGTCGACACCGAGGAAACATTTTCCCTTGTAGGTGGCAAGGTCGGAACGTAATACTTTATTTTTCTCCTGCTTTTTGATGAAAGCGTCGTAGTCTTCCTGCGATGCAAACAGCGGTGGAAGACGGTCTACATCCACAGCAATCTTAAGGTCAGCAGTGAGCTTTCCGCTGATCTCATCTAATGTATAGTGTGTTTCTTCCTTTGCCTGAAGTGCTGCACCGACAGCCGCGAACAGATGTGAATGTCCCGGTGCGATAATATGCTCCGGTGTCAGATTCAGTGTCCGTACGAACGCCTCCTTGAGCTGGTCGAGGAAGTGGAGAGGACCACCTAAAAATGCAACATTTCCTTTGATTGGCTTACCACAGGCAAGACCACTGATCGTCTGGTTGACAACCGCCTGAAAGATAGAAGCTGCAAGGTTTGGCTTTGTTGCACCTTCGTTGATGAGTGGCTGGATATCAGTCTTTGCGAATACACCACAACGCGCGGCAATCGGATAGATCGTATCATAATCCTTCGCGTATGTGTTCAGTCCGGAAGCATCTGTCTGAAGCAGGGAAGCCATCTGGTCGATAAAGGAACCGGTACCGCCGGCACATACACCGTTCATACGCTGTTCCACACCGTTTGTAAAATAAATGATCTTGGCATCCTCGCCGCCAAGTTCGATGGCAACATCCGTCTGTGGAGCATAGTCGGTCAGAGCCTCCGATACACAGACAACCTCTTGCTCAAACGGGATTCCGATGACCTGTGCCAATGCAAGTCCACCGGAACCGGTGATCGTAGGAGCAACTTCAACATTTCCAAGCTCCTTGCTGGCATGTTCTACAAGCTCCTTTAAGGTCTCTTTGATATTTGCAAAGTGACGCTTGTATTCCGAAAATAATATGTTATGTTCTTCGTCAATCACAGCAACCTTGACTGTGGTCGAACCAATATCGATTCCTAATCTCTTCATTTAATAATTACCTCTTTTACTATTTCCCATTTCATATTTCTGTATTTTTCGACATCTGACATTATATAGGAAAGAATCATGAATTTCAACAGAAAAATTGTGAACATTTTCTACCTATTAAGAATAAAATAATCAGAAATGAGTATGGAGATATGCGCTATGGAGCATGAATGCAAGGGAACCGTACACAAAGTCGTTGCTGGAGATACGCTGTACAAATTATCAAAAATGTATGGTGTCCGCCTGATTGATATCCTGAAAGAGAATCCATATGTCAATGTCTACAATCTGCAGCCGGGAGATGAAATCTGTATTCCGACAGAGGTGTATGAGGAAGAAGAGAGGCGTTATTATACGGCGAAGGTTGGGGAGACACTTGGAAGTTTAGTCCGGGAATTTGATACGGATATTGCAGATCTGATGCAGTATAATCGGGAGCTTTACGATCTGCGGGTACCGCTTGGAACGATCATCCGGATCCCGCCGGAGAAAGAATAACACTTGATTACGCAGTATAATAATCACCACCTGCAATTGTGCTGGAAAAGCGATTGCCACAGATGGAGATTCCGTGTTTGTGGCAATTGCTTTTTTTGTGTGAATAAGGTATAATAAATAACGCTAATGCGTGCATATGTCAGGCTTTAAATGTATGATACAGGTATGTATCTTATGCACAGCACTGTAGTATAACGGATATGTAGAGTGAAAGTGAGGAAAATCAGATTTGAGTTTTTTTGCGAGGTTAGAAAAAAAATTTGGTAGATTTGCGATCCGTAATCTTCCGATCAAGATTGCGGTTGTAATGGCAATCTCATATATATTATGGGCATTTGTACCATCATTTGCATACAAGCTTGTTTTTTCCCCGTATGCGATTATGGAACAGCACCAGTTCTGGCGATTGTTTACATGGGTGTTTTCACCACCGGGAGATCTGGATTTTGTTGGGATACTGATGATCTTTATTTTGGTTCTGTTTGGACAGCAGATTGAACAGGCAATGGGAACGTTTATGTTTAATCTGTATATATTGGGGGCATGGTTCTGGAATACAGTGATTATGCTTGGTATCAGTATCTATTACTATGCGTCCGGTTCTATTCTTGGAATGATGGATGTGGGAATTCTGGCAATGTATTTCTTTGACTATGGGTTGTTTTTGGCATTTGCACTGATGTATTCGGATGCACGCGTATTATTCATGTTTTTCATTCCGATCCGTGCAGTCTGGATTGCAATTATAGATATGGGTCTGATGGCATTCGAGTTTATGCGGACAAGCACGTTGAACCGTGGTTCCATCATTGCGTATCTGGTGAATTTCTTCATCTTCTACCTGATTATGGGACGGGGTGTCGGTATGCGGAGTTCGAACAGCAAGGCGGCAGCAAAACGAAGAAAACGGGATTACGACCGTCGCGTGGAGAATCTCTCCCGACAGGTAAACGGAGAGGCAGACCGCCGACATAAGGCGCAGCAGATGGGATATCCTTCGAACATTACGAAGCACAAATGTGCGATCTGTGGAAGGACGGAACGGGATGGCGATGATCTGGAGTTCCGGTTCTGCTCAAAATGTAACGGAAATTATGAGTATTGCAATGAACATTTATTTACGCACGAACATGTAAAATAGGAGACTGATATAATGATAGCAACATGCAAGAAATTAGTGACAGATATACAGAGAGACAAAGACTTAGACAAGAAGCTTCCGGAATATGCAGAGTTGCTTGGCAGACAGTATAACTGCTATGCAACGGTAAAGGGAAGCATGAATTATTACACGATGAAGGAAGTATGCGATGAGCAGGATGACAAGAACATGGATGTCTGCAAATATTTTGCACTTCTGACAGGTTTGTTAGACCGTCATCTCGTTAAGCGCGAGGCAGTGGACGAAGATTCCATGGAAGCAATCGCACAGCTTCGCAGCAATGTAGAATATAAGATGCATATTCTGACTGCTTACACGGATGCGTATGAGATTTATGAGTATGTGTTAAACCGTGTGGAGGCTGCCGTGCGTGATGAAGTGGCTCCGGTCGATGCAAAGGGACTTTCCGAGAAGATGTTTGCCTATGTATTTGCAGAGAATGATACGGTTGTGATAAACAGCAAATTACAGCTTTTGATGGCGCAGCTTCCGGTACGTATGACGAAGAACAAGTTCTACGATATTGTCAACTCCACACTCAATATCTATGAGGAGGGTGAGACAACATCCGTGGATGAGTTTGTTGATATGCTGCGAAGTGCCGTACTTTTGAAGAAACCAAAGGGATTTGAGACGGAGTATCCATTTTTGTATCATGTTTATACGGATCTTGCAGAGGCTGATTATGCGTCACTTACGCTGCCGGAGTTTGAAGATCTGACGAAGCGTCTGAATCAGGCTGCGGCGATCATCAACAACGAAGTATCTGCATACATGCTGTTGCAGGAAGTGATTAACGATGTGTATACGATTTTGCTCACGATTGATGCAGCATATGAGAAGAACAAAGAAGATGTACCTGGATATGCGGCTGCACTTCGCATTATTGAGGCGTGTGTAAAGGCAGAAACGATTGATCAGTTACCGGATGAAGTGATGGACGAGTTCTTCACAATCGAGGGTGTGCAGGAGCGCGTATATGAATCTATCGCAATCTTGGAAGCAGTGTTGGATGAGATCCGGGTTGGAAAAGCAGAACAGATTAAAGCACTCGCACTGACAGAGGCATTTGACCGTCTGGACAAAGTGAGCAAACTGCTTTCTACAAGCTTGTTTATCGACCTTGACAAGGTTACAGGTAAGGCAGAAACTGCGGATCATGCGTATATCACAGCAAAGAAGGAAACGCTTGTAAAGGAGCTTGGCGAGTTGTTTGCGGGTGTGAAGAAACCGGTATACCGCAGTATGATGTGTAAGCTGCTTGCTGCAATGCCGATCTTCATGAATACACAGCAGGAGATACGGGATTATTTTGATTATGTAATTGAAAATTGTAAGGATGACAGTGAACTTATGGCATGTAATAAGCTGATTTCAGAGATGATAGAGGAGTAATCGTGATTTTTGCTGATAAATGTTATACATACAATCTCACAGAGCGAAAACAGACACGGATAAAGAAGCAAATCAGACGTCATAAGCCTGTCCGGAATCTGTATGTGATTGTGTTGCCGCTGTTGCAGGATGGATTGATGGAGATTTATCCATATAATCAGTTATTGCAAAAACCATATAGGAAGCTGGATTCCCGGATACGGGTTGTCGGTTTTGCAAGAGGCAAAGAAGTGGCAGAACAGCTCGTATTGCAGATCATACAGGATATGTATGATGAAACCGGGGAAGAATGGAAGGTAAAGGATTTTTTCTTTTGATTGAAGAGAAAGAACCACAGGTAGGAGTAAGGTAAGGAATGCTGCATGTATTGTTGCTTATTTTAAAAATAATCGGATGGATTCTTCTTGGCATCATAGGACTGCTTCTCTTGCTTTTACTATTGATCTTATTTTGTCCGATCCGGTATCAGGCAGATATCTCGTATCAGGGTGGAAAGACATTACAGGCAAAAGCAAAGGTACGGTATCTGATCTTAAGTGTCCGGGTGTTGTATGACCAGAGCCGGGAGAAGGACAAACTTGAACAGGAGATACGGCTGTTATGGTTCCGGCTTGGAAAGAAGAAGGCAGAAGAAGCAGAGCGTGAGGTGGAACATCTCGCTGACGAGGGATTCGATGACGCGTGGGATGATATCGATGTAGATAGTGATATGGATTCGGATGATGCCATTCGTAAGATGTCTGAAAAATCACAGAAACACACAGAAAAGACTCCGGAGAAACCGACCGGAGAATCCGGTAAAACAATTACAGAGATTCCGACAATAACACTTCCGGATGAGGAAGAGGATATTGGAAAAGACACGGAAGGGGATACGGAACCGGATGAGGAACCGCAAATCTTCGATCTGGACGAACCGGACGACTTGCCGGAAGAAGAAAAGAAACGATCTGGCAGATTAAAAATTGTATGCCAGAAGGTGTGGGAAAAACTGAAGAAGATTTGGATATTTATCCGAAATCATACACCCGGAAAGGTCGCAGAACGTGTGGCTGACAAGATTGAGAGAAAGACAGCAGCTGCGAAGAAAAAACTCCGGCGATTGCAGAAGTTCTGGAATCTGTCGTGTACGGTAAAGACGCGAGAATATCTGAAAAAGTATATTCCGCGGACATTGAAACATATATTGCCGCGTAAGGTAAAGGGCTATGTGCATTACGGCATGGATGAGCCATACAAGACCGGACAGGTGACCGGGTATTTAAGCTTACTGCCGTTTGTATATCAAAAAGGGCTGTCAATGCAGCCGGATTTTGAACAGAAGGTGTTGAAACTGGATGTGAAGCTGAAAGGCCGAATCCGGCTTGGATATCTGCTCCGGATTGTCTTGAATATCAATATCTGGAGGACATTAAAAGTTGCAAAGAAAGTAATGAATCAGTAGGATAATATAGAAATTGGAGGTAATGAGTGATGGCAAATGATTTTAATCAGACAGTTGGTTCTTTGTTTCAGGGTATGGATTCCCTGCTTACAACGAAGACGGTGGTTGGTGAGCCAACGAAAGTAGGAGATACAATTATTTTACCACTTGTGGATGTGAATTTTGGTGTGGCTGCCGGTGCATTTGGCAAAAACGGTGGTTCTAACTCTGCAGGAGGCGGAATGGGTGGTAAGATGTCACCGACAGCGGTACTTGTGATCCAGAACGGACACGCGAAGATGATCCCGGTCAAGCAGGGGGATACAGTAAGCAAGGTAATCGATATGATACCTGAGGTTGTGGATAAAATCGCAACAGCTATAGGTAAGAAGACGGATGTGGATATTGACAGCCCGGAGATCAAAGAAGCAATTGATCAGGCAAGTGAGAATCACTAGGATTTGAGCAAAATTACGTCTTTTCAATCGTGTTGTTTCATAGTATGTAATAGAACAAATATGATGAAGAGGCGGCATTGAAGGCATTATTTGGATATTCAATTTTATTTATGGCGATTGGCATGATACTTTCGTATTTTGTCAGTGGTTTTTGTGAGTTTGTTTTAGTGACGGCAATGCTTATATTAGCGTATGTATTGCTGTGTTTTGATTGTTAACGGGAGGCGCAAGTGGCAGAAGAAAAACAGAAGGCTTTAGTTGAACTTCTGAGAGGACATAAGGTATATTTACAGACACATAATTTCCCGGATCCGGATGCAATATCGAGTGCATTTGGTCTGAAGCGGTATCTTGAACATTATGGGATTGCATCAACAATCTGTTATGTTGGCAGTATTGACCGGTTTAATACAAGAAAAATGATGGATACGTTCGGAATTGAGATTTATTCGTATAACGATATCCCGGACATGCAGGCAGAGGACTATATCGTGCATGTCGATTGTCAGAAACCGAATGCAAATACGGCAGATCTTCCGGGCAATGAGGTGGCGTGTATCGATCATCATCCGGTGTTTGTGAAGACAGAAGATTACAAGTACGAGGATATCCGGATCGTAGGTGCGTGTGCCAGTATTGTTGCGTCGTATTTTCAGACAAGCGGTGTGCCGATGGATGAGGATGTAGCGACCGCGCTTGCTTATGGTATCAAGATGGATACGGCGGATTTTGTGCGCGGGACAACTGCGTTTGATATGGATATGATGGCATATCTGTTCGATTATATCAGTACGGAAAAACTGAACAGTATGTACAATTCCACGATAGAGTTTCAGGACTTAAAGGCGTATGGTGCAGCCATCGAGCATATTGAAGTGTTCGATTATGTTGGATTCACCTATATTCCGTTTGAGTGTCCGAATTCCTTAGTTGCGATTATATCGGATTTTATATTGTCGCTGGATGTGGTGGATGTAGCGGTTGTGTATTCAATCAATTCGGATGGTATTAAGTTCTCTGTGCGTAGTGAACGGGAAGATGTGGATGCCGGAAAGCTTATATATCAGGCGTTGGATGGAATCGGTTCCGGTGGTGGACATGCTGCGATGGCAGGCGGATTTGTCAGCCATGAAGCGCTGAATAAGATTGGCAGGGACTATGACCGGAAATTAAAAGAACTATTTATGAAGACGATTCGTAAGAATAGAGGTGTGTAACATGAACGGGAGTACAGATATGAGTATGGAGCTTCTGATGAACTCCGACAACCCGGAGAAGGTGCTGCAGACGATGCAGCCATTTATAGAGTCTATGATGCACTATGAGTGTGCCTTGATGGAGATAGAAACAAAACTGAAGGTATTGAATACGGAATTTGCATCACAGTACAATCGAAATCCGTTTGAGTCGATCCGGTGCCGGTTGAAAAAACCGCTTAGCATTGTGGAAAAGATGAAACGGAAAGGTCTGGAAATCTCGATAGAAAATATCGAGGAAAACCTGACGGATATCGCAGGTGTACGTGTGATTTGTTCGTTCCCGGAGGATATCTATACGGTATCAGAGCTTTTGACAAAGCAGGACGATATCCGGGTTGTATGTGTAAAGGATTACATACGGAATCCAAAGCCAAACGGATACCGCAGTCTGCATCTGATCGTGGAGATTCCGATTTTCTTGTCAAATGAGAAAAAATATATGAAAGTCGAAGTGCAGTTTCGGACAATCGCGATGGATTTCTGGGCGAGTCTTGATCATAAGCTCAAGTATAAGAAGGATAATCTGAAGCATCCGGAGATTATTGCGAAGGAGTTAAAAAAGTGCGCAGATACGATTACGGCGATGGACTACAAGATGCAGGAGATCCGGAGTCTGCTGGAATAACGGAATGATTGTATTTTGATTTACCTGAACAGATGAAAAAACAGGAGGCAGAAAATGGCAAAACAGGTTTGGAAACCGGGAAATATGTTATATCCGGTACCGGCGGTGATGGTAACAACCGGTGATGGAAATGGAATCGATGACATTATCACGATCGCATGGACGGGAACCGTCAATTCCGATCCACCGATGGTATCAATCTCTGTACGAAAGTCAAGATATTCACATGAATTACTCACGAAAAACGGAGAGTTCGTCATCAATCTGGTGACGAAGGAACTGTGTTATGCGATGGACTATTGTGGTGTGAAATCGGGCAGAGATGTAGATAAATTCGCGGAGATGAAGCTGACGAAGGGCAAGGCACAGACCGTGTCTGTACCAGTCATTGAAGAAAGCCCGGTCAATATCGAGTGTAAGGTCACACAGGTAATAGAGCTTGGCTCCCATGATATGTTCTTAGCGGAGGTAACAGCCGTACTTGCGGATGAGAAATATATGGATGAGACAGGAAAGTTTGACCTGAATAAGACAGATTTGATTGCATATTCCCACGGACAGTATTTTACGCTTGGTGATTATGTTGGTAAATTCGGATACAGTGTACAGAAAAAGAAATAAGTATTGATAAATAGTGGTACCTATCATAGAAAAGAACATTTGCAACGTTCACAAAAGTTTCAGACTTTGTTCGTTGACAGATGTTCTTTTCTTTTATACTATGAAATTGGTCAGCGCTCTTGGAGAAGAAGGGAGCGAATATGTTTAGTAAAGTAAAAAGCTGTGCGGTTCACGGTGTGGATGGACGGATGATCGATGTGGAGGCAGATGTGAATGATGGTCTGCCTGTATTTACCATGGTTGGATATCTGTCATCGTCTGTCAGGGAGGCATCGGAACGCGTGCGGACTGCGCTTAAGAATTCTGGCTTTCATTTGCCACCGAAGCGCATCACGATCAATTTATCCCCGGCAGATATGAGAAAAGATGGTTCCGGATATGACCTTGCGATTGCAACAGCCGTGCTTCTGTCACTTGGCGTAACAGCGGAAGTACCGATGGAACAGACGTTAGTGCTCGGAGAACTGAGCCTGGATGGATCGATAAAAGCGATTCCGGGTGTTCTTCCGATGGTTATCTGCGCCAGAGAAGAAGGTATGACAAGCTGCATTGTCCCGAAAGAAAATGTGCAGGAGGCTGCTTTGGTGCAGGGAATATCGGTTATAGGCGTTTCAAGCCTGCAGGAGACCATGGAGTATATTCAGGGAATAAAAGAATTTGCGAATACGAATGTTAAGCAACCGGCTTGCGATGCATCGGAATATATGTATGATATTGATTTTTCCGATGTGGTAGGACAGGAAAGCATCAAGCGGGGGATGGAGATTGCTGCGGCAGGATTTCACAATGTGTTGTTAACCGGTGCAGCCGGCGCAGGGAAATCCATGCTCGCGAAGAGGTTGCCGACGATCCTGCCACAGATGAGCTTCGAAGAAAGTCTGGAAGTGACAAAGATATACAGCGTCGGAGGGATGTTACCGCCGGAAGGGGGATTGATCCACAGGCGTCCGTTCCGGGCACCGCATCACACAATCTCGGAATATGCACTGATCGGTGGCGGAAGGGTTCCGACACCGGGGGAGGTGAGCTTTGCCCATTACGGGGTGCTGTTTTTAGATGAGCTTCCGGAGTTTTCCAAACCTGTGTTGGAGGTGCTGCGCCAGCCGTTAGAAGAACGGAGAATCCGGATATCGAGAGTACAGGCATCGTATGAATTCCCAGCGGATTTTATGTTTGTGGCGGCGATGAATCCATGTCCGTGTGGAAATTACCCGGATTATAGGAGGTGCAGCTGCACGGAACAGCAGATCCGCCGCTATCAAAGTAAGGTAAGCGGACCGTTGCTTGACCGGATCGATATCCGGATGGAGGTTAAAGGCGTAAAGCAGGAGGCACTTTTCTCCAAACAGAAAACGGAATCTTCGAAGACAATCCGGGCACGTGTGGAACAGGCAAGACAGATGCAGAAGGAACGGTTTGCCGGAACCGGACTGTTGTTTAATTCTCAGCTTGATGGAAAGAATCTGGAGGAATATATCACGTTATCGGAGGAAGGAAAACGGCTGGTGCTTCAGCTGTTTGAAGAACAGGAATTATCTGTCCGGGGTGTGCACCGCGTCTTGAAGCTTGCCCGCACAATCGCGGATCTGGCTGGTAGTGAAGAGATTGAACATGCACATCTGCAGGAAGCGGCATTTTACCGCAATCAGGATGTATTTGCAAAGGAGGTTCTGTATGGAAACTAGAAGTGAGATGGCAAGGCTTTGGCTATATGGAAATCATGAGATATCATCAAAAGTAAAATATTATCTGATTCTACGGTACGGTACGGCCGAGCAGGCTATGGAGCAATCGGTACCGGAGCTTGAGAAGGAGCTGGCGAAGCAATTTGAACCGGCGGAATATCAGACGCTTTTACTTCGCAAAAATACAAATTATCTGGATGAAGTATACGGACGATTAAAGGAACGAAACATCCGGATCTTATATCCGGGGCATCCGTTATACCCGGAGAAGCTTACAAATATCTACGATAAACCGGAGATTTTATTTGCGCGTGGCAAAATTCGGGAGAGCATCAATTATTATAATCAGTCGGTTGCGATTGTGGGTGCACGCAATGCAGATACATACTGTAAAGAAACGACACGTATCTTTGCGAGGGAGCTTGCGAAGGCAGGGATCCAGATTGTGAGTGGACTGGCCAGGGGTATCGATGGTCAGGCACATCGCGGCTGTCTGGAAGCAGGTGGCTATACAATCGCAGTGCTTGGCTGCGGGATCAATGTCACATATCCGCGCGAGAATATCGAATTATTCGCGCAGATTGAAGAACGGGGATTGATTCTGTCCGAATATTGTCTGGATGTACCGCCGCTTGCGTTTCAGTTCCCGCTCAGAAACCGGATCATTAGCGGACTGTCGGATGGTGTATTAGTATCCTGTGCCAAGAAGAAAAGCGGTTCTCTGATTACAGCAGATCTGGCACTTGATCAGGGAAAACAGGTGTACGCTCTGCCGGGCAGAGTATTAGATGCATTCAGTGAGGGTACAAACCACCTGATTCAGATGGGTGCGATGTGCGTGACAAGACCGAAGGATATCCTGCTTGATCTGTGGGGAGAGGAACGTCTGAATATGGATGCTGTTGGAGAGACTGCATCCGGTAGCGCTGAAAAACAAAGTGAAACACGGGATAACCTGACAGCCTCAGAACGGACCGTATATGACCTTCTAGGCTTAGATCCCGTGCATGTGGATGATGTAATCGCTCAAGCAAGACTTGGTGTATCGACGACAATCAGTGTGCTGTATGAGCTGGAACGGCGAAACGTGATCAAGCAGCCGGTGCGAGGGTATTATATATGGAGTTTGTGAAGAATGATAGCTGTATTTAATATGCTAGATTTATGAAAACGTACGACACCGTCGCACGTTTTCATAAATTAGTTCTTTTGTATCGCAGAAATATGACATAAGATATGGATATGCAAAGCTGCCGATATAAGGTATAATAAATGAATTAAGTTTAACAATCGAAGTTTGAAGGAGCGACAATATATGAAGTATTTATATTTGCATGGACTAGGACAAAAACTAGACAGTTGGAATAGCGTAATAAGAGAAACGAAAGTACCGGAAAGTAGTGTCAGTTTGAGTTTATCAGAGATCATTTGAACAATTCTTACTTCCATGAACTTATGAAAAAGGTCATGAAGCAAACGTAGAAGTTCCGGAAGAGTTGGCAATCGTGCTGCAGAGATTTTATGATAATATCTGAATTCCGTTTTGCTCGGACTGAAAAATCAAGTGTAGGAGGATACATGACATGAAATATACGAATAAGCATATAAAAGAAGAATACAAATTCAATCAAATATGGCGAACAATCGGAATGATCCTCTTAATGATAGGAATATTTTTGGTGGGATTTGGATTGATTCAGACAAAGAGAAAGATGGATCATGCCCGACCATTTGAACAGGTATTACAGGAAGAATCTAATCCTGCAAATCAGACAGCATATATTGATATTATCCGGGTACCGGAGAGGCTGGCAGAAAATAAATATGAAGGATATTACCTTATAACAACGGCAGAGGAAAGCTATATTGTAGGGATGCAACCGGAACAGTTCGTAGATTTGAAGCAGAGAGTGGAAGAGAATGGTACGGCAAGAGTGGAAGGCATGACGAAAGTTGTGACTGACGAGAACGTTAAAAAAATAATAAGTGAGTATATCAATTACAAATTTATTTATATATGTATGACGAAGCTTACCTATGGAAAAATACTCAAGGAAGGATATTTTGCGAATCTGGATATCGGAGGCATCTTAATATTGATTGGAATTTCGATGGTATTAACACAGGTGCGTGCGATTAAAAAATACAGACATCCATTGGCAGAGCAGATTGACGAAGAATGTAATCAGCCGGAAGCTCTCTGGTTTAATGATTTTAGAATATATTTGACAAAGAACTTTCTTGTATCTGTATATGGTGGAAAGCTGACTGCACTGGATCTGGCAAAGGTACAAATGACAAGATTGTTTGAAACAGGGAAGGGGAGTTTGAGTGTTATCACTTTGGAGGTGACGACAACAGAACAGGAGAAAATAACTGTCAGCGAGAATGAATGGTCATTTTTTACAATGAATGAAGAAGAGATTACTTATCTGACAGATGTATTTGGCAAAAGGAATATCAAATTTGTTTGTGAGATTCAGCCGGATGAAGAAATCGATGAAGACGAAGAGCTTTGAAACGGAAAACATGCAAAGGAAATTTAAGTTTATGGAGAGTTACCGTTATGATTAGAGAATTTCAAAGGGATGATATAAATAAAGTAGCGGATATATGGTTGGATACAAATATAAAGGCACATAATTTTATCCCAGCCGAATACTGGAAAGGCAATTTCAAATCAGTAAAAGAAGCACTGTCACAAGCAGAGATTTATGTGTTTGAGTATGATACAGAAATACAAGGCTTTATAGGGTTAAATGATGAATATGTTGAGGGCATTTTTGTTTCTGGTGAAATGCAATCGCAGGGTATAGGTAAAAATCTGCTGAATTATGCAAAGGATAAAAGGAATAAGTTGCTCTTGAACGTATACCAAAAGAACGCACGGGCAATATCCTTTTATAAGAGAGAAGGATTTGAGATTCAGCATAGTGGCTTAGATAAGGCTACCGGAGAAAAAGATTATGTAATGACATGGAAACACAAATAGACGAAGCTTACCGATGGAAATATATAGTTAATAAAGAGAGGTGCATATGCTATGCCAGGTATACTCGTGGTTGAAGATGATGAAAATTTAAATCGTGGAATTACATTTTCACTGAAAAAATCCGGATATGAGGTATTTTCAGCAGAATCAGTGAAAAACGCGAAAAGAATTGCAAGTGATAATCATGTGGATGTTACCATTTGTGATGTGAATCTTCCGGATGGGAATGGACTGGAATTTGTAAGGTGGATGAGATGCAATTATAATACATACATTATTTGCCTTACAGCACTAGATCAGGAGATGGATCAGGTTATGGGATATGAAGCAGGGGCAGATGATTATATTACAAAGCCGTTTAGTCTTTCGGTTCTACTTTTGAAAATAGAAGCACATTTTCGTCGCAGACAGGAGAAAACGGAAGCTGGAAAGATGTTTTCGGGAGATATTGTATTTATCGTAGGAGAAATGAAAGTCCTGATAAAGAGTCGTGAAATCAGTCTGACAAAAACGGAGTTGAAAATGCTGACTTTTTTTCTTCAGAATCCGAAAAAGATTCTTTCAAAAACACAAATATTGGAAAATGTGTTTGATCTGGAAGGGGATTTTGTGGATGAAAATACAATCGCTGTCAATATCAGAAGACTCCGTGAGAAAATTGAAGACAATCCGGCTGCACCGGTCTATATAAAGAATATCAGAGGTCTTGGGTATATATGGAATCAGGAGGTACGGCGGTGACAAAGAGATATCGCAAGAAGATCACAGTAGTGCTTTCCTTGGTATTGCCTGTCATAGCATTGTTTGCAATATTAAATTGCTTTACTACGTATGTGTTTTATGAAGACTATAAATATAAAATGAATCTTATGACAGAGATTGCTGCAAAGGAAGAATGTTCCGGGCTGGATGCTGTTTCGGAATTGCTTAAGGATAAGGATATTGAAACTAACGAACAGGGAAGGCGATTATTGGAGCAATATGGATACTGGGGGAATAAAGGAAATGCATGTTATTCGCAATTCCGGCATCAGGTTATGGTGACCGGTGCTGTAAGCACTGTGATATGCATGCTTTTTTTGACTTTTTTACTTTATTGGAAGAAAAAAGAAGATTCGTGTCATCAGAAAATTTTAGACCAGTTGGAAGAAATTATGATCAGATTCCGTGAAAATAAATTTGATGATTTACTGAAAACGGAAAATCATGCAGAACTGGAAAAATTGAATGACCAGCTTGAAGCAATCGGACATCATATTCAGTTGCTAAAGGAAGAAGCACGGGCAGAAAAAGAGAGCACGAAAGAAATGGTTTCTGATATCTCTCACCAGTTAAAGACACCGGTTGCAGCATTGGATACATGTTTTAGTGTGTTGATGCAGAATGACTTAAGTGCCACAGAACAGGAGGAGTTTCGTATCCGTTGTCGGAGTGCTCTGGATGGAGTGGAGACATTATTGCAGTCGCTTCTTGAAATATCCAAGATGGAAACTGGACTGATTCAGATGAATAAGAAAAAACTTCCGCTTATGGATACTGTCATATCTGCTGTGAACCGTACTTATCCCAAAGCGGATGAGAAAAAAATTGAATTCGTTTTTGACTATGCAAAAGAGCTGGAAACATGCATGGTTATGCAGGATAAAAGATGGCTTGGTGAAGCTTTTATCAACGTTCTGGATAATGCGGTCAAGTACAGTCCGGGTGGTTCAAAAATATTTATCCGGTTACAAAAAAGAAACGATCTTGTAAGAATGGAAATTGAGGATCAGGGAATTGGTATTCCGCAGAATGAGTATCACAAAATTTTTCAACGATTTTACAGAGGAAGTTCCAGGGAGGTCAGGGAAAAGAATGGCACAGGAATCGGACTTTTTCTATCGAGAGAAATTATCGAAAAACACGGAGGTACGATCATGGTAACCTCCGGCAAAAAGAAAAAAGGAAGTACGTTTGTGATCCAATTACCATATGTTGGTTAAATTTTAAGTGGGCAGAAATCTTACAATTCTGTAAGACTTCTGCCCACTTTTTGAAAGTGAAATGAAAGATTATATTGCTACAATCAGCATGTAGGTTGAAAAATGATATATAAACAGGCAAAGAAAGTGTGCTGAAAAGGTACGCTTTACAGAATTGAAAAGGAGGCAACACATGAGTGTGATATTAGAAACCAAGCAGCTTTGTAAATTTTATGGCGCAGGTGAGAATCAGGTCAAAGCGGTCAATCAGGTGGACATTCAGATTGAGCAGGGAGAATTTGTCGCAATTGTTGGAAAGTCAGGTTCCGGTAAAAGTACATTACTTCATATGCTTGGAGGGCTTGATACCCCGACAAAAGGCAGTGTTACTTTAGCAGGGAAAGATTTATACAGGATGAAGGAAGATGCCCTTGCTGTTTTCCGCAGAAGAAAAATCGGATTTGTTTTTCAGGCATTTAATCTGGTTTCATCTGTTAATGTATGGGAAAATATTGTACTGCCACTGGGGCTGGATGGAAGAAAAGTGGATGAAGCGTATGTAAATGATATCATTGCAACTTTGGGAATTGAAAAGAGGATTTATAATCTGCCAAATCAGTTATCCGGAGGACAGCAGCAGAGAGTAGCAATTGCAAGAGCACTGGTGAATCGTCCGGAAATTATATTTGCAGATGAGCCGACAGGAAATCTTGATTCTAAGACCAGTGATGAGGTAATCGCCCTGCTTAAAATGACAGCAAAAAAATATGGTCAGACGATTGTAATGATTACCCATGATGACGAAATCGCACAGGTCGCTGACCGTATTCTGGTGATTGAGGACGGACAGGTGGTGGATTTCAGATGAAGACAATAAGCAGGATTGCATATAGCAATGACAAAAGGAACCGGACAAGAAGCATACTGATCATGCTGGCCATCTGTCTGACCACGATGCTGCTTGTGATTATCAGTACTGTCGGAAATGGGTTGATTCATTTACAGAAAAGTCAGGCGGCAGGCTCATATGGAAGCAATTATGGTTTGTTTGTTTCCGTAGACGGATCGCAGTTAAAAGAAGTAAAACGTCGTGCGGAAATAGATGCTACAGGCATTATGTGCACCGAAGGTATCATAAAAGGCAATGAAAAAGGCGGGTTTGTCTGCATGGATGAGACTGCAAGAAAAATGCTTCCCTATATTAGAGAATATGCGTTAAAAGAAGGAAAATATCCGGAAAAAATGCAGGAAATTGCCGCAGGAAGAGCATTTTTCCGTGCAATGGGGTATGGCGATGTAAAAGTCGGAGATACGGTGACATTGGATTACCGCGCAGGGATGCAGTCAGAATATAAGCCGGAAGAATTTGTTGTCAGCGGAATCCTATATGACCGGGATGAGTATACCATCGAGGCATCTTATGTTGCATTCGGGTCACAGGAGTTTTATGATGAGCACGTCGCAGAGAATGACAGACAGTATAATATTTATTTTACTTTAAATGATTCTGCAAATGTATCTATGAATAATATTGATTCGGTTATAAAGCAGATTGCAACATCTTGTGGAATCGAAGAAAAAAACGTTATGATCAATGATCTCTATCTGCAATGGGTCTTGCAGCCGAGTTATGAAACGATTGCGGTATGTGGAATGCTGATTCTTGCAATTGTACTTTTCTCTGTTGTGGTCATTTATAATATTTTTCAGGTCGGTATTGCCAACAAGATACAGGAGTATGGAAAAATCAAGGCTCTGGGAGCGACAAAAAAGCAGATGAAACAACTGATCTTCAGAGAGGGCATTTTTTTGACAATTTTTTCAATACCGGTTGGATTGCTTCTTGGCTTTCTGATTGCAAAATACGGTTTTAACTGGCTGGTAGAACAGGGAAACCTTGTATCAACCGGAACTAATTCTATGGGTGTTCAAAATCAGCAGGTGCCACTGTTTTCCCTGCCTGTTATGCTTCTATGTATTTTTGTATCATTTCTTACCGTTGCTTTGGCGCTGCGTAAACCAATGAAAATTGTTTCACGGATTTCGCCTATCGAAGCAACACGGTATTTAGAAAATGCAGAAACACAAAGAAAAGGAAAACGAAATGGCAGAAAAAATGTTACCGTGTTTTCTATGGCAATGGCAAATGTAACGGGTAATCCCAAAAGAACCATTGGTACCATCCTTACGATGGGGCTTTCCTGCACATTATTTGTGATTATCTCTAATTATGTGGGAAATATTGACACGGAGCATGAAGCACGTCTTTCCGTTAATCATGGACAATTTGAACTGCAGCTTGACTATTCTGCTGAGTATGATGAAAGATATCCGGAGAATAATCTGGATACGATTCTTACGGATGATCCATTGAATGATTCGCTGATTGAAGAAATCAAAAGCATTCCGGGAGTAACAGATGTCATGACGAGAGAGATTGTCTCTGTAAATCTGAACGGAACAAGATTTCCGGCTACTATTGTGAGTAAAAAGGATTTTGATTTTATGCGTCAAGAAGGGGACATTGGCTCTATGGACTATGATCAGGCAGTAAAGAATGGCGATATTTTCTTTGGCTGGTCGACGTGGATGGAACAAGATGGATATGCTCCGGGTGAATCCATTGCATTTGACTTTGAGAATGGAAGTGGAACCTATACCTATCAGGGAAAGATTGCAGGATCCTTTGTAAGTGCGGACACTTATCTTGTCATTCCGGAAGGCGTATACCGTTCCATGAATCCGAGCGGAACAGCCTATGGCTATCTGTGGGTGGACTGTGATAAAAAAGATGTGGCATCTGTGGAACAGAGTCTGAATACATTGATTTCTAATACTTCGCATATAAAAATGGATACTTATCATGCGCAGTTACAATCTGCCGAATTTGCAAGCCGCATGATGAAGCTTGGCTGTTATCTGTTTATGGCTATTGTAGGACTCATCGGGTTTATGAATATGGCGAATACCATGATCATGAATATTACGACAAAAAAGCAGGAATATGGTATATTACAGGCTGTGGGTATGACAAATAAACAATTAAATTTATGCCTGCAGTTACAGGGACTGATTTTTACGGTTGGCACCATATGTGTAGCACTTGTCGTTGGTCTGCCACTTGGCTACGCGCTCTTTGCCTATGCAAAGCATAATGGAATATTTGGAATAAATATCTATCATGTTCCAATCGTACCAATTTTTATTATGATTTTTTTGGTCGGTCTGTTGCAGATTGTACTTTCCTGCGTTTTAAGCAGTAATCTGAAAAAGGAAACGCTGGTTGAAAGAATAAGGTATCAGGGATAGTAAGTAACCAAGCTGTCACTCGGGCAATGAGTGACAGCTTGGTTTTTTTCTGCTTTCCAGCAGTCAATGCGTAGCATGTAGACAGCACTTGTATAAACATCAATCATCAGTTACAAAATCAGAAGCATTTCAATTAGTTCACCATGTCACTTTTATTCGTGTTATACTGTTTTATATAATTTTTTTGGTCTCCGCTGCCGTCTCGGTTGGCACAGAAACAAATGGAAGAATTATTTGATGAATGAGTATGATACAGAAATACAAGTCGTTATAGGGTTAAACGATGAATATCCTTTATAAGAGAGAAGAATTTGAGATTCAGCATAGTGGCTTAGATGAGGCTACCAGAGAAAAAGATTATGTAATGACATGGCAACACAAATAGAAATTCTAGTTTGAAGGAGGATAATATATGAAGTATCTATATTTGCATGGACTAGGACAAAATCCAGACAGTTGGAATAGGACAATAAAAGAAACGAAAGTATCGGAAAGTAGTGTCAGTCTGAGTTTATCAGAGATGTTAGAAGGGAAATCTGCTACATATAAGGAGTTATATTCATCATTCTCAGGAGAATGCGACAAGGAGAACGAAGAAATTGTCTTATGTGGGCTTTCTCTGGGAGCTGTTTTGGCACTTGATTATGCGATAGACCATCCGGATAAAGTAAAGGCGCTCGTATTAATTGCAGCACAATATAAAATGCCAAAAAAATTATTGAAAGTTCAGAATATGTTGTTTCACCTTATGCCGAATTCGGCATTCGATAAAATGGGCTTCAAAAAAGCAGATGTTATCAGCCTATGCGGCACGATGGCTGAATTAGATTTCAGTGACTCGCTGCATAAGGTGTCTTGTCCTGTATTGATCGTTTGTGGAGAGAAGGACAAGGCAAACAAAAAAACTTCAAAAGAACTTTGCCATTATTTGAACAATTCTTACTTCCATGAACTTATGAAAACAGGTCATGAAGCAAATATAGAAGCTCCGGAAGAGTTGGCAATCGTGTTGCAGAGGTTTTATGCTGGTATAAGATAAATTCTTATTTTCATAGCGATGGAGGGGATAATTTGAAAAAAATATTTAAAGCAATAAGGGATAAAGATTTTGATTTGGTAAGAACTTTAATTGAAAACAAAGAAGAACTGGTTAACTGCGTGGCGAAGCAGCCACCTAAAAAAGATGATGGACAATCACCTTTGCAGGTTGCACTAAAAACAGGTGCATTAGATATAGCGGAATATTTGATTGATTGTGGAGCCGATTTGAATTATATGGAAGATGAGTCTTGTTGTAATAAGTGGAGAACTCCGGTGATACACGATGCAATTAATGCAGCTGTAATGAAATGCAGATGGAATACAAACGACAAAATCAGAGGATTTATAGAATATTCAACTGAGAATGAGGCTAGGAAAGCATATGAAATTTTGGAGAAAATGCTGAAGCTGGGCGCAGATGTTAATAAGCTAGATTCCTACGGAAACTCGGGAATTTGGAGATTTTGTTTGCAAGCGAATCAAATATTACCAACTTTTAATTATTCTACGAATTCTGAAAGTGATGATAGAATTTTTACAAAAGAGTTAGAAAATGATTTGTTGAATGTCCTTAACCTTTTGTGTAAATATGGGGCAGATATAAGCTATGTATCACCCGATACAAAGCGTACTGTTAGAGATTTTTATTTAGGCGGTTCGTTGTCAAAATTACTAAGTCAAATTTAATTGAAAATTCTTATTTTCAGTGCGAAGGAGAATATATATTGAGAGTTATATCTAAAGATGAAGAAAAAATCTTATGGGATAAATTAAATAATGAATTTAAGTTCAAGCCGGGAACAGACATCATTGGTGAATGGATTATAATACCAGGCGATACAAAAAAATATCATAAAGCAATTCCTTGGAATGAAGAACAAGAGAACATAATTAATTCTATTTTGAAGGAACTGGGACTAGAAAAAATGTATGCCCTAGATTGGAATCATGATTGTTTTGAATTTTCACCTATGGAAGATATTTCAATGAATTATAACTACTATGATTCTGATAGACAATGTCAAGTGTATTTTCCGACATATTATCCAGATGGAGACTATTATTTTTTCTTTGATGGCACATGGAATTATGGAATCTTCGGTCATCCTTGGCGAAATGAAATTATAATAATGGGAAAAGAACTGATTAAAAGGTTTGAAAAGAACAAGGAAAAGTTAGGACTTGAACTATATTAGGAGCTTGCGTGCACATTGGAGGTTGAAGAGTCAGAAATTTTAAAATACGAGGAGAAAATATAGATGAATGAAGAAAAAGTAAAAAAATATTCAAAGGATGGAATGATTTGTTGTGGGATTATTACAATTATAAGCATTGTAGGATTTATTTTCATAACAATATTTGATCGCAACATTTCAGATATTGCTGTGTTTGGTGGACTCTTTGTATTATTAATTATTACATGTGTATTTGGATTCGTGAAATTTTATAAACAATTTAATAATCCGAATAATAAAAAAGTTAATAACAATGCAAAAACTTATAGAGGTTATTTGTACAATTCAGAATGGAATTGGGATATTGCAGAGGCAAATTATCGCATACAGTATAATAAAAAAGATACAGATTTGAATGAAAAAGATGAGGAGATAATATGGAAATATTGTTGCACTGAAATTGCTTTTTATCTTTCCTGGCTTGTAGAAAATGAATTTTTAACTTTAGATCCAGTCATAAATGAAACCATAGAAAAGGTTAAAAAAAGACAAACAATGCCAGATGATTTATTTGAATGTATTGATTTGAAACTATCAGAAGAGGATGTTAGTGATAAAATATTGCCATTTATAGACTACTGTTTAAATGATGGATTTGAAAGTATTGATAATTTTTATAATAAAGTGTCGCAAAAATATGCGAATGTTTTTACAGACAAGTATGGTGAAAGAGATCGTAGAAGATGTGGATTTACATTTAAATGGGATGATTATGACGAATTTAAGAAACTTTTAGATAAAGAATATAAAGATTATTTAAGTGTATAACCAGTATTATGAGCAAATTGTAATTCGGAAACTTGAAAAATTGAAGTATTTAGGGCTAAAGCCAATATAAATAATACTAGACAGATTTGTCCAATAGCGTAAATACGGCATTTTCTCGCTTTGTGTCGTGTTATGTTTAGTAGAATAATATTACTCTGTCGATGAAAGGAGGAAACAGTATGGATCAGAAAAAAATCGGAAGTTTCTTAAAAGAACTTAGGAAAGAAAAGGATATTACACAGGAACAGCTTGCCGAAAAGATAAATGTTTCAGGACGAACGGTTTCTAGATGGGAAACAGGTTCTAATATGCCTGATATTAGTTTGTTGGCTGAATTGGCTGATTTTTATGATGTTAGTATACCTGAAATCATTGATGGAGAAAGGAAAAGTGAGAATATGAATGAAGAAGTAAAAGAAACATTATTGAAATTATCTGATTATACAGAGACAATTAATCAAAAAATTAAAGGAAGGTTATTTGTACTTACGGTTATTGCAATAATAGGAATGATTGCATTTGTTATTATTGAAGTAATGGGATTAGACACACCAGGAAGTATCTACGAAAGAGTTGCAAGTGCGGGACTTGGATTAGATTTTGGTGTATTAATTGTATTAGCCATGTATCTTTCTGGACTTTTAGGTAAAATTAAAGCTAAACGAGAGATGAGAAGAAGCTCTAATCAAAAATAATACAGTTTATTTTATGATTAAGTAATGAGAGTGGTAAATTTCTAAAGGAAAACGAGATATAGAAAACTATATAAGAATAATCAACAGGCAGGCGGTCTTATAGCGAGACTTCCTGCTTTTATATTGTATAAATATGATTTCTTTTGCTGTAGCAAATATTGATTAAAATATTGGTAATCATCAAAAATCCTCCAATAACAAGTAGAGGTATAGCAAGGAATTGGGTGAAAATTGCAAATAAGAAAAAACACCCAACAAAATGGAAGAAAATACAAAAAATGATGGGGAAATTATCGAAATATGTAAAAAATCCCCAATGACAGACAAATATGTAAGGAATGATTTGGGGGAATATTTGAATTATCCGAAAATTCCCCAATATTGGAAACTGTGAAAATCCTGTGGCAAGATAAAGCTGTTAATAAGAAAGAATTCCCGGAAGAATGTGCTAGAGAACGTGAAATAATGGGGCAGGAATGCATAAAGTGGATAGAAGAAGTGGGGTAAAAATGTGGCAGAAGATGGATTAAAAAATGGGATAGAAAAGAATTTAACCTTGCACCTCCACCGAAAATAGTGTATAGTTTGCTTGTTTTTGAATACTAGAAAAGTATTGGAGGAATGGGAAATGGCAAAAAATCTGGTAATTGTCGAGTCACCGGCAAAGGCAAAGACAATTAAAAAATTCCTGGGTGCATCCTATGATGTTATCGCATCGAACGGACATGTACGGGATATGCCGAAAAGCCAGATGGGTATTGATATTGAACATGATTACGAACCGCATTACATCACAATTCGGGGGAAAGGTGAATTATTGGCGCAACTTCGTAAGGCAGTCAAAAAAGCAGATAAGATCTATCTCGCAACGGACCCTGACCGTGAAGGAGAAGCAATCTCATATCATCTGATTGCAGCCCTGAAACTCGAAGGCAAAAATTATAAGAGAATTACATTTAATGAGATTACGAAAAATGCAGTCAAATCTTCTATAAAAAATGCCAGGGAAATTGACATGGATCTGGTAGATGCACAACAGGCAAGACGTGTGCTTGACCGTCTGGTTGGCTATTCCATCAGCCCGCTTTTGTGGGAGAAGATCAAGAGAGGCTTGAGTGCCGGCCGTGTGCAGTCAGCCGCTTTGAAACTGATCTGTGACCGGGAAGATGAGATCAATGCATTTATTCCGGAAGAATACTGGAGCTTAGATGCGTATCTGTCAGCGAATCCGGCGTTGAAACCGGTTTGCTTTCATTATGCGAAGGATAAAGTCAAAAAAGAAGAACTTGATCGGGTAAAGAAAGAAATCGACGGAAAGCCATTTACGGTTTCAGAGATAAAGGTAAGCGAGAAGACGAAGAAACAGCCACTTCCGTTTACAACAAGTACGTTGCAGCAGGAAGCTGGAAAGAAATTGAATTTTGCAACAAATAAGACGATGCGTATCGCACAGCAGTTGTATGAAGGTGTGGAGATCAAGGGCATGGGCTCGATCGGTCTGATTACATACCTGCGTACAGATTCGACACGAATCTCAGAGGAAGCAGACAAAAATGCGAAGGAATACATCAAGCAGCAGTTTGGTGAGAACTATGTCGGCGAGGCAAAGGATGTAAAGACCGGCAAGAAGATTCAGGATGCGCATGAGGCAATCCGTCCGACAAATGTCGAACTGTCTCCTGTAAAATTAAAGGAGCAGCTTCCACGTGACCAGTTCCGTTTATACCAGCTTATCTATAACCGTTTTCTGGCAAGCCGTATGGCACCGGCAGTTTATGAGAACAAGACAGTATATGCCACGGCAGAGGAACATAAGTTTAAGGCTTCTACATCGAAGGTTGTGTTCGATGGATTCATGTCTGTATATTCGTTAGATGAAGAGAAGGAAGAAAAGACAAGACTGACCGGACTGGAAAAAGGTACAACACTTACCTGTGCAGAGCTTGAGGAAAAGCAGCATTTCACACAGCCGCCGGCACATTATACAGAGGCGCTTCTTGTAAAGACGATGGAGGAACTTGGAATTGGGCGTCCGTCTACGTATGCATCGACGATCACAACGATTTTAAACCGGCGTTATGTGATCCGGGAGAACAAGAATCTGTATGTGACAGAGCTTGGTGCGGCAGTCAATAAAATGATGTCGGATGCATTCCCGGCAATTGTGGATACCGAGTTTACAGCAAATATTGAGTCGCTTCTGGACAGCATTGAAGAAGGAAAATTAGAGTGGAAGGTTGTTATCCGGAATTTCTATCCGGATCTCGCAGAGTCTGTGGAGAAGGCAAAGGAATCTCTGGAATCTGTGAAGATTGCCGATGAGGTATCCGATGTGCCGTGTGACCAGTGCGGACGCATGATGGTCATCAAATATGGTCCACATGGAAAGTTTCTTGCTTGTCCGGGATTCCCAGAGTGCCGGAACACAAAGACATACTATGAGAAGATTGGCGTTGCCTGTCCGAAATGTGGCAAGGATATCATCCTTCGAAAGACGAAAAAGGGCAGACTTTACTACGGATGTATCGGTTATCCGGACTGCGATTTCATGTCCTGGTCGAAGCCGTCGGACAAGAAATGTCCGAAATGCGGCGGCTACATGGTGGAGAAGGGAAACAAGCTTCTGTGCGCCTCCGAGACGTGCGGATACACCTGCGAACGCGAAAAAAATGAAAATGAGTAAATATTTAGTGGTAGGAAAAGATTTTTGTTGAAGCATACCACAAAATATGGTAGGATAGTTACTGTATGGAAATCTGTACAGTAACTATTTTTGTATGGATACAATATGGGTGTTTAAGACGGCAATATTTTATATCAATACATATCCGTTCTGATATGTGTTAGATGATTTGAATATAGATAAAGGAGGAAGTCGATGATCACATCCGGTATTTATAATTATGTGAATATTTTGGACAAAGCAGCGGATGCAGCGAATCTGCGAAATGAGCTTCTGACAAACAACATTGCGAATGTAAGCACACCGAATTACAAGCGGAAAGATCTGGATTTTGAGTCGGTTCTGCAAGGCGAGCTTGCAGGGGAAAAGAATCTGAGCAAGGCAGTAAAAAAAGCAAATCAGAATCTTGAGACATTGGATGCACAGGTGTATACGGATAATGCATCACTTTCTTACCGGTTAGATGGTAATAATGTCGATATTAATACCGAAGAAGCAAGACTGGCGGAAAACCAGATCAAGTATCAGGCACTTGTAGATCTGATGAATCAGGAATTTGCCAGATATAATACTGTGCTTAGTTCTGGAAATTAATGAGGATAATATCTGATAGTGATGTACCCATAAGAACATCAGATATCAGAATAGGGAGGTAACAGCGATGGGTGTATTTTCAGCGATGAACGTATCTGCAACCGGTATGACGGCACAGCAGATGCGAATGGATGTAATTGCACAGAACATTGCCAATGCAAATACTACACGTACAGAAAACGGTGGTGCGTATCGCAGAAAGACGGTCGTGTTTGAAGAACAGGATACAACATCTTTTGATCATATGTTAAATGGTTATATGGCAAATTATGAACCAAATGGTGTCAAGGTAACAAAGATTGTGGAAGATCCATCAGATTTACGTCTTGTATACGAGCCGGATAATCCGGATGCAAATGCAGATGGCTATGTGGAATATCCAAATGTGGACACGGTGACCGAGATGACAAACCTGATTGATTCAAGCCGTTCCTATGAGGCAAGTGCGACGGCATTCAATGCAGCGAAAAATATCGCAGCAAAAGGATTGGAACTATTTAACAGCTAAGAGTAGCAGGAGATAAATAAATGGCAATTACACCAGTAAGTCTGTTCAGTGATGAATGGACAACCTTAAACAGTATTCAGTCTGCGAATTCCGCAAGCTCTGCGGAACGTGCAGATAAGAAGACGTCTGGCTCACAAGGTACGGCGTTTGATACATTTTTGAATGCGGCAGTGGATATGTACAAAGAAACAGATTCTCTTCAGAAGTCTGCAGAGTCTGCGGAGATGAGTTATGCACTCGGTTATTCAGATAACATCCATGATGTTGCTGCTGCTGCGCGTAAGGCAAACATTTCCCTGCAGTATACAGTGAAAGTTACAAATGCGGTTGTATCCGCATATAAAGAATTGATGAATATGCAGTTGTAATCAGATGCATATAGAGTAGGTAGCATATGAGAGAATGGTTTAGTCAACTACCGTCGAAGATAGTTGAGTTTTGGAAAAAATACACAAAGAGACAGAAGGCGTTATTTTTCTCGGTTCTGGCGGCAGTTCTGGTTGCAGTGATTGCGTTGGTTGCAATCTTAAATCGGACTTCTTATGTGGTGTTGTCCACCTTTGAGGATACAGCGACAGCCGCGCAGGCAGCGAATCTGCTGGAAGATAATTCAATCACATACAAGGTCAGCGACGATGCGTTAAAAATCGAGGTCGATGAAAATCAAGTGTCTCAGGCACGTCTGCTCCTTGGCGAGAATGGTATTGGAACGAACAACGGACAGTCGGATTATGACAGTCTGTTTAACAACAGTTTTAATACCACAGATTCGGAGAAGAAGCTTAAGGCAAAGCTTTATAAACAGTCTGAGATGGAACGGGATATCGCATCCATGCAGGGCGTGACGAAAGCATCGGTTACAATTAATCTGCCAGAAAGTACGAACACGGTATATGCGAGTGATCAGACTGCATCGGTCAGCATTATGCTTACCATAAACGGTGATTATAATCAGGAAAGTACAAATGCGATTGTAGAATATGCAAAAACATGCGTTGGTAATTCGGATACTAAGGCAATTACAATCGTGGATAACAAGGGTGAATTATTATTCTCCGGTCAGAATTCCACAACAAGTGCTTCTCCGGTTATTATGGTACAACAGCAGGTCGAGGAGTATTACAACAGCAAGCTTTGGAACTTGATGGTGAATTCTGGTGTATACGATGAAGTATCTGTATCTGCAAATCTGGATGTGAATATTTCCCAGCAGGAGATTGAGGACATCAAATACTATTCCAACGATGAGGACGATACCGGTCCGAAATCATCCCACTATTATTATCTGGCGGAAAACACAGATGGTACCGGTGGTGTAGTTGGAACGGATGCAAATGGTGAGGAAATTACAGACTATAATCTGCTTGATAATGCAAATGCCGGTTCAACACTGAGTGTTCTTCGTGAGGATTATGAGACAAGCAGTACAACTACACGTACTGTGACACCGGTCGGAGATGTCGATATGAAGAATTCCAGTATGGCGCTGTATCTGACACGGTATGAGAATTATTACGAGGATCAGATGAAGGAGCAGGGGTTGTTGAATGACACAACCTTTGCAGAGTATCAGGCAGCGAACTCGACACCGACGGAGAATATTAATCCGGAAGAAATGGTAAATATGCTTGCAAGTGCAACTGGCATGAAGGCGGCAAATATCTATGTTGTAGAACGGATTGTGCCTGTTTTTTACCCGGCAGAGACAAAGTCTGTACCGGTACAGAGTATTTTGTCAATTGTTCTTGCTGTGGTTATTGGTGGATTACTCTTATTTGTTGTATTCCGTAGCATGAAGCCACAGGAGGTTGTAGAGACAGAACCGGAGCTTTCGGTAGAAGCTTTACTTGCGACAACGAAGGAAAACCAGACTTTGGATGATATTGAGTTTAGTGATAAATCCGCTTCCAAGCAGCAGATTGAGAAATTTGTGGATGAGAATCCGGAAGCAGTAGTGGCATTGTTACGAAATTGGCTAAACGACGATTGGGAGTGATACTATGGCGACAACATTACATTCATCGGATATTACAGGTGTGCAGAAAGCTGCAATTTTGCTGATCGCGCTTGGCCCGGAACGTTCCTCCAAAATCTTTCAACATTTGAAGGATGATGAGATTGAGGCACTGACATTGGAAATCGCCAATACAAAAAGTGTATCGGCAGAGTTAAAAGATGAGGTGTTGGATGAATTCTATGAGGTTTGTCTGGCACAGCAATATATTGCAGAGGGTGGTATTGCATATGCCAAGGAGCTTTTGGATAAGGCGCTTGGCGAGGATCGTGCAAGAGATGTCATTGGCAGATTGACGGCATCTTTACAGGTGCGTCCGTTTGAGTTTGTTCGAAAAGCAGACGCAAATCAGCTGTTGAATTTCATTCAGGATGAGCATCCGCAGACAATTGCTTTGATTCTCTCGTATCTTCCGGCATCACAAGCGGCAGCTGTGGTTAGTGCGTTAGCTCCGGAGAAGCAGGCGGATGTAGCAAAACGTATAGCAATGATGGATCGAACCAGCCCAGATGTAATCAAAGATGTGGAGAAAATTTTGGAGAAAAAACTGGCATCTCTGGTCAATCAGGATTACACAATTGTCGGTGGCGTGGATTCCATCGTCAATATTCTGAATACCGTCGACCGGAGTACCGAGAAACATATTATGGAAAATCTCGAAATCGAAGAACCGGAATTGGCAGACGAGATCCGCAGAAAGATGTTCGTGTTCGAGGATATTCTGTTGCTTGATAATCGTGCAATCCAGACAGTGCTTCGTGAGGTGGAGAACAACGAACTTGCAATTGCACTTAAAAATGCAAATGAGGATGTACAGAAGGTGATCTTTGATAACCTGTCTTCCCGTCTGGCTTCTATGATCAAAGAGGACATGGAATTTATGGGACCTGTCCGGCTGAAGGATGTCGAGGATGCACAGCAGAAGATTGTAAATATTATCCGAAAACTGGAGGATGCCGGCGAGATCGTAATTTCCCGTGGTGGAGGTGACGAGATCGTTGTCTAATATTTTTAAATCCGGGATACCGGGCATGCGAACGGTGTCGCAGGAACCGTTTGTGATTGATGCAAACAGCCGTGTGATTGAACCGCCAAAAACGCGTGTGGTTCGTCTGAAGAATGATGTACCAGATAATTCTGCAGATGCAGGAGATACCTTTGAGGCGGGTATTACAGAGATGGCTGCCACAATCAATCTGGAAGAACACAAAGAGCTTTTGGATGATGCGATGGAGAAGGCGAAGCTTTTGCAGGATGATGCGCGCGCGCGGGCACAGAAGATTTTGGAGGATGCCAATGCAGATGCAGAGGCAATCCGCAAGGCTGCACAGGAAAAGGGCTTTGCAAAAGGACTCGAAGATGGAAATATGGAAGCGATGCGCCGGGCAGATGAGTATCTGGAAAAGATCAGCCGGGAACGCGATCAGGCACTCGCACAGGCACGGGAAGAAATGATGGAGAACATCACAGATACCGAGGAACAGATTGTGGATGTTGCCTGTAAGCTGATCCAGAAGCTGACCGGCATACTGGTCGATGATTATAAGCCGGTAATGATCTATATGATCAATCAGGTGTTAAATGAGGATGAGGATTCCAGGAAATTTGTCATCCGGGTATCAGAAGAGAATTATACATATATTGCAGATAATGCGGATCGATTGTCCGGAGCTGCGAATCCGGGAATAACCATAGAGATATTCAGTGATACAAAACTACAAAAGGGGCAATGTCAGATCGAAAGTGACACGGGCATCGTGGATCTGTCCATGGACGTACAGGTGCGGAATCTGATTACCGCTATCAAATTATTATCTACGCAATAAAGGCATGATCGCAGATAGCAATATCTGCGATTCTCTATATATAGCCGTAAATGGAGCAATGGGATGTTGAAGAAATTTGACCGAACAAAATATGATGCGCTGCTGTATCGTGATTTCAGCGTGCATTACGGAAAAGTAAATAAGGTTGTCGGGCTGACGGTAGAATCGGTAGGCCCACCGGCAAAGCTGAACGATCTGTGTGAAATCATCTCGAAAGATGGTAAGACGAAGGTTATGGCAGAGGTCGTCGGTTTCCGTGAGAACAAGGTACTACTGATGCCGTATGATTCGGTTGATGGAATCGGACTGGGGGCAACGGTTCGGAATACGGAAGGTGTCCTGCAGGTTCCGGTTGGCGAGGAGTTGCTAGGAAAGGTGTTAGATGGCATCGGGCGACCGATGGACGGAAGTACGCTTACAACGTCGAAAACGTACCCGATTGACGCGCCACCGCCAGATCCGCTCAAGCGTAAATTGATTGATGAGGTGTTGCCGCTCGGGGTAAAGGCGGTGGATGGACTTTTAACGATCGGAAAGGGACAGCGTATTGGCATCTTCGCCGGAAGTGGTGTTGGGAAAAGTACACTGCTTGGTATGTTTGCCAGAAATACAAAGGCGGACATCAACGTGATCGCGCTGATCGGCGAGCGTGGCCGTGAGGTAGGGGAGTTTATCGAGCGGGATCTGGGAACAGAAGGTCTGAAGCGTTCCGTGCTTGTAATTGCAACTTCGGATAAACCGGCGCTGATCCGTAATAAAGCGGCAAAGACTGCAACTGCGATTGCAGAATATTTTCGGGATCAGGGCAAGGATGTCCTTCTGATGATGGACTCTCTGACCCGATTTTCAATGGCACAGCGGGAGATCGGACTGGCATCCGGGGAACCACCGGTTACAAGAGGATATCCGCCGTCGGTATATGCGGAGCTTCCAAAGGTATTAGAACGCGCAGGAAACACACAACAGGGTTCAATCACAGGCCTTTATACGGTACTTGTCGATGGTGATGATTTTAACGAGCCAATCACTGATACGGCGCGAGGCATCCTGGATGGACACATTGTGTTGTCAAGAAATCTGGCACATAAGAACCATTACCCGGCAATCGATATTATGGCGAGTATCTCCCGATGCATGAGTGCGATTGCATCGAAGGAGCATAAGCAGGCGGCGGGCAGATTAAAAAATGTGCTTGCAACTTACAACGATGCAGAGGATCTGATCAATATTGGTGCCTATAAATCCGGATCAAATCCGGAGATTGATTATGCAATTACGAAGATCAATCAAGTCAATGCGTATCTGATGCAGGACGTGGACAGCAAGTTTTTGTTGGAAGATGAGTTGCAGCAGTTGTATGCAATTTTTGAATAAGACAGGATGAAGAATGTATGGCGAAGTTTATCTATCGGATGCAGAACATTTTGAATATCAAATATAAGCTGGAGGAATCTGCCAAGCAGGAGTATGCGGAAGCAAGGCAGACGCTTATGGTGGAGGAACAGAAGCTTGCGGCATTAAAGGAACGCAAACAGGGATATTATGAAGCTTATCAGACGTCCATACAGGGAAAACTGGATTTTCTTGAGATTGAAGAAAATGCAAACAGCATGGATATCTTAGACATGATGATTGAGGCGCAGAATGCCGTGATCCGTCAGAAGAGTAAAGAGCTGGAGCTTGCCAGACAGAAGATGGCACGGGAGATGCAGGAACGGAAGATGCATGAAAAGCTCAAAGAAAAGAAGTTTGACGAATTTAAACAGGAGCTAAATGCGACCGAAAAGCAGGAGACCGACGAGGTGGCAGGGTATCAGTTTACAAGCGCGAAGAAAGAGGTGGAAGGCAATGGCAAAAAATAAGAGAGAAAAAGGAGAAAACTCCAGCAACAATAAAGGTGTAGGCATTCTGATCGGTGTTTTAATCGTAATTACATGGTTGAGCGTGATGTGCCTGCTCATAAAATGTGATGTAGGTGGATTTGGAAGCCGTGTGCTCCGCCCTGTATTTAAGGATATTCCTGTAATCAATAAAATATTGCCAGATGCTTCGGATGAGGAAGTTGCAATTGAGAGTGATTATCCTTATGATAACCTGCAGGATGCTTTAAAACAGATTGAGACACAGGATGCAGCGATTGGAAGCAAAGATGCGGAAATCTCCGAACTGAACGACAAGGTGACGGAATTACAGGCAGAAGTTGACCGTCTGACGACCATTGCAAAGGATCAAAGTGACTTTGAAGATGAAAAAAAGAAATTTTATGACGAAATAGTCTATGGAGATTCGGCTCCAGATACCGATACATATAAAGAGTGGTACAATGAGTTGGATGCGGAATCCGCCGCTGAGATCTATCAGCAGGTGTTGGAACAGGATCAGGCAGATGACAGTATTAAGAAAATGGCACAGTCTTATGAAGAAATGAATGCAGCGGAAGCTGCAAAGATTTTGGAGACGATGGGCAATGATCTTGATACGGTTGCGTTGATCATGAACAATATGGATGCGCAGTCAAGAGGAAAGGTACTTGCAGCAATGAATCCGGATTTTGCGGCTGCGGTAACAAAAAAACTCTTGCCATAGAGCTGTTGTACAATTCCAAATAAGAAAAAAGGAGGAACGCGAATGATTGTAGGAATTCAATCAAGTGGAATCGGGAAAATCGATATAACCCAGACAGGCGGAATTACAGACAAATCAAAGTCGAAGGACAAAGCTTCTGGAACATTTGCAGACCTGATGAATCTGGCTGTAACCAAGCCGGATACCACCGCACAGACAGCGGATTCTGAAATGACGAAAAACGATGTAGATGCAGTAAAACAGGCAGACACAACGGTTTCTGGTGAGAAAAAAAAGACGAATCTGAACAAGTATGAGAAAACGGATGCAAAGACAGAAACAACACATACCGATGCAGAAAAAACAAAGCAAAATGAAGCTGCACAGGAAACAGAAAGCGACGATATAAAAGTGAAACTGCTTTCTGGTAAGCTGAAAAAGCTTTTGAATGTGGATGATGAAACATTGCAGAATCTCTTGCAGACAGCGGGACTTATGATGAAAGACCTGCTTGACCCGGCTGTGATGAAGGATTTTATTCTGCAGATTAATGATGCAACATCTGTGGATTTGCTGATCAATGAATCTCTGGATACTCTCATGCAACAGGCAATGCAGCTTCTGGACGAAATTCCAGATACTACTGATATGACAGTGGTTTCATCAGAAAATCCTGTTGAGAAACTGTTCCCGGAGGAGACGAAATCTGTACAGCCAGAGGAACAAGAATCGGTTATGGATGCAGAAAAGCCACAGATGGTGGAAGCAAAAACAGAGATATTATCACAGGCAGAACCGGAAAAACAGGAAATTAAAATGGCTTCTACAGTGATAAAGGAGCAGACCGGTCAGAAGAATGTAGATAATACAGAAGTGCAAATGATTGAAACAGAGGTTCAGGTGACTGTACAGACTGAAGATGCTGGCGATTCAGATGCTTCTGCGGATTTGATGAAACAAAATGCCGAGAATGTGATTTCGAATCTTAATCAGGCGATGAGTCAAATAACAGGTGATGAGATCGCGACAACGCCGTTTGATACATCTGTAACACAGACGGATATTGTCCGTCAGGTGGTGGATGAGATTAGATTGAACTTATCAAAAGATGTCACATCGATGACCCTGCAGCTGAATCCGGAACAGCTTGGAAAGGTACAGATTCATGTATCTACAAAAAATGGTGTGATGCAGGCGCAGATTATTGCAGAAAACGAAGCGGCAAAGGCGGCTGTGGAGTCGGGCCTGACAGTGCTGAAAGAAGCTTTTGAAAATCAGGATCTTAAGGTAGAGGCCATTGAAGTTATGGTCGGGACACCAGATTATTTTACGGAAGAAAGCGATGCACAAGCACAAATGGAGCAAAAAGAGCAAAAGTCAGGAAAATCGGCTGGCTCGGTTAACTTCTCAAGCGGTTCTGACGATGAAATAAATGAAGATATGTCATTGAAGTCAGAAATGATGAAAGCACAGGGTAATCAGGTAAATTATATGGCATGACATAAGAAAGGAGGCATAACATGGCAGTTGATTCAGCAGTCAGCAGTATTGCAAACAGCTCAAATAGTTATTCTGCAACATCCAAGGGAAAAACATCCGGAAGTGATCTTGACAAGGAAGCGTTTTTGAATCTGCTTGTAACACAGATGCAGTATCAGGATCCCTTAAATCCGAGTGATAATACAGAATATATGTCTCAGTTAGCACAATATTCTGCGTTGGAGGCACAGCTTAATATCAGTGATACACTGGATAAGGGAAATAACCTGAATCTGGTTGGCAAATATGTAATCATGAATACAACGGATGCTTCAGGTAAGCAGGCAATGATCAGTGGACTTGTAGAGTATGCGACGGTAAAGGATGGTGATGTGTACCTGTCAGTTAATAATACATATTATCCAGCAGAAGATTTGGATTCGGTGATTGATTATGATTATTATCTATATTTGAAGCAACATGCAAACAGCGATGGAACAATTAATAAAGATAATAATTCTGATGACAGCACAAACGATACAGACAATACTGGAGACAAAACAGATAAAACAGATAAAACAGATAAAACAGAAGAAGCTTAAGGAATGACAGTCTTATGCAGAACAAGGAGGGAATGCATATGCGATCTTTCGATGTCGATTTTCTTTCTATGGGACAGGCTGCAAATCTGTATTTCCAGAATGTGAAGCCGGAAAAAACGACAGAATCAAACAAAGAAGCTGTCAGCTTTCAGGAAGTATTAAATGCGAAATTCGAACAGAAAGTGAAATTTTCTAAGCATGCAAATCAGCGGTTGGAAAACCGGAATATTGAGTTGTCCGAGGATCAGCTGGAACGTCTGAATCAAGGCGTTGGACAGGCGAGGACAAAGCAGATTCAGGAATCACTCGTGATGATGGACAATCTGGCATTTATTGTAAATGTCAAGAACAATACCGTAATCACTGCGATGGAGCAGGGAGAAAGCGGACAGGTGTTTACAAATATTGATGGAGCCGTCATTGTATAAAAAAGCCGGACCGATAAGGAGGCTTTGGTTTTCCGAATGACAGAGGAAAATTTTAAACAAGATTATGGAGGTCAAAAATTATGATGAGATCACTTTATTCTGGTGTTGCCGGGCTTAAGACACATCAGACAAAAATGGACGTTATCGGTAATAATATCGCAAACGTTAATACAACAGGATTCAAATCTTCATCGGTGTTATTCAGCGATGTTTTATATCAGACAAGTGCCAATGCGACCGGTGCGACAGCTACCACAGGCGGTACAAACGCATCCCAGATCGGTCTTGGTGCCAAGACATCATCCATTCAGACATCGATCACACAGAATGGTAGTGCGCAGACAACAAACAACACATATGATATGATGCTTTCCGGTTCTGCGTTCTTTGTAGTCAGCCGTGGTGGAACAAATTATTTTACTAAGGTAGGTTCCTTTGGCGTCGATGGAAGTGGATGTCTTGTAAACGGAAGTGGATATCAGGTTATGGGATGGCAGGTTGATCCGGATAATCCGAACCAGATCAAGAAGGATACGGTATCGGCACTTTATCCGGAGTCAGAAGATAACAAGGTGTCATCTCCACAGATGACAACCGATGCACATCTGACCGGAAATATTGATATGACAGATCCTGAACTTACATCTGTGGATGGACGTGCAATTTCAGTGTCAATCTATGATGCGCTTGGTTATAATTATACTGTAAAATTCAAGTTAACGCAGGATCAGAACCAGGCGGATAAGTCTTTATATAATCTTGAGATTGTATCCATCAAGGATTCAAATAATATTGAGATAACAGGAACGGACGATCCGACAACAGCTACTGTTGAAGGTGGTTATACAGCTACAATTGGAGGCGCAAATTCCATTCAGGTCAAATTCGATGCGGATACAGGTAACTTTGAATATGTTGGAGCAGCGGGACAAAAGAATGCGAAGCTTGAGATTAAACCGAATAATCCGAATGAGAAGGGCGATGTATTCCAATCTGTAATCAATGGTGAGGCTGTCGATGGAATTGATGTCAATTTCTCATATTTAACAAGATTTGAATCAAACGGTAAGTCTACAGTAAAGGCAGTACGTGGAGCTGCGGATTCTACCGGTGGCGGTCGTTCCATGGGTAAGTTGAATGATGTCAGCATTGATGAGACAGGTAAGTTATATGGCGTTTACACAAACGGTGAGACAAAGCTGCTCGGACAGATATCTGTTGCAACTTTTGCAAACCCGATGGCACTCGAAGCACTTGGTAATAGTGTGTATACAACCACACAGAACTCCGGTTACTTTGATGGTATCGGAACGTCTGTTGACGAGGATGGCGGAAAAATCTCACAGGGTGTTCTGGAGATGTCAAATGTTGATCTTTCTGCAGAGTTTACAGATATGATCACAACACAGAGAGGATTCCAGGCGAATTCCCGTATTATCACAACCTCAGATTCCATGCTTGAAGAGCTTGTAAACCTGAAACGATAATTTATAAATAAAAGGGCAGGTATTTTCTACTTTTGACGATGTGAAAAAGTGGAAAATGCCTGCCTTATTTTGTAGACATAAAAATCGAACTGTGCTATAATTAGCCTAATTGTAATGTCGGAAAATGTGTAATCTTTCAGGGAGTACAGAGATATGATTGAAGTAACCAGATTAAAAGGGAAAAAGATGACGATCAATGCCGAACTGATAGAGACAGTGGAGGAGACTCCGGATACTGTGATTACGCTGACGAACGGCAAGAAATTCGTCGTGAGTGAGTCTGCTGAGCAAGTAACCTCACTTGTGATTGGTTATAAGAGAAAAATATTTGCTTTATTCTTGGATTGTGGGAACAAGGCAGAGAATGTATAGGGGATAACAACATGGATTTTACTTCAATCATAGGAATGGTGGTTGCATTTGGCTTGATGATTTACGGAATGGTAAATGGTCATGATTTCAGTGTAATCGTAGATAATTTTGTCGATATGCCATCAGTATATATTGTATTTGGTGGCGTTCTGGGTAGTGCGTTTGCCGGAAACTCCTTAAAAGGGTTTTTATCTGGTTTAAAGTCCATTGGTCTGATTTTTAAGAATCCAAAGTCGGATGAGGCAGGTACAATCAAATCAATTATTGAACTTTCTAACCTTGCAAGACGTGAAGGCTTACTTGCATTGGAAGAATCGGCAAATAATTTGGAAGATGAATTTATGAAAAAAGGAATCATGCTGATTGTCGATGGTACGGATCCGGAACTTGTACGAAGTATTCTGGAAGCAGAACTTATGAATGTGGATTCCCGGCATCAGGGGAATATAACGTTTTGGAAAAATATTGCGACTGCAGGTCCTGCATGGGGTATGATCGGTACATTGCTTGGATTGATTAACATGCTGAAGAATCTGTCAGATCCGGATTCTATCGGTCCAAACATGTCCGTTGCGCTTGTTACAACGTTGTATGGTTCTATCATAGCCAACTGGTTATGTGCGCCAATTGTTGCAAAACTGTCTTTACAGAATGAGACAGAAATCAAATTAAAAGAGGTCATGATCGAGGGAATCCTGTCAATTCAGGCAGGTGAGAATCCTCGTGTCATAGAAGAAAAGTTAAAGTCATTCCTTGCACCGAAGGATCGTCAGGAGTTCGCAGAAGAAGGCGGTGGTCGTTAATGGCAAAAAGAAAACAACAGCCGCCAGACGAAGGCTCACCGGCGTGGATGTCCACGTTCAGTGACCTAATGAACCTGTTGCTTTGTTTCTTCGTATTGCTTTTTGCGAGTTCAACGATGGACGAGGGAAAGATACAGAAGATTGCAGCATCCTTTGACAATCTGTCATTCAGTGTGATCAGCGAAGGAAGTGTTTCGCTTTTGACGGGAGAGATGTTATCTGGAGGTATGACACAGCTTGCAGATACTGACAGTGTGTTGTTGGAAGCAGGCAAGAACATCGACGGAAACACAGGGGACAAGTCAAGCAGTGCATCCCCGACGGATGCGGAGCATTTGTCAGACGGTGATCTGCAGGCGGAGGTAGAACGCCGGGGGGAGAAACAGTCGGAAGAAATGTATGAGGAAGTCATGCAGATGGCAGAGACCTATGCGATTGATGACCAGATTATCCTTGATTTTAACGATCAGTATGTGGAACTGGATCTGAATGGTTCGATTCTGTTTGATTCCGGTAATGCGGAGATCAAAGATAATTCCAAGCTGTTTTTGCAGAAGATTGCACAAATCCTTGTCAAGTACAAATACAATGTAATCGAGATTGAGGGACACACGGATAATATCCCAATCTCAAATTCAAAGTATGAAGATAATCGCTCGCTTTCCGCAGAACGTGCGCGCAGTGTATATGCAGTGTATATGAATACGTTGTGTCGCAGGAGCATTTCATAGACAGCAACATCAAGATTGCTGGCTATGGAGACAGCCGTCCGGTTGCGTCAAACGAGACAGAAGAGGGAAGAGCGAAGAATCGTAGAGTTGCGATTAAAATCTACAACAAGCAGAATTCAAATAATTAAGGAGTCAGAAACATGAAGAAAAATCTTATAACCGTTGTTATATTAGCAATTAGTATTATAAACCTTGTATTTAATATTTTGCTTGTGTTTGTGTTTATGCCTTCCACATCGAAGACAAACAAACTGATTACCGATATTGCAGAGGTTCTTGATATTGAGATTGCTTCGCAGACAAAGGACGACAGTATATTTGATGTCAGCAATCTGGCACATTACCAGTTGGAACAGGGAAATCCAATCAACCTGAAAAACGATGGTTCGGGTGACCTGCATGTTGTACAGTATGGTTTGACAATCAATATGGACAAGACAGCCAGTGATTACTCCAAGGTATCTGCCAACATCGAAGCATCTACCGCGATGATCTACGATATGGCAAGAAACATTATTGGAAGTTATACATATACCGAAGTGATTGATGGAGAGACAACCACGAACAAGATCAAAGAGGAATTGTTGAAGCAGCTCAAGGAAACATTTAATACCGAATGTATTTATTCCGTAAGTTTTTATAACTGGATTGCACAGTAGATTATTGCCAGCAGGAGGTGAGAAAACGTGGCTGACGTACTCTCACAAAATGAAATAGATGCGCTCTTGAAACAATTATCTACTGGAGAGCTTGATGCGGACGACTTTACACAAACAAAAAGTGTAAAAGTCAAGGAGTACGATTTTTCAAGACCAGCCAAGTTTTCAAAAGAGCATCTGCGTACATTAGAGATTATATTTGAACATTACGGAAGATTACTGAGCAGTAACCTGCCAGCGTATCTGCGAAAGAATGTGCAGGTTGAGGTGATGAATTCAGAGGCAGTTACATACTCAGAGTTTTCCAATGCCTTATCTAACCCGGTATTGCTTGGTGTCGTTAATATGGCACCGTTAGCAGGCAATATTATTATTGAGATTGCAACCAATCTTGGATATGCGATCATCGACCGCCTGCTTGGCGGAGTTGGAGAACCGTTAGAAAAGAAAAGAGAATTTTCCGAAATTGAGCTTTCAATACTGGAAAAGATATTTACCATATTAATTGATCTGTTGCGGGAACCGTGGACAAATGTTGTGGAGATTCATCCGTATCTGGAACGGATCGAGACGAATCCACAGTTTGCACAGATCATTTCACCGACAGAGATGATAGCGATTGTAACGGTTAATATCAACATCGGTGGAGTGGAAGGATTGATGAATATATGTCTGCCATATCTGACGTTGGAAGATGTGATGGATAAGTTGAATACCAAATACTGGTTTTCAACGATGCAGGATCGTGACGAGACGAGCTATGCTGATGTTATCGAAACTGCTATCAACCGGGCACTGATTCCGGTATCCGCGGAGCTTGGAAAAAGCTCACTCACCGTTATGGATTTTATTAATCTACAGGTGGGAGACGTGATCAAGCTGAATCGAAAGATTGAAGATGAACTTGATATCTATGTAGGTAATATAGTAAAATTTAAAGCATTGCCGGGATCATTTAATGATGATTACGCAGTGAAAGTAACTGAGATTATAAGAGAGGAGGAATAAAAGAACATGGACGGAATGTTATCTCAGGAAGAGATTAACGCATTGCTCGGGAATATGAATACAGGTTCTTCCTCTGCCCAGACAAGTAATAACGATATTGTACTTTCCGATGCGGAAAAAGACGCAATCGGAGAAATTTCCAATATCTGTATGGGTACAGCAGCAACAACGATGTACTCGCTTGTGAACCAGAAGGTCCTTATTACAACACCGGTTGTTGAGATTACAAATTGGGATAAGCTTACAGCAGAGTATGCAAAACCATGTGTATTTATTAATATCCTATACAAAGAAGGAATTGATGGAAATAATGTATTGATTTTAAAAGAAGATGATGTAAAGGTCATTACAGATCTGATGATGGGAGGTGATGGATTAAATCCTGCACCAGAACTGACAGAACTGCATTTTTCAGCCATTTGTGAAGCAATGAATCAGATGATGGGAAGCTCCGCGACGTCATTATCTTCTATGCTGAATTGTAAGATTGATATCAGTCCGCCGGAAGCAGAGCTGGTAGATATGGCTGGCGATATAGATGCTGCGAAAGCCAGTGATTTTTTGGATAAGGATTTTGTGCGTGTCACGTTCCGAATGACAATCGGAGATCTTGTTGACAGTACGATTATGCAGCTATATCCGATTCAGTTTGCGAAAGATTTATATAAAAAATTCAGTGGAGAATCGGAAGAAAAGGAGGAAACACCACCGCCAGCTCCACAACCGGAGCCGCAACCACAACCGGTTCCGCAACCACAACCGCAGCCACAACCTGCGATGGGAACTCAGATGGGGCAGCCGATGATGGGACAATCTATGATGCCACAGATGATGCAGCCGGATGTCAATGTACAGAATGTACAATTCCAAGCATTTAACCCGGTTATGAATCCTGCTTTGCAGCAGGAAAATATAGATTTGATTATGGATGTTCCCTTGGAAGTATCGGTCGTTTTGGGACGGACGAGAAAATCCATCAAGGAGATTCTGGAGTTTGCACCGGGAACGATCATTGAGCTGGATAAGCTTGCTGGTGAGCCAATCGATGTGATGGTAAACCAGAAGCTGGTTGCAAAGGGAGAAGTTGTTGTAATCGAAGAAAGTTTTGGTATCAGAATTACTGAAATAATAAAAGAAAAAATCTAAGTTTTAAGGAGTAATGATATGGCAAAGAGTATACTTATTTGTGATGATGCTGCATTTATGAGAATGATGATTAAGGACATTCTGGTAAAGAATGGATATAACATCGCCGGGGAAGCAGAAAATGGCGTAAAGGCTGTTGAGAAATATCAGGAGACAAAACCGGATCTGGTATTGATGGACATCACAATGCCAGAGATGGATGGTATTCAGGCGTTGAAGAAGATTAAGGCAATTGATGCGAACGCGAGTGTTGTAATGTGTTCTGCAATGGGACAGCAGGCAATGGTTATTGAGTCCATTCAGTCCGGAGCCAGAGATTTTATTGTAAAGCCATTCCAACCGGATCGTGTCATTGAAGCAGTGAAAAAGGCAGTGGAATAGTATGTTTTTTGGTGCATTTCTTACGAATACTTTTTCGGCTGGCTGGAGTATTGTTAAACTGATACTGATTACGATTCTTGTTCTTGTTTTAGCATTTTATTCCACGAGACTGATTGCAAAATATCAGAACAATACATGGTCGTCGAAAAATAATATTCAGTTTATAGAATCTTATCGTATCGGTGGCAACAAGATGGTTGCCATAGCGAAGATAGGAGAAAAATATTTTGCTTTAGGAATTGGAAAAGAAGAGATTCATGTGATCGCGGAGTTGAATAAGGACGATTTGAAGCTTTCAGATCATAGGGTGGATGTGACAGATGCAAAGACACCGAAAATGAGTTTCAAGGAAGTTTTGGCGAATATGAAAGGAAATGCAGAAGACGATAACGAAAAGTAGGTATAAAAATGAAATCCAGTAAAATACGAAAATTTTTTGTGCTATTTCTTATACCGCTTGCGTTTGTTGTTATATTTTCCGGTGCAGGTGCAGCTCATGCAACGACTGTGACACCGGATACCGGAGCAGAAGAGGAACAGACTGATAGTGTAACATCGGACAATGACGATGCAACTACACTTGGATTATCTCTGAGTACGAACTCAGATGAGGCGTCTCTTTCCGGTACACTTCAGATTTTATTGATCATAACAGTAATTTCGTTAGCTCCATCAATTCTGGTTATGGTGACCTCGTTTACACGAATCATTATCGTGTTACATTTTGTGCGGACGGCAATTGGTACGCAGAGTTCACCGCCTAATAACGTTTTGATAGGGCTCTCGTTATTTTTGACCATTTTTATTATGAGTCCGGTGATTGCTCAGATAAAGACGGAGGCGTATGATCCTTTAGTGGCTGAAGAAATAACGCAGCAGGAGGCATTGGAGCGGGGAATACAGCCGTTGCGTGAATTTATGCTGAAACAGACACGACAGGATGATCTGCGGTTGTTTATGGACATCGCGAAGGTAGAACCGGTAGAAAGTGTGGATGAGCTTTCTATCACCATTATAATTCCGGCATTTATCATCAGTGAATTGCGGGCTGCATTTATCATAGGATTTTTAATCTATGTTCCGTTTATTGTGATTGATATGGTGGTATCTTCTGTACTTATGTCCATGGGCATGATGATGCTGCCGCCGACGACAATCTCCATGCCGTTCAAGATTCTACTGTTTATCCTGGCAGATGGATGGAATCTGGTTATTGGACAGCTTGTAAATTCATTTAATTTTTGATAGCAGAGTAACGAGGTGATTATATGAGTACAGGTGATGTTGTAGCTATCACGGTGGAAGCTGTATGGCTTGTGATCAAATGTAGTGCGCCTATGTTAATTACATCTTTGGTTGTTGGTTTGATTATCAGTATTTTCCAGACAGTTACATCTATTCAGGAACAGACACTGACATTTGTACCAAAGATGATTTGTGTATTCTTGTCACTTATTATCTGTGGAGACTGGATCCTGAATAATATTTTGTCGTTTATACAGGAATTGTATAGCCGGTTTGGAGAGTTTGTGGGGTAATAAACGATGACCTTTACGATATCGACACTGACATTAGAAGCTTTTTTGCTAGTGTTTGTCCGTGTTGCTTGTTTTACATCAATTGCACCTATTTTTGGGCACAATTCTCTGAATGCGAGAATGAAAATATCCATTGCGTTTTTTGTATCCCTGATCCTGTATCAAGTGGTCAATGTTTCACTCCCGGAATATACGAATGTACTTGGGTATACGACGCTTGTGTTAGAGGAGGCACTGGTTGGTCTGTTGCTTGGATTTGTGGCAGGACTTTCTATGAAAGCACTGGCAATTGCGGGAGAGTTTATCGACCGTGAAATCGGATTTTCGATGGCAACGACCTTTGATCCGAATCAGGGAATGGTGACAATCACAGGTGAATTATATGATAAAATTGTGTGTCTGGTTATTGTGATATCCAACTTACATTATTATATTTTGTCCGCAGCAGCACAATCGTTTGAATTGGTGCCGGTCGGAAGCGTTGTATTAAATCCCGGATTGATCTACACATCTCTGATTCAATTTATCGGGCAGATGTTTATAATCGGATTTCGGATAGCAATGCCGGTATTCTTAGGGGCAACCATGCTGAATGTTATTTTAGGTGTTCTTGCAAAAAGCTCGCCACAGATGAATATGTTCGCAATCGGTATGCAGTTGAAAGTATTTGTTGGTTTATTTTTGCTAGCAGTATGTATTATGTTTATTCCAAACATAGCAAATTATATTATGGAACGTATGCGCGATATGATTCAGACGATATTAGGAGGGTTGTGACGTGTTTTCTCCGGAAGAAAAACGGACACCGCTTTTGCTTGCCTATGACTTGCAGTTGTTTGCAAATGATGAAGGCGGGGAGAAGACGGAAGAACCAACCGCTAAGAAAATCGAAGATTCCCGAAAAGAAGGTCAGGTGGCAAAGAGCAAAGAACTCACATCTGCAGCTATGCTTCTGGCATTTTTTTTGTGCTTGCGGATATTTATGTCGTTTATCGGAAAACGTCTTGTTAACGTATTTCCATATTTTTGGCGTGATATCACAAATGAAACGGGGGATGGATTTTCTCATGTACGTGCATGGCAGATTCTGCTTGATTCCGTACAGTATATTGCAATTACAATCGCACCGTTTGTCATATTTGCATTTGTGATTGCATTTTTATCACAGCGAATCCAGATCACGTGGAAGGTAACATCAAAACCGATGGAACCGAAACTTAACAAGCTGAGTCCCATCAGCGGATTTAAGCGTATGTTTTCCAAACAATCGTTGTTTGAACTGGCATTGTCAATCTTTAAAATAATCGTATTTTCTGCGGTTGCTTATTCGGTAGTGAAGGACAATATAGGTATTTTTGTAACGGCCTATGATCTGACGATTCAGGATTGCCTTGGTATTTTATTCGATATGGTAATGGAGCTTGGTATCAAGATAGCCGTAACGTATTTGATACTTGCACTTGGCGACTGGGTGTTCCAGAAATGGAAACATAAAAAGGATCTGCGTATGACAAAGCAGGAGGTTAAAGATGAGTATAAGAATCAGGAGGGAGATCCAAAGGTCAAGTCACAGCAGCGACAGCGGATGCAGCAGGCGGCACGCCGAAGAATGATGCAGAGTGTGCCGGAGGCAGATGTTGTTATTACGAATCCGACGCATTTTGCCGTTGCTTTAAAATACGATAACACGGTCAGTATGGCCCCAGTTGTCGTAGCCAAGGGTGCCGATTATCTTGCTTTCAAGATCAAAGATCTTGCAAAAGAAAATGATATTGAAATTGTCGAGGATAAGCCGCTGGCACGAATGCTATATGCAAATGTTGAGGTTGGAAATGAGATTCCGCCGGAATTGTATCAGGCAGTTGCAGAAGTGCTTGCTTATGTATATAAATTGAAAAATAAAGTAAGTTAGCGAACGGACAAAAATAAGATTACACGGGAAAGGACGGTGATGGTATGAAGAAAAATGATATATTTTTAGGAGTTTATCTGCTAGCAGCAGTTGTATTTCTGATTATCCCGATTCCAAGTACCATGCTGGACTGGCTGATCTTATTCAACATCTCCTTGTCATTGATCATTGTATTCAACTGTTTGTTTACAAGCGAGACACTGAATATGTCGGGATTCCCGACCCTGCTGCTCTTTACAACTGTGTTCCGTATATCCCTGAACGTATCTTCCACACGACTGATCCTGTCGACAGGTAATCCAGGTAAGGTTGTTAAAGTATTTGGTTCATTTGTTGGTGGTGGTAATCTTGTCATCGGTGCGATTGTCTTTATCGTATTGATCATCGTACAGATGATGGTAATTAATAAAGGTTCTGAACGAGTATCTGAGGTAACAGCCCGTTTTACATTGGACGCTATGCCGGGAAAACAGATGGCGATTGATGCAGATCTTTCATCTGGCGCAATCGACGACAAAGAAGCAATCCGCAGAAGAGATAAGATTCAACAGGAATCCGCATTCTTCGGTGCCATGGATGGTGCATCCAAGTATGTAAAAGGAGATGCAACTGCTGGTTTGATTATCACAATCATCAACATCGTTGGTGGTCTGATCATGGGTATGACACAGCAGGGACTTAGCTTTTCCGAAGCAATCAGTAAGTATACCATCCTTACGATCGGTGATGGTCTGGTATCCCAGATCCCTTCAATGATGATCTCTCTTTCCACAGGTATTCTCGTTACGAAGGCATCGAAAGAGGAGAATATCGGAGATATCTTGATTGGGCAGTTGTTTAGTATTCCGAAGGTATTGCTGCTGGTCGGTGTCACAATGCTTTTGTTCGGTATTTTTACACCGTTGAATTTCTTCTTCTGTGCGGTCTATGGTGTGCTGTTTATTCTGCTTTCCTTCTCCATCAAGGGTAAGGAAGAGGCGCAGGCAATCAAGGAGGAAGTCGAGGAAGAGGAAGTCCAGGCAGAGGAGGTTCGAAGGCACGAAAACGTCAATTCTCTGTTACAGGTAGATCCTATTGAACTCGAATTTGGATATGGTATAATACCGTTAGCAGATGTCAATCAGGGTGGTGATCTGCTTGACCGTGTTGTTATGATACGACGACAAATTGCGTTGGAGCTTGGTGCAGTTGTACCGATTATCCGTCTGCGAGATAATATCCAGCTTAATCCAAATCAATATATTATTAAAATCAAAGGAATTCAGGTCAGTGAGGGCGAGATCTTATTTGACCACTATATGGCGATGAATCCGGGCTATGTTGAGGATGAAATCGTTGGTATTCCGACATTGGAGCCAGCCTTTCATCTGGAGGCAATGTGGATCACAGAATCTCAGCGGGAACGTGCAGAATCACTTGGCTATACCGTTGTCGATCCACCATCGATCATTGCGACGCATCTAACAGAGGTTATCAAGCAGCATCTCGATGAACTGCTGACGAGACAGGATGTACAGAATCTGATTGATAATATCAAGGACAACAATAAGACACTGGTAGATGAACTTGTACCGAAATTACTCAGTGTCGGTGATATTCAGAAGGTATTGCAGAATCTGCTCCGGGAAGGAATTTCAATTCGGGATCTTGTCACGATTTTTGAGACGCTGGCAGATTATGCGGCGACGAGCCGAGATACTGATATTTTGACGGAGTATGTACGACAGAGCCTGAAACGTGCCATTTCCAACAAATATTTTGGCGATGGAGAGTCCGGCACCGTAGTTACCCTTGATCCGCAGATTGAGCAGATGATCATGGGTTCTGTGAAGCAGACCGAACAGGGGGCATTTATCTCGCTGGATCCCGCGGTGACAAAGAGCATCTTAAAAGCGACAGAGGACGAGGTCAAGAAACTGGAGAGCAAGGGCGATGCGCCGATTGTCGTCACATCACCGATTGTTCGTATGTATTTCAAGAAATTAACGAATGACTACTTGAAAGACCTGATTGTTATCTCATATAATGAGATTGATTCGGAAGTGGAATTAAAATCCGTGGGAGTGATAACGATTCATGATAATTAAGAAGTATAAAGCATTAACTGAAAAAGAAGCAATCCTGCTCGCCAAAGAGGATCTGGGACCGGATGCCATTGTAATGAATGTGAAGAAAATCAAACCGGGTGGGATTATGCGTCTCTTTAAAAAGACGCGTGTGGAGCTGACAGCAGCAATTGACGATGATATGGAGGAACAGGCTGCTACGGCTGCACCGATGTCATCATCAGTAAAGTCAGAAGATGAACAGACCATTGATCTCAGGCAGAAACGCCGGGGTGAGTCCACAGAGGAACCTTTCCTGTTTGGTAAGGCGTTTGGGGAGAATAAGGATTCTTACAGTGAAGAAGCCCAGAATGCCATCGAGGAGAAGATCAACAGTATTGCAAAGCTTCTCGAACAACAGGTGCAGACACAGAAGTCTGCGGAAACCTCGATCAAGGAAGCTGCTAATCAGGTGATTCCTTCAGGTGAGGTGGCTGTAAGGACGGAAGAAAAAGAAACAGAGCAGTCGGGCAATAAGGTGGTTGATCTGGTAATCAAACAGCTGATAGACAGTGAGGTTACGGAGGCACATGCCAAAGAAATTATTGACGAGCTGACGGTGAAGGATGATAAGCAGCCAATTGACAATATATTAGCAAACGTATATCAGAAGATTGTTTTGAAACTTGGCGAGATCCAGCCGTTAACAGCCGGGGAGAAGAAACCAAAGGTTGTATTTTTTGTTGGAAACACCGGAGTTGGTAAGACAACGACGATGGCAAAGCTGGCGTCGCTTTGTACACTGGATATGAAATTAAAATGTGCGATGTTTTCCATCGATACATACCGTATCGCAGCAATCGAGCAGTTAAAGACGTATGCGAATATTTTGTCCGCACCGATGGAGGTTGTGTATACCCCGGAGGAGATGGCGCAGAGTGTAGAGAAGTTTAAAAATTATGATCTGATTTTAGTTGATACAGCCGGACGATCCCATAAGAGCGAGGAACAGAAAGATGATTTAAAACAGATCATTGATTCTGTGAAAGAATACGAGACGGAGGTATTCCTTGTTGTATCTGCCACGGTAAAATATGCGGATCTGCTTTCCATTGCCAATACCTATGGCGAGCTGTTTGATTATAATCTTATTTTTACAAAACTGGATGAAACAAATGGTCTGGGAAGCATATTGAATCTGAAACTAGATACAGGAAAGCCACTTTCATATGTGACATGGGGACAGAATGTGCCGGATGATATCGGCGTTCTGGATCCACAGATTATTGCTAAGAAATTGTTAGGGGGTGGAAAGTGATGGATCAGGCAACGAAATTACGGGAACGTGTGCAGACCAATCAGGAAATCTCAAACGCAAGGGTAATAGCAATTACAAGTGGAAAAGGTGGTGTCGGCAAGACAACACTGTCAGTCAATGTTGCACTGGAGCTTGCACGGCGCGGGAAAAAGGTGGTTGTATTTGACGCGGACTTCGGACTGGCAAATGTCGAGGTTATGCTTGGAATCCGTCCGCAATATAACCTGCTGGATCTGATACATAACAATAAATCTATGACGGAGATTATTACGCAGGGACCAGAGGGAATCGGTTTTATTTCCGGTGGTTCCGGGGTGTCCGAGCTTGCAACGCTTGATAATGCGAGTATTAAGCTTTTGATCTCCGAGTTAGTGAAACTCGATCAGATGTATGATGTTGTGATCATTGATACCGGTGCTGGTATTACAGATTCTGTAATGGAGTTTGTCATGATGAGTCCGGAGGTTGTATTGGTTGTGACACCGGAACCAACATCCATCACAGATTCTTATTCGCTGCTTAAGGTATTGCGTAGAAAGAATAGTTTCAATCCAATTTACAAGACGATTCATGTTGTGGCAAATCGTGTGGAAAATGAAACAGAGGGTGCAGAAATCTTCCACAAGATTGATACAGTTTCTTCAAAATTTTTGAATACAAAACTTTCATTCCTGGGCTCTGTGTTACAGGATAAAAATGCTTCCATGGCAGTGATCGAACAAAAACCACTGGTGCAGGCGTATCCGGGAACGACAGCAACAAAGGGAATCTGTCAGCTTGTCAATCGTCTGAGTGATGATGCGGTTGAGGAGAGCAAGAAGAAAGAGGGAATCGCAAGGGTATTTATCGACTTCTTCCGTTCCAAGAAAAGAATCCGTTAAAGATTAAAGTATAGACAGCAGAAAAAAGGAAAGATGGTACATATGAATGGGAATAGCGATAGGAAATAAAATTGAATTGGTGCGACTCGATCAGGTCATTCGCAATGAGCAGAATAAAAAGGTTTATGTCAGTAAAATCTACGATATTCTGGATCGGGATAAATTACAGATTGCGATGCCAATCTTTGAGGGACGGATTGTGCCTCTGGATCTTGATGAGCGTTATACGGCATGCTTTTACACGGAACGGGGATTGCTGCAATGTAATGTGCAGGTTACAGCACGTTATAAGAGTGGAAATTTGTTTTTCCTTGATGTCAAGCTGCTTGGCGCATTAGAGAAGGTTCAACGACGGCAGTTTTACAGGTATGACTGTCTGATTGATGCGCAGATCCGTGTTGTCTCAGATGAAGAGTACGATACAGGGATTCCGGATGATATCTCCGTTCCGGAGGACGTCCTGCCTTGGCAGCCTGCCCGGATTGTGGATATCAGTGGTGGTGGTCTCAGACTGAATCAGAGAACGGATATTGAACGCAATGAAGTGGTAAAGGTTAAATTCCTTGTCTCAATTTTGGGTGAGATCTTACAATTTAACTTATTTGCACGTATATTATCGAGTGTACCTGTTTCTGGACGTTCCGATATGTTTGAACAGCGAATGGAATTTTTGAAAATAACGCAGGACGAGCGTGATAAGATTGTTCGTTTTATTTTTGAAAGTGAAAGAATGGAAATAGCAAATGGAAAAAAATCCTAAAAAAATATTACTTATAGATGACTCTGCACTTATGAGAAGAGTCATGTCTGATATAATAAATCATATTGATGGTTTTACAGTTGCATATCTGGCGGCAGATGGTGAAGAAGGCTATGCATATTTGTCAAAACATAGCGATATTGACGTAGTAATGACGGATATCGATATGCCAAAGATGGATGGTCTGGCGTTGATCAGGAAAGCAAAAGAAAGAGGGCTTTCTTCTCCATTTATTGTATTTAGTGCAAGAGAGGATTCTTATGCTGTTTTTACAGCCCTGGATCTTGGTGCGATTGAATTTATCAAAAAACCGGAACACATCTTTCAAAATGATGTGCAAAAATATGCGGAGAAGATTAAAAAAGCACTCTGTATGGCGGTGGAGGTAAAGGAACGCACTCAGAATAAGCTGGAGACGGTGTGTACCAGGGAAACGGAGAAAACTGTAATAACCAGAAAACAGCGGAAACAAAAACATGGAAAAAAACTGGTGGCTCTTGTGTGTTCCACCGGAGGACCACGGGCGTTACAGTCTGTGATACCGAAGCTTCCGAAAAACCTTGCTGCTCCGGTTGTTTTAGTACAGCATATGCCGGAGGGATTTACGAAAACACTTGCAATGCGTTTGAATGAGCAGAGTGAAGTATCTGTGCAGGAGGCCGCAGAGGGCGATGTATTACAGAATGGACACGTCTATATTGCCAGAGGTGGAACGCATCTGGCTTTGCATGAGACAGCAAAAGGCTGTGAAGTGTTCTTTGATGACAGACCGCCGATTGGAGGCTTGAAACCATGTGGAAATGTAATGCTGTCGAGCTTGAGTCATGTATCATATGACGAGATTATATGTGTCATTTTAACCGGAATGGGTGCAGATGGAACCAAAGGTACGCAGGAACTTGCAAAATATAAGTCCATCTATGTAATTGCACAGGATGAAGCAAGCAGTATCGTATATGGAATGCCAAAGGCAATCCGGGATGCCGGACTTTGTGACTGTGTATGTGATCTGCAGCAGATTGCGGAAGAGATAACAAAGAAAGTAGGGGTGTAAGAATGGATTTAAGTCAATATCTGGAGATTTTTATTGATGAATCAAAAGAACATTTACAGACACTCAACGATCAGGTGCTGATATTAGAGTCAGAACCGGAGAATGTTGATACGGTAAATGAGATTTTTAGGGCGGCCCATTCATTAAAGGGAATGGCAGGAACCATGGGATATAAGCGTATGCAGCGCTTGACGCATGATATGGAGAATGTGTTCTCCGAGATCCGGAATGGAAAGATGAACGTCAATGCGGATCTTGTTGATATCGTGTTCAAATGCCTGGATGCGTTGGAAGAATATCTGACCAATATCATCGAGACATCAGATGAAGGTACGGAGGATAATGACGAGCTGATTGCACAGTTAAATGCAATTTTGCAGAACGGACTGGCAGGAGGCGTGGAAGCACAGGCGGCAGCGACAAAGGAAGAAGTCAAAGAGGAGAAGAAGCCGGAGGGTGGAGACCGCAGAAAATACCTGTCCATTCCATTGGCTGATTTCGAAAAAAATGCAATCAGTGAGGCAAAGGCAAAGGGAATGCATGTCTATGCTACGACGGTTTATATTCAGGAAACCTGTCTGTTGAAGGCGGCACGTGCATTTCTGGTATTTAAAGGCTTGGAGAGCAAGGGCGAGATTATCAAATCTGTGCCAAGTGTACAGGATATTGAGGATGAGAAGTTTGACCTTGATTTTTCTATGTTTATCATTTCAGACAAATCATTAGAGGAAGTAAAGAAGGCAATCGAGAATGTCTCTGAGATTGAGGAGGCAGTAATCGAGGAATATGAGCTTACAGAAGAAGAACCGGCGCAGGCGGAAGTAAAAGAAGAGAAGAAGCTGGAAGAAACGGCTGCCAAGGAGACTGCACCTGCGAAGAAGGAAGAAAAGAAATCAGCAGGTAAATCCGGAAAGCCGGTTGTCAATCGTTCGGTACGTGTGGATATTGAAAAGCTGGATGATCTGATGAATCAGGTGTCTGAGCTTATCATTGCAAAGAATGGACTTGTCTCTGTGACAGGAACTCTTTCTTCCCAGGAACAGTCGTTCAATGAACAGATTGAGTACTTGGAACGAATCACAACAAACCTGCATGAATCTGTTATGAAGGTTCGAATGGTTCCGATTGAGAGCGTAGTCAACCGGTTTCCACGTATGATCCGTGATCTCTCTAAGAAACTCAATAAGGAGATGGAATTGATCATGACTGGTGAGGACACCGAGCTTGATCGTACTGTTATCGACGAGATTGGTGACCCATTGATGCATATGCTTCGAAATGCAGCTGATCATGGATTAGAGTCGACAATCGATCGTTTGAAGCTTGGAAAACCGCAGGTTGGCACAATCCGACTGGATGCATATCAGGATGGAAATAATGTTACGATTGAGGTCAGTGATGATGGTGCTGGTATAGACGTTGAAAAGATCAAGCGCAAGGCTCTGGAAAAGGGACAGGTCACAGAAGAACAGGCAGAATACATGACAGAAAAAGAAGCAATCGATCTGTTGTTTATGCCGGCGTTCTCAACCGCAGAGAAGATTTCAGATGTATCTGGCCGCGGGGTTGGTCTGGACGTTGTAAAGAACAAGATTGAAGGCCTTGGCGGTGATGTCGAGGTAGTATCGAAGCTTGGAGAAGGAACAACCTTTATCGTACGATTGCCACTGACGCTTGCAATCATTCAGGCATTGATGGTAGAAGTATCCGGAGAGAAGTATGCACTTCCATTGAATTCAATTGTGACAGTTGAGGAGATTTTGCCGGAGGATATCCGATATGTACATACAAAAGAAGTCATCAACCTGCGTGGATCTGTAATTCCGTTGGTACGCCTGAACGAAGTTCTGGATATTGATCCAATTGAGAAAGATGAGGATTCCATCGAGGATGAGGGTGAGATTGTCGTAATCGTAAAGAAAGGTGACAAACAGGCAGGCCTTGTGATCGACAAGTTGCTCGGACAGCAGGAGATCGTTATCAAGTCACTTGGAAAATACATTCATGTGCCAAAGATGATCAGTGGTGCAACGATTCTTGGAAACGGTGAAGTTGCATTGATTATTGATTCAAACACATTGGTGTAAGGGAGGTGCACATATATGGATGGAAATGCAGTAGCAAATAGCGCAAAGCAGTTTATTATTTTAAAATTTGATAATGAACAGTATGGAATTGACATTAGTTATATTGATAATATTGTCCGTTTGCAGAAGATTACAAGAGTTCCACATGCACAGCCGTACTTTCTGGGCATCATCAATTTGCGGGGAGAGGTTGTTCCGGTTATGAGTATGCGGAGAAAATTTGAACTGCCGGACAAAGAAAATACGAATGCGTCCCGTATTCTGATTCTGAAAGTAGAGGGAAATGCCAAAATCGGTATTTTAGTCGACGAGGTACGAGAGGTAGTGACTCTGACGGATGATAATATTGAGCAGATAGCAACCGAGAGTGGAGATGCACGTACCTATCTAACTGGTGTTGGAAAATACAATGAATCTCTGATTTCACTTCTGAATATCGGTGCGTTGATTACAGATATTGATAATGAGTAAAAAAGGTATATGCCATGGAAAAACATACCGAACAGTTGTCAGAGCAGGTAAAAGATGCCTTGACAGAGCTTGGAAATATCGGAGCCGGTAATGCAACGACATCCCTTTCTGTATTGCTGTCATCCAAGCTTAGCATGAGCGCTCCGACAGTAAAATTATATGATTTTAATGAGCTTGAAAATGCACTAGGAGGACCGGAGACATCAGTAGTTGGCGTATTAAGCCGGTTGCATGGTTCATTTAATGCGATGATTCTGTTTGTTCTGGGATTAGAAGATGCCAGGCATCTGTCAGAGGTTTTATTGGGGCAGACACAGGACTGGCACTGTGAGATGGGAATGTCAGCAATCGGAGAGATTGCGAACATCCTCATTGGTTCGTATGTTGCTTCGCTGGAGAATCTGTCAGGGATGGAGCTTCGATATTCCCAGCCGCAGATCTGTATTGATATGGCAGGTGCAATTCTAAGTGTGCCTTGTATAGAATATGGTATGGTAAGTGATAAGGCACTGCTCATTAATTCCGGATTCAAAGCCGGCAATCAGGAGATCGACGGTTATATTATGCTGATATCAGAGATGCATTCTTTTGACCAGATGCTGCAGAAGCTTGGAATTGGAGGTGCAGGCGTTGAATGATGTTATCCGTGTAGGGATAGCAGATATGAACACTTGCATGGCGGGGGATACGATCACAACCATCGGGCTTGGATCCTGTGTGGGGATTGTATTATATGAACGTACAAAAAATATTGCAGGATTGGTTCACATTATGCTTCCTGACAGTACAAAGATCAGACAGAATCAGAATAAATTAAAATTCGCAGATACCGGAATACAGGCATTGATTGAAAAACTCGAAAAACAGGGACTCAGTCGGAAAAATATGATTGCCAAGATTGCCGGTGGTGCGAAGATGTTCCAGTTTTCTTCTGATACCGCAATGGGAAATATCGGAGAGAAAAACGTGGAAGCGGTGCGGGAAGTCCTGAAGCAGTATGGAATCAAGATCGTGTCGGAGGATGTTGGATTGAATTATGGACGAACTATTGTATTTGATCCGGTAACCAAAGATATGACCGTGGTGACTGCCGGAAAGCAGACACATATTATATAAGTTGGAGACGATATAGTTGGAGACGAAAGACAGATATAAAAATGCAAGAGCGTTTATCGTGTTACTGGCAGCATTTATCACGTGGCTGCTTAACATGAAATATGAACGGAGTCTTGTGCGATCTCTGATCATATTGCTGGTTGTTATTGTTATTTTTTACGTGATCGCAACGATCGCATTGAAGCTGATTGATAAGATCCGCAATATGGAAGAGGTAAAAGAAATGGATATGGAGGAGGCACCGCCGGAGGAAGAAGGTACGGATGCGCAAAACCACGTATAACGGAAATAAGGGGTGTTGCTGTACATGGCAATCTTGGATAAAAAAGAACGATTATGGATTGAATACAGTCATTCCAAATCCACGGCCGTTCGGGAAGAACTCATAATGGAATATGTTTCTCTGGTAAAGTTGGTTGCTGGAAGATTAGCCATTTACCTTGGATCAAATGTAGAGTATGACGATCTTGTCAGCTATGGAATATTTGGGCTGATTGATGCAATCGATAAATTTGATTACGGAAAAGGTATCAAGTTCGAGACGTATGCAAGTCTCCGTATCCGTGGGTCGATTCTTGACCAGATCCGGAAGATGGATTGGATTCCGCGTTCGGTCCGTCAGAAACAAAAATCAATCACGGAGGCTTCCAAGAAGCTCGAAGCATTGAAGGGTCCGAATTATTCTGACGCAGATATGGCAAAGGAGCTTGGAATTTCGGAGGAAGAATATGATACGTGGATGCAACAGACGAATGTGACGAACATTTCATCACTGGATGATTTTATGGAACAGGGGAATGATGTGAAAGCATCTGCCTATCACGGTACGGGTGTGAATCCGGAAAACCGAATCCTGAAAGAAGAGTTGAAATCACAGTTGACAGAAGCACTTTCTATGTTGACAGAGAAAGAGAAGACTGTGGTACTTTTATATTATTATGAAGATCTTACATTAAAAGAGATCAGCCGGGTAATGGAAGTATCGGAATCCCGTATCTCACAGTTACATTCCAAGGCACTGACGAAAATGCGTCGGTGCATGAACGATAATTTTGCGCTGATGATGGGTTGAGGAAATGCCTATGAAATACAAAAACTCTTTTTTTAAAATTCGAATCAAAGAGGATGGCACTTATCTGGACGTTTTCCCACCAAAGGAGGACGGAAAACGATTGGATATACGCGAGGTCGTTTCTTTTCTGGAGCAAAAAGGATTTACTGATTTTTCAATAGAGGCACTGCGCAAGACACTGGATCTGTTGCAGGAGAAACCAATGCAGATCAAAATCAGTGATACATGTGCAGAGGCATTTAATGAAAGTGCAGCCATAATTACCGGAAAAGATAATATGATTGCCTATATACGTTTTTATCCACCGTCGACAGGAGGAAAACTGATGACGGAACGGGAGATACGTGCGGAATTAGAACGTGAAAAGATAACATACGGGATTCTGGAACCGGTCATGGAAAAGCTTAAGATGGCGCGTACATATTGTACGAATATTCCAATCGCAAAAGGAATGGCTCCAACACCGGCGAAGGATACGGTGATTGAATATTTCTTCAATACGAAACCGCTTGCAAAACCGAAGGTATTAGAAGATGGAAGTGTGGATTTTCATGCACTCAATCTTTTTTCGACGGTGAATGAAGGAGACAAGCTTGCAAAGCTTACACCACATGATCCGGGAAAACCAGGCATGAATATCTATGGAAAAACGCTTCCGCAGAATCATCCGAAAATTCGTAAATTAAAGTATGGAAGGAATATTACATTGTCTGAGGACGGAACTGTGCTCACGAGTAATGTCAATGGTAATGTGATTCTGGCAGATGGTACGGTGTTTGTGTCAGATACCTATAAGGTAGCTGCTGATGTCGATGCGTCGACCGGAGATATCGAATACGAAGGAAATGTGATGGTGCCTGGCACGGTACGGACTGGATTTACGATCCGTGCGAAGGGCGATATTGAGATTAATGGTGTCGTGGAGGGTGCAACGCTGATTGCCGGCGGTAACATCGTAATCAAACGTGGTGTGCAGGGCATGGGAAAAGGTAAGCTGTGTGCTGGCGGAGATATCTGTGCACAGTTCCTTGAAAGTGCAAATGTATTTGCGGATGGCGATGTTCTTGCAGGTTCGATTCTGCACAGTCATATCCAGTCGGGCGGAAAGGTTGTCATTCATGGAAGAAAAGGCTTTATCGTGGGCGGCGAGTTGATCTGTGAAACGTATGTGGAAGCAAACAGTGTTGGCAACCGTATGGAAACACAGACGATATTAAAAGTTGGAGTCAAACCGGAGTTGTATGAGCGTACAAAGACTTTGGTTTCGGAAGTTATGGATTTAAAGACATCCATAGAAGAGACAACCTCATATCTGAATGTATATAAAGAAAAATTAAAGCGTGGAATTAAGTTGACACCGGAAAACGTAAAGCAGATTAAGACGTATACGGAACGTGCAGAAGAAATAAATGCAGAATATCAGAAAAAAAATGATACCCTGCAGGAACTGCGTTTTCAGTTGACAATGGGAAAAAAAGGCAGCGTCAAGGTGCTGGGAAATGCGTACCGTGGTGTTATAATCTATATATCAAACCAATCCTATGCAGTGAAGGATGTGGATAAGCACAGCTGGTATAAAATTGCAGATGGTGTTGTAAAACCGACACCATTTTAAAGAACAGCTGGTAAAGGAGGAATGGCAATGATTTCACCATTAGTTGCAACACAGGCATCAACACCGATTGCTTCTATTCAGCAGAATGCGGATGCACAAAGTATCCTGCATAGTCAGAATGCATTGCATGAGACAAAGGAGCAGGAACGGGAAGTGCGTGAAACGGTTGTACAGAAGGAAGAGGCGGCATATTACGAGCAAAGTCCGGATGCAAAGGAAGAGGGGAGAAACAAATATCAGAATCTTTATTCCGGAAAAAAGAAGAAAGCAAAAACGGAAGATACGGAAATGCATACTGGTATCAATCGTGTAAATATTGATCTAAAAATATGAGATGAGGTAGGATAAAATGTCAACAACAGTCATTGTTTTAATTGTAATTGGTTTAATTTTTATTTTTGTCAGTTTTGCTCTCTCAGAGAAACTCTCTGAGGAAAGAGAGGAAAGCACCGGCGTGGTGAAGATTCCGAAGAAATTGACACAGGAGCAGAGAGAGAAGATTGACACGCTGATTCGTGATTATATGGATCAGCAGGTGGACGGAAAGCTCGCAGATATTGAGACACGTCTTTCAGAAATTGTAAACCAGAAGACTCTGGCACTTGGTGATTATGCAGTGTCTGTCAATGAGGAAATCGACCGTAACCATAAGGAGGTTGTATTCCTGTACGATATGCTTTCTGATAAACAGAAGGAGATCATGACTACAGTTAATATGATTGACGAGTATAAGAAGGAAATTGCTGCGATGGTACAGGAGCAGGCAGCACAGAACATTGTCAGAGACAGCCAGAGTACACCGGCACCAGCTGTTGAGACGGAGGCGCAGGAAGTAGCACAGTCAGAGGAACAGGCAGAGATGGAACCGGGCCTGGATGATGCAATCCGGGATTTAGAGGAGACACCGCTTCCGGAAGAGACAAGAGAAGAATTGGAGAATGTCGACAACAAGGATATGATTTTAGAGATGCATAAGGCAGGACTCAGTATTCTTGAAATTGCAAAGCATCTGGGACTTGGTGTTGGTGAGGTAAAACTGGTAGTAGACTTATATCAAGGAGAGGCAAAGTAATGAAGAGAAAATATTTTGTACGCGGACTTGGTGTCGGTATTTTATTTGGTGCGTTGATCATGTTTGCCGCATATATGACTTCTGGTAAGAACCACATGAGTGATGAAGATGTAATCAAACGGGCACAGGAACTTGGAATGGTAAAACAATCGGAGTATGTTTTAGAGTCCGATGTCACATCTGAGAATACAACAACAGAGGAAATCAAGACGGAGGCAACCACGGAGAAGGTTACAACGGAAGCAACAACGACAACGGAGGTAACAACAGAAAAAACGACAGAGATAGAAGCAACAACCGAGAAAACAACGACGGAGAAAGCAACAACCGAAGCTGCAACTACAGAGCAGACGGATACAAAGACGAAAGCTACGATCACGGTAAGTGGAGGAATGAGTTCAGAGACAATCTCCTCTCTGCTTGAGAATGCAGGATTGGTTGATTCCGCATCAAAGTTCAACAGCTTTCTGGTGCAGAATGGATATGATAAAAAGCTTGAGACAGGCAGTTTTGATATTTCCGGTGGTATGACATATGAAGAAATTGCCAAGATATTGACAACAAAATAGTAAAAACACGGAAATTATCAAAGAAAATCCATAGAAAACAAAAAAAGTGCTTGTATGCACTTTTTTTTTATGTTATAATCGGCTTCGTGTGAAAAAACATGTGAGTGAATCAGCAGAAAGGGTGCCATATAACGCGATGGTTTTCTGCTAGACAGCTTGACACACGGCTGTAAGAAGCTCACAGAAGAAAATATTTTATAACCCAGGAGGTAAGTTATGAGCGTTATTTCTATGAAACAGTTACTCGAGGCAGGTGTTCACTTTGGACATCAGACAAGAAGATGGAACCCTAAGATGGCTGAGTATATTTATACTGAGCGTAACGGTATCTACATTATTGATCTTCAGAAGTCTGTTGGCAAGGTAGACGAGGCTTATAAGGCAGTTCTTGACTGTGCAGCAAACGGCGGAAAGATTCTTTTCGTTGGTACAAAGAAGCAGGCACAGGATTCTATCAAGGCTGAGGCTGAGAGATGTGGTATGTACTATGTTAACCAGAGATGGTTAGGTGGTATGCTTACAAACTTCGAGACAATCAAGACAAGAATTGCAAAGCTTGAGAAGTACGAAGCAATGGAGCAGGATGGTACATTTGATGTTTTACCTAAGAAGGAAGTTATCGAGATCAAGAAGGAGATGGACAAGCTTCAGAAGAACCTTGGCGGTATCAAGGATATGAAGGACATTCCTGACATGATTTTTATCGTAGATCCTCGCAAAGAGAGAAACTGCGTACATGAGGCACATACACTTGGTATTCCACTTGTTGGTATCGCAGATACAAACTGTGATCCGGAAGAGTTGGATTATGTAATTCCAGGTAACGATGATGCTATCAGAGCTGTAAAACTGATTGTTTCTAAGATGGCAGATGCTGTTATCGAAGCTAATCAGGGTGCAGATGTAGAGACAGCAGAGGAAGCTGAATCTGCAGAGGCTGACGCAGAGCAAGAGTAAGAAGTATCGGTTTAGGAGGACAAGAAAATGGCAGCTATTACAGCTAGTATGGTAAAAGAATTAAGAGAGATGTCTGGCGCTGGTATGATGGATTGTAAGAAGGCTCTTACAGAGACTGACGGCGATTTTGACAAGGCAGTAGAGTTCCTTCGTGAGAAAGGACTTGCAACTGCTGTAAAGAAGGCAGGAAGAATCGCTGCAGAAGGTATCGTTATGACAACTGTTGTTGATGGCGGTAAGAAAGCAGCTATGGTTGAAGTAAATGCCGAGACAGATTTCGTTGCTAAGAACGAAGTATTCCAGACATATGTAAAGGAAGTTGTTGATCAGATCGTTTCTACAGACGTTCAGGATGTAGAGGCATTGAAGAATGAGAAGTGGGCACTTGATCCTTCTATGACAGTTGCTGAGAAGCATGCTGCTATGGTTGCAAAGATCGGTGAGAACATGAACATCCGTCGTTTTGCCAAGATCAACACAGATGGACATATCGTTTCCTATATTCATGCAGGCGGAAAGATTGGTGTATTGGTTGAGGCTGATACAGATGCATCCGGTGAGGCTATTGACGAGTGCATGAAGAATATCGCAATGCAGGTTGCAGCTATGAATCCAAAGTATGTTTCTACAGATGAAGTATCTGAGGAGTACAAGGCTCACGAGCTTGAGATTCTTGTTGCACAGGCAAAGAATGATCCTAAGAATGCAAACAAGCCTGATAATATCATTGAGAAGATGGTTCAGGGACGTCTGAACAAGGAACTCAAGGAAGTTTGTCTGCTTGAGCAGGAGTATGTAAAGGCTGAGAACAAGGAAAGCGTTGCTCAGTACGTTGCAAACGTAGCAAAGGCGAATGGATGCAAGCTTGCAATCAAGAAGTTTGTTCGTTTTGAGACAGGTGAAGGCCTTGAGAAGAAAAACGAGGATTTCGCAGCTGAAGTAGCAGCTCAGATGGCTGGAAACTAAGCAATAAAAAAGATTAATAGAACGCCTGATATACCGCTTTGGCATGTCAGGCGTTTTTTCAATTTATAAATGAATCGGAGATGAAAGACATGAAGAAATATAAGATGCTTATTTTTGATATGGATGGAACGATTTTGTACACCTTAGAGGATCTGAAGAACACGACTAATTATGCGCTTAACGAGCATGGATTTCCGGAACGTACATTGGAAGAAGTACGCCGGTTTGTCGGAAATGGAATTCATAAGCTGATTGAACGTGCGGTTCCGGAAGGAACTTCGGATGCAGATATCGAAGCTGTGTTCACAACATTTGAAATCTATTATAAAGATCATTGCATGGATACAACAAGGCCATACGATGGCATCAATGATCTGCTTACGAAGCTACGTGCGAAAGGTTATATGACTGCGGTTGTGTCAAATAAGGTGGATTTTGCTGTACAGGATCTTGTAAAAGATTTCTTTGCCGGCCAGTTTGACATTGCAATCGGGGAACGCGAGGGTGTGCGTAAGAAACCTGCACCGGATTCCGTATATGAAGTATTGAAAGAATTCCATCTTGGTAAGGATGAAGTAATCTATATCGGTGATTCGGATGTGGATTATGCAACTGCAAGAAATGCGGGCGTAGACTATATCTTAGTGGAATGGGGCTTCCGTGACCGCGCGTTTTTAGAGTCGCTTGGTGCGACTGTATTCGCGAAGAAGCCAGAGGATATTCTGGACATAGTTGATAATGTGTAAAATATGTGAAAAGAATATGAATTGTTAGCACATCATATTGCTGAGTGCTAATTTGAATGCTATAATATCTCATGTTCATAAAAGTTTTTTACAGAAAATGGAAAGGAGCATGGAATGTTACGTATTTTTAAGAATTTCCGGAAACAGGAAGTGGTACTGGCTCTTTTCAGTGTGGTATTTGTAGTGGCACAGGTCTGGCTTGAGTTAAAACTGCCGGATTATATGCGGGAAATTACATCACTGATTACGACACAGGATAGTGCAATGCATGATATCCTGATTGCAGGCGGTAAAATGTTACTTTGTGCGTTTGGCAGTTTATTGGTAACGATATTGGTAGCTGTCTGTGCGTCACGGATTGCTTCGAATTTCAGTGCAATCGTACGTGGAAAGTTATTTGACAAGGTTCAGTCTTTTTCGATGGAAGAAATCGGACGGTTTTCAACAGCGAGTCTGATTACGCGTTCTACAAACGATGTGACTCAGGTACAGATGTTGATTGTAATGGGTCTGTCTATCATGTTGCGAGCACCGATCATGGCGGTGATGGCTATCTTGAAGATTGTTGATAAGAGCTGGCAGTGGACACTCTCCACGGGCGTTGCGGTTGTTGTATTATTGGTTGTCGTTATTATATGTGTCAGCTTATGTATGCCGAAGTTTAAGCGCTTACAGAGTCTGACGGATGATATCAATCAGGTAACACGTGAGAATCTGACCGGTTTGAACGTTGTTCGCGCCTATAATGCAGAAGAATATCAGGAGGAGAAGTTCGAGAAGGTCAACAAGGATCTGACAGATACCCATTGGTTTACATCAAAGACTATGGCCTTCATGATGCCGACGATTATGATGATCATGAATGGCCTTTCGCTTGCTATTTATTGGATTGGTGCGGTTTTGATCAATGATGCACAGGATATACAGGGAAAGTTCTCCCTGTTCTCAGATATGGTTGTATTTTCTTCGTATGCAATGCAGGTTGTAATGTCGTTCATGATGTTGGTTATGATCTTCATTATGCTGCCACGTGCGTCGGTTGCTGCAAAACGTATCTTAGAGGTGTTAGACACTGAGCCATCCATCGAGGATGGAACGAGAGATACGTTCCCGGTTATGAAGGATGGAGAAGTGGAATTTAAGGATGTCAGCTTCAAATATCCGGACGCAGAAGAGTATGTGTTGGAACATATTTCTTTCTCGGCAAAGAAGGGAGAGACGATTGCGTTTATCGGTGCAACCGGATGTGGCAAGAGTACTGCTATCAATCTGATTCCGCGGTTTTATGATGCGACAGAGGGTGAAGTGTTTGTCGATGGCGTGAATGTTAAGGAATATACGCAGGAGGCGTTGCATAACAAGATTGGATATGTCAGCCAGAAGGCAATTTTGTTCTCCGGAACAATTGCAGACAATGTGGCATATGGCGAAAACGGAAAAGCACCTGCCACACAGGACGACATTGCGATGGCGGTAAAAGTAGCGCAGGCAAGTGAATTTGTGGAGAAGAAGGATCAGGGCTATGACGGGTATGTGGCTCAGGGCGGCTCAAACTTCTCGGGTGGACAGAAACAGCGTCTGTCGATTGCACGTGCGATTGCCAGACAGCCGGAGATTCTGATCTTCGATGATTCGTTCTCGGCATTGGATTATAAGACAGACCGTATCCTGCGGGAAGCACTGCGCAAAGAATGTAAAGATGCGACGAAGATCATCGTAGCACAGCGAATCGGTACAATCCGTGACGCGGACAAGATCATTGTGTTAGACGATGGACAGATTGTCGGTATGGGAACGCACGACGAACTTATGAAGAACTGCGAAGTGTACCAGGAAATCGCATATTCTCAGTTATCAAAGGAGGAGCTTGCATAATGGAAAAAGATAATTATGAAGTAGGTCAGAATAATCGTACTCCAAAGGTTCCTCGTCACGGTCCGGGCAGAGGCATGCGCCCTGGCGAAAAAGCAAAGAACTTCAAAGGTACATGGGTAAAGCTCCTTACTAACTGTAAGAAATACTGGGGTGCTATGATATTTGCGATTATCTGCGCAGGCATTGGAACCGTATTAACATTGATCGGACCGGATAAATTATCCAAGATGACCGATCTTATCACCGAGGGTGTGATGACCGGGATTGATATGGATGGAATCAAACGGATTGGAATTACGCTCATCTGCTTCTATGGATGCAGTGCGTTGCTATCTCTGATCCAGAACCTGATCATGGGTTATGTAACACAGCAGGTATCAAAGGGACTCCGAAGCGATATCTCTAAGAAGATCAACCGCTTGCCAATGTGGTTTTACAATCAGACATCGACCGGGGATGTGTTATCCCGCGTAACAAACGATGTTGATACGATTGCACAATCCTTTAATCAGAGCATGGGAAATCTTGTGACAGCGGTTACGCTGCTTCTTGGTTCGCTGATTATGATGATAAAGACAAATATCATAATGACGGTTGCAGCGATACTTTCAACGCTGCTGGGCTTTGTATTCATGACTCTGATTATGAGCAAATCCCAGAAATATTTTGCGAGACAACAGATGCATCTGGGGGAAATCAATGGACATGTTGAGGAGATCTATGCCGGACACACAGTCGTGAAGGCGTATAATGGCGAGAAAAAATCAAAGGAAAAGTTCGATAAGATGAATGAAAATCTGCGTGACAGTGCCTTTAAGGCGCAGTGTCTCTCCGGACTTATGATGCCACTCATGACATTCATCGGTAACCTTGGCTATGTGGCGGTCTGTATTGTCGGTGCGCTTCTTGTAATGAATGATAAAATATCATTTGGTGTGATTATTGCGTTTATGATGTATGTACGTTACTTTACACAGCCACTCAGTCAGATCGCACAGGCGATGCAGGCACTGCAGTCTGCGGCTGCTGCCGGTGAACGTGTATTTGAGTTTACCGACGCAGAAGAGATGGAAGATGAGAGCACTAAGACGAAGAAGCTGAACGATGTGAAGGGTGAGGTATCCTTTGAGCATGTCAAGTTTGGTTATAAAGACAGCGATAAGGTTGTCATCCATGATTTTTCAGCTGTAGCAAAACCAGGACAGAAGGTTGCAATTGTCGGACCAACCGGTGCCGGTAAGACAACGATGGTGAATCTTTTAATGCGGTTCCATGAGATCTTAGATGGTGATATAAAAATTGATGGTGTATCTATCAAGGATATGACGCGGGAAGAAGTACACGACCAGTTCTGTATGGTATTACAGGATACATGGCTTTTTGAAGGAACGGTTCGTGAGAATCTCGTATACAGCCAGGAGAATGTACCGGAAGAAAAGATTGAGCAGGCGTGCAAGGCAGTTGGCTTGCACCGCTTTATCCGTAGTCTGCCGAAGGGCTATGACACGGTGTTGAATGATCAGGTTAACCTGTCACAGGGACAGAAGCAGCAGCTTACCATTGCCCGCGCGATGATTGCAGACCGCCCGATGCTTATATTAGATGAGGCGACAAGCTCTGTCGATACGAGAACCGAGCTTATCATCCAGAGAGCCATGGACGAACTGATGAAGGGAAGAACTTCGTTTGTAATCGCACACCGGCTTTCTACAATCAAGAATGCTGACCTGATCCTTGTATTGAAGGATGGCGATATTATCGAGAGCGGTACGCATAAGGAGCTGCTTGCGAAGAAGGGCTTCTATGCGGATCTCTACAACAGCCAGTTCGAGCAGGCGTCATAAAAATAAATTTGGAATCAGGACAAGCGCTCCCTGCATACATTTATGTGAATGTATGTAGGGAGCTTTTTATATGAGAAAGATAACGGCAAGGAGAATCCGGCAGTCCGTTGTTGCAAGTGTTGTCGGAGTGACATGTATTTTTTTCTGTGGAAATCTGGAGACTACATTTGCAGAAACAGCAACTGTGACAGATGCGACAGCGGGGGATGCAACGGTAGGAGATGCAGGACAGAATATAGATATTCAGTCTGAAGGCGTCATGACAATTGGAGATGCAGTTGTACAGACCGATGCAAGAGAAACAGATGCAACACAAACAGATGCGGCAGGAACGGTTGCAACTGGCAAGGATAGTAAAATTGATGGCATTTCTGTGCTGAATGCTCAGGAGGCAGGTTTACAGGTAAGCAGCAAAAAATATGAAGGAGAATATCACATAGATTACATTTTGTCACATTGCAGTTATTTTGTACAAAGTGACCTCGAAGGAGATACTGTCGCAGATACAGTTGGCACGATCATAGTTGGAAATCGTCTGAATCTGAAAAACAGTGTTGGAAAGGTAAAAGCAGCAGCGTCCTATGCAAGGTACTTGATTGATCTTAATGATTATCTCGTTGATTCATGGAATGACACGACAGGAATTGATACGAATTTTTATTATACAGAAAGTTATCTGTCCTACAAGGACTGGCTGACAAACCGCATGGTAAAGGTTGCAGATAATTATATCAATATGGATGAGGCATTTGCAGTGATCAAACAGGAATCCCAGGCATTGGAAAAAGCAGGGCAGGCCGGATATGAGGAACAGGGTAACCTGATTATTGATTTTTCCAATTCCAGAACAATCACAGTCAGCGGAGAACAATTTTCAAGTGCAAGGCGTGTGATCCTGAAAAATGTAACTGCGGAGGATATTTTCTCGAACGCGTATACAATCTCTGTTTCAGGGGATGGAGATTATGCATTGGATACTTCGAAAATTGAAATTGGAGGTACGGCATTAAACAATAATTATTTCCTTAATCTGGCGAAAAACAGACCAGGCGGTGTGCAGGGCGGCCAGTATTACAATGGCGGATTTGGATTGGTCTGGAATTTCCCGGATGCAAAAAATATTACAGCGAACTTTTTGACCGGACATATCATTGCACCATCCGGAAATGTTTCGCTGATTGGAGGCAATCACGAGGGACAGGTAATTGCACAAAATGTAAAGTCAAGTTCGGAGTCGCATTTCTACCCATATAATGTTACTACAATAGAAACAACCACGACAGAGACTACAACGACCGAAGCAACCACGACGGAAAGAACCACGACAGAGACTACAACGACCGAAGCAACCACGACGGAAAGTACGACGACAGAGACTACAACGACAGAAACAGCTACGACGGAAAGAACAACGACAGAGACTACGACGACAGAAAAAGCTACGACAGAAACAGTCACGACGGAAAGTACGACGACAGAAACTGCAACAACAGAGGCAGTAGCAACTGCAGAGGGTACTGCAATCACAGAAGAGACAACGACAGAAAATGTTATTACAACGAGAGCAACATTAATTGTATCACCAAAAGCAAGCTCTACGTCAAGACCGGTTCCGGAAACTGAGATATGGGCGGAAACGGATGAAGTGAGAACCGGGGATTCCATGGCTCTTGGAATAGTTGTTACATTGTTGGTTGCATCTGCGGGAGGAGTTTTATTGTTTGCTGTACTTCATGAACATAAAAAGAAATAATCTGCATATAAGTAATTATAAGAGATGGCGGATGCGTGATAAATGCAGAGAATGAAACGATATCTGACAGTAATTCTGGTGGTGGTATGCCTGCTCCCTTCCATATGTGTAATGCGGAGCGGGCAGGCAGCTGTCTGTCTGCCTGAACAATCTAATTATGAAATTGAAAAACGTGCATGCTGGATTTCCTATATCGATATAGAAGAAAACCTGGCAGAAAAAAGTGAAGCAGCATTCCGGGCGAAAGTACATGCTATGTATGAGGAAGTCAAAAAATATGGTATGAATACAGTAATCGTACATGCACGGGCGATGGGAGATGCTTTTTATCCATCCGAATATTTCCCATATTCCGAGTATTTGTCTGAAAACCGGACCTTCCCGGGTTATGATCCGTATTCGATTATGGTAGCAGTGGCGCATGAGGAGGGACTTCGCTTTGAGGCATGGATCAATCCTTACCGTTTGTCAATGGGGGAGGAGACAACTGCGAGTTTTAAAAATACGTCATTTTATGAAAAATATCAACCTATGATATTGGAATATGAGGGGCAGAATGGTACATGTCTGTCATTAGATCCGGAGAATCCGGAAGCACAACAACTGGTCATAGATCAGGTAGTAGAAATCCTGGATTTGTATCCGGTCGATGGCATTCATTTCGATGATTATTTTTTTGTTGATGGTATGCAGGATAACTTAATGCAGGAAGATAAGATGCAGGCAGTTAATACGTTGATACAGCGTGTGTATCAGATGATCAAACAGAAAAATCCGGATTGTGAGTTTGGAATCAGCCCGGCTGGGAATCCGGACTATGCACGTAGTCAGGGGGCAGATATTGACACATGGCTTTCCCAGGATGGGTATGTTGATTATGTCATGCCGCAGATTTACTGGACGGATCGTTATAAGATTGGGGATGAAGAAGTTCCGATGTTTTCCAACCGTTGTGAGGAGTGGCTGCAACTGCGAACCAATATACATATTAAACTTTATATTGGGCTTGCACTTTACCGTGTTGGAGAAAATTCGGACACAGATCTGGACTGGGTGCTTCGTACAGATAATCTGGCAAAGCAATGTGCACAAAGTTACGGTATGGGATATGATGGTTTTGCTTTATTTCGATATGCATATCTCGGGGAGACCGTGGCACAGCAGGAACTTCAAAATTTATATGATTATTTGAAAAAACAAACGGGAATTCTTACATCAGATCTGGATGCTGGTATTGTATATACAGCGCATACATCAGAATTTGGCTGGCAGGAGGCAAAAACAGATGGCATTGTAGCAGGTTATCCAAGACAGGGGCTGTTTTTATCTGCTGTGCGTATACAGCTTGGTTCTGATGTGCCAGAAGGAAATGTCCGTTATGTCATAGAACTGGCACAGGGACAGAGTGAATGGTGTATGGATGGGGAGCTGGCAGGAAGTACAGAGAAAACAAATCCATTGCTAGGAATCCGCATCAATTTGACGGGGAAAATTGCTGAAACCTATGATATTACTTATCGTGTTTATGTATCTGAACAGGGGTGGACTGCGTGGGGCACAAATGGATCTTATGTCGGTGGCAGTGCAATACAGGCTCTGCAGGTAAAACTTGTAAAAAAGACCGAATAAGTACTTGCAAAAGAATTAAAACATGTTATAATATATAAGACTTGAATACAGATGACGCAGAGTGGGTTATAAAAACCCACTCTTTGTTTTTGAAAAGGCAAAAAAGTCAGAAAGGTGGCAGACGTGAAAAAACAGGAAATTGAACAGCATTGCACCGAGCTTGTGACACCAATCATCGAAGAGAATGGGTTTGAACTGGTGGATGTAGAGTACGTAAAGGAAGGCTCTGATTATTATCTGCGTGTGTATGCGGATAAGGAAGGCGGAATCAACATTGATGATTGTGTTCTGATCAGCCGGAGCTTAGAAGAAAAACTGGATGCTGCGGACCGGATGACAGACCCGTATATTTTGGAAGTGAGCTCACCGGGACTTACGAGACCACTTAAGAAGGACAAGGATTTCAAGCGGAATCTTGGTAAGAAGGTCGAGGTGAAGCTTTACCGTGCAGTAGATGGCAGTAAGGAATTTGAGGCGGTTCTTATGGGATATACCGATACGACAATCACATTGCAACTTGATTCGGCGGAAGAACCAAAAGAATTTTTGAAAAACGATATTTCTATGATAAGATTGGCATTTGAGTAGAAGAGGAGGATAAAAAAATGTCAGAGATTATTGATGCTTTAAATCAATTAGAGCGCGAAAAAAGTGTCAGCAAGGAACTGGTGATGGAGGCAATTGAGAAATCATTGGTTGCAGCATGCGAGAAAGATTATGGAAAGAATGTACTTGTGGAAGCGCACATGGATCGTGAGACTGGTGCAATCACAGTTGTACGCAAGAAGGAAGTTGTCGAGGAAGTGGAGAATGATGAGAATCAGATTTCGCTGACACAGGCAAAAGCAATGGATGACAAGTACGAGATTGGCGATTTTGTAGAGTATCCATTGGAGTCTATGGACTTTGGCCGTATGGCAGCGCAGAAGGCAAGAAGCATTATCATCCAGAACATCAAAGAGGGTGAGCGGGATGCAATCTACGAGCGTTTTGCATGCAAGGAGCATGACATTGTCAATGGCGTGGTACAGCGTTTTGTAGACAACACAATCTATATCAGTCTCGATGAGAAGACTGAGACAAGACTCAAGGAAAATGAGCAGGTGAAATCGGAGCATTATAAGGTTGGCGACCATATTAAGCTGTATGTGGTTGAAGTAAAGAAGCCAGAGAAGAAAGAAAACAAGCGTAAGGACGGCAAGGATAAGAAGAACAATACAGGTATCAATATCCATGTATCCCGTACGCATCCAGAGCTTGTAAAGCGTTTGTTTGAAAATGAGATTGAAGAGATCCAGAATGGTGTTGTGGAGATTATGGGTATCTCCAGAGATGCAGGTTCCCGTTCGAAGCTTGCAGTACGTTCGTTAGATCCAAACGTCGATCCAGTTGGTGCATGTGTCGGTATGGCAGGCGCAAGAGTTAACACGATCGTCGATGATTTAAAGGGCGAGAAGATCGATGTTATTGCATGGGATGAGGATCCGGAGGTTTATATCAAGAATGCATTGAGTCCATCTGATGTAATCTGGGTACAGGCATACACAGAGGAGCAGGACGGAAAACAGAAGAAATGCGCAAGAGTCGTTGTACCAGACGATCAGTTGTCGCTTGCAATTGGCAAGGAAGGACAGAACGCAAGTCTGGCTGCAAAGCTGACTGGTTATAAGATTGATATCAAGAGTGAGTCACAGGCACGTGATCTGGGTATGATTATAGATGATTATGACGAAGAGTATGCCGATGGCTATGAAGATGAGGAGTAGATAACTTGGCAAAGCAGATACCACTTCGACAGTGTGTAGGCTGTCGGGAGATGAAACCAAAGACAGAGCTTGTCAGAGTCATTAAGACTCCGGAAGATGACATATGTCTGGACAAGACCGGAAGAAAAAATGGGCGTGGCGCATACATTTGCCTGAATCAGGCGTGCCTGGAGAAAGCAAAAAAATCAAAGGCATTGGATCGCTCATTAAAGACAGAGATTCCGGAGGAAATCTACCAGACCATCGCAGAGGAGATGATATAGTTGGCACAAAATCAGAATCGTGCATTGTCTATGCTTTCGATTGCGGCAAAGGCAGGAAAAGTACAGAGTGGTGGATTCCTGACCGAGAAGGCAATTCAGGAAGGCGTTGCATATTTTGTGATCATAGCGGAGAATGCATCGAACAACACGCAGAAGAAATTCATGGATAAATGTAAGTATTACGAGATTCCATATACGATTGCGTTTGACAGTACAACGCTGGGCAGACAGATTGGGAAACAGGAACGGACAGTACTTGCAGTGACAGATGCAGGTCTGGCAAAACAGATTTCTGACAAGTTGGATTAGTATAAGATTGGAGGTGTAACCCATGAGAGTACACGAGTTTGCAAAACAGTTGACAGCAGAACTTGGAAAAGAAGTAAAAAGCAGTCATATTATAGATATATTGAGCAGCAAAAAAGAAGGGTTAAAAGCACAGAGCAGCATTGATGAAGCAATGATGAAATTTGTGCGTGAGTCTTTGGACGGAAAGAAGCCGGCTGAGGCAAAGAAAGAAGAACTGAAGAAGACAGAACCAAAGAAGGAAGAAGCAAAGACGGATGCACCAAAGAAAGCAGAAACTCCAAAGCAGGAGAACAAGAAGGTGCAATCGAACAACAATGCTAATTCCGGAAATCAGAACAACCCGAATAAAAAGAACAATAATAACAACCAGAACCGCAACAACAATCAGGGTAAAAACAATAACGGAAATAATCAGGGCAGAAATAATAACGGAAACAATAAGCAGAATAATAACCAGAATAATCAGGGGAAAAATAATGCAAACAAGCCTGCAAATGGTAATAATCAGAATGGTGCCAAGCAGGAGAGCCGTGGTACGAATTTCCGAAATGCGGTAAGCAACAACCGGAACACAAGAAATAACAACAATAATAACAATCGTTTTAATAACAATAACAACCGGAATAATAACAACAATAAGAATCATCAGCCTGCACCGAAGAAGCAGGAGCCGGTAGAACCAGTGATCAAGACGATCAAACTGCCTGAAGTTCTGACTGTAGGTGAGCTTGCAAGCAAGATCAAGGTGCCAGTTGCACAGTTGATCAAGAAGATGTTTATGGCTGGTAAGATGTACAATGTAAACTCTGATCTACCATTTGATGAGGCTGCAGAGATTGCACTGGAATATAACTTTATCGCAGAGGAAGAGGAAAAAGTTGATGTGATCGAAGAACTTCTCCGCGAAGAGGAAGAAGACGAAGCAGATATGACTTCCAGACCACCGGTTGTCTGCGTTATGGGACACGTTGATCATGGTAAGACGTCCCTGCTTGATGCAATCCGTAATTCAGATGTGACAGCTGGTGAGGCTGGTGGTATTACACAGCATATTGGTGCATCTGTAGTATCAATCAATGGACAGAAGATTACATTCCTGGATACCCCGGGACATGAGGCGTTTACAGCCATGCGTATGCGTGGTGCACAGTCCACAGATATCGCAATTCTGGTCGTAGCAGCCGATGATGGTGTTATGCCACAGACGGTAGAGGCTATCAACCATGCGAAAGCAGCTGGTATCGAGATCATCGTTGCAATCAATAAGATTGATAAGGAAAGTGCCAATATCGACCGTGTAAAGCAGGAGCTGATGGAATATGAACTGGTACCAGAGGACTGGGGTGGTTCAACAGTATTCTGTCCGGTATCTGCACATACAAAAGAAGGTATTGACAATCTTCTGGAAATGATCATTCTGACCGCAGAGATTCTGGAGCTTAAGGCAAATAAGAATCGGAAGGCACGTGGTATTGTAATTGAGGCACAGCTTGACAAGGGACGCGGTTCCGTGGCAACTGTATTGGTTCAGAAAGGTACTCTGCATGTAGGAGACTGCCTTGCAATCGGTGATGTACATGGAAAGGTTCGTGCAATGTTTGACGACAAGGGGCGCAAGGTGAAGGAAGCAACACCTTCTATGCCGGTTGAGGTACTTGGCTTAAATGGTGTTCCGAATTCCGGTGAAATTGTGATTGCTACAGAAAACGAGAAGGAAGCACGTACGATTTCTGAGGCATTTATCAATCGGGGTAAGGAGAAGCTGATCGCTGATACAAAACAGCGCATGTCTCTGGACGATCTTTACAACCGGATTCAGGAAGGCAATGTAAAGGATCTGAACCTCATCATTAAGGCAGATGTACAGGGTTCTGTAGAGGCAGTCAAGCAGAGTCTGCTCAAGCTTTCCAATGAGGAAGTGGCTGTCAAATGTATCCACTCTGGTGTTGGTGCCATCAATGAGAGTGACGTGATTCTTGCTTCTGCAAGTAATGCGATTATCATTGGATTTAACATCCGTCCCGACAACCAGGCAAAAGAGGTTGCAGAGCGTGAAAAGGTTGATATCCGTCTGTATCGTGTTATCTATAATGCAATCGAGGATATTGAGAGTGCGATGAAGGGTATGCTCGATCCGATTTTCGAGGAGAAGGTTATCGGACATGCAGAGGTTCGTCAGACTTACAAGGCCTCCGGTGTTGGTACAATCGCAGGTTCGTATGTTTTAGATGGTACAATACAGAGAGGTTGCAAGGTTCGGATCAGCCGGGAAGGTGAGCAGATCTTCGAGGGCGAGCTTGCATCTTTGAAGCGTTTCAAGGATGATGTAAAGGAAGTTAAGACAGGATTTGAATGTGGTCTTGTTATGGATGGATTCAATGATATCAAGGAAGGCGATATTATTGAGGCATATATTATGGTTGAGGTACCAAGATAGAAATGAGAAAAACAAGTCATAAATCACAGCGGATTAACGGGGAAGTTCAAAAAGAGCTTTCCAGGATTATCCGGATGGAGTTAAAGGATCCACGTATCAATCCCATGACATCGGTAACAGATGTCATGGTGACACAGGATCTGAAATATTGTAAGGCATATATCAGTGTATTAGGAGATGCAGAGTCTGGTGCAGAAACGTTAAAGGGTCTGGAGCAGGCGAGTGGATTTATTCGCCGCGAGCTGGCGCGTACAATCAATCTTCGAAATACACCGGAGCTTACGTTTGTGTTGGATACATCGATTGAGTACGGAAATTATATGTCCAAACGTATCGATGAGGTAATCAAAGAGGATCAGAGTAAGCAGAATGAAGAAGTGTGAGTTATTAAATCTAATTGAAGATGCAAAGACAATCGGAATATTCGGGCATATCCGCCCGGATGGCGATTGTGTTGGTTCATGCCTGGGGCTGTATAATTATATCCGGGATAATTATGACGCAGAGGTAACTGTTTACCTTGAGAAGATTCCAGATAAGTTTTCATTCTTAAAGGGAGCGGATGCAATCTGTCATGCCCCGGAGTCCCGTGAGTTAGATCTTGCAATCTCTCTGGATTGTGGTGATCGTGACCGGCATGGAAGCTTCTATGAGCTTTTTGGCATGGCAAAGAAAAGTGCCTGCCTGGATCATCATAGAAGTAACCGGGGTTTTGGAGATTATTACTATTGTGATGCAGATGCTTCTTCTGCAAGTGAAGTGTTGTTTCGTCATATCGAACCGGATAAGATCTCGCTTGCATGTGCAGAGTGCCTGTATCTAGGAATCGTGCATGATACCGGTGTATTTAAATATGCAGCATGTACAAAGGATACGATGCAGGCAGCCGGTGAATTGCTTGCACATGGTGTGGACGCACAGAAGATTATTGATGACACCTTTTACAGAGTCAGCTATAAGCAGAATCTGTTGATGGGACAGGCAATGGTCAATGCAAAGCTGGCATTGTCCGGACAGGTTGTATACACCTTTGTGACAAAGGAAATGTTTGAGACCTTTGGCTGCGGAAAGGAAGAGACAGACGGGATTGTTGACCGCATTCGTGTGATCGATGGCGTAGAGGTGGCGATATTTGTATATCAGCTTGACAACGCAATGAAGGTCAGCCTGCGATCGATCCGTAAGGTCGATGTGAGCAGAATCGCAGTTGCCTATGGTGGTGGCGGACATATCCGTGCAGCCGGATTTGAAGTAACCGGCGATTTTGACACAGTGGTTGCAGATATTATAAAGAGGATAGAGGAACAGCTTTGATAGACGGGATTTTGAATGTATATAAAGAACAGGATTTTACCTCGTTTGATGTAGTGGCAAAGCTTCGTGGAATCTTAAAACAGAAAAAAATCGGACATACCGGGACACTGGATCCAATGGCAGAAGGTGTCCTGTTGGTCTGTCTGGGGAAAGCAACGAAGCTGGTAGATCTTCTGACAGAAGGAGATAAATGTTACCGTGCGACAATGAAACTTGGCTACGAGACAGATACGGAGGATGTGACAGGTGAGAAAACTGCGGAGAGCAATACGGCAGTGATGGCACAGCTGACACAGATGGAGATAGAAGCTGCAATTATGTCTTTTGTTGGCAAATATAATCAGATACCACCGATGTATTCGGCAATCAAAAAAGATGGAAAAAAATTATACGAATACGCCAGAGCCGGGATTGAAATCAAGCGGGAAGCAAGACAGGTAGAAATCTATAGAATTTGTGATATTACAAGAGAGTCCGCTGATACTTACAGCTTTGATGTATATTGCTCCAAGGGAACATATATCCGGTCGTTGTGCCGGGATATCGGGAGAAAACTTTCCTGCTTCGCTGTGTTGTCCGGCTTGCTTAGAAAAGAAGTGCATGGATTTTCCGTGACAGATGCACTGACGTTACAGGAGATAGAAGAATGTCAGATAAATGGATGCTTGCAGGAAGCAATCCTGCCGGTAGATGCGCTTTTACAGCAATATCCGGCATATGAAATTACCGAACAGGCAGAAAATTTTCTGAAAAATGGAAATAAATTATCCCCTCGGTTTTTCAAAAATTTAGGCGAAAAACGGGATTTGCGGATCCGAGTGTATTATGCAGGCGAATTTACTGCCCTGTATGATTACAAAGAGGAAGAACAGGTATACAAACCATTTAAAATGTTTTTATGAGGAAACCAACGTGAAGAAACTAGCATACAATGACGTGAATATAGCAGATACCGTTGTAGCACTTGGAAAGTTTGAGGGCTTGCATAAGGGACATATGCTCCTCATCAACAAAGTGTTACAGCTGTCTCATGAGACAGGAAAGCAGTCGGTCGTTTTCTCGATTGATATGCCGGGAACGAAGCGGATTTATACGATTCCGGAGCGGGACCGCCTGTTGGAGGAATTCGGTATTGACTGGAATGTTACATGTGAGTTTACGAATAAATTTGCATCGATGAGACCGGAAGCATTTATCAAAGATGTGTTAGTGGAGCGATTGCAACCGGAATATGTAGTAGTTGGAAATGATTTTCGGTTTGGCAGGAACAGGCAGGGAGACGTAGCTTTGTTACAGGAATATGGAACCCTGTATGGATATGAAGTACTCGCGTTTGAGAAGCTACGTGAAAAAGGAACCGTGATCAGTTCTTCGCATATCCGGGAACTGATTGAGCAGGGGCAGATGGATACGGTTCGTGAATATATGGGACGCCCATACAGTATTTCTGGGATTGTTCAATATGGAAAGCAGCTCGGAGCAACGATTGGATTTCCAACTGCAAACCTGATCCCGACGGAGGAAAAACTTTTAGTTCCGAACGGTGTATATGAGACAGGGCTTATGATTGCCAATAAACGTTATCATGGGATTACGAATGTCGGAGATAATCCAACGGTCGATGATGATCATAAGATTAAAGTCGAGACACATGTCCTAGATTATGATGGAAATCTATACGGAACCTACTTGAAAATTGAATTTTTACGACAAATTCGAAAAGAAATTAAATTTGATAGCATTGAAGCCTTGAAAAATCAGATCAAATCGGATATACTAGAAATCGCGCACCAGTAGCTCAGTGGATAGAGCAATGGCCTCCGGAGCCATGTGCGGAGGTTCGATTCCTCTCTGGTGCATTTTTATATAGTTGTTCGAAGGAGGAGCTATGAGTAAGAAGGGTTCAAAAGAAAAGAAAGGCGTTTCGGGCTTATTACTTTTTTTAGGCTGGATGATTTTTGTTCTGCTTGCAGTTGTTTTTTATTTCTATTTCTTTTCAGATTTAGATTTGAAAATGTTTAACAAGGATAAAGCAACGCAGACAGATGCAACGCAGGAAGAACCGGCAGGTTTTTCTTATGAGACAAATGCTAATCTTGATATCAATTCTTTGATTATCGAATATTATGCAGCGTTAGCAGTATGTGATCAGAACAAACTGAAAAGCGTAGTGACTGATCCGAGTCAGTTTGATGATATGACGGTTTATCAGCAGCGGTCAGCTGTGATCAAGGCATATTCAAATGTTAACTGTTATACAATGCCGGGATATACAGAAGATGCAACACTGGTGTATGTGACAAGCAATTTAAGTCTTGCCAATATTACAAGTGTTCCACTTAATATCAATCGTTTTTATGTATTAAATACAGCAGATGGATATAAGATTGATAATTCAGCACTTTCGCAGGAAGTTACGAATTATATTGAGACACAGAGTCAATCAAATGATATTCAGAATCTGTACAGAGCAGTTCAGGATAATGTCAATAGCTGCATTGCAAATGATTCTGCATTTGCAGAGTTTTACAATACAATTAGTTCCGGACAATAAAAATAAGGGCTGTTGCTCGTCAACAGCCCTATTATTATATCCTTTCATCCTATAAGAAATCATCGGAGCCATCGTCTTCGTCATCTTCATCTGCTGCGCGCACATCAATGCCACGTGGTGGAACAGGCGTCGAGAATACGATCTGGGTTTCCGTGTTTCCATATTTTTGGAGCTGGCCGATGAAGGTATCCAGTTCCAGAGTGCTTGGAAAGCATACCTTGATCAACATGGAATATGCGCCGGTAACGCAATTACATTCCAGTACATTCGGACAAGCCTGTATAAATGGATAGAATTCCGGTTTTCGTTTTGGATCGAGTGCCATGTTTATAAAGGCTGTAATATGATAGCCGAGAGACACTGGGGCAACACTCGCGTGATAGCCGGAAATGATTCCGCTTTTCTCTAATCGTTCAATACGGGCAGAGACAGCAGGAGAGGAAAGAAATACTTTACTTGCCAGATGCTTCAGTGGATATCTGGCGTTTTCCTGTAATAAGTGAAGAATTTTTTTATCAATATTATCCATAATATGCCTCCTTTACACTTTTTCTAAAATTTATAAAGCGATTATACAACTGCAAATACAAAAAAGCAACAAAAAAATTAATTAAATTAAGAGGAAAACTATGTCTAACGAAATTCGATTAAATAAATACCTAAGTGAAGCCGGAATTTGCTCCCGAAGAGAAGCTGACCGGCTGATTGAAGCCGGGAAGGTAATGGTGGATGGAACGGTTGCAGATATTGGAACACGGGTTGGTGAGACTTCAGTTGTTACGTGCAATGGAAATCCAGTACGGCTGCGCAAAAAAAAGGTGATTTATGCGTATAATAAACCGATTGGACAGGTTTGCACGTCGAAAGAAGCAGACAAGGACAGCATCTTCCGGTATGTGGAGTTCCCAGAACGGGTAAACTATGTAGGACGACTCGATAAGGATTCAACCGGGCTTTTACTGCTTACGAACGACGGAGATCTGGCAAATGAGATCCAGCGATCCAGAAATAATCATGAAAAGGAATATCATGTGCGTGTCAATACTGATATTACCGAAGATTTTATTAAGAAGATGTCGGAAGGTGTTGAGATCTTGGATACAGTGACGAAGCCATGTAAAGTCAAAAAGACTGGAACGAGAAACTTTTCAATTATATTGACACAGGGATTGAACCGGCAGATACGGCGGATGTGCGATGCATTACATGTACGTGTCGTACATTTAAAGCGTGTGCGGATCATGAATGTACGGCTTGGAAATTTAAGACCGGGCGAGTTCCGCACACTGACGCGGGACGAAGAACAGGAGCTTCGGAGACTGGTGCAGAAGAAATCGTAACAGGAGAAGGAGAAAAACGATGGATGCAAAAACAGAGCGTATGAAAGAATTGGTGGAGCTGTTAAATCGGGCTTCCAAAGCATATTATCAGCAGGATACAGAGATTATGTCCAACCTGGAATATGATGCGTTATATGATGAATTGGTGGCATTAGAGCAGGAGACCGGACTGATCTTATCGAAGAGTCCGACACAGCATGTCGGGTATGCGGTGATCAGTGAGTTGCCAAAGGAACGGCATCCGGCACCGATGCTATCATTGGACAAAACGAAGAGCGTCGAGGATCTGGCTGCATGGCTCGGAGATAAAACCGGTGTTATGTCGTGGAAGATGGATGGACTGACGGTCGTACTTACCTATGAGAATGGTGTGTTAGTAAAAGCGGTTACACGTGGAAATGGTGAAATCGGTGAGGTCATCACGAACAATGCGAAAGTATTTGCAAATCTGCCGAATCATATCGCGTATAAAAATCCACTTACGATCCGTGGGGAAGCAGTTATTACCTATACGGATTTTGAACGTATCAACGCGACAATTCCGGACATTGACAGCAAATACAAGAATCCAAGAAACTTATGCTCCGGCAGTGTACGCCAGCTCAATAATCAGATCACAGCCGAGCGGAATGTTCATTTCTTTGCGTTTAACATGCTTGATACCGGAGTTGCGGAGATTGACGCAACGATGAATTCAAAGTTTGATTTCCTGACGTCTCTTGGATTTGAGGTTGTGGAGCATGTCGATGTCACAGCGGCAACGATGCAGGAGAAGGTCACATATTTTGCAGAGAAGATCGAGACCAATGATTTCCCGTCCGATGGACTGGTGCTTTCTTTCGATGATGTCGAATACGGCAAAAGTCTTGGACGGACAGCGAAGTTCCCGCGGGATTCGATTGCGTTTAAATGGGCAGATGAGGAAGCGGAGACAACGCTTCGGCATATCGAGTGGAGTCCATCCCGTACCGGACTGATCAATCCGGTTGCAGTCTTTGATGCCGTATCACTGGAGGGGACATCTGTGAGCCGTGCCAGTGTACACAATGTCAGCATTGTGAAGCAGTTACAGCTTGGAATCGGTGATACGATCAAGGTTTACAAGGCGAATATGATCATCCCACAGATCAGTGAGAATCTGACCAAATCCGGCACACTTGAAATCCCGGACACTTGTCCGGCGTGTGGCGGTAAGACAGAGATACGAGAGGAAAATCAGGCGCAGACACTTGTCTGTCCAAATCCGGCATGCCCGGCAAAAGCAATCAAGCTGTTCACGCATTTTGTATCAAGAAATGCAATGAACATTGACGGCCTATCCGAGGCGACACTACAGAAGTTCTTAGACTGTGGATTTATAGAGGAGCTGTATGATATTTACCGGATCGACCGCTATGAGGCAGAGATTGTGAAATTAGAAGGCTTCGGGCAGAAGTCTTATGACAATATGATGGAGAGCATTGCGGCAAGTCGTACGACACAGCTTGCACGTGTCCTGTATGGACTTGGCATCCTGAACGTCGGTACTGCTATGGCGAAATCTATCTGCAAATATTTCAAAGATGACGTAGAAGCAATCATTCATGCGGATGCAGCGCAGTTTGCCGAGATTGAGAAAATCGGCGATGTGATCGCGGAGGGGATTGTGGCTTATTTTGCAGATCCGAACAATATCCGGGTACTGCATGAGATTTTAAAGGAAGTGACACTTGTCGTCGAGGAGAATACTGCACCGCAGGATCTCGAGGGAAAGACATTTGTCATTACCGGTTCACTCAATCATTTTGCAAACCGGGATGAACTTAAAAAAGTGATCGAAGACCGCGGTGGAAAAGTAGCAGGCAGTGTCTCTTCGAAAACCGCATATTTGATTAATAACGATGTATTATCTTCCTCATCGAAGAATAAAAAGGCGAAATCATTGGGAATTCCGATTATTTCCGAGGATGATTTCTTGCAGTTATAAAAAATTCGTGGTATGCTTTAGCTTTAGAGAAGAAAAGAGGTTTTAGAGATGCCGATTAGAATAGACAACGATCTGCCAGTGAAGAAAGTACTGGAACAGGAAAATATATTTGTGATGGACGAACACCGTGCTATGACACAGGATATACGTCCACTTGACATTTTGATTTTAAATCTGATGCCGTTAAAGGAAGATACGGAGTTGCAGCTTCTGCGCAGCCTGTCAAACACACCACTGCAGGTAAATATCTCCTTTATCCGCACGATGTCCTATGAATCAAAGCATGTATCCGAATCACATCTGGAGCGTTTCTACAGTGACTTTGAACATGTAAAGAACAGGAAATGGGATGGTCTGATCATTACCGGAGCACCGGTGGAGAATATGGAGTTTGAGGAAGTGGAGTACTGGGATGAACTGACTGCCATCATGGACTGGTCAGTTACGAATGTTACGTCCACACTGCATATCTGCTGGGGTGCACAGGCGGGACTTTACTATCGTTATGGTGTGAAAAAATACCAGCTTCCAGAGAAGTTTTCCGGTGTGTATAAGCATTATACGTTCCATAAACGGACACCACTGGTACGTGGATTTGATGATTCGTTCTTAGTTCCGCAGTCCCGTTATACCGGTGTGGATAAACAGGCAATCGTCGACAATCCACTTCTGGAGATCGTTGCTGAGTCTGATATTACCGGACCATATCTGATTATAGGAGAAGATGGCAAGAATATCTTTGTAACCGGACATCCGGAGTACGATACATTTACACTCGATCAGGAATATAAACGCGACATCAAACGTGGCTTAAATCCGAATATTCCGGTTAATTATTATCCGGATAATGATCCGGAGCAGAAACCGATCAAGTCTTGGAGATGTCATGCGAATACACTTTATGCAAACTGGCTCAATTATTACGTATACCAGAGCACGCCTTACGATTGGACGAAAAAGGTTACGGGTTAAGGGATGCTAGCTTCGTGATCGTGAGTATGTTATGAAGCAGGTAGCCGCAGAACATACCGCATATGTATGCATGGATGCCGAAATGTGGCACAAAGAAGATGATACATAAGATTCGCACGCTGATGCCGAGAATATTGTAGATTAAGTTCTGCGTGGCATAACCGATCCCATTCATAACGCTGGAAAGCGTTGTGGATAGATAAATAAACGGACATAAAAATCCCATCAGCTGTAGCAGCGTTCCTGCTTTGGCACTTTCAAAGGCGAATGTACAGATTGGTTTTCCGAAGAGTATATACAGGATGCAGGCGAAGCTGCCAAGCATGATGCAGAAAAGAGCACTTGATACAAGTGCTTTTTTTATTGCTTCCGTATCGCGTTTCGCACACGCGTAAGAAATGGATGGAAGCAGCATCGTGGAAAGTGAGTTTGTGATCGTCGCCGGAAACAATAAAAACGGAATGACAATACCTGTGATGATGCCATACATTTCCATACTTGTATCGGCGTTGTTGTAATACTGAAAAAGAAATGTCGGAAGTATGATTGCTTCAAAACTGGAAAATAGCGTAAAAATCAGATTGTTGGAAGTAATCGGAATAATGTCTTTCAGCATTGGGATTATAAGGGACGATTTCTTCCCGGTTGATGGATGGGAATTTTTGCTTTGTAGTCTGCTGTTTTGACTCTGATTTTTGTGGAAGAGCATGTAACAGATGACTGCATAAAGTGTCGCCCCCATCTCGCCGATCACAACACCGAGAACTGCGGTTTTTGCATCGACATGCTCCTGCATGTAAGAAATTGCAAGAAGATAGACCGAACCGATCCGGATAATCTGCTCGATCAACTGACAGCTTCCTGAGAAAACCGGCTTTTCATGTCCGATAAAAAATGCGTTGATACAGGCTTTGATTGCGACAAAAGGAACGGCCGGTGACAGAAGCTGCAACAGGATACGGCAGTCGGTATTTTTCAGAATATGGATGGCGATAAAATCGCAGCCATAGAAAAAGCTGACAGATACGAGCAGACTCAGTGTAAAGCTCAAAAGTCCACCGAGCCAAAGTACACGACGGGAATCGAAATCTTTTTTCTTGCCAAGCAGATAAGATACATGTTTGGTGATGGTTGTAGCGATTCCCTGACAGCAAAAAGAAATGCCTAATATGTAAAGTGGAAATATAAGCTGATAAGTTCCGAGCTCCTTAACACCAATCAGCCTTGTCAGGAATATTCTATTATAAAAGCCGAGACATTTGGTCAGGATACCGGTTATGGTTAATACCAGGGTTCCTTTGATGATGGTTTGTTTTGACATGATGATCAATTCCTGCCAGAGTCTTGGTTTATTATATTGGATTGGGCGATGAAATATGACAATTTATATGGATCACGCAGCGACGACGAGCACCCATCCGGAAGTGATTCGTGCCATGCAGCCGTACTTTCACGATAAATTTGCGAACCCTTCCGGCATTTACAGTATTGCAAAAGAAAATCGAAGAGACATAGAAAACTGCCGCCAGATGATTGCGGACACCCTGCATGCGAAAAAAAGTGAGATTTATTTCACAGCAGGTGGTTCGGAGGGCGATAACTGGGCGTTGAAGGAGATTGCAGACACATACGGAAAAAAGGGCAGACACATCATCACAACGAAGCTGGAGCATCACGGAATCCTGCATACGTGTGAATACCTCGAAAAGCATGGGTTTGATGTCACATATCTGGATGTAGATGCGTATGGACGCGTGAACCCGGAACAGGCAGAGCAGGCAATCCGGAAGGATACGATTTTAATATCGGTGATGTTTGCGAACAATGAGGTCGGGACAATACAGCCGATTGGCGAGATCGGAGCAATCGCCAGACGGCATGATATATTATTTCATACAGATGCAGTGCAGGCGTATGGACAGATTCCAATCGATGTCGCATGTCTGCAGGTAGATCTGCTTACTGCGAGTGGACATAAATTCCGAGGCCCGAAGGGAACGGGATTTTTATATGTGCGGGAAGGGGTGAAAATGCAAAGTCTGATCCACGGCGGTGCACAGGAAAGGGGACTCCGGGCCGGAACGGAAAATGTACCGGGTATCGTCGGGCTTGCAACCGCAGCATACATTGCAGATGCGGCAATGGAACAGCGGATGCGGTATGAAATGCAGATCCGTGATTATATGATTGACGAGCTGCTTACATCCATTCCATACAGCCGGTTGAATGGGCATCCGGAACAAAGGCTCCCAAACAACATCAATGTGTCCTTTCAGTTTGTAGATGGTGGGGCACTCTTGGTTATGCTGGATACACTTGGCATCTGTGCCTCCGGTGGATCGGCATGCACATCTGCATCGAAAGAACCATCCCATGTATTAAAAGCAATCGGGCTTTCCGATGAGCTGGCGCGTGGTACGATACGGCTGACAATCGGGGAAGAGACAACAAAAAAGGATGCAGACTATGTAATTGCCTGCATCCGGGAACTCGTCGGTGGACTGCGGGAACAGTCACCTTTTTATGAGGATTACCGGTCACGTGTGCACGCGGCAGATTAAGGAATCTTATGGAATTCCGGTTTACGTTTTTTAAATGTCGTATAGTAACGGAAACCGTGAGAGTGCAACAGATCTCTTGCGACATCAAAGCCGTAGCCGATATGCTCCGCATGATGTGCATCGCTTCCGATGGTGATGATTTCTCCTCCGGCGTCCCTGTACATTTTCAGGATATCTGTATGAGGATGCGGGAAGGAGAGACCGCGGTATAGGCTTCCGGTATTGATCTCGATTCCCTGTCCGCGTGAGACGAGAATCTGGAATAACTCTTCAAAGATATCTGAGTAATCCCGGATGTCAAACAGATCTGCCTTCGTTTTTCCGTAGCGCACGATATAATCGAGGTGACCACATACATTGAAGTTATCGAATTCTTTCACACAAGTAAGCAGTGTCTCAAAATAATGCCGGTAGGCAGTCCGGTCATCCTTCCCTTCAAAATACTCCGGGTAGTATGGATCCATACCATCAACCACATGCAGGCTGCATATAATAAAATCAAGTTCCGGGTGTGTCTGCACAAATGTATTTAATTTTTTTGTTGTAGAAGGCATCACGCCAAGCTCAACACCCACACGAAGATCAAATTCCGGGACAAGTTTCTCAGAAAGGGCGTGGTAAGTATGATAGTAGGAAGCCAGATTTAAATCAAAATCCATGTCCGGTTCTTCTTGACGAACCGGAAAATCCATATCATAATGATCGGTTACACAGAGAGAGGACAGGCCTTTTTTTTTCGCAGATGCAATAACTGCCTGCATTGGCTCGTCACAGTCACTGGAAAAATCTGTATGAAAATGATAATCGGGAAATAGCATGGTTTTAATCCTCCTGTAAAATTTAATGCATAAAATACTATGATTCCACGAAAGCTATGATTGCTAATTATAACGTATAATCTTATAAAATCCAATAAAATTGGAAAATCACGCACTTTTTGAAAAAAATTACAAAAAATAGTCTTGAATTTTACTATAAAAGAAGTTATGATATTCGATGTAAGTTTTTAGATGAATTACTGCAGCCATGCAGTATTTAAATCTTAATAATTAAAACTTAGGAGGATTAAAAAATGGCAGTAAAAGTAGCAATTAATGGTTTTGGACGTATCGGACGTCTTGCATTCAGACAGATGTTTGACGCAGAAGGTTATGAAGTAGTTGCAATCAACGACTTGACAAAGCCTTCTATGCTTGCTCACCTTTTGAAGTACGATTCATCACAGGGTAAGTATCAGTATGCAGATCAGGTTTCTGCTGATGATGAAGCAGGTACAATCACAGTATGTGGTAAGACACTTAAGATCTATGCTGAGGCAGATGCTAAGAATCTTCCATGGGGAGAGCTTGATGTAGACGTTGTACTTGAGTGTACAGGTTTCTATGTATCAAAGGCTAAGTCACAGGCTCATATCGATGCAGGTGCTAAGAAGGTAGTTATTTCAGCTCCAGCTGGTAATGATCTTCCTACAATCGTATATAGCGTAAACGAGAACACACTTACAGCAGATGACAAGATCATCTCTGCAGCTTCTTGTACAACAAACTGTCTTGCACCTATGGCTAAGGCACTTAACGATTACGCTCCAATCCAGTCAGGTATTATGTCAACAATCCACGCTTACACAGGTGATCAGATGGTACTTGATGGACCACACAGAAAGGGCGACTTCAGACGTGCTCGTGCAGCAGCAGTTAATATCGTTCCTAACTCAACAGGTGCAGCTAAGGCTATCGGTCTTGTTATCCCAGAGCTTAACGGAAAGCTCATCGGTTCTGCACAGAGAGTTCCTGTACCTACAGGTTCTACAACAATCCTTACAGCAGTTGTTAAGGGTAAGGACGTAACTAAGGAAGGCATCAACGCTGCTATGAAGGCTGCAGCTTCTGAGTCTTATGGTTACAATGAGGAGCAGATCGTATCTTCAGATATCGTTGGTATGAGATATGGTTCACTCTTCGATGCTACACAGACAATGGTAGCTCAGATCGCTGATGATCTGTACGAGGTTCAGGTTGTTTCTTGGTATGATAACGAGAACTCATACACAAGCCAGATGGTTAGAACAATCAAGTACTTCGCTGAGTTGGCTTAATTTAGTCAGACTCTTTTAGAGAAGACCTACAAGGGTCCGGTCTTAATTGGACCGGACCCTTATTTTTATCATTTCAAAATTCAGGAGGATTTAATAATGTCATTAAATAAGAAATCCGTTGATGATATCAACGTAAAGGGACTTCGTGTTCTTTGCAGATGTGATTTTAACGTACCTTTGAAGAATGGTGAGATTACAGACGAGAATCGTCTGGTTGCAGCTCTTCCAACAATCAAGAAGCTGATTGCTGATGGCGGTAAGGTTATCCTTTGTTCACACCTTGGAAAGGTTAAGACAGAGGAAGACAAGCAGACAAAGACTCTTGCACCGGTTGCAAAGAGACTTTCTGAACTTCTTGGTCAGGAAGTAAAGTTTGTACCAAGCTTAGAGGTTGTTGATGATACAGTTCGCGCAACTGTAGACGCTATGAAGGACGGCGAGGTTATCCTTCTTGAGAATACACGTTTCAGAGCAGAAGAGACAAAGAATGGAGAGGCTTTCTCTAAGGATCTTGCAAGCATCTGTGATGTATTCGTAAACGATGCATTTGGTACAGCTCACAGAGCACACTGCTCAAACGTTGGTGTCGCTGCACTTGTTGATACAGCTGTTGTTGGATATCTGATGCAGAAGGAAATCGATTTCCTTGGAAACGCAGTTGAGAATCCGGTAAGACCTTTTGTTGCTATCCTTGGTGGTGCAAAGGTTGCTGATAAGCTGAATGTTATTTCAAATCTTCTTGAGAAGTGCGATACACTCATCATCGGTGGTGGTATGGCTTACACATTCTTAAAGGCTAAGGGATATGAGATCGGTAAGTCACTCGTTGACGAGACAAAACTTGACTACTGTAAGGAAATGATGGAGAAGGCTGAGAAGCTTGGCAAGAAGCTTCTGCTCCCGGTAGACTCTGTTATGATCGATGATTTCCCGAACCCAATCGACGATCCTACAATCGCTACAACAATCTGTGATGCAGACAAGATGGATGCATCTAAGGAAGGTTGCGATATCGGACCTAAGACAATCGAACTTTACTCTGAGGCTGTTAAGACAGCTAAGACAGTTGTATGGAACGGACCTATGGGTGTATTCGAGAACCCGGTTCTTGCAACAGGTACAAAGGCAGTTGCAGCAGCACTTGCTGAGACAGATGCTACAACCATCATCGGTGGTGGTGATTCCGCAGCGGCAGTTAACCAGCTTGGCTATGGCGACAAGATGAGCCACATCTCAACAGGTGGTGGAGCTTCTCTTGAGTTCCTCGAAGGTAAGGAATTGCCAGGTGTAGCAGCAGCTAATGATAAATAATTTTATTTAAGGAGATAAAAGAAATGGCAAGAAAGAGAATTATCGCAGGTAACTGGAAGATGAACATGACTCCATCAGAGGCTGTAAAGCTTGTTGAGGAGTTAAAGCCATTAGTAGTAAATGATGATGTAGACGTAGTTTACTGTGTACCAGCTATCGACATCGTTCCTGTTGTTGAGGCTGTTAAGGGCACAAACGTACAGGTCGGTGCTGAGAACTTCTACATTGAGGACAAGGGTGCTTACACAGGTGAGATCAGTGCACCAATGCTTGTAGATGCAGGCGTGAAGTATGTAATCATCGGACATTCAGAGCGTCGTGAGTACTTCAAGGAAGATGATGCATTCCTGAACAAGAAGGTGAAGAAGGCAATCGCTTCCGGACTTACACCAATCCTTTGCTGTGGTGAGACACTTGAGCAGAGAGAGATGGGTGTAACAATGGATTGGATCAGACTTCAGATTAAGTCTGATCTTGCAGGTGTTGCAGCAGATGATGTAAAGAACCTTGTAATCGCTTACGAGCCAATCTGGGCAATCGGTACAGGTAAGACAGCTACATCTGATCAGGCTGAGGAAGTATGTAAGGGTATCCGTGAACTCATCGCTGAGATTTATGATACAGATACAGCCGAAGCAGTTCGTATTCAGTACGGCGGTTCTATGAACGCCGGCAATGCGAAGGAGCTTCTTGCAAAGCCAAACATCGATGGTGGTCTGATCGGTGGTGCTTCTCTGAAGGCTGAGTTCGGTCAGGTTGTAAATGCATAATCAGTATTGATATAGTTTTGTATTGATGCATAAACAGACTGTCTGTTCACATATATGTGTGAGCAGGCAGTTTTTTTGTAAATGATTTGTAAATCCTATCATTTGGATGAGAAATCTGAGATTAGATGTGTTAAGATAAGAATATCTGGGAATCGAAATTCCTATTTTGTGGATAAGTAAGGGGAACAGATATGCAGAAGACAAGAATCTTAATCGTAGAAGATGAGACAGCAATCGCGAAAATGATTGCGATGAATCTTCGCGTGGCAAATTACGATGCGGTAATCTATGAAGATGGTGCAGAAGCGGCAAAGGGCTTAGAGCAGGATCATGCATACGATCTTGCGTTGTTAGATGTGATGGTTCCGGGCATGGATGGATTCACATTACTTCCAATCGTGCGGGAGTATGGAATTCCGGTTATCTTCCTGACAGCGAAGGATGACCTTGCGTCGAAGATCCAGGGCTTAAAAGGCGGTGCGGAAGATTATATTGTAAAGCCATTCGAAGTACTGGAGCTTCTGGTACGGATTGAGAAGGTGCTTGCCCGTACAAAGCCGGAAGAGCATACATTATCGGTGCTGAATCTGGAGATTGACTTCGAACAGCATACCGTCCGGCAGGATGGCAAAGAAGTATCACTAAAACCGATGGAATTTGAACTTCTGGCAGTACTTGCCAGGAACAAAAACCGTGCGATATCCAGGGAGAATCTGCTTCGCATGGTCTGGGGCGTCGAATATGTGGGCGAGACACGTACCGTAGATGTTCATATCGGACAGCTTCGGAAGAAACTGAATCTGGCAGATCATATTAAGACTGTATCAAAGCTCGGATACAGATTGGAGGAGTAAGTTGAAACTTCAAACATGGATTACATGGCTTTGCTGTACGGCAGTTTTAATTGCAACAATCATCGTAGATGTGCTTGTATGGAATGTTGAGCGGAAAAATATTATGAGTGAGGCGACCTCAAATGCCTTAAATGAGATGTATTCTCTTGCGGATGCGTATAATCAGACGTTTGAGCGAAGTCAGTTTACAAGTAACTCGGATGAAGTTATGGATATACAGCTACAGTATTTCTTCAAGACAAGATTGGATGAATATACGATCTGTGTCCGCTACCAGGAGATAGATGGAACTTTGGTCAATGATGTCGAGCACGGGTATTTTGTATATAATCATACGGTTCTTTCTCTGGATGATGTTGAGAATAACGATTATAATTCAATTGCGAATGAAACGATTTCCTATGGAACCCTGCGCTATCAGGATTCCGAATATATAATCTGTAAATATACGACGAAAAATAGATTAAGCATCTATCATCTGACGTGCATTGATTATGCAAAAGATAAACTTCGAAATCTGACGATGTATATGATTGTAATTACATTTAGTGTTATGGTTGTAATGTCTATCATTGTCGCGTTAATCCTCCGGCATAGTCTTCGTTCACTCAAGGAACTGAACGCGACAGCCGCGGATATTGCGAAGGGAAATTATGACAAGCGTGTGAATATCAGAGGGAAAAATGAAATTGCGACACTTGGCACGACTTTTAACCAGATGGCGGAAGCTGTCGAGACACGTACAAAGTCATTGGAGGAATCGGAACGGCAGAAGACGCTTTTCATGGGGAATCTGACACATGAGCTGAAAACTCCGCTTGCCGCAATCTCCGGGTATGCACAGACCTTGCTTACCGTGCGGCTGGATGAGGTGGATGAAGCTGAGGCACTTGGCTATATCGACGAGGAATGCAAGCGGCTTGAACGCTTGTCGAAGAAGATGCTGCGCCTGTTGGAACTTGATACGGAGCAGAAGCTGGAATTGCATGAGATTCCAATCAGACAGCTCTTTGAACGGACGGGGCGTTTGTGCCGGAAGCTACTAGAGACAAAAGGTGTCACGCTTCAGTATGAGGAACACGGTGAGTGTTTCCTGGTGGAGGAAGATCTGATGACCGAAGTGCTTGTGAATCTCGTGGATAACGCCAATAAGGCAAGCAAGCAGGGAGATACGATCCGGCTGATTGCGAATGATCATCAGATTCTGGTGCAGGATACAGGATGCGGAATTCCGGAAGAGGAGCAAAAGAAGATTCTGGATCCTTTTTATATGATCGACAAATCGCGCAGCCGGAAGAACGGCGGTGCCGGGCTTGGACTGGCGCTTACGGCATTGATCCTGAAACGGCATGATGTGACACTGGCAATCGAGAGTGAGGAAGGAAAAGGCACGACGATGATTCTGAATTTTCCAGCGTGATTGTTTGAGTGAGACGGCGATTATATTTCAGTATGTCGTACCTGCGGTATGTTGTACCTGTGATATATATGAGCATAATTCTAATATATGATATTGGTAATTGGTTGAATAAATGGCATATTGGGAGGGTTCCTCCGGATATGCCATTTTTTATGAATTTACAATTTGTTTAAATAATGATGAATACTCGATGTGGTATGAAGTGTTAACATAACATCAACATACAGAGAAAACATATTTATCATGCTTAAAAGCCAGATAAATATCATTGAAACACACTAAAACTAATAGTAAGAAGAGTAGAAAGGAATAACAACCATGAGAAAATATAAACGCATTGTAAGGATCTTCCTCGCAGCAACCCTGACGTCATCATTATTTGCCGGATGCCAGAAGAGTCCGGAGAAGGAAATCGTATCGAATAAAGACATGGATAATATGATCGAGCAGGCACAGGATACGCAGTCGTCAACAACCGAGGTTGCGGAGGTTGCCAAGGATTATGATACCTATCAGACCGATATCAAGGATGACAGCCTGCATGTGACAGTCCATGCGGACGCACAGGTAGATATCCCGGATACGAGTCAGCTGTCAATCTTCCGTGTAAAACAGATGCAGTTTGATCAGACATTTCTCGATCAGGTACGGACAACTTTTTTTGGAGATCAGATGTTGTATGATGGTACCTGCATGCAACAACAAACAAAAGCGTCAATAGAAGCGGAAATTCAAACCTATAAGGATATGATTACAGATATTCAGAACAATAATCTATATTCAGACGATGGGAAGCAGGGATACATTGACGAATATCAAAGTCATATCGATGAGCTTCAGGAAAAATACGAGACGACGCCAGAATCTGTTGACTATCAATCATATCCGTCTGACAACCAGATTCATTCGATTGCAGACTTAAGTGCCAACGATCCATCCAACGGATATTATACATGGCAAAACAGTTTTGACGGAGCTAACGCAAGCATCTATTATGCAATGAATGATGGAAAAAATGGATCTTATCAGACAATTTATCTGCAAAATAATGAAAATTATGGAAATCTGATTCGATATCGAAGCTCAAAACTTGGTTATATAGATGTTGGTTCTTCTGTGATCGGAGAAGAGAGTTACTCCGATAGTATACCGGAAGAATATAAATTTGCAACACAGGAAGCCTTATGGTTATGGCCGGCAGATACCTCAATTCCAATTGAAAACATACATATGGATGACGAAAATATTACAGAAAAAGATTTTTGCGAAAATCCCAAGGATAAAACGACGATCTCTGAAATCGATGCGCGCAAAAAAGCAGATGAATTACTGGAAAAACTGGACATACATGATTTTGCATATTATAATGGCGGACTTGTCAGTGAAGCAACCAGTTATAGTCATTTTGCCGGTACGGCAGAAGCAGACGCGGCATATCCATATCGTACAATCTATGCATTCCGGTATCAACGCTGTATCGATGGTGTTTTCGTAAATAACGATGGTGGAAGTAAGATTGTTGATGAATGGAAGGGAGATACTTATAACAAGAAATTATGGTCAACTGAAGATATCGCAATCTTCGTAGATGATGATGGAATCGTTGGATTCGATTACCTCGTTCCGCTTGAGGTAACCGATACTGTTGTAGAAAAATCAACATTGAAGAATTTTGATGAGATCAAAGATATCTTCGAGCAAATGATAGTGACTATGAATGCAGTAAACGAAGAAGATGCAAGTTACGGAGATGTAACGATTGATATTGATTCTGTAAAGCTTCGCTATACAAGAATCAGTGAGAAGGACAGCTTCGATACCGGACTTTTGGTTCCGGTCTGGGATTTTATCGGAACCAAGACAGACCAGTATGGGAATGAAGTTCACGGAGCAATTCTCATGTCCATCAACGCGATTGATGGTTCGGTGATCGACCGGAATCTGGGGTATTAAAATAAAAACAGGTGAGATTTATATATATGATAAAAGGGGGATGACCTATATGAGAAAGTGTAAACAGGCGGCACGAAGCTTTCTTGCTGCAACACTTACAATGATTTTATTTGCTGGTTGTCAGAAAAGTCCGGATACGGAAATTGTACACAACAAAGATTTTGACAACATGATCGAACAGGCGGAAAACACAGAGGCTTCCACGACGGAAGTGCAGGAGGTCGCAGCGGATTACGACAAATACCAGACAGATTTTGAAGATACGGGTATGCATGTGAAAGTGCATGTGGATGCACAGGTGGATATCCCACAGACAGAGAAGTTATCCATTTTGCGTGTAAAGCAGAAGAAGATTGATCAGGTGTTTGCAGATCAGGTACAAACTTATTTCTTCGGGGATCAGACATTGTACGAAGGAAAAGTGTTGGGACAGACGCTGAAATCCGAATGGTCGTTGGATTCTATTAATAACAATAATGAATGGATGGAAGAAATAAAGAACAGCAACGCTTATACGGCAGAACAAAAAGATGCACTGATTGCGGAGCTGGAAGAATCAAATCGAAAAACACTGGAAGAATATGAAAAAGCACCGGAGACTTTTTCTATTCAGGGGACAGAGACGGACCGGCAGTTCCATTCGATCGCTGACTTGTATGCGGCTCATCCGGATGATGATTATTATAGCTGGCAAAATAGTTTTGATGATGCGAATGCAGAGATTATCTATGAAATTAACGACGCCAAAAACGGACACTACCAGTCGATCTATATTCAGAACAATGATAATTATGGAAATATGCTTAAGTACAGAAGTTCCAAAGCCGGTTATTATGATGTTGGACACAGTGTGATGGGAATTGATCCGTATTGTAAGATTGATGAAGATTACCGCTTTGCTACAGCAGGAACAGCAAGTTCCTATGTTCATCCGATAGAGGCGGGGACAGAGAATGATTCTTTCCTGGAAAAAACAACGATTTCCGAAGCAGAAGCAAAAGAACTAGCAGAGACATTTTTGAAGGATATGGGGCTTACAGAATATGCATTTTATAATGGAGGACTTGTAAAGGAACGACTGGATACCAGAAATGCAGCAGAGTTAAAAGACGCAAACCATGGGCAGGATGTCTATCGAAGCGTGTATGCGTTCCGGTATCAGCGATGCATCGATGGTGTATTTGTCAACAACGATGGAGGTTCGAAAATCGTCGATGAATTCCGTGGGGATTCCTATGTGAAAAAAATCTGGGATGCTGAAAATATTGCAATCTTTGTAAATGATGATGGAATTGTTGGATTTGACTATCTGATTCCATTGGAAGTAACCGAAACCGTTGTCGATCAGTCAGCACTGAAAAACTTTGATGAGATAAAGGATGTATTTGAACAGATGATCGTAACAACCAATGCGGCAATGGATGATGAGCAATACACCTATATTGATATCAACAATGTAAAGCTCCGGTATTCAAGAATCAGTGAGCCGGACAATTTTGACACGGGAATATTAGTTCCTGTGTGGGATTTTACCGGAACCAGAACCGATGTGTCAGGAGAAGAAGAAAAAGATATAGTCCTTTTATCAATCAACGCAATCGATGGAACCGTCATTGATAAAGATCTGGGGTATTAAATGAACAGTTTTGAGACAGACATGAAACGAGCGATAATTTCAAAAGGATTTCTGGCAGGATTTATACTGGAACTACTGATCCTGTGGAAAGCGGGCGGTGACTCGGAGTTATTCCGGGTGACCGTTCCTGTCATATCCACTTTTCCGTATGCAACCGCATGGCTTGCCGATTATCAGAGCGGGTATATCAAGGCGTATCTGCCAAGATGTGGAAGAACATCCTATATCTGTGGCAAGTTCCTTGCATGTGGGATTGCGGGCGGATTGGTTGAGATGCTTCCATGCCTGCTATATCTGCGCTTTGCCAAAAACGCTGCAGCATTAAATCCGTTGCTTATTTTCTTCTCGGCGATGGTGTGGGCACTGCTTTCCGCAACACTTGCGGCAATCTCGAACAGCCGGTATATCGCGTATGGCGGAAGCTTCGTCATCTACTACATATTGGTGATCCTGCATGACCGGTATTTCGAGGACATCTACTGTCTGTATCCATACGAGTGGATCCAGTTTCAGCATACTTGGCTCTTCGATGAGCAGGGCATAGTGATCCTGCTTAGCAGTCTGTCGGTTCTGCTGTTTTTGATCTATTACAATACGGTAAGGAGGTGCATCGAACGTGTATAAACTAAGACAGATCCTGCTTACCGCGTTTGCAAATTTCAGAAGATGGAAGAAGAATCCACAGATCATACTTGCGTTTTGCCTTGCATTTATCGTAAGCTTCCTGCTTTCCGACAAGGTGCTTGTATTCGCGAAGGAGCATGACACGATCCTGCAGATGGCAGAGCCGTTCATCTGGACATTCGGCGATGCACAGTCGGTGCTGATCATCTCGTTACTCTTGCTTTTATTATTCGCAGATATGCCGAACCTTGGAAATGATGTGCCGCTTTTTCTGGTGCGGATTGATCGGAAGGTATGGGTGCTTGGACAGATCCTGTATCTGATCCTTGCAACGTTTCTGTTCCTTTGTTTTATCCTGCTTTCTACCTGTATCTTGGCAAGCAGTCAGGCATTTGTGGCAAATATGTGGAGCGATACAGCGGCAGTGCTTGGGTATTCGAACATCGGTTATGAGCTGAATGTGCCATCGTTCGTGAAGGTGATGGAGTTGAATTTCCCTTATCAGGTGATGTTCCACATATTTGGACTGATGCTTGGGTATTCCATCGTGATGGCGGGAATCATATTATTTTTTAATATGGTGAAAGATAACGGCGGCATGATCGCAGGTATCATCTATTCGGGATTCGGTTTTTTACTGACACCGGATACACTGTCGGATATCCTGCATATTCCGGCAGTGCAGTCGCGGTATGCAAACATCATATTCGGCTGGATATCACCACTTAATCATGCCACATATTACATGCATAGCTTCGGCTATGATAATCTGCCGAAACTATGGGTATCATATGTATTTTTTGCAGGGGTGGCACTTTTGATTTTTATAATGTGTCTGCTTCGGATCCGCAGGTATACGTTCCAGTTTACAGGAACACAGTTACGATAATTATATTATGTAAATTAAATGAATGAATAACCAAGAATCAGAATGTGAGGAAATGAGGTTCCTAGATAGATGGAAGAAACCAGAAATGAAAATAACAATGAAAAAGCGAACGAACGCAAACAGGGAATCGTCGTGGAACATGTCTACAAATCCTTTGGGAAAGAGCATGTGTTAGTCGATGTGAATCTGGAGATTCCACCGGGGAAGATCTACGGCGTGGTTGGAAATAACGGAAGCGGAAAAACTGTGCTGATGAAATGCATCTGCGGGTTTATGCATCCGGACAAGGGGCAAATCCATGTTGGAGGCAGCCGTGTCGGGAAGGAATGTGATTTTCCGGACAAGCTCGGCGTGATTATCGAGACACCGGGATTCCTACCGGGGTTAAGCGGATATAAGAACCTGAAGATCTTAGCAGATCTGAAAGGCAGAATCGGGAAGAATGAGATCATCGAGACATTACAGCACGTGGGATTAAATCCAAAGATGAAAAAGCCGGTTGCAAAATATTCGCTTGGTATGCGGCAGAGGCTTGGCATCGCACAGGCAATCATGGAGAATCCGGATGTGCTGATCTTAGACGAGCCATTTAACGGGCTTGACAAAGCGGGTGTCGCGGAGATGCGACAGCTCTTATTATCCATAAAAGAAAGTGGAAAGGCAATTATGCTGGCAAGCCATAATGCACAGGATATCGAGATGCTGTGTGATTATGTACATGAAATGGAGGACTGGAAATGAAACGAAAGCATATAGCGAGGAAAATATTTGCGATGGCAATCGCGGCAACGATGTGTATGGGATTATCTCCGGCAGGATATGCTCTTGCCGCACAATCAATCAATACAAATATAAATGTATATAACATCGAGGCTGGGGATGTGTCATGTTACAGTATGCAGGATCATCCATGTAACTCTATGCATCCATCCGCAAATGGACAGGATCTTACGTCCACACAGGAACCGGCAAATACGCAGGCACCTGCAACGACACAGGCAGACGGCAAATCTGACAGCAAAACACAGACAGACGACAAATCAGATACTGATACGCAGACAGATGCAATGACTTTAAAAATTGATGATGCAAATCAGTATGATGGCATGGAGAAGCCATACAAAGATGGCTATGTACCGATCAATGCCAACGGCTCGGTTCGCATTGTATTTCCGATACTCAGTGAAGGAGAACTTCGGGGGAACACATTACGGGCGGCGCTTGATCTGGGCGATGCGCAGACAGCACCGTTCGTATTTAAGAACTACGAGAAGGATATCCGGTTGCAGACCGTCAAGGTAAATGCCAATACCCAAGAGGTTTCCGCCTACGTGGCAGATTTTACCGTGGAATTAAAGGGAAAGCGAACAAATGGCTCTTATCCGGTGATTCTGAAGGTCACAGCGAAGGATACAAAGGGCAATGCGGTGGAGCAGGAATTCACATCATATGTGACGATTGCTGATGGCATCGATCCGGACGCAACGACAGAAGCTGTGGTAGAGCCGGTAGCTGAAGATCTTCCGACTTTTGCACCAAAGATTATGGTAAAATCCTATAATTATTCAAAATCAGAGATTCAGCCGGGAGATGAAGTAAAGGCAGATATCGTCCTGCTCAACACAAGCAAAGAAAATACAGTTAAAAACATGACTATCGCAGTGACGGCTGATACAGAAAGCTTTACCCTGCTCAGCCAGTCCGACAGCGTCTATATTGAGAAGCTTGCTCCACAGGAGGAGACAACGATCACATTTTCTTACCGGATTAACGCGAAGACCGCCGCCGGACAATATGATTTAGAACTTGCCATGGACTATGCGGATGGCGATGGAAATACATATTCCACCTCCGGCAAGGCGAAGATCACGGTACAGCAGTCCTCTGAGATGCAGTTTGACGATCTAAGCTTTCCAAGTGAGGTTGTCGTGGCAGATGTCGTGGAAGCGAAAGTACAGGCGATGAACTTAGGCAGAAGTAAGATCTATAATGTACGGGCTGAGATTGCGGCAGATGGATTAAAGCCACAGGGAACGATTTTCATCGGAGATATGGAGGCAGGAACCGCGGTAACCGGAAGCACACAGGTATCTGTCAGCTCACTGTCCGGAAGCAAGCTGTATGGAAATACCGAAGGCACGGTCACCTATTATTACGAGGATGAAAGTGGCAAAGAATATACGGAGGAAGCGACATTTACCACAACGATCAAATCCCCATTTTCGGATCAGAAGGAAGAGACAACACCGGACAATACGAACCAGTGGTGGGTGATCATGGCAGTTATTCTTGGTTGTATCGCAGTTGCCGCAGGTGTGATTATCATCCGGAAGATACGCCTGAAGAAGCAGGATGCAGAAGATGAGTAAAGGAAATTCTTGCACGTAAACAAAGGAAATAGATATGAGAGTGAAAGAGTTTCTGCGCCTGCGCCGACAGCAGGATGCAGTGAAGATCATAATTTTATATATAATCGCAATCGGAGTCTGCGGTGGATTCCTGATCCGGGACGGCTTGCGCTATGCGCAGATCACCCGGACGAAAGAGGAATTCAAACTGATTGGGAATGATCAGGTACTTACAGACAGCAAGGTACAGCGGGTGCGCGAGATCGAGGGCGTCACAGATGTAAGCTATGATGTGAGTGATTCCGTCACGGTGTCATATCAGGCGAACACGACATCCTTCGAGGCGGAGCTCTTAAGTGAAGCATATATACAGGAGGTCTACAGCATCACGCAGGAAAGCTCGACAACTACCTATTATGCGAACACTGCCGCGTATAAGCAGATCTGTCAGAGCCTGTCACAGGATATCGCGCCGATTCAGACAGAGGAGCTTACTGTGACGTATACTTCTTCGACAGAACAAAGCCAGAATACAAACCAGCCGACAGATAGTGGCAGCGACGCATCACAGGCAGGAGGCAGCCGTACCGCGCGGATCGTACAAGTGGATATCGGCGGGAACACACCATTTATCTGTGCGATTGGAGATCCGGTTACGCTTAAAGCCTCCGGGAATCTGCGCATCCGGATTGCCAGACAGGATCAAAGCCAGAAGGTACTGACACTTGCCGGGAATCTGTCCTTCTCGAACGATAACGCGATGGAAATCTATCAGGCGCAGGCGAAGCTCGACCAGTTATTTATCCAGGTCAAATTCGAGTTACTGCTGATGCTGGTATGTCTGGTGGCGGTTGTAACGATGAGCAAGTATGCGGTGCGGCCACTTGAAAAATAGTACCATTTTAGATTCGATAGTATGAACCCCTTTTTGTCAGATATTCTGGTAAAGAGGGGATTTTTCTCGCTTTCTTCCCTATCATCATGTATAATGGTAGAAAAACAGAGGGGAATAAAACTATATGAACAAAAATCTGAAAATTGTAATATTCATATTGCTCTTTATCATCGTCTTTCTGCTCGGCATGCTGCTTGGTATGCAGATACAGGGAAAGTGGGATAAAGCAGAAACCAACAAGTCTGCATCCGGTTCGGCAGATGCTCAGACGGATGAGGTGACAGGCGGAAATTCAGGCAATCAGAATGATACCTCAACCAATGCTTCTGCTACGAACGATACCTCGGATGAATCTGCGAATGAGACAGCATCCACCAATCACGTGTCTGTAGACCGGGATGTGAACTATGGCGCGATGGACGTGCCGGAACCAACGACCGATGACTGGCTGTTTACGGATGGCAACAAGATTGTGGATGCAGATGGAAACGAAGTGTGGCTGACCGGCATCAACTGGTTTGGCTACAATACGGGGACGAATACATTTGACGGGTTATGGGCTTCCGACCTGAATCAGTCGATTCAGGAGATTGCAAACCACGGATTCAATGTGATTCGTGTGCCATTTTCGGCAGAACTGATCTTACAGTGGTCGAACGGTGAGTATCCGGATGCGAATTTCAATCAGGCAACCAATGATTATCTCGTTGGGATGGACAGCCTGCAGATCTTCGAGTATGTGATCGGGCAGTGCCGTGTGAATGGATTGAAGCTGATCATTGATATCCATTGTGTGGAGACGAATGCGAGCGGGCATATGGTGAATCTCTGGTACACGGACCGGATATCCACGGATGATTATCTGTATGCACTTTCGTGGATGGCTGACCGCTACAAGAACGATGATACGATCATCGCCTATGACCTGAAGAATGAGCCGCATGGAAAGCCAAACGAGGGCGACGGTGCAGCAATCTGGAACGATTCGAAGTCTGAGAACAACTGGAAATACACGGCGGAGCGTGCTGCAAATGCCGTGCTATCAAAGAATCCGAATGTACTCGTTCTCGTCGAAGGAACGGAGATCTATCCGGTTGATATCAAGAAGAACGGTGATTATGCATCGACGAATGAGGATGATTATTATTTTAACTGGTGGGGCGGAAACCTGCGCGGTGTCGCAGATTACCCGGTTGACCTAGGCAAATATCAGAATAAGCTTGTATATTCGCCGCACGATTATGGTCCGACTGTATATGAACAGCCTTGGTTTCAGGGCAGTTATACATACGACAGCCTAATGAAGGATTGCTGGCATGATAACTGGTTTTATATCCATGAGGATAATATCGCACCGCTTCTGATCGGTGAGTGGGGCGGATTTATGACGGAACCGAACATCACCTGGATGACCTATATGCGCGAACTCATACAGAAGAACAAGCTGAATCACACCTTTTGGTGCTTCAATGCGAACTCCGGAGATACCGGCGGCATGGTCTTAGATGATTTCACAACATGGGACGAGGAGAAGTATGCATTTGTCAAGGAAGTTCTGTGGAACAACGGCGGGAAGTTCATCGGACTTGACCATGCAATCCCGCTTGGGATCAACGGAATCAGCTTAGGAGAGTATTACAAATAACATATACACACACAAATATATGATAATTTCATGTCGATAAAATCTTGAAAAATAGCGCATAACTGTATATAATCATACAGGAAATTACAAAGAATAAATTATTATAATATAAAGGAGATAAACAATGAGTAAGAAACCAGTTGTATTGATGGTACTTGATGGCTATGGCATTACAGACAAGACAGAAGGTAATGCAATTTACATGGCGAACACACCTGTGATGGATAAGCTGATGGCAGAGTGTCCATATGTAAGAGGAAATGCTTCCGGACTTGCAGTCGGACTTCCGGACGGACAGATGGGTAACTCTGAGGTTGGACATATGAATATTGGTGCCGGAAGAATTATCTACCAGGATCTGACATCGATCACAAAGGCAATCGAGGATGGTGATTTCTTCGAGAACGAAGCAATGCTTGAGGCAATTGCAAACTGCAAGAAGAACAACTCAGACCTTCATCTGTGGGGACTTCTGTCTGACGGTGGTGTACACAGCCACAATACACATCTGTATGGTATCTTAGAGCTTTGCAAGAAGCAGGGCTTTGACCGTGTATATGTACATCCATTCTTAGATGGTAGAGATACACCTCCGGCATCTGGTAAGGATTATGTTGCAGCACTCGTTGACAAGATGAAGGAAATCGGTGTCGGTAAGGTTGCAAGTATTTCCGGCCGTTACTATGCAATGGATCGTGATAACAACTGGGATCGTGTAGAGAAGGCTTATGCAGCTATGGTATATGGTGAGGGCGTAAAGGCTGCTGATCCTGTACAGGCAGTTGCAGATTCTTATGCAAATGATAAGACAGATGAGTTTGTTCTTCCAACTGTGATCGAGACAGATGGAAAGCCGGTTGCAACCGTAAAGGCAAACGATTCCGTTATCTTCTTTAATTTCCGTCCGGACCGTGCACGTGAGATCACAAGAGCGTTCTGTGCAGATGAGTTTACTGGATTTGAGCGTAAGGGTGGAAAGCTTCCACTGACATATGTATGCTTCAAGGATTACGATGAGTCTATCCCGAACAAGATCATCGCTTTCAAGAAGCAGGAGATCAAGAATACACTTGGCGAGTATCTTGCTGCAAATGGTTTGAAGCAGCTTCGTACCGCTGAGACAGAGAAATACGCACACGTTACATTCTTCTTTAACGGTGGTGTGGAAGAGCCAAACAAGGATGAGGACAGAGTACTCGTGAAGTCTCCGGCCGTTGCAACTTACGATCTTCAGCCAGAGATGAGTGCACCGGAAGTATCCGAGAAGCTGAACGCAGCGATCCGTTCCGGCAAGTATGATGTTATTATCATCAACTTTGCGAACCCGGACATGGTAGGACATACCGGTGTGATCCCTGCTGCTGTAAAGGCTGTTGAGACAGTTGACCAGTGTGTAGGAACTGCGGTAGAAGCAATCAAGGAAGTAGACGGCGTTCTCTTTATCTGTGCAGACCACGGAAATGCTGAGCAGATGATTGATTACAAGACAAAGGCACCTCATACGGCACATACAACCAACCCGGTTCCATTTATCCTTGTAAATTACGACGACAGCGTAAAGCTTCGTGAGGGTGGATGCTTAGCTGATATCGCTCCGACATTACTTGAGATCATGGGACTTCCACAGCCGGCAGAGATGACAGGGAAGTCATTGATTGTAAGATAATTGATTTCTATGCTGTAGATAAGTCGTATAGGTTTTAAGATACTAAATGCCCATATTGCTACGGAGAGATCGACGTCAAAGCAACCAAATGTATGCATTGTGCATCCGATGTCTCTGATAGTGCACAGTTGTAAAATATAAAAAAATAGAAAACCTTTTTCGATAGAGTTATCTACCGCAAAAAGGTTTTTCTTATTCTAATAGCAGGAGGAAAAAAGATTGAATTTTCTAGAGGAACGCATCCTGAAGGATGGCATAGTAAAAGAAGGAAATGTACTGAAGGTCGACAGCTTTCTGAATCATCAGATGGATGTCCGCCTGTTCGATCAGATTGGCGAGGAATTCAAGCGCCGGTTTGCGGAGGAAAAGATCAATAAGATTCTGACAATCGAGGCATCCGGCATCGGCATTGCCTGTATCGTCGCAAGACATTTTGATGTTCCGGTTATTTTTGCCAAGAAATCAAAAAGCATTAACATCGAAGGTGATGTATATGTGGCAGAGGTAGAATCTTTCACACACAAGTGCAAGAATCAGGTTATTGTATCGAAGAAATTCTTAGACCCTGAGGATAGAGTCCTGATCATCGATGATTTCCTTGCGAACGGCTGTGCGCTTCAGGGACTTATTTCAATTGTAAAATCCGCCGGCGCAGAGGTAGCAGGTATCGGTATCGCCATCGAGAAGGGCTTCCAGCCGGGTGGACAGGTAATCCGAAATCTTGGATACCATCTGGAATCCCTTGCGATTGTGGACAATATGGATTATACAACCGGTGAGATCAAATTCCGGGATTAAAAAAATCGAAAAGTTCTGTAACGAAAATAGTTACAGAACTTTTTTATTGTGTCTGCACAGATTTCTATATACAATTGAATGTATAAAAAACTCTGATTCGGAAATAATTAGCTTAGATGTAAAAATTTTGGGAGGCTGATTTGGATGGATCGGATCAAATATATACATGCAAGAGAAATACTGGATTCACGTGGCAATCCAACGGTGGAAGTAGAAGTCGTCACAGAAAGCGGTGCGGCAGCGATCGCATCGGTGCCTTCCGGCGCTTCGACCGGAGAATATGAGGCACACGAGCTGCGCGATGACGAGCGCAGATATATGGGAAAAGGTGTGGAGAAGGCCGTGACGAACGTCAATACACGGATCAGTGACCGGCTCGTTGGCGTAGATGTGTTCAATCAGGCTTTGATTGACAAATGTCTGACCGAATCGGATGGTACGGAGAACAAATCCCGGTTTGGTGCTAACGCCATCTTAGGAGTGTCACTGGCAGTTGCCCGTGCGGCAGCAAATTCACTTCGTATGCCATTATACCGGTATATCGGTGGAATCAACGCGAAGAAAATGCCACTTCCGATGATGAATATATTAAATGGTGGCTGTCATGCAGATAACACGGTGGATCTGCAGGAATTCATGATTGCTCCGGTTGGCGCTGACTCGTTCAAACACTGTCTGGAGATGAGTGCAGAGATCTATCATACCTTGAAGCGCGTACTGCATGAGAATGGACTTTCAAATGGCGTAGGTGACGAAGGTGGTTTCGCACCGAATCTTGCAACCTCTGCGGAGGTACTTGACTATCTTGTGCTTGCAATCAAAGAGGCAGGATATAAGCCGTATGAAGATGTGAAGATTGCCATTGATGCGGCAGCAAGTGAGCTGTATGACGAGACAAGCGGGCTTTATTATTTTCCGGGTGAAAGTCGTATGGCAGGCAGGGAGATTTACCGGAACTCGGAAGAGATGGTACAGTATTACGAGGATCTGATCGGTAAATATCCGATTTACTCGATTGAAGATGGGCTTGATGAAAACGATATGAAGGGCTGGAAGGTACTTACGTTCCGGCTTGGCGACAAGGTACAGCTTGTTGGAGATGATTTGTTTGTAACCAATGTAAAACGGTTGAAACAGGGAATTGAAGATGGAATTGCCAATGCAATCTTAATCAAGTATAATCAGATTGGAACCTTGACTGAGGCGATGGATGCGATTGAACTGGCAAAAAAATCAGGATACAACACAGTGATATCCCATCGATCCGGTGAGACAGAGGATTCGTTTATTGCTGATCTGGCAGTGGCGGTCAATGCAGGACAGATCAAAACAGGGGCACCATGCCGTTCCGACCGGACATCCAAATATAATCAGCTTCTCCGGATTGAGGAGGAACTAGGAAAACTTGCAATCTACAATGCAAGCTCCAACTGATACACAGCATTCAGGATTTGAGCCCGGATAACTGCACATATAGTTCTGAAAATAAATCATTGGCATATAAATTAATTTTTTGTAAAATTAATATTGAATTTACAAAATTCTTATGGTAATATATGCAAGTATGAGTTAATATATTAAGGAGGAACTATCGTGAAGACAGCGTTGATTATAGTATTTCTAGTTATATCAGTTATTTTGGCAGTTATTGTTATGATGCAGGAAGGTAAAGGCGGTTTGTCCGGTGCAATCAGCGGCGGTGGCGCAGATACCTACTGGAGTAAGAACAAAGGAAAATCCAAAGAATCTGTATTGAAGAAGATTACAGTCGTTCTTGGCATTTTATATTTTGTACTTGCTTTGTTCCTGTCATCAAAATTCATTTAGATTATACAAGCTGCTTTGATAAGAAGCAGCTTATTTTTTTGGAGGCGTTACTATGGGAGAAAAAAGAGAACGAATCAAACAGAAGCTATATGATTTTATTTGTGATGAACAGTACAAGCCGATGCGTTTAAAGGATATCCGTTTCCTGCTTCAGGTTAAGGATGCTGATAAAAAGCGTGTAGAAGAAGCTTTAAACGAGCTTATGGAAGATGGAAAGATCACTGTTACGCCGAAAGGGAAATACAAAAAACTGGATGACAAATTCTTAGTCGGAGATTATATCGGTAACAAAAAGGGATATGGGTTTGTCCGTGTGGAAGGATATAAGGATGATTTCTTTATTCCTGCCAAGTTTTCAATGGGAGCGTTTCACGGCGACCGTGTCATGATTGCACCTGATTCTTATACGAAACAGGGAAAAAGCACCGAGGCAAAAGTAACGCAGATCTTAAAGCGTGGACTTACAACAATCGTTGGAACCTATGACAAACAGCAGAATTTTGGCTTTGTCATTCCGGATAACCAGAAGGTAGCAGATGACATCTTTGTTGCAAAGAAGGATTCCATGGGAGCGATGACCGGTCACAAGGTTGTCTGCAGAATCACCAACTATGGGGCTGATCATAAATCCCCGGAGGGCGAGATTATTGAGATCTTGGGACATGTAAATGATCCTGGCACGGACATACTTTCAGTTGTACGGGCATATGATATACCAGTAGAATATCCGGACAAGGTGATGGAATCCTTAAAAGATATTCCAGATGAGGTTGACGAAGCAGATTTCGTAGGACGTACGGATTTCCGGGCACTTCCAACTGTCACGATTGATGGCGAAGATGCAAAGGATTTGGATGATGCGATCACGTTATCCTACGAAGATGGCATCTATACATTAGGCGTGCATATTGCGGACGTATCACATTATGTAAAAGAAAAATCACCTCTTGATAAGGAAGCACTTAAACGTGGTACAAGCTGCTATCTGGTAGACAGTGTGATTCCGATGCTGCCACATAAATTATCGAACGGTATCTGTTCCCTGAATGCAGGCACAGATCGTCTGACTTTAAGCTGTGTAATGAAGTTCGATAAGAAAGGCAAACTGTTAGATCATACAATCTGTGAAGGTATCCTGCATGTCGATGAACGTATGACATATACGAATGTTGAAAAGATATTAGAGCGCAGCGACGAGGAAGTATTAAAGCGGTATGAGCCGCTCGTTTGGATGTTTGATCTGATGCTGGAGCTGTCACAGATTCTTCGGGAGAACCGCCGGAAACGTGGTTCGATTGATTTCGATGTGGCTGAAACTAAGATTATCGTGGATGAAAACCACAAGCCGGTTGAAATCAAGCCATATGATCGGAATCCGGCAACAAAGATCATCGAGGATTTCATGTTGGCGGCCAATGAAACAATTGCAGAGGATTATTTCTGGCAGGAGCTGCCGTTTGAATACCGGGTACATGAGCATCCGGACGAGGAGAAAATTGATATTTTAGCAGCATTCATCAATAATTTTGGACTTTTTATCAAAGCTTCCAGAGATGAGACACATCCAAAGGAACTGCAAAAAATTCTTGATCAGATTGAAGGGAAACCATATGAGGCGCTGATCAGTAAGATGATGCTCCGCTCGATGAAACAGGCGCGCTACTCGACGGAATGTACCGGACATTTTGGTCTGTCCTGCAAATATTACTGCCATTTTACATCTCCAATCCGTCGGTATCCGGATTTACAGATTCATCGAATCATCAAAGAGAATCTGCACGGAGAACTTTCAGAGAAGCGGATCGAGCATTACCGTCACATTCTGCCGACTGTAGCAAATGATAATTCTGCCAAGGAACGTCGGGCGGAGGAAGCGGAACGGGATGTCATTAAATTAAAAGAAATTGAGTATATGTCTGAGCATATAGGGGAAGAATTCGATGGGGTCGTCTCTGGTGTTACTTCAAACTATATCTTTGTAGAGTTGGATAATACAGTAGAAGGTGCAGTATCTGTTGCTTATATGTACGATGATTTTTATTATTTTAATGAACAGGATTACGCAATGGTAGGAGAGAAGACCAAAAAGAAATATCAATTAGGTGACAAAGTACGAATCAAAGTATTAAAATGTGATAAAATTAAGAAAACCATTGATTTTTCATTAATTGATGGTAATATAGAAGGAGTTGAAAACAGTGGCGAAACAACGAGGGACGAAGCTGATAGCCAATAACAAAAAAGCATATCACGATTACTTCATAGAGGACACTTACGAGGCCGGCATTGCTTTGGTTGGCACGGAAGTGAAATCTCTCCGTATGGGAAAGTGCAGTATCAAAGAAGCATTTGTCGGATTGGATGGCGATGAGGTATATGTTTATCGCATGAATATTTCCCCATATGAGAAAGGAAATATATTCAACAAAGATCCGCTTCGGACAAGAAAGCTGTTGTTGCACCGCTATGAGATCAACAAATTGATTGGACAGCAGAAGATGAAGGGATACACGTTAGTTCCATTAAAAGTCTACTTCAAAGACAGTCTGGTTAAGGTAGAAATTGGACTGGCGCGAGGTAAAAAGCTGTACGATAAGCGGGATGATATCGCGAAAAAAGATATGAAGCGAGAGGTCGAGCGAGACTTTAAGATTCGTAATCTTGGATAAAACAAAGATTAAGGTAGGAGAACATATGAGTCAGGCAAAGGTAGATCGTTATAAGGAAGAAAAAAAGAACCGGAAGAAAATCCAGAAAAAGAAAAAAGCAAAACAGGTTGTAGAAGTGCTTGTATGTGCTGCAATTTTAGGTGCTTTAGTTGGATTTCCTCTGGGACGGCATGCCTATCAGAAAAATTATGATAAGCGCCAGGCAAACAAAACGATCAGCGCATCTGTTTATGATTATTGGGGACAGCAGTATTGGGCAGCAAATTATGCTGGCACTGTTTTCCCAACCGCAAGTAACAGCGATGCTACACCTGTAGATGCATCTGGAACAGATACTGAATAATAAATAGGTATATACACTTTTAAAGTGGGATATATATAGATTTTCGTCAATCAAACCAGGGGTTGTACTGGTTTCGACGGGGGTTTAGAAATTACGGTAGCCATTCGTGGACCAGGACCACGCTAAAACTTGGAAAATAAATATAAACGCAGACGAAAATTACGCGTACGCTGCCTAGTATGGCAGCTGTCAGCTCTAGGTTCCCCACAACTTAGAATCCTGGCATCGACTTAGTGGGACACTCCGGGGCTTAAGCTTTGCGGTTTCGGAAAATTCATGAAGCTACCATATAGAAAAGCCTGTTTGTAGGCGTTTCTGTATGGGAAATCCAATATACAAACTGTAATGGGAGAAGCTGTAATGGAAGAGCTTTCGGACAGGGGTTCGATTCCCCTCAGCTCCACTAATTTTCATTAGGAGAGAAAAAGGAAAAGACACGGAATTAATCTTCCGTGTCTTTCTTTGGTAATCGTGCATGCATAAACTCATAGATATTCTCACATAATTCCTTCTGCATCGTAAACGAAATTGTATAACGCTCTTTTTCTGTGAATATATTCAGAATATAGAAGAGCATACTTTCATCTGGAATGACCATCGTCACATGCTTGATCTGGTCAAAATCGTAATGGGTCGTGCCATATTTGTGTTCAATCGTAAATCCGGTATCATCGAAGATATACGTAGCTGAAAACGCCTGCTTCCGGAAGGACATCACTACGAGATAGATTCCGTAAGCACCTACAAATGTCACGAACAATGAGGTTAACACCAGATGTTTGGCATAGCCATGTATCATTGTAAACACCTGCAATGCAGCAACAAGGAGAAAAATCAATCCCAGAAACCGATAGGCAAGCCTGTTTGCACGCCGTTTATTGACTGTATATTTATAGCCCTTCATATTAGAAAATCCTTTCTTTTGGTAATCATCTTATAAAACTGTATTGGAAATACATCGTGTATGATGAATACTCGTACAATGATAGTATAGGGGGTTAAAACACTTTATGCAAGCGCATTTTGCATAGATTTAACAAACTTTAACCTGATATTGATAGAATAAAAAGAATAAATGAGGCATATATAGATAGTATGGAACAAGAACAGCAATTACAATTACATATTACAAAGAATGACCGTAAGATTATTACGGATTTTGCAAATTCGTTATCCGATAAAGAATATCAGCTTCGCTGTATGTGGGCAATTCAGATTTTAGAGTCGAAGCTCACGATGATCAATCTCGAGCTGCAGGAGAATCTGGAACGGGAGGTTGTCGTGCGTCTGACACACCGCATCAAAAGTGCGGAAAGCATCTTCCTGAAGCTGCGCCGTAAAGGCTACACCATTAATCTGGATAACGCCAAGAAGAAATTGAACGATATCGTCGGTGTCCGGGTAACCTGTATGTTCCGGGATGATATCTATGCGTTGGTGGATTGTCTGAAAATCCAGCATGATATCAAGATATTAAAGATTAAGGATTATATAAAAACACCGAAATCTTCTGGCTATCAGGGAGTACATATGATTCTGTCTGTGCCAATTTATCTGTCGAAGAAGGCGGACTGGATGAAGGTAGAATTACAGCTTCGGACCGTTGCAATGGATTCATGGTCGGTACTTGATTATCAGCTGCTCTATAAGAAGGATCTGGCTGATACCGGGGAAATTGTGCAGGAATTAAAACGTTATTCCGATGTGATTGCCGATATGGATACAAATATGATGCGGTTACGAGATAAAATCAAAGAGATTTAAGCGCCAAACAGGCGCTTTTTCTTATGTCCGGAAATGCTGCTTTACATAGATTTAACAATTCTTTACCTTCTATTGATAGAAGCAGACTCTATATTTCGATATTATTCAAGCTATAAAAGCCATTGTGCTCACGGGAAACGCTTGCAGACCGGCTTTTAAATCAACAAAAAAGGCCCAAAAGAGGAAGGAAGAATTAACATGAACGAAAGTATGGCGACTGTGTTCGGTTTGCTGGGAGGTCTGGCGCTTTTTATATTCGGAATGAATATGATGAGTGAATCACTCCAGAAGGTAGCCGGAGACAAAATGAAGAAGGTGTTGGGAGTACTTACACGAAATGCCGTGTGCGGAATGTTGGCGGGCGCACTTGTAACGGCAGTTCTGCAGAGCTCCAGTGCGACAACTGTATTGGTAATTGGGTTTGTCAGTGCCGGATTGATGTCCTTAAAACAAGGTATCTCCGTTATATTCGGTGCAAATATCGGAACGACAATGACTGCTCAGTTGATGGCATTTAAAATCAGTGATTACATTATGCCGATTGTATTTATCGGATTTCTGATTGCATTTATTGCGAAGAAAGAGAAGATAAAATTTGTCGGACAGACAATCTTCGCATTCGGTTTGTTGTTTGTTGGTATCGAGATGATGGGTGATGTCATGAAGCCGCTTGCAACAAGCCCGGTATTTATCAATATGATGGAAAAAGTCAGCCATATTCCGGTACTCGGTGTTGGCGTTGGTTTGCTTATGACACTCGTTGTACAGAGCAGCTCCGCAACGATTGCAGTATTGCAGAGCTTCGCATCACAGGCAGGTCCAGATGGTGCGAGTGTGATCGGATTAGTTGGCGCAATTCCGATTCTGCTCGGCGATAATATCGGTACAACCATTACCGCAATATTGGCAAGTATCGGACAGTCCAAGGATGCAAAGCGCTGTGCGATTGCACATAGCGTGTTTAATATTACCGGTTCCTTTCTCTTTATCTGGATCATCAAACCATTTGCTAAGTTTGTTGAGATGATCTCGCCAAAGGGAAATGAACTGGATGTGATTTCAAGGCAGATTGCAAATGCACATATGAGCTTTAATATCATCAATACTCTGATCTGGCTGCCGTTGCTTCCGGTTATGGTGAAGATTGTTATGTTTATTGTCAGAGATGACAAGAAGGCGGTTGTAAGTGACGACAAAACAAAAAGTTTTCTTGACCGCAATGTCATTGGACAGCCGGTTGCTGCAATGTACCTTGTCTCACAGGAAATCCGCCGCGCCGGACATCTTGTGGCTGAAATGATCGGGAATATGAAGGCAATCGTTTTAAACAATGATAGCAAAGCGCTTACAAATCTCGAAGGAAACGGAAAGCTGTTAGACCAGATTGATGAAAATACCGTCAGTTATATTTCCAGCATGTTTTCGACAGGTTCGCTTACGGAAGAACAGTCCTCCACAACAGCCGGACTTATGTATGTATTAAATGATATCGCCCGTGTTAGCAAACGATGCGAGGATATTACACCAGTACTCCGTGCAAAACTTGAAGGAAAATATAAGTTTTCAAAGGACGCCGTGGAAGAACTTGCCAGAGGAATTGATGCAGTGGAAGTGATGTATCAAACGTCAATTTCAGCTCTCGACAATGGGGATTCGAAGCTTGCGAAAAAAGTACTTGATTATAGAAAAGAACTCCGCAGTATGGAGAAACGTTTTAATAAGAACCATTTAAAACGTCTGCGCAAGAAAAATTGCAAACCGGAATTTACTTATCCGTTTTCCAATGTGCTTCACAGCCTAGAGCGTATCGGCGACAGTTGCAGCGGCATGGTGGAAGAAGTGATGGACGATGTTCGTTTCTTGGAATTGGAGGAAGCATAGGAGGAAAATAACATGTTACAGGAAACAATCTATGATAACCGGGAACTTTCCTGGTTAAAGTTCAATAAAAGAGTATTGGAAGAAGCCAATACTGCGCCATCAGTATTTTGTATAGATTCGAGACTTCCTCTCGACTGACAGTGAATAAATATTGCTGTCAAAAAAAGCGCCTGTTAACGCCATACGCAGGCGCTTTTTCTCTCTTGTGGAATAATATTTCAAAATCGGGTTGACTATATATAGAATCTCTGCTATAGTATCCATATTCTCTTTAATGCATTAAAGTAGTAACGCAACAGAGAAAGAAAGATGAGGAACAAAGACATGAAAGAATTATCAAATTTACTTGGATTTCGGGAGAGTATCAAAGTTGTAGATGCGACCTTACGTGATGGTGGACTGGTGAATGACTTCTATTTCACAGATGACTTTGTAAAAGCATTGTATCAGGCAAATATCGACGCAGGTGTTGACTATATGGAGATGGGATATCGTGCATCAAAAAAGGTATTTGATGAATCGAAGTTCGGTAAATGGAAATTCTGTAGTGATGACCATATCCGTGAGATCGTTGGAGAGAATGATACAGACTTAAAGCTTGCAATCATGGCAGATATCGGTCGTCATGATAAGAACGATTTCGATGAGAAGGTGAATTCACCGGTTGATTTAGTCCGTGTGGCAGCATACATCCATCAGATGCCGGAAGCAATCGACATGGTAGAGGATGCGGCAAAGAAGGGATACGAGACAAGCTGTAATATCATGGCTATCTCGAATTCGCAGGAGGAAGATATCAAGGTTGCACTTGATATGCTTGGCAAAACACCGGTTGATGTTATCTACATTGTGGACAGCTTTGGTTCCCTGTATCCGGAGCAGATTGCCCGTATCGCAGATCTGTACCTGAATTTTGCAGCGAAATACAATAAGAAGATTGGTATCCATGCACACAACAACCAGCAGCTCGCATTTGCAAACACGATTGAAGCGTGCGGTGATGGTGTAGACTGGTTAGACGGAACCTACCTGTCCATGGGAAGAGGCGCCGGCAACTGTGCGATGGAGCTATTACTTGGATTCCTGAAGAATCCAAAATACAACGTATACCCGGTATTCAAATTCATTGAAGACCACATGATGAAATTAAAGGATGACGGCATCGTCTGGGGCTACGATCTCCAGTACCTGATGACCGGACTGTTAAACCAGCATCCCCGTTCTGCAATCGCCTTCACAAAAGAGAATCGCCGCGACTACGCAGAATACTACAAGGAACTGTTAATTTAGAATAAGCAGTAATTAAATTAAATAAAAGCTGAAAAGTGTGTTATCTCATTAACTCATTATTGCTATAAAAGAAGTATATCCGATATAAAATGAATTGATGTCATATACGTATGTTTGAAACTTAGAAGTGCTTAATGTTCTGTATTACATTAGCAATGTTTGAACACGATGTTCAAACAAGCCGCCACTGAGCCATGGATGGCGAATTGGCGGCGGTTGCGTACGGTAAAATACCGTAGATCAGAACATTTAGCACTTTTTTGTTTCAATACATCGTATATGGCATCAATTCATTTTTATACAGACACTTGTTTTACGTACATTTTACAAAACTACGATAACGTACTTTACGAACTTTCGGTATAGTCTCATTTGTAAATGAAAGAAAGATATCTTTTAAGAAAATGCATGAAGCAAAAAGGAGACAAAGAAAATGAGAAAGTTAAAGAAAGCAATCATTGGAGTTTTAGCATCAGCCATGCTTATGGGAGCAATGACAGGATGTGGTAAAGCAGCAAGTGATGATATCACCGTAATTTCCCGTGAGGATGGATCCGGTACAAGAGGCGCATTTATCGAACTGTTCGGTATTGAGGAGAAAGATGCAGATGGTAACAAGATTGATAATACAATCTCTACTGCAGATATCACAAACTCAACATCCGTTATGATGACGAGTGTAGCAGATGATGAGGCAGCTATCGGATACATATCCCTTGGTTCCCTGGATGATTCTGTAAAAGCACTGAAGATTGATGGTGCAGAAGCAACCGCTGATAATATCTCGAACGGAAGCTACAAGGTATCCCGTCCATTCAACATTGCAACAAAAGGTACACCAAACGAAGTAACACAGGATTTCATCAACTTCATCTTGAGCGAGGATGGACAGAAGGTTGTTGAAGATGCAGGATATATCAGCCAGGGCAATACAGGTGCATTCAAGGCTGCAGGCGTAAAGGGTAAGATCAATGTTGCAGGTTCATCTTCCGTAACACCGGTTATGGAGAAGCTCAAGGAAGCATATGTTGCAGTCAATCCGGATGTACAGATTGAAGTACAGCAGAGTGATTCTACAACAGGTATGACAAGTGCTGCAGAAGGTGTCTGCGATATCGGTATGGCATCCAGAGAGCTGAAGGACAGCGAGCTTAGTGCGGGTCTTACACCGACAGTGATCGCAATTGATGGTATCGCAGTTGTTGTAAATAAGAACAACGATGTCGATGGTCTTACAAGCGATCAGGTAAAGAGCATCTACACAGGCTCTATCACAAAATGGTCAGAAGTAAAGTAATAGATCGATAAAAACTTATCAGAAAGAAAATACGAGGCATACTATGACGAAAGTAAAAGAACGAACTATGCATATCGTATTCCTGGTGGCTGCCTGTATGTCCATACTTGCAGTCGCCATGATATGTCTGTTCATGTTTGCCAATGGCGTACCTGCCATCCGGCAGATCGGATTTGTGAATTTCATATTTGGTAAAACATGGATGCCGGGTGCGAATAAATTCGGTATCTTCCCTATGATCATCGGCAGTATCTATGTGACTGCAGGTGCAATCATCATCGGTGTTCCAATCGGACTTTTATGTGCCGTATTCATGGCAAAGTTCTGTCCACCGAAGATTCATAAGATTATGAAACCGGCTGTAGATCTGCTTGCAGGTATTCCATCCATTGTATATGGATTTTTCGGTCTGGTTGTGATCACACCGATGATCCGGAACACATTCGGCGGAAGCGGTAAAAATATTCTGACCGCCTGCATCCTGCTTGGAATCATGATTCTGCCAACCATCATCAGTGTATCGGAATCAGCAATCCGCGCGGTTCCGGAAAGCTATTACGAAGGAGCATTAGCACTCGGTGATACGCATGAGAGAAGTGTCTTCAAGGCAGTACTCCCTGCAGCAAAATCCGGAATCCTTGCAGCCATCATTCTTGGAATCGGACGTGCGATCGGTGAGACAATGGCAGTGATCATGATCGCCGGAAACCATGCAGTTATGCCGGATAGTCTGTTATCTGGTGTGCGGACACTTACATCGAATATTGTACTGGAGCTTGGATATGCAACAGACTTGCACAGAGAAGCACTGATAGCAACCGGAGTGGTTCTGTTCGTATTCATCCTGATCATTAATCTGTTGTTCTCAGTTGTGAAAAAGAAAGGGGCGAAATAGGCATGAGTGAACAAGCTGTAGCAGCAAAGGCAGATATGGAAGCAATCAGGCCGATCAATGTCGTCACCTGGAAGGATAAGCTCGCTGCATACAAAAAACGGCCGCTTTCCATGTTTTTACTGATTGCAGTCACAGTATCTGCAGTCATTACGGTTGGCGTGCTTGGCGCACTTGTTATCTATATTCTGGCAAATGGTATCATGAATCTTTCTCCGGAGCTTTTTGCCTGGAAATATACAACCGAAAATGTATCGATGCTACCTGCAATTATCAATACATTTCTTATGACTGCGCTTTCCCTGCTCATCGCAGTTCCAATCGGTATTTGTTCTGCTATTTATCTGGTAGAATATGCCAAGCGCGGAAATAAACTTGTGAGTGTTGTCAGAATCACAACCGAGACATTATCCGGTATCCCTTCCATCGTTTATGGTCTGTTTGGATATCTGATGTTTGTTATCGCATTCGGCTGGGGACTTTCGTTCTTCGGTGGTGCGCTTACCCTTTCCATTATGGTACTTCCAACCATTATGCGTACGACAGAAGAAGCGCTCTTAAGCGTACCGGATTCTTACAGGGAAGGAAGCTTCGGACTTGGAGCCGGCAGACTGCGGACGATATTTAAGGTTGTACTTCCATCTGCGGTACCCGGTATTTTATCCGGAGTTATCCTGGCAATCGGACGTATCGTTGGTGAGACGGCAGCTTTAATCTTTACATCCGGTACAACCGCCGAGATACCAAAGAGCTTATTTGATTCCGGATGTACGCTGGCTGTTCATATGTATAAGCTGCTTTCCGAAGGTCTTTACACAAAGCAGGCATATGCAACCGCAGTTGTGCTGCTTGTAATGGTTGTCATAATCAATGCAGCATCCGGAAAGCTTGCCAAAAAACTGCAGGCAAAATAAGTACTGGAATTTGGAGGAAAAAATGGGTAATTTTAAAATTAAGGACATGGATTTATACTACAGCGATTTCCATGCGTTAAAAAATATATACTTGGACATTCCATCAACAAAAATCACTGCGTTCATCGGTCCATCCGGCTGTGGAAAATCCACACTTTTAAAAAGTCTGAATCGAATGAATGATCTGGTCGAAGGCTGTAAGATTACGGGTGAGGTAACACTCGATGGTGAAAATATATACAAAGGAATGGATGTCAATACATTGCGCAAGCGCGTCGGCATGGTGTTTCAGAAACCAAATCCGTTTCCGATGAGCATCTACGACAATATTGCATATGGACCACGTACACACGGAATCCATAAAAAAGCGGAATTAGATGAAATTGTGGAACGTTCCTTAAAACAGGCTGCTATCTGGGATGAAGTCAAAGACCGTCTGAAGAAAAGCGCGCTCGGTATGTCTGGCGGACAGCAGCAGCGTCTGTGCATTGCGCGTGCACTTGCAGTAGAACCGGATGTACTTTTGATGGATGAGCCGACATCTGCCCTCGATCCGATTTCTACCTCAAAGATTGAGGATCTGGCAGTCGATCTGAAAGATAAATTTACAATCATCATGGTAACACATAATATGCAGCAGGCAGCACGTATCTCAGATAATACAGCGTTTTTCCTGCTCGGAGAAGTTGTGGAGTTTGACAATACAGAGAAACTGTTCGCAAATCCAAGTGACAAGCGGACAGAGGATTATATTACAGGAAGGTTTGGTTGATGAATTATGAGAAATGAATACGAGAAGCAATTAGAGAATCTGAAGGTCGAACTAATCCGTATGGGTGCACTTTGCGAGAAGGTGATCGCAGGCACTACGAAGGCACTCTTTAGTGGCGATGCCACATATACATTGAAATCCCATGCAGTCGAAGAAGAAATCGATAAAAGTGAGCACAATATCGAGCATATCTGTATGAGCCTGCTGTTAAAGCAGCAGCCGGTCGCATCGGATTTCCGTTTTATATCAGCTGCATTAAAGCTTATATCTGATCTCGAACGGATCGGTGACCAATGCGCCGATATTGCGGATATGATCCGTTTCACAGCTCCTTATGACTTAAAGGATTTTAAAGACCTTGAAGAAATGTCAGGTGCTGCGAAAGATATGCTGTCAAATGCTGTGGAGGCATATGTCAAAAAAAACAAGGATCTGGCAATCACTGTAATCCAGGCTGATGATAAAGTCGATACATTATTTGATTCGGTAAAGAAACGTCTCATTAAAGAGATCGGCAAAAAAGCAGAAGATGGTGAATTTTATATAGACATTATCATGATTGCAAAGTATTATGAAAGAATAGGTGACCATGCAACGAATGTTGCGGAATGGGTTTATTATTCAATCACAGGAGAGCATATATAAAATGATTTACGTTTTAGAAGATGACAATAGCATACGTGAATTTGTAGTTTACACATTATGTCACATGGATTTGGAAGCAAAAGGCTTTGAACGTCCATCGGAATTCTGGGCAGGGATGGAAGAAACACTTCCGTCCCTGATTCTGCTTGATATCATGCTGCCGGAGGAGGATGGCTTGTCTGTCTTAAAAAAGCTGCGCGAACATCCTGATACCAAAGAGGTTCCGGTAATTATGTTAACTGCAAAGGATAATGAATACGACAAAGTACTGGGGCTTGACAGCGGTGCGGATGACTATGTGCCGAAGCCGTTTGGCATTATGGAGTTAGTTGCCAGAATCAAAGCTCTGCTTCGCCGGACAGAAAACCGTGCAGATACGACAGATGATGGCGAGAAGCTTATAGCAGGAGATATTACCTTAGATACAAAGCGCCACATTGTTTTAGTGGATGGAGAGCGTGTCAATCTTACATTGAAGGAGTTTGAACTTCTGCATCTGTTTATGGAAAACCAGGGGCAGGTGTTTACGCGTGATCAGCTGTTAAACCGTATCTGGGGATATGAATTTGATGGGGAAAGCCGTACGGTTGATGTTCATATACGAAGCCTCCGGATGAAATTAAAAGAAGCCGGGAATATGATTGAAACCGTCCGCGGTGTCGGCTACAAGATCGGAGATTAAGATGAAAAAAAAGATATTCAAGAATACAATTTTGATCATCCTGCTTTTGGTTGTTCTATGCGGCATATCCATCATCGGTGTCTTATACAGCTATTTCAACAAGCAATACGTTTCCTCCCTGAATCAGGCGGCAGGCTATATTGCGAAAGGGGTCAACCTATCCGGGCTGGATTTCCTCACCGACCTTAATGAGAATGAAAAGCGTATCACATGGGTTGCGGCGGATGGAACGGTCCTTTATGACAACAAAGCCGATCCCCATACGATGGAAAATCACAAAAATCGTACAGAGATCAAACAGGCAATGACGTCTTCGGCAGGTACAAGTGTAAGGTATTCGAAGACGCTTTCCGAGGAGACAATCTACCATGCCATCCGTATTGCGGACGGAAGTGTGGTCCGTGTCTCTGTAGTCCGTAAATCGGTGCCGGCACTTTTGATGAAGGTGCTGCTTCCGGTTATTCTCGTATTACTGCTCGGTGTTGAATTCTCCGCGATTCTTGCCTACCGCTTATCGAGACAGATTACAACGCCGTTAGAAGCGATTGACCTAGATCGTCCGGACGAATCGACAGTTTATGACGAGCTGTCACCGTTTATCCGTAAAATCCGCATCCAGAACGAGCAGATTCAGAAGGCGATGACGCAGCTACAGACACAGAAAAATGAGTTTGCGTTGATTACGGAAAACATGCAGGAAGGTTTTCTTGTTGTGGATAAAAAAGAGATTGTTCTCTCACACAACCGGAGTATCTCAACCTTGTTTGATGTGGATGAATCGGTAGATGGAAAACATGTGTTAGAGATTAACCGGTCGGAAGAGTTTATTGACTGTATCAAGAAGGCAATCCAGGGAATCCACAGCGAGTATATCTGCCCGGTTAAGGGACGCTTTTACAATATCTATGCGAATCCGGTATTCCGGAATAACGAGGTTGCCGGCGCAGTTGTTATCATCACGGATGTCACAGAGAAGGAAGAACGCGAGAATTTGAGACGGGAATTCTCGGCGAATGTATCGCATGAATTAAAGACACCGCTAACTTCTATATCCGGCATTGCCGAGATTATTAAAAATGGAATTGTTGATGAGAAGGATGTCAAAACATTTGCAGGTAAGATCTATGACGAAGCACGTCGGCTGATCCATCTGGTAGAAGATATCATTAAGCTGTCTCAACTTGATGAGGGAGAGCAGGCAGTAGAAAAGACTCCGATTGATATATATGACCTGTCAAGAATCGAAATCCATCATTTGGAGCCGGTAGCAGAGGAACGGCATATCAAAATCAATCTGCAAGGTGAACATATGATGATATCCGGCATACACTCTGTGTTAGAAGAGATGGTATACAATCTGATTGAAAATGCCATTAAATATAACAAAGAGGATGGTACCATAGATGTCACAATCAAAAAGAAAAACATCGTTGTGAGTTATGTGTCAAAGATTCCGGCATCGGAATTCCAGCAGACCAGCTTGACCGGATATTCGAACGCTTTTACCGGGTTGATAAGAGCCATTCCAAGGAAATAGGCGGCACGGGACTTGGACTTTCTATTGTAAAGCATGGCGCAAAGCTGCACAATGCGGAGATTAAGATTGAGAGTGCATTACATGTCGGTACGGAAATAAAATTAATCTTTCCGATATAGGTGTCTTGTCACCTGTCAAAACATGTGCTATACTGCATGTACATTCGGAGCAAAAACGCAGGCGGAATGTCTGCGTTTTTGTTATGGCAACGAGGAAAATGCACGCATTTATGTGGTGCATTTGACGACCGCTAATCAGAGCACGATGCGCAGAGCACATCGTGTCTCTGTATTATGTACAGGTATAAATTCAAAGGAGACAGGAAGATGCGAGAATTACATTACGATGTTGTGATCGTCGGCTGTGGCGTCGGTGGATTATATACAGCATTGAATTTACCGGAAGATAAACAGATTTTGATGCTTTCAAAAGCAGAACTCGAAACCTGTGATTCGATGCTGGCACAGGGCGGTATCTGCGTGCTGCGGGACGAGGACGACTATGATTCTTATTTTGAGGATACCATGCGTGCCGGTCATTATGAAAACCGCAAGGAAAGTGTTGACATCATGATCCGTGGCAGCCGGGATGTCATCAATGATCTGATCGGATATGGAGTGGAATTTGAGAGAAACGAGGATGGAAGTCTTGCCTATACAAAGGAAGGGGCACATTCTAAGCCGCGTATCTGCTTCCACGAGGATATAACCGGGGAAGAGATTACAACCCGTCTATTATCTGCTGTGAAGCAGTTGAAAAATGTTACCATCTTTGAACATACAACCATGACCGATATTATAGAAGATATCAATCATGCCTGTGTGGGTATACTTGCAAAATGTGCGGATGGTGAAGAATTAGAGATCTATGCAGAAAACACAGTATTTGCAACAGGTGGAATCGGCGGACAATACAAACATTCCACGAACTATCCGATTCTGACCGGCGATGGCTGTGAGATTGCGCGAAAACACGGCGTAGAATTAGAGCATATGGACTATGTACAGATTCATCCAACCTGCTTTTACACAGAGAATCCGGGCAGAAGTTTCCTGATTTCAGAGTCGGCAAGAGGTGAGGGTGCAATTATCTTGAATCACAAGAAAGAGCGTTTCGTCGATGAATTGCAGCCGCGAGATGTTGTGACGAAAGCGATTCAGGCAGAGATGGAAAAGGAGGGCGTGAAGTACGAATTCTTATCCTTCGAGAACGTTCCCCGTGAGACAATCCTGAACCATTTCCCACATATCTACGAGCATTGCATGAAGTATGGCTTCGACATTCTGATGATGCCGATTCCGATCGTTCCGGCACAGCATTATTTCATGGGAGGCATCCATGTAGATAAGTTTTCGCACACAACGATGCCGCATCTGTATGCCGTCGGCGAGACAAGCTGCAACGGGGTGCACGGGAAGAACCGCTTAGCCAGCAACAGTTTGCTTGAAAGTTTAGTGTTCGCGAAGCGTGCCGCAAAGCACATCACTGGCGAGCTTGTGTAAAGTTTATAGATCGTTGTACATGATTTTGGATATTGGTAGTACATATATTTTATTTTGAATTGTTCCATATACGATGTATTGAAACTAAGAAATTCTAAGATGTTCTGATATAGATTATGAATTCGGACGCAACCGCCGCCAATTCGCCATCCGTGGCTCAGTGGCGGCTTGATTGAACATCGTGTTCAATCATTGCTGATATAGTACAGAACATCAAGAATTTCTAAGTTCCAAACATATTGTATATGGAAACATATTCAAAAATAAAATATATGTATCTACAAAATGAAATTATCATGTACAATGATCATGTATATTTAACGAAAAAGGAGATTAGACACATGAATGAGATTACAATGCAGTTAGTTGCGGACAAATATATTAAGATGGCACTGGAGGAGGATATCAACAGTGAAGATATCAGTACGAACGCTGTGATGCCGGAGTATAAGAAGGGCGAAGTTACATTGCTTGCGAAGCAGGACGGAATCATCGCCGGATTGCAGGTGTTTAAGCGTGTATTCACAATGTTGGATCCGAATACAGAAGTAATCTTCGCCGAAAAAGATGGAAAGCAGATCAAGGATGGCGATGCTGTGACAAACGGTCAGGTTCTGGCAACGGTTGTCGGCGATATCCGTGTGCTGCTATCCGGTGAGCGTACGGCTCTGAATTACCTGCAGCGTATGAGCGGTATCGCAACCTATACGAACAATGTTGCAGCACTTTTAAAGGGAACAAATACCAAACTGCTTGACACAAGAAAGACAACACCTTGCATGCGTATCTTCGAGAAGTATGCGGTTCGTGCCGGTGGCGGAAATAATCATAGATACAATCTATCTGATGCCGTGATGCTCAAAGATAATCATATCGACGCCGCAGGTGGTGTGGCAAAGGCAATTCAGATGGCAAGAGAATATGCATCGTTTGTCTGCAAGATTGAAGTAGAAACCGAGAATCTGGATATGGTCAGAGAAGCCGTGGAAGCAGGTGCAGACATCATCATGTTAGATAATATGTCCCCGGAACTGATGGCGGAAGCAATCAAGATTATCGATGGACGTGCCAAAACGGAGTGCTCCGGAAATATCACAAAAGAAAATATCGAGACGATCACAAAGCTTGGTGTCGATTATGTATCGAGTGGGGCGCTGACACATTCCGCTCCAATCTTAGATATCAGCTTGAAGCATCTGCATCCAATTGACTAATTATGCTGCAACAATCTATTTCAATCAAGGAGGAAACGCAGATGGAGCAGACAATTTTATCCGGAGATGAACGCAGAGAGAAGCTGCTTGCGTTGTTGCTGCGTTCTGATGAACCGTTATCGGGTGGAAAAATCGGAGACATCTATCATGTCAGCCGTCAGGTTGTCGTACAGGATATCGCATTGCTCCGTTCAAAAGGGCATTCAATCGTATCAACCCCGCGTGGTTATGTGTACGAGAAAGCTGCAGACAGTCAGAATTGCCAGCGGATTGTAAAGGTCTGTCACACAGATGAGAAGGCAGAAGAGGAATTAAGTACGATCGTTGACTTAGGCGGAATCGTCTTAGATGTCATGGTCAATCACCGGACCTACGGTAAAGTCACAGCACCGTTAAATATCAAGAGCCGTCGCGACATCCGTAAATTCGTGGAGGATCTGAAACAGAGCAAATCATCCCTTTTATCGAACACAACCTCCGGCTATCATTTTCACACGATTGAAGCCGAAAGCGAAGATATCCTCGACGAAATCGAAGAAGCTCTGAAGGAAAAACACTTCCTCGTCGACTTCCTCGACTACGAAACAACCTTCAAACAATAACCCCAAAGTCAAATTTTTGAGGTAATTAACACAGATATTGTACACGAATAAACAATAAAATAAAACAATCCAACGATTATTTGATATTTTCAAATAACTGTCAATATGTTACAATAACAATCGTATATATTGAAAGAATATTGTAAATAGCTGATTGTGACTCAACAAATGAAATGACATTGATACTGTTTGCTAATTCATATGCAGACCATTGGAACACGCTGGTACTTAATGAGCAAGTTCTATATTTTCAACAATGAATTATTTTATCTTGCGAATTTAGTACCACTGCGTGTGGAAGTGAGCGAAAGCGCGTCTGCATAGAATTACGCAACAGTATCAATGCCAGACTGTGTATATTGTTACAATCAGCGTCATACAACACTTAAAATCAGGAGGATAATTACAATGGCAAAAATTCAGATGAAGACTCCACTGGTAGAGATGGACGGAGACGAGATGACACGAATCCTTTGGAAGATTATCAAGGATGAATTAATCTACCCATTTATCGACTTAAAGTCCGAGTATTACGACCTTGGTCTGGAGTACAGAAACGAGACAAACGATAAGGTTACTTTTGATTCTGCATACGCAACACAGAAGTACGGTGTTGCAGTCAAGTGTGCAACAATCACACCAAACGCTGCACGTATGACAGAGTACAACCTGAAGGAAATGTGGAAGAGTCCAAACGGAACGATCCGTGCAATCTTAGACGGAACCGTATTCCGTGCACCAATCGTTGTCAAGGGAATTGAGCCATGTGTAAAGAACTGGAAGAAGCCTATTACAATCGCAAGACATGCTTATGGCGATGTGTATAAGAGCGTAGAGATCGATGTACCGGGCGCCGGTACAGCAGAGCTTGTATTTACAGGCGAGGACGGACAGGTAATCAAGGAGACAATCCACAAGTTTGATGGTCCGGGTGTGATTCAGGGACAGCATAACATCGACAAGTCTATTGAAAGCTTTGCAAGAAGCTGTTTCAACTATGCGCTTGATACAAAGCAGACACTGTGGTTTGCAACAAAGGATACAATCTCCAAGAAATACGACCATACATTCAAGGACATCTTCCAGGAGATCTTCGATAACGAATACAAAGAGAAGTTTGACGCTGCCGGCATCGAGTATTTCTATACTCTGATCGATGATGCAGTTGCCCGTGTTATGAAGTCTGAGGGTGGATTTATCTGGGCTTGCAAGAACTATGATGGCGATGTCATGAGTGATATGATCTCGTCTGCATTCGGTTCTCTTGCCATGATGACATCCGTACTTGTATCACCGGATGGAAAATACGAGTATGAGGCAGCACACGGAACGGTCCAGAGACATTACTACAAGCACTTAAAGGGCGAGGAGACATCGACAAACTCTGTTGCGACAATCTTCGCATGGACCGGTGCTTTGAGAAAGCGTGGCGAGCTTGACAATACTCCGGAGCTGATGGAATTTGCAGATAAGCTTGAACAGGCAACGATCAAGACGATTGAAGACGGCAAGATGACAAAGGATCTTGCACTTATTACAACGATGAAGGATGTCACTGTATTAAACAGCGAGAACTTTATCAAAGCAATCCGCGAAACACTTGAGGGAATGTTAGCTGAATGAATATATGGGATGTTCTGAAAATTGAACAGACGAAGGATAAAGACGCATTGAAGAAAGCCTATCGAATGCGTCTTTCTTCTGTCAATCCGGAAGATGATCCGGAAGGGTTTATGGAGCTTCGGAAAGCCTATGAGGAGGCAGTGCACCTTGCCGATCAGACGGAGGAGGAATTCGACGTTGCTGTTCCAGACACACCGGAGCAGCAAATGCTTGCTTCATTAGAGGCTCTATATGATGATTATGCCCGTCGTATCAATCCAGATGAATGGCTTGCACTCTTTAATTCCGATTATTTTGTATCGCTCGACACAAGTGAGGATGCATTGTATGTACTGTTGCGGTTCCTGATGAATCATGTGCTGGTTCCGAAAAAGGTATGGAAATGCATCGTCGGATATTTTGATCTTGAAGGGCGCAGAAGCGAGCTTACAGAACAGTTCCCGGCAAATTACCTGGACTATATCACGAACAATGCGACCTATGAGGATATCATCAATTATGAGGCGTTTGAGCATGCAGAGATCACAACCTCCGCAACGATCGATGCCTATATCCGTGATTATATTGAATTAGATCATATGGTGCGCAGCCAGGCTCTGAAAGAAGCCGAAGAGAAAATCCGGCAGATAAAGGAAAAATATTATATTTCCAATGTATATATCAAGCTCGAAGAGCTGCGTATCCGTCTGCAGATCTGCCGACTGGAATTTTCTGAATATATTCAGACATCCATGACGGAAGAAGAACAAAAAAAACAGGATCTGGATGCATTATATGCCAAAAGGTATGCTTCCGTATTTGCAGCGATCCGTGTGGAAGCGGAAGATATTTCTGCAAGATATCCGGAAGATATTACATTGCTTCATTTTTGTGGGGATGTCTGTATTTTAAGCAATGATCTAGAACAGGCAGAACAGTATTTTAATCGTTCCAAAGCATTGGAACCACAGAATTATCTTATGCGCGCCAAACAGGCAGAACTCGCATTTCGCAAAGGTAATTACAAAGAAGCCAGAGATGGCTATATGAATCTGCTCAAGGAAAATCATTATGATGATTCTGTCCGCATTGGTATGGTGCGTGCCAATCAGATGATGATTCAGGAAAATCTGGAGAAGCTAAAGAAAGATCCGGACGATATACAGGCAAAGATGGATATTGGCTGGAGCTATTACCAAAGCTACCAGTTTCAGGACGCCATCCTATTTCTGACCGGATTCCAGCCGGAAGCTGATCGTAAATTTGAATACTATAATGTTCTTGGACGCTGTTATCTTGGCATCCGTGATTATGAACACGCCAAGCAATGCTTTCTTGTGTGGAAGGACCTGATTGAACAGCTCCCGGAGGAAGATACAAGTGCAGAGACCGAAAAAAAGCGTGTCCGCTATCCGTATGTGAACTTCCTGATTGCGGATTGTTATATGAAGACAGAGGATTATGAGAATGCCAGACGTCATCTGGAAATTGCATTATCCAGAGAACATGAGGAGATTATTCTTTCTTATGAGGCGGATTGTGAATTAAAATTTCTGACCGGACAATATACCGATTGTCTGCGTGCCTGTGAGCGCTTGTTAGAACGGGATTCACACGATTATGTGGCGTATCTGTTCAAGGCGAAAGCCTGCAAAGCACTGAATTATTTTCAGGAAGCCTATAATGCCTGTGAACAGGCAATTAATCTGTATCCGTATCTGGCACAGCCATATGCGTTAGAAGCAAGCCTTTTTATCCGTTCGCAGCAATATGAGCAGGCACAGGATACGATCAAACGATTTGATGCATTTGGAAATGAGAGCGACAGTATTGATTATTACCGGGCAAGGTTATCCATGCTGGATAACAAGATTGACCCGGCCATCCGGCAGCTTACAGCTATTGTCAGTCGTTCGGATGAAAAAACATCCGATATGGAGCATTTTGAAGATGTCAATATGCTTTTAGCACTTTGCTACCGCTATAAAGGCATGTACGATCAGGCACTCGAGCAGTTTGAGCTGGTAAAAAAACTAAATGCGAAGTATCCCTTGATCGATATGTATATAGGTTCTTCCTATACAAAACTCGGAAAAATCAAACAGGCATTGGCGGCGCTTGATACACAGCTTGCAACACAGGCAACCGCGCAGGTTTACAACGAGCGTGCAATCGTATACAGCCTGATGGGCGAATACAAAAAAGCGGTTCGGGATTATCAGGCAGCACTACAGTTAGAACCGGACAATTATTTTGCATATCTGCGTATTGGCATGATACAGGAGCTTCACAAAAGCTACAAAGCCGCAGCTGATGCATACCGGAAAGCATATGAGGTTTCAGAGACCGATACCGAACAACACAGTGAGAGCATGCAGAGCTTAGCACGTGTCTATCAGTGCATGAACTGGTTTTCCGAAAGCAAAAAGCTCTATACCGATTATAAGAAGCAATATGAATGGAATGCAGATATTGCCTACGATTATGCCGTACTGCTTGTTCGGATGGATGCGTCGAAGGATGCGATTGCCGAGCTGCTTCCTTTCGTGGATGATTCAGCCTGTGCAAGAAAATTACTTGATATCTATGGGGATGCCGGTTTTATTGATCTGGCACATGAAACCTTTGAATATATCATAAGCAGAGATCCGGAGGATTACCGGGTGTATGGTGCAATGGGGGATATCTTCCGTGAACATGGCATGTATGCGGACGCAAAGCCATTATATGAGCGGGCGATTGCGCTTGACACAGACAAAGAAGCCAATTATTATAGTGAATGGTTGGAATGTATGATCCAGTTAAAGGAATTACGCAGTTTTAAGAAAAACAATGTGATATCCAATGCAACTGCTGACTATTCAAAGCAACAGCTTCAGACACCACCGCAGTATATCAAGATGGCTCGATTTGCACGTCTTTCCAAAAACTACAAAGAATGTAAGGACTGGTTAGAGCAGGGGCTGCATGCCCGCCGTTGTCACGGCTGCTTCTATGGTGTGTGTCACCGGATTATATATGAAAAAGCACTGCTATACGAGCAACAGCGCAACTATGCGATGGCGCGCAGCATGTATGAGGAAGCAATCCGGGTATGTGGACAGAATCCTTTCTATGAGGCATGTCTGAAACGGATCAAAGATAAAAAATAAGAAATTAGGTTTAAAGATGATAGTAGGAATTGATTTAGGAACGACAAACAGTTTAATTGCATATTTTGATGGCGACCATGCTAAGGTCATCCCCAACCGCCTGGGTGAGAATCTGACACCTTCGGTTGTTAGCGTAGATGAGGATGGGATTGTCTATGTCGGCAAGACAGCAAAAGAACGTAAGATGCTGTACCCTGATCAGACGGCGGATGTGTTTAAGCGTAACATGGGAAGCTCCAAGGTATTTACGCTTGGAACCCGCAAATTCTCTGCGGAAGAGCTTTCCAGCCTTGTATTAAAATCACTGAAGGAAGATGCAGAGCATTATCTTGGCTGTATGGTTGAGGAGGCCGTCATCAGTGTACCTGCGTATTTCAACGATGCCCAGAGAAAGGCGACAAAAAAAGCAGGAGAGCTTGCCGGATTTGTAGTGGAACGTATTGTCAGTGAGCCGACTGCTGCAGCGATTGCCTATGGCTTGGATAAGAAAAACGCGGATACGAAGTTTCTTGTGTTTGACCTGGGTGGTGGTACCTTTGATGTGTCCATCCTAGAGCTTTATCAAAATATCATGGAAGTGCGTGCAGTAGCCGGAGATAACTTCCTTGGCGGAGAAGATTTTACGACTGTACTGGAACAGATGTTTCTCCGGGAACATGAAATCAACGAGGATACCCTCGATCAGAAAACCCGAGCTCATATCCACAAGCAGGCGGAGCTTTGCAAGCTTGGCTTTGCAGATGCAAAGACATCCGTTATGAAATGTAATATCAACGGAGACATCGTGGAGAGTGAGATTGATATCGATGATTATGAAAAATCCTGTCAGGTACTGCTAGGACGTATCCGTAAACCGATCGAACGAAGCCTGAAGGATGCAAATATCAAGCTTAAGGATATCGAGGAAGTGATTCTGGTTGGCGGGTCGACAAAGCTCTCCATCGTGCGCCGGTTCGTGAGCCGTCTGTTCGGACGTCTGCCGAATACAAGTATCAATCCGGACGAGGTGGTTGCTGTCGGTGCCGCAACACAGGCAGCAATGAAAGAGCGGAACGAGGCAGTCAAGGAGATTATTTTAACGGATGTCTGTCCATTTACACTTGGTACGGAGGTTGTATCTCGCAGAACCGGCGGCGTATTTGAAGCCGGTCATTATCTGCCTTTGATCGAGCGAAATTCCGTGATTCCGGTCAGTCATACCGAGCGTCTCTATACAGTCAGTGACAGGCAGACACGGATCAAGGTTGATATCCTGCAGGGTGAGAGCCGTCTGGCAGCAAATAACGTCTACCTTGGCAGCATTGAGGTAATGGTTCCTCCGGCACCGGCAGGTGAAGAATGTGTTGATGTCACATACACCTATGATGTCAACTCTATCTTAGAAGTAATTGTGAAAGTAATCTCAACGAATACAGAAAAACGTCTTGTAATAAAAAACGAGGAAACAGACCTGACCGACGAAGAGATTGATACAAGATTCAAAGAATTAGCTTCCCTGAAGATTCATCCGCGGGAGCAGGAAGCAAACAAATTATTGCTGCTGCGTGCCGATCGTATGTATGAGGAATCCATCGGAGATACCCGCAAGCTTCTTGAACATGAGATCAATCAGTTTGAAGATGTATTGAATAAGCAGAATCCTTCAGAAATCAGCAGCGCGAGAGAAGCCTTCAAGGAATTCCTCGACAACATGGAAGATGATTTATTCTAAAATACAAAGCAAAAGGGCTGACGCTTTAAGATAGCGCCAGCCTTATTATATGCCGTGCATATGCATGCAACAAATCCAAATCCTGCAAAAAAGAATCTGTGAGCTCAATAAAAGATTCTTTGTCGTTATAGTTCCGTTTGTATCCGGATAAAATACCATCATCTGATTGCGAAATAAAATATCCTTTTTTACGCAAATAACACGTTTCTTTTTTCGCCGGTTCCCGGTAGTTCTTATCCACATAGCCTGCCACACTTTTGTGAACTGCCATATCCTCCGCAGGAAGATAGTAGTAATCCCTGTAATTATCAAAGAAAAACTTCAATTCCCCTGTATAGATCGGAGCATTGATCGTTGCCTCTTTCTGGAATCCGGTGATAATGATATCCTGTATCCCGATTGTCAACCGCTTCGGAAGCGGATATTCAAGCTCCAGAGAAAAAAGCAGACGATTCTGACGCACAGACATCTTGCGGACAAGCAGACATCCGGCTTTTAATCTGCAATAAGCAAGCATGCTTGTACAATCCAGAAGGCCTTCGAGATCTTCGTAATTGTGCTGTAATAACAGCTGTTTATTCGTTTTTACCGGAAGCTTTATATAATCCTGGTATACCTTGATCAGATCTCCGCCGGAATATTTATCCAGTCGATGGATACCTAAAAAACGTTCCACGCTTTTCTGTTTCATATTTTCCATATGCAGAGATTCCTTCAGAAATCGGATCTGCTTGTAAAGATCAATACTTTCCTTATCTGCGAGCGTATTTTGTAACCGATAGGAGGCTGCCTTTTTCGCAATATACGGAATATCAAATCCATCTCCGTTATAAGTGACAAGATATTTAAACTTCTTTGCAAATAAAAGAAACTGTTCCAGAATATCCGATTCGGATCTGCCGTCCTGATTGAACCACTGACAGATTTTCCATTTCGAATGCTCATAATAGGCACATCCAATCAGATACAGCATGGTGTGTTCTGCTGTGAAACCGGTCGTTTCAATATCAAAAATCAGTAAATCTTCCGAAGGATAGAAATGTTCTATAGTCTGAAATTTGCTCTGGTGTGCTTCGTTTATAATTTTCTCCATAGGTACCTCCTTTCCGATAATTTCCGACAACTTTCTCTAAATTGGTTTAAATTATAGCATAAATACCATAGAAGTAAAGAAAATGCTTGTATTTTTTGGGCATTATGATATAATTTTAGCTAAAGTATGATGTACGGAGGAGATAGAATGTTACGACCAGACGATATTAGATCAACATCTTTTAAGAAAGGCTTATTTGGTTACAAAGCCGCAGAAGTTGACAGCTTTAAAGACACTGTATTCAGAGCGTACAGCGACCTTTCCAAAGACTATGAGGAAACAAAGGACAAATTTGATAAACTCACAAAGGCAATGGAAGATACAAGACTGAAGTTATTTGAACTCGAAAACAAGCTTCAGCAGGCTGAAAATGTATCATCCGATGCCGGTGAAAGCGTAGAGGCAAAGAAGCGTGCAGATCAGATTATCAAGAACGCAGAGGCAACTGCCGCTGATATTATTGCAAAGGCGAAGGCACAGAGCGAGAAACTGGAAAACACAGCAAAACCAAAGGCAGAAGCTCCAAAGGCAGAGCCAGAACAAGCAAAGGAATCTGCTTCTTCTAAATTCTTTAAGAAAGCAGATGAGGATGTACATACTGCTGCAACAAGCAACGAAGATGATGACGAGATCTTTGTTGGTGAAATTGAAGATGCAAGAAAACCAGATCGCATGATGATCGGAGATGGCGAAGAAGAGGACGAGGGCTTCGAATTCTTATAAGCTTACAGACAATCGGCGTAGAGAAAAGACAGGGAGTTGTCGTATTGTTGCGACAGCTCCTTTCATTGTTAGGAGAAGAACATGCTTGCATATATTAAAGGAACTGTTACAGAAATCGGAACCGATGAAATTATCGTTGAGACAGGAGGCATCGGTTTTTCCGTATTTACCTCGTCTCAGACTTCCGCAAAACTTGTGAAAAACCAACAGGCAACTATTTACACCCATTTAAATGTGCGGGAAGATGACATGAGCCTGTTTGGATTTTTATCGAAAGAGGAACGATCTGTTTTCCGTATGCTGATCAATGTCAGTGGTGTGGGACCGAAGAGTGCCCTGTCCATCTTATCCTGTCTGTCTGTGGATGAGCTCCGGATGGCTGTTTTATCAGACGATCACAAAGCAATTGCAAAGGCAAACGGAATCGGTCCAAAGACAGCGCAGCGGCTCGTGATTGAACTGCGTGACAAGTTTCATCTGGAAGATGTACTTGGAGAGTATGAGGAAGCTTCTCCGGCAGCATCCGCTCCAGAGGATGTTGTTTCAGAAACGGCAATGGCATTGAGCAGTCTCGGTTATTCCAATGTTGAGGCTTTACGTGCTATCAAGAAAGTGCCGGACAGTGAAACGATGACCGTCGAACAATTATTAAAAGCAGCATTAAAACACATTATATAGACTATGGAGAAAAAAATGGAACGAATCATTCAGGCAGATATCATTCCTGAGGATGATAAAATTGAACAGGGATTACGTCCAAATCATCTGTCCGAATACATCGGTCAGGAAAAAGCAAAAAAAAACTTGCGTGTATTTATCGAAGCAGCCAAAAAAAGAGGGGAGCCTCTGGATCATGTTTTACTCTATGGTCCTCCGGGACTCGGTAAGACTACACTGGCATCCATTGTTGCATCAGAGATGGGAGTAAATCTCAAAATTACATCCGGACCGGCTATCGATAAACCGGGAGATCTTGCAGCAATCTTAAATAATTTATCCGAAAATGACGTTTTATTCATCGATGAAATCCACCGTCTGAATAAACAGGTAGAAGAAGTTCTGTACCCGGCCATGGAGGATTTTGCGATTGATATCGTGATAGGCAAGGGCGCCGGAGCCCGTTCGATCCGGTTGGATCTTCCCAAATTCACATTGGTTGGAGCCACTACACGGGCGGGGATGCTGACTGCACCTCTTCGAGACCGCTTTGGTGTCGTAAACCGTCTGGAATTCTACAACGTAACGGAGCTGATGCAGATTATTCTTCGGTCTGCCTCCGTATTCGGCGTCCATATCGACGACGAAGGTGCCCTGGAAATCGCCAAACGCTCAAGAGGTACACCGCGACTTGCGAACCGTTTATTAAAACGTGTCCGCGATTTTGCACAGGTAGAGGGGGACGGTTCCATTGATTACGAAGTTGCAAAAACCGCACTGGACAGACTGGAAGTCGATTCTATGGGACTCGATAACACAGACCGGAATATTTTAGAGACAATGATCCATAAATTCGGCGGTGGACCGGTTGGCTTAGATACGCTGGCTGCAGCGATTGGTGAGGATTCCGGAACCTTAGAAGAGGTGTATGAACCATATTTGATAAAAAATGGCTTTATAAATCGCACGCCGCGTGGTAGAATTGTAACGGAACATTGTTACCGGCATTTTGGATTGGAAAATCTGATAGAATAACAAAGGAGATATAGGAATATGGCAAATAAAGTAGATATCCCGGTTGTCATCAACGGGAAGGTATATACATTAAGCGGATATGAAGGGGAAGATTATCTTCAGAATGTTGCAACTTATATCAACGGCAAGATTGCAGAATGCAAAACATCTGATCAGTATCGCCGTATGAATACCGAGTATCAGGGAATTTTGCTTGCTTTAAATATTGCCGATGACTATTTCAAGGCGAAAAATCAGGCAGATTCGATGGTGACCGAAGACAGCAACAAGGAACAGCAATTATATGATCTTCGTCACGAGGTGATTGAATCACAGATCAAACTCGAAAGCTCTGCTCGTATGATTGAAGAATACAAAGAGCAGATCAATGCATTACAAAGAAAGATTATTCAGTTAGAGGCAGAGAAAAACCGAAATGAATAACAAAACCTCCAAAATTGAAGTACTTGCACCTTGTGGTTCGTATGAAATTTTAGTTGCCGCTGTACATGCAGGCGCAGATGCCTGCTATATTGGCGGCAATTCTTTTGGTGCAAGGGCATATGCGACAAATTTTGATCAGGATACGATTCAAAAAGCAGTGACCTATGCACACTTACATGGTGTGAAAGTATATTTAACTGTCAATACACTGTTAAAGCAGGCGGAATTACCCGCATTATACGATTATATCAAACCATTTTATGAGATTGGCGGAGACGCCCTGATCATTCAGGATCTCGGTGTTTTTTCTTATGTCAAAAAACAGTTTCCGGACATTGCAATCCATTGCAGCACACAAATGAATATTACATCTGCTTACGGTGCAGCCTTAATGAAAGCACAGGGAGCTTCCCGCGTAGTAACTGCACGGGAGATGTCTTTGGCAGAAATCCGCACAATAAAGGAACAGATGGATATTGAGGTTGAGACATTTGTACATGGTGCAATGTGTTACTCTTACAGTGGGCAATGCCTGATGAGTTCTCTTGCAGGTGGCAGAAGCGGAAATCGCGGACGCTGCGCCCAGCCTTGCCGCAAGTGTTATAATAACAGCTATTTATTGTCTATGAAAGATATGTGTGCGTTATCATTGATTCCGGAGCTGATCGAGGCCGGCATTGATTCATTAAAGATTGAAGGCCGTATGAAAAATGCATATTATGTTGCTTCCACTGTGCATGCGTACCGTACGATAGTCGACGATTATCTGCAAGGAAAATTCGATAAGAAAAAGGCGGAGGATTTGACATTCGAACTGGCAAACATTTATAATCGTGGCGGATTCTCTGATGGATATTTCTTCCGGCATAACGGAGCCGATATGATATCGAAAACGCGTCCAAACAACCAGGGCGTTGCGGTTGGCAGACTGGAACGCATTGAAAATGGAACCATCACCCTTAAGCTTACAGAAGCTGTCTTCCGGCAGGATGTGCTGGAATTATCGACAAAATCCGGTGGAATTGTAGAAATCACTTCCTCGAAAGAAGGAAATGCAGGGCAGTATCTGACATTAAATTGTCCAAAGACAAAGCAATTACAAAAAGAGCAGCTTGTATATCGCACCAAATGTCCAAAGATCCTGCAACATGTGCAGGAGGACTATATCAATCAATATAAAAAGCTTCCAATCACGATTGCTGTCTCTGCAAGAATCGGAGAACCACTTTCTGCATCCATAAGCTTAAAGCTAAACTCCAAAACTTATACAGCAACTTTGACAGATATGCAGGTGGAGCCAAGCCGGCAGGGTGAAACATCCGAAGACGCAATCAAAAAACCGTTTGCACAGCTTGGAAATACAGAATATGCATTAGAGACCTTTCAATGCACCTTTGATTCCAATGCCTTTTTACCAAACGGCGTATTGAAAAAACTGAGACGTTCCCTGCTTACTGCGCTGGAGACAATTATCGAAAAAACGCATGCACGTGTTGCACCGGTTGAGCTTCCATGGGATTCTGTATACGAAATGTACACATCCGTGAAGGATACAGATATATCAGAGGCTGCCGGCGATACGCTGATCTTGGGCATATCCACAATGGAACAACTATATGTTACATTAGAAGAACTCCCACACATGGCATCCAACGTAACTGGCATAACAATACCGGTTTCTATGTATGACCAATGCAGGGATATGGTTCCGGATTCTATCCGGATTTATGTAGAATTACCACATATCATCCACGATAACAGTTCTCTGGATTTGCAAGAATCCGGAATCCGTGGTATATATATTAGAAATATAGATGCACTGGCAATCGTTACCAGTCAGACACTTCCGGAGGATTGCCATATTTTATGTGATGCGAGCTTGTATTGCTATAACCGTCTGGCACATGGATTTATCAGACAGTTTTTCGGTGGCCGCATGGTTACATTTCTGACACCACGCGAATTAAAGCTTGAAGAACTTGATGATATCTCCAATGAAGCTTTATGTCTGACGCTTTATGAATACCAGCCGGTGATGCTTACGGCAAACTGTCTGCAAAAGACGCAATATGGCTGTAAAAAAGAAGATACGGTATTAGTTGTAACGGACGAAATGGGAAACCGGTTTTATGCCGGCACGAACTGTCAGATGTGCTACAATGTTATTTACAACAAAGTGCCATACTCTATATTAGATAAATATAAAACGCCTGCATTCTCAAGGCTGCATTCCAAAGGCTATATGGTTCATTTTACAATCGAGCCAGAAACACGTGTACGACAGATTCTTCGTACATTTGCCGGAGACACTGCGGATATCGGAGAGAAGACAAGCGGACATTTATACCGAGGTGTATTGTAATGATCAATATTATTTGTGAAGTATCCAAGTACCTTGTACTGCTTTTTATGGTACTTTATACGGTGAAATGCTTTTCTGTGCTCTCGTCAAAAAACGAAGAGCAAAAGCGGAAGAAATTGAATAAACAGATCGGATATGTGTTTGTCATCCATTTTCTATGTTATCTGATCCTGTATTTGCGGCTGGGGCAGTTAAAGATTCTGATTTTTTATGCTGCACAGATTTTTGTTGCTATCCTGTATATGGTTTTGTATCACAGCATATATAAGGATTCTTCCCGTCTTTTGACAAACAACGCGGCATTTCTGCTATTAATTGGTTACACAATGCTGACACGTCTGAATTTCAATCTGGCTGTGAAGCAGTTTATCTTTGCAACCGTCGGACTTGTTATTACCGCATTTATACCGTATATCATGCTCAAATGGAAAAAAATGAAAGACTGCGGTGTTTTATATGGAGTCATTGGCCTGATTTTCCTGCTTACCGTATTCATTCCAGGACTCGGAAGTGAGAAGTATGGTTCGAGAAACTGGATCCAGATTGGTAATCTTTCCATACAGCCTATGGAGTTTGTTAAGATTTTATTTGTATTCTTTGTTGCATCTATGCTGGTCAAGGCAAGCACATTTAAGGAGCTTTTTGTAAATGCAATTATTTCAGCTGCATTCATGGGCGTTCTGGTTTTGGAAAAGGATCTGGGAGCAGCTGTGATTTTCTACATAACCTATGTATTGATGGTATATGTGGCAACCTCGCGACCGGTATTTTTAGTCGGAGGAATCTCACTTGGCGCGGGTGCCGTCATGCTTGGATACGCGCTGTTTAAGAACTCTCTGTTCCAGCATGTCATGGTCCGTGTTCATGCATGGCAGAATCCATTTGCCGATATTGACGGTGGCGGATATCAGCTTGCCCAGTCACTTTTTGCAATCGGAACCGGTGGCTATGCAGGCTCCGGCTTGACACAGGGTGCGGCAGGAAGTATCCCGGTCAGTGAAAGCGATTTCATCTTTTCCGCAATCTGCGAGGAGTTAGGCGTTATATTCGGACTGGCTATGATTTTAGTTATTGTAAGTATTTTTATATCTTTTGCCAATGTGGCAATGAAATGCAAAGAGCCGTTTTACAAATATGTGGCACTTGGTTTTTCAAGCATCTATATTGTTCAGTGCTTCTTAAACCTTGGAGGAGTAACGAAGTTCATACCATCTACTGGTGTGACACTTCCACTTGTAAGCTATGGTGTCAGTTCTGTATTAAGTACCCTGATCATATTTGCAGTTGCACAGGGGGTATATGTAATAAGTAGTAGTGAGGCAGTGAAATATGAGCGAGAAAAAGAAAAAGCAAGACAGAAACTCCGCGAACAGGAATCAGCCGTTAACACCGGAAGAAGAGTTGATCGTGAAGGAAAAACAGCGAATTAAAAAGAACAAGATCAAGAACCGGCCAATCATTGTTATCACCTATATGATGGTAACATTATTTGTCGGCATGATTGCCTATGTCATTTATTTCATGCAGTTTAAGGCGGAAACCGTAATTGCAAACTCCAGAAATGTACGACAGGATTCTTTTGCACGTACTGTCGAACGGGGCGACATCATTACAAGCGATGGAGTTGTGATTGCAACAAGTGAGACGGACGAAGCCGGGAATACCAACCGTTCGTACCCATACAGCAACATGTTTTCACATCTGGTCGGATACGATGAGTACGGCAAAGCCGGATTGGAGCTTGCAGGTAATTTTTATATGCTTCGTTCCCATATCAATATATTTGAACGGGTTTACCGCGAACTCAAAGAAGTAAAAAACCGCGGGGATAATGTCATTACAACTGTCGACTATGATTTGCAGGCGGCTGCCTACAATGCACTTGGCAGCTGTAAGGGAGCAGTTGTAGCGATTGAACCATCCACCGGTAAAATCCTCTGTATGGTTTCAAAGCCGGATTATGATCCAAACGATATCGAAAATGTCTGGAGTTATCTGCAGACAGAGGAAGGTTCTGAAAGTACGATTCTTTTGAATCGTGCCACACAGGGACTCTATGCTCCCGGTTCTACCTTTAAAGTTGTATCCTTACTGGAATTTATTCGTGAAAATCCGTCTACCTATGGAAGCTATCAGTTTCATTGCGACGGAGATTCCATCTTCTCCGGAGTTGGAATCCGGTGCAGCAACAATAAAGCCCACGGAGATTTGTCTTTAGCCGATGCCCTTGCATATTCCTGCAATGTCAGCTTTGCAACAATTGGTGAAACTTTGGACAAAGGATCTTACCGTTCCACCGCTGAGGAACTGTTGTTTAACAAGAATCTGCCATATGATGGTGTATATAATTCTTCCCAGTTTAAGATTTCCGCAGATTCGCCGGATGACGCAATCCCGCAGACTGTAATCGGACAGGGAGACACAAAGATTACACCGTTGCATAACGCCATGATTATGTCTGCAATTGCAAATGACGGTGTGTTGATGAAGCCATATACAATTGATTCGATTGAAAATGATGACGGTGCAAAAATCAAAACCTTTCACCCAAAGGAAGCCGGTACTCTGATGACAGCAGACGAAGCCAATGTTCTGACCGATTACATGAAAGGTGTCTGCGAATATGGAACCGGATCCGGTTATTTTTCCGGACTTTCTTATCAGGTAACCGGTAAGACAGGTACAGCAGAATTTGATAACGAAGGAAACTGCAACTCCTGGTTTGTCGGATTCTCCAACCCGGATGATCCGGATATTGTCGTCTGTGCAATCACAGAACAGTCTAATGTGACCGGGGTTACAGGTGCCTGGGTTGCCAGACAGGTGTTTGATGCATACTACAGCAAATAGTTTGCCTTGCGGCATCCTATAGAATCTGCTATAATAAATTCAATTTTGGGACACACCAATGGAATAAGCAGGAGGAATTGCAATGATAGAAGCAACAAGCTGTGGTGGTGTGGTAATCTTTCGAGGAAAAATCCTGTTGTTATATAAGAATTACAGGAATAAATACGAAGGCTGGGTTCTTCCGAAAGGAACCGTTGAAGAGGGCGAGCAGCACAACGAAACTGCACTTCGGGAAGTCAAAGAAGAAACCGGCGTGAGCGCACAGATTATCAAATACGTTGGAAAAAGCAACTATACGTTTAACACCTCTTATGATGTCGTAAACAAGGATGTACACTGGTATCTGATGATGGCGGACAGCTATTACAGCAAGCCACAGAGGGAAGAATATTTTATGGATTCCGGGTACTATAAGTATCACGAAGCCTATCACTTATTAAAATTTCCAAACGAAAAACAGATATTAGATCAGGCTTATGAGGAATATACCGCTTTGAAGCAGAATAATCTGTGGGGAAGCAAAAAATATTTTTAATGAATTATGAAGAAGAGAAAACGTATCTTATATAATTTATGTCTGGCCGTATTGATCTGTATTTTTCTTGGTTCTGCAGGGTATCTTGCGTATTATTTTCTACAGAGCAAGAAAAGCGAAGATCAGTTTCAGGAGCTGGAAGCAATGATTGATACTCCGGTCGGAGAAGAGGAGGTTGTCTACGTGGCAACCGCCGGTGATGCAGAACCCGGATTGGAATTCGTAGATATCAACGGAACCCATGTCCAGAAATCCTTTGCTTCCCTGTATCGTAAAAATCAGGATTTTATTGGCTGGTTATCCATAGAGGATACGAACATTGATTATCCGGTTATGCAGACTCCGGAGGATGAAGAATATTATATCCATCGGGATTTCTATGGAGCGTACAGCAATGCCGGCACGCTGTTTGTCGATCTGGACAGTAATGTACAAAAACCTTCGGACAATATAATAATATACGGACACAATATGAAAACCGGGAAAATGTTTCACGACCTGCTGAAATATGAGGATGAAGCATTTTATAAAAATCACAAATATATTCAGTTCGATACCATATATGGGAATGGAACGTATGAGGTAATTGCAGCTTTCCGCACCCACATATTAGCAGAAGGGGAAGAGGGCTTCCGTTATTACCAGTTTTTCAATGCGGAAGATAAAACCGCGTTTAACCAGTATGTTTCCGGATGCAAAGCATTAACCGGATATTCGGTTGAAACCAGGGCGTCTTACGGAGATTCGCTGCTTACATTATCAACCTGCGCCTATCATACAGACAACGGAAGATTTGTTGTGGTTGCGAAAAAAATCAATTGACATTAGACGTATAATGTGATATATTATCAACTGTTCCGCCGGTGTGTCGGAATTGGCAGACGAGGCAGACTCAAAATCTGTTGATGGCAACATCGTGCGGGTTCAAGTCCCGCCACCGGCATTGAATGAAAATGCGAGAGTCCTTATAACTTAAGGATTCCCGCATTTTTTGTAATTAGAATCATTATTGGTGTGCACAAAATGTGCAAAGTTCTAAATCTCATCCAAGCCGGATCATTTCTTTTCGTAACCGCCGGATGATTTTTTTCTCCAATCTTGAAATGTAAGACTGCGAGATTCCAAGTAAATCCGCAACTTCCTTTTGTGTCATTTCCTCATCATCATGACCGATTCCATAACGAAGCTCAATAATCGTGCGCTCCCGATCACTCAGGATATCCATTGCCTGCTCCAGTAGATTCAGATCCACCTCATCTTCAATATCCTTATAGACCAGATCTTCCTCCGTTCCAAGAATATCCGATAGCAGCAGTTCATTTCCATCCCAGTCGACATTCAACGGTTCATCAATGGATACCTCTGTTTTGATACGTGAATTCCGTCGCAGGTGCATCAAAATTTCATTTTCAATGCATCGGCTGGCATAGGTGGCTAATTTAATATTTTTGTCGGATTTGAAGGTATTGATGGCTTTGATCAGTCCAATCGTGCCAATCGAAATCAAATCCTCCACGCCAACACCGGTATTGTCAAATTTCTTGGCAATATAAACAACCAGGCGCAGATTGTGCTCAATCAACGTCTGCCTCGCCTCCAGAACATCATCATCCAGATGTGTTAAAAGCAAGGTTTCCTCCTCTGTCGAGAGTGGTGCCGGAAGGATCTCTGCGCCTCCGATATAATGAACTTCATTTTTTGGAAATAAAAGATAATTCGCAATACTTTTGATATTAAAGCGAATCATATTGTTGCTGACGATGCTAATCATGCTGGTTCCTCCTTCATAGGTTGTAATTTTTCATGTAGTAATACTTCATACTGATTTCCCAAAAACACGTCCCGGCTGATTCCTGCTGTCACAGACAAAAAACGTGTCTGTTCCTTTTCATACAAAAGTTCAGGAACCATGATTGCCGGCATCATGGAAAACCGGTTTCCAATTGTGTGATAAGGAATCGGGAAAAAATGAAGATTTCCGGTTCCGTTTATCTGCAAATACGGAAATTTTCCGGTTCTATGATACTGTTCCAGGTTTTCATAGCTTTGTTCCGGCAGACAATTTTTCAACAAACGATAATTTATAATAATTGCAGGTTTTCCGGTATATGGATTTAGTAACCGGTTTCCGGTATCCACAAATGCATGCGCACATATTTTAGCACCAGGAAAAATCAGAGCTACCTGATATGTATGTTTGCTTTGCTGTTTCCGGTCATAAATCCTCCGCCCGATACGACAGGTCAGAACAGAAATGGTACAGCACATATAAAACCATGGATTGTGCAGGGCATACCCATTCCGTATATAAAAAATCTGCATCATCCCGGCAAACCAGATACAGCAGGCAAGCACAACCACTCCTGTTACTAACATGGATGTATGAAGTCTGCAGGATTTTGTAAAAAAATATGTCATAAAAAAGTAGCTTGTGGCATATATTATGTAATAGAGAGTACATCTTGATATCGTTATCAAAAAAATACCTGTTGATAAAGCTGCCATAAGAATCGACCAGCTCAGCGTGCGAAAGATTCTTATGGTATGCCCAAGAATTGTCTGTATCATAAAAAGGAGTGCTAACTGGATCAGCACATGATACACGAACAATACATCGGCATAAACAATGTACGTCATATTCACCTCCTTTACTTGTTCGTGAGTATTATATAGAATTACTTTTGAAAACAATGTCGCATTTCGTATTTTGATTTCGTAAAATTCCAAGTATATTCGACATTCCCGTCCGGCTGTATTTCACATAATTATAAATAAAATAGAGAATAGGAGAGAATTATGGATGGTGTTGTCAGTTCAAAGGATAAGATCAGTACCGGTCTTTCACTCGTTCTGAGTCAGGAAAACGCTGAATTACAAACCACAATATCTGACAGACAATTTACAATTATTCTCCGGTATCTCGGCAGTTTCCCTGACATTCAGAGTCAAACTGCCATTTCGATGATTCCACTTTTAAATGGGTTTGCAGTTGGAACCGCAGCAAAGGAAGCCATCCTGCAGCTGGCCGCACAGCCGCAGATTCTTTATATTGATATCACACACCAGATGGAATACGAACAGGCGGTCTCTGTAAATAGCCGGATCTCTGCATGTTTTCCAATGTATGATAAAACAGAACAACTTCTGCGTGGAAACGGCGTGCTTGTCGGTATTATCGATTCCGGTATTGACCTTTCCCATCCGGCATTTCTTCGCGAAGATGGAACATATCGGATCCGTTCATACTGGAATCAGGCACAATCCGGCAATTCCCCGGAGCCATATGGTTTTGGCACCCAATACTCCGAGGCACAGCTTGGTACAGTCATGCAGCGCAATATTTCTTCCTTCCCCCTGGATACAAGCGGACATGGCACCGCAGTTGCAAGCATTGTTGCCGCACTCAGTCCGGATGCAGATATAATTGGTGTTGCAACCCTTCCGAATACAGCTGCATTTTTATGTGCGGTGGATTATGTTGTGCGTTACGCCATGCAGCAGACATTGCCTCTGGTATTAAATTTAAGTTACGGCAATAATTATGGCGATCATCAGGGAAATGCAATCGTGGAACTTTATCTGGAAACATTACGTGCCAACGGTAAAATCACAATCGTAACCGGAACAGGAAATGAGGGGAATACCGGGCGCCACCGTTACATAGAAGGAAATATGCTGCAGCATATCGGTTTTTTAGTCGGAGAGAGCTTGCAGATCTTTAATTTACAGCTCTGGTTTGCATGGGGCTTCCGATTTCTATTTCGATTTAATTCCCCTTCCGGAAACGCCTCCCCATATTATGATTCTGACAGACAGGGGTATTTTTATCAGGAATTATCCAACACATCAAAAATATCGGTACAGATCGGACTTCCTTCACCATACAATGTGAATCGTGAAATATTTATTCAATTTCAGGGGAATCCAATCCCTTACGGATATTGGGATCTTACAATCATTCCCTATCAGAATCAGTCCTATCAGATTCATGCCTGGCTTCCGGTTGCCGCCTCCACACCGGCAGTTGTAGAATTTGAAATTCCGACTTCTGAACTTTCTTTAACAGTTCCTTCTTCCCTGTCAAGCGTGATCAGTGTCGGTGCCTATAACCAGATGCAACTGAGTCTTGCGCCATTTTCCGGAAAAGGTGGTGGCAATGTGCAAAAACCGGATGTCATTGCCCCCGGTGTCGATATCCTTGTTGCAAATGCAGGTGGTGGCTACACCTTGCGAAGCGGTACTTCCTTTGCAACACCATTTGTCTCTGCAGCAGCAGCCAATCTGATGCAATGGGGGATCACAGATGGGAACGATCCTTTTCTATACGGGGAACGGCTCAAAGCATATCTGACTGCCGCCGCAAATCCTTTACCCGGCAGAAATCAGGTTCCGAACTTTTCGGAAGGGTGGGGCAGACTCTGCGCCAATGCGAGTGTTCCGGAAAGCACAATCTAGGGCTTATGTTTGGTATCGTTTCTTCCTGATTCAGATATCGACGTTTATAAAAATCTGTGCTATGATAAATTTCATGATATCAAAAGAAAAGAGAGGGCGTTTCGATGACGGAAACAACCGCAGAAAAGAAACATATTACCATCGGAATTTTGGCTCACGTGGATGCAGGAAAGACAACACTTTCCGAGGAGCTTCTCTATGAAACAGGAGCCCGAAAACACGCAGGGCGTGTCGATAACGGCGACACATTGCTGGATCATGATGAAATGGAACGGCAGCGTGGAATTACGATTTTTTCTAAGCAGGCAGAGCTTTTAACTTCTAATACACGTATCACCTTATTAGACACACCGGGACACGTTGATTTTACAGCTGAAATGGAACGGACGTTGCAGGTACTCGACTATGCCATCCTCGTAATCAGCGCCTCGGATGGAATACAGGCACATACCAAAACTGTCTGGCGGCTGTTGAAGGAATATCAGATTCCGGTATTTCTCTTTGTAAATAAAATGGACCAGCCGGATACTGTGCAGTCAAAGCTTTTGTCTAATCTGCAGACATTGTCCGACCGCATTGTCGCATTCTCTGATTACCACAATGAAAAAGTATCCCACGCGGAAGATATGTACGAAAATCTTGCGATTGCCTCCGGGGAGGAAACAATTCTAAATCAATATATGGAACAGGGAAATTTACCGGATTCCATCGTGCAGTCGATGATCCGTTCACGTCAGGTATTCCCATGTTTCTTTGGAAGTGCATTAAAAGGAATCGGTGTAGACGCATTGCTGCAGGGATTCGATTCTTATACGCTCGATGCGTATCAGGCAGAAACTGCCAAGCCGTTTGGAGCCCGCGTCTATAAGATTACCCGCGACGAAAAAGGAAACCGGCTTGCCCATATCAAGGTGATGCAGGGAACCTTATCTGTCCGGGATGCGATTGGAGACGAAAAAGTTACACAGATCCGGATTTACAGTGGCGACTCTTATCAGATGGTTCCTGCTGTCTCCGCAGGTATGATATGCAGTATTACCGGATTGGAATCCGTACAGGCAGGCGATGGCATCGGAGATTATACAGATAATCCAATGGCTTGCATCGAACCGGTGATTTCCTATACAATCACCTTTGATGAAGCCGTCAACACACGTCTGATGTACACTAAAATAAAAGATCTGGATGAGGAACTGCCGGAACTGCATCTTTCCTGGAACGAGCAGACAGAAACAATTCAGATCATGCTGATGGGACCGGTTCAGATTGAGATTCTGACACAGCTGATCAAAAAACGCTGTGGCGTTGTACCAACCTTTGACAGCGGTGAAATTTTATACAAAGAAACCATTGCACAGCCTGTTATCGGTGTCGGCCATTTTGAACCATTGCGTCACTACGCTGAAGTACATATACATATCGAACCTGCGGAACAGGGGAGTGGAATTGATGCATCCCTTGCGTGCAGCGAAGATGTCCTCGCAAAAAACTGGCAGCGCCTGATCTATACCCATTTACTGGAACGTACGCACCGCGGAACAAAGATTGGTGCACCGTTAACCGATGTGCATTTTACCGTGATAAACGGACGTGCACACACAAAGCACACCGAGGGTGGAGATTTTCGTCAGGCAACCTATCGCGCTGTCCGACAGGGATTAATGGAAGCCGGTACCATCATCCTTGAACCGGAATATGATTTTGTCCTTGAGATCCCCAGTGATATGATCGGACGTGCCATGACCGATTTACAGGCGTTATACGCAGTTATGGATGCACCGGAACAGATGTGCGGCCATGCGGTCATCCGGGGACATGGTCCGGTCGCTACTCTGCGTGATTATCAGCTTCATGTACGAGCATTTACAAAAGGACAGGGGGAATTCCATGTAAGCTTCCGTGGCTACATGCCATGCCACAATGAGGAAGAGGTCATACAGTCCCATCCATATGATCCGGAAGCAGATCTGCATAACCCAACCTCGTCTGTGTTCTGTGCACATGGTTCCGGCTTTCTCGTCCCTTGGGATCAGGTAAAGGCCTATATGCATGTCAATGATGCTTCGGACTCTGAACAGACGCAGGCAGAATATACCGTCCATAGCCGGGAAAGCTTTGATTATTCGATTGGATTAGATGAGATTGATGCAATTTTGTCCGGTCAGACTGCAAACCAGAATGCCAAAAAGCAGGTCTATAAAAAGAAAATTGTCCGGCACACGGAGACTTACACTGCAAAAACATCGAAGACAATCGTCACACCAAAAGAGAAACGTCTGATCGTGGATGGCTACAATGTGATCTTTGCGTGGGAAGAACTGACAGCACTTGCAAAAACGAATCTCGATGCTGCAAAGGATAAGCTTATTTCTCTGTTATCAAACTATCAGGGCATTACCGGTATAAAAACACTGATTGTCTTTGACGGTTATAAAGTAAAGGGCAGCCACGGCAGTACGGCAGTGCAGGAAGATATTGAGATCGTGCATACAAAAGAAAACCAGACTGCTGATCAGTTTATCGAAGCATATACACACGAAAATGAAGAAAAGTATCAGATGACCGTTGCCACGTCGGACGGACTGATCCAGACAATCACACGTGGTGCAGGCTGTCAGATCATTTCCTCCAGAGAGCTTTCTTCTGCAATGGAAGCTGCCGCAAACGAGCTGCGTGAACTATATGATATCAAATAGAGCAAACTGTACCTGTAAATGATGAATTTATGGGTGCAGTTATTTGTATTTATCAAAAATCTATGTTATACTTTGATTAATTATGACCAGAATAGCTATAGCTTGACATAACAGGAGGTTTCAATGAGAGAATATACAACACAGATGGATGCTGCCAGAAAGGGCATTATCACACCGGAGCTAACCAGAGTTGCAGCAAAGGAGCATATGCGTGAGGATGAATTACTCCCACTCGTGGCAGAAGGAAAGGTTGTCATTCCGGCGAACAAATTACATACCTGTCTGGATCCGGAAGGTATCGGTTCCATGCTTCAGACGAAGATCAATGTTAATCTCGGCATCTCCAGAGATTGCAAGGATTACGATATTGAGATGAAAAAAGTAATGGAAGCAGTCAATCTTGGCGCACATGCCATCATGGATCTGTCCTCCCACGGAAATACAGAGCCGTTCCGTAAAAAGCTGATCGCAGAATGCCCGGTTATGGTTGGTACGGTTCCAATCTATGATTCGGTCATTCATTATCAACGTGATCTTGCAACACTTACCGCAAAGGATTTTATCGATGTGGTGCGCCTTCACGCAGAAAATGGAGTGGATTTCGTAACACTGCACTGTGGTATCACAAGAAAGACGATCGACCAGATCAAAAAACACAAACGGAAGATGAACATTGTTTCCCGTGGCGGCTCCCTTGTCTTTGCATGGATGACGATGACCGGAGAGGAAAATCCTTTTTACGAATATTATGACGAGATTTTAGATATCTGTGCCGAATACGATGTAACTGTCTCCCTTGGAGATGCCTGTCGTCCGGGCTGTCTGGCGGATGCAACGGATGTCTGCCAGATTGAAGAATTAGTCCGGCTCGGAGAACTTACCAAGCGTGCCTGGGAGAAAAATGTACAGGTCATGGTGGAGGGACCGGGGCATGTACCGATGGATCAGATTGCGGCCAATATGAAGGTTCAGCAGACGATCTGTATGGGAGCTCCATTTTATGTACTTGGTCCTCTGGTAACCGATATTGCACCGGGATATGATCATATTACCGCAGCTATCGGTGGTGCGATCGCCGCACAGGCCGGTGCCGCTTTCTTATGCTATGTAACACCTGCAGAACATCTGGCATTGCCAAATGTCGATGATGTCAAGCAGGGAATCATTGCATCAAAGATTGCCGCCCATGCAGCTGATATCGCTAAAGGTGTACGCGGTGCACGTGATATCGATGATAAAATGGCGGATGCCCGCCGGGTATTAGACTGGGATAAACAATGGGAGTGTGCATTGGATCCCGAAACAGCCAAAGCCATCCGTGCAGACAGAAGTCCGGAGCATGAAGATACATGTTCCATGTGTGGAAAATTCTGTGCTGTGCGAAGCATGAATAAAGCGTTAGCAGGAGAATACATTGATATCTTATAAAAAACGGGAGGGTACTTATGGGAAAAAATGAAGTTTGGGAAAACATTAAAAAATATGCAAAAGTATTTTTTCAGGGCATAGGTCTGTTTTTTGCATATGTCTTTCACTACATTGGGATGTTTTTGAAGTTTGTTTATAAGCATCTGAAAAAGCTGTTCAAAAAGCTTTACCGGATTATCCGCAAACATATCAGACGAGTGAAAAAACATATGAAAGCCGGAGATTACAGCTTACTTTTTTATACTGTACTCGGTGTCGTAATCTTTATTATTTTGTTGATTTTACTCATCCATGGTGTATCTGGGGAAAAAAAGAAGGCCACAACGACAACAACAGAGTCTACAACGGAAGCTTCCACAACTGAACAGGTGGATCCACAGGCAGTTCTCCGGGAACAGGCAACTTATATCTATCAGAATAACCAGGATTATCTGATGCTTGTCAATGATACGAATCCGATTCCGGCCGGATATACATTTGAACAGCATACCCTGAACAGTGGGTATATCGTAGATGAACGTATCTACAATGACCTGCTTGCAATGCTGGAAGCATGTAATGCTGCCGGAAGTGAATATACGATCAAGGCTGGTTATATCAGTGCAGATACAGAGGGCAGTGGAGAGTATGCAACCGGTCTTGCGTTCGATGTAACGGCTCATGATGTTGCGGAGTTAGATGCTGCTGTTGTTTCCCAGCTTCCGACGAACCAGTGGCTGATGCAGAATTGTTCTTCGTTCGGCTTCATTGTCCGGTATCCGGAAGGCAAGGAAAGTATTACAGGACATAACTATGAACCTTGGCATTTCCGTTATGTTGGAAGAGACGCTGCTGTCTTTATGACAACAAACAATCTGACATTGGAAGAGTTCTACACTCTTGTAAACGGAGGTACCGTATCCACAGCAACTACGACCTCTGCCACACCGGCAGTTGATCCAACAGCTGTCACAACTTCCGAAGACGGAAGTCTGACAACGGAAGATACCGGTGCAACAAGTGAAACAACAACCGAAAATCCATTGGATATTTTAAATTAGAAGTAGAAAGATAGAAACATATGAGTAAACCAGATAAACATATGAAAAAAGGACCATACGAACGGGAGATGGCGCGCCGCAGACGCGAGAGAAAGTTGCGCATCCGCCGTTTCCATCTGATCTGTCTCGGCGTCATGCTCCTTGCATTTGTAATTTTCTGTGTGAATATTTTTTCACACAAAAAAAGCATCCGCAAGGAAGCCGTTTCCCTCTATGAAGCTGGAAACTATCAGGAGGCTTTGGACAGATTCAAAGAAGCCTATGCCGAAAAACAATGGTTTTCGGATTCCATAGATGTAGATATTCTGATGTATGAAGCAGATTGCATGATGCGGCTTCAGCAATTTTCCGATGCAGAGCTTACCTATCTGAACATACAGAAAAAATATCCGGTTTCCAGATATGATAAGGAACAGCTTTCATATCTGACGGATCTGTCCCATGCACTTGGCAATTATCAACAAGGAGACTATGTTTCCACAGTTGCAACTTTTACAAAAGCTGTAGAAAACGGACATAAAGATATCAGCATCTACGCAGCCATCTGTTATGAAAATCAAAAAAACTACAATAAGATGAAAGAATACCTGGATATCTACGCAAACTATCAAGGAATCGATGCCTATGTGAATTATAAATATGCATCCTATTACTACGATACCAAAGACTATAACCAGGCGTTGACCTATCTGACACAGGGTGAATCCGCCGGAGAAAGTGACTACCTGCAGGAGATTCTGTATGCACAGATTATGTGCTATAAAGAGCTGCAAAACTATACGGAAGCTTTTTCACGTGCCACTTCCTATATTGCCAGATACCCGGAAGATCAAAATGGGCAGGATTTATATGCCTATCTGGATACCCGTGTTAACTTGAACGAGGTTCCGGTCAACGATCGTTACCATCTGTATTCCGAACCGGAGAATGCAAGTGCAACCGAGTAACAATAATATATTTATGTAAACTAAAAAAGGATATAGTATGTACGAAAACAAAGAAGAACTCGAAAAGGTTATATTGTTCGCTGTCGATCTGGACAACGGGGAAAATGTGGAGGCCAATCTGGATGAATTGGAGGAGCTGGTTGCAACTGCCGGTGCCGAAACACTTGGACGTATGATCCAGAACAAGGATTCCGTCGAGAAAGCAACCTACCTTGGAAGTGGTAAAGTTGAGGAGCTTCGAGATATGGTGGAGCGTCTCGGTGCAACCGGTGTCGTGTGCGATGATGAATTATCTCCGATCCAGATGAAGAATCTGGAGCAGGAATTAGACACAAAGGTCATGGACCGGACAATGGTGATCTTAGATATCTTCGCGAAACACGCAACAACACGGGAGGGTAAGCTTCAGGTAGAACTCGCACAGCTCAAATACCGCAGCAATCGTCTGATCGGTATGGGACAGGTGATGTCCCGTCTCGGCGGTGGTATCGGTACACGAGGTCCCGGTGAGAAGAAGCTCGAGGTCGACCGCCGTATCATCCGGGAACGTATCGCGAAGCTTTCCAGTGACTTAAAGGACGATATTGCACACCGCGAGGTTATGCGTAAGCAACGTCTGAACAGCCATATTCCGATTGTTTCAATCGTCGGTTATACAAATGCCGGCAAATCAACACTGCTCAATCATATGACGCAGGCAGGCGTCTTAGAGGAGGATAAGCTGTTTGCAACACTTGATCCGACCTCCCGGAACTATAAACTTCCGAACGGACAGGAGATCATCCTGACGGATACGGTTGGATTTATCCGCAAGCTGCCACATCATCTGATTGATGCATTCCGTTCGACATTAGAAGAAGCAAAGTTTGCTGATATTATCCTACATGTGGTCGATATCTCGAATCCACAGGCAGACCTGCATATCCTGACAGTCTATGATACGTTATGTGAGTTAGGCGTGAAGGATAAACCGGTTGTCACTTTATTTAACAAGATTGACAAAGTGGACGAGCTTCCGGCTGTCAAAGATTTTCAGGCAGATCATACCTTATATATTTCTGCCAAGCAGGAAGAAGGATTTGAGAAAATCACAGATATTCTTGCAGAAATCATCAACCAGAGCCGCATTTACATCGAACAGACGATTCCGTACGCCAAAGCAGGCGTGATCCAGCAGATTCGCAAATCAGGAAATCTGTTAGAAGAGGAATACAGAGAGGACGGCATCTTCGTCCGCGCGTATGTTGATGCAGGCACGAAAGGGCTACTATAACATGGAATTACCGATTACTTTTGAACAGAATATGCGAACGCTTCTTAAGGACGATTATGATGCGTATGTGGCATGTCTCGAACAGCCGATGCATCACGGCATCCGCATCAACACGATGAAGATATCTGTGGAAGATTTCCTGAAGATCAATCCATTTCATCTGCGCCCGGTTCCATGGTGCGAAAATGGATTTTACTACGATGAGACCTTGGATAAGCCATCCAAGCATCCATATTATTTTGCAGGGCTTTACTATATTCAGGAGCCTTCTGCCATGACACCGGCACATGTACTGCCTGTGGAAGCAGGAGACCGGGTGCTCGATATCTGCGCCGCACCAGGTGGAAAATCCACCGAGCTTGCTGCGAAATTACACGGAACCGGTTTGCTTGTATCGAATGATATCAGCGCTTCGCGCGCGAAGGCATTGCTGAAGAACTTAGAGGTTTTTGGCGTAGAAAATGCGCTGATTATCAGTGAAGCACCTTACAAATTAGCCGAACGGTTCCACGAATATTTCGATAAGATCTTAATCGATGCGCCATGCTCCGGAGAAGGCATGTTCCGCAAATCTGCATCCATGATCACCGCATGGGAGAATAACGGCAATCAGTTGTTTGCCGACCTGCAGCGAAGCATCTTAGATCAGGTTGTCACAATGCTTAAACCCGGTGGCATGCTGCTTTATTCGACCTGTACATTTGCGCCCCTTGAAAATGAGCAGTCCATCGAATATCTGCTTTCGTTGGATGATCGTCTGGAGCTGGTGGATTTCCATCCGTATAAGGGCTTTGACCACGGACATCCGGAATGGGGCAACACCGGAAATGAGACACTGACGCGCTGTGCCAGACTCTGGCCACATAAGATTGAGGGTGAGGGACATTTTGTATGTCTTGTCAAGAAGCAGGGCGAGCGGGATAACCATGCCAATTATGGTGATTACCCGGTCAAGCGTGCAAAGCTACCGGATTCCGTCACGGAATTTTTATCGCATACAACGCACGAATTTCACCCGGAACGGTTTGAGATATCGGGTGATAAACTCTATTACATACCGGAAAGCTTCCCGACAGTCCGAGGACTCCGTATCTTACGGTGCGGCTTATATGTCGGTGAGATCAAGAAAAACCGCTTCGAACCAAGCCAGTCACTCGCAATGGCGCTTACGAAGGAAGAATTTGATACCTGCCTGGATCTTCCTGCGGATGATGCAAAGGTCATCAAATACTTAAAGGGTGAGACAATTGATTTCGATGATGCATCGGTCAAAAACGGTTACGTATTAGTGTGTGTGGATGGATATCCACTTGGCTTCGGTAAAGCAAACCAAGGTGTTTTGAAGAATAAGTATTTACCTGGATGGAGGTTGATGTCATGAAGATAGCAGTGATCACAGGTGCATCTTCCGGTTTGGGAAGAGAGTTTGCCAGACAGATCAACCAGCATTTTGTCACACTCGACGAGATCTGGCTGATCGCACGAAGAGAAGAACGGTTGAATGAATTAAAGGAATCCCTGCATGGAGTCCATGTGCGGACAATTCCGGTTGATCTGTGTGACAGGGATGCCGTTGGTACTTATGAGGAAATGTTGAAGAAATTCCATCCTCAGATTCGTGTACTTATAAATGCTGCCGGATACGGAAAAATGGGCTATGTCGAGCAGATCTCCGAGGAAGATCTGGCTGGGGAAATCCGGTTAAATTGCGAGGCCCTGACCCGCATGACAAAGATATCCCTTCCATACATGGCGAAGCGATCAAATATCATCAATATCGCAAGTTCTGCTGCTTTTATGCCACAGCCAAACTTCGCAGTCTATGCTGCAAGTAAGTCCTATGTACTCTCGTTTTCAAGAGCTCTGCATCAGGAATTGAAGAAGCATGGGATTGTTGTAACCGCTGTCTGTCCGGGGCCGGTAAACACCGAGTTTTTTGATATCGCAGAAAGCTATACCAAGACCAAGGGATATAAAGTTATCCTGCGTGCAAATGCAGGCAAAGTCGTTACACTTGCAATAAAGGATGCAATGAAAGGAAAAACCGTATCAACATATGGGGTTGTCATGAAGGCATTCCGAGTTGTGACAAAGATTATTCCGCATGGTTTTCTTGTTCCATTCATACACTAAACAGCTTGATATATCTAAAATAAAGGACAGACTTATTGCAATGAAAAAGAAAGAAAAAGGCCAGTATGGCTATATTAATTATTACAAAAAAGGAAAGCTGCTTGTGACATTGATCCTTGCAATTATGATTGCATCGATTATTCTTTCCATGCTGCTTGCATTTGGTGACACCGGACGTATCGGTATTGTATTCGCAATACTCCTTGTCCTGCCGTTTGCAAAATTTCTGATTGCCTATATTATGTGTGCGAAGTTCCAGACGATGCCACAGGATGTTTATGATACGATAAACGGTCAGACCGACGAGACGAACATGATCTACGATCTCGTAATCACACAGACAGAGGGGATGCATTACTACGATGCGGTCTGTGTCAGAAACGGAAGTGTGTACGCGCTTGTGTTAGATAAACATTTCAAGGAAGAGAAGAAGGAATACGAGTCATTCATGCAGCAGGCACTTGCAAACAGCAAGTACAAATACATTGTTCACCTGTACACAGATGTGGACACCTTTGCGAAGAAGATTCATAGCATTGGCGAACCGAATGACAAGACAAAATTAATTGATCAACATATGCGGGAACAGATACTGACGTTCTGCGTGTAGATTCATATATAAAATCTATATGTAAGATTCGAAAGAACAGCTAAAAATATACATTTATGCTGTAGTTTATAAGTAAGGAGGAGCTTTCGGTATGCAGGAACTAACCATCACAGATTTGGAAGCCGGACAGCGTTTAAATAAATATATGATGAAATACCTGAATCAGGCACCTTCTTCCTTTATCTACAAGATGCTCCGCAAGAAAAACATCACCAGAAACGACAAGAAAGCATCCGGTGACGAAATCTTAGAATGCGGCGATGTTATTAAAGTATTTCTGGCAGATGAGACGATTGAAAAGTTCCGCGTTGTCAAATCCGCTGACTCGGCAACATCCGATGGTTCCGCACAGGCATCCAAACAGAAGCCGGATATCACGCTGCAGATTCTCTACCAGGATCCGGATATCTTAGCAGTGCATAAGCCTGTCGGTGTCTTATCACAGAAAGCACAAAAAAATGATTACTCCATCAACGAAGCAATCGTTGATTACTGCCTTTCCATGCGGATTCTAAGCGAGAAACAGCTAGAGACATTTCACCCGTCGATCAGCAACCGCTTAGACCGGAACACCTCCGGCATTATCCTCGCCGGAATCTCGTTGAAGGGCAGTCAGACGTTAGCCCGCATATTAAAGGGACATACCTGTGAAAAATATTACTACACGATCGTAGCCGGAGAGATGAAACAGCGCATCCATGAGAAAGCCTACATCGTAAAGGATACAAAGAAGAATCAGTCTAAGATACAGAAACATGAAAGTCCCGGTGCATCGATGATTGAGACTGCATTTACACCGCTTTGCACGAAAAATGGTTTCACCTTATTGCAGGTACAGCTTTTCACCGGAAAATCGCATCAGATCCGTGCGCATCTGCAATCACTCGGCTATCCGATGGCAGGCGATACGAAATACGGCAATCCGGCGGTAAACCGGAAGCTTCGTGAGCGATACCATCTGAACCATCAGTTACTCCACGCGGGCAGACTTGTATTTCCGGATATCCCGGAAATCACAGATCCGTTGCCGGCAGAATTTCAGAAAGTTGCGGATGGGCTGGGGTTGAAACTGCCGGCAAATCACTAAATGCCATGGATCAATGAAGATAAAATCCATAAATATTTGCATTTCATAATATAGCACAACAAATAGAAAGCACAGCAACATGCCAACATGGAATTCCAGAGGATTACGCGGTTCCACCTTAGAGGAACTCGTCAATCTGACCAATGAATTATATACAGAGAAAAACTTAGCGCTCATGCAGAAGATTCCGACACCGATCACGCCTGTTAAGATTGATTCGGAAAGCGGGCAGATCAAGCTTGCTTATTTCGAGAAGGATTCCACCGTCGACTATATCGGGGTGGTACAGGGCGTTCCGGTCTGCTTCGATGCAAAGGAGTGCGCGACAGATACATTTCCACTCCGGAATATCCATGAACACCAGATTCATTTCATGCGGCAATTTGAGAAGCAGCGGGGCATAAGCTTCTTGCTTGTAATGTTTACCGCACGCAATGAGTTTTATTATCTGCGGCTGTGTGAGTTAGAAACCTATCTTGCCCGCGCCGAGCAGGGACATGCAAGGAATTTTAAGTACGAGGAATTAAATCCCGCCTATTTTATAAAGTCACAATCCGGGGCACCGATTCATTATCTGAAGGGGCTGCAGCTGGATTTGCAGGAAAGAGAGGATTAAACGATGTATCAATATTACCGTGTAGCAGCCGCAGTTCCGGACATGCGTGTTGCGGATACTGCTTATAATGTCGACCAGATGCTTCAAAAAGTGGAAGAAGCAAAACAAAAAGGCGTCAATCTGATTACATTCCCGGAGCTGTCTGTCACCGGATATACCTGTGGGGATTTATTCCTGCAGCAGACGCTGCTTACAGAAAGCAGAAAAGAAGCTGCCCGTTTTGTACAGACAACCGCAGATTGTGATATGGTTGTTGTATTCGGTATGCCGCTTTCGATTGCAAATGCGCTCTATAACGTTGCTGTAACCGCATACCGCGGACATATCTACGGCATCACCGTCAAGACGTTTCTCCCGAATTACAACGAATTCTATGAGAAACGCTGGTTTTCTTCTGCACGGGAATTATCAACAGATCACATCTATGCCTCTGAATTACTTGGCTCTGTGGAGTGTGATTATGCTATTCCGCTCGGCAATAACCTGATCTATCATCTGCCGGATGCGTTCTGCTTTGGTGCAGAAATCTGCGAGGACTTATGGGCACCAATCCCACCATCTGCATTTATGGCGATGAGCGGGGCGGAGCTGATTTTAAACCTTTCCGCAAGCAACGATACGATTGGAAAGCGTGAATACCGCGAGAAGCTTGTAAAAGAGAAATCAACCTCTCTGATGTGCACCTATCTCTATGCGAGCGCCGGAGCAAACGAAAGTACAACCGACCTGATCTTCTCCGGTCACTGCATGATCTGCGAGGGCGGAAAGATGCTTGCCGAAAACAGCGGGATTGCGGAAAATAACTATCTGCTTGTCGCAGATATTGACATCGAACGGATTCAGGCAGACCGCCTGAAAGGAAAGACCTATCAGGACTGTGCCGGCACCTATGGCAGCGCGGTTTCGATGCGTCAGATCCTGATTCCGGTATCCGAAGCTTTCGAAAGCGACGGAAGTCTTCGAAGCGTCAATCCACACCCATTTACACCGGGCGATACAAAGAGACGTCAGAAGCGTTGTATGGATATCTTCCAAATGCAGATCGGTGGACTTGCAAAGCGCCTTTCCATCTGTGGCGGAAAGATGGTGATTGGTGTGTCCGGCGGTATGGATTCCACCTTGTCACTGCTTGTGGCTGCACAGACCTTAAAGAAGATGGGACTGCCTGCTACGAATCTGACCGGAATCACGATGCCAGCCTTCGGCACGACGAACCGCACATATCAAAATTCCCTAACCCTGATGCAGACTCTTGGCATTACAGTGAAGGAAATACCAATCAAGGATGCATGTATAACACATTATGCGGACATCGGACATGATATGGAGATCAAAGACATTACTTATGAGAATGTGCAGGCACGCGAGCGGACACAGGTGCTGATGGACTATGCGAATAAAATCGGTGCCATCGTCGTCGGAACCGGAGACCTGTCAGAGCTTGCCCTTGGCTGGTGTACCTATAACGCCGATCAGATGAGCATGTACGGCGTCAATGCCAGCATCCCGAAGACACTTGTCAAATGGATGATTGCCAGCGTGATCGAATGTAATATCTTTCCAGAGAGTACCGAAGTCCTGAAAGATATCATCGATACCCCGATCAGCCCGGAGCTTCTTCCTCCGGATGAACACGGCAACATCGTGCAAAAGACCGAAGATTCGGTCGGTCCTTACGAGCTGCATGATTTCTTCCTGTACTATGTCATGCGTTTTGGATACAGCCCGGAGAAGATCTTCTATCTGGCAAAACGTGCATTTGCAGGAACCTATGATGCTGCAACCATCTTAAAATGGATGAAAATGTTCTATCGCCGTTTCTTCGCCCAGCAGTTCAAGCGGAGCTGTATGCCGGATGGCGTGAAGGTTGGTAGTGTATGCTTATCTCCACGTGGCGACTGGCGTATGCCAAGCGACGCATCCGTGCAGATCTGGATGCGGCAGTTAGAGAAACTCGCAGATTAAGAATTTATTTTCGTACTACATGCAACCTTTTGCCGGGTTGTGAAGTGTTATATATAGTAAAGGTAGTAAAGGATTGGGAGAAATTGTAATATGGATTTGGAGACAATTGCACTTATTGCCATGGGAGGATGCTTATTTCTCTGGCTTGTTGTGAATTTCATCATCACACTTCATAATGTCCGCAAAGCAAAAGCTGCGGGGCTTACCGTACAGGTACAATGTGAAAAATGCGGAACGATATATGAAGTAACCGGAAAAGAGGCTACACGCCCGGCTATGGTAAAATATAAGAAGAGCAGTCGTACCCATATATCAAACGGTGCTTTTGTAAATACGCAAAAGTACAGCCATTATGCAAAGAAATTCCATTGTCCATGCTGTGATAAGAAGACCTACGGCAAGGTACTTGATATTCAGGAACTGCAATATGAGGGACAGGATAGTACAATAAAAGAACTCGGAAAAGGCTTTTTGCGTATGGTCATTGGCTGCACAATTATCCTGATTCTTGCACAAATCCCATTACAGATCGGGAAGAAACAGCGGGAACGTGAAGTGCAGCAGATGAAGGAGCAGCAATATGAAGAGCTTAAGAACAAAGCAAATAATCGAAAATAAAAATGTCCGGCATTTAAAATTTGTACAATATATTCTGACTTTGTGTTTCCTGCTTTTTATAGTTGTGGGCATAACCGGCTGCACAAAAGAGTATACCGCGGACGATATCAAATCATATGCCAAAGAAACGTTATCCATAAGAAGAGTTACTGTGGATATAATCCCCCATGAATATAAAGATGAGGATGGATACACGGATATTTTATGGACTGTGAAAGATAAGAAAAACAACATTACATTCCATGTATTGGATAACACCTTCTATGGCGTGGAAAGCGTAGCCAATATGCTGTTGGATGATTATGACGACTGTGTATTTGCTGCTTATGCAGATAAGCTTCCGACTGATATATTATCCTATGAAATCACAGAAAACAATCAGACACATCTGACGAATGCAGAAATCATTGCTGATTATACAAACGAGGCAGAACTTAACGCATGCCTTTGCGCTTTGCAGGATGTATATACATTCTATGAAGAAAAAGGGTTTGATGATCTATTTATTAGATATACATTACGTTATCAACCACCGGAAAACAATATGGATGCGGAACCGGATACCGAAGGAAAAGAATACACCGGTGTTCTTTCCGATATTCCAACTTTATCTGAATTCAAATAATGAATCTCTGAAAAGCGCAGTTTTTACTGCGCTTTTTGTGTGCAATAAGCCTGTTCCCCTCCTGTTTGGAATGAAATCGAACATTTATTCGAAAAAAGTGTTGACAAAAGAACAGATGTTCTGTATAATTCAATCATCGAACAGATGTTCCTTAGATGGGACAGACACAGGGAGGAAACAGATATGAAGCATAAATTGATTTTTGGAATTAGTCTTGTACTTATCATATGTATAATATTTAGTGTCAACAACAAAAAGCAGAACCCGGAAGCGGCAACATCCAATCAGAAATATTATGCCTGCATCACGATTGATGAAGACGAAACACTCTGGACAATTGCAGAAGAGCATTATTCCGAAGAATATAACAGTTATCAGGAATACATCGATGAAGTCAAGTTTATTAACAACCTGACCGATGATACGATTTATCGTGGAGCCAAGCTGGTAATTCCTTACTACGCAGCCCCATTATAAATAAATTCCATACCATACCTTATTTGAAGCTGGAACGTAAAACCTTCCGGCTTTTTTCATGAAATTTCCTGCCATATCGGTTGAAAGTTAAACCGATTTCTTATATAATAATTTAATTGTGGGATTGGAATACATACACCCACAAATTATATAAGAAAGAGGAAATACAAATGAACAGCGTGTCAATTCCAACTATGGAGCCGGATAGACAATACTATTTCATGAACCAGTGCAAAACACTTGTACTTGAGAAAAAGGCAGCATTGAATCGACCACTTACCTACAACATCCAGACCTTTGGATGCCAGATGAATTCCCACGACTCAGAGAAATTAAAGGGCATCATGGACGAGATCGGATATGAAGAGGTGGATGACGAGGCAGCTGACTTTGTAATCTTTAATACATGTACGATTCGCGAAAATGCGAATCAGAAATTATATGGACACCTTGGTCACGTCAAGACATTAAAGAACAAAAACAAAGACATGATCGTGTGTCTGTGTGGCTGCATGATGCAGGAGCCACATGTCATTGAGACATTGAAACAGAAGTATAAATTCGTAAATATTATCTTCGGAACACATAATATCTACAAATTAGCAGAGCTTATTTACAGCTATTTAGAGACAGGCAAGCAGACAATCGAAGTCTTAGATGAGACAAAACAGACCGTCGAACAGCTTCCTAGAAAGCGGAAATATACATTTAAGTCCGGCGTCAATATCATGTACGGATGCAACAATTTCTGTACGTACTGTATCGTGCCATATGTACGCGGACGTGAACAGAGCCGCAAGAAGGAAGAGATTCTGGCAGAAGTAGAAGCACTTGCCAAGCAGGGAATTTCCGAAGTTATGTTGCTCGGTCAAAACGTAAATTCCTATGGCAATATCTATGAATACAAGGACGGAAAGATTGTCGAAGTGGATGAAAAAGATCGCGTGACATTCCCACAGTTACTTACGGACGTGTGTAAGATTGACGGCATCGAGCGTGTGCGCTTCATGACCAGTCATCCGAAGGATCTGTCAGATGAGCTGATCGAGGTAATGGCGAAAGAGCCAAAGATCTGCAAGCATCTGCATCTGCCTGTACAATCAGGTTCCACCAACATATTAACGCGCATGAACCGCCGCTATACGAAAGAACAGTACCTCTCGTTAGTTGACCGGATTCGTGCCAAGATGCCGAACATCTCCCTGACAACCGATATCATCGTCGGTTTCCCCGGCGAGACAGAAGAAGATTTCGAGGATACACTGGATATTATCCGTAAAGTAAAATATGATCAGGCGTTTACATTTATCTACTCCAAGCGTACCGGAACACCGGCTGCGACAATGGATAATCAGGTGCCGGAAGACGTCATCAAAGATCGGTTTAACCGTCTTCTGACATTGGTAAATCAAGTATCAAACGGTCAGATCCGCCGATTTGACGGGCAGGTAAAACCGGTGCTTGTGGAAGAACTGAATACCCACGATGCATCACTTGTGACCGGACGAACCGAAGAGAATGTAACAGTACATTTTCCGGGAACTGCCGATATGATCGGAACAACTGTCGATGTAAAGCTGACAGATTGTAAGGGATTTTACTTCATGGGTGAAAGGATTGGGTGATTGGCGTGGCAAAGCTATCTCCTATGATGGAGCAATATGTTGCAACAAAAGAAAAATATAAAGACTGTATTTTATTTTACCGTCTCGGTGATTTCTACGAGATGTTCTTTGATGATGCAATCCTGGCATCCAAAGAACTGGAAATTACACTGACCGGAAAAGACTGTGGCATGGAAGAACGGGCACCGATGTGTGGGATTCCATTTCATGCAGCAGATACTTATATCAATCAGCTTGTAAAAAAAGGCTACAAAGTAGCAATCGGCGAGCAGGTCGAAGATCCCAAGCTTGCCAAAGGACTTGTAAAGCGTGAGGTCATACGGATTGTAACACCGGGTACCAATCTGTCTTCCGAAAGTCTGGAAGAGTCCAAGAACAATTACCTGATGTGTATTTCCTATGTTGGGAAGAACTATGGTATCTCCGTTACGGATCTGTCAACTGGTGTATTTAAGACCTGCCAGATACAACAAGCTGAGAAGGTCGTTGATGAGATCAATAAATTCCAGCCATCCGAGGTATTATATCAGGCTGGCGTAGAACAGGTAGAAGAGATTCATGCCGTATGTGAGCGGTTGCAGGTATCCCATACTGAAGCACCGGACTATTATTTTAACTTAGAAACAGACGAAGAAACATTAAAGCGACAGTTCCACATCAACAGTATCGAGGGACTCGGGTTAAAGGACAGCCCGGCTTGTGTAGCTTCCTGTGGGGCATTGATGCAGTATCTGCTTGAAACACAGATGAGTTCCCTGTCACATATCAACCATATTGAGACGTATTCTGTAGACTCCTTTATGATTTTGGATTCCGCAACCAGACGCAATCTGGAGCTTACCGAGACATTGCGGGATAAGCAGAAGCGCGGCTCCCTGCTCTGGGTACTCGATAAGACAAAAACCGCAATGGGCGCCAGAAAACTGCGTGAGTTTGTGGAACAGCCACTCTTATATAAGGATGCGATTGAAAAACGTCTGGATGCGATTGAAGCGATCAACAAAGAACTAATCGTGCGGGAAGAACTGCGCGAATATTTAAATACAATTTACGATCTGGAACGTCTGCTGACACGTATTGCACTGAAGACCGCCAATCCAAGAGATTTGCTTGCCTTTAAGACATCGATTCAATATCTGCCAGATATTTATAATCTGCTCCGGGAGCTTCCCTGTGAGCGCATCAATGAAATCTATGAGGATTACGATAGTCTGGAAGATCTGTACGATCTGCTGGAACAGGCAATCGTGGAAGAACCTCCGGTTTCTATCAAGGAGGGTGGTATCTTCAAGCAGGGATACCGGGATGAGATCGACGAACTGCGTCTGGCAAAAACCGAATGTAAGACATGGCTGGCGGATCTGGAAGCAAAAGAGCGTGAAAAAACTGGTATCAAAGGACTGAAAATCAAATACAATAAGGTGTTTGATTATTATTTTGAGGTGACAAATTCATTCAAATCCTTAGTTCCGGACTATTTCATCCGCAAACAGACATTGGTAAATGCCGAGCGTTTTACGACAGACGAATTAAATACACTTTCAGGCAAGATTTTGGGTGCAGAGGATAAGCTATATGCGCTCGAATATGACTGTTATGTCGAATTAAGAGAAACGCTTGCCGCAGCACTTGTCCGGGTACAGAAGATGGCTGGCTATATTGCAGAATTAGACGCCCTTTGTTCCCTTGCCTATGTGGCTGACAAGAACAATTATGTCCGCCCGGTCTTAAATACAGACGGCGTAATTGATATCAAGGGAGGCAGGCACCCAGTTGTCGAAAAAATGCTTGCAAATGACAGCTTTGTGGAAAATGATACTTATCTGAATAATGCGGAAAGCCGTATCTCGATTATCACCGGTCCAAATATGGCAGGAAAATCTACCTACATGCGTCAGACAGCGTTGATTACGCTGATGGCTCAGATTGGTTCCTTTGTACCGGCGCAATCGGCAAATATCGGACTCTGTGACCGGATCTTTACCCGTGTCGGCGCATCGGATGACCTTGCAAGCGGACAATCGACCTTCATGATTGAGATGAACGAAGTCGCAAATATCCTGCGCAACGCAACGAAAGACAGCCTTCTTATCTTAGATGAGATCGGGCGCGGCACATCCACTTTTGATGGACTTTCGATTGCATGGGCAGTCGTTGAATACATTGCTGACCCGAACATATTAGGTGCAAAGACATTATTTGCAACACATTATCACGAGCTGACCGAATTAGAAGGAAAACTTTCGTCTGTCAATAACTTCTGTATTGCCGTACAAGAAGAGGGTGACAACATCGTCTTTCTCCGTAAAATCATCAAGGGTGGTGCAGACCGAAGCTACGGTATACAGGTAGCCAGACTTGCAGGCGTGCCAGAACCGGTTTTACAGCGGGCACGCGAGATCTGCAATGAGCTGATTGATTCGGATATCACAACAAAGGTAAAGGATATTGACATCAAGCCAGTGCTTTCTGAGCAGCCAAAGAAGAAAGAGACAAAGTCTTCGGACTATGAACAGCTTTCTCTATTTTCTTCCCCTGTGGAGATGACGATTGCCAACGAGTTAAAAACGATGGATTTGAATAATATGACACCGATCAAGGCAATGTTATACCTGCAGGAATTACAGGATCGTCTGAAACAGTAGTAACCGATGCCATTGTTTATGAACAACTATGAGGGTACATAACACATGATTAGAGTATTAGATAAAGCGACCATCGATAAAATAGCAGCAGGCGAAGTCATTGAACGTCCATCCTCTGTCGTAAAGGAGCTTTTGGAAAATGCAATCGATGCCGGTTCCACTGCAGTGACAGTAGAGATTAAGGACGGCGGAACTTCCTTTATCCGCGTGACCGATAACGGCTGCGGTATTCCAAAAGAGGAAGTGCGCATGGCATATATGCGGCATGCGACAAGTAAGATTGAGCATGTAGAAGACTTGAATTCCATTCTATCTCTCGGTTTCCGTGGTGAGGCGCTTTCTACGATTGCAGCCGTCTCACAGACGGAGATGATTACAAAAACTGCGACCGACCTGACCGGAATCAAGTATGTCATCCACGGCGGAAAAGAAATCGAATACAAAGACGTCGGCGTGCCAAACGGCACTACAATCGTTGTACGGAATTTGTTTTTCAATACGCCGGCACGTAAGAAGTTTTTGAAGTCTGCCATGACAGAAGGTTCTTATATCTTTGACTTGTTGACACGTATTGCACTGTCACATCCGGAGATATCCTTTAAACTGATTGCAAATGGACAGACACGTATCGATACTTCCGGAAACGGAAAGCTGAAAGATACAATCTATCAGTTATATGGCAGAGATATCACAGCCAATCTGATTCCGATTGATTATACTGACGGCGATATTCATCTATCCGGATTTATCGGCAAACCCTTTATCGCAAGAGGAAACCGGGGACTTGAAAATTATTTTATCAATCACCGGTACATCAAAAGCAACGTGGTAAACCGTGCGATTGAAGAAGGTTACCGTACCTTTGTAATGCAGCACAAATTTCCATTTACCGTGCTGTATCTGGATCTTCCACAGGAAAAATGCGATGTCAACGTCCATCCGACCAAGATGGAATTCAAATATGATAATGAGAAGAAGCTGTTTGAGGCCTGCTGTACAGCCGTAAAGCTGGCTCTAACACACAAGGAGATCATACCGAAAGAGGGAGAAAAACCAATTGCCTCCCCTGTGATTTCCCACCCGGAGCAGAAACCCGCAGAACCTTTTGAGGTGCGACGGGCACAGGCACAGACAATTCCACAGAAAAACGTCCGTGCCGGAAGCTACAGTCCGACCTACAAGATCTTAGAATCCTTGCGAAAAGCAGAAGAGGAAGAGGCAGCAAAAAACGGAACACCCCTTCCAAATATTGCAGACATGGTTGCAGATGCAGGTGTTGTGTACGCGCCATCTACCACGACCGAATCTGCACAGACAGGCAATTCAGCCACAGCATCGAAAGTGACGCAGCAGAGTGGTTCAATAACACCATCACAGCCCATGCAGCAGAACCATGCAACAACCACAGCACAAACTGCTCGACAAAGCAGTAACAGTCCATCCGCAGTATCACAGCCTGTCCAGCAGAACAATTCTGCAGAAACAGTACAAGTAACACAGACCGTACAACCGGATTGCTCCACAGCACAGGCACAGCCGTCCGGGGCATCTGCCAAGCAGGATCTTTCTAAGATGGACAAAAATTCAGCCGCCTACAAATACACGGTTGGCAAGCAGGAAACGCTCTTTGACGATGATTTTCTGACGGAAAAGGCACGGCTTTCACATCGCGTGATTGGGCAGGTATTCGAGACATACTGGCTGATTGAATACAATGACAACCTCTATATCATGGATCAGCATGCTGCACATGAGAAGGTAAAATACGAAGAACTGATGGAAAACCTCAAAAATAAACAGGTATTTTCCCAGCAGCTCTTACCACCTATGGTCATTACCGTTACCTATGCGGAGCGGCAGGCAATCTTGGATAACTTTGATCTGTTTATGAAGATTGGCTATGACATCGAGGAATTTGGCGGCAATGAATTCAAGATCAATGCAATTCCTTCCAACCTTTTCGGTTTGCACGGACGGGATATGTTTCTGGAGTTTGTCGGCTCCCTGATTCAAAACTCTGGTTACATGTCGAACGATATTTTCATAAAGAAATTATCTACTATGGCATGTAAAGCGGCTGTAAAGGGAAATATGAAATTATCCTTTCAGGAAATTGATGCTCTGGTTGACAAACTGCTCAGTCTGGAAAACCCATATACATGTCCACACGGCAGACCAACCATTATTTCCATGAGCAAAACCGAACTGGAAAAGAAATTCCACCGTATCGTTTCATAAGTTCTGCGAACAGATGCAGAAAATGAAGCAGTACCTATATCAAACATGACAAATACAGAAAAAAAGAACAATTTAATCATACTGACCGGTCCAACTGCAGTCGGAAAGACAGCGCTTTCCTTAAAGCTGGCAAAGGATTTAAACGGAGAGATCGTATCTGCCGATTCTATTCAGGTGTACCGGCATTTCAATATCGGTTCAGCGAAGATTCTGCCGGAAGAAATGCAGGGTATCCCGCATCATCTGATTGATATCTTAGAACCCAAGGACAGCTTTAATGTTATGGAATTTAAGAAATATGCAGAAGAAGCGATGGCTGGTATCTATGAGCGCGGGCATATCCCGATTATCACTGGAGGAACGGGATTTTACATTCAGGCGCTTCTGTATAATATTTCCTTTGATGAAGAAACTGAGGATGGCTACCGAAAAGAATTGGAAACCCTTGGAGACGAAAAAGGAAACGATTATCTGCACACGATGCTTGCCGAATGCGATCCGGAATCTGCCACAGCAATCCATGCCAATAACCGGCAACGTGTGATCCGGGCATTGGAATATTTCCATCAGACCGGGAAGAAATTCTCAACACACAACGAGACTGAACGCGAGAAGACATCTCCCTATAACTTTGCCTATTTTGTGCTGACCAGGAACCGCGCATCCTTGTATGCGGCAATCGAGCAGCGCATTGACGAAATGCTTGCCTCCGGGCTTGTGGAAGAAGTTCGTTCTTTAGTCAGCACCTACCATCTGACCACAGAGGATACAAGCATGCAGGGGATTGGATACAAAGAAATTCTTGGATACCTGAACGGAGAATACGATCTTCCGGAGGCTATCCGGATTCTAAAACGTGACACCCGGCACTTTGCGAAACGCCAGCTTACCTGGTTCCGACGGGAACGTGACGTGATTTGGCTCGACAAAGATATCTTAAACACAGAACAAAAACTGGAAGATGCAATCATGACGCACCTTGCCCAAAAAAACATACGATAATGTTGCAAGGATAACTACCATAACAAAATACAGATAGATAGTTATCAATTGCAATGCTCAATTACAGGAGAATATTATGAGTGCAACCAATGAAATTAAAAACTATTATTTAAGTCTTGGAATCAAAGAATCTGTCTATGATTTCTGTGAGGCAACCGAACAGACATTACTTTCACGTTTTCAGGAGATTGACCGTATCGCGGAGCAAAACCAGATCAAGGTAATCTCTGCTATGCAGAAAGCCGGATTTTCCGAATCCCATTTGAACGGTACAACCGGCTATGGTTACAACGACCGTGGAAGAGAAGCCGTCGAAGAAATCTACGCCCATGTATTTCACACGGAGGATGCATTGGTACGCCAGCAGATCACCTGCGGTACCCATGCGCTTTCCATCGCCCTGTCCGCAAACTTACGTCCGGGGGATGAAATTCTTTCCCCAGTCGGTAAGGTGTATGACACTTTAGAGGGAGTTATTGGTATCCGCGAATCCAAAGGTTCCCTTGCGGAATTTGGCATTACATTTCGTAAAGTCGATTTATTACCAGATGGCAGTTTTGACTTTGACAACATCCAGAAGAACATCAATGAAAAGACGAAGCTGATCGAGATTCAACGTTCCAAAGGATATGATGTACGACCAACACTTTCCGTCGAACAGATTGGAGAGCTAATTGCCTTTGTGAAATCCATCAAGCCAGATGTAATCTGCATGGTCGATAACTGCTATGGCGAGTTCGTTGAGACGATTGAGCCATCCGATGTCGGTGCTGACATGGTTGTTGGTTCCCTGATTAAAAATCCGGGTGGCGGTCTTGCACCAATCGGTGGTTATATCTGCGGCAAGAAAGAATATATCGAAAACTGTGCTTACCGTCTTACGACACCGGGACTTGGAAAGGAAGTCGGTGCATCTTTGAATGCAACCCGCCCGATCGCACAGGGACTGTTTCTGGCACCAACCGTAACCGCAGCCGCATTAAAAGGCGCAATCTTTGCAGCCAATGTCTATGAACGCCTGCATTTCAAATCGATTCCAAATGCCACGGAGCCACGTTATGATATTATACAGGCAGTGGAATTTGGGAAACCGGAATTTATTCAGGCATTCTGCGAGGGTATCCAGGCTGCTGCACCTGTTGACAGCTTTGTAACTCCAATTCCTTGGGATATGCCGGGGTACGACAGTCAGGTTATCATGGCTGCCGGTGCATTTGTATCCGGCGCATCCATTGAGCTTTCTGCCGATGCACCGATGAAAGAACCATATGCGGTATATTTTCAGGGCGGACTTACTTATCCACATGCAAAGTTTGGTATTATGATGTCGCTTGAAAAAATGGTAGAAAAAGGACTTGTAGTATGTTAGACTAGGCGGTGATAAGCCTTGCACCCGGAGAGGTGGAAGGAGCGCTTATGCATATATTAGTCAAAGATTTAGCCGTCTGTGAACGACCTTATGAAAAGGCTGAACGGTACGGTGTTTCCGCACTTTCAGATGCGGAGCTGTTATCTCTGATCATGCGGACCGGCACAAAAGAGGCCAGCGTGCTGGATCTGGCAAATCAGGTATTAAATGCACACAATACGCAGAAAGGGTTACTGGGGCTGCAATTTTTACTGCCACAGGAACTGATGAAAATCCCCGGTGTTGGGAAGGTCAAAGCCATTCAGCTTCTTGCACTGGCTGAGATATCCAAGCGGATGAATCTCGAACAATTGCAAAAAAAGCTGGAATTTCATACTCCTGACACAATTGGAGCGTATTATAGGGAGAAGTGCAGATTTTTATCCGTTGAAAAAACTTTTTTATTGTTACTTACAAATGCGCATACTTTAATCAAGGAAGTGGAGTTATCCTCCGGTACCGTCAATCAGACTTACCTGTCACCGCGTGAGATATTTATTCACGCACTGCGTTATGAAGCAGTGCATCTTGTGCTTGTACATAACCACCCATCCGGTCGTGTTACACCAAGTGAGGCTGACATTCAATCCACTTTACGGATTCGCGAAGCCGGCAAACTGCTTGGCATTCAGGTATCCGACCACATCATTGTTGCAGGAGATAGCTATTTAAGTATGCTGGAAAGAGGCATTTTATGAGATTTGATCGAAGAAAAGATATCCATCCAAAATATCTGTTGCTGACTTTTACAATCATTGGTATTGTTCTGATTCTTGTATCTTATGCTGCCGCGCCGAAAATTGCAGGCATCAAACAGTTTACAAGCAAGCTGATCACGCCAATTCAGAAAGGAATTAACGAAATTGGTCTGTGGACCGATTCCAAGATGAAAAATCTAAATGAAATCAAAACACTGACCGACGAGAATGCTGCATTACAGGCGGAACTCGCATCGTGTAAACAGGAGATCACAAACTATCAGAATAAAATGCTGGAGTTACAGGAATTACGAGAGCTGTATGCTCTGGATGAATCGTATCCTGATTATGAAATGACAGCAGCACATGTATTTGCAAAAGATTCTACTTCTTGGTTTTCTACCTTTTATATTGACAAAGGGAGCAAACAGGGACTATTTAAAGGAGCCAATGTACTGTGTGGGGATGGTGTTGCAGGAATTATAACTGAATGCTTCGATGACTATGCCAAGGTACGTGCCGTCATCGATGATAATTCCAACATCAGTGCCAAAGTTATGCCAGCCAATGCTCTATGTACCGTAGAAGGAGACTTAAATCTCTATGATAAAGGTTATCTGCTTGTTGAAAACATTGACAAAGATGCAAACGTCTCAATCGGAGACAAGGTTGTTACTTCCCCTATTTCAGACCTGTACCATTCCGGTCTGATTATAGGATATGTTGCAAAAACCTCCTATGATACAAACAACTTGACAATGACCGCCTATATTACGCCCGCGGTTAATTTTTCCAATATCACAGATGTGCTTGTCATTACAGCCGAAAAAAAGACCGTCTCACACGAATAATCAAATCGTAAGGAAAGTGTCATGTTATGAAACATAAAATGAAACGTATTATTACATTGGCAATTTTGATCATCATCAATTTTGTTTTACAATCAACTGTATTTGGATTTCATAGTTTAAGTGTAATCACACCAAACCTTCTTCTGATTCTAACGATGTCCTTTGGACTCATGCGGGGCAGAAAAGAAGGTTTATTTGTCGGTGCATGCAGTGGTCTGCTGGTTGATATATTTTTTTCCAGTGTATTAGGTCCTTACATGCTCCTGTATATGTTTATCGGTTATATCAATGGATTCTTCCACAAAAACTACATGATTGAAGATGTATTACTTCCTTTGATCGTAATTATTGTGGATGATTTTCTGTTTAATACAATTATTTATATTATTCGTTTTTTATTAAGAAACAAGACTAATTATGGCATATATCTTCTGCATGTGATTCTGCCGGAGATGTTATGTACCGCATTGTTGACGGTTATTATTTACAAACTTTATGTTGTGATTAACAAACGCCTGAAAGAAGATGAGTAATCTATGTTACGAGAAATATTACAATCAATTAAAGAAATTATTGTCGATTATGTTAAAAGCCGTCTGTTCCCGGTTACAGTCGTTGTGCTTGTGCTTTTCTCAATTCTGGTTCACCAGCTTTTCGTGCTTCAGATCAAAGAAGGAGAGGAGCATATGGAGAATTTCGTCTATAAATCAAAAAAGACTTTGACGATTGATTCGGTGCGTGGAAATATCAACGACTGCAACGGAAACCTGCTCGCCTACAACGAGCTTTCATACTCCGTTATTTTCAGTAATGATAATGCTCAGACGACGATGGCAAAAAATCTGAATATCAGTGAAAACGAGCTGAAAAATCAGATTGTTGATGAGACAATTTCCATATTGGAGAAAAACGGCGACTCTCTGACATTGGATTTTCCGATCAAGCTTGATGCAAATGGCAATTTTCAGTTTACGGTCAAGGATCAGCAGCTAAAAAATTTTCTGAAAGATGTCTACGCAAAAACGGATTATGATTCTATGTCAGACGAACAGAAAAATGCAACCGCGGATGATATCATGGAATATCTGAACACCAAAGTGTTTAATGTCTCGGATTCTTATAGCAAAGAAGCAGATTTAAAGATCGTTGGCGTACGTTACAAGCTGTGGATGAATCGTTACCAGCAGTATGTTCCGGTTACTATTGCCTATGACATCAGCGAGACAAGCAATGCCGCTATCACCGAGCATGCAGATGAGCTCCCGGGCATGTCTGTCTCTGTCAAATCACTTCGCCGCTATAACGATGCCAAATATTTTGCGCATGTAATCGGTTATATTGGGGCAATCTCTGACGAGGAAATGAAAGAAAAAAATGCAGACCTTCCTGCGGAAGATCAGTATACAAACGAAGAAATGATCGGTAAGACTGGTATTGAGCAATATTGCGAATCCTATTTACGCGGAACAAATGGCTCCGAAACAATGTATGTGGATAATCTTGGTAAAGTAATTGATACCGTAGAATCAAAACCTGCAACCGCGGGAAATGATGTCTATCTGACACTGGATCTGAATTTACAGAAATACTGCTACGATACACTGGAGGATGAGATTACTTCCATTATATTAACCTATCTGACACCTGCCTACAATGTTGTTGCAGAAGAGAACGCAAGCATTGCAATTACCGATGTATATTTTGGATTGTTCAATAATAACGTCCTATCCCAGGACGATATGCGTGCAGAGGATGCAACCGATACCGAAAAAGCAACGATTCAGACAATTGATGCACAGACACAGTCAACCATTGATACGATTGATACGATTCTGACATCCTCATTTACACCGCTTTCGGAACTGGATGAGAATTATCAACATTACATGGAATATATTTGTGAATTTTTAAGCGACAACAATATCTTCCATACATCCATGATTGACAAAGAGGATCAGGAGTTTATTGATTACACAAACAATGCGACTTCATTGGAACATTATTTAAAATACGCAATCAGTCAGGAAGCGATTGATCTTTCTGCCCTGAAGGTAGAAAGCGATTATTATGATAATGACGAGATTTATAACGCATTATGCGATTTTATTATTGAATATTTAAGCAAGGACAGTGAATTCGACAAACTCGTAATCAAAGATATGTTACAATCCGGAATGATAACCGGAGATGCTGTTATACAGCTGTTGTACGATCAGGGGATTTTGAATGTAGACGGTGATACAGAATATCAGGAATATCTTGCCGGAAATTATGGTGCTTATGATTTCATGCGAAAAAAGATTGAAAACCAAAGTATAACACCCGCTATGCTTGCGCTCGACATCTGTTCCGGATCCGTCATCGTTACAGATGTTAATACCGGAGATGTCAAAGCCTATGTCAGCTATCCCAGCTATGATAACAACTATCTGACAAACGAAGTAGACACTGCATATTACAACAAACTGTTAGCGGATAAAACAACACCGTTATACAACCGCGCCAGCCAGCAACGAACAGCCCCTGGTTCCACATATAAGCCACTTGCAGCAATTGCAGGCCTTACCGAAGGTGTTATTGATACAGGTTCCATCTACTATTGTAATGGCCTTTTTGAGAAGATTACTCCTTCGCCAAAATGTTGGGGAAACAGTGCTCATGGCGGTTTGAATGTCGTTGGTGGTATTCAGCATTCCTGCAACCTGTTCTTTTACAATCTTGGATATGACCTGGCAATGAAAGATGGCACTTATAACGATGCTTATGGCGTAGAGCGTCTCAAAAAGTACGCTGAACTGTTCGGACTGGGAGACACCTCCGGTGTAGAGCTCCCAGAAATCGAACCCCATATATCTGATAATGATGCCGTTCGTAGTGCAATCGGTCAGGCTAAAAACACATATGCACCTGTACAGTTATCCCGCTATGTAACAACTATTGCAAACAGCGGAACCTGTTACAATCTTACATTGATTGATAAAGTAACCGACTATGAGGGGAATACGATCTTAGATAATCATGCAGAAGTGAAGAATGAAGTGAAACTTGCCAGTTCAACCTGGGACGCTGTCCATCAGGGTATGCGCAACGTAGTTGCATATTCTGCTGGCTCCGGAGAACTGATCAACCGCATTAATGTACACGTTGCTGGTAAGACTGGAACCGCACAGGAAAGTGAAGTAAAACCAGACCATGCATTATTTATTTCCTATGCACCATATGAGAGTCCGGAAGTATCGGTCACCTGTGTTATTCAAAATGGTTATTCCTCTGCCAATGCAAGAGAATTAGCTGGATTTATTTACGCATATATGTATGATCCAGATAAATTGGTCGGTGCCGAGATGAGTGGCAGCGCAACACCGTCCCAAGATTAATCAAAGAGAGGTGGAGTATGATTAGTCCCGTTATGATGAAAGGTAACAAAGCGGGAATTCGACTGATTATATCGCCGGAAGCAACAATCAGCCAGGTGGTTACCTGTCTGGCAGACAAGCTTCAAACGACCGGAAGATATTACTCGAACATCAAACCGATTAGCGTTACCTTTGAAGGAAAAAATCTGACAGAGGACGAAAAACAGCAAATCATCGATACACTCAGTGAAAAAGGAATATGCATCGGGCGAAGACATCGTCCGGAGGAACATTCAAAAAAGAAATCCATTCACTCCGATAAAAATGGTCTATTTTATATAGGCAGCTTAAAGAACGGGCAATCCATCCAGGCAGCCGCCAGTATTGTGATTGTCGGAAATGTAGAATCAGGTGCCAGTGTAGAATCTGAAGGAAATATTATCATCATCGGTGCATTACATGGTGTTGCAATATCCGGATACAAGGGAAAACCTGATACATTCGTATATAGCCTGAAATAGACTGGAGGATTTATCATGAGCGAAGTGATTGTTGTTACATCAGGGAAAGGCGGAGTTGGAAAGACTACAACGACCGCAAATATCGGATATGCCCTTGCAAAACACGGATTTGAAGTACTGTTGATTGATACCGATATCGGACTTCGGAATCTGGATGTTGTCATGGGGCTTGAAAATCGAATCGTCTATAATCTGGTGGATGTTGTAGAAGGAAATTGCCGCCATCAGCAGGCAATCATCCGTGACAAACAGTGTGATACACTTTCCCTGCTTCCGGCAGCCCAGACACGTGACAAAAGTGCAGTCTCACCGGAGCAGATGGTCAAGCTCATCAACCAACTCAAACCAGATTATGATTACATAATTATTGATTGTCCGGCAGGCATTGAACAGGGGTTCAAAAACGCGATTGCAGCAGCAAAACGTGCCATTGTTGTGACCACCCCGGAGGTTTCCGCCATACGGGATGCAGACCGGATCATCGGAATCTTAAATGCAAACGAAATTCCCCGGATCGATCTTGTCGTAAATCGTATACGACAAGATATGGTCAAACGCGGGGAGATGATGTCTGTAGATGATGTCGTAGAGATTCTTGGAATAAACCATATCGGAAGCGTCTATGACGACGAAAATATTGTCATTGCTAGTAATCGCGGAACACCGATTGCAACAAAAAACTGTGTTGCCGGACGTGCCTATGATCAGATTGCGATGCGCATTTGCGGACAGGACCTCGCAAAAGAAGAAAAAAGAAGCCGCTTGTTCGGCTGGTTAAAGAAGAAGGATAAAGATGTTCACAAGATTCAGTCTCAAAGACTATAATTTCAAATTACTGATCACTGTTATTGTTGCCATGATCTGCGGTGTTGTTATGATTAACAGTGCCGATAGTTCTTTTACCTTAAAACAGTGTATCGGTGTTGTATTAGGCATTATTATTATGGTTGTTGTTTCTTTCATCAACTATGATTTTATATGTCGGTTTTACCGTGTATTTTTCATTATAAACGCCGTCATATTGCTTTTGGTCGTATTTTTTGGTGTAGAAGTCAATTATGCAAAACGATGGATCATGATCGGTGGAAGCGGGGGTATCCAGTTCCAACCATCTGAGTTTTCCAAGATCCTTATGATCTTATTTACAGCAACCTTTCTGGATAAAATGAAAGAAGATAAGCAGATCAACACATTCAAAGGACTTTGTCTGTTTGTACTCCTGATTGGATTATCACTGGCACTTATCGCGGTAGAACCGGATTTGTCCACGACGCTGTGTCTAGCTATGGTTCTTGTTACAATGTTATATCTGTCAGGATTAAGCTATAAAATCATCGGAATCGCATTGCTTGTATTTATTCCGCTTGCAGGCAGCTTCCTATGGTATATCCAGCGTCCGAACCAGCATTTATTGCGCGATTACCAGGTAAACCGTATCCTGCAGTTTATCTACCCTGGACAATATGGCTCCGATTATACACAGCAGAATAATTCTGTTATGGCAATCGGCTCCGGACAGCTTACCGGAAAAGGATTAAATACATCAACAATCGCAACCGTTAAGGATGCCAATTTCATTTCAGAGCAACAGACAGATTTCATCTTTTCTGTCATCGGAGAAGAACTTGGTTTCGTTGGAAGTGTAATAATTATTGCAATTTTACTGTTAATAGTGTTACAATGTATACATGTAGCCAGAAATGCAAAAGACACGAAAGGGATGCTGATTGCTGCCGGAATGGGATGTTTGATCGCATATCAAACCTTTATCAATGTTGGTGTTGCAACCGGAGTTATACCAAACACAGGACTTCCACTTCCATTTATCAGCTATGGACTTAGTTCCCTGCTCAGTATCTCGATTGGAATCGGAGTTGTTCTCAATGTCAGTATGCAAAAAACAAGCTACTAGAGAAGACTATAATGTTACTTAAGGAGAACCGTACATGAACATCGGTTTAATCGCACATGATGCGAAAAAAAAATTAATGCAGAATTTCTGTATCGCTTATCGGGGGATAATGTCTCATCATGAGCTCTATGCAACCGGAACAACCGGACGTATGATTGAAGAGGTTACCAATCTTACTGTCCACAAGTTCCTTGCCGGTCATACCGGAGGAGAGCAGCAGCTTGGCGCCATGATTGAAAGTAATGACTTGGATATGATGATTTTTTTACGTGATCCACAGACGAAAAAAAGTCATGATGTCGATATTAACAATATTTTTTCCTTATGCGATATCCACAACATTCCACTTGCAACCAATCTTGCGACAGCAGAATTATTGATCAAAGCATTGGATCATGGTGATTTGGACTGGAGAGAATTATTTAAGCACTAATGAAGCTATGCAAAGTAAATATTTAACGAGAAATTTAATACTATTTGTAATCCTGACATTGTTTATCTCCATTGTCTGTATTGTGAACAACCATGTAAAAGCTGCGTATCCGGATGCGGATTCCGTGACTTATATTGTGGATGATCTGGTTCACCAGTCGGACAATGTGGATTTCCAACAGAAAGATACGATTGTATATCGGGATGACAGTACACAGTCTGATTTGTTTCCGGACAATTATTATGTACTTTTTATTAACGAAACTGATCAATCCGTACTTGCCGCTAAGAATGTACATCAGCGAATGTATCCGGCGAGTATGACCAAAATGATGACTGCCATCGTAGTTGCAGATGCAGTTGAAGCAGGTTCCATTTCTCTGGATGATATGGTTACGATCACACAAAATTATGATCTGACAGCCGAGGACGTTGCTCCAAGCCAACTTCATCGCGGATACAGCATTTCTGTAAAAGATCTGTTATATGGTCTGATGCTGGAATCTAACAACTATTACGCCTTGTATCTCGCAGAATATGTTGCAGGGGATGTACAAAGCTTCTGTGATCGTATGAATGAAAAGGCAATGCAGCTTGGTGCAACCAATACGCATTTCATGAACCCGCATGGTTTGGACAATCCAAATCATTATTCTACGGCCTATGACATGTACCTGATTATAAAAGAAGTCCATAACCATCAGATTCTTCGTGATATTGATGGTTTTGACACATATACATACACATTTTATGATTCAAACGGATCGGCTATTGATACAGAGAGCACCGCAACGAATTTATTCGTTACCGGTGATGCCTCTTTACCTGCTCCTTTTCAACTGGAATCCTGGAAGACAGGAACAACAGATGGAGCTGGTAACTGTCTGGCCATGTATTTGAAAAAAGATGGGAAAGATTATGTTGTCGTTGCCTCAGCAGGCAATTCCAAAGCGGACTTATATGATTCAATTATACGTTTATTATGTTTAACAGACTAAGGAGGACATGTCATGCTGGAATTAATTATTGGAGCAAAAGGAAACGGAAAGACCAGAAAAATGGTGGAAAGAGCGAACAACGAAAGCAAACGTACAAGCGGTTCTATCATTTACATTGATAAGAGTAACAAACATATGTATGAACTTTCGAACATAATCCGGCTCGTAAATCTGCACGAATATGATATTCAATCCCCAGATGCTTTTATGGGCTTTATTCAGGGACTGATTTCTTCCAACCATAATCTAACCCATATCTTTTTGGACAACTTCATGATGATGTGCAATATTGAAGCAGATGCACTTGGTGCTGCCCTCAAAGAAATTGACAGGATTTCAGAGAAGTACAATGTTACATTTGTGATCAGCACGGCAGTTGAAGAATCCATGCTTCCAGCAGAATATGCAGAAAATGTAGTCTGTAAACTCTAAAATACAAACAGACAGGTGAGGATATGAAACAGCCAAACCATATCATACAACTGAATAAAGAGATACGTGCAAACGCTGCAACTATAGTTATTGCAGCTGTTTTGCTGTATGTCGTTATCAGTGTCATAACATCACTCAGCAAAGAATCCGTCACGATCTACCAGGTCAGCAAGGGAGATGTCAGCAATGACATTACCTTACAGGGACTTGCCATTCGCGACGAAGTGATTGTCAACACACAAAGTTCCGGATACATCTGTTATTATATTACAGATGGAGAAAAGGTAAAAAAGAATTCCACGGTGTGTACCATTGATGAAACAGGAGATATCTACAATACCGACAATCATTCCGATGACAATTACAATTCTCTTCTGACGAGCAACGACTATGCAAACATTCGTTCCCTGATATCTTCCTATAAGTTATCCTACAGCGATGTTACATTTTATAATGCTTATAGCTTTGAAACCAGTGCGAACAACAAAGTCTTTGAGTTAACAAATGAGGTTCTGATGCAGCAGGCTGGTACTTCTGGTTACAGCCTTTCGTCCATCAATGCTCCCGACAGTGGTTTGGTGACCTATTATATTGACGGCTATGAGGGCTATCAGATATCTGAAAATATCAAAGCATCTGATTTTGACAAAGCCGGATATGAAAAAAAGGCGATGAAATCCGGGGATTATGCGGACGCGGGGACTCCAATTGTAAAGATTATTCCATCGGAACAATGGAATATTGTTGCCCCGATCTCACAGGATCAGCTGGCAGAATTAGACGGACAATCCTATGTCAAGTTCCGTATCAATAATTCCAACTTCACAATTACGATGCCGTTTACAATTGTTGAAGGCTCTGACGGATCCTATATCAACATTGCAATTGATAAATATATGTCCAATTATTTATCTGAACGCTTTGTCACAATAGAATTAATACAATCGGATGAAACCGGACTGAAGATTCCTAATTCCGCACTTATAGAAAAGCAGGTATACCGGATTCCACTTAGTTATCTGTCCGCAGGAAGCAATCAAAATAATGAAAACCGGCTGAATCTACAGAGAACAGACGATAACGGCAACAAGACGATTCAACAGATGCAGCCAAAAATCTATAAGACAGATGACAAATATGCTTATATTGACCCGGAAGGGTTTGAAGACTCTGATATATTGGTCAACATTACTTCCAACGCAACGATTGCTGCCTCCCTATTGGAATATTATCCTTTAACCGGCGTGTATTTTGCAAATCAAGGTATTGCAGAATTCCGACAGGTAACTGTTATTAAAACAATCGATGAATTTGTTCTGATTAAAAGTGGCGAAGAGCTGAAAGCTTACGATAATATCGTGCTGGATGCACAGAGTGTCACAGAGAATCAGCTTATATATTAATAATCATTAAGAAAGGTCTTGATTACAAATGCTATACGAGAATTATGAGCAAGTAGTAGAGAATGTAAAAAAAGCATGTGAGCGTTCCGGACGTAATTTTCAGGATGTTACAATTATTGCCGTCAGCAAAACAAAACCATTGTCCGATGTGGAGGAACTGTTATCACACGGAGTCATGGAATTTGGTGAAAATAAAGTACAGGAAATGGTCGACAAATACGAGCATGTATCCAAACCGGTTCACTGGCACTTAATCGGTCACCTTCAGACAAATAAAGTGAAATACATTGTTGATAAAGCATGTATGATTCACAGTGTGGACTCTGTACATCTTGCAAAAGAAATTGAAAAGGAAGCCGCCAAAAAAGACGTTATTGTAAACGTGCTTCTTGAAATAAATATCGCACAGGAAGAAACAAAATTTGGTATCCGCGAGGATGAAGTTTACTCCCTGATTGATGCAATCAAGGACATGCCACATATTCGCGTCAAAGGACTGATGACAATCGCTCCGTTTGTGGAAAATCCAGAAGAAAATCGCGGTTATTTCCGTGAAATGCACCAATTATCGCTTGACATAAAATCCAAATGCATTGATAATATTGATATGAACGTTTTATCAATGGGTATGACCAATGATTATGAAATCGCCGTCGAGGAGGGCGCGACTATGATTCGTGTCGGAACTGCCATTTTCGGTGCGCGAAATTATAATATTTAATTAAGGAGAATAAGGTTATGGCAAAGGATGCAGGTAAAAAGAGTTTTCTTGATTTTTTCAAAGTCAAAAATATAGATGATGATGAAGATGAATTTGAAGATGATCTGTTTGACGATGATGATTATGACGACGATGACGATGATGATTACGAAGATGTAAAGCCATCCAGAACAGCTAAGGCAAAATCATCTTTTGGAAAGTCTAACGGACGTTCTGTCTCTACTTCCAAATATGAAGCAGCAACGCAGCAATCCGCATCTTCCCATCGTAGTACAGCCAGCAGTTCTTCAAGCGGAAAACTGGTTGATTTCAAAGATTCGCAGAGACAATCATACAGCCGGAGTGCTGATTTCCGAAATCGAAGCGAAGTATTTGTTATTAAGCCTCAGGAAACCGATGAAGCACAGTCTGTCATTGATTTTCTGCGTGCAAACAAAACAATTGTAATAAATATTGAGGGATTGGATGTCGCAGTCGCACAGCGTATCATCGATTATGTTGGTGGTGCCTGCTATGCAATGGGAGGCTCTTTGAACGTGGTATCCTCCAACATATTTATTGCAACACCACAGGATATCGAAGTATCCGGGGATTTGAGAGAGGAACTGGTTGGTCAGGATGCCCTGACACCATACGTACAATACTAAACGAATAGGGGGGTTGAAAAGTTGCTTACACCAGTTGATATTCAACAGAAGAAATTCCATGTCGGATTGGGTTACGACAAGAAAGATGTAAACACATTTTTTGACAGTGTTTCAGAAAGCTATGAATCCTTGTATCGTTCAAATGCGGAGTTAAAAGAGAAGGTCTCCATATTAAACGATACATTACAGAATTATCGTTCCAAAGAATCACATCTTGAAAAGAGCTTGAAGCGTGCTGAAAAAGATACCGTAGAGACAATCTCTAATGCAACAAAAGAAGCAAAGGAGATTATTCGAGATGCCAAAATTCAGGCAAAAAACATTGTATCTGATGCAGAAATACGTTTGGATCGTCTGGAAGATGAGATTGCATTATTAGAAGCTAAATACACCGCTTATAAATCTAATTTCTGTTCCTTACTCAAAAAACAATTTGAGTTTTTGGGCGAGCAGGATTTTGATCCATCCTCTATGATTGATGATCGTGCATGGACACTTATGGGTGGCGAGGAAAAACAGGCTTCTGCCTCTGCAAGTGACGGGTTTGGTGCTTACACCGGAGATCCTCAGTTGCGGGATGAATCTACATTGGGTAACTTTAATGGTGCATTTGGCAGTGGTGATACAACCAGCACAAGTGCTGTCTATACACAATCATTAAGTGCAGGACAGAATTTTGTTGATCCGTTTAAGCCAAAGGATCAGAAGGATTATAATCCATTTGATGCAAAGGAAAAAGGTTCAGAAGAGAAAAAATCATCTTTGAAGGTTGCAAATTCTGCGGAAGAGCGAAAGAAAATGAAACGCGCAACCGTAGGAAGCTCTGAGGCTGCCGCTGCTGTTCAGAAAGCAAAGGAAGCCGCTGCTCAGGCTGCCAAAGCACCAAAGCCGGACACAAAATCAAAACCTGCACCGGAGCCAAAGCGTGAAGCACGTCCAGAGCCAGAACGCACTCCTGAACCAGAAGCAAAGCCAGAGCCAACACCGGAACCTGCTTCCACACCAGAGAGAAAGCCAGAACCGGAAGTAAAACCGGATCCTGCTCCAAAAGAGACAGATATTGATGAGATTCCTACGATTTCTCATTCATCAGAGTCCAACGATGATGTGGATTCAGAAGAACATGCAGAAAGTATCGAAGGCGAAGTAGAATCAAAAAAGAACACCGGACCTGCATTGATCGGAGAAGGTGAAGATGAAGATACCGAAACCGATGATGATGGTTTTGAATTTATTTAATCGAATATTTATATACCTACAGAAAGAAGAGTTACCATGAAGAATTTAACTGTCCATCTTGATGATAAGCCAATCTATGACATTGTATACGAAGAAAGCTTTGATGCGCTTCCTCATATGGTAAGGGAACTTGGCTACAGTAACTGTAAGATCTGTGTGGTATCCGAAAGTCATGTAGCATCCTTATATCTGGATGCTATATTGCTTTCTATCAAAGATGCCTGCACATATACAACATCCTTTGTCTTTCCGGAAGGAGAGGCAAGTAAAAACTTAAATGTAGTAAGAAATCTGTACACCCATCTGATCAATGAGAAATTTGATCGGAACGATGTACTGATTGCCCTCGGTGGCGGTGTAGTCGGCGATTTGACCGGATATGCGGCAGCCACCTATCTGCGTGGTATCGACTTTATCCAGATTCCAACCAGCCTGTTGTCACAGGTGGATTCCAGCATCGGAGGAAAAACCGGTGTAGATTTCGATTCCTACAAGAACATGGTTGGTGCCTTTCATATGCCAAAACTGGTGTATATGAACCTGTCTGTGTTAAAGACATTATCGAACCGCCAGTTTTGTTCAGGTATGGGAGAAATCATCAAGCATGGCCTGATCAAGAATGCCAATTATTTTACATGGCTGAAGGAAAATGAAGCGCAGATTGCATCGCTTGACCTTCCTACCATCGGAGAAATGATCTATGAAAGCAACGTCGTAAAGAAAAATGTTGTTGAAAATGATCCGACTGAGAAGGGGGAACGTGCGCTGTTAAATTTTGGACACACCCTGGGACATGCCATCGAAAAATATATGAATTTTGAATTTCTGCATGGCGAATGCGTACTGATCGGATGTGCACTTGCCAGTATCATTTCCTACAAAAAGGGGAATATTACACAGGCAGAGCTACGGGATATCCTACACAGCATGAAACCATACCATGTGCCAAAATTGCCAGCCGATGCAGATTTTGATACAATCGTATCCTATACGAAAAACGACAAAAAAGCTGTTGGTGGCAAAATCAAATTTATATTGTTAGAGACTATCGGACACGCCTATATTGATATGGATGTAAGTGAAGAGGATATGCTTCTGGCACTCAAAGAATTACAGGAAAGATATCAGGATGAATACTAAACATAAAATTAAAATCTATATTATACCGATCCTTTGTATCGGCTTACTTGTTGCACTCGACCAGATCACGAAATTCATCGTGCGCACCTCCTTTGCATTATATGAATCGCACCCGCTGATCAAAAATGTATTTCATTTGACATACATTCAGAATACCGGTATCGCATGGGGGATGTTCAAAAACGGCAGAACAATATTTCTGATTCTGACCGTTCTTGTATTGCTTGTCTGCGCATGCTTCTATGCAAAGATTCCACAGAACAAGCGCTTCACACCGATTCGTGTCTGCCTTGTATTTCTTGTATCCGGTGCGATTGGAAATATGATTGACCGCATTTCCTTACGTTATGTGGTGGATTTCTTTGATTTCCGTTTGATCAATTTTCCGATTTTTAATGTTGCGGATATCTATGTGACAGTCAGCATGATCGTGTTGATTTTACTGTGTGCATTTTACTATCATGACCATGAGATTGATGCATTATTCTCAAAATCAGAACGGAAAACAATGAGTCAGAAACAGGAAACCGGAAATGATACCGCAATAGAAGCAGACTTCAATTCTGAAGAATCAAAAACGTACAAAGACTAAGATATTACAATATGGAAACCTATGAATTCATAATTGATACAGCTTCCGCAGACATCGGTACGCGGCTGGACAAATATCTGACCGAACAGATACCTGACCAGTCGCGTTCGTATATCCAGAAGCTGTTAGATGACAATTTCATAACCGTAAATGGCAGATCCGTCAAATCCAATTACAAGCTCCGGGCTGGCGATGCGATTGCAGTTGAGATCCCGGACGCAGAAGAATTAGATATTGAGCCGGAGGATATCCCACTCGATATCGTCTACGAGGACGATGACATCATCGTCGTCAACAAACCGAAGGGCATGGTCGTACATCCGGCACCGGGACATACAAGCGGAACGCTCGTTAATGCCCTGATGTATCATTGCAAGGATTCCTTATCTTCGATCAACGGGGTATTACGCCCGGGAATCGTCCATCGGATTGATATGGATACGACAGGTCTTCTGGTTGCCTGCAAAAGCGACCAGGCACACCGTATACTATCTGAAAAATTCAAGGTGCACGATATTCACCGTGTCTACACAGCGATTGTCTATAATCAGTTTGCCACAGACGAGGGAACGATTGACAAACCGATTGCAAGACACAAAACCGACCGAAAGAAGATGGCCATCGATCCAAACGGCAGACATGCTGTCACACATTACCGTGTGATTGAACACTTAAAGCAGAACTTTTCACTTGTGGAATGTGAGCTTGAAACCGGACGAACACACCAGATTCGTGTCCATATGGCAAGCATCAATCATCCATTGCTTGGAGATGAGGTGTATGGACCAAAGCAGAAGCCTTTTGCCACCCAAGGGCAGGTATTACACGCGGGGGTACTCGGATTCGACCACCCAATCACCGGAGAATACATGGAATGGCATGCAGAGCTTCCGGATTATTTCCAGGGGATTTTGAAGCGGCTTCGATAAACGGACTTTTTGACGCTCATAGGATATAAGAAGGGATTCTTATGAATGCAATCATCCGGTAACAATTTATAATTTATATAAAAATTTACTTGACCTAAAGTTAAGTTTAGGTTGTATAGTGAATTAGGATGAATAACGATAGTATTCATCCTTTTTTATGCGATAAATAATAAAAAATTTTAGGAGGAACAAACGTTATGTACATTGAGAAAATCAACGGTCCAGAGGATGTGAAGAAGCTTTCAAACAACGAACTTACAAGCTTAGCTGCTGAGATGCGTCAGGCGCTCTTAAAACGTGCCAGCATCCACGGCGGACATTTCGGTCCAAACTTCGGTATGGTAGAAGCAACGATTGCTTTGCACTATGTATTTGAATCTCCGAAGGATAAATTCGTGTTTGACGTATCTCATCAGACCTACCCACACAAGATGCTTACTGGCAGAAAGGATGCGTATATTTACGAAGACCACTACGACGATGTATCCGGCTACAGCAACCCGGAGGAAAGTGTCCATGACCATTTTGTGATTGGTCATACATCTACCTCTATCAGCTTAGCATGTGGTCTTGCAAAGGGACGTGATGTGCGGGGTGAGAGCGGAAATGTGATTGCAATCATCGGTGATGGCTCCTTGAGCGGCGGTGAAGCATTAGAAGGACTGGATTTTGCGTCCGAACTGCAGAGCAACCTGATCATCGTCGTGAACGATAACGATATGTCGATCGCAGAAAATCACGGTGGTCTCTACCAGAACTTAAAGCTCCTGCGTGAGACAAACGGACAGGCAGAATGTAACCTTTTTAAGGCGATGGGACTTGACTATGTGTATGTTCATGAGGGGAATGATATTCCGGCGTTAATCAAAGCGTTTGAGAGCGTCAAGGACAGCGTAAAACCGGTTGTGGTACACATTCGTACCTTGAAAGGAAAAGGCTACAAGCTCGCCGAAACACACAAGGAAGAGTGGCACTGGCATCTGCCGTTCGATATCGAGACCGGCGAGGTAATCGCAGATTTCGGTGGTGAGGATTATTCCAGCGTTACGTGTGACTACCTGATGAAGAAAATGAAAGAGGATCCAAGCGTTGTGACGATCACATCCGCTACACCAACCGTTATGGGCTTCACAGAAGACAAACGTAAAGAAGCAGGCAGACAATTCGTGGATGTCGGAATCGCCGAGGAAACAGCGGTGGCACTCGCCTCCGGTATTGCGAAAAGCGGTGGCAAACCGGTCTACGGCGTATACAGCACATTTATCCAGAGAACCTATGACCAGCTGGCACAGGATCTGTGTGTAAACGGCAATCCGGCAACGATCCTGACATTTTCAGCATCCATTTATGGTATGAACGACGTCACACACCTTGGCATCTATGATATCCCTATGATGGCAAATATCCCAGAACTTGTCTACCTCGCACCAACGACAAAGGAAGAGTACCTTGCCATGTTAGACTGGAGTATCGCCCAGACAGAGCATCCGGTTGCCATCCGCGTACCAGGTGGCGCATTTGTCTCTGACGGTAAGGCTGTCACAAAGGACTTCTCAAAGCTGAACAAGTACGAGATCACGAAACAGGGCAGCAAGGTCGCTATCATCGGGCTTGGTTCGTTCTACGGACTCGGCGAGGATGCAGCCAAAGCACTGAAAGAAGCAACCGGCATCGAAGCAACGATTATCAATCCGTATTACATTACCGGTCTTGATGAGGCTATGCTCGAAGACTTAAAGGCAAATCACGAGGTGGTTATCACGCTCGAAGACGGTATATTAGACGGTGGTTTCGGCGAGAAGATTGCCCGGTTCTACGGAGCTTCTGATATGAAGGTATTGAACTTCGGTATCAAGAAGGAATTCCTCGACCGTTACGATGTAAATGATGTATTAAAGGACAATCATCTGACTGTGGAACAGATTGTGGATGATGTGAAGAAGTGTCTGTAATTATCTGTGGATCAGATTATGGATAATATAATGTATGATATAAAGAAATGTAAAGATATATACATATGAACAACATTTTCTATTATAACTAGTAATACATGCTGAAAGAGATAATTATTTCTAATTTCTATAGGAATGATTATCTCTTTTTATTTCATTGCACCAGCAAGGAAAATGTCTTATAATTAAATTGCTATTAGTTATGAAGAGAAAAGCAAGCAGGAAACCACCCATAGGAAATTAATTGATACATTCCAGATTGAAAGTGTGTTTTGGGGAGAAAAAATAGGTGAAAAACACATATCGTGTGTTTCCAGAGTAAAAGCAAGCAAGAAAAACACATATAAATGGAGAACAACATGGCAGATATCGTCAGAAAACATATCATATTTCACGGAAGCGTGCAGGGTGTCGGCTTCCGGTATTATTCCGAACACAAAGCCAACCAGCTCCGGCTTACTGGTTGGGTAAAGAATCTCTATAACGGGGATGTCGAGATGGAAGTGCAGGGATCACAAGCAGCCATCGACGAGCTGGTCGCATTCCTCGCCGGACGCCGATTTGTCCAGATCACAGGGATGGATGTTAAGAAATTGGATGTGGTGGAAGAGGAACGGAAGTTTGGGATTGATTAATCCGCATTCAAAGATAATTTCAACAACACGCATGCCGCCGCGTATCTGTTATGGATATGCGGCGGCATTGTATTTATAAACTTATTGTGTTCTATGGATATTTTTGTTGTTTCTTGTAAATATTTGTAGTAAAATTATTTTATGTTGATGGGGGATTATTATTGGGGAGATTTTATAAAAATCTGAAATTTTCTTTAATAAAATCCAAAAAGTGATTACAAGTCCGTTTTTATGTACAGTTGATAGTGTATTATACTCAAAAAGAGGATAAAGCTAGCTTTAATTGAAAAACTTAACGCAACAAAAAAGTTATGAAATAGAGAAATCTGTTGCAATAACTTTTGCAGAAGGAGGTATTTTATGTGATATGATTCGATGTGATTACTATCTGCGGTT
>NZ_JAHLPZ010000002.1 GCF_018918185.1 Eubacterium sp. MSJ-21 | reverse complement strand
GTAAGACCCCTTGAAGACTACAAGGTTGATAGGCTTGGAGTGTAATCGTGGCAACATGTTCAGCTGACAAGTACTAATAGGTCGAGGGCTTATCCTTAGAGGTTTTGAGAACGGAAAGATGGATTGTTGATTGGATAGATATAAGATCTTTGTATGGAGTTCTGAAGGTACAGAAAGAAAAGACCGATACGGTCTTTTTTTTGTGCCATTTAAGTTGACAGTACGTAGTGAATTTTATAAAATAATATTAGATATTTTTAAAATATGAAATGATATGATTTGGGGTGTTTATATTGAAATATATATTCTTTGGGAGTTTGGTCATCTTATTGATTCCCCTCTTATCTTGTATATATACAGTACAACGGATAGAAAAAAACGCTTTACGGAATTCGGTGTTTGGATTACTGCTTTCACAGACAGGAACGGTTATGCTGTATGGTATGGCGTTGATGACAGTCGATGAGAAGCTGGCATTGTTTTTTTATGCGCTTTTTTATTTTTGTGTTGATTTTATGACGTTGTTGCTTTTTATTTATAGTCGTGTATATGCTGACACCTATCGGCATAAAGCATGGATGCGTCCGGTAACGTATATCCTGTTGCTTACAGATGCGATTGTGTTATTTTCAAATCTTAGAGTGCAGAATGTATTCCATGTGGCTCCGATGACAGACCGGTTTGGTAATGTTTATTATGGTGTAAAAAGCTATGGTATCTTGTATGGGGGTCATACATTGATTTGTTATGCATTTGCTGCGGCATGTCTGATTGTTCTGCTTGTCCGCAGGTCAAAATGCCCAAGAATTTTTCAAGTAAATTATTCTTCAATCATTGTTACGCTTATATTGACCGCAATTGCAAATATTATGTTTTTCAAGTTTGAATGCATTTACGATTTTTCATTGATCGGATATACCGCATTATGTTGTGCAATCACTTATTTTACATTCTTTCATATTCCGTCAGGGCTTGTAGAAAAAATGCTGGCCTTGTTTATTAAGACTATCGATGACGGAGTTGTCTGTTATGATGTAAAAGGAAAATGCATTCATGCAAATGAACAGGCAAAGAAGATTCTTCATGTGTCTGAGCTTTCTGTACTTGATAAAAAGCTGCAGGGCTGGCTGAATGGAAAAAATCTTCGGGATATTCATGATATTGCATGGAAAGAACAATTTCGAATAGACGGAAAAGTACATTTCTTTCAGTTTCAATATAAGAAGATGATATATGAGAATCACGAGATTGGAAGCTTTTTTTTGTTACATGACCGAACGGAAGAAGTGGAGCGTGTGAAATCCGAACAGTATAAGGCAAACCATGATGCATTGACAGGTATTTATAATCGGGAATATTTTTATGAGTGCGCAGAACAGATGTTACGGGAGAATTCAGATACAGCGTTTTATATTGTTTGTAGTGATATCCGTGATTTTAAGATTGTGAACGATGTATATGGAAGTAAAAAGGGGGATGATATTTTAATAAAACAGGCAGAAAGTCTGAAACAGAAAACTCCGGCAGGTTGTATTTATGGGCGGTTGGAAGGCGACCGGTTTGCACTGCTTTTGCCAAAGGAATTATTTCAGGAAAACATATTTCGACGGGAGATTTCGCGAATTGAGCAGATAGAAGGTAATTCCAGTTTCAGGTTGCGTATGTATATGGGAATCTATGAAGTAGATGATAGGAATACACCGGTTGCAGTTATGTGTGATCGGGCTATTATGGCAATCAAAACCATCAAGGATGATGTTGCAACCCGTATCAGCTATTATGATAAGGAACTGCGGGAGACGGTATTAAAGGAACAGGAAATTATTAGTCAGTTCCATGAGGCATTAGAAAGTGGGCAGTTCTGTTTTTATATTCAGCCGCAGATCTTGTCCGATGGTGTTGTACGCGGAGGAGAGGCGTTGGTGCGTTGGATTCATCCGGAACATGGAATGATTCCGCCGGGAGAATTCATTGAGTTATTTGAACGCACGGGGCTGATCAGTGAACTGGATCTCTATATCTGGGAGAAAGCCTGTATTCAGTTACGTGACTGGTGCAGACAGGGACATGCAGATTTTTATTTGTCAGTAAACATTTCACCACGTGATTTTTATTATATGGATATCTATAAAGTGTTTACCCAACTGGTACAAAAGCATGGCTTCGAAGCGAAGAATCTTCATCTGGAAATCACGGAAACGGCAGTCATGTCGGATACGAAAAAAGTAATCCGTCTGGTAAACAAACTGCGGCAGTATGGGTTTAAGGTGGAGATGGATGATTTTGGAAGCGGATATTCCTCTTTGAATATGTTGAAGGATATCAAGATGGATACAATCAAACTGGATATGGGATTTTTACGTAAGACCAGAAATAATGAACGAAGTATGTCAATCGTAAGTAATGTTATTCATTTGTCGAAACGACTGGGGATGGAGGTTGTTACCGAGGGAGTAGAAACCAGGGAACAGGTGGATGCATTAACCATGATGGGGTGCGATGTATTTCAAGGATATTATTTTGCAAAACCAATGTCAGTGTGGGATTATGAAGATAAATATATTCCGGCAGACGGATAGGGGAGATAGGATTGAAGAGTGCGATGTTAGCGATTATGCTGATTATGATTGTTTTGTTGGCATATCGCATTATTATGATCAAGCAGATAGAACAGACACAGGTTGCGAAGGATGTGGTACGGCTTCATATTGTAGCTGCATCAACCATTTTGTTTTATGCCATGACGATTCTGGATATCAATGATACAGTTGCATTGGCGTCGTATGGCTTGTATTTTTGGTGCAGTGATTTCCTGTTGATATGCTTTTTTATTTATATTAATGATTTTACACAGGAGACGTTTGTCAACAAACGTGGAGGTTTAATCCTTGGGATATTGATAGCGATTGACGGGATTCTGTGTGGCATTAATGTATATAATCAGATGTTATTTTCGGTTGTATTATCCGGAGATAAAGCAGAGGGATATTATTACAAAGTCACCTCAAGAACGTGGCTATATTCATATCACAAGTTGTTCGTGTATGTGTTTGCAGTTATGACATTTCTGCTGTTAGCCTATGAAATCTATAAGGCGGCACGAATTTATATGAAACAGTATTATGCAATTTTGTATTGCTTTTTGCTCATGATTGCAACAAATGTTGTTTATGAGGTGCTCAACCTGGAGTTTGATTACTCTGTGTTATTTTACGGAATTACCGCTGCCGGCATCTATTATATTACATTTCAGTATGTGCCGAAGGGGTTGGTGGAGAAAACACTTGTTATGGTGGTACAAAACTTCACAGATGGTGTTGTCTGCATGGATATCAAAGGACGATGCATCTATGCCAATGTGTATGCCAGACAGGTATTTCATGTAGATAAAGATACTCGTGTGATCGAGAACTATTACCGGTCGTGGAAGGGTGATCGTAAACCGGAAGAAATCGAGGAATGCAGTTGGCAGGGCGAGACAGAAATCAATGGTAAACAGAATTTTTTTGCTGCACGATATCGGGGAATCTGGGATGAAGACAATCGTTTTATTGGTTGTTATTATGTACTGCATGATGAAACAGAACATCGGAAAAAACTGGAGGAAGAACGCTACAGGAGTAATTATGATTCGCTGACAGGTCTGTTCAACCGTGAGCATTTTTATGAAACTGTTGAGCAGCAGATCGTCGCAAATCCAAATGTGAAGTATAGCATTTTGTGTGCTGATATACAGAATTTTAAAATTATCAATGATGTGTTTGGAATTGAACGCGGGGATGCGGTGTTACGGTCATTGGCAAATATGTTCCGGAATCTGGCAACGGGCGATACCTTACTGGCGCGACTTTCCGCAGACCGGTTTGCAGTTTGCGTACGTGATGAAAAACTGAACCATGAGCGGTATCTTGAAGAACTGGATATGATCAGCCGTATTGGAGATAATAATTCTTACCACGCACGGATTTATACCGGAATCTGTCCAATCAGGAACATCAAAACACCGATATCTGTCTACTGTGACAGGGCATTTCTGGCAATTGAATCGATTAAGGGGGATTATCAGCAGTCCATTGCATATTATGATGATGAATTGCGAAAACAGATGCTGGAGCGACAGCATATGGTCAGTGATTTTCGCTCTGCAATAGCAAAACAGGAATTTCGGCTATATTTGCAGCCACAGGTGGATGAGCAGGGAACAATGCTTGGTGCGGAAGCACTGGTTCGTTGGTTCCGGCCGGTACATGGAATGATGTTACCGGAGGAGTTTGTGGATGTATTTGAGAAGTCGGGGCTTATCAGTGCGATGGATCAGTATGTATGGGATTTAGCCTGTAAGGAGCTGCAACGCTGGAAAGCACAGGGGAAAGAACAGTATTACATATCGGTAAATGTGTCGCCGAAGGACTTTTATTTTCTGGATATTTATACAACTTTGACAACCTTGGTGGAGTGCTATGAAATCAATCCGGATAAGCTGCATCTTGAGATTACCGAGACTTCAGTCATGAAGGATGCCACAAAGCATCTGGAACTAATTGATAAACTCAGGCAATATGGCTTCCATGTAGTGATGGATGATTTTGGACGGGGCTATTCGTCCTTGAATATGCTGCAGGATATGAATCTGGATGCAATCAAGATAGATATGGAATTTTTGCGTAGAAATGAAGATCCGGAACGGAGCCGGATGATTTTGGAAATGGTGCTGAATCTTGCAAAGGAGCTGGATATCCACGTAGTGACGGAGGGCGTCGAACAAAATGACCAGCTTCAGTATATGCGCGAGCTTGGATGTACGTTGTTCCAGGGCTATTATTTTGCAAAACCGATGCCGGTCGATCAGTTCGAAAAAACATATTTTTAACCTAAGCGAGCAGGGCCTCCCAGGCCTCGTAAAGTGCGGAGAGCGTTTCTTCCAGCTCTTCGCGCTTTTTTGACAGCTCGCCTAATTTTGCGGAGTTCGTTGCATATTCGGGATTTAGAAATTCCTCATCAATCTGTGCAATTGCTGCCTCTGTTTCTTCAATCTTTCGTTCTGTTTTTTTGATATCATTTTCTTTTTTACGAAGTCGTGCCTGTTCTTCCTTTTGTTTTTTGTAATCATCCTTGCCGGAAGGAGCGGCAGATGATGCTGTTACTATATTTGCCGAAGCATCCGTCTGTTTCGGCGCAGCTGCCTCGTACACTTGATCCTTGTGGCTTTCATAATAATCGTAATTTCCGATAAAGCTGTAAAGCTGTTCGTCTTTTAATTCCAAAATCCGGGTTGCAATCCGGTTGATGAAATAACGGTCATGGCTGACAACAAATACGGTTCCTGTATAACTGCGGATTGCATCCTCTAAGATACCCTTGGACTGGATATCCAGATGGTTTGTCGGCTCATCTAAGATTAAGAAATTGGCAGGGGAGAGCATAAGCTTGGCGAGAGATACACGTCCTCGCTCTCCACCACTTAGATCTTCAATCTTCTTAAATACGTCATCTCCGGTAAATAAAAAGGCTGCCAGTACATTACGGATTTTTGTGTTTGTCAGATCCGGGTAAGCATCGCTGATTTCCTCGAAGATAGTCTTATGCAGAGAGAGTACCTGATGCTCCTGGTCGTAATAACCAATATGGACACGTGAGCCAAGGGCAATCGTTCCGGCATCCTTTGGCACAAAATGATTGACCATCTTTAAGATCGTTGTTTTTCCGGTTCCGTTTCCGCCGATTAAGGCAACTTTTTCGCCACGCTTGATATCGAAATCGAGATCTTTGAACAGACAGTTTGTGCCGAAGGATTTTGCCAGATGGGTGACAGTTAAGACGTCATTTCCGCTCTCGACGGATGGCTCCAGTGTTAATCGCATCTCAGATGCAACTTCGGTTGGTTTATCTAAAACTTCAATTTTATCCAGCATCTTTTCCCGGCTTTCCGCACGCTTGATAGATTTCTCCCGGTTAAACTGTTTTAGCTTTGTGATGACTGCTTCCTGATGCTTGATTTCCTGTTGCTGGTTTAAATAGGCTTTCATCATATTGGCACGGATTTCCGCGCGCTTGGACGCAAAGAAGGTGTAGTTTCCGTGGTAGATGGTCGCTTTTTTGTTGTCGATTTCAACGATCTGTGTCGCAATCCGGTCAATGAAATAGCGGTCGTGACTGACAACAATCACGCTGCCAGGATAGGATGACAGGAAGGATTCTAACCACGAAATACTTGGCATATCCAGATGGTTTGTCGGCTCATCAAGGATGATGATATCCGGCCGTGTCAGAAGCAGACGTCCAAGTGCAATCCGCATTTTTTGTCCACCGGATAATGTATTGATGTGACGGTCATAGTCCTCCGGACCAAAGCCGAGTCCTTTCAGGACGCCTGTGATTTCGCTCTCATAGGAATAACCGTTGTCCCGGTCGTATTTGCTGCTCAAACGGTTGTAGGTCTCCAAAATCTTTTCTAATTGCGCACCTTCGGCATGCTTCATATCCTGTTCCAGACGACGGATGTTCGCCTCTAAATCAAGGATGTACTGTTTGGCTGCAAGCATTTCACCATAGATGGTATTGTCAAAGGAGATATCCTGATGCTGGGACAGATAACCGATCGTTGTATCTTTGGCGATAACAATCTGTCCGCTGTCAGCCGATTCTTCCCCCATGATGATTTTAAGGAGCGTCGTCTTCCCGGAACCATTGATACCGACAATCGCAATCTTTTCTTTTTCGTTGACATGGAAGTTGATATCTTTTAAAACTTCCTTTGTGCCGAATGCTTTTGATATATTTTGGCATGCTAACAGCATGATAAATTCCTCCTGCGTGTTTCAAACAAATTCTACCAGAGCATTTTATCAAAAAGCGGGGGGACTTTCAATCATACATTGAAATAAGGACTAAAAAATGGTATACTAAAACATAATTATGCGAACAAATGTTTTGAAATTCCCGGGAAAAGGAAGTGAATGTTTTGTTATTTGGAAAAACGAGTCAGGCAAAAAAAGAGATAGAGGCGCTATTTCATGAAGTCCAGATCAATCTGGAGAACAACTATAAGGATCTGGCGATTACCGCGCGGAAGCAGGCTGAGATAAAGCTGGCAGAATATCAGACAGCAGGGGAGTTAAAGGAGAAGGAATATAAGAAGTTAAAAGAACAGCTCGACGAATATACAAAACGAATGGAAGGATATCATCATTGATATGCAGCAGGGAATTGGTAGAAAAATAGCAGTTGCGATTGGCATGTTTGCTGTAGCCGGACTTTTGATTGTACTGTATCGTTGGATGAATGTACGTGAGGGTATATCGAAAGGGGATTCGCTTGCGGATGGACAGACAACGTACAGTTTTGCGATGGGAACATCTGTGTCGGTCAGTCTGTATGGGGCACAGGATACAGAGTATGCGAAGCTTGAACAGGCAATCAAAGAGCTGGATGAACAGGAAATCTCGTGGCGGCAGGAGGGTAGTGCCCTGTATAAGCTGAACCACACATATATGGCAGGGAAGGCTACGGAGGTTTCGGATACTTTGTATCTGGCATTGACGCAGGCGAATAACATATGCCGGGACAGCGGGGGCGCATTAGATATTACAATTCGTCCGCTGGCAAACCTCTGGAATATTGAGTCGGCAACCGAGGAAGATTTTCGTGTCCCGACGGATACAGAGATAGCGGAGATACTCGCAAAGACCGGATATGAGGCAGTGACGATTGATGCATCGAAGAATGTGACGATTGACAGGCCGGATATGGTGCTTGATCTTGGCGCAGTTGGCAAAGGATTTGCGCTTGATATTGCGGAACAGATATTAAAAGAGGATTCTGTAAGCGGCGGAACGATCAGTGTTGGTGGAAGCGTGCTCGTGTATGGAGCAAAACAGGATGGCAGTGCATTCCGGGTTGGTATCCGTGATCCGCAGGGTGACGCGGAGGATAGGATCGGATATCTGGAGTTTGCTTCGGACAGTAACACCTGTGTATCTACCTCCGGTGATTATGAGAAATATATTGAAAAGGATGGTACACGGTATCATCATATTTTAGACCGCAAAACCGGATATCCGGCGGAGTCAGGACTTTCTTCCGTGACGGTTGTATGTCAGAATGGCCTGTATAGTGATGCATTGTCGACGGCGTGCTATGTGCTCGGTTATGAGAAGTCCTTGCCACTGTTACAGAAGTACAAGGCAGAGGCAGTATTTATTGATAAGGAAAACCAGGTGACCGTGACGGATGGACTGAGGGAACAGTATCATTCGGCTCAGGCTGCACAGAAATAAGATAGAAGGCGAAAAGAGATGTTAAAAATGAAGTGGCTGGAACATTTGAAAACGATTACCGCACATAAGATCATGGTAATGCGACATTGCTTTGCGGTTGGATTATACAAGCAGGGGCTGTTGCATGACCTGTCCAAATATTCGTGGACGGAGTTTTCGATGGGTGCGAAATACTATCAGGGAAACCGCAGCCCGAATGATGCGGAGCGTGAGGACAAGGGATATACCTCTTCGTGGCTGCATCACAAGGGAAGAAATAAGCATCATCTGGAGTACTGGGTGGACTATAATGTAGATAAGAGTGATACGGAGCATTTGCTGGTTGGCTGCAAGATGCCAAAGGAATATGTAATTGAGATGTTCTGTGACCGTGTGGCAGCCTGCAAGATTTATAACAAGGACAAATATTATGAGAAACAGCCTCTCGATTATTATATGAATGGCAGATCGAGACGCCTGTTGCACCCGGATTCCGCGAAGCTTCTGGAGAAGTATCTGAACATGCTTGCGAAAAAGGGAGAGGCATACACGTTCCGTTATATTCACAATTACGAGGTAATTCCGCTGCGTCGGAAGAAACTGGCGAAATACCTGCCATTTTTGAAATATTTGTTTCCATATGGAGAAGATTACTAGGAGATAAGATGAAATTTACACATTTACATGTGCATACGCAGTATAGTCTGTTGGATGGTTCCGCAAAGATCAAAGAGCTGGTTCCACGTGCGAAAGAGCTTGGCATGGATGCTCTTGCAATCACAGACCATGGTGCGATGTACGGCGTGATCGAATTTTATAAGACATGTAAGGCAAATGGAATCAAGCCGATCATCGGCTGTGAGGTGTATGTGGCACCGGGTTCCCGGTTTGACCGAGAGGTGGTAAAGGGAGAAAACCGATATTACCATCTGGTACTGCTTGCAAAAAACAACGAAGGATATCACAACCTCTGTAAGATTGTGACACGTGGCTATACAGAGGGTTATTATTATAAACCGCGTGTGGACATGGAGGTGCTGGAGAAATACCATGAAGGTATCATTGCACTTTCGGCATGTCTGGCTGGTGAGGTCGCGACAAATCTGCGTCAGGAGCAGTATGAGAAAGCAAAGGAAGCAGCGTTGCGCCATCTGAAGATCTTTGGCGAGGGAAACTATTATCTGGAAATGCAGGATCACGGGATTCCGGATCAGCGTACGGTCAACATGGGTGTGATGCGGTTGTCTAAGGAAACCGGTATCCCGATGGTTGTTACGAATGATTCCCATTATATCAACAAAGAGGACTGGGAGGCACATGATATCCTGCTCTGTATCCAGACAGGAAAGACGGTCAATGATGAGGATCGTATGCGCTATGAGGAAGGACAGTTTTATCTGAAATCCCCGGAGGAGATGGAAGCACTGTTTCCGTATGCAAAGGAAGCACTGGAGAACACGAACAAGATTGCAGATATGTGTAATGTCGAGATCGTGTTTGGCGAGCGCAAGCTTCCAAAATATGATGTGCCGGATGGATATGATTCCTTCTCTTATTTGACGATGCTCTGCGAGGAGGGTGCAAAAAAACGATATCCGGAGGTTACAGATGAGGTAAAGAACCGTCTGCATTATGAGCTGGATATGATCAGGCAGATGGGCTTTGTTGATTACTTCCTGATCGTGTGGGATTTTGTCAATTATGCGAAAAGTCATGATATTCCGGTAGGACCGGGACGAGGTTCGGCAGCGGGCTCAATCGTGTCTTATTGCCTGTATATTACAGATATCGAGCCGCTCAGGTATGAGTTGCTTTTTGAACGGTTTTTAAATCCGGAACGTGTATCGATGCCCGATATAGATATTGATTTCTGCGTCAACCGAAGGCAGGAGGTCATTGATTACGTTGTACAAAAATACGGTAAGGAAAAGGTTGTCCAGATTGTCACGTTCGGTACGATGGCAGCGAAGATGTGTGTGCGTGATGTTGGACGTGCGATGGCACTTCCGTATAGTCTGTGTGATAAGGTTGCAAAAGCAATTCCGAACAAGGTTCCGGGCGTGAAGGATGTTACCCTTCCGGTGGCACTTAAAGTAAGTCCGGACTTAAAGGAAATGTATGAGAATGAGCCGGAGGTGACAAAGCTGCTTGACATGGCGATGAAGCTGGAAGGTCTGCAGCGGCATACCGGTGTACATCCGGCAGGTGTGATCATCGGTCAGAAGCCGATAGAGGAATATGTACCGCTCGCACGAAGTGTGGATGGAGGTATAGTCTGTCAGTATGAGAAGGATCCGGTAGAAGAGCTGGGACTTTTGAAGATGGATTTCCTGGCACTGCGAAACCTGACGGTTATCAAGGATGCACTGGATCGTATCGAAGCTGATCATGGTGTGAAGATCAATATGTCTGAGCTGGATCTGACGGATCCGGCAGTTTATGAGTTATTATCGGAAGGAAAGACCGACGGTGTATTCCAGCTGGAGAGTGCTGGTATGAAGTCTTTCATGAAGCAGTTAAAACCAAAAAATCTGGATGAAGTAATCGCTGGAATTTCGCTGTACCGTCCGGGACCGATGGATTTTATCCCGAAGTACCTGGCAAACAGGGAGCATCCGGAAAGTATTGTTTACGATACACCGAAGCTTGAGAAAATCCTGAAATCAACCTATGGTTGTATGGTATATCAGGAGCAGGTTATGCAGATCGTAATGGAGCTTGCCGGATATTCGATGGGACGTTCTGATCTGGTGCGCCGTGCGATGGCAAAGAAAAAAGCGGATGTCATGGATAAGGAACGGCAGTATTTTGTATATGGTAACGAGGAGTTAAACGTGCCGGGCTGTGTCAAAAACGGCATTCCGGAATCGGTAGCCAATAAAATCTTCGACGATATGGTCGATTTCGCAAACTATGCATTTAACAAGTCTCATGCGGCAGTGTATGCGGTTGTCGCATATCAGACGGCATATTTAAAGATTTATTACCCGGTTGAATACATGGCAGCGTTGATTTCATCTGTCCGTGAAAATACAGAAAAGATGAGTGGCTATATCCAGACCTGTAAATCACTGGGAATTAAGATTCTGCCACCGGATATCAACAAGGGAAGCGGAGATTTCCTGGTCGATGGAAATGCAATCCGGTTTGGACTATCGGGATTGAAAAGTATCGGCGATGGTGTGACGGAGGTTGTGCATCAGGAGGTTGTTGCAAACGGTCCTTTTACAAGTCTGGAGGATTTTTGTACCAGACTTTCAGGAAAGGAAGCCAATAAGCGTACGATTGAGAGCTTCATACTGGCAGGGGCATTTGACTGCTTCGGACATAACCGCCATCAGATGATGATGGTTTATCCGGCAGTGTTAGAGCAGACAGCGAAAGAAAAGAAAAATGCCATGAACGGACAGATGTCATTGATGGATTTCCTTGGAGAGGAAGAAAAAACAGAGTTTCAGGTACGTTACCCGGACGTGGAGGAATATCCGAAGGATGAGCTGCTTGCAAAGGAAAAGGAGATTCTTGGTATCTATGTAAGCGGACATCCGCTTGAGGATGATCTGGATATTATAGAAGAATATACAACCGCGAAGTCGACAGCATTTCTGGCAGATACCGATGAGGACGAGAATCCGGAGGCAGACGTGGAATTTGATGAACGTGAGCGTGTTGTGGATAAATCCGGCTACACGATCGGCGGTCTGCTCACAGAGATTACAAAAAAGACAACACGCAATGGTGATGAGATGGCATTTCTGACAATCGAGGATTTGTATGGGACGGTTGAGGTTGTTGTGTTCGCCAGAGATTACCGGCAGAATAAAAACCGGTTTGTGAAGGATGCAAAGGTACTGATCAAGGGAAATGCATCGGTCGATGAGCGGGGCGGAAAGCTGCTTTTTTCAAAGATGACGACCTTTGATGAAATCCGTCAGGAGCGCATGGCAGTTGGTAAGGAACTGTGGCTTCGTTTCACAGAAATGGAGAAATATATGCAGCAGGAGCAGGCACTCTATGCGACGCTCCGGCAGTATCCGGGACGGGTGATCGTGAAAGTATTGATCAAACCAAACGGAGAAGGACAGGAGCAAAATATCAAGCTCAAGCAGCTTCCGGATTTATACCGGGTTGATGCCAGTGAGGATTTGGTAGAGAAATTAAAGCAGATCTATGGAGAGGCAAATGTCATTCTCTTAGATAAGGAAGGAAACGGAGAAAAATCGTGATAACGTCAGCGTCTAATGATAAAATCAAAGAAATTAAAAAGCTGATCAAATCCGCCAGCAGGCGCAGAGAAACTGGGCTTTATATCGTTGAGGGCATTCGTATGGTACGGGAGATCCCGGCAGGTGCGATCCGGACACTGTATGTGGCGGAGAGTATGACAGACAAATTCGCTGATATCTGCAATCAGACACATGCAGATGTAGAGATTGTAAGAGATTCCGTATTTCAGAGTATGTCAGATACGAACACACCACAGGGAATTCTCGCAGAGGTGTACCAGACATCCAGAACCGAGGAGGATTTATTTGCAGGCAATGTGGAACCATTTTTACTGATTATTGAACGCTTGCAGGATCCGGGAAATCTTGGTACAATCATACGAACCGCAGAGGGTGCTGGTGTAAACGGAATTATTCTAAGTGCAGATACGGTTGATATGTATAATCCGAAGGTGATCCGCTCTACGATGGGCTCTGTTTTCCGGATGCCAATTGTGGTGGCAGACGATCTGGCGGCTGCGATTGATCGTGTGAAAACACGTGGAATCCCGGTTTACGGGGCGCATTTGAATGGAGCGGCTTTCTATGAGAAAGATTTTTCTGGTGGATGTGCGTTCCTGATCGGAAACGAGGGAAATGGTCTGTCGGATGAAATCAGCGCAAAAGCGGATGATCTGATCCGGATTCCGATGTGCGGGCAGGTGGAATCGTTAAATGCGGCGATTTCAACTGCGGTGATCGCATACGAGGTATTGCGACAGCGAAGCACAGGAAAAAAATGAAAAAGTTTGGAATATTACAATATAGGCACGCATATATTGTAAATGTACAATATTAAAAATTCACAGTTTATATGGGGATATAAACGAGGCTGTGAACATTGACAAGAGGGAGGAAAAAATATGACAGAGAAGATTTTGAACAACAATCAGGTGGTAGTAGCAGGAGAAATCGTATCAGATTTCCGATTCAGCCATGAGATATTCGGTGAGGGATTCTATATGGTGGATTTGGTAGTCAGCAGATTAAGCGATGCGCATGACGTGATTCCGTTGATGGTTTCTGATCGCCTGTTTGATGTAGAAAAATCCCACATAGGGGAAAAGGTACTGGCGAAGGGGCAGTTCCGGTCGTATAACAAGCACGAGGAGAACAAGAACCGTTTGATCCTGTCTGTGTTTGTACGTGAGATCGAGGTAATCGATGCGGTGGACGACAAGGAAAACAAACCAAATCAGATATACCTGGATGGATACATATGTAAAGAACCGATTTACCGTATGACACCACTTGGCAGAGAAATCGCGGATATTCTGCTCGCTGTGAACCGTGCGTACGGAAAATCAGATTATATTCCATGTATCTGCTGGGGCAGAAATGCCAGATTTGCAGGGAAACTTGCAGTTGGCGAACATGTGGCAATCTGGGGGCGCATCCAGAGCCGGGAATATCAGAAAAAAGTTGGAAATGATGAGATAGTAAATAAGGTCGCATATGAGGTGTCAGTCAGTAAGATGGAATGTTTGGAATAATGATTGACAGACCTGTATAACGATGATATACTATCCTTGATTTTGATTGAGTAGAGGTGCGGAATTCAAGAGTACTTTGCGGGATGACTTAGAGCAGTGGATCGCATGGAAAAGGGGAAACCGCCGAAGGACGACAGATGTCTAAGCACTGGAATCCTGGTTGTGCAATGAAGAGTTGTATGACTGTCATTTGTAAGCATGCAGATGGAGCGCTACCGGAATTGAGACATTTCAAGCTGGCACTTTATCGGGTGCCAGCTTTATTTATGGTTATACCTTATAAAATTTAGGAGGAAGAGAAAGATGTCAATTTTTACAGGTTCAGCAGTTGCGATTGTTACACCATTTAAGAAAGATGGTTCGGTGGATTATGATAAGTTCCGTGATGTGATCGAGTACCAGATTGCAGGTGGAACAGACTGTATCGTTGTATGTGGAACGACAGGCGAGTCCTCAACATTATCCCATGAGGAGCATCTGGATTGTATCCGTTTCTGTGCAGAGGTTGTCAATAAGCGGATCCCGGTTGTTGCGGGCACAGGCTCTAATTGCACAGAGACAGCGATTTATCTGTCTCAGGAAGCAGAAAAGTTTGGTGTGGATGGTCTGCTTGTTGTAACACCATATTACAACAAGGCAACACAGAAGGGGTTGATCGCACATTATACAGCCATTGCGAACAGTGTCACACTTCCAATCATCATGTATAATGTACCAAGCAGAACCGGTACGAACATTCAGCCGGAGACAGCTGTTTATCTGGCAAAGAATGTAAAGAATATCGTAGCAATCAAGGAGGCAACTGGTAATCTGTCACAGGTTGCACGTCTGGTAAGTCTGGCAGACGGATGTCTGGATGTATATTCCGGAAATGATGATCAGGTTATGCCGATCCTGTCTCTTGGTGGAAAGGGCGTTATCTCTGTACTTGCAAATGTAGCTCCAAAGGAGACACATGATATGGTACAGAAGTACTTAGACGGTGATGTGGTTGGTGCCAGAGAGATTCAGATCAAGGCAATCCCTCTGTGTGAAGCATTGTTCTGTGAGGTAAATCCAATTCCTGTCAAGAAGGCAGTGGAACTGATGGGACTTTGCGAAGGCAATCTTCGTATGCCATTGACAGAGTTAGAGCCGGAGCATACAGAGCAGCTGAAGAAGGCTATGGTAGATTTCGGAGTAAAAATTCAGTAATACATATAGACAGACCGGGAGGAAAAACAAATGATTCGTGTTATTATGCATGGTTGTAACGGTAAGATGGGGCAGGTCATCACAGGACTTTGCAAGGAAGATCCGGATGTGGAGATCGTGGCAGGAATCGATGTTGTAGACAATAGAGAAAACGGATATCCGGTATTCACAGATATCAATGCATGTGATGTCAAGGCGGATGTGATTATTGACTTTGCGGCAGCAGTTGCAGTTGATAAGCTGCTTGATTATGCAGTAGAAAAGCAGGTTCCGGTTGTGCTTTGTACAACCGGACTTTCACCGGAGCAGCTCAATAAGATTTCTATCTGCTCGGAGAAGGTAGCAATCTTAAAATCAGCGAATATGAGCCTCGGAATTAATACATTGATGAAGCTTCTGAAGGATGCGGCAAATGTATTTGCACCGGCCGGTTATGATATAGAAATCGTAGAGAAACATCATAACCAGAAGGTTGATGCACCATCCGGAACAGCGCTGGCGCTGGCAGATGCAATCAATGATGCGAGAGATAATGCGTACGAATATGTTTATGATCGTTCCCAGGTAAGAAAGAAACGCGACAAGAAAGAACTCGGTATCTCTGCTGTACGTGGAGGTACGATTGTCGGTGAACATGAAGTAATCTTTGCAGGCGTGGATGAAGTAATTGAGTTTAAGCATACTGCTTATTCGAAGTCCGTGTTTGCGAAGGGTGCAGTGGAAGCGGCAAAGTTTCTGGCAGGAAAGCCGGCGGGCTTTTATGATATGGCAGATGTAATTGGATAAACGAGAGGAATCGGTATGTATCAGGATGAAATTATTTTGTGTAGTGCCTCTAAGTATACGCAGAAATATTATTTGAACGAAGATTTTGATAATCTGCCCGCCGAAGTAAAAAAAGAACTCCGTATCTTATGTACGTTGTTCACGGAGGATGTCGGTGGAATCATTATGCTTGTGTTTGACAGTATGGGGAATTTAAATATCGTAACAGATGCGGCAGAGGAGGATATTCTGTATGATGAGATCGGCTGTGGTTTAAAGATCAAGCAGATCAGAAAGGAAAAAAAGGAATTGTTTGAGCAGCTGGAGCTGTATTTTCAGACATTTTTCCTTAGTTAAGGGAGCACATATGTTATTTGCAGTAGATGTAGGAAACACAAATATTACAGTAGGACTGTTTGATGGTAAGAATCTGATCAAGACATTCCGGATCACAACCGGTACGGCACGTACATCCGATGAGTATGGTGTATATTTTGTGGATTGGCTGAAGGTACGGGGTATACAGACTTCAGAGATTGATGCGGTTATTATTGCGTCGGTTGTTCCAAAGGTTATGCATTCCCTGACGAGCGGTATCATTAAGTACCTGAATATTCAGCCAATTATCGTAGCGCCGGGAATCAAGACAGGAATCAACATTGCGATTCCCGAACCAAAGACACTGGGTGCCGATCGTCTGGTCGATGCCGTGGCAGCGTATGAGTTGTATGGCGGCCCGGTGATTGTCGTTGATTTTGGAACTGCGACAACGCATGATCTGGTATTGGAAGGCGGTGTATTCCATTCAGGTGCGACTTCACCGGGAATCAGACTGGCAGCGGCTGCACTCTGGTCCGGAACAGCCAAGCTTCCGGAGATTGAGATCAAGAGACCGGATACGATTCTGGCAAAGGATACGGTCAGCAGTATGCAGGCAGGTGTGTTCTATGGCTATGTTGGACAGACAGAATATATTATCCGCAGAATCAAGCAGGAGTCCGGGTTGGATAACATCAAGGTTGTGGCAACCGGAGGATTAGGCAAGCTGATTTCTGAGAATACGGATTGTATTGATTATTATGACGCGGACCTGACACTCAAAGGCTTGCAGTTGATCTATGAGAAACAATAAAGGACGAAACAATGGATTTTACTGGTAAAATTGCATTGGCACCAATGGCAGGTATCTGTGACCTGCCATTTCGTCTCTTATGCAAAGAGATGGGCTGTGATATCGTATACACGGAGATGGTGAGTGCCAAGGGCATGTATTATAACAATAAAAATACAGGACCACTGCTTATGACGAAGCCGGAGGAGGAGCCAATCGGCGTACAGATTTTTGGCAGTGAACCGGAACTTATGGCTTCTCAGGCAAAGCGATTGGAAGATAAGGGATTTTCTTTTATCGATGTCAATATGGGATGCCCGGTGCCGAAGATCGTCAATAACGGTGAAGGATCCGCACTGATGAAACAGCCGGAACTGATCGGAGACATTGTCGATGCATTGGTGCATGCGGTTTTGCTTCCGGTCACAATCAAAATCCGGGCAGGTTTTGATGCGGACCATATCAATGCGCCGGAGGTGGCAAAGATCGCCGAACAGGCAGGAGTAGCTGCGATTGCGGTGCATGGCAGGACGAGAGAACAGTACTATCATGGACAGGCAGACTGGGATGTGATCCGTCAGGTAAAGGAGGCTGTTTCTGTACCGGTAATCGGAAATGGAGATATTACCTGTGCGGAGGATGTGCTTGCGATGCGTGAACAGACAGGCTGTGACAGTGTGATGATTGGAAGAGCAGCGAAGGGAAATCCGTGGATTTTTCAGGATATTTCCCATTTCCTTGCTACGGGAGAGCATATGGCAAAGCCGAGTGTGGAAGAACGAAAGGCGATGATGCTGCGCCATGCGTCTCTGATGGTGGAATACAAAGGAGAATTTACCGGAATTCACGAGATGCGGAAGCATGTGGCATGGTACACGCAGGGAATGCCAGATTCGGCGAAGCTGCGCGCAAAGATCAATATGGTGGAAACATACGATGCGCTTGCAGCTATGGTGCAGGCATTGTAAGTTTTTTAGAAACCGGAATTGAAGTATAAGCAGCGTGATATTGCTCGCTTGTCATGGAAACAATGTAATTTCTGGCGTAAGCCTTACAGATGCCACAGGACGCGAGTTTGTCCGCTGCTTTGTTGTATGCGATGGCAGCAGATATCTCATCCGGATATGTGCCGACGATGATATCTCCGTTTACATGGATCTTTGTCTGGTATTGTGTCTGACCGGAGGCAGATTCTTTTTTCTGTACACCGGCGTACCGATTGATGATCTCGATGTTAGAATAGCGGAAATCAAGTACATCTCCGTTTACCATACGATAATCCCTGCCATAGACGGAAAATGGCCGGATGCCGTAACGGGACAGGATGCTGTATTGGTTGCCGTAGTCGGTGACAAAGAGATAGCCCCCTTTTTTCTGGATTTTTTTAGAAGCATAGAAGAATAAATCATCGCGGTCGAATTTCAGGGTTTCCGTGGCTGACAGATAGTATTCAAAATATTTTTTGCGCAGATAAATCGGCGTTTTGAAATAAATCCCATTATCACGGAAATTAATGAGAGACACGAATTTGTTGTGGGAAAGGCAGGAAAACAGGCTGTATTCAGACAGAGTGATTTCTGGGTGATCCAGGATCAGACGGGCTTCTTTGTAGGTGCAGGAAGCGAGTTCCTCTGTGTCAAAGCTGCCAAGGCTGATATGCTTGGTATGAAAAGTGATGGAAGCACGGTAATAGAGGCTGCCATTTTTTTTGAATGCAGTATAAATACCTGGTAAATTAGCCATAATGTGATGTAGCCCCGTCCTTTCTCAAACAATAAGTGTTAACGACAGTGTGATAATAAATCTGCAATCAGTATAATCACAATATGGATAAAAGTCCAGTCTGACAATCGAAAAAAGTCGTGAAAAAGTCGCGAAATTACTTGACCGGATTGTATTCTTGAATTATAATCATGAGAGTGTAAATGTAACTTTTTTGTAACAATTTTATCACAAATTTTCAGACCATATATGTGGATATTTATGAGGTGAATAGGAACAATATGGATACAGAAAAAATAGCAACGATAGAATTAAATATGGAAAAACCGAAAAAAAATCCTGCGTTGGATAAGCTGAAAAGTTTTGTACAGCAGTATGGAAAGTATGTGGGTGCCGGAATTGTGGCACTTGCACTGGTGGTTGTCAGTGGAGTTTCTCTGGCAGACCGGCTTGCCAACCGTGATGTTGCAACAGGTGTTATGATGACGGTTGCAGATCTGACAAAGGATAAAGAGGCTTTTTCCGGCGATTTGTTTGCATGCACAGCAATCTCTTATGGAGATATGGTAGATGTGAATTATGAGACGGATCAGCTGGCACAGCTCGAACGTGCGGAGCAGCAGATAGATGAGATCCTGACAGCAAGAAGAGAAGACAAGCGGGATCAGGCTGCGTTGGAAGCTTTGACGGCCGTGCATAGTGTGGAAGAAAATATCGGCGAATATGATCCGGATGCAGTTGTTGTTGCAGCTGCGAATACTTCGGACAGCACAACAAGCACAACACCGTCTGTAGCAACGACACCTGTGTATGTTGCGGCCGATGCAAATGGATCATATCAGTATTTGGGAGAGTATTTGTTGACAGCATATTGTCCATGCCCGATCTGTTGTGGTAAGTATAGTAATATGGAGAATCCGGTTACAGCGAGTGGCGCGAGACCGACTGCCGGGCTGACGATTGCAGCACCGTCTAATTTCGCATTTGGAACGAAAATCATGATTGATGGACAGGTTTATGTGGTTCAGGATCGAGGCGGCGCAATTACAGGCAATCATTTTGATATTTATTTTAATACACATCAGGAAGCATTGAATTTTGGTAGAAGAATAACCTCTGCCTATTTGGTAGTTGAATAAAAAGGAGAAGAAGATGGAACTGGTTTACAGAAGTACAAGAAATGCACAGGAAGAAGCAACCGCTTCTATGGCGATTTTGAAAGGACTTGCAAACGAAGGTGGCTTGTTTGTACCGGATCAGATTCCGGCATTTGATAAGAGCTTAGAGGAGCTTTCCAAGATGGATTACCGCGAGGTTGCATATCAGGTTATGAAGCTGATGCTGACAGATTTTACCGAGGAAGAGCTTCGCCACTGTATTAACAGTGCATATGATTCCAAGTTTGATACAAAGGAGATTGCACCACTTGTACATAAAGCTGGTGCGTATTATCTGGAACTGTTCCATGGCGCAACGATTGCGTTTAAGGATATGGCACTTTCCATTCTTCCGTATCTGCTGACAACTTCAGCCAAGAAGAATAACGTGAAGAATGAGATCGTGATTCTGACTGCAACTTCCGGTGATACGGGTAAGGCTGCACTTGCCGGTTTTGCAGATGTACCGGGCACGAAGATCATTGTATTTTATCCAAAGCATGGTGTAAGCCCGATTCAGGAGAAGCAGATGGTAACCCAGAAGGGTGACAATACATGTGTTATCGGTATCACAGGTAATTTCGATGATGCGCAGACAGGTGTGAAGAAGATGTTCTCTGACAAGGAACTGAACGAGTATCTGGCATCTAAGGGATATCAGTTTTCTTCTGCAAACTCCATCAATATCGGACGGCTTGTGCCACAGATGGTATATTATGTATATGCATATACAAGACTCGTTGCAAATGGCGAGATTAAGGCTGGTGACAAGATTAATGTCGTTGTTCCGACCGGAAATTTTGGAAATATCTTAGCAGCCTACTATGCAAAACAGATGGGGCTTCCAATCAATAAGTTTATCTGTGCATCCAATGAGAATAAGGTTTTGTATGATTTCTTCCGCACAGGAACCTATGACAGAAAGAGAGAATTTATCCTGACAACTTCTCCTTCTATGGATATTCTGATCTCCAGCAACCTGGAGCGCCTGATCTACCGTATCGCAGGCAATGATGCAGAGAAGAATAAGACACTGATGCAGGCGTTAAACGGAGAGGGTGCTTATACGATTACAGACGATATGAAGGAGCAGCTGGCAGAGTTCTACGGAAATTATGCATCTGAGGCAGAGACAGCAGCTACGATTAAGCGTGTATATGAGTCCGATCAGTATATTATGGATACCCATACAGCCGTAGCGGCATCTGTATATGACAAGTATGTGAAGGAGACTGGCGACACAACTCCAACCGTGATTGCAAGTACAGCAAGTCCATACAAGTTCACGAGAAGCGTTATGGACGCCATCGATAGTGCATATGACAAGCAGTCTGATTTTGAACTCGTAGATGAGCTTAATAAGCTTTCCGGTGTGAAGGTACCACAGGCAATCGAAGATATCCGTCAGGCAGAGGTTCGTCATAACATCGTCTGCGACAAGGAAGACATGCTTGCAGAGGTAAAGAATTTTTTACATATCTAATCACATAGACGCGTGTATGACACGCGCGGCAGTTCATTCGCACCATCCTGCCGTTAAACAAAACTAGGGCAAGCCATAAATGATGAATTTATGTTGCGGGTGCTTTGTGCGCCCGCATTTTTTGTTATGGTGACGAGGAAAATGCACGCATTTATGCGATGCATTTGACGACCACGAATCAGAGCAAGATGCGCAGAGCACATCTTGGCTCTGTATGAAAGGAGTTTTAACATGTATACATTAAAGACAAATGCAAGCTTTGACAGTGCACATTTTCTTGCAGGGTATGAAGGAAAGTGCTCAAACATTCATGGGCATCATTGGACAGTTGAAATTGAGGTAGGAAGTAACAGTCTGGAGATTGGTGGAAAACACCGTGGCATGATCGTGGATTTTTCTAAATTAAAAACGGATCTGAAGAATATTGCAGATGCACTGGACCACTGCCTGATCGTAGAGATTGGAAGCCTGAAGCGCAAGACGCTGGATGTTTTGGAAGAAGAACATTTCAAGGTTGTGGAAGTGATGTTCCGTCCGACTGCGGAGAACTTCGCAAAGTTCTTTTATGATGAGATGAAAGGAAAGGGCTATCATGTCTTAAAGGCAACGGTGTATGAGACACCGAATAACTGTGCCGCATATATGGAGTAATATGGGAGATTATAAAGTAGTAGAAAAGTTTGTCAGTATCAATGGCGAAGCAGCACATGCCGGAGAACTTGCATGTTTTATACGGTTTGCCGGATGCAATCTTGCCTGTGGATACTGTGATACAAAATGGGCGAATGAACCACAGGTGCCATATGAGAGTATGAGCGAGGAAGAAATCTATGCGTATATTAAATCATGTGGCGTAAAAAATGTGACACTGACAGGAGGTGAACCATTGATTCAGCCGGAAATCGAGGCATTGATCACTTTTTTGGCAGAGGATACGGATTTGCGTGTGGAAATCGAAACAAACGGAAGTGTGGACATCTCCGGGTATGATGCACGTCCGGAGAATGTCTGTATGACACTCGACTACAAGCTTCCGGACAGTGGGATGGAACGGTTTATGCGCACGGAAAACTATGTGTGGCTGAAAAAGCAGGATGTAGTGAAGTTTGTCGTTTCCTCGACAAAAGATCTGGAAACTGCAAAGAAGATTATTGTGACATATGATCTGTGTACGAAGGCAACCATATATTTAAGCTCTGCATTTTCGGCGGTCACCCCGGCGCAGATCGTAGATTATATGATACAGGAAAACATGAAGGATGTCCGGTTACAGCTTCAGATGCACAAATACATCTGGGATCCGGAAAAAAAAGGAGTATAAGATGGCAATCGATAAAGAAGCAATCAAAGAACATATCCGCGGGATTTTAGTTGCCCTTGGCGATGATCCAGACAGGGAGGGGTTGAAAGAGACACCAGACCGGGTTGCCCGCATGTATGAAGAAGTGTTTGAGGGAATGAACTATACGAACGATGAGATTGCAGATATGTTCAATAAATCGTTTGAACGTCCGGGCAAGGACACGAGTGACATGGTATTGGTCAAGGATATTGAGGTGTTCAGCTACTGTGAGCATCATATGGCACTCATGTATGACATGCATGTGTCAGTTGCTTATATTCCGAAGGGAAAGGTGCTTGGTTTAAGCAAGATCGCACGGATTGCAGATATGGTCGCAAAACGCTTACAGCTGCAGGAAAGAATCGGCACGGATATCGCATATATTATGAGTAAGGTGACCGGAAGTGAGGATGTGGCAGTTGTGATCGAGGGAAGCCATAGCTGCATGACAGCCAGAGGAATCCGGAATGCAAGTGCGAAGACATTTACAACAACATTTACCGGTGAGTTTGAGAAAAATGAGACATTGCAGAACAAGCTGATGATGTTACTGAAATAGAAGTTAACAATAGAAGATGTAAACAGAGGATAAGAAGGAGTGATTATTATGCAGCACAAGAAGAACAAAGAAGCAGCTGTTGTTGTATTTAGTGGAGGACAGGACAGCACGACCTGTCTGTTGTATGCGAAAAAGCATTATAAGAAGGTGTATGCCGTATCGTTTGATTATCACCAGAGACATGTGGCAGAGCTGGATGCAGCAAAGGAAATCTGTGAGAAGCTGGATGTGGAGCAGACGATCATGGATATGACGCTGTTAAATCAGCTTGCACCGAATTCCCTGACCAGGGATGATATGCAGGTGGACAGTGACGCACCGGAAGAGGGCACACCGAATACATTTGTCGATGGAAGAAATATGTTGTTCCTGACATTTGCGGCTGTATTTGCAAAGCAGAAGGGTGTGACCGATATCCTGACCGGCGTATCTCAGAGCGATTTCTCTGGATACCCAGATTGCAGAGATGAGTTTATCAAGTCCTTAAATGTATCGCTCAATCTGGCAATGGATTATGAGTTTGACATTATCACACCTCTGATGTGGATTGACAAAGAAGAGACATGGGAGCTCGCTGATAAGCTTGGCGGATTTGATTTGGTTCGCAATATGACATTAACATGTTATAATGGAATCAAGGGCGATGGTTGTGGCAACTGCCCGGCATGTAAGCTTCGGAAAAAGGGTTTGGATGCCTATCTTGCAAGAAGATAAATAAAGCACGCGGATGCGTGCGCATGTCAATTACGCTGACGCGTGGTGCTATACGAAAAAGATAATGGAGGGAAGCCATGAAACGCTTATTATTTATTATCAATCCGAAAGCCGGACGAACGGCAATCAGAAATGATTTGTTTGAGATTATCATGGTATTTTCACAGGCTGGATACGAGGTTGTGACATATCCGACGCAGGGACCGGAAGATGCAGAGCGAAAGGTACGTGTAGATGGCGCAGATTATGACCTGATTGTGTGCGCGGGTGGTGATGGTACACTTGACAACACCGTATGCGGGTATTCCAAGATGGGGCTGAAAAAAGTGCCGCTTGGCTATATTCCGGTTGGAACTACGAATGATTTTGCACGAAGCCTTCGTATCTCAAGAAAACCAATTGAAGCAGCAAATCAGATCGTGGATGGAAAATGTACCAAGATAGACGTCGGACAGTTTGCAGAGAAGTCGTTCATCTATATTGCGGCATTCGGTATCTTTACTGACGTGTCCTACAGCACGAACCAGTCATTGAAGAAGGCAATCGGACATTCGGCATATATCATTGAAGGAATTAAAAACATCGGGAATTACAAGGGCTTCAATCTGACCGCACAGTTCGATGAGAAGACGATCACTGGAAAATATCTGTACGGCATGGTGACAAATACCCTTTCGGTCGGTGGGTTCAAGCTGCGGGGTGCCAAGCATGTAGTGTTGGATGATGGGAAGTTTGACTGCCTGTTTATCAAGATGCCATCGACACCGACGGAGATGCAGCAGATTATCCGCGGACTTTTGCAAAACGAAGTTGAGGATAACGAAATGTTCTTCGAGTGCAAGGCTTCGCGCGTCGTTGTAGACGGCGAACAGGAAATCGCATGGACGCTTGATGGAGAATTCGGCGGAAGCCTGAAACATGTGGAAATCCAGAACCAGAGGCAAGCGTTGGATATTATGCTGCCACAGATGAATATCGAGGAGATGGCACATCAGCCGAGGGATGACGAAGAAACCGCATACACTGACGAGGATGATATTGACCTTGAGGATTTGTATAGCCGGTATGCATTACAGGATATAGAACAAAATGCGCAACGAACACAGGAAAAGCAGACGGAATCGGACGAGGATGTATAGGCATCTGCAATCAGGTTCCAATTCTTTACATTTTCTTTAAAATAGAATATAATAAGAATAATGCACACGTGCATAATTAACAAAAGGATAAAATTTAGGAAGCTAAATTGAAAGGGGAAAATGATGGGAAAATATTTCGGAACAGACGGATTCCGCGGTGAGGCAAATGTCGACCTGACAGTGGAGCATGCGTATAAGGTCGGAAGATATCTCGGATATTATTTTGGTAAGGAGAAGCAGGGGGATGACCGGGCGCGAATCGTCATTGGAAAAGATACGAGACGTTCGAGCTATATGTTTGAATATTCTTTAGTTGCAGGACTGACAGCGAGTGGCGCAGATGTGTATCTGATGCATGTGACACCAACGCCGAGTGTTTCCTATATCGTGCGTGCGGATGAGTTTGATTGTGGAATTATGATTTCTGCAAGCCACAATCCATTTTATGATAACGGAATCAAGATCATCAACAGCCATGGTGCGAAGATGGATGCGGCTGTTGAGAAGGAAATAGAAGATTATATTGATGGACTGGTACCGGAGATTCCGTTTGCAACGAAAGAGAAAATCGGACGAACGACCGATTATTCGATGGGTAGAAACCGTTATATCGGTTATCTGATGACACTTCCAACACGTGCATTCAAGAATTTGCGTGTCGGATTAGACTGTGCAAATGGTGCATCTTCGACTGTAGCGAAAGCAGTTTTTGATGCGCTTGGGGCAAAGACCTATGTGATCAACAACACACCGGACGGTACGAATATTAATACGAATTGTGGATCTACCCATATTGAAGGACTTCAGAAGTTTGTAGTAGAGAATAACCTGGATGCCGGATTTGCTTACGATGGTGACGCAGATCGTTGTCTGGCTGTCGATGAGAAGGGCAATCTGGTCGATGGCGATGCTATTATCTATATCTGTGGAAAGTATCTGCGCGACCGCGGCAGACTGAACAATAACAAAGTTGTTACAACAGTTATGTCCAACCTTGGTTTATATAAGGCACTGGATGCGGAGGGCATCGGCTATGAGAAGACCGCAGTTGGAGATAAATATGTCTATGAGTGTATGATGGAAAATGGATATATCCTCGGCGGCGAGCAGAGCGGACATATCATTTTCTCGAAAAATGCAAGAACCGGTGATGGTGTTCTGACTTCTCTGAAGCTGATGGAAGCGATGGTGGAGGAGAAGATGCCTCTGTCTGAGTTGACACGCGGTCTAACAATTTACCCACAGCTCCTGGTAAATGTCAAGGTTACAAGCAAGAAGGACGTTATGGAAGATGCAGATGTGCTTGCAGCTGCGAAGAAGGTTGAGGAAGCACTTGGTGATGATGGACGAATCCTGCTTCGCCAGAGTGGTACAGAGCCACTGATCCGTGTGATGGTTGAAGCCAAGACAGATGCGATCTGTAAGGAACATGCAGACGCGGTAGTCGAAGTTATCCGTAGAAAGGGATATGAAGTACAGTAGGAGTTTATGAAAAATAGCATCAGAAAACTTGAGACATCGCTTGTTTTTTTTCTCAAGGCAATTTTGAATTTGATATTGTTTTTTACTTTATATGGTATTTATGCGAAATCTAACTGGCAGCTGTGGAATCTGTCGAGAACATCCGGTATTACAATTGCGGCGTATATTGTGATGCATTATATGTTTTCGACGATTTACGGTCATTATGACATTGGCAAGCGGAAGAGTAAGCCGATTGTATTGTCATTATTTTTGAACCAGATTTTTACTGATGTGATTTCAGTGATCGTGTTGTCAATTATGAATACAAACCAGATGAATAATCATAGCTTCGTATTTGAACAGCCATATTTGTTGATACCAATACTGGCGATTCAGTTTGTGGTGATTATGATATTTGTATATGGTGGGAATCATTTATATTTCAGAATTTACCAGCCGGAGGATTGTATTATTATAACGTCTTCACAACAAAGTTTAAATGAAATTGTGAGGGGGGTTCTGAAATATAAACTGCAATATAAAGTTAAACGTGTTGCGGATTACCGGGATGTGAACCTTAAGCAATATATTCTGGAACATGATACGATCTTTATCTATGACGTTCCTGTGCTGGAGCGGACGCAGATATTAGAGTATTGTTATCAGAATATGAAAAATGTATATTTTAATCCGGATATGCATGATGTAATCGAAAAGAGTGCCAAGCATTTTATCTTAGATGATGTGTCAGTATACTGTAATTATTCCAAGGGACTTACCTTGGAACAGCGTTTTATCAAACGGGCGATGGATATTGTGATTTCTGTGATTGCGTTGATTCTTACATCACCGATTATGCTGGTGGTTGTGATTATGATTAAGCTTGATGATCGCGGAAGCATTATTTTCAAGCAGAATCGTGCAACGCGCGATGGAAAGATATTCTCGGTGTATAAGTTTCGGACGATGCGTGAAAATGTGGAGAATTATTCGGTTGTAGAGGATGATGAGCGTGTGACGCGTGTCGGAAAGTTTCTGCGGAAATACCGGCTGGATGAGATCCCGCAGTTTTTCAATGTATTGAAAGGTGACATGAGTGTGGTTGGACCAAGACCGGAAATGTTGGCAAATGTATTCAACTATACATCGATTCTGCCGGAGTTTGAATACCGCCTGCGTGTGAAGGCGGGTATTACCGGGCATGCACAGATTGCCGGAAAGTATAACACATCCCCGAAAGACAAACTGATTCTGGATCTGACGTATATTGAAGAGTACAGCTTCTGGCTGGATATCAAACTGTTGTTCCAGACGTTGATTGTTCTGTTCAAGAAGGATAGTACAGAGGCGTTTCACAGAGGGGAAGAACTGGTATTTGAAGAGTATCAGCCGCCGGAACAGGTAAAAGTTTCGGAGACTTCGATGGAAGAATGCGAATAAGAATAAAAAGAAAGAACTGTTCACGAAAACTTGTGTACAGCTCTTTCTTTTTCTATATAACAGAATTGAAATGTTTACAGGTTCTGCGCATACTCCTCAAATATGTAATCGTACATAGATGGCAGACCGACGAACTCACAGCCATAACGATAGCCGGTGTTTCCAATTGGTGTTACATACAGAATCTTCACAACGGATAAGATTACTTCTTCCCGGTTCTCGAATTCAATCGTTGCATTGAAATAATAATTGACCGGAAGCTTGGACAGGGACATAAAGCCGATACCAGCTTTGGATATATCGAAGACCTCGATTTCAGCATCAAGATTCTCGATTTTCACACCATCCTGCTTAAATAAATTAGAAACTTCCAATTTGAGTTTGATTGGAAGTCTGACGTTCTTTCTTTTTTCCTGCATACGAACCCTCCAGCTTGGAATTTTTATTAGATTGGCACTATTATATCAAAAAAACAAGTGAAACGCTATATAAATTCACGAAAACTCGAAAAAAACACATAAACTGTTTGATACTTTAAGTTATCTAGGTTATAATAAGCAAGGTTTGAAAAAAATATCAAAAAAAGAAGCAATATGCAGATAATGAGCAATGCGACGGCTGTGCTTGCACAAGCCGGCATATTGCGAAATACACATGGAGCCGCTAGGCGACATGATATTATAATGAGAGGAACGTGCGATATGAGTGATGTAATGGAACACTATCAGGATGATGGACTGCACGAAGAATGCGGAGTCTTCGGCATGTATGATTTTGACGGACACGATGTGGCTAGAACGATCTACTATGGATTGTTCGCTTTGCAGCACCGGGGACAGGAGAGCTGTGGTATTGCGGTATCGGATACCGAAGGCCCAAAGGGCAAAGTGCTGTCTTCCAAAGGTATGGGACTTGTAAATGAAGTCTTCACGCAGGAAGACTTAGATAAGCTCAAAGGCAATATCGGTGTTGGACATGTACGATATTCGACAGCCGGTGCGAGTACCAGAGAGAATGCACAGCCGCTTGTACTGAATTATATCAAGGGTACCCTCGCTCTGGCACATAACGGGAATCTCGTCAATGCACCGGAGCTTCGAAGAGAACTCGCACATGATGGTGCAATCTTCCAGACGACGATCGACTCCGAGGTGATTGCATATCATATTGCCAGGGAACGTGTAAAGACATCTTCGGCAGAAGAAGCAGTTCAAAATGCCATGAAGAAGCTGGTCGGTTCCTATTCCCTGATTGTCATGAGTCCGAGAAAACTGATCGGTGCCCGTGATCCGTTTGGGTTCCGTCCGCTCTGCATCGGAAAACGCGACAATGCATATGTACTTGCATCCGAAAGCTGTGCCCTTGACACGATCGGAGCAGAGTTTATCCGGGATGTAGAACCCGGTGAAATGGTTGTTATATCGCCGGAGAAGGGGATTGAGAGCCATAAGGACATGTGCCAGAAGGAACATGGCAGATGCGTATTTGAATACATTTATTTCGCAAGACCGGACAGCGTGATTGACGGCATGAGCGTGTATCAGTCCCGTATCATCGCAGGAAGATGTCTCGCAAAGGACAGTCCGGTTGAGGCAGATTTAGTTGTTGGCGTACCGGAATCCGGAAATGCAGCTGCACTTGGATATTCGCTCGAATCCGGTATCCCATATGGAACCGCATTTGTAAAAAATGGCTACGTCGGAAGAACCTTTATCAAGCCGAAGCAGAGCCAGCGGGAATCCAGTGTGCGCGTGAAACTGAATGTCCTGAAGGATGCAGTCGAGGGAAAACGTGTTATCATGATTGACGATTCCATCGTGCGTGGGACGACAAGTGACCGGATCGTCAGCATGCTCAAGGAAGCCGGTGCGAAGGAAGTGCATGTGCGGATTTCATCCCCGCCATTTTTGTATCCATGTTATTTCGGAACGGATGTGCCGGATAGCGACCAGCTGATCGCATACAATCGTACAATCGAGGAGATCCGTCAGATCATCGGTGCGGATTCGCTTGGATACTTGAAGCTGGAACGACTGCCGGAACTGACCGGAGGCAGACAGTTCTGCCAGGGATGTTTCACAGGAAAATGGCCAATTGATCCACCAAAAGAAGATATTCGTGGCGAATATGACGCATAAGGTGTATAATAGAAGAACATATGAGGAAAATATATAAATATTTGGAGGTTTTTATGAGCAGAGATAAGTATGTAAGCCCACTTTCAGAGAGATACGCAAGCAAGGAGATGCAGTATATCTTCTCCCCGGACATGAAGTTCAAGACATGGAGAAAATTATGGATCGCACTTGCTGAGACCGAAAAAGAGCTTGGATTAAAAGATGCCGATGGCAACCCGCGTATCACAGACGAGCAGATTGAAGAACTGAAAAGCCATGTAGAGGATATCAACTACGATGTGGCAAAAGAGCGTGAAAAACTCGTGCGCCATGACGTTATGAGCCATGTGTATGCTTATGGCAAACAGTGCCCGAAGGCAGCAGGGATTATCCATCTGGGTGCAACAAGCTGCTATGTTGGAGATAACACGGATGTCATCATTATGACAGAGGCAATGAAGCTTGTCCGTACAAAGCTGATCAATGTGATCAATGAGCTTGCAAAGTTTGCAGATACATACAAGGATCTACCAACACTGGCATTCACACATTTCCAGCCTGCACAGCCAACGACAGTTGGAAAGCGTGCAACACTCTGGATGCAGGAGCTGTTGCTGGATTTAGCAGACCTTGAATATATGATCGGTCAGCAGAAGCTGCTTGGGTGCAAAGGTACAACCGGTACACAGGCAAGTTTCCTTGAGCTGTTTGAGGGTGACCATGAGACAGTCAAGAAAATTGATGGAAAGATCGCAGAGAAGATGGGATTTGCAGCATGTTATCCGGTTTCCGGACAGACTTATTCCAGAAAGGTCGATGCAAGAGTTTTAAATGTACTTTCCGGTATCGCAATGTCTGCCCATAAGTTCTCAAACGATATCCGTCTCCTGCAGCACTTAAAGGAAGTGGAAGAGCCGTTCGAGAAGAACCAGATTGGTTCCTCTGCGATGGCGTATAAGCGGAATCCTATGCGGAGTGAGCGTATCGCATCCCTGTCAGACTATGTGATGGCAGATGCCTTAAATCCGGCAATCGTGGCTAGTACACAGTGGTTTGAGCGTACACTGGATGATTCTGCGAACAAGCGGATCTCTGTACCGGAAGCATTCCTTGCCATCGATGGTATTCTGGATCTTTACTTAAATGTCGTAGACGGACTTGTCGTATATGACAAGGTGATCTACCACCACTTCATGAAGGAGATTCCTTTCATGGCGACGGAGAATATCATGATGGATGCCGTAAAACGTGGCGGAAACAGACAGGAGCTGCATGAGAAGATCCGTGAGTATTCGATGATCGCGGGTGAGCAGGTCAAGAAGTATGGAAATGAGAATAATTTGGTAGAGCTTATTGCCTGTGATTCTGCATTCGGCATGACACGCGAAGAGATTGAAGCATTGCTTGATCCGAAGAACTTTGTTGGACGTGCTCCGGAGCAGACAGCGGAGTTTCTGGCAGAGCAGATTCAGCCAATTCTTGATGCAAACAAAGATATCCTCGGTGTAAAGGCAGAGATTAACGTATAAGATGCATAATCATTGATGCGTATTGATTTTATTGTAAAAATAAAGTAAAATAAAAAGGTCGGCTGTGGTCGGCACACTATTAATTGCAAAGTGATAAAAACGGAGGTAACAGGTTAGACTATGGTACAGGCAGTAGTAGGCGCCAATTGGGGTGACGAAGGAAAAGGTAAAATTACAGACATGCTCGCAGAGAAGGCAGATATTATCGTGCGTTTTCAGGGTGGAGCAAATGCAGGTCATACAATCGTAAATAACTATGGAAAGTTTGCATTGCATACACTTCCTTCTGGCGTATTTTATGACCATACAACCAGCATTATCGGAAATGGTGTTGCACTGAATATCCCGGTACTGTTCAACGAAGTAAAATCAATTACAGACAAGGGAGTTCCGATGCCGAAGATTCTCGTATCGGACCGTGCACAGATGGTAATGCCATATCATGTATTGTTCGATGCATATGAAGAGGAGAGACTGGCAGGAAAGTCTTTCGGCTCTACAAAGTCTGGTATTGCACCGTTTTATTCAGATAAATATGCAAAGATTGGTTTTCAGGTAAGTGAGCTGTTTGACGATGAGGCAGCCTTGCGCGATAAGATTGAGCGTGTGATTGCATCGAAGAACGTATTGTTAGAGTATCTGTACAAGAAGCCGCTTCTGACCGTGGATGAAGTGTACAACACATTGATGGAGTACAAGGAGATGGTTGCTCCGTTCGTATGTGATGTATCTGCTTATTTGTATCAGGCAATCAAGGACGGAAAGCATATCCTTTTAGAGGGACAGCTCGGTTCCATGAAGGATCCGGATCACGGTATCTATCCGATGGTAACATCTTCTTCCACACTGGCTGCTTATGGCGCGATTGGAGCAGGTATTCCTCCATATGAGATCAAGCAGATCGTAACAGTATGTAAGGCATATTCATCCGCTGTTGGAGCAGGTGAATTTGTCAGTGAGATATTCGGAGAAGAAGCGGATGAGCTTCGCCGCCGTGGTGGTGATGGAGGCGAGTTCGGTGCGACAACCGGACGTCCAAGACGTATGGGATGGTTTGACTGTGTGGCATCGAAGTATGGCTGTCGTATCCAGGGTACAACCGATGTTGCATTTACAGTATTGGATGTACTTGGTTATCTCGATGAGATTCCGGTCTGTGTCGGTTATGACATCGACGGAGAGGTAACAACGGACTTCCCGACAACTGCAAAGTTAAAGAAAGCAAAGCCTGTATATAAGGTGCTTCCGGGATGGAAACAGGATATCCGGGGAATCAAGAAGTACGAGGATCTTCCGGAGAACTGCCGGAAATATATCGAGTTTATCGAGGAACAGATTGGATTCCCGATTACGATGGTTTCCAATGGACCGAAGAGATCTGATATTATCTATCGTGGATTTAACAACTAAAATGAAATAAAAAGACAAAGGCTGTTGCACCATCGCTTTGGTGCAGCAGTTTTTCTAATTATGGAAACATGAAGCGTATGGAAGCATGAAATCGTATGTTTTCGGGCATGGGAAATGGAGATGTTTATTCTATGAGAAATCTGACAATGTTGATGGACTATTACGAACTGACGATGTCCAACGGATACTTTGAAAAAGGATTTAAAGATAAGATGGTTGTATTTGATATGTTCTACCGGAAGAATCCGGACAACGGCGGTTTTGTTGTATCTGCCGGATTAGAGCAGTTGATTGAGTATATCGAGGATATGCATTTCTCGAGGGAAGATATCGAGTTTCTGAGGAGTAAGGGCGAGTTCTCAGAAGGGTTCCTGCAGTATCTGGCGGATTTTAAGTTCACAGGAAATATCGATGCGCTGCCGGAGGGAACAATCTGCTATCCGAATACTCCGCTTGTCACGGTGACAGCGCCGGTGATCGAGGCACAGCTGATCGAGACGATGCTGCTTCTTACGATGAATTTCCAGTCACTCATTGCGACGAAAGCATCCCGTATCTGCCGGACGGCAGCCGAGAGCGGTGCGGTCGTGATGGAGTTCGGTGCGAGACGTGCACATGGGGGTGATGCGGCAATCCTCGGTGCGAGAGCTGCGTATATCGGTGGTGCGGCTGCGACGGCAACGGTCATGGCAGATGAGCAGTTCGGTGTGCCTGCCATCGGTACAATGGCGCATAGCTGGATCCAGTTCTTTGATACTGAATACGAAGCATTTAAGGCATATGCAGAAGTCTATCCGGACAACTGTACACTGCTGATCGATACGTATGATATTTTAAACAGCGGATTGGTGAACGCCATCCGCGTGGCAAAGGAAGTGTTGGAGCCTGCCGGAAAACGTCTGAAAGGTGTGCGCATCGACAGTGGGGATCTGGCGTATTTCTCAAAGAAAATCCGTAAGACGCTTGATGCACATGATATGCAGGACTGCAAGATCGTTGTGTCGAACAGTGTGGACGAATTCCTGATGCAGTCACTGAAGAAACAGAATGCAAGCATCAATTCTTATGGTGTCGGAGAGCGTATGATTACCTCAAAGTCTGATCCAGTTTTTGGCGGTGTGTATAAGCTTGCCGCTGTGCAGAACGACGCTGGGGAATTTGTACCGAAGATCAAGATTTCCGAGAACGTTGAGAAAATCACGAATCCGGGCAGAAAGAAGCTGTGGCGAATCTACAGCCGGGAGACTGGGTATGCACTTGCAGATCTGATCACGATGTACGATGAGGTGGTAACTGGAGATGAGCCGTTTGACTATGTCGATCCGGTGAAGCCTTGGAAGAAGATGAGATTTGAAAATGTGGATGTGAAGGAATTACAGGTACCGATCTTTAGAGATGGAAAGCTTGTTTATGACAAGCCGGAGCTTGATGCAATCAAGGCATATGTGACAGAACAGCTCGACTACCAGATCTGGGAGGAGGAACAGCGGTTTACGAATCCGCACATCCATTATGTCGATCTGTCGAAAAAACTGTATGAAGTGAAAGAGGAGATGCTTTCGCAGGGACAAGGGGAGCTTCACTAAAAAATATTTAAAAATATGTGGTATCCGTTGACAGAAATTATCAGAAATATTAAGATAATTATATATGTTTCAGGATACGACATAGAATTAGGAGAAGGAGAGGAAACTCTCTACAAAGAATATGAGAAAATTTGACACCAGAACCCAATATTTTCGTTATGAAGTGCTGCGCGAGGTTGCGCGTATGGCGTGGGATGGCACACTGCTCGAAGGAATCCTGGATATTCCGATGAAGATTATTCCGGGCAAAAAGCCGACGATGCGGTGCTGTGTATTCAAGGAACGTGCAATCGTGAGTGAACAGGTTAAGATGGCAATGGGCGGCAATCCGGACAATGACAATGTGATTGAAGTCATGGAGATTGCCTGCGACGAGTGTCCGGTTGGCGGATATGAAGTCGGACAGCACTGTCGTGGCTGTCTGGCGCACCGTTGTGCGGATGCATGTAAGTTTGGCGCTATCACGATTGATGAGCATCAGAAAGCACATATTGATAAATCAAAATGTAAGGAATGTGGCGCCTGTGCAAAGGCATGTCCGTACAGCGCCATTTCGGATTTCAAGCGTCCATGCCAGCAGGCATGTAAGATTGGCGCCATCACAATGAATGAAGATCAGGAAGCGAAGATTGATAACGACAAATGTATTGCTTGCGGTGCATGCGTATATCAGTGCCCGTTTGGTGCCATCAACGAAAAGTCGTATATATTGCAGGTCATTAATATGCTAAAGGATAGTGACCACGGAAAGAACTATAAAGTCTATGCAGCGGTTGCACCTGCGATTGCCGGTCAGTTTATCTATGCGAAGCGCGGACAGGTCATCAGTGGAATCAAGGCGCTTGGCTTTGATGAGGTTGTGGAGGTTGCGCTTGGCGCAGATATGACAACCTGGCATGAATCACAGGAACTGCGGGAGAAGGGTATGCTGACTAGCTCGTGCTGCCCGGCATTCGTGACTTATGTGGAGAAGAATTTCCCGGATATGCTGCCGTATGTATCTTCGACATTGTCACCGATGGCGATGATCGGTAAACATATCAAGGAGCAGGACCCGACAGCGAAGGTTGTATTTATCGGGCCATGTACTGCAAAAAAGATGGAGATCCGTAAGGAAACGGTTGCACCGTATATTGACAGTGCACTGACTTTCGAGGAACTGCAGGCAGTGCTTGACAGCCGGGAGATTGACATCACGACATTAGAAGAGGAAAGTCTGGAAAATGCTTCTTACTTTGGACGTATCTTTGCTCACACAGGCGGCTTGAGCAGTGCTGTAAAGCAGGGTATGAAAGAACAGGGAGCAGAGGACTTTGAATTGAAACCGGTTGTCTGCGACGGTATAGAAGAATGTAAGATTGCGTTGCTGAAGCTGCGCAGAAATATGTTGGATGGAAACTTCATGGAGGGCATGGCGTGTCAGGGTGGCTGTGTCAACGGAAACGGAAATCTGACGCATATGGCGAAGAGCCGTATGGATGTAGAAAAATATGGTAAGGAAGCTGCTGATAAGACGATTGAAGGTGCGATATCAGAGTTTCACCTGCAATAAAATGTAACAGGGGGATAAACCATGGATCAGGTACAGGAAAGTTATGACGAATTTAATTTGAATTTCAGAATAGAAGATACTGTAATTGTAAATCAGACGGAGATGGAAGGCTTCAATGCATTTTTCCTTGGAAACCAGTCCACCTGTCAGCAGAGCGTCGTGGAAGGTGTGCGTGTCTTGTCGTATAAGATTCCGGCAACTCTGCCGCTCGGTCAGTTTTTGAAGAAGCAGTTGTACAAGGGTGAGTTTCTCTCAATCTTGTCCAATATATTGAATCAGCTGCTGTACTTCGAAGACCGCAACATGCCGATCAAAAAGGTGCTTCTGAACACGAAGTATATGTATATTGAGCTGTCAAATCTGCATGTACAGCTGTTGTATATGCCGATTGAGAAGGATTTTGCGGATTGTAATGTCTGTGAGTTTGTGCAGAATTTTATTGGTAAGATCCGGTTTGCAGATATGCAGTGTGTCAACTGTGTTGATCAGATCCTGCATTATCTGGACAGCCGTTTGATGTTTTCATTGCGAGAGTTCTATACATTTATTATTGAACTTCAGAAGGAAGAAATTCTCAAAGACGATATCGATCTTGGCGAAGGCGAGACAACGGTTTTGCAGCAGATGAGCTATAGCAACATTACTCCATATCTCGTTCGCTCGAGAACAAACGCGCTGATTCCAATTGAGAAGACTGAGTTCTTAGTCGGAAAGTCTTCCGAGTGTGATTACCAGATTCCGGATAACCGGAAGGTAAGCCGGAAGCATTGCAGTTTCCGTATCAGCAACGGAGAATGCTATATCCGCGATGAAAATTCAACAAACCATACCTATGTAAACGGAAAGATGATCCAGCCAGGATTTGATGTCATGCTGAAAAACGATGACTATATCCGTATGGCTGATGAAGAGTTTAAATATTGGGTAAGATAATTGAATAAGAAGTAGATATAAAAGAGCACGGCGTTTGAGGGGCACCTCAGTTTATGAAACACCGTGCTTTTTTATATGGCTATTCATCTGCCAGATAATGCCGCATGGATTTTAATGCATTTTTCTCTAACCGGCTGACCTGTGCCTGAGAGATTGCAATCTCGTCGGCAACTTCTGTCTGGGTTTTCCCTTCAAAGAAACGAAGCCGGATGATGTTTAACTCCCGCTCATCGAGTCGATGCATCGCTTCCTGCAAGGCGAGAGACTGTACCCAGTTTTCTTCTTTGTTCTTCTTGTCTTTGACCTGATCCATCAGATATAAAACATCCTGCCCTTCCTGATATACAGGTTCAAATAAAGACATCGGTGTTGCGATGGCATCTAAGGCAGTGACAATGTCTTCTTTAGGAAGATCAAGCTCCTGTGAAATCTCGTCAACGGTTGGTTCCCGATCATTTTTCTTTGTGAGGATATCCCGCGTGTAGATTGCTTTATACGCGATGTCACGCAGTGACCGGGAGACGCGGATTGCGTTGTTGTCCCGCATGTAGCGGCGGCACTCGCCGATGATCATGGGAACCGCATACGTCGAAAATTTGACATCCAGTGTCTGGTCGAAATTATCTAACGCCTTGATCAGTCCGATACACCCGACCTGAAAGAGGTCGTCCGAACTTTCTATATTATTTCCTGAAAATCTCTGAATCACACTTAGTACAAGCCGGAGGTTCCCCCGGATGAATTCTTCTCTGGCACTTTTGTCGCCGGCGTTCATACGGACAAATAATGCACGCTTTTCTTCTTCGCTAAGTAATGGAAGCTTACTGGTATTGACACCACAGATTACTACTTTATTTCCAGCCATGATTCGATATCTCCTGTAACCGTTATAGTCTGATACCTAAAAGGATGCACGGATTTGAAACTGGATATACAGGTAGAAACTTCCAAATTAAGGAGATTATGAAAAAATCGGGTTATCAGAGAAATGTAAATGTTGATTTTGCATGAAAAAGAACCAATATTGCATAACCATAAAAAATTGCATTTTTTTGTGGTACTATCGAAAAGTAATGAAGTTCAGGCGAAGTATAAGAAGCCGAGGAGAGGAGAGTAGCGTATGCAAAAACGTAAACAGAGAAAGAAACTGTTAGCATTTGCGCTGGCAGCATGTATGGTTTTACCACTGGTGTCAAATCAATATCTGGTTGTGCGGGCGGAAGAGTCAGTACCAGAAGCACTAGAACAGACAGTGCCGGGCGAACTGCCAGAGGAAACGACGGGAGTAGAATTGACAACCGAACAGGAAACAACCATAGAGACAGAGAATTCAGGGGAGATGGCAGAAACACCAGAGGCACAGCCGGAAAATGAAACCGCCAGCCTTGCGGAGCAGCAAAACGATGAGGGAGAATTAGAAGTTGAAACGCAGTCAGTAGAGACAGAAGCAGCGGATGAAACTATAGAGACAAAGAAACTATCAGATCTGGTGGCAGCAGAGCAGTATGTGAAGGTGGATATGACAGCGGGAGAAGATATTACGCTGGAAAACCAGACATGGACAGATGAGGAATATCAGTATAATTCAAATAATTATACAAATAATAATGAGATTTCCCATAAAGGTCAGGGGACTTTGTTTCAAATTAAGTTACATGCCGGACAGAGATTGGGCGTAAAATTAAATTCTGATACATTTAATGAGGAATTGCATTGGTATGATGAAGACACATTGGATAAAGGTGTGAGTTATATATACATGCATTTATACACTTGTGGGGATCAGGATAAAATAATATATCTATGGATTCCAAGAAAAGATTCTTCAGGAAACATTATTTCGGATGATACGTATTCGGTAATGTTTACCAATGATCATTCGGCACAGGAGTATGAAGCAAACGCTGTTTCAATATCTGAGAACCAGTCAATTGTATTGGATAAAAATTTGGATAATTGTGTAAAAAATATAAATTTAAATGGGCAGCATTATGATTTTGGCTGGATATTTAAGAGTGCGTTAGAAACAGGGTATTATACAGTACATTCAGAAAACGAAAACGACAATTATTACATGTATATGTATTCATTGAAGGCAACAGGATGGGAACAATCTGCTGTGTTATCCTATCAATCTTCAACCTGTGAGAGCGAGATAACGAAAGATGATTATATATTTATACCGGGATCTGGAGAAATAATCAACACAACAATTTCTTTTGAAACGGTGAAAAAATTCTCTGAATTAGAAACTACAAAATTCGAAAAAAATGAGAAATATAAATATACACAGGGAGATAAAACATTCATGGTTAATGGCAGGGAATGTAAAATATATCATATTTCCCTGAAGCCAAAGGATTTGGTGTCTCTTTATTATAACGGATATGCAATGATAGATATACTTGATGATAACCATAAAGTAGCAGGATATACAAGCTACAACAGTGTGAGTGACATGGTATCGGCGGTTCTGAAGAATGATACGGAAGCAGATCAGGAATATTATATTTGTGTTCCGATAGGTGGAGGACAAATCTGGTATGAGGATGTAAATGAGCTTATAAAATGTGCAGATCAGGCGGAGACGTTGTCTGAGGACAAAACCATCACATTTACTGAAAATGATGACAGACTATTTAGTGTGGCAAGAAAATCGTTTAACTATGGATATGATGGTGGTTATCGTTATTTTATGGAAACTGGAGTGCTGATCAAATTTACAATTCCGAAAAAGACATCAGCAACTTTTTATCTGGAAAGTCCATCGACAAGGAGTAATTATTATATATATCATGATTTTGAAAATGATGGAGTTGACTATCAGAACTCGGACACCAGTGCAGAAATTAATAACACTGGAGAGGTAGATAAAACCTATTATGTATGGATTCCGGAAGATCGTGCAAATAAAGCAACTGTATCTATGAAAATTACAAAAAAATTGTCCGATTTGATAAAAGAAGGCAAGTATACTTCTGTGGACATGACAACGGGGGAAGATGTTACACTGGAAAACCAGACATGGACAGATGAAAAATATGAATACGCTATTTTTAAAGGCTTTCACAATGCAGCAAGCGGTACATTATATCAGATAAAATTGAACGTAGGTCAGAGCGTAGGAGTTGATACGAATAGTCAGTTCAATTTGTATTGGTATACAGCAGATAACATTGAGGATGGTTGTATAAATGTTGGATCAAAGGTGTATACATGCGGCAGTGAAAGCCAAACGGTTTATCTTTGGATCGGTGCGCGGACGGATATTGCTGAAACATATCCAATTACATTTTTCCAGGGAAAGCGAATGATGGATTATGATTCTAAGGCAGATGAATTGTCCCTGAATCAAGAAAAAACATTTGACAGGAAAGCAAGCAACTACGTGGAAAATGTAGTGATAGGATCGTCCAGAAAAAATGGATGGTTATATAAGACTTCTTTTGAAGAGGGATTTTATACAGTCAATATTAACGCAAATAGCAGAAGTGATTTTAACTGTACAATTTATCCAGCTGAAAAAAATGAAAATAACATGTTGATCAGCTATGAGTATGGTGATACGAAGCTTTCGGGTGATGAACTTTTTTATAAGGATGGATATATATTTGTTGAAGATACAACAAATATAGAAGGGGTTTCATTTTCCCTGAAAACAGCTTCAAAATTATCAGAGGTTGATACAGTAGAACTCACGAAAGGGGAAAAACGAAATGTAAGCAACGATGATCCTGCTTACAAAGTCGCATATGCTACAGGCGAGTACAGAATTTATCATATTGCTCTTAATCCAGGAGAAGATGTTCGCGTGGCAGTACAAAATAGTGGTTCGGGCAATGAAGATCTTCAGGTGGTAAATGAAAACCGACATTCAGTTATGAAATCGTCATCGTCGTTATCGACAGGAGAAACGGTCACATATTTGAAAAATGAAACAGAAGAAACTGTCGATTATTATGTTGGAGTTTCAGCACAGTTAAAGGATGGGAAATGTACGATATGGTATGATGATGTCAAGAGACTTTCTACATTTGCGGATCAGGCAATAGAGATAACAGAACAGAAATCTGTTTATACAGAAAATGTAGACAAAATAACTGCGGTATTTGATCAATATGGATTCTATCCTGCACATCCGGAATTATGCTATACACAGGAAATTGAAGGCTGTTTATTCAAATTTGCGGTACCGGCTAAAACAAGTACGACATTCACATTGAAGAAAGACTATGGCAATGCCTATTTTTATCTTTATGCAGATTTGAAAGATGAAAAATCAGTAATATATTGTACAGGTAAGGATAGTGTTGCCAGTTACTGCGTAGATAATTTTACGGATACCCCAAAGATCTATTATGTTTGGATGGTGGGAGATACTACACTGCGGGCAACCGTATCGATAAAACATGAATCCATAAGTGGGATTATGCAATTAAAAGATTGCGCTGAAGGTGCAATTGTATTACAGGATTCTACTTATACAACAGCAGGTGATTCTTTGCTGACGGCAATCCGTCCGGTATCTTCAGATGCTGACAAGAACATCCAGTATGAAAAATCAACCGGAAAGCTTTACAGCGTAACGCTTCCGGGCAAGTACAAAGCAGAGATTACAGCAGATAAAGAATCGAAACTTTCTGTCTATACGGAACTGGAGTCAGTACCGATGATATTGGATGCGTCAAAGGCAGAGTTTTCAAATCTTGCGAATGAGGAGAAAACATATTATCTGTGGATAGATGGGGAGAATAATGGAATTGTTGTAACGATTACAAAGACATCATTGCAGCCGAAGGAGACACCAAAGGAAAATGGAGAAAAGACAGTTGAGACGACAGTAGAAACGACTGTTCCAGACACTACGATCACTATCGCAGAAGATAAGAATACAGATGATACAGTAAAAAATGCAACTGTAAATGTTACAGTAGAAAAAGACAGTACATCAGAGGCAATAGAAGCTGCAATCAAGAAAAGTATTGAGGTTGCAGAGCAGTATAATACTGATAACAAAGACAAGACCCAGGTGTCAAGCATTCAGACATCTTATACGGATGACAAGCAGTCCGAGATTTCCAAGACGGTATTGGAGACATTGAAGAATACGGAGTCCAATGTTGATCTAAAGGTAAGTAAGAAGGATGCGAATGACAAACCGGTATATGAGTGGACATTTAAAGCAGACTCTGTAAAGCAGGCAGTCATTGAGAAGCCGATTGATACAAAGATCAATATCTACAAAGATGCGGAAGGATATGGAGATAAGAATACTGTAGATGACCAGACTGTGGAAACTGCAAAGAAATGTGTATTGGAATTTACTTATGATGGTGCACTGCCAAAGCAGACAGAAGTTACAGTATATGTTGGAAATCAGTATGCAGACGGTGCAACCGTATATTATTATCATATTGATAAGTCTAAAAATGCGCTGGATTCTATTGGAACGGCAACTGTGAAGAATGGTTATGTAACGCTGGTTCTTGATCATTGTTCCGATTATGTCTTAACGGATAAACCAGTATGTACACATGAGAAAACAGAGGTTAAGAACCAAAAAGAAGCAACCTGTACCACAAAGGGTTATACAGGAGATACATACTGTGCAAATCCGGATTGCGGTAAACTTATAACAAATGGAGAAGAACTGCCGATAAAGCAGCATACATCGAGTGACTGGATTACGGATAAGGAAGCAACAACGGAAGCAGCTGGACATAAATATAAGAAGTGTACAGTGTGTGGAACGCAGCTGGAGGAGGAATCTATTCCAAAACTGACACCGGAGCCGACACCGTCACCGGAGCCGACACCGTCACCGGAGCCGACACCGTCACCGGAGCCGACACCAACACCGGAGCCGACACCGTCACCGGAGCCAACACCAACACCGGAGCCGACACCAACACCGGAGCCGACACCGTCACCAGCGCCAGAACCAGGACCGTCACCAGCGCCGACACCAGCACCGGCACCGACTACAGATGCTACGGTAACGGCAAGCGGAGTATATTTGGCGAGCCATACGAGAGATGAGATCGTAGTGGGACTTGTCACAAGCGTATCCAAGACAGCAGATCTGGAATACCGCTGGCTGGTATGCGATACATCTGTGGATTCAAACAAGTGGACGGAGATTCAGGGATGGACGAAGAACAATGAATGGCTGGATTGGAAACCTGGTAAGACAGGAGATTATGTGATTGTAGGTCAGGTTCGTGTGGTAGGAAATGAAGAAAGCCAGGCGCAGGGATCTGTAGGAATTCCACATCACCAATACATAAAGGGTAAGTGCCAGATGCCATATACAGGTGAAGGCGGAGGATATCTGATAGGAATTGAGTCTTATGACAATCCAAATCAGGAATACACATATGAACTGCTTGTATTAGACTGTACGCTGCTCGCACAGGGGAAGGATGCATGGATCTGGACAACCGGAAGATGCGGCGTGGCAGATAAAGCATTCTGGGCAGTATGGCAACCGCAATATGGATATTACTGGACATTGTTCCGGGTATATGACAAGGATGGAAACATCATTGATCAGGAATGCTATCCATTTGTGAATGCATATTAGAAAGATGACAAATAGGTAGAAAACAAAGCGGCTGCGCGAAAGCACAGCCGTTTTGTTATGCCTGAAAATTTTGCCTGAAATATTGAAACTATGGGAAGAATGTGATAAAATACCTAAGTTTGTTGTAGTTGAGTATGTATATAGAGATGAGGAAAGAGATATGCAGATTACAAGAGAAGATGTAAGAAACGTAGCAATTATCGCCCATGTCGATCATGGTAAGACAACCCTCGTGGACGAACTGTTGAAGCAGAGTGGTGTATTCCGCGACAACCAGGAAGTCGCAGAACGTGTCATGGATTCGAATGATATCGAGCGTGAGAGAGGTATCACAATCCTTTCTAAGAACACCGCAGTTACCTATAAGAATACGAAGATCAATATCATCGACACACCGGGCCATGCTGATTTCGGTGGCGAGGTAGAGCGTGTCTTAAAGATGGTAAATGGCGTTATCCTTGTGGTAGATGCATTTGAAGGTGCGATGCCACAGACGAAGTTCGTGCTCAAGAAAGCATTGGAACTGGATCTGAACGTAATCGTGTGTATCAATAAGATCGATCGCCCGGAGGCAAGACCGGCAGAGGTAGAAGAGGAAGTGTTAGAGCTTTTATTAGAGCTTGATGCGAACGAGAAGCAGCTTGACTGCCCATTTGTTTACGCATCTGCAAAGGCAGGTATCGCATCCCTTTCACCGGATGAACCGGGTACGGATATGCAGCCGTTGTTCGAGACGATCTTAAAATATATCCCGGCACCAACGGGTGATCCGGATGCAGGTACACAGATTCTGATCAGTACGATCGATTATAATGAGTACGTTGGCCGTATCGGTGTCGGTAAGGTAGATAATGGTACGATCAAGCTGAATCAGGATGCAATCATCGTAAACCATCATGAGCCGGATAAGTACCGCAAGGTAAAGATCGGTAAGTTATATGAGTTTGAAGGTTTGAATAAGATAGAAGTGAATGAGGCAGGCATCGGTTCAATCGTGGCGATTTCCGGTATCTCAGACATCCACATCGGTGACACGATCTGTTCGCCGGATGATCCGGAACCAATTCCGTTCCAGAAGATTTCTGAGCCTACGATTGCGATGCATTTCATGGTAAATGATTCGCCGCTTGCAGGTAAGGAAGGAAAGTTCGTTACTTCCCGTCATCTGCGTGACCGTCTGTTCCGTGAGTTAAATACCGATGTTTCCCTGCGTGTCGAAGAGACAGACACGACGGAGAGCTTCAAGGTATCCGGACGTGGCGAGCTGCATCTGTCCGTACTGATCGAGAATATGCGTCGTGAGGGCTATGAGTTTGCAGTAAGTAAGGCAGAGGTCATCTACAAGGAAGATGAGAAGGGCAAGAAGTTAGAGCCGTTTGAGATTGCTGTCATTGATGTGCCGGATGAATTCTCAGGTACCGTTATCAATATGCTGAACCAGCGTAAGGGTGAGCTGCAGGGTATGGCACCGACCGGAAATGGTACAACGAGACTGGAATTTTCTATCCCATCCCGTGGACTGATCGGTTTCCGTGGCGATTTCATGACCGCAACCAAGGGAAATGGTATCATCAATACCATGTTTGATGGTTATCAGCCATACAAGGGCGATATGAATTATAGAAGTCAGGGCTCCCTGATCGCATTCGAGTCAGGTGAGAGTATCACATATGGTCTGTTTAATGCGCAGGAGCGTGGAACACTCTTTATCGGACCGGGCGAGCAGGTCTACGGCGGTATGGTTGTTGGACAGTGTGGTAAGTCAGAGGATATTGAGGTAAATGTCTGCAAGAAGAAACAGCTTACGAATACACGTGCATCTGGTTCCGATGATGCGTTGAAGCTGACTCCGCCGAAGATTCTTTCCTTAGAGCAGGCACTGGACTTTATTGATACAGACGAGCTTCTGGAGATTACACCGAAGTCTATCCGTATCCGTAAGAAGATTCTGGATCCGACACTTCGTATGCGTGCAAAGCGTGCGATGCAGTCGAATTAATCTGTCGAAAATCATCATATAAAAAAACAATGTGAGAAATCCGTTAAATTTGTGCAAAATTGACGGATTTCTCTTTATTTTTTGTGGAAGATTTATGCGCGGTGTGATAAAATAAAAAAGACGGAGCGGAATGCATAGGAGATGTGTATTTTGCTGAAAAATAACAGGAGGAGGTTACTATGGGTTTAACAATATGGCTGATTATAACTGTGATACTGATCGTGGTTGAGATCATTACACTCGGACTTACGTCCATATGGTTCGCAGGCGGTGCATTTGTGGCAGGACTGATCTCGCTGACCGGTGCACACTGGCTGGTGCAGCTTCTTGTGTTTGCGGTTGTGTCGACGTTGCTTTTTGTGTTTACCCGGCCATTTGCGGCGAAGCATCTGATGAAGAATGTGGAGAAGACGAATGTTGACAGTCTGATTGGAAAAGAAGGAATCGTCAAGCAGGAGATCAACAATCTGGAGGCACAGGGTGTTGTGAAGCTTTCGGGCATGGAATGGTCTGCACGTTCCGCAGATGATTCGAAGATTGCTGCGGGAGAGAAGGTTCTCGTGCAGAGCATCGACGGCGTGAAGCTCATCGTGACGAAGAGCACGCAGGCATAGGATAGTATAGAAGAATTGATTGAAAAAAGGGAGGCAGAAAGATGAATGGAGCACAGATATTAGGTATTTTTCTTGTAATTTTGGTTGTTGTAGTGATTTGCAGTTCTATACGTGTTGTACCACAGGCGCATGCATATGTTATTGAGCGTCTGGGGACTTACAATACGACATGGTCAGCAGGCCTTCATTTAAAGACACCTTTGATTGACAAGGTGGCACATCGCATATCCATGAAGGAACAGGTTGTTGACTTTGCACCACAGCCGGTAATCACAAAAGATAACGTTACGATGCGGATTGATACGGTCGTATTCTTCCAGATTACAGATCCAAAGCTGTTTGCATATGGTGTAGAAAAGCCGATTATGGCGATCGAGAATCTGACAGCGACAACACTTCGAAATATCATTGGTGAGTTGGAGCTTGACCAGACTCTGACATCGAGAGAGACGATCAACACAAAGATGCGTGCGACTTTGGATGAGGCGACAGATCCATGGGGAATCAAGGTAAATCGTGTCGAGCTGAAAAACATCATTCCACCGGCAGCCATTCAGGATGCGATGGAGAAACAGATGAAGGCAGAGCGTGAGAGACGAGAGCAGATTCTGATTGCAGAAGGTGAGAAGAAGTCAGCAATTCTTCGTGCAGAAGGACAAAAAGAGTCTTTGATTCTTTCCGCAGAGGCAGAAAAGCAGTCAGCAATTCTCCGTGCTGAGGCAACAAAGGAAGCAACGATCCGCCGTGCAGAAGGTGAGGCAGAAGCAATTCTTAAAGTACAGCAGGCGAATGCAGATGGTATCAAGTTCTTAAACGAGGCTGCACCGGATCAGGCAGTTCTTACATTGAAGAGCCTTGAAGCTTTTGCCAAGGCAGCAGATGGAAAGGCTACGAAGCTGATTATTCCGAGTGAGATTTCCGGCATTGCGGGACTTGCATCTTCCCTGACGGAAATCGTAACCAAAGACAAAGAGTCATAGGCAGGAGGAGATTTTGTATGAGTGATAAAATATCTGCACAACAGGAATTACTGAAAGAACTTTATAACTACAGTGCAAATATCATTCCGGGAACGGAAACACTGATTACAGAGCTCAGACATAATCGGCAAACCGATACGGATGAGTTGTTCAATCTGGTGATTCAGGGAATCAATTGGGAGATTGAAGTCTTCAATAATTGCGAAAATCTGATCAACGAGAAGGAACAAAAAATAGATAAAGCCAAAATGGCGTCCGCGGTTGGACGCTTGGGTAAAGTGTTGCAGGAAAAGGATGATATCAAGCTTGCAGCGTCTCTGGAGGTGGATTTTTTACCGTTTTTAAAGACAATGAAGAATGTAGCAGAGACAATGAATGTGTAAAAATATGTAAAATTTAGTATTATTTACCATTCGATTGAGCTTTTTGAAGAAAAAATTATAAAAATTGCCTAAAAGTGTTTCACTTTTTTAGGTTTAATGCTATAATACAAACATATTATGCTAAAAGGGGTGACATTATGATTAAAAAAGAAATGATAGCTATGCTTTTAGCAGGCGGACAGGGAAGTCGTCTGGGTGTTTTGACTTCCAAGCTTGCTAAGCCGGCGGTTGCATTTGGTGGAAAATATAAGATTATTGATTTCCCACTCAGCAACTGTATTAATTCGGGGGTTGATACTGTCGGCGTGTTGACACAGTATAGACCACTCCGGCTTAATCAGCACATCGGTATCGGTATCCCGTGGGATCTGGATCGAAGCATCGGTGGTGTAACTGTGCTTCCTCCATACGAGAAGAGTGCAAACAGCCAGTGGTATACAGGTACTGCGAACGCAATCTATCAGAATCTTGAGTATATTGACTACTACAATCCAGACTATGTACTGATCCTTTCTGGAGATCATATCTATAAGATGGATTATGAGGCAATGCTTGACTATCACAAGACAAGCAAGGCCGATATTACATTGGCAACCTATCAGGTACCAATAGAGGAAGCAAGCCGTTTCGGTGTTGTTATTACAGACGATACCGGATGTATTCAGGAGTTTGAGGAAAAACCGGAGCATCCACGCAGCAATAAAGCATCTATGGGTATTTACATATTCAACTGGAAACTGCTTCGTGAAGCTTTGACAGCACTGAAGGATCAGCCATCCTGTGACTTTGGTAAGCATATCATTCCATATTGCCATGAGCGCGGAAGTAAGATTTGTGCTTACGAGTACAAGGGATATTGGAAGGATGTGGGAACACTTGGTTCTTACTGGGAAGCAAATATGGAACTCGTAGATATCATTCCGGAGTTCAACCTCTACGAGGAGTTCTGGAGAATCTACACAAAGAGTGATCAGCTTCCACCACAGTACATTGATCCGGAAGGATCTGTGACAGAGAGTATCGTTGGTGAGGCAACGGAGGTTTACGGTACTGTACAGCATTCCGTTATCGGTTCCGGCGTTACGATTGGAAAGGGCGCAGTTATCAAGAATTCCATCATTATGAATGGTGCAGTGATTGGTGACGGTGTTGTTATGGACAAGGCAATTATCGCAGAGGGAGTTCATATTGGAGACAACGCGGAACTTGGTGTCGGCGAGGAAGTTCCAAATGAGCTTGCACCACATATCTACTCATTCGGTCTTGTAACAATCGGAGAGAATTCCGTGATTCCGGCAGGCGTTAAAATTGGTAAAAATGTTGCCATCTCTGGTGAGACAACCATTGACGAATATCCGGATGGATTGTTAAAGAGTGGATCCAGTATTATAAAGGCAGGTGAGTAGAATGAGAGCAATCGGTATTATTTTAGCAGGTGGAAATAGCAGCAGAATGGGAGAGTTGTCCGCGAAGAGAGCGGTTGCAGCTATGCCGATCGTGGGAAGCTATCGCGCAATTGATTTCACACTTTCCAACATGACAAACTCTCATATCCAGAAGGTAGCTGTTTATACACAGTATAATTCACGTTCTTTGAACGAGCATTTGAATTCCTCCAAGTGGTGGGATTTCGGTAGAAAGCAGGGAGGACTTTACCTGTTTACACCAACGATCACAGCGACAAACAGCTATTGGTATAAGGGAACTGCAGATGCGCTGTATCAGAATATCAATTTCCTGAAATCTGCGCATGAGCCATATGTGGTTATCGCCAGTGGTGATGCAGTGTACAAGCTGGATTACAACAAAGTACTGGAGGAACATATTGCAACAGGTGCGGATATTACAGTTGTATGTAAGGATATCCAGCCGGGCGAAGATGATATCAATCGTTTCGGCGTTGTTAAGCTTGCAGATGATAATCGTGTAATCAGCTTCGAGGAGAAGCCAATCGTGGCAGAGACTAATACAGCATCCATCGGTGTCTATGTTGTAAGACGACGTCAGTTGATTGAATTGCTGGAGGCATGTGCCGCAGAAGGCAGAAGCGATTTTGTAAACGATATTCTTGTTCGTTATAAGAACGTAAAGAAGATTTATGCATATAAACTGGATTCTTATTGGAGAAATATCGGTACAATCGATTCTTACTTCAAGACCAACATGGACTTCCTGAAGAAAGATATTCGTGATTACTTCTTCCGCCAGCATCCGGATGTATATTCAAAGGTAGAGGATTTACCACCAGCAAAATACAACGGGGATGCAGTTGTCAGCAACAGCTTGATTGCAAGCGGAAGCATTATCAATGGTACGGTAGAAGATTCCGTTCTTTTCAAAAAAGTTTATATCGGTAATAACTGTGTCATCAAGAATTCTATTATTCTGAATGATGTACATATCGGAGATAACTGTTATATCGAGAATTGTATCGTGGAGAGCCGTGATACACTTCGCGCAAATACAGTACATACCGGTGATCCAAACGAGATTAAGGTCATCGTTGAGAAGAATTTTAGATACGCATTATAATTTCACAAAAAGAGTTGCGTAAAAGGGGGACTAATATGCAAATCACAGATGTAAGGGTACGTAAGGTTACAAAAGAAGGTAAGATGCGCGCAGTTGTTTCGATTACGATTGATGATGTATTTGTAGTGCATGACATCAAGGTAATTGAAGGAGAGAAGGGACTGTTTATTGCGATGCCGAGTCGAAAGGCGTCGGATGGTGAATATCGGGATATCGCACATCCGATTAATTCTGAGACTAGAGACCGAATCCAGAGTCTCATTCTTGAGAAGTATCAGGAAGTAGCGTCTGAGTCTGAGGATGAAGAGTAAAATAGCAAAGGGCTGTTGCGTCTGCGACAGCCCATTTTTTCAAAATAAGTAAGGAGACGTAAGAGGGCATGGAAGAAGAATATAGCGTAAGTGTGACACAATTGATTCAAAAGATGAATCTGATCAATCATACGCCTGAAATTGATACTGATCATATATTGATTAAAGATCCAAACATGAACCGTCCGGCAGTTCAGCTGGCGGGATTTTTTGAACATTTTGATTCAGCACGTATTCAAATATGTGGAAATGTCGAGTTTGCGTATATTTCAAATATGCATACGGAGGAAGAGAATATTCAGATATTTGAAAAGCTATTTGCATTCAAGATTCCGTGTCTGATCTTCTGCCGGAATATCAAGCCATATGATTATATTATCGAGACCGGTAAGCGGTGCGGAATCCCAATTTTGACAGATACTTCGGAGACAACATCTGACTTTGTGCATGAGGTTGTAAAGTGGCTGCATGTGGAGCTTGCACCACGTATTTCCATTCATGCGGTTTTGCTGGATGTATATGGTGAGGGTGTTATGATCACAGGAGACAGCGGTCTTGGTAAGAGTGAGGCAGCGCTGGAGATGATCCGGCGCGGACATCGTCTTGTATCGGATGATGTCGTAGAAATCAAGAAGGTTTCGGATGAGACACTGATTGGTACGGCTCCGGATATTACGCGGCATTTTATCGAACTTCGAGGAATCGGAATTATCGATGTCAAGAGTATGTTCGGTGTAGAGTGTGTCAAGCATACGCAGAGCATTGATCTGATTGTGAATCTGGAAGAGTGGGATAAGGATGCAAATTATGATCGCCTGGGATTGGAGGACCAGTACACAGAGATTCTAGGAAATAAAATCGTCAGTCATTCCATTCCAATCCGACCAGGACGAAATATTGCGGTTATTGTAGAGGCGGCAGCTGTCAACCACAGACAGAAGAAGATGGGATATAATGCTGCACAGGAATTGTATAACCGTGTAACACAGAATATAGCGAAGAATTCACATAATATCTAAGAGAAATAAGGAGGATATAGAGGAACATGGCAAAGTATGTATTTGGTGTAGATATTGGAGGAACAACAGTTAAGATTGGTCTTTTCACAGCAGAAGGAACGATGGTTGATAAGTGGGAGATCACAACACGCACTGACGAAGGCGGAAAGTATATCTTGGGTGATATCGCGGCATCCATCGAGGATAAGCTTGCAGATAAGCAGATTCAAAAGAGCGAAATAAAGGGTATCGGAATGGGCGTTCCGGGACCAGTCAAGGCTGATGGAACTGTTCTTCGCTGTGTAAACCTTGGATGGGGAATCTTTAATGCAGCCGATGAATTATCCAAGATCATCGGACTTCCTGTCAAGGTTGGTAATGATGCAAACATGGCAGCGCTCGGCGAGATGTGGCAGGGTGGAGGAAAAGGATTCAGCAACATCGTAATGGTAACACTTGGAACTGGTGTTGGCGGCGGTATTATCTTAGACGGAAAGATGCTTTCCGGTGTGAATGGTGCTGGCGGCGAGATCGGACATATCCAGGTGAATGATGATGAGACAGAGGTTTGCGGCTGCGGCAGAAAGGGTTGTCTGGAGCAGTATACTTCTGCAACAGGTATCGTAAGAATGGCAAATACACTGCTTAACACAACGGATCGTCCATCTGCACTTCGGAATGTGCAGTATGTATCTGCAAAGGAAGTATTTGATGCAGCAAAGCAGGGTGATGAGCTTGCAGCAGAGATTGTAGACAGACATGGTAAATGCCTTGGTAAAGCATTGGCGCAGATTGCATGTGTTGTTGATCCGGAAGTATTTGTTATCGGCGGTGGTGTGTCTAAGGCTGGATCTATCATCACAGATACAACAGAGAAGTATTTCAAGGAATATGCATTCCATGCATGCAAGAACACAAAGTTTACACTTGCAACGCTTGGAAATGATGCAGGTATGTATGGTGGAGCCTGTGCAATTATGAATGATTAGTGTAACCTAATCGTGAAAATGACGAAGGGAAGCGGTTTTCCTTAGGATTTTTCTATATATTTTCACATTGAATAAATTTTGCCCATAAGTTATGATAAATCAGAGCTTATGGGCTTTTTTATGTTTTTTTTGCGAGGACAGTATGAGTTTGAAGATAGAAGAAATTAAAATATTGGAGCAGGAGCCGATGTGCAAACACACGACTTTTCGCGTTGGTGGGGCAGCAAAGTATTTTGCTATGCCGAAAAATACGGAAGAGATACAGATGCTGATCGCGTATTGTAGGGAACAGGCGCTGTCCTATTGCGTGCTTGGAAATGGAAGCAATGTCTTGTTTACAGATGCCGGATATGATGGCATGATTATCCAGATTGGAAGCGCCATGAGTGAAATCCAGATAGATGGAACAGAAGTATATGCGCAGGCGGGAGCGATTCTGGCACGTGTGGCGAATCTGGCATATGAGGCAGGTCTTACAGGCATGGAATTTGCTGCAGGCATACCAGGAAGTATCGGTGGTGCAATCGTGATGAATGCCGGTGCCTATGGTGGTGAGATGAAGGACATCGTATCGTATGTGGAGATATTGTCTACGGATGGTACGATACGTAAATATATGGTTGACGAGATGGAGTTTGCCTATCGGCACAGTATTATCGATGCAGATAAGATTGTGGTTGGAGTCGGATTGTCATTGGAAATTGGAGATAAGATAGCAATCCTTGACCGGATGAATGAACTGGCAGAGGCAAGACGAAGCAAACAGCCACTGGAATATCCGAGTGCAGGCTCGACGTTCAAACGCCCGGAAGGGTATTTTGCAGCGAAGCTGATTGATGACAGTGGACTGCGTGGATTTCGTGTTGGCGGGGCGATGGTATCGGAGAAACATTGTGGTTTTGTTGTAAATGCCGGACAGGCGAGTAGTGCAGATGTGCTGGCAGTGATGCAGCATGTGCAGGAAGTTGTGAATGAGAAGTACGGTGTGATGTTAGAACCGGAGGTAAGAATTATTCCATGAGATTTGTAATAGTAACAGGAATGAGCGGAGCGGGAAAATCAACGGTGTTGAAGATGTTAGAGGATATGGGATTCTTCTGTGTCGATAATCTTCCGGTCATGTTAATTGAAAAATTTGCAGAGATCGCGCATGATGATAAGCTGGAGGTTGATAATGTCGCAATCGGTGTGGATATCCGAAGCGGGCAGGCACTTGGCGAGATGTCAGTATGTCTGGAAACCTTGAAGAAACGGAACTTTACGTATGAAATTCTCTTCCTCGATGCAAATGAACCGGTGCTTGTAAAAAGATATAAAGAGACACGAAGAGCACACCCGCTGTCAAAGCATGGAAGAATCAACGAAGGCATTGTCAAGGAACGCGAGAAGATTGAGTTTTTGCGCCAGCGTGCAGATTATATTATTGATACAAGTAATCTGCTTACAAGAGAGTTAAAGCAAGAGATTGAGAAGATATTTGTAGAGGGCAAACAGTACAACAATATTATCGTGACTGTGATGTCCTTTGGGTTTAAGTATGGGATTCCAAGAGATTCTGATCTTGTATTCGATGTGCGATTCCTGCCGAATCCGTATTATGTTCCGGAGCTCCGGCCACAGACGGGAAATGATAAACCCGTTTCTGATATGGTGAAAAATTGTAAGGAATATACTGCATTTATGGATAAACTTACAGATATGCTGGAATTCCTAATTCCGAATTATCTGAAAGAGGGTAAGAATCAGTTAGTCATTTCCGTGGGATGCACCGGAGGAAAGCATCGGTCAGTGACAGTGGCAAATGCATTGTACGAGACATTACAGAAGCTTCCATATACGGTACGCCTGTATCATAGAGATATCGGCAAAGACCGTATCGTGAAAGGGGAATAGATATGTCGTTTTCATCGAAGGTGAAAGCGGAACTGCTTTCCCATATCAGTACAGGCAGGCATTGCCGGATGGCAGAGCTTGCTGCCATGATTGTAATGTCCGGTGAATACCGGGATGGTGTCTGGACGATGCGTGGGGAAAACACTATTTTGCAGGAGAAAATCACGAAGCTGACGACGCTTTTGGGTGTAGATATCAATACGCCAGATGGCAGACAGATGCTGAAGCTTATAGATCATGGCGATTATTTGTCCGTGAATCCGATTCTGGTTGAGCGGAGTTGTTGTAAGCAGGCATTCATCCGCGGAGCATTTCTGGCAACTGGATCTCTGACTGATCCGGAGAAGGGATATCATTTTGAAATCGTCTGCGACCATGCGGAGCAAGCAGTTATGCTGACCAGATTGATTCGTGATTTTTCGATTGAGCCGAAGCAGATCCAGCGCAAGAAATATTATGTAGTTTACATCAAGGATGGATCGATGATTGTCGATCTGCTAAATGTCATGGGAGCACATGTGTCCCTGATGGATATGGAAAATATACGTATCTTAAAGGATATGCGTAATTCCGTTAACCGACGTGTGAATTGTGAGACGGCGAACTTAAATAAGGTCGTAAGTGCTGCTGTCAAGCAGATGGAAGACATCACGTATATTGAACAGACAAAAGGATTAAAATACCTTCCAGAGCATTTGCGGGAGATCGCAAGTCTGCGTATGGAAGAGCCGGATACGAGTCTGGTGGAGCTTGGTAAGAAATTAAATCCGCCGATTGGAAAGTCCGGAGTCAATCATAGATTGAAAAAAATAAGTGATATAGCCAATGAGCTAAGGAGGAACCAAAATGATCAGTAAGACAGTTGTTGTGAATTTACCAGCAGATGCAGAGGCAAGACCGGTGGCTGTGCTTGTGCAGATTGCAAGTAAGTATGAGAGTAAAATTACGATTAATTCTCAGAATCGAAAAATCAATGCGAAAAGCATTATGGGAATGATGAGCCTGGGATTTGGAAATGGGGATACGCTTGAAATAGAGGCAGCTGGACCGGATGAGGAGACTGCTGTTGAGGAGATGAAAAATTATATTGAATCTGTCAAGTAGTCTTTATTGCATAAGGATTTTAACTATGGTATTATATAGGTAATTATGCAGGGGAAAGACCACAAAGGAGGATATCAGATGGGAAAGCTTAGCAGTTTTTTTAGCAAGATTCCGTTTTTGTCTGGTCTTGGCGGTAAGAAAAAATCGGCCAAGAGCAACGTGGAACTTCAATATGATAAGGCAATCAACCTGATGGAAAACGGAAATGCCGAGGACGCCGTAGAGATATTCGAAAAGATCGTTGATATCGCGATTATGGATCCGAATTATAAGAATTTCGGTACGGATGCCTTGAAAATATTAGGGGAGTTGTATGAAACAGGAAAGTATAGTAACTGTATTGTTGATGTGGATTTAAATAAGGCAACACAGTACTATGAGAAATATACGAATCTGAGTAAAGATGGTGAGATGATTTATAAGCTGGCGCAGATGCTGCTGGATATCCAGAATTTTTCAAAGGCTATTACATTCTTTGAGAAGGCAACGGAATGTGGCATTAAGGCGGCGTATATGAATCTCGGTAGTATCTATGAGAACGGTCTGAATCGTGTTGACCAGTATGGAAATAAGAGTGATTTTGTCGTACCGGTGGATTACGAGAAAGCGATGTCCTGGTACAAGAAACTTGCGGATATGGGTGATACGAAGGCAAAATCGGCTTATGAACGTGTCGAGTACGCAAGCCAGCATACAGATAGTATTGAGTTTGAAGAGAAGGATAAGCTCTATACAGAGATCGCGGAAGCGAGACGTGCAAAGGGCAAGGAACCGAAATACAAGGCGATTGATCCGGCGCGTCTGCAGTATCAGTATACATATGTACATAATCAGGTTGATGGATATATCCACAAGCTTCCGAAGGACTGGGTGAAGACGATTAACAGTGATACCGATGAGGAGTATTATGCACCAAGTCTTACATACAAGGACTTTGCGATGTATGTAAGCTATGACAGTATTCCGAGAGATTCCAAGAAGACGCTGGAGAATTATCTTCGTTATTGTAATGATGCATTTGACGAGGAATTGCAGTTGAAGGCATATATCACAGAGTATGCAGATGGTATCTGTACGACGTTCTATCACAAGGAGATGGAGAAGGGTATTGTAACATTTGCCTTCTATCAGGGTAAGCGGCTTGCATGTATGCGTTTTGTATGTGCATCCATGGAGATTATCGAACAGTATGAGGAGATTATCTTCGAGACAGCGAACTCGTTTGCGTTCGTCGACCCGACACTTGTCAGTGACCAGAGTCTGAACCGTAAGGATAACCAGTATTACAGTGAGGCACTGTATTGTTATTATTTGGAGGACTATGAGGGCGCGATGGCGGCTGCGAAGCAGGCGTTGAAGCTGGGAAGTATCAAGGCTAGTTATCTGTTGATTGAATTGTATTACGATGAGGATTCACCGTATAAGGATCTCGAGAAGACAATTAGTTATGCAAAGCAGTTGTTTGATGCGACGAAGGATCCGGATCTGGCATTCCTGCTCGGTAACATCTATGATCAGAAGATGAAAGATTACATGAAGGCGCTCAATTGGTATGAGACAGCACATCGTCTCGGACATCGACGGGTTGCATTCTATCTGGGACGTTTTTATTACTATGGTGTGCTTCGTACGAAGCGGGATGGTATCAAGGCGTTAGAGTATTTCAAGGAAGCACAGGCAAATGGTATTCTGGAGGCGGAAGCGTATATCAAGGATATTCAGGAGCTTGGCAACGAGGATCTGCAGCGCTCTGTAGAAACATGGGAGCGTTCGGTAGAAGCCGGAAGCGGACCTGCAGCTTTGAAGGTTGCGCTGTATAAGCAGAGCCAGGTGTTCTATATTGCTAATTCCTATGAGATCGAGAAAGCATTTTTGGAAGCCCTTGGTCTGGGAAGTTATCAGGCAGCTTACGAGCTTGGTAAGATCTACCAGCAGCAGGAGGCGGACGAGAATTATCATGGTGAGATCAGGAGTATCAAGTATTTTGAGAAGGCTTACGACCATGGATATGAGGATTTTGATAAGGACAACCTCTTCAAGGTAATTGAGTATAAGGCCGGCAAGACAGACGATATGAGTAAGCAGATCGAGCTTTATATGCACAGTGCAAAGCAGGCGTATGTTCCGGCTGTGAAGAAGATTGTAGAGATGGTAGCCTATATTACACCGGGCATTGTGGATCTGTATAACGAGTTGTGCGAGATTGCGGAGACAGGCGATGACAGTGCGATTATCTCCATGAATATGCTGGAGAAGAAGTATACAGACCTTGTAATCAAGCAGCCGACGAGTGGACAGAAGGTTATCGAGAACAAGTTCTTCCGCCTGTGTGTTCCGAAGGAGAGTACGGCTGTGATTAATGATGAGGGTGGTACGATTAAGCTTGCAGATTCCGTTGTGGAGTTTGCAGTTGCGGAGATGCCGGTCAGTGCAGATCAGGAGGAGGATTATCTGAAGATCTACAAGTTGATCCTGTCAGAGTATCTGCCGGACGAGAATGCTGAGATTATCATTGCGAACTCCCGTATGATTGGTTCCGGTATGCGTGAGACAAAGAACAACGTACATTCTTACAGTATCCTGCTGATCAGCTCGAAGAACCAGTATCTGTTCAAGCTGAGTTCCAGAGATCGCCGTGAGATGATGATGTTCAAGGATAAGGTGCTTGAGATTGCGAAATCTCTGGTTGAGACCGGGGAAATCTATGTTGCGACTGAGGAAGCAAAGAAGAAGATTGGACTTTCGTTTCTGCTTCAGTCGAACGACAGTGGATTCCTTTCGATTGGAAAAGCAGAATAAGTTTACAGTTTATGAAACGCCATGCGTTTGGGATTCCCCAATCGCGTGGCGTTTTTTGTTATGGCGACGAGGAAAATGCACGCATTTATGCGGTGCATTTGACGACCGCTAATCAGAGCAAGATGCGCAGAGCGCATCTTGTCTCTGTATGAGCGAATCCCCGCGCATCCTGTTAATTTTGTATCTAGCCATGTGGTCAACTCATATATGATGTATTGTAATTAAGAAGTTCTAAGATGTTCTGATATAGGTAATAAACATGCACGCAACCGCCGCCAACTCGCCATCCATGGCTCAGTGGCGGCTTACCTGAACATCGTGTTCAGGTATTGCTGTGTATCAAACAGAACATCAAGAACTTCTAAATTCCAAACATATTATATATGAGTTTGACCGCATGGTTAGATACATTTTATTAAATTGGTGTGCGCGGGTGTTTGCAAGCGTGAAAACCCACGTTGTGGGTGCAGGAAGAGAAAAACAAGCGTGAAAACCCACCCTGGAAGCTGATTGGTAAGTGACGGAGAGAAAACTGGGCGTGAGGAGTAGGAAGCAAGCGGAAAAACCCACGTCGTGGGTGCAGGAAGAGAAAAACAAGCGTGAAAACCCACCCCGGAAGCTGATTGATGGGGAGCGGAGAGAAAACTGGGCGTGAGGAGTAGGATACGAGCGGAAAAAACCACGTCGTGGGCGTAGAAAGAGAAAAGTAAGCGAGAAACCCCAAAATGGAAGCTAATAGGCAGGTGGAGGAGAGAAAACTGGGCGTGTGGGGTAAGAAACGAGAGGAAAAACCCACGTCGTGGGCGTAGAAAGAGAAAAGTAAGCGAGAAACCCCAAACTGGAAGCTAATAGGCAGGTGGAGGAGAGAAAACTGGGCGTGAGGAGTGGAATGCGAGCGGAAAAACCCACGATGTGGTGACACCCGGGGTAGAGGAAAGCAAACGAAAAAATGACAAAGAAAGTTGTCAAAATATATTGACAAGAAAACTTGTCATATGCTATATATAGATCGTGCATAAATGACAAGAATAGTTGTCAAGTATAAAAAGAGTGAGTATAAATAACCGGGCAATGCAATTATGTAAGGGCGCGGAAGAATGGAGTGTGTGATATGGAGATTGGAACTGTTAAAGCGGATAAGAAGCTGAAAATCTATACGATCAAGGGTAAGCGTGTGGATAGAGAGGATTTCCAGCTGGGCGCCCATGTGGGCGAGGCAGTACCGATTGAGGCATCCGGTGAGAATATAAAAAAAGCTGTAGACAAGGCACTGGTAAGTAACGGAAAGGTGTGCGGCATTTATCAGGAGAAAAAACTGGTCGGAATATATGTGTTTGAGAGGATTGAGGATTATTTTATAGAAGCCGGAGAGACAGAAGCTATGGCGGGTGAACGGCGGATGGAGAGTCAGGAAGCTGTCAGGAAATTGAAAGAGATTTTTGAAGATAGCAAAGCTGCGATGAAGCTTATTTTATGGTATCTGCCGGATGCGTTGACCGACCAGAAAAATAAGATTGAGGATATGATCCGCAACTACATGAAAGGCTGTATGAGCGACGGATTCTGGGCTGGAATCGAGTGGGGAGATGAACTTGTTTACAAGAAGAATATGGATCCAAAGGAGAAAAAGAATGTTGCATTCGGATATCTTCTTGGGGCTGTTGTCGGGTTCGCTGTTGGCTGGATGGCAATGGATAATATTGCTTTTGGAATCTGCTATGCAGTGATATTTTCAAATCTGTACGGAAACATGATTTTTGGAGGAGTGAAAAATAAAAAGGTGTGGGAAAACTTTGTGTTTGTGAATCCGAAATATCATGGTGGAGAGGAGAATCACGATGCCACTGAATAATCATTTGAAGGAATACCGGTCGAAGCTCGGAGTCAATCAGCAGGAGATGGGTGCTTTGGTGCAGACATCGCGCCAGACAATCAGTCAGATTGAACGTGGCGATTATTCGCCGTCGGTCACATTAGCGTTGAAGCTTGCAAAAGCATGCGGCGTGACTGTGGAAGATATCTTTGAATATACGGAGGGTGCGGAAGATGAGTAAAGATAAGAAAACGAAGGAAAAATCAACAAAAAAGGCATTAATCATTTTGATTTCCGCGTTGGCAATTTGTTTTCTGGCGGGATATATTGTAGGTAAAATCATGGGAAAGGTAGAAAAGACGCAGAGTTTCGACGCGGTTGTTACAGCAATCCGAGCATTTGCGTTTGATGCGATTCCGATACTTTTCGCGGTTGTATCGTTTCTTGGATGCTTGCTTCCGGTAATCGCGTATACAAGATGTAGCGCATTATATAAACAGTTACAGAAAGATCGTGAAAATGATGATCTGTGGGATACGTTGGAGGATAAGTTGAATGTACCGATGATCATGTCAAACATTTTTTCGATTATAGAGCTTTGTCTGTTTTTCTGCTTCTTATATGATGTAGAAAAAGGATATGGAAAAGTGAGCGGATATCAGTCCGCGATGTGGGTGATTGCTGTTGCGTTGTTCGTGATAACGATGGCAATTGAGATTCTGATTCCGAAACTTACTGTTGATATTGAGAAAAAGTTAAATCCGGAAAAACGTGGAAATGCATTAGACTTCCAGTTTCATAAGGTGTGGATGAGTTCTTGTGATGAAGCAGAACGGTTGATTGTGTACCGTGCAGGGTATCAGGCATTTTTGAGCACACATGTAGTATGCCTGATCTTGTGTATTGTCACATTTATCTTTACATTTTTGTTTAAGACAGATATTATGGGATTTGTATATGTATGTATGATTCTGCTTGTGAGCAATGTAAGTTACATGATGCGTGCAGCGAAGCTGGAGCGACGCAGGTAGGCAAGCTGGTTATTGCTGAACTAGGAGCGGCTACGCTGGAATTGGAGAAGACATGTGCTTACGAAGGAAATAATGGAAGCAGAGTAAAGATTGAAAAATGGAGGAAACGAATATGGGAATGAATTCAATTGATGCAGAAGATGATCAGTTTGCATATCGGTATGATACGCAGTTGCTGATCGACCGGAGAGATAAGGATTTGGACGAGGATGAGATCGCAGATTATATCACGGATCATATCGAGGGAAACAGCTTGATCGCGGCTGGAGACGAGGATCTGGTGAAGATTCATTTTCATACGAATGAGCCTTGGAAGGTGCTGGAGTATTGCAGCACAGTTGGCGAGATTTATGATATTGTTGTTGAGGATATGATCCGTCAGTCAGCAGGACTGCAAGGGTAGATGCCGATAGGAGAAAATAATGACAGGAAAATTGAAGATATGTAATTTCGGTAAGAACATGTTGCAGATATTTTATGTGACAACGTTGCTTGCAGCCATCTATCTGATTCTTGGCTTTGGCGGATTCTATGAGCGATGGTTTGCGAATGGTCCGGCAGGAATTACGGTAGAGAAAAAATACTGGCTGATCCGTCTGTGTATTATCTTCCTGGTTGAGATTACGATATTCTGGATTGGAATGATCAGCGTGTATCTGACATCACAGCAGCTGGGAATCCGCTGGCGTGTGTTGGGGCTTATATGTGGCTGGATTCCGATTGCGCATCTTGTGATGCTGCATATCATTATTCGGACGGTAAGACGGGAAGTAAAGTTCGAGAAGCTGCGTGCGAAGCGAAATGCTGCGCGGGCAGATAAGCAGATATGTAAAACAAAATATCCGATACTTATGGTGCATGGTGTGTTCTTCCGCGATTTTGAACACTTAAATTATTGGGGCAGAATACCGGCGGAGCTTACGGAAAATGGTGCGAAGATCTATTACGGAAACCATAACAGTGCCGCGGCTGTGCGGGATAGTGCAAAGGAATTAGAGGCACGTATCAAGCAGATTGTCGAGGAAACCGGCTGTGAGAAGGTAAATGTGATCGCACATTCCAAAGGTGGACTTGACACGAGGGCGGCGATTGCACTTACTTCCGCAGGAGATTATATTGCGTCACTTACGACAATCAACACGCCACATAGAGGCTGTGAATTTGCCGATTATTTATTAGACAATATTCCGGAGGCACAGCAAAAGGCGATTGAAAAAGCATACAACGTAGGGGCGGAAAAGCTTGGAGATACGAATCCGGATTTCATGGCGGCTGTGCATGATCTCACTTCGACAAACTGTGCGGAATTTAATGAAGAGGCAAAGGATGCACCGGGGATTTATTACCAGTCTTTTGGCTCGAAATTGAATCGTCCATCATCCGGACGATTCCCGCTCAATCTGTCGTATCTGCTTGTTAAGCGGTTTGACGGACCGAATGATGGTCTGGTTGGAGAAAAGTCTTTTGCATGGGGAGAAGACTACCAGTTCCTGACTGTAAAGGGCAAGCGGGGAATTTCACACGGCGATGTGATCGACTTGAACCGCGAGGATATTCCGGGATTTGATGTACGGGAATTCTATGTGCAGCTTGTATGCAAGCTAAAAGAACGAGGGTTGTAGAAACGGGAGAAAACGTCTGATTTTAACTTTGACTCCGTTGGGTACGAAGTTAGTTAAGAAAAAAGAATGTGGAATATCAAAAAACAAAGGGGAACGAGAAATCGTTCCCCTTTACCATGTTACCGATTAGCTTCCGGTACGATAATTTCTTACCGCTCTGCAATCGGTGTATATGCGCGGTTTTCTGCAATCGACTTGTAAGCCGGGCGGATGATCTTGTTGGCATTGATCAGCTCTTCGATACGGTGGGCGCTCCAGCCGGCGATACGGGCAACGGCAAACATTGGCGTGAAGAGTTCTTCCGGCAGATCAAGCATGGTGTACACGAACCCGCTGTAGAAATCAACATTCGGGCTTACACCTTTATAGATCTTGCGCTTGTCTGCGATGACTTCCTTCGCAATCTCGGCGACATCCATATAAAGTTTGTATTCTTTTTCCTTGTGCTTTTCCTCAGAAAGTTTTCCGACGAAAGTCTGGAATACATTCGCACGTGGATCGGAGATGGAATATACGGCATGGCCCATTCCGTAGATCAGCCCGGAACGGTCGAAGGCTTTTTTGTCCAGAATATCGCACAGATACTGACGGATTTCATCTTTATCATCCCAGTCACGGACGTGCTCTTTTAGATCGTCAAACATACGCTTTACCTTGACATTCGCACCTCCGTGCTTTGGTCCCTTCAAAGAGCAGAGAGAAGCGGCAACCGAAGAATATGTATCCGTACCGGAGGAGGTAACAACGTGTGTTGTAAATGTGGAGTTGTTACCACCGCCATGCTCAGCATGGAGTACGAGCGCTAAGTCGAGAACCTTTGCCTCGGTATCGGTATAAGATTTATCCTGACGCAGGAGACGCAGAATATTCTCGGCAGTGGAAAGTTCCGGCTTTGGCTTGTGGATATAAAGTCCCTTCCCGAGCTCGTAGTGGCGGTATGCCTGATACGAGTACACAGCAAGCGCCGGGAAATTCGCAATCAGCTCAATGCTCTGTCGAAGGACGTTTGGGACGCTGACATCCATGGCGTTTGTGTCGTAAGAACTGAGTGTGAGGATATTTTTCGCAAGAGCATTCATGATATCGGGTGTCGGTGTTTTTAATATAATGTCTCTTGCAAAATAATGTGGCAGCTTTCGGTAGGAACCGAGCAGCGTGTTGAAATCCGTAAGCTCTTTTTTGTTCGGCAGCTCGCCGAAGAGCAGAAGATAGACAGTTTCTTCAAAACCAAAACGTTTCTCGGAAGTAAAGCCTCTGACCAGATCGTAAATGTTAATTCCACGGTAGTAGAGCTGGCCGTCGATTGGTATTGTGACACCGTTTACCTCCTCAGAGGAGATGATTGTGGAGATCTCTGTAAGGCCTGTCAGGACTCCTTTGCCGTCTAAATCGCGCAGCCCGCGCTTTACCTGATATTTTGTATACAATTCGGGATCAATCACATCGTGGCTTTCGCATAATTTTGCCAAACGCTCGAACTCCGGTGTGACTGCTGAAAATTCCTGTTGATTCATATATTCACTTCCTTATCTGATTTATTAATGATGCATTGCAGACGCTGAAACCAGCAAATGTAACAATGCAATAAGTACATGCTGATAGACAATGACACAGTCTGATAATTGCACATATATGATATATGCGAATTTTATGCTATATGTTTATCGCGGTTTGCGATAACTTATATATTAGCATACTATAATTTCAATATTTTGGCAAACCATTTCCCGTGAACAAATTGTGAAATTTATACAAAAAATGTAAATTGAATATAAAATATACGAAAAAAAGCAGCATAATTGGATGCATACCGAATGGTAAAATAGGGGATTTGATAGATTTTTAATGAAAAATTTCAGAAATTCCGGAAAAGTTATTGAAAATTTTTATTAGGTATATTAGAATAACAAAGATACTGAATGTATTTAATTTCGAATGTATATGTTATTTTAGGAGGATAATTATGGAAGCAAGTGATTTCAGAAATGGTGTGACTTTTGTATGTGATGGTCAGCCTTGTCAGGTAATAGAGTTTCAGCATGTAAAGCCGGGTAAGGGTGCTGCATTCGTTCGTACAAAGTATAAGAATATTATCACAGGTGCAATCAGAGAGACAAGTTTCAACCCTACAGCAAAGTTCGATTCTGCATATATCGAGCGTAAGGATATGGATTACTCTTACAGAGATGGTAACCTGTATTACTTCATGGATCAGGAGACATTCGAGATGATTCCTGTCGATGAGAGCGTAGTTGGTGACGCTATGAAGTTTGTTAAGGAAGGCATGACATGTAAGATCTCTATCTACGAAGGAAATGTATTCGCAGTAGAAGGTCCTGATTTTGTAGAGCTTGAGATTACAGAGTGTGAGCCGGGTGTAGCAGGAAATACAGCTACAAACGCTACAAAGCCATGTACAGTTGAGACAGGTGCAACATTGAATGTTCCTCTGTTTATCAACCAGGGTGAGATTATCAAGATCGATACACGTACAGGAAAGTATCTTTCAAGAGCAAAGTAATTTAAAAATTACGAATTGAATCAGAATGATTAAAGGCACGTTCCGTTTGGGGCGTGCTTTTTTGTGTAATATGCCGTCATGCAGAAATTGTGCGATCTGCAATCTGGATAAAATCAAAAAATTACAATCATATATTTCCGCATCCCGCATATATATATGGTAGGGGTGAATGCTGTGAGAAATGAAATCTTGAAATTACTCCCCACTTGTATTCGGTACATAATCAATCAGATTGACATAGATTATAACTCCCTGATAGAGCTTCGGTTCCGGATTTGCGAGCCGTTGATACTGGTTTTTGTGCAGGGAGAATATTTTGTGCAGAATTGTGGGGGACTGACACTCGATCGAAAAAAAGCATATCGTGTAACTGCGGATGATATCCGGGGGATTATCGATGCAGTGACCGATTACTCGTTGTATGCATATGAGGATGAAGTGAGACAGGGGTTTGTGACAGTGTGTGGCGGGCATCGCGTGGGCGTTGCCGGTCAGGTTGTATTGGAACATGGGAGAGTAAGAAACGTGAAACATATATCGTTTATTAATATTCGGGTATCCCATCAGATTAAGGGCTGTGCGGCCTGCCTGCTTCCGTATGTGATTAAGGACGGCAGGCTTCTGCATACGCTGATCATATCGCCTCCGGGGTGCGGAAAGACAACAATCCTGCGGGATCTGGTGCGGCTGATATCGGATGGGAACAGTTATTGCAGAGGGATGAATGTCGGCGTGGTGGATGAGCGTTCGGAGCTTGCCGCCTGCTACATGGGAATTCCGCAAAATGATGTTGGGCTTCGCACGGATATCTTAGATGGATGTCCGAAGGCGGAAGGGATGTTGATGCTGCTTCGGTCAATGAGTCCGAAGGTGATTGCGGTGGATGAGATCGGAAGCCGGGAGGATATCGATGCAATCTCGTATGTCATCAATTGTGGCTGTGGGATTCTGGCGACAATCCATGGGGATTCCATCGACGATATCCGCACGCGTCCGGTGCTTCGGAAGCTGGTAGAGGAGAAGGTGTTCGAACGCTACATCGTACTTGGACGGAGCGCAGGGATCGGAACGGTTGAATCGATCTTTGACGAGAGGGGTAATGAGTTATACATTGGTTCACTGTCGGTTGCAAATTGATCGGAATCATCTGTGTGCTTGGTGGCTGCGTGGCTATGGGGATTCTTCGCGCGATGGCAATTCGCCGTCGCGTGAAGGAAATGCAGGAATATGCACGTGTGCTTTCCGTTGCCACAGCGGAGCTTCGATACCGGAGAGATATTCTGGCACAGGTATTTGTCCGTGTTGCAAAAAAATGCCGCCAGCCATATGCCGCTTGGTTGTCAGAACTTTCCCAGGCACTCATGGAGGCGCAGCAGGGACAGGCATATTCTTATACGGAAGTGGCTGCCGATTTCGATCAGATCTGGAGGAAGCATGCAGACAGGCTGTACGAAAGTTCCGGTCTAAAACAAGAAGATATGGAATATATATATAACCTGGGACAGACTATCGGATATCTGGATGTACAGGCACAGGAGGAAGGACTGGCGTTGCTGCAGGCAGATCTGGGACGACATATCCGGGAGCTTGAGACAGAGTCGAAGGACCGTATACGGGTATCGCTTGCGGTTGGAAGTGTCGCAGGTGTGTTGCTGATTATAATCTTGATTTAACAGATGCAGGGGAATGAAAATGACGATTCAGTTGATCTTCAAAATTGCAGCCGTCGGAATTGTCGTGGCACTCATCAATCAGGTATTAAAGCATTCGGGCAGGGACGATCAGGCGTATCTGGTGAGCCTTGCAGGTCTGATTATCGTATTGACATGGATTATTCCTTATGTCAATCAGTTGTTTCAGGATATCAACACATTGTTTGGATTTTAAGGAGGCGGAATATGAATCTGGGAGTGACGATGGTATTTACAATCGTGGCAGTGATCCTGGCATTATCCTTAAAATCCAGGAATCCGGAGTACAGTACATTTATCAGTGTGGCGGTGTGCATTGTGTTGTTGTTTGTCTGCGTGTCGCGGATGCGTGTCATGCTTTCCGGAATCCGCACATTGACGGACAAGATCCGGATGGACAGCACGTATCTTGTGATCCTGGTCAAGCTGATTGGGATTGCCTATATCTGTGAGTTTGCAGCGAGTATCAGCAAGGATGCCGGATATAGTGCGGTTGCATCCCAGATTGAACTGCTTGGAAAGCTTACGATGCTGGTTGTGTCGCTTCCGGTTTTTATGCAGGTTGTGCAGACGGTACTGTCGTTGATCGATTGATGGAGGAACCCGCCAAATGAGCCTGCGGACTACACATACAACTACATATTTCACTTGCAGATGGCTGGTAGCGGTACTGGCCATTTTTCTTTTTACGCATGTCTGTATACCGGCAGCGCGGGCGCAGGAACTATCAGAAGCCACGCAGGAGCCGGATGGACAGGCTGTTACGACAGAAAACACGCAGCAATCAGACGGACAGGAGGTTATGACTGAAGCTGCGCAGGAATCGGATAACTCGAAAATAACAACAGAATCCGGTCTACAGACGAATCCGATTTATGAATCCATTTTTGAAGAACTGAACCTGGATGAAGTGGAACGCGCGTTGCAGCAACAGGGTATTCAGACGCCCATGCCAATTACCGAGATGGTAAAAAAACAGGTGGAGGGTGACAACAAATCTGTGTTTTCTGCATTGCTTGCGACGATCAGCGGTGTATTTTTTGGTGAACTGTCGCAGAACAAAGGACTGCTCTTAGAACTCGTCGGGATTGTCCTGATGGGAAGCATCTTCGTGAATCTGTCGAATTCCTTTGCAGGGGGATTTATCAGCGAAAATGGATTTTACATCACCTATATGCTTATGACGTCCATGCTGCTGACTTCTTTTTCGATGGCTTATGCGATTGCGCTTGCTGCACTCGACAAGGTGCTGGTTGCGGTACGGCTGTTAGTGCCGGCATTCCTGCTTGTGTTGCAGTTTGTCGGACATGCAGCGACTGCGGGAGGTACGTACAATCTGGTTCTGGTCGGAATCTGGCTCATACAGGCGGTGATCATCCGGCTTGTGCTGCCACTGATTGAATTCTATGTGATCGTGGCACTTGTGAATAACCTGCAAAAAGAGGACAGCTTCTCAAAACTGTGTGAGCTTGTGCAGAGCCTGATCAAATGGATCCTGCGGTCAATTATCGTGGTTGTGATCGGACTGAATGTAATCAAGGGCTTGTTGGAGCCGCAGATGGACAGAATCGGGAAAACAGCGGTGAACCGTGCCCTGACAGCAATTCCGGGCAGCGTGGTTTCGGTTCTTGCCGGCACATATCTTGCCTGTGGCATGATCATAAAAAACAGTATTGGTATCGCTGGAATCCTGATTTTGTCGGGGGTCTGCGTGATCCCGGTCATCAAGCTTTTTTTATTAATGTTTACGGTCAGGATTACAACGGCACTGATCCAGCCGATGGGAGACAGGAGATATGTGGATGGCACGACAGCGCTTGCAAATGGAATCGGGATGCTGATGCAGGCACTGGCAAGTGCACTTGTCTTATTTATCATAACCCTCGCAATCATGTCGGGGGCAACGAACGGAACAGGAGGGTAGCTATGCTGTTTGGCTGGATGAAAAGCCTGATTTTTTATCTGCTGCTTGCAACGATTGTGACGCATATGGCGCCGTCGAATCAATATAAGCAATATATCCGGTATTTCATCGGGCTTGTTGTGATCGTGTTGCTTGCAAGTCCGATAAAATTCCTTTTCGAGTTCGGAAGCGGGGATCTGCAGGAGCTTCTGTATGAGATTGAGCATGTGGAAAAACAGGAGTCCATAGCGGGAGTCGGAGGAAGTATCACGGATTATTATGGTATGGGTATCCGGGATGGCTTGAAAGAAGAATTGGGAGATTATCCGGTCGAGGATGTTGCAATCATAACAGATACCGATGGAACGCTGTTGCAATGCACGATTTATATAAGCGAGGCAAGGGCAACAGCGGAAATGGAAAAAGAAATAAAAAAATACATTTCGGATGTCTATAATCTGGAGGATGCTCGTATATATGTAGTAAGACGGTGAGAATATGGAGTGGAAATTTAAGAAAAATGAAAAATGGAACAAGGTAATACTGGTTGTGTTATGCGGTATATTGCTGCTTGTGATTGCGATGCCGCAGAAGGCAGCAGGGACAGCAACGGGTGGATCTGTAGCATCGGAGGATACAACCGTTTCGTATGAGGAACGTCTGCGGACACTGCTTGCGGATACCTATGGTGCGGACATGGTTGATGTTTTGATCTATGCAGGGGATCGTACACAGACGTATTATGGCTCAGGAGGCAAAGAGTCGATCACGGGCGTGTTGATCACGATTAAAAAGGAAGCGGTCACAGGTACCACGATAGCAGATATTACCTTGGCGGTATGCGCGCTTTTTGATCTGCCGGCACATAAGGTGGCGGTTCTGGTAAAAAAATAAGGAGGTTTTTATGAAGAAAAAAACCATGAAACGAAACCAGATTATTATTGGGGCACTCACAGTACTGCTTGGTGTGGCAGGCTACATAAATTTTTCCGGTAATAAACTGGATTTAGCACCGGGCGAACTGGAACCGACAGAATCCGCCTTTGCAGAGGAACAGACAGTCACGGATGCAAAACCGGCGGAGATCGTATCCGGAGAGCTGACTGTATCAGAACTTCCGGAGGATGAGTATATTGAGCTGAATTCGGAGGAAGAAAAGATCGGGGAAGCGGTGCTGACCTCGGCAAATGCGGCAAATAACTTTGTGTCGATCAAATTAAACCGGGAACAGAGCCGAAGCCAGAACAAGGAGACACTGCTGGAGATCATCAACGGGGATGGCATGGATGCACAGGCGGTGCAGGAAGCAACCGATGCGTATGTAAAACTGACAGAGGATGCAGAAAAAGAACAGGAGGCGGAATCAATTCTGGCTGCGAAAGGTTTTGGAGAAGCAATCGTGTCGATTGGGGATTCCGGTGTAGATGTCATCTTGAACTGTACGGATCTGCCGGATGAAAAACGTGCACAGGTTGAGGATGTTGTGACGAGAAAAACCGGATGTACGGTGGACGCCATTGTTATTACTCTGGCACAGTAGTAAAAATGTAGAAATCAGCAGAAAGCCTTGCACAGATGCAAGGCTTTTTAGTTGCATAATATACATAAATTGGGTATAATATTTTACATATGCAATGAAATAAAACAAAGAGGAAGCAGACAAGGAGGCAATTATGAGCGATATGATAAATGAAGAAGAAAAAATCGGAAAGATCAGCATTGCGGATGGTGTGGTGGCATCCATCGCAGGAATCGCTACAATCGAGGTGGAAGGCGTTTCCAAACTGACTGGAAATATCTCAAAGGAGCTTGTTGCAAAGCTTGGAAAGAAGAACCTTGCAAATGGCGTAAAGGTAGAGATCACAGATGGAAATGTAGTTGTAGACGTTTCGCTGGAAGTGGAATATGGTACAAGCATCAAGAAGGTTTCAGAGGGTGTACAGGAGAAGGTAAAGCAGGCTATCGAGAATATGACAGGACTGCATGTCCGCGTTGTTAATGTAGTGGTATCCGGTATTAAGATGAATAAAGAATAAGGCGGTTAATTATGACAAGACGAAGCATACGAGAAAATATTTTTCTGATCGTGTTTAAAGCAGAATTCAACAATCAGGAAGAAATGGAAGAACAGATCCGTTACTCAATCAGCAGGATTGAAGAACCGGAGGAGGATCCGGAGGATGTTGCGATAACGGAAATGGGAAAGGTAAAAGAGGATGACCTTGCCTATATTGCAGATAAGGCGCATAAGATACTTTCCATGCTTCCGGCACTGGACGCGAAAATCAGTGAAATTTCTGATGGCTGGCAGATTGGAAGACTTGGAAAGCCGGAGCTTGCTATCTTGCGTCTGGCTCTTTATGAGATGCTTTATGACGAGGAAGTACCATTCCGCGTAGCAATCAATGAGGCGGTGGAACTGGCAAAGAAATATTGTAATCCGGATGCAAGCGGATTTATCAATGCGGTACTGGCAAAGGTTGAGGAACCATGAGAGTAGAAAATGGAAAGAAAATTCTTTCTGTCTGTGAAGTAAATACTTATATAGGCAATATTATTAAACAGGATTACCTGTTAAAGAATATCTGTCTGGAAGGTGAGGTATCAAGTTTTAGCAAGGGACCGACGGGGCATTTGTATATCACACTCAAAGACTGTACGACACCGGAAGGACAGAATGAGACAGCATCTTATAAAGGAATTATCAAGGTGAATGTGTGGAGAAGCATTGTGGAGAAACTGAAGCTTCCAGCCATTAATCAGGGTGATATTCTGATCGTAAGGGGAAGCTGTTCTATTTACGATGTCAAGAGTGAATATAGTGTCAATGCGGTCTCAGTGCAAAAGAGAGAAGAACGCGGCTGGCATGGCGATGCATATGCAGAGTTAAAAAAGAAGCTTGGACAGGAAGGTATCTTTGACACGGCAATCAAAAAGCCGATTCCGAAGTATCCGCGGAAGGTTGGGGTGGTAATATCAATTGGCACGAATGCATTCAAGGATATTATGAGTGTATCACATAAGCGTAATCCATATGTACAGATGGTTGTCTGTGATGCCAGAGCACAGGGGGAAAATGCGCGGGAACTGATTGTGCGCGGAATCCGAAGACTTGATGCGATGGGCGTGGATACGATCATCATCGGACGGGGTGGCGGATCAAGAGAAGATCTGGAGGTCTTTGACGATGAGGCAGTTGTCCGTGCAATTTATGAGGCGAAAACTCCAATTATATCCGGAACCGGACATGAGGGCGATACGTCACTGGCAGATGATGCAGCAGATCTGCGAGTAGAGACACCGACGGCAGCGGCGACGGCAGCTGTGCCACTGGTTGATGATATTTTACGAACGCTTCATCTGCATATGCGGACGATGAATTATCACGTGACGAATAAAAAGAATTTATACCAGACACGGCTTGAAGCCAGTGCGCGGGAACTGCGGCTTCGTATGCAGGGGCGTCTGCAGGAAAAAGAGACAAAGCTGCAGATGTATATGCAGCAGATGGCAGCGTTAAATCCAAGAGCAAAGCTTGAAAAAAATCAGGAAAAGCTTGCGCAGTACCGAATAAATTTGAACCGCGGGATTACGCTCCGCTACAGGGAATATGAACACAGGCTTCATTTGCAGTTGACGCGTCTGCATGGAAATGCACCGACGGCGAAGCTGGTGGGTGGATTTGGGTATCTTGAATCGGAAGGAAAACCTGTGATGGATGCAGGGCAGACGCAGGCAGGGGATCCATTGGATATTACCCTGCACGATGGCAGAATCCATGCAACTGTCGTTTCTGTGGAGACAGATATAAAAGGTGTGTAAGGAGAATAAAACAACATGGCAGAGAAAAAGAAAGAACTGAACATAGAGGAAGCATTTGCCAGATTGGAAGAGATCAACAAGCTTCTGGAAAATCCGGATACAAATCTGAAGGATTCTATGATGCTTTATACAGAAGGTGTACAGCTTGCAAATGCCTGTAAGGAAGAACTGGCTGGCGTGGAAAAGGAGATCAGGATATTAGATGAAGTATAATGCCAAAGCAATCGAAGAGATGATAGAACCGTATATGCCAGCGGAGGAGGGACATCAAAAGACGGTGCTTGCTGCGATGAATTACGCAGTCAGGGCAGGAGGAAAGCGCCTGCGCCCGATGATGCTCCGTTTATGTTATGAAATGTTTGCCAAAGAGCCGCAGGAGACGCTTGTGCGTCCATTTATGGCGGCGATGGAGATGATTCATACATACTCTCTTGTACATGACGATCTTCCGGCGATGGATAACGATGCACTGCGAAGAGGACTTCCGACTGTGCATGTCAGGTTTGGAGAGGATATGGCAATTTTAGCCGGAGATGCGTTGCTCAATTTTGCTTTTGAGACAGCTTGTCAGGGATTTTCAGTGAAGCCGGGGGATGCCAATGTGGAGAAGGCATTTGCTGTGCTTGCAAAAAAGGCTGGTATCTATGGCATGGTCGGTGGTCAGGTGCTCGACGTGGAACGAGCAGGGCAGCTGATGGATGAAGATCAGCTGGCGTTCATCTATGAGAATAAAACAGGCGCTCTGATCGCGGCGGCATGTATGTGTGGTGCATATCTTGCGGGTGCGGAAGAAGCTGTGGTTGCACAGCTGGAGGAGGCTGCCTATGCAGTGGGACTCGCATTTCAGGTACAGGATGATATTCTGGATTTGACCGGGGATGAACAGGTGCTTGGAAAACCACTTCATTCGGATGATAAGAATCATAAGATTACATATGTGACATTGCATGGCATGGATGCAGCAAAGCAGTATGTGGCGGATATGTCTGAAAAGGCAGTTCGCATATTGGAGAATATAAGCGTATTCGACGAGGGAGCAAAGGCGGATCTGATGGAGCTTGTAAAAAGCCTGATCAACCGAGACCATTAACCGGATTGTGTACGCTGTTATATAAGACAGGGTAAGGCAATGCAGATGTTAGAGAAGATAACAAAAGAAAATGATATTAAACAGATAGATAAGCAGGATTATCCGGCACTGGCAGCAGAAATCCGGGAATTCCTGATTGAAAAGGTAAGTGAACATGGCGGACATCTGGCTTCAAACCTTGGTACAGTGGAGCTTACAATGGCGTTGCATGCAGTGATGAATTTCCCGGAGGATAAGCTGATCTTTGATGTGGGGCATCAGTCTTATACGCATAAGATTCTGACTGGCAGGAAAGATGCCTTTGAAACACTACGCCAGTATGACGGGTTGAGTGGATTTCCAAAACGAAACGAAAGCCCGTGCGATGCATTTGATACCGGACACAGTTCTACGGGTATTTCTGCGGCGATGGGATATGCGGTTGCCAGAGATTTGAGAGGCGGCGACGAAAAGGTCGCTGTTGTTATTGGGGATGGATCCCTGACCGGTGGAATGGCGTATGAAGCATTAAATGGACTCGCTCAGCTTAAAACCGGGTGTGTCGTTGTTATCAATGATAACAACATGTCCATAGGTAAAAATGTCGGAGGATTATCCAAATATCTGAATGAAATCCGACTTGGAAATGCATATAATGAGTTGAAAACCGGTGTCGAAAGCAGTCTGATGGGATCAAAGGCAGGAAAGAAGATTGCAAAAGTTTTGAAACGGTCAAAAGATAATATCAAGCAGTTTTTTGTACCGGGGATGTTTTTCGAGGAGCTTGGAATTACGTATGTTGGTCCGATTGACGGACATGATATCAATCAGATGATTACGACCTTTCAGCATGCGTTTCGCCTGGATAAACCAATTATTATACACGTAAAAACAAAAAAAGGAAAAGGCTATGGACATGCCGAACGGCATCCGGATTATTTTCATGGAATTGCACCATTTGACCAGTTGACAGGTAAGGTACTTGCTACGAAGAAAACGAGCTGTTATACCGATATTTTTGCAAAAAAAATGGTGAAGCTTGGAGAGACGCATGAGGACCTTGTGGCGATAACAGCCGCGATGGCACAGGGAACCGGATTGTCCCGGTTTGAGGAAGCATATCCGGCACGGTTCTTTGATGTGGGAATTGCAGAACAGCATGCAGTGACATTTGCGGCGGGGATGGCGGCGGCAGGCATGGTTCCGGTTGTGGCAATCTATTCTTCATTCCTGCAACGTTCATATGATCAGATCCTGCATGATGTATGCTTACAGAAGCTGCATGTGATTTTTGCAATTGACCGCGCGGGGCTGGTCGGACAGGATGGAGAGACGCATCAGGGTATCTACGATCTGGCGTATCTGTCTCATATGCCACATATGACGGTGCTGGCTCCGAAGAACCGGTATGAGTTAGAGGCGATGCTTGATTATGCCTATGCTTATGATGAACCGATTGCAATCCGTTATCCGAGAGGCAGTGCATACAAGGGACATGCAGATGTACAGACACCAATCGTCTATGGAAAAAGCGAAGTGATACAGGAGGCTTCCGGTGTGGCAGTGCTTTCCTGTGGACATATGATGGAGGAAGCAGACAGGCTGGTAGAACAATTACAGACAATGCAGCTTCCTGTGACGCTGGTAAATGTGCGGTTTCAATCGATGCTTGATACAGAGCTTCTGGATCGGCTGATGAAGACACATACCGTGTTTGTAACATTGGAGGATACGATTGTGCAGGGAGGCTATGGCGAGAAGCTGCATGCGTATCTGGCGGAGAAAAACTGTCCGGAGCAGTATGCATTTATCAGTGGTGCGATTCCGGTTCCGAGTGTGCCACAGGGCACGATTGCGGAGCTTCGGAGTCATATGCAGATTGATGCCGGACATCTGGCGAAGCAGGTAGCAGAGCAATATCAAAAGCATTTGTAAGAGTAAATGATAGAGGAAAAAAGATGGAAAAGCAGAAGAAACAACGTCTGGATGTATTGCTGGTAGAAAAAGGACTGGCACCGTCAAGGGAAAAGGCGAAGGCAATCATCATGGCTGGAATTGTATATGTGGATGGCAACAAAGAGGATAAGGCCGGAACGACGTTTCCGGAGAATGCGGTAATTGAGGTGAAGGGGAAAACCCTGCCATATGTGAGCCGCGGTGGTCTGAAGCTGGAAAAGGCAATGCAGAAATTCCCAATCACATTGAATGGAAAGGTCTGCATGGATGTTGGCTCTTCGACCGGTGGATTTACAGACTGTATGCTGCAAAATGGAGCAGTCAAGGTGTATGCCATCGATGTCGGACATGGACAGCTTGCGTGGAAGCTTCGGAATGACGAGCGGGTAGTCTGTATGGAAAAGACGAATATCCGTTATGTCGTACCGGAGGATATTGATGAACCGGCAGCATTTTCTTCGATTGATGTGTCGTTTATTTCCCTGACCAAAGTATTGCTTCCGGTGAAGAATCTGCTGACGGAGGATGGACAGGTAGTCTGTCTGATCAAGCCGCAGTTTGAAGCGGGCAGAGAAAAAGTTGGGAAAAAAGGGGTTGTGCGTGACCGGGCTGTGCACGAAGAGGTAATCCGCATGGTAATGGATTATGCAGCATCCATCGATTTTTACCCATTGGCATTGGATTTTTCTCCGGTGAAAGGACCGGAGGGAAACATTGAGTATTTATTATTTTTATCAAAAAATAAGGAAGATCAGGAAATCGTGGATGCTTCATCCATTGATATAAAAGCAGTTGTTACAGCTTCCCATGATACGTTAGATAAGGAACAGGGCAATGAATAAGTTTTTAATAGTCGCAAATACTGACAAAGATATCAATTTAAAACTTTCCCAGGATATCGTTGCCTATATCAATGAAAAAGGGGCGAAGGCGGTGGTCGTAAGTGATATGCAGCAGCATTATAATGGAACTACGATCAAGCCGGAATATTTGGAAGATGTAGAGGCTGTGATTGTGCTTGGCGGAGATGGAACCATGCTTCGTGCAGCACATAGCATTGGAACTTATCAGGTTCCTTTACTGGGCGTGAATCTGGGAACACTCGGTTTTCTGACCGAAGTGGAAGAGTCAAACGCCTATAAGGCAATCGACCGTCTTCTGGCGGACGATTACAGCATAGAGAAACGGATGATGATTGAAGGACGTACAGGAGATACTTCGTTTTCCTGCCTGAACGATGTGGTGATCACTCGTGCGGGATTTTCCCGTATCATCGGACTGAATATCTATGTCAATGAGCAATTGTTAGACACATATGAAGCAGATGGTGTTATCGTTGCGACGCCGACTGGTTCGACCGGATATAACTTGTCTGCCGGTGGACCGATCATCAGCCCAAAATCCAAGGCAGTTGTTGTGACACCAATCTCGCCGCATTCGCTTACCTCCAAGAGCGTCGTGTTTGACAGTGCTGACCGTATACGGATTGAGGTTGTCAAGAAGCGGAGAACACAGGAGACGGAGGCAATCGTTTCCTTTGATGGAGCTGACAATGTTGAACTATCTGCCGGTGAGAGCGTGGAAGTGACCTGCTCAGAACGGGAGATTCAGTTAATAAAAATGTATGATGTCAGTTTTTACAGTGTACTTCGGGAAAAAATAGGAGGCGCTTAACATGAGTAAGCAGAAACGCCAGCAGGCATTGCTGGAATTGATATCAGAATATGAGATTGATACGCAGGAAGAGCTTACCAGACGATTACAGGCACTTGGATTTGAGACAACACAGGCAACCGTGTCCAGAGATATACGGGAACTGAAACTGGAAAAGGTTTCTTATGGAAGCGGAAAACATAGATATGCTGCAAGTCTGGAGCCGGATATTGGAACGCATGCATCGTATCAGCATGTGATGACCTCCTGCATTCTTTCGATTGAGGCGGCACAGAATATTATTGTAGTGAAAACTGTGTCAGGTATGGCGATGGCTGTAGGAGCTGCAATCGACAATCTTCAAATCGAAGGCATCATGGGCTGTATTGCAGGGGATGACACATTGTTTCTGGCAATCCGGGATGGGCAGCAGGCAGAACATATAATTGGAGAGATAAAAAAATGTTGTTGACAATGCACATAAAAAATATAGCACTGATTGAGGAAATTGATATAGATTTTCATGATCAGCTGAATATCCTGACCGGAGAGACAGGTGCCGGTAAGTCTATTATTATCGGTTCTCTGGGGATCTGTCTGGGAGGTAAATTTCCAAAGGAATTGTTGCGGGATGATGCGAAGGATGGGCTTGTAGAACTTGTTTTTTCAGTAGAACAGCCTGCAATTGTGGAAGCGCTTGAAAAGCTGGAGGTAACACCGGATGAGGACGGTACACTGTTGATATCCAGACGGCTATCGCCGAATGGAAGAACTGTAAACCGTGTCAATGATACAACCGTCACAATCACCCGTTTGAAAGAGATTGCATCGTTGTTGATCGATCTGCATGCACAGCATGAACAGCAGACACTGTTAAAACCGGCAAAGCATCTGGAGATATTAGACCGCTTTGGTGGTGAGGACATTCAGAAGCTGAAAAAACAGGTGCAGGAAGATTATCATATCTACCGGGAACTCGAAGCAGAAAAGAAAAAAGGCAACATGGATGAGGCTGAGAAGAATAAGCGGATGGATTTCCTGCAATATCAGATAAAGGAAATTAAGGATGCGAAGCTGGTTGATGGTGAGGATGTCCAGCTGGAGCGACAGTATAAAAAGGCAGTTAATGCAAAGGAAATCCTGCAATATGCGAATGACATCTATGCACTGACCGGATACGGAGCAGCATCGGCGGCGGAACAGCTTGGACGCGCAATTAAAGATATGCGCAGACTCACAGAGCTGGATGAGGAGCTTATCGATGCTTCCGGCATATTGGAGGATGCAGATGGGCTGCTATCTGATTTCAACCGCGAGATCAGTGAATATATGAAGGACATGGAGTTTGACGAAGGTCAGTTTCATGAGATGGAAAGCCGGCTGGATCAGATTAATTCCTTAAAGGCAAAATACGGAAATACCATTTCTGCAATTATCGAGAGCCTTGCGTCATTTGAAAAGGAATACGAAGCACTTTCTGGCTATGAGGCACATATGCAGGAAGTAGAAGTGCAGTGGCAGAGGCAGAGAGCAAAGCTGGAAGCAAGCTGCCGGGAATTATCTGAACATAGACGAGCCTTGTCTGAGAAGCTCTGTAAGAAGATACGTGAATCGTTGGAGGATATGAATTTCAACATGGTTCGATTTGAGATGCGTTTTGAGACATCCCCAAACTATTCTGCAAATGGTTATGATGATGCATGCTTTTATATTTCCACGAATGTCGGAGAAGCGATGCGGCCATTGCATGAGGTGGCATCCGGCGGTGAACTGTCGCGAATCATGCTGGCGATGAAATCCTGTCTTGCGAACCAGGATGATACACCAACGCTTGTGTTTGATGAGATCGATGTTGGTATCAGCGGCAGAACGGCACAAAAGGTAGCAGAGAAGATGTCGATTTTATCAAGGCATCATCAGGTCATCTGTATCACACATCTTCCGCAGATTGCGGCGATGGCAGACGCACATTATCTGATTGAAAAAAATGTGGAAAATGAGAAAACGATTTCCAGTATCCGGCTTCTTTCCAAGGAGGAAGAAATCGAAGAACTTGCAAGACTCATCGGTGGCGCAAAGATTACAGAGACAACCATTCATACGGTTACTGAAATGAAAGGATTGGCAGAACAGGCAAAAATAAACTGAATTACATACATTGAAATATTCGATACTAAGAGTACATGGTGGAATCTATGTACTCTTTTTTATATCAAAAATTATAAGAAATAAAGTGATTTGAAATAAAGAAATGAAATCAGGAGAGGAGGAAACGATGTGAGAAGGTATCGAATATTTTTAGTTGCATGTCTGTTGGTGGTGCTTGGTATCCTTGGATATCATAACCGTGAATATCTGTTTGCAAAACAGGAGTCTGCAACAACGGCAGAACAGACAGATTCCCTGCCGGTCGTATCCAATGAGGGAGAGACAGAGTGTATGGTCAGTCCGTCGGGAGAACCTGTGGGAATTTATGTGAAAACAAAGGGCGTTATGGTGATCGGGGTAAATGCTGTTACGGATGAAGATGGAAATACATGCACGCCTTGTGAAAATCTTCTGGCGCCCGGAGATTATGTGATGCGCATCAATGGGCAGAGTGTGGGGGATAAAAAATCTATGATGGAGCTCGTGCAACAAAGCGGAGGACGGGAAATGCTTCTGCGTGTCTGTCGGGAAAATGATTATCGGACGGTTCGAGTCACACCGGTCAGGAAAAAGGATGGTGGATATGCGATCGGACTTTGGGTAAAAGATGATATTTCAGGTATTGGAACAATCACATATACGGATGGTACACGGTTTGCGGCACTTGGACATAGCATCAATGATAACGATACCGGAATTATGTTTCAGGTGTCGGATGGTGCGGTGTATGAAACGACAATTGTGCGGATCAAAAAACCGGAGACAGATAAACCGGGCAGACTGGAAGGAATTATCAATTATACCGGACGGTATGTGATCGGGCGAGTGGAGGAAAACAGCGCTTATGGGATCCATGGCTATCTGACAAAACGACAGCAAAAGACGCATATACAGGATGTGCAGGTGGCAATCGGACGCAAGGAGGAGGTTCATGTCGGAAAAGCGTATCTGTTATCATCCGTATCAGGAGAGTCGAAACAGTACGAGGTCGAAATTGTGTCGGTAGATTCCGGAAATGAGAATGGAAGATGTATGGAATTTAAGGTAACGGATTCAACATTGCTGGCTCTGACAGGGGGGATCGTGCAGGGGATGAGTGGTACGCCAATCCTGCAGGATGGCAGGCTGATCGGGGCAGTGACGCATGTATTTGTTAATGATTCGACACGCGGCTACGGCATTTTCATCGAAGAAATGATGCAGTAAAAAATGGGAAAATTTGACCGAAAATGCTGTCAATATTTACTGTCGCAACTTGCGTTTTATTATGTATTGCCCTCGCAAAATAATGAAACTATAATATCTTTGATATCAAGATTAGAGGGGGATAGTTTTATGAAGACAAAAGTGCTTATCATAAAACATGATACGAAGGCAGCGACGGAATTAAGACAGCAGCTTGCAAGGAATAAGGATATTTGCGTGTGTGATATTATTTCAGACGGCGGAAACGCAGTTTCGGCAATCCGCACACAAAATCCGAATGTCATATTGCTGGATTTTCTGTTGCCGAATCTGGATGGACTGGCAGTGATGGAGGAAGTGAACGGCTGGGGAAACCGTGGATACCGATTCCTGTTGCAGGGGAATGCGAGCCAGATTCGATTTGCACAAAATACATGCCGGGAGAATGTAGATCATATTTTTGTCCGGTTTATTGATGAAGAATGTAATGATCCGGATCTGGAGAAAGAAATCCTGACACTTGCCCGCTGCAAGCAGACGGGAATGAGTGTATGCCAGGCGGAGGATGCAGGGGAGGAGCTTCAGACGAAACTGGAGGTCAAAGTAACAGAGATCATCCACGAGGTAGGAGTACCGGCACATATCAAAGGATACCAGTATCTGCGAAGTTCCATTCTGATGGCAGTGCAGGATATGGACATCCTCGATTCCATTACAAAACAGTTGTATCCGTCAATTGCGAAGGCATATGCAACGACACCATCGCGGGTGGAACGGGCAATCCGGCATGCAATCGAGGTAGCATGGAGCAGAGGAAACTCGGACACAATGCACGAATTGTTTGGATATACGTTACAGCAGGGGAAGCTGAAACCGACGAATTCGGAATTTATAGCATTGATTGCCGACAAAATACGACTCGAATCGAAGATGAAAAGCGCTTAGACAAAATTATCCACAAAAAGAAAATTTCTGTGGAAATGCGCTTGACAATGGTATTTTGAAATTATATCATCTTCCTATGGTTAATTTAGATTGATAGGAGGTTGGTTCCAAGAAGGGGAGGATAATATGAATACGGAGAGAATCAGGGTGATGATTGCGGATGCCGGCTATGAGATGCTGGGACGGCAGTTAGAAGCCTATAATGGGGAAAGATTCGAGATTGTTTGCTGTACAGCGGATGGCAACGAGGTTTATGATCAGGTGCTGCAGACGCAGCCGGATGTATTGTTGATGGATGTTTTCATTACCAACGTAGATGGGCTGGAGGTATTGGAACAGTTGCGGGAGAATGCATCACTTGTTGATTTAAAGATTATTTTCTTATCAACGGTGGGATCGAGCCGGATCATTAATATGGCATTTAATTTAGGTGCTGATTATTATATGATGAAGCCTTGTAATCCGAAAGTACTGGCGAAGAGAATTATTCAGATTGCAGACCTTGCAAAGGTTGGGGAGCCGATGGAAGGAAGCGAAGAAGAGGATACCAAACTGCCAGCAGATAATGTGTATGATTATGGTATGCATTCCATGGAGAATGATGTGACAGAGATCATCCGGGAAATCGGAATTCCGGCGCACATCAAAGGATACCAGTACATACGGGAAGGTATTATGATGGCAGTCAATGATATGAATATGCTCAATTATATAACGAAGCTGTTATATCCAAGTATAGCCAAAAAGTACAAGACAACGTCCAGCAGTGTGGAGCGTGCGATCCGCCATGCAATAGAAGTGGCATGGGGAAGAGGTAAGATCGAAGTAATCGAGGACATGTTTGGTTATACGGTAAGTGCAGGAAAAGGAAAGCCTACAAATTCCGAATTCATTGCCCTCATCGCGGACAAGCTTAGAATTGAGTATAAAATGCATGCAAGCTAAAAAATAAAATCCATGCAAAGTTACGAAAGGAGATAAAGACGTGGCAACGGAAGGAACAAGAGAAGGTGGTTCCAGCATGAACAGAGGACAAGGAAAATATTTTGATCGGGAGAAACGACCAGGTGGAGGAACAAGATTCCAGAAGTCGGATCGTTCTGGTGCACCGAGGGGTGACCGGAAAACAGGTGGAGACAGACCACCGCGTGGAAATGGAAACCGATCATCTTATGGAGAGAAATCATACGGTGACAGACCATATGGAGACAGACCACCGAGAAATGAGCGTCCAAACCGAAACTACGGAGGTGCTCCTAAGTTTCCGAAAAAGGATGAGGATGAGGAAGACAGAGGCAGAAGAAGTAAACCATCCCGTCCAAAGGAGAATAAACCGACGATGGCAATTCCGGACAAGAATAAAGTCCAGATGCGCTTAGAGAAGGAACAGAAATCAGTAAAAAAGAAGCAGAACAATAAAAAACGGGAATCCAGTCGTCCGCAGCCAAAGCAGAAGCGTTCCAGCAACATCAATTATACGAAAAACTATGCAAATGGCGCATATGATGATTATGAGGATTTTGATGATTGGGAATAAAAAGCGCAGGCACCATACAGCAGTTGTATGGTGCCTTTTTGCGTGTTTGTATGCATTGGTTTTACTTGTGTTGGAGAAATGAATGTGATATGATACTTTTATCTGTGGAATTTGTGATATACATGGAGGAATATTTTGGACGAGAATAATCTGGATAGTCTGTTGGATGAATTATCAGCCATGGACGGAGAATTGAATGAGAATATCGATATAGATTCCGGCGTGGATGTCGATGCAGATGATATGGACGACATTTCTCTGGATGAACTTGATCATCTGGATGGCATGGATCTGGGGGATCTGGACTTTGATGATATTGACTTTGATGATGTCGATATCACGAACCTGGATGCGGGTGCCAATCCGGTTATCAAGAAGAAACCACAGGTGAAAGAGCCGGAGGATATGAATCTGGATGCACTGATTGAGAAAGCAAATCAGGAGAGTGTGAAGCCAGAGCCACAAAAAGAAGAACCGGCAGAACCAATGGACAATACAGATGTCTTTGGTGAAGCAGATTTGCAGATGCAGGAGGATACTGCACTGCCGGAGGGCGTGTTTGATGATGCGTTATTTGGTTCGATGGATATGGGAATGCCGGAACAACCGGAGCAATCAGAGAAATCAGAGAAAGAAAAGAACCCATACACAGCGGATGAGGACAGCCTGGATGCGTTGTTGCAGTCATCTATGGCAGAGAGCCTGTTGAGCGGGGATCTGGCAGATATCGAGGATATCGGTGAAAAACCGGAGAAAACGGCAAAAAAGAGCAAGCAGCCAAGAAAAAAGGCAGAAAAGAAGAAAAAAACGGAGATGGATGCAGATGAGACAGACCACAAGAAGAAAACGATTTCCGAGATTCTTTTTGGTGAGCCGGATGAGGATGATATAGAAGAGGAAGCTTTATTCAAGGAGAAGAAAGCGAAGAAGGAAGCAGAAAAGAAGAAAAAACAGGCAGAACGGGAAGCAAAAAAAGAGGAAAAAGATGCAGCCAGACAGGAGATGCTTACCGCGAAGCAGGCGAAGGATAAAGCAAAGCAGAAGGAAAAAGCCGACAAAAAACGACAAAAAGATGAAGCTTATGCGGCGGAGCTCGAAGCGGAAAAAGATCAGAAAAAGGTTTCGACACCGACCGTCATTGTCGTATTTGTGCTGTTTTTTGCGCTAGCAGCCGGTGTTGTACTTGGTACGAACCAATTTAATTATTCGCAAGTAATCAAGAAAGCGACGAATTATTTCGAACGGCAGCGATATCGTCTGGCATATGACGAAGTATCTGGTGTGGATGTAAAGGAAAAGGATCAGGATCTGAAAGATCGTATCTATACTGTCATGTATGTGGAACGGCTCTACGAGTCCTATGAGAACAACATGAAGCTTGGCAGGTCGGACAAGGCACTCGATGCGCTGCTTCGTGGCATAGAGAAATATGATGAGCATTACGATGAGGCGGTAGAGCTTGATATCGTGAAGGATATTGATTCCTGCCGGGATAAGATTATAAATGCACTGTGGAACACGTATGGTATCACAGAGGATACGGCATATCAGATCTTAGCGATGGAAGGACAGGAGTATACCAAAACCTTGTCGGAGCTTGGCGCAAAAGCAGCGGAGACAGAGACGCCGACGGATGCGCAGGGAAAGTAATAAATGCAACTATTGACTGTATGAATGTGACAGAGGATGAGACAATGATAGCAATTTTAGATTACGATGCAGGCAACATTAAAAGTGTAGAAAAGGCAGTGCATTATCTGGGCGAAGAAGCCGTGATCACGCGGGACAAGGATCTGATTTTGTCGTGTGACAAGGTGATCCTGCCGGGCGTGGGAAGCTTTGGTGATGCGATGGGTAAGTTGCGGGAGTACAAGCTGGATCAGGTCATTTACGATGTGGTAGATGCGGGGACACCATTCCTTGGAATCTGTCTCGGCTTGCAGCTTCTGTATAAGACAAGCGAGGAAAGTCCTGGGGCAACCGGGCTTGGAATCCTGGATGGCGAGATTCTCCGGATTCCGGATGCACCGGATCTGAAGGTGCCACAGATTGGATGGAATTCTTTGGATATTACACCGGGTGCGAAATTATTTGCCGGCGTGGAGAAACAGCCATATGTATATTTTGTGCATTCATATTACCTGAAATCGAGGGATGAAGCAGATGTAGCAGCGCGGACACACTATTCTGTGGATATTCACGCTTCTGTGGAAAAAGGAAATGTGTTTGCGTGTCAGTTCCATCCGGAGAAGAGTTCAACGGTAGGACTTAAAATATTGGATAACTTTATACACTTATAAGAGACGAGGGAGGAAGAGAGTATGCATACAAAGAGAATTATTCCTTGTCTGGATGTCAACAATGGCAGGGTTGTAAAGGGTATCAATTTTGTAAATTTAAAAGACGCAGGTGATCCGGTTGCGGTTGGCGCTGCCTATGATAAGGCAGGGGCAGATGAGCTTGTATTTCTGGATATTACGGCATCTTCGGATTCGAGAAACATCGTGATTGATATGGTGCGGAAGGTTGCAGAGACCGTGTTTATTCCGTTTACTGTTGGTGGCGGTATCCGAACCGTCGATGATTTCAAGGCGATTTTGCGCGAGGGTGCGGACAAGATCAGCATCAATTCATCTGCCATCAATACACCACGTCTGATCAGTGATGCCGCAGACAAGTTCGGCAGCCAGTGCGTGGTTGTTGCAATCGATGCGAGAAGAAGAGAAGATGGAAGTGGCTGGAATGTATTTAAAAATGGCGGACGTGTCGATACAGGACTCGATGCGATCGAGTGGGCGATGCAGGCGGACAAGATGGGTGCAGGTGAAATCCTGCTTACCAGCATGGATTGTGATGGTACAAAGGCAGGTTATGATGTGGAGCTGACCAGACTGATCGCGGAAAATGTATCTGTTCCGGTGATTGCGTCCGGTGGTGCAGGAACAAAGGAGCATTTCTATGATGCTTTGACGGAGGGAAAAGCAGATGCAGCACTTGCAGCATCCCTGTTCCATTACAAAGAGCTTGAGATCATGGATCTGAAAGCATATTTGTCCGAACGTGGAATACCGATGCGTATGTAGGCTCATATGACGGTAGAAGAAGGACGAAACAATGATTACACTGATAGAAAATGAAATCTCGCGAGAGGAATATCTGTCACTTCGTGAGCAGGTTGGATGGAAAAAACTGACAGACAGGCAGGCGGAACAAGCTCTTGCAAATTGTCTGTATAAGGTTAAAGCAGTGACGGAGAACGGACAGGTTGTCGGTATGGGACGTGTCGTCGGAGATGGCGCCGTGGTCTGTTATGTTCAGGATCTGATTGTGATTCCTCAGGTGCAGGCACAGGGGATTGGCTCACAGATTATCCGGAAACTGAAAGCATATGTGGAATCTCTGCGGGAAGAGGGAAGCACGATGATGTTATGTCTGATGTGTGCCAAGGGCAGAGAACCTTTCTATGAAAAACATGGATTTATGCAGAGACCGACAGAAGCACTTGGCCCGGGCATGATTCAGTATCTGACAGAAAAATAAGACAAAAAAACCTCCCGGTCTGGGAGGTTTTTGTTTACCGAATTCAGTGAATTAATTACTCAGCAAGATAAGGCTTTAATGCTGCCATGATGTCTTCTGTATTCTTGTCTGTATGTACATTTAAGTCGATTGGCTTGGAAATATCCAAACTGAAAATTCCCATGATAGACTTTGCATCAATAACATAACGACCGGATACCAAGTCAAACTCAGCATTGAAACCGCTGATATCGTTTACAAAGCTCTTCACCTTATCGATAGAGTTGAGAGAAATTTTAACCTTTAACATATAGTAACCTCCTTGTATATTGTGAAAGCGAAAAATAATCTCAAAAATATATCTTTCGCACTTTTTTTATCTATGTTACTATAATAAAAGTTTACACTATAAAAGTCAAGAATCAGCAGGAGAAATTTGCGTAAAATGTATGTGAATATTTTAAATAAAAAAGTGGCAGTTTGCACACTTGGATGCAAAGTGAATCAATACGAGTCAGACAGTATGATGGATATACTGAAGAAAAACGGATGTGAGATTGTACCATTTTCACAGTTTGCAGATATCTATATCGTTAATACGTGTTCGGTCACGAATATGGCGGAGCGGAAGTCGAGACAGATGCTGCACCGTGCGAAAAAAAAGAACCCGGAAGCGGTGATTGTGGCAGCCGGATGTTATGTGCAGGCAGCTGAGGAGGCATTGGCAAAGGATCTCGGTATTGACATTCTGATCGGAAATAACTGCAAGAAGGATGTTGCACGTATTTTAAGTGAATATTATGAGGATACCTCCATGCATGAAGTCGTGATCGATATCAATCATACGAATGAATATGAGGAAATGACGCTGGTAAAGCCGAATGAACGCTGTCGTGCCTATGTCAAGGTACAGGATGGCTGTAATAATTTCTGCACATATTGTATTATCCCGTATACACGTGGCAGAATCCGCAGCCGGAAGCTCGCCGATGTTGTGCGTGAAGTGGAAGGACTGGCAGCAGAGGGCGTGCAGGAAGTTGTGATCACAGGTATCAACCTGTCTTCCTATGAGGATGAAGATGAGGCATCGCTGCTGATGTTGTTACAGGCGGTTGCCAAAGTGGAAGGTATCCGGCGGATCCGGATGGGGTCGCTGGAGCCGCGTGTGATCACAGAGGAATTTCTGGATGGCATTACAGCGCTTGACAAGGTATGTCCACATTTTCATCTGTCATTGCAAAGTGCCTGCAATGAGACGTTAAAGCGCATGAACCGGAAATATACGATCGAAGAATATATGGAAAAATGCGAGATGATCCGTAAGGCATATGACCGTCCGGCGATAGCAACAGATGTAATCGTAGGATTTCCGGGCGAGACAGAGGAGGAATTTGCAACAACTGTGGCAAATCTGGAGAAATTGAATCTCTATGAGATGCATATCTTTAAATATTCGAAGCGTAGTGGTACGATTGCGGCGACAATGGAGCACCAGGTGAGTGATGCAATAAAGGAGAAGCGGAGCAATGTGCTGTTAGAGCTGACAGCAAACCAGAAGGCAGTATTTGAAGCACAGTTTTCCGGAGAATTGCTTCCGGTATTGATAGAAGAGTATGACTGTATTGACAAGGATGGAAATCCGGTGTATGTCATGAAGGGACATACCGATCGCTACATACTTGTGAAGCAGGAGACAACGAGAGAGGTCTGCGAGCAGAGTATCAATTCATTTGTGGATGTGCTTTACCGTCCGGAGAAGTCAAAATAAAAAGGCAGGAACTAGCAGATACGATTATGGCATATTGTCGTGCTTATTTACGAAAATATGCCATGATTGAAAAAATATTTAAAAAATTAAAAAAAGTTGTTGACAAACATCCATATGTTTGTTATAGTAACAAAGGTTTCAAGATGGTTCGTTGGTCAAGCGGCTAAGACGTCGCCCTCTCACGGCGAAAACAGGGGTTCGATTCCCCTACGAACTGCTTTTAAAAGGATACAGATTGTATCCTTTTTTTTTCACTGTTTTTCCCTTTTATAAGAAAAGAATCACTTGAAGAAAATGGCTGTGTGAGATATACTATACTACATATGATACAGAAGAAAGGGGTTAGTAGTATGGCTGTATGTGAATCATGTGGAGCAAGGGTGCAGGACGGGTTGACAATCTGTCCGGAATGTGGACGCCCGGTAGTAAAGATGAAGACAAGTCTTGGCTTAAAAGGTGAGAACGGAAAGAAGCCTGTACAGCAGAGGGCATACACACCGACAGATGATTATGGTGATATCTATGACGGAAACAGTATCGGGGGATCAGATCCTGTCAAGATTACAAAAGAAGATGTAAAGGAATACAAGGAGCAAAACAGAAAGCAAGGCGGCGGAAGCGGCGTAGGAAAAGTTTTCGGCACAATTTTCAAGTTTGTTATATTTGCGGCGATTGTATTTGGTATTTATCTGTTTGTAACAAAGGTTGTTTTAAAGCCGAGCGGACCGGAGACTTATGAAGAGGCTATTACAGCATTCCAGACGGCAGTAAATGAGAAAGACAGCGAAAAATTACAGGCGTTAGTTCCGGAGTACATAACAGCTGATAAGGCTTTGGTTGAAAATATTCTTCCTTACGTTAATAATACAAATTATACGTCTATTAAGATTATAAAGGCAACAGAGTGGAACAGTACACAGGTGGATGAGTTTAATGATAAGATTCAGGTGGAACATGGTAAGACAGCAGATGCAAGAGAAGGGGTCACTCTGAAACTGGGGCTGCGTGGAAGTATGAAGGATACTAATGGAGTATTGAGACAATATATGGAAGTAAATATTGACTTCATAAAGATTAAGGGCGTTTGGTATCCGGATATAGAACAGGTACAGACGCAGTTGTTTAAGCAGGAATAAAAAGATTGGATAAATAGCCGGGAGCAGAAACTTCCGGCTTATCTTTTAGTTGGAGGCGTACATGGCGTTACAGTTTATTCTTGGTCCAAGCGGGGCTGGCAAATCAGAATATGTCTATGATGATATTATATGGAAGACGATGCAGGATGAGCGGAAAAATGTGATCGTGCTTGTGCCGGAGCAGTATTCTCTTGAAATTCAGAGGAAACTTGTGCAGAAGCATCCGCGGGGAGGCAGTTTTCAGATTGATGTTATCGGATTCAATCGTCTGGCATACCGGGTTTTTGATGAACTGCATATCAAACCGAAAAAGGTGCTGGAGGATTTTGGTAAATCTATGCTGCTCCGGAAGGCTGCGCAGGATCATAAGGATGAACTGGCTTTGTATGCCGGAAGTCTGGATAAGGCAGGATTTATCGATGAAGCAAAATCGCTGATGTCCGAGATTTATCAATATGATGTTCCGCGGGAACGGCTGCGGGAGGCGTTGCAGGAGCTGGATGACTCTGAGGAGTCTCGTGTACTTGCGAAAAAACTACGCGATATGCTTGTGATTTTTGATGCATTTGAAGAGAAGAAGGGACAGTCCTTCATCGTTGCAGAGCAGATGTTAGAGCTTTTAACTGCGGCGGCGGGACAATCACAGCTGATTGCCGGAAGTGAAATCGTACTAGATGGATTTACCGGATTTACGCCGATCCAGTTGAATCTGATTTCGGTATTGCTGCGCAGGGCAAAAAAAGTAACAATCGTCCTGACGATTGATGCTGCAGCTTATGAGAAAAAGCATGTGGGAGAACATGAATTGTTTGCGCTCACAAAACAGACGATAAACAGGTTGCTTTTAACTGCGGAACAGGCACAGGTGGTTGTGGAACCAACGCTTTTTTTAGGGAGGGATGGCTGCAAACGATGGAACAGTGGACATCCGCTTGCGCATCTGGAGAAGAATCTATTTCGTTATCCATATCATGTTGGACAGGATGAGGTGCAGGCAATCACAATTACGGCATATGATACGCCGGCACAGGAATTAACCAGAGTGGCAGAGCAGATCCGGACACTTGTGATGTACCAGGGTTACCACTATCGCGATATCGCGATCGTAAGTGGTAATCTGGAAGAAACAGCGGAGTTTGCAAAGCGTATATTGCCACAGTATGAAATTCCATATTTTATAGATATGACAATGCCGGTAAAAAATCATCCTTGCGTGGATGCACTGACACATATGTTGCGGGTGGTAGATGAAAATTTCAGTTATGACAGTGTATTTGCGTTTTTAAAATCCGGGGTGGTAAAAACATTGGAGTCCTCAGAGATTGAAACACTGGAGAATTATGTCCTGGCGCGGGGGCGAAAGGGAATTCGAAGCTGGAGTCAGACTTTTCAGAATGGCGATGATGAGACTGTGGATGACTTGCGGAAGGTCGTTATGGAAATTCTGCAGCCATTTTATAAAGCGGTTTCCGGAGGAAGAAAGAAGATAACTGTATTTGTCGATGCTATCTATGCGTTGATGGATACACTTTCGATGGAGGAGCAGTTTGAGGATTCCGGACTTTATGAGAAGGTGTGCCAGATCTTTGATAAGATGGTAGAAATCATGCCTGAGGATGTAGTCAATGTGCAGGAGTTCGAAGAATTATTTGCGGTTGGCATGAAAGATGTCAGTCTTGGAATGGTGCCGCCGACGTTGGATATGCTTGTAGTTGGAGATATTACGAGAACCCGGCTGGGGGACATCCGGACACTGTTTATCGTAGGGGTGAATGATGGTGTCATTCCGAAAAGAACGAAACGCAGTCAGATTATCAATGACCGGGAGAAGGAACGCCTGGAGACATTTGGAATTCATATGGCACCGACGGAGCGTGTAAACAGCTATACAGAACAGTTTTATCTGTATCAGAACATGACGAAGCCAAAGGATAGCCTGCATTTGTCATATGTTTGTATGAGTGCACTGAATGACACGATGCGGCCATCTTATATATTGGATCGAATCCGGAGGATATTTCCGGATAAGAAGGAAGTGCAGGGGGCACAGATGGAGAACCGGATCGTGACGAGAAAGTCCGGGCTGGAGGTATTGATTCTTGGAATCCGGGAATTGATGGAAGGCAATCATAGTCATGAGGCGGAAACCCTGCAGTTATATAAGCTGTATATGCAAAATGGAGATGCAGATATGCTGGAACGGATGCAGCAGGCCATACAGTACCAGAACCTTCCAGAGAAGCTTATGAAACAGGTTACAAAGCTGATTCAGTTACAGGACATGGCAATGTCTGTGTCAAAGCTGGAGCAGTATGCAAACTGTGCATATGCATTTTTCCTGAAGTATATACTGCATCTGGAGGAACGGCAGATACATGGGATTGATAACCGGAATGTCGGTATGATCCTGCATGGGGCGATGGAGCAGATGTTTTGTTATGTGCGGGATCAGCGGGATAATCAATGGGAAACGCTGTCAGATCAGGAACGGGATGCAAAGACAGAAGAATTTGTGAATGCAAATTTTGAGAAAGAATATGCCGGGCAGGAGTTGGAGCATGGACAGTATGAGGTTCTTCGAAAAAGTCTGGTACGGATTGGAAAGCGGACTGTACAGAAATTACAGTCGTTGATGGAAGATGCTTATAAGCCATGTTATTTTGAGTATGCATTCCGTAAGAAGCTTAAGGTCGGTGATGAGAAGCTCACGCTGGTCGGTGTGGTAGATCGTGGAGATTTGTATGTGAATGAGTCAGAGCAGACGATTTCACTGCGGGTGATTGATTATAAATCAGGAGCACATGAGTTTGACCTTGGCGATCTGTATGAAGGTCTGGAACTTCAGCTTGCAATCTATACGGATGTGATGCGGGAACTGGTTGATCAGGATTGGAACAAAAACCGGGCGGAGACAGACAGATACAAGATTCTGACAGACAGTATGTATTATTATCATATGCAGGATCCGTATGTGCAGGCGGAAAATGAGACAGAGGCAGAGGAGATAAGAAAAAAACAGCTCACCTATAAGGGGCTTGGACGTGAAGACGCAGAGGAATTTGATACCGTGCTTGCGTATGCGGAGTATAAGGCTTCCGCACTTGCCGCACAGATCAAGAATGGTGTGATCGATAAAAATCCGATGCGGGAGGCAAATAAAACTGCCTGCGATTATTGTGCATATAAGGATGTATGCCGGTTTGATGAAAAATACGGAAACAACCGTTATCATGATACAAAACACACCGCAAAGGAGAAAGAGCAGTTATTGGAGGAGATGCAGAAGCTATGCCGTGGACAGAAAAACAGGAACAGGTAATTAAAGAGAGAGACAAGACAATTCTCGTTTCAGCAGCGGCAGGTTCCGGAAAGACTGCCACGCTCGTGGAACGGATTTATCAGAAGGTCATTGATACAGAGCATCCGGTTGATATCACTTCTTTTCTCGTTGTGACATTTACGAAGGCGGCAGCTGCACAGATGAAAGAGAAGCTTTTGAAGAAACTGGAGGAGGCACAGGAACAGTATCCGGAATCGGAACATATTGCGAAGCAGAATATGCTAATTCAGAGTGCAGATATTACAACGATTGACAGTTTCTGTCTGAATATTGTAAAAGAATACTTCAGTTTTCTGAATCTGGATCCGTCCGTTGGAATTGGAGATCCGGGTATGCTGGAAATGTTGAAATATGATGTTATGACAGAATTGTTTGAAACGAAATATGCACAGCTGCAGGAACAGCCGGATACAGAATTTGGACGTTTGCTGGAGTTGTTCTGTGATGGAAAACGGGACGACAATCTGAAGGATGTAATTGACAAAATCTATCAGCAGATTACGAGTTTTCCGGATCCGTCCCGATTTCTGGAGGAAGCACGGGCGGCCCTTCGGATTGAGACGGCGGAAGATCTGAATCGTGCTGCATGGATGCAGGCGATGCTTGATATCCTGCATAAAAAGGCAGCGGCATCCATCCTGTTGGCGCAGAGATGCCTTGCGCTATGTGGGGAGGCGGATGGACCGGAACAATACCGGGAGCAGATTGTATCTGATATAGAGAAGCTTCAGGCGATTGAACAGGCGGATCGTTATGCTGCGATGAAGCAGGTCCTTGATACCAAATGGGCGACACTGTCAAGAAAGAAGTTTACCGGTGATAAGGAATTACAGGAAGCCTGCAAGGCACTTCGGAAGGAATATAAGGATGAATTTGACAGCAAAAAGCTGGATGGGTTTAAGCAGTCAGAGACAGAAATATTAGAGGATATGGCGCTGTTAAAGTCTTATCTGTTACCATTGTTGTCACTCACAGAAGAATTCATGACGTTGTTCATGGAAGAAAAGCAGAAGCGGAAGATGCTGGAATTTTCAGATATTTCCCATATGGCATATCAGCTTGTGTGTGCAGGGTATGATGCGGATGGCTGCGCGATTCCGACGGAGATTGGGAAGACAATTTCCAACAGGTATGAAGAAATTTACATTGATGAATATCAGGACAGTAATTATTTACAGGAAGACATCCTGACCGCAGTGTCTGGAAAATCGCGTGGCGATTATAACATGTTTATGGTTGGTGACGTCAAACAGAGTATTTACCGGTTCCGTATGGCGCGACCGGAGATATTTGTAAAAAAATACAACCGTTATCAGGAGACGGGGAAAGAGATAAAAATAGAACTCAATCATAATTTCCGCTCCCGTGCGGTTGTGCTTCGATCCATCAATTATTTCTTTTACCAGTTGATGGGAAGTGATCTTGGTGGAATCACATACGATGACAGGCAGGCACTCGTGCCGGGAAAACAGTTTCCGGAACCACCAGAGGGTATTTCGGTTTCTGATCATACGGAGCTCTTGCTCGCGGATGTGGATGATATTGGCAATCTGAGTGAGGATGCACTCCGGCAATATGGATCCCCGGATAAGGATGCCTTAGAGGGTTATCTGATTGCCAACCGGATTCGTGCCATGATGGATGCAAAGACGGGAATGCAGGTCTATGATGAAGAACTAGACCGGTATAGACCGGTACAGTATAAGGATATTGTCATTCTGGCAAGAAGCTTGAAGGATTATGGAGACAGTCTTTACAATGCGTTGATGGCGCAGGGAATTCCGGTATATCTGGAAAAATCCAAAGGATATTTTCAGGCAGTGGAGATTCAGGTGATTATGTCGATGTTGTCGGTGGTGGATAACAGCAGACAGGATATTCCATTATCTGCGGTATTGCTGTCTCCGATTGGCGGGCTGGATGAGTCTGAGCTTGCAGAAATCTGCACATCTGTGCGCAATGCCGTATCAGAGAAGCTTTGTCTGTATGAGATCTGTGAGTATTATGCGGAAGACTGTGAGGAGACCGTGCTTGGAGCAAAGCTTTGCCGTGTGCTTTCTTTGATTGATGAGCTGAAAGAAAAAAAACAGCACTTGTCTGTGTCAGACCTGATCTGGGTGCTGTTACAAAAGACCGGATATTATGAGTATGTGACAGCGATGCCGGCGGGAGATATCCGCAAATCAAATGTGGATATGTTATTGCAAAAGGCAGTTCAGTTTGAAAATGGATATTATAAGGGTCTGTTCCATTTCCTGCGTTACGTGGATAAGCTCAAGCTGATGGAAAAGGATGAGGGCGAGGCAAGCGTGCTGAGCGAGGATGCGGATGTTGTCCGGATTATGAGTATCCATAAGAGTAAGGGACTGGAGTATCCGGTTGTGTTTGCAGCTGGTATGGGACGACAGTTTAACCGCATGGAGTTAAAGGACAATGTGCAGGTGCATCCGGATTATTATTTGGCGGCAATGGCTATGTATACAACAGGACGGTATAAACATAACACAACGATCCGAAGCATCTATGCTTCTCTGGAGGATGTGGAGATGATGGCGGAGAATCTGCGTGTTCTTTATGTCGCAATGACGCGTGCAAAAGAAAAACTGATACTCACGGGAACAGTGCGCGGAGCGGACCGCCTGCTTGCGAAATATGCGTATGTTGCAGATATGGAAGCTATGCTGCTTCCTTACAATGTCCGTAAAAATGCGGACTGTTATGCAAAGCAGCTGTTTGCCTGTATGATGCGGTACAATCAGCTGGCGGATGCTTATAAGGTACAGGGGGCAATTCGGATGGAGATTTTAAATCAGGAGGAAATCCTGACAGCGATGCTTCCGATGCAGATACAAAGCCGGCTACAGGTGGAAGAGATTCGGCGCATGGCACAGCAGACAGAGGAAAGCGTATTCTATAAGAAAAATGAAGAAAGCTTTTCTTTTGAGTATCCACATATGGCGATGACAACTCTTGGGGCAAAGCTTTCCATCTCAGATATCAAGAAGATGAAAGCGTATGATGGAAAGGGCTACGATATCAGTACAGAATTTGCGCAGCCGGATAGTGGCAGACAGGCAAATACGAAACGGACAAACAAACAGGAAGTACGACCGCGAGGGACACTCACAGGCTCCGAGCGGGGAACCATTGTGCATAAGTTTATGGAATTGCTGCCGTTTGAAGCGGTAAATGCAGATGACGATCTGGATACATTTATCAAACAGCAAAAGGTAAATCTATATCAGCGAGGGATACTGGAGGAACGGGAGCTTGTGGCAATCCGGGAATCTAAAATCAGGAAGATGTTGCAATCTGCACTTGGATGCCGTATGATAGAAGCTGCGCGCCTGGGTAATCTGTACAAGGAACGGCAGTTTTCGGCAGGTATTCCGGCATCGGAGGTTTATGATGTTGCGGAGATGGACATGCTTGTTGTACAGGGTATTATTGATGCGTATTTTTATGAGGATGATGGTGTCGTTGTCATGGATTATAAGACAGATGCTGCGGATGAGGAGACTCTGGTTGGAAGGTACCGGGCACAGCTTGCAGCCTATGCAGAGGTGCTGGAACGATTGACGGGGAAAAAAGTGAAGGAACAGGTAATCTATTCCTTCCATTTAGATAAAATGATTCGATTATGAGGTGATAGAGATGGCTAGAACAGAGGAAGAACAAAAAGGAATTTATTTGCTGGGAAACCAGCATGTGGCATATCCGGCTGATTATTCTGCGGATATTCTGGAGACGTTTATCAACAAGCATCCGGACAATGATTATTTTGTAAAATTCAACTGTCCGGAATTTACGAGTCTTTGCCCGATTACCGGACAGCCGGACTTTGCAACGATTTATATTTCCTATGTGCCGGATGTACGTATGGTAGAGAGTAAATCGCTGAAGCTGTATCTGTTCAGCTTCCGGAATCATGGCGATTTTCATGAGGATTGTGTGAATACGATCATGAAAGATCTGATCAAGGCGATGGATCCGAAGTATATCGAGGTCTGGGGAAAGTTTACACCACGTGGCGGTATTTCCATTGATCCGTATTGCAATTATGGACGTCCGGGAACAAACTGGGAGCAGGTCGCATATGACCGTCTGGTTCATCATGATTTGTATCCGGAGAAAGTGGATAACAGATAAGAATACTGCGAAGCAAAAAGGAAGTAATAGGTTATGAACAACAGTTTAAAAGAGGCAGAAGATTATATTAACCAGATTCCACTGTTTGGTCCCCACACAGAGGGAAGAAATAAATCCGGAAATGAAAACTTAGAGGCGGTCATGGCATTGCTTGGCAATCCACATCGTGTGCATAAGGCAATCCATGTGGCAGGTACAAACGGAAAAGGTTCTACGGTCCAGTTTCTGCGTGCCCTGCTTACGGAAGCGGGATACCACGTGCGGACGTTTACATCGCCGCATCTTGTCTCTATCACGGAACGGATCGAGGGCATATCAGATGAAGATTTTGTGGCGTGTTATCAGATTGTCAGACAGGCGTGTGAGCAGGCAGAACAGCAAAACCTGCAGCATCTTTCTTATTTTGAATTCCTGTTTGCCATGGCGGCGGTATATTTTTCCAGACTGGAGCTTGATTTCGTAATCTATGAAACCGGGCTTGGCGGAAGACTGGATGCGACAAATGTACTTGTGCCGGTGCTGACAATTATTACAGAAATCGGGCTGGATCATACCAAATACCTTGGAACAACGATTGAAGAGATTGCAGGGGAAAAGGCGGGCATCATCAAAACCGGAGTTCCCGTTGTATACAATACCGGAAGCATCGAGGCAGATACGGTAATTCGTTCGCGGGCGGAAGCTCTTGCGGCAGAAGCAATAAATGTCGCAAATGTGGAGTATATTATCGATGAAATTACAGATAAAACCATTGATTTTTCAATGAACAATCGCTATTATAGTTACAATGGTTTGCGGCTTGATAGTGTGGCCACCTATCAGGTAGACAATGCTGTAACCGCAATTACGGCGTGTGAGGTATTGTTGGGCAGGCAGCTTGCACAGGAGAAAATACAGCTTGCACTGGATGCATTTTTCTGGCCGGGCCGGATGGAGAAGCTTGCGGACAACATCATCATTGATGGAGCACATAATGTGAGTGCAATCGAACGTTTTACCGAGAGTGTGAACGCTGGGTATGCGGATTATAAGAAAACATTGCTCTTTGCGGTTGCAGGAGATAAGGATTATGAACCGATGATTGCATATCTGATGCAGAATCTGGATGTGGAATCTGTTTATGTGACGTCTCTGGATTCGGATCGTGCAATCTCTGCAGAATACATTGCAGCACTGTTTCGTGATTGTGCAAAAAAGACAGAGCGTGTTGTACACGTCTATGCAGATAATGACATCCGGGACTGCTTTGCAGAGGCATATGCATCTGTGGAAGCACATGGTGGCGTGCTGTTTGGCGTTGGCTCTCTGTATTTGATAGGAAAGATAAAAGACATATGGGAGGAAACCGTATGATAAATTTTGAAGAAGAATTAAAGCGTTTCACGCCGATTCCGGAGGTGAATCAGGCGGAGGAAGCGATTTACAGTAATGATTTGAAGGATATCAGTGATATTGTCTTGCAGATGACACAGGATTTGAGAAATACAGGCAGTATACTGGATAATGCAGTATCCGTACGGGCAAGGAGAGGATAAGATGGCAACAACAATGCGACCAGTGTTGTGTCCACATTGTGGTGCACAGGTTCGGAAAAATGGATATTGTTCAGAATGTTATCTTCCTCTGTCCATGCTGAAGAAAGCACAGAATACTTCCAATTACTATTATAATATTGGATATGACCGTGCATCTGCCAGAGATTTGTCGGGGGCGATAGAATCGCTGTTGCAGTCTCTTCGTTATAACAAACGGAATGTACCGGCACGAAATCTACTTGGACTTATCTATTATGAGATGGGCGAGGCAGTGCAGGCGATGAGTGAATGGGTTATGAGCATCAACTATCAACGGGAAAATAACCTTGCAACGAAATACCTGAAGGAATTGAAAAAAGATCCTGCCCGGTTAGAGAGTGTCGACCAGCTTGCGCGAAAGTTCAATATGGCAATTCAGTATGCACATAGCGAGGATTATGATCTTGCAATCCTGCAGCTCAAAAGTGCGCTCTCAGATAATCCGCATTTTGTCAAAGGATATCTGTTACTGGCGCTTTTGTATATTGGAACAGATAACTATGAGAAAGCAAGAGTGACACTGCGCCGTGTGCTGAAAATTGACAAGGCAAATTCACTGGCAGTACATTATCTGCGGGAAATGGGAGACACTGAGGAAAACATCATTGAGATGCGGAAGCAGAATGTGGATAACGATGGACTCTTAGATGATGATTATCTTGAGGAAATTGTCGTGACAGAGGATGGCAGAGCCCCTAAAAAGATTGAGAAGAAGAGTCTGTTTCAGGAGATCAAGGCAAAGAAGGATACGAGCGTTGTACGGACGGGACAGTTTGGACAGGTCAGTCTTGCCAGGTATTCCGGATTGTATATGTTGCTTGGACTGGTGTTTGGCGTTTTACTTTTCTGTTTTTTTATCCTGCCGGGACAGAAAAAGAAGCTGCGGGTGGAAAATGAGCAGTTGATCAAGACATACAGTGAGGAGCTTGCAGGAAAAAACTCCACCATCGACAGCCTGAGTGCAGAGGTGGATAATCTGACAAAGCAGATTGATACATTGCAAAATGGAGCGGCAAAGGGGGAGACGGATCTCCCGGATTATTCCAATGTCGTATCGGGCATGTCAGATACAGATTTACAAAATATGATAGACAAAGAGTAATCGATGATTATTCGGACATACGAAAGAAAGTGAAAATTATTTCACTTTCTTTTTCTTTTGCATTTTTTCTGGATATTTGGATATAGGAGGCAATTTATGGTGTATGAAGTGGCAAATGGTGTGCTGATTTATTACCTTCCGGAGGAGCTGGATCACTATGCGGCGGATATGCTCAAACGAAAGACGGCACATGTGTTTGATGAGGAGGAAATCCGGTATTTAATCTTTGATTTTTCGAGGACACAGTTTATGGACAGTTCCGGTATCGGACTGATTACCGGACGATTCCGAATGGTGCATGACAAGGGGGGAAGTGTTTTTGCAGTACATGTAAATGAAACAATAGACCGTATACTTTTGATGTCAGGAATTTACCGGATTTTAAAAAAGATGGACTCGCTGGATGCGATAAAAAAGGAGATGGTAAAGGGAGGATATTATGAATAGTGCAAACGAAATGAATGTGGAATTTGACAGTGCAGCGAAAAACGAAAGTTTTGCCCGTGTGATCGTGGCGTCGTTTATCACATCGACGAACCCGACACTGGAGGAAGTCTCAGATATTAAAACAGCGGTTTCGGAGGCTGTTACCAATGCGATTATTCATGGCTATGAAAAAGGTTCAGGAAAGATTCATATCCGGACGGTCGTGGAAGACCGTTCAGTATACATAGAGGTAAGGGATAACGGAGTCGGAATAGAAAATATCCGACAGGCGATGGAACCGCTTTTTACAACCAAACCGGAGGAAGAACGTTCCGGGATGGGATTTTCCTTTATGGAGGCTTTTATGGATCGACTGGAGGTCGAATCGAAGCTGGGAGAAGGAACTGTGGTAAAAATGTGGAAGGAGATCGGTGCACCCGCACCACATTATGAATAAATGAATGAATGGGAACTATTTCAACAGGCACAGATGGGGAGTAAGGCTGCAAAGGAAAAAATAGTTTCAGATAACACCGGACTTGTGTGGAGTATTGCTCGTCGGTTTGTGAATCGCGGTTATGATCTGGAGGAGTTATATCAGATTGGATGTATCGGTCTGCTCAAGGCATGCGACCGGTTTGAAAGCCGGTATGGGGTACAGTTTTCCACATATGCCGTTCCGCTGATCGCCGGAGAAATCAAACGGTTTTTGCGGGATAACGGCGCGATTAAGGTGTCACGTATTTTAAAACAAAATGGGTATCAGATCAGCAAAGCAAAAGAAGCATTGCTGCATAAATATGGAAGAGAGGCCACACTCGATGAATTGGCAAGCTATACGGGACTTTGTGTGGAGGATATTGTGATGGCAACGGAGGCAAACCGGGAGGTGGAATCCATCCAGCAGACGATCTGCGGCAAGGATGGTACACAGGTCAGTCTGGTGGAACGGCTGGTGGATGAAGCCGAGTCAGAGGTGGCAGCTGAAAACATCATGAACCGGATTTTAGTCGGACAGGCGATGGAAAAGCTGGGGGAGACGGAACAGGAGCTGATTCATCTGCGGTTTTTTGAGGATAAGACACAGACAGAGGTTGCAAAGGTGCTTGGAATCAGTCAGGTACAGGTCAGCCGGTTAGAGAAAAAAATACTGATTCAAATGCGTCAGAATCTGGATTATTATAAATCAAACTAGAAGTACGATTTATATATAAAAAGTATGATTATAGAAATAAAAATAGAATAATAAAACTTGTAGTTGAAAAAACAAACTTCACGTTGTATAATGTCAACAATAGTTGTATTTGGCGGGAGAGTATATGGGAGCACGCAAGAAGCTTGCACTGGAACAGTTTAATCGCGACAATATTTTGACGGCAGCGAGAGAGTTATTTGAGACGAAGGGTGTCCAGGACACAACGATGGACGATATCGCGTTGCAGGCAGATTACAGTAAGTCGACGATTTATGTATATTTCCGGAGTAAGGAAGATATCTATAATTCCATAGTAGTTGATTATCTCGATATCCTGATCGGTGAGATGATGGTGTATATCGAGGGGGATACCTCTTTTGAGGACAGCTATTACAAGCTATGTGAGCGGCTGGTTTCTTTTTGCGAACGGTATCCGAAGTATTATGTTTCTTTGATGTTTGAGGAGAAAGCAACAAACAGCCGGAAGCAGGGTACAGTAATTCTGCCGGAGATGCTGCAGGAACTATATGGATTGATGGAAGCGCTCGTCCAAAAGGGAAAGAACACAGATGTGTTACAGAAAACACTCGATACAAAGCCGACGGTTTTGTATCTATGGTCATCCTTAAGCGGAATCATCCAGATTTCCGCACAGAAGAAAAAAGAGATCACGAAACAGACCGGGATGACAATGGAAGAATATCGAAGCTTTGCTTTTCGTACATTGTATGAATCACTTGTGCAAAAGAAAGCTTCGGGAGAGTAGTGGGAGGATACAAATGAGGGGTATGGAATGGAAGAATGACATGGAGGAGACACAGAATTATATATTTTATGTGTCTGACTATGTGGACGTGTCTGCGGGACATGCATGGAAGATGGACTGCCGGCAGGCGATGACAGAGCAGATGGTTCAGAATCTGCCGAATTGTAAAGTAATGAAATATACAGAATATCATGGTGAACGTCTGGATGCGGACAGTGTGGGAATTCTCTTTCCATCGAAGATGTGGGGTATTTCCCTCGCTGTATATGCTTTTTTGCAGAATCTGAGGGTATCTGCATCGACTTATGTGTATGCAGTTGCGATGGGAGAGGTTTTATCTGCCGAGGTAAACGGAACTGCAAATGTACGGATGGAGACACTTGGACAGTTTCAGGATATCTTTGAGCGTCGGAGACTGGGGAATATCTCGGATATCTATATTCGCTGTATTGATTACAAGCGGGAATTTACGACGACAGAGGAGAAGCTGATGTGTTCGGTTACAACAGCAGAGCGGATCACGAATGTGATGGAGGGACTGCTTTTTTACAGTATGAAAGCGGTGAAAGAACAGAAGCTGCAAATCGTGACAGATAAGCGGATGCCGGTGCGGGTAAAACATGCGGCAGAGAAGAACGAAGAAGCACCGGTTGTACAGACAAAGATTCTTCCTATGCCGAACATCAAAAATGTATTTCTGGATGATGATCTGCTATCGGAGGTTCGGATATGCCAAGCTATGTGATACATTTATCGTGTGCGGAGCGCACGCTGGAGTTATTGCCGGAGATGGATGCACGGGAGAAAAATATTTTTTTCCTTGGAAATATGATTGCAGATATGTGTCAGGATAAGCATTATACCCATTTCTGGAACGATGCGACGTATGACAAGCTTGTGCGCCGGCCGGATCTGGATTGGTTTTTACAAAAGTATGGTGATGCGCTACAGGAACCATATGTGCGGGGGTATTATGCACATCTGTTACTGGATTATAATTTCCTGGATTTATACTGGGACCGGCATTTCCGGTTTTACAATGAGAAAAAACAACCGGAAACCTTATATGATGCAGTTACTTATGTGGAAGTGCTGGAGCAACAGCGGATATATGACCGGCAGGAATTTTTCTCCCGAAAATGGTATTACGGTGATTACGACCGGATGAATTCATATTTTGCAAATAAATATAATGTAGAATTTCCGAATTTGAATCTGGCTGAGGAAGAATGGAATCAGGTACAGCGGATCACGGAAATTGACTGGAGGTATGCACCAGACGCTATGGGGAAAGCCAGAATACAGCTATCACAAAGCATTGCGGGTGCAGAGCCGGGAATGATTCCGCGGTTACAGATATTTGATCTTCCCGAACTGGAACGGCTGGTGGAAGAAATCGCAAAAAAAGTGGCAGAGATTTAAAATCCCTGCCACTTTTTTATAGACATTAAATATTGATATGTGATTTTTGAACTTCCTCAACAATCGGATCGACCTGATCGAGGAGGTTGATCATATTTTCATACAGCTGATTCTTCCGAGTGATATCTCCGGATAACTGGTTGACTGTCTCGGATACGCCGACGTAGCCATCTCTGGCACTTAAGATATCTTCTTGAATCTGGTCTGCGGTTTCGTTACAGGTGTCGACAGCAGCGGCAATCTGCTGCTGTACCTCGATTACACCGTTGACAGAATCCTTAATATTGCCGAACAACTCGGTTGTCTTTTTTACCTGCTCCTGTTCATGTGAGAGCATCCGGTTTGCTGTTTCCATCGAAGCATTTAAGTTCGAAGCATCCTCCCGGAGCAATGCCATATTGGCATTTACGGTATCAACCAGTTTCTTGATTTCAGCCGAGAGTGTACTGACCTCAGTTGCGACAACGGCAAAGCCAAGTCCATGTTCGCCGGCACGGGCAGCCTCAATCGAAGCATTCAGGGAAAGCATGTTTGTCTGGTTGGCAATGCCGATAATACCGGACATGGTTTCCTGAATCTCATCAAAGCTGTTCTGGAATTTATTTAAGACTTCTACGACATGCTGGAAGTCTTTTAATACGTTGGAGGAGCTTTCCTGTAAGCTGTCGACATTTTCATTTGCCTGATCGGTTGCGGAGAGTACGCCGCTGACACTTGTCTCAATCTGAGAAGAAACTTCCACGATATTGGAGAATTCCTGTTTGATGGAATCCATGCCGGAAGCAACCTGGTCGGACTGGGCAAGGATCGTATCGAAGGAACCCTGAATATCGGAAATCTGGCTTGCGGTCTGCATTTCTTCTTCAATCAGGGATTTTCTGTTTTCTTTCAGACTTTTCGTAATCTGGGTAATCGGCTCTAAGCTTTGCTTTAAGGCAAGACCGGTTGCGGTTTCCGTTGGAACTCCATGTATTTCTGTTTTCTTTTTAAACATCATTGTTTATACCTCCTGAGTGTAATTATTCAAATGCGGCAAGCACAAGTGTCTGATTCATATGCTGGTTGTTATACTGTTGTCCGTCTCCGACAAAAATTGCAGCAGGTGCAGCCTTGCTGAATGAAGCGGCATAGTCTGTCAGGCAGCCATCCTCTGCAAATAGGTTCAGACGGTTTGCGCTGTCAAAGCCAAGCAGAAATGAGACAGGGGATGCCTGTATCGTGTTAAGCAGTTCTTCATGGATCTGCCAGTAGTCGTCGACATCCATGATATAGATGCTATCGTTCTCATAGATTGCTTTGCCGTTGAACATGACACCGTTTCGGTCAACAGACATCGTCTGGATAATACAGGTATCATCACCGAGAGCGCGGCCAAGTGGATGACGCGGCATGGCAGAGAGGATATCTTCAGGCTGCACACCAGTTTCCTCCTGGTAAAGCTCTAATGCAGGGACTCCGTCTAACTGGAACAACGTTTTTGTTCCGGGTTCCACCAGATTGGCAAAATGTGCACGACGGCTCTGTCGTTTGTAGATATTTTCCTTATAGAGGTGGATCTTGCCGCCTTTATTTTTAACAAATGCATATGCACAGCTTCGTGTATGGACTTTCCCGTTTAAAACCACACAGTGTTTCTCACCGAGCAGAACGCCATAAGCACTGGCACCGATCAGAGGAACTCCGGCTTCCTGTAAGGAATCATGGATGGTTGAAAGGACACGCTCTTCACATCCGGTCATAAATTCCAGACAGATTGTATTAGAATCACCTGGTTCGATCGTTTGCAGATTTTCAAGAAATGTGTGCATGGATTTGACTGGAGTTGTACGGACATTCTCAATCACACCGGTACATACTTCGACGCCTGCAAATCCGATTACAATGACCGCCTGTGTCAGGCGCATCTCTTTCGCAATACCGTCCCCGCTGGTACCGATCATCGGTGTGCCCGGATATTTTTCACCGAGCAGGGTGGCAGCAGATTCTATTTTTGAAAAGGGAGCAATCAGAATCAGGAAATCTGCTTTTTTCAATCCTGTAGTTGCTTCCGTTATGGCTGTTTCTACATGGTCCGCGCGACCAATGCCTACAAAACCTTTCATCTTAAGCCTCCGACTGCGACTATACTTATAGGGCATGTAAATGCGCAGTGAATTTACACGCGGAAATTCCGCGGCACCTAAATTTATTCTACCAAAAAATGGAGAAAAAGAATAGAGGAAAAGAAAAATGTTTAGAATAGGTAATATCTTGTATTTGTGGTAAAAGTTTGTTATAATGGCGTTTATCTGGATACTTATATGCTTAATTAAAGGGAGGTAGCTCGATGGGCTATTCAAAAGCGGAAACCGAGAAGAAACAGAGAAAACTCGTTTCCAAAACACAACGAAATACAAGAAAAGTGCTGGTTATACTTTTCAAAGTTATATTGGTTGGTATCATTGCAGTTATTATAGCCGGAGCCGGAGCCGGATTCGGTATGATGAAGGGTATTTTGGACAATGCACCGGATACCTCCAGTATCAATATTGTTCCGCAGGGATATCGGTCTAATATCCGGTCACAGGACGGTACGGTAGAAAAAGAGATTTCCACAATCGATTCGAACCGTGTTTATGTATATTATGACCAGATTCCGAAGGATATGGTCAATGCTTTTGTTGCGATTGAGGATCAACGGTTCTGGACGCATAATGGTATTGATGTGCGAGGCATTTTCCGTGCGTTTGCGAAAGGTGCAGCAAGTGGTAAATTTAATGAGGGAGCATCAACACTCACGCAGCAGCTGATCAAAAATCAGGTATTCAATGTCGGGCTGGATGAGACGACATTTATGGATAAGCTGGAGCGAAAGATTCAGGAGCAGTATCTGGCAATCGAACTGGAAAAGCAGTATACAAAGGAAGAAATCGTTGAGTATTATCTGAATACGATTTATCTTGGACGTGGTGTCAGTGGTGTTCAGGCAGCCTCGGAGAAATATTTCGGTAAGGACATGACGGAGCTTACAATTTCTGAAATCGCAGTTATTGCAGGTATTCCACAGAACCCAAGCCGTTATGATCCGGTTGCCAATCCGGACGAGAACAAGAAACGGCGCGCAGAAGTTTTGAAGAAGATGCTGGAACAGGAATATATCACACAGCAGCAGTATGATGAAGCAGTTGCAGATGATGTATATGCAAGAATTGATGCAGAACATGAAGTACAGCTTGCAGAGTCTGACGTGAACAGCTACTATCAGGATGCGATTATAGATGATGTGATAGCTCTGTTTATGGATATGTATAGCTGTACAAAGGCAGAGGCTGAAAACAAGCTGTATACAGGTGGTTACGAAATCTATTCTGCACAGGATAAGGCAATTCAGAAGATATGTGATGATGTAATTAACGATCCGGAATATGTGGGTAACAGCACAAAGGTAGGTTTGAGTTACAAGCTGACACTTCTGGGGGCTGATAAAGAAACAAATTACAATTACAGCATTGGGGATCTGACGAATTACTTCGCAGAACAGACAGGAAATTCAAAGTACAACAATATTTATCCGAGTGAACAGGATGCGAGGGCCGCAGCGGATACGTTTAAGGAAGCGATGCTCGAAGAGACAGGCGGAACGTATGTTGCAGAGGCATTCTCTGTATCGCCGCAGCCACAGTTTTCTTTCACAATCATGGATCAGCACACCGGATATGTAAAGGCGCTGGTTGGCGGACGTGGTACGAAGACAGTAAACCGTGCATTTAACCGTGCAACCGAGGGAGAGCGTCAACCTGGTTCTACATTCAAGATTGTTGCGGCCTATGCACCGCTGATTGACAGTGGTAAGGCGGGGCTTGCTACTTCCTTTAATGATGAACCATATCAGTATGCAAATGGCAATGAGGTTCGAAATGCCGGTGGCGGACATAGTGGATATTGTACGATTCGGAAGAGTATTGCAAGCTCTATCAACGTCTGTGCAGTAAAGGCAATTACAGAGGAAACACCGGATGCAGCATTTGAATATCTGCTGAAGTTTGGATATACAACTCTGGTAGACCAGCAAGTAGACAGCAATGGAACTCTGCTGACCGACAAGACGCAGGCATGTGCACTGGGTGGTTTAAGTTACGGTGTCACAAACTATGAAATGACAGCTGCTTATGCATCCATTGCAAATGGCGGTGTCTACAATAAGCCGATCTTATATACGAAGATATTAGACCATGACGGAAACGTCGTGGTGGACAATACAACACCGACTTCCCACGAAGTAATCAAGGCGACAACGGCATGGCAGCTGATTGAGGCGATGAAGTCGGTTGTCACAAGTGGAACAGGTACGCCGGCGAGATTGCAGTCAGGTATGACATGTGCGGGTAAGACAGGTACGACGTCAGAAAACTATGACCTTTGGTTCTGTGGCATGACACCATATTATACAGCATCAATCTGGATGGGATATGACAGCAATGTCGACATGGGTGGACAGAATACACATAAGTATATGTGGCGTGATATCATGGATCAGATTGTGGAGTTAGAAGGACAGGACACATCCGCAGATTTTGAGAGACCGGATGGTATTACAACAATCAGTGTGTGCGAGATCACAGGCTTGCTTCCGAGTGAAGGTTGTCCAACCTCTTCCGATTATTATGCACAGGCAGACATTCCATCACAGAGATGTAGCGGGCATGAAGCAATTGAATTCTGTACTGAATCACATAAACGGGCAAACAGTGGATGCCCTGAGAAGGTATCATTTACCGTAGAAATCGATAAGGACGGAAATAAGAAGCTGGTAGGCTCTGATGGCGAATCAGCAGATGGATATATATACACAGATGAAATATGTGATATCCATACACCATTGGAAGAGGGGGAAATTGAGCTTTCATCTTCTGCAGGAGAAGGAGGAACGATTTCACCAACAGTTAAGGTTGCAAAAGGTTCGAATGTGACATTCTATATTACGCCACATAATGGGTATCGAATTAAAGATGTACTTGTAAATGGAATGAGTTATGGCGCGATTTCAAGCTTTACATTTAATGATGTACAGGGAAATGGAAGTATAAGTGCTATATTTGAACCGGTTGGGGGAACAACTCCGGTAATACCGGATCCTGCACCGACGACGCAGGCACCAACAACGCAGGCACCAACAACACAGGCACCAACAACGCAGGCTCCAGATCCTGCAACACAGGTGCCGCAGGCATGATATAATGGAATATACTGATGCGTGCGCAGGTCATTACGCTATCGATTGGTGACCTATAATAAAAGAAGTATCTGAGAACAGTTTTATGACTGCAATCAGATACTTCTTTTTGTATAAGGGAAGCTTCAATTCTTTGGCATCTTCGGAGAGAAGATGAGGGAAGCGAAGTAAGAAAAGATCAATGCTGCGGAGGTTCCGACAGCTGCCATTTTGAAACCACCACGGAACAGGCCGAGAAAGCCATCTTCGTTAACTGCATCTTTGATTCCTTTCCACAGATTGTAGCCGAATCCGGTCAATGGTACAAACGCCCCGGCTCCGGCAAAATTTATAAAAGGCTCGTAAATGCCAACCGCCCCTAAGATTACGCCCAGGCAGACCAAGATCACCATGACACGTCCGGGCATAAGCTTGGTTGTATCCATCAGAATCTGCGACAGTACGCAGATGATACCCCCAATGACAAATGCAAGAATATAGTCCATATAGAAAACCTCCTGTCTAAGATATAATGAAGCACGCAGATGCGTGCTATGAGTCAATGTGTTCAATTACAACTGCATGCGCAACACCGGGAATCGTCTGTCCTTCGTTGAAGCTGACCGTAGAAAGTAAGGCGCCGGTAGGAACAAATAACACACGCTTCCATTCGTCAGCCTCTAACTGATGCAGGATATAGCCGGCAAGAGTGACAGCCGCACAGCCACAGCCACTGCCTCCGCTGTGGGTATCCTGTTCCTCGTTGTCAAAGATACAGACGCCACAATCCATATGCTGTTTTTCAATATCATAGTCGTTGTCCCGCAACAGTTTTATCAGAATCTCACTGCCGACTTTTCCAAGATCTCCGGTAATAATTTTATCGAAATGGGATGGCTTGACAGCGAGATCTTCGAGACACTGGTAGATGACATCTGCCGCGGCAGGTGCCATACAGGCGCCCATGTTCATGTTGTCACGTACCCCGTAATCTACGATTTTGCCCGTTGTTACGGAAGTGATGCGCGGATATTCTTTCATCGGCTGATCCGGGGTGGTTGCAGATACAAGGAACGCCCCGCTTCCGGTCACTGTCCAGGTGGAAGAGAGTGGACGCTGGTTGCCGTATTCCAATGGAAAGCGGAACTGCTTTTCTGCACCGCCGAAGTGACTGCTGGTCACAGCGATGACATGAGAGGCATAGCCTGCATTCACAGTCATGGCTGCAAGTGACAATGCTTCACCGCAGGTGGAGCAGGCACCATACAGACCGAAAATCGGAATCTGGAAATCCTTCAGACCAAATGTAGAACCGATCAACTGACCGAGCAGATCGCCACCGAAGATATAACGGATATTTTCCTTGGCAATGCCGGATTTCGTGATGGCAGTCTGTACCGCCCTGCGCACCATTTCGGATTCACCTTCCTCCCACGAGTCCATGCCGAAGGCAGGATCTGGTTCAATCTGGTCGAAATAGGAGGCGAGAGGTCCTTGCCCTTCCATGTCACCGACGATGGAGGCACGGCTTAAAATTGCTGGCGGACAGGCAAAACGTATGGTCTGTTTGCCGACAGCCTGATTTAGTCTTTCTTGTTCGTTCTGATTCATAGTAACTCCTTTCTGGATAATCTGTTATTACAGCAGTCTGAAGATCCAATAGATGAAACCGGCGACAAAGCTTACTACGATACCGAATAGGATAACCGGTCCGGCAATCGTGAACACTTTGACACCTTTTCCGAACACCTCGCCCTCTTTTTTATATTCAATCGTTGGGGCGGCAACGGAATTCGCAAATCCGGTAATTGGAACCAATGCGCCGGCACCACCATATTTCGCGAGTGGCTTGTAGAGGTTTAACCCCGTAAGCAGGACGGAGAGAACTACAAGCAGGATGGAACAGACGCTCATTGCATCCGCCTCGTCATAATGAAACTGTGTTGTACATACATTGAAGATCACCTGACCGAGCAGACAAATGCATCCGCCGACAAGAAAGGCATGCAGGCAGTTTTTGAAGCAGCTGTGCTTCGGTGTGATCGCTTTGACATAACGGTTATACTCCTGGTCATTTTGCTTTACTTTCATAGAGATAAACTCCTTTCATTATAGTTTAAGATGGGAAAAACAGAATCTGCCAGGCACATCCGAGCGCCTTCCCCAGAGCAGCTGCGGCAATCACGTAAGGCAGCCACGTCCGGACCCCTAAGCGGCGGGATAAGATTGGCATGACCTGCAAGGTTTCTGCCAAAGCGCCGGCGAGACAGCCGATGAAGATTCCGCCGAACAGGTTGAAGATGCTGAAACCTGCAAGACCAGCCGGAATCCGGAGAGTGAACAGATAAACAGCATTTCCCACCGTGACACCTGCGATAATCAGAGCTTCGAGCCGGTGGATGCTTTTGCCGGATTTCATCTGTTCCGCCAGCTTGTCGAAGATACCAAGCATCGTAATAAATGCAACAAAACCAGCAGAGACGGCGCTTCCGGCGCAGATACAGAAGAAACAGTAGGCAATTGTTTTAATCAACATCAAGACTTGTTCCCTCCCGTGCGCTGTCTACGACAATCGCGTCGTTGACATCCCGCTCATATAATCGCATCTGCACCTGCAGAGGTGTCGGATCATCGGCTTTTTTGTGGTTTAATCCGTGATTGAAGAAGAGCAGCATGCCGAAGAACAGTCCGACGCAATAAGATAATATGCCGAATTTGTATCCGGCATCGGTCGTGCCGGCATCCAGACCGGTGAACATAAAATACAAATCCTGCAGCAGATCGATCGCACCGACGTCTCCGTTGTAGGACATGATGGAATACGCAGTCCCGAAAAAAGCGAGTACCATCAGAAATAAAGCTTTGATTTTTCCTGTGCGTTTATGTCCTTCATTTAAGTTCCGGTAATAGACGACACAATCCTGACTGCCGATGTTCTGGACGGTCACGGTTTTATCGTATTTCAGGATTTCTCCGATCACAGCGAGTGCATTGACAACGGATTGCCCCTGTTCATTGTCGTGAAATGTAAACAGTTTAATTTTCTTTACATTGTGCATAATATCCGGCTGGCTGCAAAAGACGGATGCGATATCTTCGATGTGTACCTGTCTGGACGCAACCATTGTACTCGCATCGAGGGAAAGATATATGGTTGTTTCTGCTTGCTCTGTATGATTCATAATGCATTCCCTTCCGTTTACTGATTGATTTGATATATATGGATAGTATGAGAATTTTTTGCAGGTATATCCTGTTAAATTCTAGCAAGAACATTTCTTTTTTTGTCGACTTATGGTAAAATAAAAAATAATTATGGTTTGAAATAGATTCAGGAAGGAATACAAATCAGAATATGGAATTAGAACAGATACGAAAAAGGATCAATGAGGTAGATGATGAGATGCATCATTACTTTGCCGATCGTCTGTGGTACTCAAAAGAGGTGGCTGAAACAAAGCTGCAAACAGGGGATAGTGTCTATAAGCCGGAACGGGAAAGACAAGTGTTTGAGCGTTTTCCGGGTGAGCAGGACGAAGAAAAACTGTATCGCCTGTATGTGCGGAAGGTCATGCAGTTATCGAGGTATCATCAATACGGGATTTTCCTCAAACAGGGAATCGTGGATGCGGAGTTCGAGACATTGTATACCGCAGTGAAGAAAGCACTCGGTGAATCTGGCAACACGGATGTATGTGTAAAAATCGAATTGACACCCGATCCGCAGAGGCAACAGGGAATGTCCATACAGGATATACTTTCCATACTCGGAGACTTCGGAACCGAAGTTACCGCAGTGAAATACAAAGGCAATACAGTAAGTGTGACCGTGCGTGTGACCGGCATAGATTCCCTCGAATCACAACGAAGGTTATTCTACATGTTATACAAGGAAAGTGTGACGTATAATATGTATAAAGTATAAGAAATAATGATTGCGAAACCAGGGAAGATAGTAAATATAAGTTATACATCATTACAATTCTTAAGCAGACCATTGAAGCACGCCGGTACTTAATGAACTGCAAACTTGTTTGCTGTGAATTTAGTACCGCTGCGTGATGAACTGAGCGAGAGCGTGTCTGCATAGAATTCGTAATGATGTATAACTTGTTCAACACTGTATATGGTTTCGCAATTATGAGGATGATTATTAACATAATAGGAGGAACACAATGCTTATAATGGATGGTCACGTCGTCGATCCTGCAACCGGATTGCATGAGATCGCAGACGTATTGATTGAACAGGATTGTATAAAGAAGATATATGTGCGAAGCCGCGGTGAGCAGGCAGATTACCATGAAGCACAGGTAAACGGACATCTTGTGATTGATGCAAAAGGTAAATATGTCATGCCGGGATTTATCGATCTGCATGTGCATTTCCGGGATCCGGGACTGACATACAAGGAGGATATCATCACCGGATCGCGTGCGGCAGCAGCGGGTGGTGTGACAACTGTCTGTGCTATGCCGAATACAAAACCGGTTGTCGATAATGTGGAAGTGCTGCAGGATATTTTAAAACGTGCGGAGCATGCGTATGTGCATGTGAAGCAGCTTTCCTCCATCACGAAAGGCATGGAGGGAAAAGAGCTTGTTGATATGGAAGCCATGTTAAAGGCAGGTGCAGTCGCATTTTCCGAGGATGGCAAGAGTGTCATGGATATCCGCGTGTACCGCGAGGCTATGAAGAAGGCTGCTGAACTTGGCGCTGTGATCATGGCACACTGCGAGGACAAGGATCTTGTTGGAACAGGCGTGTTGAATGAGGGTGTGGCATCGGAGAAGTTCGGTGTGCCGGGAATCCCGAATTCCGTGGAGGATGTCATCACGGCACGTGATATTTTCCTCGCACATGAGACAGGGGCGAAGCTTCATATCTGCCATTGTTCGACGATTGGTACTGTCGAGCTTATGCGGATGGCGAAGCGGCTTGGCGCGCATGTCACAGCGGAGGTCTGTCCACATCATTTCACATTGACGGATGCAGATATCAAGGAAGCGGATAGCAACTACAAGATGAATCCGCCACTTCGGACAGAGAAGGATGTAAAGGCGCTGGTGGAAGGCCTGGTAGATGGAACGATGCCGGCAATCTCTACCGATCATGCGCCACATTCCGCAGAAGAGAAGGCTCAGTTCTTCGATAAGGCACCATTTGGAATCGTCGGATTAGAGACGTCTGCCGCACTTACGTATACAGCACTCGTAGCGCCGGGTCTTATGGATATCATGGATATGGCAACGAAGATGAGCTACAATCCGGCGAAGATCATCGGCATCGATGACAAGTACGGAAGACTGACACCTGGAGCGAAGGCGGATATCGTAATTTTCGATCCGGAAGAAACCTGGGTGGTCGATCCGGTTAAGTTTGAATCGAAGGGACACAATACCCCATATACCGGACAGACATTGGTTGGAAAAGTTCTGACGACCATCGTAGATGGTGAGCTGCGCTATAATGGGGCAATTATAGAAGACCAGTAGGAGACCGCTGAACGAATGTGAGGGCACAAATTATTAGGAGGACAAATAAATGATTAACGAATTAGTAGCACAGATTGAGAAGAAGGACGCACCAATCGTAGTTGGATTAGACCCGATGCTTTCCTATGTACCAGAGTATATCCAGAAGAAAGCATTTTCTGAGTATGGAGAGACCTTAAAAGGTGCAGCCGAGGCAATCTGGGAGTACAATAAAGGCATTATCGATGCAACTTACGATCTGATTCCGGCAGTAAAACCGCAGATCGCAATGTATGAGCAGTTTGGAATCGAGGGACTTATCGCATTCCACAAGACATGTGCGTATGCAAAGGAGAAGGGACTTGTAATCATTGGTGACATCAAGCGTGGTGACATCGGCTCCACATCCACTGCATATGCAGTCGGACACCTGGGAAAAGTTCAGGTTGGAAGCAAGGAATATGCCGGATTTGATGAGGATTTCGTGACTGTCAACCCATATCTTGGAACCGATGGTGTGAAGCCATTTGTGGATGTATGCAAGCAGTATAACAAGGGTATTTTCGTACTTGTGAAGACCTCAAACCCATCCTCTGGTGAGTTCCAGGATCAGCTTATTAATGGCCGTCCGTTGTACGAGCTTGTCGCTGAGAAGGTCGTTGAGTGGGGTGAAGCCTGCATGGGCGATACATACAGCAACGTCGGATGTGTGGTTGGTGCGACATACCCGGAGATGGGGAAGGTACTCCGGAAGCTGATGCCGAAGACATACATCCTCGTACCGGGCTACGGTGCGCAGGGTGGTAAGGCAGCAGATCTCGTACATTACTTCAATCCGGATGGACTTGGCGCAATCGTCAACTCTTCCCGTGGCATCATTGCCGCTTACAAGCAGGACAAATACGCATCCTTCGGTGAGACCGGATATGCGGATGCGAGCCGCCAGGCAGTGAAAGATATGATCGCCGACATCAATGGAGCACGTGCAAACCGTTAAGAGAATTAAGAGGAGTCGAAAATGGGAAAGATAAAGATGGAGGCGAAGATCGTCCGTCAGGACGAGATCGCCACAGACATATATTCAATGGTGATACAGGCACCGGAGATTGCCAGCCAGGCAGTACCGGGACAGTTTATTGACTTGTATTCCGCAGATGGAAGCAAGCTGCTTCCACGTCCGATCAGTCTGTGTGAGATTGATCGTGTAGCAGGTACACTCCGGATCGTATATCGTATTGCGGGAAAGGGCACAAAGGAATTCTCGATGCTTACCTCCGATCATACGATCACGATACTCGGACCACTCGGAAACGGATTTACGAAGAAAGATAAGAAGGCAATCCTGATCGGCGGCGGAATCGGCATTCCACCGATGCTGCAGCTTGCGAAAGAGCTTACATGCGAGAAGTCCATCGTGCTTGGATTCCGTGATGAGGAATTCTTATCCGAGGAATTTGAACCATATGGAACAGTTTACAAATCCAGCGACAACGGCGCAATCGGTGTCAAAGGAACGGTTATGGATGCAATTCGCGAGTACGGCATCGAGGGTACAGAAATCTATGCCTGCGGACCAACACCGATGCTTCGTGCGATTCGGAGCTATGCACTAGAACATGGTATCGAAGCACAGTTATCCTTAGAAGAGCGTATGGCATGTGGTGTGGGTGCCTGCCTTGCCTGCGTATGCAAGTCGAAGGAGATTGACGACCATTCACAGGTGAAAAATAAGCGTGTATGCAAGGATGGCCCTGTATTTTATGCTGAGGAGGTGGAGCTTTGATGAATACAAAGGTAAGTATTGCAGGTGTGGAGCTTAAGAATCCGATCACCGTTGCATCCGGTACATTTGGCTCCGGTATGGAATACGACGAGTTCGTAGACCTAAATCTCCTTGGAGCGGTAACGACAAAGGGCGTAGCGAATATTCCGTGGCCGGGAAACCCGACCCCGCGTGTGGCAGAGACTTATGGTGGCATGATGAATGCGATTGGGTTGCAGAATCCGGGAATTGATACATTTGTGAAGAGGGATATCCCATTCTTAAAGGAGAAGGATACGAAGATTATCGTCAATGTGTGTGGAAAAAGCACCGAAGATTATCTGGACGTTGTGGAGCGGCTTGGCGATGAGCCGGTTGACCTTCTGGAAATCAACGTATCGTGCCCGAACGTGAAAGAGGGTGGTATTGCATTTGGACAGGATCCAAAAGCCCTGTATGATATCACGAAGGCAATCAAGGCGAAGGCGAAGCAGCCAATCATCATGAAGCTTTCTCCGAATGTCACAGATATTACGGAGATGGCGAAGGCAGCCGAGGCAGCCGGAAGTGATGCACTTTCTCTGATCAATACATTGACCGGTATGAAGATCGATGTGAAACGCCGGACATTTGCAGTTGCAAACAAGACGGCTGGTGTATCCGGCCCGGCGATCCATCCGATCGCGGTGCGTATGGTATATCAGGTGGCAAATGCCGTGAAGCTGCCGATCATCGGTATGGGCGGCGTGATGAATACCGAGGATGCACTGGAGATGATCATGGCCGGTGCGACTGCAGTTGCGGTCGGAACAGCGAATTTCCACAATCCATATGCAACGGTTGAGATTATAAAAGGAATTGAGGAATATATGCAGGCAAACGGGGTAGAGGATATCAACACCCTGATTGGCTGTGTAAAATAAATGATTATGGGTTTGTTCAAGAAACGAAGATATTATTTTACAGATTCATCGTTTGCGGGCGATACGATCATCGCAGACTGCATGGGTGGAATCGCACTTACGATCGAGGTTGTCAGTGTGATTGTGTCCATTGCGACGGCGGGGCATGTGCCGGAGGTGTTCGGCATGCTTTACATCATCGCCATGCTGCTGTCTATCGTCGGAGAGATCTTTGCACGCATGGGTCTGCAGTCCCAGAAGGGCGGCGTGCGTGGCAAGCGAATCTCCATCTGGCTGAACATCGTATCCTTTGTGGTTCCGGTCATAATCATTTTATTAGGCAGATTTTAAAGTCTTCGGACGAGGTAGGAGGAAACTATGAACGACGCAGATTTGCAGGAGCGTATGCAGCTTGCGATAGAACGAATCAGTGAAATAAAGGAAGAGGATCAGCCAATTTGGGACACACTTGCGCAGATGGATGCAGGCGCGCAGAAGCTTAAAACGTATTTTGATAGTGTGGCGGAATTCATTCTGTATGTGTATGACGTGTACGAGATCGTGTCACAGCCGGGTAAGATCGACCTTCCGCTTTCAAAATTACAGGAGATCAATCACAATTTATATGCGGATATCTTACCGGAGCATTATGAGGAAAGCTTTGCAAATCCGGATTATGCGGCGGAAAAACTTGGTGAATATGGCAAATATTTATGCATGTTATACGCGGAGATCCGTGCTATGATTGCGTACGCGTATGAGGATGAGATGCAGGCGATCGTTTCCCTGATGGAGCTTTTCTTAGAGGTGTATGGAATCTTTATCGCATCCGTGGATGAGAAGCTTCCGGACGAGAAGGAGATCAAAGAAGCTATCTATTACTATATGTATGACTATGCGGATGTGCTTGTATCAAGAAGAATCCGGGAGACGGTTACATGTGTGAACCCATTTGCATATGACATCATCATGCAGAGTGATCTTACAACACCGGATTATCTGTATGCGTATGGTGAATATATCGGTGAAAATGAGCTCCGGATGGCACAGTATTTAGCGAAGCTTCCGGAGGAGAAAATCGAAAGTCTCGCACGCACGTACGTGCAGGGCTTTATCAAGGGCTTTGAGACGATGCGAATCGATATCAGCCCGAAAAAAACTGTCAATATCCGCTATGCGATCGGACAGGAGCGCATGGTGAAAGCGGCAATCCGCATGTTCGAGCAGGAAGGATTGTCTGCGATTTTGTTCCGGTATCCGGTCAGCCGTATGAACCGGAAGGGAACAATCCGTACCGGATACGCTGCGACACCGGCGAACAAGCAGTATGAGTATGACCATGCAGGGGATGATGCAGTCTTCTTCGACCGTGCGTACATGGAGCGTAAGCTCGAAGTCATGGAGCAGACCTATGAGCAGGAGAAAGAAGCTGCCCGTGTCTATGCAGGACCTGCGGTCATTGAAGTGTTCGGCGAAGAGCCGTTTGCTCCACAGACGAAGCCGACAGTCTGGAAATTATCCGACAAGCAGCAGAAGATGTCTGTGGAATATGGGTCGAAGGCAGCGGAGATCACAAACCGCTACATTCCGCACGATCAGTACAGCTTCACGATCATCGCATATCCAATCCCGGAGATCGGTGTGGATTTCGAGGAGATCTTCGATGCTGTTGTGGAAGTCAATACGCTTGATAATGAGAAATACAAATCCATCCAGCAGACGATGATTGACTGTCTCGATGATGCAGAATATGTACAGGTACTTGGCAAGGGTGGCAACCAGACGGACATGAAGGTGATGCTGCACAAGATCGACCGCAAGACACAGACAAACTTCGAGAACTGTCTGGCAGATGTGAATATCCCGCTCGGCGAAGTATTTACTTCTCCGGTACTCAATGGCACGGAGGGAACGCTGCATGTAAGTCAGGTATATCTGAATGAATTAAAATACACAGATCTGAAACTTACCTTCAAGGACGGAAAGGTCGCGGATTACACCTGTAAGAACTTCGAGGACGAGACAGAGAACAAGCGGTTTATCAAGGAGAATCTGCTGTTCCATCATGAGACACTTCCGATCGGAGAATTTGCGATCGGTACGAACACGACGGCATATGCGATGGCAAGAAAATACGATATCTTATACAAGCTCCCGATTCTGATCGTAGAGAAGATGGGGCCGCATTTTGCAGTCGGCGATACCTGTTACAGCTACAGCGAGGATAGCCGCCTGTATAACCCGGACGGCAGAGAGATTGTTGCCAAAGAAAATGAGTGCTCTGCACTCCGGAATTCCGGGGACAAAGAGGCACGGGCGGGTGCGTATTTCAATTGCCATACCGATATTACGATCCCATATGAGGAGATCGGCGGAATCTATGCAGTAAAATCGGATGGCACGAAGACGGCAATCATTGAAGACGGAAGATTCGTGCTTCCGGGTACGGAAGCGTTGAATGAAGCATTGCAGTAAGCGCGTTATGACAGGAATTTTGTCAGGAAGCAGTCATGGATTCCTGATGGAAGTTATAGAAACATTACAAAAATAAAGATACAGGAAGGAAGAAAAAATGGGTACAAAAAAGATCGGTGATCTGATTACAGATAACATGGGGGTATACGAAGGAAAAACAAAGCTTTCGTTCGGAAAGCTGGTATTGCTCGGTATGCTGGCAGGTGCTTTCATTGCGATTGGTGCATCAAGCAGCAGCGCGGCAGTTTACGGAATCAGCAATACAGGACTTGCGAAGTCGTTAGCAGGTGCAATCTTCCCGGTGGGATTGATGTTTGTTGTGCTGATCGGCGCAGAGCTTTTCACAGGTGACTGCCTGATGTCATTTGCTGTATTTGACAAGCGGATCAAGCTTCTCGATATGATACGGGTATTGGTAGTTGTATTTATCACGAATCTGATCGGCGCGTGTATCGTGGTTGTGCTGGTGAACTGCTGTGGACAGCTTGACTATGGAAACGGCGCACTTGCAGCAGCGACGATCAAGACCGCTTATAATAAGATGAATTTAAGCTTCATGAAAGCATTTACATCCGGAATCATGTGTAACATCCTTGTATGTCTGGCCGTGCTTCTGGCAGGCGTATGTCAGGATGCGATTGGAAAGATCTTTGCATGTTTCTTCCCAATCTGGGCGTTTGTGATTGCAGGTTATGAGCACTGTGTGGCAAATATGTACTATATTCCTGCAGGACTTCTTGCAAAGCACGGCGAGGCATACTATGATGCGGCAATTATGGCAGGTATGACACCGGATCAGCTTGATTCGATGACGGTTGGTAAGTTCTTCCTGAACAACCTCCTTCCGGTTACACTTGGAAATATCGTCGGTGGTGTCGTATTCGTAGCGTTACCACTGTACCTGATCTATAGAAATAAGAACAAGGCAGAAGCGTAAATCTTCTGCAGAAAGGACGTGAAATATGGCAAAACGTGTAATATGGATCGTACTTGACAGTGCAGGAATCGGAGCGGAACCGGACGCAGATAAGTTCGGCGATGTAGGTTCCGATACATTCGGACATATTTTAGAGACATATCCGGATGCAAAATTTGACAATCTGACGAAGCTTGGACTTCGGGCGATTGAGAAGACATCGTTTTACGATGTGTCAACAAAGCAGGATGTAACCGGCGTGTATGGAAAGGCACAGGAGTTATCGAATGGCAAGGATACGACAACCGGACACTGGGAGATGATCGGGATTCACACGAAGCACGCATTCCCGACATATCCAAAAGGATTCCCACAGGAGATTATCGATGCATTTATCGAGCAGACCGGTTGTGGAGCTATCTATGGAAACAAAGTCGCTTCCGGTATCCCGATTATTGCGGAATATGGAGAAGAGCACATGAAGACCGGATATCCGATCGTCTATACGTCGGCAGATTCGGTATTCCAGATCGCAGCGTCCGAGGAGAAGGTCGGACTTCCAAGATTGTATGAGATGTGTGAGATTGCAAGAAAGATTCTGGTTGGTGAGCATGGCGTCGGACGTGTGATCGCAAGACCATTTGTACGAAAAGGCGACGGGTTCGAGCGAACGAGCAACCGGCGTGACTATGCGTTAGAACCATCGGAACACAATGTGCTGGTGCATCTGGCAGACGCGGGTGTGCGGGTATGCGGAGTGGGTAAGATCAGTGATATCTTCCACGGCAGCGGTATCTGCACTTCGGTGCATACAACCGGGAACACCGATGGTATGCAGAAGACGCTTGACTATATGCAGACAGAACCGGAAGGGTTGATCTTCACGAATCTGGTTGATTTCGATATGAAATACGGACACCGCCGGGATACGCTTGGCTATAAGAATGCGCTCGAAGAATTCGATGCATGGCTGCCGAAGCTGTATGCACAGATGACGGACGAGGATATTCTGATCGTGGATGGCGATCATGGCTGTGATCCGACATTTAAGGGAACCGACCACACACGGGAATATATTCCGATTCTGATGTATGGAAAGGGATTGAAGCAGGGAACAGATCTTGGCACAAGGCCGACCTTTGCGGATATTGGCAAGACCGTGGAGGAGTACCTGCTTGGAAGCTGTGTGGATGATGCGAAGGCAATTGGGAACAGTTTCTTAAAAGAAATCATGTAGTTACGATAGGGGTGACGTTGGATGTATCGAATGTACGATATGATCATGAAGAAGCGGAGCGGTGCAGAGCATACCACAGATGAAATCCGTTTTATCGTGGAAGGGTTTACGAAGGGAGAAATCCCGGATTATCAGATGAGTGCGTGGTTGATGTGTGTCTATTATAAGGGCATGACACACGACGAGACCTGCGCACTGACACATGCGATGGCACAAAGCGGCGATCAGTTAAGTCTTGCAGCCATCCACGGTGTGAAGGTGGATAAGCATAGTACCGGAGGTGTCGGGGATAAGACGACATTTATCGTGGCACCGATCCTCGCAAGTCTGGGCGTACCGGTTGCGAAGATGAGCGGCAGAGGGCTCGGACACACGGGTGGTACGATAGATAAGCTGGAGGCGATTCCGGGCTTCTGTGTGAGTATCCCAGAGGAAGAATTTATCGAGCATGTGAATTCCATGAAGCTGGCGCTCGTCGGACAGACAGGTGATCTGGCACCGGCAGATAAGAAAATCTATGCGCTGCGTGATGTGACGGCGACGGTCGACAGTCTGCCGCTCATTGCATCTTCGATTATGAGCAAGAAGCTTGCGGCAGGGGCGGATGCGATCGTACTGGATGTGAAATGTGGCAGCGGTGCATTTATGAAGAACGAGGCAGATGCGAAGGCACTGGCACAGATCATGGTTGACATCGGCAAATCCGCGGGCAGAACATGTTATGGTGTGATTACCGATATGAATGAACCGCTCGGCTGCAAGGTCGGCAATGCGCTCGAAGTGATCGAGGCGGTGCAGGTGTTGGCAATGAAGGATGTAAAGGCATATCTGAAACCCGATTTATCATTGGTTGAAGATAATAACACTTCTACCCGCGAGGGCTACGACAGGCATGGCATTCATCGCCTGCTTACCGTGTCGCTCACACTGGCGGCATACATGTATATGGCGGCAGGTAAATCGGATGATTTTGAAGCTGCGAAGGCACAGTGTGAAAAAGCAATCGAGAGCGGTGCGGCGCTTGATAAGTTCAAAGAGTTCGTGGAAGCACAGGGTGGCGATGGCAGTTACATCGACGATGTGAACAAATTCCGGCTCGCGGCAAACTGTGTTCCAATCGTCTGCGAAGAGGATGGATATCTGGCAGCCTGCAACACAAGCGAGGTTGGCATGGTAAACCTCATCTTAGGCGGCGGACGTGCGACGAAGGACAGCACGATCAACTTAGGTGTCGGGCTCGATATCCGAAAGCATCTGGGCGATGTGGTGCGAAAAGACGACGTGCTTGCCTATATGTATATCGATGATATGGGTGTATTTGAAGAGGCAAAGAAACGGTTGCTTGGGGCATATACGGTTGAACAGAAACAAATAAAACCAGAGAAACTTGTGAAAGATATAGTGGCGTAGGAACGACAATAACATAACAGCAACAAATACTGTTTCCTTTATTAGGAGATAGTGATACAATACAATATATTTAACATCAAGGAGGCAGAACAAATGAGAGTAGCAGTGATTATGGGATCCACAAGTGATCTTCCGAAAGTAGAACCGGCAATTAAGATTCTGAAGGATTATGGCGTACAGGTTGATGTGCGGTGCCTGTCAGCACATCGTGCACATGCAGGACTTTCCACATTTATTGAGGAAGCAAACGGAAACGGCACAGAAGTGTTTATTACAGCCGCAGGTATGGCAGCCGCACTTCCGGGCGTTGTTGCAAGCCAGACCGTACTTCCGGTTATCGGTGTTCCAATCTCCGGTTCCGTACTCGATGGACAGGACGCACTTTACTCTATCGTGCAGATGCCATCCGGAATTCCGGTTGCAACCGTAGCAATCAATGGTGCAAAGAATGCCGCATATCTCGCATTGCAGATCATCGGTGTACAGCATAAGGAAGTGCAGGAGAAGCTCCTTGCAGAGAGAAAGCAGATGGAAGAAAGTGCCATGAAGGCAAACGAAGAAGTGATTGCAAAATACAATTAAGACAAGTTGCAATAACAACACCAATTTTTAACAAAATTCCATTTTACTTTACTATCTTTATCAAGTATAATAAAAGCAACGTGGATTTCACGGTATGAAGATGAGAATTATAGGAGGGTTTTATTACAATGGGAATTTTACAGAGATTTAAAGACATTATGGCTTCAAATATCAATGCACTTCTCGATAAAGCAGAAGATCCGGAGAAGATGATTGATCAGACACTTCGTAACCTGACGAAGGATCTGGCAGAAGTGAAGAAGGAAACAGCTGCCGTTATGGCAGATGAGCAGAGATGCAAGCGCGAGCTCGATGAAGTGAATTCTGAGATTACGAAGATGCAGGCATACGCAGAGAAGGCACTTCTTGCCGGAAACGAAGCAGATGCCATGAAGTTCTTAGAGCAGAAGAACCAGCTTACAGCGAAGCAGGCAAGCTTGCAGCAGACCTATGATGTTGCAGCTGCAAATGCGATGAAGATGCGTCAGATGCATGACAAGCTTGTGACAGATATCAACCAGCTTGACTCCCGCCGTGATGCAATCAAGGCGAAGATGAAGGTTGCTAAGACGCAGGATCGTCTGAACAAGATGACAAACAATCTGTCAGATTCAGCAAGCAGCATGGCTGCCTTTGATCGTATGGAAGCAAAGGCGAACGCAATGCTCGATCAGGCAAATGCCATGACCGAATTAAATCAGACAACACAGGAGAGTGGCATCGACAGTTTAGCAGCCAAGTATGATGCAGCTCCGAATGCAGCTGTACAGGATGAACTGGCAGCGATGAAGGCAAAGTTAGGTTTACAGTAAACCGATGCCGGGATTAAATGACAAACAGTTAGAGGCCTGTTGTATAACCGACGGGCCTTTACTTATTTTAGCAGGTGCGGGCTCCGGAAAAACCAGAGTGATCACGCACCGGATCGCATATCTGATTGATGAGATGTCAGTCAATCCATACAATATACTGGCAATCACATTTACGAACAAGGCTGCGGCAGAGATGCGGGAACGAGTAGACAATCTGGTAGGATTTGGCGCAGAGAGTGTGTGGGTATCGACGTTCCATTCGATGTGTGTGCGGATTCTGCGTAAACATATTGACAAGATCGGTGGAACAAGCAGTTTCACGATTTATGATGCAAGTGAACAGAAGACGGTTGTAAAAGAAGTGTTAAAATATCTGCAATTAGATCCAAAGCTGTATCCGGAGCGTGCGATGCTTTCGGCGATATCGAAGGCGAAGGAAGGGTATATGACACCGGACGATTACGAAAAAGCACATGCAGCAAGTGGAAAAGCAACCTGAGAAACAGAGGTGCAAGATCTCTGTGAAGACACGGCTGGGGGTGGAATTTCCTGAAGAGTTTGCGGATATCCTGCGAGTATACAATCGGTATCCGATCTCAGAAGTGATCATCCATCCACGCCTGCAGAAGGATTTCTATAATAATCACCCGAAGCTCGATGTATTTGCGGAAGCATTGGAACAATGTGTACATCCAGTTTGTTACAATGGAGATATTTTCATGGTGGAAGATTATCATGCGTTTCAGGACAAGTTTCCGCAGGTAGACCGCATGATGCTTGGAAGAGGCGTGATTGCGAATCCGGGACTGGTACGGGAGATTCGGACAGGGCAGCAGGTAACAACGGTAGAGTTAAAGGAATATCATGATCGGCTGTATGCCGGATACCGGGAAGAGATGGACTCGGAACGGGATGCGCTCTTCAAGATGAAGGAAGTGTGGTTCTATCTGGGAAAAATGTTCCCGGAAGCAGAGAGGGAGCTTAAGAAGGTGAAAAAGGCGGATAGACCAGAGGAGTATCTGGCTGCGGTGAGAGGGGTATTTCGAGGATAGAAAAATCCAGTAAGTAGGTCTGAAATATATTGATAAATTATAAACCTATGTAAGGAGGTGCTGCGTGCCGGTGGCACGCGATTAGCACCGACCGAGGCGGAAGCCGAGATCTTGAAACTCAGGTTAAAGGACGCGCCTCGGTCCATAAAAAAAGCAAGAGTTCAAACTCTTGCTTTTTTATGAAATGCGGGTGACAGGACTTGAACCTGCACGGGGTTGCCCACTAGAACCTAAATCTAGCGCGTCTGCCAATTCCGCCACACCCGCATGTGAATTGATGTATTTATAATATGAAAGAACGAAAGCTAAATCCATGCCCCTCCGTAAGCTACGCTTACTTCGGTCACGGGCTGTCGCCCTAATAAAAAATTAGCAGATGATCTCATCTGCCAAAGAGTGAGCCACGGGGGAATCGAACCCCCGACAACTTGATTAAAAGTCAAGTGCTCTACCGACTGAGCTAGTGGCCCATATAAAATAAAAAAGCTGGGCTAGTTGGATTCGAACCAACGAATGCAGGAGTCAAAGTCCTGTGCCTTACCGCTTGGCGATAGCCCATTAAAAACCTGCTCTTGCAAAGCCTGCAATCTAAAAAAGAAGAGGGTGGATAGAGGGACTCGAACCCTCGGCCTCCAGAGCCACAATCTGGCGCGCTAGCCAACTGCGCCATACCCACCATATAATATAAAAATGTGCCCGAAGGGATTCGAACCCCCGACCCACGGCTTAGAAGGCCGTTGCTCTATCCAGCTGAGCTACGGACACATAATATCTTGCATACATAATATGTATTTGCAAAATAAAGAGCGGGTGATGGGAATCGAACCCACGTATCTAGCTTGGAAGGCTAGTGTTCTACCATTGAACTACACCCGCTTAATCTGAGCTTGGCGAAGAGAAGATATCAAGTCGGGGTGACAGGACTCGAACCTGCGACCTCCTGATCCCAAATCAGGCGCTCTAGCCAAACTGAGCCACACCCCGATAAGGCATTTGTTTTTGTCTGCCTCGTCTCAACGCAAGTGTTATTATACATAAAGCATGGGAGGTTGTCAACAACTTTTTTAAAAAAATTTAAAATGCCGAAAAATATAGGAAAATAGCGTCATTTCTTGGAATTTGTCGACGGGTGTGGTACACTAGGCAATGCAAAAAGATATTTAAGAGGAAAAAAGAATGGATAATTTTATATTTAGTGTGAATGTGACGATTCCGATTTTTTTGATTATTCTATTAGGATATATATTGAGAAGAATCGGTTTCCTGACAGACGAATTTGTGCGCGTGGCAAATAAATATGTATTTATTGTAGCGCTTCCGGTTATGTTGTTCCGGGATATTGCAGGTTCCGATGTGAGAAAGGATATGAATGTGAAGTTCTTCCTGTTCTGTATGATCGTGACGATTATTATGTTCTTCCTTGTGTGGGGCATTGCAAAGCTTACCCTGAAGGACAAGACGATGGTAGGAGCGTTTGCACAGGCAGGGGCACGGGGAAGTGCAGCAATTCTGGGCGTTGCATTTGTGGAAAATATCTGTGGAGAGATTGGTATGACGCCGCTTATGATCGTAGCGGCGGTTCCGTTCTTCAATATATTATCGGTGATTATATTGGTGTTTAATGCAAACACAGAGGCGAATAAAGATTATGGTAAGATTAAAAATGCCTGTATCAACATCGCGAAAAATCCAATCATTATAGGAATTGTTCTGGGTCTCATCGCATCGCTGGTGCGATTGCCAATCCCGACAATCCCTGCACGTACGCTCAATTATATTGCACAAACTGCAACGCCGATTGCTTTGCTTGCGGTGGGAGCTGGCTTCGATACCAAACAGGCGATTGCCAGATTAAAGCCTGCACTTGGGGCAACCTTTATCAAACTGATTGGACTGCCACTTGTGTTTTTACCATTTGCGTACAAGCTTGGATTTGCACCGAGTGAGATGGTGGCAATTCTCATTATGCTGGCATCTCCGACGACGGTGAGCTGTTATGTTATGGCAAAGAATATGGATAACGATGACATTCTGACTTCCAATGTCATTGTGCTTACTACATTGCTGTCATCCGTGACGCTTACCTTGTGGATATTTATTCTGCGCACGATTGGCTGCATCTAAAAACCGCGGAAATATGCGGGATTCGGAGCACATGAAAAAAATCTGTTAAAAATTTGAAGAAAAAGGCTTGACAAATGGGAACGAGGTATGTAAAATAGCAAGAGTGTTAAGCAAACAACACAAAACGAATGGGATCTTAGCTCAGCTGGGAGAGCATCTGCCTTACAAGCAGAGGGTCATAGGTTCGAGCCCTATAGGTCCCATTTTTATGGCGGAATAGCTCAGTTGGCTAGAGCACACGGTTCATACCCGTGGTGTCGAGGGTTCAAATCCCCCTTCCGCTATTTTTTTATGCCTGGAATTCCGGTAACATTTTAGAAGATGCATGAATGCATCTTTTTTTATGGAAAAAATCGGGCAGAAGAGAAACTGCGAAATGTAACATTTTGTAATATAATGGGTGTCGAAAAAGGAAAACACCATAGTTTTTTACTTTTTTTCTGTAATACAATGTCTGAAAATGTAACAAATGAGCGAAAATTGTTACAAAAATGTTTCAAATATTTCTAAAAAATTTCAAAAATGTATTGACAAGTTAATAAATGTGATGTTAAATAGGGGAAGTTTGTTGCGAACAAACGGTTTTGGAAAAGGAGTGATTAGATGAGGTTAAACATCGATAAGCTAATGATAGGATTTGTGATGATCTTAGCGGTATGTTTATACACACCAACATTATTGGAAGATTACAAAGCCAATAGCACAACAAATGAGAAGGTAACAGAGGTACTTGCGGAAGCTCCGGCACCGGCAATGACAACAGAGTCTATGGTGCTTGCAGCAGTTACAACGCAGGAAAGCATCGGGGAAGCTGTTCAGGCAGTGGAAGTTACAGATGTGATTGGGAAAGATATGGCAAAGACTGTAACGACTGATGTAACAAAACTCACACCGAAGTTTCAGACAAAGATGGATATGACAAATATGATAGAAGAAACATCGGTTGCAGACAAAAGTGTGCTTCGGACAATGGTTGAAGCACAGACCAATCCGGTATATTCGGAATTCATTGCACATGTAAAGACATTACCAGTTGAGATCAAGCCGTCTCTGATGGCGAGCGATGAGCGAGACAAGGTATTGACAGTTCGCGACAATTATGATGAATTTCTGAATACAGTAGAGACATATTATGCAGAGCGTGGTTCAAAGAAATCCACACAGACATATGTGGCTACATATACAAATATTACCGGAGATGGAACGCTGACTGCATCCAAGGGTGTAAACTACGGACCAAGCGGAAAAGAAACTTATTATAACCTGAATATGAGTGGTGTCGTAGATATTATGCAGAGCATGGGATACAATGCGCAGTATTGGGTTCGCGAGGATGGCGTGAAGATGTATGGCGACTATGTTATGGTAGCTGCCGATTTGAATACACATCCGAGAGGATCGCTTGTGGAGAGCAGCCTTGGTACAGCGATTGTTGTAGACACAGGCGGATTTGCAGCATCAAATCCAAATCAGTTAGATATTGCAACTGCATGGTAAAAGAAAAGGGAATGTTTTCATGAATTACATGGAAACATTCCCTTTTTTCTTGTAAATTAGTAAGTTTGGATTATCAGTTATGTAGTTATGACTTGCTATTATCCTGATTATCGTACTTTGCTTTTAAATCATCCATCGGAGTGGAACCGAATGTTTCGAGTGGAGTATTTAAGGTACGCTCTAAGTCTTCTTGCTCCTTGTTCTTCTGTGCAGTACGTTTCTTCCACCAGGAGAAGAGGATGCATACGACAATGACAACTGCCGCTGCGATGATCAGTACCTTGAATACGCCGGCAGAATGATTGGTTGCCTTGGCGATGGTACGTGTCTTTACAAACATAACGTAGAACTGGATTCCTGTAGCATCATAGAATTCCTGTGCACCGGTTACGACATTATTTTTTGTATCAATCCAGTTTAAATCATCCCGATAGCAGTGAGAGTCAAATGCCTTGTCGGATTTGACCTTTGATATGCCATCCTGATTCATGATCTGCAATGTATCCTCCAGCATGCCCTTTAACTGGACACCAAGATCATCATTATAATTGTTCTGGTATGCAGAAATCATATCGTTGATATAATTATCCATGAGTGCGTTGGCTTTGACACCATATTTGAACTGACCATTATCGTTTTCGTCTACGACCAGAAGCAGTCCGTCCTCGCGCCCGCTGAATATTGTATTATATTGATCCTCTGCGTATTCGGAAATACGGTTGTCGCTGAGTGTATCTCCGGTATATCCACCTTTAAACTGCATATAGAAGGAGAAGACAATCAGGACGAGCATGAGCATGATAATAGTAACAAATGCACTGCCACCGCCACTGCCATTCGTATACACATAAGTTGTTCTGCCACCATAATATCTTCTTCTTGGTGGTGGAGGTGGTGGCATACCCGGACCTCCATGATAGTGATGTGGACCTGGCCCGTAATCGTCATATGGCCTAGGACCTGGACCATGTGGTCTAGGACCGCCTCCAAAGCCACCGCCTCTCGGACCACTGCTGAAACCGCCTCCGCGTGAACCACTGCTGCTGCGGAAGCTGCTTCCACCGCCACTGAAACTTGCACCATGATGACTGCCGCCACCGTGACCGCCACTGCTAAAGCCGCCGCCACCGCCGCCGGATCTTCCCATAATAAACCCTCCTCATTATGTATAAATTTGTACAGTGCATTTATATATGCCTGTAATGATAACATTTTACAATGAAATGGCAAATTCGTAAATATAGAAAAGTAAATTGTGACAATTCTTTCTGTGGGAAAAAGGAAACGTTTGCATATACGTAGCAAATATGATAGATTATAGTTCAATACTTTGGTTTTGTTCGATATAAAGGAGCGTAGTGACCATGAGAGTTGGCATGGGGTATGATGTACATAAATTAGTAGAGGGACGACGCCTTGTCTTAGGAGGTGTGGAGATCCCGTATGAGAAAGGACTGCTTGGACATTCGGATGCGGATGTGCTGGTGCACGCGGTTATGGATGCTTTGCTCGGCGCGGCAGCGCTTGGCGATATCGGAAAACATTTCCCGGATACAGATCCTGCATATGAAGGGGCGGACAGTATGAAGCTTTTGGAAGAAGTACGGAAGCTTTTGGACGAGCACAATTTTATGATAGGAAATGTGGATGCGACAGTGATTGCACAGCGACCGAAGCTGGCACCATATATTGAGATGATGCGGGAGAACATTGCAGCACGGCTGTTAATTGATAAAAATCAGGTGAATGTCAAGGCAACCACAGAGGAAGGTCTGGGATTTACCGGTCAGGGGAAGGGAATCAGTTCTCAGGCGATCTGCCTGCTTGAGACAATTGATAATTTCGATTATCGCAGCTCCCGTGTGGTGGATGATACGGTAGAAAATGCTGCCAATCCATGCATGGGATGCATGGGCTGTGCGAAGAGATAAAGAAAACAAAGAGTAATAGGAGGATATTTTAGTTTCATGAGTGACGGAGACAGTTGCAGGCTCAAATATTTTGAAGGCGAACCAGAGGTACTTGCTGAGGTTCGACAGATGTGGGATGAAATATTTGATGATCCGGAGGAGTTTGCGGATTATTATTTTACAGAGATTTGTAAGCAGAATAAGATTTTACTTGCCTATAAGGGGGATGTGCTGGTGGGCATGATCCATTTGAATCCTTATGAGATGCAGGTAGAAGGAAAAAAGGAACTGTGCTATTACATAGTCGGAGTGGCTGTGAAACCGGAATATCGGGAGCAGGGGATTATGCATCGGATGATGCAATATGTGCTTGCAGATATGAAGAAGGATGACAGAATATTTGCATTTTTGATGCCGGAACGGGAAGAGTACTATGAGAGCCTGGGGTTCGAAAAAGTCTTTCATACATTGGAACTGGATATTGATATTGCAGAGCTGGAGGACGAAGATGTCGTACCGGATGATCTTTCCGGAGAGGAAGGATATTATACGAAGAATCTGAGGGATCTGTATGAGGAATGTGATGATATTTTGGAGCACCTTTCCGGTGAAGTGAATGCTGCGCTTGCAAAGAAATATCAGGTTTATGCACATCGGACGCCGCAGTATCTGGAACAGATGTGCATGGAACATCGCTGCCAGAATGGTGACGTGGTTGCTGTGTATGAGGATGGCATGCACATGGATGACGGGCAGGTGGAAGAACGTCTGGCCGGTATGTTTTCTTATGATATCTACGATGATACGATGTATGTGGAACGTTTTGAGAGCTTTGATGAGCATGTGCGGTATGTACTGGATGCAGCGGTACGACTTGCCGAACAGGCATTTTGCAGAAGACTTGTGGTAACGATGTCGGAACGCCATTTCTGTGATGATATCGCAAATATGCTTGGCGTGTCAGTGCGGATGAACGAAGGACATGGATTTATGGCAATATCTCTGCAGGAGGATGCTGCGTTGATGTCAATCCTGCATGAGGCAAGTTTTTTCGACGAAATAGTATAAAAAGATAGAAATTTCAAGAAAAACTTTGATTATGAAAGTATATGTGATATAATTTATCAGATAATGACGCATGATAAGTGATGCGTAAGTATAAAGTAAATTTTTAAGAGATAGGGGTAGACCATGTATAAGATTGTAAAAAAAGAAGTCTTAAATTCGGTTGTTGTCATGATGGAGATAGAGGCTCCTTATGTAGCTGCACGCTGTGAGGCAGGGCAGTTTGTTATTGTCAGAGTGGATGAAGATGGCGAGCGTATTCCTCTTACAATTGCGGATTTTGACCGCGAGCGCAATACAGTCGAGATTATTTTCCAGGTAGTTGGGTATTCGACTACTTTGATGGCAAAGCTGAATGAGGGCGATTACCTTCAGGATTTTGTAGGACCACTCGGACAGCCGGCACCACTTAATAAAGAGTGGAAGCGTGTGATCGGTATCGCGGGTGGCGTTGGAGCAGCTCCGCTTTATCCACAGGCAAAGAAGCTTGCTGAGCAGGGTACAAAGGTGGATGTGATTATCGGTGGACGTACTGCAGAGCTTGTGCTTCTCAAGGAGAAATTCGAGAAGTTCTGTGATAATGTATATATCATGACAGATGACGGTTCTCTTGGTGAGCAGGGCGTTGTTACAAAGAAGCTGCAGGAGCTGTTAGATGCCGGTGTGAAATATGACCATGCAATCGCAATCGGACCACTCATCATGATGAAGTTCGTAGTAGCACTTACAAAGAAACCGGAATATAACCTTCCGACCGCAGTTTCTTTGAATCCGATCATGATCGACGGTACAGGTATGTGTGGTGGATGTCGTGTCACAGTTGGTGGCGAGACGAAGTTTGCCTGTGTAGATGGACCGGATTTCGATGGATTTGAAGTTGATTTCGATCAGTGTATGAAGCGTCAGACATTCTTCAAGGAAGAAGAACACGAGTGTATGATGAAGCTTCAGGCAGATCAGATGCAGAATTAGGAGGGAACGAAAGATGCCAAATATGAGTCCAACAAAGGTTCCTATGCCACAGCAGGATCCGAATGTACGAAATAAGAATTTTGAAGAGGTTGCAACCGGTTATACAGCCGAGATGGCAATGGAGGAAGCAACCAGATGTATAAATTGTAAGAATAGACCTTGTATGACCGGATGCCCGGTTAATGTACCGATTCCTGGATTTATCGAGCAGGTAGCTGCCGGTAACTTCGAGAAAGCATACGAGATCATTACAAGCGAGAATGCACTTCCGGCGATCTGTGGACGTGTCTGCCCGCAGGAGAATCAGTGTGAGGGTAAGTGTATCCGTGGTATCAAGGGTGAGTCTGTATCCATCGGACGTCTGGAGCGTTTCGTGGCAGATTACCATATGGCACATGGTGAGAAGGCAGAGTTGAACATCGAGAAGAATGGCAAGCGTGTTGCAGTTGTAGGCTCTGGCCCTGCTGGTATTACCTGTGCAGGTGAACTTGCAAAGAAGGGTTACGATGTAACAATCTTCGAGGCATTACATAAGGCTGGTGGCGTGTTGAGCTATGGTATCCCGGAGTTCCGTCTTCCAAAGTCTCTGGTTGCAAAGGAGCTGGAAAATATTACAGATCTTGGTGTAGATCTTGAGACCAATGTTGTAATCGGACGTTCACTGACTGTAGATGATTTGTTCGCACGTGGATTTGACGCTGTGTTCCTTGGAACCGGTGCCGGGCTTCCGAACTTCCTTCGGATTCCGGGCGAGAACCTGCTTGGCGTATATTCCGCAAATGAGTTCTTAACACGTGTGAATCTGATGAAGGGTTATAAGAAGGGCGAAGTTCCAACACCTGTCAAGGTAGGTAAACGTGTTGCAGTTGTTGGTGCCGGTAACGTAGCGATGGATGCAGCAAGAACGGCTAAGAGACTTGGCGCAGAGGAAGTGTACATTGTATATCGCCGTGGCGCAGAGGAAGTACCTGCGCGTAAGGAAGAAGTGGAGCATGCGAAGGAAGAGGGCGTAATCTTCAAACTCTTAAACAATCCGGTAGAGATCCATGGAGAAGATGGATGGGTAACCGGTATCGAAGTTGTTGCACAGGAACTTGGTGAGCCGGATGCTTCCGGACGTAGACGCCCACAGCCAATTGAGGGATCGAATACGGTGATTCCGGTTGAGACAGTTGTTATCGCAATCGGTCAGTCACCGAACCCACTGATTCGTCAGACAACGGAAGGTCTGGAAACACAGAAGTGGGGTGGTATCATCGTCGATGAAGAGACCGGTGAGAGTACACGTGAGCATGTGTATGCCGGCGGAGATGTTGTTACAGGTGCAGCAACCGTTATCCTTGCAATGGGCGCCGGTAAGAAGGCAGCAAAGGCAATTGATGAGTCATTAAAGGAAATGTAAACATGGTAAATAACTTGGAAGGTTATGCAGAATACGCAGTACAAAAGAAATTAAAAGCAAAGGATCGGATGCCGGTTGTGGCATCCGTAGCTTTGATGATCGCCGGACTTGCAATCTGGACGTTTATAGCAGGCTGGGTAGGCCCGTCAATCCTAATAGTTGGTATTGCTCTTACGATTATTACAGCAACGCGGCAGGAACTGGAGTATGAGTATATATTTGTTAATGGGGATTGTGAAATCTCGAAGATTGTGAAGCGCTCGTCAAGGAAAAAGGTGTATGAGTTTGAGGCAGGTAAGATACAGAAAGTATTACCGTATACATCAATCTTGTTTGACAACGAACGTCAGGCACATCCAGAGATGGTTATCCGGAATTATACATCCTGTTTTTCGGACAGGGAAGATAAGTGGTATGCATTTATTAACAACAGTAAGAACCGTACAGAAGCGGTAATTATAGAACTGAATGATAAGTGTTTAGAACATGTGAAACTTTTTTATAAAAATAAATATAGTGAATAACAAAAATCCGGAACCCCGATTTACATCGAAGTTCCGGATTTTTTGTGTTTTACTTATACGAAATATGTACAATTATGGCTCGAGTGGGGTCATCTTAAGCCCTTTGTACATCTTGGAATAAATACTTTTTTCATCCTGATAAAGCACATAACCACGTGCACCATCTTTTACGATGTAGGCATATTTGTTCTTCTGGACATTCATATACAGAACCTCATCTACGTTTAATTCTTTTGCTTTTGCCTTCGCCGTATATACGTTAAGTGGCTCTAATTTGAATTTTTTAACTGCCTGATCCACTGTCATAGTTTCTTACCTCCCATATAGCGATTCTATCGTTTTTACTCTTGCCCTTCAAGCTGTAAAAATATATAATCATAACTAACTATATTATAGTTCTTTCGTTAGCTTTAGTATATTGTATATTATTGCCAAAGTCAACTGTGAATATTGCACAAAAATAGGCGTTTTGCATAGGCGGTTCGACGTTTATTTTCGTCGAAGTGACAAGGAAGGGTAAAAAATGATAATCGAAAACAAACAAAATGCAAAAAAACAAAAAAAGATGCTATTGCATGTATGTTGCGCACCATGCAGTTCCCATGTGCTGAGTGTATTATATGAGGAATATGACATTACGGCTTTTTTTTACAATCCCAACATTACGGAAAAAGAAGAGTATGAAAAGCGGATTGAGGAACTGAAGCGGTTTACACAGGAAGCAGAGTTTGCGAGGGCTGTAGATGTGTGTGATGGCGCATATGAACCGGAGAAGTTTTATGCGATTGCAAAAGGTTTGGAGAAAGAACCGGAGCGGGGACGTCGCTGTTACAAGTGTTATGAGTTACGATTGGAAGAAACTGCCCGCTATGCGAAGGAGCATGGATTCGATATTTTTACGACAACATTATCGATCAGCCCGCACAAAAACGCGGCATGGCTAAATGAGATTGGAGCGCGGATGGCAGAAAAATATGGTGTTGCATATCTGTACAGTGATTTCAAAAAAAAGAATGGATATGCACATTCCATCGAACTGTCGCGGGAGTATCACCTGTACCGGCAGGACTATTGTGGATGTATTTACAGCCGCTTAGAAAGGGAAGAACAAAAGAAGAATAAAAGAATCTGACAAAAGGGGTTGTGCTATGGCGAAAATTGATGTATAATTTTTGCAATTTGAGAAAAAAGAGCTTCGGATAACTATGCAATTTTTCCGTTTCACTCTTTTTTTTTGAGCAAATTTCTTGTTTTGCAAGTAAATCTAAGAAGAAAGGACAAAGACTATGAAAGCATTTCTGATACTGGAAGATGGCCATGTATTCGAGGGGAAAAGCGTCGGTTCGACCAAAGAAATTATCAGTGAGATCGTATTTAACACATCAATGACTGGTTATCTGGAAGTACTGACGGATCCTTCTTATGCAGGACAGTCTGTGTGTATGACGTATCCGTTGATTGGTAACTATGGTATTTGTAAGGAAGATATGGAGGCGGAGCGCCCATGGCAGTCTGGCTTTATTGTCAGAGAACTGGCGAAGCGGCCAAGCAACTTCCGAAGCGAGGAAAGTGTCGAGTCATTTCTTATAGAAAATGATATTACCGGAATTGAGGCAATTGATACACGTGCATTAACGAAGATTCTGCGGGACAAAGGTACGATGAAGGGCATGATCACAACGGATGAGAATTTTGATAAGGACGATTGTATCAAAAGGATCAAGGCATGGAGCATGGGACATGTTGTGCTGGATGTCACATGCAAGGAGAAGATGAGCTTCCCAGGCGATGGTTATAAGGTTGCGGTCATCGACCTTGGTGTGAAGAAGAACATTGTGCGTTGTCTGTTGGAGCGTGGTTGTTCAGTGACTGTATATCCGGCGGAAACTCCGGCGGAGGAGATTATCGCAGATGCACCGGACGGCATTATGCTGACAAACGGCCCCGGAGATCCGAAGGATAACGTGAAGACAATCGAAGAGATCAAGAAGCTTTTTGCAACGAAGATCCCAATTTTTGCAATCTGTCTGGGACATCAGCTTCTGGCACTTGCGAATGGCGCAGATACGCAGAAGATGAAATATGGACATCGTGGCGCAAACCATCCGGTAAAGGATTTGAAAACAGGAAAAGTATATATTTCAACACAGAATCATGGCTATGTGGTAAAGGAAGAGACACTGGATCGTGACATTGCAGAGCCAAGCTTTATCAATGTAAATGATAAGACTATCGAGGGGGTGCATTATCTTGGAAAGAATGTTCAGACAGTACAGTTCCATCCGGAGGCCTGTGCAGGTCCGCTCGATACAGGATTTTTGTTTGATGAGTTTATGAATATGATGGAGGTGTCTAAATAATGCCAAAGAATCCGCATGTAAAAAAGGTTGTAGTTATTGGATCTGGTCCGATTGTTATCGGACAGGCGGCAGAGTTTGATTATGCTGGTACACAGGCATGTCGTTCCCTGAGGGAAGAGGGCATCTGCGTTGTTTTGATCAACTCGAATCCTGCTACCATCATGACAGATAAGGATATTGCAGATAAGGTATATATCGAGCCTCTGACACCGGAGGTTGTAAAGGCAGTTATCAAGAAGGAAAAACCGGACAGTGTGCTTCCGACACTGGGTGGTCAGGCAGCGTTAAATATCGCGATGGAACTGGAAGAGTCCGGTTTCCTGAAGGAACATAATGTAAGACTGCTTGGTACATCTTCGAAGACAATCAAGAAAGCAGAGGATCGTCTGGAATTCAAGAAGACCATGGAGAAGATCCATGAGCCTTGTGCACCATCCGAAGTTGTAACGAACATCAAGGATGGTCTGGCGTTTGTTGAGAAAATCGGGTATCCGATTGTGCTGCGTCCGGCGTATACACTTGGCGGTAGCGGTGGCGGTATTGCACATAACGAAGAAGAATTCGTAGAAATATTGATGAACGGACTGCGTCTGTCGCGTGTCGGTCAGGTTCTGGTCGAGCGTTGTATCGCGGGCTGGAAAGAGATTGAGTACGAAGTTATGCGTGATGCGAACGGTACCTGTATTACCGTGTGTAATATGGAGAATCTGGATCCGGTTGGTGTCCATACAGGAGATTCTATCGTTGTTGCACCATCACAGACACTGGCAGATAAGGAATACCAGATGCTTCGTAGTGCAGCCTTGAATATTATTACAGAGCTTGGTATCCAGGGTGGATGTAACGTACAGTTCGCATTGCATCCGACAACATTTGAATATTGTGTAATTGAGGTAAATCCGCGAGTAAGCCGTTCTTCAGCGCTTGCTTCGAAAGCAACCGGTTATCCGATCGCGAAGGTAGCTGCGAAGATTGCACTTGGATACAATCTGGACGAGATCAAGAATGCAATCACGGGCAAGACTTATGCAAGCTTTGAACCGGCACTTGATTATGTCGTAGTTAAGATGCCGAGACTTCCTTTCGATAAGTTCATTAAGGCAAGCCGGAAGCTGACGACGCAGATGAAAGCAACCGGTGAGGTTATGAGTATCTGTACGAATTTTGAGGGTGCACTGATGAAGGCACTTCGTTCCCTGGAACAGCATGTGGACAGCCTGATCTACGAGAATTACAATGATCTTCCGACGGAAGAAATCCATGAGATGCTGCACCGTGTTGATGATCGTCGAATCTTCGTCATCGCAGAAGCACTGCGCCGTGGAATCTCCGCAGAGGAAATCCATGATATTACGAAGGTAGATATCTGGTTTATTGACAAGATCAACAATATTGTACAGGAAGAAAAATTGTTGCGTGAGACACCTGAAATCACAAAGGAAATGATGCGGGAAGCAAAACGCATGGAGTTCCCGGACAAGGTGATCGCACAGATTACAGGCAAGAAAGAAAAGGAAATCAAGGAGCTTCGATATGGCTATGGTATCCATGCATCCTACAAGATTGTAGATACTTGTGCGGCAGAGTTCGAGGCAGAGACACCGTATTATTATTCTTGCTACGATGGCGAATCTGAAGTCGAAGTGGATGAGAATAAAAAGAAGATCATGGTGCTTGGCTCCGGTCCGATCCGTATCGGACAGGGTATCGAGTTCGACTACTGTTCTGTACATAGTACATGGACATTGAAGAATAAGGGCTATGAGACAATCATTGTAAATAACAACCCGGAGACGGTCAGTACAGACTTCGATATCGCAGATCGTCTGTATTTCGAGCCGCTGACGGCAGAAGATGTAGAGTCTATCGTAAATATCGAGAAACCGGATGGCGCAGTTGTACAGTTCGGTGGACAGACAGCTATCAAGCTGACCGAGGCACTTTTGGAGATGGGTGTACCGATCCTTGGTACAAGTGCAGAGAATGTCGATGCAGCCGAAGACCGTGAACTGTTCGATGAGATTCTGGAGAAGTGCTGTATCCCAAGAGCAGCCGGTAAGACTGTATTTACAGTAAAGGAAGCATTGAAAGCTGCCAACGAGCTTGGTTATCCAGTCCTTGTCCGTCCTTCCTATGTATTGGGTGGACAGGGTATGCAGATTGCAATCTCGGATAAGGATATTATTGAGTTTATGGAGATTATCAACCGGCATGAGCAGGAACATCCGGTTCTGGTTGATAAATATCTGATGGGTAAGGAAATCGAGGTCGATGCCGTATGTGATGGCGACGATATCCTGATTCCTGGTATCATGGAGCATATCGAGCGTGCAGGTATCCATTCCGGAGATAGTATCTCCGTGTACCCGGCACAGACGATCACACCGAAGATCAAGCGTGTGCTCGAAAACTACACGAAGAAGCTTGCGAACAGCCTGCATGTTATCGGACTGATTAATATTCAGTTTATTGTATATCAGGATGAGGTATATGTCATCGAGGTTAACCCACGATCAAGCCGTACGGTTCCATATATCAGTAAGGTAACCGGTATTCCGATCGTTGATCTTGCAACGAGAGTTATCACAGGCGAGAAGATCAAGGATATGGGCTATACACCGGGATTACAGCCGGAATCTGAATACTTCGCAATCAAGATGCCGGTATTCTCCTTCGAGAAGATCCGGGGGGCTGAGATCAGCCTTGGTCCGGAGATGAAATCGACGGGTGAGTGCCTGGGTATCTCGAAGAATTACAACGAAGCGTTGTTCAAGGCGTTCCTTGGAAACGGCGTGAATCTGCCGAAATACAAGAAGATGATACTTACAGTGAAAGATTCCGATAAGCTGGATGCGGTGGAAATCGGACAGCGGTTTACCGCACTTGGTTATGAGATCTACTCAACAAGAAGTACCTGTCGCGTTCTGAATGAAAATGGTGTTCCGGCAAAACCGATTAACAAGGTGGAGGAGCCTTCTCCAAACCTTCTGGATCTGATTCTGTCGCATGAAATCGATCTTGTTATTGATACACCATCCCAGGGTGTAGAACACAGCAAGGACGGCTTCGTGATCCGTCGAAATGCGATCGAGACAGGTGTGACAGTCCTCACAAGCTTAGATACCGCACATGCGCTGCTTACGAGCTTAGAGTCATCTGACCGACACAATCTTTCTCTTGTGGATATAAGCGAAATATAGTAAAATAAAGGTAACCATGCAGAACACCTGTCTGGTTACCTTATTTTTTTGAGGTGATGGGATGAATATTGGTTCAATGAGCAACAATTATATAATTCCATACAGCAATGTCAGCCGTGTGACACCGGTCAATGCGGACAATACCATCGATACATCTACGAAGGTGAAGCCGGTCGAGTGCCAGACGTGCAAGAATCGTAAGTATGTTGATGGTTCAGATGAGCCGGACGTATCTTTCAAGACACCGGGGAAGATTGCTGCGGGTGAATCGTACGCAAAGGTAAGCGCGCATGAACGCGAACATGTGGCGAATGCAATTCAGAAAAGCAGCAAGCCGGGGGCAAAGTTGATATCGGCGAATGTGACACTGAAGATGGGAGTCTGTCCGGAATGTGGCAGAACATATGTTGCCGGTGGCGAGACAACGACGCAGATCCAATATTCGGAGAGTAACCCATATGAGAAGAACCGGAAACAGGCAGAAGCCGGATTCCTGATCGGAAACAATTTTGATGCTACTTCTTAGACCAGCATTTGACGTTGCGCTTTCGGTTGCGCTTCGTGTTTGCTTTATATCTTATTTCACATAACGAATTTAAATATTGCAGATAATGCTTTTGTGAATCGATCGAGTCCTCCGGGAAAAGCGGAAGCAGCAGTTTCACGGGATTTTGTTTATAGAAGATACATAGCCTGACAAAAAAATCCATGGTCGGTTTTCGATAGTCTGATTCTAAATGACAATATGATGAACGTGAGATGCCGGTCGATGCGGCTATTTCTTTCTGGGTGTAACCGGAGTGGAGTCGGAGACGAATGAGTATAGCTCCGAAGGTTTTGATATCTGACATGACAGATCCTCGCTTTCTGGATAAATTTGAAAATTAGAATGAAATAATTTGGAAGCAGCTGCTTCCAGAAAAATAGAAAAGAAATCATATTCGAGAAGTATGGTGAGCTCAGCCAGAACATCTACCGGTGGCGCGCATCTTCCCGTTTCATAGTTACTATAGGCTTGTCTTGTAATGTTGAGTCGCTTGGATATATCGGTTTGATTCAGATGTTTTTGACGACGTGAAATTTTTAGACGAGGCCCGAATTCTTTTGGAATCATAGAATGTACCTCCATGGGCATTATGTTATCAGAAAAAGATAGAATTACAAGCAGAAAAAATAAGATTGGCACATATTCACAACCACGACTGTGAATATTGCACAAAATAGGAGAAGGAGACAGAATATGAGTAAAGCAGATGATTTGTTCATTGCAATGTGTAAGGATATTATTGAGAATGGTTACGATACAAAAGGGGAAAAAGTTCGCCCCAAATGGGAGGATGGAACGTCTGCGTATACGATCAAACGGTTTGGCGTTGTGAACCGGTATAATCTGGCAGAGGAGTTTCCGGCGATCACGCTGCGCAAAACATATGTGAAATCCGCGATTGATGAATTGCTCTGGATCTGGCAGAAAAAATCAAACAACGTACATGATCTGCACAGCCACATCTGGGATGCGTGGGCGGATGAGGATGGTTCAATCGGTAAGGCGTATGGCTACCAGCTTGGTGTGAAACATAAGTACAAGGAGGGGATGATGGATCAGGTGGACCGGGTAATCTATGACCTGAAGAATAATCCATACAGCCGTCGTATCATGACAAACATCTATGTGCATCAGGATCTGTCAGAGATGAATCTGTATCCGTGTGCGTACAGCGTGACTTTTAATGTGACAGGCAATAAATTAAATGCAATCTTAAATCAACGTTCACAGGATGTGCTTGCAGCGAACAACTGGAATGTTGTGCAATATGCGGTTCTGGTCTATATGCTGGCACAGGTAACCGGATTCGAACCGGGAGAACTGGTGCATGTGATCGCAGATGCACACATCTATGACAGACATATCCCGATCGTGGAGGAACTAATCAGCCGGCCGACTTATCCGGCACCGAAATTCAAAATGAATCCGGACATTAAGGATTTTTATGATTTCACGGTCGATGATTTTACGATTGAGGATTATCAGACCGGACCACAGATCAAGAACATACCGATAGCAATTTGAGTTGAAATATATGGAGGGTAACATGGATTTAATAGTAGCGGTTGACAATAACTGGGCGATTGGAAACAAGGGTGATTTGCTTGTTTCAATACCGGAGGATCACAAATTCTTCCGTCAGACGACGATGGGAAATGTTGTCGTGCTCGGAAGAAAAACACTGGCAGGATTTCCGAACGGTCTGCCACTTGCGGGAAGAGATAATATTATTTTATCAACCGATCCGGATTATACCGTGCGAGGGGGTACGGTTGTACATTCGAAGGAAGAACTTTTTGAGACACTCAAACAGTATGCGGACAAGGAAATCTTCGTGATTGGTGGTGGACAGATCTATGAGATGCTGCTTCCGTATTGTAAGTATGCGCATGTGACGAAAATCAATTATGATTATGCAGCGGATACCCATTTTCCGAATTTGGACGAACTGGAGAACTGGGAAATGATCGCGGACAGTGATGAGCATACCTATTTCGATTTGGAATTTTATTTCCACAAATATGAGAATAAAAGTCCGTTAGCATTTTAGAAATTTGGTGATTTTTGCATAATATGCACAAAATAATTGATGAAAATGTTATAAATCATACAAAAAGTCTTTCAAATACGGCGGAAGTATGGTATCATTTAAGGTATATTTGAGCGATTATTTTTATTTTGGGAGGGTAATAAAAATGGCAGATGTAATGTTGACGTCCGGACAGGGCTTTGAGGGTTACGAAATCGTAGAGTATTTGGGATTTGTGAATGTACAGTCTGTACTTAGCTCGAACTTTTTTAAGGGCTTTGCAGCCGGTGTAAGTGAGATGTCAGATTCCGAGAGTGAGAAGTTGACAGGTAAGCTTGAGCAGGTAAATGAGACAGCTTTGAAACGTTTGCAGACAATTGCGGCAAGAAAGAAAGCAGATGCGGTAATTGGTGTAGAACTGAACTATACACAGTTCGCCAGCTATTCCGTAGGAACAATCGCTTCAGGTACAGCAGTTCGCCTGAAGAAGAAGCCAGAGGAAAACCCGATTACAGAAAAATCTCTGTATGTCAGCAACTACTATAACCGTCTGGTTCCAAGACCGGTTCGTGTATGGTTACGTGGATCAAAGAATGGGGTAACCATTTCTACAGATTTCTTTAATTATAACAAAGATGATATTTGTGCAATCCGTGCAGATGTCGAGTTGACAAATCTGTATGAAGAGAGATTGCTGTTAAAAGATTTGGATTTCGTATTTGAGAAAGGAAATGTTTCTCTGATTGAATCCAAGGATATGGAGTGTAAGCTTCCTGCAAAGGATATTCTACTTTTGAAGGATGCAAAGGTTCGTATCTCAAAATATGTGACAAGCCGTGGCGTATATGCATGCAACGATCAGCCTATCGATGTTACTATGCCGTTACATAGATTATCTGCGCTTAAGGAGAAACGAGGTATTGACGCGGTAGAGAAGTATCGTACCGACGGCATGATCTGGACTTGTAACTGTGGCTATGTGAATGAAGCTGGTGCAGATGAGTGTCTGATTTGTGGACGGAAGCAGGAAGATATGAAGAGCACATCAAAGTTCAATCCGGATGAGATGCTTGCAAAGATGCAGACGAAGGAATATGTCATTGAATTGAAGGACGTATTGATGGAATACATCAAGGATATTGATAATGAGTACAGAATGGAGCTCCTGGAGATTATGGAGTCCGGATTGCAGTATGAGAAGACAAGAGGTAACATGAAGGATACTGTAATTGAGAAGGTAGAAAAGGTGTTTGAAGGACACTAAGTAAAGTGGAACTGACAGAGGTGACAGGGCATGGGCGCAGGACTCAGCATGGCGAGTGTAAATAAAATTAAAGAGTTGGCGAATTCCAGAGAATACAGTCTGGCACTTGAGTTAGTGGAACATCAGGATTTGACAAAATCGCTGAACCCACAGTTTTTGAGACTGTGTGGAGAGATTTACATAAAAAATGACAAATATGAGGATGCCAGACGATGCCTAATTATGGCGCATCGTCTGGGACCGGAGTCAAAACGGATCCTGTATACGTTCGTGGAGCTTTATCTGCGGATGGGATATTTCCAGTTGGCAAAAACATATTATGATATGTATATGTTTGATGCCAATGCATATGATAGCCGGGACATGGAATATGTCTGGAACAAGCATGAACATGCGGATGATTACAAGCTGCTGGAACCTTTGATTGGTGGATATGCACATAATCTGGATTATGACTGGAGCTTTGAGTTGTATTTACTCTATAAAAAAGAGGGAAAACAGAATGAGGCAGATGCGCTGGCAGAGTTGTATCATGCATCGTTCAAGAATTCGGAGAACAGTCAGATTATATTGGATATTGAAGCTGGAAAAGCAAAGGTAGATACATATTTTAATATATATGCGGATACTGAAGCTGCGGATGATAGTCCGGATATGGAAGCACTTCGTACAGAGGAACAGGAACTGCTTGCAACCGATGATCTGCGAATGCATCCGAAAGAGGCGGAGATTACAATTATGTATGAGGATTCTTATGCACCTGCCGGCTCGGAGAAAAAAGTGCAGAAGATGCTTAAAAAGCAGGAACGCGAGGAGCAACGGAAAGAAAAGAAACTGCTGAAAAAACAGAAACAGCAGGAAAAGGCAGAGGCTGTGGCGACAGCGGAAGCTGAGGAGAAAGCGAATGCAGAAGCAGAGGTGAAACGAGACACCGAAGCAAAATCAGAACCAGAGCCGAAAGCACCTGAGACAGTTGCGGATGAAACAGAACAAAAGGTAACGGTGGAGGCATCTGAGGCAGAAACGGAAAAGGAAACAAAAAAAGGATTTTTCCAAAGGTGGAAGAAAAAGAAACACGAGGAAGAATCCGAAGAAGTTGTTTCGGATGATGAAGAAGTGGTGGAGAAGAAAGAGACTCCGGAACCAGAGACCACAGAGAATGTGGAAGAGAAAAAAGAGTCTGGAACAACCGATATAGAGGAAACAAAAGAAACAACATCGGAATCGAAAGATGCAAAGGCATTGGAAGAACCGAAAGAATCAAATAGTGACATTTCATCAGAGATTGCAGAGACAACAGGGCAGGCGGAAGATATGAGACATAGAAAAGGAACAATTGCAAAAGATGTAGTCGTAGTAGATGAAGATGACGGGTTTGAAGCGGAAGCAGATACAATCGAAGAGCTTGCGGAAAAAGAACATGAAACGCAGGTGTCTGAGATGAAAGAAGCAGAAGTGACAAACGGGAAACCGGCGTTTGAGTTCCAGACTCTGGAATTGGCACCGGAAGATTTTGAAGAAGAATATGAGGTGGATGATTTCTCTGAGAAGCTGGATGCAGAATTCGGAGAGATGAAGATGCCGGAACCAAAACCGGAGATCGAGGTAGAAGTCGAAGAGCCAGAGACAGTAGAACCGGAGCCGGAGATGGAGACTGAGCCAGAACCGGAGATCGAGGAGACGATGGAAGAAGCTGTTGAAGAACAATCGGAGAATGAGGTAGAAGTCGAAGAGTCAGAGACAGTAGAACCGGAGCCGGAGATGGAGACTGAACCAGAACCGGAGATCGAGGAGACGGTGGAAGAAGCTGTTGAAGAAGAACCGGAGATAGTAGAACCGGAGCCGGAGATGGAGACTGAGCCAGAACCGGAAAACGAGGAAACAGTGGAAGAAGCTGTTGAAGAAGAACCGGAGATTGAGGTAGAAGTCGAAGAGTCAGAGACAGTAGAACCGGAGCCGGAGATGGAAACTGAGCCGGAACCGGAGATCGAGGAACCGGTGGAAGAAGCTGTTGAAGAAGAACCGGAGATTGAGGCAGAAGTCGAAGAGTCAGAGACAGTAGAACCGGAGCCGGAGATGGAAACTGAGCCGGAATCGGAAAACGAGGAAACAGTGGAAGAACCGAAAGAGGAATTCCATGTAGCTCCGTTTACAACAAAACCGGAAAAAAAGAAGCTGGACTTTCCGGTATTTAAGTCATCGTTATTCCCAGATTACCATAAGGAAACGAAAATTGTTGAGAACAATTTTAACGTGATTATGGAAGAAGCACAGGATAAGATGACGGAAAACATGCGTAAAGAGGAGCAGATGCAGAGAGAGGCAGAAGCGTTACTTGCATCACTTGGAATCAGCATGGATGCTATATCAACAACACCGGAGGCTGAGAAGAGAGAAGAACAGCCCGCACAAAAAGGACCTTCACGAGATGAGTTAAAAGCATCTTTGAAGATAGATTCTGTTAAGAAGAATTTGCTGAAACGTGTGAAAGAATACAGATAATTCTTGACGAGAAGACGTGACCGAGAGAAGGTATGACTGAAAGGAGGCAATGGGAGTGGCTATTGATCAAAGAGAAGCGTTGATTGCTGCGGTAAGAGCACAGGTAGAAAAGGAAAAAGCTGCCAAGGCTGCAAAACTGAAAAAAGAGCAGGAAGCAATGCAATTGTCTGGGGCTGCAGAGGCTGGAGAAGCAGCTGCGGACCACAATAAGCCAAAATACAAAACTCTGTCAGCGGAGGAACTTGCGAAAATCGAAGAGAAGAAACGTCGTAAGAAAGCTGCAGAACTTGGTATTAAATTGGAGGATGAGGAACCAGAGGAGACATCTGCAAAGGAAGAACCTGCAAAGGTAAAAGAACCTGCAAAGAAAGAGCCAAAGAAAGCAAGTGATGAAGGACTTGGTATGAGTGTTGGCATTCAGGCAGATAAGTCTGGTAAATCTTTGGATAAACCGGCCGGTGGCGGACTTGGTGCGCCGGTGGAAGGAGGATTATCCGGAAGTAAAACAGAAAGCAAAGGACTTGGAGGATTGGGCGGCGGCCTTGGGGCTACAGAACCATCCGGCGGTCTTGGACTCAATATTGACATGGGTAACAAGCAGAAAGAGAATGTACCTGAGAAGAAAAAGGCTCAGGATGATGAAAAGGCAAGATTGCGTCCTACAAAGTTATCCGGTGACAGTGGCGATGTAAAAGTAATTGGTGGAGATGATGCAGAAGGTGAAGCATCATTTACAAAACAGGGAAATACAACTATTATTTCCGATGGCGTAGAATGGAAAGCACAGGAGAATAAGACAATCAAGGCTGATGCTGATGATATTATCAGCATCGTACCAAATCGGAGTACTCCTACCAATGATGTGAAGAGTATGTATGATCTTGGTGACGAGGATGAGGATGCTCTGGGTGCAGAGATATCAAAACTTGCGCAATATGGTGATGCTGAGAATAAGGCAGAGGAAGAAAAGAAGAAAGCGCAGGAAGAGAAGGCGAAGAAGGCAGCGGAGGCAGAGGCAGCCAAGAAGAAGGCGGCTATTGAGGAAGCTGAGCGGAAAGAAGAAGCCAGAAGAAAGAAGCTGAAAGAGGCAGAAGAAAAGGCAGCTGCACAGGAGCGTAGAATCGCAGAAGCAGCAGCCAGACAGCGTGCAGCTGCAGCCGCTGAGAAACGTGCAGCCGAGGAGGCACGCCTCAAGGCAGAAGAGGAAGAAAAACGTAAGAAAGCGGAAGAGGCACGTCTGAAAGCAGCCGAGGAAGCCCGCAAGAAAGCGGAAGAAGAGGCAAGAGCCAAGGCAAAGCAGGAAGCTTTGAAGAAGGCGGAAGAGGCAAAGAAGAAAGCCGAAGAAGCAAAGCGTATCTTAGAACAGGCACAGAAGGCAGAAGAAGAAGCAACAAAGCGTGCAGAAGAGAATCGGAAGCGTGCTGAGGAAGGAGCCAAGAAGAAAGCCGAAGCAGAAGCAAAGAAGAAAGCTGAGGAAGAATCCAAGAAGAAAGCCGAAGCAGAAGCAAAGAAGAAGGCAGAGGCGGAAGCAAAGAAGAAGGCAGAGGCGGAAGCAAAGAAGAAGGCAGAGGCAGAGGCAAAGAAGAAAGCCGAAGAAGAAGCCCGTAAGAAAGTTGAGGAAGAAGCAAAGAAAGCAGCCGAAGAAGCCCGTAAGAAAGCCGAAGAGGCTATGCGTATCTTAGAAGAAGCAAAGAAGGCGGAAGAGGCAGCACTAAAGGCAGCTGAGGAAGCTCGTAAGAAGGCAGAGGCAGATGCAAAGAAGGCAGCCGAGGAAGCTGCAAAGGCAAAGGCTGAGGAAGAGAAACGTAAGAAGGCGGAAGAAGAAGCAAAGAAGAAGGCAGAGGCGGAAGCAAAGAAAAAGGCGGAAGAGGAAGCTAAGAAGAAGGCAGCTGAAGAACTTGCTGCAAAAGCTGAAGAAGAGGCTCGTAAGAAGGCAGCCGAGGAAGCTGCAAAGGCAGAGGCGGAAGCAAAGGCAAAGGCAGAGGAAGCCCGTAAGATTTTGGAGGCTGCGAAGAAAGCGGAAGAGGAAGCGTTGAAGGCGGCAGAACAGGCAGATACGATTCAGATCGATTTGACACAGCCGGCCGAAGAAGGAAAACTTCCACTTGCTGCATCTTATCTTGAGAAGTATACAAAGATGGAGAAATCCGGAAAGAGTCTTGTCGAGACATTCAATGCAATTACAGTTGACCAGAATAACCGTAATGTATGTATGATGGGTGATCATGGATTTGGTCTGACCTGTGTTGGCGAAGATTTTGCAAGAAGCTTCTATGATATGGGAATCTGCAAGGCAAAGACGATTGCAAAGATCAAGGCACAGGCATTGAACAAGGTAAAGCTTGCAGACGCGATGTCAAAACTTGCCGGCGGATGTATGGTTGTTGAAAACGCAGGCTTGATTGCACCAGACAAGATGACAGAGTTGATAAAGCTTACAGCTAAGGATGCAAATGATGTTGTAGTTATTCTGACGGGTGCAACTGAGTCTATCAATCGCTTGTTTGGCGCAACCGGAGAAGCAAAGAACAAGTTTGCACATCAGATCAATATGGAAGGCATTTCTACAAAGGATATGCTTGCAATTGCAAAAGGATATTTCAAGCAGCAGGGCTTTAAGACAGATGATTCTGTAGAGGGTACTGTGAAGAACCTTCTGATGGCGATGGAGTCTGGAAATATCGATCGTATGCTCAAGGCTTGTGATGAGGCGATGTTGAAATGTGACGATCGTGAGAAGGCAAAGGGATTCAGTCGGAAATATTTACTAAGCGAAGATTTTAAATAATCGTTGAAAAAATAAGAGCCGATGCTTATAATTTAAGCATCGGCTTTTTGTGTAATAAGCTGATGACAAGATGATAAATAAGAAACCAGAAGATAAGAGGTATAAAACGTGGTAAATATAGATATCGGTATAGATCTTGGAACATCGAACACGGTCATATACATAAAAGACAAGGGGATTGTGGTCAACCAGCCATCTGTGGTCGCATATGAAGCGAAGAGCAAAAAGATTATTGCGGTTGGAAATAAAGCGAAGAAGATGCTTGGAAAAACACCGGAGGATATCGAAGTAGCACGTCCAATTCGAAATGGTGTTATTTCCGATTATATTATGACGGAGCGTATGCTCAAGATCTATGTGAAATCAGCGATTGCAAAACGAAAGATCTGGGGGAAGCCAAACATTTGCGTCTGTGTACCAAGTGGTGTCACGGATGTACAGCGACGTGCAGCGTGTGACGCGGTATATCGTACCGGTGCAAAAAATGTGTATGTACTCGAAGAACCATTTGCAGCAGCTATCGGTGCAGGTGTGGATATTGAATCCGCGGTTGGTGCGATGGTTGTGGATATTGGCGCGGGAACGACAGATATCGCGATTGTTGCAAGAGGCGGCGTACAACAGAGCAGTTCTATCAAGATCGGTGGCGATGATTTTGATGAGGCAATCATCCGTTACATGCGCAAACGTCACAATGTGTTGCTTGGCGAAAGTTCTGCCGAGCAGTTGAAGAAGGACATTGGATCTGTATATCCACGGGAGCAGGATGCGATTGGATATGCACGTGGAAAGGAACTGGTACGTGGACTTCCAACAAAGATGGCTGTCAAATCATCTGAGATGATCGAGGCGTGTCAGGAGGAGACAGATCAGATTATGGATGCTATCCGTGTCATGCTGGAGGGAGCTCCGCCAGAGCTTGTTTCGGATATTTCCGAGCATGGTATTATTCTTGCCGGAGGCGGAAGCAAGATCTTCGGTATGGACAAGCTGATTATGGAAAGGATAGGTGTTCCGGTCGTGAATATCAAGAATCCGGATCAAGTTGTTGCGACAGGCGCCGGAACGGCGCATTATTATATCAAGGACGGAAGAACCTTGGAAGAGTAAAAGACAGGATAGAGATACGTGGAAAATAGGAAAATAACACTGCGTGAACATGACGTGGAATATATGTATGACGAGAGATTCCTTCCGCTCACGCAGAAGGAAATGCAATTAAGAGGCTGGGAACAGCCGGATTTTGTCTATGTGATAGGGGATGCTTATGTGGATCATCCATCTTTTGGACCGGCGATTATAAGCCGGGTGTTAGAGGCACATGGATATAAGGTGGCAATTATTTCGCAACCGGACTGGAAGGATGAAAACTCCATTGCTATTTATGGCAGACCGAGGCTTGCCTTTCTGGTGTGTGCGGGAAATATGGATTCGATGGTAAACCATTATACTGTCTCTAAAAAAAGACGGCATACGGACGCCTATACGCCGGGTGGAGAGATGGGAAAAAGACCGGATTATGCGACAGTTGTGTACTGCAATCTGATCCGGAAAAAATACAAGGATGCAGCAATCGTGGCAGGCGGCATTGAAGCAAGTCTGCGCCGGCTGGCTCATTATGATTACTGGTCGAACAAACTCAAACATTCGATTCTCGTTGATGCGCAGGCGGATATGGTAATCTATGGTATGGGTGAACATGCAATCGTGGAGATTGCAGATGCACTGGAAAGTGGTATCGACATCAAAGATTTAAGTTTTATTCATGGAACCGTCTACAAAGCAAGAAATCTGGAACATCTGTATGAAGACTATATTGAACTTCCATCGTATGATGCATTACAGGAAGATAAGTTAAATTATGCGAGAAGCTTCAAGATACAATATGATAACACTGACCATATCACCGCGAAGGTTCTAGTAGAAAAATACAAAGATTATCAATATGTGATCCAGAATCCGCCGGCAGATCCTTTGACGGAGCTGGAGATGGATGAGGTGTATGCACTTCCATATACGAAGACCTATCATCCGATTTATGAAGCACAAGGTGGAATTCCAGCGATATCGGAGATTAAATTTTCACTTGTCAGTAATCGTGGGTGCTTTGGCGGATGTAGTTTTTGTGCGCTTACATTCCATCAGGGGCGGACATTACAGACACGCAGTCATGCTTCTATTATAGAAGAAGCAAGGGAAATGACGAAAGATCCTGAGTTTAAGGGATATATCCATGATGTGGGTGGACCGACGGCGAATTTCCGGCAGCGAGCCTGTAAAAAACAGGAAAAATATGGCGTCTGTGCGAATCAGCAGTGCTTATTTCCGAAGCCTTGTCCGAACCTGATCGTGGACCATTCGGATTATCTGAAACTGCTGCGGGAGCTTCGGAGTCTGCCGAAGGTAAAAAAAGTATTTATCCGTTCAGGTATCCGGTTTGATTATCTGATGGCGGACAAGGATGACACGTTCTTCCGGGAGCTTTGCAAATATCATATCAGCGGACAGTTGAAAGTGGCGCCGGAGCATATCTCGGATAAGGTGCTGATGAAACTTGGCAAACCGGAGAATGCAGTCTTTCAGGCATTTTGCAGGAAATACAAGCGGATCAATGAAGAACTTGGTTTAAAGCAGTACATGGTACCATATCTCATGTCATCGCATCCGGGTTCTACCCTGAAAGAAGCGGTGGAACTGGCAGAGTATCTGAGGGACTTAGGCTACATGCCGGAGCAGGTGCAGGATTTCTATCCGACACCATCCACGATATCGACCTGCATGTATTACACCGGTGTCGATCCGCGGACGATGGAAAAGGTGTATGTACCGAATTCGCCACATGAAAAGGCGATGCAGCGGGCCTTGATACAGTACAGGAATCCGGATAATTATGATCTGGTGCATGAGGCACTTGTCAAAGCAGGGCGGACAGACTTGATTGGATTCGATAAAACTTGTCTGATCAAACCACGGAAGATGAAAAATGATGTATATGAGAAAAAATCTCAACATGGGACGCTGAACAAACAAACTGGAAACCGTTCGAATGTGCAACATAAAAATTCTGCCCAGAAGCAAGGACAAAATCAGAAACCACAAATGAATACAAAAAATAAGAAAAGTATACGCAATGTACATAAAAAGAAACAAAAGTAAAGGTTTCTTTTATTGCGAAACCATGGAAATTATGATATTATCTATCTAGGCGTGTCGACATATGCATGATCGGCACAGATAGAAACAATAAAACGAAATGGAGGAAAATTTCATCATGGCAAAGAAAGTAGTTTTAGCTGGCGCATGTCGTACAGCAATCGGTACTATGGGTGGTGCTCTTTCGACAACACCGGCACCAGTGTTAGGTTCTATCGTAATCAAGGAGGCTCTGAACAGAGCAGGCGTTCCTGCAGATCAGGTCGATCATGTATATATGGGTTGCGTTATCCAGGCAGGTCTTGGACAGAACGTAGCTCGTCAGGCATCTCTGAAGGCTGGACTTCCTATCGAGACACCTGCTGTTACAGTAAACGTAGTTTGTGGTTCTGGTTTGAACTGTGTTAACATGGCAGCTCAGATGATCCAGGCAGGTGATGCTGATATCGTTGTAGCAGGTGGTATGGAGAACATGTCTATGGCTCCTTATGCAGCTATGAACGCTCGTTTTGGTTACAGAATGAACAACGGCAAGCTCGTTGATACAATGGTAAATGATGCTCTTTGGGATGCATTCAATGATTACCACATGATCAAGACAGCTGATAACATCTGTGAGCAGTGGGGACTGACTCGTGAGGAGCTTGATGTATTTGCAGCAAACAGCCAGCAGAAGGCAGCAGCAGCTCAGGAGTCTGGTGCATTTGACGCAGAGATCGTTCCAGTTATGGTTAAGAAGAAGAAAGAGACAATCGAGTTCAAGAAGGATGAGGGTCCTCGTCCTGGAACAACTGTTGAGACTCTGGCTAAGCTTCGTACAATCAACCCAGGCGGATTCGTTACAGCTGGTAACGCTTCTGGTATCAACGATGGTGCAGCAGCAATCGTTGTTATGTCTGAGGAGAAGGCGAAAGAGCTTGGTGTTAAGCCTATGGCTACATTCGTTGCAGGCGCACTTGCAGGTGTTGATCCTTCTATCATGGGTATCGGACCTGTTGCTTCTACAAAGAAGGTTATGGCTAAGACAGGCATGAAGATCGAAGACTTCGATATCATCGAGGCAAACGAGGCATTCGCTGCACAGTCAGTCGCAGTTGGTAAGGATCTTGGTATTGATACAGAGAAGCAGCTCAATCCAAATGGTGGTGCAATCGCACTTGGTCACCCGGTTGGAGCTTCTGGATGCCGTATCCTTGTTACATTGCTTCATGAGATGCAGGCAAGAGGTGCTAAGACAGGTCTTGCTACACTGTGTATCGGTGGTGGTATGGGCTGCTCTACAATCGTTAAGATTGAGGACTAATTGAGCCGCGTAACATACATGGATAGAGTTTAAGGAGATTAAGATGGAATTTATTACTTATGAGCAGGAAGGCTTTGTAGGTGTTGTTACAATCAACAGACCAAAGGCTTTGAATGCATTGAATAGTCAGGTGTTGGATGAGCTTGAGGCTACATTCGATGCAATCGATCTGGATACAACAAGAGCCGTAGTTCTTACAGGCGCAGGCGAGAAGTCATTTGTTGCAGGTGCTGATATCGGAGAGATGTCTACACTTACAAAGGCTGAGGGCGAAGCGTTTGGTAAGAAGGGAAATGATGTATTCCGTAAGATTGAGACATTCCCGATCCCGGTAATCGCTGCAATCAACGGATTTGCACTTGGCGGTGGCTGTGAGATTTCTATGAGCTGTGATATCCGTATCTGTTCTGAGAATGCAGTATTCGGTCAGCCAGAGGTAGGTCTTGGTATTACACCTGGATTTGGTGGAACACAGAGACTTGCTCGTCTGGTAGGAGCCGGTATGGCAAAGCAGATGATCTACACAGCAAGAAATATTAAGGCAGATGAGGCATACAGAATCGGTCTTGTAAACGCTGTATATCCATTGGAAGAGCTTCTTCCGGCAGCTAAGAAGATGGCAGCAGGCATCGCAGCAAACGCTCCGATCGCTGTTAGAAACTGCAAGAAGGCAATCAACGATGGACTTCAGGTAGATATGGATCAGGCAATCGTGATCGAAGAGAAGCTCTTCGGTGACTGCTTCGAGACAGAAGACCAGAAGGCAGGTATGGGCAACTTCCTTGAGAAAGACAAGGAGAAGAAGTTAAAGGTTGTTCCTTTCCAGAACAAATAATAAACAGGTAAGTAATTAAAATTTTAAGGAGGAAATAAACATGAAGGTTGGCGTTATTGGTGCTGGTACCATGGGACAGGGCATTGCAAAGGCATTTGCTATGGTTGATGGTTACGAGGTTGCACTTTGCGACATCAAGCAGGAGTGGGCCGAAGGCGGAAAGGATAAGATCGCTAAAGGCTATGCTAGACTTGTAGAAAAAGGAAAGATGACACAGGAGAAGGTAGATGCAATTCTTGCAAGCATCACACCTGGTCTGAAGGAAAATCTCTGTGCAGACTGCGATCTGATTGTAGAAGCTGCATTCGAGGATATGGGAGTTAAGAAGACAACATTTGCTGAGCTTGACAAGATTGCAAAGCCAGAGTGTATCTTTGCTTCTAATACATCTTCCCTTTCTATCACAGAGATCGGAAATGGCCTTACACGTCCTATGATCGGTATGCATTTCTTCAATCCTGCTGACAGAATGAAGCTCGTTGAGGTTATCGCAGGTGTGAATACTCCACAGGAGACTGTTGATAAGATTATCAAGATCTCTGAAGAGATCGGTAAGACACCTGTACAGGTAAATGAGGCTGCTGGTTTCGTTGTAAACCGTATCCTTATCCCGATGATCAACGAAGCAGCTTTCATTAAGATGGAAGGTGTTTCTGATATCGCCGGTATTGATGCAGCTATGAAGCTTGGTGCAAATCACCCAATGGGACCACTTGAGTTAGGTGATTTCGTAGGTCTGGATATCTGCCTTGCAATCATGGATGTTCTGTATAAGGAAACAGGTGACAGCAAGTATCGTGCATGTCCATTGCTTCGTAAGATGGTACGTGGTGGAAACCTCGGCTGTAAGACAGGCAAGGGCTTCTATGTATACAATGCAGATCGCACAAAGACACCTGTTGACGCTCAGTAATAAGCGTACAATCCCCGCACGTGGCTTTTCAGCCATGTGCGGATGTAATAATCAATCTATTATGGAGGATAGAAAGAATGGATTTCACTTTAGACAAGAAGTATGAAATGGCGCAGACTCTGTTCAAGGATTTTGCGCAGAACGAAGTAAAGCCTCTTGCACAGGAAATTGATGAGCAGCACAGATTTCCAAGAGAGACTGTAGACAAGATGGCAAAGTATGGTTTCTTAGGAATTCCTGTTTCTAAGGAATTAGGCGGACAGGGCTGTGATATTCTCACATATGCTATGTGCGTAGAAGAGCTTTCTAAGGTTTGTGGTACGACAGGTGTTATCGTATCTGCACATACATCTCTGTGCGTAGACCCGATCGTAACATTTGGTACACCGGAGCAGAAGGCAAAGTATGTTCCGGATCTTGCATCTGGTAAGAAGCTCGGCGCGTTCGGTCTGACAGAGCCAGGTGCCGGTACAGATGCACAGGGACAGCAGACAAAGGCAGTTCTTGATGGTGACGAGTGGGTATTGAACGGTTCTAAGTGCTTCATTACAAATGGTAAGGAAGCTGACGTATATATCGTTATCGCTGTTACAGGTATCATTGAGAAGCGTGGCAGAAAGATGAAAGAGATTTCTGCATTTATCGTAGAGAAGGGAACACCTGGATTTACATTTGGTACGAAGGAAAACAAGATGGGTATCTGTGGTTCTTCTACATATGAGTTGATCTTCACAGACTGCCGTATCCCTAAGGATGCACTTCTCGGACAGAAGGGCAAGGGCTTCAATATTGCTATGCACACACTCGATGGTGGTCGTATCGGTATCGCTGCTCAGGCACTTGGTATCGCTGAGGGCGCTCTTGAGACAACTGTAAACTATGTAAAGGAAAGAAAGCAGTTTGGTAGATCAATTGCCCAGTTCCAGAATACACAGTTTGTACTTGCTGACCTTGCTACAAAGGTTGAGGCTGCTAAGCTTCTTGTATATAAGGCTGCAAGAAAGAAAGATGAGTATCAGAGTGGCGCTAAGGTTTCTTACTCTGTAGAGGCTGCTATGGCTAAGCTTTATGCTGCTGAGGTTGCTATGGAAGTAACAACAAAGTGTGTACAGCTTCATGGTGGTTATGGTTACATCAAGGAGTATGACGTTGAGCGTATGATGAGAGATGCTAAGATCACAGAGATCTACGAAGGTACTTCAGAAGTACAGCGTATGGTTATCTCAGCAAACTTGTTAAAGTAAGGAGGTACTTATCGTGAAAATTATCGTATGTATTAAGCAGGTACCTGATACAAAGGGTGGCGTACAGTTCAACCCGGATGGTACATTGAATAGAGGAGCAATGCTCACAATTATGAACCCGGATGATAAGGCTGGTCTTGAGGCAGCTCTTAGACTGAAGGATCAGTATGGCGCTGAGGTTACAGTTCTTACAATGGGACTTCCAAAGGCTGCAGATGTTCTTCAGGAAGCAATCGCTATGGGCGCTGACAAGGGTGTTCTTGTAACAGACCGTGTACTTGGTGGTGCTGATACCTGGGCAACATCTACAACAATCGCTGGTGCGATCAGAAAGCTTGACTATGATCTGATTATCACAGGCCGTCAGGCTATCGATGGTGATACAGCTCAGGTTGGTCCTCAGATCGCTGAGCACCTTGGACTTCCAGTTATCTCTTATGCACAGGAGATCAAGGTGGATGGAGACAGCGTAATCGTTAAGCGTCAGTATGACGATGGTTACCATATGGTAAAGGCTCAGATGCCATGTCTTATCACAGCACTTTCTGAATTAAATGATCCAAGATATATGACACCAGGTGGAATCTTCGATGCAGTAAACGCAGAGATCACAACTCTTGGTAGAGCAGATCTTGTAGATGTTGATGATTCAAACATCGGTCTGAACGGTTCTCCAACGAAGATCGCCAGAGCTTCTGACAAGGTTAAGAAGGGTCAGGGCGAGATGGCTCCGGAAGACGCAGATCCAGTAAGCTATATTGTTGGTAAACTGAAGGATAAGCATGTAATTTAATTAAAAAGGAAAAGTGGTGAATAAAATGGGAGCAATGAATGCAGAAGAATTAGCAAAGTACAAGGGCGTATTCGTCTTTGCACAGCAGGTAGATAATGTATTAAGCGGAATCTCTTTCGAGCTTGTTGGCGAAGGAAAGAGACTTGCAGAGAAGTTAGGCACAGAAGTAACAGCAGTATTGGTTGGTTCTGATGTTTCAGGACTTGTAGACGAGCTTGCTGCTTACGGTGCAGATAAGGTAATCGTAGTAGACGATCCAGAGTTGAAGAATTACAGAACTGAGCCATATGCACACGCACTTGCTTCAGTTATCAATGAGTTCAAGCCAGAAATCATGTTGGTTGGTGCAACAGCAATCGGCCGTGATCTTGGTCCTACAGTTTCAGCAAGAGTTCAGACAGGACTTACAGCTGACTGTACATTACTTGAGATTGGTGATTTCCCTGTTAACCCAATCCCTGGAAAAGAGCAGAAGCACAATCAGCTTCTTATGACTCGTCCGGCATTTGGTGGTAACACAATCGCTACAATCGCATGTCCAGACAACCGTCCTCAGATGGCTACTGTACGTCCGGGCGTTATGCAGAAGCTTGACAAGGTAGAGGGTGCAAAGGCTGAGGTTATCAACTACAACCCAGGCTTCAAACCAAATAACAGATATGTAGAGATCCTTGAGATTTCTAAGGCTGTTTCAGACATCAAGGATATCATGGATGCAAAGATTCTTGTATCTGGTGGCCGTGGTGTTGGTTCTGCTGAGAACTTCAAGCTTTTGGAGGATCTTGCAGACGTACTTGGCGGACAGGTTTCATGCTCACGTGCCGTTGTAGATTCAGGCTGGAAGCCAAAGGAGCTTCAGGTTGGTCAGACAGGTAAGACTGTACGTCCTCAAGTTTACTTCGCAATCGGTATCTCAGGAGCAATCCAGCACGTAGCTGGTATGGAAGAGTCTGATATCATTATTGCAATCAATAAGGATCCAGACGCTCCAATCTTTGATGTAGCTGATTATGGTGTTGTTGGTGATCTGAACAAGATCGTTCCAGCACTGACAGAGGCTATCAAGGCTGAGCTTGCTGCAAAGTAATTTGATTATTTGCAAAAGTAAATAGTAAATAAGAGTTTAGAACCACCGTGTATCGTAAGGTATGCGGTGGTTTTTTGCGTAGCGACGAGGAAAATGCACGCATTTATGCGGTGCATTTTACGACCGCTAATCAGAGCAAGTTTGTTTGACTTAAAGTGGGCGTGGAGAGAAGCTGGCGAGCAGAGAAACCCACAGTGTGGGCGTGGGAGGAGAAAAACAAGCGGGAAAGCCCACTTTGGAAGCTTATTGCAAGGTCGTGGGGAGAAAACTGGGCGTGGTGAGAAATTGGTGGGCGGAAAAAACCACGGCGTGGGCGTAGAAAGAGAAAAGCAAGTAAGAAAACCCGCCTTGGAAGCTTATCGATAGGTCGCGGGGAGAAAACTGGGCGTGGTGAGAAATTGGTGAGCGGAAAAAAACATGGCGTGGGCGTAGGAAGAGAAAAGCAAGCAGAAAAGCCCACCCTGGAAGCTTATTGATAGATTGCGGAGAGAAAACTAGCTGAAAAAAATAAACAACAAATAATTTGATGTATTGGTTATTTATTTGAATGTAACGATATCATTTGGAGTACATTCTAAAATATTACATAATTTATTTAGGGTTAAAATTGTAATATTTTTCCCTTTTTTCAAACTATCTAAAGTTCGATTATCTATTCCGGATTTTAAAAGCTTATATTGACTTATGTTCTTTTTGCTCAGTTGTAGTCCAAAGCGGAGAATAATCTATCAAAAGAATCAACCTTTTCTTTTTTATAGAGTATATCCAAATTGTTAAAAATATTGGCAAGGGAGAGGGGAATCAATGAATAAAAGAAAATGAACGGAAATTAAATGATAGTAATGTCAGTCCCAATTATGCATATGTAGCAATTATTTTTTCGCTGATGTCAATATTGTTGAAGTTTTATACAATATACATATATGATAGCAAATTTGTGTTTTCAAAAGCTATGTTAGGTGCCCTTTCAGCGGAAAGTGAATGGCTATTGTTTTCTGCTTTTCTAGTTCCGATATTGGCAATTATATCTGCAATTTGTTTTAAGATTGCTCCAAACTTTGAAATGGTGGTAATTACATTGTTTATAATAGATTTTTATAAAATCTATTTATGTATGAAAAAATCAAGCTCGATATGGGAAGTGATTATCTTAAGCTTGTTGTTATCTGCATTCGCTTATACTTGGTTGGATGAGATAAGAAGCGCGAAATATGCATACTATCTTTGCATAAGTGCAATTATTGTATATCTGCTTTTGTATATGGAGGTGTATGGATCGCTTGATTTTGTGAATTTGGGAAGTAGCTATTTCAATATATCTGATTTTTTAGCGAATGCATTCATTATTGCTTCTTATTAATTTATTGGTAGATGTTGACATGGGAAACGGTTATTTAAGAGATGTGCAGGTAACTGCGTATGTGCCGGTGTTTGGAAATAGCCATTCGTATGTGAAATGGGATTATTGTTATAGTGAACATGATTATTATAGTAGTATGCCACAAAAAGGAAGTGCAAAGAAAAATTATACAAAAATTGAGTTTAAATAAATTTGTCATAAAACATGTTTTACGATTATGATAGAAAAGTTACCGCATGTTGAAAGCGATATGCGATGACTTTTTTGTTTGGAGAATAAATGTTGAAATTTATTGGGTAGTAAAGAAATAAATTTTATGCTATTATCGTTACGTGGAAAAAGTTACAGAAAAAGGAGTTACCTATGATACGCGAATGTAGTCTGGAAGAGATATCCGATGGACGGACATATAGAGAAAATGATATGGTGAAGGCGGATACCGCTGGGTGCGGTGGCTGCCATAAATGCTGCACAGGCATGGGGAATTCTATCATCTTGGATCCGTATGATATCTGGCTGTTGAAAAATTTTTCAGAAGGGATGAAGCTGACGTTTGAACAGCTCCTTGCAACCGGAAATGTGGAGCTGAATATCGTGGATGGCTTGATCTTGCCGAATCTTAGCATGAAAGGACAGGATCGTTGTGCTTATCTTGATGCAGATGGGCGGTGCCGGATTCATGATGTACGACCGGGAATCTGCCGGTTATTCCCGCTTGGAAGAGTTTATGATGACAAGGGGGAGTTCTCTTATTTCTTGCAGACAGGCGAATGTGCCAAGAAGAACCTTGCGAAGATCAAGGTGAAAAAGTGGACCTGCTTGCGATGCCCGGAGAAGAACCGGGAATTTGTCACGGCGTGGCATGCGTTGATCCGCATAGCCGGACAGAAGATGGTGGAACATAAGCAGAGTGGCCGTGGCGAGAAGCTGCAGGAGCTGGCAATGTATATTCTGAACGAATTCTATGTTGCAGATCTGCCAGAAGCCGCCTACGACGACGCAGGAATCGTAACGATCTATGAAACATTATGTAACAAGATAAAAAATGCAAGAGAATCTCTCGCGCATTTTTAAGGTAAATGATAATGATAGAAACCGACAACTGCATGCAAAAATGGTAGTACAAGTTGGAGCACATTACCAATTCTTAAGCAGACCATTGGAGCACATCGGCACTTAACGAGTGAAACGAGTTTAGTGTCCGTTATGTGCGGAAGTGAGCGAGAGCGCGTCTGCGAAGAATTGTGTATGTGATTCAACTTGATATAAAATGTTTATTTGCAGTTGGCGGTTGGTATAATAAGGAGGAAAAAAATGCTTGGAATTATCGGAGCAATGGATGAAGAAGTTGCAAAATTAAAGGAAACAATGCAGGATGTCACAGTCGAAACAAAGGCATCTATGGAATTCTATAAGGGGACGATGAGCGGTAAGGATGTTGTCGTTGTCCGCTCCGGAATCGGAAAGGTCAATGCGGGAATCTGCACACAGATTCTGTGCGACCTGTATCATGTCGATGCAGTGATCAATACAGGAATCGCAGGAAGCTTAAATGCGAAAATTGATATCGGTGATATCGTACTTTCGACCGATGCGTTGCAGCATGACATGGATGCGACAGGCTTTGGCTATGAGCCAGGCGTGATTCCGCGGATGGAGACATCGACATTTGTTGCAGATGAGAAGCTGCGCGAGCTGGCGAAGGAATGTTGCGAGCGTGTGAACGCGGATATCCATGTATTTAAGGGACGCGTGGTCAGTGGCGATCAGTTTATATCCGATAAGGCGAAAAAAGAATTTATTCTGGAGACATTTGCAGGCGACTGTACTGAGATGGAAGGTGCGGCGATCGCACAGGCTGCTTACCTGAATCAGATTCCATTTCTGATTATCCGTGCTATCTCCGATAAGGCGGATGACAGTGCGACGGAAGATTATCCAACCTTTGAGGCGAAGGCGATTGCGCATAGCGTGAAGCTCGTGCAGGCAATCGTTGCAGGATATGCGAATGCATAGAATAAGAGTTAATCTCATATGTGATTCCATGTATAAATAGAATCACATGTCGAATATAGAATCAATAAGAAAGCAGGTAAAATCATGGAAAAAATAGCAAGCTTTACAGTGAATCATTTGAATTTGTTGCCAGGCGTATATGTGTCAAGAAAGGATAACGTCGGAGGAAATGTAATTACAACATTTGATCTGCGTATGACCAGACCGAATTATGAGCCGGTGATGAATACGGCGGAGGTGCATACGATTGAGCATCTGGCAGCAACATTTCTTCGGAATCATAAGGACTACGGAGAGAAGATCATCTATTTCGGGCCGATGGGATGCCGGACGGGGTTCTATCTGATCTTAGCAGGTGAGTATGAGTCGAAGGATATCGTGCCATTACTGAAGGAACTTTACACATTTATGAGCGAGTTCGAGGGAGAAGTGCCGGGTGCGTGTGCGCGTGACTGCGGAAATTATCTCGACATGAACCTGCCGATGGCGAAATACTTAAGCAAGAAGTATCTGACAGAGGTGTTGGAGAATATTTCGGAGGAAAGACTCTATTATCCGGAGTAGATGAAGCTGTAATCATCTGCTGAATGATAAGAAATGCTTGTGGAATAGTTATCCACAATATCCACAAAATGCGCGTATTTGTTGCATTTTGTAAAATATCTTGAAAATCCTATGCAAACCTTTTATCATCTTGGTATAAGGTAAGGATGGAAGGAGGATTTGCATGGGAGAAGAACAGGATATATCTAGGAAGATCGAGTATGAAAGCCTTGTCGAATATGATTCATTTCGCAACCCTTCGATTGTGGAAGAACAGCCGTTTTATTACAAAGGGATAAGCCGGAGTGAGTATGAGAAAGAACTTGCATATCTCAATCAGAATCTGCCATCATTTTACGATGGTTCGTATATGCCGCTCTGGAAACAGTCGTGGTATCGGTAAGGAGCTTTGGCCAGCATCCGAAAGTACAAAATAAGTCATTATTTCTAAAACAACCCCAATATTTTGTGGAAAATTTCATAAAAAGTATTTGATTTTACATAGCAGTATGATACAATGAAGTATAATTGTGGACAGGTATAGTTTGACTTGAATTACTATGGAAAATGTATCGAGGATATAGAGAGTTTATAAGGTAGAGAGGTGTAACTATGAACTTTAAAGACAAGCTGGTAAGTAAATTATTGGATATTGGAAAGAAACACCGGATATTAGTTTATCCGATGCTTGCTTTGGTTGCGGTTGTAACTGCAATTTCACATGTCATCTGCTGGGGGCGCGGAAATGGCAAGAAGATGGTCGCATCGATTATGGTTGTGGCTCTTCTGATCACACAGTCGTTGTTCCTGACGTCATCCGCTGTAAATAATGACGATAATCCGGAAAATGGAATTACAAGTACAGCGACCGACGCGGTTAGTGCTGAAAATGCGGGGGATGATGTAAATGCAATGGATGCCCTGAATGCCGGGAATGATATGAATGCAATCCAGCCATTGAGTGCGGATGGGAATTTGATACCAGCCGATGCAGATGGAACAGATGGAACGGATGGAACGGATGGTGCTACGCAGACTGTAAATATAACATTCCGTGCGGTTACAGCTCCTTTGGGCGAGATTAAAGATGTAACAAACGTATATCCGATTGGGGAAGATGGAAAGGTTACCCTTCCAAATACAGATGAAATACTTGACTTGTTTGGTCTTGACAAGACATTTTTTAAAGCAACGGGACCATGGAATACAGATGCGGTTAATTCCGGGGCGGCAATTACTGAAATAACGCCGGGGAATGGAGAGACTTCGTTTTCGTTTGATGTTGTGATAACACGTATTGCATATCGCGTGATATACGAAGATTATGGTGATGATCCGGCTGCCGTTCAGTCTGAAATAGTACAGCTCGATAGCTTGGCGGATGGGGAAATACATCCGGAATCATCTTTTATAATCAACGGAGCAAGTGATAAGAATTTCTATAAATGGGGTTATGTATGTACTGGGGTTGCAGATCGTGAATTTGGAACATCAATTCCGATTTCAACAGGCAGTTATCAGGATAATGATGTAACATTGACTGTCCGCTGGGCTCCGATGGAGAACTTAAATATTACATATAAATATTACGGCGATGATCAGGATCTGGCTGCAAAGTTGAATCCAAAAGATTCGGTAAATACATCTGAAACGATACAGGCAAATTATAATTCCGGTGTTGAGTTAAAAACAATGGATGAGAGCATGATCCAGAATACAGGATTCTACTTTGCCGGATGGACAATCGAGGGTGGAACAGGTGAACTTTATGCCGGCGGCTCGCAGATGCAGGTTGTGGCAGATGATGCAGGTACAGGGCTAGCAAAGAAACTGGAAAGTCTGCAGTCTGCTCCAAACGTACAGGGAGTAACTCTGGTTGGGCAGTGGAAGTACAAAGAGATTGATCTGTATGTAGACGGAATAAAGATGGAAGGAAATGAAGCTTCAATCACAGGAACCTATGGCTTGGATATCGGTCAGCATACAATCACTGCGCAATATAAAAAGGATGGTGCAGTCAGTGATACGATTCGGTTTACAGATGGTATGAGTGCGGTTACAACCGGACTGGGATCATACAATCTGATGGTAAACAGTGCACAAAATTCATATACGATATCAGGAACTCCAAACAAAGTATCTGCAGGAGAAGAAAGATATCAGTTTACAGTAAAGGATACAAATGATTCGTCTGTTGTGGCAGCTTTTACGCTTGTATTTCAGGTTCAGCCACTGCCGGTTGTAATAGGTGAAGTAAAGAACTCTTCTACTGGTGGTGCTTTGACAAAGGTGTATGATAATTCAGATGCGATTCCGGTACAGACTACAGCTTCTGTAACGGCAGAGGATGGAAGTGAGCCTGGCTGTATTGCAGCAGATCAGATTGGAGTAACTTTTGATTCGACAGCGAAACTGCTTAAGACAGGTGATGTTGAAGGAAAAGATGTTGGAACGGGAAAGACGATCCGGCTGACATCACCACAGCTTGTGGGTAATAATGTAGACTGTTATGTGTTACAGAATGTAGAAGACGGTCACCTTGATGTGGCAAATGCTGCAAGTGTAACGAAGCGTACATTGAATGTGGAGGTTACATATGATAAGGATTTGGTATTGTTTGGACAGGATAGCCCGAAATGTACATTGACAATTTCAAATCCAGAAAATATTGCAGATGGAAATGACGGTCAGGAACAGAATGTATATGCGGCAGATCCGGCTGCGTTTATGACAAAATATCTGGGGTTGAACAATGAGAATGCGTGGAATACAAATCGTAAGTTATACAGCAGTCCGGGAAATGCGTATTATATCTGGCCAACTTTTGCAAATGATGAAAACTATCAGGTAGTTGTTGCAGAACCTCCGAAATTCTCGGTGACAAGAGAAAACACAGACGGACATTTTTCTGTTAAGGAGAGTGCTGTTGGTGGTTATTATCCAAGTTATACGATCGTAGCAGAAAATGGATATGATATGGTTCGGATTCTTGGCGAAGGTGAGTCAGACATCTCAGACACGATGACGCGCGCACAGGCAATAGCACTGTTTAAGAACCAGTCCGCAGGAATTACGGCAGATGGTACATATACGAATATCCGGTTCCAGTTGTATAGTTTGACGACGAATGCAGTTTCTGCCATCTATACGGTGAAAGATACAATCATCGTAGATACGAAGATTCCGGTTTATGTAAGCCATACAGTGGAACCGGCAGAATTTGTTAATCAGCTTGGATTTGGATCTTATTATCATTCCCGTGACAATGTGACAGGCATGACACTGAAAGTTACATATCAGTCTGAGAAGAGTCCTTGTACATATTTGAATTATTATTTTGCGGGAGAAAATGCAGGTGAGGTACCGGCAACTACCATGCGTACAAAAATGACATCCAAGGGAAATGGATTGTATGAGGCGGTTCTGACAGTGTCAAGTGCTTATTCAGGACAGCTGGTTGTATGGGCTGTGGATGAAAAAGAAAAAGAATCTGCACATACCAAACTGGTGTGTTATACATCAAATACAGATGCAAAGCTGGCGGATAAATATTACGAATGGATGGTGGAAGGAAATCCTCCAACTGCAGTTATGAGTGTTCAGGGCAATGGAGATGCTGCTTTGACAGACAAGTGGTATAATACACTGGATGCAGCAATTGAAGCGTCAGATGTTGACAGTGGATTGGACGAGGCAGTCTGGACTATAAGAACACCGAGTACAACGGTTACAGATACGACCTCGGCATATGGTGTCAATGTCACTAAGGATGCAAAGATGGCAAAATATACATTCCATCAGATTATTACCGGAGGTGTATCAAATGATTACACACCTGGGCAGTATTATGTTTCTGCAGTGGTAAAAGATAATGCGGGAAATACAGTAAATGTGGAAGAACAGGGACCATTCCTCTTTGATGGAATCAAACCAGTTGTTACACTGTCTGATGATGGCGAGAGCCAGTCACAGTTCCAGTCAGATGTGACGATTACAATGGAAGCGGCAGAGGGGGATCTGGAAAGTGGTATCAATAGTATTGCTCTTTATAAAGACAATTTAGATGAAGAGCCTATCCAGACATGGTCTGCTGCAGGAGCAAAGAACTGGAAAGAAAGCTATGATGTAACTGAAAGCGGTACCTATATTCTGGTTGTGACGGATGTTGCAGGAAACGAGGCAACAGAAAAAGTATCTTACAGCCATATTTCTTCAGAAAGACCTGAGAAACCGACTGTATCTATCACAAAGGGTGATAACGGGACTGTTGGAAACGCAGGATGGTTGATCGGGGATAAACCAAGTGTAACGATTAAATCTACAACAGAGACGGTTGATAAGGTTCCTGTTAAGACATATTATAAGGTAATATACACAGACGCAAGCGGAAATCATGAATCATCTGACAGCTTTACCGGAGAGAGTTATACATTTGCTCTTGACGGGCAGGGAGATGTTACAGTTGAAACATGGGCAGTCAGCGAGGCGGGTTGTCAGAGTGATACCGCTTCCGAGGATGTAAAGGTTGATATTGAGGGACCGTCTGTGACGATTACAGATTCTGTGGTAGATGCAAGTGGTACAGTAACTATTAATTTTCAGACCGTCGATCTGATCAGTGGAGTAAATGTTGATCAGGTGCTTGTGAATGGCAATGCAGTTGCTGTGACGGATACAGATGGTGTGACAAAGGGAAGCTTTAAGGCGGATGGTAGTGCAACTTATACAATTGTTGCTTACGATAATGCAGGTAATAAGTCCGCAGAGGTAAGCTTTGAGCCACTTGGACTGGAAGTAACACCGGTGACTGCAATCACAAATACAACTGCTCACATCGAAGCGCAGGTGATGCAGGGAACCAATCCTCTGTCAAAGAGTTTGTGTTATATTGAATACAAGAAGACAACGGAGACGAGTTACGATACTGTACTTGTTAATAAGACCGATACCGACAGAGGAATTGAGATGATTTACAATTTCAGCAGATTGACGCCAGATACGGTATATAATTACCGTGTACATGCAGCCACTTTGAATTCTTCAGAAGAACGTGTGATTGAGGGAAGTTTTAAGACGTTATCCGGAAATTCCACTACAACAATTTATGGTACGGCTGCATATAGTGATTCTATGCCGGATGATGTAAGAGATATGCCTATTTATATCAATCTGTATAGCGGAGAAACAGTTGTTGGCGGAGAGATTGTAACAGTTAATGAGAATGCAAGATATATGTTCACAGGTGTATCAGATGGAACATATCGGATTGTAGCAACGAATGGCACATTGACCAGAGAAGCATCAGTGACGGTATCAGGCGGAACGATTACATATCCGGAGTCATATTCGACAACAGGTGGTATAAATTTTGTCCTGTCTGGTTTGTCTACAAACGTGATACTGGATGATGGAGAAGTTGAGATAGCGGTTGATGGTTTGGATAAAATATATAATAACAGCTATTATAAAGGAAATATATCTGATGATGATCTGAAAATTGTGAAAGACGGTGGACGTATAGATATTTCTCTTCATGCAAGTTATATCAAGGTTAATGATGTGACGTCGGAAGAACAGGGAGTTTTTGCAAGCGAACTGGGCAGCTGGACGGAGATTGTTCGATATATCAAATTGTATATTGAGAAAAATGTTTATAATAAATACGGTAATTTGGAATATACACAGAATCTGACGAGACTGTATGAGCCAGTTACGATATCATTTCCATTGGAGGATCTGGCAGGACAGAATATCAAGGTTGCGTCGCTGCATGTAGATGGAACAAATTATACATTTAAAAACTGGTCGGATGCGAATGATGCAACGTTGACACATGATTATGTAATTATAAATACAGACAGATTTTCAACATATGCATTGTATCGTGTTACACAGCCAAAAACCTATACGGTTGTATGGAAAGACGGAGATGGCAATGTTTTGAAAACAGAGACAGTGGAAGAAGGAGCATCTGCAACACCGCCAGAAGGCACACCGACGAAAACAGCAACAGAGGACTATACATATACATTCGAAGGTTGGGATCAAGAGTACACAAGTGTGACACAGGATATGGTAATTCTGGCATGGTTTTATGCGACTAAGGTTGGAGAACCAACAACAGAAGAGCCGACGACAGAGACTCCGACAACAGAACATCCGGGAACGACGGAGAAACCGACAACAGAGCATCCGGGAACGACGGAACAGCCGACGACCGAACAGCCGGGAACAACAGAACAACCGGGAACAACGGAACAGCCGGGAACAACAGAACGACCGAATACGGATGTGAAACCGGGTGATAATGGTAATGGAGGACAGAACACTTCGAAAAATCCTGTGAAGTATACTTATATGGGAGCAACTGGATCTCCACAGACAGGTGATGCAGCACCGGTTGTATTACTTGTATGTGCATTTGTATTTGCAGGTGTAGGAATCGTAATTACGATTAAAAAGAGAAAAAGTTTCTAAAAATTAACAGTCATAGTTCTTTACATACCGAACATAATAAGAGTAAGACAAACATGTCTTAATTCAAAAGTATGGAGGTAGATAATTATGAAGAACTCAAACAACACAACAAGCGTACCAGAGGCTAAGGAAGCTATGAACAAGTTCAAGATGGAAGTAGCAAATGAGCTCGGTGTAAACCTGAAGCAGGGATACAACGGAGATCTTACTTCCCGTGAGAGCGGTTCAATCGGTGGCGAGATGGTCAGACAGATGATCAAGAAGCAGGAGCAGCAGATGTCTGGTAAGTAATCTGACTTATCAGATGGATATGCACTAAGTAAGACCAAGTAAGGGAGTTTGTTTCTATATCAGTGATAATGGGAAACATTATTGCATAAGATATAGAAACAAGCTCTTTTTTTGAGTAAATATATAGACTTGCGAAAAATCTTATGTTATAATGCAGAGAATAGTGCTTACAGTGGATAGTAGGCGTTGCAAGTTAAGGAGGAAAAAAACAAATGAGTTTAGCAGTAGAAAAATTAGACGGAAGCATGGCGAAATTGACAATTACAGTACCAGCCGAGGAGTTTACAAAGGCAATTACTTCTGCATACAATAAGCAGAAGAGTAAATTCTCTGTACCTGGATTCCGTAAGGGAAAAGTACCACAGGCATTCATCGAAAAAATGTACGGTGCTGCTATCTTTTATGAAGATGCTGCAAATCAGCTTATAAATGAGTATTATCCAAAAGAACTCGAAAACTGTGAGGAAGAGATTACATCCAATCCAGAGATCGATGTAACACAGATTGAGAAGGGTAAGGATTTTATCTTCACAGCAACTGTAGCTGTAAAGCCAGAGATCAAGATTGGTGATTACAAGGGCGTTGAGATCGAGAAGATTGATACAACTGTAACAGATGAAGATGTTATGGCAGAAATCCTGAAGGATCAGAAGGAAAACGGAAGAAAGATCGATGTAACAGACAGAGCAGCACAGATGGATGACGAAGTTACAATCAACTTCGAAGGCTTTGTAGATGATGTTGCATTTGAAGGTGGAAAGGGCGAGAACTACAAGCTCACACTTGGTTCACACTCATTCATCGATACATTTGAGGATCAGATCGTTGGAAAGAATATTGGCGATAAGTTTGATGTAAACGTAACATTCCCGGAAGAGTATCATGTAGAAGAGTTGAAGGGCAAGCCAGCTGTATTTAAGGTAGAGCTTCTTGCAATCTCCGCACTGGAGCTTCCAGAGCTGGATGATGAGTTCGCAAGTGATGTATCTTCTTTCGAGACATTTGCTGAGTACAAGGAAGATAAGAAGAAGACATTGGAAGTAAAGAAGGAAGAGCAGGCAAAGCGCGAGAAGCAGTCTAAGGTAGTTGAGAAGATCGCTGAGGCAGCTGAGGTAGAGATTCCGGAAGCAATGATCAAGTACAACCAGGAAAGAATCATGAATGAGATGTCTCAGAGAATGATGTATCAGGGACTTCAGATGGAACAGTATCTCCAGCTTATGGGAACAACAAAGGAAGAGTTCTTAGAGCGTGTAAAGCCGGATGCAATCGCAAGAATCAAGACAAGTCTTGTGCTTGAGGCAGTTGCAGCAGCAGAGAATATCGTTGCAAGTGATGAGGATGTAGATGCTGAGATCCAGGATATGGCTGCACAGTATCAGATGAAGCCAGAGGAACTCAAGGATATGATTGGTGCTCCGGAGATGGAGAATATCAAGAAGGATATCGCTTCCAGAAAGGCACTCGAATTCCTTGGCGAGAATTGTAAGGAAGTTTAATCAGAAAAGCTTCACTTAGTTAGGAGATAATTAGAATGGCAAATCGTTCAGACGATAAGAAAAAAGTAAGATGTTCGTTCTGTAACAAGTCACAGGAGCAGGTGCGCAAGCTGATTGCTGGTCCGAATGTATATATCTGTGATGAGTGTATTGAGATTTGTTCTGAGATCATACAGGATGAATTTGATAACGAGCCTTCTGACTCTGAGATCAATCTCTTGAAGCCGAAGGAAATCAAAGAATTCCTTGATGATTATGTCATTGGACAGGAACAGGCAAAGAAAGTACTTTCTGTGGCGGTGTACAATCACTATAAGCGTATTCTGGCGGAGAAAGATTTTGATGTCGAGCTTCAGAAGAGTAATATTATTATGATAGGACCTACGGGTTCCGGTAAGACATATCTGGCACAGACATTGGCAAAGCTTTTGAATGTTCCGTTTGCAATCGCAGATGCAACTGCTTTGACAGAGGCAGGATATGTCGGTGAAGATGTAGAGAATATCTTATTGAAGCTGATTCAGGCAGCCGATTATGATATTGAGCGTGCACAGCATGGAATTATCTATATTGATGAAATTGATAAGATCACGAAGAAATCAGAGAATGTATCGATTACACGTGATGTATCCGGTGAGGGTGTACAACAGGCACTTTTGAAGATTATCGAGGGTACTGTTGCTTCTGTGCCACCACAGGGTGGAAGAAAGCATCCACAGCAGGAGTTTATCCAGATTGATACAACGAATATTCTCTTTATCTGTGGTGGTGCATTTGAGGGCATGGAGAAGATTATCGATAACCGTATCGGTAAGAAGTCCATCGGATTTAATGCAGAGATTGCAGACCGTTCTTCAGACAAGAAGGTTGGCGAGATTTTAAAACAGGTATTGCCAGAGGATTTTGTAAAATATGGTCTGATTCCGGAGTTTATCGGACGTGTACCGGTCAGCGTTACGCTGGATTTGCTGGATGAGGATGCACTGGTACGGATTTTGTCAGAGCCGAAGAGTTCCATCTGCAAGCAGTATAAGAAGCTGTTTGAATTAGATGGTGTTGAACTGATCTTTGACGAGGATGCGCTTCGAGAGATTGCGAAGGAAGCTATGACAAGAAAGACAGGTGCGAGAGGATTGCGTGCAATCATCGAGAAGACGATCATGGAACAGATGTATGAGATTCCTTCCGATGATACCGTTGTCAGCTGTCGTATCACAAAGGATATGGTGGATGGCGTTGCAGGTCCGGTCATTGAGCGTTCAGACGAACCTAGAACGAAGAAAAACGCTTCCCGTAAGCGGATAAAGCAAGAGGATTCAATTGCGTAATGGTTATCAAATCAGCAGAATTAGAAACAGTATGCGGCATTACGAGTAAATTGCCGGAAAATACATTCCCGGAGATTGCTTTTGCGGGCAAATCGAATGTTGGAAAGTCTTCGCTGATTAATGGTTTACTGAACCGGAAATCGCTGGCGAGGACTTCGGCATCGCCCGGAAAGACACAGACGATCAATTTCTATAATATCAACAAGAATCTGTATTTTGTAGATCTGCCTGGTTATGGCTATGCGAAGGTATCGCAGGAGATCCGTAACAAATGGGGGAAGATGATCGAACGGTATCTGCATGCATCGTCGCAGTTAAAGGCGGTATTGCTTTTGATTGATATCCGGCATGCACCGGGAGAAAATGATGTAACGATGTATAACTGGATCGTGGCAAATGGATATGAGCCGGTTATCATAGCGACGAAGCTGGACAAGATCAAGCGGAGTCAGAAAGACAAGAACATAAAAGTGATTCGAGAGACGCTGGGATGTGGAAAAGAGACAAAAATAATCCCCTTCTCCGCTGTATCAAAACAGGGAAAAGAGGAGATTTGGAATCTGATTGAAGATTCTATTCAGACATCCACAGTTGATTGACAAGATATTCATAAATGCCGGAACTTTTGCTTCGCCAGTTGTTGCAAATAGTTTCGGCTTGTGATTTTGTAGGAACATCGAATTTCAGATCGATCAGGGTTTCCTTTCGATCCTTGATAATACACTGTACGGTGTACCAGTTTGAATCGTTGTAAAAGTAGTCCGCATAGATTTCGGACTCTTTTTTTACGTTGATACGTTCTGCTTTGAGGTATTCTAAGATATCCTCCTTGATGGCGTAAGGCAGACGGTTCTCGAAATAAGAGAGTGCCTCCTCCCCGGAGCTCGTGATTTTGTAATGAATCGTATCACGGATCGTGTCTGTGGAGATAAACTCGTCGTTGATCAGTTCGCTTAGGGATTCATGCAGATTGAATACACTGGTGTAATCCTTTCCAACGATAAAACCAGAGATCAGGGAGTTTGTCATTGTATAATCCGTGCGATCCAGCATATATAAAATCATTAATTTGTAAAGTAATAACCCTTCCATGATAGTTTCCTCCTATTGTGTCATTTTTACTTTACGCTACAAGAAAGTAAAAATCAAGAAAAAAAGCAAAATTAAAGGTTTACGTGCTTCAATAAGTGTGCTAAGATAAATTTAATCTTTCTAAAGGTATAAGTTATCACTTCATTATTCAGTGAGATGCCCCAGAATTAGAGAATATAATTGATTTAGTAAAATGTAAAAATAGTAAGCAGAGTATTTCAAAAAGGAGACACGAATGGAATTTAGAAAAATGTCTTTGGCTGAGTTACGGGAATATGCGAAGGAAAAAGGAATCCGCAATATTTCAACGCTCAAAAAAGCCGAGCTTGCCGAGCTTCTGGAAAATATGGAGAAGATGATGGCAGCGAAGAAAAAAGAAGCAGAACAGAAGAAAGTAGCAGAACGAAAGACACAGGAAATGGCAAAGGTCCGTCCGGATACAAGACAGGCGAATCGTACAAAAAATCCGGCAGAAAATTATCAGGAGCTTCGGAATATCGAACCTGAGGAAGGGGAGACAGAAGCAGAAATCCAGGCATTTGACGGACAGGAATATAATCCGAAGCTGGATAGCGGTTCGGAAGCAAATGGTATTCTGGAGGTTATGACTGAGGGGTATGGATTTATCCGTAGTGCAAATTATCTGCCGGGAGACAGGGATATCTATGTATCACCGGTACAGATCCGGAAATTCTGTTTGAAGAAGGGTGATATCATCGGTGGACCGGTGCGGAACAAGACACAGGGAGAGAAATTCTCAGCGCTTTTGTTTATCCGGCATGTAAATGGCATGCTGCCTTCGGTAGCGGCAAAGCGCAAGCCGTTTGAAGATCTGACCCCGATCTTCCCGAATGAGCGTATCTCACTCGATGAGACAGGTGCTCCGGTAGCAATCCGTATCGTGGATCTGCTTTCTCCGATTGGAAAAGGCCAGAGAGGAATGATCGTATCGCCTCCGAAGGCAGGTAAGACAACCTTATTAAAAGCGATTGCAAAAAGTATCAGCACAAGAAACCGGGACATGCATCTGATCGTGCTTTTGATTGATGAACGTCCGGAGGAAGTGACAGATATCCGCGAATCTATCGAGGGGGAAAATGTCGAAGTTATCTATTCGACGTTTGATGAGCTTCCAGATCACCATAAGCGTGTTTCAGAGATGGTAATCGAGCGTGCAAAGCGGCTGGTAGAGCATGGCAAGGATGTTGTGATTCTGCTTGACAGTATCACAAGACTGGCAAGAGCGTATAATCTTACTGTACCACCAAGTGGAAGAACATTATCCGGTGGTCTGGATCCGGCAGCGCTGCATATGCCAAAGCGGTTTTTCGGTGCGGCGCGTAATATGCGGGAGGGCGGAAGCTTGACGATCCTTGCGACAGCACTGGTAGAGACCGGAAGCCGTATGGATGATGTCGTGTTTGAGGAGTTCAAGGGAACTGGTAACATGGAACTGGTGCTTGACCGGAAGTTATCCGAGAAGCGTATCTTCCCGGCTATTGATATTGCAAAGTCCGGTACGAGACGGGATGATCTGCTTCTGACACCGGAGGAGCAGGAGGCAGTCAATATGATTCATAAGGCATTAACCTCTGCAAAATCCGAAGAATTTACAGATGAGATTCTGAAGCTGTTCGCAAGAACAAAGAATAATCGGGAATTCATCGAGATGGTAAAGAAGATTTTGCCTTATGGCAGAAGATAAAAATATATCAGAAAAATGGTATCATTCATAAATAATATTTATAGAAAATATTTATACGAAATATCAAAAAATGCTTGAATTTCTTGATATGGTATGATAAAATCCGTATGTTGTGTAATGAATAGTCTGCTATGTCTAGCACATGGCAGCAAGTATATTTTAAGAGGTGAAAGAAATGAGAGAAGGAATCCATCCAGCGTATTATCAGGCAAAGGTTGTTTGCAACTGTGGTAATGAGTTCGTGACAGGTTCAACTAAGGAAGATATCCATGTTGAAATTTGTTCAAAGTGCCATTCATTCTACACAGGTCAGCAGAAGGCTGCTCAGGCTCGTGGTAGAATCGATAAGTTCAACCGTAAGTACGGCGTTCAGGCATAATACTGAGAAGACATGGAATAGGCTTGTTACGATATGTAGCAAGCCTATTTTCTTATGTATAGGACAGGAGAATTATGAGCAGAATTAATATTGGCGGACAGGCGGTTATGGAAGGCGTGATGATGCGTAACAATAACCGGTATGCGGTAGCGGTCCGCAAACCAGATAAAGAAATAGATGTAAAAGTAAATGCGTGTGCAGGAACGTCGGAACGACCGGCGATCTGTAATATTCCGATTGTGCGTGGTGTATATAATTTTGTACAGTCTCTGGTCATTGGCGTAAAGACACTGATGTATTCGGCGCAGTTCTTCGAAGATGAGGAAGAAGATACACCGATAAAGGAAAAGAAAAAGAAGACGAAGGAACAGGAGGCTCGGGCAGAGAAAGCGGAGATGGCAGGGACAGTTGCATTTTCGATTGTGCTTGCAATCGGACTTTTTATGTTGCTTCCGGCGTGGATTGCATCGTTGCTCGACGATGTGGTAAAAAATCATGTTCTGATTGGGCTCATCGAGGGTGTGATCCGGCTGATTATTTTCCTTGGTTATGTAATCGCAATTTCCCGTATGGAGGAGATTAAACGAACCTATATGTACCATGGTGCGGAGCATAAGACGATCAACTGCTTGGAGCATGGGCATGAACTGACGGTGGAGAATGTCATGCAGGCGTCCCGGTTCCACAAACGATGCGGAACGAGCTTTCTGTTCATTGTTATGATCGTAAGTATTTTAGTGTTTATGTGCATTTCGGTAGATGCGATGTGGCTGCGGTTATTGCTGCGTGTATTGCTTGTTCCGCTGATTGCAGGAATTTCTTATGAATTTATCCGGTTTGCAGGAAACAGTGATTCGTGGATTGCAAATGTTTTGAGTAAGCCGGGACTTTTGATTCAGAGACTGACAACGAAAGAGCCAACCGAGGATATGGTCGAGGTTGCGATTGCTTCGGTGGAGGCGGTTTTGGACTGGCGTGCATATCTGGCAGAGCAGGCAAAGAGTAAGAAATGAGGAAAACTATGACGTGGCAGGCATTGATGAAGGAAGAATTAGAGCGCCTGAGACAGGCAGACATTCCGGAGGCGGACAGTGATATCCGGCTTTTGACGATGGATGTGGCAGGCTGTACATATTCGACACTGATTCTGCGTATGGCAGAGGAAGCAACAGAGGAACAGGCGCGGAAGCTTCGTGCCTATGTCACGGAACGCATGACGCATAAGCCATGCCAGTATATTCTTGGGTCACAGGAATTTATGGGGATGGAGTTTGCAACAGCGCCGGAAGTGCTGATCCCAAGACCGGAGACGGAGCTTCTCGTGGAACAGGCATGCGGAAAACTGGAGAAACTCAGAGAGAAAAAACGGAAACAAACCGGTGACGGAAAGTTGCGTGTGTTAGATATGTGTTGTGGGAGTGGCTGTATCGGAATCAGTGTGTCAAAACTTGTTCCGGCTGTATCGGTTGACCTTGCGGATATTTCGGATGCGGCAATTACTCTTACAAAGAAAAACCGGGAGCGGTTACAGGCAGATTGTACGGTGATACAGACCGATTTATTTGCGCAGATTGAAGAAAAATATGATATGATAATATCAAATCCGCCATATATCCGGACGGATGAGATTCCAAAGCTTATGGCAGAGGTGCGTGATTTTGAACCACATCTGGCACTTGACGGAAAAGCGGATGGATTGTATTTTTATGATAAGATAATTCGGGAAGCGAGGGAGTATCTGTATGAAGATGGATATATACTGTTTGAAATCGGACAGGATCAGCTGGACGCTGTTCGGGGATTCCTTGTAGAGAACGGATATGTGGATATAGAGGGAATGAAAGATTATGCGGGACTTGACCGGATCGTGATGGCACGGTATCCTGCACTCGGATAAGAGAAAATACATAATGAGATACCTGATTTGGCTGAAACAGCCAGATAATCCTTGTGGCGTATATAATTGGATAAATGAGATGTTATAGATGTCTGGCACATAGGAAGGGTATATTGAGATAGAAAAATAGTTGGAGGATAAAAACATGTTTGATAAATTAGAGGACCTGGTAGCCCGTCTGGACGAATTACAAAATGAACTTTCAGATCCGAACGTGGCAAGTAATGCAGAGAGATTTAAGAATTTGATGAAGGAGCAGGCAAACCTGGCTCCAATCGTAGAGAAATATCAGGAATACAAGGAAGCCAAGCAGACGATTGAGGACAGCATATCCATGCTGGAAGGTGAAAGTGATGAAGAAATGCGCGAGATGCTGAAGGAAGAACTTTCTTCCGCAAAACAGCAGGTGGAGCAGTGCGAAAATGAGCTTAAAATCCTTCTCCTGCCAAAAGACCCGAACGATGAGCGAAACGTCATCCTGGAGATCCGTGCAGGTGCCGGTGGTGATGAGGCAGCACTTTTTGCAGCAGAGCTTTACCGTATGTATGTGCATTATGCGGAGAGCCGCCATTGGAAGGTCGAGCTGATGGAAGCCGAAGAAATCGGTATCGGTGGTATGAAATCAGTAACCGCAATGGTAACTGGAAATGGTGCGTATTCCGTATTGAAATATGAGAGTGGCGTACATCGTGTACAGCGCGTGCCGGAGACAGAGAGTGGCGGACGAATCCATACAAGTACCGCCAGTGTAGCAGTACTTCCGGAGGCGGAGGAAGTGGATGAGATTGATATCCCGGATAAGGATATCCGTATCGATGTCATGCGTGCATCCGGTAATGGTGGACAGTGTGTCAATACGACCGATTCTGCGGTGCGTCTGACCCATATTCCAACCGGCATCGTAATCTACAGCCAGACAGAGAAATCACAGCTTCAGAATAAGGCAAAGGCGTTTGCCCTGCTTCGTACAAAGCTGTTAGATATCGAAATGCAGAAGCGTCATGATGCGGAAGCAGATCTGCGTAAGAGCCAGGTTGGTACGGGTGACCGTTCCGAGAAGATCCGTACTTACAATTTCCCACAGGGACGTGTAACCGATCACCGGATCGGACTGACATTATACAAATTGGACAAGATTATGAATGGAGATATTCAAGAGATTATCGATGCATGTATCGCCGCGGACCAGGCAGCGAAGCTTGCTAAGATGAATGAAGAGTAATCGCCCAATGTGATGAAGTCACATTTTAGGATGGCAGTTACGACTTGACACAGCATCCGCAGGATGGTGTGTCCATATCCGTATAAATATGAATGGAGGAATAAAATTATGCAGTTAGAAACATTACAGAAAGACATGATCGCCGCTATGAAGGCAAGAGATAAGGCAAGAAAGGATTCCATATCTTCTCTGATTTCCGCAGTGAAGAAGGTAGCCATCGACGAGGGCTGCCGCGATGACATCAAGGAAGAACTGGTAGATCGTGTAATCTTAAAGGAGTTAAAGACAGCAAAAGAGCAGATCGATACCTGCCCGGCAGAGCGTACAGACCTGCTTGCAGAGTATCAGGCACGTTACGATGTCATTAACGAGTATGCGCCATCTCTGATGAGCGAGGAAGAGGTAAAGACATTCCTGACAGAGAAATGTGCAGATGTCATTGCAACAAAGAACAAGGGAATGATCATGAAGACGGTTATGCCGCAGTTAAAGGGCAAGGCAGACGGCAAGGTGATCAATGCGGTTGTGGCAGAACTTTGTAAGTAAAAGAAAGTAATATTGTGCAGGAACTTCGTCATATGTTTGAATGATGGATATGAAAGAAGATGACATATGAACAGTTCCACGCGCATCAGGCAGGGTGCAGCAGGCATCCTGCTTTTCGCAATAGGGATTTTGATGAGTCTTGTGTTACACAGACCGGCACCGGAGCATTTGCGACAGTTTTCGATGGAACGTCTGCTTCGGACATCACTGCTTCCGGTTGGACAGACGATGTATATCTGGGGTGGCGGCTGGAATCAGGAGGATGCAGGGGCTGGCAGGGAGGCTGTCACACTTGGCGTATCAAAGCGATGGGCGGAATATGCCGCAAGACAGACAGAAACATATGATTTTGACAAGACAAGATATCAAAGTCACGACGGACTTGACTGCTCCGGCTATATCGGCTGGCTTTTGTACAATATATTTCATACCCGAAACGGAGAGACCGGATATGTGACCGGAGCGTCGAAGATGGCACGTGTCTGTGCGGCATGCGGCTGGGGTTATCTGGTGCAGGGCGATTATCGCCCTGGCGATATCTGCAGCATGGAAGGGCATGTCTGGATGAGCCTGGGAAGCTGCGCGGATGGAAGTGTGCTTTTGGTACATGCAAGTCCGCCAGGTGTGCGTATCTGTGGGACATATCTGAATGATGGCACAAAAAGTGAGGCGGTGAAGCTTGCCGAACAGGTGATGCAGAGGCAGTATCCGGCGTGGTACTCGAGATATCCGGAGTGCGGAGTCGGGTATTTCTATCTGGAGGATTCTGTCAGTATGCGGTGGTATACGGACGATGAGACAGATCCGTACCATTTGCAGGAGATGCAGGCAGAGGATGTGGTTCATTTCTTATATCCGGATATGTAAGAAGTATATGGAAGCGAAAGAAGAGGGGCTATGGGAGTCATTTACAAAAATGTCAATTATGATTATTGTGCCATGTTGATTATATCCATACTGATTATAACAACGATTCTCAGACGAATGATCAAGGGAAAAGTGAACCGTTCCTTTTTGGAAGTGTTGGTTGTGGCATGGCTGACAATTTTGTTTGATATCTGGGCGGTGCATCTGGATAATCTGGGTGTGCGGCAGGTGTTTACCAAATATGTGGCGCATATGGGATACCTAGTGCTGCATAGCTTAGAAATGCCATTTTATATTACATATTTGGTAGCAATGACAGATACCTGGCATTTGTTCAAGGCGAAACGGCTGCTTGCCTTTTTGTCATCGTTTCCGGTGCTTGTGATAACCGGACTGATTCTGACGAGTCCGGCAACAAAATGGATTTTTTATATCAACGCACAGTATGAATATACGCGAGGTAAATATTTTACGCTGTTATATGTATGTGCAGTGATTTATTTGATTTACGGATTGGTTTATCTTGGAATACATCGGAAGATGTTCCGGCGAAGATATCTCGTTTCTCTGGGGATTGTCTTTGTGGCGGAAATTGCCGGTGTCGCTATACAGTATTTTTATCCGACGTCATTGGTAGAGATGCTTTGTATGTCGATTGGTCTGTTGTTTATTTCGCTGATGCTGCAGCGTCCGGAAGAGCGGTTGGATGTAGTGACAGGCTTAAATAAAATTACAGCGTATATGGATGATATGCGGCAGGCGTTCAGGACGAGAAAGCCATTACATATCATTATGGTCAACATTACAAACTATGCATCCTTGCTTGAATTACTTGGATATGGGAAATGCATGCAGGTGATGGCAGGGATTTCGGAATATATGATGCGCCTGGATAAAGAGAAGAAATTAAAGGCTGCAATGTATTATCTGGGACAAGGAAAATTCCGATATGTGCTGGAAGATACTCTGTCTGACCATGTCCCGGATATAGCGGAAGAAATAAATCGTACTTTGAAAACCTGTTTTGTGATCAACCAGATGTCGGTCAATTTTATTGCCAATATTTGTATTGCAGATTGCCCGGAAGATGTCTCGGATGTGGATACGCTGATGGCGTTTGGAGATACATTACAGACACTCCCTGTTACCGGCAATATCATGGTGGCTTCAGAATTGATGAAACAATTGCATTTTGATATGATGCACGATATGGATGCGATTATTGAATCTGCGTTGTCAAATGAACGGTTCGAGGTATATTACCAGCCGATTTATTCTGTGAAGGAGAAAAAGTTCCATTCTGCGGAAGCTTTGATCCGGCTAAAGGATGAAAAGTATGGTTTTATCTCACCGGAGGTATTTATACCGGTAGCGGAGAAGAGTGGAGCAATCCACAAAATTGGTGATTTTGTGCTTGAACAGGTATGTGCATTTATTGCAAGCGACGAATATAAGAAGCTTGGAATGGCCTATATTGAAGTGAATTTGTCTGTGGTACAGTGTATGCAGCCGAAGCTGGCCGATCATATTATGGGGATTTTGAATCGGTATGGTGTACGACCGGAACAGCTGAATCTGGAGATTACAGAGACAGCGGCGTCTATTTCTCAGCAGGTGTTAGAAGATAATATCGAAGATCTGACCAACATGGGAATAAAATTTTCTTTGGATGATTTTGGAACCGGATATTCGAATATGCAGCGTATCGTAAAATTACCATTTGATATTATTAAATTAGACCGGACATTTACGGAGTTATATGATAATCCGAAGCTTGGGATTGTGCTGACGAATGCAATTAATATGATTAAGGCAATGAAGATGAAGATTGTGGTAGAAGGGGTGGAGACAGCGGAAATGCTGGAGCTCTTCTCAGATCTTGAATGTGAATATATTCAGGGATATTACTTCTCGAAGCCGATTCCGCGGGAAAAATTCGTAAAATTTATCCAGGCATCCTTATAAGGGAATGCCTGGATTTTCCTTTTTCTATATCTTTTTCTATATTATTTCGTTTTTCTGAGTTCGTTAATGCGTTCTTTGATCGATTCAAATTCTGCCTTATGCTTGTAGGATACAGAACCCGGGTTACGACGCAGGATGCGGGTAGCATGCTTGCGCATCTTCTGTGAGCGGTGTTCAACACGATCTTTGGCTGCCTGGAGCCGGTTCTGGAATTCTTCGGTGAGTTCTTCTTTACTCTTGTTAAATTCCAATCCTTTCTCTTTCAGATAATCCTGGAACTTTGCCTTGTCGTCCTCCGCAAAGGCATGTATCACATCAAGACGTTTCTGCAGACGCTGGACTTCCTCGTTTTCAAGGATGATCTTCTTCAAATCGAATGCTTCCTGTGCAGATGTAATCATATCCCAGATAAAATAGACTGCAAATACGATATCGATGACCATCAGAGGTACAGCAGGAAGGGATAAAACAAGTTTTTCAATCGGGGTATGCACAAGCCCGGTCAGAAGCAGTGCACAGACGCCCCATGTGAGAGAACAGCCAAGACAGATATAACCGTGCAGGTTACAGAAGTCGTAGGTGTAATCCCAGTATTTGACATGGAAGATCTGTTCCATGGCCCATCCGGTAAAGTACTCAAGCAGGGTGGCACCAAGCATACCGAACAGGAAAATTAAAAAATAGTTATTGCGGACAGGAATAGTGGAGATCAGAATGATCACAGCACCAAATCCGTAAATCGGAAGAAACGGACCATGCAGGAATCCGCGATTGACCCATTTCCTGTGTTCCCATGAAACATATAAGCTTTCACCGATCCAGCCGATGAGACAGTAGATGATGAAAAAGGCAATCCATTGCCAGAGATTATAAGCGAACATAATATCCTCCTTTGTGTTTGCGTATAAAGATAACATGAGTATAACATTTGTTGTTTGCAAAGAAAATATACATTTTCAAAGATATATATGGAACCGTTCAAATAATTGAAATGTTGCTGCAGGCATCATAGTGAATTGCTCCAGGCATTGCTGAGCCGTTTAATCACGACCGGGATATCGTCCATGTCAAGTCCGGAATAATTGATGATTGCGGTGTGATCGTACCGGCTTATATCGGATTTGAAATCAAAGCTGTAATAATCAGAGACGAATGAGAGCGTGATATCGTGAGCCTGAGCCATCGCCTGTAATTCCTGATCATTTTTCTTGCTGTCAATATGCAGCAGAAAATGGAGTCCTGCATTTTCCTGGCTGATTGTGATCCTATCAGCAAGCGGACTTTGCTTAAAACCTGCAATCAACTCATCGCGTAGACTGCGATAGTGGTTCCGCATACGATTGATATGTTTCTCGAAATATTGATCTCGTATAAAAGCTGCAAGTGTATACTGCTCGAAATTCGATACCGTACAGGCATAAAAGCCAAGCTTGTTGTAATACAGGTGCAGCAGCGACTTGGGAAGAACCATGTAGCTGATACGTATCGTGGAGGCAAGGCTTTTGGTAAAGGTGTTAAAATAGATAACCTTGTCTGTTGTATCCATCGAGAATAGGGATGGGATCGGCTTTCCCTGCAGACGGAATTCGCTGTCAAAATCATCTTCGATAATATAGCGGGAATTCGATTCGTTTGCCCATTGCAAAAGTCCGTATCTTCGGCTCACAGAAGTTACAATACCGGTTGGGAAATGGTGGGATGGAGATATCTGGATGATGTCGGGAATCGTCAGATTCCGGGCATCTAATTGAATCCCCTCCTCGTCCATCTCGAGCGGTGCAACCTTCACACCAAGCGCCTCATAGATGCTGCGGATCTTCTTGGAACTCGGATTTTCCAGTCCGTAGACAAGGTCCCGTCCAAGCAGCTGCACGATCAGGCCATACAGGTATTCTGTTCCGGCACCGATCATGATCTGTTCCGGGGATGCGTTGATGCCACGGAATTCGTGCAGATGTCTGGCAATGGCTGTACGTAATTTTGGTACACCGCCTGCAGGTGGGGGCACTAACAGATCCGGACTTTGCTCACTTAAAATCTGACGAGTCAGCTTCGCCCAGATAGAAAAAGGAAAATTCTCCGGAGCTGTATGATTGGAAATCAGGTTGATGGAATTGTCATGGACGTAAGTTTTTTTTGCTTCAATAAGGTCAGATTCACTGTTTGTAGAAACAATCTGACTTTGTATCGGGGAAACGAAGAATCCACTTTTGGGTTTGGAATAGATGTATCCTTCTGCCATAAGCTGCCCATACGTGTTTTCAACCGTGACAATACTGATGCCGTGATTGCTTGCAAATGCACGTTTGGATGGCAGCTTTTCATTTGGGGATAAAACACCGTTTATAATGTCAGTTTTCATGCAGTTATAAAGGTATTCATACAGGCTTTGACCGCCGCGTTTATCGAAAGAGTAGGTTAACATGATAAGCTCCTTTTTCTGTATTCTGGCATTGTGAGATAAAAATGCCGTTATTTTATATAGAATTGGATGTTTTCTTTTAAAAAGTATAAACTATATTTATATTTTTGTAAATCTGACATTTTTAGATATTTTACAATTGGAGATTTACACAAGGTCAAAGTGACTATATAGTTAGAGAAAATAAAAAAGAGGTGTTTAATATGACAGATAAAAAGGTTTTGACAATTCAGGATATTTCATGTATGGGACAGTGTTCCCTTACAGTCGCACTTCCAATCATTTCGGCATGTGGCGTAGAGACTATCATATTGCCTTCGGCTGTGCTGTCCACACATACAGGCGGATTTACCGGGTATACATTCCGTGATCTGACGGAGGATATCCCTGGCATTATGGATCACTGGGAAAAAGAAAAAATCAGCTTTGACTGCCTGTACACCGGATACCTCGGTAGTATCACGCAGATCGAATATGTGTATGATCTGAAAAAGCGTGTTGTGAAGGAAGACGGACTTCTGATCGTGGATCCGGCGATGGCGGATAACGGAAGCCTGTACTATGGATTTGATGATGCGTTTGTTGCACAGATGGCAAAACTCTGTGGCAGTGCGGATATTATCCTTCCGAATATCACAGAGGCGGCATTTATGACCGGCTGTGAACTGCGGTTAGAAGGACAGGATGAAGCGTATGTACAGATGATTCTAGAGGCTCTTGCGAAGCTTGGCTGCAAGAAGATTGTTTTAAAAGGCATCAGCTTCGAAGATGATAAAATCGGAGTTGTCGTATATGACTGCGCAGAGAAAAAAGCAGAATATTATTTCACAGAGAAGGTGCCAAAGAGCTCACATGGAACCGGCGATTGTTATGCGGCAGCTTTTACAGGTGCGATGATGCAGGGAAAGACGATTTCCGAAGCTGCAAAGATGGCTGCTGATTTCGTTGTGGACAGCATTAAGAAAACAGACGACGGACACTGGTATGGCGTATGCTTTGAGCGTGCATTGCCGATGCTGGTGACGGAATTGAACAAATAAATGCTTATTACTTATATCTGAATCCCCAAGGAAGGATTGCATTGGTTTTGACCGTGCAATCCTTTATTCTTTGTTGCCGATTCCGGTTATTTTGTATATAATATGGATATCTATGAAATAAGGAGGCATATATGAATATATTGATTGCCCTTGGCATACCTTTTATAGGAACAACACTTGGTGCGGCAATGGTATTTTTTATGAAAGAAAAGATCGCTCCGAAGCTTGAGAAAGCGTTGCTTGGTTTTGCGTCCGGCGTGATGATCGCTGCATCGGTCTGGTCGCTTCTGATTCCATCAATCGATATGACGGAGGCACAGGGTGGCATCGCGTGGGTGCCAGCGGTGGTCGGCTTTTTGCTTGGTATCGCATTTTTATTGTTATTGGATACCCTGATTCCGCATCTGCACTTAAACAGTGATAAGCCGGAGGGTGTACATACGAAGATCAGTAAGACACTGATGATGCTGTTTGCAATCACGCTACACAATATACCGGAAGGCATGGCGGTCGGTGTCACGATTGCCGGTGCGCTTGCAGGCAATGCGGGAATTACGATTACGGGTGCATTTGCCCTGTCGCTTGGTATTGCGATTCAGAATTTCCCGGAAGGTGCGATTGTCTCTATGCCGTTAAAGGGCGAGGGAATGGGAAAGCCGAAAGCATTCTTGTGTGGCATGGCATCCGGTGCAGTGGAGCCGGTGTTTGGATTTCTGACGATCCTGCTTGCAGCACAGATGACACGGATCCTTCCGTATTTTCTGTCTTTTGCGGCCGGTGCGATGATCTATGTCGTTGTGGAGGAACTGATTCCGGAAGCACAGGCAGGCGAGCACACGAATATCGGAACGATCGGGACAGCGATTGGCTTTGCGCTGATGATGGTGCTTGATGTAGCGCTTGGATGATGATAGAAACAGGATAAATAACCGTTCACAAAATATATCCGGTGCGGTATCACATCATGTGTCGTGTGGATGTACGCATTATATGGCTTGTGCAAAGTTTGAAAGGAGTAGATATATAAGATGAAAGTATTGATGTTAAACGGAAGTTCCCATATCAACGGAACGACGATGGCAGCTTTGAACGAGGTAGGAAAGGCACTCGAGGAAGATGGAATAGAATATGAAATCTTTCAGATCGGCGGTGGACCGGTCGCAGACTGCCTTGGTTGCGGGCAGTGTACAGAGAATGGCTGTATCTTCTCGGATGATGCGGTAAATGCGTTTGTTGCAAAAGCAAAGGAAGCAGATGGATATATATTCGGTACACCGGTTTACTATGCACATCCAAGTGGGCGGATCCAGTCGTTCTTAGACCGTGTCTTTTATAGTAGTGGCAGGTGTTTTGCCCACAAGCCGGGAGCTTCGGTCGCAGTTGCAAGACGTGGTGGTACAGCGACAACGTTTGATGTGCTTAATAAATATTTCGGTATCACGCAGATGATTACCGTCGGATCGACCTATTGGAATCAGGTGCATGGAAGATGTGCCGAGGATGCGGCGAAGGATCTCGAGGGCATGCAGACGATGCGTAATCTCGGACACAATATGGCGTGGGTATTAAAATGCTTAGAGGCCGGTAAGGAAAAGGGAATTGTGCCGCCGGTGGCAGACCGCTCAAACCAGACGAATTTCATACGGTAGTTATAGAATACAAACAGATAGTTGGAAAAACAATGTGTGATAGATGATATTTGCAAGATACACAGTAAGGAGGAGCATATGACGATAGAACAACAGGCAGGACTTGTAAAGCTGGCGGGACCAAAGCTGGCTGGAACAACCGGAGAACTCCGGGACCAGGCACTTTTGGCGGTTGCGAAAGCATTGACAGATAATAAAGATGCAATCTTTGAAGCAAACAGACAGGATATGGAACAGGCGGAGGCAGATGGAATTGCGGCCCCTGTTTTAAAACGCCTCAGATTCGACGAGGGTAAGCTGCGTGATGTCATAAACGGCATCCATGATCTGGTGCAGATGCCGGATCCGCTGTTTCAGACGAAGCTTGCGAGAGAGCTGGATGAGGGACTTACTCTGTATCGCGAGACCTGTCCGATCGGTGTGATCGGCGTCATCTTCGAGGCGAGACCGGACGCACTCGTGCAGATATCGGCGCTCTGCATCAAGAGTGGAAACTGTGTGATCTTAAAGGGCGGAAGCGAAGCAGCTAAGAGCAACAAGATCTTATTTGATACGATCTATGCGGCGGTACGGAAAGCAGGACTCCCGGAGCATTGCATGTTACAGCTTGAAGCAAGAAGTGAGATTAACGAACTGCTTACCTGTCAGGAGTCGGTGGATCTTCTGATTCCGCGCGGTTCCAATGCATTTGTACAGTATATTATGAGCCATACAAATATCCCGGTTATGGGGCATGCGGACGGAATATGCCATATCTATGTGGATAAGGATGCGGATATCGAGAAGGCGATTCCAATCATCTTAGATGCGAAGACACAGTATGTCAGTGCCTGCAACACAGTAGAGACATTGCTCGTACACAAGGATATCGCGAAGAATCTGGTTCCGAAGCTGGCACAGGCACTGAAAGAAAAGCATGTTGAGCTTCGCGGAACGAAGGAGATTCAGGCGCTTGTAGATTGTGTACCTGCGACGGAGAAGGACGATGATACCGAGTACCTTGATTATATTCTCTCTGCGAAGATTGTGGAATCGGTGGATGAGGCAATCGACCATATCAACCGGCATGGTTCCCATCACACAGACAGCATCGTAACGGAGAACAAGGAGACTGCGCTGCATTTCATGCGCATGGTTGATTCTGCCGGGGTATACCAGAACTGTTCTACAAGGTTTGCAGATGGCTATCGCTATGGATTTGGTGCAGAGGTCGGCATCAGTACAAGTAAATTACATGCGAGAGGTCCGGTCGGATTAGAGGGGCTGCTCAGCTACAAATATAAACTGTTTGGCGATGGACATATTGTCGATGATTATGCACAGGGAAGGAAGAAGTTCCATTTTGTTGATCTGCCTTGATGCTATGAGGATGAGGAAAGGCGTGCGGTTCAAAAACGAATCATGACATACGAAAGGGGATACGGGATATGGAAAAAATGATCGCATCAATCACGAAACCACAGGATGCGGAGCTTGGGAAAAGACTGGCCGTGGCGAGAGAGAAGCTTGCAGCACTGCAGATCAAGGTGAAAGAAGCGAAGCTTCCGGTACTTGTTTTGTTTGAAGGCTTTGGCGCTGCCGGAAAGGGGAGTATGTTAAGCCGGATCATAAAGAGTATGGATCCGCGGTTTTTCCATGTCGAGACGATGGATCAGCCGGAGCCGACGGAGCTTCGGAAACCATTTTTATACCGGTATTTCAAGCGGATTCCGGAGAATGGACAGTTCACGTTCATGGACGGCGGCTGGATGGAAGAAATCGTGAGAGACCGTGTGCATGAACAGCTGGATGATGACGCTTTTGAGAAGAAGATCCGCAGTATCAAGCGGTTTGAACGGACACTCTCGGACAATGGCTACACGATTCTGAAATTCTTTTTCTATATCGATGAGAAAGAGCAGAGGAAGCGGATGGAAGAACTGCTTGCCGATGAGAACACGGCGTGGCGTGTCTCCGAGGAAGACTTGTGGCAGAACAAAAAGTACAAGAAATGTTCAGACGCCTATCAGGCGTATATGGAGCAGACAAACCAGTCGTATGCACCGTGGTATGCAGTCGATGCCAAGAGCAAAAAATGGGCAGAGCTGCAGATCTTAGAGCGCATCAACCAGAATATTGAGACTGCACTTGCAAATGCCGGACATGCGGTTCCAATCCTGCAGAATGTGTTCCCATTAGAGCCGATTCCGAAGCTTGCAGAGGTTAATTTGAATAAGTCACTTTCAGAGGAAGAGTATCAGGAAAAGCTCGAAAAGCTGCAAAAGCGGTTGTCGGAACTGCACAATGTGTTATATCGTGAGAAGATTCCGGTTATTATCTCTTATGAGGGCTGGGATGCCGCCGGAAAGGGTGGTAATATCAAGCGGATTACTGCGGCTCTTGATGCGCGCGGCTATGAGGTTCACCCGATTGCAAGCCCGGAGCCACACGAGAAAAACCGGCATTTCCTGTGGCGCTTCTGGACCAGACTGCCGAAGAGCGGACACGTTGCAATCTTTGACCGTACCTGGTATGGACGTGTGATGGTAGAACGTCTGGAGGGCTTCTGTTCGGAAAATGACTGGCAGCGGGCATACAACGAGATCAATGAGTTTGAGAAAGAACTTAATGACTGGGGCGCTGTTATTGTGAAGTTCTGGGTGCAGATCGACAAGGATACCCAGTTAGAGCGGTTTACACTTCGCCAGAATACCCCGGAGAAACGCTGGAAGATCACCGATGAAGACTGGAGAAACCGGGAGAAGTGGGATGCGTATGAGGAGGCGGTCGATGAGATGCTGCAAAAGACCAATACGACGTATGCGCCCTGGCATATTCTCGAATCCAACGATAAAAAATATGCGCGAATAAAAGCGTTGGAGATTGTAATTCAGGCGATGGAAGAGCAGATCAAGAAAAAGAAAAATTCATAAAATATTAAAATCAAAATGCAGGGGTATTTTGGATACAAACACCTCTGCCGGAGGAAACCATGTTAAGTATAGTTGAAATTTTAAAGGTCGTTTTTTTAGGAATTGTAGAAGGAGTCACAGAATGGCTTCCAATCAGCAGCACCGGACATATGCTTCTGGTGGATGAGTTCATCCAGATTCAGGCATCCAAAGAGTTCAAGGAGATGTTTTTTGTTGTCATCCAGCTTGGAGCAATTTTGGCAGTTATCCTGTTGTTCTGGAAAAAAATGTGGCCATTCCAGATGAAAGACAAGACAAAACCGGTCTGTGTGAAGGAGACATTTTCCCTGTGGTTTAAGGTAATTGTTGCCTGCATACCGGGCGCTATCGTGACACTGCTGTTTGATGATTATATCACAGCACATTTTGAGACGCCGTATGTGATCGCAGGTGCCTTGATCTTTTACGGTATCGTCTTTATCATCGTGGAACGCTGGAACAAGACACGGACGCCGAAGGTGGAGAAGCTGGAAGATATCACATACAAGACTGCGTTTTTGATCGGTCTTTTCCAAGTGTTATCCATCGTACCGGGTACATCCCGCTCCGGTTCGACGATTATAGGTGCACTCCTGATTGGGGTATCCCGTGTAGCAGCTGCTGAGTTTACATTCTTCTTAGCAGTTCCGGTTATGTTTGGATATTCCCTTTTGAAGGTAATCAAGATGAGTGTGGCAATCACAAGCTCGGAGCTTGTAATCCTGATTGTCGGCTGTGCCGTTGCGTTTGCTGTTTCACTTGTAGTGATCAAGTTCCTGATGAGCTATATCAAGAAGCATGATTTCCAGGTGTTCGGCGTGTATCGTATTATCCTCGGCATCGCCGTGATTGCATATTTTGCGCTTGCTGCATAATTAATAAAACTGCTTATTATATTATATGTCACCACGCGCTAGCGTGATGACCTGCGCACGCATCAGCGTGCTTCATTATATCATAAGGAGGACATACACATGACAAATAATATTGATCAACTGATTGATAAAATGACATTGGAGGAGAAGGCACATCTGGTCAATGGTGCAACCTTCTTCGGAAGCTATGGGATTGACCGTCTCGGCGTACCACGGATGCAGCTGTTAGATGGCGCTACCGGCATGAATCTGGAGCAGGTATTTGGAGATATGACCGAGTATGAGGATTGGTCGAATGCCGAGGAACGTAAGCAGATAGACGCAGATACAAGCAAGCCGGTTAATATAATCGGAAGTACAAGACTTGTGCATGTGATTGAACATTATTTTGAGTCGGAGAAGCTCTCTGCGGATGAGAAGATCTTGTATGGCTGGATCAAGAAGTATATGGATGCGCGTCTGCAGGGAAAGGATTATGCACCGGGTTGTTATCCGCCGGGCATCCTGCTTGGTTGTACGTGGAATCCGGATGTAATCCGCAAGGTTGGAGAGGCACTTGGCTTAGAGAGTTGTGTCTATGGTGTGCATTTCCTGCTTGGACCAAATGTCAACATCCTGCGGGATCCTAGAAACGGACGTCTCTTCGAGGGATACTCCGAAGATCCGTGTGTCGTATCGAAGCTTGCACCGGAGATTGTGAAGGGAATCCAGAGCTATGGTGTCTCTGCGACGGTGAAGCATTATGCGGCGAACAGTCAGGAGACAAACAGGGTAGGTATTGATGAGACGATCTCGAAGCGCGCACTGGAAGAGATTTATCTCCCAGGGTTCCGTGCGTGCGTGAAAGAGGGCGGTACAAAGTCTATTATGAATGCGTATAACCGCATCAACGGTGTGCGGTGTACAGAGAATGAATGGCTGTTGGACGAGAAGCTGCGCAAGGATTTTGGGTTTGAAGGTATGGTGATGTCGGACTGGGGTGCTGTCTTGGATCCTGTAAAGGCGCTTGCCGGTGGGACGGATCTTGCGATGCCAGGTCCTGGGGAAGCACAGACAATCTGTGATGCTGTGAAAGATGGTACACTTGAAGAAGAAAAACTTAATCAGGCGTGTGCACGTGTGCTTGCTGCAATCAACTGGATCACTGAGAATTATAAGAAGGAAGAAGTGGACAAGCTTCCGGTTGAGGCGATTATAAAGCAGACGGACGAGGCGGCATACGAGGCAGCATGCGAGGGAATCGTATTGCTTAAAAATGAAGCATGTCCTCTTGCAGAGCATACAAAAATCGCACTGCTTGGCAGCGGACATGCACAGATGCTGGAGTGTGGTTCCGGTTCTGCAGGCATTGATACAAGCCGTCATGGTGACGTAGCGGCGGAATTTGCAAGGTATTTTGATGTGGTTGATGAGTCACAGGCAGAGTATGCGGTTGTGATCGGCATAGTGCCTGGCATGGAAGGAAATGACCGCAAGACGCTTGCACTTGCAGATAAAGATCTGGAAGTGTTAAAACGATTGGAGCAGGCGGGCAAGAATGTAATCTTAGTATTAAATACATGCGGTCCGATCGATATGCGTGAGATTGATACAGACAATGTAAAGGCTGTCTTTGCAACGTTCCTTCCGGGTATGGCAGGTGCAAAGGCACTTTCTGATATGATTGCGGGACGGGTGAATCCATCCGGCAAACTGACGATTACATTCCCGGAGAGAATCGAAGATATGCCAACATACATGAATTTCCCGGGAGATGGGTATCATGTATCCTATGGTGAGGGTATTTACGTCGGTTACCGGTATTATGATAAGAAGAAGCTTCGTCCGCGGTATCCGTTTGGATATGGATTGTCGTATACGACATTTGACTGCAGACTGATCGATGCAGTGGTTGACGGGGATATGATCAAGGTTCATACAAGTGTGGAGAATACCGGTAAGGTGGCAGGCAGCGAGGTTGTACAGATATATATCCATGATCCGTACAGTACACTTTCGAAGCCGGAGAAGGAGCTGAAGGCTTTTGAGAAGGTAATGCTTGCACCGGGAGAAAAGAAGAATGTGACCTTCACAATTGCAAGAAGCAGCCTTGCGTCGTACGACATGGATCTCGGACAGTTTACGGTGGAGGAAGGCTATTATGACATTCTGGCTGCAACCTCTTCGGCAGCAGAGGATGTATTCGGACAGACACGCGTCTATCTTGATGTGAAGTCCCCATATAGCTACAGCGTGGATACACAGCTCAAGGTTATCTGCGAGGATGATGCACTGCTTGAAGCAGCGGACAGCGCGTGGGCAGCCGAAGGCTGGGATATCGGATTGATTCGGAACAATTATCAGTATTCCCCTCAGAAGTCCCTGCGCGAGATCCTGGTTTATCTCGACGCACAACTTCGGACAGAGGAGAAGGTGGCACATTTCATTGCCGCATTTGAAGAGAAAGTAAGAACTATAAAGAAAAAATAATTTGCATGTAATTGCGAAAATAAAGGAGGCAGCCAATATGGCAGTGCTTGCACAGTTAGAACCGAAAGCAGTCTTTCATTATTTTGAAGAGATCTGTGGGATTCCGCATGGATCTTCCGACACACAGGCAATCAGTGATTATCTGGTTGCATTTGCAAAGGAACGGAAGCTCTATGTGAGACAGGATACACTTGGAAATGTCATCATCAAAAAGCCGGCGTCATGTGGTTATGAAGATGCGCCGGTTGTGATGATCCAGGGACATATGGATATGGTCTGCGAGAAGACGGACGATAAGGAGATTGATTTCCATACGCAGGGACTGGATCTGGTGCTTGATGGGAATGTGATCTGTGCCGACCGGACAACCCTTGGCGGCGACGATGGAATTGCGGTTGCATTTGCACTGGCAATCTTAGATGCCACGGATATTCCACATCCGGCGCTCGAAGTTGTGATTACGGTGGATGAAGAAATCGGTATGCTTGGCGCGGCAGGGATTACAACCGAGGATCTGCAGGCATCTTATATGCTGAATCTTGATTCGGAGGATGAGGGACAGCTGCTGGTCGGCTGTGCCGGAGGAATGACGGCGGTCTGCCATATGCCGGTTTGCCGGGAGACCTGCGACTTGAAACACCCGGTCAGCATGCAGCTTATTGTGGATGGTCTGCTCGGTGGACATTCCGGTATGGAGATCATCAAGCAGCGTGCAAATGCGAACAAGACGCTTGGCAGAGCACTAAAAACAATACGGACAGTGGCAGATATCCGGATTTTGTCGATTGACGGCGGAAAGAAGGACAACGCGATTCCACGTGCGGCACAGGCAGTGCTTGCTGTGGAGGCAGAAGCAAAGGATGCTGTGAAGCAGGCAGTGCAGACGCTGCAGGAGACAATCAGACATGAATATGAGGTAAGTGATCCGGAAGTGACATTGAAGATGACAGAATGCACAGAAGCGGTGACGCAGGTAATGAACCGTGCGAGCGGGGATGCAATCATTGATGCACTTTTTCTGCTTCCAAACGGTGTGCAGAAGATGAGTGATGCGATGCCGGGACTGGTGCAGACCTCGTTGAACCTTGGGATTCTTACGACGAAGGAAGATGAAGTACAGATGGGCTTTTCGGTGCGGAGTAGTGTCGGCAGTGAGAAGAATCTGCTTGCTTTACAGATAAGGACACTGTGTGAACGTCTGGGCGGGCAGTACACCGAGAGTGGAACATATCCGGCATGGGAGTATAAGCAGGATTCGAAACTGCGCGATCTGATGGTTGCTGTCTATGAGGAGCTGTACGGCGAGAAGCCGAAGCTGGATGTGATCCATGCAGGTGTGGAATGTGGTCTGTTTATGGATAAGATGAAAGATCTGGACTGTGTATCATACGGACCGCAGATGTATGACATTCACACGCCGAACGAGCAATTACATGTTGACAGCGTGCAGAGAACGTGGGAATATACACTTGAAATCTTGAAGCGACTGAAATAGTTTGGAGGAACGAGACTTATGGGAAACTGGGAAACAAATATACGAAAGGTTGTGCCGTATGTACCGGGCGAACAGCCGAAGGAACAGGACATTATCAAGCTGAATACAAATGAAAATCCATATCCGCCGGCACCGGAGGTATTAAATAAGCAGGTGGAATTAGCCAATCTGCGTCTGTATCCGGATCCGGCAGCAACGAAATTAGTTGAGGCGATTGCACAGTATCACGGTGTGGATAAAAAGCAGGTGTTCGTCGGTGTCGGAAGCGACGATGTACTAGCCATGTCATTTATGACATTTTTCAATTCGGGAAAGCCAGTCTTCTTCCCGGATATTACATATTCGTTCTATGATGTCTGGGCAGATATGCTCCGGATTCCGTATGAGAGAAAACCGCTTGATGAGAAATTTCGTATTCAGGCATCTGATTATTACGGCGAAAATGGTGGCGTTGTATTCCCAAATCCGAATGCACCAACCGGAATTGCAGAACCAGTCGAGTTTGTCCGTGACATCGTCAGCCATAACCCGGATGTAATCGTGATCGTGGATGAGGCGTATGTGGATTTCGGTGGACAGACAGCATTGCCGCTTCTTGATGAGTTTGACAATCTGCTCGTTGTCCGTACTTTCTCAAAATCTCGTTCGATGGCAGGACTCCGTATCGGATATGCAATCGGAAATGAGAAGCTGATCGGTTACTTAAACGATGTCAAATATTCCTATAATTCCTATACGATGGATCTGACAAGCATCGAGCTTGGAACCTGCTCAATCAAAGCGGATGACTATTTCAAGGAGATGGTCAAGAAGGTTATCAATACGAGAACATGGTTTGTAAAGGAAATCGAGGCACTTGGATTTACCGTGCTTCCGTCAAGCGCGAACTTTGTGTTTGCAACACACAAGTCGGTTCCGGCAAAAGAAATATTTGAGAAGGCTAGAGAAAATAAGATATTTGTACGGTATTTTGCCAAACCGCGGATTGATAATTATCTGCGTATCAGCATCGGAACCGATGAAGAAATGCAATTATTTGTTGCATTTTTAAAAACTTTGCTGTAAGTGGTTGTGCTTTTGTAAAAAAAATATATAATAGGGGATGTCATCATTCAGACATGTCCGGTCTGAATTTTCCTACGCAAATTATTTAGAATAAAAGGAGTTTTAAATATGGAGCGTATGGATTTTAAATCTTTTTGTAATGCCGTGGCAAGCGGTATCGCAGAGTATCTTCTGCAATATGAGATTGAGAGTATCCGGCTGGAGACGGTATGCCATAACAATGGCATTGAGCATGTCGGACTTGTGATTTTGTTGCAGGGAGAAAGCGTTTCCCCAACGATTTATCTGGAACAATATTATAGGTATATGAAACAGCAGCAGCGGCCGTTTGCGGAGGCACTGGAGGCAATTGCAAAGGAATACCGGCGGATACAGAACAGTCTGTTGAAGCAGGAACCGTTATCTATTGATATGAATCAGATAGAGAGTCATGTATTTCTGAGGCTGGTAAATTATGAACGGAACAGGGAGATACTTGCAGACTGCCCGTATATACCATTTCATGATATGGCAATTACGTTCCGGTATCTGGTCCGGATGGATCAGACGGGAATTGCATCTGCATTGATCAATTATGAAAACCTGAAGGCTTGTGGTTTGTCTGTGGATGCGCTGTATGAGACAGCAAAGGAAAATACGATTCGCCTGTTTCCGCCTTTTTTGATGCGGTTGGATAAATTTTTGGAGACAAGATATCCACAGGAAACAGAATATCCGGACGAACCGGACATATATATTTTGTCAAATCAGCAATTTATCTATGGTGCGACTATGATGATTTATCAGGATGTCGTAGCAGAGTTTGCTGCACATATGGGAAAAAATGTATACATTGTTCCGTCCAGTGTCAATGAGCTTTTGTTATGTCTTACAGATGCAAAAAAAGAGAAGGAAATGCTGGAAAACACACTGCATGAAGTCAATGAGTTTGTCGTTTCCGATATGGATTTTTTGTCCGATGTAGTCTATTTTTATGATAAAGAATTAGGAAATATTGTAGCATAAATGCTTGACGAATGAACGCGTGTGTGCTATTGTTAAAACGCATTTTCAGATATGAAAAGCGATTTTAGAATTTGGAGGATTTGTCATGACAAAAGGTACAGTAAAGTGGTTCAATGGCCAGAAGGGTTTTGGTTTCATCACAGATGAGAACGGCAAGGATGTATTCGTACATTACTCAGGACTTAACATGGAAGGTTACAAGAATCTCGAGGAGAATCAGCAGGTTGAGTTCGATGTTGTTGATGGCGAGAAGGGACCACAGGCTACAAACGTAACTGTTATCAAGTAGTTTAACTTAATCAAGTAACAGGGTACCTATATTTTATAGATTCTGCATGCATTGTTATACTGAATTTTGAATTGGGATTTGTTATATTTATTGAGTGAAACAGAGAAGGAGCCACCGGAAAAACAGGTGGCTCCTATTTTTGTAATTTATTGACAAAACAGGGTAAATGGCATAGAATGAACATATGAAAAAACAGGACGGAGAGGAAAAACTATTGGGGGATAGCTTTGTTTCAAGAAAAGACAGAATAATAGCATCTGCAATCGAAATTATCAGCGAATCCGGATTATCAGCTCTTACAACTAAAAACCTTGCCCTGAAGGAAAACATGTCAGAGGCACTTATGTATAAGTATTTTGGAGGAATTGACGAAGTGCTTATAGAGGTGGTGGAGACCTATTCCAAGTTTGACGAACGTATTCGTCAGACTGTAGAGGCAAAGAATGCATCGAATGTAGAAAAACTGATGGATTATCTCGAAGCGTATGCGACGTATTATGATAATTATTATGCGATATCTACATTGATGCTGCAGTATGAAGAACTGTTACACATTGTGGAAACCCGGGAGAAGATTGCATGGTGTATTACCGAACGTCTGGCATTCCTGGAGGGATTGTTTCAGAAAGCAATCGAGGCAGGTGAGATTTCAGACGTTATTTCGGCACCTGTGTTGGCAAACAATGTAACAGGTATGGCGATGAGCCATATATTGGATCGCAGAATTTCTTATCATAAGAAGTCGTTCAAGGAAGAATATATGGATAATATTCAGAAATGGATGCAGTTACTTCAGATAAAAAAATAAGCGTGAGAAAAGGATTGGGAGGCAGTTTATGAAAGTATTGGTAGCAGAGGATGATTTGGCAAGTGGAAAATTTATGCAGAAGCTGTTGTCAAAGTATGGTGAGGTCGTACTGGCAAGAGATGGAATCGCGGCTGTGGATGAATTTGTAAATGCAGTCAGCACGAATGAGCGGTTTGATTTGATCTGCATGGATATCATGATGCCAAAGATTGATGGATATAAGGCACTTGCGTCTATTCGTGATGCAGAGCGGAAGCTCGGTACACCGAGGGATAAACGGTGTAAAGTAATTATGATCAGTGCACTTGATGAAGGGTTTGATGCAAGCTATGCGAGTGATGATTATGAGGAATACATGTGTAAACCGATTGATATCATGAAGTTTGACAGCTTGATTCGTAAGCTTGAAATCATCTAGGTAAAAGTAAATGGATTTATTTGACTATATGAGAGAGACAAATATGAAGAAGGGAGAATCTCCGCTTGCAAAGCGGCTTCGACCGACTTCATTGGACGAGATAGTGGGACAGGAGCACATCCTTGGAAAGGATAAGCTGCTATATCGGGTGATACAGGCAGACAAGCTTGGTTCGATTATTTTGTATGGCCCACCAGGAACGGGGAAGACGACGCTTGCAATGGTGATTGCCAATACGACAAGCGCAGTATTTAAGGAACTGAATGCGACGACAGCCGGAAAGAAAGATATCGAGGCGGTTGTAAAGGAATCCAAAGACAATCTTGGAATGTATGGCAAAAAGACGATTCTTTTTGTAGACGAGATTCATAGGTTTAACAAAGCGCAGCAGGATTATCTTCTTCCGTTTGTAGAGGATGGCACAGTGATACTGATAGGCGCGACAACGGAGAATCCGTATTTTGAAGTGAATTCTGCGTTGATATCGCGCTCTTCTATTTTTCAGCTGAAACCATTGTCGAAGGACAACATCAAAACATTGATCCGTCGTGCAGTGACCGATACTGAGAAGGGAATGGGAAGCTATGATGCGGAGATTACAGAGAAAGCGGTTGATTTTCTGGCAGATATGTCAGAAGGGGATGCGCGGCATGCGCTGAACGCGGTTGAGCTTGGGATTTTATCGACGGAGCGCAATCCGGAGACCGGAAAGATTGTGATTGATCTGGCTGTAGCAGAGGAATGTATTCAGAGGCGTTCGATTCGATATGATAAAGATGGAGATAATCATTATGATATTATCTCTGCTTTTATAAAAAGCATGCGTGGTTCTGACCCGGATGCGGCGGTTTATTATCTGGCAAAGATGTTATATGGCGGGGAGAGCGTCACATTCATTGCCAGAAGAATCATGATCTGTGCCAGTGAGGATGTTGGAAATGCGGATCCGCAGGCAATTCAGGTTGCAACTGCATGCGCACAGGCAGTGGAGCGTGTCGGAATGCCGGAGGCACAGATTATATTAGCACAGGCAGCAACTTATGTGGCGTGCGCACCGAAAAGTAATTCCGTTGTGAATGCAATCTTTGATGCAATGCAGGCGGTAAAAGATGTAGGGAACTGCCAGGTGCCTGTACATCTCCGGGATGCACACTATTCCGGATCGGCAAAGCTTGGCAATGTTGGATACAAATATGCCCATGATTATGAGAATCATTATGTGGAGCAGCAGTATCTGCCGGATCAATTGGTAGGGAGAACCTTTTATAAACCGGGGGATATTGGATATGAAAAGCGTATACAGGATTGGTTTCACCTGATCAAAAAAGAAAAGTAAGAGGTAGAAAAATGAAGAAAAAAGGAATCATCATTTTAATTGTTGTATTGCTTGTTCTTGCAGGCGCAGCCGGCACAGTTTATTATGTCCTGCATAATAAGAAAGAAAAAACATCAGAAGAGCTTGTGTATGCAACAAAGGTATCGGATCTGACGGGAAATTATGACCTGATGGAAAGCCGGTATATGGGTACAGTGGTGTCACAGGAAGTAAAGGGCGTAAACCGTGATGCAGATAAGAAGATAAAAGAATTGTATGTGAAGGAAGAGGATGAAGTAAAAGAGGGGGATGTACTGTTTGAGTATGATACGGAGTCTATGGAATTGCAGCTTCGCCAGCTGGAACTCGAGCTTACAAGTATCAACAATAACATCACAACCTTAAACCAGCAGATTTCTTCTCTGGTTTCAGAAAAGGCAGCCGCACCGGCGGAAGAACAGTTGGGTTACAGTGCCCAGATCCAGAATCTGCAGGCACAGGTGAATCAGGCAAATTATGATGCGAGTGCAAAGCAGCTGGAGATTGACCGGCAGAAGCTTTCCATGGAGAATACGAAGGTTGTGGCTCCGATGGATGGAATCATCAAGACAATCAATGAGAATAATTCATCCAATAATTCGGATGAGACAGGTTATAACAATTCCAATAATGGCACTGACTCGACGGATAATGCGTATATCACCATTATGGCAAAGGGCGATTATAGAATCAAGGCAACGGCAAGTGAGCTGACTGTACGAAGCATGTCAGAGGGACAGAGCATGATCATCCGTTCCAGAGTGGATGATACAACATGGACAGGCACAGTGACAAAGATAGATCTGGAACATCCAGATAATGGGAATAATAATGATAATTATATGATGGGCTCCGGAGGAACAACAGCGACGAAGTATCCATTTTATATCAGCCTGGACAGCACTGAAGGATTGATGCTTGGACAGCATGTCTACGTAGAGGCAGATTATGGACAGGGAGATGTAAAGGAAGGCTTGTGGCTGGATGAATTCTATATCATGCAGGAGGACGATGGTGCCTATGTATGGGCAGAAAATGCAAAGGGATACATTGAGAAGCGCAAGGTGGAGCTTGGCGAATATGATGAAAATATGATGCGATACCAGATTCTGTCCGGTTTGACGGAGGATGATTATATTGCATATCCGGAAGAACGTGTCAAAGCAGGTATGAAGGTTACTCATAACTATGAAGATGTTATGACAGATGATACAGGCATCGATGATGGTTCTTATGAGGATGCCAGCATGAGTGACGGCATGTATGAGGATGGTATGATCGATGATGGATTCACGGAAAACGGAAGTGATAATGGTAGCCTGATGGAAGATAATGGGGAGTCAGAAGATGAAATCATGCCTCAAGACGTGGATACAGATGAAAATTCGGATAGTGACAATGGGACTGAGGCATCCCCGGCGAATGATGGCGAGGTGGTGCAATAGTGTTACTGGAATTGAAAAATATCTATAAAAACTATATTCAGGGTACGATGGAAGTTCCTGTACTAAAGGATATCAATCTTTGTGTGGAAGAGGGAGAATATGTGGCAATCATGGGCCCGTCCGGCTCAGGTAAATCTACCCTCATGAATATAATAGGCTGCATTGATAAGCCAACTTCGGGAACGTATCTGCTTGATGATGTGGAAATCGAAAAATGCAAGGATAAAGAACTGTCAGAGGTACGGAATCAGAAGATTGGCTTCGTGTTTCAGAACTTCAACTTGCTGCCAAGACAGAGTGCATTGGATAATGTGGCACTTCCGCTTCAGTATGCGAAGGTATCGGTCAGAAAAAGAAAACAGAAGGCAAAAGAAATGCTGGAAATGGTCGATTTAGGTGATCGTTTGAATTTTAAACCGACACAGCTTTCCGGAGGGCAGAAACAACGTGTAGCAATTGCACGGGCGATGGTGGCAGATCCTAAAATTCTGCTTGCGGATGAACCTACAGGTGCGCTTGATTCAAAATCCGGGCTGCAGGTTATGGAATTGTTTGACACGCTGCATAAGCAGGGAGTTACGATTATTATGATCACACACTCAGATGAAATAGCATCTTATGCCGAACGAATTGTGAAAATCATTGATGGAGAATTATATGAGGGGGATGCACAGCCGAAGACAGATGAGACAGATATGCCGGATTCTGTGACGATCGGGGGTGATGTGCATGAATAAGACTAAGAAAATCATTATAATTGTTGTAGCGTGTCTGGTTGTGCTCGGAGGTATATATATTACACTTCGAACCCTGAAACAGAAAAATCAGAACAGCAAAACGGCAGGTGTATATGCTGTGAGTGATATTGGATATAATGCTTCTGATATGTGGGACAGCAGTACACTGAGCGGAAACGTGACTGTAAATTCGGAACAGAAGGTGTATGTAGGGAAAAAGCAGGTTGTTTCGGAGATTAAGGTGACAGAAGGACAGACGGTGAAAGCCGGAGATGTGCTGTTAGTCTATGATACAACCGCCAATGATCTGCAACTGGAATTGCAACGATCAGAACTGGAATTATCGCGAGTGTCAATCATTGACGCAAAACGGGAATTGGAGAAGCTGAAAAACACGACACCGTTGGAGGACATACCAACGACAGAGGCACCAACAACAGAGGCACCAACAACAGAGGCACCGATTGCAACAGGCTCAGATGTGGTTCCGCAGCCGGCACCACAGCCGGATCCACAGCCAGATCCACAGCCGGCACCACAGCCGGATCCGAATACAGATCCGGACGCGGAGATACCGCCAACCAGAGAAGAGTTAAAAAAACAGATCGCAGAAAAACAGCAGGAAATTGTATCTATGCAGACGCAGTATGAGATTGCACAGGTAAAGCTTCAGATTGAAGAAATGCAGAATGCAACCGGTGAGGTGCTGGCAAATTTTGATGGCGTTGTCAAGACAGTGACCACGGCAGATGAGGCGGCGTCCAGTGGAGAACCGGCTATTGTAATAAGTGCTGCGGACGGATATCTGGTGGAAAGCCAGATTGGAGAACTTGCAATGTCAACAGTGAAAATAGGCGATACGGTATCCATGTATTGCTATGATACCGGGATGAATTATGAAGGTACGATCACGGAGATATCTACCTTCCCGGAGGATAATTACAGTAATTACAATGGTAAGGTGGAAACCTATTATCCGATCAAGATTGCGTTGAACGATGCAACGGATGTCAGTCAGAATATGTATATGGAAATTACGCTGAATTCGGGCGCGGAGGATAGCAGCGAAGGTTTTTATCTCTCAAAGGCGTTTATGAAGCAGGAAGGCAGCAACTATTATGTTATGAAGGATGTCGATGGCAGACTGAAGAAGACCTATATTAAGGTTGGAAATAAAACGTCCGGAGACTCGGTGCTTGTACTTGGAGGTTTGACGATGCAGGATTACATTGCGTTTCCATATCTTGATGAGGCGGTGGAAGGCGTGAAAACTGTGCAGAAAAAGACAGACGATCTGTATAACTGATAAGAAAGGAAATGAGTCTATGTTAGAAAATATAAGATTATCGTTCCAGGGTATTTGGGCACATAAGATGCGTTCCCTTCTTACCATGCTAGGCATCATTATTGGTATTGCGGCAATTATTGCAATCGTATCAACGATTAAGGGAACCAGCGAGCAGATCAAGGAGAATCTGGTCGGCTCCGGGAATAACATCGTTAATGTAAAGCTGTATCAGGGCGATTGGACATATACGTCCGGGGAATCATCGACACCGGAAAATATGCCGATGGTCACAGAAGATATAAAAAAAGAAATATTAGCTGTTGACGAGGTTACAGATGTAGCTGCTTACCGCTATGGTGCACTCTATGAGGGAATCATCAGCGGAACAAAGGATCTGGGAAATGCACCCGTGTATGGCGTTGATCAGGATTACTTCCGTGTGATGGGGTATGCTGTACAGAACGGACGATTGTTTGAAGAACGTGACTGGACGGAGTATACGAAGGGCGTTATTCTGGATACGGTTGCGGCAAATACATTGTTTGCAAGTGAGAATCCGATTGGAAAAACTCTGGAAATAAAGGGAGAACCATTTATCATAGTAGGTGTTGTGGAACAGATCGACGGGTTCACGCCAAAGGTAACGAATATAAATGACTGGTATACGTATTATGGAAACACAACTTCCGGTCAGGTGTTTATCACAGATGTCAACTGGCCTTTGATTTTCTCGTTTGATGAACCGTATAATTTGGTAGTGAAGCCGGCAGGAACGGAAGCTATGACAAATGCGGGAAAGAAAACCGCGGATATCATGAATTCATATATGCCTTCATCGGGAGAAGGAGATGGATCGGATAGTGAGGATGGCGGTTCTTCTTTCAAATATAAGAGTGAAGATCTTCTGGAGACGGCAAAGGCGATGCAGGAGGTCAGTGCATCTACAAGTCAGCAGTTGATCTGGATTGCAAGTATCTCCCTTCTTGTTGGTGGTATCGGAGTTATGAACATCATGCTTGTATCCGTTACGGAGCGAACGAGAGAGATTGGATTGAAGAAAGCTCTTGGAGCCAGAAAATCCGTAATCTTAATGCAGTTCCTGACGGAGGCAGCTGTGCTTACAAGCATGGGAGGCATTATCGGTGTCGGTGCTGGCGTCGGACTCGCATATCTGATTTCGGATGTTGCATCGGTTCCTGTGGCAATCAGCGGTGCTGCGATTGCAGTATCTGTGATCTTCTCTATGGTGATCGGTATTGTGTTTGGATTTATTCCTTCGGTCAAGGCGTCAAACTTAAATCCGATTGATGCGCTTCGATATGAATAAGCAAAAGCCGTGACGATGGAGACAAGGTATGGAAGAAGAAAAAAAGACAGAAACTTATGAACAAAGTATACGCAGACGTCCGGTTTTACGTGTGATGGCATGGGTAGGACTGGCTGTGATCTTCGCACTGATCCTATTAGTGATCGTGACAGGTGTGACAGGCAGCAGATATTTTATGCCGAGTCTTGCTCTGATGATTATAGTTCCGATACTTATCTATGTGGCACTTTGGCTTGGAAAGGTCCTGCAAAATCACAGAAAGAATCGGTCTTGAAAAATAAAGTCTGGTTTGCTATACTAAATTGAATGAAAAAATGAAAGGGAAACACAGGATAATAACACTGTGTAGGTACAGTTATGAGTTTATTAACAGAATGGCGTGAGCATGCATATAGTCTTGATGACAGAACACCGGAAGGAAAGGAGTTCTGGCTGGATTATTTCCAGAGAGAGAAGGCAGTCTATGAGAAGATTCTTGAGAATCCGGTTGAGATCGAGGGCGGCACAGTAAAGGAACTGGCTGAGAAGTACGATATGAGTATTGAGCTGATGATCGGATTCCTGGATGGTATCGAGGACAGCCTGATCGTGCCAAATAAGGTCGATGAGCTGGAAGAGGACTCACAGGTAGCGCTCGGCTACGATCCAGAGAAGCTTTATATGAACATGGTAGACTGCAACGCAGAGTGGTTGTATACACTTCCACAGTGGGATAAGATCTTGACACCTGAAAGAAGAAAGGAACTGTACAAGATCCAGAAGTCTTCCAAGACAATCGTAAAGCCACCAAAAGTTGGACGTAACGATCCATGTCCTTGCGGAAGCGGAAAGAAGTATAAGAAGTGCTGTGGAGCGAATGCATAATATGAAATTAAACGAGGCACAATCCAAGGCGATTTCGCATGTGGATGGACCTATGATGGTAATTGCAGGACCGGGCTCCGGGAAGACAACTGTAATTACAAAACGAATCAAGTATCTGATAGAATCTGCGGGTGTTTCACCCGCAGATATTCTTGTTATAACCTTTACACGGGCAGCCGCAGGGGAGATGCAGCAACGCTTTCGTGCGATGACACCCGGAAAGGAATATCCGGTTCGATTTGGAACCTTTCATTCCATATTTTATTGGATTTTAAAAACTGCATATGGGCAATCCATGCTGCGTGTGATTTCCGAGGAAGAAAAGCGGGGGATCATCGAGCAGATTTTACATACGATGGAACTGAGCTACGAGAACAAGGAAGAGATTGTAAGCAGCATTGTCTCTCAGGTAAGCCTTGTCAAATGTGACATGATGGATGTGGAAAATTATTATAGCAAGGACATGCCGGAACGTGCATTCCGGGAATTGTACCGACGGCTGGATACAGAGTTAAAACGCAGGAAGCTGATCGATTTTGACGATATGATGGTACTTTGCTATGAACTATTAACAGCACGGCCGGATATATTGGATAAGTGTAGAAAGCTGTTTCCGTATATTATGGTAGATGAGTTCCAGGACAGTAACCGGATTCAGTACGAGATTTTCCGGATGCTTGCAAACCCGCGGAAAAATGCATGTATCGTCGGAGACGATGACCAGTCCGTCTATGGATTCCGGGGCGCAAGACCAGAGATCATGCAGCAGTTTCGAAAGGATTTTTCAAGTTGTGAGATTGTGTACCTCGGAGAAAATTACCGCTCCGATTACCGGATCGTGCAGGCGGCAACGCAGGTAATTGAGAAGAACCAGACGCGATATAAGAAGCAGTTAAAAGCAGTTTCAAAAGAACCTGGGATTGTACAGATGCATACCGTGAAGGATGAGGCGGAGGAAAACGAGTGTATCATACGGCGTATTCGGGAACAGTATCAGGCTGGAATTGCATATGAAAAACAAGCGGTGTTGTACCGGACAAATTTACAGCCGCGTCGGCTTGCCTATAAGCTCAATCAATATAATATCCCATATACGTTGAGTGATGCATTGCCGAATCTGTTTGACCATTTTGCAGTGCGGTATGTGCTGGATTATATGCGGATTGCGATGGGCGATACCTCGCGGGCGACATTTTTAAGAACCATAAATAAACCGTCGCGCTATATCAGCCGGGACGCCTTGCTTGAAGATCCGGTTGATTATGATAAGCTGCGGTTTCGATTACGGAACAAAGAGTCGCTTGTGGAGAATCTGGATAAGCTGATTGCGGATATAAAGATGTTACGGAAACTGCGGCCATATCCGGCACTCAATTTTATCCGGAATTTTATTGGTTATGACACGTATATCAAGGACTATGCAGAATACCGCCAGCTTGATGCATCAGAGATGTACGAGGTTTTGGATGAATTTGGTTATATGATTAAAGACATGGAAAGCTATGCGGAGTTGTTCACATTTATAGACGAATACAAAGAACAGCTTGCAAGACAGCAGGAGAAAAAACGGATGCGGAAGGGCGTCAATCTTATGACGATGCACAGCGCAAAGGGACTGGAATTTGATGTGGTGTATATCCTTGATGCAGTAGAAGAGATTACACCGTATAAAAAGGCAAAGACCGCAGAGGAACTCGAAGAGGAACGGCGGATGTTTTATGTTGCTATGACACGGGCAAGACATGCCCTGCATATTTATGTGCCGAAGACAATCGCAGGAAAGGCGAAAGACAAGAGCCGGTTTGTGGAGGATATTACATGGCAAAAGGAATCTTGAAAAAAGGTAAAATGATTATGATGCTTGCAGCGATTGGAAGCTGTCTGTGTCTGATCGGCTGTGCGGCAAAGGAAGAGACAACCGAAGCGGTAAATTATGAACCGGAGGATTCTTCTCTTAAGTATGCGGTCCATACGGAGTTGGACGGACATGTGATTGAACTTCCGCAATTTGCATCAACGCATGACAGTGCCGTGATTGAAGAATTAAATCGGGACATCATGGAGGGACCGGGAACCGTTTATGAGAAAGACAAAGATGGGGAAGAGATCATCCCGGAGATCCGTACGACGGAATATAATACGGATCAATATTTACAGGCGGTTGTACGTTATGTCGAGTACCCGCTTGTCGGTGGATATGGGGATGTAGCAAGCTATAATTATGATCGGATACAGGATAAGAAGATCACACTGACGGATGCGCTTGTGAAAAAGAAAACGACACTTGATGATGTGCGACAGATGGTGATTGACAGCTGTCTTCGGATGCAGGAGCTGTCAGACAAAGAAACATCCATCTACGGTGTGACAGTAGATGGATTTTCGTTGGATGCAAATGATAATTGTACATTTTATGGGAATGTTGATCTGTGTCTGAACGGAACAACGCAGTGGTCATACATTTACAGCTTCCGGTTTGAAACGCAGACAGTGGAAATCTATGACCTTACAGATTAAATAGTAAAGCTTACATATCTTCGTAGGCTTCGTTATCTAAAAGCTCATCAAATGCATCGGCAACAATCTCGTATTCCTCTTCAGAGTCGATCATGCCAAGCTCGACGTCGTCGCCGTCTTTTTCTGTGTAGCGGTAGAGGAAGACGTCGTCTTCTTCGTAGCCTTCTACGACTTTGTCCGGAAGCAAAGCGATATACTGCTGACCTTCAACCGGGAAGATGGCAATCACACTGCAATGAAGCTCTGTGCCATCATCTAACACCATGTCTACATAGTCATCGTCTTCCGTATTATCTGTCGGAAATAAATTGTTTGTATCGTTCATAGTATGAATCTCCTTTATATTTTTAGATTTTGTATTGAAAAAGAAAAATCCTCGTCTATAATAGTTTAAGGGAATTTGTATCATAGGTCAACTATAAAATAAGAGAAAGAGAAAAGGAAAGAAACGTGAAACAAGTATTACAGTATTTCAAAAATTACAAGTGGAAAGCAATTTTGGCACCGCTATTCAAGATGCTGGAAGCTGCGTTTGAACTTCTGGTACCGCTCGTTATGGCTGCAATCATTGATAATGGTATTGCAGGAAATGACAAGCCATATATTTACAGGATGGCATTTGTCATGGTTGGACTCGGCGTGGTCGGACTTGGGTGTTCGATCACAGCGCAGTATTTCTCGGCAAAGACAGCCATGGGAATCGGAAAGGAACTCCGGTATGACCTGTTCAAGCATATCGAGACACTTTCCTATACAGAAATCGATAAGCTCGGCAGTGCGACACTGATTACACGTATGACGAGTGACGTCAATCAGGTGCAGACCGGAATCAATATGTTCCTGCGTCTGTTTATGCGTTCGCCGTTTATCGTGTTCGGTGCAACGATTATGGCATTTACAGTCAACGCGAAGGCGTCGCGTGTATTCTTTATCACGCTTCCGGTTCTGATTGTAATTGTATTTGGAATCATGCTTGTATCCATTCCTTTGTATAAGAAGGTACAGAGCAGGCTTGACACGGTAACGTTGAAGTCCAGAGAGAATCTGTCCGGTGTGCGTGTCATCCGTGCATTTAATCAGGAGAAGAAGGAAAAGAAAGAGTTTGCTGAGGTAACGGAAGCATTGACAAAAGGTCAGCTTTTTGTCGGAAAGATTTCTTCGTTCTTAAATCCGCTGACCTACGCGGTGATTAACCTGTCTATCGTTGCCCTGATCTGGGGTGGCGCGAAACAGGTAGATCTCGGTATCTTAAAGCAGGGGCAGGTCTATGCACTTGTAAACTACATGTCACAGATTCTGATCGAGCTTGTAAAGCTTGCAAACCTCATCATTACCGAGACAAAGGCAGTGGCCTGTGCGAACCGTCTCGGTGCGATCTTCGAGACAACAAGCAGCCAGACATACGAGACAGCCCACGTGGAAGCAACTGGCGGTACAGCGATTCCGAAGGTTGAATTTGTGGATGCCGGACTTACGTATGCGGATGCGAAGGAAACCTCCATCGAGGGACTTTCCCTGAAAGTGAACCGCGGCGAGACAATCGGTATTATCGGTGGTACAGGTTCCGGTAAATCGACCCTTGTGAATCTGATTCCTCGTTTCTATGACTGCACACAAGGCAGTATTAAAATCGATGGCGTGGATGTAAAAGAGTATCCAAAAGAGCAGTTGACCTCTATAATCGGTGTCGTTCCACAAAAGGCAGTACTTTTCTCCGGAACAATCGCAGATAATATCCGCTGGGGCAAGGAAGATGCGACAAAGGAGGAAATCGAGGAAGCACTTTCAATCGCGCAGGCGGAGGATTTTGTACAGCAGAAAGAGGGCGGCATTGAGTTTGTGCTGAACCAGGGAGGTAAGAACCTGTCCGGTGGACAGAAGCAGAGACTGACGATCGCACGTGCACTTGTGAAAAAACCGGAGATCCTGATCCTTGACGACAGTTCTTCCGCACTTGACTATGCAACGGATGCAGCACTCCGGAAGGCAATCAAAGAGAAGACCGATCACACGACGGTTTTCCTTGTATCGCAGCGTGCGACATCTATTATGTATGCAGATAAGATCGTTGTTTTGGACGATGGTAAGATCGCAGGGATAGGCGATCACGATACACTGATGAAGGATTGTCCGGTATATCAGGAGATCTACGCATCCCAGAACAAGGAGGTGAAGGCAGATGTCTAAGGATAAGAAAAAGAAGCTGCAGGGCTTTGATAAAGCTGTGTTAAAACGTGTACTGACACATATCAAGAAATACCGCATCCTGGTCATCCTTTCGTTTGTCTGCGCGATGATTACGGTTGCCTCTACCTTGTACGCACCGATTCTGACCGGTGATGCAATCGACTTAATCGTCGGAAAAGGTCTGGTTGACTTTGATGGAATCAAGGACATCATCTATACATTTTTGATGGTAACCGTTGTGACAGTGCTTTCACAGTGGTTTATGAATATTATTAACAATCATATCACATACTCGGTTGTGCGGGATATCCGTATCGAAGTGTTCAATCATATGGAGGAGCTTCCGCTTTCCTATATCGATTCACATAAGCACGGCGATATCGTGAGCCGTATCGTATCGGATATTGACCAGTTTGCAGACGGACTTCTGATGGGATTTACACAGCTGTTCAGCGGAATCGTAACGATTCTTGCAACGCTTGGATTTATGATAGCTGTAAATGTACCGATCGCACTGGTTGTAATTGTATTGACGCCGCTTTCCCTGTTTGTAGCATCGTTTATTGCGAAGCGAACATATCATCTGTTCCACCGGCAGTCTGAGACACGTGGAGATATCACAGCACTTGTTGATGAGATGATCGGGCAGCAGAAGATCGTGCAGGCATTTGGCTACGAGGATGAAGCATTGGAGCGTTTTGAAAAGATCAACGATCGTCTGGAGAAGGACAGCATGTCAGCTACGTTTTATTCGTCCATTGTCAATCCATGTACAAGATTTCTCAACAACCTTGTATATGCGGCAGTTGGTATCATCGGTGCGGTTTCCGTGATTTCAACCGGATTTACTGTCGGACAGCTTACCTGCTTCTTAAGCTACGCGAACCAGTATACAAAACCGTTTAATGAGATATCGAACGTGATTACCGAACTGCAAAATGCGATGGCATGTGCCGGACGTGTGTTTGAGCTTTTAGACGAGACACCGCAGATACCGGAGAAGGAGCATGCCCATGTATTAACAGATACGAAGGGTGCAATCGAGATTAAGGACGTGAACTTCTCCTATGTAAAGGATAAGACACTTATCACGAATCTGAACCTCTCTGTAAAACCGGGTATGCGTGTGGCAATCGTCGGACCAACCGGATGTGGAAAGAGTACACTCATCAATTTATTGATGCGGTTTTACGATGTGGATACCGGTTCCATCTCGGTTGACGGTACAGATATCCGGGATATGACAAGAGACAGCCTGCGAGAAAATTATGGTATGGTATTGCAGGAGACATGGTTAAAGAGCGGTACGATTCGTGAGAATATCGCTTATGGAAAGCCGGATGCAACGGATGCGGAGATCATACAGGCAGCGAAGCTTGCGCATTCCGACAGCTTTATCCGTCGTCTGCCACAGGGCTATGATACAGTGATCGCTGAGGACGGTGGAAATCTGTCACAGGGACAAAAGCAGCTTCTGTGTATCACACGTGTGATGCTGTTATTGCCGCCGATGCTTATATTAGATGAGGCAACATCTTCCATTGATACACGTACGGAGATCCGGATCCAGAAGGCATTTAACCGTATGATGCAGGGCAGAACAAGTTTCATCGTTGCACACAGACTGTCAACGATCCGGGAGGCTGATGTAATCCTTGTTATGAAGGATGGAAACATCATCGAGAAGGGAAACCATGACCAGCTTATGGCACAAAACGGCTTCTATACGAATCTGTACAATTCGCAGTTTGCACATTAAGCTTTTGCTTGACAAACCGCGTATTGCATGACATATTTGAAAAAGAAATTGGAACGATCGCAGGAGGAACAAACAGATATGAAGATTTTTAATACACTCACCAGACATAAGGATGAATTTCAGCCAATCAATGAGGGCAAGGTAGGCATCTACGTCTGTGGACCAACCGTATATGACTATATTCACATCGGAAATGCAAGACCGATGATCGTATTTGATACATTGCGCAGATATTTTGAGTACAAGGGTTATGAAGTAAACTATGTGTCAAACTTTACCGATGTCGACGACAAGATCATTAAGCGTGCGAATGAGGAGGGGGTTGACGCGTCTGTAATCTCCGAGCGTTACATCGCAGAGTGCAAGAAGGATATGGCAGCGCTTCATGTAGAAGAAGCAACGACACATCCGCAGGCAACGAAAGAGATTCCGGATATGATTGCGATGGTAGAGACATTGATTGAGAAGGGTTATGCGTATGAAGTAAATGGAACTGTATATTTCCGTACAAGAAAATTCTCTGATTATGGCAAGCTTTCCAAGAAGAATATCGACGATCTGCGTGCCGGAAACCGCGAGCTTCTCGTGTCCGGCGAGGATGAGAAGGAAGATCCGCTTGATTTCGTACTCTGGAAACCGAAGAAGGAGGGTGAGCCATCCTGGCCATCTCCTTGGGGTGACGGAAGACCGGGCTGGCATCTGGAGTGTTCGGTTATGTCGAAGAAATACATTGGCGATGTTATCGATATTCATGCCGGTGGTGAGGATTTGATCTTCCCACACCATGAAAATGAGATCGCACAGAGTGAGGCAGCCAATGATACAGAGTTTGCACGCTACTGGATGCACAATGGATTCCTGAAGATCAACAACGAGAAGATGTCCAAGTCACTCGGAAACTTCTTCACGGTAAGAGAGATTGGAGAAAAGTATGATTTGCAGGTGATTCGTTTCTTCATGCTTTCCGCGCATTACAGAAGTCCGCTTAACTTCTCCGCAGAGCTTGTGGAAAGCTCTAAGAATGGTTTAGATAGAATCCGTACATCTGCATCGAAGGTAGAAGAGGCAATCAATAACTGTACAGTTTCCGATATGACAGAGGCAGAGATGAAGCTTGCAAAAGAGATTCCGACCTATGTAAAGCGTTTTGAGGATGCAATGGAGGATGACTTAAATACAGCGGATGCGATTTCTGTTATCTTCGAGCTTGTAAAATTTGCAAATACAAATGTAAAGACCGGTGTAACAAGCAAGGCATTTGCACAGAAGCTGTATGATACAATGAAGCAGCTGATGGATATTCTCGGTATCGACATCAAGGAGCAGGAGGTTCTTCTGGATGAGGAGATTGAGAATCTGATTGAGGAACGTCAGGCAGCCAGAAAGGCAAAGAACTTTGCGAGAGCAGATGAGATCCGTGATCTGCTTACAGAGAAGGGAATTATTCTGGAGGATACCAGAGAAGGTGTAAGATGGAAGAGAGCGTAAAGACCGAACAGGTAAATGCATATCAGTATTCGCCGCTTGCGCTTGCGTATATGGGTGATAGTATATTGGATCTGCTGGTGAAGAAATATTTCGTCACACATTCCAATATGCAGCCGCATAAGTATCATGTGGAGGTCAGCAAAATCGTAAAGGCGGTGAATCAGGCGGATTATATCGACCGGATCATGGAAGAACTGTCGGAGGATGAGCTTGACGTCTACAAGCGTGGTAGAAATACAAATACCCATTCCAAGGCGAAGAATGCGACGATGGGACAGTACCGGAAAGCAACCGGATTAGAGGCCCTGTATGGCTATCTGTACTTGAAGGGCGATATGGAACGGCTGCAATATTTTGTGGATGGCATGATCTGTAAGTATCTTGAAAGCAAAGAATCATAGCTATGATGAAGGAAAATAAAAATGAGTGAGAATAAGAATATTATAAATGAACAGGAACAAACAGACGATCATATGATTGAAGGAAGAAATGCCGTCTTAGAGGCATTCCGTGCCGGAAAGACTGTTGATAAGCTGTATATTCAGGATGGTCTGCGCGATGGCGTGATCTCATCTATCCTGCGCGATGCGAAGAAACGGGATGTGATCGTCAACTTCGTGAGCAAGGAGAAGCTCGACCAGATGTCTCCAGACCGCAAGCATCAGGGAGTGATGGCGATTACAGCGGCATTTTCCTATGCAGAAGTGGATGATATATTAGAGAAGGCTAAGGAAAAGGGCGAGGATCCGTTTATCTTTATCTTAGATGAGATTGAGGATCCACATAACTTAGGTGCAATTATCCGTACCGCGAATCTGTGTGGTGCGCATGGCGTGATCATTCCGAAGCGCCGGGCAGTGGGACTTACCGCGACCGTTGTCAAGGCTTCGGCAGGAGCCATCCATTATACACCGGTTGCCAAGGTGACGAATATTGCCAAGACAATTGATGAATTAAAGGATAGAGGCTTATGGTTTGCCTGCGCTGATATGGGCGGTGAGGTGATGTACCGTGCGAATCTGACCGGACCGATCGGGCTGGTAATCGGAAACGAAGGAAGCGGTGTGAGCCGTCTTGTCAAAGAAAAATGTGATTATGTTGTATCAATTCCGATGAAGGGTGACATAGATTCCCTGAATGCATCGGTTGCTGCTGGTGTGCTTGCATATGAAGTTGTGCGGCAGAGAATGCAGTAGAAACAGCATTGTGCGGCAGGAAAGAATGAGCATGGACATGGGGAGAAAAGTTTGGATTATTCAAAGCTTGAAGATAATGAAATTATAAAACGGATTCATAAGCATGATGACGATGCGGTGGAGTATCTGCTCAAAAAATACGGATATCTTGTCAAACGAGAGGTTCGGACTGTGTATCTGATTGGCGCCGAGATGGATGATCTGTCACAGGAGGGGATGATCGGACTTTTTAAGGCAATGCGTGATTATCAGCCGGAAAAGGATACGTCGTTTGCAACCTTTGCAAGTGTCTGTATCCGCAGACAGATCCAGAACGCGATTACAAATTCAAACCGGAAGAAGCATGTGCCATTGAATTCTTATGTATCCCTGTATATGAACAGCGAAGAGGATGATAATTTCATGCTGGAGGAACGGCTTGTTACAAGCCGGGAAGAGGATCCAGAGAAGCTGCTCATTGCGAAAGAGCAGCAAAAAGACCGGAATGAACGTATCCAGAAAGAGCTAAGTAAGCTGGAAAAACAGGTACTTACACTGTATTTACAGGGAATGTCTTACGAAGCAATTGCTGAACATCTTGGAAAGACAGAAAAGGCAGTGGATAATGCATTACAACGGATCCGAGGGAAATTATCGCGGAAATAAAATAATAAAAATAAAAAGAAACTTCCGGGCAATGGAAGTTTCTTTTTTATAAGCTGGTAACGGGAATCGAACCCGTGACCTCCGCACTACCAATGCGACGCTCTACCGACTGAGCCATACCAGCTTGCTTTATACAAAGCACAAATGAGATGATACTTTATTATTGATATTCTGTCAAGAGGAAATGTTGAAATCAAACAATCCCAAAATTCGTGAAAAATCACAAAAAAACCTAAAAAAATACTGCAACCACCAATATATTGTGCTATACTACCATTGTATCACTAGGCTTAAATTCGGAAAAGGTGTGGTTCAATGACAAAAAAACGATGGATTTCAATGGTGGTGGCAATCTGCATGGTTGTTCTGCTGTTTCAATATATACCTGTTTTGCGCGCTTCCGCGGCAACGGAGGGTTCTATAAAATCTGGTGTAACCGGGCTCTATTTTCGCGAGACACCGGGAGGAACACCAATCAAGGATTCCAATGGCAATACAATTTATTTGAATGGTGGTCAGACACTGACGATACAGGATACATCTAATTCCAGCTGGTATAAGGTATCACTTACATACAATGGAGCGACTTATACGGGATATGTGTCTTCTTCGTATGTTGTCATGGGTGAGGCACCAACACCTTCGACACCAAGTGCAGATACGGATTTTGAGTCGAACCTTTCTGCACAGGGATTCCCAGACAGTTATAAACCATATTTGCGGGAAATTCATGAAAAATATCCAAACTGGGAATTCCGGGCTGTACAGACTGGCGTTGATTGGAATACATTGCTCACTAATGAGGTTTCAAAGTCCGGTCAGGTAAAAAATCTGATTTATGGTACGAGTTCTTATCCTCATTACAACTGGCGTTCCACTACGGTTGGCTATAATGCGGAGACGGATACATGGAGTTCTTATGATGGAAAGACATGGTTTGCAGCTTCTGATGATCTGGTTGCATATTATCTGGATCCACGTACATATCTGTATGAGAATTATGTGTTTGCATTTGAGAGTCTGTCGTATCAGCAGGATGTGCAAAATGAGACGGGCGTGGAAGCTATTTTGAAAGGAACGTTTATGTATCAGACCATTCCGTCCGGAGAGAACAAAACATATGCGCAGATCATTATGGATGCGGCGGCACAGTCAGGTGTCAGCCCATATCATATTGCAAGCCGGATTAAACTGGAAATGGGTCCTACAATCGGAACAGCATGCTCTGGTACGAATTCTTCTTATCCAGGGATTTATAATTTTTATAATATCGGCGCATATAACTCACCAGATGGCAATGCTGCGGTTAAAGGACTGGAGTGGGCTGCGGGAAGCGGATCTTACGGAAGACCATGGGATACGGTTTCAAAATCAATTATTGGAGGAGCTCAGTTTTTAGGGGCATCCTATATCAGTGTAGGACAGAATACACTTTATACACAGAAATTTAACGTGACAAACAGCAGCAGCCTGTTCAGTCATCAGTATATGTCAAACATCCAGTCACCGTCGACAGAATGTCTGACAAATTATAATGCATATAGCAACAACAATCTGTTGAATTCATCTATGTTATTTGAAATACCGGTGTATTCGAATCTGCCGTCCCAGGCAGTCTCAAAACCGGCGGATTCGGGTAATCCGAATAACTGGCTGAAGACGTTTTCTATAGAGGGGTATGGATTGACGCCATCATATGCGGTAAATGATACAACGGAGTATTCGTTGATTGTGTCAGATTCAGTAAATCAGATATCAATCACAGCAACCCCGGTGAATCAGAATGCGCGTGTCAGCGGAGCGGGAACGATTGATCTTTCGGAAGGAACGAATGTGATAGAGATTGTGGTGACAGCGCAGACCGGTGCAACAAGAACTTATAAACTGACAGTTGTGCGAGGAACAGCAGTCAATGATCCGGTGTCAGTGGGAGCATCATCCACAATGAAGGGTGATATGAATGGGGATGGAAAGATAACCGCATTGGATATTATCAAACTGCAGCGATTGATTGTCGGTCTGGACACATTGACCAATGACATACTTGCTGTAGCGGATGTGAACGGAGACGGAAAAGTTACAGCACTTGATATTGTAAAAGTGCAGCGACATATTGTTGGGTTGGAAACAATTCAATAACGATGATGCAGAATGAGAAAAACAGGAGGAATATCATGAAACAGATTTTAAAACGTGGGCTAGCAATTATAACGGCACTGATATTGTGTCTGAATTATGGAAAGATTGATGTCAAGGCAGCAGATGTTGTGATTGCGTTAAGTGCCAGTACGGTAAGTGTGGGAAACAATGTGACGGCAACGATATCTGTCAGCGGTTCGGAGATTTCGGCATATACGATATACGTGTCTTATAATTCAAGTGTGTTGCAATATAATTCTGCCAGCGGAAGTGCGATTGTCAATGGTGGCGGCGGAACTGTAACTGCAAGTGGTACGGCTGCTGGATCGTTCAGTATTTCATTCACAGCGATTGCAAATGGTAGCGGAAGTATTACGACAAGCGGAAGTGATGTCTATGATATCAATGGTAATGCAGTATCTATTTCACATGCAGGTGCAACGGTAACAGTAGAAACAACGACAACAGAAGATAATAAATCAACGACAGAGGATGGAAAGACAACAGATACAACTGAAACGACGGAGGAAAATGGACGGTCTGCTGACTGTGATCTGGAAAGCCTGCAGGTGTCTCCGGGAACTCTGACTCCATCATTTTCACCAGATCGTACGTCCTATTCCCTGCAGGTTGATGAGGATGTGACAAGTGTTGTTGTAAGTGCGGCAACTGCGGACAGTAAGGCAACAACGAATGTATCCGGAGCCAATTCGATTCAGAAAGGTAAAAATACAGTACGGGTTACGGTTACAGCAGAAAACGGTGCTGTGAAGGTATATACGATTTCGGTACAGGCAGGAGAAGACGTGGGGGATCCGATCGCTACGATCGATGGAAAAGACTATACGTTTGTGATGAGTGAAGATGGGCTGGATGCACCAGAAGGATTTACTGCGGGAACAACGGCTTACAAAGATTGGGATGTACTTTCTTACCAGTCTCCGAATAAGAAACTAACGGTTGTCTGTCTGAAGGACGGAGAGGGAGAGAAACACTGGTTTATTATGGATGCCGGAGAGGATGTCTTTACTCCGTATCAGGAGTATTCTTCCCAATATAACCGTTATATCATTACTGCAGTACCGGAAGGAACGGAACTTCCGAAGGGGTTTGCAGAGACAATGCTGCGGATTGGAGAAAATCAGGTCGTGGCATATCAGTCTGCAGACGTGGCAGATAAGGACATATATCTGGTTTATGCAATCAATGTGGAAGGGGAAGAAGGCTTTTATGAGTATGATGCAAGAGAACAGGCATTTATAAGGTATGTTCCGGTAGTTGTATCAGAGCAGGTGCTGGTTCAGGCAACACCAACCATGGCGACGCCAGACGTACCGGTGCAGACACCGGCAGAGAAAAGCCCATTTACAAACCCGCTTGTGATAGGAATAATTATTGCATCTGCTTTTGTGATTATAATATTGCTTGTATGTGTGATTATATTCGCAGGCAGAATCAGTAAACAGCATAAAGAAATGCTTGATGCAGAAGATATGATTGCGCAACTAGCAAATGCAAACAAAGATGTGAATCCGGAACTTTTGAAGAAACTTGGATTAGAAGAACCGGAGATTTCAGAGGAACCGGCAACGCCGCAGTCTGAAACGTCAGATGAGAAGCTCGCGGATGAAATGATTGAAAAGCTGGAAGATAATGATAAGCCAGAGATACAGGAGACGGAAAAAACAGCAGATTCTTCTGATCTAGAACAGACATCTGAGATACCGCAAGTAGATGGATCTATTCTTTCACCGGAAGTAAATGCGCTGGTTGAGGAGGTAAATCGTGACTTCCAGACAAGTATGGCAGGCGGAGAAGCTTATGTGGAAAAGTCTGAGAAAGAGTTGGCACATGAAGATTACGAGAAACGGTCCATGGAGATCAATAATCGGATCATGACGAATTATGATTCTCAAAAAGACAGTGTGTTTTCAGATGATGCACAACCAAGAGATCCAGAGAGCAAATAGGAAATTGACGAAATAATGATACAATGATATGATAGAATAATACTAGAAAAAAGGAGTACGTCCATGGAAGGTGAAGCAACAGTTTCAAAGAATTTTATTGAACAGGAGATAGATAAAGATCTGGCAGAAGGAAAATATACGGAAGTTGTAACCCGTTTTCCACCGGAGCCAAACGGATATCTGCATATTGGACATGCCAAATCCATTTTGTTAAATTATGGTCTTGCCAAGGAGTATGGAGGAACATTCCATTTCCGGTTTGATGATACGAATCCGACAAAGGAAAAGACAGAATATGTGCAGTCTATCATTGATGATATCAAATGGCTGGGTGCTGATTATGGCGATAAGATTTATTTTGCATCAAATTATTTTGATGCGATGTATGAATCGGCGATCAAACTGATCAAAAAGGGCAAAGCATATGTCTGTGATCTGACAGCGGATGAAATCCGTGAATATCGAGGTACTTTGAAGGAGCCGGGTAAGAACAGTCCATACCGTGACAGAAGCGTAGAGGAAAACCTGAAATTATTTGAGGGTATGAAGAACGGAGAATATCCGGATGGAAGCAAGGTATTGCGTGCAAAGATCGATATGGCAAGCCCAAATATCAACATGCGGGATCCGGTTATCTATCGTATTGCCCGTATGACACATCACAATACCGGTGATAAGTGGTGCATCTATCCGATGTATGATTTTGCACATCCGATCGAGGATGCAGAAGAGGGAATTACCCACTCTATCTGTACATTGGAGTTTGAGGATCACAGACCACTGTATGACTGGGTTGTTCGGGAATTGGAATACAAGAATCCACCGAGACAGATTGAGTTTGCAAAGTTGTATCTGACGAATGTAGTTACAGGTAAGCGTTATATCAAGAAGCTGGTAGAAGATGGCATTGTGGATGGCTGGGATGATCCAAGACTGGTATCCATTGCAGCACTCCGGAGACGTGGATTTACGAGAGAGTCCATCAGGATGTTTATGGAACTGGTTGGTGTTTCCAAGTCACAGAGCTCCGTCGATTATGCTATGCTTGAGTATTGTATCCGTGAGGATCTGCGCCTAAAAGCAAATCGTATGATGGCGGTGCTTGATCCAATTAAGGTTGTAATTGACAACTATCCGGAAGGACAGGTGGAGTATTTTGATATTGATAACAATCAGGAGGATGAATCAGCCGGCAAGCGTCAGGTTGCATTCTCAAGAGAGTTATATATCGACCGTGAAGACTTTATGGAGGAACCACCGAAGAAGTATTTCCGGTTGTTCCCTGGAAATGAAGTGCGTTTAAAGGGTGCTTATTTTGTAAAGTGCGTGGATTATAAGAAGGATGAAAACGGGGTTGTAACGGAGATTCATTGTACTTATGATCCGGAGACGAGAAGTGGTTCCGGCTTTGAAGGTAGAAAGGTTAAAGGAACGATTCATTGGGTATCTGCAGAAAGCGCAGTAGATGCAGAGGTTCGTTTGTATGAGAATATCGTGGATGAGGAAAAGGGTAAGCTTAATGAAGATGGGACCCTGAACTACAATCCAAATTCATTGACGGTCCTGAAGAATTGTAAGCTTGAGGCGGCGTTGGGAGAGGCTGTAAAGGGCGATAAGTTCCAGTTTTTACGTCATGGATATTTTTGCGTGGATGAGAAGGATACCACAGAGGAACATTTGGTATTTAACCGGATTGTATCATTAAAGAGCTCATATAAACCGGGTAAATAGGAGAAGTAACAAGGGTGTTAGGCAGAGGAGGATTAAGATGGGCATTTTTTCCACAATCGGAAATCTGGGCCTTGGTGATTTTGACGAATCGAAAATCTTAGATAATGATTCTGCGACATCTGCACGCCATGGAGCAGCAGAACAAAAGGAGACAAAGTCACCGGAGGAACTGGAGAAAGAAGCACTGTTTGATAAAACGTATGAATGCCCGATTTGTAATCTGACATTTAAGACAAAGTGCGTGCGGGCAGGAAAGGTCCGGCTGGAAAGCAAGGATACGGATCTTCGACCAGTTTACAATCATATAGATCCAATCAAATATGATGTAATCACCTGTGAGAAGTGTGGATATTCTGCACTTGGCAGATATTTCGGAAAACTGATGAATCGGCAGATCCGTGATATCAGCGAACAGATTGGTTCAAAGTTTAACGGTATAGATCCGGCAATCCAAAAGGATGTTTTCACGTATGATGATGCAATTACGCGTTATCAGTTGGCGTTGATAACAACAATAGTGAAAAAAGCAAAAAACAGTGAACGGGCATATACGTGTCTGAAATACGCATGGGTACTTCGGGGAAAACGGCAGTATCTGGCAACGAGACCAGAAGGTATCACACCGGAGGAAAATCGTTCGCTGTATATGGATGAAAGAGAATGTTTGAAGAATGCATACGAAGGCTTTTTGAAAGCAATCTCATCGGAGACGTTCCCGATTGCAGGAATGGATGAAAATACAATCAATTATCTTCTGGCAGATCTGGCACGAAGACTTGGAAAAAACGAGGATGCATTACGGCTTTTGTCGTTAGTGATCACATCCAGATCTGCTTCTTCGCGCATGAAGGACGAAGCGTTGAAGTTGAAAGATATGATTCGGGAGAGTATTAAGAACAATAAATGAGATGGAGCATAATCTGTAATAACAGATTGATTTGGTATGGATGCAAATAATATTATGACAGACATTCCTTTACATATGTATGAACCGGATAAGGAAGAGTACAGTGTTTATATTGTGTTATCTAAGACACAGACACTTCCATCCCGTGTGATCAAGCTGTGGACAGGAGAACCATATGCGCACACGTCACTGGCGATGGATGTGGAATTAAAGGAAATGTACAGCTTTGCAAGAAAGCATTTACATAATCCGTTTGACTGCGGATTTATCAATGAGGATATCACGACGGGGGTATTTGGACGTGATGTCCAGACCACATGCAGAATTGGAAGACTGCGTGTAACAAAAAAACAGTATGAAAAGATTATGGAAATACTGGAACAATTTAAGAGTGAAAAAGCATTTTATCGATATAATTATCTTGGGATCCTGGGCGTGATGTGTCAGAAATCCGTGGAACGGAGATATAATTATTTCTGTTCACAGTTTGTATCTTATGTTTTGCGAAAAGCCGGAATTCCCTTGATTACGAAGAAACCGGGTCTGACCTGTCCGCGCGATTTCCGGATGTGTGATGATCTGGAAATCATATATGAAGGGAAACTGCGTAATTACAGGAATTATCTCAAACTGCATTTCCTGCGGGATGCAGAGACAGGAGATTATATTGTAAATTAAGTGAAGAGAGCACAACAAGACCGCTGTGCTCTTTTTTCGGTTGAGACGGGTAGCGCCTGCTTCGATAAGACACAAAGAAAAAGGAGAAACGAAAAATGGCAGAACAGTTGTATACAATTCCGGTAAACGATGCATTTACAACAGATTGCGAGTGCCCGATCTGTGAGATGAACCGGCAACTCGAACGCAATGCAATTGAATATACAATGGGACCAAGCTACATGGAAGATGATAACCGTGCAATGACCGATGAACAGGGCTTTTGCGCGCATCATGTGCGGATGCTCTATGCGGAGAAGAACCGGCTGGGACTTGCACTGATGTTGAAGACACACACGGATAAGACAATCCGGGATCTGAAGGCACTGAGTACGGGAAAACCGGTTGTGTCGGGAGGACTTTTCAAGAAGCAGGCGAGTTCTTCGGTCAGTGACTATATCAGACGTCTTGAGGATTCATGCTTTATCTGCAACCGGATGAAGGAGACATCCATGCGGTATATCGATACGATTCTTCACCTGTGGAAGAAGGAACCTGAGTTTCGGAAGAAATTTGCTGACTGTAAGGGCTTTTGTACCTATCATTACGGAGTTCTGTATGATGCGGGAAGCGTGAAGCTTCCGAAGGATGCCTATGCAGAATTTCAAGAGGTTTTGAACAAGACATATTTTGATGGCATGGAGCGGGTAAACGGTGACATTGGCTGGTTTATCGATAAATTTGATTACCGGTATAAGGACGAGCCGTGGAAGAATGCGAAGGATTCGCTGCCGCGGGGGATTATCAAGACCAATCATACAATTATAGAATCATAACAGAGCAGGATACAGGCAGAAGAGTTACATGCTTTTCTGCCTGATTTTTGTTATGGCGACGAGGAAAATGGCATAAAACCAATGCGGCATTCATACATTATTTACAGGCTGTCCGGTAAATTGTGTCCATTTGGTTAAATTTACAAATTAGGGGTTGATTTTTTAAAAAAAATGAGTACAATAAGAATTATGTTAGCACTCAACCAATATGAGTGCTAAAAGTAAAAATTAGGAGGTCGGGTATATTATGAAGTTAACACCGTTAGGAGACAGAGTTGTATTAAAGCAGTCCGTTGCAGAAGAGACGACGAAATCAGGAATCGTTCTTCCGACACAGTCACAGGAAAAACCACAGTATGCAGAGGTTGTTGAAGTTGGCCCTGGTGTTGTCGTAGATGGCGAGAAGGTTCCAATGGAAGTAAAGGCTGGCGATAAAGTAATCTATTCAAGATATGCAGGAACAGAAGTAAAGCTTGGAGATGATGAGTACATCATTGTAAAGCAGGCAGATATTCTTGCAATCGTTCAGTAACAGGTAAGGCAGTATGGGTACGAAGAAAGTATTGCCGTTATCATTAGAAGATGCGAAAAAAACTAGGAGGCGTAATACAATGGCAAAGGAAATTAAGTATGGAGCAGAAGCCAGAAAGGCTTTGGAGGCAGGCGTAAACCAGCTTGCAGATACAGTTAGCGTAACACTTGGACCAAAAGGAAGAAATGTAGTTCTTGCAAAGTCATTTGGTTCCCCACTCATCACAAATGATGGTGTGACAATCGCAAAGGAGATTTCTCTTGAAGATCCATTCGAGGATATGGGTGCACAGATCGTAAAGGAAGTTGCAACCAAGACAAACGATGTTGCCGGTGATGGTACAACAACAGCTACCGTTCTTGCACAGGCAATGATCAACGAAGGTATGAAGAACTTAGCAGCCGGAGCAAATCCAATCGTACTTCGTAAGGGTATGAAGAAGGCTTGCGATGCAGCTGTCGATGCAATCTCAGAGATGAGCGAGTCTATCAATGGCAAGGAGCAGATCGCAAGAGTTGCCTCTATCTCTGCTGGTGATGATGGTGTCGGTGAACTTGTTGCAGATGCAATGGAGAAGGTTTCTAAGGATGGCGTTATCACAATCGAAGAGTCTAAGACAATGAAGACAGAGCTTGACTTGGTAGAAGGTATGCAGTTTGATCGTGGTTATGTAAGTGCTTACATGGCAACAGATATGGAGAAGATGGTTGCAGAGCTGGATAATCCATATATCCTGATTACAGATAAGAAGATTTCCAACATCCAGGATATTCTTCCACTTCTGGAGCAGATCGTACAGGGCGGACAGAAGCTTTTGATCATCGCTGAGGATATCGAGGGCGAGGCTCTTACAACATTGATTGTAAATAAGCTGCGTGGTACATTCTCCGTTGTAGGTGTAAAGGCACCTGGCTATGGTGACAGAAGAAAAGAAATGTTGCAGGATATTGCAATCCTGACAGGTGGTACAGTCATCTCTGAGGAGCTTGGCTATGATTTGAAGGAGACAACTCTGGATCAGCTCGGACGTGCAAAGAGCGTAAAGGTTGCCAAGGAGAATACAGTTATCGTTGATGGTTGTGGTGCAAAGGCAGATATCGAAGCAAGAGTCAATGTCATCAAGGCACAGCTTGCTGAGACAACATCTGAATTCGATAAGGAGAAGCTGCAGGAGAGACTGGCAAAGCTTGCCGGTGGAGTTGCTGTTATCCGGGTTGGTGCTGCAACTGAGACAGAGATGAAGGAAGCAAAGCTTCGTCTCGAAGATGCTTTGAACGCTACAAGAGCAGCCGTAGAAGAGGGCATCATCGCAGGCGGTGGATCTGCATATATCCATGCTTCTAAGAAGTTGAATGCTCTGATTGATACATTGGAAGGTGACGAGAAGACCGGTGCAACAATCATTGCAAAGGCACTGACAGCTCCGCTTGCTCATATCGCATCCAATGCAGGTCTTGAGGGCGCAGTTATCATCAACAAGATCAAAGAGTCTGAGGTTGGTGTTGGATTCGATGCTTACAAGGAAGAATATGTAAACATGATTGAAGCAGGTATCATCGATCCTGTGAAGGTTACAAGAACAGCATTGCAGAACGCAACATCCGTTGCTTCTACATTCCTTACAACAGAGTCTGTTGTTGCAGACATTAAGGAAGATGCTCCAGCTATGCCAGCAGGTGGCATGGGCGGCGGCATGGGAATGATGTAATTACCTGAGCAACGCATATAAAAATAAAAACACGGCGGTTACGCAAGTTTACTTGTGGTAACCGCCGTGTTTTTATTTTTATGTATGTTGCGAAGCAACATACTGAGCTGGAGCGAAGCGGAAGCGAAGTAGCGTTGCTTAGTTTATTATTCTGTGCGAAGCACTACAGCTGGCAAGTCGCGAAGCGACTTGTGGCTGCATGCTTGGGTTATCATATAAAAGTGCGAAGCATCTTGCGACTGCGTGCTCAGGTTATTACATTTCCTTTTTTTATTGACAATACGTATAAATACGTATACAATAATAAAAAGGAGAACAATATGCCAACAACATCAAAAGCAATGATCAAAAAATTGAGGAGAAATAACTATGCATCATTATTTTTATCCGGCTATATTTCATAACGATGAGAAGGGCGGCTATTGGATTTCATTTCCAGACTTCCCGGAATGCATGACACAGGGAGAAACAATGGAAGAAGCATACGAGATGGCTGTAGAAGCAATGGGATTATGCATTGATGACCGGCTGAAAAACGAAAAATCATTGCCGGAAGTATCTGCGCCTGTGGATTATATACTGCAAGAGGGCGATTTCTCCTGTTTGATTGAATTTGATTTGGTGCAATACAAGAAAAAACACAACACAAAATCTGTGAAGAAAACACTTAGTATTCCGGAATGGTTAAATGAAGCGGCGATGGAACATGACATCAATTTCTCTCAGGTGCTTCAAGAGGCATTGATGAAGAAAATAGGAATTTAACATCCCCACATTCCCAGAAACTTCCTTAACACCTCCGATTTCTCACGGCTCTTTGGGTACACGAACCCGACGGTACGCTCTGTAACCGGGTGGGAGAGCGGAAGCTCTAAGATCTGCCCGGAAGCCAGATAGTCCGTTGCAAACTCTCGTACGACACTGGCAATGCCCATGCCGATGGCGGCAAAGTCAATGAGCAGATCCATGTTGTTTACTTCGAGTATCTGCTGCGGATGGATTCCCTGCGACTCTAGGTAATCATCAATATGCGTACGTGTGATGTTATTTTTCTCCAGCAGCATAAGATTGGACTTCTCCAGAATGTCCTTCATGGCAAATCCGGATTCATCTGTGGAAGATGCAGGATTTATCGAAGCGAAAGTTGAATCAGCAGACTTTTCATTTCTGACGCCATTCTCATCCAGATTTCCCATAATACCGGTCAGATTTCCGGCAAACAGCCACGGATTTACCGGCTCCGGTGCAAGCTCCTCCTGTTCCCGCAGGTGCAGGTTGGAGAGGTAAGTTTCATTTACGACGAAGATGTCGTGGATCGTGCTGACATCCTGATATTCAAAACCGGCAGGGATGTCCGTCTTGCAGATCAGTCCGATATCGATGCGACCCTCGCTCAGAAGCTTCAGCGTATTCACTGTGGAATGGCAGTCGATGATAACCTTGATATGTGGATTCTCCGAGATGAAGGTTTGCAGCTTGTCCAGTAAAATATGCTTGCAAAGCGAGGTGCTGACCCCGATTTTTAACTGCCCGATGCCGAGCTCGTGAATATGGCGGAGCTCGTCCTCTCCCTGCGAGATATTCGAAAAAGCTTTCTCAATATGGTTGTACAATACCTGCCCCTCATCGGTCAGCGTTACCCCCTTGGAAGAGCGCAAAAAGAGCTTCACATGCAGTCCATCCTCCAGTTTGGAAATCGCCTTGGAGATCGCAGGCTGGCTGATAAACAGCATATCGGCGGCTTTGCTGATATTTCCGGTATTTGCAACCGTATAAAAAACTCTGTAATAATTCAGATTATCAAACATAATATCCTCTCATTTCTATGCACGCAGATTCATGTTTCAGAATTATGATCTGATTATTTCTGCAAATAGCTGTTACATTTACTTAATATAACATAACTGAACTATAACTACAAGTTATAAATAGTATTCGTATTATATATTGTAATTATAGGATGAAATATGGTATGATTCTAATATTATAAGCAGAATCAGGAGGAAATGATTATGGGAATGACCATGACGCAGAAAATACTTGCGAAACATGCAGGTCTTGCAAGTGTGGAAGCAGGACAGTTGATTGAGGCAGATTTGGATTTGGTGCTTGGTAACGATGTCACAACACCGGTTGCCATTCATGAGATGGAAAAGTTTAATAAGAAGGAAGTGTTTGATAAGAGCAAGATTGCACTTGTTATGGATCACTTCACACCGAATAAAGATATTAAGAGTGCAGAACATTGCAAATGCGTACGAGAGTTCTCCGGTGAAAATGAAATTGTGAATTTCTTCGATGTCGGAGAGATGGGAATCGAGCATGCATTGCTTCCGGAAAAAGGATTGATCGTTGCAGGCGAGACATGCATCGGAGCCGATTCACATACATGTACCTATGGTGCCCTTGGCGCATTCTCCACAGGTGTCGGCAGTACGGATATGGCAGCCGGTATGGTAACGGGCAAGGCATGGTTCAAGGTGCCATCTGCAATCAAGTTTAATATCGTAGGAGAGAAAGCACCATATATCAGCGGCAAAGATGTGATCCTTCACATCATTGGTATGATCGGTGTGGACGGCGCACTCTATAAGTCTATGGAATTTGTTGGCGAGGGTATCAAGAACCTTACCATGGATGATCGTTTCACGATTGCGAACATGGCAATCGAGGCAGGTGCGAAGAATGGTATCTTCCCAGTCGATGAGCAGACAGAAGCTTATATGAAGGAACATGCTACAAAGACATATACAAAGTATGAGGCAGATGCCGATGCAGTATACGATGAGGAATATACGATTGACCTTTCAACCTTAAAGCCAACTGTTGCATTCCCACATCTTCCGGAGAATACAAAGACAATCGATGAAGTCGGCGAGATCAAGATCGATCAGGTAGTCATCGGTTCCTGTACAAACGGAAGAATCTCTGATATGCGTATTGCTGCGGATATCATCAAGGGCAGACATGTGGCAAAGGGGGTACGTGTGATCGTCATCCCAGGCACACAGGAGGTTTATCTGCAGATGCTCGAAGAAGGTCTGACAAAGGCTTTTATCGAGGCAGGTGCAATCGTATCGACTCCAACCTGCGGACCATGCTTAGGTGGACATATGGGTGTTATGGCAGCCGGTGAAAAGTGTGTTTCTACAACCAACCGTAATTTCGTCGGACGTATGGGACATGTAGATTCTGAGGTATATCTGGCAAGCCCGGCGGTTGCAGCAGCATCTGCGATTACAGGTAAAATCAGCTGCCCATGTGAATTGAAGTAATATGGTACAGTGATACTAAGAATTTGGAGGAATAGAGAATGAAAGCATACGGAACAGTACATAAATATGGTGACAATGTAGATACAGACGTAATCATTCCGGCAAGATATCTGAACTCTTCAGATCCTGCGGAGCTTGCAAAAAACTGTATGGAGGATATCGATAAGGACTTCGTAAAGCGTGTGAAGCCGGGCGATATCATGGTAGCAAATAAGAACTTTGGATGCGGTTCATCCAGAGAGCATGCACCGATTGCAATCAAGGCATCCGGTATCAGCTGTGTAATTGCTGAGACATTTGCCAGAATCTTCTATCGTAACGCAATCAACATCGGACTTCCGATTATTGAGTGTCCGGAGGCGGCCAGGGGAATTGAGGCAGGCGATATGGTAGAGGTTGATTTTGATAATGGTATGATTTACAACAAGACAAAGGGAACGGAATTCAAGGGACAGGCATTCCCTCCGTTCATGCAGAAGATTATCAAAGATGGCGGCTTGATCAATTATATCAATGCAAAAGAAAATTAAATTCATTGGGGAGGATAAAATATATGGGAGTTTGCAATAATTGTGGCAACCAGATTTCGGACGGACAGCTGACCTGTCCAGTCTGTGGAGCTTATACCGGTGCAGGCGCACAAGCAAACAATCAGGCACCGCAGCAGAATATGTACAACCAGCAGGGGATGTACAATCAGGCACCACAGCAGAATATGTATAACCAGCAGGGGATGTACAATCAGGCACCACAGCAGAATATGTACAACCAGCAGGGAATGTATAATCAGGCACCACAGCAGCCACAGCCGGAACTTGGAATGAAATGGTTCCATTTCGTAATTTATTTTCAGCTGTTTGTTTCGACACTTGTTGGATTGTGGAATGGATTCCAGCTGCTTACCGGCAGAATTTATGGCGAAGATGCAGATCAGGTATATAGCTTTTTCTCTGGTTTGAAGGGCGTGGATACGATTATCGGTATCTGCTACGTCGCACTTGGTATTTTCTCACTTGTAACGCGTTTTATGCTTGCGGATTTCAAGAAGTCCGGACCGGCAATGTATATAGGTATGCAGGTGGCAGGCCTGGTTGTGTTAATTGCATATATCGCGAGTGTTACAAGCATTGTGGATGGACTTTCGGAGTATATTTCCAGTTCAAACTATGGATCATTGGCGACTTCCATTGTGATGTTAATCTGTAACATCGTATATTTTAAGAAGAGAAAGCATTTATTCAACCGCTAAGCGGATACAGGATAAATTATTATTTGGAGGATGAATCATGAATTGTAATATTGCAGTAATCAAAGGAGACGGTATCGGACCTGAGGTTGTCACACAGGCAATGAAGGTGTTAGATGCTGTCGGAGAAAAGTTTGGACATACATTTAATTATGAGCAGCTTCTGATGGGCGGATGCTCGATCGATGCATATGGCGTTCCTCTTACTGACGAAGCAGTCGCAAGAGCAAAGGCAAGCGATGCGGTATTGCTTGGTTCTATCGGTGGTAACACAAGTACATCGCCTTGGTATAAGCTCCCGCCGGAGAAGAGACCGGAAGCCGGACTTTTGAAGATCCGTAAGGAATTAGGACTTTTTGCAAATTTAAGACCGGCAAATCTTTATGAGCAGTTAAAGGGTGCATGTCCTTTGAAGGAGGAAATCGCAGACCGCGGGTTCGATATGATGATTATGCGTGAACTGACCGGTGGTCTTTACTTCGGTGCAAGAGAGACAAAGGAAGTAGACGGTGTGATGACGGCTGTAGATACATTGACTTATAATGAAAACGAGATCCGCCGTATTGCAATCAAGGGCTTTGATATCGCAATGAAGCGCCGTAAGAAGGTAACGAGCGTTGATAAGGCAAACGTGCTTGATTCCTCCAGACTCTGGAGAAAAATCGTGGAAGAGGTTGCCAAAGATTATCCGGAAGTCACATACGAGCATATGCTTGTTGATAACTGTGCAATGCAGCTTGTCAAAGATCCGGCACAGTTCGATGTTGTATTAACGGAGAATATGTTTGGTGACATCTTGTCCGATGAGGCATCGATGATCACAGGTTCCATCGGTATGCTGGCATCCGCATCCTTAAACGAAACAAAATTCGGTATGTACGAGCCAAGCGGTGGTTCAGCACCGGATATTGCCGGACAGGACAAGGCAAATCCAATCGCAACAATTCTTTCCGTAGCGATGATGCTCCGTTACACATTCGATCTCGACAAAGAGGCAGATGCCATCGAGAACGCAGTTAAGCAGGTGCTTATAGACGGCTTTCGTACATGCGATATCGTGTCCGAAGGCACAACCCTTGTCGGCTGTAACGAGATGGGCGACAAGATCGTAGAAAGAATCTAAGTGGTTAAGGAAGAATTAGTAGTTAATTAAGATATAATACTTTGCCAGACAATTTCGAGATAGTGAGATGCATGTAAAACATATATTTTGAATTCCATTCATGGATATATACGATATGTTTGGAACTTAGAAGTTCTTGATGTTCTGTAGTAAAAGAAGCAATGTTTGAACACGATGTTCAAACAAGCCGTCACTGAGCCATGGATGGCGAATTGACGGCGGTTGCGTATTATGAAACGGTATAGATCAGAACATCTAGCACTTCTTGGTTCCAATACATTGTATATAAGATGAATGGAATCAAAATGTATGTTGCAGGTATGCAAATCTCGAAATTGTCTGAACAAATTGAAGAGAAAGGAAGAAAAAAGATGAAGAGTGATAACGTAAAAGTTGGCATGCAGCAGGCACCACACAGAAGCTTGTTCAATGCCCTTGGAATGACAGAAGAAGAAATGAAGAAACCATTGGTCGGTATCGTATGTTCCTACAACGAGATCGTACCCGGCCATATGAACTTAGATAAGATCGCACAGGCCGTGAAGCTTGGTGTGGCAGAAGCAGGCGGAACACCTGTGATGTTCCCGGCAATCGCTGTCTGCGACGGTATCGCGATGGGACATATCGGAATGAAGTATTCCCTTGTAACAAGAGACCTGATCGCAGATTCAACCGAGTGTATGGCAATTGCACATCAGTTTGATGCACTTGTCATGATTCCAAACTGCGATAAGAACGTACCGGGACTTCTGATGGCAGCAGCCAGAGTCAACGTGCCAACCGTATTCGTATCCGGTGGCCCGATGCTTGCCGGTCATGTGAAAGGACATAAGACCAGCCTTTCTTCTATGTTCGAGGCAGTTGGTTCTTATGCAGCAGGCAAGATGACCGAAGAAGATGTCAACGATTTTGAGTGCCATGCATGCCCGACTTGTGGATCATGCTCCGGTATGTATACCGCAAACTCTATGAACTGTCTGACAGAGGCACTTGGTATGGGACTTCCTGGAAACGGAACAATCCCGGCAGTATATTCTGAGAGACTGAAGCTTGCAAAGCGTGCCGGTTATGCCGTTATGGAGATGTACAAGAAGAATATCTGTCCGAGAGATATTATTACAAAGGATGCTATTATGAATGCGTTGACAGTGGATATGGCACTTGGATGCTCTACAAACTCCATGCTTCACATCCCGGCAATCGCACATGAAATCGGATTTGACTTTGATATTTCCATGGCAAATGAGATCAGTGCAAAGACACCGAACCTCTGCCACTTAGCACCGGCAGGTCCGACATATATGGAGGACTTAAACGAGGCCGGTGGTGTGTATGCGGTTATCAACCAGCTCTGTGAGGCAGGATTGATCAATGAGGATTGCATGACAGTAACAGGCAAGACAATCGGAGAGGCGGTAAAGGGACATAAGAACCTGAATCCGGAAGTTATCCGCCCGATGGCAAACCCATACAGTTCAACCGGTGGACTTGCCGTATTGAAGGGCAATATTGCACCGGACGGCTCTGTAGTCAAGCGTTCTGCAGTTGTTCCGGAGATGCTGCAGCATGAAGGTCCGGCACGTGTGTTTGAATGTGAAGAGGATGCAATCGCGGCTATCAAGGGTGGCAAAATCGTCGAAGGTGATGTTGTGGTTATTCGTTACGAGGGACCAAAGGGGGGACCTGGAATGCGAGAGATGCTGAACCCGACATCTGCGATTGCAGGTATGGGACTTGGCTCTTCGGTAGCACTGATCACAGATGGACGTTTCTCAGGTGCAAGCCGTGGTGCTTCCATTGGACATATCTCACCGGAGGCAGCAGTTGGAGGTCCGATCGCTTTGATCGAAGAGGGAGATATCATCAGCATTGATATTGATGCATGTACGATCAATGTGAAGGTTTCCGACGAGGAGCTTGCAAAGCGGAAAGAGGCATGGACACCAAGAGAGCCAAAGGTAACAACCGGATATCTGGCAAGGTATGCAAAGATGGTAACATCCGGTAACCGCGGTGCCGTTTTGGAGTTGAAGTAAAATATATTGAATAATTCAAAACAATGTGCTATCCTATCAGATATTGGTTATCTGACAGGAAGAAAAAGGATAAATCAAGTTGTATGTAGATAAGGAGAAGTTTATGAAACAATTAACTGGATCAGAAATAGTGATTGAATGTCTGAAAGAACAGGGCGTTGACACAGTATTTGGATATCCGGGAGGAACGATCCTGAATGTCTATGATGCATTGTATAAGCATCAGGATGAGATTCACCATGTCCTGACATCCCATGAGCAGGGTGCAAGTCATGCAGCGGATGGATATGCAAGAGCGACTGGCAAGGTTGGCGTATGTATGGCAACTTCCGGTCCGGGTGCAACGAATCTTGTAACCGGTATTGCAACCGCATATATGGATTCGATTCCGCTTGTTGCAATCACTGCAAACGTAGGTGTTTCTCTTCTTGGAAAGGACAGTTTTCAGGAGATTGATATTGCGGGTGTAGTTATGCCGATTACGAAGCATAGCTTTATTGTAAAGAATGTACATGAACTGGCAGATACAATCCGCCGCGCATTTAAAATCGCACAGTCAGGCAGACCGGGTCCGGTTCTTGTTGATATTACAAAGGATGTAACTGCAAATGTTGCAGACTATGAGCCAAAGGCACCGGAGCCAATCGAGCGCGTGACCAAGACAATCCGTGCAGAAGATATCGACACAGCCATTAAGATGATTGAGAATTCGAAGAAACCGATGATTCTTGTCGGTGGTGGCGTTGTTGCGGCAGATGCATCCAAGGAGCTGAAGAAATTTGCAGAGAAAATCGATGCAGTTGTTTGTGATACATTGATGGGCAAGGGTGCATTTCCGGGAACGGATGATCGTTACACAGGCATGATCGGTATGCATGGAACCAAGGTTTCAAACTTCGGTATCAATCAGGCAGATCTTGTAATCGTTGTTGGTGCGAGATTCTCAGACCGTGTAACCGGTAATGCAAGTAAGTTTGCAAATCAGGCAAAGATTTTACATATTGATATTGATGCTGCAGAAATCAATAAGAACGTGGAAGTTGATGCAAGTGTTGTCGGTGATGCCAAAGAAATACTGAAGATGATCTCTACCAGAATCAAGGCTTCCAAGAAGCCGGAGTGGAGAGCACAGATTGACGCACTCAAAGAGCAGTATCCGGATCATGCAGATATGAACGAATTCTCGGGACCGGCGATCATCAACAAGATCTATGAGCTGACAGAGGGCAATGCAACGATTACAACCGATGTAGGACAGCATCAGATGTGGGCAGCCCAGTATTATAAATTCAAAGAACCAAGACAGCTTCTGACATCTGGCGGACTCGGAACAATGGGCTATGGCGTTGGTGCCTGTATCGGTGCCAAGTACGGACGTCCGGATCGTGTGGCAATCAATATTGCGGGAGATGGCTGTTTCCGTATGAATATGAACGAGATTGCGACTGCAAGCCGTTACAATGTGCCAATTATTCAGGTTGTAATCAATAACCATGTGCTTGGTATGGTGCGTCAGTGGCAGACATTGTTCTACGATAAGCGTTATTCGAATACAATTTTAGATGATTCCGTTGATTTCGTGAAGGTAGCGGATGCACTTGGAGCGACCGGATTTAGAGCTACAAATCTTCAGGAGTTTGAGGATGCCATGAAGCAGGCAATCGAGTTAAATAAGCCGGTTGTGATTGATTGCATCATCGGTAAGGATGATAAGGTATGGCCAATGGTTGCTGCAGGAGCAGCTTTGGAAACCTGTTTTGATCAGCAGGATTTAGATAATAAGTAGGAGGAAGAGGAAAAATGGCAAGAGTATTTAACTTTTCAGCAGGTCCTTCCGTATTACCGGAAGTAGTGTTGAAGCAGGCAGCAGATGAGATGCTGGATTACAAAGGTTCCGGCATGAGCGTAATGGAGATGAGTCATCGCTCGAAAGTATACGATAACATCATCAAAGAAGCAGAAAAAGACCTTCGTGATCTGATGGATATTCCAGATAATTACAAGGTATTGTTCCTGCAGGGTGGTGCATCACAGCAGTTTGCTGCAATTCCAATGAACCTGATGAAAAACGGTGTCGCTGACTATATTATTACCGGTCAGTGGGCAAAGAAGGCATGCGAAGAAGCAAAGAAGTACGGAAAGGTAAATGTCGTTGCATCATCGGCTGACAAGACCTTCAGCTATATCCCGGATTGCTCTGATCTTCCGATTTCCGAGGATGCAGATTATGTATATATCTGTCATAATAATACAATTTACGGAACTACTTACAAGAAGCTTCCGAACACAAAGGGTAAGATTCTTGTAGCTGATATGTCTTCCGATATTCTGTCACAGCCAGTCAATGTATCTGACTATGGTCTGATCTACTTCGGCGTACAGAAAAACGTAGGACCGGCCGGTGTTGTTGTTGTAATCATCCGTGAGGATCTGATCCGTGATGACGTCCCAACTTACTGCCCGACCATGCTGAAGTACAAGACACAGGCAGACAATGACAGCTTGTACAACACACCTCCATGCTATGGTATTTACATCTGTGGTCTGGTGTTCAAGTGGGTAAAGGAAATGGGTGGACTTTCTGCAATGAAGATCCATAATGAGAAGAAGGCAGCTATCCTGTATGACTTCTTAGATTCTTCTAAGATGTTCCGCGGAACTGTTGTGAAGGAAGACCGTTCCCTGATGAACGTTCCGTTCGTAACAGGCAACGAGGAACTCGATGCCAAGTTCGTAAAGGAAGCAACAGCAGCAGGCTTTGTAAACCTGAAGGGACACAGAACAGTTGGTGGTATGCGTGCAAGCATCTACAATGCAATGCCAATTGAGGGTGTTGAGAAGTTGGTTGCATTCATGAAGGACTTCGAGGAGAAGAACTCATAATAAGGGAGAGAAGAAAATGGCTAAGATTAATTGCTTGAATCCGATCGCAGCCTGCGGTATGGATTTGTTCAATGATACATATGAAGTAGTAGACGATTTTGCAGCAGCGGACGCGGTACTTGTCAGAAGTGCAGCAATGCATGATTTAGAGCTTTCCGATAATCTGCTTGCAATCGCACGTGCAGGTGCAGGTGTCAACAACATCCCGCTTGACAAGTGTGCAGAGAAAGGAATCGTTGTATTCAACACACCGGGCGCCAATGCAAATGGTGTAAAGGAACTTGTAATCGCAGGACTTTTGCTCGCATCCAGAGACCTGATGGGTGGTTATAACTGGGTAAAGGAGAATGCATCAGACGAGAATATAGCAAAGACAGTTGAGAAGCAGAAGAAACACTATGCCGGCTGCGAGATCATGGGTAAGAAGCTCGGAGTTATCGGTCTTGGTGCAATCGGTGCCAAGGTTGCGAATATTGCTTTCCGGCTTGGTATGGAAGTATATGGCTATGATCCATATGTCTCTGTCGATGCTGCATGGAGACTTTCCAGCCACGTAAAACATATCAAGAATGTAGAAGATATTTACAAAGAGTGTGATTACATTACTGTACATGTACCAGCGCTTGATTCTACGAAGGGCATGATCAATAAGGATGCATTTGCCATGATGAAGGATGGCGTGAAAATCCTGAACTTTGCAAGAGATATTCTTGTAAATGATGATGATATGATCGAGGCACTTGCAAGTGGAAAGGTTGCTAAGTATGTAACAGACTTCCCAAATGCAAAGATTGCCGGAGTTGATAATGTAATCACATTGCCACACCTTGGTGCATCCACAGAGGAGTCTGAGGATAATTGTGCAGTGATGGCAGTGAAAGAGATCGTTGATTTTATCGAGAATGGTAATATCAAGAATTCTGTAAATTATCCGGCATGCGATGCTGGCAAGTGTTCGGAAGCAGCAAGAGTTTGTGTATGTCACAAGAATATTCCGAATATGATCACGCAGTTTACTGGTGCATTTGCTTCCAAGGGTATCAATGTATCTGACATGGTAAGCAAGTCAAAGGGTGATTATGCTTACTCGGTATTTGATATTTCTGAGAAGGCAGATGAAGATACTGTAAAGTCTATTTCCAGTATCGATGGCGTATTGAAAGTACGTGTAATTCAGTAAACAGGAGTTGGAGGATAACAAAATGAGTGATAAGTTAAAGGTAGGTATTCTTGGTGCAACCGGTATGGTTGGACAGAGATTTATTTCACTTCTTGAGAACCATCCATGGTTTGAGGTTGTGACAGTTGCAGCCAGCCCACGTAGTGCAGGCAAGACATATGAGGAGGCAGTTGGTGACCGCTGGAAGATGGATACACCGATGCCGGAAGCTGTTAAGAAGCTGATCGTACACAATGTAAACGAAGTAGAAGAGGTTGCTTCTACCGTTGATTTTGTATTCAGTGCCGTTGATATGTCTAAGGATGAAATTAAGGCAATCGAGGATGCATACGCAAAGACAGAGACACCGGTTGTCTCTAACAACAGCGCGCACCGCTGGACCCCGGACGTACCGATGGTAGTTCCGGAGATCAACCCGGAGCATATGAAGGTTATCGAGTTCCAGAAGAAGCGTCTTGGTACGACAAGAGGATTTGTAGCTGTAAAGCCAAACTGCTCCATCCAGTCTTATGCACCGGTGCTTACAGCATGGAAGGAATTCGAGCCATATGAGGTTGTTGCCACGACCTATCAGGCAATCTCAGGAGCCGGAAAGACATTCAAGGACTGGCCGGAAATGGTTGGAAATATCATCCCGTTTATCGGCGGCGAGGAAGAAAAATCTGAGAAAGAGCCACTTCGTATCTGGGGACATATTGATGAGGAGAAGGGTGAGATCGTTCCTGCGACAAGCCCGATCATCACATGCCAGTGTATCCGTGTACCGGTATTGAACGGACATACAGCAGCTGTATTTGTAAAGTTCAAGAAAAATCCGACAAAGGAACAGCTGATCGAGAAGCTGGAGTCTTACAAGGGCGTTCCACAGGAGCTTGGACTTCCAAGTGCTCCAAAGCAGTTCATCCGTTATATGGAAGAAGATAATCGTCCACAGGTTACTTTGGATGTGGATTATGAGAACGGCATGGGTATCTCCGTTGGACGTATCCGTGAGGATTCTGTCTATGACTGGAAGTTTGTCGGACTTTCTCATAACACAGTTCGTGGTGCTGCCGGTGGCGCTGTACTCTGCGCAGAACTCCTTAAGGCACAGGGGTACATCACAAAAAAGTAATTCATGTATATTGCATAGATAACAAACAAAATTAAGAAAAGGAACAAACAGACATATTTCATGACGAAACGGAATGGAAATGCTTGTTTGTTCTTTTGTTTTGTGGTAATATTGTAATAATTAGGTTCTTGTTGTATGCATTGCATACAGAGGTAGAACATATAGAGAATTTTTATGTACATATATAGGAGGCACCAACCATGAAGAAATTGATTTTAGTAACTTCACCACCCGCTTGCGGAAAGACCTTTATTTCACGTAAGCTTGCAAAAGCACTTCCAAACTGCGTATATCTGGATAAGGATACCCTGATTGTATTGTCCAAGCAGATTTTCAAGGTGGCTGGCGAAGAATACAACCGTTCGTCTGATTTCTTCCAGAGAGAGATTCGTGATTACGAGTATTATGCAGTTCTTGATTTTGCATTTGAAGCATTAGAGTATAACGATACTGTATTGATCAATGCACCATTTACAGACGAGATCCGTGATAACGAATATCTCGACAATCTGCGTGCAAAGTTAAAGGAAAAGGATGCAGAATTATTTGTTGTATGGGTACATACAGATGTAGAAGTCTGCCACGAGCGTATGATCAAGCGTGCGTCAGACCGTGATGCATGGAAGCTTGCACATTGGGATGAATATATCGCAACACAGAACTTCAAGCAGCCGGATAATATTCCGGAGTTGTTTGTATTCAACAATTCTTCTGAGGAAGATTATAAGAAGTCCATCGATGCGGCGGTAAAGGCAATTCGTGGATAAACCTGTCTGTCGGAGACAGTGTACTTAGAGGAGAAGATACATGGCAATTATTAAACCATTTAAGGCGTATAGACCGAGAAAAGAAATTGTCAGTGAAGTGGCAGCACTGCCATATGATGTATATAACCGGGAAGAAGCAAAAAAAGCAGTGGAGGGAAAACCTCTTTCCTTCCTGCGCATCGACCGCGCAGAGACCGCGTTTGATGACAGCGTGGACACTTATGCGCCATGTGTATACGAGAAGGCAAAAGAATTGCTGGATGGTATGATTGGGCGTGGTGACTATGTGGAAGATGTAACTCCGATGTATTATCTGTATGAGCTTGTGATGGATGGAAGATCCCAGACCGGAATTGTGGCATGTGCATCCATAGAGGATTATGAGTCCGGTGTCATCATGAAGCATGAGAATACACGGGAAGATAAAGAGATTGACCGTATTACACATGTGGATACATGTGATGCACAGACAGGTCCGATCTTTCTTGCGTACCGGGCACAGGCTGCGATTGATGCAATTGTAACGAAGATCAAGGCGCGTCCTGCAGAGAACGATTTTGTCTCTGAGGATGGAATCACACACCGGGTATGGCTGGTGACAGATGCAGCGGATATTGCGGCAATCGAGCAAGCATTCTCCGGGATGTCACAGATCTATATTGCGGATGGCCATCACAGGGCAGCATCGGCGGTAAAGGTTGGAATCAAGCGCAGAAATGCGAATCCAAACCACACGGGCGAAGAAGAATATAATTATTTTTTATCCGTTCTGTTTCCGCATGATCAGCTGAAAATCCTGCCATACAATCGTGTTGTACATGATTTGAATGGGTATACTGCGGATGCATTTATAGATGCGGTCAAGGCAGATTTCGAAGTAGAAGCGGTTACGGAAGCATATCAGCCGGAAGAAAAGGCAGCCTTTGGCATGTATCTGGATGGTATCTGGTATAAGTTGCGTGCAAAATCACATATACTATCTGAAGATCCGGTGGATGGACTTGATGTTTCAATTTTACAGGATCATCTCCTTGCACCGATTCTTGGAATTGAAAATCCGAGAACCGATAAAAGAATCGATTTTATCGGAGGAATCCGCGGTCTTGCGGAGTTGGAACGACGTGCAAACAGTGATATGAAGCTTGCATTTTCGATGTATCCGACATCAATTGAGGAGCTTTTTGCGGTTGCTGATGCAAAACGGTTGATGCCACCGAAGTCAACCTGGTTTGAACCAAAGCTAAGAAGTGGAATCTTCATTCATAAATTGTAGAGAGGAGACACATTTGACATGTCCCAAAGAAAAGCAGTTTTTGCTATAAACTGGATGGAAGTCGACGCTTTGGTCCAGGGCATTCATAACAATCCGCATCATATTCTTGGTATGCATGAGTGCATCGATGATCTGTATATCAATGCATATCTGCCGGGTGCAAAGGTTGTAAATGCCATTGAAGTATCCACAAGAAAGAAGTACACACTTGTCTCAGATCGTGTGCCGGGATTTTTTTCTGTGGTTATAAAAGATAAAAAACCGTTTGAATATAAGCTGAACGTACGTTTTGATGATGGCGATGAAGTGACATACTTTGATCCGTATGTGTTTGAACCGGTGATTGATCCGATCGATATCAGCTTGTTCAACGAGGGAAAACATTACAGCATCTATGAGAAGATGGGGGCACATCCGATGACTGTGGATGGCGTGGATGGTGTACTTTTTGCTGTTTGGGCACCGAATGCAGACCGTGTATCGGTCGTTGGTAATTTCAACAACTGGGATGGCAGACGGCATCCGATGCGGAAGCTGGATTATTCCGGTATTTATGAGTTGTTTATTCCGGGAAATTTGGTTGGAGAAATTTACAAGTACGAGATCAAGGCGAAGTCCGGACAGGTATTTATGAAGAGCGATCCGTATGCGTTCAGCAGTGAGGTACGTCCGGCAAATGCATCCCGTATTGTGGATATTTCCTATAAGTGGAAGGATGCTGCGTGGATGGAACAGCGGGAAAATAAAAATACGGACGAGCAGCCAATGGCAATCTATGAGATGCATCTTGGTTCATGGAAACGTCCGACGGATGGTAGAGAGTTTTATAATTATCGGGATATTGCAAGTCTGCTTGCGGATTATCTGTTGATGATGAATTACAATTATGTAGAACTGATGCCAATTATGGAGCATCCGTATGATCCGTCCTGGGGATATCAGGTAACCGGGTATTATGCACCGACATCCCGTTACGGGTCACCGGCAGATTTTATGTATTTTGTTGATTATCTGCACAGTAAGGGAATCGGCGTGATCTTAGATTGGGTTCCTGCACATTTTCCAAAGGATGAGCATGGACTTGGCAGATTTGATGGCACAGCACTTTATGAGCATGAGGACCCTAAGCGTGGGGAACATCCGCACTGGGGGACGTATATATACAATTACGGGCGCAATGAAGTACGGAATTTCCTAGTTGCAAATGCACTTTACTGGGCGGAGAAATATCATATTGATGGTATCCGGATTGATGCGGTTGCATCCATGCTGTATCTGGATTATGGACGTAACAATGGCGAGTGGCTGCCGAACATCTATGGCGGTAATGAGAATCTTGAAGCGATTGATTTCATCAAGGAATTAAACAGCAAGATGCATGAACTGCACAAGGGTGTTATCATGATTGCGGAGGAGTCAACGGCATGGCCGATGATGACGCATCCGGTGGAGTCTGGTGGACTTGGGTTTGATTATAAGTGGAATATGGGCTGGATGAACGATTTCCTGAACTATATGAAGCTTGATCCGTTGTACCGCAAATATCATCACAACGATCTGACATTCAGTATGGTATATGCATACAGTGAGAAATTTATTCTCGTACTTTCCCATGACGAGGTTGTTCATGAGAAAGGATCTATGATTGCGAAGATGCCGGGTGGATACGAAGACAAGTTCTCAAATCTGCGTGTGGCATATGGGTATATGATGACGCATCCGGGTAAGAAGCTTCTGTTCATGGGACAGGAGATTGCACAGTTTGCAGAATTCAACGAGAATGCGGAAGTAGACTGGTCGCTGTTCGAGTTTGATGCACATGTGTTCATGCAGGGGTATGTCAAGGAATTAAATGAGCTTTATAAGACAGAGCCGGCACTGTATGAACTTGATTCTTCTCCGGACGGATTCACATGGATCAATTGTAATAGTGCCAATACAAGCCTTCTTTCTTATGTTAGAAAAGGTAAGAAGGAGAGCGATACGCTTTTGATCATCTGTAACTTCACACCGATGGAACACAAAGCATACAAGCTTGCTACTCCATCCGGCGGAAGATGGCAGGAGATTTTCTCCAGCGATAACAACCGTTATGGTGGCGAGGGCAGAAATAACAAGACAGTGAAACAGGCAAAGAAAGCAGAGTGTGATGGACAGGAGCATTACATCTCCGTTACCGTACCACCACTTTCTATTAGTGTATTTAAAAAGAAAATCGGCAAATAATTAAGATGAAACGGGCTGTCCTTCGTGAGAAGGGCAGCCTGTGAAGTTTTAGGGATAAATGAATATTTACTTATATGAACATAAAAAGGAGGGTCTTGTTTGGAAGACATCAGAGAAATTGAACCGTCTAAGATCGAAGAGTATCTGAATAAGCTAGGAGACTGGGCATTAAATAAAGGATTTCAGTTAGTGCTTGCGATATTATGTATGTATATCGGGATGAAGCTGTCGAAGCTGATCGTGAAGATGATACGCAAATCCTTCAAGAAATCAAACATGGAGGAAAGTGTTGCGTCATTTCTGTTGTCGCTGATTAAATTCACATTTTATGCCATCGTATTTATCACGGCAGCATCTATTGTCGGATTCCAGGTAACATCGTTAGTCACGATTCTTGGAACCGCCAGTCTGGCAATCGGTCTTGCGCTGCAGGGCAGTCTGGCAAACTTCGCAGGTGGTGTGCTGATACTTATATTGAAGCCGTTTCGAGTTGGTGATTACATCATTGAGAATGACAAGCAGTGCGAAGGTATAGTCGTGTCAATCGACATCTTCTATACGAAGCTGCAGACGTATGACAACCGGATCATTGTGATTCCGAATGGAAACATTACGTCAAATTCGATCGTCAATGTGACAGCAGCGGGAACAAGAAAGCTGGACATCGCGGTCGGAGTAGCCTATGATTCAGATCTGAAAAAAGTAAAGGATACATTGTATCAGGTTGTAACGGAAAATCAGTATTATGATAAAACGAAGGAAGTCGATGTGTTCGTGGATTCCTTCGGGGACAGCAGCATCAAGATGGGTGTCCGCTGTATGGTTGCAACGGAAAACTACTGGAAGGCAAAATGGGAAATACAGGAAGCCATCAAGTATGCTTTCGATGCACAGGGCATCGAGATTCCATTTGACCAGATGGAAGTGACATTGAAGAATAAGGATGCATAGCATGTGGAAAAAATAATAGAAATGTGCTATTATATAGAGTTGACGAAAAAAGAAATATTTTTTAGGAGGCAATAGAGATGACAAAGATTGATATTCTTTCAGGATTTTTAGGTGCAGGTAAGACAACATTGATCAAGAAACTGATTGCGGAGGCATATCAGGGTGAGAAGCTTGTATTGATCGAGAATGAATTTGGTGAGATCGGTATTGATGGCGGATTCATGAAGGATGCAGGCGTGGAAGTCACAGAGATGAATTCCGGTTGTATCTGCTGTTCCCTTGTCGGAGATTTTGGTACAGCATTAAAGAAGGTAATCGTAGATTATGCACCGGACCGTGTAATTATTGAGCCATCCGGTGTTGGCAAGCTGTCAGATGTGATGAAGGCAGTCGAAGATGCAAAGCAGGATGCCGATGTTGTAATCAACAGTGCAACAACGGTTGTTGATGTAGCAAAGTGCAAGATGTATATGAAGAACTTCGGCGAGTTCTTCAATAACCAGGTAGAGAGTGCAGGAACCATCGTGCTTTCCCGTACACAGAATGTGCCGGAGAAGAAGGTAAGTGATACTGTTGCTATGCTGCGTGAGCATAACAAGGATGCAGCAATTATCACAACACCTTGGGATGAGATTGACGGTAAGGTAATCTTAGATGCCATGGAGCATGCAAATACACTCGATAAGCTGATCAAAGAGGCAGTTGAGATTGCAAGAAAGCATGAGGAAGAGCATCATCACCACCATCATGACCACGATCACGATCATGACCATGAGGAGCATGACCATCATCACGATCATGACCATGAGGAGCACGACCACGATCACGATCACGACCATGAGGAGCACGACCATCATCACGATCATGACCATGAGGAGCATGACCACGATCACGACCATGACCATGAGGAGCACGACCATCATCACGACCATGAGGAACATGACCACCATCACGAGCATGGACCTGGATGTACATGTGGCTGCCATGACCACCATCATGATCATCATGCAGATGAGGTATTTACAAGCTGGGGCAAGGAGACTGCCAAGAAGTTTGCAGATGCCGATATGGAACAGATCTTGAAGACACTGGCTGACAACGCAGACGAATATGGAGTTATCCTGCGTGCAAAGGGTATCGTTCCGAACACGGATGGTGAGTGGATTCATTTCGACCTGACACCGGGCGAATATGAGATTCGTAAGGGCGCTGCCGATTATACGGGGAAGCTTTGCGTGATTGGAAGCAATCTGAAGGAAGACAAGCTGGCAGAGTTGTTCGGGGTTGCATAAACCGGAGCATCAGGAAGAAAAATAATAGGTGGTTGAGAAGTGGCAGGATCCGGAGGTATGCGGGATCTGCTCCACTTCCCGGCTGACGGACAGATAGAGAAGAAAGGAAATAGACTATGGGACCAACAAAGGAAGTAGAAGAGATTCCGGTATATATGTTTATGGGTTTCCTGGAAAGCGGAAAGACAACCTTTGCGAACGAAACTCTGATTGATCGTGGATTTACAGAAGGCGAACCAACCCTTCTGCTTGTCTGCGAAGAGGGCATTGAGGAGTATGACGAGGAGTACCTGAAGAGCCAGAATATCTTTGTTGAATATCTGGAGGAATCCAACCTGAATACTGAATATCTGCTTGACCTGCAGGATAAGTACAAGCCAACTCGTGTGATGATCGAGTATAACGGTACATGGAAGATGGACAAGCTGTTTTCTATCCGTGTGCCAAAGGGCTGGACGATCGTACAGGTAATTACATTTGTCGATGCATCCACCTTTGATGTGTATGTGGCAAATATGAAGGCGATGATGATGGAACAGTTATCGAGCGCGGATATGATTATCTTCAACCGATGCGATGAGAATACAAAGCGTGCGGAGTACCGCCGGAGCATCCGTGCGGTAAATCGTCGTGCACAGGTTATCTTCGAGAACAAAGATGGCGCAGCCGATGTCGGTGATGAGGAGTTAGATCTGCCATATGAGATCGATAAGCCTAGCATCACACTTGAAGATGAAGATTACGGTATCTTCTATATTGATGCCTGTGATAATCCGGACAAATATGTAGGAAAGCAGATTACATTCAAGGCGATGGTACACAAGCCAAAGAGCTACAAGGCAAATGAATTCGTACCGGGTAGATTTGCGATGACCTGCTGTGCCGAAGATGTTGCATTTATCGGATTTAAGTGCTATTCCGATCTGACAAAGCATCTGAAGGACAGACAATGGGTAACAGTAACCGGAACGATTGACAAGGAGTTCTATCCGGAATTTGAAGGCGAAGGACCTGTGATCCGCGCAACCAAGATCGAACCGGCAAAACCGGCCGAAGAAGAACTTGTATATTTCAACTAATGAAGTAAGACCAATAGAACGAGAGGTTCGTTCTAGAGTATTATGTAGATGGAGTTGCCGAAATCACCGAATCATATGCAGACCATTGGAGCATGTCGGTGCTTAGCAAGTTGTGACCGCAACTGGTTGCGGGTGCAAGGAGCTTAGCACCGCTACATGCGGAAGTGAGCGAGAGCGCGTCTGCATTGATTGGTGTTTTTGGCAACTCGTATAGAAAATAGAAAGGAGGAACCGCGATGGTTCTATCATGTGAAGATGTATCCCTTGGATACGAAGGAAAACCGGTGGTTGAACATCTGAATTTCTGCATCGAACAAGGGGATTATCTCTGCATCCTTGGCGAAAACGGTTCCGGAAAAAGTACTCTGATGAAAGCGATTCTGGGACTGAAAAGTCCGATGCAGGGAAAACTTGTCAGAGGCGAAGATTTGAAAGCAAATGAAATAGGATATCTGCCACAGCAGACCGTGACACAGCGTGATTTCCCTGCATCCGTGCAGGAAATCGTTTTGTCAGGGTTCTTGTCGAAACGCGGCATGCGTCCGTTCTATAACAAAGAGGAACGGAAAATCGCACAGAAGAACATGAAGCGGCTGGAGATTGAGCCGTTTATGAAGAAATGTTACCGTGATCTGTCCGGTGGACAGCAGCAACGTGTGCTGCTGGCGCGGGCACTCTGTGCAACCTCGAAGCTTCTGCTGCTCGATGAACCGGTGGCAGGATTAGACCCCCGTGTGACAGTCGAGATGTACGAACTGATCCAGAAGCTGAACCGGGAAGGAATCACGATCATAATGGTATCGCACGATACACAGGCAGCTGCACAATATGCAAACAAAGTGCTGCATGTGAGTGATACACCGGAGTTTTTTGATTCCAAGGAAGCGTATTTAAAGAGTGAAATCGGCAGACAGTATGCGGATTATGCTGCAACAAGAGAAGAAGGAGTATAGATATGTGGAATACATTAGTTGAATACCTGCAATATCCATTTGTCCGTCGGATCTTAGTTGCCGGTGTGCTGGTTGCTTTTTGTGCATCCATGCTTGGTGTGACACTTGTGTTAAAGCGGTTTTCTTATATTGGAGACGGATTGTCCCATGTGGCATTTGCGGCAATGGCGATTGCTATGGTGCTGCGCATGACGAACAATACACTGATCATATTGCCGATTACGGTCGTGGCGGCGATACTGATGTTAAAGACTGGACAGAATGCGAAGATCAACGGAGATGCCGTGATCGCGATGCTTTCCGTCGGATCGCTCGCGTTTGGATATCTGATCATGAATGTATCGGGAACATCCCAGAATGTATCCGGAGATGTCTGCTCGACGCTTTTTGGAGCGGCGTCGATACTTACATTATCGAATACGGATGTGTGGATCTGCCTAATCATGTCACTATTAGTGCTTGTGTTCTACATCCTGTATTATCACAAGATTTTCTCGGTGACTTTCGATGAGAATTTTGCACGTGCAACCGGTATCCATACTGGTGCCTACAATGTGCTGATGGCGGTTGTCACAGCGGTTGTAATCGTAGTTGCGATGAACATCGTCGGATCCCTTCTGGTATCGGCGTTGATTATATTTCCGGCACTATCTGCGATGCGTGTATTTAAGAATTATAAGAGTGTATTCATCTGTTCCGCCGTGTATGGCGTGGTATCTTCCGGTGTGGGAATCCTGATTTCGATTGCAACATCGACGCCGGTCAGTGCGACGATTGTAGCGATTGATATTGTGCTATTTGTGATATTCAGTATCATCGGAATCGCGCTGCATAGAGAGTAGAGGTGGCGAGAATGAAACACAGACATTTAAAATCCATCGGGATTGTCCTTGCACTTTGCCTGACTTTTCTTACCGGGTGCACCGAACCGACGACGGCAGAACAGGACGAGAATGTGATTTTATGTACAACCTTCGCGGCATATGACTGGGTGCGAGAAATCCTTGGTGATACGGATACATTTACATGCCGGATGCTGGTCGATAACGGCGTGGACTTGCACAGCTATCAGCCGAGTGCACAGGATATTATGAAGATTGCGGATTGCCGGATGTTAGTCTATGTCGGTGGAGAGAGTGATACATGGGTGAGCGATGCCCTTGCAGAGTCCGGAAATGATGATATCGTTGCCATCAGTCTGTTGGACCTGGTTGGCGACCGGGCGTTAAATGAAGTGGAATTGGAAGGCGTAGAAGGACATCATCATCATGATCATGACGGCGAAGAACATGATCATGACGAGCACGGACATGAAGCAGAAATCACAGATCATGACGAGCACGGACATGAAGCAGAAACCACAGATTATGACGAGCACGGACATGAAGCGGAAATCACAGATCATGATGATCATTACGACGAGCATGTGTGGTTATCCTTGAAAAATGCAATCGTCTGTACAGAGACATTAACGGATGCCATTACAAAGCTTGATTCTTGCAATTCACAGAAGTATGCGGCAAATGCCAAAGCCTATACCGGAAAGCTCGAGGCACTGGATGCAGATTATCAGACCATGCGGGATGCAGCCACGCAGACGACGATCTTAGTCGGCGACCGGTTTCCATTCCTGTATCTGGCAGAAGATTATGATATTCATTATTTTGCGGCATATTCCGGCTGCTCAGCCGATGTGGAGGCAAGTGTGCATACCGTTACCTATCTGGCAGAAAAATTGCAGGAGTACAAGCTGCCAGCCATCTATGTGGTGGACAATGGCACAGACAGCCTAGCAAGAACGATTGCGGAGTCGGCGGATATGCAGCCACAAATCCTGCATCTTTCGTCTATGCAGTCAGTAACAAAGGAAGACATACAAAAGGGATGCACATACCTATCTTATATGGAAGAAAATCTGCAGATGCTAAAAAGAGGTTTGCAGGCGCCATAGATGAATTCACATTTTCTTGACATTTTCTTCAAAATTTAACCATAGCTTGGGGTTATGATTAAGCCATAACAAAGATAAGTAATAAAGCTTATATCGAATGGAGGAATAGATATGATGGACGAATTTGGAAATAACAGAGAAAATGAACATGTGGATCAGACAACACATGCAGAGACACCGTATGATACCGGAGATAGTAATACGGATAATTTGAAACGTACCACACAGCAGGCAGAACAGCATGCCGGTCATACACAGCAGGATGCCTACACACAGGCACAGCAGTATGGTAACACATACTACAGCGATATGCGTACACAGGAATACATGCAGGCGATGGCAGAACGCGCCCAGCAGATGAGCCAGGGTACCGAGCATTACTATAATAACAATTACCAGCAGCCGAATCAGAATGCATATAGCTATGGACAGACCGGTTATTATCAGAATGCAGATGCAGAACAGGCGAAGGCAAAGGTAAAGAAAGCAAAGAAACAGAGAGTCAAGAAATCAAAAGCTCCAAAGACACCACATAACAAACGTACCTTCTGGAAGAAGGGCGTGGCAGTCGTTGCAAGTGCGGCAGTCTTCGGCGGCGTAGCCGGTGGCGCATTCTACGGAATCGCCGGAAACCAGATCAAGAAGCTCGATGCACTTATGAATACAACGACAGAGGCTGCTTCCACAACATCTGCACCGACGACAGAGTCCCTGAGCCTGACATCAACCGCTTCGGTTGGAAATGGCATGGATGTCTCCACAATCGCAGAAAATGTTATGCCAAGCGTTGTTGCCATTAACATCTCGGCAATCGTGGAGCAGCAGGGTATGTTTGGTTATACACAGCAGTATGAGGCAGAAGGCTCCGGTTCCGGTATTATCATCGGTGAGAATGACAGCGAGCTTTTGATGGTAACAAACAACCATGTTGTCAGTGATGCCACAACCGTAAATGTAACGTTTGCAGATGGTGAGAGCTACGAGGCACAGGTAAAGAGTACCGATAGCGACACGGACCTTGCAATCGTTGTTGTAAAGCTCAGTGATATAAAGGAATCCACGATGAATCAGATCAAGATCGCCACGATTGGTGATTCGGATTCCCTGAAGGTCGGTGAACAGGTCGTAGCCATCGGTAATGCACTTGGCTATGGACAGTCTGTTACAACCGGCATTGTCAGTGCAAAGGACCGTACAAACAGCACGAACACAACACCGCTCATTCAGACGGATGCAGCCATTAACCCTGGTAACAGTGGCGGCGCACTTCTGAATATGAAGGGCGAAGTTATTGGTATTAACTCTTCGAAGTATTCCGATACAACCGTGGAAGGCATGGGATATGCAATTCCGATTACTGCTGTACAGGATCGTCTGGATGATCTGATGAACCGTCAGACACGTGAAAAGGTTGATGAGAATGAGAAAGGTTATCTTGGAATCTCCTGTGCAACCGTATCTTCCGATGTGTCAGAAGCATATGGTATTCCGGAAGGTGTTCTTGTCACAGAAGTAGCCGGCAAGAGTGCCGCGCAGAAGGCAGGCATCAAGGCGAATTATGTGATTACGAAGATTGATGGACAGTCCATCAGCAGTGCTGAGGAATTAACAGAAAAACTGAATTATTATGCAGCCGGAGAGACGGTTCCAATTACTTTTGAATATCTGAAGGACGATGCGTATGTGGAGAAGACTGTTGATGTTACATTGATGGAAAATCCAAACGCAGATAACAAATAAAATTTACAATCATCCGTGATTTTTCTTCCCTAAAGAGTGCGGTTTTCCGCACTCTTTTTCATATAGATGAAATACACATTTTTTTCACAAAATTATGATAATTTTCCTTGACAATTACTATATGTAGTGGTAGTCTACCAATAGGGTTAGCACTCGATAGAAATGAGTGCTAATAAATAAACGGGTTTTCGAAGAGGTGATAAGATGGAATTAGATGAGCGTAAGGTGAAGATCCTGAAAGCCATTATTTCCAATTACCTGGAGACTGGGGAACCGGTAGGTTCCAGAACAATCTCAAAGTACACCGATCTGAACTTAAGTTCCGCTACAATCCGGAATGAGATGGCAGATCTGGAGGAAATGGGATACATTATTCAGCCACATACATCGGCAGGACGAATCCCGACAGATGCCGGATACCGGTTCTATGTCGATCAGCTGATGGACGAGAAAGAAGAATTTGCAGAGGTTGCAAAGCAGGAGCGTGACACACTGTTAGAACGGGTGGACCGCATGGAGGTGCTCTTGAAACAGGTTGCGAAGGTACTGGCATACAATACCAATTATGCAACGATGGTTACGGCACCAAATTATGAGAAAACAGTCAAGTTTATCCAGCTTTCCCTTGTAGATGAGAATACGCTTCTCGCAGTCATTGTGGTTGAGGGTAACATTATTAAGAATCAGATGATTCACATCAATGTGGACCTTGATAATGAAGATGTTCTGAAATTTAATATCTTATTGAATACCTTCTTACAGGGTGCAAGCTTAGAGGATATCAATCTGGAGATGATTCAGGCGATGAAGAAGCAATCCGGAGGGTATGGCGAGATATTAGACCAGATCTTTCAGGGAATTGTGGAAGCGATACATGAGGCACAGGAACTTGAGGTTTATACCAGCGGTGCGACAAATATTCTGAAGTATCCGGAGCTTGGAGATATATCCAAGACGAGTGAATTGCTTGAGAAGCTCGAGGATAAGAACGAAGTATCCCATCTGCTGGAAGAGACAACCGGAAAGACGAACGAATCCGGAATTCAGGTATATATTGGAGATGAGACACCAAGCCTGAAAGATTGCTCTCTTGTTACAGCGACCTACCAGATGCCGGAAGGCGCAAAGGGAACAATTGGAATATTGGGACCGAAGAGAATGGATTATAAGAAGGTTGTCAGTACATTGAAGAACCTGACAATCGAACTCGATGAGATATTCAAGAAAGGCGAAGGGGTGAATGAGAATGGCCAATAAGACAAATGTAAATGCAAATAAAGAAGCGGAGACAGTCGAAGAAGTTAAGGCTGTGGATGATGCTCCGGTAACAGAAGGAACCGACGTGCAGGTGAACGAAGAAGAAACTGTTCCGGCAGAGAACAAGGAAGAAGCGGAGGCCGCAAAGCCAAAGCCGGTTTCAAAAGGAAACCGCAGGGGCAGCAAGGCTCTTCAGCTTGAGCTGGAGAAGGCAAAGGAGCTGGCAGCCGGCAACGAAGAGAAATATAAGCGCCTGCTGGCAGAGTTCGAGAACATGCGTCAGCGGAACGAGAAGGAATCCAAGAAGATGTATGATATCGGAGCCAAGGAAGTTTTAGAGAAGCTGCTTCCGGTAGTGGATAATCTGGAACGTGCCCTTTCTAGTATTCCGGAAGAGGATATGGACCGGGCATTTGAACAGGGTGTCGATAAGATTTACCGGCAGCTCATGGTATCACTTGAGGGACTTGGCGTAAAGCCGATGGATGCAGAAGGCAAGACATTTGATCCGGATTACCACAATGCGGTAACACATGTGGAGGATGAGAATTACGGAGAGAACGTTGTAGCCGAAGAGATGCAGAAGGGCTATATGTACAAGGATCAGGTATTGCGATACAGCATGGTAAAGGTTGCAAATTAACCTTTTACAATAAATCAATCAGCATATTTTAAAAGATAATAATTAGGAGGAAAAATATTATGGGTAAGATTATTGGTATTGACTTAGGTACAACAAATTCATGTGTAGCAGTTATGGAAGGTGGTAAGCCGGTTGTTATTACAAACGCCGAGGGTTCAAGAACAACACCATCTGTTGTTGCATTTACAAAGACCGGCGAGCGTGTCGTTGGTGATGCAGCAAAGCGTCAGGCAGTTACAAACGCAGATAAGACAATCGCTTCCATCAAGAGACATATGGGTAGCGATTACAAGGTAGACATCGATGGTAAGAAGTATTCTCCACAGGAGATTTCAGCTATGATTCTTTCTAAGCTGAAGAGAGATGCCGAGAGCTATATCGGTGAGCCGGTTACAGAAGCAGTTATCACAGTTCCTGCATACTTCACAGATGCACAGAGACAGGCAACAAAGGATGCAGGTAAGATCGCAGGTCTTGATGTAAAGCGTATCATCAACGAGCCTACAGCAGCAGCTCTTTCTTATGGTCTGGATAACGAAGAAGAGCAGAAGATCATGGTATACGACCTTGGTGGTGGTACATTTGATGTATCTATCATTGAGATTGGCGACGGTGTCATCGAGGTTCTTGCTACAGCCGGTGATAACAAGCTTGGTGGTGATGATTTCGATAACGCAATTACACAGTATATGCTCGAAGAGTTCAAGAAGGCTGAGGGCGTAGATCTTTCAACAGATAAGATGGCTATGCAGAGATTGAAGGAAGCAGCAGAGAAGGCAAAGAAAGAGCTTTCATCCGCTACAACAACAAACATTAACCTTCCATTCATCACAGCTACCCAGGACGGTCCAAAGCACTTTGATATGGATCTGACACGGGCGAAGTTTGATGAACTGACAGCACATCTGGTAGATAAGACAAGAGTTCCTGTACAGACAGCTTTGAAGGATGCAGATCTGACAGCAGCAGAGCTTGATAAGGTACTTCTGGTCGGTGGTTCTACACGTATCATCGCTGTTCAGGATATGGTTAAGAAGCTGACAGGCAAGGATCCGTTCAAGGGTATCAACCCGGATGAGTGTGTTGCAATCGGTGCTTCTATTCAGGGTGGTAAGCTTGCAGGTGATGCAGGTGCCGGCGAAATCCTTCTGCTGGATGTTACACCACTTACACTTTCTATCGAGACAATGGGTGGTATCGCTACACACTTGATCGAGAGAAACACAACAATTCCTACAAACAAGAGCCAGATTTTCTCAACAGCCCAGGATAATCAGGATGCCGTTGATATCAACATCGTACAGGGTGAGCGTGAGTTCGCAAGAGATAACAAGAGCCTTGGTCGTTTCAGACTGGATGGTATCGCTCCTGCAAGACGTGGTGTTCCACAGATCGAGGTTACATTCGATATCGATGCAAACGGTATTGTAAACGTATCTGCAAAGGATCTTGGAACAGGTCGTGAGCAGCATATCACAATCACATCCGGAACATCCCTTTCCGATGAGGATATCGATAGAGCAGTGAAGGAAGCTGCTGAGTACGAGGCACAGGATAAGAAGCGTAAGGAAGCAATCGAAGTACGTAACGATGCAGATGCTATGGTATTCCAGACAGAGAGAGCACTTTCAGATGTAGGAGATAAGCTTTCTGCAACAGATAAGACAAAGGTAGAGGCTGATCTGAAGGCTTTGAAGGATATCATCGAGAGCACAGATCCGGATGCCATGACAGACTACGATGTAGAGAAGATCAAGGCTGGTAAGGAAACCTTGATGAACAGCGCACAGGAATTGTTCTCAAAGCTCTATGAGCAGAACGGTCCTGGTGCAAACGCTGGTACAGGCACAGGCACACCAGATTATTCAGACGATGTAGTGGATGGAGACTACAAGGAAGTCTAAGCGTTAAGACGGGGAGCAAGTTGATAAAAAGCAGATTACGAATAATAAGGGTGAGTGCAGATGTCTGATAAAAGAGATTATTATGAAGTCCTCGGAGTCACAAAAGGTGTCTCCGAGGCGGATTTGAAAAAAGCTTACCGTAAGGTAGCGAAGAAATATCACCCGGACACAAACCCGGGAGACAAAGAAGCAGAAGAAAAGTTCAAAGAGGCTGCAGAGGCATATGCTGTACTGTCCGATCCTGAGAAACGTGCAAAATATGATCAGTATGGTCATGCTGCATTCGAGCAGGGCGGTGGTCCGGGCGGCTTCGGTGGATTTGACTTCTCAGATATGGGAGATATCTTCGGGGATATCTTCGGAGATATGTTCGGTGGCGGCAGCCGTCAGAGACAGTCCAATGGTCCGGTTAAGGGTGCGAACATCAAGACAACCGTACGTGTTAGTTTTACAGATGCTGTATTTGGTACACAGACAGAGCTGGAGCTTCCGCTCAAGGATGAATGTACGGTCTGTCATGGTACAGGAGCGCAGCCGGGACATCAGCCGGAGACTTGTAGCAAATGTGCCGGAAAAGGTCAGGTTGTCTATACCCAGCAGTCATTGTTCGGTATGGCAAGAACCGTATCCGTATGTCCGGATTGTGGCGGTTCCGGAAAGATTATCAAGTATAAGTGCAGCAACTGTGCAGGTTCTGGGTATGTAAAGAGTAAGAAGAAGATTCAGGTCGCTATTCCGGCAGGTATTGACAACGGTCAGAGTATCCGTATTCGTGCAAAGGGCGAGCCGGGTATCAACGGCGGTGAACGTGGAGACTTGCTTGTAACCGTGCTTGTCGACCGGGATCCTAGATTCCAGAGACAGGAGTATGATCTTTACTCTTCTGAGCCGATTACATTTACACAGGCAGCGCTGGGTGGTAAGATCACCGTTACAACGATTGACGGACCTTATGAATTGGAGATCAAGCCTGGTACACAGACAGATACAAAGGTAAAACTGAAGGGCAAGGGTGTTCCGACACTTCGTAATAAGACCGTACGTGGTGATCATTATATCACTCTGGTTGTTCAGGTACCGGATAAGCTGACAGAAGAGCAAAAATCGATTCTGAACCAGTATGCGAATACAACGGTCAATGCGCGTTCGTCTACGGATGCGGCATCGTCCGGTTCTTCGATTTTTGGTGATCATAAGAGAAAGAAAGGGTTCAAAAAAGGATTATAGGTAAGGTAAAATGATGTGGACAAAACTGACCATCGATACAACGGTGGAAGCTGTTGATCTCATCTCTGCATTCTTAGATGAAAAGGGTGTGGAAGGTGTGATGATAGAAGATCATGTGCCACTTACCGAGGAAGATAAGGCTGCTATGTTTGTGGATATCCCGCTTGTTGATGGCGAGGATGATGGAACCGCTCAGGTTTCCTGCTACATAGATGACTCTTTCAATATAGAAACGTTAAGGGCGGATATAGCTGCAGAGCTTACCCGCCTTGAAGCGTTTATACCGGTAGGCAGCAAGAATATAACACTTTCAAATACAGAGGACAAAGACTGGATGAACAACTGGAAGCAGTTTTTCCATCCGATCCGTCTCTATGATGATATTGTGATTAAACCGACCTGGGAGACAGTTGAAGACGCGAAGCCGGGTGACATTGTGATTGAGATTGATCCGGGAATTGCATTTGGAACGGGTTCCCATGAGACAACGAAGCTTTGCATCGGACAGTTAAAGAAATATTTAAAGCCGGGCGATACGGTGTTTGATGTCGGCTGTGGCAGTGGTATTTTATCCATGATCGCATCAAGGCTTGGAGCAGGCTTTGTACATGGTATGGATATTGATGAGCTGGCTGTACGGGCAAGTGAAGAAAATGCAAAGCTTAATCATATGAGTGAAGATAAGATTAAGTTTTCGTGTGGAAATCTTCTTGCGGATAATTATATTGGCAGGGGAACGACATTCCAGCTTGATCGTTCATCAATCAAAGAAACACAGCATCTGGAGGTAGATAGACAGTATGATATTGTTGTTGCCAATATTCTGGCAGATGTGATCGTGCCGCTCTCGGCGGTGATTGGACCATATTTAAAGGATGGTGGATATTTTATTACATCCGGAATTCTGGATGTGAAGGAAAAAGATGTCACAGATGCAATGACTGCGAATGGTTTTGAAGTTATCGATGTCGTGCATATGAACGACTGGGTATCTGTGATCGGAAGAAAGAAATAAAATGCGATTAATGGGGAGAACGCGGAATGATTGAAAGTCCGTCGAATCGTAGTATGAGTAACACCCGGTGTTTAAAACCGGGTGTTATTTTGAAAGAGCGATATAAAATTGAAGAAGTGATCGGTGCAGGTGGATTTGGAATCACGTATCGTGCATGGGATCCGCTTTTGCAGGCTTATGTTGCAATCAAAGAGTATTATCCGTCCGGGATTGCAACACGCAGTGTAGATTCTTCAAAAGTCTGTGTGCCGGTTGGAAATGAGAAGAAGGAATATCATCGTGGACTGGTCCGGTTTTTGAAGGAAGCACAGGATGTGGCACGATTTCAGGCAGAACCGAATATTGTCAGTATTTATGATTATCTGGAAGAAAATGATACTGCATATATGGTCATGGAATATCTGCATGGCTGTACGTTAAAGCGGTATGTACTTGACCATGGAGGCCGGTTGGACACGGATCATATCATACATATCTGTCTCTCGGTGCTGGATGCGCTTGCAATTGTTCATGCATCGGATATGATCCACCGGGATATCAGTCCGGAAAATATATTTATCTGTGAGGATCTTACGGTAAAACTGATTGATTTTGGCGCGGCAAAGCAGGTATATCTGGATGGAGAACAGACGATGTCGGTTGTATTAAAGCCGGGATATGCACCGCCGGAGCAGTACGCAAAGAAGGATAAACAGGGCCCGTGGACAGACATCTACGCACTTGGTGCCACACTTTATTTTGCAGCGACCGGAGAAAAGCCGGAGGAATCTTTCGGTCGTGCACTGGAGGATACGATAAAGCCTGTCTGTGTAGTGAATCCGGAGATTCCGATGTATTTATCAAAGGTGATCATGCAGGCAATGTCTGTAAAAATCGAGGATCGTTATCCGACCGTGGAGGCGATGCGGGAAGCTTTGCTTGATGGAGCCACTCAGGGGGAAGTGCGGAGTATTTATACAATTCCAAAATCCAGTATACCGAAACGATATTTGCAGACTGGAAAGAAGCTTCGGGGTATCGTATTGATTTTGATTCTTTTGATACTTGGTGGGACAATCTGGATGCTCCGGCTAAAAATGCATCAACCGGAGAATATAGCGGTAACGCCAACCGATGCATCGACAGAGGAAAAAACAGCAACACAGACAGATGGACAGATTAGTACATTGCCAGAGCCTGTGTCAGAGGCAGAACAAACGACCGGGAATTCGGATAATTCTATGGTAATGCATGTGCCAACAAAGGAAGAACTTGAGGAACAGCAAAAACTGGATGCAATTTTGAATGTCACATCTTCGGAGACAGAACGTGTCAGTATTGATGTGTTTGAGTATATGGAGGATGGAAATCTTGGAGGTGTCATGGATTCTTCACAGATGGCAACAGATCCATATTATGGAGACTGCGCAAAGCTTGGATTAAAATATTATGACAGTCTTCTGGCAAATCCACCGCAGATGTCGGAAACATTCACATATTCATTTACTTTTGAAAAGTATGATTCGGAAACTGGAATTTATAAACCGATCTATGGTTTGGCTGGCATGGAGAGTACATGGGATTATGCAACATGGTTTACGCCGGAATTTCACTTTGATAAGGATGCGTTTACATTATATATTCCGCTTGCTTCAGATTTGGAGGATGGAAAATACAAATTATATTTTTCATATGAGGATCCGAACACCTATGAGGCATTGTTTCAGGTGACAATTGAATTCTGGTTGAACAGGGGTATTTCATAGTGTGGGTTTTGCTTGATAGAAAAATATACTAATTAATACAAAAAACAGTATAAATATTACATTTTTTGTTTGAAAAATGCATTTTTTGCTAAGATATCGCTAGTCAGTAATTGTAATAGAATCGTAAATTATACCGGATATATAGCCAAATCAGCAGGATTTCGTTTTTGGGGTGTTTTTTATGATAATATTTACAAAATGAATATTTGGGACTGGGGAAGAGACGAACGATGAAAATAGGAATTTGTGATGAAAGTTGCGAAGTAAGGCGCAAACTACTTCTTGTATTAAGTGATCTTTATAAAGAAACACAGGGGATTTTATTTCGACCATATACACCGAATGAGATTATGATAGATATGGAAGAAATGGTTTTTGATTGTGAGATATTGATTATGAATACACAGTATCCAAATAGCGGAATGGATGGTGTGGCTCTTGCAAAACAGATTAATGGCGCGTTTCCTTTTTGTAAGATTATATATCTGACAGAAGATGAAAATGCAATTAAAGATGTATATGAGACAAATCATTGTTATTTTATAAGACGGAAAGATGCAGAACAGGTGTTGGGATTAGCAATGCAAAAAGCAATTGCATTGGTAAAACAGGATAAAAACCGGAAGTCCATGGAGATTATCTGTGAAGGACATCATGTATTCATTAATCGTCCGGATATTATATATATTGAGAAATGCGGAAGAACTATCAATATTGTTACACGGTATCGGGAATATATCTGTTATGAATCGCTTGCAGGGATCAGTAAGAATATTGGGGATAATATGATACGTGTGCATGGCGGGTATATCGTGAATCTGGCATATATCACCTATTTGGGTGTGGAGACGTTAGAGGTACAGAGTGGAAAGATCATTCCGATCGGTCGGACATATGATAAAGATGTAAGAAAAGCATATCAGGAATATTGGAAAAAATAAAGGAACATGATAAAATATAAATCGGGTACTCAGTACTCGATTTTTTGTTTATTGTGATGAGAAAATGCACGCATTTATGCGGTGCATTTGCAGACGCTGATCAGAGCGAGATGCGCAGAACGCATCTTGTCTCTGTGCAACGGGGATAGAAGAATGTTACGTATAGGAATTTGTGATGAAAATGCAGAGAATCGGGAATCGGTTCGCAAGATTTTGACGAAGGTGTTATTTTATAACGAGGAATTTTCCTGCATGGAATATGCGGATGCAGAGACACTGGAACAGGAACTGGAAAGGGAAACAGTTCCATTTAATTTATTGCTGCTCGAGATAACGTTTCAATCAAAAAATGGATTACAGCTGGCAAAGAAAATTCGACAAAAGAAGCTGGATGTGGATATTATTTTTGTGACAGAAGAAACGAAATACGTCTACGAAGGATATGATGTTCAGGCAATGGGCTATATATTAAAGAAAAATATGTCCGTGGATTTGCCTGTTTGTCTGCAACGTTATATGGCAGGGTACAGACAGGGAAAAATGCTCACAATAAAATCAGAGTCGGCATACCGGACGGTTTTGCTTGCGGATATCCAATATATTGAGAGTAATGGAAGACGTCTGTTGATTCATACAGACAGAGAGGAAATCCCTTTTTATGGGAAACTTGCAGATATTGAGGAACAGATCGGAAACTATGGCTTTTTGCGAATTCACCAAAGCTTTTTAGTCAGGAAATCAAAAATTGCCGGGCTGCAGGGATATGAGGTGTCAGTGGGAGAACGATGGCTTCCGGTAAGCCGGAGATATTACCGGAAAGTGCAGGAGCTGTTCTGTCCGGAATCTGGAAATTTATTTCAAAGACAGGATGCAGATCAGACAGTGACACGCAGTGTGGCATTGCATATGGATGATAACGGTGCGGTAATTGGAACAAAAGGGGAATTGCTTGGCGTAATATATCGTATGAAAAAAGGAGAACATTTATATCTGGGCAGGGATTTATCTATCTGTCAGATCGGCATGACGAAATCTACGGTAAGCCGGAAACATTGTGTGATCCAGCGTTTGGAAAACGGGAATTATGAGATTGAGGATTGTTCAAAGAACGGTGTGTATGTAGAAGGAACACGAATCGGAAAGGGAAATAAGAAAGAAGCATATGCGGGGAATCGCGTCTGGATCTGTGATGCATCACAGGAGCTTCGATTGGGATAAGGAAAACAGGTATGATTATAAAATGTGACAAGGGTAAGCATTATTACGAGAATGACAAATACACACGGTGTCCATTGTGCATAGAAGCAGAACGGATTGCAGAAACAAAGGTAAAATTTTCAGAAGAAACAGAAAAGCAGACAGCCTGTTTGACGGAGACACAATAATCAAAAAGAAAAAAATCTTTAAAAACCGTGGCAGATGCGGTATGATAGGGAACGTGATACCGAAAAGGAGGTAGACGGAAATGCCAAGATTTTATGTGGAAGGCTGCAGAGATGCACAGACAGGCATTACAATTACCGGTGAAGATGTCAATCATATAAAAAACGTACTTCGCCTGTCTATTGGCGACAGCATCACTATATGTGATGGAGATGGAAAGGAATATGTGTGCCAGATAGCAGAGCTGGATAAAGAGCATGTATATGCGGAAATTGTTGATATTAATCAGAACGCGGCGGAACTTCCATGTAAGATTACGTTGTTTCAGGGAATGCCAAAGTCCGACAAAATGGAATTCATTATACAGAAAGCCGTGGAGCTCGGGGCTGCGCAGATTGCCCCTGTGATGATGAAACGAACGGTAGTGAAGCTGGAGGAAAAGAAAAAAGACAAAAAAAGAGAACGCTATCAGATGATTGCGGAATCCGCAGCAAAACAATCGGGACGTGGTGTGATTCCGGAAATTTTGGATTTTATGACATATGGAGAGGCTTTGCAGTATGCAAAAACATTTGATGCGTTGTTGGTTCCGTATGAAAGTGCAGAAGGAATCACGTATGCAAGAACGGTGATTGCACAGGCGGCAGAGCTTCCGGAGGGTTCTAAGATCGGGATTTTTATAGGTCCGGAGGGTGGATTTGCCAAGGAAGAAATTGATGCAGCAAAGGAAGCCGGCGCGAAGATTCTGACACTCGGAAACCGGATTTTACGTACAGAGACTGCTGGACTTGCAATTTTGTCCATTTTGATGTTTCAGATGGAGCAGTAGAGATATAAGAAATTTTTATAGCATAGATTGATAGAAGGAAAAAATATGGAATGTTATTTTGATAATGCAGCAACAACAGCTGTGTTTCCAGAGGTAAAGGAACTGATGATGACATTGCTGGACGTGGATTATGGAAATCCATCGTCCCAGCACAAGAAAGGATTGACGGCGAAAGACTATGAGCGCACTGCGACCGAACAGGTAGCAAAGACACTCAAATGTCAGCCGAAGGAGATCGTATTTACATCTGGCGGTACAGAGGCGAATAACCTCGCTTTGATTGGTGCAGCTCTGGCACATCGCCGTGCTGGGAAGCATATTATCACGACACCAATCGAACATGCATCGGTTCTTTCCACGGTGGAGTTTTTGCATAAGGAAGGCTTTGAGGTAAGCTTCCTGGAAGTTGGTTCGGATGGAAAGGTTGATCTGGACAGCCTGTCGAAGCTCCTGCGGGACGATACGATACTCGTCAGCTGCATGTATGTAAATAATGAGATCGGAAGCATCCAGCCGGTCGAGGAACTGGTAAAGCTTGTGAAGGCACACAATCCGCAGACACTTGTACATGTGGATGCGGTGCAGGCATATGGCAAATTAAAATTTACACCGAAGCAGCTTGGCGTAGATCTGCTTTCGGTGAGCGGTCATAAGATCCACGGACCGAAGGGCAGCGGGGCACTGTATATCAAGGATAAGACGTTGATCCGCCCGATCATTTATGGAGGCGGGCAGCAGAATTTCATGCGTTCCGGTACGGAGAACCTGCCGGGCATCGCAGGTATGGGACTTGCCGCAGAGATGATCTATACGGATCATGAAGCGAAGATGCAGCATATACGAGAAGTACGCGATTATCTTGTATCGGAAGTAACGAAGATCGAGGGAGTCTATGATCATTCGGGTGAGGCACCACATATTGCGAGTATCAGCTTTGAGGGCGTACGGGCAGCGGTATTGATGCGTGCAATCGGTGACAAGGGAATCTATGTATCAGCAGGTTCGGCGTGCTCCTCAAATAAACCACAGGTAAGCCATGTTCTGACGGCAATCGGACTGTCACAGGAACAGTTAGAATCGACACTCCGGTTCAGCTTCTGTGAATGGAACACGAAGGAAGAAGTAGATTATTGTGTGGCAGTGTTAAAGGAGACACTTCCAATGTTGCGACGTTATACAAGGAGGAAATAATTGCTATTTCATGCTGGTTCTGCTATAGTGGAGCGATGGAAGAAAGCAATAGAGTATAAGAAATGAGGATTATAAATGCAGTATAAGATGTTTTTAATCAAATATGCGGAGATTGGTACCAAGGGAAAGAACCGGTACGTCTTCGAGGAAATCATGTGCAAGCGTATGCGTGCACGTTTAAAACCGCTTGGAAAGTTTGAAGTGCGCCGGGAATATGGACGTATTTTTGTGGAAGCATTTTCGGACTATGATTACGAGGATGTCATGAAGGTGCTCACAACGATCTTTGGTATTGTCGGCGTCTGCCCGGTCAAGGTCGTGGAGGAGTTAAGCTATGAGGCAATCTCTGCGGCAGTGGTTGCACATGTGGCAGAGGAGTATCATGACAAGCATTTTACATTCAAGGTAAATGCAAGAAGAAATAATAAGACATTTCCAAAGACTTCGATGGAGTTAAACTGCGATCTTGGAGCCGATCTGTTAGATGCTTATCCGGATATGACGGTCGACATTCATAAGCCGGATGTATTTATCAATGTGGAAGTGAGAAATGTCACATATATTTATTCCCAGATCATTCCGGGACCGGGCGGACTTCCGGTCGGCACGAATGGAAAGGGCATGACACTGTTGTCTGGTGGTATCGACAGCCCGGTTGCGGCATATATGATCGCCAAGCGTGGTGTAGAGATTGAAGCGGTGTATTTCCATGCACCACCATTTACAAGCGAGCAGGCGCGGACGAAGGTAATTGATCTTGCGAAGATTGTGTCGAAGTATTCAGGCGTGATCAAACTCCATGTGGTACCGTTTACCGATGTGCAGCTCGCTATCTACGACAATTGTCCGCATGATGAACTGACGATCATCATGAAGCGGATCATGTATCAGATTGCGCAGGAGATTGCATTGAAAGAAGACTGCCAGTGTCTGATTACCGGAGAGAGTATCGGACAGGTATCGAGCCAGACGACACAGAGTCTGCTTGTGATTGACAGTGCAATCGACAGGCTTCCGGTATTCCGTCCATGTATTGGTATGGATAAGCAGGAGATTATTGATATCTCAGAAAAGATCGGAACGTATGAGACGTCCATTCTTCCATATGAGGATTGCTGTACAACCTTTGTGGCACAGCATCCGGTGACAAAACCGAAGATGGAACAGATTTTAGAGTCTGAGAAGGCGCTTGTCGGAAAGGTCGAGAGTCTGATTGCAAAGGCAATCGAAGATGTAGAAATTGTATATTGCCGTTAATATTGTAAGTGGATGAATAAGACAGGAAGTGAGCAACGTGGAAAAAAGTAAAAAGGGAATTGTCTGCATTGTGTTATCTGCATTTTGCTTTTCTCTTATGAGCTTATTTATCCGGTTAGCCGGAGATGTGCCGACGATGCAGAAATGCTTCTTCCGGAATCTGGTGGCGATGCTTATAGCAATCGCTGCGTTGGTAAAGGCACATCAGCCGTTTCGGATTGGAAAGGGAAATCTGAAGTATCTGCTGTGTCGTGCCATCGGAGGCACGTGCGGATTGATCTGTAATTTTTATGCGATTGACCACATTCCGATATCAGATGCTTCGATGCTCAATAAATTATCCCCGTTTTTTGCAATTATCTGTTCGTTTTTCGTGCTGAAGGAGGTTGCAAGTAAGCTGGACTGGGTGACGGTGGCAGCTGCATTTGTCGGAATGCTGCTTGTGGTAAAACCGACGATGAGCATGGAAGTTGTTCCGGCGCTGATCGGCGCATTCGGAGGATTTGGTGCGGGTTTTGCATATACGTTTGTGAGAAAGCTTGGACAACGTGGAGAAAATAGTATGATTATCGTATTGTTTTTCTCCGCCTTTTCCTGTGTTGTGACACTGCCGTTTTTTGTATTTCATTATCAGCCCATGAGCGGACTTCAGTGGCTGTTTCTGATTTGTACAGGAGTTTCGGCAGCGGGAGGCCAGATCTTTATCACAAAGGCATATTCCTATGCGCCGGCAAAAGAGATTTCGGTCTATGATTTCTCTATCGTGCTTTTTACCGCGCTATGGGGATTTTTATTCTTAGACCAGATTCCTGATTATCTGAGCGTGATTGGGTATGTGGTGATTATTGGAACGTCTGTGGTGAAGTGGTATATTACGATTGAACGGCCGCACAGACAGGAAATGCACAGAGAACATGAGAGAAACGGTTAATAGTATAGATAACAGTCAGAGGAAGAATATGAACGAAGCAACGGAGCTGTCAGCCTGCACACTTTGCCCGCGGAATTGTAAGAAAAACCGTGCAGACGGCGAGATCGGTGTCTGTGGAGAGTCTGCAACCATGCGGATCGGACGGGCGGCACTGCATATGTGGGAGGAACCGTGTATTTCCGGAGAGAAAGGCTCCGGTGCGGTATTTTTTACCGGATGCCCGCTTCACTGCGTGTATTGTCAGAATTATGCAATTTCGGATGGTGGCACAGGAAAACCGATTACGGTGGAGATGCTTGTGCAGATATTTTATGATTTAGAAGCACAGGGCGCAGCGAATATCAATCTTGTGACTGCCGATCATTTTATCCCGCAGGTGGCGCAAGCGATCCGGCAGGCAAAGGAGCAGGGCTTTTCCCTGCCATTTATCTATAATACAAGCAGTTATGTGCAGGTGGAAGCCCTGCGCATGTTAGATGGGCTGGTGGATGTCTATCTGCCGGACATGAAATATATGGATGCGGATACGGCAGCGAGGTATTCCCATGCACCGGATTATCCGGAGGTAGCGAAGGCTGCGATTGCAGAGATGGTGCGCCAGTGTGGCAAAGTCGTCTTTGATACTGAGGATGCGTATATCCTGCGGGGCGTAATCGTACGCCATATGTTACTGCCAAAGCATCTGTTAGAAGCAGAGAAGATTGTACGATATCTTTATGAGACGTATGGAAATCATATCTACATCAGTATGATGAGTCAATATACGCCGGTTGGTGATATCGGAGCAAGGTTTCCGGAGCTTGCTGATAAAGTCCGTCGGAAATCGTATCGCAAGCTGCTCGATTATGCAGTGAACTTAGGTGTGGAGCAGGCGTTTTATCAAGAGGGAGAAGTGGCAAAGGAAAGCTTCATCCCCGAATTTTATAAGGAATAACAGGAGAGACAACATGGATATATTACAGGTAATCGCAGATGAATTGCAGATTAAGAAAGGGCAGGTAGAAAAGTCGGTTGAACTGATTGACGAGGGTGCAACGATTCCGTTTATCGCCAGATACCGGAAGGAAGTGACAGGCTCCTTAAATGATGAGCAGTTACGTGCGTTGTCCGAGCGGCTTGTGTATCTGCGTAACTTAGAGGAGAAGAAAGCGTCTGTGCTTGCAACAATCGAAGAGCAGGGTAAGCTGACGGAGGAATTGAAAAAGCAGATCGAGGCAGCCATGACAATGGTGGCATTAGAGGATCTGTATCGACCATATCGTCCGAAGCGCCGGACAAGAGCGACAATCGCCAAGGAGAAGGGCTTAGAGCCACTTGCAGAGATTTTACGTGCACAGGAGACGAAAAAAACGATTGAGGAAGAGGCATCAGCCTTTGTCGATGCAGAAAAGGGCGTGGAAAGCGTGCAGGATGCCATCGACGGAGCCAAGGATATTCTTGCAGAGGTCTATGCAGATGATGCCGATTACCGGACGAAGCTTCGTGTGATGACGAAGGAGAGCGGAAGTCTTATAGCAAAGGCAAAGGATGAGGAAGCAGATTCGGTCTATGAAATGTATTATGATTTCTCAGAGCCAATCAAAAAGCTGGTTGGACACCGGATTTTAGCAATCAACCGCGGGGAGGCAGAGAAGTTTTTGACGGTGAAGATAGAGGCACCGAGACAGGATATTCTGCTCTGGCTTGTAAAGCGGATTATTAAGAATATGAAACATGACAGTGCAAGCTATCTCTATGAAGCAATCACAGACAGCTATGATCGTCTGATTGCGCCATCCATCGAACGTGAGATACGAAATGAACTGACTGAGAAGGCAGAGGAGGGCGCAATCGGTGTATTCGGCAAGAACCTCCATCAGCTTCTGATGCAGCCACCGATCTCCGGGCAGGTTGTGCTTGGCTGGGATCCAGGATTTGCACATGGAAGCAAGCTTGCTGTCGTCGACGAGACCGGCAAGGTACTTGATACGGTCATCATCTATCCGACGAAGGGACAGAAAAACTATGATGCGGCAAAGCAGGTATTGAAGAAGCTGATTGCAAAATATCATGTAACACTTATTTCCCTCGGAAATGGTACTGCCAGCCGGGAATCTGAGGCGATGATCGTCGAGCTGATGAAAGAACTGAATGTGGACTTAAAATATGTCATCACAGATGAGGCAGGTGCATCCATCTATTCAGCCAGCAAGGAAGCAACGGAGGAATTTCCGGATTTTGATGAGTGGCAGAGAAGTGCGGCAAGTATCGCAAGAAGAATCCAGGATCCGTTAGCAGAGCTTGTAAAGATTGATCCGAAATCCATTGGTGTCGGACAGTATCAGCATGATATGAACCAGAAGAATCTTGGCAATGCGCTCAACATTGTAGTCGAGGATTGTGTAAACTCGGTTGGAATTGATCTGAATACAGCCAGTCCGGCGTTGCTTTCGTATGTGTCCGGTATCAATAAGACACTGGCAAAATCTATCGTGTCATACCGGGAAGAAAACGGTAGCTTCAAGAACCGGAAGGAGCTTCTCAAAGTGCCGAAGCTTGGACCAAAGGCATACGAACAGTGTGCAGGCTTCCTGCGTATCCATGGCGGAAGCGAGGCGTTAGATGCGACGAGCGTTCATCCGGAAAGCTATGAGGCAACCAAGGCTTTGATGGAGAAAATCGGTGTATCGGAGGATGATATCAAGCATGGTGGCATGAAGGGTATCAGCAAGAAGACAAAGGATACGAAGAGGCTTGCAGAAGAACTTGGAATCGGGGAACCGACACTTGTGGACATTGTAAAAGAGCTTGAAAAGCCGGGCAGAGATCCACGAGAGGAGATGCCAAAGCCGATTCTTCGAAGTGATGTGCTTGAGATGAAGGATTTAAAGCCTGGTATGGAACTCAAAGGAACGGTACGAAATGTCATCGACTTTGGTGCATTTGTCGATATCGGTGTGCATCAAGACGGACTTGTGCATATTTCCCGGATGTCGGACAAGTACATCAAGCATCCGCTGGAGGTCGTGTCGGTCGGAGATATCGTGGATGTGACGGTGATGAGTGTGGATCTTGACAAGCACCGGATCCAGTTATCTATGATAAAATAGGGCAAAAAGAAACTTTTTCAAAAAAAATCAAAAAATATGAAAATTTTTCTTGCATATTGAAAAGTTATTTGGTAAAATAGCCTATGTTGTGAGCCCGCAAAGAGAATTATGCAGGCAGGGCTTAATATTTGTCAAGGAGGTGCTAACGGTGGCAAAGTGTAGTATTTGTGAAAAAGGAGCTCATTTCGGTAACAATGTGAGCCATTCTCATAGAAGATCAAACAGAATGTGGAAATCAAACATCAAGTCTGTGAAGGCAGTAGTTAACGGTACTCCTAAGAAGATTTATGTTTGCACACAGTGCTTGAAGTCTGGTAAGGTTGAGAGAGCCTAAGCAGATGGTAAAAAAACAGCATATTGATATGCTGTTTTTTTTATGTTATGGCGACGAGGAAAATGCACGCATTTATGCGGTGCATTTGACGACCGCTAATCAGAGACAAGATGCGCAGATATGACAAATTTATGGAATTGCATAGCAGGTAAAAGTTGCTAAATCCTGTTAAAAAGGGTATAATAGCGCTATATGACTTTAAACAGCCGGAATCAGTCCGGCTTATCACGGAAACGGAGGTAAACGCATGAAGGGTTATTTATCGAATGAAAACGGTGAAATCATTATAGAAAATGAAGTAATTGCCCAGTATGCCGGACATGCCGCGTTGGAGTGCTTCGGTATCGTTGGTATGGCAACCATCAGTATGAAGGATGGAATTGCAAAGCTTTTGAAGGGTGACAGTATCAGCAAGGGTGTCAATGTAGTGATTGGTGAAAACAACGAGCTGTCTATTGATTTTCATATTATCGTGGCATATGGTGTCAGCATTTCGACGGTATGCGATAATCTGATCAGTACCGTTCAGTATTCTATTGAGGAAATGACAGGCATGAAGGTGAAGGCAATCAACATCTATGTTGAAGGCGTTCGTGTGATAGATTAATGATTAATAACACATATAGATCAGGAGGACAGACAAAGTGGCTACAAAGGTAATTGATGCCCAGTTGTTACAGAAAGCATTTATTGCTGGCGCATACAACTTAGAGAGAAATAAAGATTATATCAATGAATTGAATGTATTCCCGGTACCAGATGGTGATACAGGCTCCAATATGTCGCTTACGATCATGGCGGCTGCCAGAGAGGTAAGTACACTTGAGAATCCGTCTATGGATGAGCTATCCAAGACAATTTCAAGCGGATCCCTGCGAGGCGCAAGAGGAAATTCCGGAGTTATCTTATCGCAGCTTCTGCGTGGTTTCTGCAAGGAAATCAAAGGGAAGAAGCAGATTACAGTATCGGTACTTGCAGATGGTTTCGTACGAGCAGTAGAGACGGCATATAAGGCAGTTATGAAGCCGAAGGAAGGTACGATCCTGACTGTGGCAAAGGGCGTTGCAGAGAAGGCTGTGGAGCTTTCTGAGATGGATATGGATTTCGAGACACTGGGACAGGAGATTCTCGATCATGGTAATGAGGTATTAAAGCAGACGCCAGAGCTGCTTCCGGTACTGAAAGAAGCAGGTGTCGTTGATTCCGGTGGACAGGGACTTATGGAGTTTCTGACAGGCGCTTACAATGGTCTGACAGGAAAAGCAGAGATTAGCAAGCCGGCAACATCCGGTGGTGTGGCAAAGGCGCAGACGATGTCTTCCGAAGAGATTGATACATCCCATATCAAATATGGTTACTGCACAGAGTTTATCATTATGCTTGAGAAGGAATACAATGCAGAGACGGAAGCGAAGTTCAAGGAGTTCTTAACCTCGATCGGTGATTCGCTTGTTGTTGTATCCGATGATGAGATCGTGAAGGTACACGTGCATACGAACCATCCGGGACTTGCCTTTGAAAAAGGTCTGGAGTATGGTTCCCTTACAAGCATGAAGATAGACAATATGCGTGAGGAGCATAAAGAAAAGGTCATCCACGAGCAGGACCGCAAGAAGGCAGCCGAGCAGGAAGCAGCAAAGGAAGCAAAGAAGGATGAGCCGAAGAAGCCGTTTGGTTTTGTTGCAGTGTCTGTTGGAGAAGGCTTAAATGATATTTTCAGGGATCTCGGCGTGGATCATATCATCGAAGGTGGACAGACAATGAATCCAAGTACGGAGGATGTCTTAGATGCAATCTCTAAGGTAAATGCAGAAACCGTATTTGTATTCCCGAACAATAAGAATATTATCTTAGCAGCCAATCAGGCAGCAGAGATTGAAGAAGAGAAGAAGGTCATTGTCATTCCGACGAAGACGATTCCGCAGGGAATCAGTGCGCTTATCTCCTTTGATGAGTCAGCAAACGCAGAGGCAAATCAGGCTGGCATGGAGGATGCAATTACCGCAGTGAAGAGTGGACAGGTTACCTATGCTGTGCGTGATACGTCGATCGATGGCAAGGAGATCAAAACCGGCGATTATATGGGTATTGATGATGTTGGCATCCAGGCGGTCGGACAGAACATCACAGAGGTTGTGAAGGATCTGATCGGTGCGATGGCAGATGAGGATTCCGAGCTTCTGAGCATCTATTACGGAAGTGATGTCGAGGAGGAAAAAGCAGATGCACTGGTAGAAGCTGTACAGGCTGCATATCCGGACTTTGAAGTGGAAACCCATGCAGGTGGACAGCCAATCTATTATTATATTTTGTCATTGGAATAAATGAATAAAGGGAATTGCCGGACTGCAATTCCAGGGATAAATCCTGACAGAACGAGCGTGTTTTGTCAGGATTTTTCTATGGGAAGAGTAGAAATATATTTGCAGTTTCGTTATAATGAATATAGTTATTTGAGCAAAAACAAATAGAAGATTGAAAGAAAAGTATGAGAAAAGAAGACAGTATAAAGACAATTAAAGGTATTGGAGAGAAAACGGCGGAAAGCTTTGCACGGCTTGGAATCTTCACAATCGATGATCTGCTTCATACGTATCCGCGTAATTATCTAAGCTACGAGGAGCCGGTATACATTCGGGATGCAGCGGTTGGAGAACGACACGCGATCCGGGCGATGATCACCTCCTATGTGACGGTTAAACAGGTGCGGAGCTTAAAGCTTACGATCCTGACGGTCAGTGACGGCGATATGACGATGCATATGACATGGTTCAACCAGCCATTTTTAAGAAATGTGTTCCACAAGGGTGATTCATATATTTTCGTTGGAACAGTCAAAGTAAAAAATGGCATGCGTGTTATGGAGCAGGCAGAATATTATAAGCTTCCGGTGTATACCGGAATGCAGCAGGAGATGCAGCCGGTCTATCCGCTTACGAGTGGGCTTTCGAATAAAACCTTTCAGAAAGCCATCATGGCAACACGCGAGCTGATCTGCCAGATGGAAGATTATGTGCCGGAGAAAGTGCGGACAGAGCATAGTCTGATGGAACTATCAGAAGCGTATGAGAACATTCATTTCCCGATGAATCAGGCAGTCTTGAAAAATGCGATCCGCAGGCTTGCCTTTGATGAGTTTTATCAGTTCCTCTATGACATGGCATCCATGAAGAAGACGACGCAGCTGCAGGAGAATCTACATAAGATCGTGCAGGGAAAGGCAGTCGCGGATTACATATCAGAGCTTCCATTTTCGCTTACGAAAGGACAGCAGCAGGCAATCGAGGATATCCTCGCTGATATGGGAGGAGATGGTGTGATGAACCGGCTGATCCAGGGGGATGTCGGTTCCGGAAAGACGGTCGTTGCTGCGGCATCGCTGCTTGCCTGTGCAAAGGCAGGGTATCAGGGGGCGCTCATGGCACCGACCGAGGTGCTTGCGAGACAACATTACGAGGAACTGTCAGAGCAGTTTGCGAAGTATGATATCTGTACGGCGTGTCTCGTCGGTTCGACACCATTAAAGGAGAAACGAAGAATCTATGAAGCGATAAAGCAGGGTGGAGTTGATATTGTGATCGGTACACACGCGCTGCTGGAAGATAAGGTGGAATTCAAAGATCTGGCATTGGTTGTGACGGATGAACAGCATCGCTTCGGTGTGAACCAGCGAAAGAAATTATCGGACAAGGGCTATGGCGTGCATACACTTGTCATGTCTGCAACACCGATTCCACGAACGTTAGCTATCATTTTATATGCAGATATGGATATCTCGATTATCAAAGAGCTTCCGAAGGGCAGAAAGCCAATTAAAAACTGTGTGGTTGGCACGAATTACCGGCAGACAGCGTATCAGTTTATCGCCGGGCAGATCGCCGAGCACAGTCAGGTCTATGTTGTCTGTCCGATGGTGGAAGAAAGCGAGACGCTTGATGTGACGAATGTCACGGAATATGTGGATACGATGCGGGCGAACCTGCCTGCCGGCACGCGGATTGAGATGCTGCACGGGCAGATGCGGGCAGAAGAGAAAAATGAGATTATGAAACGGTTTTCCGATGGGGAGATTGACGTGCTTGTATCGACAACGGTTATCGAGGTCGGTGTCAATAACCCGAACGCAACCGTCATGATGGTGGAAAATGCAGAGCGGTTCGGTCTTGCACAGCTGCACCAGCTGCGGGGGAGAGTCGGACGAGGAAAGAAGCAGTCATACTGTATCTTTATCAATGGAAAAGAATCGGAAGAGTCGATGGAACGTCTGCGTGTGCTGGAGAATTCCAACGATGGATTCTTTATCGCAAGCGAGGATTTGAAGTTACGTGGTCCGGGAGATTTCTTCGGAATCCGGCAGAGCGGCGATGCATTGTTTGAACTTGCGGATATCTATAATCATGCGGATATGCTACAGCTTGCACAGGATATGCTGAAAGAATACGGTAAGACGATACAGCCGGTCCGCAGAAACCGTGGTGGAATCTCTGAGACTGTGCTGTAGAAATCCGGATGTAGATGCTGTTATGAATGCAAAATTATGCAAAAACGCTGATATTGCTTAGAAAACGGTTGCCGAACAGGGCAAAAAAGCATATAATAGGCACGTGTTTGATTAAATAAGATAAGAGGAATAACATGAAAGTTAAAGTAGGGTATATTACACGCTGGAGAAGAGCTATCTTCTTCACTTTAGTTGGATGTATTGTTGTATTTGGACTGGTATCTACCGTATGTTCGAAGCTCATCGAAGCAGCACTTGTCTCGAATATGGTAAGTGTTGCGGCATTGCTTCTGTGTATTATTGTATTTGTGCTCGTATTAAGCGACAAATGGGAGCGGTTTGAAGGCGAAGGAATCGCGGCAATCGAGGATGGAACACTGACATATCATGATAAGAAGCGTCATATTGAGATTGCAATGGATGATATCAAAAGTGTGGACATCAAGCCAATCACACTCGGACAGACAAGCAAGACGAATCTCGCGTATCTGCTTGTGATCAAGACAAATAAGAAGAAATATCAGATTGAGTCGGAGCGTGCCAGAGGACAGGCATACGATGAGGTTGACCTGCACCGGTTATATATCTGGATACAGGAAAAACGTACAAAGTAAGAGGGTTACAGGGGAAGGGAACAGGTAAAATGAAGAAAAATAATAACAAGGTATGGATTGCAGTGATTGCTGTGCTGGTAGCAGTGATTGCCGTATTGATTGTTGTATTGGTACGCAGAAAGCCGAAGGATGATGTTGAGAAGGTAATCTCCGAGGAGAAAATACAGACGGAGACAGAGGCAGTACCGGAAATGGCATCGGATGCGACGGAAGCTCTGATGACAGAAGCGGCAACGACGGAGGCACAGGCGACACAGGATTGTTTTGTCAAAGTGACCAACAGCAATTCGTGGGAGAGTGCAAACGGATACAGCGGACAGCTCGATTCAACGATCACGAACAAGACAAGCGGTGCACTGAAAAACTGGGAGATTCGGATGACGGTGCCGGATAAGACGACATTAGATAGCTCATGGAATGGAACATTCAAGCTGGATGGAACGACATTATCGGTAAAGTGTGTGGATTACAATGCAGAGGTTCCAGCAAACGGCAATCTGAAGGATATCGGCGTCATTGTAACTGTGCCTTCACAGGCAGATCTGAAGGCCATCTGTGATAGCGCCGTGCTGTATGTAGATGGAAAAGAATACAAAGGAAGCAGCGAATCGTCTACGACAGAAACTACCGAGGCGAAGGAAGAGACAAAGCCGAAGGAGAAGACAGAGCCAGAGAGTGGAACCCCTGTTGATAATCACGGCAAGCTTACGTTGAAGGGCACGGATATTGTTGATAAAAATGGAGATAAATATCAGTTAAAGGGTGTCAGCACACATGGTATCGCCTGGTTCCCGGAATATGTGAATCAGGATGCGTTCAAAAGCCTGCGTGATGATATGGGAGCCAATCTGATCCGTATCGCGATGTATTCCGGCGAGGATAACGGATATTGTACCGGTGGTGATAAACAGCAGTTAAAGGAACTGGTGAAAACCGGTGTGGATGCGGCAACGAATCTTGGCATGTATGTCATTATTGACTGGCATGTATTAGGCGACCAGAATCCACAGACCTACAAGGAAGAGGCGAAGGCTTTCTTCGAGGAGATGTCTGCCTTGTATAAAGATTATGACAATGTAATCTATGAGATCTGTAACGAGCCAAACGGCGGAACGACTTGGGCAGATGTAAAGTCCTATGCGGAAGAGGTCATCCCGATCATACGTAAGAATGCGAAGGATGCACTGATCATTGTTGGTACACCGACATGGTCACAGGATGTTGACATTGCGGCAGACGATCCGATTACCGGGTATGACAACATCATGTATGCAGTACATTTCTATGCGGCAACGCATACGGATAATATCCGTAACAAAGTGACAACGGCACTTTCCAAAGGACTGCCGATATTTGTCAGTGAGTTTTCCATCTGCGATGCATCCGGAAATGGAGCAATTGATTACGATCAGGCGGCAAAATGGTTCGATCTGATTGATGCTGATAATCTGTCCTATGCAGCATGGAATTTATCGAACAAGGCGGAGACGTCTTCGTTGATTGATTCTTCCTGTATGAAAACGTCCGGCTGGACGGATGATGACTATTCTGAGACAGGAAAATGGCTCAAGAAGCAGATGCATGGAGAAAACTGATCAGGATGAACATGGCATATAGTCCAGGTATTCTAAAATAATTTGTAAAAGGAAAGAAAAATATGCGTGTAATAGCTGGTACGGCGCGAAGTCTGCCGTTAAAAACAATAGAAGGTCTGGAGACGCGGCCGACGACAGACCGGATTAAAGAGACATTATTTAATATGCTGACCGGATATGTTCCGCAGGCAAAATTCTTAGATTTATTTGCCGGAAGCGGCGGGATTGGTATTGAGGCATTATCCCGTGGTGCAGAGAGCTGTACCTTTGTGGAACAGGCAAAAAATGCAGCCGCATGTATCGAGGATAATCTGAAATTCACAAAGCTCGCAGACAAAGCACAGGTGAGGAAATTCGATGCGGTAAGCTTTGTATCATCTTTGCCGGAGATTGATTATGATGTGATCTTTATGGATCCTCCATACAGCAAAGGATTAGAGCGCAGAGTATTGGAGGTGCTTTCCCAAAAGAAGTTTACGGTGGACACACTGATTGTGGTAGAAGCTGCATTGGATGAGGATTTCTCCTATGTAGATGCACTTGGATTTGAAATAACAAAGGATAAGCATTATAAGACGAATAAGCATGTCTTTTTAATGCAGAAGGAGAATGTATGAGTATAGCAGTTTATCCGGGCAGCTTTGATCCGGTTACGCTTGGACATTTGGATATCATTCGCAGATCTGCGGCGATATTCGACCATGTAATTGTCGGAGTTTTGAATAATACATCGAAAAAACCATTGTTTTCTTTGGAAGAACGTGTTAATATGTTGAAAGATGTAGTTTCCGAGATTGATAACGTGACAGTAGAATCGTTTGACGGCTTGCTGGTGGATTTTGTCCGTCAGAAGCATACGAATGTGATCATCCGGGGACTTCGTGCCCTGACAGATTTTGATCTGGAGATGCAGATGGCACAGAGCAACCGTATGGTTGCCAAGGATGTCGATACTGTGTTTTTATCGACAAGCACGCAGTACTCTTACCTGAGTTCAAGCGTGGTAAAGGAATATGCAAGGTATGGTGTTGACCTGACTGAATTTGTTCCCGCGTGCATTATTCCCAAATTAATCGAGCGAATGAATGAATTGGATATAAAGAGGTCATAGGAGGATTCTTAAGATGGGTAAAAAAGGCGTTGAAAGTATGATCGAGGAGATCAAAGTATATATTGAAAACTGTAAGCCAATGCCATTGTCACAGACAAAGATTTCAGTACAGAAGCCAGAGCTTCTCTCTATGCTAGACGAATTAGAGTTAAAGCTTCCGGGAGAGATCGAGCGTTGTAAGAAGATTATGCGTAACAAGGAGATGATTCTTGCCGATGCAAGAACACGTTCCGATGCAATTATTACAGAGTCAGTCAATGAAGCAAATCGTATGATCGAGCAAAATGAGATTACACGACTTGCCAATATTCGTGCAGAGGAGATTCTGGAGAATGCCAGGAATCAGGCTCAGCAGATCGTAGATCAGGCTTCTGAGGAAGCAAATGAAATCCGTCTGGGTGCAATGTATTATACAAAGGATAAGCTTACAGAGATGCGTGATATCTTCCAGAAGATTCATGATATGGAGAAAGAGAATTATCGTGTACTGATCGAGTCCCTGGAGAACGATACCTATGTGATCGAGACAAATATGACAGAGATGGATACAAACATCAATATGTTTACAGCTTCTTCGAACATGTCTTATGAAGAGACGGATGATCTTGACAGTGCATTCTCAAATGAACCAGCTCCAGCTCCGGCACCACAGCCAGCTCCAAGCTATCAGGAGGAAGCTGCTGAAGATGAGGAAAAGCCAGATGAGGACGAGGATGATGTCGATGTATATGGCGAGCGTGACGCGGACGAGGATGATGACGATGATTTCGATGATTTCTTAGATGAATAAGAGATACATGGCAAAACCAGTCATACATCCACAGATACATTTGATAACGAAATAATAAATCATGGACAGCCCGGATTGCTTCGTGACCTGGATTGTTTGGAGAAAGGTAGAGATGCCGCCAAACGAGGTACACGCAAGGATCAGGGCTGTTTTGATTTCAGGTAAAAATGTGCTTGCAGCAAGTACCGTGCTTCCCTGGGTAATTTCAAGTATGCCGCATAAGACGGTTGATACGGTCGATGACAGGTTCGGGATGGCACAGACAAGCGCAAACAGGATGGAACAGATCATGATGTATAAACCGACATAGGTAATTTGGATGACGGATTGTAACAGCAGATCGTTTGCCTGTGTGGATGTGGCTTGTTGTGATATAGTTTCCTTTGAATATTTGGATGTATGCCTGGACGGGGTTGATGAGTGACCGGTAACAGCAACTTCTTTCGATGCAGTATGATGTAAGGTATGTATATTGGATGATGAACATGTAGGTTTATGTTTCCCAAATGCACGGAAAAGGACGAAAGCGATACATGTGACAAGCACATATGGCACATAGAGAACCGCAAGCAGGAACCAGAATGGAAACTGATCCTTTAATACAATGTGACCGATATAGCCAGACAGAAACATCGGGCTGATATTATTGCACAGTGGGAGCAATATGGTAGCGGTGGATGGCTTGATATAGCCCTCCTTCGTGAAGTCGGAAGCCATCTTCGCACCGAGCGGATAGCCACATAGAAGTCCAAGCAGGAATAAGACAGGAATCGCATAGGCGGCCCCTGTTTTTTTGGTGCGGATTTTGAGGACAAAGAGGTTTGATAAGAGCATAAAAGGAAGAAGCAGGGGCAAAACATCGTGAAACCAGAGCATAAGTCCTGCACGTGCCCCGGTGACTACGACCTGATTTTCCAAAATCAGTGTCAGAAGAAAAATAATCAGACAAAAAAGCATAGAAAAACTCCCTAAACTTCCATAATTAAATGTATGAACACGATATATCACATAGAACCAAACAGGAAGGAAATATGTGTGAAATGTCATACAGCGGCATTATAGAACGGGGAGTTTTCTTGTATAATCGTTCGGAAGTGTGACACCGTAATGATTATAGTAGATGCAGTTGTAAAGCTCTGTCGCACGTAGATCATACTGCCACATGGTACGTGAGGGTCCGGCGAGAGTGGCAGGGTAGGCAGAAAGCACGGAGTCAAAATCTGCTTTCTTCGTGATGACCGGAATTTCAGATGCCTCGTGTAACTGACGGATAAGTCCGCTGGAATCCTTCTTCAGAGCTAGGATATTGGCATAATATGCATAACCGGATCCGATAAATTTCTGCCGGTCAGACTCAGTATAGCTAAGCAGCAGATGCAGGAGTGCCCGGGCAATGCGGCTCCTTGTGATATCCTTCGTTTTTAATTGTTCAACAAGTGTTTCATAGTCGATTGGATATGGGGCATGCTGTAGTTTATCCGCAAGTGCCGGGGAGATATCACAGATATCTGACAGCTCCGGTACCCGAAGTCTGCAAGCCTGTATGAAAGGTGTCAGCATCGCATCCGACAGATAGGTGTGTGTTGGAGCTCCCATACGCGAATAGGTTGTCGTTGGTACCTGTGCGGCAAGTACCGAAACGTCCGATCCAGTGGCAAGGGCTGACCGGATGGCAGTTGCCGAGCTGATCTGCGCCTGCAGATCGGTATCATGGTAGTCGTTCGCGATTCGTTTGATAAAGATCGGTTTGATATCCGCCTGCAGCTTCCGGATCGCACACAGATAGGAGAGTGCGAGCGTATTGTTCGGTGTCTTAAGAAGATCTGCTGCCGAATCTCCGCAGATCGCAGCGATTGCTGTCTGTCTCGCTTTCGGGTAGGAGACTCCGGTTTTTAAAGCCTGCTTTAAGGCAAGCTGATAGTTCTCTGGTTCTTTCGTCAGAACCTCTGCAACCTGTTCAAACACTTCCGGTTCTGCCTGTTCGACGCCAAACGCCAGATAGTTAATCGCCTGAAGGTTCTTTAAGATTGCGACAGCACCATCTGCAAAATCTCCAGCACTTCCCGTCGCATATACAAACGGAAGCTCTAAGCACAGGTCAAATCCATCCGCAACTGCCATTTCCGCGCGTGTGTATTTGTCCCACAGGGCGATACTGCCACGCTGCAAGAAATTTCCGCTCATCAGCGCAATCGCGTGGTCGGCATGCGAAAGAGACATCGCTTCCTCGAAGAGATAGTGATGTCCGTTGTGGTATGGATGAAATTCTGCGATGACTGCTACGTTACTCATATCGTTATTATACCAATCCAGTCAGGATTCATCAAGGCTTGCCGGCTGGGATTTGGTGGAAACTTATTTTGGTTGGCATTTGTTTAACAATGATATATAATATGGAATCGTTGAAAATATAAGACATTGATAAGCAGGTATAAAATGGAGAATAGACGATGAAGAACGAACAAGAAAAAACAGAATGGATGCAGAAGCCGGTTGTAGTATGGCTTGGTGCCATGCTTTGCTGCTTCCTGTGGGGAAGTGCATTTCCGTGCATCAAGATCGGCTATAAGCTGTGGGAGATCAATTCTCTGGATACGGCATCGCAGATTTTATTTGCGGGTATGCGTTTTTTGCTTGCGGGCATACTGGCAATCGTGCTTGGAAGTATGCTTGAACGCCGGTTCCTGAAACCAGAGCAGGGTGCGGCAGGGAAGATTTTGTGGCTGTCGCTTCTGCAGACGGTCGCACAGTATATGTTCTTCTATATCGGACTGGCACATACAAGCGGCGTGAAGGCGTCGATCATAGAGGCAGTCAATGTGTTTGTCGCAATCCTTGTATCGGGGTGTCTGTTCCGGCAGGAGACGATCCATGCCAGACAGATGATCGGCTGTCTGATCGGATTTGCGGGTGTAGTGCTGATTAACTTAAATGGCGTAGACTTCCATATGCAGGCAAATGGAGAGGGCTTTATCCTGTTGTCAACGATTGCCTATGCATTTTCATCCGTGTTCCTGAAGCGGTATTCTGCAAAGCACAATCCGGTGATGCTTTCCGGCTATCAGTTCATCGCAGGGGGCATCATTTTGATCCTGTGTGGTCTGCTGCTTGGCGGACGGATGGGTGCGGTATCGGCATCCGCCATCGGAATTCTTGTGTATCTGGCGTTTGTGTCCGCAGTTGCCTACTCGCTCTGGGGACTGCTCTTAAAATACAATCCGGTATCGAAGGTGGCGGTGTTCGGATTTATGAATCCGGTGTTTGGTGTGATCTTATCCGCATGGCTGCTGGATGAACGGGAGCAGGCATTTGGCGTGCTGAGCCTGGTTTCACTTGCACTTGTTTGTGCGGGAATCTATATTGTCAATAAAAGAAATGCGAATTGTTAATTTGTTCTTGACCCGAAGGTAGGTGCAGGTGGTATAAAGATCATATATGGATGAAAGAAATGGTGGAATTACTATGCGAATGACAACATTATGTTATATCGAGCAGGATGGGAAATACCTCATGCTGCATCGGACGAAGAAAAAGAAAGATATCAATAAGGATAAATGGATCGGTGTCGGAGGACATGCCGAGGAGGGCGAAGGACCGGAAGAATGTCTGCTTCGCGAAGTGAAGGAAGAGACAGGGCTGACACTTACGTCGTACCGGTTCCGTGGGCTGATTACATTTATCAGCAACGAGTGTGAGCCGGAGCTGATGTGCCTGTTCACGGCAGATGGATTTACCGGAGAGCTGATCACCTGCAACGAGGGGGACCTGGTCTGGGTGGATAAAACACAGGTGCCGGAGCTTCCGACCTGGAGCGGAGACGCCATATTCCTGAAGCAGATCCTGTCAGATGATCCAAGATTTTTCACACTGCGGCTTGTGTATGTGGGCGATACGCTGGTGGAACACCGGTTACAGTTTTATTAGAATACATATAAAAATGTACCGTAAATGTAAGAATATTTTACATTTACGGTGCATTTGTTAGTTATGCAAATTTTCAGATACGCGAGTTCTTCCTGTAAATCACATATGCAGCACCCGCGGAGATGGTCTCTGTGACCGGGAATGCCCAGAAGACACCATTGGCACCGAGGACGCGGCTGAGCAGAAATGCTGCTGGTATCATGACAACGGCATACCGTGACAGCGAGATCAGCAGGGACGCCATTCCCTTTTGCAGGGCTTCGAGTGCACCGCAACAGGTGACCGAAACTGCCGAGATGATAAATCCGATACATATGATCGTGAGTGCCTTGACACCGATCTCAACCGTCGTCTCATTGTCGGTGAAAAGTCCGATCATCTGTCCCGGTATGAGCAGGGAGAGCAGCACACCGACCGCCATTACACCGGCGGTCAGACAGAGTGTAGTCCGGAAGATCTGCCGGACACGTTTCTTCTCGCCGGCACCGTAGTTGAAGCTGATGATCGGGCGGATTCCCTGGATGATTCCATTTGCGGACAGGTAAATAAATGTCTGCAGCTTATAATAAGCCCCAAGCACGAGGACGTATTTCTCCGAAAATGCCGTCAGGATACCGTTCAGACAGGAGATCATGAGCGACGGCAGCGCCATGTTCAGGGAAGCCGGAATGCCGATGGCGTACAGATTCCCAAGCAATGCCTTGTTAAACGACAGGTTCTTACGCTTGAAGGACAGCGGTAACGGACGGAAGATGCAGAATAGCACATAGACAAGTAATGTGATCGTCTGTCCGATTCCGGTTGCGTAAGCGGCTCCCGCCATCCCCATCTTCGGAAATGGTCCGATGCCGAAGATCATCAGCGGATCGAGTACGATATTGGAGATAAAACCGCACATCATACTGAGCATGGAAACCTTCATTCTGCCGACCGACTGGAAGATCTTCTCCAGCGAGATTCCAAGCATGATGATGACCGAGAACACGAATACGCGGTTGGCGTAGATAAGTCCCATCTCGATGATTGCTTCATCCTTCGTATAAAGTCTCAGAAAATGCGGCATACCGGCCATACAGACAACCATCAGAATGATTCCGTGAATCACACTTAAGAACATGCCTGTGATCGTTGCCTCGTCCGCTTTCTCCTGATCCTTCGCACCAAGGCAAAATGCAATTCTTGCATTCATCGCGATACCGAATCCAACCGCGATTGCAGTCATCAGATTCTGCAGCGGATATACCAGCGAGATCGCAGTCATGGCATCCTCGCTGATCTTCGCCACGAAATAGCTGTCGACGATGTTGTATAGGGAATTGATTGCCATGGAAATAACCATCGGCAAAGACATCGAGATAACCAACGGTAAAATCGGTTTTTCTTTCATAAAATTCTGGTTCATGTTTTTCACTCCTGTGTAATCATTGTGTATATCGTCCTGTCTGTGGGCAGGGCAAGAAGAATTGTCTTGCATAAAAAAGCCACACAGCAAATATACTGTGTGGCGAAAAAAGAATTCTCTTAAAAAATCCACTCCCGTAAAGGGTTTTGGTATGTGATTGCGTGTCCAGGGAGATTCCGAACACTTTCTGTATTCTAGCGGGTGGGAGGATATTTGTCAAGTGGGGAGAGATAGAAGCTGATCTGAATTTCCAGCTATCACTTTTTGCTATTTTAGTGTAAAATAAGATAAACACAAAGCTGATGCAGGTAACGGCTTGGAAGAGTCATAGATTATACTATAAGAAGGGGATAACACGATGGATAACACATCAGAACAGAAAACAGAAAATCAGGAAAAAAAGAAGATTGTCCGCGGACCAAGAAGCAACCAGAAACTGAAGATCATGTATCTGATGAAGATACTGCTGGAAGAGACGGACGAGACGCATGACCTTACGCTGAACGAAATCATAGACAAGCTGAAGCTGTACAATGTCACAGCAGAGCGGAAGAGCCTGTACAGTGACATCGAGAACCTGCGCACATTTGGTCTGGATGTCATAGGAATGCAATATGGCAAGACCTACCATTATAAGGTCGCAAGCCGTCAATTCCAGCTTGTCGAGCTGAAGCTTCTCGTAGATGCGGTGCAGTCCTCCAGATTCATCACGGAGAAGAAATCCGACGAGCTGATCGCGAAGCTTGAGAGCTACGCAAGCAAATACGAGGCGAAGCAGCTTGCACGTCAGGTCAATGTAAATGGACGCGTGAAGACGATGAATGAGCGCATCTATTACAGCGTGGATAAGATTCATGAGGCGTTAAATGAGGAGAGCCAGATCAAATTCCAATATTTCACATGGACGGCAGATAAGAAGATGGAATTGAAGCACGGTGGCGCTTACTATAGTGTCAGCCCGTGGGCACTGTGCTGGGATGATGAGAAATACTATCTGGTAGGATATGACAACAGAGAATACAAGATCAAGCATTTCCGCGTCGACAAAATGGCAGATGTGTCCGTGGTCTATGAGGAGCGCGAAGGAAAAGAGGAATTCTCGAAAATGCAGATGTCGGAGTATACGAACAGGCTCTTCGGCATGTTCGATGGCGATCTGGAAACAGTAACGCTTCTGTGTGAGAACCATGCCGCAAATGTGATCATTGACCGGTTCGGAACCGATATTCCATTCATGAAGACCGACGCAGAGCATTTCACAGTCCGGGTGCGCGTATCTGTCAGCAAATTGTTCCTTAGCTGGATCATGGCAATTCCGGGAGTGAAGATCGTGGCTCCCGAGCGCACGGTAGATATGATGAAATCAGAGATTAAGCGGCTGCAGGAAATGTACTTGTAAAAGCGGCATACAATGGGCTTCATTTTTGCTATGTTTTTCAGACTAATTTATAACCATATGGATTGATGACAGTGCTGTCATCAACAAATTTTATTAGTAATTCCTGATAGAACTTGCATAAAATTTGATCACATGGTATATTATATCTATGAATTGCGGTGGGCGTCTTCGGACAACACCTTGAAAGAGCTTGATGCGTCGGGCTCTTTTTTATTGTATAGACAGAAAAAAGTGATAGTCAGACGTGTGACTATCACTTTTTTTCTGCTCTTAAAAATAGCTGGACGTCAATGATTAAACTGTAAGTATAATGACAGACAAAAAATGCTGTGGTATTCTGTTAACAACGAAGAAACAGACATGCCCGTATAGTTAAATGGATAGAATAATCGGCTACGAACCGATTGATTCAGGTTCGAATCCTGATACGAGCATTAGATGGCCCCTTCGTCTAATGGTCAGGACGGCAGCCTCTCAAGCTGCAAATGCAGAGTTCGAGTCTCGCAGGGGTCACTATGCCTATAGGAACAATGGACAGTTCAGCAAACATTCTGTAATATCTTTTCGATTTCAGATTTAACTTTCCAAGTTGCACTCATAATTCGTTTCGCGAAGAATTCAATATTGCAAGACCGTATTTATGACAGTTGTTTTTGGTAGGCTGTGGGGATAAAGAATGGTATACCAGATCAAAAGAGGGGGGATACAATATGTTAGTTGTAATTAGTGGTCGAAATAAGGAGAAAAAACCAATATATCATTTGCCGGAATGTAAATATGCAAAGATGATAAAAACGGAGAACAGATTTGTAATCAGTTCAGAACAGGCATCTAAAAGGAAACTTTGTGCGTGCCAATATTGTTGCGGACTGCGTGGAATAACGAGAGTCTACAAAGATATATTGGCTAAGTGGGAAACGAAATATAATATTTCAATTACATATGATAAGAAGTCGGATAGGATATATGTAAAGACAGACGTCGGTTTCTGGAGAATATATTTAAGAAACGACGATAATCAATATTTATTATTTCATCGTAATAAATACGATTCTTCGATTCCTTATGAGGTAGCGATATCTGGAAATTATCATAGACAGAAAGACGTAAAAGCAACGCAGTCATTGCAGAAAATCATAGAGTACATAGCAGCGCATGATAAAGCGAAAATGATTATTGCGGATGATTATCATAATCTTCCAAGAAAAACAAAAAGACAGAAAAAATATTACAAAATAGCTAAGAAAAAAGCTGCCAGAAAACAAGCAAAAAGGATGGATATGCTATTTGCCAAGGTAGAGCAGGAACTATATGGAAATGGGAAAAAGGCATGTGGTTAGTAAAAATGCGGTCATCAATTAGGGCTACCACATTTTCCTGATTGGGTGTAAAATAAATCCATATTTTGTACGGATTTTGTATGTGTAATAGAGTTGAAAGGATCAATTATGGTAAAGAAAATTATGCGCGATCCGCTGTTTCTAGCACAGAAATCAGTGGATGCAACAGATGCAGATAAACAGGTTATAACAGATTTGCTGGATACACTCCGGGCGAATCTGGATCATTGCGTCGGCATGGCGGCAAATATGATCGGCGTAAAGAAGAATATCATCGTCGTGGCAAGCGGACCATTCCAATTCGCAATGGTGAATCCGGTTATCACGAAGAAAACAGGCGCTTATCAAGTGGAAGAGGGATGTCTGTCGCTCGATGGGACACGCCCCTGTACAAGATATCAGGAGATAGAAGTCGATTACCTCGACCAGCATTTCAAGAAGCAGCATGGAAAATATTCCGGCTGGGTGGCACAGATCATCCAGCATGAAGTGGATCATTGTAATGGGGTTGTGATATAACTTTATTTTACATAAATTCTTACTGCAAGACCATATTTATGACAGTTGTTTTTGATAGGATGTGGGTATAAAGAACGAGCAGACAAATGCAACGAGTCTTAGAACTCACGGAGGTTATCATTATGAGCGGAAATAATAATCAGAAATCAGCAGGTTATGCAGTACTTGGAGTTATCATAGTGTTCGCAATAATTGGATTCTTTGTATCTTTGACCGAAAAAGAAGATCCGAAGTGCGCATTTGCAGGATGTAATAGTACGGTATCAATTGAGGGTGGTTATTGCTATCAGCATAACACACCGGGAAAGCGCAGAAAGGCTACATATGGAACAAGCAGTTCGTACAGCCATTCTACGTCGGGTAGCAGTTCCTCATCGAGTAGTTCGAGCAGCAAATATAACAGTAGCCATTCGTATGATTCTTACGATAGCGGCTACGATGATGTCTACATGGATGGCGATTATGATCAGAATCGGTACGACCGGGATGATGATTATGCAGATGGTGTGGATGATGCGATTGAGGATGATTGGGAAGATGGAGACGAAGGGGATTGGTAATGAAAATATCAAGGAACTTCTTATATTTGGAACGGAAGCGTAAAAGATGGTGTAACGACTAAATAAAGGATATATTTATGAAGAATTTTGAGATGTTGCAGAAAGTATGTATAAACGAAGTTCTTGAAGCGGGCATAGAGCCAGGAAATATTGTTTCATGGGTTATAAACCGTCGCGCAAAAACGAGATGGGGAATGTGTACGAAAAATCCAGATGGAACATGCATTATACAGATTGCGGCCAGGCTTATTGAGGATGAACGTATATCCGAACAGGCATGCAAAGAAACTATGATTCACGAGATACTACATACCTGTGAAGGGTGTAAGGGACATACCGGATTGTGGTTGGAATATGCGAATATTATGAATGAGAAATATGGATATCACATAAAGCGAACCACCTCCGGAGAGGAGAAGGGCGTGGAGAATTACACCGCCTCTAAAAGACTTGATTATAAATATTGTTTCGTATGCGAGAATTGTGGACAGATTATAAAAAGAAAAAAACAGTGCGAATTCACGAAGTATTACCGCAATTATACGTGCGGGATATGTGGAAGGAAGCGGGCATTTCATAAGGTGAAATATATGCAATAAATTTTGCCCGGTTGGCTTAAGAGGAGAAGTTGGATTGGATGGCGATGAAGGGGATTGGTGAGGAAATACCGTTGCACCTACAAGGAAAATCAACTATAATAAATACATTAAGTATCGGTAAAAAAGGAAGAGAAATATAGGTAAATGAACAGCTCAACAACACTTGATTATTACAATCAAAATGCACAAAGCTTCGCGTCGGGAACCGTATCTGTAGATTTCCACGAAACGCAGGACAGATTCCTGAAGTTACTGGACAAAGGAAGCCTTGTACTTGACTTTGGTTGTGGGTCTGGAAGAGATACAAAATATTTTCTGGAACACGGTATGCATGTAGAGGCAACCGATGGTTCCGAAGAGCTATGTAGGATTGCGAGTGATTATGCTGGAATACCTGTAAAGTGGATGATGTTCCAAGAGCTTAAGGAAACAGAAAAATACGATGGCATATGGGCGTGTTCATCGATTCTGCATCTTCCGAAACAGGAATTGAAAGCTGTCTTGATGAAGATGGCAGATGCGTTAAAAGAACAGGGTGTTATCTATACTTCCTTTAAGTATGGGGATTTCGAAGGGGAACGAAATGGACGGTATTTCACGGACTTTACGGAAGATACATTCCGCGATTTCGTTGCAGATATTACAGAGATACAGATAGAAGAAGTTTGGATTACAGGGGACGTCAGACAAGGGAGAAATGAAGAGAAATGGCTGAATTTAATTATGCGGAAGAATTAAATAACAATGTAGACTATGATTATATAACGGACGTTATGACTTGTGATAGAGATGCAAGGATGCATCTCTATTTTCAGTTGCTATTCATAAGTAAGGAACGATTAACTTAGTTCATTGCAATGCTAAAGGTAATAAGAAAACAAAATGGTGAAAAATTATTTCATATGCATAATTAGACAATTGCATCTGAAATCTTGAAAAATATAAGGTAAGATGCTAGGATTGTGTACAGTGATAGGTCTATGCTGTAACCTGATTTTTAATTGATGGCAAAGCGGATAATATAATAAAATTAGTTGTTTTATAATTGATAATATTTTAGAACATGATATATGTATTAATAGATGTTGCAAATATATGCTATCAATAATTATGGATTGAATTTGACAATGGGGAAGAAAGGTAGCTAGAAGAATGGTTGTTAATAAACATGGAAGTTTCTATTTAAGAAGAGGCTGGGGAACAAAAATAATTCAGGCGGTCAATTTTGATCAAATGATTTTCACGCCTGCAAACGAAATGAAAGCAATAGATAACATTGGACTTGGTAAGATAATGGTAAAAGCTCTTAGGTATTGGGCTGATGCTACCGGGTTAACTTGTGAAAAAAAAGTTCAAACAGGAGTTTGTGAAGAAAAAACATATATATATAGATTGATTGATAAGAATGACCATTATTTCCAGAAAAAAGGATCTTTATTATTGCTTCATAGAAATCTAGCTAGAAATGAAAAAAATGCAACAGCTTGGTATTGGGCGTTCAATGAATTTGGAAAACAGTCATTTACTAAAGAAGAATTTGTTAATGGATTACATTCATATTTTGCAGTAAATGGAATGGCAATTAAGAAGGCAGCGGTAGATAAAGAGTTCAATTGTTTTAAAAACACATATATTAGTGAAAAAAAAATTGATATAAAAACTGTAGCTGATGAAGATGCATATCCAATGCTTGCACCATTGCATTTACTTCGGGTTAATAATGAGAAAAAATATGAAATGTGCTCTTTGGCTAAAGCAGATATTCCTTTGTTAATTTTGATTTATGCTATTGCCATGGATAATTTGGAAGAAAGTTCAACATGTGGTCAGATTAGCATTGATAAGTTGATGGAAGATAAAAAGCAGGTGGGTAAGTACTTTGGTATCAGATATTCAAAATTGATTGAAATGCTTATGGAGGCCGAGAATAAACAGTTGCTCACTTTGAATAATAATTTCGGCAATAGACACATAGAATTTGCAGATATTCATTATGAACAACTATTGGATGAATATTATGAGGAATAGAGGCTAATAAATGAATTATACAAAGTTAATTATAAAGAAAAAACAATATAAGTATTCTGTTAATATTTGTCTTGATTTGCGTGCAGAAGAGCGTTTAGCAGATTTTGTACCAAATCTTACAACGACAGAGATTATTAGAGAATACTTAGGCGGTATTATTAGAGGAAATTCTGATACACATTCACGAATTTTATATGGTTCCTATGGTACTGGAAAATCACATTTACTTACGGTAATGAGCGCTGTGCTCAGTCATATAAATGTAGGAAGTAAAGGATTTAAGTCTTTCACACAACTGATTTCTAACTATGATATGGAATTAGCGTCAGATATTCGTAAATTTACTAAGGAAGAGAAACCTTATCTTATTGTTCCTGTATATGCGGATTATGATGATTTTGGAAAGTGCATTACTTTTTCGTTAAAGAAAGAACTGGAGAAAAATGGTATTTCTGTATGTTTTAAAGGATATTATGATGAAGCACTTTTGCTTTTGAAAAAATGGATGGACGGAGAGGAGTCCTCGGTAAGACTAGAAGAGGAATGTATCAAGCAAAATATTAAGGTTAAAGAACTGAAAAATGGGTTATCAACGTATAATGAACTATATGAGAACGTTTTTAATGCTATTTATACAGGTATGACGTATGGCGCGATGTTTAATAGCACTGCAGGTAATCTAATTGATAATTTGAATGCTGCAAATGAGGCAATTAAGGATAAATTCAGAGGAATTGTCATTATTTTTGATGAGTTTGGAAGATATGTTGAAGACTATGGTGAGACATTAAAGGTTAAAACTGTACAGGATTTAGCAGAGTATTGTGATCATTCAAACTATGATAATCATGTGATTTTAGTATCACATAAAATACTATCATTATATACATCATCAATGAGGAAAAGCATTAGTGATGAATGGAAAAAGGTTGAAGGAAGATTCAAACCGACTTCTGTAAATGTGAAATATGATCAATGTTTATCATTGATTGGACATATTATTCCAAAAACAACTCGGTGGAATAGCTTTAGGGAAAAGTTTGATAAAGAGTTAAATGATTTATATGATCAGGCATGGGACTTTAAGGGTTTTATGTTGCCACCTGAATCAGAAGGAGAAAATCCTTTTGAAAACGGTTATCCCCTTCATCCAATCACATTATTTGCACTTGATAGGTTATCTAAGAAGGTTGCACAAAATGAGAGAACTTTCTTTACATATTTGGCAGGTGATGAGGATAATTCTTTGTTCTCGCAATTAAAGAAGTATGATTTGAATGAGTTTCACTTTATTGGTCTTGATGCAATATATGATTACTTTGAAATAAATATTAAAGCATTCAAAACAGATGAATCATACGATATATATAAGAAATTACAATATGCATTAAGCAAGCTTGGATTAGATGATGCTGGGTATCAGACAAAAATTTTAAAGGCAATAGCTGCCATAAATATCATATCTGATACCGACTCCCTGATTGCTGATGCAGAAACGCTAGTGAGTGTTGTTGATGGTAATCCTAAGGATGTTCGATTGGCAATAAGCGAACTAGAGAAGAAGAAGATTATTAAATTCATGCGTCAGTATGGTTATTATGATTTCTTTGATAGCAGTATTTTTGATTTAGAAGCAATGATTGAGGAGAAGGTTGCTGGTATCAGTGACGAGATGGTTATTAGTATTCTTAATGAGAAGTTTGCAGACTTTGCATTATATCCATACAGATATAATGAGCGATTTCGTATGAATCGAGTTTTTGTTCCAGCATTTGCACAGAAATCTGATCTTGTTAGAAAATCTTTTCAGAATAAGTTACCTAAGTATTATGATGGTGTGATTATATTTGTGCTTGATTCTCAGGCGGATGAGGAAGAATATAAACAAATTGATGGCGTGCCAGGAAGAACATTACTTATTGTAAATGGAAAATCAAAGATTCTTGAGGCAGAGGTTAAAAGGTATATAGCAGTTCAGTATTATTATTCAAAGAAGGAAGAACTTGCAAAAGATGATCCAACGGTTGTGAAGGAACTTTCTTTATATCTTAACGAACAGGAGGCAATAGTATCAGAGTTAATAAGAAAATGGCGTTTTTTGAAGTTTCAGGGAACGTTTGTAATACTTAATGGCATTGTACAAGATGTTTCTACAGAAAAGGAACTTTCAAATGTTCTTTCTGAAATTATGGAAAATGTTTTTTGCCGTACCCTGATTGTTAATAATGATTTGCTAAATAAAAATGTACTTTCTGGAGCAATTAAACAGGCAAGAAGAAAGGCAATGGAATGCATTATGGGGCAAGAAGATGTATATGCAGGATGCGGTTATCTTTCGCCTGAGTTCAATATTATAAGAGCCACTCTTTCTAAAAATGGTATTATTGAAAATGAAAAAATAGAAAATCAGGAGTATAAAGTTGAAGCTAAAGATCTTAACAGATTTGAGGATGGAATCATTTCTGGCGAGCCAGTAATGGAGGCAATTTACAATAAACTTCATGAAGCAGAAAGTACAAGAATGCCATTGAGAGAGTTATATAAAATGCTTAAGGATGAACCATTTGGCTTAAGAGATGGATATATTCCAGTACTTGTTGCATATGCGCTTAGGAGATATCAGAATGTTTCAATATATTTCCATGGAAATGAACATTCTTATACCGTTGATGAACTTGTCAAAGCATTAGAAGAGCCAGAGAATTATACACTTTTTATATGTAATTGGAATGAGGAAGAAACAGAGTATATTGAATCGTTAGAAAAATTGTTTAGTAAGTATCTTCCGGATGGAGATAGATTAAATAGATTAGAAGAACTGTTCAAGGCAATGAACGCTCATTATGCTTCTATTTCTAAAAGTGCACGTACAACAGAGGTATATGTTTCGGATATTGCTAAAGTATATAGAAAAATAATGAATTTATCTTATAAAGATTACAACAGTTTCTTCTTTGATACATTACCTTCCATGAACGGAAATCTTCAGGAACTGGTAATTCAGATTTCTAATATTAAGAATGAATTGGAGGCTGTACGTGAAAAGCAGTATGTGAGAGCGCTTAGGGTAGTTAAGCAAGTGTTTAGTGTGGATGAAAATGAGGATTTGATTACAGCACTACACATACTATACGTGGAGAGCTGGGAAGAGAAGAGTCAGAGAGCGTTTGATTATACGACAAATGGTGTTCTTGACCTCGTGGCTGAAGTATGTGATTATACAGAAGAAGAGTTTATAAATGAATTGGCAAAAACTGTAACAGGATTTGAACTTAGTTATTGGTCAGATGACAAAATAAATGATTTTGAAGAAATCCTAAAGGATACGGTAAATAGATTGCATGAATATGATCCGACAGAAGGACTACAAGAAGGTGAAATGAAAATCACTATTGAGTCTGCGGATGGCAATCCTGTTATTTCACAGTTTTCACAAGGCGAATTGTCATCAGTAGGTCAGATGATGCTGAACAAGATGAAGAACACTTTGGGAAACTTTGGTGGCTCTATAAGTTATGAGGAAAAAATATCTGTTGTGGCACAAGTTTTAAGGGAAATTATTAACTAGGAGTGACAGTCTATGATTTACTGGTGTAAGAATTGTAAAACACCAATTTTTGATAAATATTTGCATAGTTGCTCTTGTGATGGAAAAATCACAAAGATATCTGAAAGTTCAATATGTAATCCGGTATTTAAACAGGAGAAAAAATTACTGGAAAAGATCATGGACTGTAATTTGGGAGAAGGTGTTATCTGGTATCTGGGAGCAAGCAAATATCTGATAGATGAGAAAATAGTGAGGGTACCCTACAGAGAGTGGTATAAGCAGAAAAAACATTTGGCAATTGCAACAGAATTACGGAGCAATATAGAAGTTGAGCGTGATTATAGTCCGTATATGGCAATTGTTAGGGCAAATGAGAAGTATCTCAATAATATTATTTATGAGGCTGAGCAATATATTGTTCAAACCTTAGAAAAATATAGAATGGATAATTATATACCAACTGTTTCTTTTTCAGGCGGGAAGGATTCGTCTGTCGTAAGTAGACTTGTTATGGACGCATTACAAGATAATACTGTGATTCATATGTTTGGCGATACAACATTGGAGTTTCATGAAACATATATTTATGTTAATGAGAAGTTTAGAAGAGAGAATCCAAGAGTACCTATGATTCCGAGTGAAACAGAAAATGACTTTTTTAAGATGTGTAAGGTGTTTGGACCACCGAGTCAGCATGAGAGGTGGTGTTGCACAATCTTTAAGACAAGTAATTTGAACAAGGAATATGAAAATCTACCAGGAAATAGCTTGACTTTTTTGGGAATCAGACATAGTGAATCCGTTGCAAGAGCAGGATACGATAGGACCCAGGAAATATCGAAGATTTCTTCTCAAGTAAATGCAATGCCAATTATTGAATGGAAAGATTATGATGTTTGGCTGTATATTTTGGCAAAGAATTTGCTTATTAATGACTGTTATCAATATGGGTACAAGCGAGTTGGGTGTTGGTGTTGCCCCAATAACTCAGATTGGTCAATGATGCTTACGGAGATTTATCATCCAGATGATATGAAACGCTGGAAGGACATGGTTTATGAGTTTGCTGAGCGCACAGGAAAAACAGATCCAGATGATTATTACGAAGAAGGCAGATGGAAGACACGGAGGGGCGCAAGTGGATTAAAGGTTAGAAATGTCACCATTGCTGATACAGCGTGTAATCTCTCTGATAGAGCACGAAATGTCATTGTAGAGAAGCGTTTGCAAAAGGATGTCATAGAATTATTTAAGCCGCTTGGAGATTTGAAAATTATTGAAAAAAAGGATGCTACATACATTCATATTTTTGATGTTGATAAATCAGGCGAGTATAGAAAAATTTGTGAATTGATAATTACCTATGGAACAACAGTTATAAAAGTTCTCCCAGAAGATAGGATAGATGTAACTAATTTGGTTAACAGAATAAAATGTCAGATGCGAAAGTATCAGTTTTGTATTAGATGTTCCGCTTGCGATTCAACGTGCCCGTATGGTGCAATTGATACTATTCATGGTAAATATACAATAGATGAGAATAAATGTCAGCATTGTAAACACTGTATAGCGAAGTTTTATAATGGTTGTATTATGTGTGATGTTTTATCCTCAAAGAAAGGTTCTCAATGATATATTTTGATAATGCATCCACAACTAAATATAAGCCAGCATCTGTATATGAAGCTGCAAATTTTTATCTGAGAGAGATAGGAGTCAGTCCTGGGCGTGGTAGCTATGGTTTGGGAATTGAAGCATCCAGAATGCTATATAAGTCACGTTGTTCAGTAGGAAAGTACTTTGGGATGAATAAACCGGATAAGGTTGTTTTTACTAAGAATTCGACAGAGGCAATTAACCTTTTCTTTAATGGATTTTTTCATCAGGGTGATCATGTGATTATTTCATGTTATGAACATAATGCAGTATTGCGACCAATACAAAGATTGAAGGAGAAAGGAATAATTGAATATTCAGTTATTCAGAGAGAGGATTTGTTCTTGCCTGCAGATGTTTTGTATCAGAAATATGCGAATGAAAATACTAGACTATTGGCGTTAACACTTGCCAGCAATCTAACCGGAAGAATAATTTTTAGAGACGATATTTATGAATATTTTCATGAAAAGGGAATTGTTACATTTGTTGATTCATCACAGGGAGCAGGTAAGATCAGATTATCAATGAAAAATCAAAAAATAGATTTTTTGGCTTTTACAGGGCATAAAGATTTAATGGCTATCCCAGGAGTGGGGGGACTTTGTTGTGAATTAGATGAACGCATAGAACCATTAATACAAGGTGGGACAGGTATTCATGGCGAGGAATATACAAATCCAGATATATTTCCGGAGGGGTATGAAGCAGGAACCCTAAACATGCCTGCTATTTGGAGTATACATGCAGCTATTGATTATCTGAACGAGCATTTTAATGAAATTAGGCTGACAGAAAAGAGATTGACAACATATTTGCTAGATGGATTGAAGAAAATAGATACTGTTACAGTTTATGATAGGGAATTTTCGAGGGTTTCGACCTGTAGCATAAATGTTAAAGGAATATCTTCTGACAAGTTAGTCGCATTATTAGATAAAAATGGGGTTTGTGTTAGAGGTGGAATTCATTGTGCAATCATAGCGCATGAAGCAATTGATACAGTATCAACAGGCACAGTGCGTATAAGTTTGAACTATATGAATACTGAGCAGGAGATAGATACAGTCTTGGATATTTTAAGAAATGCAGGTGATTAGATGTATATTGTTTTTTTTAGCACAAGTAATGTTTTTAGAGCAGAAGAAATATTGAATAAAGAAAAAATTGAATGTAAGGTAGTTCCAACGCCAGTTACAGACAAGGCATATTGTGGCGTATGCATAGAGACTGAAAAGCAGAATGCAAAAGATTTTATGGAAGATATGGAGTATGAAGTTATAGAGTAATTCAATTTTTGAGGAAGAAGGTGTTGGTTTGTCTTTTAAGGAATTGTCGTTGCGGAAGCATTATAAAACATACAAAAATGACATTATAAAAGAATTTTATACACCAGTGCTTAAACAAGCTGTTTTATATCAAAGAGCTGTAGGATTTTTTTCATCTGCTGCACTTATTGATTTGACAAAAGGTATTTCTGGAATGATAAAAAATGGAGGAAGGATACAGTTTATTGTATCTCCATTGCTGACACAAGAAGACATAGATGCGATTAACAAAGGTTATGAAAAGAAAAAAATAATTAGCATAGCATTAATGCGTGAATTTCGAGAGCCAGAAAATTATTTCCAAGAAGAAAGATTAAATTGGCTCGCGTATTTAATAGAGGAAGGATTTCTGGAAATAAAGGTTGCTTTTACTCCTCCGAATAAAGAGATGGGGGTGTACCATGAAAAGGTCGGAATTGTCACAGATAGGTTTGGAAATAAAATTGTATTTACGGGTTCGCTGAATGAGACAATTAATGCGTTTCATAATAACTATGAATCTATTGTAGTATTCAATTCGTGGGAAGAATCAAAAGAATATGCGGATGAAATGCAGAAAGATTTTGATATACTTTGGAATAATGAAGATAGTGATCTGGAAATAATCGAATTCCCTGATGTAGTCAAGGAAAAATTCAAAGTAAGAAGAAAAGAAAAACTAAACCTTGACATTGATGAGGACGAAGTAAATAATTCTCAAATAAAAAAAGGAATACCTCGCATCCCTGATGACGTTATATTAAGAGAATATCAAACAGGTGCAATAGAATCATGGAAAAGTCATGATTATCGAGGGATTTTTGACATGGCTACTGGAACAGGAAAGACTTATACTGGATTAGGAGCTGTTGTGAGACTTTTTGAAGAGAGGAAACGTCTGGCAATAATAATTGTGTGTCCGTATCAGCATTTGGTAGAACAATGGGTTGAAGATATAGAGCGATTTAACATGGCGCCAACTATTGGTTATTCTGCATCAAAGCAGAAAAACTGGAAGAAACGTTTGGAAAATGATGTTTTGGATTTTTCTATGGGAATTATTGATACATTTTGTTTTGTTACCACGAACGCTACATATTCAACGAAGTTTGTTTCTGATTTGATAAGTCAGCTTGGATCGGATACGTTATTGTTGGTAGATGAAGCACACAATTTTGGATCACCAAGTTTGAAAAAGTGTTTGTATCCAAGTATTGCCTATCGACTTGCATTATCTGCTACACTTGATAGATATGGAGATGAGGAAGGCACACAAGCTTTAAAAGATTATTTTGGTGAGAAATGTATTGAATATGATCTTAACAGAGCAATAAGAGAAAAAAAACTGACACCATATTATTATTATCCGAAAGTTGTATATTTGGATGAGGACGAGATGGAGATATATAAGGATATCTCATATCAGGTATCGAAAGAATGTCATAGGAATAAGAGGGGACGATTAAATATTACAGATAAAGGAAAGAGACTTCTTCTGCAAAGAGCCCGAGTTGTGGCTGGAGCAAAATCAAAACTAGATGTATTACGGAAATTAATGGACAAGTATAAAGATGATACACATATGTTAATATATTGCGGAGCAACAAGAGTACAAACTTTTGATGCAGATAGTTCGGAGGAGGATGAGGAAGGAGAACGTCAAATAGTTGCAGTTTCAAAGATACTTGGAAATGAATTTGGAATGAAAGTTACTCATTTTACGGCAAATGAATCTGCAGAGGAAAGAGAAATGATTAAAAGCAGATTTTCAAAAGCAGATCCTTATCAAGCTATTGTTGCTATCAAATGTTTGGATGAAGGCGTAAATATTCCAAGTATTAAAACAGCTTTCATTTTAGCGAGTACAACAAATCCAAAGGAGTATATACAGCGTAGGGGACGTGTATTGCGACTGGCTGAAGATAAGCCATATGCAGTAATATATGATTTTGTCACTTTGACAAGACCTGTAGATGAAGTTAATCCATATAGTCCAGATTATAATTGTGAAAGGGCTCTGGCAAGAAGGGAACTGTTAAGAATAAAGGAGTTTGGTGAGATGGCTCTAAATTCACGAGAATCGGATGAATTAATTAATGATTTGGAATGTGCATATTCCATTAATATTGAAGAATTGGAGGGAAACTATGATGGTGATGAATTTGAATGACGAAAACATCGACGAAAAAAAACTTAATACAATTAAGTTGAGAATCCTTGAGGTGGAAACCGATAACGTAGTTAAAAAGGAATCTAAGGCAGCTATGATTGATAAGATTTATAGATTGATTATGCAGGAGGTAGATAAGAAATGATTATTCACAAACTCGAAATGTACAATTTCAGACAGTATATTGACCTGCAGGAGGTAGCTTTCTCTACAGATTCCAAGAAGAACGTAACTGTATTAATTGGTGTTAATACGTCTGGAAAAACAACAATTATTAGAGCGTTTGAGTGGTGTTTATATGGTAAAAATGGTTTTGAAGATCCGATTCTTCTTAACAGTGAAGTGAGAGACAATATGAATGTTGGTGATTCACAAGATGTGTGGGTTGCTGTAACATTTTCTCATGAGGATTCAAATGGACAGAAGAAGTACACCTTAAAGCGTAAGCTTACATATATGTGCAATGAGAGAACGAAATCGGAAGGAAAGTTAGTTATTGGATTAAATAAAAAACCAGAGGAAGATTTATCTTTGACATATCTCCAGGCAGATGGACAGACGAAGACTGCAATTAGAAGAGAAAATATATCAGAATCCATTGATAGAATTCTTCCGCGGGATTTATCAGATTATTTCTTCTTTGGAGGAGAGCGCATTTCAGGAATTGCAAATAGAACAGATTTATCAAAAGCAGTACGTGGATTGATGAGACTGGATGTTTTGGAAAATGCTCGTGATCATATTAAGGAGGCTTTAAAGAAGTTTTCAAGCAATATTGATACATCAGGTGATTCTAAAGCGCAGGCAGCACAGGCAAGTTTAGAGACAGCAAAGAAGAAACTTCAGCAGTATATTGAAGCACGTGATAATGCTGAGGCAGAAATGGAATATTATCAGCAGAAGGAAAATGAATTTAATATTGAACTATCTAAGAGTAATGTGGAACAGGTAAAGAAGGCTAATGCTGAGCGAGATAGAATAGCTAAGGCTATAACAAAAGAGGAAGCGCGTTTAGAAAATGATATAAGATTATATGTGGATCTGTTTAATAGAAGACCGTATGCATTCTTTGGAATGCCGGCGATTAAAAAATCCTTGGAAATATTGCAGAATATAAATGATCAGGTTGAATGTGTTCCAGGGATGAATCAAGACTCTATTGATTATTTGATAAAAAGAGGAACGTGTATTTGTGGAACACATTTGGATCCAGGAAGTCAACCATATGGGTTTGTAATGCAAGAGCGTAGGAAACTTCCTCCGGAAACAATTGGCGCTGTTGTGATGAATTATAAGAATAAAGCGGAAGGCTATTTATCTGGTAGCGAATCTTTCTTTGATGAGTTAGATGAAAAATATAAGGAAATTCGTAGCATTCAAAGAAGAATAGGTGAGCTCCAAGATGAGGCAGAAGAACAGTCAAAACTTATAATTGATGATACAGACGCTAAGGCAATAGAAGGTAAGAGAAAAGATGCGCGTACTAAGTATCTAGAGGCTAAATCGGATTATGATCAGGCAGTTAGAAATATTGGCGGTTGTGAGAGCGACATAAGAAATTGCGAAGATGCAATTGCAAAATATGCAAAGAGCAGTACAAAGAATCGTCATCTTGTTAGATATATTACATATGCAACACTTGTTCAAGATTGGCTGACAGAGACATATCAGGAAAAAGAGATGAAGGTCAGAACGGAATTACAGCAGAGAGTTAATGAAAATTTTGCAAAGATGTATCACGGGGAGCGGTCTATTTCTATCGATGATAAATATCGCGTAAGATATGCGGATGTAACCACAGAAGAATCGGATGGTTTAAAAGCCGTTAAGAGTTTTGCATTCATAGCCAGTCTTGTTTCAATGGCAAAAGATAGAATCCTAGATGATGAGGAAATGCAATTAGGTCAGGTATATCCTTTAGTGATGGATGCACCGTTCTCAAATGTGGATGAAATTCATATTGATAACATATGTAAGATTCTTCCGAAAACTGCGAATCAGGTTATCATGGCTGTAATGCAAAAAGACTGGGAGTACGCTTCAATTAATCTTGGTCAGTTTGTTGGTCAGAGCTATACAATTACCAAAGACAAAAATGCTGATGGCAAAGAAATTGATACCGCTACACATATCAGATAGGAGGAATGAGAAATGTTTAATACAAATTTTGATATCACAGGAATCCATGCCAACTATCTTAAGGATTTGTGTGAGTTGCGTGGAAATGTTGCAGATAAGGATCAGCATAATAATTTTAAGATTTTTAAGGCGTATATTGATGCATATATATTATGCCCGCTCATTGGGTATCAATACAGCCGTAAAGGTAAAATGGGGAGCGCTACTGATGGTGATGTGGGCATTTTGGCAGAGCAGATAATCAAAAGAGGACAGGAACTGAAATATGTATATCAGATTTTAATGTTGGTTGATGAAGAGTCTGAACCTGATGAGGAAAAACGTATTTATAGAGCCTTCAATTTTTCCGAGAAAACAGATGAAGATAAGGCTATGATCGCAGAAAATATGCGTATTTTCAATGCGTATTTTCTTGGCGGCGTTGAAGTACTGCACGAGCAATTTGTAAATGAATGTATTGATCGAGATCAATATCTTCTTAAGATGTATCAGTTTACAAAGAAGTTTAACGAAGAACAAGATGGTGACGCGTTAAAGGCCGGCATTGATAAGATATTAAATAAATAAGGATGAGAGATTATGGGTTACTATGGTGATGATTATGAGGAGTCATATGATGGCTACGAAGAACGCATAGAACCAGTAAACCTTGTAGCCGAAGGATGCACAGAAAGTGATATTACGGATGCCTTGTTAGCAGCAGGTTTGATTTCTGAAAAAAGTCCCAAGTTATTGTGTAACATGGAAAAGTTGGTTTATGTTCACGGGAATCCTAATGAAGTGTATTCACCAGCCGAGATTCAATTTATAGAAAGTATTGATAAAGTTTGTGTGTATTCAGATTTCTATATGAATCTTAACAAAGGAAGCATGGCTTGCAGGGTTATAGCGGCAAGAATTTGTTGTGATGGTGATAATGCGCTCAAAGCATGTGTTTCCTTTGAAAAGATTATTGATAAGGCACTAGATGGCTTTAATATATTTTTCTTTGTGACAGATGAAAGTGTCTTGTTTGGCTGTAAAGTGTTTGACAAGTCAGGAAAGAGAGATTGCACGTTATCAAGACCAATTATGACTCAAATGGAATTTGAGCAGATTCAAGACGAACTCTCTTTCTTGGGAAACTCGAATGAGTTTATGGATTTCTATAATTATTTTCGTCGAGTTATTATCTGTAGTAATTCTAAAGATGATGATTATGAGATGTTGATAATTAAAAGGAGAGGATTGCAGTTTGCTTATTTAGAAGAAATTGATGATCTTGGCAGAGAACTTGGAATTGATATGATACGAGAAAAAGAGAGATATCGTCAAATGTTTGAGGCGGATCCGGTAGCATCATTTACCACTTTATTAGAAGAAGTAGAGGACAGTTTATCATTTATTAAATCGAATAGAGTAAACACATATGAAATGTTGTTTGAGGCTGACGAAATGATGCGTCGGGCTGAAGAAGCAGAGACTGAAAATGACAGACTTGCCGTTCAAACAGAGTTGGAAAATGCGAGTTTTAATGATGAGATTGATACAGAGGTAGAAGCGTTATTGGATGATCCTGAAGAGATGATTAAATTATTAAAGAAGAGAAAAGGAATATAGATGGCTGGATTTGATTTGAAGGAAGGAATATACGAAACAAGAAATGCCTCAGACGACGAGCTGTGGTCTGCTTTTGCATGCGTTTTCTCTTCGAAATCAAGAAATGATACAAGCTATAAATTTGGATTTCTCAAATCAATCATTGATAACTTATATAATGTTGATGCCGATTTGAAATTATCATTTGATCAGTTGTTTAGTAAGTTTGGTGAAATATACTGGAATCTTATTCTCAAGCATGGGCTGCGTCAAAAAGCTGTAACAAATGATAATAGAGAGACCTATCTGGAGCAAGTACTTCATTCGGCGGTAAAGAAATATAAAATTCTGGAGCCACTACCATACGAGAGTTTAACGGCAGAGATGATGTTAGACATATCGCATCAAGTAAAAGTGAAATGTAAAAAATATGTGGTGGGAGCTCTTTTCGAAGATACAAATAGATTATTTTATTCATTTTCAAAAAAAGAAGAATGGATTCAGATTAATCCTGTTATGTATGAGTTTGTGTGTAAGCACAAGATAGTTATTGAGAAACTCAATTACTATGAATGGGCTCGCTTCTTGGAAAGGGTAAATGAGGAAACAGTTGCCGTTAAGGTATTGGACAAAATAGATGAAAGCTCAAAGAGAAATAATTTGGCAATGTATAGACAGATTCTATATGAAGAATTTGGAATTAAGAATTGTTTTTATTGTGGTAAAACATTAAGTCCTGACAAAATAGATGTGGATCATTTTATACCATGGTCTTTTATTAAGGATGATAATCTTTGGAATCTTGTATTGGCGTGCCCGACGTGCAATAGAAAGAAAAATGATAAGCTTCCTGCGGTTGATTATCTTTCAACTCTTATTCGGAGAAATCAGCACATCTTAATAGAAGAACACAGATCTGAAATGAAAAACTATCAGGGGCGAATGGTAAGCTATATTTATAATTGGGCTAAAATAAATGGCTATGATAAAATATGGCAGCCGAAAAGTAGGAAGACATTAGTTTAAGTATGACAGAAAGTAGTAAGTAGTGAAAGTTGGTTAGGAAAGAAGTTGTAATTCTTGTAGTAGAGTATACGTGGTTTTTGAAAAGCAGAGAAGAAATCTTACCCACCCAAAATCTATATTGGACGTATTAGAAACTATGAAGGTATCCGTATGAAGTCAGACTGGATAAGATGTTTAAAACAGGAAACGTCATATTTGGATATGTAGATTGTAAAGCTTCAAAAATATAATTGTTTAGGAGTTTTTTGAAAATCTTGATAAGCTAAAAAAGGCTGAAGAAATATATGAAAATATCAATGATGTTTTTAATATAACTTATCTCAATTAGTATGATAAGTTTTAATTGCTTATGTATGTGGAAAATGTGATTCTGACGATATATAATAAGAATATAGTTAGAAGGTTATGATGTTTTACAAATATAATAGAGATGTATACAGAAAGGAAACGTAATGGTAGAAAGAAAAACGAAACCAAGAAAAATGAATGCTGCAAGAGTACTGTTTGGCATAAGCCGTATAGGATATACACCCGCTAGCGCGATATGCGATATAATTGATAATGCTGTTACAGCCGAAGCAAATAATGTGACAATTTTAATAAAAAAGAAAAATCAAAGCTTTAATTTAAATAAGAAGGATAATGTAGAGGAATATATAATTATTGATGATGGAAAAGGTATGTCAGAATCAGAAATAGAAAACGCATTAGATTTAGGATCATGTAATGATTATTATACAAAAGACTCGCTATCAAAATTTGGATTAGGACTAAAATCTGCATCTTTTGCTCAGGGAGAGCGTTTGGAGGTTATTTCTGGAAATGGTTCAGAAATACACAAGGAATATGTTGATCTTCAAGAAATAAAAGAAGAGTATTTTAGTGTTGAAGATGAATTAACGGATGAAGATAAGAAATTGGCAGATAAGTATTTTAGAAATAAAACAAGGGGAACGATAGTAAGAATTTCAAAAATACGAAACAATAATCACCCAAGTATTAAATCAACAATAGATGAATTAAAAGAAAAAATAGGTGTAATCTATTATTATTTTTTAACTAAAAACTTACATATCTCTATTGGAGATGATGAAATAACCGCATTTGACCCATTATTTGTTGATGAAGCGGGTAATACCAATTTAGATGAGTATATATGGGATGGAAAGTCGGTTCAATGGCTTTTGAAACCAACAAAAATTCAATTGGATGATAATGTTGAAGGGGATATTGAAATTACAATGTTGCCTCACCCAAAAGTAAGAAAAAATGAAGGTATTTCAGACGCATCTATACGAAATAAATATCATATTACGGCTAATAATTATGGTTTCTATGTATATCGAAATGGGCGTTTGATTAACTGGGCTAATAGATTAGATATTATCCCACCAGATCAGGATTTTTACGCATTTAGAGGACGTATTAATATTCATTCGGATGCTGATGATGCTTTTAATATTGATGTTGCAAAGGCACATATTAATTTGTCTGAAGATGCAAGAGATTCACTAGATGATTATATAGCAGATTATAAACGTAAATGCAAGACCGCATGGCAGAATGCATGGAAGAAGTACTTGGCACTTACTTCGCAAGACTCCAATGATATTTCAAATGAAATAACAATTGAAATTGGAGATTCGGTGGATACAAGCTCAATAGAAGACGATTCTCCACAATTTGAGATAGAAAAGAACAGAAGAGAGGCTGCAATAGTTCAAGAAAGTCATAAGAGAGCAATAGAAGACACCCTTTCAAGAATGAGTGATGAGGGAAAAGTGGAAACAAAGGAGGAAGATCTCACACTAGAAGATATTGCGGAAACGATGAAAGGGAGTTCATCAGTTGATGCATTAAATAAAATATTTAAGGTTTCTACAATTACTGATAATAAATTATGGGAACCTTATGTGGATGCGGAAAAAAAAGAGTGTGTTCGTATTTCAAAAAATCATCGTTATGCAAAATTGATATATGAGAATAATAGTGCAAATAAAGATTTGCAGATTCTGTTTGAAATATTATTATATATTGAAGCAAAAGCAGAACTTCAAGTGAGAAAAGAATATCATGGAGCTGAATTAGAAATAGTGTCACAAATTATGGATGAATATAGGATTGCTGTATCAGAAAAGCTTGCAAAGGTATGTAGAAAAGAAGAGGGTAAGCTACCTCCAAATACAGAGGGATAATATATGAGGAAAAGTATGTATATAGGCTATAAGGGCAGATTGGAAGCTTATATTTACATATGGTTTTCAAAATCAACGAAACTTGTATATGTAGGTGAAACTAATAATATACATGGAGTTCTAGGGAGAGCAAACCAGCATGTTGGTCATAGCACTGGAACGTTATATCACAGGGTATATGATAAGGGATATAATCTAGATCAAATAGATGATTTCATTTTGCTGTCTTATCCTCTGCCAAGAGAAAAAAGATATATGTCGGAGGAAACATCATATCGTATATCTGTAGAATACTTGGTTCAAAAAAAGCTTATTGAAAATAGGATAAATTCACCACTAAAATATACGTTAGTTTCTAAGGTTGAAACGGGACCACATACAAATCTAGCTTGTATCCAGAAAATTGCTGATCAAATAGCATTAGATTTTTATGAAGCGTACAATGAATAATATGTTTTAAAAAATGCTGCTGTAGCTGTTAAAGTAAAATAAGAGAAAGTGTCCTTTGGGCACTTACTTTTATTTATGAGGGGATGCACCTGTTAAGTATACAAAGACCTATTAATAAAAATATTCATGTATGGTATCATTTATCCAAACACACATAACAAAAATAAAAACCAAAGGAGAACCCCATGTCCCTAAAAAACACACAGATAATCAAATGCCCGGATTGCGGCACAGAAGGCGAATTTACAATATGGCAGAGTATCAATACGAAATTAAATCCACAGGCGAAGGAGGATCTTTTGTCTGGCAAATTATTCGCGTATACCTGCCCGAAATGCAAGAAAGTCCATTATATTAATTACGGACTTTTGTATCACCAGATGGAGAAGCAGCTGATGGTTTATTATGCAATCTCGAAGGAAGATGAGAAGGAGATTTTAGATACATTTGCCAAGATGGAGAATGGTGACATGCTTCCGGGCATGGAGAGTACGGACTATACATTACGAGTGGTTCATTCTCAGAATCAGCTCCGGGAGAAAGCGTATATCTTCGACATGGGACTCGATGACCGCATCGTTGAGATCATGAAGGTTATGACTGTGGCGCATTTGTCGCAGACGAATCCGGATCTGGAGGTTGGAGATATATTCTTAGAGATCACCAAGGGAAAGCCGGAACGATTTGTGATCCGGTTGAAGAATGGCGTATTGGGCAACAGCCCATTTTCCCAGAAGGTGTATGATGCAGTCAAGACCGAGTACATTGATTTCAAGGGCGATGGCAAGCGGGATTATATCGTTGATATGAATTGGGCAGTTGAATGCCTGAAGAATAAATCAAATGACATAATTACAGGAGGACAACCACATGGAACAGGTAGCAAAATTTTTGAAGGAAGCAGATACATATTATCTGGCAACGGTCGAGGGTGACCAGCCGAGAGTACGACCATTTGGCACGGCTCATATTTTTGAAGGAAAGCTCTATATCCAGACAGGCAAGTCGAAGGCAGTTTCGAAGCAGATTCATGCGAATCCGAAGGTAGAGATCTGTGCATTTAAGGGCGGAGAATGGCTGCGTGTCGCAGGTGAGCTTGTTGAGGATGACCGCAGAGAGGCGAGACAGTCGATGCTCGACGCATATCCGTCCCTGCAGAAGATGTACTCTGCAGATGATGGCAACACAGAAGTATTTTATTTCAAGAACGCGACAGCTACATTTTCTTCATTTACACAGGAACCGAAGGTTGTGAAGTTCTAGTAGAGTAGGGGGAGTACATGGTTTTATACATGAATATGAAACAGCTTGGCAAGCGCAGGAATACGGTGGATCAGGTGCCATTTACCTATGCGGCGGCACCGGGCAGCCTGCGGGAGCTGATTGCAGAGACGGTGAAACTTTGTGTGAGCAGATATATCGAGGCGATGAACCGGGGCGAAGCAGTGCTTTCCAATGCGCAGATCGACGATATGGCGCAGATTGGGAAGATTGCTTTCGACATCGTGTATGGTGAGAAGGCACCGGATGTTGGGAAGTCTATAGAGACGGCGATGCTTGGGTTTCAGGATGGCTTGTTCCGGGTATTCTTAGGGGACACAGAGCTTACGGAATTAGATAAGAAGCTGGAGTTACAAGAGGGCGATACGGTTACATTTATCCGTCTGACGATGTTGGCGGGCAGGATGTGGTAGGAAATTACAGGATTGGGTGAACAGAGTCTTACCACAAGCGTATATGTTGAAAGGGGTTACATATGGCAGAAGACAAGAAGACGAATCAGGAGTTAGAAGTGCAGGCGAAGATCGCGAATGACTTTAAGCTTGCGCGCAATGAGGCAGACATGGCTTTGAAAGCGTCTTACAGCGCGGAGATTCAGGCGCTGCTTGCAGAATGCAGCAAATATAACGGCGTGACGCAGCTGACGGAAGTCGGAAAACGGCTGGATAAGCATTTGGCGAAACCGGGCAGTCTGCCATCGGAATTCTTCCGGAAGGAATTAAAGCAGATGCCGGGATGGATACAGGAGCATCTGGTCGAGGATTTCTGCTGTACGATCGACAGCATTACGAAATGGCAGGCGAGCGAGTCTTATTACAGAAGAACGGTGCGAATCAAGCACTACCGGGCATTTATGGGGCGGTATTTCCACATCATGAACACGTATCATGACATGGGAATTTACGGAACCGATCTCGTGTCAGTCTACACGGAGCAGCTGCCGCAGGATGTGCTGTGCTATTATCGGGATCAGAGTACAAATGGACGTCAGGCTGTATCGGAATACTGGATTCAGGCAGAGCTAGACCGCGGAAATGAGAAGTTAGAAGCAATTCTCATGGATATCTTATTTGGCGAGAGTACGCAGACGAAGCTGTCTGTGGAGATCATCCGTGGCATCTGCATGAGCGGAAATACCCGGCTGCACGAGGCACTGGGCAAGCTGCTTTTGGCTGCGCGTCTGCAGGAAGGATTGCGTCAGGCAATCTGCGAGAATATGGATTATGGAACCGCGGAAGCATTTCAGACGTTATTCCGTGTCGTGAAGGATAATGATATGCTCCGGTATGCGTCCGTGCTTAGGGCGGTTGCCACATGGACCGGACTGATTGCAAATGAGGAGAGCAAGATCGACCGGATTCAGGAGAAGCAGCTATATATCATCGATACCTATTTGCAGGATGAGAATGCCAGAGCACAGGCACTTAGAAGCGAAGATGCGATGGAAATCTATCTGGCACTCTGGTGCTATGGATTTTACGATGTGGACGATGCGTGTGCGCGCATGGGAGAGATTGCGTTATCCGGGACGCGACACCAGCGCATGGTGTTCGGCATGTATATGGAGGCGATGCACCTAGGCAGGGTGTATGTACATGGCATTGCAAAGGAATTCGTGAAGCAGTTTTCGGATGAGCTTGACACGATGGCGGTGATCATGCCATGTCTCATGCCGGATCTCCAGTCGTATATACTTAATCTTGTCTATGAGAAAGGCAGACGTTATAACGGAACACTGCAGAAGATGAATTATGCGGATGTTGGGAAATATTTTGACAACCGGGAAGAGTGTCTGGCGGTTTATGATTGCTTAATGGAGATTCTGCGTCAGATACCTGGCAAGCGGCTGGAAATCAACCCGTGCGTATTCCCTTGGAATGTTGCATATCTGGACAGATCCGACTTGATTTTTCGACTTGCTGTGTGTGCCAGCGCACTTCGGGATGAGGCTAAGATTACAGAGATTGCGGAGATGCTGGGCGATATCGATGTATCGCGGTACGGCAGGGATACGCTGATGCTATTTTTGATCTGGGAGCCTGCAAATGCCCGCCAGCGTGAGATTCTCGTGGATGCGGTAGCAGACAAGGAGACATACACGAGACAGGAAGCAGCGAAGCTTGTGAAGAAGATGAAGCTGGCACCGGAGAACTATACGCAGCTTGAGAACATGCTCAAATATAAGAAATCCGACATCCGAGAGACGGTGCTTTCCATCCTCTATCAGATGGATGAGGAGAAGCTGGATGGTCTGATCGGCAGACTGCTCACAGATGCGAAGGAAGAGAAGCGCACGGCAGGTTTGGATTTGCTGCTCCAGTTGAAGAAGGACGAGAAGAGACAGCAGACATTTGCAAAATGTGTCGCGCAGATCGACCATATGGCGCAGACGGTAGCAAATATATCGACGAAGGAGCGGATCCTGATCCGGGAGATCCAGAATATGCAGACAGAACAGGCGGATGCGGAAGAAGGATACGGACTTTACGATGTAAATGCGGAGTATGATCCGGTCTTTGATTCCGAGTATTTGGAAGCATGCAGGAATGTATACCGGCGTTATTTTCCGGAGAGCGGGATTGCGACAGGAAATGCTGGGAAGAGTGCCGGTGTATTGGCGAAGCTCAAGGCGAAATTTACTTCCGGGAAGAAGGCAGAACCGGATACGGCCGACATCCATCATGTGCTTCGGGAACTGGACGCACTGTTTGATGCACATAAGAACGATGAATATGAGAGTGAAAACGGCGAAGTACGTATGCTTGGCGAACGGTTCGGATATTGGAGTGGGGACATACCATTTCCAGAGCTCTGGGAGGACTTCTACAGGAAAGAGATACAGATGCCGGAAGCGTGTATGCAGATTTATATTTATGTGAATGGCTATAATTCCGATAAAGCGTATTTCAAGCAATATTGCGAGAGCTTTGTGGATGATCTGTATGGAAGCCGGTATAACGAGGAGCTTCCGACCTATGGCTATATGTCACAGATGCAGACGATTCTGCGCGATCTCTATAACAAACACGTACCGGAAAGTGACAGAAGGAAGCTGGCTGTCGTCGCTGCGGATTATCTGCTCTCGCGCAAGGATGCGCTTGTGCAGGAGAAGAAGACGGTAAATCCAGCGTCTAAGAAGGAAATCATCTGTTATAGAAGTGTGCTTACGCAGGAACAGATCATGGTTATCACAGCGTATATTGCACCGGGCTACGCGGAATATGGAAGTGCAAATGATGTGGAGGCAGATTCGGCACAGGCGACAGAAAATGATACGGAGTTTCTGCATCTCTTCCCATATAATTATGCACTTGCGAAGTGCTTTAATTTCAAGATCCCGCATGATGTTGCGAACGATGGAAATGGCTATTACTGGGTAAATGTCGGTAAGATCATGCACGTGCCGGAGCTTTCGACGTACATTGCGGCATATACGAAGGGGCTGATCAGCCGGGACTGCCTGTATAAGATGGCGTTTGAGGGCAGCCGGATGGATGTAAGCCTGAAGTGTTTGTCTGACATTGTGCGGTATATGACCGAGCGGGACAGACAGGTGCAGACAAGAGGCTATGAGTGGAGCTGGACAGCAGGTAATCGGCTGGAGTATGTGCGGAAAATGCTGCTGCATAACCCGGCGAAGGTGTTATCTGAGGCGGATCAGGCGAGCGTGGATACTGCGAAAGAACTGTATCAGGCGATGGCTGGGCTTGTCATGGAGGCGGAGCTTACACGTGGCGATACCGAGACCGCATTTTCCCAGTATGTATATGGGCTGACGAGAATCTATGGTGCGGCATATTTTGTGCGGATTCTGTCGGCACTCGGCAAGGAGACGCTGGAACGGTCGACGTATTTTAACAGCAGTTACAGCTCCAGTGTCAGACGAAGTGTGAGCAAGAAGAACAGCCTGTCGCATCTGTTGCAGGCGTGTCTGCCGGATGTCCATGACAGTGCGCAGACGCTTGGCGCACATCTGAAAGGGACGGATATCAGTGAGGCACGTTTAGTTGAGGCGGCAATGTATTCGCCGGAGTGGATTGATATTGTGGGTGATTATCTTGGCTGGGATGGATTTACAGCCGGATGTTATTATTTCATGGCACATATGAATGAGTCGTTTGACAACAAGCGGACAGCGATGATCGCGCGCTATACACCGCTTTCGGTCGAGGAATTAAATGATGGTGCATTTGACCGGGCGTGGTTTACGGAGGTGTACGAGAAGCTTGGAGAGAAGCATTTTACGCTCATATACAAGGCGGCGAAGTATATCTCCGATGGTGCCAAACATGCAAGAGCGAGAAAATACGCGGATGCGGCACTCGGCAAATATAATGAGACAGAGCTGATGCGTGAGATCGAGGCAAAGCGGAATAAAGACCTGCTGATGGCAGTCGGAATTCTGCCGATTGCAGATGAGACGCAGATCAAAGAACGGTATATGTTCCTGCAGAAGTTCAAGAAGGAGAGCAAACAGTTTGGTGCCCAGCGGAGAGCCAGCGAGGCGGCTGCGGTGCAGATTGCATTACAGAATATGGCAATCAATGCAGGCTATCAGGATGTGACGAGACTGATCCTACGGATGGAGAGTCTGGTGGCACAGGGCATGGCAGACTATTTCAAGCAGCATGAAGTCGGAGAAGTATCCGTATGGCTTGAGATGGAAGATGGCGGCAAATGTGCCCTGCTTGTGGAGAAAAATGGCAAGCAGCTGAAGTCTGTTCCGGCGAAGCTTAAGAAGGATGAATATATTGTGGCGATCACTGAGGCAAAAAAGCAGATGGCAGAGCAGGCAAGCCGCACGAAGGCGATGTTAGAAGATGCGATGGAGAGTCAGGAGACATACACGTATGCGGAGATTCAGGGCATGCTTGAAAATCCTGTGATTCACGATCTGGTGGCGGCACTTGTGTTCCGTGTGATGGATGGTGGCGGTGTGTCAGATCATACGCAGGAGGAACAGGCTGTATTTGGATTTGTCACAGCGAAAGGCATAGATGTATTTGCAAATCATGCAGCATATACAGATGAATCCGTGGAGACATTGGCAGATTCAGGAGATGAACCGTGTAACAGTTTGCATCATATTGAGCCATCCGACGATACATTACTGACTGTGGCGCATCCATTCCAGATGTACACACAGGGCATGTGGCATACGATTCAGAAATATGTGTTTGACAACCAGATCATCCAGCCGTTTAAGCAGGTGTTCCGCGAGCTGTATGTGAAGACGGAAGAAGAGCTTAACATGGAGCGTTCCTTGCGTTATGCGGGCAATCAGATCCAGCCGAAGAAGACGGTTGCGTGCCTGAGAACAAGACACTGGGTTGCCGACATCGAGGAAGGCTTGCAGAAGGTATATTACAAGGAAAATATCGTAGCGAGAATCTATGCACTGGCGGACTGGTTCTCGCCGGCAGATATCGAATCCCCAACACTGGAATGGGTTGTGTTCACTGATCGAAAGACAGGAAAGGATCTAAAGATTCGTGAGATTCCGGATATCATATTCTCGGAAGTTATGCGCGACGTGGATCTGGCAGTGAGCGTGGCACATGCAGGAGGCGTAGATCCGGAGACATCGCATTCGACCGTGGAGATGCGGAAGGCAATCGCGGAATTCACGATGCCGCTCTTCAAGCTTACAAATGTTACATTTACAAAGAATCATGCGGTGATTCACGGCGCACGTGCGAACTATACCGTGCATCTTGGCAGTGGCGTAGTCCATCAGGAGGCGGGACCTATGATCAATGTACTTCCGGTGCATTCGCAGCGGCGCGGACGGATATTCCTGCCATTTGTGGACGATGATCCGAAGACATCGGAAGTGCTGACAAAGATATTATTCTTTGCCGAAGATAAGAAGATCAAGGATCCATTTATACTCGAACAGATCCGGCAATAATGGTAAAAAATATTGGGTACACACTTCACAAAAGGTTCACAGTAAAATTAGCACTCGCCTATTGACAGTGCTAATAACCGGGTGTATAGTATAGTCACAATCAAGAAAGGGAAAAGAAAAGGAAAGAAGAAATAGAGAAAATCCCTTAGAGATTGCAAAGTTGTGATATTCAAACGACACCTCAGATTTCTCTGATAGTGCTTAAAGAATACCGTAGGCATTGGTTGTTTAGGTATGAAAGGAGATATGACTTATGTTTACACCTAGTATTTTTGGAGAAAATTTGTTTGACGATTGGATGGACGATTTTGAGAAGGAGTTTGACAAGGAACTCCGGCCAGCGAAGAATCCGCTGTATGGTAAGCATGCGAAGAACATGATGAAGACAGATGTCCGTGAGACAGATGATTCCTATGAAGTTGATATTGACTTACCTGGATTCAAGAAGGACGAAGTCAATGCACAGCTGCATGATGGATACATTACGATATCCGCTGCGAAGGGTCTGGATAAGGACGAGAAGGACAAGAAGACCGGCAAGTATATCCGCCGTGAGCGTTATGCAGGCAGCCTGATGCGAAGCTTCTATGTTGGTGATGAGATCAAGCAGGAAGATATTCATGCAAAGTTTGAGAATGGTATCCTGCAGTTGTCAATTCCGAAGAAGGAAGCAAAAGCCATTGCGCAGAATAACTACATTGCCATTGAATAATCTATGAGAATGTAGCTGCGGTGCATATAAATCTACACCATATACACAATCGACTTTGAAACTTAACGTAACGTAAAGTAAGGGAAGGAAGTGTGAGATATGGACAAGAATCCAAAACATCCATTGAAGAAAAAGAAAGTCATGCCGAAGGTTTGTGCAACAGCAAATCATAACGCAGATCAGCCGGAGATGGCAGCTTCTTCAAAGAAGAAACATTAGTGAGATATAAGAAATGCCCTGCATGTTGAAAGAACATGCGGGGCATTTCTTTTGCTGGTTTCTTACAAAATTTTTGAAAGATATATGTATTTCTATATACGTAAAAATTACCATAATAATATCAAGATAACAATACAAATGCATGTAAGAATCTGATATAACATATTTACAGGTTATTTGATACGGTACCAAAGTAAAAGTATATGGTCATTGACTATATCATGGAAAACGAAAAAGAAAAGGAGATTCGGTATGCAGTTTGGTTATTTTGACAATGAGAATCGGGAGTATGTAATTACAAATCCCAAGACACCGGCACCTTGGGCGAACTACTTAGGCTCCCCGGAATATGGTGCTTTGATTTCAAACAATGCAGGTGGTTACAGTTTTGCAAAGTCTGGTGCGAATGGCAGAATCCTGCGCTATGTATTCAATAATTTCGATCAGCCGGGACGTTACATTTACATTCGTGACAATGACAGCAAAGATTACTGGTCTGCATCCTGGCAGCCGGTAGGAAAGAGCCTGGATACGTATAAGAGTGAGTGCCATCATGGTATTTCGTATACGAAGATTATGGCAGATTACAGTGATATTCACACAGAGGCGTTGTATTATGTGCCATTGAATAAGACATATGAAGTATGGAATCTGAAAGTAACAAACAATGGTTCTGAAAAGAGAAATCTCACCCTGACCGGATATGCAGAATTTACAAACAACAGCAATTATGAGCAGGATCAGGTGAATCTGCAGTATTCATTATTTATTTCCAGAACAAGTTTTGTGGGAAACCGGATTCGCCAGACGGTGCATGGGAATCTGGATGTACTCGGAGCTGGTGAGACAGTAGATGATAAGCGTCCGACAGACCGGATCTTCGGACTTGCCGGAGCAGATGTTTCTTCCTATTGTGGAGATAAGGAAGTATTTATTGGAAGATGTAATGGCTATGGCAATCCGGATGGCGTGGTAAACGGAGATCTTGGAAATGCTTTAAGCTATAATGAAAATTCTTGTGGCGCGCTTTCTACTGTTGTTGAGCTTATGCCGGGTGAGATAAAGAATATTGCGTTTATCCTTGGATTAAAGGAAAATGATGAGGCAGAAGCTATCATGAACAGCTATACGGATCCAGCGGATGTCTGTGAGAAGGAACTGGCTGAGTTAAAGACTTACTGGGGTGAGAAATTCTCCCATTTCCAGGTACAGACACCAAGCAAGGAATTTGATTCGATGATTAATACCTGGCATGCCTATAACTGCTTCATGACATTTATCTGGTCAAGAGCAGCATCATTCATCTATTGTGGACTTCGGAACGGATACGGATATCGGGATACAGTGCAGGATATTCAGGGAATTATTCATCTGGCACCGGAGATGGCAGCAGATAAGATTCGATTTATGCTTTCGGCACAGGTTGCCAATGGTGGTGGACTTCCACTTGTGAAGTTCACACACAATGCCGGACATGAGGATACACCGGACGATGCTTCTTATGTGAAGGAGACAGGACATCCGGCATATCGTGCGGACGATGCATTGTGGCTGTTTCCAACAATTTATAAATATGTAACAGAAACCGGAAATCTGGCATTTATGGATGAAGTGATTCCATATGCAAATAAAGATGAAGGTACGGTGTATGATCATCTGAAACGTGCGATTGATTTCTCTATGAAACATCTTGGCAGACATGGCATGCCGGCAGGACTTTATGCAGACTGGAATGACTGCCTGCGGCTTGGAAAAGATGGGGAGTCATCCTTTGTTGCATTGCAGTTTTATTATGCAATGACAATTCTTCGTAAATTCGCTGAGTATAAAAATGATTCTGAGTACATTTCTTATCTGGATAAGAGCCAGAAAGATCTCTGGAATGTGATTCAGAATCTCTGCTGGAATGAAGACCGATTTATCAGGGGATTTACAGAAAAAGGAGAAGTAATCGGTAAAAGAACAGATCCGGAGGCAAATATGTGGTTGAATCCACAGAGTTGGGCGGTTATCAGCGGATTTGCCTCTAAGGCACAGGCGGAAGCTGCAATGGAGAATGTGTATGAGCAGTTAAATACAGCGTTTGGTGCCGTACTTATGGATCCACCGTACCATGCGCATGCATTTGATGGCGCTCTGGCGGTTATCTATAATCAGGGTGTAAAGGAAAATGCGGGAATCTTTTCACAGTCACAGGGCTGGCTGATTCTGGCAGAAGCATTACTTGGACATGGAAACCGTGCGTTTGAGTATTATATGGAGAATTCACCGGCAGCTCAGAATGATAAAGCAGAAGTGAGAAAGCTTGAACCTTATTGCTATGGTCAATTTACAGAGGGTAAGGCAAGTCCTCATTTTGGACGATCCCATGTGCACTGGCTGACGGGAACTGCATCAACAGTTATGGTTGGCAGTGTCGAAGGTATTCTGGGCATGCGCCCGGATTTCTATGGATTGCGGATAGCACCATCCATCCCGGCAGAATGGGACGGATTTACAGTGGAGAAGGATTTCCGCGGAAAGCATCTCCATATTGAGGTGAAAAATCCGGGACATGCAGAGTCTGGATTTAAGTGCATGGAAATCAATGGTCAGACTATCTTCAATAATTATGTGAAAGACGAGTGGCTTATGTCAAACGGAGATAATATAATCACATTATATATGTCATAGATTTTACCGGTCAGGGAGTCCGGAGGCATTCAGATACAGGGACTGATATCGCTTTGGTGTCAGTCCTGTCTGTTTTTTGAATACTTCTGTGAAGTAACTTTGATCTGAAAATGCAAGAATCGAAGCAATTTCAGCCGCGGAATAGGAAGAGTGAAGCAGCATATTTTTGGCAGTTTCAATCTTTGTCTGCTGGATATAGTCGCTGACTGTCATACCGGTTTCCTTGTGGAAAAGGCGGGAAAGATAGGATGAATTTAATCCTGTCAGCTCTGCAAGCCGGGAAAGCGTAATTTTCGTATGTAGATGGTCGTAAATATAATCGAGGCATTTTGAAATTGGCTTTGAGGTGATCTTTTTCTTGCGCAGATTCTTCATGCGTCTGGCATAATCCAGACAGGCTGTTGTATGAAGGGTATTCAGTTCATCCATCGTAGAGACACGATCGGCTTCCTGAATATAGAAATCACTAAGGGCATATGAGGTAGACAAATCCAGACCGCCTTCAATGCAATAGCGCGCAAGCATCGCCATCGTGATTGCAAAATGATACTTCAGGCTTTGCAGTGGCGAATCAGATAATTCTCCAAGACCTTTTTTTTCACTGATCTTTGCCAGACATAGTTCTTTTGCTTTCTCGACATCACCGGATTTTATAGTTGTATAAAATTCAAGTTCCGGATCGTATTGCGCACGCAGAATCTCTTTCTCTTTATAGACGTAATCGCGATATATTTTCCTGCTGATTTTCATACTTTGGCTCCATTAATTATATAAGATATAATTTATCGTGTTAAAACTTATCTGTATTTAAAATTAATATAATTATAGCAGATAATCTGTGTGAGAACAATCGAACAAAATGCAACAAATAATTGCTTTACTTTGCATTATGTATAGGGTACAATTTTCACAGCGCATTGTTTCAAATACATTTAGAAAATAAAAATGAACAAATGTTCGAATTTCTTGTTGACTTTTCGAACAGAAGTGTAGTATAGTAGAAGAAACAAAAACGAACATATGTTTTGATAACATAGATGGAAGATAATGGAGGTTTATGGTATGGCAAGTGAAGAAAAGATGAAAGCATTAGATGCGGCGCTGGCGCAGATCGAGAAGCAGTATGGTAAGGGTTCTGTGATGAAGCTCGGAGATCAGTCTGCAAATATGGGAATTGATGTAGTTCCGACCGGCTCTCTGAGTCTGGATCTGGCACTTGGACTTGGCGGTATGCCAAGAGGTCGTATTATTGAGATTTATGGTCCGGAGTCAAGTGGTAAGACAACCGTTGCACTGCATGTTGTTGCAGAAGTACAGAAGATGGGTGGTATTGCAGGCTTTATCGATGCAGAGCATGCACTTGATCCAACGTATGCGGCGCATATTGGCGTCGATATTGATAACCTGTATATTTCACAGCCGGATAATGGCGAGCAGGCACTGGAGATTACAGAGACGATGGTTCGTTCCGGTGCGGTAGATGTAATTATTGTGGACTCTGTTGCAGCTCTTGTACCGAAGGCAGAGATTGACGGCGAGATGGGTGATTCCCATGTAGGTCTGCATGCGAGACTGATGTCTCAGGCACTCCGAAAGCTGACAGGTATTATCAGCAAGTCTAATTGTGTGGTGATCTTTATCAACCAGCTTCGTGAGAAAGTAGGTGTGATGTTTGGTAACCCAGAGACGACAACCGGTGGTCGTGCATTGAAGTTTTACGCATCTGTCCGTCTGGATGTGCGCCGGATTGAGACATTGAAGGTTGGTGGCGAAGTTGTTGGTAACCGTACAAGAGTCAAGGTTGTAAAGAATAAGGTTGCACCTCCATTCAAGGAAGCAGAGTTTGATATTATGTTTGGCAAGGGTATCTCCAAGGAAGGCGATATTTTGGATCTGGCTGTTTTGCATGATATCATCAACAAAGCAGGCGCATGGTACTCTTACAATGGGGAGAAAATCGGACAGGGACGTGAGAATACGAAGCTGTATCTGGCGAATAATCCGGATGTTATGGAAGAGATTGAGCAGCAGGTACGGAATAAGTGTGGGATTGGTGTAGATGCAGAGCAGACAGAAAACGAAGAGTCATAAGCAACAAACTACATACAGTGCATTTGATACGGCAATTTATTATCTTACCTTCCGGGATCGTTCCCGGAAGGAGCTTTGTGACAAGCTCGCAGAAAAAGGATATGAGGAAGCAGAGATTACAGATGCAATTGAGAAGCTGATGTCCTATGGTTATATTGATGACGAACGTTATGCCGCATCGTATATTCGGAATCAGATGCGTGCAAAAGGCAGACGCAGGATCACAATGGAGCTTTCCGGAAAAGGCGTAGATTCTGAGATGACGCGTGAATTGTGTATGGAACTGGTGCCCGATGAAGCGGAGACGGTCTATGATTTACTGGAAAGACGTTATGGTAACTTGGATTTTTCAGATGAAGGACAGATGCGGCGTATGTATTCCTTTTTTGCACGACGGGGATTTAAGTATGAGGATATTCGCAGAGCGGTGTCAGAATATAGAAAAAATATTGAAAAAATATAGAAAAGTAATCTATTTTTTCTTACAATTTGCATAAAAAAAGTAAAGTATTCCTTGACACTAGTATAAAAAAAGTATAATATTTAAGTGTTGTAGTTATGCAATAAAACTAAATAAGGAGGTGCTCCTGAGTTGTCAGACGAAGCAATCAAGTATGTGATTTTCGCTGTAATACTCGTGGTTGCAATTCTCGTTACCTGGTTTTTAGCGATTGCGTATCGTAAGAACGTGGCAGAGGCAAAGCTTGGTAAGGCAGAGGATAAGGCTAGAGAGATTATAGATGAAGCACTGAAAGCTGCGGAGGCAAAGAAACGTGAGACACTTCTTGAGGCGAAGGAAGAAGCCATGAAGACGAAGAATGAGATTGACAAAGAAGTCAAGGATCGTCGGAATGAGCTTCAGCGCATGGAAAAGCGTGTTCTTTCCAGAGAGGAAAATCTCGACCGGAAGACCGAAGCTGTAGAGAAGAAAGAAGCTTCATTATCACGTAAAGAGGCAGAACTCACGAAGCTGAAGCAGGAAGTTTCAGATTTGGAAGCAAAAAGAACTCAGGAACTGGAAAGAATTTCCGGATTAACCTCTGAACAAGCAAAGGAATACTTATTAAAGACTGTTGAAGACGAAGTAAAGCATGAAACAGCAGTCATGATCAAAGAATTAGAAACACGAGCAAAAGAAGAAGCAGATAAGAAGGCAAAGGATTACGTTGTGACAGCTATTCAGAAGTGTGCTGTTGATCATGTATCAGAGACAACGATTTCCTTAGTACAGTTGCCTAACGATGAGATGAAGGGAAGAATCATTGGTCGTGAAGGACGAAACATTCGTACTTTAGAGACTATGACAGGTGTTGATTTAATTATTGATGATACACCGGAAGCAGTTTTGCTTTCAAGTTTTGATCCGGTTCGTAGAGAAGTAGCCAGAATCGCACTTGAAAAGCTGATTGTGGATGGAAGAATCCATCCGGCACGTATTGAAGAGATGGTCGAGAAGGCTCAGAAAGAGGTCGAGACTATGATGCGTGAAGAGGGAGAAGCTGCAACCCTGGAAGTCGGTGTACATGGCTTACATCCTGAACTGATACGTCTTCTTGGTAAGATGAAGTTCAGAACAAGTTATGGACAGAATGCATTGAAGCATTCTATTGAGGTAGCTCATTTGTCCGGTTTGCTTGCCGGAGAGCTTGGGCTTGATGTTCGTGTAGCAAAGCGTGCAGGTTTGTTACATGATATCGGAAAATCTATTGATCATGATGCAGGTATGGAAGGTTCTCACGTATCCATTGGTGTTGATCTTTGTAGAAAGTACAAGGAGTCGGCAACGATTATCAACGCTGTTGAGGCACACCATGGTGATGTAGAACCACAGAGTTTGATCGCATGTATTGTACAGGCTGCAGATGCTATATCTGCTGCACGTCCAGGTGCAAGACGCGAGACGTTGGAGACATATACAACACGTCTGAAGTCCTTGGAAGACATTGCCAATGGATTTAAGGGTGTTGATAAGACTTTTGCTATTCAGGCGGGACGAGAAATTCGAGTAATGGTAGTTCCAGAGCAGGTAACAGATGCGGATATGGTATTACTCGCACGGGATATCTCAAAGAAGATTGAATCAGAACTTGAATATCCGGGCACGATCAAGGTAAACTTGATCCGAGAGTCGAGAGTAACCGATTATGCAAAGTAATTTTTGTTATCAATGAATTTATGGAAAGTATTGAGAATACAAGTTTTCAATACTTTCTTTTTTTGTTTATTTCCTGTATTATATATAGAGATAAATTATGAGTGTGAATGGAAGCAGAGGTACATAAATATGGTTGAATTTAAAAGAAAAAGTCTGGAATTATTGTATGATGCGAAAATCGTAGCCTTATATAAGGATATTTTGGAGACACCGGATGGTGGAGAAGTTGTGTATGATCTAATCAGGCATAAGTCTGGAGGCGGTGCAGGTATCCTGCTTGTGGATGAGGAAGAGTATACTTATCTGGTGAGGCAGTACCGTAATTCTTTGGATGCAGTAGATCTGGAGATCCCGGCAGGGGGATATAGCTTTCATGGAGAATCCGGTGAGATATGTGCCCTTCGGGAAGCAGAGGAGGAGACTGGCTGGATTCCACAGGATATCTATCATGTGAACAATATGATCTCTTCGGTTGGGACCTTTGACGAGAAAACAGACGTCTATATTGGACGCAATCTGAAAAAAGGCAAGCGGCATTTGGATCCGACGGAGTTTATCGAGATTGTTCGAGTATCTATGGAAGAGGCGAGAGAGATGATTTATTCGGGTAAGATTGTAGATAGCAAGACAATTGTCGCGATTCTTGCTTATTATGATAAGAAGAGTCGAGGAATATTTAATTAGACAGGCACATATGCTTTAGGGAGTGAACAATCACTCCCTAATTTTTATGCAGTAGGAGTAGAAGAAAATGCCATATGAAAGTGAAAAAATAAAGAGCCGTGTATTTTATTATCTATGCATGGTGTTAGCAGGATGCATCCTTGCGAACGTTGTGCTGCGATGCGATCGGGATTTACAGGCGTTTATATTACCATTTACAGATAGCAGTCAGTTGGCTGGTATATCGGTGCAGAAAACAATGCTTTATGTATTTTTGCAACGTGTAAAGCAGATGGTCATTATATATCTGCTGTATAAGGTGTTTCCGGCAAAGGCGGTTTTTTCAATCGGGTTGAGTGTATTACTGTTCCTGTTTGGCTTTGTAATCAGTTGTCAGATGTTCTATCTTGGTATTTCCGGTGTTTGGTTCCTGTTATTGTGTTTGTTTCCGCATTATTTTATTTATGTTGGAATGTTGTATTATCTGGCGGTGGAAGTACGTAAGACAGGAGAGGATAAAATGAGGAAAAGAATGGCGGTGTTAGTTCTTATTATGACGTTTTTTGTCGGAATTCTATCTGAGGGTATTCTTTCAAAATTTTTTTTAAAAAATTTTCTCCAATATATAGGCATGTAAATACATGCATTTCAACATATTGTAGAAATGTTACAAAATGTTACAAAATTTGAAAAAATGTGAAAAAATTATGTTTGATTTTAGCGCAAATAGTAATTATAATGTAATAGATAAAGGCGGAAAGCAGTCGGAAAAGGTTGCATTTTGTCGAGGGAATGGAAGGACTTTGGGTATGGAAACACAGATTGAGAATTACATTGATTACTTGAATAGCGTGAAACATGCAAGTGCAAATACGATTGCATCCTATCGGAGAGATTTGAAGAAGATGAGCCGTTTTTTTGCGGACAGACAGTGTACGGATGTGCGTGAGCTTCGGGGAACAGACCTGAATTCGTATGTGCTGGATATGGAAAATCAGGGTATGTCCACAGCGACAATATCCAGAAGCATTGCAAGTATGAAATCGTTTTTTCTGTATCTGTTGAAACAGGGGGAGATCACAGAAGATTATGCGGACGCATTGAAGCCACCGAAGATCGAGAAGAAAGCACCTGAGACACTTTCTATTGAGGAGATTAATCTGCTCTTAGATCAGCCGTCGCGTCTGACACCAAAGGAGATCCGGGACAAGGCAATGCTGGAGCTTCTGTATGCGACAGGTATGCGTGTATCCGAACTTATTAATCTGAAGATTACAGATGTCAATCTGACAATGAATTATATATTATGTCGGGATGTATCGAAGGAACGTGTCATTCCGATCGAGAATGTAGCAAAGATGGCACTGGAGAATTATATCAAATCAGTGCGTGAATCCATCAGTCATGGCAGTATGTTCCTTTTCACGAATATGAAAGGGCAGCCGATGACCAGGCAGGGATTTTGGAAGCTTATTAAGGCATATGCAGCAAAAGCAGGTATCGAGAAGGATATCACACCACATATGATACGACATTCTTTTGCATCACATCTGGTATCAAATGGAGCAGATCTGAAGGCTGTTCAGGAGATGCTTGGACATTCGGATATCTCGACCACACAGATTTATCTGCGTAGCAGACAGAGCAAGTTGAAAGAAGAATATGAAAAAGCACATCCACGTGCAAAGATGGCTTGAATGTCATAGAAGACGTTCCTGCGCGTGTGATCAATGCAATTGATGGCAGGTAATTGACCGGGAACCTGAATATTAAATACATAGAAAGAGGACAGTTATAAACTGTCCTCTTTTTGTAATATACGAGCTGATATTGATAGTTGTGCGTCTTGTGGTACATCGTGCTGTATGATTACCGATGCTTTTGAAGATTGGTGAATATGCTGTTGCTCACACCATGCTGCAACAGAAAGTCTTCCCATAATGCATAATACTGTGCCTGCAAATGGATACCATCGTGGGAATAATCTGATTTTACTCCCAGTGGAACATTTCCATCCATGTCACAGACGGTTGGGTTCATATCAAGATAGAAGATATGCTGGCCATCGGCATATTCCGCAACCAGAGCATTTCTGCAATCGATGTTGTCATTGTTATATACATCAGAACTGTCGGCGTAGCTCTGGGTAACATGCATCATTCCCATGATGAAGATTACAGCATCTGGCTGTAATTCCTGAATCTGATCTAAGACTCGTTTGTATTGTGCCTGATAGTCTTTGGAATGTCCGGTTCCCAGTTCATTTACGCCACACATAATATAAATTTTCTTATACTGTTTTGCAGCAAGGGCGTAAGGAACCGTTTCTCCATTTGCCATAGGCTTTTCCATCAGATCCCAGATGGAGATACCATCCCGGTAATAAAAATCTGCGTTGGAGTTTACGCGAAGCGTGCCGTAATCATGCAGGCCTTCGATACGGGAATCACCGATAAATACGGCATCATCAAAATAATGTGTATCTACGGAAATATAATCGTAATTCGTTGTGCATGCAACCTGATTATTGTCTTCGTAGTAAGCGGAACGCGCGTGCCGCATAGGAACTGTTTCGTAGGTTGTTGGAATCGGTTCACTTCCATCGGTGCGTACAGCATCTGATGGGGTAGCTTGTGGCTTTGCATCTGACATGGTAGCGTCCGATTCGGTAGCGTCTGATTCGGTAGCGGTCTTTGACGGGATAGAATCCGTGATATCAGTCGGAAGAGGTGCAGTTCCTTTTAAAAAAGGATCCTCTTTTATCATTGCAGACATAAAAAGGGTGTGATCTTTGGAGATTCGTAAATGAAATTCTCCTCCGATGCCACCGACTAAAGCATATAAAGTATATCCTGCAACGGATAATATAATTAGGGATATTAGTGGACATTCACGGAGAAATTTCCATAGCTTATTCAATTGATGCGGAAAGTTATGCATAGGTTTGTGCCTTCTTAAAATTTAAAATATAAAAATGGGTTGTTTGCTCCAGAGGCAATCTGGTAAACAGAGAGCCAGAAGAGTACAAGCAGTATAACCTTACATCCCCATGTCTTATAGAATCGTTTCAACAGCTTCATAGGGATGGAGGTACAGCAGACTGCGCAGATGGCAAGCAGCCACCAATAAGTGCCGAGTAGTTCCCAAAACTTGGGAAGTGTGTTGACGTGAATGGATCCTTTTACAGGCAGGAAAAATAACCGTTTCAGGTAGTTCCCCAAAGTAGGCAGATCGGTAATGTTGAAGATTGTCCAGGAGACTGGAATTACAATCAGCATATAAATATGAGACAGGATTTTGTGTTTTTCCAACTTGTCCAGTAAAAACAGTTTCTCAATCGCTTGCAGGACGAAGAAAAACATCCCCCATATAATAAAATTCCAATTAGCACCATGCCATAGACCGGTGAGCAGCCATACAATAAATATATTGAGAATCATGCGCTTTTTCCCTTTGCGGTTTCCGCCCAGAGGGATATAGACATATTCCCGGAACCATCTGCCGAGTGTGATGTGCCATCTCCGCCAGAAATCTGTGGAAGAGGTTGCGCAGTAGGGGTTTCTAAAGTTGGTAGGAAGCTTGAAACCAAGAATTCTGCCAAGACCAATTGCCATCAGGGTATATCCAAAAAAGTCAAAGAAGAGCTGCATGGAAAAGCCCCAGGAACCAAGCCATGCGGTAAGCGGATGGATTCCCATAACACCAGCGACCATAATGGTGTTCCAGATAGAGGCAATTTTGTTTGCAAGCAATACTTTGTAAGCAAGTCCGAGGACAAAAACTGTGGCGCCCCATTCCAGTTGTGATAAAGAAACCTTGCGGTTGCGCAGGCTTTTTCGAATCTCATCAAATTCGGTAATCGGTCCCTCGACCAGCTTTGGAAACATACAGAGATAGGTTGCAAAATCTATAATGCCTTCGGCAGGCTCGTATTTGCGCCGATAGATGTCTATGACATAGGAGGCTGCCTGAAAAGTATAAAAACTGATACCGAGTGGAAGCGTGAATGGTACAAGCTTCCATATGGTTGTACCGGCGATATCATTTATGATGCCGATAAAAAAATTCAGGTATTTAAAGAAGAATAATAATCCAAAGTTAAATACCATGGAGGCAATCAGCCATATCGTCCGGAGCTTCTGAGAGGATATGCCGGATGAATCCTCCTGTTTCCATGCATTTGCGATGCGCATGGCTGCAAAATGATTGGCGAGGACGGAGAGTATCATCAAAAGAATATAGGATGGTTCTCCGATTCCATAGAAGATCAGACTGCCAATCAATAAAATTCCGTTTCTATACTTAAATGGAACCGCAAAATATACAATCAAAAAAATCGGTAAGAAACGAAACAAAAACTCTATACTTGAAAAGACCATATTATAAATCCTTCTTCACTAGTTGTAAATCTTTTTTAGTGTATCTATTTTTGCAGTTGCATTTTGCATGAGCAGATCCAGAACTGTGATTGCACACATGGATTCTACAACTACAACGGCACGTGGTCCGATGATTGGATCATGACGTCCTTTGATCTCCATTGTGACTGCTTCATGTGCCCGTGTGATGGTTTCCTGCGCCTGAAAGATGGATGGTGTAGGTTTGAAGGAAGCACGTACCAGAATTGGACTCCCATCACTCATGCCGCCGAGCGTTCCGCCAGAGTGGTTGGTACGTTTTCTGACAGTATCTCCATCCATGTAAAAATTATCATTGTTTTCGGAACCAATCGAAGCGGTAACAGCTGTACCATCTCCAATTTCGATTGCCTTGACGGCGCCAATTGACATGACAGCCTGTGCCAGCTTTGCATCGAGCTTGTCGAAGACGGGTTCGCCGACACCGGCAGGAACGCCGGTTATGATGCATTCCACCATAGAACCAACCGAATCTTTCTTTTCCATCATTTTCTGTAAATAAGCAGCAGCCTGCTTGGCACATACGGGATCCGGCATATACAGCGGGTTCTGGTTGATGGCATCAAAATCAATATCGGAATCCGGTACTTTGATTGAACCGATAGCACGCGTATATGCAGTCAGGGTAATGCCAAGTTCTTTCAGAACTTTTGCAGCAACTGCACCGGCAGCAACACGACCGATTGTCTCGCGACCGGAGGAACGACCGCCGCCACGGTAATCGCGGAAGCCGTACTTCTCATCAAAGCAGTAGTCCGCGTGTCCTGGACGGTAGCTTTCTGCAATCGAACCGTAGTCTTTGGATTTCTGATCTTCATTCATAACAACGAGAGAAATCGGGGTGCCGGTTGTTTTCCCTTCAAAAACGCCGGACAGGATAGAAACCCTGTCGCCTTCGTTTCGTTTCGTTGTAAATTCATTTTGCCCGGGTTTTCTACGATTAAGATAGATCTGGATATCTTCCTCAGAGAGGGTAATTCCTGCGGGACAGCCGTCGATGACGACACCGAGTCCTTTTCCGTGGGATTCTCCCCAGGTTGTTACTGTAAATAATTTGCCATATATAGAACCTGCCATGGTATTGATTTCCTTTCATATTTATAATACAATGCATTTGGAAGAATTATACATCTTTTTGCGGATAATAGGAAGTAGAAAATAATACTTTACAAGAAATAAGTCTTGTGGTAAGATATCAAATGCCGTCACTTGGTTATAGGATCACTCCGACCATAACTCAGCGACTGGACAAAATAAGAAAATGGAGGAAAAAAGCATGATTACAGCAGATCAGAAGAAAGAGATCATTGAGAAGTATGCTCGTACAGCAGGTGATACAGGTTCACCGGAAGTGCAGGTTGCACTCCTTACAGCAAGAATCAACGACCTGAATGAGCACTTCAAGGTACATCCAAAGGATCACCACTCAAGAAGAGGTCTTCTTAAGATGGTTGGTCAGAGAAGAAACCTTCTCGCATACCTTAAGAGCAAGGATATCGAGCGTTACAGAACACTTATCGAGCAGCTTGGTCTTAGAAAGTAATAATAACAAATTAGTAAATAAACTTAAAATCACACACACTACAAAAGGGATTGCATATGCAATCCCTTTTTTTATGATTCTTATTCCTTTGTCAGGTTGTTGTCTGTAGGTTCCAGTGTGCCAAGCCATGGGTTATAGATGCTGCCGTCAATGGCACTGATTATAACATATGCAGTCTGCGTGGTATATTCGTGCTTACCTGGAGTTTCAAGATAAAACCATGCAGGGGTGAGGGAGTAGGAACTATGGTCCGCATCGGAGATCCGGACCAAACCATAGCAGATATTCTGTACCGTCATCTTGTTTGATGCCAGCGAGGAAGCGCTGTCAGGTATAGAATATGGATCTCTTACGGAACAGGAATCGATATAAGCCTGTGCAACCGAGTCAATCTGATCAAAGGAAAGTGTTGTGGCATATTCTGTTTTTATGGAATCAACCTTCATTGGATTATTCCAGATCAGATAGGAAAGTCCATCGCTGTCTACATTTGCAGTCAGGGATTCATAACCGTAGAACTCGCGTGATTCATTTTCCGGAAAGTCTATCGTGTAACCGGAATCGTCCCCTTGGATGTCGGCATCTGAGTAATCTGTCAGAGTTGGCTGCAATAGTTCGGTTGTATATGGAGCTGCAAGGTCATTCAGACTGCGGCAAGCATAAATTAGATAGGAGTCAACGACGGAAGGACCGTCATTTTGCGGTTCCGTTACAATCATGGAATCATCTATACTGTAATGCCCCATATCGAAATGGTAGGCATTTAATGTAGTCTGAACAGCGTAGTCGGTCAGACGGAATGTTTGCAGATAATCTTCCGCAACCTGTCTGGCTTCTGTATCGGAATAGGTACAGATATTTTCATCGTATGTATCTAAGAATGCTTCCTCGATTGGAAATGCGGTCAGATTGCTTACAGAAAAGTCAACCGAACCAATGGCATAATCCTTATATACGATCATACGGCAGAAAGCACAATTCTGTAAAAAAGCAAGGTAATAATGCTCACCACGAATCGTGCCTTGCAGAATACAGAATTTGTGTGGCTTAAAAGTATATGATGGGTCATCCTCCGGGTTATAGGGATTGATAAACCATTTGATTTCGCCGTCGGTTTCTACGACACGCTTTGCCGCGTCGGTATCGTGTTGTTTGCCTGAAAGCGTATCTGTAGCGTCGTAGTATTCTGCAATCATATATTCTGGGATCGTCGAGAAATCCTCATAGCTGCGGAACGTATCTTCCCATGCGCCGCAGGCAGAAGTTAAGTCCTCAATCGAACGAAAATCATATGGCATAAAAAGCGAATAACTTCCCTCATCGAAGATCAGGTCTGCATACGTCTGGATGTCTTCGTCCGTGAAGTCAGCGCGGGATAAAGATGCAACCGGTGCTGATTTCTCGGCAAGCGAAGTATCCACCTGTGCCTGTACAGTCAGGGTTCCTTTGTCACCCGGAACGGTGTAGTCGAGATTTCGGATAGGGTCATCTGTGGCATCAGATGTAGATGCAGTGTCTCCCTGATAGATGACAGTTTCTTTCCTGTCGCAGGCAGAAAGAAAGGATGCGAGAAGTGTAATAATTAAAATCCAAGATAGTTTCTTCATAAGATCGTCCTCCTGTTAATCTGATTTATTTCGATGCTGGTAGATGTAGCCAAGTTCGTCATTGTAGATGCTTCCGTCGATGGCGTTGATGACGACATATGCAGATGGGAAATAATAGGGCTTGCTTTCTTCGCTTCCTTCTGCTACGTAATACCATGCCGGGAGCAACTGGTAGGAATCATCTTCTTCGTTGGATACCCGGATCAGTCCGTACCGGATATCTGTTATGTCATACACCGTCTCATCAAAGGTGTGTTTGTTGATATAGTCCTGGGCAATCGCATCAATCTGGGAGAAATCCAGCGTGTTTGCTATATCGACGTCGATTGTTTCAATCTTCATAGGATTGGAGACGATCAGATAGTTTAAACCGTCATTTCCGACATTGGCGGTGATGAATTCATAGCCATAGAAGATATAATCCTGATAATTGGAGATCGTTCCGTTTTCGTCCTGATCCATACTTTCATAATCAGTCAGCTCTGTCTGAAAGTTTGCGGTGGTGTAGACAGGGGTAAGCGCATCTAAGCTGCGCCCACCGTAGACCAGATAAGAATCGTAGGAGATGACCGGGTCCTTGTCATAGTTTGCGGTTACCTGATAGGTGCTGCTGATATCGTAGACAGTCCGGATGGTCTGCGTAGGAAATACGTCGGTAACTACATAATCATCGATTCCCATTCGGGAGAGCGTATCGGTGACAAGCGTCGAGGCACCTTCTGTGGAATACGAGCAGATCTTATCGCTGCCGGCAAGCGTTTCGAGCATATCCGGGCGGATCGGGGATAATTGATTAAACCAGCCATAGGTAAGCTCTTCGTTATAATCTTTGTGCAACACAAGCATGCAGTGCTTGCGCGTCTGGACGAAGGAAAGCTGATAGTCCTTTCCGTCTATCGTGCCACGGATATTACAGAAGTTGCAAAATTCCTCACTGTCTGCACTTGGCTTGATGGTTGGATAGTATTGAATGGTTCCATCTGTCTCGATAGGATCAAAGACTCCGCTTGCTTTCGCATTTTGTGCGTAGGAACATTCCGCCAACAGATTATATGGAATCTCGGATTTGTCTGCGTAGGTAGCGAATGTCTCTGCAAATGCATCGCAGGCAGCATTTACTTCTTCCTTTGACTGACGGCTGTACGGCAGGAATAATTTATAGCTTCCTTCATCGAAAATCGCAGCCGCAATGCGCGTGATATCTTCATTTGTATAATCACACCGGACGGCGGTCGCAACCGGAGCAGACTGTGTGGACAGACTGGTGTTCACATCGGCGTCGACATTGACGGTCGTGCGTCCGTTTGATACGGAATAGTTCAGATGTAAGTCGGATGCGGAAGTTGCATCCTGTCTGGAATCGTTATCCTGAATATAATCAACGCCCGTTTTCTTTCCACATCCCGATAAAGTAGAAAGCAGAAGTACGCCGATCACCATTTTATAGAATATGGTTTTGCGTTTCATATGAAATTCCCCCTCGTAGTTTTCGTGCAGCATCCCTGTGATGTTGGGATGGTATGTAAGAACTATCTATATTATAAGATACAAATGTATCTGAAATGTATCTAAATGGTTGCAGGTTTTCACTTTTATGGTATTATATTTGAGGAAAATGTCTGATTTTAGACAATTATAGACGAAACAGGGGAAAATAGCGATGGAAATCATGAAATATGCGATACAGGGTTACGAGGATGTCACCGCAGATCATCTGCTTGGAATCTTCGGAAATCCGATTAAACATACATTGTCACCGGTCATCCATGACACGCTCAGCGATGCACTCGGACTGGCAGAGCGGTATGTGCCATTCTGTGTGAAGGACGATGATCTGTCCCGTTGTGTGAAGCTTGCGTATGACGAAGGCGTGCTTGGACTGAATATTACCGTGCCACACAAGCAGCATGTGATGGAGACTCTCGTGGATGTCGATATCGCCGCGAAGACGATTGGTGCAGTGAATACACTTGTCCGTGTGGAAGGTGGCTATAAGGGCTACAACACGGATATGCCGGGATTGGCAAAAGCATTAGAGACCGAAGGAATTGCGCTAAAGGATGAGACGGTTATCATGCTTGGCGCAGGTGGTGCCGCACGTGCGGTCGCATATATGTGTGTCAGCTATGGCGCAAAGCAGGTGTATATCGTAAACCGGACATTTGCGCGGGCGCAGGCGATTGCGGATGATATGAATGCATTTGCAGGGAAGACGGTTGTGCAGGCGGTGGCTTCGGAGGATTATAAGAGTATTCCGGATGGAAAATACCTGATGATCCAGTGTACCTCAGTCGGACTGCATGAGGGTGATGGGATGCCGTTTGATTTCGGTGATGTGTTCTATGCGATGGCGAAGGCTGGTGTGGATCTGATCTACAATCCGGCACAGACGCCATTCTTAAAGGAGATGGAGAAGCTTGGTGTGCCCGCAGTAAATGGTTTGAAGATGTTACTCTATCAGGGAATCCTTGCATATGAACTGTGGAATAATCTGACCGTGTCTGAGACGCTGACCGATAAAGTATATCTGGCACTGCAGGATGCGATCTATGGGAAGAAGCGCGGCGATAACATTGTCCTGATCGGTTATATGGGTGCCGGGAAGACAACCGTTGGAAAGGCACTTGCCAAGAAACTTGGATATGAATTTATTGATACCGACCTTTATATCGAGGCACAGGAGGGGATGACGATCCCGGAGATCTTCGAGAAGAAGGGAGAGGCATATTTCCGTGCTTTGGAGACAAATGTCATTAAAGAACTTCGGGAGAAGACACATTGTGTGATCGCGACCGGTGGCGGACTGCCGCTTCGCAAGGAGAACAGCGATTTGCTGAAAGAGGTCGGAACAGTATATTACCTGATGGCAGATGCCGATACGACCTATGCGCGGGTAAAGCATTGTACGAACCGTCCACTGTTACAGTGTGATGATCCGTATGCGAAGATTCAGGCGATGATGAAAGAGCGGGGACCAGTCTATGCGCGTGCCTGCCATATCCGCGTGCGGACAGACCGCGGAACTTTAGAAGAAGTGATGGATGAGATAAAATGAGTGGAGCAGAAAATATAAATCGAAAGAATTACTGCGATGGAATGCGGGATGCAATTCCAATCGCACTTGGATATCTTGCGGTCGCATTTACACTTGGTATTGCGGCTAGAAATGCGGGGGTGCATGCACTTCCGGCGACAATTATGAGTCTGACGAATACGACATCGGCGGGGGAATTTGCAGCGATTACAGCGATTGCCGGTGGTGTGACTTACGCGGAGCTTGCGCTGATGCAGCTCGTCATAAACTTACGTTATATGCTGATGTCGTGTGCGCTGGCACAGAAGATTGATCCGAAATTTTCAATCATACACCGGTTTTTTATAGGGTTTGGCGTGACGGATGAGATTTTCGGTATCTCGGTTGCGAGAAAAGGCAAATTGAATCCGTGCTACATGTATGGTGCGATGTCAATTGCGATTCCGGCATGGACGATTGGCACTTGTCTCGGCGTGGTACTTGGCAACGTATTGCCGGGAGGTGTGGTAAGTGCGCTTTCCGTTGCATTATATGGTATGTTCTTAGCAATCATTATTCCGCCTGCCAGAGATAATAAGGTAATCCGTGGACTTGTCATCATTGCGATGGCGGCGAGCTTCCTTTTCACGAAGATACCGGTGATTAAGAATATTTCTTCCGGTATGAAGGTGATTATTCTGACTGTTGTGATCTCCGGGGTGGCAGCTGTGCTGTTCCCGCTTCCGGATGAGGAGAAGGAAGAAGAGGAGGCGGATCATGAAGCATAATATTTATCTGTATATCCTTGTGATGGCAGCAGTCACGTATCTGATCCGTGTTCTGCCACTCACATTGATCAAGAAAGAAATCAAGAACAAGACCGTGCGGTCGTTTTTATTCTATGTGCCGTATGTGACGCTTGCGGTTATGACATTTCCGGCGATTCTCACAGCGAGCAACAGTATGGTGGCAGCAGGCATCGGATTTGTCGTGGCACTGATCCTTGCATGGCGCAGGACAAGCATGTTCGTGGTGTCACTGGTTTCGTGTGCGATGGTGTATATACTGGAGCTATTTATGTAAGATATCACACAAATTTCACCGAAATGGCAAAAATATGCAAAAAAAATCACTTGATAAAGTTTGCCTTTTTTCCGATATATTTGTATAATAAAGCGAATAGTGTTATACAGTAGGTGATAAATATGAGATCGACACAAAAGAGACGATGCAGATCCAATCGGGGTTTCACACTTGTAGAGATGATCGTGACGATGATGTTGCTGTCGATATTGCTCACAATATCAGTCATGGGACTTATGGCATGGCAGGACTGGTCGGACTTCAATCAGGCGAACGAATATGCAGAGACCATGTTTTTGGCAGCGCAGAATCAGCTGTCGGAATATAATGCAAATGGAACCTTAGAAGATTTTGTAAAGCAGACAAAAAATTACAGTCCAGCCAAGGTGAAGCTGGATTCGATATATTACGAAGAAGGAAAAGCGTACACGGAGGATAGTGTCTGGGTAACCAAAGACAAGGGTACGCTTGTTTCGGTGTGTGCAAATAAAGGCGATTACAGCCTGTATGCGGCAGGAAAAGATACGACAAGCCCGACGGCACCAATCGTATATCAGCTTTTACAGGGGTATCTGTATGATACGTCTATCTTAAATGACGCGATCTGCGTCGAGTTTTCCTTAGAGGATGGACAGGTGTTTTCTGTTCTTTATTCTGCCAAGTCAAACAGTGCTGAGCAGGAAGTGTTTGTCTATGATAATGAGAACACGTCCCTGCGAGGCACGGTCAATATTGCCACCCGGTATGATTCTTACCGAAAAGACCGTATGATTGGGTACTATGGTGTGGACACATTGTCAACGGCATTAAAGGGTACAAAGGAAAAGCCATCCATTGACGATGTGAAATTGAATAATGAAGATACATTAAATCTGTCATTCAAGGTTAGCAAGCCGGCGAATGCCGCACAGAAGATGAATTATGACATTACTGTCTATGATGTGGATTCTGATTTCTGTGCCGGTGAGAATATGGCGGATGGCGTTCCAGTTATGAAGTTTACATTAGAAGGAGCGAAGATCAAGAATTATGCGAACCGACAGGCACAGAATTGTGCAATCACACGGTATGTGAAAGATGAGACTGGAACTTGGAGTGCGCAGGAGCTTGGGGAGTTCCCAGTCCTTGCATGGAGCGATACGGATGGAACGATCCGTGTCGTATTGGATGCAGCGGATTTTCAGGCGACATCTGCCAGCTATGAGATGAATTTGTCAATTTTACGGGACACATCGAAAGCAAGTAAGGTTGCCAATGCAAACTTTAAATTCAAGTCAACCTATACATTCCATCGGTTTGGGCTGGATGCAAATAAGATTAAATGCTCCGTCAAGGGGTATGGTGCTGCATATGATACAACAACGGAACGGCAGAGCAACCAGTCGTATGTTTATTTTGCCGAGGAAAATAACAACACGGATGCTGCAAAGAAGGTTGTAAATTACAATTATTCGATTGCAAATGCAAGACATCTTTATAATATGCGTTACGTGACAGACATTACAGCGAATACTGAGAAGTCTGTGGATGAACTGCGCTTGAGCAGTGCGCATTATGAGCAGGATACAAAGAAAACGTTAGCCTGTCACTTCCAGTTGTCGGAAGATATCGATTGGACGAAATTTGTGGCGTCAGGGGCGTTTTATAATACAAATGGAAATGATATCAATATCAATTTAAATGATGAGACAGAAAGTCTGGCAGAATCCTTTATCTCGATGAAGCAGCTTCGTGCGGAGGATTCGCTGGATGGTAAGAATACAGATGGCAAATCGTATACGATCAAGGGACTTACTATGTCGCAGGCAGGAAATGCCCTGTGTAGGTTGTATACAGACATGGATACTGGTAAAGCGGATGATGAGAAAAAGCCGGTTGGCTTATTTGCCACGAATTATGGAATTATTGGGAATCTGAAACTGGATGAAGTACAGATAACGTCTCCGGGCGATTATGTTGGCTCTTTTGCCGGAATCACGGTGTATGGTAAGAATCTGACTGGAGAGACGGCGGGAATCTTAGAAAATCTTGAAGTCGTAAATGATGATGTAGACGCAGAAACAGCCAGTTTTGTAAAAGGAAAGTCTTATGTCGGTGGTATTACCGGAACACTGATTGCGGATTCGGATTCGGTTGTGTCTGCAGTCACATGGAAGGAGCTTTCCAATGCTGCAAAGGTAACCGGACTTTCACATGTGGGAGGTGTTGTCGGCGAGCTTCGGACAGAGAAGAATCGGTCAACTGCCATCACATTGGAAGACTGTGAGAATACAGGTGCTGTATATGCAGTCGTGAAGGATGGTGAAGATAAAAAGAACAGCAAATTCATCGGCGGTATAGCAGGAAGCTGTGTGAATGTGTATGCAGCAAATCATGTAGATAACGCATCTGCATTAGCGAATATCACGATCAAAAACAGCAACAGTACACCGTTTTATTCAGAAGATGATTTGGCTGAGTTCCTTGGAAATCAGGATGGAACTGCGTTTGAAACTTATGCGGACAAGGTGGTTGGAACATATGTAGGCGGTATTACTGGTTACAGTTATTTTAGTACGCTTCAGGGTGTGCGTGCGGAATTGGATAACGGCAAGAAAAGCTATGTATTCGGACAGGATTATGTCGGCGGTATTGTCGGTTATGCAACCGGTTCTGCGACGATTTCGGGTGCGAACGATACGAATGCGCCTGGCAGAAATGATAACTATGTCATTGGCTGTTCCTATGTCGGTGGTGTGATTGGCGCGAATGCAGATATTGATCTGGCAAAGACACAGGAAGAGACAGGAAATAGCAGTAACGATACACTGTCGTTAGTTGAAAATGGAGCAAAGCCAGTCGTGGTATCGGATGCTGTGAATACGAAAAATACGGTGTTAAACTGGCAGAATACAGGCATTGTTTATGCGACTGAAACATATGCAGGTGGAATCAGCGGTTATAATACGGGTTCTCTTCTGGAGAATCGTGATATATCTGGGGAAGCTGCTAGTGTAGGAACATATCCGGTTTCTTATGCAGCCGATTATGTCGGCGGAATCAGCGGTTACAATCATGGTGTGATCAAGGCAACTGACAGAATAGATAACAATGTACGTCTCGTTGGAAAAAATTACGTCGGTGGTATTGTTGGTTATAACGACAGCAACGCGGAAGTTACGAACTATGCAGTCAATGATGGAAGCGTGACCGGAGATACGGAAAACGGAAGCTATGTCGGCGGACTTGCCGGGTGTAATGCATCGATTGCAATGCTACAGAACGCGGACGGAACTGCAAAAAATTTGTATGTAAGCACACAGAACATCAGCGGCAAGTATTTTGTCGGTGGTGTGATTGGCGCGAATATTATCAATACGAATGGGTATAACCAGAATGTTCAGGTTGAGCAGGGACAGGGCAGTTCATCGAATGTGGCGACCGATTCTTCGGCAGGTAATACGACGAAACTATGTTATGTGACTTTAAACGTAAGATCGTATTATTATAATCAACCGGGGGCATTATATTCATTTGTGATTCATAATGACAGTACGCAGAGTATTACAGATTGGCATATTGTATTCCATTTTGGAAAGAATGCAAATGTTCAGCAACAGCCACAGAATATGGACACGAATAAAACTGTCATCACAGAAACTTCATATACCTATTATCCTAGCGAAACAAATAATACAAAACAAATACCGGCAAATGGTACGCAATATAATGAAATCAGTGTTTTGTTTGATAATTATATAGATTATTATTCTTTTGATGTAACGGATATTGAGTTTTTCTATACAGGTGGAGATGGAAATACGTCTACGATTTTACCTGGAAATATGGGAATTACTGAAAAAAATAAACATGAAGTTTCAACTGATCAGTCACCATATACATTGACCATTACTGGATCAAAGGATGGGTGGAATGGTAATTTTACAATTGTAAATGATAGTGATGAAGATATTTTTGACTGGTCAATTGAAATACCTCTTGAAGAAGGGGATGATTTGCAATTTACTCAGTCGTGGAATCCTTTGAAGGTAAACTGGGAGGTAAGAGATGGTAAAAAATATTGCATTCTTACACCGCTGGAGGAAAAAAATACATATATTAAAAAACATACAAACAGCAATAATTATAATTATTATATGCCATATTCGATGAGTTCGGATGAGGCTGTTGAACGGATGAAGAAGAATGCAAAGTTTATTTTTTATACGAGTAAGCTTATTCAGCAAACGGAAGATATCAAATATGCCCGCATCCAAACCTCCGCGGACATGGCAGACTTCACCGGAACTATCACAGGTAGTGCATTTACCGGCGGTTACATCGGATACACGATGCTTGTAAATAGTACGGATACAACCTATGCGAGAACGACGGCAGAGAATGTAAGAAAGCTGACCTTAAATCAGGCATCGGAAGCTGACGTAATCAACGCGGTATGTGATGCAAAGATTGAAAAAAGTGAAGTGCAGATGTATGTGACAGGTACAGTTGGTGCCGGAAGCGTGACAGCAGATACTTATGTCGGCGGACTTGTTGGATACGACGATGCAAACACATTTCTGCGTATCGAGAATGCAACGAATAAGGCATCTGTAACAGCGAAGACTGGCTATGCCGGTGGTATGATCAGTGCGAGCCGCAAGTTGAACAACAAGATTCTGACAAGCAATAATTATGGAACTGTTACAGCGAAAGAAGTTGCGGGTGGTATTGTCGGTGAGAACAAAGGTACGGTCAACCAGTGTAACGTAAGTGCGACCATCGTTGGCAGCCATGGTATATCCATTGCAAGCTACGGTGGTATTGTTGGTGTGAGTGGAATCGCAACAGAAAAAGCAGAGGATATAGATGCGGCGCAGGTGATGGAATGTACATTTACAGGAAGTATATCCGGTGCCGGAGATGGTGTGACAGCAAATGTTGGCGGTATCGTTGGTGCGAATGGGTATAATTCGACGGTCAAGGCAAGTACCATTGGAAGTGCAGATACGGTTGTACATGGTGGCATGGTAGACGGAACTGCATATGAAACGGCAAGAACGAATGTCGGTGGTATTGTCGGTACAAATTATGGAACGATTTCTTCGATGGATAATTCGCAAAAGTCGGAAGGAAATACAACGATCGATAATTATCTTGGTTATACCGGCGGTATTGTTGGATGTAACCAGAAAGGTGCAGTTGTAAAGGGCACAGAGACGGAGAGGATTAAGACGGCAAATACATGGTATGTGACTGCAAAAGCAGCTGGAGAAAATACGGCTGTAGGCGGTATTATCGGATATTCGATGTCCGACGAGAACCTGGAATCCCTTGAGAATCATGCAGAGGTTACGACGATTGCCAGTGGAAATATTGCGGTTGGCGGTATTGTTGGACAGATGGATAATCAGACGAGCGATGCGATGACATTTAAAAAATGTTATAATTATGGTTCGGTTACCGGAACATGGTACACGGGAGGTATGATCGGATACCTGCGTTACAAGGGTGTAAAGTTTTATAGCTGTTCGAGCGATGGAACGGTGTCAGGCGGTATATCTGGACCGATGATAGGATATGCTGAGGAAGAACTTCTGGCAGATACACAATATGAGGATTGCACAGTCAATGGTATGATTTATACGAAACCGGCACAGCTTGCAGCGGATGCTGCAATAGATGAACAGGCTGTGGCTGATGCGTCCGAAGAGACAGTTTCCACTATCGAAACACAGCAATCACAGGATGCAGAGAATCCGGTAAATACAGATATGCCAGAGGAAGAAACAACGATAGAGACAACAACAGAGAAAATGCAGGTAGTTCAGAAGCTTGCAACACCGGATGTAGCGCTTTTGTCAGAGGATGCGCGTGTCCCGCAGTATTATGATGGAACGAAATGGACATTGACAGCACCGGCACAGGAAGAAGATCTGGTTGGAACGTATGAGTCACGGGCATATCGGTTCGAGGTACAGGATGGCGCCGATTATTATGAGGTGCAGATCAAAGATGCAAGCGGCGCATATGGTGTGATGTATGTGGAGCCAAAGACCGATAAATATTATGTGTATTATGCAGGAAGTAATGCACAGATCCGCAGAGAGAGCATCTGCGAAGCAAATTCATATACGGAATTTGCAGGTATGTTAACAGAAGAAAACCCAGTGACTGTAAGCTATGCAGTGAATGTGCGGATGGAAGATAAGACCGCAGCAATCTGTGCGAAAGCCATGACAGAGGGAAATCAGATTTCTGTCCTGCTTCCGGATACAACAACATTGGTTGCGGTGCAGGCAGTTGTCGGAGAGGAACATCTGGATACATATGAAAGCTCTGATGTTACAGTGTGGAAGCTGATGCCGGTTGATGATGCAACTACGACAGATGCCGGTAAAATTACAGAAACTGATAAAGATGACATGGTGATCTGGACAGGAACCGTGAAAAGAGAAGCGGTAAAGACACATCTTCCGAAGCTTGCGGGAACGACGGTGACAGTAGGAAGTGGCACAACTGTAAAAGAAGTTGTGAATTATACGGTGGCAGTTGAACAGCCGATGCTGATGCAGGTACTTGGGTTTGATGCAGAGGGTGCACTGGTACAGTCGGTTTATTATACCGCAGATCAGACAAACGCAAGCTTTATGCTGGAGAAGGATACATGGTTTACCAATGAAGTGAAAGATGTACAGATCCGATTTGCCGTAATCTCAGAAAATGGACTTGCGGAGTGGACACAGCCACAGTCACTGTCTGTTAATGGAATATCGAAATAAAAGAAAGATAGTTACAAATATATGCAGAACAAAGGAATACTCAGACAATTTCATAAAGAAAAAAATCGTGGTTCCGCGATGATCGTCGCAATTGTCGTCAGTATGGTTGTCGTTGTATTCTGCCTGTCGTTGCTGCTTGTAAGCTATGCATTGTTTTCTTCTTCGGTACGACGGGTAACACAGAACCAGTGCAGAGAGCTTTCGAAGACAATCAGTATTGAGCTAGAGAAAGAATTGACAACACCGGTGTACACGAGCTTTGATATGCAGAGGCAGGACGTGACAGATGGAAAAAATCTGTTGTGGCAGTACCTTCGATATAATATCTGTCAGGGCAACTGGCCGTATTTTGAATCTGAAAGTTCAACGGATCATGGCGAGAAGTCAGCGTATCGTTATTTTACGCTTGCAGCGACCGGTGGGGATGCGGCAAAGTATGCGGCGATGGCGGATGATATTTCAATCTGTATCTATTGGGAAAATGATGGAAGCTACGTTGAATCGAAAAATGATATTGTGCTTTGTATCAAAGTTACCTGTACCAAGGGAGACCAGGCAGCATCTATGTTATCAAAGTATAACCTGTCCTGCATGGAATATGAAAATGCGGAATCCGACGTGGATACAGGCGATGACATTGTAAATCCAGCTAAAAATGAAATTCTGAAAAGTGAGCGTTGGTGCTGGAGTTTTCTGGAGCGTGAGTAACATGAAAAAAAGAAAAATCGTGCGAAAAATAAATAATGCAGGTTCAACGATGGTGGAGGTAATTGTTGGATTCGTGATTCTTGTGATGGTTCTGGCAGAATGCATGGTGCATCTGCTCGGTGTATCCGGGAAACTTGTAAAGAAAAGTAAGGATATGCAGGAGGAACAGCGGGTTTTAAACGAGGAAATGTACCAAAAAGATGCAGGGTTTGAGAAGCTTGCTGAAACAGGCATTACACTGACGGTGGATACAACGAAAACAGACACGAGAAATACAGCAAAAGATACGAGCTTTTTGATAGAGGCGGAGCTGCATCGGTATTATAGTGATCGTGCGGACTTGACAGTGTTCCGGGTGATCCATAAAAGTGAAGATTCAGAATGATAAGAGGAGTCAGTTATTGAAATGAAAAAACTGAAGAAGCTTTTTCAAAAATTTCATACGATGAATCAGGGACTTACATTGGTGGAAATGATCGTGACCTTTATGCTGATCGGGCTTTTTATGATCGCAGCGAGTAAAGTGATTGCGAATACCGTGAGCGTCTATTATGAGGCAAAAGGAACGGCGAATGGCATGCAGGTATCTGCCATTATTGCTTCGAAAATCCGCGGGGAAATCGAGGGTGCGCGGAATGCGACGATTACAACTGAGGTAAAGAATGAAGATGGCACGACGAGTGAGGTTACGCAGCCATATGTGATGCGGTTATCAACCGATACGACGCTGGGTGGACAGAATGAAACATCCGGATATAATAAGATTGAATTTACCGATGCACAGGGCAGCCATGTCTATATTGGCGTGAATGAAAATGGATATCTTGTTGTGCACTATTATCCGGTTGTTGTGGCAAGCGGTGAAGTGAAGAGTACCAACTGGGTATTTGACCAGAAAGCGTATATGGGATATTCCATCAAGGAACTGAAATTTACACAGCCGGGGGGAAATTACGCAGACAATATCATATATATGAGCCTGACATTACATAGCTCGCGGTATGGCGATTTTACATATACGGAATATATCCAATGCTATAATCTGGATGCACAGTCCAATACACAGATTAGTTGTGAATAAAAACAGGAAGAGGTAGAAGATGAATTATTTTTTATATGCAATTATATACATAGTAGTATTTTTGATGGGGATGACCATGTTTTCTTATCTGAATCTGGTTATTGAACGACTTCCGAAGAAAGAGAAGCTTACGATCCGGCATTCACATTGTAAGCAGTGTGACCATGAGCAGACATGGAAGGATGTCATTCCGGTTTTTTCCCGGATCCGTTATCAGAACCGATGCAGATATTGTGGTTCGGTACTTCCGAAACGGCCGCTTATCATCGAATTGGTGGGTGGTGCATTTGCGGTGTTCGCCCTTGCTATGTATGGGATTCATCTGTCTGCATTGCTGTTCTTCCTTGTAATCTGTGATCTAATGGTGATCACAATGATCGATGCGGACACGCAGGAGATTCCGCCACAGTTGAATGTGATTTTGCTGTTGCTTGGTATCCCTGCTATCTGGGTATTGCCGGGACCAACAATCATAGAGCGGGTGATTGGACTGTTTGCAATCAGCGTGCCGATGTTTATTCTGATGTTGTTCAATGGTTTTGGCGGCGGTGACGTGAAGATGATGTTTGCGGCCGGGTTCCTGCTTGGCTGGAAGGGCGTTATCGGTGCGTTTTTTGTCGGCATTATTGTCGGCGGTGCATATGCCATTTATCTGCTTGTAAAAAAGAAGAAGGGCAGAAAAGAACAGTTTGCATTTGGTCCATTTCTGGCGTTTGGCGTGCTTGTGTCGCTGACACAGAATCTGGGAGATACCATGATTTCGATGTATATTGATTATGTGAAGAGTATGATGACTTCAACATATTAAAAGAAAAAACATGAAAGTGATAGACACAAGAAAAGAAAATCCGTATTGTGAGATGGACTTTCTAATTACAAACCGGAAATACGTTTTTGCCTGCGGATTTACAGGCGGTGTCTGAACTTGAGATAAAAAGGAGGAAACGTCCTTGGTCACTTACAAATACAGAGCGCAGGATGAGAATGGAAAGATGATTTCCGGTACGATGCAGGCAACGGATGAGCTTGATCTGCATGAGCGCTTAAAACAGGAAAATAAATATCTGATTCAGGCGAAGGCACAGGCGGATAAGAATAATACGAAACGGCTGAAGTCCAATGTTGTTTCTGATTTCGCTAAGAATATTGGCGAATTACTTGGCGCCGGTGTCACGCTTGTCAAAGCACTTCGAATCATATCCGAGGATGAATCGATCAAACCGAAGGAACGGGAAGTATATGCAGGACTTTTAAAGCAGGTGCGTTCCGGTGTACCGCTCTCGGATGCGATGCTTGCGAGTGGCGATGCATTTCCGCCATTATTCATCAATATGATAAAGAGCGCGGAAAGCAGCGGAAGCATGGATAAGATCGCACTGCAGATGTCGGTGCATTATGAGAAGGAATACCGGTTGAATCAGAAGGTCAAAAGCTCGATGACGTATCCGAAGATTCTGTGCGTACTGATCGTGGTTGTAGTGGCAATCATTATGGGTTATGTCATTCCGCAGTTTAAGGATCTTTTTTCCCAGATGGATACACTTCCGACATCGACGACGATCCTGCTAGGCATCAGTAATTTTGTGAAAAATAAGTGGTATGTCTTAATTATTGCGGCAGTTGTGTTGTATATTTTCTTTCATGTGCTTTTTGCGATACCGGGTGTGCGGTATGCAAAGGATAAGTTAGAACTGAAACTGCCGGTGATTGGGAAACTGCGTCGTGTCATTTATACCGCACGGTTTGCACGTACCTTGTCGAGCTTGTATTCGGCAGGTATTTCGATTATTAACTGTTTGCAGATTGCCCGTAACACGATCGGCAATTCATACATTGAAAAGCAGTTTGATCAGGTGATTGCGGATGTCCGGGGTGGTATGAATTTAAGTGAGAGTATTGACCGGGTAGATGGATTTACGAAGAAGCTTTCTTCGTCCATCTCTGTCGGAGAAGAGACGGGTGCGCTTGATACGATGCTCGTATCGATTGCAAACCAGATGGAATATGATTCTGAAGTAGCAATGAACAAGCTGGTTTCTTACTTAGAGCCTGCGATGATCGTCGTGATGGCGGCAGTCGTTGGATTTGTTATTATTTCCGTAATTCAGCCGATTTACGGCTCGTATGCGACGATTGCGAATTCGTACTAATTATGCCTCGGGACAACGCGGAAGCGATGTATTGAATCCGGGTATTACAGTGTAGGATCTAATCTACTATGGAAGGAGAACATATATATGAGTACAGTCATTTATCTGGCAAACCAACAGATACAAGTGATTACCGGTACTCCCGGAAATCGAAAGATTTCTGTCGCGGATTGTTATACAGAAGATGCGCCGGACGGCTGCATCATCAATGGTATGATTATGGATGCGGATGCATTTGTGAGCTTCATGCAGAATTTTTGGACGACGCATAATCTGCCGACGAAGGATGTGATCTTGGTCATTAATTCGACGAAGTTTATCGGTAAGAATATTGAGATGCCTCTGCTTAATCCAAAGAAGACGGAAGAATTTATCAACCGCGAGTTTACGGACATTAAACAGGGAGAGGATTATATTTGCGGATATTTTCCAATCGGACAGAACAAAACGACGAAGAAAATCTATGCCGAAATTATCACGACTGATTTCATTAAAGATTATGTGGACATTTTTACAGAGATTGGCGTGAAAATAAAGGCGGTTTATTCCGGAGAGAGCAGCCTGATCCGCTTGACAGCATTGACAGCAGCGCAGCAGTACAAGACATTTGTTTTGCAGATTGCAGACCGTATGACGATTACGACGATTCTCTGGGTAAATGGAGAGTTTTATTATTTTAATAGTACCCGTTGCTTCCATGATCAGGGAACCGAGGACTATGCGCAGGATATCGCACGCTCGGTCAGCCAGATCCGTCAGTTCATGCAGGCAAACCAGTTGGATTATCCGATTGAGGCAGTTTTACTTGCAGGCGTGAATCCGCAGGATCTGTCATTGTATCAGGATGCAATTTCACAGCTTGACATTTATGCACGTGTGGAAGTGTTTTCCGATACGCATGTTACGACAAACGGACTTGATATGCAGGCGCATTTCCATCCAATCAGTGGTCTTGTAACTGGAAATGCCGGTAAGCAGAATTTCCTGGAAGGGTATCATGCAGGAAAGAAAAAAGAGCAGGGACAAGGCGGTGTTGGCAAAGGATTCCTGGCGATTTTGGTCAGCCTTGCTGTGATGTTTGTCGGACTTGCTGTGTGTATTACGGTACGTACACTTAAAAAACAGGAATTGGAGAAGCTCGAAGAATATAATGAGTCTCCAACTACGATTATGGAAGTTGCACGGTATGATGTGCTTTTAGCGCAGACATCTTATCTGAATAACCAATACAATGCCATTGAGGGGGTAAATCAGAATTTATATACATATCCGGTTTGTAACAGCGAAGTCATGAACGTGGTCGATGATTGCGCGAGAGGACTTGTAACTGTTACCTTTGATTCGTTTGATGCAGATCTTGGGGTGATGACCATCACAGCGCGGGCGGATACGGTGGACAATATCAATAAATTCATCCGCAATCTGTGTGGTGTGGATATATTCAGCAATGTAGATTACACCGGGTATTCGTATGTGGAAGCTGATGAATTGTGGGATATTCATGTGACGTGTACTCTCGCAGAGTCCGCGGGCAGACATACAGATACCGATGCACAACCTGTGACAACGGATGAAATAAATTTACCGGATGCCGGCAATGCAGAATAAGGAGGGAAAAATATGAAGTTAGAAATGACACAAAAAGATAAAAACCTCCTGATCATGCTTTCGATTTTTGTAATCGTTGTCTGCATTGGATATTGGGGCATCTTCCCGGTTGTAAAGGGTATCGTGAAAACGAATAAGGAGATTGAAACGCAGAAGGAAACACAGGAAAAAAATGAGCTGAAGCTGATACAGGTACCGATGCTGGAAATCGATAATGAGCAGCTTTCAGATCAGATTCAGGGCGTACGGGAATCGTTTTTCCCGATGATGGAAAGTGCGGAAATTGATAAGTATTTTACGGAGCTTGTGCTTGGATATAATCTGTATTCTTATGATTTGTCCATTCAGATGCCGCAGGAAGAAACTGCTTTGGATCCATATGTATATTCAAAACGTGCAGCAGAGCTTGCAGCACAGGAGGAAACAGAGACAACAGAGGCACCACAGGGTGCCAAGGCGGAACGTGCGGAAATTGAGGCAGCCGAGGAGAGTGGCGGTATGTCGACGGACAATATGTCAGATTTGATTCCAATGCCGGATGAGGAAGTGACAACGGGAATTTACAATGCAACGATAACCCTGCGCCTTGGCGGAAAAGAAAGTGATCTGCTCCGGTTGATCGAGGATCTTTCGAACAGTGATAAGAAAATCCGTGTATGCAATTATTCCTGGTCTGAGGAACGCAGTATCACGAATCTGACGGAAGAAGGGGAGTATGATCTCAAGACCGAGCGCGTTTTGACATTGACTCTGGAGGTCTATATGTACGAGGAGGTGCCAGACGATGGAAATGCGCAGTAATAAAAATATCCGAATCGGTGATGTATTGCAGGAGCTTGGCTACATCAACGAAGATCAGATTAATCAGGCAGTTGCCTATCAGAAGGAAAACAAAGGTGTCCGTCTTGGTGCGGCGCTAATTGCACTTGGATTTATTACCGAGAAACAGATGCTGGAAGCGCTTGGTAAGCGACTGAATTATGACGTTGTCAATATCTCGGATCTGTCGGTGGATGTGAAGGCAGTGGAGATGATTCCGCGTGTTCTTGCCGAGAAATACAATATGATGGGATACAAGGTAGAGGATACCATGTATTATCTCCTTGTAGACGATCCGCTGAATTTCTATGGTATTGAGGATATTCGTCAGATTGTTGGACGGGAAGTACATATTTCCCTGTGTGAGAAGGCACCTCTGGAAAATTCGATTCAGTATTATTATTCAGAGGTATCTGCAAGACAGGCAGCGCAGAAAGCGTCTGCAAATACAACGCAGACGAGTGAGGTTATGGAGATCAGTGTGGAGGATGGCGATGATGATACGCCAATCATCAACCTGTTTAACAGCCTGCTTGTCCGTGCCTATAACTCCAATGCATCCGATATCCATATCGAACCATTTGAGAACCATACAAGTGTACGTATGCGTATGGATGGTGTTATCTGTGACTTCATGACATTGCAGAAGAATATTCACAATTCCCTGCTGGCGCGTATCAAGATTCTTGGTGATCTGGATATTGCAGAGCGAAGAATCCCGCAGGATGGACATTTTCGGATCAATATTGAAGGTGTGAACCTGAATGTCCGTGTATCTGTGATTCCAACTGTATTCGGTGAAAAAGCAGTTTTGCGACTTCTTGCGTCGGCAGGTTCGATCGATCATATGGGAACCTTCGGTATGACGGAACGTAATTACAAGCTTGTAATGCGGATGTTGCAGTCACCAAACGGAATCATTTACCTGACCGGACCAACTGGTTCCGGTAAATCAACGACGTTGTATATGATTCTGGAGGAGCTTGCAAAACGTAGTGTAAATATCTCGACGATAGAAGATCCGGTTGAGAAGAATGTGGCGAAGCTCAATCAGATGCAGGTAAATAACACTGCAGGACTGACCTTTGAGGTCGGACTTCGTGCCCTGCTTCGACAGGACCCGGATATTATCATGGTTGGTGAGACACGTGATGCAGAGACGGCATCAATCTCTGTCCGTGCCGCAATCACCGGACATTTGGTACTTTCTACGTTACATACGAATGATGCGGCTTCTTCGGTTGTCCGACTGGCAGATATGGGAGTGGAACCGTATATGATTGCCAGCTCTCTTGTTGGAATTGTTGCACAGCGACTTGTGCGTAAGGTGTGTCCGTTCTGTGGTGAATGGGGACCGATGACCGAGCAGGAGGAAGCGATCGCAGGTGTTCATTTTCCGCAGATCAAACATGCCAAGGGCTGCAGACAGTGTAACAACACAGGTTATAAAGGACGTATTTCGATTCATGAGATCCTGATGATCGACAAGAGAGTGCGCGAGATGATTACGAATGGGGTTTCTGTTGAGGATATCAAGGATTATGCCGTACAGGAACAGGGGATGAGTACCTTAAAGAAGAGTGCACTCGAGCTTGTGGAAAATGGTACGACGACCGTGGATGAACTGCTTCGCGTATCTTATTATGAGTAGGATGAGAAAAGCAAGCGAGGAAACCCATCCTGGAAGCTGACAGCAAGTAGAAGAAAAAATAAGTAAGAATTATGATAAAAAAATCATAATAAAAAGATAAAAAAATACGAGAGGAGGTCGATATATATGATGATAGATCAGATGATTATGGAAGCGCGTTCGATGGGATGCTCGGATATTCATATCACAGTAGGTATGCCACTTATGTATCGAATCAACGGCCGCTTGCAGAATGCACCGACCAATCCAAGCGACGGAGAAATCATTGCGATGCTCGCAGAGCTTCTGACCGATGAACAGCGGGAGAATCTCGAGCGAGGCATAGATGCGGATTTTGCAATCCGTACCCCGGATGGCAATCGTCAACGTGTGAATGTATTTAAGCAGGATGGCAAGATGGCGGCGACAATCCGTCTCCTGAATTCTTCGATTCCGTCGATGGAGATGCTTGGACTTCCAAGCGTGCTTCGGGAGCTGGCAGATAAGCCGCGTGGTATGATTCTTGTGACAGGGCCGACCGGTTCCGGTAAATCAACCACACTTGCTTCCATGATTGATTATATCAATGCAAATCGCCCAGAACATATCATTACAATTGAAGATCCGGTTGAGTATGTATACGACAGAAAGATGGCACTCATCCACCAGAGAGAGGTTGGCAGAGATGTCACAAACTTTGCATCCGCCCTTCGAAGTGCACTCCGTGAAGATCCGGATATTATTTTGGTAGGAGAGATGCGTGATTACGAGACAATCTCGGCAGCATTGACCGCGGCAGAGACAGGACATTTGGTTATGTCCACCCTGCATACGACAGGCGCAGCGCAGACGATTGACCGTATCATTGATGCATGTCCGGCAGGCATGCAGAATCAGGTACGGACACAGCTTGCAAGTGTTCTAAATGGAGTTATTACCCAGTGTCTGATTCCGAATGCGCGTGGAAATGGACGTGTTGTAGCGACAGAAATCTTAGTTGGTACGGATGCGGTTTGCAACCAGATTCGTGAGAACAAATGTCACCAGCTTGGATCCCTGATGCAGTCCGGTTCATCCGTAGGTATGCATACATTAAATGGTGATTTGTCCCGCCTGGTTCAGAGCGGTATGATCAACCGTCAGATGGCTTACAAATATTCAAATGATGTCGCAGAACTCGACCAGTATCTGTAGTAAGGGTTGAGAAACCTACTATATGCTGAATATTGTAGGTGTAGAGAAGAAACACTAATACAATATAATTTGGATGGTAAAAAATACCATGAAAAAATCCCTTGAAAAAGGGAGAAAAAAGTTGATAGTAATAGCAGATTTTGCTATACTTTATAAAGATTTTTCATATCAAAAAAACAAAAGAACTAAGGAGGAAATGATTATGAAAAAGATGAAAGAAAACAAAGGTTTTACTTTGGTAGAGCTGATTGTTGTTATCGTAATTCTCGCAATTTTGGCAGCAATCCTCGTACCAGCATTGCTTGGTTATATTGACAAGGCAAAGGGACAGCAGATCGTATTGAATGGTAAGAGTGTTATGACAGCAGCTCAGACAGAACTTTCCAGTGCTTATGCAAAGGGAAAGAAGCCGAGTTCAATTGATAAAGCAGAAATTTTAAAAGTCGCAGATGTTGCAGGAACATGTGAAGAATTTGAAATTAAGGTAGGAGGAGCTGCAGATGCAGATGCAACATCAGATAATCATGCAGCTTTTACTGTTACTGGTGTGAAGTATACAGAGAATGGAAAGACCATTTATTTTGTAAAGAGTGGTTCGTCTGCTTCTTGGGATGCGACAAAGGGCGAGTATGATGATGTTGCAACAGGTAAAGTAGCTACTACATACCCTGGAAATTAAGAATATGCTTTTATAAAAAAGTCTCGGGTTCCGGGACTTTTTTGCTTTAAAAGACAGAGAAAGAATGTATAAGTAAAAAACATTTCAGGAGGTTATTACCCTGTATCGAAGCAATAACAGGGTATGGGAGTAGGAAACTAAGAAGGGAAAACCACACTGTGGGCGTGGGAAGTGGAGAACAAGTATGAAACCCCACCTTGGAAGCTACTCGTGCAATCCAGAGGGGGAAACTGGGCGTAGGAGTAGAGAAATAGACGGAAAACCCACAGCATGGGCGTAGGAAGAGAAAAGTAAGCGAACCTCCCCCGCTCTGGAAGCTAATCGTGCAGTCCCGGAGTAAAAACTGGGCGCGGGAGTAGAAAAGCAAGTGGGAAACCCCATGGCGTGGGCGTAGGAAGAGAAAAGCAAGCAGAAAAAACCACTCTGGAAGCTTATTACACAGCCTCGTAGCAAAAACTGGGTTTGAGAGTAGGAAAGCAAGCTGAAAAAACCACGATGTGGATGTCAGGAGCAGGAAAGCGGGCAAGAAAACCCCAAAATGAAGTCAAGTAGGAAATCCCCAGAAACTTATGAAAAAGTTTCTGGGGTGAACTTATTTATAACAAAAAAGCAAGCTGGATTCTAATCAAACTTAAATCTACATGAAATTCCGCATCACCAATTGCTGCACCCAACTGGAATCGAGCGGGTGCTTTTGCGTCTCGTAAGTTAGAATCAGATTAACATCCGGAATGATATTGTGGTCACAATATGTACTGATTTTATCCATGGCATGATCTTTGTATTCCTTTTTATCCATCAACCCCAAATGCTCCCAATATGTATAGGAATTATTTTTTGGATTTTTGATTGTAAAATCAGGATACATGGTTGATCCGTTTAGTGTGAGTGGTGCTTCATATCGAAACGGAATATGGTTTGTGAACAAAATATTTGCTATGATTTCCTCGGACTTTGAGCGTACTTTTATCCCGGAAAACGTGTTGTGAATAAGGTCTTCGCGCTTATAAGGATTTTGTTCATAGGAGACGCTTGCCCATGCATCAGGGATCAGTGCCTTGGCTAAAAATGTGTGATAATTTGAATCCGTTGCCAGAAGCTTCTGAGATGTATTCGGCAAAGCCTGGACGTCCTTAATAAATCGATCAAGAAGCTCCTTTTCTTTAATGCAATCATCCAGACAGCTTTCGTAATATTTCTTCAGGGCTAATTTCTCAATGGTGGCAGATTCTTTGGTGGGAATGTATTTTTTCAGATTGCCATTTACTTTGTAGGATTGGATGTGCTTTCCATTTTTGAAGCATTGCAGACTACCAGCCGGAAATCTGCCAATCAGTTTCTTATAGTTTTCGATATTTTTATTTAGTTGTTTTTTTTGTTCGATAATATTCTGTATAAAAATGATAATCACCTCTTTCAATAATTGACTTTGCGGTTATTGTAATGGTATAAAAATCACCACAATGCGAAAACACATGAAGCCTCTGGGCAACATGCTAAAATGTGAACTATGTGGGTAAGTAAAATCTGAATTGTAAAACAGATTTCCTATATGAAAAACGATGCGCTAAAACTCGATAAATGAGTTGTATTTAATGTAGCATACATGTGTTGCTGCGTAAATGGGATACATGATTTTATCACAGAAAATTCATAATTTCTGTGAATTAATAGTGAAAAGTGGATACCGGAGCGGAAAGTGTGTTTTTCAGAGAAGAAGCGAGCGGAAAACCACATGGCGTGTGTTTTTTAGAAGGAAAGCGAGCGAGAAAACACAAACCGGAAGCTAATCGTGCAGTCCTGGGGAGAAAAGTGTGTTTTAGAGAGAAGAAGCGAGCAGAAAAACACATGTTGTGTGTTTTTTAGAAGAAAAGCGAGTAAGAAAACACAGACCGGAAGCTAATCGTATAGTCCAGGAACGAAAAGTGTGTTTTTTAGAGAAGAAGCGAGCGGAAAAACACATGTTGTGTGTTTTTTAGAAGAAAAGCGAGCGAGAAAACACAAACCGGAAGCTTATCGTGCAGTCCTGGAGCGAAAAGTGTGTTTTAGAGAGAAGAAGTAAGCAGAAAAACACATGGCGTGTGTTTTTTAGAAGGAAAGCGAGCGAGAAAACACACCCCGGAAGCTTATCGTGCAGTCCTGGAACGAAAAGTGTGTTTTAGAGAGAAGAAGTAAGCGGAAAAACACATGTCGTGTGTTTTTCAGAAGGAAAGCGAGCGAGAAAACACACCCCGGAAGCTAATCATGCAGTCCCGGGGAGAAAAGTGTGTTTTAGAGAGAAGGAGTAAGCGGAAAAACACATGTCGTGTGTTTTTCAGAAGGAAAGCGAGCGAGAACACACACCCCGGAAGCTAATCATGCAGTCCCGGGGAGAAAAGTGTGTTTTAGAGAGAATAAGTAAGCGGAAAAACACATGTCGTGTGTTTTTCCGAAGAAAAGCGAGCAAGAAAACACACCCCGGAAGCTAATCCTGCAGTCCCGGGGAGAAAAGTGTGTTTTAGAGAGAAGAAGTAAGCGGAAAAACACATGTCGTGTGTTTTTTAGAAGAAAAGCGAGCGAGAAAACACACCCCGGAAGCTTATTGTGCAGTCCAGGAGTGAAAAGTGTGTTTTTGAGAGAAGAAGCAAGCGGAAAACCACATGGCGTGTGTTTTACAGAAGAAAAGCAAGCAAGAAAACCCACAGCAAGCAGACAGCACCCAGCGAAACAGCCTCCAAGCAAAAATCACAAACAAAAAATCCCACATTTCATCCATTCCCATCTTGAAGCCAAAGGAAATAGATGGTATAATCTAAAAGATTGCATGAAGACAAAACCGAGACAACTGAAAAAATCATTTTCTGGTACTGGCAGTGCTATAAAAAGAATAAAACAGAAAGTGGCGTTTTCAGTCGTTTCGGAGTCTGATTGCAGGAAAAAATATTTCAAGGAGAATTTATTATGTACAAGAAGTTTGAGATGGAACTTGCCGGAAGAACCTTGCGTGTCGATGTAGGCAGAGTTGCAAAGCAGGCAAACGGTGCAGCTTTGATGCACTACGGAGATACAGTTGTACTTTCTACAGCAACTGCATCAGAAAAACCAAGAGATGGTATCGATTTCTTCCCACTTTCAGTTGAGTATGAGGAGAAGATGTATTCGGTAGGAAAGATCCCTGGAGGATTCAACAAGCGTGAGGGTAAGGCAAGCGAGAACGCAATCCTTACATCCCGTGTTATCGACCGTCCGATGAGACCATTGTTCCCAAAGGATTACAGAAATGATGTTACACTCAATAATATGGTTATGTCAGTAGATCCGGAGTGCTCTCCAGAGCTTACCGCTATGCTTGGTTCCGCCATTGCAACAGCAATTTCTGATATTCCATTTGATGGTCCATGTGCAACAACACAGGTTGGTATGATCAACGGCGAGCTGATTTTCAATCCAAATTCTACACAGAATCTGGAGTCAGATCTGAAGCTTACGGTTGCATCTACAAGAGATAAGGTTATCATGATCGAGGCTGGTGCGAACGAAGTGCCGGAAGCGAAGATGATCGAGGCTATTTATGCAGCACATGAGTTAAACCAGAAGGTAATTGCATTTATCGACAAGATCGTAGCGGAGTGTGGTAAGCCAAAGCATTCTTATACAAGCTGTGCAGTTCCGGAAGAACTGTTTGAGGCAATCAAGGAGCTTGTTCCACCTGCAGCAATGGAAGAGGCAGTCTTCACAGACGAGAAGCAGGTGCGTGAGGAGAATATCCGCCAGATCAAGGAGAAACTTGAAGAGGCATTTGCAGATAAGGAAGATTGGCTGGCAGTTCTTGATGAGGCTGTTTACCAGTACCAGAAGAAGACAGTTCGTAAGATGATTCTGAAGGATCACAAGCGTCCGGATGGCAGACAGATCACACAGATCCGTCCACTTTCAGCTGAGGTTGATATCATTCCTAGAGTCCATGGTTCTGCTATGTTCACAAGAGGACAGACACAGATCTGTAACGTAGTAACACTGGCTCCGCTTTCTGAGGCTCAGAAGTTAGATGGCCTTGACACAAATGTTACAACGAAGAGATATATGCATCACTACAACTTCCCATCATACTCTGTTGGTGAGACAAAGCCATCCAGAGGACCAGGACGTCGTGAGATCGGACATGGTGCACTTGCTGAGCGTGCGCTCATTCCTGTACTTCCAAGTGAGGACGAGTTCCCTTATGCAATCCGTTCCGTATCTGAGACATTTGAGTCAAACGGATCTACATCTATGGCTTCCACATGTGCATCTTGTATGTCACTGATGGCTGCCGGTGTTCCAATCAAGAAGATGGTTGCTGGTATTTCCTGTGGCCTTGTAACCGGTGAGACAGATGATGATTATGTATTGTTAACAGATATTCAGGGACTCGAAGATTTCTTCGGCGACATGGACTTCAAGGTAACAGGTACAACCGAAGGTATCACAGCGATCCAGATGGATATCAAGATTCATGGTCTGACACGTCCAATCGTAGAGGGTGCTATCGCAAGATGTCGTGAGGCGAGACTCTTCATCATGGATACATGTATGAAGCCGGCTATCGCTGCTCCAAGAGATCACGTTGGCGAGCTTGCTCCGAAGATTATCCAGACAAAGGTTGATCCAGAGAAGATCGGTGAGATCATCGGACAGAGAGGAAAGACAATCAACGCAATTATCGAGGAGACAGGCGTTAAGATCGATATCGATGATGATGGAAATGTATTTATCTGCGGCGTTGAGCAGGCAGGCATGGACAAGGCGTTGAAGATCATCCGTTCTATCGTAGATCCAATCGAGGTTGGTAAGACTTACGAAGGTAAGGTTGTTCGTATCATGAACTTCGGTGCATTCGTAGAGCTGTCACCAAACAAGGATGGACTGATCCACATCTCGAAGCTGGCAGATCACCGTGTAGAGAAGGTAGAGGATGTCGTAAATATCGGCGATGTAGTTAAGGTTAAGGTTCTTGAAGTTGACCGCATGGGGAAGATCAGCCTGAGCCTGAAGGACGCTGAGCAGTAAATCAATATAATAAACGCACGAAATGTGTGTATGTCTTCATGTGAAAGTGAAGTAACATAGAAATTACGTTGTGCATAATTGCCATCTCTGACATAAGCAAGTTTCATGGATGGTATATTATGCATAACTTATATACGCCGGAATCTATGTGAGGATATAGAAACAGCGTGAAACAACCATGTAAGCGATGTAATATAGCATATAAACCGGAATATATGTAAGTATGATAGGCATAGCATAAAACAATTTTGACTGAAAAATATTTAGGGAGGGTACCTCATGAGATACGGATACTTTGATGAGGCAAATAAGGAATATGTGATTGACAGACCGGATACACCGGCACCTTGGGCGAACTACCTTGGTTCTCCGGAATACGGCGCAATCATTTCCAACAATGCCGGTGGATACAGCTTTGTAAAGTCTGGTGCAAACGGAAGAATTCTTCGATATATCTTCAATAGCTTTGACCAGCCGGGCAGATATATCTATCTGCGTGACAATGACAGCAAGGATTACTGGTCAGCTTCCTGGCAGCCGGTAGGAAAAGATTTGGACAGTTACAAGAGTGAGTGTCACCATGGCACAGGCTATACGTATATGAATGCAGAATATGCGGGTATCAAGAGCTCTGTGCTTTACTATGTACCACTTGATAAGACACATGAGGTATGGAAGCTGAAGGTTACGAATGATTCGGACAAGCCACGTAACCTGTCCGTCTTTGGTTACTGTGAATTTACGAATGACAACAACTATGAGCAGGATCAGGTCAATCTGCAGTATACACTCTTTATCACAAGAACGTATTTTATGGGAAACCGCATTAAGCAGGTAATCAATGAGAACGTGAATAAGGGTGCAGCCATCAACGGAAGTGTTGCATTTACAAGATTCTTTGGCTTAGCTGGCGCAGAGGTTGCAAGCTATGCCGGAGATAAGGAAGCGTTTCTTGGCAGATATCATGGCTATGGCAATCCAGTCGGTGTAGAAAACGGCGATTGCGGAAATAGTCTCAATTATAACAGTAACGCCTGTGGCGCTTTGGAGACTAAGATCACACTCGCACCGGGCGAGAGTAAGGAGATTGCTTTTGTGCTCGGCATGAAGAATGATGCAGAGACAGAAGCAGTGATGAACAGCTATGCAGATGTGCATGCACAGAGTGAAGCAGAGCTTGCAGAGTTGAAGGAATACTGGCATAGTAAGCTGTCTCATTTCCAGGTAAAGACACCAAGTGAGTCATTCAATGCGATGATCAATACATGGAATGCATATCAGTGTTTCATGACATTTATCTGGTCAAGAGCCGCATCGTTCTCTTACTGTGGTCTTCGAAATGGATACGGATACCGTGATACCGTACAGGATATCCAGGGTGTGATCCACTTAGCACCGGAGATGGCGTTAGATAAGATCCGTTTTATGTTGTCTGCACAGGTAGACAATGGCGGCGGACTTCCACTTGTAAAGTTTGATCACAATGCAGGGCATGAGGATACACCGGATGATGAGTCTTATGTACGCGCAACCGGACATCCGGCATATCGTGCAGATGATGCATTGTGGCTGTTTCCAACGGTTTATAAGTATATTGCAGAGTCTGGAAATACAGACTTTATTGATGAAGTAATCCTGTTCGCAAATGGCGGAGAGGGTACGGTATATGAGCATTTGAAGCGTGCAATTGATTTCTCTATGAATCACCTTGGAAATAATCGTATGCCGGCAGGTCTGCATGCAGACTGGAACGACTGCTTACGTCTTGGCAAGCAGGGTGAGTCCACATTTGTAGCAATGCAGCTTTACTATGCGATGAGTGTACTCCGCATCTTTGCAGAACAGAAAAAAGATACAGATTATATCGCATATCTGGACAAGATCCAGAAGGAACTTGGCGATATTATCCAGACAAAGTGCTGGGAAGATGACCGTTACATCCGTGGATACAAGGAAGACGGCATGATCATCGGTTCCAAGCATGATCCGGAGGCAAATATGTGGCTGAATCCACAGTCATGGGCAGTCATCAGTGGTCTTGCCACAAAGGATCAGGCGGAGAAAGCACTCGAGTCTGTACACAGAGAATTGAATACACCATATGGCGTACGTCTGATGGCACCATCCTATGTCGATCATGCGTTTGAGGGAGCATTGATGCTTCTGTTCAATCCATCGACTAAGGAAAACGGTGGTATCTTCTCACAGCCACAGGGTTGGATTATCCTGGCAGAATCCCTGATGGGACACGGAAACCGTGCATTTGAATATTTCACAGAGAGCTCACCTGCATCCATGAATGACAAGGCAGAGATCAGAAAGCTGGAGCCATATTGCCACGGACAGTTCACAGAGAGTTCGGAAAGCCCATTCGAGGGCAGAGCGCATGTACACTGGCTGACAGGTACCGCTTCAACGGTTATGGTTGGATGTGTCGAGGGTATCCTTGGTATGCGTCCGGACTTTGATGGACTTCGTATCGCACCATCGGTTCCATCTGACTGGAAGGAATTCGAGATCAACAAGGACTTCCGTGGAAAGAAGCTTCATATCGTTGTGAAGAATCCAAATGGCGCAGAGAGCGGTTATACAAGTCTTGTTGTAAATGGCAAGGAAATGACGGATAACTACATTGCGGCAAGTGAACTTGCAGATGTCAATGAGATTATCCTTACAATGTAAGTGCTTAGACAAACATACGCAAATATAGAAGAAACTATGTGATATGGTGGGTAGATTCTGTACCCACCATATTTTTCTATAGGCATAACAGAATTTATGAAACATGCAGGGCGTGTGTAAAAAGTGAGGTGAATGACACATGAATACGAAACGGTCTTTTCATATCAAAAATTTTATTGGAAATCGTGCCTTTTATAAGCGATATCTGATGCTTGCTTTGCCGATGATTTTACAGAATGCGATTACGAATCTGGTCAGCTTTTTGGATAATATTATGGTTGGGCAGCTTGGAACCGAGCAAATGTCCGGTGTAGCGATTGTGAATCAGTTGATTTTTGTATATAATCTGGCAATTTTTGGTGCGGCATCGGCGGCAAGTATTTTTGGCGCACAGTATTTTGGAAAAGGAAATCATAAAGGACATATGTATTCATTCCGATTCAAGCTGTATGCAACGATGTTTGTGACAATACTTGCAATTATGTTATTTGTCACGAATGGTGAGAATCTGATATCCTTATATCTTACGGATACAGCTGGAACCGGTGCGACAGATGTTGCGTTACGATATGGAAAACAGTATCTGTCCATCATGCTGATCGGTCTGGTTCCTTTTGCGGTTACACAGTCGTATGCGACAAATATCAAGGAAACCGGACAGACATTTGTACCGATGGCTGCAAGCTTCGTGGCAGTTGGAAGCAATGCAGTGCTGGATTATCTTTTGATATTTGGAATTGGACCATTTCCGAAGCTTGGCGTTATGGGTGCAGCACTTGCAACGATACTGGCGCGTTATATAGAAGCTGCGATTATTGTAATCTGGGCACATACCCATAAAGAAAAGAACAAGTATCTGGCTGGTGCATACCGGGGAATTGGCATGCCAATGAACGAATTCAAAGCAATTTTGATCAAGGGATTTCCACTTATGTTGAATGAACTTCTCTGGGCGGCGGGGATGACAGCAGTGACGCAGTGCTATTCGGTTCGTGGACTCGAGGTGGTTGCCGGACTAAACATCGCAACGACGATTACGAATTTGTTTAATATTGTGTATATTCAGCTTGGTGCATGTATCAGTATCATTGTAGGACAGTATCTGGGAGCCGGTGAGCTGGAACAGGCGAAGGATGCGGATAATAAGATGATCGTGTTCAGTGTATTTTGCTGTATACTTGTAGCAACGGTAATGTTTGTAGTTGGCAGGTTTTTCCCGCATATCTATAATACAACCGATGAAATCAAGAAGCTTGCTACAGCGTTCATGAGTATATCTGCGCTTTTGATGCCGATTTGTTCCATGAGCCATACCTTCTACTTTACCTTACGGTCGGGCGGTAAGACATTGGTTACATTCCTGTTTGATTCCGTGTTCACATGGGTCATTGTTGTTCCGTGTGCGTATGTGCTTGCGCATTTTACGGGACTTGGAATTGTGAGTGTGTATTTTTTCGTGCAGGCGACGGAATTAATCAAAGCGACGATTGGTTATTTTATGGTGAAGAGCAATGTCTGGCTGGTGCAGATGGTATAATTACAGTCCATGTATAATAAAATATATATAAAAAAAGAGGCATTCCCTATCTGCGTTGTTTGGGAACGTCTCTTTTTGTGTTATAGCCATTTGCGGATTTCATATCCTACATATTATTCGAAGCACTTACGATCATCGGTAAGATCTGCTTTTTTCTGGAGACAACGCCCGGCAGGTTGATGCTGCCGCCGGATACTTCATCAAGCTTGAACGCTTTTTCAAGCAGCTCTTCGGAGTTTTTTCCATAGTATAAAAGTTCGGTGCTTTCTTTGAAGATGTTTGTCAGCATGAAGAAGAGCATATCAGCTTCATTTTGGTTATAGATACTTTCCATATATTTCAGGATTCGTGGTTTGACTGCATCTAACATTGTAGAGTTGAATGCAGTAATCTGTCCGATGCCGAACTTTAGGTTTTCCGAAGAGAATACCTTGTAATCCTGATAGAAGATTTCCTCGTCTGTCTCGTTCATCAGCTTGCTTCCGGCGTTAAACATGGCAATGGCATACGCTTCAATGTCAATGTTCGCGATTTTTGCAAGCGTCCGGCATGTGTGCTCATCCATCTGCGTGCAGGTCGGAGAACGGAACATCAAAGTATCGGAGATGATCGCAGAACATAACAATCCGGCAATCTGCTTCGGAATCTCGATATGGTTTTCTTCAAACATCTGGTAGATGATCGTTGCGGTACAGCCAAGTGGCTGATTGCGGAAATAAACCGGATTCATTGTCTGCAGTCCACCAAGTCTGTGGTGATCAATGATTTCAAGAAGCTGGACCTCTTCGATACCGTCAACTGCCTGCGCGTGTTCATTGTGGTCAACTAAGATAACCTTCTTCGGGTTCGCATTCAAATAATTTCGCTGGGAAATTAGTCCCACGTATTTTCCGTATTCATTCAGGACAGGGTAGTACTGGTGGCGTTTGCCCGCCATCACGGTACGGATATCCCGGATATAATCCTCGGTTGAGAAGGTAATCAGGTTATCCTTTTTCATGAAGTAACGGATTGGGATACTCTGGTTGATCAGACGTGCTGCTGTGTATGTATCATATGGGGTGCGGATGATCGAACATCTGTGATCCTCGGCAAGCTTCGTGATCGTCTTCGATACGACTGCGCCATCGCAGATGATGATACACTGCGCATCCATCTCAATCGCGCAAAGCTGTGACTCGTAACGGTTACCGAGGATGACGATATCTCCCTGTTCGATATAATTTTCCATCATGTCCGGATTGGCAGCCGATATCAGAACCTTCCCGGTATGTACATAATCCTTCTCATCCCCGACGATCAGGTCAGCAGAGAGCGTGTTGATAATATTTTTATACGGGGTGTGTGCGGATGCAATGACGCGGTTGTCGTAGACTTCCATGTAAGTCATGGCGATGTCACGCACGGTGATCAGTCCGGTCAGGTTGCCGTTTTCATCCACCGACGGAAGGGTGGTGGCACCGGATTCGCTTAGGATTTCCCATGCGTTTTTGATGGAAATCTCCCCATCGACGCCGTCGATATGGCGGTATTCCACGTCTTTTACCTGTGTGGAAACATTCTCCATATATTCCGGTACAGCGGCGGAAAATGCATTCAACACGTATTTTGTCTCAGAGTTTATCTCGCCGGCACGCATCGGTACATAATCGTCGCCGGTAATCTGCCGTTTCAGATAAGCATAGCAAATGGAAGAACAGATGGAGTCAGTATCCGGATTTTTGTGTCCGATGACATATACTTTATCTTTGCTTTGTGTTTCCATTCATCAAACCTCCGTAATTCTTGTAAAGTCAATAAAATCTGTTTTGCGTTGCTATTATAGTTTCCGCAATTATAAAAGTCAAACAAAATGTACATAATATCTGTGAGAAATGTATGAAAAATGCGAACAGGATATGTGAAATGATTTGCATTCCAGGCAATAATATCAGAAGACGGAGGCGGAAATTATGATGCAGGAAAACGAAAAAATGCCAATACACGCGAAAAACAGGGGCACAAACAAAGACGAAACACCGATTGATACACAGATGCAGGGTATCACGGAGAAACGGTCCGGAAAGGATATAGATCCGAATGAAAAACAAGGGAGCCTGATTACGGATTATGGACAGATTACCTTGTCCAAAAACCGGTATCATCACCGGATTCATCTGTTGAATATTATTGGGGAAATCGAGGGACACGAGAACCTCGGTGCTTCTTCGAAGACAAGCAAATATGAGCATATCCTGCCACAGCTTGCAGCAGTGGAGGATGATGAGGATATCGATGGACTGATGGTGCTCTTGAATACCGTAGGCGGAGATGTCGAGGCAGGACTTGCCATCGCAGAGATGATCGCATCTTTGAGCAAACCGAAGGTATGTCTCGTGCTTGGTGGCGGACATTCCATCGGTGTGCCACTGGCGGTGTCGGGCGATGTAACATTTATTGTTCCCTCAGCAACGATGGTCGTACACCCGATCCGGATGAATGGAACCGTACTTGGCGTGACGCAGAATTACGAGTATATCGAGCGGATGCAGGACCGGATCATTGAATTTACGTCGAATCATTGCTCTATCAAGGAAGAAGAGCTGCGTGAAATCATGTTCAATACGAAGGAACTGACGAAGGACATCGGTTCGGTGTTAGTTGGCAGGCAGGCGGTTGAGGCTGGGATTATCGACCGGATAGGCGGCATTCATACTGCAATGAATTGTTTATATGACTTGATAAATGCAAAGAAAAATAGTAAAATGGTACAGTATGAGCATTTAAACTGACATAAATATGCCCGTGTGGCAGTTTGTAAATGGATACGGACTGCCATATGGGAGATTATATTGGGAAAAATGTCTATCATGATTGGAGAATGAGGGAAAAGAGAAGGAGTGCATACCGTGGCAACGGGGAACAACAGTACATATAATAAAGGTTCACAATCGAATACGAGAGGTAAAACGACTGCCAGCCGTTCGACATCAATGGCAAGGTCGCCGCAGAAAGCAAGATCTTCGCAAACATCTGGATCGGCGTCCGCTTCCCGTACGGGGGGCAGAAAGACGAAAGCACAGCTTGCACAGGAGCAGGCACGGAAGAATGAAATTCACCTGTTCATCTATCTGGCAGTATGCACGTTTTTCTTCATCAGCAATTTTGGCTGGTGTGGAGTTGTTGGTAATTTCTTTGCCAGATTTATGTTCGGGTTATTTGGCATTACGGAATATATCCTTCCGTTGTATGTATTCCTTACATCTGCTTTTTTACTGTCAAATGGCGCGAAAAAGACAGTTGTAAACCGTGTGCTTTGTGTAGGACTGTTCATTGTGGCGGCTGCATTTATTGCACAGCTTACGGCAGGGGCAGACCATATGACAGCGAAGCTTCTGTATGATCAGGGCGCTCAGGAGAAGAAGGGCGGCGGATTTATCTTAGGCGGGCTGCTTGTTGTACTGTATAATCTGATTGGAAAGCCTGGAGCCATTATTGTGATTGCGCTTTTGATTATCATCGGAATTATTGTAGTGCTGAATGTATCGTTAATTGATTTTGCGAAGCAGCGGTCTGCACAGTTTAAGAATCGTTACAATGCGTTGTATGAGGATGATGAGGATGAAATTGATCCGGAGGCTGCGCTTGAGGCAAAACGCAGAACGAAGTTAGATAATATCAAGGTAGAGCAGGAGAAGCCAGTCGTATCGGTAAAGAAGAAAAAGAAAAAAGTAAAAAACAAGAAGGTCGAGGGGGAAGAGGTTCACGAATTAAAGCCGCTTCCACATGAAGATCTGTTCAATCCGAATCTGACCCTGCAGGATGCGAAGGATGTCTCAGAGGGATATGTGGATCTGTCGCTGCTGAAAAAGAAGAAGGGTGGTGTGACAGAGCTTCGCAGTGCGAAAGCGGATATCCCACCGGTACCGGATACACCGAAGGAAGAAACGGTTGATTTCTTTGAGCGTCCGGAATATACGCAGAGTACAGCTGAAGATCAGGCATGGGAGAAAGATCTTTCAGATGAACTTTTGGCAAAGACAGATGATTATGATGCCGCTGCAACTGAGGTATATCATCCTTTTGATGGTGTTGAAACATCCAAAACAGCGCCAGTCATATCAGAACCAGCCACAGATGCAATGCTGCCAGAAGCAGATGGGGAGCCGGTGACAGAGGCAGCGACGAGAAAACGCAAGAAGACGAAAGAATCCGAGCAGGAAATGCTTTCGGAACGAGACCAGATCGCTGAGACGATTCAGGAAAACAGTGAACAAAAACCAATTAAGGAATATAAATTCCCTCCGCTTAAGCTATTGAAGAGTGGCAGGGGAAAGGGCACAAAGTCAAACGAAGCCTCCGTCCGGGAGACTGCGATGAAGTTAAAGAGCACACTCGAAAACTTCGGCGTCAATGTCACAGTGACGGATTATAGCTGCGGCCCATCTGTTACCCGGTATGAGTTACAGCCGGAGCAGGGCGTGAAGGTATCGAAGATTACGAACTTAGCGGATGATATCAAGCTGAATTTAGCGGCGGCTGATATTCGTATCGAAGCACCGATTCCGGGCAAACCGGCAGTTGGTATTGAGGTGCCAAACAAGGAGAGCCAGCCGGTGTTCTTCCGGGATTTGCTCGAATCAGACAACTTCCAGAAGTTCCCTTCCAACATTGCATTTGCGGTTGGTAAGGATATCAGTGGACAGGTCGTTGTGGCAGATATCGCGAAGATGCCGCATTTGCTGATCGCAGGTGCGACCGGTTCCGGTAAATCGGTCTGTATCAATACACTCATTATGAGTATCTTATATAAGGCAAAGCCAGATGATGTGAAGCTGATCATGGTCGATCCAAAACAGGTCGAGCTGAGCATCTACAACGGAATCCCGCATATGCTGATTCCGGTTGTGACAGATCCGAAGAAGGCGGCAGGTGCTTTGAACTGGGCGGTGCTTGAGATGACAAATCGTTACCAGTTGTTTGCACAGTACAATGTGCGGAATCTGCAGGGCTATAACGAAAAGGTAAAGGCGGTGACAGGTACCGAAGAGGGTAACGAGGATTTGAAGAAGCTGCCACAGATTGTGATCATCGTCGACGAGCTTGCGGATCTGATGATGGTAGCACATGGTGAAGTGGAGGATGCCATCGTGCGTCTGTCCCAGCTTGCACGTGCGGCGGGGATCCATCTGGTAATCGCGACACAGCGCCCATCGGTGGATGTCATTACTGGCCTGATCAAGGCAAATGTACCATCCAGAATCGCGATGACCGTATCCTCGGGTGTGGATTCGAGAACGATTCTCGATATGAATGGAGCAGAAAAATTGCTTGGTAAAGGTGATATGTTATTCTATCCGACCGGTTATCCAAAGCCGGTACGAGTACAGGGCGCGTTCCTGTCGGATGATGAGATAGCAGATGTCGTGGACTTCCTGAAGGAGGAAAGCGGAGAAGTGACCTACGATGAGTCAATCTCGAATGAGATTGCAAACACGAAGGTCGGTGGCTCTGGCGGTGGCACATCGTCTGCAGAACCGGAATATGATGACTACTTTGTAGATGCCGGAAAGTTTATTATTGGAAAAGATAAAGCTTCCATCGGTATGCTGCAAAGAGTATATAAAATCGGATTTAACCGTGCAGCACGTATTATGGATCAGCTTTCCGAAGCTGGGGTGGTAGGACCGGAAGAGGGGACAAAACCAAGGAAGGTGCTGATGAGCATGGAAGAATTCGAGAATTATGTAGAAGAATATTTATAAGGAATCCGAAAAGATGATTCGGATCAATCTGTTGAAATATCAACAACAGAGGGAAGAGACAGGAGGACAAAAACGTATGTTAACAGACATTGAAATCGCACAGCAGGCAGAGATGGAACCAATTAAAAACGTGGCAGCAAAGCTTGGTATGTCAGAGGATGATATCGAGATGTACGGGAAGTACAAGGCGAAGCTCTCTGATGAGTATATGCAGTCTGTAAAAGATAATGAGAATGGTAAACTGGTTCTGGTAACAGCCATCAATCCGACTCCGGCAGGAGAGGGAAAGACAACAGTAACCGTAGGACTTGGTCAGGCAATTTGCAAGCTTGGCAAGAAGGCAGTCATTGCACTGCGTGAGCCTTCCCTTGGACCATGCTTCGGTGTAAAGGGCGGAGCAGCCGGTGGCGGATATGCACAGGTTGTTCCGATGGAAGACTTAAACCTGCATTTTACAGGTGATTTCCATGCGATTACATCTGCGAATAATCTGCTTGCAGCCGTCATGGATAATCATATGCATCAGGGAAATGCACTTCGCATCGATCCAAAGCGTATCGTGTTTAAGCGCTGTCTTGATATGAACGATCGTGTACTTCGTAACATCATTGTAGGTATGGGCAAGAAGGGTGACGGTGTGATGCGTCAGGATGGATTTGTCATCACAGTTGCTTCAGAGATCATGGCAATCCTCTGTCTTGCAACGGACATCAAGGACCTGCAGGATCGCCTTGCAAGAATCATCGTTGCATATAACGTGGATAATGAGCCTGTTACGGCCGGAGAATTAAAATGTGTCGGTTCGATGACAGCACTTTTGAAGGATGCGATCAAGCCAAACCTGATCCAGACCTTAGAGCATACACCGGCACTTGTACACGGTGGGCCATTTGCGAATATCGCACATGGATGTAACTCTGTCCGTGCAACACAGACCGCACTTAAGATTGCAGATTATGTAATCACAGAGGCGGGCTTCGGTGCCGATCTCGGTGCTGAGAAATTCTTCGATATCAAGTGTCGTATGACCGGCTTAAAGCCGGATGCAGTTGTGCTTGTAGCAACCGTACGTGCACTCAAATATAACGGCGGCGTGGCAAAGGCAGACCTTGGCGCTGAGAACTTAGAAGCATTAGAGAAGGGCATTGTAAACTTAGAGAAGCACATCGAGAACTTACAGCTCTACGGCGTGCCGGTAGTTGTAACGCTGAACCGTTTCGTATCCGATACAGATGCAGAGCTTGCATATGTACGGGAATTCTGTGAGAAGCGAGGCTGTGATTTCGCCCTTGCAAATGTATGGGAGAAAGGCGGCGAAGGTGGTGTTGAGCTGGCAAAGGCTGTGCTTAACACACTTGAGACGAAGGAAAGCCACTTTAAGGTATTGTATGAAGACAATCTGCCAATCAAGGAGAAGATTGAGACAATTGCGAAGAAAATCTATGGCGCAGATGGTGTAACATATTCCGCAGAAGCAGATCGCGCGATTGCAAAGATCGAAGAGATGGGATTTACAGATATGCCGGTCTGCATGGCGAAAAACCAGTATTCCCTGTCTGATGATGCGAAGAAACTTGGCAGACCGACAGGTTTTACAGTGAATATCCGTGAGGTATATGTAAGTGCCGGCGCCGGATTCGTTGTAGCAATCACAGGAGCCATCATGACGATGCCGGGACTTCCTAAGGTTCCAGCCGCAGAGCGTATCTTTGTGGATGATGCGGGCGTGACACACGGATTATTCTAAGAAGTACCAATTTGTATACGATTCCATATGTATATGTACCATGCATCTGAATTCTAAATATACATATGTTTGAAACTTAGAAGTTTTTGATGCTCCATCTGTGTACAGCAATGTTTGAACAGGAAGTTCAAACAAGCCACCACTGAGCCATGGATGGCGAATTGGTGGCGGTTGCGTATGAGTTTGGTATGTATATTGGAGCATCTAGAACTACTTAGTTTCAATACATCGTATATTTATGAATTCAGATGCATGGTACACGGCATATGGAATCGTGTACAATGTTGTAAAGAAAGGCGGATTATAACAATGGCAAAATTGATTAACGGAAAAGAAATCTCCCAGCAGATTAAGGATGAATTAAAAGAAAAGGTTTCCGCATTGAAAGCACAAGGTAGGAATATCTGTCTGGCAGTCATTCAGGTTGGAAATGATCCTGCATCTTCTGTTTATGTTGGAAACAAGAAGAAAGCCTGCGCCTATATCGGTATCGAGTCACGTGCGTTTGAGCTTCCGGAGGAGACAACAGAGGAGGAGCTTCTCTCTATTATCAAGAATCTGAATGAGGATGACAGTGTACATGGAATCTTAGTGCAGCTTCCGGTTCCGAAGCACATTAACGAGGAGAAGATCATCGGTGCAATCTCTCCGAAGAAGGATGTGGACGGATTTCATCCAGAGAGTGTCGGCAGTCTGTGTATTGGCAGACCGGGATTTGTATCGTGTACACCGGCGGGAATCATCCAGCTTCTGAAGCGTTCAGATATCGATATCGAAGGAAAACACTGCGTTGTGATCGGCAGAAGCAATATTGTAGGCAAGCCGATGGCGCTTTTAATGCTACGGGAGAATGCGACCGTAACAATCTGTCATTCGAGAACAAAGAATCTGAAGGAAATCTGTAAAGAGGCAGATATCCTGATTGTAGCGATCGGAAAGCCAAAGATGATCGATGCATCGTATGTGAAGGATGGCGCGACAGTGATCGATGTAGGTATCCACAGAGATGCCAACAACAAGTTATGCGGTGATGTTGATTTTGCATCGGTGGAACCGGTAGCAGGAGCTATCACACCGGTTCCGGGCGGTGTTGGACCGATGACAATTGCAATGCTGATGAATAACTGTGTGGAAGCTGCAGAGCGTGAGGAATAAGAAACATATGAATATATTGATGGTGTCACTTGGCTGTGACAAGAACCTTTGCGACAGTGAGGCAATGCTTGGACTGCTCGCAAAGCACAATTATAATATTACGAACGATGAGCAGGAAGCTGATGCGGTTATCGTGAATACATGTAGTTTCATCAAAGATGCGATGGAGGAAAGTGTGAACACGGTATTGGAGATGGCGAAGCTCAAACAGCAGAACTTAAAATACCTGATCGTGACCGGATGTATGGCACAGCGGTTTAAAGATGAGATATTTGCAGAGATTCCTGAGATTGATGCGTGTCTTGGAACAAGCAGCTTCGATAAGATCTTAGATGTGATTGAGGAACTGAAGGCACGGGATGGAATCGAAGATGCAGAGGGAATCAGCGTCTATGATGATATTGACCGCCTGGCAACGATTACAGAATCCAACAAGGTTATTACATCGGGTACCTTTATGGGATACTTAAAGATTGCGGAGGGTTGTGACAAATTCTGTACCTACTGTGTCATCCCACATATCCGTGGACATTACCGGAGCGTGCCGATGGAGCAGCTTATAAAGGAAGCAGAATATATGGCATCACAGGGAATCGAGGAACTGGTGCTTGTCGCACAGGAGACGACCTGCTATGGAAAAGACCTGTACGGTGAGAAACGGCTGCATGTGTTAGTCCGTGAACTGGCGAAGATTGATGGAATCAAATGGATCCGCCTGATGTACTGTTATCCGGAGGAAATCTATGATGAACTGATTGATTGCTTCCGGGATGAACCGAAACTTCTGCATTATATTGATATGCCGATGCAACACAGCGAGGATGCAATCTTAAAGCGGATGGGAAGACGGACAGACCGTGCAAGTATCGAAGCAGTGATCGGGAAGCTGCGGGAAGCGGCACCGGATATTGCAATTCGTACATCCCTGATCGCCGGATTTCCTGGTGAGACAAAAGAGGAGCATGAGGCACTGATGACGTTCTTAGATGAACAGGAACTTGACCGCGTAGGTGTATTCACCTATTCCAGAGAAGATGGAACGCCGGCGGCGACATTTGAGAACCAGATTGATGAGGAGACAGCCACACAGTGGCGCAATGAAATCATGGAGTTGCAGCAGGAAATCTCCTTAGATAAAAACGAGACATTTGTCGGGAAGATTATGCAGGTCATCGTTGAGGGATATTCCTCGGACGACGATGTCTATGTCGGACGGACATACCGGGATGCACCGGGTGTGGACGGACTGGTGTTTGTGAACTGTGATTATGAACTGATGTCCGGACAGATCGTCGATGTCCGGATCAATGAGGTAGGACCATATGATATGATAGGAGGGATATTGGATGAATCTACCGAATAAACTAACAATACTCAGAATGATCATGATACCATTTTTCTTAGTTGCCCTAATGGTGCCGGGGATTCCGGGAGGAAAATGGATCGCACTTGCACTGTTCTGTCTGGCAAGCCTCACGGATATGCTCGACGGAAAGATTGCAAGAAAATATAACCTGATCACGGACTTTGGGAAGTTCATGGATCCGCTTGCGGACAAGCTGCTTGTCTGCTCTGCGATGATTGCGTTGATTGATCTTGACCGGATTCCGGCGTGGGTTGTAATCGTCATTATCGCAAGAGAGTTCATCATCAGCGGATTCCGGCTTGTTGCATCGGATAACGGCGTCGTGATCGCTGCCGGATGGTGGGGTAAGATCAAGACAGTATGTCAGATGTTCATGGTGATATTGTTGATCTGTGACTTCGGTGGAAGCACAGTCCATATTATCGAGAATATATTGATCTATCTGGCACTGGCACTAACAATCATTTCCCTGATCGATTATCTGGTGAAGAATAAAAACGTACTTTGCGAAACAAAATAAGAGTGGCTTTAAAATCTGTAAAAAGTGGATGGAACATAAATGTTTAAGGCTTTTTACAGATTTTTCTTTTTTATTGCAAATCTGTGACAAAGAATGTGATTTTGACTTGATTTCAGTCGTAAAAAGATTTACAATTACAATCGGAAGAAATTGGGTTTCTTATCAGAAAACCCATAATAAATAAAAGTGGAGGGCTTAAAATGAGTAACAAACTTACATTGTCAGCAAGTGACAGAATTTCTTCTTTGCTAGACGAAGCGAGCTTTGTTGAAGTTGGTGCTTATGTAACAGCTAGAAATACAGACTTCAACATGCAGGAAAATGATACTCCAAAAGACGGTGTTATTACTGGATATGGTGTCATCAATGGAAAACTGGTGTATGTATACAGCCAGGATGCAACGGTTCTTGGTGGTGCAATCGGTGAGATGCACGCAAAGAAGATTGCGAAGATTTATGACATGGCGATGAAGGTAGGCGCACCGGTAGTCGGTTTGATCGATTGTGCGGGACTTCGTTTGCAGGAGGCAACCGATGCGTTAAATGCGTTCGGTGAAGTTTATCTGAAGCAGACACTTGCGTCAGGAGTAATCCCACAGATTACTGCAATTTTTGGAACATGCGGTGGTGGAGCAGCGCTTATTCCAACACTTACAGACTTTACATTTATGACAGCAGAGGGCGGCAAGTTATTCGTAAACAGTCCAAATGCACTCGATGGAAACTATCAGGCAAAGCTTGATACAGCATCTGCGGCTTACCTTAGCGAGAATTCTTCTCTGGTAGATGGTGTATTCGAGGATGATGCAACAACACTTGCAAACATCAGAAGCCTTGTAGATATGCTTCCTGACAACAACATGGAAGATGCAGAGTCCGATTGTACAGACGATCTGAACCGTATCATTCCAAATCTCGATGGATTTGCAAAGGATGCAAGAGCTGTATTACAGAACATCGCAGATAACAACGTATTCGTAGAAGTAAAGAAAGATTATGCAAAGGACATGGTTCTTGGCCTGATCAAGTTGAATGGTGCGACAGTTGGTTGTGTAGCGAACCAGGCAGCCGATGGCGGAGAGCTTCTCTCTACAAGCGGTGCTTATATCGCAGCAGACTTCGTGAAGTTCTGTGACGCATTTAACATTCCTGTATTGACACTCGTAAATGCAAAGGGATTTGTAGCAACTGTATCAAACGAGAGAACAATCGCAGATGCAGCAGCAAAACTCACATATGCATTTGCAGATGCAACAGTACCTAAGGTAACAGTTGTGATGGGAGATGCATTCGGAACAGCGTATACGATCATGAACTCCAAGGCTATCGGCGCAGATATGGTATATGCATGGCCGTGTGCAAAGATTGGTACGATGGAGCCGGAGATGGCTGTCAAGATCATGTACGAGAAGGAAATTGCAGAGGCAGCTGATAAGGTTGCATTTATTGCAGAGAAGAAGAAGGCTTATACAGAGCTTCAGTCAAGCGCACTTGCAGCAGCAAAGCGTGGTTATGTTGATGATATCATCGAGCCGGATGCAACAAGAAAGCGTGTGATCGCAGCGTTTGATATGCTTAGCACAAAGAACGAGGAAAGACCATATAAGAAGCACGGAGCAGTATAAGGAAAGGTGACAATGAAATGAAGAAAAAATTATTAATTCTGATTTCCATGTTAGCTATGATGTTTTCCTTGACTGCCTGCAGCAATGAGGTTGAAAAGCCGTTTGACTATGATGACAGCCAGATTGTGATTGACACGATGTATCTGTTCAACCAGTATCAGAATGTTGATGATGAATATGCTGATTATTATATTCAGGATGGAACCGAATTCGAGCAGTCCGCAGTAAAGGGTATCAAGCAGGCACAGGAGACCGATAAGGTTGGAGACTTCCAGGATTTCTCTCCTTATATCAACGGTGTTGGCATGGATTTAAATGATGTCGATTACAAGATTGAGAATGCCGCAGACTCTGTATCGGTAACTGTTACAAACAAGGCAGCAAACAGAGATGTGGAGGTAACTGTAAAGTTTGTTGAGAATCCAGATTATTATATCAAGCTGGATCAGGCAAAGCAGACATACAATGCAGATGCAGTCCGTCAGGAAATTGCAATGTACTATGGTTCAGAAGATGAATTCTTCTCCCAGTATGGCAGTTACTATTCAAGTGTAGACGATGTTGTACAGCAGGGCATCGACAATGAGATGCAGGGCGTATATCAGTATCTCCCGGAGGAGATGGTTGTTTCAGCCGTATACTCTAAGACAGAGCTGATGAAGCAGGCAGGTATGAATACATTGCTCGGTATGGGTACTGTATTTGTAGTTTTGATTTTCATCTCATTTATTATTTCACTGTTCAAGTTCCTTCCGGCACTTTTCGCAAAGAAGCCGAAGATTGAAGATCTCAAGAAGGAAGAGAGCAAGCCGGCAGCACCAGTCAAGGCTGCTACACCGGCACCAGCCGCAGGCAATCTGATGAACGATGCAGAGCTTGTAGCCGTTATCACAGCCGCTATTTACGCAGCCGAAGGACAGGCAGGCAATGGTGCAGTAAGTAAGGATAAACTCGTTGTACGTTCGATTCGTCGTGCAAGAAAATAATTGATATATTAGGAGGAAATTAACATGAAGAATTATAGAATTACTGTAAATGGTACAGCTTATGATGTAGCAGTAGAAGAATTGGGTGCAGGTGCAGCTCCGGTAGCAGCAACTCCGGCACCGGTTGCAGCAGCAGCTCCGGCTCCAGCAGCTCCGGCAGCTCCAGCAGCAGCCGCAGGCTCTATCGAGGTTGCAGCTCCGATGCCTGGTAAGATCCTGAATGTAAAGGCAAGTGTTGGTACAGCTGTAAAGAAGGGTGATGTTATCCTGATCCTTGAGGCTATGAAGATGGAAAATGATGTGGTAGCTCCGGAAGACGGAACAGTTGCAAGCATCAACGTTTCAGCAGGTGATGCAGTTGAAGCAGGCGATGTATTGGCTACTTTGAACTAATCAGAGTTTTTAAGTAACTGGTTCCTACAATAACAGGAGGTAAACATAAGTGAGTAGTTTTGCAGATGTATTTAAAAATCTGGCTCTCCAGACAGGATTTGCAACCCTGACATGGAAGCATTATGTAATGATTCTCATTGCATGTGTATTCATGTATCTTGCAATCGTGAAAGGCTTCGAGCCGTTGCTTTTGGTTCCAATCTCCTTCGGTATGTTCCTGGTTAACATGTTCCCGGATATCATTGCTGATGGTGGATTGTTACATTATTTCTATTTGTTGGATGAGTGGAGTATTTTGCCTTCCCTCATCTTCATGGGTGTCGGCGCCATGACAGACTTCGGCCCGCTGATTGCGAACCCGAAGAGCTTCTTGCTTGGTGCAGCCGCACAGTTTGGTATTTATGCTGCATACTTCCTTGCATTCCTGATGGGATTCAATGGAAAGGAAGCAGCCGCAATCTCTATCATCGGTGGTGCCGATGGTCCTACATCAATCTTCCTTGCAGGTAAGCTCGGAATGGGTGGAACTTTAATGGGACCGATCGCCGTTGCCGCATATTCTTATATGTCACTGGTACCGGTTATCCAGCCGCCGATCATGAAGCTTCTCACAACAGAGAAGGAGAGAAAGATCAAGATGGCTCAGCTCCGTCCGGTATCCAAGATGGAGAAGATCCTGTTCCCAATCATCGTTACACTGGTTGTTGTATTGATTCTTCCGACAACAGCTCCGCTGGTTGGTATGCTGATGCTTGGTAACCTGTTCCGTGAGAGTGGTGTTGTTAAGCAGTTAACAGAGACGGCAAGTAATGCAATGATGTACATCGTTGTTATCCTGCTTGGTACATCCGTAGGTGCATCGACAAGTGCAGAAGCATTCTTGAAGATGAGTACATTGAAGATTGTTGCCCTCGGTTTGATTGCGTTCGCATTTGGTACAGCGGCAGGTGTATTGTTCGGTAAGATTATGTGCAAGGTAACGCACGGTAAGGTAAATCCGCTGATCGGTTCTGCGGGTGTATCCGCCGTTCCTATGGCAGCACGTGTATCACAGAAGGTTGGTGCAGAGGCAGATCCTACAAACTTCCTTTTGATGAACGCCATGGGACCAAACGTTGCAGGTGTTATCGGTACTGCGGTTGCAGCCGGAACATTCCTCGCAATCTTTGGTGTATAGTATAGAGAATTTAGGAGGTCAGACTAATGGCAGAAGAAAAGAAACCGGTAAAGATTACCGAAACTGTGCTGAGAGATGCACACCAGTCTTTGATTGCAACTCGTATGACAACAGAGCAGATGTTGCCAATTATTGATAAAATGGATAAAGTTGGTTACCATTCCGTAGAGTGCTGGGGTGGTGCTACATTCGACGCTTGTCTCCGTTTCCTGAAAGAGGATCCATGGGACAGACTTCGTAAGCTCCGTGACGGATTCAAGAATACAAAGCTTCAGATGCTGTTCCGTGGACAGAATATCCTTGGATACAGCCCATATTCGGATGATGTTGTAGAGTACTTCGTACAGAAGAGTATCGCAAACGGTATTGATATCATTCGTATCTTTGACTGTCTGAATGATATCCGTAACCTTGAGACAGCTGTAAAGGCAGCAAACAAGGAAAATGGACATGCACAGGTTGCACTTTCATACACACTTGGTGATGCTTATACAATGGATTACTGGAAGAACATGGCAAGACAGATCGAGGAGATGGGTGCAGATTCTATCTGTATCAAGGATATGGCCGGACTTCTTGTACCAAACGAGGCTACGAAGCTTGTAAAGGCTTTGAAGGAAGGTACAAAGCTTCCGATTCAGCTTCATACACATTACACATCCGGTGTTGCTTCCATGACATACATGAAGGCAGTCGAAGCTGGATGTGACATCATTGATACAGCAATGTCACCACTTGCTATGGGTACATCACAGCCTGCAACAGAGGTTATGGCAAAGGCATTCGAGGGTACAGAGTTCGATCCTGGATTCGATCAGAACCTTCTTGCTGAGATCGCTGATTACTTCCGTCCACTTCGTGAGCAGTGGCTGGAGTCCGGACTGCTTAGTCCAAAGGTAATGGGCGTTAACATCAAGACTCTGCTTTACCAGGTACCGGGTGGCATGCTTTCCAACATGGTATCCCAGTTGAAGGAGATGCATGCAGAGGATAAGTACGATGAAGTACTCGAAGAGATTCCACGTGTGCGTAAAGACTTTGGTGAGATTCCACTTGTTACACCATCTTCACAGATCGTTGGTACACAGGCTGTATTGAACGTCGTTATGGGTGAGCGTTACAAGACGCTTACAAAAGAGGCAAAGGATATGCTCGTAGGTAAGTACGGTAGAACAACAGTACCTGTAAATGCAGAGATCCAGAAGAAGGCACTTGACAGCCTTGGAATGAAGGAGCCAATCACATATCGTCCGGCAGACGACTTGGAGCCATCCCTCGCTAAGTTCGAGAAGGAAATGGCACAGTACAAGCAACAGGATGAGGATGTTCTTTCTTATGCATTGTTCCCACAGGTTGCAACAGAATTCTTCAAGTACAGAGAAGCACAGCAGACAGGTGTGGATGTAACAGCAGCAAATACTGAGAATAAGACATATCCGGTATAATAAACAAGGATAGAAAGATATCAAAAGGCGGAGAGCTTTTTCTCCGCCTTATTCTTTCATAATATAGAGCAGGTAATTGCGATATACAATTGCATGTTTCGCAATTACCTGCAATAAAAGATATAAGTGTGGAGAAAATTATGGATGTAGCGAAAAAAAATGAAAAGAAATTAAGGCGGCAGATGCGGACGACATCAAAGATATTGCTTGGATTTCTGATTGCGATTTTGATCGGAGCGATCCTGCTTACACTGCCGGCTGCAACGATAACCGGAGAATCGGATTTTCTGACCGCGTTATTTACTGCAACGACTTCCGTCTGCGTGACGGGGCTTGTAGTTGTTCCGACCTTTTCGTATTGGACATTATTTGGTAAGATTGTAATTCTCGCGCTGATACAGCTCGGGGGACTTGGAATTGTGGCATTGACGTCATTTGTTATGCTGCTTATGAATCGAAAATTCTCCTTGCGCAATCGTATGATGATTCAGGATGCTTTTGGATTAAGTACGATGCAGGGCATGGTTGTATTTATAAAACGAGTGATCAAAGGAACTGTGATTGTGGAGATGTTAGGCGCGGTCTTATATATGTTTGCGTTTATCCCACAGTTTGGTGTGGCACATGGAATCTGGTATTCTGTATTCAATGCGATTTCAGCGTTTTGCAATGCAGGAATCGATATCATTGGACCGGACAGTCTGATGACGTATGCGGATTCACCGCTTGTACTGCTCACGTCGTCGTTTCTGATCATCTGTGGTGGACTTGGATTCGTTGTCTGGTGGGATGTGGTAGATGTGCTTTCAAACGTGCGTGCAAAAAAGATACCGGCCCGTGATATCTGGCGTCGATTCAATACACATACAAAAATCATATTGATGATGACATTTGCATTGATTTTATCCGGCATGGTTGTCACATTTCTATTTGAATGTAACAATCCGCTCACGCTCGGAAATATGTCACTTGGAAAGAAAATACTCAATGCATTTTTTCAGTCTGTGACACTCCGAACAGCTGGATTTGCATCAATCAGCCAGAAGGGATTGACAGAGCCGACGGTACTTGTGAGTTGTGTAATCATGTTTGTTGGTGGTTCGCCGGTCGGAACTGCCGGTGGCATCAAGACGATGACGGCTGCGACACTTGTGTTTGCAGTTTTGGCTGTAGTACAGGGACGCAAAGAGACGGTCGCATTTAAAAAAACAATCCCGACATCTATCGTCCGTCGGTCGCTGGCTGTGACAGTTATCGGTTTTGGCACATTGATTTTGTTTTCTGTTCTGCTTCTGGCGACAAATCCACTTTCCCTGTCGGATGGTGTCTTCGAAGTGACAAGTGCAATCGCAACAGTCGGGTTGTCACGGGACGTGACTCCGGGGCTGAATGTGATTGGAAAAGTGATTATCATATTATGTATGTATCTTGGCAGAGTGGGACCAATCACGATGTTCATGTTCTTCGGACAGCGTGCGACAAACCACAACTCTGTAAAATATGCGGATGCGGAAATTATTGTAGGGTAGGAGGAATGAAATATATGAATAAATCGATCGCGGTTATCGGTCTTGGACGGTATGGAAAAAGCATTGCAACAGAATTGTATAAAAACGGCGCGGATGTGCTTGCAATCGATGGAAATCCAGAGATTATAAATGAGATTGCGGACAGTGTGACTTGTGCCATGAGTCTGGATGTCTGTGATATGGATGCACTAAGAGAGGCAGGTATCTCGAACATGGATGCGGTAGTTGTGGCGATGGCTGACAGCTTAGATTCCAGCATCATGTGCGTGATGTCTGCAAAGGAACTTGGCGTGCCAAAGGTAATTGCAAAGGCAAAGGATGAGATGATGGAGAAAATCCTGAAGCGGGTTGGCGCAGACCAGGTTGTTTTTCCGGAGAAAGAATCCGGAATCCGTCTGTCACACAAACTGATCTCAGAACATCTTGTCGATTATTTTGACCTGTCGGACAGCACGAGCCTTGTGGAGATTCTTCCACGTGCGGAGTGGGTTGGTAAGAATCTGCGGGAGCTGAATCTTAGAAAAGAATATAAAATCAATGTTGTCGCTGTGATCCAGAATGATGAATTCAATATCGCTATGGATCCGGATACGCCATTAAAGGCGGACGAGCCGTTGCTGATTATCATGAAAAAGTCGGATTTGAAGAGGTTTGAGAGATAATGCGAGCAGCTATCATAGGTGGAGGAGCTGCCGGTATGTATGCAGCAGTTATGCTTGCACAGGCAGGGCACTCCGTGACAATATATGAAAAAAATGAAAAACTTGGCAAAAAACTTTTCATCACAGGAAAAGGCAGATGCAATCTGACAAACAATTGTGAAGTGGAAGAGCTGATGAAACATGTGGTGACAAATCCAAAGTTTTTGTATAGTGCATTTTATAATTGTAATGCACAGGATGTGATGCAGTTTTTTGAGCAAAACGGATTGGAACTGAAGACCGAACGTGGAAACCGGGTATTTCCGGCATCGGATCATTCATCCGATGTGATAAAGACACTCGAGCAGGCGCTAAAGAAGCGGAAGGTAACAATCTGTCTGTATCACACAGTAACAAAGATTTTGACGGAGCAGGTACAGAATCAGATGCGTGCAGCCGGCGTTAGCGTGAAGGATGCGGATGGACATCAAAAACTGGAATATTTTGATGCGGTGGTTGTGGCAACCGGAGGGCTTTCCTATGAGCGTACCGGTTCAACCGGAGATGGTTTGCAGTTTGCCAGAGATCTTGGACTGCAGGTGACAGAATGTCTACCGTCACTTGTACCATTTGAAATCAAAGAGGATTTCTGCCGGGAACTGATGGGACTTTCGCTTCGGAATGTTACATTGTCCTGCTATACAAAGAAGAAAAATAAGGAAAAGCTTCTGTATCACGACCAGGGAGAAATGCTGTTTACGCATTTTGGTATCAGCGGTCCGCTTGTGCTTTCTGCATCTGCCTATGCAGGGAAGGCAAAGGGAGAACCTGTCTGGGTAGAAATCGATTTAAAACCGGCACTGACCATGGAACAGCTTGATGACCGGATCCTGCGGGATTTTGATGCGGCAAAGAACAAACAGGTGCGTAATGCACTCGATGATCTGCTGCCAAAGAAACTGATTCCGGTCATGATAGAGCTTGCGGAGATTGATCCTTTCAAGCAGGTCAATGCTGTGACGAGGGAAGAGCGGGAAAGACTGGTTTCCTGTATGAAGAAGCTTACGCTGCATGTGGCAGGTACGCGTGGTTATGAGGAGGCAATCATCACAAAAGGCGGTGTGAGTGTGAAAGAAATCAACCCGAAGACGATGGAGACAAAGCAGATTCCGGGACTTTACTTTATCGGAGAAGTGCTCGATGTGGATGCCCTGACTGGAGGTTTCAACCTGCAGATTGCATGGTCGACAGCAGCCACAGTACTGCTTACGCAGTAATATAAAATATAAATACTATCTGGAGGAACAAAGAATATGAATATCGCAATTGATGGACCGGCAGGAGCCGGAAAAAGCACGATTGCACGTCGTGTAGCAAAGGAAAAGGGATATATCTATGTCGATACAGGTGCAATGTACCGTGCCATAGGTCTGTATTTTATGAATGAAGGCGTCGATGCGGAGAATGCAGCCGCAGTATTGGAAGCACTTGCAGCAATTCAGGTTGAAATCAGATACGAGGCTGGTGAACAGCAGGTATATTTAAATGGCAAGAATGTCTCTAAGGAGATACGACAGGAAGTTGTTGGAAATATGGCGTCCAAGGTTGCAACCAAACAGGCGGTACGTGACAAACTGTTAGATCTGCAGAGAAATCTTGCAGCTACACAGGATGTCGTGATGGATGGCAGAGATATCGGTACATTTGTATTGCCAAATGCGGAGCTGAAAATCTATCTGACTGCATCGGTGGATACAAGAGCCGACAGACGGTACAAGGAACTTGTGGAGAAACATATGCCGGCAGATCTGGAAGAAATCAAGCGTGATATCGAGGCACGGGATTATCAGGATATGCACCGTGAGATCGCACCGCTTACACAGGCGGGGGATGCATACTATCTGGATTCTTCCGCACTTACGATTGATGAAGTTGTAGCAGAGATCATCGGAAAAATCCCACAGTAAGCGCCGGATAGGAGATTTGCATTTATGAGAGAGATAAAGATTGCTAAATCCGCAGGCTTTTGTTTTGGTGTCAAACGTGCAGTAAATCTCGTCTATGATCAGGTTGGAAATGCGAAGAAGGTCTATACGTATGGTCCGATCATCCATAACGAGGAGGTCATCTCAGATCTGGAACAGAAAGGTGTGCATGTACTGACCGAAGAAGATATTGATATGATGCTGGCACGCGGTAGCAAAGTAGAGGATGCAAAAGAAATTGTGATTCGTTCGCATGGCATCGGGCAGGATGCCTATAAAAAGTTAGAGCAGCTTGGATTTGAAATCGTCGATGCTACATGTCCGTTTGTGAAGAAGATTCATCGTATTGTACAGGAGGAAACGGAGCAGGGGCACTGTGTGGTAATCGTCGGGGATGAAAAACATCCAGAAGTATGCGGCATCCGTGGCTGGTGTGTCAGGGAACCGGTTATTGTAAATTCGGTAGAAGAAGCACAGAAAAAGCTGGATTTTCTTGATAAAAATGTGTATATTGTCGCACAAACGACATTTAATGACGTAAAATTTAAAGATATAGTTGAATTTTTTAGAAATAAAGGATATAATGTCATTGTTTATAATACCATATGTAATGCTACCGAGGAACGACAGAGAGAAGCAAGAACACTTGCAGCTGATGTTGATACCATGATAGTGATTGGTGGTAAGAGCAGTTCGAATACACAGAAGCTGTATGAGATCTGTCGCAGAGAATGCGAAAATACTTACTATATTCAGACACTCGTTGACTTGGATTTAACTGTTATTGAATCCGCTAAGAGGGTAGGTATTACAGCTGGGGCATCTACCCCAAATTATATTATTAAGGAGGTTCATGACAGTATGTCAGAATTAAGTTTTGAAGAATTATTGAAGCAGTCCGAAGAGAATGGTAACAAGATTCGGGTTGGAAGCGTAGTTGAAGGAAAGGTTATTGCTGTTAAGCCGGAGGAGATCATCGTAGATATCCAGTACAAGGCTGATGGTATCGTTACCAGAAATGAGTATTCTAGTACTCCAAACTTAGATCTTACAACAGTTGTAAATGTTGGTGATCCAATCAAGGTTAAGGTTATCAAGACAAACGATGGCGAGGGACAGGTTCTCCTCTCATACAAGAGAGTTGCTGCAGATGAGTCTTATGATAAGTTAGAGGAAGCATACAACAATGGTGAAGTCCTTACAGGTAAGGTAACACAGGTTGTTGATGGCGGTTTGAACGTTGTAGTAAATGAGTGCAGAGTATTTATCCCTGCAAGCCTTGTATCTGATACATTTGAGAAGGATCTTACAAAGTATCAGGATCAGGAAGTTGAATTTGTATTGACAGAGTTCAATCCTAAGAAGCGTAGAGTTATCGGTAACAGAAAGCAGCTCCTCGTTGCTAAGAAGGCAGAGCTTGCTAAGAAGTTGTTTGAGAATATCAAGGTTGGCGATGTAGTAGAAGGAACAGTTAAGAACGTAACATCCTTTGGCGCATTTATCGATCTTGGCGGAGCGGACGGACTTCTTCATATCTCTGAGATGTCTTGGGGCAGAGTCAATGATCCAAGCAGTGTTGTTAAGGTTGGCGATGTTGTTAAGACATTTATCAAGGATATCAATGGAGAGAAGATTGCCCTTAGTATGAAGTTCGAGGATGAGAATCCTTGGGTAAAGGCTGCTGACAAGTATGCAATCGGTAATGTTGTAACAGGTAAGGTTGTACGTTTTGCAAGCTTTGGTGCATTCGTAGAGCTTGAGCCGGGCGTTGATGGACTCCTTCATGTTTCCCAGATTTCCAAGGAACGTGTAGAGAAGCCGGAAGATGTTCTGAAGGTAGGTCAGGAGGTCACAGCAAAGGTTGTAGATTTCAAGGCTGCTGAGAAGAAGATCAGCCTGAGCATTCGTGCTTTAGATGATGCACAGGAGGCTTCTGACGAGGAGTAAGCATGGAATATCAATATGAAGAGTTTAAGCGGGATGTGTATAAACTGACCGATATTAACTTAGACCTTTATAAAGAACGCCAGATGAAAAGAAGAATAGAATCCCTGATTGCCCGTAAAGGGTTTGATGGATTTGAAAATTTTTACAAAGGTATGAAGCAGGACGAAGGTCTACTTCGTACCTTTGTTAGTTATCTGACGATTAATGTGTCTCAGTTTTATCGGAATCCACAGCAGTGGTTGAATTTTGATCAGGAGATTATACCATATCTGAGAAAAAAATATGGAGATACGCTGACAATCTGGAGTGCGGCATGTTCGACGGGAGATGAACCGTACACGATTGCAATGATTCTGTCGGAATATATTCCGTTGTCAAAGATTCGTATCATCGCAACGGATTTAGACGAGGATGTCCTCGCCTTTGCAAAAGAAGGTGTCTATCCGGCGAAGAGTTTGTCTGATCTGCCGAAGAAATATCTGGATAAGCATTTCAAGAAGGTGGATGAATGTCATTATGCAATCAGCCCCGAGATTAAGAAGTGTGTAGAGTTCAAAAAACACAATTTGCTCAAAGACCGGTATTTCCAGCATGTTCATATGATCGTCTGTCGGAATGTGGTAATCTATTTCACAGATGAGGCGAAGGATCAGGTGTATGAGAATTTCCATGGTGCGCTTGCGGATGATGGAATTCTGTTTATTGGCAGCACGGAACAGATCTTACATGCAAAAGAACTGGGATTTGAATCGTTGCGAACATTTTTTTATAAAAAAATCAAAATATAGCTTGCGCGAACAAATATCCTATGATATAGTTATGTGGTTGTGAAAAAAGGGATGGTCCTCTGGTGCAGTCAAGCATTAAGAACGTCTAAATTATTTAGGAGGTCACACAAATGGCATTAAGTGCAAATGAAATCATCAAGAACATTGAGACAGCACAGTTGAAGCAGGATGTTACAGACTTTAATGTAGGAGATACTATTAAGGTATACGCTAAGATTAAAGAGGGTAACAGAGAAAGAGTTCAGGCATTTGAAGGTACTGTACTGAAGAGACAGGGCGGAAGCAACCGTGAGACATTCACAGTTCGTAAGAATTCAAATGGCGTTGGCGTTGAGAAGACCTGGCCACTGCATAGCCCAACGATCGAGAAGATCGAGGTTATTCGTAGAGGTAAAGTAAGACGTGCAAAACTTAACTACTTACGTGATCGTGTTGGTAAGAAGGCTAAGGTTAAGGAACTTGTAAAGTAATACTTGCAGAGACAATGGAAACTTGCCCCCAGATTCATTTCAATCTGGGGGTTTCCTATTATGAGGAGAAGTATCTTTATAGGAGGATTGCATTGGGACGTAGAGGACAAAAAAGTTATTACGATAAGCACAATCTATCAAGACATGTGTCAAAACGGAATTCAAAAATCAAGCGATTTTTTCGATCCTTCTGGCAGTGGATTTTGCTTGTATTTGTTGCTGTGATTGTCGGATATGCGGTTGTAACATTTGGATTCCAGACGGTTACGGTCGTGGGACCATCGATGAATCCGACACTTTCTGATTCACAGGTTGTCATGGTGAATAAGCTTGCGTATAAAGTATCTGATGTGAAGCGATATGATGTGATTGCTTATTCACGTGTGGATGGTGATGGATACTATGATATCAAGCGTGTGATTGGTCTGCCTGGGGAGACTGTACGGATTTCAAATGGCGATATTTATATCAATGGCGAGCGGCGCAGTGATGTTCCATTTACAATGACGATACAGATCAGTGGTGTGGCAGAAGAGGATGTCACGTTAGGCGATGAAGAGTATTTTGTGATGGGAGATAATGTAAATAACAGCGAGGACAGCCGTTATACAAATGTTGGAAATATATCGAAGACAGAAATAACGGGAAAGATTGTACGGATTCTTCTCCCTCGAAGTGATAAAGGAAAGGTAAAATAAATGATGAATATTCAGTGGTATCCGGGACATATGACGAAAGCCAAGCGTACGATGCAGGAAGATATAAAGTTAATCGATATTGTGATTGAGTTGCTTGATGCGAGAACACCACTATCGAGCAAGAATCCGGACATTGATACGCTTGCTGCAAATAAATCCCGCATGGTTATCCTGAACAAGGCAGATATGGCAGATGCAAGGAAAACGGCACAATGGGAAGCGTATTTCAAAGCGAAGGGATTTTTCGTGTTGAGCATGGATTCACGGAAAAATTCCGGTATGAAGCCGGTATCGGATACAATCCGGGAAGCATGTAAGGAGAAGATTGCACGCGACCGCAAACGAGGAATCATTAATCGTCCGATCCGTGCGATGATTGTCGGTATTCCGAATGTAGGAAAATCTACATTTATCAATTCCTATGCAAAGAAATCCTGTACGAAGGTTGGAAATAAACCGGGTGTCACGAAAGGAAAACAGTGGATTCGAATTGGAAAGGATGTCGAATTACTTGATACACCGGGTATTCTGTGGCCGAAATTTGATGATCAGGAGGTTGGTTTGCGTCTGGCTTATATTGGCTCCATCAATGATGAAATCCTGACGAAAAGCGAGCTTGCTTTAAAATTCATAGAATTTTTAAAAATAAATTATTGTAATGCACTGACAGACAGGTATAATATAGATATTGACGTACAAAATTCTGAGAATTTTGAGATATTGAAGCAGGTTGCGATTGCAAGATTGTGTTTATTAAAAGGAAATGAACCGGATCTTGATAAGGCTGCGGCGATTTTGTTTGATGATTTTCGAAGCGGCAGACTTGGACGTATGACGTTGGAGGAGATACCGGAATAGGGAGTTTATAGATGATGAAAAAGAAAAAAAAATCGGATGCTGTAGAGGCGGAAGTTGCAGAGACTGTGACAGAGAAAACGAAATCATCCGAGGACAAAAATCCGGAGATTGAGACTGCAGAGGATATCGAGAAGAAAGCAGAAGAGGAAGCGGCTGAGATCGAAGCTTACGATGCGGAAGGAAATCCAATCTTAAAAAAGAAAAAGAAGAGAAAAAACAGAAAGAAAAAGACACAGAAGCCGGAAGAGGTTAATATTGTGAAAGAGCTTCTGAGTCTGATTATTTATATCGGGATCGTTGTTTTAATCTGTTATTTTATCTTGAACTTTGTAGGCTGCCGTTCAAAGGTCGATGGATCTTCTATGAATCCGACATTGGAGGATAAGGATAATCTATGGGTAGATAAGCTGTCGTATACATTTGGAGATCCAAAGCGGTTTGACGTTGTAATATTTAACTATGATGAGAATACCACTTATGTAAAGCGTATTATTGGATTGCCGGGCGAGACAGTACGGATTGACCAAAATGGAAACATCTATATCAATGGCAAGCTTCTCAAGGAGAATTATGGGAAAGAGACAATCCTGAACAACGGTCGCGCAGGTTCAGATGTATATCTTGGTAAGGATGAATATTTTGTGCTTGGAGATAACCGGAACAATAGTGTTGACAGCCGGTGGTCGGATGTCGGAAATGTTAACCGGGAGGATATTGTCGGGAAGGTTGTACTGCGTATTTATCCATTTAAGAGCTTTGGATTGATTAAATAACAATATAGGACTGTGTTTATGCACAGTCCTTCTTTTGCATTTATATAAAGGAGTAGGAAACTATGAAGATACAGGAGATTAAGGCAGCGTATCAGATACTGGATCCGGATGATGAGACGATGCTGCAGCAGTTTATACATACTTATGGTACGGATGCGCGAAGCGGTGTGCAGGCACTTGTGGCACAGACAAAGAAAAAACTGGCTCAGTTAGAGGCGGAATATGTCCGCTCTGAGAAAATGCTTGCGTTTGAGCGTAAGTATCATGCGATGGGAAGCCGATATATATGTGGGATAGATGAAGTCGGCAGAGGTCCGCTCGCAGGCCCGGTTGTGGCATGTGCAGTAATTCTGCCGGAGAATGAAATGATTCTGCATCTGAACGATTCCAAGCAGGTTCCGAAGAAAAAACGGGAGATCTTATATGATATCATCCGGGAAAAAGCGGTTGCTTATGGAATAGGAGTTGTCTCTGAGAAACGGATTGACGAGATCAACATCTTACAGGCAACCTATGAGGCAATGCGCATGGCAATCGCGAATCTCAAAGTAAAGCCGGATATTTTGTTAAATGATGCCGTGAAGATTCCAATGGTTGATATCAAACAGGTGCCGATCATCAAGGGTGATACATTGTCTGCAAGTATTGCGGCGGCAAGTATTGTGGCGAAGGTAACAAGAGACCGTATGATGGTGGAGTACGATAAGGTGTATCCGGGCTATGATTTCGCAAGTAATGCCGGATATGGCAGTGCAAAGCATTATGCCGGCTTAGATAAGCTCGGTCCCTGTGAGATCCACCGGAGAACGTATATAAAGGATTATGTATGAATATAGATAACGCAAATCTTCAATTGAACCGCTATCAGACCGAAACAGCCACCGGAATGAGACCGGAGACTACGATTGCGAACAACAACACGCAGACGCCGTCTGGCAATGCTGTGCTTGCACAGGCACAGGAGGGACAGACCTTTACCGGGCAGATCGTCGATGTGAACGGCTCCCAGGTGACGATCCAGATGGACGGAAACCAGATGCTGCAGGCACGTATGGCGGAAGCGATGAATCTCAATATGGGGGATACGATCGCATTTCTTGTGAAGGAAAATTCCGGAGGCACTGTGATGATCCAGCCGCTCGCATCGGATATGCAGGCGATGAAGGATCAGACAATCTTCGATCTGTTGCAGAAAAACCAGCTGTCGCCGTCGGACAAGAATTATCAGATCGCTGAGACGCTTATAAATCAGAATATGCCGGTGGATCGTGCCAGTATGCAGAAGGTGTTGCAGCAGGCATATAAATATCCGGATACACCGGTTCAGACACTTGTATTGATGAATAAGATGCAGCTTCCGGTGACAGAACAGACGATAACGGGATTCGAACAGTACCAGACGAACCAGCATGCAATGATGCAGGCGTTGTCTGGGATGACAGAAGAAATTACCGCGTATATGTCCGAGCCGGACAGTATGCGGGAGATGCTGCAGGTGTTATCCGATTCACAGGATCTTCCCGTGCTAGATGCAGACGCAATGCTGCAACGGTTAGAACAGGCGGCAGGCGATGTGGTTTTCACACAGGGGCAGGTAAGCATGGGGGAACCGATGCAGGCCGCAGATATGACAGGTAATCTGCCACTGTTATCCGCGGAGCAGTTATCGGCATATGCGGAAAAATTCGATATGACCGAGGAACAGCTTACCGGACTTACGAAGCAGTTACAGGATATGCATTTTGATGCACAGACGATACAGACGGTACTTGCGAAGTCGGATACGACGATGCAGCTTGCGAATCATCTGCAGGCACTTGTGGCGGGCGCTGCGGATAAATCAATGATCGATGCGGAGATGCTGAAGGAGTTTTTCACGTCGAACGGCATGAAGGAGTTGTTAGTGGCAGCTGTGAAAGAGAAGTTCACGCTGAATCCGGAGAAGATGCAGAATCCACAGGAGGTCTCCGATCTGTACAAGGGAATCTATGAGAAGATGGACCGCCTGATGCAGCAGATGAGCAGCCATACAGGCTCATCCGGAGAACATCTGTCCGGATCTGCGAAGGGCATGCAGGAGCGGATTGATTTCCTGCAGAACTTAAGTAATCTTTTTCCATATGCGCAGATTCCGGTGCGGATGGAGGGCGGAGATAGAAATGCGGATTTGTTCGTCTATATGAACAAAAAAAGGATGCAGGAGAAAAAGGAAGATGTCAGCGCCCTGCTACATCTGGATATGGAATATTTAGGACCGACAGATGTGCATGTGTCTTTGCGTGGGACGATGGTGCATACGAAGTTTTATGTCGAAGATGAGGAAAGTGCGAAGATCATCGATGCGCATATGACACAGCTGGAACAGGCAATTGCGGAGAATGGATATTCACTTACGAATGAGGTAATCATGCGGGAGCCGGCACTGCACCCGGAGACAGAGAAAAATGTCGTGGTAAAAGAGATGTTCGGCGACGACATTGAGAAGAGTGTAAAGCGGTATTCGTTTGACGTGCGCATGTAATGAGCAGGTATAATGTACAGATCACCGATAACGGCACGCGGGGATGCATGATATAAGTAGATTGGATAAAGCAGAGGGATAGACGGATGGCACAGAATTTCAATGTGGAAACAAAGAAAAAAGAAGAGAAGAAAAAAGCGGTTGCCTTAGTCTATGAGCCGGGAAATGAGGCACCACAGGTTGTTGCGTCCGGAAAGGGTGTGATCGCGGAGCGGATTATTGACACGGCGAAGAAGAGCAATGTGCCGCTCTATAAGGATACAGATCTTACGAATACGCTGTTGAACCTGAATATCGGTGAATGTATTCCACCGGAGCTGTATGGCGTAGTGGCAGAGATCTTAGTCTATGTCGACCGAATGGATAAGCTACGCGCGAAGCTTGGAAAATAGATGAGCGGAGGGTGGATAGCTATGGAGAAACACTCATATAATAAAAGACAGGTCGGTACGGAGAAGGAGAAGCTTGCCGCTGAATATCTGGAGAAAAAAGGGTATTTTATCATCGAGAAGAATTACCGGGTACGACAGGGCGAGATTGATCTGATTGCGCGGGATGGTGCGTGTATCGTGTTCGTCGAGGTAAAATACCGGGCAGATGGCAGAAGCGGAGATGCGCTAGAGGCAGTTACCGGTGCGAAGATACGGCAGATCTCGAAGATGGCACTTTTTTATTTGAATCAGAAGAAAATAAGCATTGATAACACACCAATCCGGTTTGATGTGATAGGCATCAATGGGGATATGGTCATGCATATTGAGAATGCGTTTGACTTTGTGATGACAAGGTAAGCTTAAGCATGATAGAAAAAGACAGAGTGAAACAGGAATCAATAAGAATAAACAGGAAGAGACAGGAACAGATAAATGAAACCAATACAGCTTGATCTGAAATTAAATCCGGAGGCACTCGTGACGCGTGCAGAAGAGAATCTGCATTTCTTGCGGGAACGCACCACATATTTCGAGAATGCAAAGGTGGAAGGTGTGCCGGTGCCGGTTCCGGTGCTCCGGTATAAAATATTTGATGCTTATCCTGAAGTTGTGGTCGGGTTTTCTACACGGCTTGGCGGCGTGAGTAGGGGGTATCTCGGAAGCATGAACTTAAGCTTTACCCGTGGCGATGAGGAATCGTCCGTGATGGAGAATCACAGACGATTTGCGCAGGCGTGTGGGTACGATTACATGAAGCTTGTTTTCTCGGACCAGGTGCATAAGACGAACTTGCGGATCGTGACGAAAGACGACTGCGGAAAGGGCATCCTGCGGGAACGTGATTTTGCAGAGATTGATGGACTCATCACGCAGGAGGCAGGAATCCCGCTTATGACGTTCTATGCTGACTGTGTGCCGTTATTCTTATACGATCCGGTACAGCGTGTGATTGCGACGGCACATTCCGGTTGGCGGGGCACCGTTGGGCGCATCGGAATGGCTGTCGTTCGTAAGATGCAGGCAATCTATGGTTCTAAGCCGGAGGATATCATCTGTGCGATTGGACCATCTATCTGCAAAGCGTGCTACGAGGTAAGTAAGGATGTGGCAGATGCATGCGGGGTATATACAGAGGAACAACGGAAGATACTCTTAGAAGACAAGGGAAATGGCAAATACCAGCTTGATTTGCATCAGGCATGCTATTATAATTTTACGGATGCGGGTGTGAAGCCGGAGCATATTGCGATGCCGGATATCTGTACCTGCTGCAATCCGAAGCTGTTATTCTCCCATCGGGCGTCCGGTGGCAGGCGTGGCAATCTGGGCGGCGTGATTATGCTGCGTGGTGACAGGTAAGGTAGCACGCTGATGCGTGGTGACAAGAAATATTAAAGAAAGTAATTCATAAATTTTGGATACAGACATGAAACGACATAAAATAACGAAAATTGATGAAGGTGGAATTGCGGAAGAACTCGGAATCGAGGAAGGCGATTTTCTGCTTGCCATCAACGATAAAGAAATTGAAGATATATTTGACTACGACTTCATTGTGAATGACGAATACCTTGAGGTGCTGATTGAGAAGGCGAACGGTGAGGAATGGCTGTTAGAGGTTGAGAAGGACTACGACGAGGATCTCGGCATGGAGTTCGGTGAGTCGCTGATGGACGAGTACCGGAGCTGCTTCAACAAGTGTGTATTCTGTTTTATCGACCAGAATCCGCCGGGCATGCGTGAGACGATCTATTTCAAGGACGACGACACGCGGCTGTCCTTCTTGCAGGGTAATTACGTGACGCTCACGAACATGAAGGAGAAGGATATACAACGGATTATCGACTATAAGCTTGCACCGATCAATATCTCCGTGCATACGACGAATCCGGAGCTCCGGTGTCAGATGCTGCACAACCGGTTCGCGGGGAAGGTCATGGACTATATTCAGATGCTCTACGATGCGGATATCCCAATGAATGCGCAGGTCGTGCTCTGCAAGGGGTTAAACGATGGCGATGAGCTGCGCCGGACGATCGGGGATCTGCTTGCCTATGCACCGACGATCGAGAGTCTGTCGGTTGTCCCGGTCGGACTTTCCAAGTACCGGGATGGACTCTGCAAGCTGGAGAGCTTCACGAAAGAGGATGCAAGGGAAGTCATCTCGATCATCGAGGGCTTTCAGCAGCAGGCAATGGAGAAATTCGGAGAGCATTTCGTACATGCAAGCGATGAGTGGTATATCACGGCAGGGTATGATATGCCGGATGAAGCCCAATACGATGGATATATCCAGCTCGAAAATGGTGTCGGTATGACACGGCTGTTTCTGACGGAGGCGCAGGATGCCGTGGATATCTATCTCGAAGACCATGACGGAAAGCCGTGGGAAGGGAAACGGAAGGTCTCGACGGTGACCGGACTAATCGCGTATGATTATGTCTGTCAGGCGGCAGAGACATATAAACAGGCGGCACCTGGGCTTGATCTGCAGGTGTTCCCAATCCGGAATGATTTCTTCGGAGAGAAGATCACCGTGACCGGACTTCTGACCGGACAGGATATTGTGAAGCAGTTAGCGGGCAGGGATCTCGGTGAAGCATTGTTCCTGCCAAGCCAGATTGTGAAGGCAGATGAGCCAATCTTCCTCGATGATATGACAGTTGAGGAATTGCAAAGTGCTTTACAAGTTCCGGTGATTATTGTACAATCAAGCGGTGTGGGATTATTTAACAGAATGATAGAAATGGAGAACGAACATGAGTAGACCGGTTGTTGCCATTGTTGGCAGACCTAATGTCGGTAAATCTACATTGTTTAACACGCTGGCGGGTGATCGTATCTCAATCGTACAGGATACGCCGGGTGTTACGCGGGATCGGATCTATGCCGATGTGACATGGTTAAATTATAATTTTACAATCGTGGATACAGGCGGTATCGAGCCGGAATCCAACGATATTATATTGAAGAGTATGCGCGAGCAGGCGGAGATCGCGATTGAGACAGCAGATGTGATTATGTTTGTCACAGATGTCCGTCAGGGGCTTGTCGATGCGGACGGAAAGGTTGCGGACATGCTGCGCCGTTCCAAAAAGCCAATCGTGCTGGTTGTCAATAAAGTGGACAACTTCGAGAAGTTTATGCCGGATGTATACGAGTTTTACAATCTGGGACTGGGGGATCCACAGCCAATCTCTGCGGCATCTCAGCTTGGACTTGGAGATATGCTCGATGAGGTCGTCAAGCATTTTGGCGAGAATGCATTAAATGAAGAAGAGGATGAGCGCCCACGTATCGCGATCATCGGAAAGCCGAACGTTGGTAAATCATCCATCATCAACAAGCTGCTCGGCGAGGATCGTGTGATTGTATCGAATATTGCCGGTACGACACGTGACGCGATTGACACAACAATCAAACGGAACGGCACCGAGTATGTGTTTATTGATACGGCAGGATTGCGCCGGAAGAATAAGATCAAGGAAGAGATTGAGCGGTACAGCATTATCCGTACCGTGTCTGCGGTGGAGCGGTGCAATGTGGCAGTGCTCGTCATTGATGCGACGGAGGGAATCACCGATCAGGATACGAAGATCGCAGGTATCGCCCATGAACGCGGCAAGGGTATGATCATTGCCGTGAATAAATGGGATGCAATCGAGAAGAACGACAAGACAATGAAGAAGTTTACCGAGGATGTGCGCGAGAAGCTTTCGTATATGCCGTATGCAGAGCTGCTCTTTATCTCTGCGGAAACCGGACAGCGTCTGCCAAAGCTTTTTGAGACAATCGATATGGTCATCGAGAACCATTCGCTTCGTGTGGCAACCGGTGTCTTAAACGAGATTATGGCGGAGGCAGTTGCATTAAACCAGCCACCTTCCGATAAGGGTAAACGTCTGAGACTTTATTATATTACACAGGTTTCTGTGAAGCCACCGACATTTGTTATCTTTGTCAATGATAAAGAATTGATGCATTTTTCTTATACGAGATACATCGAGAATAAAATACGGGAGGCGTTTGGCTTTAAAGGAACGCCGTTAAAGTTTATTATACGGGAGAGGAAAGAAAAATAATCATGTTACTAGCGAGAGTAATCTGTCTGGCAGCGGGCTACGCATTTGGACTGCTTCAGACATCGTATATCTATGGAAGAATGAAAGGTATTGACATACGAGAACATGGAAGCGGAAACGCCGGAACGACAAATGCCCTCCGTGTACTCGGGAAGAAAGCCGGACTGATCGTATTTATCGGGGATCTGTTCAAGGCGATAATCATCAGTGCGATCGTGCATGTCGTGATCGGACATCTGTATCCAAACGAGGTGTATCTGTATCTTGCCTATGCCGGACTTGGCACAGTGCTTGGACATAACTTCCCTTGTTATCTGCATTTCAAGGGTGGAAAGGGGATTGCAACAACAGCGGGTATCATCGTCGGATTCTTAGATCCAGTGATTATCGTCAGTTGTCTGATTGCATTTATCGTGATTGTGGCGATTACCAGATATGTTTCACTTGGTTCTATTACCATCGTGACGATGTTCTGTATCGAGTATGCAATCTTCGCATTTCATGGAAAATACAGCTTTGATCTGGCGAGTGCAGCATCGTATCATGCGATGGTTGAGAGTGTAATCGTGGTAGCGGTAATATGCGGAATGGCGATCATCCGTCATCATGCGAATATCGTGCGTCTGCTGCATCATGAGGAAAATAAACTGGGCGCAAAGAAAACTGCATAGATAATAAGAGATAGACAAGAATTCCTATGGGACAGGGGGTAAATATAATGAAGATTGGTATATTAGGAGCAGGAAGCTGGGGTACCGCATTAACAGTTTTGCTGTCTGATAACGGACATGATGTGACCGTATGGTCCATCGATGCAAAGGAGATCGAGATGCTCAATACGAAACGCGAGCATCTGACGAAGCTTCCGGGTGTGAAGCTGCCAGATTCTGTGCGCTTTACGACGGACGAGCAGGAGGTGTGCAAGGATGCAGAGCTTCTCGTGATGGTTGTTCCATCGCCATTTATCAGAAGCACGGCGAAACGTGTCGCACCATACATAACAGAAGCTCAGACAATCGTGAATGTGTCGAAGGGAATTGAGGATGAATCTCTGAAGACACTGACAGAGGTAATACATGAAGAAATTCCGCAGAGCAAGGTCGGTGTCTTATCCGGGCCAAGCCATGCAGAGGAAGTTGGGAAACGCATGCCTACGACGGTAGTTGCCGGCGCAAAAGATAAAGAAACAGCACTTATGATCCAGGATGCATTCATGAACGATTACTTCCGCGTGTATGCAAGTCCGGATGTGATTGGCATTGAGCTTGGTGGGGCACTGAAGAATGTCATCGCACTTGCGGCAGGTGTTGGTGACGGACTTGGCTGTGGTGACAATGCGAAGGCTGCAATCATCACACGTGGTATTGCAGAGATTATCCGTCTTGGAACAGCCATGGGTGGTAAACTTGAAACATTTGCAGGTCTTTCAGGGATCGGAGATTTGATTGTAACTTGTGAGTCGAAGCATAGCCGGAACCGGAAGGCGGGATTCCTGATGGGACAGGGTAAGACCTATAAAGAGGCAATGGACGAGGTACAGATGGTTGTCGAGGGCGTGTATTCTGCGAAAGCAGCATATAAGCTCAGCCGGAAATATGACGTGGAGATGCCGATCGTATCGGTCGTCAATCAGGTTTTGTTTGAGGACTTAAATGCGGCAGAGGGGATGAAGATGCTGCTCACAAGAAACCGTACTTCAGAGTCAACAAGACTTGCATGGGATAAATAAAAATAGAAATATGCAGAAGCTGCTGGAGAAATCCGGCAGTTTTTTTCTGTCATAAAACAGGTTCCGGCACATATATTATATTGAGTTATTGAACATAGTCAGGTAGAAATATAGGAGGCTGGTGCTTGGATGAACATTTATAAGGATATAGAAACACGAACCAATGGCGAGATCTATATCGGTGTGGTCGGTCCGGTGCGGACAGGAAAATCAACCTTTATCAAACGGTTTATGGAGCTGATGGTGCTTCCGGCAATCGCAGATGAGAACAACCGGAAGCGTGCAATGGATGAGTTGCCACAGTCGGCTGCCGGGAAAACCGTGATGACGACGGAACCAAAGTTTATACCGAAGGAAGCAGTTGAAGTGTTGTTTGAGGATGGAGTACATTTCAAATGCCGCATGATCGATTGTGTTGGCTACATGGTGCAGGGCGCAGAGGGACATGAGGAGGACGGCAGGGAACGGCTCGTGAAGACACCGTGGTTTGACTATGATATTCCATTTACAAAGGCGGCGGAGATTGGGACGAAGAAGGTCATTTACGATCATTCGACCGTCGGAATCGTTGTCACCTGTGATGATACGATTTCGGAGCTTGACCGCAGTGCATACATACAGCCGGAGACACAGACGATTCAGGAGTTAAAAGCACTTGGCAAGCCATTTATTGTGATCTTAAACACGAGAAAACCTGCCAGCCCGGAGACACTGGAGCTTGCACAGCAGATGGAAGCGGAGTATGGCGTTGGGGTACTGCCAATCAACTGTGACCAGCTTCGAAAACCTGATATCGTACATATCTTTGAAGCTTTGCTTCTGGATTTCCCGGTGACATGCGTGAAGTTCGATATTCCGAAGTGGGTGGAAGCACTCGATATGAAGGATGCAATCAAACAGAAGATTGTGGAGAAAACGAATCAGATTTTCAACCAGATGTATCTGATGAAGGATGCAACAAATTATGCGTTTGTGGAAGACGAATATCTGCAGTCCATCGAGATGCAGGCACTCAACCTGGCAGATGGATCTGTCGAGATCCGTCTGGTATTAAAACCAGAATATTACTATACAATGCTCTCCGAGATTATGGGTGAGCCGATCCGTAATGAATACGATTTCATGAAAGCTGTCAAATCACTTGCAGCGACAAAGTCCCAGTGTGCGAAGGTAAGCACAGCTTTGATGCAGTCATTTAAGACCGGCTATGGATCTGTGACACCGGATGCGGGAGATATCCGGCTGGGCGAACCGGAGATTATCAAGTCCGGCAACAAGTTCGGTGTGAAGCTGACTGCACAGGCACCATCCATCCATCTGATCAAGGCAAATATCACGACCGAGATTGCACCAATCGTTGGCTCTGAGGAACAGGCGAAGGATCTGATTGCGTATATCCATCAGGATGGGGAGAAGCAGGATGATATCTGGGATGTGAATATATTTGGCAAGACAGTGCGTCAGCTTGTCGAGGACGGTCTTTCTGCAAAGGTCAACAAGATTACGCAGGAAAGCCAGCAGAAATTGCAGGATACGATGGAGAAAATCGTCAACGACTCGAACGGCGGAATGGTTTGCATTATTATCTAAAAGATGATAGAATAGCCAAGTATGGACGAAAAATTAGAATTCAAGATCAATCAGTTTGAAGGTCCGCTTGACCTGCTGCTACATCTGATTGATAAGAACAAATTTAATATATTTGATATTCCAATCGTTGAGATTACTGAGCAGTATCTGGATTACCTGAACCGTATGCAGGAGGAAAATCTTGACGTGATGAGTGAATTTCTCGTGATGGCAGCAACATTGATTTCAATCAAGGCGAAGATGTTACTGCCACGCGAGGAGAAGGAAGAGGAAGAAGAGGAGGATCCGCGTGCTGAGCTTGTGCGTCGCCTGTTGGAATACAAGATGTACAAATATGCGTCGCTGGAATTGAAGGATATGAACCTCGACGCCGGAAAGAACTATTATAAGCCGGCTACAATTCCGAAGGAAGTACTCGAATACAAGGAAGAGATTGATCCGGCAGAGGTGATCGGAGATGTGACACTCGCGAAGTTAAATGAGATATTTACCCAGGTAATGAAGCGTACAGTTGACCGTGTTGACCCGGTGCGTAGTAAATTTGGAACGATTGAGAAGGACGAAGTCCGGATCGAAGACAAGATGGAGGATATCCGGTCGAGCATTCGTGGACTGAAAGGCATTAACTTCAAGACGTTGCTTGAGATACAGGCGACGAAGATTAATATTATTGTGACATTTATGGCGATTTTGGAGCTGATGAAGGTCGGAGATATCACGATACGGCAGGATGAACTGTTCGGTGATATCATCATTGACTCCCTCGAGACTTAGCGGGTAGTCAGACAGAATACAGATTACGGATATAAGAACGGAGGAACATAGAGTGGAAGAAAGCGTGAAGAAAACAGAAGCTGCAATTGAAGCGGTTCTTTTTTCCATGGGAGATGCAGTAGAATTAAAAGACCTGTCCGATGTTCTGCAGGTGGATACGAAGATACTGCAGAAGATTCTGGATGATATGATGGTTCAGTATGAGGAAGAAGACCGGGGCATCAAAATCGTGAAGCTGGAGAATGCATACCAGCTCTGTACAAAAAATGAATATTATGATATTTTATCCAGCCTGGTCAATATCCCAAAGAAGCACAGTCTGACAGATTCTCTGATGGAGACACTTTCCATCGTGGCATACAAGCAGCCGGTCACGAGACAAGAAATCGAAGCAATCCGTGGCGTGTCATGCGTGCATGCAATCAATCGTCTGGTGGAATACAATCTGATTACGGAAGTAGGAAGACTGGATGCGGTTGGACGACCGATTCTGTTTGGAACAACCGAAGATTTCTTAAGATGTTTTGGTGTTTCTTCGATGGACGAGCTACCGTCGATTACCCCTGACAAAATTGAACGCTTCCGCCAGGAGGCAATGGACGAAGTGAATATCAAAGTAGAAGTATAAAGAAAGATAGAAAAATGGGTATCCGTTAGCAGATACCCATTTATAATATACTGTCGATGTTGATATCGGTCTGCTTCGACAGGTCAATAAAATTATTTTTTGTTTTTACCATCGGTTTGGAGAGGCGGACTTTGTTGATAAAGACGATGTCACCTTCCTCGCCGTTGCTCAGGCGGACTTTACAATTCATGTAGCTGTTTACCACGTGCTCTAAGAAGGTAAGCAGATATTTTGGATTGTATTTTTTTAGTCCGTCTTCCTCAAACATGTTGATGACTTTAAATGGACTGATTGGTCCGCGGTAGACACGTTTTGCCGTCATAGCTTCGTAGATGTCTGCAATTGTGACAATCTGTGCGCACCAGTCAATCTGATTTCCTTTTAATCCAATCGGATAGCCGGATCCATCACATTTCTCGTGATGCATCAAAGCAGCAAATTGGATATGTGGATCAAGCTTGTTTTTCTGTAATAGCTGATAGCCTTTGACCGGGTGGGTTTTGATGATGTCGAACTCATCCTTTGTAAGCTTGCCAGGTTTTTTCAGGATGGCATCCGGAATCAGCAGTTTTCCGATATCATGAAACAGACCGCAGGCGGTGATAAGTTTTTTGTCCTCCCCGGACAACTCCAGCCAGTCGGCAAAGATATTGCAGATGAGAGCGACGTTTAACGAATGGTTGAAGGTCGAATCATCATAATTTTTCATGGTTGAAAGCATCGTGAAGATGCTGAGAGGGGAGTCGTTCAATGCCTTCATTGTCGTCATGGTGTTCTGCAGCATCATATCCACGTCGATTGGAGCATTCTTGTAGACAATATCGTTTAAATGATCGCCCATCTCGGAGATGCTTTTCTCATAGCGATGGACAAACTTTTTGTATTGCGGCTTTTCTTTGATTTTCTCGGCATCCAGCGCAGAGGAGAGATCGTTCTCCTGTGATTTATCAGCAGGCTCCACAATATCGGAGACATCAACAAACACAACATCATTCCCGGAAAGTAACTGGATAATACTTTTCGTAAGCACTGTATCCTTCGGAACGATCAGCTTGCCATTATTGGAATAGGTGTCGGTCAGCGTGACCATGCCCTCTTCTAATTCTGATGTAAAAAGTGTTGCCATATGCATCATCCTTTGTCGAAAATTCTTCTATTTATTTTACAGGATTTCGGAAACGATTTCAATTAGAAAGTCTAACTCGTCACAATTATCCATATAATGGAGTAGATGTCCGTGAAGTGTGATGAGAAAGGAACAGCATGAAGAAATATATTGTATATTTACTGATTATGGTCGCTGTGATCTGTGGCTGCCCGGTTTCCTCCTGTGCGTCGGAGGAGCCAAAACTGTACGCGAAAGCGGCGGTACTGATGGATGTCGATACCGGGCGGGTGTTATATGGAAAAGCATCGGATGAGGTGCTGCCAATGGCAAGTACGACGAAGATTATGACACTGATTCTCGCGCTTGAGTATGGGAATCCGGATGATGTCGTGACTGTGAGCAGCTACGCGGCAAAGATGCCGGATGTGAAGCTTGGACTGCGTGCTGGCGAGGACTACAGGCTTTCGGATCTGCTGTATTCGATGATGCTGGAGAGCCACAATGACAGTGCCTGTGCCGTTGCAGAGCGTATCGGCGGCAGTGTGCAGGGATTTGCCACAATGATGAATCAGAAGGCGGCAGAGATCGGACTTACCTCGACGTATTTTATCACGCCGAACGGACTGGATGCAGAGGACGCGGTCGGGGTACACAGCACGACAGCGGAGGATCTGGCGAAGCTGATGCGGTACTGCGTATTTGTCTCCGAAGAAAAGGAGAAGTTTCAGGAGATCTGCCAGACGCGGCAGTATACATTTACAAGCTGTGATGGGACACGGCAGTTTACAGTCTATAATAAGAACGCCTTGCTCGACCAGATGGACGGCGTGCTTGCCGGGAAGACCGGGTTCACCGGGAATGCCGGATATTGCTATGTATGTGCTGTGACGATACATGGGAAGCATTTTATCGTGGCACTGCTCGCGTGTGGATGGCCGCACAACAAGCACTATAAATGGGTGGATACGAAAGCATTGCTTGCATATGGGGATGAACACTATGAATACAGGGAGATTGAACTTTCCAAGACGCAGATTCCGGAAGTTCCGGTCGCGGATGGATTGGAACCGGCTGTTACAGGTACATGTGAGGGGAAACTGACAATCCTTCTTTCGGATACTGAGACCGTACAGCAACAGTTTGTCCCGGAAAGCAGATTAACCGCACCGGTCGCAAGGGGGGATACAATCGGCATCCTGCAGGTATCCATCGGGAATACACGACTTGCCGGATATCCAGTGTATGCGGAAGAAACAGTGGACAAAAAAGATTTTTCTTATTATATTGGAGCCGTATTCGATGCATTTTTTTATTGAGAAGTAAGAGACCTTTCCCGATTGGCATGCATATAATAGAGTATCGTAAGGAGGATGTGGCAGAGTATGCGGGATATCATTGTTTTTGGACACGATCCACGCATGGAGAGTGTCGCCGGATATTTTTATCATCTTGGATATGATGTATATGAGAATCCGAAAGAATCGGTTGCGGATGCGTATGTAATCACCGCGCCCAGACTTTCGGAGGCAGAGGAGGACGCTTTGTGCGCGTACATGACGGATGATCAGATCTTATATCACGGTCTGCTGTCAGCGGCATGTCTGCAAAAACTGCAGCAAAAAGGTGTTACCTGTGAACCGTATCTGCAGTTAGAGAAGCTGGTGACAGAGAATGCACAGCTTACTGCACAGGGGATTTTGTCGATTGCCGGAAGAGATGCCGTGCTCTTGGAAAGTCATTGCCTTGTACTTGGATATGGGTATTGCGGAAAAGCAATCGCGGATGCGCTCACAAAAGCCGGGGCACATGTGGATGTTGCAGTCAGACGGAAAGAATTGAAAACCGAAATTGAACAGCATGCATATGGATACCGGAATCTTGCACAGTGGGATCGATATGTTTATGATAAATACAGTTATGTGTTTAACACGATACCGGCGATGGTGCTTGACGCCGGGCGTCTGCAATGGTTTTCCCCGACGATTCTCATTTATGATATAGCGTCAAGTCCGGGAGGAACGGATTTTGCGTATTGTAAGGCGCATGGCATCCGGGCAGATATCTATCTGGGAATTCCCGGAAAGCTGTATCCAAAGGAAGCAGGATATGTGATTGCTTCCGGTATCTACGAGCATGCGTTCGCCATGGAGACTCCTTCGGACTAACAAAAAGGAGCTATAAGGTATGCGGTCAGACTGTCATCTGGGGTTTGCGATTACCGGATCATTTTGTACGTTCGAAAAGATAAAAAAACAGATAGAGCTTCTACGGGATGAGGCGGCGAGTATTACGCCGATTTTTTCACAGCATGCCTATGAACTGGATACGCGTTTTGCAGAGGCGAAGTCCTTTGTGAAAGAAATCGAAACAATCACAGGAAAAAGCGCAATTCATACGATACAGGGTGCGGAGCCGGTCGGCCCGAAAAAATTGTTCGATGCCCTTGTGATTGCACCATGTACAGGAAATACGGCAGCAAAGCTTGCAAATGGAATCACGGATACTCCGGTTTTGATGGCGGCAAAGTCGCATCTTCGGAACGGGCGTCCCGTGATCATTGCCATTTCTACGAACGATGCGTTAGGTATCAATCTGCAGAATATTGGAAAGCTCATGGTGATGAAGCATATCTATTTCGTTCCGTTTGGACAGGACGACGCGGAGAAGAAGCCGAATTCCTGTGTGGCGGATATGACAAAGATTGCAGAGACGGTAGAATATGCACTGGCAAAGGAGCAGATCCAGCCGGTATTATTATAAAAATAGCACCCGATCAGGTAAGATACCTTTTCGGGTGCTATTTGTCTGTCTTTTTATATTTTTTATAACATATACTTTCGCATCCAGTAGTCGACTTGTAACAGGTAGGCGATCATCTGTGGTCCAGCCATGAGCTGTCCGAACCAAGGCTTTCCATATTCCTTTGGTTCGTCGAGGAACTTTAGCACCGCAGGGATGTTCAGATAGCTCCGAAGTGGCGATGCAGTATCGGTAACGACTTCGCGCAGGCGGTTTGCAAGCACGCGCTCGTATTCCGGGTGATAGGTCTTTGGGTAAGGGCTCTTTGGGCGATTCATGATCGTGTCTGGCAGATATTTGGCGGCGCAGGCACGGAGCAGACTTTTTGGGATACCATCCTTTGATTTCATCGACCAGGGAACATTGAATACATAGTCGATGACACGGTAATCGGCGAATGGAACTCTTGCTTCGAGTCCGTGCTGCATGGACGTACGATCCATGCGGTCAAGCAGTGTCTGCATGAACCAGCGGATATTCAGATAAGCAATCTGACGTTTCTTCGTGTCCAGAGGGGATTCTTCCGGGAGAATATCCACTTCGGATAATGTTGTACGGTATGCTTTGTCAATATATTTTTCCATCTGCATGCTGGCAGCAAATTCCGGGTGTAGCAGGGATTTGCGGAAAGAGATATCCATCGTCCACGGGAAGGTGTCTGATTGCAGCATGGCATCACGATGAAACCACGGATAGCCACCGAAGATCTCGTCGGCACATTCTCCGGTCAATGTGACCTTATGATGTTTTGCAACCTCCCCACAGAAATACAGGAGTGACGAATCAACATCAGCCATCGTTGGCAGGCACCGGCTGTCGACGGATGCTTCAAGCAGATCAGCAAGCTTTGTGTAAGAACACGTCAGGTAGATGTGGTTGGAATGCAGGTAGTCTTTCATGATATCGACGTAAGGACGGTCTTCACTCGGCTGGAAGCTGTTTGCCTGAAAATATACTGCGTTGTCGGTATAGTCAAAGGAATAGGTTGTAAGTGGTGTATCAACAGGCAGAAAATGACGGCAGACCGCAGATACATAGGAGGAATCAACACCGCCGGAAAGCAGGGTGGAGATTGGAACGTCAGACACCATCTGCATGCGGATACTGTCTTCAAGCAGGTAAGAAGTTTTTTCAATGGTTTCCTCATAGCTGTCAGTGTGCGGGTGGCTTTCAATACGGTAATAAAGCCGGGAGGTCATGTACTGTGGTGTATAGGTCAGATATTCGCCAGGCTTGATCTCTTTGATTCCGGAGAATACACCTTTGCCGTACGTTTTCGCCGGTCCGAGGGAGAAGATCTCGTTGAAGCTGTTCATATCAATGCACGGACGTATGCGGGGATATTCAAACAGTGTATCGATCCTTGATGCGAACACGAGCGTATCTCCGGTTTTTGTATAATAAAGCGGTTTGACCCCGAAACGGTCACGATAGAGGTAGAGTGTATTTCGCATGCTGTCGTAGATGGCGATTGCGAAGATACCGTTTAATTCCTGCACGAAGCCGGGACCGTAGTGACAAAACGCGGCTACAATGACTTCCGTATCGGAATTTGTTTCAAAGGTATAGTTTTTCTGGAGCAGTGTTTTTTTTACTTCCTTGAAGTTGTAGATCTCACCATTGTATACAATATAGTAAGTGTTTCCATCCTTGGTATAAGACATAGGCTGTCTGCCATTTTCAAGATCAATGATAGACAGGCGTGTGTGCGCAAGGCAGCACGAATTTATGATGGTATGACCGTAGGTGTCTGGCCCGCGGTGATTCATCGTATTGATCATACGGGACAGCGTATGAAAGTTTTGCTTGGGATTTTCCGCATAGTTCTGGTTTGGGTTAAAATAGCCCGCAATGCCACACATACAGATGCTCCTTCACACTTTTTCTTATTATATTCATTTTCTGCATGGTTGTTTCGTATAATGTACAAATTAGAGGCGGACGGAAATTGTAAATATACCGTATGAATTATCTACGACAGTATATTGTTACAATTTCCGGCGTATTCTATCTAAGTTGTACTAGATAGAAACGCAAGAAGGAGAGAAAATGAAGAAAAAGATTATATGTGCGATTCTGACACTGATCATGATGCTTTGCATAGTTTGTCCGGTTGCGTATGCGGACACGGAGGATTCCCTTCAAATCCAGTCGAAATCGGTGCTTTTGATGGAGCTGGAGAGCGGGACGGTACTCTATGAGAAGAATGCGGATGAGATGCTGCGTCCGGCATCTGTGACGAAGGTCATGACGTTGCTTTTGATCTTCGAGGCGTTAGAACGCGGGGATATCGCGCTGGACGATACGGTTGTCGTGACTGAACATGCGGCGTCGATGGGCGGCTCGCAATGCTTCTTCGAGGCAGGCGAGGAGCAGACGGTGCAGGATATGATTAAGTGTATCGAGGTTGCTTCCGGAAATGATGCGGCAGTGGCGATGGCGGAGCATCTGGCAGGCTCTGAGGCAGCGTTCGTTCAGAAGATGAACGAACGGGCGAAGGAGCTTGGCATGGAGCATACGCATTTTGACAATGCGTGTGGTCTGGAGGTTGAGACACATCTGACATCAGCACGGGATATTGCGATTATGTCAAGACAGCTTTTGTTGTATCACCCGGATATTCTTACATATTCGACAATCTGGATGGATTCTATCACACATAAAACCAGACGGGGGGAATCCCGGTTTGATCTTGCAAACACGAACAAATTCCTGAATCTTTATACTGGGGCAAACGGACTGAAAACCGGATATACCTCGCAGGCAAAATACTGTATGTCAGCAACGGCAACAAGGGATGGCGTGACATTAATAGCTGTCGTGATGGGAGCTGAGACAAAGGAGATTCGAAACAGTGAGGCGATGAAGCTGCTTGATTATGGCTTTGCACAGTGCCGTTCCTATGTAGATACTGCGGTTGTGCCGGATAATCTGCAGATTCCGGTGCAAAAGGGAACCTGCAAATCGGTAACAGTAAAACCGGTGGAGCAGCATACGATCACACTTGTGGCAACGAATCCGGATCAGATTGAAAAACAGGTGATCGCTTATAAGGATTTAAAAGCTCCGGTTCATGAAGGAGATGCGGTCGGCGTTGTACAGTATTCGTGTAATGGAACATGTATCAGCGAAGTAATCCTGTATGCGGAGCAGGCAGTGCCAAAGCTTGATATGAAATACAGTCTATCTGAGATTGCCGGAAGAATATTTATGGCGAAATAACCGGAGATAGGGTATAATAAAACCATGAGTATGAATTTTCAGATAGTCCGTTACAATTTTATCAATCAGAAAGTAAAGAAACCGTTGCGGATTGTGATGATCGCGGATCTGCACAATCAGGTGTATGGATTGGAAAACATAGATCTGCTTTCAGCAATTGATGCGCAGCAGCCGGATATGATTCTGCTGCCCGGCGATATGATTGTGTGCCGGAAGAGTGAGCAGAAAAATAACCGGATAACAGCAGATACGATCCGGAAAATGACAGAGATTGCGCCAGTGTATTATTCCTATGGAAACCATGAGCGGGGATTGCTGGAATGTGTGCGTGAAACAGAGGGAATCTGGGAGCAGTACAACAAGTATCTGGAAGGAATACACCATCTACATATGCTGGTAAATACACATGAGGTCTTAGAACCATGGAATGTCTGTATATATGGGCTGGATCTTCCGAGGGAGTATTATAAGCGGATCATCAAAAAACCACTGCGGGAAGCTACGCTTGTTTCGTTGATTGGAAGGATGCAGCCGGAACGGTGCAACCTTCTGCTTGCACACAATCCGGATTATTTCCGGGCATATTGTGCGCTGCATCCGGATCTGATTGTGTCCGGACATAATCATGGCGGTATGGTGCGGATACCGGGATTTGGAGGTGTGGTTTCTCCACGGTTACATCCGTTTCCAAAGTATGATTATGGTGTGTATGACAGCGGGGATTTGTGTACGAAGATGGTTGTGACCTCAGGTTGTGGCATGCATTCTATTCACATACGGATCAACAACCCTCCGGAGATGGTTGTAATCAATGTAAATAAGATGTAAATTTGTTGCATCAAATAGGCAGTTTTTTCCGCGCCTGGTTGCAATCGTACAATCTATAAGATATGATACGAACGTAACAGAGATACGAATTAAAAATCTGTATAATAAATAAAAAGGATGTAAGTATGAGCAGGGGAAAAAAGGACAGAGAGAAAATAAAAAATAAGGAGAAAAGTTCCGTGGAAGCAGATAAAATGGAACAGGTGGAAGAATCGAAGGATGCCGATGACAAGTCGGAGAATCTTTATGAGCAGGATCCGTTTATCGACCCTTCTGTGTATCGGTACCGCAGAAAAAAACGGATGATACGCACGGTGACAATCACGGCTGTTGCCGTTTTACTGGCTGTTTACATTGGTGGTGTGATCTTCCATATGCATTGCTTTGGGTTAAATACGACAATTAACGGTAAGGATGTCGCAGGAAAAACTGTAAAATCTGTGGAGAATATGCTGCTTGCTGATGCGCGGAATTATATTCTGGACATCAAGTTCAGGGACAGTGATTTTACGTTTGCATTGGGAGATGCCGATTCAGACGTTATGCTGACAGAATCTGTGGATGCGCTGTTAAAGAAAAATTCGCCATTTTTATGGTTTGTAAACAGCTTTTACAGCTATGATTATAAAATTGACTATACTGTGAATTGTGACAGGGAAAAGCTGAAGGCTTGTCTGCAGACGGCGTCAGCTATGGATCCGGCAGAAATGGTTAAATCAAAGGATGCAAAGGTTGTTTTAGAAGATGGTGAGGCAAAAATCATTCCGGAAGAGCTGGGAACGAAACTGGATACAGGAAAAGTATACGACAAGGTATTAAATGCACTGAAAAATTACGATACTTCTCTGGATGTGGAAGCCGCAGAATGTTATATTCCGGCCCATATTTTAGCAGATTCAAAGTCAATTCTGGAAACAAAGGAGAAGGCGGATGCATTTGTAAATATCGAAGCGGTGTATGATTTTGGCTCCTATACATATACCATCCCCAGGGAAGAATTGACAAAGATGGCATATGTCAGTTCAGATGGCAGTATAAAAATCAGCAGGAGCAATGTTGAGGCGTATGTCGAGAAGTTCAGGGATCGGTTCACGACGGCGGATACCGACCGGGAATTTACGACGCATGACAGGAAGACAATTCTGGTACATGGTGGATATTATGGCTGGGTGATTGATGCGGAGACCGAGGCAGAGGAATTGTATGAGCTGTTGTTAAAGAAAAAAAGCTTTACGAAAGAACCGGCATGCAAACGCCGTGGCTATGCGTTGTGTGATCAGAATGATATTGGTTCCACCTATGTGGAGATTGACTTGACGAACCAACACGTATATTATTATCAAAACGGAAGGTTGAAATGGGATAGCGACTGTGTAACCGGTCAGATGCCGGGACACAAGACACCGGGCGGCTTGTATGGCCTTTCTTATAAGAAGATGCATGCGACTCTGATTGGTGAAGATTATGAGACTCCGGTGACATACTGGATGCCGTTTAATGGTGGTATCGGTCTGCACGACGCGAATTGGCGTGGAAAGTTCGGAGGAGAAATTTATACCTACAGCGGGTCCCATGGCTGTGTGAATCTGCCCGTCGATAAGGCTGCAGAGCTCTATGAGTATGTGGAAGCAGGCATGCCAATTGTGTGTTATTGGAGAGAGGAAGTCACCTTTGTAAATAAATAACAGGATTTGCAGGAGGATGCGAAATGAAAAAAGAGATAACTTATGAGGAGCTGCAAACAGCGGCCTCTTATGTGCGGGCACGCCTGCCCTATACACCCAAGGTGGCTTTGGTGCTTGGCTCCGGATTAGGGGATTTCGCAGATCGTCTGACGATTGATGCGAAGATTCCATATGGTGAGATACCGCATTTCCCGGTATCGACGGTGGCAGGACATGATGGATGTTTTCTGCTTGTGAAAGTGGAGACGTGCCCGGTGATTATCATGAAGGGGCGCGTACATTATTATGAGGGGTATTCGATGCAGGAGGTCGTGATGCCGGTGCGGGTGATGCGTATGCTTGGTGCGGAGACGTTGATTCTGACGAATGCGGCAGGTGGCATAAATCCATCATATAAGCCGGGAACACTGGTGCGTATCACGGATCAGATTGGATCGTTTGTGCCATCCCCGCTGATCGGAGCAAATATCGAAGCATTTGGTACACGGTTTCCGGATATGAGTCATGTGTATGATGCAGAGCTTGGTGATTGTCTGGATGCAGTTGCGAAAATGCAGGGGATCGAGCTTGAAGAGGGCATTTATTTACAGACAACCGGACCAAATTATGAAACACCTGCGGAGATCCGTATGTTCCGGACACTAGGCGCGGATCTGGTCGGTATGAGTACCGCATGCGAGGCGATGACAGCACGGCATGCAGGTATGAGGATCGTCGGGGTATCGTGTGTGACAAACATGGCGGCAGGCATGAGTACCGGGGAATTAAACCATAAGGAAGTACAGGAAACTGCGGATAAGATTGCAGAAGATTTCCAGACACTGATATACAAATTTATTGCAGAAATAGGATAAGACAAGATTATGGATAGAAAGATTTTTCACAGATTATTTGAAGAACGGATTGTTATGTTAGATGGAGCAACCGGAAGCAACCTGATGCAGGCAGGCATGCCGGTCGGTGTATGCCCGGAGAAATGGATTCTGGAGCATCCGCAGCACCTGATCAAGTTACAGCGTGCATATATCCAGGCAGGAACGAATATTCTGCTTGCACCGACATTTACAGCAAACCGGATCAAGCTTGCAGAGTATCATCTCGAAGATAAGATCCACGAGATGAATATGCAGTTAGTTGATCTGACACGGACGGCGATTGTACAGGAGAATCATCGTGGATTTATCGCAGGTGATATGACGATGACCGGCAGACAGCTCCAGCCGGTTGGAGATCTGGCGTTTGAAGAGTTGGTGGATGTCTATAAGGAACAGGCACGGATCCTTGTGGAAGCAGGTGTCGATCTGTTCTTTGTTGAGACGATGATGAGTCTTGCAGAGGCGCGAGCATGTGTAATCGCAATTAAGGAAGTATGTGATCTGCCGATCATGGTCAGCATGACATTTAACAGCGATGGAAAGACACTGTTTGGTTCTACACCGGAGGCATCTGTGATTGTGTTGCAGTCGCTTGGTGTGGATGCAGTCGGTATTAACTGTTCTACCGGACCGAAGGAGATGGAAACACTTGTCAAACGTATGGTACGATACGCGACAATTCCTGTATTTGCAAAGCCCAACAATGGTATGCCGGAGCTGATTGACGGTGAGACAAAATATACAATGACGCCAGAGACATTTGCCGGATATGGTCGTGCGCTGGTGGAAGCCGGAGCCAGAGCAGTTGGTGGCTGCTGTGGTTCGACACCGAAGCACATCGAGATGCTAAAAAAGGCGGTTCGTTCCGTGGAACCGGAGGCAACAAAACCGGTCTGCACATGTGTCCTGTCGAGTGAGAGTGCGGTGCAGGAAATTCATCTCGATGGCAATTTTCTGGTCGTCGGTGAGCGCATCAACCCGACCGGCAAGAAGAAACTGCAGGAGATGCTTCGTGCAGGAAACATGGATCTGGTCGTACAGATGGCAGAGGAGCAGACCGAACGCGGTGCGAAGATTCTGGATATCAACATGGGTATGAATGGTATTGACGAGCTGGAGATGATGAAACGTGCCGTCTATGAAGTGATTTCTGTGACGAATCTTCCGCTTTGTATTGATTCGAGTCACGTAGAGATTATAGAGGCAGCACTTCGAATTTATCCGGGACGGGCGCTTATTAATTCCATTTCGTTGGAAGAAAAGAAATGCCGCCCACTTATGCGGATTGCGAAGAAATATGGTGCGATGGCGATTTTGCTTCCGCTGTCGGATAAGGGACTGCCGGAGAATCTGGAAGAGAAAAAAGAGATTATCCGCCGTCTGCTGGAGATCGCGGACGAGGAAGGCTTGTCGCGGGATTCCCTGATCATTGATGGTCTCGTTGCTACGGTTGGTGCAAACCGGATGGCGGCGCTTGAGACACTCGATACGATTGCGTACTGCAAGAATGATCTGCAGATCCCGACAATCTGTGGTCTGTCCAATATTTCCTTTGGACTGCCAGAGCGAATCAATGTGAATACTGCATTTTTGACAATGGCGATCGCAAACGGTCTGACCATGGCAATCTGTAATCCGGGACAGGCAATGCTTGTCAATGCGAGTCTCGCGGCAGATCTGCTGCTTGCCAAGGAAGATTCAGACAATATCTACGTAGAAAATGTAGTTGCATTGTCCCAGACGGAACAGACGGCTGCGAAGAATGTGGCAGGTGTATCCGAGGAAGGAAGCCGGGTTTATCATGATGTTGTAAAAGGCAACAAAGGCAGTATTGTGGAGAATGTAAAGAAGGAATTAGAGGCAGGTAAGAATCCACAGGCAATTATCGATGAAGATCTGATTCCGGCAGTTAATAAGGTCGGTGAACTGTTTGAACAGAAGAAATATTTTCTGCCACAGCTCATCGCGGGTGCGACAGCGATGGATCTTGCCATTGAGTATATTACGCCACTGCTTCATATTGAAGAGAATGCAAAGCCAAAGGGCACTGTCATCATGGCGACGGTGGAGGGCGATATCCATGATATCGGAAAAAATCTTGTTGTATTGATGCTGAAAAACTATGGCTATAAGGTTGTGGATTTAGGAAAAGATGTACCGCTTGACAGGATCATTGCAACAGCAAAGGCGGAGCAGGCAGATATCATTGGATTATCCGCACTGATGACAACGACGATGATGCGGATGAAGGATGCAGTTGAATACGTGCAGGCAAATCATCTTCCATATAAGGTTATTATCGGAGGTGCTGTTGTATCGCAGAATTTTGCGGATGAGATTGGTGCAGACGGGTATTCTAAGGATGCAAACGAGGCGGTAAAGCTTGTTGACAAACTATTGACAGACAAGTGACAAAGGGTTAAAATAGCACATAATGATTTTTGACGAATAATAGGAGAAAGGTGGAACATTTTATGAAAAAAATGGTCTTATCCCTTTTGGTAGATAATACATCCGGTGTACTGAGCCGTGTGTCCGGAATGTTTAGCCGTAGAGGATATAATATTGACAGCTTATCAGTTGGTGTGACAGAGAATCCGAGATATTCCCGTATGACGGTAGCCGTGAGCGGAGACGATCGTATCTTGAGCCAGATCAAAAAGCAGCTTTTAAAGCTTGAGGATGTCTGTGAGATCACAGAACTGAAGGATGGAGAGTCTGTTTGCCGTGAACTTCTGCTTGTCAAGATTAAGGCGAGCCTCGAGGAGAGACAGCAGATTATTTCCCTGACAGATGTATTCCGTGCAAAGGTCGTTGATGTATCAACGGATTCCGTTATGATAGAGATTACAGGAAATGTCAACAAGGTTGAAGCATTTATCTCGCTTCTGGATGGGTTCGAGATTTCCGAGATGGTACGTACAGGCTTGACAGGTCTTACAAGAGGCGCTGTAAGCGGAAACTAAGGTCATTACTTACGATTAAGTAGTAACGATAAAAATTTTTTACAAAATCAGGAGGATATGATAATGTCAGCAAAGATTTTTTATCAGGAAGATTGTAATTTGTCACTGTTGGATGGCAAGACAATTGCGATCATCGGCTATGGTAGCCAGGGACATGCACATGCTTTGAACTTGAAGGACAGCGGATGCCACGTCATCATCGGTCTTTACGAGGGAAGTAAGTCATGGGCTAAGGCTGAGGCACAGGGATTTGAAGTATATACATCTGCAGAAGCAGCGAAGCGTGCAGATATCATCATGATTCTGATCAACGATGAGTTGCAGGCAGGTCTTTACAAGAACGATATTGAGCCAAATCTTGAGCCAGGCAACATGCTTATGTTTGCACATGGTTTCAATATTCACTTCAACCAGATCATCCCACCTAAGGATGTTGATGTAACAATGATCGCACCGAAGGCACCTGGTCATACAGTACGTAGTGAGTATCAGGCTGGTAAGGGTACACCTTGTCTGATCGCTGTATATCAGGATGCAACAGGTAAGGCTCAGGATCTTGCACTTGCTTATGGTCTTGGAATCGGTGGCGCAAGAGCCGGTATCCTTGAGACAACATTCAGAACAGAGACAGAGACAGACCTCTTTGGTGAGCAGGCAGTTCTTTGCGGTGGTGTATGTGCACTTATGCAGGCTGGTTTCGAGACACTTTGTGAAGCTGGTTATGATCCAAGAAATGCATACTTCGAGTGTATCCATGAGATGAAGCTGATCGTTGATCTGATCTACCAGTCAGGTTTCGCAGGTATGAGATACTCTATCTCTAACACAGCAGAGTATGGTGATTACATCACAGGTCCTAAGCTTGTAACAGAGGAAACAAAGAAGACAATGAAGAAGATCCTGAAAGATATCCAGGATGGTACATTTGCAAAAGACTTCCTGCTTGATATGTCATCTGCAGGTGGACAGGCTCACTTCAAGGCTCTTAGAAAGCTTGCTTCTGAGCATCCATCAGAGAAGGTTGGCGAGGAAATTCGTAAGTTATATAGCTGGAATGGTGAAGGAAAGCTGATCGATAACTAAGATACACATTTTGAAGAACCTAGATCCGTTTCGATCTAGGTTCTTTGTTTTTTGTTTATAATAATTAATTCTGACAGGTGGTGTAAGGTATGACATGTTTGGAAGCACAATCAAATATTATGGCATTTATAGAGAAGAAACTTCCGGACGATGTAATCCCGGATTTCGTAAAGCATATGCGGTACTGTAAGAATTGCAGGGAAGAACTGGAGATTTACTATACGTTGATCGTGGGGATGCATCAGGTCGATAATAACCAGGAGCTGTCACAGAATTTTGCAAAGGATCTGGAGAATGAACTGAACCGTCTGGATCACCGAGTGAAACAGGCGAAGCGTTTCAAATTTTCAACATTTGGACTTGTTTTTGGGGCAATCGTTGTTTCTTTGTTTTTCGTATATAATCAATGTCTGGATAAGGTTTATAACATTGAACAACGGATGAAACTGGAAGCACAGGGGGATACTTATTTTTACGATACATTTGGTTCGGAGATGTCCGTTTGCTTAAATGATATTGTACAGGAAGTGCAGGTTGCACAGAAAACGAAGGAATCAACCTTTTATGAGAAGTTACGTGAATATCAAATAACCCACCCGGAAAGTGAGGAGACGGAGAGCGATGAATAAATTATTACTGATTGACGGAAACAGCATCATGAATCGTGCGTTTTATGGTATCCCGGATATGACAACGAATGATGGGAGACATACGAATGCAATTTATGGTTTTTTAAATATAATCCTGAAGATAATCGAGGAAGAACAGGCAACACATATATGTGTTGCCTTTGATTTAAAGAAGAAAACATTTCGACATGAGATGTATGAGGCGTACAAGGGAACCCGGAAAGGTATGCCGGAGGAACTGCATGAGCAGATGCCAAGAATCAAGGAAATCCTGCATGCAATGCATATCAGGATTGTCGAACAGGAAGGCTTTGAGGCAGATGATTTGATCGGAACACTCTCTAAGAAGGGCGAACGAGAAGGGTTTGCCGTTACGATTCTGTCGGGTGACCGGGATTTACTGCAGCTTGCGACAGACACGGTACTTGTGCGTATCCCAAAGACAAAACACGGCAAGACAGAGGTTGAGGATTATTATGCGAAAAACGTACAGGAAACGTATGGTGTAACACCGCTGATTTTTATAGATATGAAAGGATTGATGGGTGATACATCGGATAATATTCCGGGCGTACCAGGAATCGGCGAGAAGACAGCGGCGAAGCTTCTGGCAGAGTATGGTGATTTAGATGGAGTCTACGCAGCGGTAGACAGTATGAAGGCAAGCAAGATGAAGCAAAACCTGATCGAGAATAAAGATCTGGCGTATCTGTCCAAGACGCTTGCCACGATTAAACTTGACTGTCCGATTCCGTTTGAGTTTTCTGAGGCAGCGTATCACGATCCGTTTAATGCGGAGGCGTATACGTTATTTGAGGACCTGGAGTTAAAGAGCTTTTATAAGCGGTTTTTGGTCGAGAAGAAGGAAGAACTGACCTTCGAGACGATACTAATTGATGAGATCGACAGCTACAATGCCCTGCTTGGAAAGCTGCAAAAGGCAAAGGAGGTTTCCTTTGCGTGGATTACACAGAATCATGAAGCCCTTGGCGTCGCGGTCTGTATGGATTTGGAACATGTGTATCTGATACGGTTTATGATGTTTATCACGGAGGCGATGGTTGCAGACAATCTGCTTGCACTGAGACGGGATTATCAGGTGCAGTTAGCGTGCATGCATGTGAAGAGATTGCTTCCGTTTCTGGATTTTCATGAGGAGGATGCGGTATTTGACGCAGGACTTGCGGCATATCTGTTACAGCCAAACCAGTCGGAGTATGAATACGATACGCTTGCAAAGGTGTATCTGGATCTGACACTTCCATCAGAGAAGGAAGTGCTTGGCAAGGAAAAACTTGGATATTTTTCCTTTGAGGATGCAAAACTGCAAAAATGGATGGCATATCAGGCAATCGTGCCATATAAGGTAACGGCTGTTTTGCGTGAGAAATTAAAACAGACAGGAATGGAAACACTCTATGATGAAATGGAGCTTCCTTGCCTGTACGCATTATTCGAGATGGAGAAAAATGGTATCCGCGTCGATGGCGAGGCATTGCATCAATATGGGGAGAAGCTCCGCACGCGGATTGAGGAGCTTACATCAGAAATCCATGCAATGGCTGGGGAAGAATTCAATATTAATTCTACAAAGAAGCTTGGAGAAATTTTGTTTGAAAAGCTGGGATTAAAGAATGGAAAGAAAACAAAAACCGGGTATTCGACGAGTGCGGAGGTGTTAGAAAAGCTTACAAATGCACATCCGATCATACCGAAGATCTTGGAATACCGTCAGCTTACGAAGCTGAACTCGACCTATGCAGAGGGACTGGCTGGCTATATCCGTGCAGACGGACGGATTCATGGTAAGTTCCATCAGACGGTAACCGTGACCGGACGTATCAGCTCCGCTGATCCGAATCTGCAGAATATCCCGACGCGTATGCCCCTTGGCAGGGAAATCCGTAAGGTATTTATCCCGGAGGAGGGATCGGTGTTTGTCGATGCCGATTATTCTCAGATCGAACTGCGTGTGCTTGCACATATGTCCGGGGATGCGGCTTTGATTGCAGCATATCAGGCGGATGAGGATATTCATGCGATCACGGCATCACAGGTATTCGATGTACCACTCGATCAGGTGGATAGCACACTTCGTCGGAAGGCAAAGGCGGTGAATTTCGGAATTGTTTACGGTATCAGTTCTTTTGGCTTAGGACAGGATCTTGATATCTCCAGAAAAGAGGCAGAGGGCTATATCGAGAAGTATTTTGCAACCTACGGGAAGGTTAAGGAATTCTTAGACCGTACGGTGGAGGATGCGAAGAAAAATGGCTATACTGTCACGATGTTTGGACGGAGACGTCCGATTCCAGAACTTGCTTCTTCAAATTTTATGACACGTAGCTTTGGTGAGCGTGCGGCAATGAATGCGCCGGTACAGGGAACAGCGGCAGATATCATTAAAATCGCAATGGTGCGCGTCAATCGCCGGCTGAAGGAAGAACATTTGCAGTCAAGGCTTGTCCTTCAGATCCACGATGAGTTGATCATAGAGACAAAAAAGGAAGAATTAGAGACAGTACAGAAGCTTCTGGTGGATGAAATGACACACGCGGCAGAACTTTCCGTGCCACTTCTTGTAGATGCAAATGTCGGAAACAGCTGGTATGATGCAAAGTAAAACTAGGTATGTATAGACAGGGGATAAATGATAGTATAACGGAACAGTCACAGGAGATTCAGAATGCTGATATTGGGAATTACCGGAGGCGTTGGCTCTGGAAAAAGTAAAATATTATATGACTTGTCCAATCTTTATGGAGCATATATTGTTGAGACGGATAAGCTTGCACATATGCTGATGGAACCGGGACAGGCGGTATATGAGGCTATTGTGAAAGCATTTGGCAAGGAAATTTTGCAGCCGGAGACACCGCATACGATCGACCGGGCAAAATTCGCACAGATTGTATTTGCAGACAAGGAAAAACTTTCACAGCTGAATGCACTTACACATCCGGCAGTAAAAGCATGGATCCGAAACGATATCGAAGAAAAACGAAAACAGGGTGTGAAGATCTATGTGATTGAGGCGGCGCTTCTGATTCAGGATGGATATAAGGAAATCTGCGATGAGATCTGGTATATCTATGTGGATGAAGAGACACGTATCAAACGACTGATGAAACAGCGAGGCTATACCGAGGAACGCTGCCAGGCAATGTTTCGTAGTCAGGAGCCGGAGGCGTACTATAGAAAATATGCAGATTTCACTATAAATAATCAATTAGACTATGAAAATTCATCAAAACAACTAAAAGATAGGTTGAATATCTTACTTGGAGATGCTATAATTTTAACTAATCATGGCAAAAAAGATTAATTTCAGGAGGAAACAGGCGTGGCAACAGTGAAATATCCGGAACCTTTAATATTTGGACTGGACATCGGTACGCGAAGCATTGTCGGTACAGTCGGATACAGAGAACAGGAGCGGTTTCATGTAGTTGCGATGGCTGTCAAATATCATGATACCCGTTCTATGATTGATGGACAGATTCATGATATAGCAAAAGTCAGTCAGGATATTACCGAAGTAAAACAGCAGTTAGAGAAACAATTAGGCGGACGCAAGCTGCATGATGTATGCATTGCGGCGGCTGGTCGTGTTTTAAAGACTGCAATTGGACACGGGGAATATGAATTCTCTGAGAATACGGTTATTACACAGGAATATATCCATTCAATCGATCTGATCGGTGTGGAGCAGGCACACAATGAGATCCTGCGGGAATTAAATGAGAGTCATGAGACAACGAAATATTTCTGTGTTGGTTATACGGTTGTGAAATATTTCCTGAATAATTACGAGATCACGAATCTGGAAGGGCACAAGGGAACAAAGATTGCGGCAGATGTGCTTGCGACATTTCTCCCGGAAGAGGTAGTGGACAGTCTGTATGCAGCAGTGGAACAGGCTGGTTTGTATGTATCAAACCTTACGCTGGAGCCAATTGCAGCGATGACGGTGGCGATTCCGGAGCAGTACCGCCTTTTGAATATTGCACTGATCGATATTGGAGCCGGAACATCGGATATCTGTATCACAAAGGACGGAAGTGTGATCGCGTATGGTATGATCCCGGCAGCCGGAGACGAGCTGACCGAGGCACTGGTAAAGAAATATCTGATTGATTTCCAGACTGCAGAGAAGTTAAAGACGGTCAGTGCGCGTCGGAAATCAGTTACATATAAGGATATCATGGGAATCTCCCACAAGATTACTCCGGAGGAAATCTATCAGACAACCGAGGAGGTAAAAACGGGAATCTCGAAAAAAATTACAGACAAGATTATAGAATTAAATGGTGGAACAAGCGTCAGCGCTGTGTTTGTAGTTGGTGGTGGCGGTAAACTGCCGGGATTTACGGATACGCTGGCAGAAAATCTGAATCTTCCGGCAGAACGAGTGGCTCTGCGCGGTGAAGAAGTGATGAATACAATTGATTTTCAGGTGGAGGGAATCAAAAAAGATCCACTCTATGTGACACCGATTGGTATCTGCCTGAACTTCTTTGATCAGAAGAACAACTTCATCTTTGTCAATGTGAATGGCGAACGTGTGAAGCTGTATAATAATGACAAACTGACAATCTTTGATGCTGCAGTCCAATATGGTATTCCAAACGAGGATATCTTCCCGAAACGGGGTGACGATATCACGTTTAAGATAAATGAGAAGACGCGGATTGTACGTGGATACAGCGGGGAAGCTGCGGTAATCACACAGAACGGAAAAACCACCGGCATGAATGCTGTGATCGAAGCGAATGACAATATCCGGATTCAGCCTTCCACGAAAGGAAAATCAGCGGAAATAGAATTATCGACTCTGCCGGAGTATGCAGGTATGCTCACCTTCAAGGTAAATGGAAATGAGGTATCCTGCCCGAAATTTGCAACGGTAAATGGCGAATTTGCATCGTCCATGTATCGGATTCAGGACGGTGATGATGTCTGCATGCGCAATTATTATACTGTTGGACAGTTGCGCACGTTTATGGACCTGACAACAGATTTTTATGCGTATGTGAACCATCAGATCGCGGATGAAGATGAGAAGATCTATGAGAATTTTGAGGTGGAGTTTGTCACGCGCAAGGAAGAGACACCAATCATTCCGGATGATGAGATTGTAGAAGCCGTAGAGGAAGCGGCCGCCACAGAATCGGAGACGGCAGATGCCGGAAAAACAGTGACAGAACAGACAGATGTGTCACAACCCCGGCCAGCAGCGGATGTAAACCGTGCAATCACGGTTGTTGTGAACAAAACGCCTGTAACTCTGACAGGAAAACAGAGTTACACTTTTGTGGATATTCTGGATGTATATCCGTTTGATCTTTCTACGATGCGTGGAAAGCGGCTTGTCACAAATGTAAATGGTGTACATGCAGAATTTATACAGCCAATCGATGAAGGGGCTGTGATTGATATTTATTGGGAGAACTAGACATGCAGGATATTACGGAAAAGCTCATTAAAAATTATACAGTATATCATAAGATCTTTTATGTATTTATAGTTTTGCTTACCGTGTTGTCACGTGTCATGAAATTCACTGACAATACGCCAGTCTGTGTGACATTTGCAGCGGTGGTATTCCTGTTTGCGTTGTTTGACAGTGTGTTTTATCACATGGGTGTATTCAGAAATATGAAGATTCTGACAGCTTTTCGGTTTGTTGAAATCTGTACATACAGTATTTTCGTATCATTTGTTCCATATGAGGGTGTACTGCTCGTCGGTATGTTTATAATCTTGTTTTTGCTTGCACTGGAGTTTGTTGTTCTTGGTTCACATTATGACAAGGGAACAATTCTGGTTCGAAAAATGATGCTTGTTATACCGATGTTTATCAATTTGTGTCTGTCTTTGCAGTTCCGAAAAGAAACATTCTGGTTTTGTTATGTGCTGGTGCTTGCGATTTTTGTTGTGACACTGTTATTTGTGACAGAATTATTGGAGTATTCCAATGATGCATATGAGACATATTACTCCCAGCTTATGTTAGAACGGAATGATATACAGGATAAAAATGCAAAATTGGAAGAATATCAGGAGAAGGTCAAAAATGTAAACGAACGGGTGAATTACCAGAAGATTGAACTGGCGCGTGTAATAAATGATCTGGAACAGGCAAACCGTGAGATTGAGTCCCAGACAGAAATCATGCGGTATATGGCTTCTTCGTTTGATATCAATAAAAATATTAACGTGATTGTAGATGCAATCATGGATGTGAAAAATCCAAAATTGTGTGCAGTTTATATGGATGCGTCTGTTAGTCCGGAAAACCATGGGATATGTATAATTAAAACGGATTATGCATCTATGGAAAGACGATTACGCAAAGATTTTGAAAAAATATATGATAACTTTGCAAATAGCAGAAAGACAACTGAAATTGTAACAGGGGACGAGTTAAAGGAACTGCGGTTTATAGGAGAAACAAATATAAAAAGTCTGGTCAAGCTTGCCATGATCAATGATAATAAGCAATATGGCATGATGCTGATTGCTTCTGATGAGGAGAAATTCTTTGAAAAAGGAATTTCCTATTATGAAACATGTCTGGTTGAATATAATGTGTCTGTCAAGAGTACTAAGTTGTATTTACAGACACAGGATATGGCACGAAAGGATGGTCTGACGCAGATTTACAATCGTGTCTATTTTGGACAACTGTTTGCGAAAGCAGCAGAAGAGGCAACTAAAACGCAGAAGCCTTTATCAGTAGCATTGTTTGATATTGATAAGTTTAAGAGTATCAATGATACATATGGACATCTTGCCGGAGATAAGGTCATCAAGATGGTGGCGTCTATCGATGATAAATATGCAAGGGCACATGGGGGATTTGCCTGCCGGTATGGTGGGGAGGAATTTTTACTTGTGTTACCGGGCTACGATGAAACGCAGGCATTACCAATCTTAGAGGAAATGCATAAAGAAATCCAGACAACAATCGTGCACTATGATGACAAGGAAATTCCGGTCAATGTATGTATTGGTCTGTCTTCATATCCGACAATCTGTAAGGATACAAATATCCTTGTAAATCGTGCGGATAAGTCTATGTACTATGGTAAAAGAAATGGACGAGGCAGACTGGTTGTTGACAATCCGGCAGTGGATGAAGTGTAGACTTGAGATTCTGAATTATAGATTAAAATTGTACGTGAAAAAAGACATTTAATTACAGATTTTTGGTTGTATACAAACCTTGATTTGTTTATAATGTAAAAAGATGTGAGTTGAAACTATAAAAGCAGAGGAGAAGAACAGTGGCATTTATTGATTCAATTAAAAAAAGAGCAAAACAGAACAAAAAAACAATCGTATTACCGGAAACTGCGGATATGCGTACGTTAGAGGCAGCGCATAAGATTCTGCAGGAGGAAATTGCCGACATTATTCTGGTTGGTGATAAACAGACAATTATAAAGAAAGCAGAAGGATTGGATTTGACAGGTGCGAAATTTGTTGATCCTTATGACTGTGACAAATTAAATGATTATGTATCCATTTTGGTGGAACTTCGTAAGAAGAAGGGTATGACACCGGAAGAAGCAAAGGAGCTTCTTTTGACGAATGTGTTGTATTTTGGCTGTATCATGGTAAAAGCTGGAGATGCAGATGGTATGGTAGCGGGAGCGGTAAATTCTTCTGCCAACGTACTGCGTGCGGCATTACAGATTTTAAAGACAGCACCGGATACGAAGCTTGTATCGGCATTTTTCCTGGTTGTAGTACCAAACTGTGAAATGGGTGAACATGGAACATTTATTTTCTCAGATGCAGGATTAAATCAGTTTCCAGATGCAAGAGAACTGGCAGCAATTGCAGAGAGTTCAGCAAAGTCATTTGAACTTTTGGTAGAGGCAGAACCGGTTGTTGCTATGTTGTCACATTCTACAAAGGGAAGTGCACATCATCCGGAGATTGATAAGGTCATTGAAGCATGTAAGATTGTCAACGAGGAATGTCCGGATTTGAAGTGTGATGGCGAACTGCAGAGTGATGCGGCAATCGTACCTGAGGTGGCAGCCTCCAAGGCGCCGGGCAGTGATGTGGCAGGTAAGGCGAATGTCCTGATCTTCCCGGATCTCGATGCTGGAAATATCGGTTATAAGCTTGTACAGAGACTGGCAAAGGCAGATGCGTATGGCCCAATTACACAGGGTATCGCTAAGCCTGTAAATGATCTGTCCAGAGGATGTTCCGCAGATGATATCGTGGGTGTTGTTGCAATCACAGCTGTTCAGGCACAGGCACTTGACCAGAAATAGAATAGTAAGAGGAAGCGTGAGAATATGAAGATATTAGTAATTAATTGTGGTAGTTCTTCCCTTAAGTATCAGTTGATCGACTCAGAGACAGAGCAGGTGCTTGCGAAGGGAATCTGTGAGAGAATTAAATTGGATGGTTCGCTGACGCATCAGGCAACCGGTAAGGAGAAGATTCAGATTGAGGCTCCGATGCCAGATCACAGCGCGGCAGTAAAGCTTGTTCTTCAGTATCTTCTCGATGAGAAGCTTGGTGCCATCAGCAATTTAGATGAGATTGCAGCGGTTGGACACCGTGTTGTTCATGGTGGAGAGAAGTTTTCTTCTGCAGTTTTGATCAATGAGGAAGTGCTTGCGGCAATTGAGGAGTGCAGTGACCTTGCTCCACTTCATAATCCTGCGAATCTGATTGGTATCCGTGCATGTCAGGAACTGATGCCGGGTGTTCCACAGGTAGCTGTGTTTGATACAGCGTTTCATCAGACAATGCCGGATTATGCATATACCTATGGCATTCCGTATGAATATTATGAAAAATACAAAGTCCGCCGTTATGGTTTCCATGGTACAAGCCACAGCTTCGTATCGAAGAGAACGGCTGAACTTCTGGGCAAAGATATCAAGGATACAAAGATCATTGTATGTCATCTTGGTGGTGGCGCCAGCATCTGTGCTGTCGAAGGCGGAAAATCCATCGATACAACGATGGGGCTTACTCCGTTAGAGGGTATCACAATGGGTACGAGAAGCGGCAACATTGATCCGGCAATCATAGAGTATATTGCGAACAAAGAGGGTAAGACACTGACACAGATCATCAGCATGCTTAACAAGGAGTCCGGAGTCTATGGTATCTCCGGTAAGTCCAGTGATTTCCGTGATCTGAACAAGGGAATTGCAGAGGGTGACAAGCGCTGCGAAATTGCAATGAACGTATTTACATATCAGGCAGCGAAATTTATCGGCGGTTATGTGGCAGCGATGAATGGTGTGGATGCGATTGTATTTACAGCCGGTGTTGGTGAGAATGATCCAAAAGTGAGAAAAGATACATGCAGCCATCTTGGATATCTTGGCGTGGAGATTGATGACGAAGTAAATAAGCTTCGTGGAGAAGAAGTAAAAATCTCAACAGAGAGTTCCAGAGTTCCTGTGTATGTTGTACCGACAAACGAAGAGCTTGCGATTGCAAGAGAGACAGTTGCACTTACCAGATAAATATTTTATTAAAAAATGAAAAATATCATTGACATCATATAGAATTGTTTGTATAATAAGCAAAGTGTGATTTTAAGTGTATTCTTGAAGGAGGTGTAAGGATGTCCATTTGTCCTAAGAATAAAAGTTCAAAAGCAAGACGTGACAAGCGTAGAGCAAACTGGAAGATGACAGTTCCTGGCTTGGTAAAGTGCAGCAAGTGTGGAGCACTTATGATGCCACACAGAGTATGCAAGGCTTGCGGTTCCTATAATAAGAAAGAAATCATCTCTGCTGAGTAATTCACTGAAATGAAAAAAGACTTTTCATCGAGAGGTTCTCGTTGGAAAGTCTTTTTTTGCGTGGATTTCTTGACGAAATATATGGATGCATCTATAATATATAGGATTATGTGTTATGATGCAGAATCTTGGAAAAGAAAATGTAATTGGTATCAATTGGGAATATAAGTCGAAAATATAGTTTGACAGAAAGGCATGGCGCGTATGGATAATATTATAATTGCAGTAGATACAATGGGCAGCGACAACGGAAGTGAATATTTTATTCAGGGAATTTCAGAAGCAATGACGGAATATGATGATCTGGAGTTTCTTGTGACTGGAAAGGAAGAGGAACTGAAACAGTACATTGAGCAGTATGGCTGTGATAAAACCCGTATCACGATTATAAATGCAACAGAGGAAATTACCTGCCATGATGCACCGGTAGAAGCAATCCGAAAGAAGAAAGCGTCATCCATGGTTCTTGCATTAAATGCAGTGAAGGAAGGAAATGCACAGGCGTGTATTTCGGCCGGAAATTCCGGTGCACTTCTTGCAGGAGGTCAGTTGCTGATCGGACGTGCGAAGGGGGTGAAACGAACCCCATTGGCTCCACTCATTCCACATCGATATGGTTCTTCCTTATTGATTGACTGTGGAGCAAATGTGGATGCCAAGCCGGAGAATCTGGTGCAGTTTGCAAAGATGGGTTCCATCTATATGAAGAATATTGAAGGCGTTGAGAATCCGCGAGTTGGAATCATCAATATTGGAGCAGAGGATGAGAAGGGAAACGAACTTGTGAAGGAAACCATTCCGTTACTTCGCGCATGCAACGATATCAATTTTATCGGAAGCGTGGAGTCAAGGGATATTCCAAATGGAGCAGCAGATGTGCTTGTATGTGAAGCATTTGTCGGAAATGTGTTACTGAAATTCTTTGAAGGGCTTGGAAAGATGTTCATGTCTGAAATCAAAGATACATTGAAGAGTAGTCCAAAGACGAAGATCGGAGGAGCACTCATCTATAAGCCAATCAAGAAAACGTTTAAGCGTTATATGGCAGATGATAAGGGGGGGGCTCCATTACTTGGACTGAAGGGATTGGTTGTAAAAATTCATGGAAACTGTAAGAATAATGAGGTGCGCACAGCAATCATACAGTGCCGCAGCTTTGTGAAAAAACATGTAACAGATCAGATTATCCATACGTTTGAGGTTGACAATTCGAACAAGCAGGCATAATGAGACGGCGGATAAGAGAGACTAAGAGGGGATTAATATAGAAATGGAAGCATCGTTTCGAGAATTAGAGGAAGCAATTGGATATAGTTTTAAAGATATAAAACATTTGGAAACTGCAATGACACATAAGTCTTTTGTGAATGAAAAAACGATTAGCAGATATGAGTCTTATGAGCGTTATGAGTTCTTAGGAGATGCGATTTTGGAATTTATTGTCAGCAGATATTTATTTGTGCATTATAAACATATGCCGGAGGGAACACTGTCGAAGCTTCGTTCCAGCCTGGTCTGCGAATTTACCCTGTCTAAGATTGCAAGAGAACTTCGCTTTGGAGAGCATGCAAGGTTCAGCAAAGGAGAAAAGCAGACCGGTGGGGCAAACCGCGATTCTATTTTGTGTGATCTGTTTGAATCTGTGCTTGGAGCCATTTATCTTGATGGAGGTATGAAACCGGCTCAGGCATATGTAGAACGTCTGCTCTTACAGGATATTGAGCATAAACAGCGATTCCATGATGCCAAGTCGTCATTACAGGAATATGCGCAGAAACATAAGCTGACGCTTGAATATGAGCTTGTGTCAGAAGAAGGTCCGGATCATGACAAGAAATTTACAGTACGCCTCTTGCTGGGAGGAAAAGAAATGACGCAGAAGACAGCGCATTCCAAGAAGGCTGCACAGCAGTATGCAGCATTTGAAGTGATGGAGACACTGCAAAAACAGCATGGAAACTAAAACAATAGAATGGTAAGGTAAAACATGTACTTAAAAAGCATTGAAATATATGGATTTAAATCCTTTGCAAATAAAATAATTTTTAAATTCAACAATGGTATCACCGGTATTGTTGGTCCAAATGGTTCTGGTAAGAGTAATGTCGGCGATGCTGTGCGCTGGGTACTTGGCGAACAGAGTGCGAAGCAACTGCGTGGTTCGAAGATGGAGGATGTTATTTTTTCTGGTACCGAGCTTCGGAAACCGCAGGGGTCAGCATATGTGGCAATCACACTGGATAACAGTGATCACAGTCTGCCGATTGATTACAATGAGGTAACGGTTGCCAGACGCGTGTATCGTTCCGGTGAGAGTGAGTATCTGATCAATGGTGTTGTCAGCCGTCTGAAGGATGTCAATTCCCTGTTCTTCGATACTGGTATCGGTAAAGAAGGATATTCAATCATCGGTCAGGGTCAGATTGAGAGAATTCTGTCAGGAAAGCCGGAGGAACGACGGGAACTGTTCGATGAGGCGGCAGGAATCGTAAAATATAAGAAGAACAAGGCGGCAACGGAGAAGTCACTGGAAACTGAACGGGCGAATTTGTCGCGCGTGAAAGATATTCTCGGGGAGCTGGAAAAACAGGTCGGACCTTTGAAGGAACAGTCAGAGACGGCACGGAAGTATCTGGTATTCAAAGATGAATTGAAGAAACTGGATATCAATGCATTTCTTTTGGATGTGGATGATACACAGGTGAAACTGGAATCCTACGAGGAGAAGCTCTCGATTGTGGAGACGGATGCGTCCCGCCTAAAAGATGAGTTCGATGCGGCAAAGGAAGAATATGAGCGTATCGAACAACAGCTCGAAGCCTACAATGAGAAGATTGATGCGGAAAAAAATGAAATTCATGAGAAGAAGCTGCAAAATCAACGTTTAGAAGGTGAGATGAACGTGATTAACCAGCAGATTCTCTCGTATCAGCAGAGCGATGCAGGACTTCTCGAACAGATTGAAAAGGAGACGAAGAATCTCGAGAAGCACAAGGCGGACCTGACGGGATTATATGAAGAAAAATCCCAGTTAGACGAGAAACTTGATCAGGCGGATGATGTGCTCGATGAGGCAAAAAAACAGTATCAGGATCTTGAACAGGATATTGCTTCGAAGGAACAGGCAATTGAGGATGCCAAGGCGGATATTATCGAATACTTAAATGAAGGCGGTACATTGAAGGCAAAGGTCGGCAGGTACGATACGATGCTGGAGAATATCAATCTTCGTAAGACAGAGCTTAAGAAACGTCTGCTTGAATATACGAGCGAACAGGAAAAAGCAAAGACGGAGGAAGCACAGCTCACTTCAGGAATCAAAGAGTTAGAGTGTGAGTTACAGGAAAAGAATGGACAGTTTACAGCTGTGCAGAACCTGATTACGGATCATAGCCGGAAGCTGGAAGAAAACCGACGTGGGGTCACGGAAACGAGTAATCAGATCGTCAGTCTGAAATCGAAGAAGGAGGCACTTCGCAATCTGACAGAACGATATGAAGGATATGGAAACAGTATCCGCCGTGTCATGGAGCAGAAGGCGAAGAATCCGAAGATCGTCGGCGTTGTCGCTGATATTATACAGGTGGATAAGCGGTATGAGACGGCGATAGAGACTGCACTTGGCGGAAGTATCCAGAACATCGTAACCGAGGATGATGCAACAGCCAAGGGCATGATTGCGTACCTGAAGCAAAATCGTTATGGACGTGCAACGTTTCTTCCAATCCAATCGATCGTTGATCGTTCGGGTGTAAGTAATGATGTGAAGCATGAGCAGGGAGTCGTTGGTACAGCATCGGAGCTTGTTGGATATGATAAGAAGTTCCAATCGGTTATCGGTCATCTGCTTGGCAGGATTGTTGTTGTTGACCATATTGACCATGCAATGGCTCTGGCAAAGAAATATAAGCAGAGTCTGCGTATTGTAACACTCGAGGGAGAGCTGATCAATCCGGGTGGTGCACTGACGGGTGGTGCATTTAAGAATACATCAAATCTGCTTGGCCGCAAGCGGGAGCTTGAGGAAATCGACGAACAGATTGCAAAGCTTTCGATTCAATTAGAAGACCATAAAAAGCAGATTGTAATTTTGACGGAAGACCGTGAGAAGCAAAAGGAAATCCGTGATGAATTAAATACAGAGATTCAGAATATGAATATCCGTATGAATACATATACCCTGAATCTGGAACAGGTGCAGGCGAAGCTTGCCGAGGTAGAACGCGGATTTGCCGGTATTACCCGGGAGAACGGGGAGCTTGCAACGCAGATTGATGAAATCAATGCGAATAAGCAGGAATTAAAGGATAACAATCAGAAGCAGGAGGAAGCAATCCACGGACTGGAAGCGGAGATTGCAAAGCTTGAACAGGCGGTGACAGAGGAAAAGGGAAAACTGCAGGGCGCATCAGATTCAATTAACAAGCTAAATCTGGAGTTTAATACGGTACAGCAGCAATATGAGTTCCTGATGCAGAACATCCACCGTATCAAGACGGAGGAACAGACGGCAAAGGAAAACCTGCAGACGCTGAATCTGAAGCGGAACAATGGCAGTGAGGAAGCTACGACGCTTACGAAGCGTACGGAGAGCTTAAAACAGCAGTTTGATGAGAATATCCGTATGATCGCGATCAAGGAGAAGAAGCTTGCGGAACTTATCGAGGGCAAGGATGCGATGAACGAAAGCCACAAGGAATTCTTCCATAAACGGGAGGAGTTATCTGAGCAGATTAACGGACTTGATAAATCGGCGTTCAAAATCAATGCGTCAATCGAGAAGCTGTCTGAACAGGCGGAAAACCTGAATAATTACATGTGGGAAGAATATGAGCTGACCTACAATCTGGCACTGGATTATAAGGATGCCGGTTTCGATGATATCTCGTCGCTGAAACGGGAGATATCGGCAGTAAAGAATAAGATCAAGCAGCTTGGAGATGTCAATGTCAATGCGATTGAAGATTATAAGCAGGTATCGGAACGCTACGAGTTCTTAAAAGCGCAGCATGATGATATATGCAAGGCAGAGGCAAACCTTGTAAATATCATTGCAGAGCTTGACCGTGCGATGCGGGAACAGTTTGCGGAGAAATTCAAGGAGATCCGCGTCATGTTCTCGAAAGTATTCAAGGAACTGTTCGGTGGTGGTAAGGCAGACCTTGAGCTGGTTGATGAGGAAGATCTGCTAGAAACAGGAATCAAGATTATCGCACAGCCGCCAGGAAAGAAGCTGCAGAACATGATGCAGCTTTCCGGTGGAGAGAAGAGTTTGACGGCAATTTCCCTGCTCTTTGCAATCCAGAGCTTAAAACCGTCACCGTTCTGTCTGCTCGATGAGATTGAGGCGGCGCTTGATGATTCGAATGTTAAGCGCTTTGCAAAATATCTGTCCAAGCTGACAAAGGACACGCAGTTTATCGTTATTACACACCGTAAAGGTACGATGGAAGCGGCAGATATCCTGTATGGTATCACTATGCAGGAAAAAGGCGTTTCGACGCTTGTATCGGTGAATATGATAGAGAACGAACTCGATGATTAAGGAGGTGTAAGATATGGGTTGGTTTACCAAGAAGAAAAAAGGGGAAACTACAGATGAGGAACCGGTGGTACAGACACAGGAAGAAGCCAATGAGGAACAGGCAGAGACAGAACCGGTGCTGGCAGAGGAAGAAATACCTGTAATTTCCACAGAGACCGCAGATACAGAGAATCAGGTGGAAATACAGGAAGATGAGCCAGAAGAAGCCCAGGTTCCACAGAAAAAAGGATTCTTCGCAAGATTAAAAGAAGGACTTACGAAGACGAGAAACAGCATTTCGGACAGCTTCAACAACTTGTTTAAGGCAAGTGAGTTGGATGATGATTTCTATGATGAGCTCGAAGAGACACTGGTTATGTCGGATATGGGTTATGAGACGACTGAGCGGATCGTCGAAGATTTAAAAGTACGTGTCAAGGAAGAACATATTAAAGAAGCACAGGCATGCCGAGATCTGGTGATTAACCTTATACGGGATCAGATGCAGGTGGATGAGACCGCGTATGATTTCGAGAATAAGAAAACAGTTGTGCTTGTGATTGGTGTAAACGGTGTTGGGAAGACAACTTCGATCGGAAAGCTGGCAGCGCAGTATAAGGCGCGTGGCAAGAAGGTGCTGATGGCGGCGGCAGATACATTCCGAGCAGCGGCGATCGACCAGTTAAAGACATGGGCAAACCGTGCTGGTGTGGACATTATCGCCCAAAATGAAGGGGCAGATCCATCGGCAGTTGTCTATGATGCAGTTGCAGCGGCGAAGAGCCGGAATACGGACATTCTGTTAATCGATACAGCCGGACGTCTGCACAACAAGAAGAATCTGATGGATGAGCTTGCGAAGATGCGGCGTATCATCACACGGGAGTATCCGGAGGCAAATGTGGAGTCTCTGATCGTGCTGGATGGAACGACCGGACAGAACGCGTTAGAGCAGGCAAGACAGTTCAGCTCTGTGACAGAAATCAATGGTATTATCATTACGAAGCTGGATGGAACGGCGAAGGGTGGTATTGCAATTGCAATTCAGTCTGAACTCAATGTTCCGGTCAAATACATCGGAATCGGCGAGCAAATCGACGATCTGCAGAAGTTTGATCCAAACAGCTATGTAAATGCATTGTTTGCGGATTTTGATATGCGTTCGGATGTGGAGATTCTTGTTGATGAGAATATCGAGAACATCCCGAAGGATGACGATTTGTTTGATATGAAATGATCAAGCAAATATAAATCAATGATAGAAGAAACATACAGGAAAGAAGGATAAAAAGAATGGCAGAAAAGACACAGACAGAACAGAAACTGACACTCGAGAAATTTGAGCAGGCGTATGAGATTGTAAAGAAAGTGACAAAACCAACCGGATTGATTGAAAGTGAATTTTTCTCACAGTCATGCGGCAATAAAGTTTATTTGAAGCCGGAGAATATGCAGGTAACAGGTGCATATAAGATTCGTGGAGCATATTATAAGATCAGCACGTTGTCCGATGCAGACCGTAAGAAGGGACTTATCACAGCCTCTGCCGGAAACCATGCACAGGGAGTTGCTTATGCAGCTAAGGCATATGGTGTGAAAGCGACAATCGTTATGCCTACATCTACGCCGCTTATCAAGGTAAACCGTACGAAGTCGTATGGAGCTGAGGTTGTACTGTACGGAGATGTCTATGATGATGCCTGCCAGTATGCATTGAAGCTTGCGGAAGAAAAAGGATATACATTTATCCATCCATTTGATGACCTGGATGTTGCAACCGGACAGAGTACAGTTGCCATGGAAATCTTAAAGGATCTTCCATTCGTTGATATTATTTTAGTACCGGTTGGCGGTGGCGGACTTGCTACAGGTGTATCGACGCTTGCCAAGATGCTGAATCCAAATATCAGGGTGATTGGTGTGGAACCAGCAGGTGCAGCCTGCCTCAAAGCATCTCTTGCTAATGACAAGGTGACGACATTGCCAAAGGTTGACACGATTGCAGATGGTACTGCCGTAAAGACACCGGGAACAAAGATTTTCCCATATCTGAAGGAGAATCTGGATGATATCATCACGGTTGAGGATAGCGAACTGATCGTAGCATTTCTTGATATGTTAGAGAACCACAAGATGCTCGTAGAAAACAGTGGTCTGCTCACGGTTGCAGCACTCAAGCACCTTGAACCGAAGGGACAGAAGGTTGTCAGCATCTTAAGTGGTGGTAATATGGATGTGATCACATTCTCATCTGTTGTACAGCATGGCCTGATCGCGAGAAGCCGGATCTTCACAGTGTCTGTATTGCTCCCAGATAAGCCGGGTGAATTGCAGCGTGTGGCAGGTGTAATTGCCGGAGAAAACGGAAACATCATCAAGCTTGAGCACAACCAGTTTGTAACGATCAATCGTAATTCTGCTGTGGAACTTGTAATTACGATTGAAGCATTTGGACCGGAGCATAAGGAGCAGATTCTGCGCGTACTTTCCGAGCAGGGATATCGCCCGATTGAAAAGAAACCGAAGGCGATTTTCTAATATGCGACACATATATATGGCGGTAGACCTTGGTTCTACCATGATTGACAGCTGCCTGATCGATGCGGAGGGAAAAGATGTGCTTGCACAGCGGAGTACGAAGAATCCCCAGCGTCTGTATGGCAGTGACGTGATAAATCGAATCTTAACTGTGAAACGGGATATAAGCTTTCTTGTGAAAATGCGCGATCAGGCTGTCTCTGCAATCGTGGAACTGTTGCAGGAAATGCTTGCAGATACGAAAAAACAGGTGGAACATACCGAACGGGAACATGAGCTTGTGAAGCTGGATGCTGTTGCAATCACGGGAAATACGACGATGATCTCCATTCTGCTCGGGTATGATATATCGGATATGGGCGAGGCTCCATTTCCAACGACGTTGCATGGCAGTGTGATCGTGTCTGGACAGGAGATATTTACAAAAGAACAGATGGCGGTTGTCGAGGATGAATATCCGGAGATCATAGATGAGGATTGTAATATATTCTTATCTGGATGCAGCAGTGCTTTTCTTGGCGGCGACGTGATTGCAGGCGTGATGCATATCGAAAAAAGCAGGAATGCGGAAGTGCCGGAACGATATATGTTTTTAGATCTTGGTACAAATGGTGAGATGGTTTTAAAAGATGGAGAGCAGTATTTCGCAACGAGTACCGCCTGTGGACCGGCATTTGAGGGATGTGCGAGAAAACAGCATGCCTATGGAAACAGTCTGCTTGAAGCGATTGCGCTTGGCAGGAGACTAGAGAAGATTCATGCAAACGGTACACTGGCAGAGGAGTTTCTGGATGGAGGTATTGTGATTCACGGAATCAGTATCAACTCAGAAATCCTGCAGTCCATCATGCTTGCAAAGGCGGCAGTGTATGCAGGAATCAAATGTCTGCTAAAAACAGCTGACCTACATGCAAGAGATATTGACAAGGTATATATTGCCGGTGGATTTGGCTTTTATTTGAATGCGCGGGATGCGATAGATCTTGGTATGCTTCCGCAGGATTTCATGGATAAGCTGGAAGTGGTTGGAAATACATCACTTGCCGGTGCCACAGATCTTTTGATTCACGGACCACTGAGCCGTGATTTTGAAGTATATCGGGAGAAGCTTCAGGTTATTGATCTGACGCAGACAGAAGGTTTTCAGGACAGTCTGATTGATGCATGCAGCTTTGTAAGACTTACATAACGAAGCTAAAATGGGGGATTGCCAATGGAACAACACAGTTTAAAATTAAAATTACTGGATTCGTTCTATGATATGGTAACGACGAAAAAGTCGAATCTGCCAATCTATCATGGAAATGATAACAAAGAGTTTGTGCCTGCGTATATGGCAGGAAATAAAAAGGTCTGCAATCCACTTATAGCAAATATCAATCTGTCGAAAACCCAAGATTTTATTCAGTCACTTTCCGAGGATAAGAAGGTAGGGCTTGCAGGAATTGCAATCTTAAAGGACGGAAAATTGGTTGCAGAGCATTATGTGCCACCGTATAGCGCAGGATATAGACATGTATCCTTTTCCATGTGTAAATCGGTTACGTCCATGGCGGTCGGCTTGGCAATAGAAGAGGGGCTGTTAACACTCGATGAAAAGCTGGTTGATATCTTTCCGGAGTATACCGGACTTTTCACAAAGAAGGCGATGAAGGAAGTTACAGTGAAGCATCTGCTCACGATGACAGCAGGGGTGAAATTTGACGAAGTAAGCTCGTATTTTGCTGAAGACTGGCGCAAAGCATTTATTGGCAGTGATTTGAGTTTTGCACCGGGAACAGATTTTACTTATAATAGTTTGAACACTTATATGCTTGCATCAATCGTGGTGAAGCGTGCAGGATGTTCACTACTTGCCTATTTGAAATCCCGTCTGTTCCGACCGCTTGGTATCCATAATATCACTTGGGACTGCTGCCCGAAGGGCATTGAACGGGGCGGCTGGGGCATGAAGCTTTCCTTGCAGGATATGGTAAAGCTTGGTGAGCTTTACTTAAATGATGGTGCGATCATCCGGGATGGAAAACACATCCAGCTTTTAAGCCGGGCATGGATCCGCGAATCAACACAGACGCATGTGGAGTTTGAGGATACGACACTCACGAAGGGATATGGATATCAGATATGGTGTTTAAAGGATGGCGCATGGCTGTTCAATGGCGTATTTGGACAGAATGTCTATATTAATCAGAGAAGGAATCTGGTGATTGCCTGTACCGCAGGTGGTTATGAAGTGTTTCCAGAGGGACATCTTGTTGCAAGAATCTGCAAGTTTGTGGCGGATGAGGAGAATTTTATCCGAAGGCCGTTTGCGGCGATTGGTGACACAGTGCAAAACTATATCGCAGAAAAACGGGATCGAAGGAATTCGAAACAGCTTGATCCAGCGTATGCAGCCTATATGGAACGTGTGATAAAGCCATATACAGATAGAACCTATGATGTGGCCGATTATGCATCGAGCATCCTGCCAAATGCGAATCAGATGTTTTATTCGCTGTATATGACAGGCATTGAACAGTTAGGCATTTCATACAAAAAGGAATACCTTGTACTGCATGTGCGGGATGGAAAAAAGGTGTATCATATCCGTGTTGGATATCTGTCGGCACAGTCGTATATCTATCAGATCTTGGATATTGGAGGAAAGAAGCTTCCGGTTGCTGCCGGTTGTGAGCTGATTGATGGAACGGAGAAAGGATTTGGATTGAAGATCCGCATCATTTATCTTGAAGAGGTTGCGAACAAGGTGATTGATTTACAGTTTGAAGGTAACAAGGTCAAGATCCGTGCGGTTGGCACACCGAACCTCGTGAAGTTCATGGAGAAACTTTTTGGCGAGGCAATGATGCAACGGACGAAGAAGCTTGGTCGATGGAAGGATTCCACATTTTTAAAAGAGAAAATGAAGAAAGTGTTATTCCCGGAGAGTGAGGGAATTGCGAGATAAACTATGAAGATGATGACGATTGCCAGCGGGAGCAGCGGAAACTGTACCTACGTTGGCAGTGAAAATACTGGGATATTAGTTGATGTCGGAGTCAGCAAGAAAAAAATATCAGATGCGTTACACGACGTAGACCGGACGTTTACAGACATTAACGGCATCGTGATCACGCATGAACATATTGACCATATACGCGGTCTCGGTGTAATATCAAGGGCGTATGGTATTCCGATCTATGCGACAGAGGCGACGATAGAGGAAATTAAATACACGACGAGCCTTGGAACACTTGACTATGGATTGTTCCATAGCATTAAGCCGGATGAACCATTTGTGGTTGGTAATATCGAAGTCCGGGCGTACAGTACCTGGCATGATGCAGCTGATCCGGTCTGTTACAGTCTGCTGTGTGAGGAAAAAAAGATTGCCGTTGCGACCGATATGGGAGGATATGATGGTTATATGATACAGGCACTCAAAGATGCAGATGCACTTTTAGTGGAGGCAAATCATGATATTCGCATGTTGCAGGTAGGACCATATCCGTATTCAACCAAACAGCGGATCTTAAGCAGTTATGGACATTTGTGCAACGAAGCGGGCGGGAAACTGATCCGTGATGTGCTCAATGATCATATAAAAACTATTTTTCTTGGGCATTTGTCAAAGGAAAATAACTTACCGGAGCTTGCCTATGCGGCAGTTGCGGCAGAGTTAGAAGGAAATCCGTTCACAGACGATGTGAGAGATTTCCATTTGCAGGTGGCAAACAGAGATACACACAGTGAGCTGCTTGATATTTAAGTATATTTCAATACACGGAGGAAGAGTAAGATGAAGAAAACAATTATCACGGTAGTAGGAAAAGACAGAGTCGGTATTATTGCAAAAGTGTGTGTATATCTTGCCGAGAACAATATCAACATCCTTGATATTGCCCAGACAATCGTAGACGGCTATTTCAATATGATGATGGTTGTCAATGCTGAAGCTGCATCCAAGGATCATGACCAGATTGCGGAGGATCTTGTAGGTATCGGAGAGGAACTTGGTGTGCAGATCAAGGCACAGCAGGAAGAAATCTTTGACATGATGCACAGACTGTAATTGGATGGAGGAAAGCAAATGATTAGCATAAATGAAGTAATCGAAACCAATGCAATGATCTCCCGGATGAATCTTGATGTCCGTACGATCACAATGGGTATCAGCCTGCTTGACTGTGTGGGCGGTACACTCAAGGAAACCTGTGATAATATCTATAACAAGATCACAACGAAGGCAAAGGATCTGGTTTATACAGGCGAGGAAATCTCTAAAAAATATGGTATTCCAATCGTAAATAAGCGAATTTCTGTTACACCGATTGCACTTGTAGGTGGCAGTGTATGTAAGACAAGCGATGATTTTGTTGAGATCGCAAAGACGCTTGACCGTGCAGCTGATACGGTAGGCGTTAACTTTATCGGTGGATATTCTGCTCTTGTTTCGAAGAGTATGACAAAGGCTGATGAGCTTTTGATCCGTTCTATTCCAAAGGCATTGGCAGTAACCGGAAAGGTTTGTTCTTCTGTCAATACCGGTTCCACAAAGACCGGCATCAATATGGATGCAGTCAAGCTGATCGGTGAAATTGTATTGGAGACAGCAGAGCTTACGAAGGACCAGGATTCCATCGGATGTGCAAAGTTTGTTGTATTCTGTAATGCACCGGATGACAATCCGTTTATGGCAGGTGCATTCCATGGTGTGACAGAGGCGGACTGTATCATTAACGTTGGCGTTAGTGGTCCGGGTGTTGTAAAGGCAGCACTTGAGGCAGTTCGTGGTGAGAATTTTGAAGTGCTCTGTGAGACGATTAAGAAAACAGCATTTAAGATCACAAGAGTTGGACAGCTTGTAGCGAAGGAAGCATCTGCGAGACTTGGAGTGCCATTTGGTATTATCGATCTTTCGCTTGCCCCAACACCTGCAGTTGGCGACAGTGTCGGTGAAATTCTTGAGGAGATTGGTCTGGAATTTTCCGGTGCACCTGGTACAACAGCGGCACTTGCCATGCTCAATGATCAGGTGAAGAAGGGTGGTGTTATGGCATCCTCTTATGTCGGTGGACTTTCCGGTGCATTTATCCCGGTCAGTGAGGATCAGCGTATGATAGATGCCGTAGAAGCAGGTGCCCTTACAATCGAGAAGCTTGAGGCAATGACATGTGTCTGCTCGGTTGGCCTGGATATGCTTGCAATCCCTGGCGATACGAAGGCAACGACAATCTCTGGTATTATTGCAGATGAGATGGCACTTGGCATGGTAAACCAGAAGACAACAGCTGTCCGTATCATTCCTGTAATCGGAAAGACAGTTGGCGATAAGGCAGAGTTTGGTGGATTGCTCGGCTATGCTCCAATCATGCCGGTAAACCAGTATTCCTGCGATGCATTTATCAATCGTGGAGGAAGAATCCCAGCACCAATCCACAGCTTTAAGAACTAATTATAGAATAAAGGTCAGATTGAATGGAACAAAAATTAGCACTTCCGGAACGGGTTTTGATGCAGATTGAAAAGCCGGCCCGTTATATCGGAAATGAAGTAAATATGGTTCGTAAGAACTTAAGTGAGGTAGACGTCCGGATTGCCATGTGCTTTCCGGATGTTTATGAGATTGGCATGTCGTATCTGGGAATCCAGATCTTATATGACATGTTCAATCGTAGAGAGGATGTGTATTGTGAGCGCGTGTATAGTCCGTGGCCGGACTTAGATGCGATCATGCGGAAAGAACAGATTCCGCTTTTTTCTCTGGAGACACAGACGGCAATCTCAGAGTTTGACTGGCTTGCAATTACGATTCAGTACGAGATGTGCTATACCAATATATTACAGGTGATTGACTTAGCCGGTATCCCGTTGCTTGCGAAGGAACGTACGAAGGAGCATCCAATCGTGATCGGTGGTGGACCATGTACGGTGAATCCGGAGCCGATGGCGGATTTCTTCGATATCTTCTATATCGGAGAGGGCGAGACAAGCTACGATGCACTGCTTGATCTGTACAAACAGTATAAACACTCGGATATGAGCCGGGAAGACTTCTTAAGGAAAGCATCTTCGATTCCAGGTATTTATGTGCCATCCATGTATGAGGTTTCGTATCAGGAAGATGGAACAATCGAGAAGGTTGTACCGAAATATGAGGATGTACCTGCGAAGGTAAAACGACAAGTCGTCGTTGATTTTGAGAATGTATCATATCCGATGAAGCCGGTTGTGCCATATATCCGCGCAACTCAGGATCGCGTTTGCCTGGAAATCATGCGTGGATGTATCCGTGGCTGTCGGTTTTGCCAGGCAGGAATGATCTACCGTCCGACGAGGCAGAAAAATGTTGAGATGTTGAAAGCATATGCCCGGACGATGCTCGATAATACCGGATATGAGGAGATTTCGTTAAGCTCGCTTAGTTCCAGTGATTATGAGGATCTTGATGTACTGCTTAATTATCTGATTACATTACGTGATACGGATCATGTAAATGTGTCGCTGCCATCGCTTCGTATTGATGCCTTCTCACTCGATGTCATGAGCAAGGTGCAGGATATCAAAAAGTCCTCTCTGACATTTGCGTCAGAAGCCGGAACCCAGCGCCTGCGTGATGTTATTAACAAAGGAATTACAGATGAAAATCTGCTTGAAGGAAGCAGACAGGCGTTTCTTGGTGGCTGGGATAAGGTCAAGCTTTATTTCATGCTCGGACTCCCAACCGAGACGGATGAGGATCTGTATGGTATTGCAGATCTGGCAGAACGTATCTCTGAGGTGTATTTTGACAATGTGCCAAAGGAGAAACGAAATGGGCGTGTCATGATCAATGCTTCGGCATCGTATTTTGTGCCGAAGCCATTTACACCGTTCCAATGGGCGCCGATGATCCTGCCGGACGAATTTACACGCCGGGCAAGATATGTAAAGGATTCTTTCCGGGCACAGAGAAACCAGAAGAGTCTGAAGTTTTCGTATCACGATGCCGGAATCTCAATCTTAGAGGGTGTGCTTGCAAGAGGTGACCGGAGACTTGGTGCGGCAATTTTAGATGTGTATGAACAGGGCGGTATCTTTGATGCGTGGACAGAGTTTTTTGATATGCAGCGGTATGAAAATGCATTTGCGAACCATCGTGTTGATATTGAATTTTATACTGCGAGAAAAAGACCGGATGATGAAGTGTTCCCGTGGGAACATTTAGATGTCGGGGTAAGCCGTCGGTTCCTGTTACAGGAGTGGCATAAGGCACAGGAAGGGAAGACAACCGGCAACTGCCGCATGCAATGTTCTGGTTGTGGATCTGCCACATATGGAGGAGGTGTTTGCTTTGAAGCTAAGAATTAAATATACCAAGCTTGGAAGCCTCCGGTTTATTGGACATCTTGATATTATGCGGTTTTTCCAGAAGGCAATTCGGCGGGCAAAGCTGGATGTCTCATATTCCAAAGGATTTTCACCACATCAGATGATCTCCTTTGCAGCGCCGATGCCGCTTGGTATGACGTCGGAGGGCGAGTATTTTGACGGAGAGTTTGAGAGTGTGACGACGACCGAGGATATGATGGCACGTCTGAATGCGACGATGCCACCGGAGATCCAGGTGTTAGATGTCATTGAGCTTCCGGAAAATGCGAAGCCGTCGATGGCAATCGTGACTGCGTCCGATTATTATATTTATAAAAACGAGGAATGTGAAAACGATACGATGCCGGAGCTTTTACAGGCATTGCCTGCATTTGCGGAAAAAGAAAAGGTTGAGATCGTCAAGAAGACAAAATCCAAAGAGCAACTGACAGATATCCGCCCGCTGATCTACGGGGTCAGGGAATATAGGGATGGCATCTATATGCTGCTTGCATCCGGAAGCAAGGATAATTTAAAGCCGGAGCTTGTCGCGGAGGCAATGTGCGAGGTGGCTGGCGTTTCGTTTAACCGGTACGATTACCGGATTCACCGGCTGGAGACCTACATGGGCGAGAAAGAGGACTTACAGCCGCTTTCTGCAAGTGGAACAAGATTTTGAACGATATGCTGCATGTTACAGCATGTAGATTAGAGTGATTATGAAACAATTTGTTTTTACCGAATTGAATAAACGGAAGCTTGGCATCCTGTTTGAGGACGGAAAAGCGATGGAAATCCGGTGTTACGAGGATGGTAGTATCCTTGGAAATGTTTACCGGGCGAGAGTTTCAAATCTTTCACCGAATATCAATGCGGCGTTCGTGGATATAAAAAAAGGCGAGAGCTGCTATCTGTCGATGGACGATTACCACGGAGAGAAATTAAAGGTTGGTGATCTGGTAACGGTGCAGATTGTGCGCGATAAGATCAAGACGAAACGTTATGCGGTGACAACGGATGTTTCATTGCAGGGAGACTACGCGGTAACAACACTTTTTGCACCGGTCGGCGTTTCTTCTAAGATTGCAGACAGCGTCAGAAAAAAGGAACTAAAAATCTTGATGCAGAAACTGCTTGCCGCAGAGAAAGATGCACAGCTCTATCTGACAGAGGGGAATACGGCAGAGACCGAACGGATAAAAAAACTTGATATCGGCGGAATTATCCGGACGCAGGCAGAGCATGCGGAGGATGCAGTGATTGAACATGAGATCGAAGAGCAGGCGAGACTGCTTTATTCCATCATGAAAAAGTCGGAATATGCGACACAATATACCTGTCTGTATCATACAGAAGTGGAATATATCAAAGATATCCGCCGGCTGCATGCATTGCAGGAGATGGAAATCGTGACAGATATCCTGGAGGTAACCGAGGCAATCCCGGGGATCCCTCTTTATACGGATGAATATTCGCTTACGCTTCGGTATTCGCTTGCAGGTCTGCTTGAGAAGACACTCTCAAAGAGGGCTTATTTAAAGTCCGGGGCATATCTGGTGATCGAACCGACGGAAGCAATGACGGTGATCGATGTCAACAGCGGAAAGTCAATCAAAGGGAAAAATGCGGAAGAACAGTTTTTAAAGATCAATATCGAAGCGGCAAAGGAAATTGCAAGGCAGCTCCGGCTGCGGAATATCTCTGGTATCGTGATGATTGATTTCATCAACATGAAGGAAGAGACTCACAATCAGGAGCTTATAAAGAAGCTGGCAGAATATGTGCGTATGGATCCGGTCCGGACGACTGTGGTGGATATGACGAAGCTTGGACTTGTCGAGCTGACGAGACAAAAAGGAAAACGTGCATTGCACGAGGTATTTTCAGAAATCAAATAGGTTAACATAAAAAATACAAAATATTATATTTTTGTGTTGACAAGCATACAATCAGATGCTAATATATACGAGTGTGCCGCACAGTGGGGTACAAGTCTGCAATCATGCAGCACCGAAACTGGCGAGTAATGATAATAGGAGGAAACCATATGTACGCAATTATAGCAACAGGCGGAAAGCAGTACAAGGTAGCTGAAGGAGATATCATTAAGGTAGAGAAGCTTAATGCTGAGGAAGGCTCAGAGGTATCATTCGACGTAGTTGCAGTGAATACTGACAAAGATGTACTTTGTGGAGATGCTTGCAAGAGCGCTTCTGTAAAGGCAACTGTTCTTGGCGAAGGTAAAGGTAAGAAGGTTGTTGTTTACAAGTACAAGAGAAAGACTGGCTATCATAAGAAGCAGGGTCACAGACAGCCGTTTACTCAGGTTAAGATTGAAGCAATCAACGCTTAATTGAGACTATGATACAGGCAGTGTTTTATATGTATCCGGACAAGACTTACCGTGGGTTTTCGGTAAGTGGACATGCAGGTTATGAGAACGCAGGCAAAGATATTATCTGTGCTTCGGTATCAGCACTTGTTATCAATACAGTGAATGCTGTGGATGCACTCACAGAGAATGCGTGTGCATGTGAGCAGGATTCTTCCGGAAGCATAAAGTTTAAGTTTTCATCGAGTGGCGATGAACAAGGACAATTATTGATCCGGGCCTTGGATATGGGACTTACCAATATCGAAAAGGAATACGGAAAGAAGTATTTGCAAGTACACTACAAGGAGGTGTAACGACTATGTTAAGAATGGATTTACAGTTCTTTGCTCATAAGAAGGGTGTTGGTTCTACTAAGAACGGTAGAGATTCAGAGTCTAAGAGACTTGGCGCCAAGAGAGCAGACGGACAGTTTGTAAAGGCTGGTAATATTTTATTCAGACAGCGTGGAACTAAGATTCATCCTGGTGTAAACGTTGGTATCGGCGGAGACGACACATTATTTGCACTTGTAGATGGTGTTTTACGTTTCGAGAGAAAGGGTAGAGATAAGAAGCAGGCTTCTGTATACCCTATTGAGTCAGCTGAGTAAGAAAACACTAGAAGAGCCGGGAGTTATATCCCGGCTTTTTCTGGATTTAAGAGTTAATTTGGTAATCGTATTTATGAGGGAGGGCGTCCCATGTTTGCAGATAGAGCGAAAATATTTATAAGATCAGGAAAAGGCGGCGACGGTCATGTGTCATTCCGCCGGGAATTATATGTGCCGGATGGCGGTCCGGACGGCGGCGATGGCGGCGATGGCGGCGATGTTATCTTTGTGGTAGATCCCGGATTAAATACGCTTACGGATTTCCGTCATGTGCGTAAATATGTGGCACAGGATGGAGAAGAAGGCGGAAAAAGAAACTGCCATGGTGCCAACGGAAAGGATATTATACTGAAGGTTCCGGCGGGTACGGTTGTAAAGGATGCAGAAACCGGAAAAGTTATCCTCGATATGTCGAACAAGACAGAGCCTGTGACGCTGTTAAAGGGTGGCAGAGGCGGAAAAGGAAACCGCCAGTATGTGACATCGGTCATGCAGGCACCGAAGTATGCGCAGCCTGGAAAACCGGCGAAGGAGCTCTGGGTAACCTTAGAGCTTAAGATGATCGCGGATGTCGGATTGGTTGGATTCCCGAATGTCGGTAAATCAACATTTCTGTCCCGTGTGACAAATGCAAAACCGAAGATTGCAAACTATCATTTTACAACACTGAATCCGAACCTTGGTGTGGTAGATCTTGGAGAGAAGCAGGGCTTTGTGATTGCAGATATTCCGGGTATTATTGAGGGTGCATCGGAAGGTGTTGGACTTGGAATCGAATTTCTGCGCCACATTGAGCGTACGAAGGTGCTGATTCATATTGTCGATGCGGCATCGACGGAGGGCAGAGATCCAATTGTGGATATCGAGGCAATCAACAAGGAGCTGCGCCAGTACAATGAAGAACTGGCAAGCCGTCCGATGGTCATCGCAGCAAATAAGTGTGATGCGCTGTACGGTGAGGATTACGAGACCGTGATCCAGTTATTGAAGGATGAATATGAACCACAGGGAATTAAGGTATTCCCGATATCAGCAGTATCCGGCAAGGGTGTCGAAGAGCTGCTGTGGTATGTGAATAAATTAGTGAAGGAAGCACCGGATGAGGTAATCGAGTTTGCACCGGAGATGGATGTTGAGTTTATGGATGATCCGGAACTTCCATTCGAGGTGACAAAGTCAGAGGAAGAAGAGCATGTATTTCTGGTGGAAGGACCGCGAATCGAGAAGATGCTTGGTTATACGAATCTGGAGTCTGAGAAGGGCTTTGCGTTCTTCCAGAGATTTTTGAAGGACAATGGAATCTTACAGATGCTTGAAGATCTTGGTATTGAAGAGGGAGACACCGTAAGATTGTATGGCCTGGAGTTTGATTATTATCGTTAAAAGGAAAGAGGAAAGAATATGACAAGTAAGCAGAGAGCTTATCTAAAAAGTCTGGCAATGAATGCCGATACGATCATGAACATTGGAAAGTCAAGTCTGACACCGGAAGTCTGCACAGCAGTCAGTGAGGCGTTAGAAAAGCGCGAGCTGGTAAAAATCGGTGTGTTGAAGAACTGTCTTGATGATCCGAAGGAGATTGCGGCTGTGATGGCAGAGCGTACACACAGTCAGGTCGTACAAGTCATCGGTAAGAAGATTGTATTGTATAAGAAGAGAAAGAAAGATCCGAAGATCGTTCTCCCGGAATAAGATGGAAGATGTGAAATTTGAACAATTTCATACGATTGCGATTCTCGGAGGGACATTTAATCCGGTACATGCCGGTCATGTGGCGATTGCACAGGCAATCTTAAGAACGCGGCCGGAGGTGGAACAGCTTGTCTGTATGCCGAACCATATTCCGGCATACAAGGAGAAAGCTGCAATTGTGGATGGAAGCATGCGGCTGGATATGCTGCGGCTGGCAATGAACCAGCTCCCGAAGGTTTCGGTAAGCGACTTTGAATTAAAGAGAGACGGATACACATATACAGTGGATACATTTACACGGTTAAAACAGATGTATCCGAATCTTACAATTGAATTTGTGATTGGTGACGATTCGCTGTTTCAGTTACACAAGTGGTATGAATTTGAACGATTGGCGGAGCTCTGTGAGATTCTGGTTGTTGCAAGAGGCGGACAGAGGGACATGGTCGAGGTATATATCCGTACCTTTTGTGCAAAGTATCCGGAATTTCGGATATCCTATGTGGAGATGCCACAGGTTCCGGTTTCATCAAGCGAGGTACGTGCACGGATTGCAAAAGGTGAATCTGTACAGGGATTGGTGCCGGACAAGGTATTACGATATATAGAAACACATGCACTTTATAAGCAGGAGGCTGGGAGAAGATAGATATGATGACGAGAGACAAAATGATAACAAGATTGAAGGGAAAGATCAGCGCGACCAGACTGACACATTCCTTTGGTGTCGAGTATACGGCAGCCTGTCTGGCGATGGTGCATGGAGAAGATGTGAAGAAAACACGTGTGGCAGGCCTGTTGCATGACTGTGCGAAGGGACTTCCAACAAAGACAAAACTGGAGAAAGCGAGAAAACATGGACTTCCGGTCAGTAAGTACGAGGAGAAGAATCCGGATATGCTGCATGCGAAGCTTGGCGCGTATTATGCAAGATATAAATACGATGTCGTTGATCAGGTGATTTTAGATGCAATCACGTATCATACAACCGGCCGCCCAAACATGACGCTGATGGATAAGATTATTTTTGTTGCTGATTATATTGAACCAAACCGGAAGATGCTCCCGGAGATGGAAGAAATCCGGAAGGAAGCATTTACCGATCTGGATGCCTGTGTGATTCATATATTAAAGAACACGTTGGATTATCTGAACAGGACAACGACAGAGATGGACTATATGACACAGAAAACGTATGATTTTTATGTGGTGCATAACATGGAACTGTAAGGAGACAGGGGATGAGTGAAAATAAATATCTTCGAACAATAGTAAAGGCACTTGATGATAAAAAAGGAAATGATATCCGCATCATCCGGATATCAGAGATTTCTTCCATGTGCGATTATCTGGTGATAGCTGACGGTTCAAACCGCAATCAGGTGCAGGCTATGTGCAATAATGTGGAACATGCGATGCGGGAAGCCGGTGCTGAGATGAAAAATCGGGAAGGATATGCAAATGGAGGATGGATTTTGCTGGATTATTATGATATAATTATTCATGTATTTTCAGAAAAAGAGAGATCCTTCTATGATTTAGATAATATCTGGAGGGATGGAGAGTTTTTACAACCGGGGGAGTATTAATTTGAATAATAAGGAAAAGCTGATCCAGGATAATTACAGTAAAGTTAATCAGATTTCTGCCAAATGTATGCGCGTGATTGTTGCGATTCTTGCACTTACATTTGTTTATTGTTATTTTGTTACAGATATAGATGAATCTGTATTGATTGTATTCTTTGCGTCTGCAGTTTTTATTGCGTTGATTCCAACTTTGATCATCAATATATTAAAATTTGATCATGCACCTGTGACGAAGCATATCGTCATTATCTGTGTCTGTCTGATCGCAACAATGATGCTGACACTGCTGTCAACGTATGCTTATCCGATTATGTTGTTTCCGATCCTCATGGCATCGCTTTATTATAACCAGACGCTGGTGTTGTTTGCATCGCTTCTGATGTCATGCGGTATTGTTGGATCTAATTATTTTGCATATAGGTTTTCTGACATCTTTATTGGATTTCCCTGTGAGTCGTTTGAAGATGCTATGATGTCGTATGTAGTTCCGCAAATTGTTGTTGTATTTGGACTTTCGGTAGCTGCATACTTTATTGTACAGCGGAATTCCATGATGATCAATTCCGCAATCAATATGGCGGTCACGATGCAGGACAACCAGACAGGACTTATATTCTCATTTGCGGAGATCAGTGAGAGTAAATCGAAATTTACCGGAGAACATATCAAGCGCGTGGCGGCGTATATGCGTGTATTGGCGAAAGCATCCGGATTTGATGATGAATATGTGGAAATGGTATCGACGGCATCCATGATGCACGATATCGGCAAGCTTATGATCAGTGAGGAAATCCTTGATAAACCGGATAAGCTGACGGACGAGGAATATCAGATTATGAAGAACCATGTTTTGTATGGTGAAGCACTTCTGGAGAAATGCCCGGGTGAATTGATGCATCTGGCATGTATTCTTGCAAAGGAACATCATGAGCGCTGGGATGGCACCGGATACCTTGGCATGAAGGGCGAAGAGATTGCCTATATCAGCCGTCTGATGGCGGTGTGTGATGTATTTGATGCATTGACCTCCGACAGATACTATAAAAAGGGCTGGTCGTTGGAGGATACATTTGATGAGATCATACGTCTGTCTGGAAAGAGCTTTGATCCGAAGGTAGTCAAATTATTTATCCAGCATTTTGATGAGTTTAAAGAGATACATAACCGTATACCGGATAAGCAAAAATACTAAAGAGAAATGGAGTACCTGCTATGTATAAAATTATGAATGCATACATGAGCAAGGTTCAGCTACAATCGGGACCGGAACTGCAGCAAAAACTTTGTGACATTGTGGATAGTATAAAAGAAATCAAAAGTTTTTCAGTTACTGAACATTTCAAACAATTTGCAATCAATATGAAATTACAGTCATTTTCTGTGGAGAAAGCAGCAACAGTTTTTTATGAACTGCAGGGGAAGATTGCAAGTCCTTATTCGACTTTTTATGTGCGCTTTAACGAGGGCAGATGTGTACGGTATCGGTTTATTACATGCAAAGAAGATAAACAGGGGATTTATTGTGATTTTATATTCAGTTAGCAGTCTGATGAGAAGAAACATATAAAAAGAAACATATAAAAAGACAGATTCTATAAATATGGGATCTGTCTTTTTATGTAATATGGCTGATATTGACGTTCTCTAAAATGTACGGAATAATCCGATGACTTTACCAAGAATCTGGAGTTCTCCATCCTGGACGATGATTGGATCCATGGTATCGTTCTCTGGCTGTAGACGGTAGTAACCAGATTCCTTGTAATAGGTTTTTACGGTTGCGGAATCATCAATCAGGGCAACTACCATCTCTGCATTTTTTGCCGTCTGTGCTTCCTCGCACATCACTAAGTCACCATCAAAGATACCGGCATTGATCATACTGTCACCTTTGACCTTCAGCATAAATGTGTTCTTTCCGTTTGCATGCAGATACTCTGGCGGAATTGGGAAGTACCCCTGAATATTCTGCTCAGCAAGAATTGGCTCCCCGCAGGTAACAGTACCAACAATCGGCACGTTGACGACTTCCCGCCGGGAGAGATTAAACTCGTCATCTAAGATTTCAATTGCACGTGGCTTGGTTGGATCTTTGCGTATATATCCTTTTTCCTCCAATGATTCCAGATGTGCATGAACGGAAGAGGTAGATTTTAAATGAACTGCCTCGCAGATCTCGCGCACGGCAGGTGGATACCCTTTTTGTAAGATACATTCTTTCAGATAATCGAGAATTTCTTTCTGTTTATCTGTCAGTTTTCGATTTGCCATAACATATCCCCTTTCTTTTAATTAAAAACTATATTCATGATAGCATAGAACACAAAAAAATGCAAACAAATGTTCTGTTTTCTTTTTTGGATGAAAAAACATTGGAAAAACTTTGAATTTTCCATAGAAATGCAGTATAATATCCTAGACTTTGTATGTCGTTAGAAATGAGATATAAAAGGAGAGCTGGTTTTGAACGAAAAGTTATTACATACACCCGAGGGTGTCCGGGATATCTATGATGCCGAGTGTAAGAAAAAAAAGAAAGTGATTTCACAGATTCATCATGTGTTAGAACTTTACAGTTATCAGGATATTGATACACCAAGTTTTGAATATTTTGATATTTTCAATATGGACAAGGGGTCTGCATCTTCCAATGAGATGTATAAGTTTTTTGACCGCAATAACAATACTTTAGTACTGCGTCCGGATATCACACCGAGCATTGCCCGCTGTGTGGCAAAATATTATCCGGAAGAACAGCTTCCAATCCGTTTGTGCTATGCGGGAAATACATTTTTAAATACACACCAGCATCAGGGTAAGCTATCTGAGTTTACGCAGATTGGTGGAGAATTGATTAATGATGACAGTTCTGCTGCCGATGCTGAGATTATCGCCTGTGTGATTCATTGTCTGCTTGCGACTGGCTTAAAGGAGTTCCAGATTGAGATCGGTGAAGTCGAGTTTTTCAAGGGCATGATCGAGGAGGCTGGCCTGGATGATGAGACAGAACAGCGAATCAAGGAATACATCCATTCAAAGAATTTCTTTGGCTTGACTGAGTTTGTGAACACGCTGGAAATTCCGGAGGAACGCAAGGCTGCACTGAAAAGCTTTGAGAGTCTGTTTGGCGGACAAGATATGCTTGACCATGCAGAAAAGCTTGTAACAAATACGGCATCGTTAGAAGCGATTGCCCGTATGCGCAAGGTATATACCGCACTGACAAGCTATGGTTATGAAAAATATGTAAGTTTTGATTTGTCTATGATCAACCGCTTTAATTATTATACCGGAATCGTGTTCCGCGGTTATACATATGGAACGGGAGATGCAATCGTTAAGGGGGGGCGTTACAACAACCTGATGGAGAAGTTTGGTAAGAAGGCTCCATCCGTTGGATTTGCGATTTATGTCGATGATCTGATGAGTGCAATCGCCCGAAATAAGATCGACGTTGCACTTGATTATTCCAATGTACTTGTCCTGTATAAGGAGAAAGATCAGAAGGAAGCAATCGCATATGCATGTAAATTGCGCACCGAAAATCAGAAGGTAGAGCTTGTCCGGATGTCCAAACGGCATGATCTGCAGGAATATATTGATTATGCGCATAAGATGCATTTTGCAAAATTGTGTTACTTTGAGGCTGCGGACAAGATTACAGAATATTAAGGAGAGACTATGCGTTATTTAACATTTGCACTGGCAAAGGGGCGTCTTGCCAAGAAGACACTTGCGATGTTTGAACAGATGGGCATCACCTGTGAAGAGGCAAAGGACCCGGATACAAGAAAATTGATTTTTACAAATGAGGAGCACAAAATCCGCTTTTTCTTAGCGAAAGCATCGGATGTGCCGACGTATGTGGAGTATGGCGCGGCGGATATCGGTGTTGTAGGAAAGGACACGATTATGGAGGAAGGCCGTAATCTGTATGAGGTTATGGATCTTGGATTTGGTAAGTGCCGGATGTGTGTATGCGGACCGGAATCTGCGCGGGAACTTCTTTCCAAAAACGAAATTATCCGTGTTGCGAGTAAATATCCGAATATTGCAAAGAATTATTTTAGTGAGAAGAAAAACCAGACCGTTGAGATTATTAAGCTGAACGGTTCAGTAGAGCTGGCACCGCTTGTGGATCTGTCTGAAGTAATTGTTGATATCGTGGAGACTGGTTCGACACTGCGGGAAAATGGACTAGAGGTCTTAGAAGAGATCTGTCCGCTTTCTGCGCGCGTAGTTGTCAATCAGGTGAGTCTCAAGATGGAGCATGATAGAATCCGGAAGCTGTTAAATGATTTAAATGAGATAATTCACTAGATAAAAGTGTAGTACATAAGGAGGCTTTTAAGATGCGTATAGTAAAGTTGACAGAAGATACCAAGAAGGACATTTTGACCAATCTCTTAAAGCGTAGTCCGGACAATTACGGAAGCTATGAGGAGACTGTAAAGAATATTGTTTCTGATATTCATGACAGAAGAGATGCGGCATTATTTGAATATACGGAGAAATTCGATCATGCAAAGATCAATGCGGATAATGTCCGTGTGACAGAGGCAGAGATTGAAGAGGCATATACACAGGTAGATGCAAAGCTTTTGGACACGATCCGGAAGGCAATCGTGAATATCCGTACCTATCATGAGAAGCAGAAACAGTACAGCTGGTTTGATTCTGAAAACAACGGTACTCTGCTTGGTCAGAAGGTAACACCACTTGCGAAGGTTGGTGTATATGTACCGGGCGGTAAGGCAGCGTATCCTTCTTCTGTACTTATGAATGTTATCCCTGCCAAGGTTGCAGGCGTTGGAAAAATCGTAATGACAACTCCTTGCAACGCGGAGGGAAAGGTGTATCCGACAACACTGGTTGCAGCAAAGGAAGCCGGTGTGGATGAAGTTTATAAGGCCGGCGGTGCACAGGCAATCGCGGCGCTTGCATATGGAACAGAATCCATCCCAAAGGTAGATAAGATCGTTGGTCCCGGAAATATTTTTGTTGCACTTGCAAAGCGGTGTGTATTCGGACATGTCAGCATTGATTCGGTTGCCGGTCCAAGTGAGATTATGGTGCTTGCCGATGAGACAGCCAATGCAAGATATGTTGCGGCAGATCTGCTGTCCCAGGCAGAACATGATGAGATGGCATCTGCGATTCTTGTTACGACCTCAGAAGATCTTGCCAAGAAGGTCAGCGAGGAAGTGGATGGATTCGTAAAGAAATTATCCAGAAAGGATATCATTCAGAAATCACTGGATAATTATGGATATATTCTGGTTGCGGATACGATGCAGGATGCAATTGATACGGTAAATGAGATTGCGAGTGAGCATCTGGAGGTTGTGACAGCAAATCCGTTTGATACGATGACACGGATTCAGAATGCGGGAGCAATCTTCCTTGGCAGTTACTCTTCCGAGCCACTTGGTGATTATTTTGCCGGACCAAACCATGTACTTCCAACGAACGGAACCGCAAAGTTCTTTTCACCGCTTTCTGTAGATGACTTCATTAAGAAGTCCAGCATTATTTACTATTCCAGAGAAGCGTTAGAGGAAGTTCATCAGGATATTATCGATTTTGCAGAGGCTGAGTATCTGACGGCACATGCAAATTCAATTAAGGTACGATTTGAGAAATAACAGGGGGTATTGCATATGGCAAATCGTGTAGGCGTTGTATCGAGAAAAACAAATGAGACGGATATCCAGATGGAATTGAATCTGGATGGAAGCGGTTATGCAAAGGTAGATACAGGAATTGGATTTTTTGATCATATGCTTGTGAGCTTTGCAAAACACGGATTTTTTGATCTGAATTGTAAGGTGACCGGGGATTTATTTGTGGACAGCCATCATACGATCGAGGATACCGGAATCGTGCTTGGACAGGCGATTGCAAAAGCGGTCGGAGATAAGCAGGGAATCAAGCGTTTTGGTTCTTTTATGCTTCCGATGGATGAGACATTGGTGCTTTCCGCATTGGATTTGTCCGGACGTCCATATCTGGTGTATGATCTGGAGCTATCGACACCACAGGTTGGATACTTTGATACACAGATGGTGAAGGAATTTTTCTATGCTGTATCATATTCAGCAATGATGAACCTGCATATCAAACAGCTTGCCGGTTCGAATGACCATCATATCATTGAGGCTGCGTTTAAGGCGTTTGCAAAGGCATTAGATGAGGCAACACAGTTTGACAGCCGGCTTTCCGGTCAGGTGCTTTCGACCAAGGGAAGCTTGTAAGGCATAAGCAGGAGGAACAATAGAACATGGATAATAAAAAGATTGGATATAAACCGCTTATCGCTACCATTCCTTTTTCAGAGTTCAAACTAAATGAATCTGGTTTGATACCGGCAATTGTACAGGATGATGAGACAGGTGATGTGCTGATGCTTGCTTATATGAACGAAGAATCGTATAACAAGACGTTGGAAACCGGATGCATGACATATTTTAGCAGAAGCCGGCAAAGCCTGTGGTTAAAAGGCGAAACAAGTGGACATTATCAATATGTGAAGAGTCTGTATCTGGATTGTGACAACGATACGATTCTGGCACGTGTAGAACAGGTTGGAGCAGCCTGTCATACTGGAAGCCGCACATGTTTTTTTAAAAAAATGTTGAAAGATTCATAATTGGAGGGTAAACTATGGTACATGTATGGAGTGAGTTACTGGTTTATGTGATTAAGTTCCTGTCAATGCTTGTTTGTGCAGGCCTTGGAATTATGGTAGGAAAGAAAATCCGAAAGAATAAAGATGCGAAAAATCAGGAGGAAATTTGACGTGAAAAATTACGGCGTGAATGAATTGCGTAAGATGTTTTTGGAGTTTTTTGAGAGCAAGGGACATTTGAAGATGAACAGCTTTTCGCTGATTCCACACAATGACAACAGTCTGCTTTTGATCAATTCCGGTATGGCACCATTAAAGCCTTATTTTACAGGACAGGAGATTCCACCACGCAGACGTGTGACAACCTGTCAGAAATGTATCCGTACCGGTGATATTGAGAATGTTGGTAAGACAGCAAGACATGGTACATTCTTCGAGATGCTTGGAAACTTTTCATTTGGCGACTATTTCAAACACGATGCAATTCACTGGACATGGGAATTCCTGACAGAGGTTGTCGGTCTGGATAAGAATCGTCTGTACCCGTCTGTTTATCTTGAAGATGATGAGGCGTTTGATATCTGGAACAAGGAAATCGGCGTGGATAAGGATCGTATCTTCCGTTTCGGTAAGGAAGATAACTTCTGGGAGCATGGCGCAGGCCCTTGTGGTCCATGTTCTGAGGTTTATTATGACCGCGGAGAGAAATATGGCTGTGGTAAGCCTGGCTGTACCGTTGGCTGTGACTGTGACCGTTATATGGAGGTATGGAACAACGTATTTACCCAGTTTGATAACGATGGCCACAATAATTATACAGAGCTTGAGCAGAAGAATATTGATACCGGTATGGGACTTGAGCGTCTGGCAGTGGTTGTACAGGATGTGGATTCTATCTTTGACGTAGACACGATCAAGGCACTCCGTGACAAGATATGTTCTATGGCAGGCGTTACATACGAGGAGGACGCGAATACAGATGTCAGCATTCGTGTTATTACCGATCATATCCGTTCGGTTACATTTATGACATCCGATGGTATTCTGCCATCGAATGAAGGCCGTGGCTATGTGCTTCGTCGTCTGCTTCGCCGTGCGGCAAGACATGGCAGACTGCTTGGTATCAAGGGGGCATTCTTAGCAGAGCTTTCCAAGACAGTAATCGAAGTGTCAAAGGATGCTTATCCGGAGCTTGCTGAAAAGCAGGAGCATATTTTCGCAACCTTAAATACGGAGGAAGAAAACTTCAACAAAACAATCGATCAGGGACTTTCTATCCTGAATGGTTATGTAGAAGATATGAAAGCGAAGGGAGAGAAAACTCTCTCTGGCGAGCATGCATTTAAGTTGTATGATACTTATGGATTCCCTCTTGATCTGACGGTTGAGATTCTGGAAGAGTCCGGATTTTCTGCAGATGAGGAAGGCTTTAAGGCGTGCATGCAGGAGCAGCGGGAACGTGCAAGAAAAGCAAGAAAGACAACAAACTATATGGGTGCTGATGCGACAGTTTATGAGCAGATTGATGTCGCAATCACAACGGAGTTTGTTGGTTATGACAGACTGACACATGAATCTGAGATCGTGGCAATTGCAGGTGAGGATGCTGTGGTAAACAGCCTTTCCGAAGGTGAAAATGGTTCCATTCTTGTCAAAGAAACACCATTTTATGCAACCATGGGTGGTCAGTGTGGAGATGCCGGTGTGATCGAGACAGAAACTGGTAAGTTTATCGTTAAGGATACGATCAAGGTTGTCGGTGGAAAGATCGCACATATCGGTTATGTGGAAAATGGAGAGATTAACCTTTCAGATATAGCAAAGCTTTCTGTCGATGCAGACAAGCGTCTGCATACATGTATGAACCATTCTGCAACACATTTGCTGCAGAAGGCCTTGAAGAAGGTTCTTGGCGGACATGTAGAACAGGCAGGCTCTTATGTAGATCAGGATCGTCTCCGGTTTGACTTTACACATAATCAGGCACTTAGCAAAGAAGAGATTGAGCAGGTAGAAGCTATCGTCAATGAGAAGATTGCCGAGGATCTTCCGGTTGTAACGAAGGTTATGACTCTGGAGGAAGCAAAGAAAACAGGCGCGATGGCACTCTTTGGCGAGAAGTATGGCGAGACTGTACGAGTCGTCAATATGGGGGATTTCTCCATCGAGCTTTGTGGTGGTACACATGTAGAAAAGACAGGTGTGATTGCAACCTTTAAGATTGTGTCTGAGGCAGGTGTTGCAGCGGGTGTTCGTCGTATTGAGGCACTTACTTCCCGCGGTGCATTTGCATATTATCATAATCTGGAGAATACATTGAAACAGGCAAGTGCAGCAGCAAAGGCAGAGCCGGCAAATCTGGTAGAGAAGATTGAGGGCATGCTTGCAGAAATCAAGCAGCTGCAGTCTGAGAATGAGAAGCTTAAGGATAAGATGGCAAAGGCTGCTGTCGGAGATGTATTGTCTGATGTAGTTGCAGTTGGTGCTTATAAGGTGCTTCCGGTGTCTGTAAAGGGTGTTGATATGAATGCACTTCGTAATCTCGGTGATGAGATGAAGGCAAAGATTGCATCCGGTGTAGTTATCTTAGCCTCCGATATGGGAGATAAAGTAAACCTGATCGTTATGGCAACGGATGATGCAGTGAAGGCTGGTGCACATGCCGGAAACATCATCAAGAAGATTGCACCGATGGTCGGTGGTGGCGGCGGTGGTCGTCCGAACATGGCACAGGCAGGTGGTAAGAATCCAGCAGGCATCAAGGATGCACTTGCAGAGGGAATCAAGGAAGCAGAAGTACAGCTTTCATAGATTTTAGACATAAACAGAAAGTGAGGAACATAATATGGCATTAGTACCTACCGTCGTAGAGCAGACAAGCAGAGGCGAGCGAGCATACGATATTTATTCAAGATTATTAAAGGAGAGAATTATCTTTCTGGCAGATGAAGTAAATGATACAACCGCAAGTCTGGTTATTGCACAGCTTCTGTTTCTGGAGTCTGAGGATCCTTCCAAGGATATCAGTCTCTATATCAACAGTCCGGGAGGATCTGTATCAGCCGGATTTGGTATCTACGATACAATGAATTATATTAAGTGCGATGTATCAACCATCTGTGTTGGTATGGCAGCCAGCATGGGAGCATTCCTTCTGGCAGGTGGTACAAAGGGGAAGAGAATTGCACTTCCGAATTCAGAAATCATGATTCATCAACCACTGGGTGGTCTTCCGGGACACAATCAGGCAACGGATATGAAGATTGCAACGGATAATATCCTTCGTACAAAGGAACGTTTAAATCGTATTTTAAGTGCCAATACAGGCAAGTCTATGGAAGAAATCGAGCGTGATACCGATCGTAATAACTGGATGACAGCGGATCAGGCACTTGAATATGGTCTGATTGATCACATCTTCTCAAGCAGAGATGAAGTGAAATAAGAAAAAATGTAAATTCGTGACAATAAATTTCAATTTTTGGTTGACGAATTTGATTTATGTGTTATAATCTAACTTGTGCAATTTGGTAAATACCCAAACAGTTGTTTATGAAACGCACAAACACGAGATATTTTACAACTGGAGGGAGGGTGAGAGAAGTATGTCAAACGTAATCGTAAAAGAGAATGAGACTTTAGATAGCGCTCTTCGTAGATTCAAGAGAAACTGTGCGAAAGCCGGTATTCAGCAGGAGATTCGTAAGAGAGAGCATTACGAGAAGCCAAGCGTAAAGCGTAAGAAGAAGTCTGAGGCAGCTAGAAAGCGCAAGTTCAAATAATACAGACGTGATAAGGTGTTACTATATTTATAGTAGCACCTTTTTTAATTACATAAAACCTATGCAGAAACAGATAAAATTCATAAAGAAATTAATCTGTGCATATATTGAAGTGAAACGAATCCGGAGATAAACAATGACACAGGTGCATTTTTATGAACAGACATGTGTACATGTAGATGGATATCGACAGATTGTAAGCTTTGATCCGGAACAGGTACTTCTTCAGTGCAGAAAACATATGCTGGCCATTGAAGGAACGGGACTTCGGATTGCTTCGTTTGATGAAACAGAGATTACGGTGCGTGGAAATATAGAAGCAGTTCGATGGAAGACGGAGGGGGTGGATGCACATGCGTAAATTATCAGATGTATGTGTTGTACATCGCTGTGTCATACATATAACCGGATGGGAAGTGGAACGTTTTTTAAATATCTGTAAACATAACAATGTTGAATTTTCTGATGTAATCCGAGATAAGACAGGCGTTTTTGCAACGATATCATACAAAAAATGGAGACAGATTGAAAAGTTACAGGACAAATGTCAGGTAAGCTGTAGTATTGTAACCGAGACAGGTATGTATCCTTTTGTAAAGAAATATAAAAAACGGATTGCTTTTTTGATCAGTCTGCTTGTATGTGCGGGAATTATATTTTATTCGTCCTTATTTATCTGGCATATTGATGTGGAGGGAACATCTGTATACACAGAAGAAGAAATTGTAACGTATATGAGTGAAAATCTGGTTTCGATTGGTACCAGGCGGGCAGATATATCGATTGTTGATCTGGAGAAAGCACTCCGGATGCAATATGACAAAATTGCCTGGATTACCTGTGAGGTAATTGGTACGCGGCTGGTTGTGCGTTTTGTGGAAACAGTGGAGAAGGAGGAAATAAAAACATATGATACGCCGTGTAATATTGTGGCTGTGAAAGATGGAATGGTAGTGGATCTCCTTGCCAAAAGTGGAACAAAACTTGTGAAGCCGGGTGATGAAGTAAAAAAAGGTGACATTTTGATTACCGGTGTAGTGAATATTTATAACGAATATGAGGAATTGATTGAAACAAATTATGTAGCTGCGGATGGGATTGTCTATGGTCAGACGAAATACCAGTATCAACAGACATTTCCGCTTGATTACACAGAGAAACAACAAGGGAAACAGAAAAAGACAGGAATTTCTGTCCAGCTTGGAACAAATGTAAAAACATTGTATCAGCCAAAATCTATGGAGGACTATGAACAGGTATCAACCACACATACCTTTCATATTGGAAATGCGTATTATCTGCCGTTGTCGGTAATGGTGACAAGGTATTACAAACCGGAGTATAAAACAAAGACTTATACAGAGGAAGAAGCCCGGAAGAAGCAGGAACAGCTTCTGCAAAAATATATCGAAGAACTGAAGAAAAAAGGGGTGGAAATACTGGAAAATAATGTTAAAATAGAATGTAAAGCAGGAGAATGTACCGCATCTGGAAGTCTGATCGTGAGGGAGGTCATAGGCGTACCGGAGACCTTTACGATTGCAGAACCAACGATACAGGAAAATTGAGGAATAGGGATAATTTATGAGTGCGTATTATGAGACAATTACAGTTCCGGCAGATCAGATCCAGCTTGTGTTTGGACAGTTTGACCGGAATATTAAGAATTTGGAAAAGGCATATCATGTGGCAGTTGTACTGCGGGATGATAAGCTTCGTATCACGGGATCCGAGGGCAGTGTAAAACGTGCTGTTTCGGTGATTGAACAGCTGGTTGCACTGGCAGACAAAGGAGAAGAAATTACCGATCAGAATGTGAATTATGCGATATCGTTATCTAAGACAGGGGAAGAAGAAGCCGTGTCTACACTTGCTTCAGATTCCAATATTATCTGTCATACAACGAATGGAAAGCCAGTTAAGGCGAAAACATTAGGACAGAAAAAGTACGTGGAAGCAATTGATAAGGATATGATAGTATTCGGGGTTGGTCCGGCAGGTACTGGTAAGACTTATCTGGCAATGGCAAAAGCGATTACCGCATTTAAGAATAATGAGGTAAACCGGATTATTCTGACACGGCCGGCAATCGAAGCAGGAGAAAAGCTTGGTTTTTTACCAGGTGATCTACAGAGCAAGGTGGATCCGTATTTGCGCCCGTTGTATGATGCATTATATGAGATTATGGGTTCAGAAGCATTTTTGAAAAATATGGAAAAAGGTCTGATCGAAGTAGCACCACTTGCCTATATGCGCGGACGAACTCTGGATAATGCATATATTGTTCTGGATGAAGCACAGAATACAACCCCTGCGCAGATGAAGATGTTTCTGACACGTATTGGTTTTGGTTCCAAGGCAATCATAACCGGAGATCTGTCGCAGAAGGATCTGCCAAAAGATGCGCAGTCCGGTTTGGAAGTGGCACTTCGAGTATTACACGATATTGATGAGATATCTGTGATCCGGTTTACGAGTGAGGATGTTGTACGACATCCACTTGTACAGCGCATTGTCAATGCCTATGAGGCATATGAGAACAGACATAATAAACAATATAAAAATAGTATAAAATAACCCATGAAAATCAAAGATAAAACTTGATTATCAACACCAATTGGGATAAAATGTAACAGGCGATAAAGGAGAGATACATTGAGCGTATTTTTTGAGAATGAATTAGATACAGAGATTCCTGCACATTATCAGGATATTGTTGAAGATATCATAGAAGCTTCTCTTGATTTTCTGAAATGTCCATATGAATGTGAGGTGAATGTAATCTTTACAAATCATGCAGGAATACAGGCAATCAACAAAGAATACCGAAATATTGATGCACCAACGGATGTTCTTTCGTTTCCTATGATTGAATATGAGGTTCCGGGGAAGTTTGATTTTTGTGAATACAGTCCACTGGATTATTTTAATCAGGACAGTGGGGAACTGATGCTGGGAGATATTATATTAAATGTGGATCGTATCGCCGAACAGGCAGAAGAATATGGACATACCAGAAGACGGGAAGTTGCGTTTCTGACAGCACACAGTATGCTGCATCTCGCAGGGTATGATCATATTGATGATTCAGAACGCCTGCATATGGAAAAGTTACAAGAAGAAATATTAACAAAGAAAGGATATACCAGAGACAATGAAGAAGAATAAGTTTAAGAAGCTGTCTGTATTTGCACTTACAACAGCTCTTTCTGTATCATGTCTGGCAGGATGCGGAAAAAAAGAAGAGACGACAGAAACAACAACGGAGCAGACAGTTGTAACTACAGAAGCTACAGCTACTATGTCTGATTCGAGTGATATCGAATTTGTACCAACTAAGGAAGGATATGTGATCAACGAGCTTTCTGGTGAGTGGATTGATGAAAGTCTCGAAAATCAGAGACCATTGTGTATTATGATCAACAACATTGTGGATGCTATGCCACAGTCAGGTATTTCGCAGGCGGATATCACATATGAGATGCTTGTAGAAGGCGGAATTACCCGTTATATGTGTGTATTCAAGGATTATTCAAACCTCACAAAGCTTGGCCCGGTTCGTAGTGCCAGACATTATTATGTTCAGACAGCAAACATGCTGGATGGTATCTATGCACACGTTGGATGGTCTGTGTATGCAGAATCATGGATTAAGAATACAGGCACAAACAATTTAAATGGGTTGTATGACTCTACAACATTCTATCGGGATGAGTCACGCGTTGCACCACATAACTGCTATACAAACAGTGAGAAACTGAAAGAAGGAATCGCAGCAGCTGGTTACAGCACAGAATATACTGGTGAGAAACCAAAAGCATTTGCGTTTAATTATGAAGAAACAGCGATTGGTAATGGACAGACAGCCAATAAAGTGACAACTGCATACAATAGCAGCACTACAAGATGGTATGAGTATAATGCGGATGAGAAGCTGTATTACAGATTCCAGTATGGTGATAAGCAGATTGATGATCAGACAAACGAGCAGCTTCGTTATAAGAATCTGATCGTTGAGTTTGTACAGTATTCCGATCTTGGTGGTGGACTGCAGGATATCAACTGGGAGAAGTCAGGAACCGGATACTATATTACAGATGGTGAGTATGAAGCAATCACATGGAGAAAAGACAATGGTATTGTGAAATTCTATACAGCAGATGGTAAGCAGTTGAAGATGAATCCTGGAAAGACATTTATTACTGTCTTTGATGAGAATCAGCAGGATCAGATTATCTTTGAATAATTAAATAAGAATATGGAAATAATTTCTTCAAGGAGTTGGTGCCATGAAGAAATTATTTTTATATTTACTTTTGTTTTTAGGGATATTTATTTTATGCTTTTTGTTGGCAAATGAATATTTTAAACAACGCATGCAGGAGAAAAACGGACAAAAACTGGATATTGCAGCTGATTCGATTTCTGTTGACACAGAACCATATCCGGGTGGATTTACAGTCGGAATTAAAAATGGCTGTGTGATTGTATACGAAGCAGATACGGAACAGGTGTATGAATATACGGAGATTGATGCCGCGTTATTACGGGAACTGCATCCGGAGCTTTACCGGGATTTGCAGGGAAATGTGCACTTTGATTCCCAAAAAGAATTGTATCGGTATCTGGAATCTTTGTCTACCTGATATGTATACAATAAAACGAAACGAACGTGGTAGTGAGGAGAACGATGAAAGAAACATATGATGTATGTGTAGTTGGTGGTGGCGCAGCCGGAATGGCTGCCGCTATCGCAGCTGCGGAAGGCGGAAAACGCGTCTGTATCGTAGAAAAAAATAAAAAACTTGGGAAAAAATTATATGCGACAGGTAATGGACGCTGCAATGTTGCAAATACAGATATGACAGCGATACATTATCATTCAGCAGATCCTGATGTTTCGTCGTTCCTGCATACCTGTCTTGGTACGGAACCGAATCGGGAGCTGTTTGCTTTTTTACATTCCATCGGTATATATGAGCGCTGTCTGGATGGATATTATTATCCCCGTTCTATGCAGGCATCTTCGGTTGTATGGGCATTTTCAGACCGAATCAGGGCATTATCTATCGTAACCTATTGTTCTGAATATGTGACAGATATTAGGCGGAGAAGCGATGGATATCATATTATCTGTGGTACAGAACTTGTTGCAGATCAGGTGATCCTATCGTGTGGAGGTCTGTCCTATCCGTCCCTTGGTGGATGTGATGGGGGTATAAAACTGGCGGAAAAGCTTGGTATGAAATGTATCCCGCAAAGACCAGCTCTATGTGCAGTCATAACAGAAGAGGATACGGAAGTGATCAAAGGTGTACGTGTGGCATGCTCTGCACAGATTGCTCATGGAACAGTAACAGACCAGCAGACCGGGGAATTGCAGATTACGGAATACGGTTTGTCTGGTATTATGATATTTAATTTATCTTCGGAGATTGGTAGACGGTTAGAGCAAGGGAAGAGCGTAACAATCAATATTGATTTTTTGCAGGAAATACAGGAAAAGGATTTTTTGCAGAGAAATGAAAGCATACAGCGAAATATTTATGGATATCTAAATTCGTATCTGCCGGAAAAACTGGCGAAGTATATATTGGATGCGTGTGAGCTGTCTCCGAAACAGATGCTGGCGGAGTTATCGGATGCAAGGATGCAGGAGATATATCACAGATGTAAGAAATTTCCGTTTCATGTGCGAGGGGTAAAGGATTATGAACATGCGCAGGTAACTGCGGGTGGAATCAGCCTACAGGAAATTAATCCGGAGACAATGGAATGTCAGGCATATCCGGGATTGTATGTAACCGGAGAAATGCTGGATATCGATGGGGATTGTGGCGGATACAATCTGACATTTGCGATACTTACAGGATTACGGGCAGGGAGAGCGTGCTATGATAAGAATTAATCAGATCAGGATTCCGGTACAGAAGGATGAGGCAACTGCATTAAGAAAAAAGATACAGAAGCTTCTTAAGACAAATCATCCGTATACATATCAGATTGTCCGGAAATCTTTAGATGCCAGGGATAAGGCAAATTTATTGCACATTTATACGGTGGATGTGAAATTTGAAGATTTTTCTAAAATTCCTCCCAATATAATTAACAATAAAGATATTATGTTAACTAAAGAAAAGAAATATGAATTTCCTTGCCACCGTAGTGACATTTTGCGTGATGATACGGATGAAGCAGTATATCGTCCAATTATCATAGGAGCGGGTCCAGCGGGATATTTTGCTGCATTGCAACTGGCACGTGCCGGATATAGACCGATTGTTTATGAACGTGGGAAATGCGTGGAGGAACGGACGAAGGATGTCGAGGACTTCTGGCAGGGTGAGACACCAATCTGTGCCAATTCCAATGTATCCTTTGGCGAGGGGGGCGCCGGTACCTTCTCGGACGGAAAGCTGAATACCGGGATCAAAGACAAGGACGGACGTATACAGGCGGTAATCCAAGATTTTATACGGTTTGGAGCGCCTGAGGAAATCGGTTATCTGAACAAACCACATATTGGAACAGATGTATTGAAACAGGTAATGCAGACGATGCGCAAAGAAATCTGTTCCCTTGGTGGGGAGATTTATTTTTCCCATCAGCTTACTGCAGTCACTCATATATCAGATACGCGTCTGGCACTCACAATCCTTGATTTGCAGAAGAATCAGACAATGGATGTGGAGACAATGGCCTGTATTCTTGCTATTGGTCACAGTGCGCGGGATACATTTGCGATGTTGCAGACTGCAGGTGTTGCCATGGAAGCAAAATCCTTTGCAATGGGACTTCGAATTGAACATTCCCAGGCGATGGTCAATGCAAGCCAGTACGGCATAAGCGAGCAGGCAAAGCTGCTTCCGGCGGCAGATTATAAGATGACATACCGCTCAAGCAAGGGGCGCAGCGTATATAGCTTCTGTATGTGTCCGGGTGGATTCGTTGTCAATGCATCATCCGGAGAGGGGCAGAGCGTGGTAAATGGTATGAGTAACCATGGAAGAGACGAGGAAAATGCGAATTCTGCGATTGTTGTGAACGTGACACCCGAGGATTTTGACGCAGACGGGTTTGCTGAATATGGTGTGCTTGCAGGTGTGGAATTCCAGAAAAAATATGAACGACTGGCATATGAAGCAGGAAATGGCAAAATCCCGGTGCAGCGCTTTGAGGATTATAAGGAAAATCGTGTTTCAACAGAATTTGGAAGTGTGAGGCCGAACATTCGTGGCAGCTATCAGTTTGCAAACCTCAATAATTGTTTGCCAGCCTATATAAATGATGCTATAATTGAAGGGATTTTGGATTATGACCGTAAATTAAAAGGTTTTTCATCGGGAGATGCTATGTTGTCGGGAATCGAATCCCGGACATCGTCGCCGGTGCGCATCATACGTGATGCGGCATATCGAAGCGGGTATACGGGCTTGTTTCCATGTGGAGAGGGCGCAGGATATGCAGGTGGTATTACTTCCGCTGCGGTGGATGGAATCAAGGTGGCGGAGGCTGTGGCTGACTATATTAACAGTAAAACAGTATAACTCAGGTAACGATTCATAAGATTGAAAGCAGATAATTATACCGATACATTTATCTGGTCTGGTATGAGAGAAAAAAAGAATAAAAGAGGGAAAAGACGTGGACGAGAAACGAATCAGAGAGACATTGAAGGATAAACAGCGAATCGTATTTAAGATCGGTTCGTCATCTATCATACATGAAGAAACCGGAGGTACGGATTACCGGAAGCTGGAGACATTGGTCCGTATTATCTGTGACCTGAAGAATCAGGGAAAGGATGTGGTGTTAGTATCGTCCGGTGCAATTGGTGTCGGATTTGAGATGCTTGGACTGCGCAACAAGCCGAAGACAGTGTCCCTGAAGCAGGCGTGTGCGGCAATTGGCCAGGGACAGCTTATGATGATCTACCAGAAGCTTTTTATGGAATATAATCATATGGCTGCACAGGTACTTCTGACATTTGATGCGATTACCGATCCGGAACGCCGCAGAAATGCCGAGAATACACTAAATGAGCTGTTACAGCAGGGCGTTATTCCGGTTGTAAATGAGAACGATACGGTGGCAACCGAAGAAATCGAGTTTGGTGATAATGATACGATGTCGGCAATTGTGGCACATCTGATCAAGGCAGATCTTCTGATCCTGCTTACGGATATTGATGGATTCTATACGGATGATCCACACAAAAACCCGGATGCAACAAAACTGACGTTGGTAGAGACGATTGATGATTCAATGAAGAATATGGCCAAGGGGGCTGTGACAAACTATGGTACAGGAGGCATGTCCACGAAGATTGCGGCTGCACGGATCGCAACGGATTCCGGCGCAGATATGGCAATTATGGACGCTAAGAAACTGACGCAGATCTATGATCTGATGGAAGGAAAATCAGTTGGTACTTTGTTTCTGGCACATGAAACTGATGATTTTGATACGGTAGATTTTATCGTGAATAAAGGATACCAGAAATAAGAATAGAAATGGAGAATATCGCATGAACGAAGCAGATATCCAGAGAATTAATGAATTAGCAAGAAAAAGTAAGACCGTGGAAGGTCTGACGGAAGCAGAGCTTGTTGAACAGGCAGCTCTGCGTAAGGCATATATTGCAAATGTGAAGCGGAACCTGAAATCACAGCTTGATAATATCGACATCAAGGAAGCCGATGGAAGTATCACGCATGTGAAGGATATACCGAAGAATAAGCGGGGAGAGTATATCCAGATCCGCTTAAAATAGATAAAGGAATGGTTTACATGACAATTTCAGAATCAAAGAAAGCACTTCGGAAGGAGATTCTTGCAAAGCGCAGGAATTTGTCCGAAGCATATCAAAAGCAGGCAGCGAAAGAAATCTATGAGAAGCTCCGTGCGCTTGCTGTGTATAAAGAAGCAACGGTACTGTGTCTCTATGTACCGATTCAGAACGAAGTCGATTTATTTCAATATATCCCAGAATTCCGTGCGGATGGAAAGCAAATCTATCTGCCGCGAGTCAATGGGAATACCATGGATTTTTATGCATATAATGAACAGACCGCGCTTGTCGAGGGCGCATATCATATATTGGAGCCGGACAGTATGGCACAGTTAGAACCGGAGGAGTTTGGCGGCAGCTGTCTGATTGTGATGCCTGGGGCGGTCTTTACGAAAAACTGTGATCGTATCGGCTATGGAGGTGGATATTATGACCGGTATCTGGCTGTACATCCGGAATATCATACGGTAGCTGTCGGTTATGCAGTTCAGATTGTTGATTCCATCAAGACAGAGGAAACGGATATTAAACCGGAGTTAATATTATATAATAGCAAACAATAAAAATATTATGTAAACCACAGATCTGGAAACACGTAAAATTGGGTAAAATGGAAAAGGGAACGATGGAGGTTATGTATATGGGTGATAAAAAGGGAATCGGCCTGGTTCTTGCCGGTGGTGGCGGCAAGGGTGCCTATCAGGTTGGGGTATTAAAGGTGCTGCAGGAACAAGGCTTATTGCAGGATGTATCAGTGATTTCAGGCGCATCAATCGGCGCAGTGAATGCAATGTTATATTCGATGGATAATATGGACCGGATGTATCAGGCTTGGAATGAGATTGATATGGATACGGTCTTTGATGTTGATTTGAATATGCTTGCCGAAAATCGTATGTTTTTCTCACGGAATGAAATGCTTGCGATGTTTGAGAAATATATTGATATGGAGAAGATAAAAGCAGATTCCCGCGACATCTATGTATCAATCAGCCGTTTAAATGAGGCGCAGCAACCGGAGCAGGTAGAATATCGCAGACTGGAGGATTATGATGCAGATACAATACGGAAGATTCTGCTTGCGTCCACGGCACTTCCCGTTATGTATGAGGCGGTAGAGATTGATGGGAAGAAATACCGGGATGGAGGGCTGCTGGATAATGAACCGATCCAGCCACTCTATGATCTTGGTATCCGTCAGTTTATCGTGATCGGTATGCGTGCTGGAAAGGTTCTGAATACTGATAAATGGCCGGATGCACAATTTATCGCAATCTATCCGAGTCATGATCTGGGAGATCTGATCGATGGAACGTTGAATTTTACAGGACGGGCAAAGGAATTCCGTCAGATGCTCGGAGAGAAGGATGCACTTCGGTCATTAAAAACAAAATTTCAACCGGATGATCTGTATATCCGGATGGAACCGGTGCTGGCGCAGAATGACTATAACGATATCATGATGCAGCTGCGTGTGAACCATACATATAAAACGATGGAGAATCGTGTGAATTCTAACATAGAAAAGTTCAACAATATAGCTAAAAAGTACGAAAATTTATAAAATATTTTGACAATTTGCACAAAAAAATGTATAATCAGAGTAAGTCAAAAGTGACTTGTACAAGGCGTGTAAAGGGGGCTTATCTATGGCAAAGACAATTATCACGATTGGTAGACAGTTTGGCAGTAATGGTCGTAACATTGGTAGAAAGCTTGCTGAAAAGATTTCCGCGAACTTCTATGATAAGGAATTGATCAATGAGACGGCAAAGGAAAGCGGGTTAAGCGAGGAATTCTTAAAATCGCTGGATGAGAAACCAACGAGAAGTTTTCTGTATTCGCTTGTTTCAGATCCATATAGCTATGGATTTACAAGTGCAGGCTATCAGACAAATCTGAACCAACAGGCATTTCAGGCAACATATGATACGATTAAGAAACTTGCAGATAAAGGACCATCAGTATTTGTAGGTCGTTGTGCAGACTACGCATTGCGTCACAATACGAATCTGGTTCGTATCTTTATACATGCGCCATTGGAGGAACGTATTAAGAACGTTTCCGAGCGTTTTAATCTGACTCCGGATAAAGCAAAGGCGCAGATTGTAAAGGAAGATAAGGCACGTGCATCGTATTATAACTATTACACTTCCAAAAAATGGGGGGCGCTTGAAAGCTATGATATATTTATCAATAGTAGTCTGATGAGTGAAGACGATACTGTCGATTTCATCATTGATTACATAGATAAGATAAAGTAGTATACCATATGAAGTTTATGTAAAAATATCCTTTATCAGAGATTGGTAAAGGATATTTTTTACTTATTATAATTATTTTCTGCTCCATTTGATTTAGGCGGTATATTTTATCACTGTTTGCTATGAGGATTAGACGGATGCTCCCGAAGCTGCACCGTGTTTCTGGCACGACGTTTTCGATAGTCATCCATATCAGCATAGTGTTTCCTCGTCGTATTTACGTCAGAATGTCCTAAGACATCGGCAACCAGATAGATATCGGACGTTTCCTGATATAATGCAGTGCCATAGGTGCTACGAAGCTTATGTGGTGTAATATGCTTCAGAGGAACTGCAATCTGGGAATACTTCTTAACCATGTTCTGGATTGTCCGAACATTGATCCGGCTGTGGTGTGAGGAGAGGAACAGCGCATTTTCCGAGCCCTTGGCAGGCGTGAGTTTCTTGCGTTCCTCTATATATTCCTGCAATGGCTCGACTGCCTCGTCGCTGAAATAGACGATTGCTTCCTTGCCACCTTTCCGGGTGACACGGATACAAGTATTCTTAAAATCCACGTCGTTCAGATCCAGACCAACACATTCGGAGATACGGATGCCCGTGGATAACATAAGCGTCATAATTGCTAAGTCACGTACCTTGGATTTCTCGTGGAATTTGAGCTGACGGTCAGTCAGATTGGTGCCATATTCAACCGTATCGAGGAAATTCGCCGTTTCATCCGCATCCATACGTGTAATTGCCTTTTCCGGTAGTTTGGGACGATCCACCTTATCAAATATATTTTCCTGTAGCATATCGTGCTTATACAGGTAATTAAAGAGGACACTCAAGGCGCAGAGCTTGCGCTTGAGCGCAGATTTGCCATTCGTATATATACGACCGTTCTTTTCGTATTTCTGGAGATAGTCCAGGTAGTCCTCGATGAAAAATGTATCTATGGACGACAGGACGCCCAGGGAGACATCCTTCGGAGTATCACAAGGATGTTCGGTGTAGACCTCACATATATACTCAAAGAATATTTTGATGTCACGTACATAGCCCAATCTGGTTCGTGGAGACGTTGTCTGCTGGATACCTCGGACGAATCGTTTGACGTAGTCCGGAAGATCGTTGCACACATTCCGGATCAAATCCAGATTGTGTTGTTCTTCTTGTTCATGATAAGTAATATCTGCCATATGATAAAAACCTCCAATTGTTCGTAAAGCGTTGGTTTCTCTATATTTCTAGGATACCACTACTTTGGTGATTAATCAATAGATAAATTCGTAAAACCTGAATTTTGCGCATAAATTCATAGAGAGCTATACACAACTGCTGCTTTCCGATATCTGTAAACTTCCTTTAAATGTTCTATTTATTTCAATTGTAAAAAACAGTTTCATTTATCTGCCAAGAACCACAAAACTATGATATTCTTTCCGGGAAAATGTATGTTAAGATGCATATGTTTAATAACGATAACAAAGAAACTATATATAAGCAAAGGAGAATCAAACATGGGAAAAACATTTGAGAAGAAATTACCATACAAAAAGGCAATCTGTTATTCCGGTTACCGGGAAGGTCAATGTCCGACCGGAGAAATGCCGTCGAAGGAACAGATCTCCGAAGATCTTCATCTGCTTGTGGCAGACGGCTACGGCTACATACGTATGTATGAGCCAAATGCACATGCCGTTACTGCTCTGCAGGTGATCCGTGAGGAGAAGCTTCCACTCCAATGTATGATTGGAATTGATTCATTGCCGGAAATCAATTCTGCAGAATGCATCACAGGACCACAGACATTCAGTGCTGAAGAACTCGCAGCACATGCAGCAAGCAATGATGTCCAGCTCGACCGATTGATTGCGCTTGCAAATGAATATACAGACGAAATTGTGGCTGTCTCTGTCGGAAACGAAAACCGTTTTCCGTTTGTAGGACATCTGGTATCCGAGGAACGTCTTGTGGCACATGCGAGGAAGCTTCATGCAGCAGTAAAACAGCCGGTTGCATTCTGTGAGGTTGATATTGATTGGAAGAATTTGGATGCGATTGCGAATGAGGTGGATGTGATCGGTATTCATACCTATCCATACCATCTGGATGTTGCAATCGAGGATGCATTTGCTAAAACGAAGGAAAGCTTCGAATCTGCCTGTGCAATCAATCCGAATAAGCAGATCTGTTTTACTGAGCTTGGTTGGTCAACAAATACGGCACATGATGACCACGCCGATTATGCGTCGGTTGCAAATCAGAAGCGCTACTTGGAGGAAGTTGCGGACTATCTGAAATCAAACGAAATCGTTGGCTTCGTCTTTGAAGCGTTCGATGAGCTCTGGAAAGATCCGTCCTCTCCGGCTGCTTCTGAGTGTAACTGGGGTATCTACGATATCAACCGGAAGAAAAAGTGGTAAAGATTAAATAATGAGGGCCGCTTATCAAATTATGATAGGCGGCTCTTGCTATTTTTCACAAGGTTGGTGTGTTTATAACATATTAATGAAGTTTCTGGATAAAAGTTCGATAGATCTGTAAATACTCCTCTTCTACGTCTGCAAATGGTCGGACTGTATAATCTGGTTCATCATGAACCTGTGGTTTCGGTAAAGGTTGTTTCTCGTGTAACAGATATGTAAGGTCGTACCATAGCATTGCATTATCGATATCCTTCAGAATTTCCTGTTCAGCATTATCTAATGTACTTCCAAGAAATTGTGTGTAAATCATGCAGAGTAATTGATCTTCCAGCCGGTTATATTCCGGCAAGACCTGCTTGAACGGACGTGGAACATCGGACATGTAACATTCGCTTGCATCATGTAGCAGACATGCCAGAACCAGACGTGCCGACAGTTCGCGTGCCTGCGCTTCCTTCGCACAGGCAATGCAATGCTGTCCGACTGAGAAAAAAGTCTGTACGTGTCCATTTCCGCGGCACAGAAGCGACAATGCATGTGCGATATCTTCGATGCAAAGAAGGGATGCATCCGGATTGACCGGATCAAAATGTTTTTCGGTGTAAGTAGTTATGTATGACATAATTGGAACCTCTTTCGTGAATTTATCGTGCTTCAGTATAAATAAACGGCTGATTAATAAATCTTTCTGATATCTCCGATTATACCATACATTTCCCGGAAATGTGCCAAATCTGCAGCATTTTGTATCAGCATAATGTCCTCAAATGCCTTGGTGGCATTATCCTGAAATCCAGCCACCTGCTCTCCTGTGCAGATGCTGCATTTGATGACGGGAGTTTTCGTAGCTGGGTTGTAGGTTTTGGATGATTTTTTGTGGAAAAGTTTCATGGGTGGGACTCCTTTGTGGTATTATATAATTCCAACTTGGTTAAATTTATAGTGTCGAGGGTTCAAATCCCCCTTCCGTAACTAGATATATTTTCTGATTGTATATACCGAATAACACCGGTTATATGATACCATAGGTAAAGATTTATATTCCATTCTGGTTAAATCTATACTATATGTCGTATTGCCTGCTGCATCCTTGCCAACGTCTTTACATTCCATTCTGGTTAAATCTATGCGCAGATGAACTGCAACTTTGTTGTCACAGACCCCAACTTTACATTCCATTCTGGTTAAATCTATGCCGCAACTCGACATTGCTATATATCTTAATCTTCTGCTTTACATTCCATTTTGGTTAAATCTATACCAGACACTTATCGCTTCAGCAATGTCTCATTTGCCTTTACATTCCATTTTGGTTAAATCTATACGGAGAAATGCCTGCTCCTGATGTTCGTGGTTTCAATAGCTTTACATTCCAATTCTGGTTAAATCTATACTCATTCTAAATATTTTCGGATGTTTACTGTCTTTCTTTACATTCCATTCTGGTTAAATCTATACAAAAGACAGATGATACCAATTCAGTGATAAAAATCTTTACATTCCACTCTGGTTAAATCTATACAAGCCCGAAGCCGAAGCAAAACTGAAAGAATTGAGCTTTACATTCCATTCTGGTTAAATCTATACGATAACAAAGGCACATCTTCGCCGCTGACGATCAACTTTACATTCCATTCTGGTTAAATCTATACCAGTGATAAGCTGGTCATAGCTTACTAAGGGTACATACTTTACATTCCATTCTGGTTAAATCTATACTGACCTCACTGTCACATGTGTCGGGAGGTCTGTTTTCTTTACATTCCATTCTGGTTAAATCTATACGTGCTGAACGATTGATATTATAAGCCTGCATTACACCTTTACATTCCATTCTGGTTAAATCTATACGCTATCTAATCAATAGCCGGAGAATCTCTGAGAAGCTTTACATTCCATTCTGGTTAAATCTATACTATTGTCAACCAATTTCCCGGCAGATGTCGAACAACTTTACATTCCATTCTGGTTAAATCTATACTGAGTGCAAGATTGCTCATGATCTTCCAGAAGCACCTTTACATTCCATTCTGGTTAAATCTATACGATATTGCGCAAGGAGCAGTCAGAGCTGTTATATACTTTACATTCCATTCTGGTTAAATCTATATAAGAAGCAGAGTGGAAAAAGAAAATTGATGATTATACTTTACATTCCATTCTGGTTAAATCTATATTGACTTCCCAACTCTGATTAAATATAATCAAAGAAAACTTTACATTCCATTCTGGTTAAATCTATATGCCCTCAATCGTGATATTATTGTTATTATTAAAAGTCTTTACATTCCATTCTGGTTAAATCTATATTAAAGATGGCTATGGTCTCATTGATGATACTGATACCTTTACATTCCATTCTGGTTAAATCTATATGTATTTCACACTTTCAGGAATATGGGAATTTCCATACTTTACATTCCATTCTGGTTAAATCTATATTATCGAATACTTAATAAAAAATGGTTATCATATGTGCTTTACATTCCATTCTGGTTAAATCTATATCTTGCCGTGATTGTGTATTTAACGATAGTTCAGATCTTTACATTCCATTCTGGTTAAATCTATATTATAACTAATTATGTGTGCTGGGGCTGGACTTGGTACTTTACATTCCATTCTGGTTAAATCTATATTCAGGTGTTAAATTTGAGATTATGATGGACGAATCCTTTACATTCCATTCTGGTTAAATCTATATTAGCAGGTTCTTTGTATCACTTGATAGATGTCATTGCTTTACATTCCATTCTGGTTAAATCTATATTATGGTTGCATAAAGGATGGCATTGGTAGAAAATGGCTTTACATTCCATTCTGGTTAAATCTATATGTTGAAATTGACAGTATAAAATATTTAATATAAACCTTTACATTCCATTCTGGTTAAATCTATATTTGTCCGGCTCTGTACTTGTAAGAATCGTTACCATCTTTACATTCCATTCTGGTTAAATCTATATGAGAAGGCAGCCTTTAGAGGACAATGATACTTACCGCTTTACATTCCATTCTGGTTAAATCTATATATATTTAACATCGAGATAACACTCTTCAAATTTATCTTTACATTCCATTCTGGTTAAATCTATATGCGCTTTCGAAGATGCTTGTTACAGAATTCCATACACCTTTACATTCCATTCTGGTTAAATCTATATGATTGGAGCTTGTTTGATGCTACGCTTCGAAAAGTATCTTTACATTCCATTCTGGTTAAATCTATATTTGTAATACATAAAAGTATAAAATGCAAGTGTTTTTCTTTACATTCCATTCTGGTTAAATCTATATTGGTTACAGCTTGTGAAATTTTGTTGTTGCTTAACTTTACATTCCATTCTGGTTAAATCTATATGAAAAGATGACAGCGTAGAGACAAGTGCAAATATCCTTTACATTCCATTCTGGTTAAATCTATATTGTTTATACGGTTCTTGTATCTATTGTGGTTTTTGCTTTACATTCCATTCTGGTTAAATCTATATGCGTTCTTAAGCTTACGGAAAACCATGATACCAACCTTTACATTCCATTCTGGTTAAATCTATATCCAGTCGTGCCTGTGCGTGCTAGCCTTTAGGGTATGCTTTACATTCCATTCTGGTTAAATCTATATTAATGTCTCGCGTGTTGTTGTTCATGGTGTTAGTGACTTTACATTCCATTCTGGTTAAATCTATATATTTGTAGACCGTTTCAGATATAATTGGAAGGCTTTGTCTTTACATTCCATTCTGGTTAAATCTATATACGTATAATCACAAGACCTTAATATTAGCGGCTAAAACACCATCTTTTTGTCGACCTCGATATTATACATATTTAGTATATCAAATAAATCAAATAAATACAGAGCCTATTTCTATATTAACTAAGTAATTGCGTAATTTGTCGATGTGCAATACTTTTTTCAATATTTCAGGTCGACAAATCAAATAAAACGGGATGTTTTATCATCATTAAGACCAATAAATTCCTTTTTCAGCCATCGCTCATCACGGGAGGAAAAGAGAATAACGGAGTCCACATCTTTGCGGATAAATTGTTTCAATTCATTCTTCAGAGCTGTTATTTTAGGCGTACTGATATTGCCCTCAAACACTGAATGCTGGATATGCGTCAGATATTTTTTGCATATCTTAAATACTTTCGGAAGAATCTTTTTACCTTCCTCATCCGTGACAATATCATAAACAAGAATAACATACATGAGCAATCGCTCCTTTCCTACCACCATATTTCAAATCCGGTGTACTCCTTCTCTCCGGTCAAATGTTTGATCAGCTTGAAAATTTCAAGTCGTATTAAATATTGATAAGATACATACTTGTTCAGATCCCGATGCTTGATGGTTGTCTGCAGACGAGCATCTAACTCTTCTACAATCGTTTGAACAGCCGTTTTTTTGAGCTGTAAACCATTAAGTTCATTTACAAAGCTTTGCTCAGTTATTTGGTTTCGATTTAGTAACGAAAAGATTAATCGATCACCAATCAAAGGCTTGAATATTTCTGAAATATCCAATGCAAGGGAAAATCGTTTCGCACCTGGTTCATGCAAATAGCTAATCGTTGGATTCATTTGCGTTTTATAGATTTCTGTTAAAACCTTTGTATATATCAGTGAATTGACAAATGAAATCAAGCTGTTGATCATATTATCTGGTGGGTGCATCACTCGTTTGCTGAAATCAATATTCTGGTCAATGATGGTATTCCAAGCTTGATAATATGTTTTCCTGATATTTCCCTCAACTCCCATCAGTTCGGTAATGGATTCTGATTTCGGTATGTATTTTCTGTATTCAACGATCTGATCCATGTAAGGTTGCACATTTTTGCCGCGTCCATTGTAATATCTGAGATTTCGAAAGATGTTGTAGGAAGCAGAATTGATAAAAGCTTGTGCAATGAATAGTCGTTTTTCAGGATTTAAGTAATGCTCTACCTGTTGTGTTAATAATTTACCTGCAAGTTTCTGCTCTTTTGGATAGAAACTGCCAATATAGTACTGATAATAGTTAAAGAAATGAATGGAAATTCCCATTTTAGACAGCAAATTTAACAAGCTGACATTCAGATTCATTTCCGAAAAAATGTAAATATCTGAAATATTCTCAATTGGAAGATCCCGTTTGTTTCCATCTTCTGATATAAAACGTAATGTATTATCTTTTCTGGCAAGGCTTCCATTCGTAAAAATATAATAGGTTTCTTCCATGTATATCCCCTTTCGTTAAATATAGCAAAGGTCATGATAAGCACATTTTTTGCATATCGTAGTTTCTTCTTTCGGTGGTGTTTGTTCGGAAGCTGCATAATCTAATATATCAGTTAAGATTTTTTCTATAATAGGAAAATCCTCATCATTCAGTTCTACAGTGATACTTTGTTTTAAGAGTGGATAATCAATTTTGGCACTGATATCGGTCACTTCACGTTGATGCAGATAATATAAATAGTATTTTACCTGCATGATACTTGCTTCTTCAATGCTTTTGCTCTTCTTAATCTCGTGTAATACATGATTGCCGCGCAGGAAATCAATATTGATTACGCCGTTGATCATGATGTGTTTGTTGTCTCGATCGTAAGAAGATGTATCAAGCAGTTTTCCAAGTTCCACATTTTCATTTCCGGCTTCCATTCTTATTTCATGGAGATAATACCATAATTTCTTTTGACATACATAATAGTAGTAAATCATGATTCCGCTTATTTCTTCCTTAGTCATAGAATCTCCTTTCCTATTATATAAAATTGCTCCGAGAATTTTGAATCTGCTCTGGATGCCGGATATTTATAAATCCCATTAAATGATCATAATCGCAATGTACGATCGGAATAGAGGTATAGCGATTAATTTTAAAATATTTATGAATGCAATCGTTATTTTTCTTGTTTAAGAAATAACTAGGAATAGATACAATATAATTTCGAATATCAGCCATAGCATTCAGTCGTTCTTCCAAAGTATATTTCCCTGATTGGATGATATGATTTGCTTGTTCAAACACATGAGTATTAGATTTATAGACATTATATGGAATAATATCTATATTATTAATATCACGTATAGGAATTTGATTTTTTTCGTTTAGATATAATTTACTTAATTCATTGTACATATTTTCGTAGTTGCGGGCATATCCGGATTGATTTAAGCGTTCATATGACAAATATTTGTTAATCAGATTTTGTTTTTCACTTTCATTTAATACACCAGACACAGTATCAATTGCTTCCTTGGAATATTGGTAAATATCTTTATCGATAAAATCATGATCTAAGGCAGAATCCTGCAATTGCGTATATACAAAGCAATTTACATGTTCAATGGATTTTAACGCTTTTCTGTTTACTCGACCAAATCTCTGGAATAAAGAAAACAGATCCAATAATTCTGTGAATAGATAATCAAAATCAATGTCTAAGCTTGCTTCGACAACAGAGGTTGCAATCCATATTTCGTGCGCGTTTGTGGCTGTTTGTCCTGTTTGCAGAATCTCCGCTTCTTTTTTGGCACGATCTTGATTGATAAATCGACTATGAAGCAAATGAATATTATCAATTCCAGCAGAACTCAGTTCCGAATATAACCTTTGAGCTGTTTTTATACAATTGCAGATAACAAGAATTTTGCAGCTCCCTTCCGTTCTCTTTTCATCCCAAAATCTTAAAACATCATCAGCATTTAAAGTAGAATCTATAACTTTCACATTATGTCTGGGTTTTACTGTATTAATAAAGCTATTACATACTACGTCTTTTCCCATAACTTCTTCCAGTTTTTTTCTTGCATATGGAGGCAGTGTTGCGGTCAGAACTGCTACTTTTCCACCGAATTCTATGATCTTTTTGACGCCCAGAACCAGATATGCAAGCAGATCCGGTGAGTACATCTGAATTTCATCAATGATGATTTTGGAATATGAATATGTACTAAGCTTTAATTCATATCCATAATACTTTAGTACAAAATCAAATATCTGATCCAACGTTGAAATGGTAATTGGAAGCGATAATTGCTTACTTGCAGTCACATAAGTAAGCACATTATCAATATCTGTGTTGTCATTTTTATTTGTAAGATAATAGGTTTGTGTATCAGAATGCAGTAAGGCAAGCCGGAAATTGAGATTGTCATTATGCAGTATAGTTTTTCCGATTCTTTCATACATGGCATTGATTGCGGTTTTTAATGGAAGAACAAAGATACATTTATTGTTTCCAGCCCACAATAACCCCGCTTCTGTTTTCCCACTTCCGGTAGGTGCAGTTACAATGACATTTCTATCAGAATTTTCTTGCATAAATATCTGTAATTCATTCCATGATGCAGATTGCCCCCATGTGTGTAATAAATTGTTCAGTGAACCTGTAAGAAAATCATTCTTATATTCACATGCAAGATGCGCGCTTGCGCTGTAGTCGCACTTGTGAAGCAATCCTTTCATAAGCGTCATTTTATTATACAAATTTACTTTATTGATAGGTATGGATTGCGTTGTATTATCTTCTTGCAATTGAATAAATTTGTTTATAATAGTCAGTGCTTTTCGGTTTATGCTATCAGGTAAAATATCTTTATATTTCTCATGAAATGCATCTATTAATTGATTCGAATGCGATAATATGTAGGCAAAGGATGAATTATTATAATGGTTATCATGATGGTATAAAACAGCATATAAAACGGAAATAAAATCTTCCGAATTACCGAAATCGTGTTCGTCGATAAACAATGCTGATAAAAGATTATGCTGTACCTCTGAATCAGGATCAAAGTGGATGCTTTTATTATGCAGGCGATCCTGCATATGATCATTTACCTTACCATAATCATGTTTTTCACAGGCATAATGCAGAAGATTGGATAAATCGTCAGAGATGTAACCAAGCTGAACAAGCAGGTCTGCTTCTTTCAGAACACACGCAGTGTGTTCTGATATGGTTTCTGCTACTCCATTTGTATCTGGAGATTTAGCCCAATAATTATCCAATAAATTTTCAAAATCATGGTTGTCCATAAATGCATTACCTCCTGTTAGATTTTGATTCAAATTCCAATTTGGTTAAATTATTAATTTATTATACAAGTGCTACAATATTTGAATTATCATCTGCATATATTCCGCTGACTGCATCAAATATGTTGAATTTTGAGACATAGCATACTAATTTCTTATTAAAGATACGTTTATTGTCTGCAAGAACATAATCTTTATTGAGTAAAAAATTAGTTCCACAGCCGGGAATTCCGTTTTGTCCATTCAAATTGATACTATCTGAATCAATAGCTTCTGAAAGGGCGTTTGAAGGAATATACATATGCATGTCGCATGTGTAGTTATCATCAATTTCCTTTAATTCTGTATAACTGCACTCTTCTACATTTACAAAATCTTCACTTCTACCAATTGATGTAAGATCATCTATGTGATCATAAATACAGGCAAGGGTATCAGCATCTGCGTGAATATGTAAAATCAATGTGATTCCATAAAGTGTCTCGTACGTTTTCGGTGCAGTAGTCAGAGTACGAAAAAGAGATATAGGATATTTGTAATGTTCTCTCTCATACGTTTCTACATTCCTTTTAACATTCTTCTCTATGGTTTTCCACTTAGCTTCCTGCTTTGATAGCGCCTGAATCTTTGTCTGCTCAGTAGAAGGATTCAGATCCTTTTTCAAATCGCTTAAATACTGCCGGCGCTTTTTTACATGCTCAAGAAAAGGTTTTAATTTATCCTTTTTGTAAGCTCCTATCTTATCTGCCAGATCTTTGAGTGCACGGTATTCGTCTAAATATTCGGGATGATATACGTCGATATATTCTCCCTTGCGAAAATCGTTACCCTGCGATTTTTTTGCAGCAGCGACCTCCACATATCCATTTGATACAGTTTGACTGTTGCACATCTTGATAAGGATACCTCTGTCATTTTGCAGCGAATTTAATATGCAATGATCAAGATAGACTTCTTTCTGCATGCTCTGATAATCCCCTTGGATACTTATATCCATAGGATGATAAGAGGTAAATCCACAAGCCTTATGAATCGCCCCAATAACGGTTGAATAAGGAGGCAATGGATATGTCATACGGTTATCAACGGTCTCTTCTCTTCGGTAATTCGCAGAAGTTTGTGTGAGCCTGATGCGTAGTGCTTTCATAAAAAATCCCCCTTACTATGCGTAATAAGAGTTAACCTGATCTTTAAGCTGTTTAAAGAAATCTTCAGTCTGCATAGCGTTTAATTCTCTGATAATGTCATTCTCATTTGCAAAGATACCGCATTTCAAAACGCCGGCATGGAAGTCTCCCTTCTCACTGTGCAGCTTTTCTTTGATGCCATCTTCCAGAATCAGGGATGCGTTCTTTACGTTGACCACATTTTCGAAGAAATGTGTTTTTCTGCAGGTTAAACCACCGATCACAAATAATGGTTCGGCATTATCCAGATTTCCCTTTACGACCAGGGAAAGGTTTGCGATTGCATCTAAGATTGCATTTACACGAAAAGCTTTTTCTGAATTATCAGCTTCTGCGTGGAAGTTCTCGTCAACTCCGATCTTATCCAAATCAATTGTGATGCTATAAACCTTCAGTGATTTGTCGTATTCATACTGATATGGCATGAGGCCTGTTTCTGCTGCATCATTTTGAATGCTGAGATTATTTTTTTTTGCATGTGTGCTTGCCAGATATAAGTTGTTATGGAAACGTAACTCATTTATAAAGGAATCAACCGCAATGGCGTCTGTCAAATAGAAGGAACTGTTCCGAACATAAGTCAATCCCTGTGTAGACATATAACCGCCTTCTAAGGCACGGCAATTAGAAGCATTTAATTCTTCCGTAACTTTCTTCTGCATTACCTTGTCCAAAGATGTTTCCAAGTCATCGTACAATCCGGCTTGTACGCAGATTGCGTTTTTCAGACTTTCTCTGCTACGCATAGCATATTCCTTTTGATTCTTATAGATTTTCTGGACACTTGATGCATTACCAAGCCCCTCACCATAATTACTTGTCATGTTGGCAACAACTGTTAATGTTAAAGCATTTTTCTTCATATTAGTTATCCTCCTTTTCTTTTTTTGCACTTGGAATCATAGCATTTGTAAAGCTGATTGCGATATCAGACCAATTGTCAGGGGTGTCAAGAATATCATAAATAGTTGAGATGTCTCCAATCTGGTTTGTGCCATTGGAAGTTGGTGTGGCAGTTTGGGTGCTTGATAATTGCAATAAGATTTCAAGAACCCGGTCTCGATCATGTGCTAAAATGGCACTCGTGAGTTTGTTTTTATAACCTTTTGCTTTATTTGCACCATTATTCTTGCTCAGGATAACCTGTCCAATTTGATATCCGGCTCCACGAGCTCTTTTAATTTTATCCTTCATAGCTGAATCTCCTTTCCACTCTACATTGATTTCTATTAATGGTTGTATAATCTGAATCGTTCTGCTCTCTGTATCTATACGACTAAGCAATAATAGCTGTTCGAGAAGCTTGTCTAAATATGTATAATTTAAGCAACAGCGTATAAGCTCCTCCTCAACATTCAACCAATAATTGTAGTTGTATTTATGTACATAGCGTAAATTATAGTTGTCGTATATTTTTTTCAATCTCTGCAATGCCTGCTTTCGAATCAGCATTGTATCAAAAGATTCCTGTTCTCGATCTTTACAAATAATCTCCACGTCGCAATTCAAGAAATCGTCTGAGTGTAACATTGCCTTAATCAGTTTTGTCTGGTCTCCATCACGAACCACTCGGTTGTTGATAATCTGATCTTCTACATTCATCTTTTCTTTTAATTGATTATTACATTTGACAAGTGCATCAATGGAAGTATTGCTGTTTACGAAAAAGCCTATTTTCGTATAAGTAAATGCAAATGGTATAAAATCAAATTCGCATATATCGCTTGCAATAAATGTAGAAGTATCAAAATAGTATGAAGCCGCTTTACTTTTTCTACCTTCATCAAGATCGTAGCTAAGCAAACGACAATGTGGATTCGTGTCAGACATCAATTTATTTGTGTTTGCAAAATTTCGATACATCGTTGTTTTATAACGAAAGGTTTCTTTGATTAGTTCCAGTCGATGTTCGTCAATTAAATTAAGTATGGTGTCAGTGTTTGTCCCATCGAATTTTGTGCCCTTAAATATCTTCTTCATAACTGTATTCGAAGAAGTTCCACTTAGGTAAGAATTAATATCATTTATGTTATCTTGTGAAAACTCTTTGATGTGTGTTAACAACCATTCTACATTTCGGTGCTGAAATTCTCTGTCATACCAGTTTTCACAAAATAGTAAGTATCGTTCTTCTGTCAGATCTGTGCTGTTATATAGAATCCCCTGTATGTAGCCGCATATATCGGAATATACAGCATAATGATCTTTATCCTCATCATTTGTATATGTATATAACTTCTTGCCTTCCGTCTCTTCGATGAAATTAAAAAAACGAATTAAACCAACGATTGCTGCAGAATAGCGCCATTCGGTTGGAAGAAGCAATGTGTCATATAACGGATGTTCTATTGTTACTTTCATAGTCTGGTTACACCTCCTCCTGTGCTATTAATTTCGCAACACCAAAACCGCTGGATCGGCGCGACCCAACTCCTGCTTTCAACAGATAGTCCAAAGCTGCAGAATTTCCAGTCAATTCAAAATCTCCGATGGAACACTCAATGTTGATTCCATAATGTTTTACAACGATGCTTCTGGCATTTATCGGTATCATTGATACTTGAGATAAGCTCTCTGAGAAGCCGGCACGCTGTAATTCATATGAAATTACTCTCTGGCATTCTGACATAAACTGGTCTCCGGCTTTACAGGAATAGTACCAGTCTTTGTTTGTTTCAGGATTATGACTCCGAATGCATAATGGTTCGCTCATTTTAACCAATAATTTATTGCCTTGAATGACATCTTCTTTTAATTGGGCTATTCGAGTTAAGGTCATTTGATTATCCATCGGCAAAGGATATGCTTTTCCCTTTTGTGCCGCAAATGCTGAATACAGAATAAATCCGGTTCTCGTATCTGGGGTGGAAAATACCATTGACATTTTCGGGCTTGTAACCTCAATATGCTCTGATGTGTAGTTTGGCTGGTCAAAGATAGTCGAGAAACAAAAAGCTTTTTCTTTGGCTGGTCCATAGAAGTCAGAAAAGTATTTACCATCATTTGCATTTGACAAACAATGCTTTATGAACGACAGAAAACTTCTTCTATAGTCTATGGGTAAGACGCAGCTTTTTAATTTGAATGATAATTGAAACTTCATTTTAGCTCCTCCTTTCATGTAGTTTATGCTATAGGTATAGCATATATTTTTTTCAAAGTCAATATTTAACCATGAATATAATTTATGTAAAATGATTTGACATTAAAATAAAATCTAGATATAATTCATATGTTTATTCATATTGGAATGTTAATTGAATATAATTTATTTAACATTTTTTAATTTAACCATATTGGAAATGTAATTTTATAGCGTGATAAATATCCGTTGGATTTGCTAGCTTTATCCTCCTTAAATGAAAAATTCAGTGCAAAATCAAAAGGTTTTCTAATACATTAAACATTGTATTTTCTGTTTTTCTGGTATTTTATGTGATATAATCCGATCCTTAAATGAAAAACTCAGTGCAAAATCAAAAGGTTTTCTAATACATTAAACATTGTATTTTCTGTTTTTCTGGTATTTTATGTGATATAATCCGATTAAAACTGTTGAAAAACGCTTAATTGTTTACATGCCA
>NZ_JAHLPZ010000001.1 GCF_018918185.1 Eubacterium sp. MSJ-21 | reverse complement strand
TATTTTTAGTGCGGTTGGCGAACCTACACTTTATATTATCATGGAGGTTTCTTTACTTGAAGCTAAAGCTCACTGGGAACCACCTGCATAGCAGGTGGTTTATTTTTCTGTCTATACAAAAATATCCCTATGGTTTCTTACGAAACCACAGGGATATCTCCGAATTATATTCTATTTAGTATACACTGACTTCCGCCTCATAGGTTCCATCTGAATAAACATCAATATCAAATGCGATATATCCAGCTTCTACCATGGTACTTAATGCCTTGTCTGTTGAATAATTCAACTCATTTGCAAATGCCTCAACAAAATCATCTTCCGGGTCTTTCAGATCATCATCACTCAAATAATAGTAACTCCATGATGCAATCTCTAACAGATCCTCATCCTTCACAAGCTTTGCAACTGCATTCTCTACATTCTGCTCAAGTGTATCCAGATATGTCTCTGTCAGCTTAAATCCTACCTTTGCCTTCTTATCATTAATTTCAAAATCCTGTCCACTGATACAGATTTTATTCTTCTTCGCATCAAAGGTTGCTTTCGTGTCATCCCCCTCGATATCAAGCAGTGTTACCTTATCATCTTTGATTGTATATATTCCGGCTTCATAGATTTCATCATCATAATCATAGATGACATAGGTTCCATCTGTAAAGATTGCGCGGTATTCATCATCCCAGGAATCCGTATATGTATATTCGCCTTGCAGCTTCGCTTTCAGAAGAATCGGCAGAATTACCGCAAAGAACACAATTAATACAACTGCGCCAATCGATCCTGCAATAATACCCGTCTTCGCCTTCTTCGACAATGGTTTTCTTGGCGGTTTCGGTGGCTTTGGTGCCTGATTATACATATTCGGCTGACCATATCCCATCTGTCCCTGCTGCATTGGCTGTCCGTATCCCATCTGTCCTGGCTGCATTGGCTGCCCGTAATATCCTGGCTGCCCCTGTTGCATCGGCTGTCCGTATCCGGTCTGTCCCTGCTGCATCGGCTGACCATAATATCCGGTCTGTCCCTGCTGCATCGGCTGTCCGTATCCTGTCTGACCAGGCTGTACCGGCTGTCCGTATCCTGTCTGACTAGGCTGTACCGGCTGTCCGTATCCTGTCTGACCAGGCTGTACCGGCTGCGCGTAACCCGTCTGTCCCGGTTGCATCGGTTGCGCATAGCCACTCATCTCAAGTTGAGCCGGTTGTTCTGGTTGTTGTGGCTGTACTGGTTGAGCCGGTTGTACTGGCTGATTATTCACAGTCTCATTTTGTAATGGTTGATTATTGTTGTTATCCATATGTACCCTCCCTCATAAAATCTATTATAATTTTACAGGATACATTTAGAATGTGCAAGCAATATATTTTATTTGTTTCTGACTATATCCGCGAAAACAAAAGCGCACAGTCATTACACCACAATGTCATCCATCTTCACTTCAAACATCCGGCAGAAAATAAAAAGATTCTCGATATCCGGCAAACACCTTCCATTTCTCCATTTGCTGACACTCTGCTCCGTGACATTGATTGCACGCGCAAGCTTTCTTGTCGACACCCCGTTTGCACGCATGACAGCATCAATTCTTTTTCCGGTCTCTATTAAATTAATACCTGTACACACATCCGGGTGAAACATGCAAAGCCTTCTCCTTTCCAACTATTTTTCACGTCCTATCGGATCTGCCTTGCACTATACAGTTATTTGTAAACAATTGCGAGCTGTTTGTAGAAATTCATCGTGGTTTCAGAAAACTTTGTGAAATAGGTAGAAAATCACAAAAAAGGTAAGAAGCTTTTTGTTTATTTGGTCAAAAGCATTCTTACCTTTTCCGCTTATATTTCCTAATCTGGAATAATCTCGATATATACCTGATCATATTTATGCTTTAATTCCTGCTTGATCTCGTCCCGTACCTGATGCAGGATGCTGATATGTATCACGTCCGTCTGGTTGCCGATATAGACTTCCACCCAGATCTTCCGTCCTGTCTGGATCACATCGAGGAATGTCACTTCGTATGGATAATCCTTCATATGCTTATCTACGATGGAACGGATCTGGTTCAACACCTCTTCCTCCGGTGCAAACAAAACCAGATTCTTGATGCTCTGGAAGATCACAACGACCGGCTCCTTTATAAGTAGGATTGCCATCACTGCCGCTACTGCCGGATCAATATATGGTGTCAAGAAATGAAGCTTCGTATGAAGCAGCAACACCTGTACCACAAAAGCAACCGCCACACCCAGACTGCTCACAACATCCAGCTTCCACATATAGAGCTCTGCTTTGATCGTCTCTGATTCGTATTTCTTACTGTAATGATTCAGTATGAGATACATCGCTGCACATCCTATGCAGACAAGGAACTCAAACACCGCAATCTTCCCAGCATTTACCTCATGTCCGCCATGCACGAGCAGCTTTACGTTCTCCACCAGCAGATTACAGGTGAGTGCCAGAAGAACGCTGTACTTCACGAGCAGGAACAGCGATTCTACCTGTGAGTATCCATATGGGTGTTTCTCCGTAACCGGCTTATACAGAAGCGGCACCAGCACAAGAAACGGTCCGATCATAACAAGATCTGCCGCATCAAACAAACAGTCCGTAAGCAGCGAATGCGAATGCGTGATCCACGCCATAACTCCTTCCGCTATAATAAATAAAAGGCTTCCCAGAAAAGATAATCGTAATATCTTCTTCTCTATCTTCAACTTATCTTTCTTCATATATATTTTCCTCTTCCCATTCTCGCCTTTTACTATAACATAAAAATCCCGTTTGGAAAATATACCAAACGGGATTGCTTTATTTTTTTATAACATACACAAGTAAATCATTACTTATGGAAGCCAGCTTATACGAACCTCTTTCAGCTGTCCAGTTACATCATTAAACTCGAACTCATATCCACTGTCACCCATATACACTTCTGATTCTATCATATACTTTATATTTTTCCCATCCTCTTCAGCATTTTCACTGCTATTTTCCAGCAGCTCATCCTTTGTAAGGGTAGTAGGGAATGAAAAATGTACCTTTTTTGCTCCATCTATCATATATTCACTGATTTCAGCATTCATGGAAGCATCATAATCCGGCTGTGGTACATAGAGGTGCGAATATCTCACATATGAAAGCACACAGTCCTCAGCCTTCTGCTCGCTGTCAGTGAAATTACCAAATTTAAACTGCATTGTTACATAATCGTTGATAGATGCCTGATACCTCTCAGTTTCATAATTTACATTTACATTGTTGCCACTGTTGTTAAGGTCACTCTCATCAAATGGAATACCTGCATCTATAAGATCCTTGAGTGTTGATTCTCCTAATATGAGCTTCGTACCATTGTACACAAATGATCTGTTGTCCATATCTGCATATTTCTCGCTGAGTCCCTGCTCCAATGTGAAATCATCATATACCGGAAGCGTAAACTCCGTTGATTCATCATATGTATCAGCAATATCCTCCGTATCATCTGCCGATATATCAGCAGCATCTTCTCCTGTAGTATTTTCCTCCGTTACAGTTACCTGTTCTGTTGCCTCTGTCTTCTCTGCTTTGTTGTCCGACTCGTCTGTCCCACAGCCAACAAGAGACATTCCAAGTACTACTGTGACAAGTCCCAGCTGCAGCATCCTTCTGTTTTTCATATAGTATGTTCCTCCTTGATAAAAATATGTTTTCGGATTTATTATCACTTATCACCCGAAATCTGTCGAGGTTAAATCAGTAGCATCCATGCAACCAGTGGTAGCAATGATTGATTTTTGCAATTTTTATCACTTTTTATCAATCAATATATATTTTTTAATTTTCTCACTCCTCAGTAATGCTCATAAACCTTGTATATGTCTTAGGGTTCATTATCTCCGGAGAATCATCAGCAAATCCATTTATGCTGTATATATTGCCATCTTCAAGATCCGTATACGCATTAAAGTAATACGAAGTCTTCCTTGTGCCGTTCCGTATACGCAATATGGAATAGGCATAATAATAGAAAATTTTTCCCTTTTCCTCATACTGTCCTTCGGCTGTAACCTTGGAAATCCCGGCAGAGTTTCTGTCTTCTGCCATATCAGCTGCACTCTTCCATGTATACGGAATAACAGACACTATCACCTGTGATTTATCAGCCTCAGAATAATAAGATTTCCCAGTCTGATCATCTCTTAGAAGTATGAAATTCTCTGGAATTTCATAGGATACATATATATCTTCATTTGCAATGCTGTCCACAAACTCTGCATCAGTATATTCTTCTTTCACGACATCTGAACTGAATGTGCCTGAATACCCATCTGCCTGCCAGTATGAGCCTGTCATATCATTTGTCTCATCCGTAGGAACTGCACTGGAAGTAACACAAGCTGCCTCATCAATGGCCTTTTCATACATATCATTTCTCGATGCAGTATCCATGGCAGCTATATCTGTTCCATCAAATCTTACCACTGTGAGAAACCGTTTATCATCTCCTGCATCTGAAATGAGCACACAGAAATATGAACTGTCATATTCAGCGCCACGTTCCTCCTTCATGCTCACTATATATCTTATATACTCCCTGTCATCCACACGAATCTTCTCGGGATACTGTTCCATCGTATAGCCGGATTCCTTCATATGTTGTACACGTCCGTCTCTGTCATTCCAGAAATCATCAGCAGAATCATCCTCAACATCTATCTGTACCAGATACTCGTCGGTACTTCTTATGTTGAGACAGCCACTTTCATGTATAATAGCTATTCCTGCTGGTTTTACGGAAAAAGCATATCCCTTAAATACGATATGCCACAGTTCAGAGTACAACGTCTAATCTTCTGTCTGATCATGGTTTTTCAGATTGATTACGCCCATAAAATCCAAAGCAGCAGCTATTGCACCTGCAAATATAACGACAGATATAATCACATATAATACCTTTTTAAATTTCTTCATCCGCTTTTTCATCCCCAAGTATTATCTGAAGTATTTCCTCTTTCTTTATTCTTTGCATCTCGGATCCTGTAAGTATCAGAAGGATAATCATTACAATCACAAAAACCGCAACAAAAATCAGCGTCGACAGGCTGTAGTTCAAAAACAATCCTGAATTATCATTTCCTGTGTAACACTGTATATAATCTCCATCCCGTATTCCAGGCACATCAAGCCATACAGTATTCATTATCTTTCTTCCATCATCATCAAAATAACACAGATCAGCCTTTGTATACTGCTGGTACACCTTCTCAACACGTACATTATCGTTTTTATCTTTATGGTTGCTCCACTCATTCCTGACAAACAACACTGCCATCATAACAATGGAAAATATACATATAACTGTCATAATTCCAAATATTACTTTAAGCCTCATGAACCGGTTCCTGCCTCGAAGATTTTTCATGTGCACTATATTGTCTGGTGCTAGATTCTCCTGAGTCAGTTCACCCTGTTTTTTTCTTTCTTCTCCATATATAAGCTCATCCATCTGAACATCAAGTATCTCACATATACACACAAGTCTGTCAAGATCCGGATATGCCTTATCTCTCTCCCATTTGGACACTGCCTGTCTGCTTACACCTATCTTATCAGCAAATTCTTCCTGACTCAGTTCGGCTTTCTTACGATATTCCTGTATTCTGGATCCTATATACAACATCCTTTTTCCTCCTCTTAATAGTCGGCGTTTCTCTTAACTCTTCAAAATGAAACGGAGCCCCTGTCACTGCAACATAAAATGGCAAAGGACTCCTATGAAGTTTTCCATCAGTCCTCTTTTGTAGTAAAATTTGATGAGATACTCTGGTAATGAATCCATGTTTGTGACAACAAATGTGTACATGTAAACCATCTGGTTTTCCGGCTTTTCACCCTTGCATACCACACGCCTTTCATAAGGCCATCAGCCAGTTTCACAGCTATGCCGTAAATAATCATATATATTTAATTCTCAATACCCAACCACATCATACTTCGGATTGCTCTCCTGATCCTCATACATAACAACAAGCTTGTCCTCACATACCATAATTGAAAAGATGTAGGTCGGATCAGTATATGCAACCGATTCATAGCAATCCGCATATTGCTTTAGAACTTTTTCATTATTGCCATTCAAATCCGTCTGTATCAATTCTGTATTTCCATTTTCCTGTTTCAGATAAAACAGTTTATCACCATAGGAATTATACTCCAGCACATGTTCCGATATTGTCGTATACTGTGTTTCATCGGACTCTTGTTTCTGGTCTGTTTTCTCACACTGTTTTAACGTATACTTCCCCTTCTCATCCGTACATAACAAATATCTGTTTCCATTTTTCCTGATACTTTTTTCACCATATTCATTATAGACAGCTTCCAGATAATAACTATCATCATCATAGATAATCTCAGCATAAAAATCCTTTGCACGACTATAAGTTTCGCCAATAAATTTTCCCAGATATAATTCCTTCTTATCTATATTTATCTGACTCTCTATTTTTACCCTATATACATCAAAATACTCATAATCATCGTCTACAGGAGTCTCATAATAGAGATATCCATCTTTTATTGCGCAATAAAAAGCTGAATCTGTATATGGTTCATCTACATTTCCATTTTCCACATTTATCCGGCTTAAGAAATAGGAATCCTGTAAATAATATGTAAAATATACATATCCATCATAATAATCTAACCGGATGAGCCAGCCGGTTTCCTCGCTATCATCCATCTCCCAAGCCTTCTTGATCTCATCGAACGTAATGATCGTCGACATTTTGCCTTCTTTATCAACCTTGCAGATTGCATTCTCAGTTTTATGAAAGAAAAACAGTTCATCCCCATTTGCCACTGCACGCTCGTTGTAATTCATTACTTTATCCTCATATGCTGCATCCGGACCGTGTTCTTCTTTCGCATATGCACCATAGAATGATTTGTAATTATTGTAAATAACAAAATTCTTTCCAACGAAAAATGCGGACACACACACGAATGCAATTCCCACAACCAGAGACGATATATGAACCGTTTTGCTCTCCTTATCAAACAAATTCTTATTTCGCCGATACTCGTATATGTGGATAAGTAAAACAATTATCATCACTGCTATTCGCACAAAATACAAAACTGTACTTTGTTCTGCATAGACATGCGCCTTAAAGCAATACAGATTGCTTATAAAATCGACAATCAAAACTGCAATTACTGTCACATCCGCAAACAAATCCAAACGCGCCGAAGTTTTTTCATTTACCTTCTGCATAATCCATGCCAGAACATAGCACACCAATGCGCAGGTAAATAACACTTCCAATCCTAGCCAGAAATTTGCACCATACACTTTAACAAAATCATCCATATTGCAAAGTCTGGCATACTTCGTGTAAAAAGCAAGCCCAAATGGATATTCACCTCTCCACAATGGTGATGCACCAATTAACTGTTTCAATGCCTGACATGCCACAATCATTGCAATCAGACGTATAAACCATATTCTGTGATATGTGATTATTTTCTTCTGTTCATCTTCCAGCATTATACTCCCCATGTTTTCGTTCTTTTACTTCATTTCAATTTTTGTAACCATATCAAGTATACACAAAATACATATACTTGTCATTCACAAAATGGAGTCAAGCAAAAAAATCCCCTACACTCCATTATGAAGTATAGGGGATTCCTTTATTTGATTACGAAATCAAAATGTCTACCATATGCGGTGTATTACTTATTAGCGATTGCAGCCTGAGCAGCAGCAAGTCTAGCGATAGGTACACGGAATGGTGAACATGATACATAATCAAGACCAATCTTGTGGCAGAACTCAACAGATGAAGGATCTCCACCGTGCTCACCACAGATACCGATATGAAGCTTTGGATTTACTGGCTTACCAAGCTTAACTGCCATATCCATGAGCTTACCAACACCTGTCTGGTCAAGCTTAGCAAATGGATCGTTCTCGAAGATCTTAGCATCATAGTAAGCATTGAGGAACTTACCAGCATCATCTCTTGAGAAACCAAATGTCATCTGAGTCAGATCGTTTGTACCGAAGCAGAAGAAGTCAGCTTCCTTAGCGATGTCATCAGCTGTAAGAGCAGCTCTAGGGATCTCGATCATTGTACCAACTTCGTACTTCAGATCTACGCCTGCAGCAGCGATCTCAGCATCAGCAGTCTCAACAACTGTCTTCTTAACATACTTAAGCTCCTTAACCTCACATACAAGTGGGATCATGATCTCTGGCTCAACATTCCAATCCGGATGTGCCTTCTGAACTTCGATAGCTGCACGGATAACTGCCTTTGTCTGCATCTTAGCGATTTCCGGATAAGTAACAGCAAGACGGCATCCTCTGTGACCCATCATAGGGTTGAACTCATGAAGTGAGTTGCAAAGAGCCTTGATCTCATCAACTGTCTTATTCTTAGCCTTAGCAAGCTTCTCGATATCAGCATCCTCTGTAGGAACGAACTCATGAAGAGGTGGATCCAGGAATCTGATTGTAACAGGATTTCCTTCGAGTGCCTCATAGAGTGCCTTGAAGTCATTCTGCTGATATGGAAGGATCTTGTCCAGAGCTTCTTCTCTCTCTTCTACTGTATCAGAGCAGATCATCTCACGGAATGCTGCGATTCTCTCTGGATCGAAGAACATATGCTCTGTACGGCAAAGACCGATACCTTCTGCACCAAGCTCACGAGCCTTCTTAGCATCTGCCGGTGTATCAGCATTTGTTCTAACCTTCAATGTTCTATACTTATCAGCCCATGCCATAACTCTACCGAATGTACCAGCGATAGAAGCATCAACTGTCTTGATAACTCCATCATAGATGTTACCTGTTGTACCATCGATTGAAATGAAGTCACCTTCCTTAAATGTCTTACCTGCAAGTGTGAACTGCTTGTTTTCCTCATCCATGATGATGTCGCCACAACCAGATACACAACATGTACCCATACCACGAGCAACTACGGCTGCGTGAGATGTCATACCACCACGAACTGTCAGGATACCCTGAGCAGACTTCATACCTGTGATATCTTCTGGAGATGTCTCAAGACGAACAAGAACTACCTTCTCGCCTCTTGCTGCCCATGCCTCTGCATCGTCAGCTGTAAATACAACCTTACCACATGCAGCACCAGGAGAAGCACCAAGACCCTTACCCATAGGTGTAGCTGCCTTAAGAGCTGCTGCATCGAACTGTGGGTGAAGAAGTGTATCAAGGTTACGAGGATCGATCATAGCAACTGCTTCTTCCTCTGTCTTATGTCCCTCATCTACAAGGTCACAAGCGATCTGAAGAGCTGCCTGAGCTGTTCTCTTACCATTTCTACACTGAAGCATGTAAAGCTTCTTGTTCTCAACTGTGAACTCCATATCCTGCATATCATGGTAGTGATTCTCAAGTGTCTCACATACCTTGATGAACTCTGCATATGCCTCTGGGAACTCCTGCTCCATCTGAGCGATTGGCATTGGTGTACGAACACCGGCAACTACGTCCTCGCCCTGTGCGTTGATCAGGAACTCACCCATAAGCTTCTTCTCACCTGTTGCAGGGTCACGAGTAAATGCAACACCTGTACCAGACTCGTTGTTCAGGTTACCGAATACCATAGGCATTACGTTAACGGCTGTACCCCATGAATAAGGGATATCGTTATCTCTTCTGTATACGTTTGCACGAGGGTTATCCCATGAACGGAATACTGCCTCGATAGCAAGTTTCAACTGCTCTACAGGATCTGAAGGGAAGTCTGTACCAAGCTGATTCTTGTACTCAGCCTTGAACTGCTCTGCAAGAGTCTTAAGATCCTCTGCTGTAAGCTCAACGTCGAACTTAACACCCTTCTCTTCCTTCATCTTGTCGATCAGCTGCTCGAAGTACTTCTTACCAACTTCCATAACAACGTCTGAGAACATCTGGATGAAACGTCTGTAAGAATCATATACGAAACGCTTGAATGCTGGATCCGGGTTACCAGCGATCATAGCTGCAACTACCTCGTCGTTCAAACCGAGGTTCAGGATTGTATCCATCATACCAGGCATAGAAGCTCTGGCACCTGAACGTACAGAAACAAGCAATGGATTCTTGAGATCACCAAACTTCTTACCGTTGATCTCCTCCATCTTCTTAACACCTTCCATAGCCTGAGCCATGATCTCATCATTAATCTTACGACCATCCTCATAGTACTGTGTACAAGCTTCTGTTGTAATTGTGAATCCCTGTGGTACCGGAAGACCAATTGTTGTCATCTCTGCAAGGTTGGCACCCTTACCACCAAGAAGATTACGCATGGTCATGTCGCCTTCGCTAAACATATAAACCCACTTGTTTGCCATTTGTCATATACCTCCTAAGTAATCAAATTTCTGCGATAGCAGACTATGGCACGTCCCCATCACACTGCAAGAAATTATAACATAATTTTCACAATTGATAAAGGCATTTTTATAAATATTTAGTAAAATCGCCATAAAAAAACATAAAAAAAAGGCAATTGGTTTTCCGGACGTATTTTACGCGGAAATCAACTGCCTTTTTTATTTTCTTTTCAGTCCGGGCTGCTCATATCTACTGCTGCGTCAAATCCGTTCCGGACACTTCCGTATCGTCTGTCGGGGTGCCGGTTGTTTCTTCCGGGTTCTTGACTTCCATCTTCTCCGGTGCATCTTTCACCCGCTCGAAAACCATGCTTTCTGTATCCATTGATACGGTGAGCATTCCATTTTCCACGTTAAAAGCAATCTCCTCATCATCCGAATAAAGCATGCCTTCCTTCCATTGAAACTGCTCTGTCTCCTCCCCGAAGCCAAGGCTTGCCGTGCCATCCGCATACAACGTAAGTGCCATGGAATCCAGCCCATATGATACGATATCGTCGTGAGAATAGCTGTCCCCGTCCGACTCCATGGAATACAGATGGTATACCCCCGCAGCCGAAGCCTTCTTCTCTGATTTTGCACAGGCCGCGAAGATACACATGCATCCCACAAGTAAAAATGAAAGTACGATCATGCGAAGCGCTGTTTGTCGTGTTCTCATGCTGCCGTCCTCTCGTACAACTTGGTTTCTATATAGCCTATGCGCAAATCCTCTGTTTAGAACTTATTTTTCATAGCAGGAAAATACCGCCTGTTTCTTCTCATCGGAAAGCTTTGGTGTGATAAGGCTCACAACCGGAACAATGATAAGTCCGGCAAGCATTGCAAATGCACCACAGTTGATCGGCGACTGCAACACGGTTGGGAATGATGCTCTTGCAAGCATATTCGCTACCATGATGCCACTGCCGAACAGGAAGTTCACAAGCACGGCGACCTTCGTCACGCCCTTCCAGTACAGGCTGTAGATAAACGGTGCAAGGAATGCGCCTGCAAGTGCACCCCACGAAATACCCATAAGCTGTGCGATAAATGTCACGCCGCTCTTATACTGTACAACCGCGATTACTGCGGAGATTGCAATAAATACAACGATGAAGATACGCATGATAAATACCTGTTTCTTCTCTGTCATCTCCTTCACGATCGTGCCACGGATCATATCCAGCGTCAGTGTCGAAGAAGATGCGAGCACCAGTGACGATAATGTGGACATGGATGCAGAAAGTACCAGGATTACAACAACCGCGATCAAAAACGGAGACAGCTTCTCGATCATCGCCGGGATAATCGCATCATAGCCCTGTGCCGCGATGTCGATATCATACAGTCTGCCGAAGCCTCCAAGGAAATAACAGCCACCAGCTACAATGATTGCGAAGATTGTGGATATTAATGTGCCTTTTCCGATTGACTTCTCATCCTTGATTGCATAAAACTTCTGTACCATCTGAGGAAGTCCCCATGTGCCAAGTGACGTCAGGATCACAACACACAGAAGTCCAAAAGGATCCGGTCCGAAGAACGATGCAAATGCTCCCGGTGTGGAAGTTGCCTGCGCATCCTCTACTCGTGCCAATGCATCGATTGCCTGCATGAATCCACCATTTGATTTTAATACCGATGCAATGACCGCGATGATTCCGATGATCATGATACATCCCTGGATAAAATCATTGATGGCTGTCGCCATGTAACCGCCTGCGATCACATAGATTCCGGTAAGCACTGCCATCACGACGATGCAGACTGTATAATCCAGGTTAAACGCCATCCCGAACAATCTTGAAAGTCCGTTGTAAAGCGATGCCGTATACGGAATCAGGAATACAAATACGATCAGGGACGCCAAGATTTTAAGCATCTTCGAATCAAACCGGACACCGAAGAATTCCGGCATCGTCTTACTCTCTAAATGCTGGCTCATTGTCCTCGTCCGTCTGCCGAGTACATTCCATGCAAGCAGGGAACCGATAAACGCATTTCCAAGCCCAATCCATGTGGAAGCAAGACCGAACTTCCATCCGAACTGTCCCGCATACCCGATAAAAATAACGGCGGAAAAGTATGAGGTTCCGTATGCAAATGCAGTCAGCCATGGTCCAACATTTCTTCCACCTAATACAAATCCATTGACATCGGTCGCATGCCTCCGGCAGTATACGCCGACACCGATCATCACTCCAAAAAATATTACTAACATGATAATTTTAATCGCCATTTTCTCTCTCCTTTTTCTTCTGTCTGGTGATTGTAAATTCCTTCAATCTAACTCTTTATATCTCCATTGCGTTATTGCGTAACGCTTTACTGCATTAAAGTAATCTGGTTATAAGAAAAGGGATGCCGACAAGCATCCCTGTCTCTTATCTTCTTTTAGTATTCAAATTTCTTCTCGAAGTAAGCCTTCAGATCTTCGATCTTCACACGCTCCTGTTCCATCGTATCACGATCACGGACAGTTACAGCGCCGTCTGTCTCAGACTCGAAATCGTAAGTTACACAGAACGGAGTACCAATCTCATCCTGTCTTCTGTAACGCTTACCGATGTTTCCTCTGTCATCGAACTCGCAGTTATATGTCTTTGCAAGCTCTGCATAGATCTTCTCTGCACCTTCGTTCAGCTTCTTAGAAAGCGGAAGCACACCAACCTTAACCGGTGCTAATGCCGGATGGAAATGAAGTACGGTTCTCATATCCGGCTTCTCCTCAGTTCCGATGTTCTCCTCGTCATAAGCGGCACAGAGGAATGCAAGTGTCACACGGTCTGCACCTAATGATGGCTCAACAACATATGGAATATACTTTTCCTTCTTCTCATCGTCGAAGTATTCCATTGGCTCACCGGATGTATTCTGATGCTGTTTCAGATCATAATCGGTACGGTCTGCGATTCCCCACAACTCGCCCCAGCCAAATGGGAACAAGAATTCGATATCCGTTGTACCCTTACTGTAGAAGCAAAGCTCCTCCGGAGAATGGTCACGTGCACGCATCTCATCATCCTTGATGCCAAGATCCTTCAGCCAGTTAATACAGAATTCTCTCCAGTAACGGAACCATTCCATATCTGTACCAGGCTCGCAGAAGAACTCCAGCTCCATCTGCTCAAACTCTCTTGTACGGAATGTGAAGTTACCCGGTGTGATCTCGTTACGGAAGGACTTACCGATCTGACCGATACCGAAAGGAATCTTCTTACGGGATGTACGCTGTACATTCTTGAAGTTTACGAAGATACCCTGTGCTGTCTCCGGTCTTAAGTAAACTGTATTCTTTGCATCCTCGGTTACACCCTGGAATGTCTTGAACATCAGGTTGAACTGACGGATACCGGTAAAATTATGCTTGCCGCAGCTTGGACAGCAGATATGCTTCTCTTCCACGTACTGCTCCATCTGCTCGTTTGTCCAGCCGTCAATGGAACCCTCGATCTCGATTCCGTTGTCAGCCATATAATCTTCAATCAATTTATCTGCACGAAAACGCTCGTGACACTCTTTACAGTCCATCAGAGGATCTGCAAATCCACCCAAGTGACCGGATGCCACCCATGTCTGTGGATTCATAAGAATGGCACAATCCACACCTACGTTGTAAGGATTCTCCTGAATGAACTTCTTCCACCATGCTTTCTTCACATTGTTTTTGAGCTCAACTCCAAGGTTTCCGTAATCCCATGTATTGGCAAGTCCGCCATAGATTTCAGAACCCGGATACACAAATCCTCTGTTCTTTGCAAGTGCTACGATTTTGTCTAAAGTCTTTTCCATATTTTGTAAACCTTCCTTCCTCTCGCACCGGAGTGTGCGGATTCTTATTATTTTTCGGTGTGACTTTCTTCACCATATGAAACATACAACATTTTACAGGCTAATGATTCAGATTGCAACCATATTTTTGAAATTCATCCTCTACCGTACAATTTTATGCATCGGACTTTTACAGAGATGATAGTATTTCCAGCGATTTGAATTCGCGGTCAACATACGCTTCCCGGAAACGGTCTGCCACGAACTTTAATTCTGCCATCGCATCCTCACTTAACTGAAACGCATACAACTTCGTAAGATCTGCCGACTGGATATATTGCAAAGTATAGATAAGTGTTTCTGATACCGTCCGTGTAAGCTTCAACTCTTTTCCGCAGGCATCACACAGAAGCCCGCCTGCCTTCGCATTGAAATATTTCAGTTCCTTCTTATTGCAGCGTACGCATGTATATGCATGAATTCCCTGTCCTTCGATATCCATCAGCCGTACCTCGAACACATAGCGGATCAGCTGATTGTCCACGGTTCCCTGTTCAAGTGCTTTAAGGGTTACATAAAGTAGATTCAGCTCGTTCACACAGTAACTGCCCTCTCTTGTATAATAGGACATAAACTCACACACATACGATGCATAGCACAGCTTCTCCATATCCAAAGGAAGTCCGGAAAAATATTCCCGGACCTCCGCTTTGACTAACGTATAGGAATCTCTTCCCGGAAATACAGTAAAGGTTCCCATCACGAAACTCTGGCTCGCCGCCCGAAGCTGGCTTACTGCCTTTCTGGCACCATTTGCAAACACTGTGATCTTTCCGCGTTCCCTGGTCAGTATGACCAACCGCTTGTCGTACTCCTTCACAAGTGTTGCATATAAAATTATACCCGTTACCTGTATTTCCTCACGCATGTTCTGTTATCTCTCTATTTCTTTTCCCGGTAATGACTCATCCGGATACGTATGGTAATATAAATCACAAGTACGATGACCGCACCAACGAAAATCCATATCTGTACCGGCACATCCTCTATATTATAACACCGGACATTGATCCACATCTGATTGATCTCCTTGTTCGCCGTATCATCAAAATACTGCATGACTGCACTCCGTTGCAGTACCTCCTGCGTCGGATACTGTGCAAACAACTGTCTGCGCGTCTGTTCTTCCGGCACAGTCATAATATAATCTTCATTGGAATCATCCCCACAGAAGAAGAAACCAACCGGATACTCTGTTGTATCCTCTTCATCATCCTCTGCCTCATAATTCCATTTCAGATAATCATAGACTGTATCATCGTCACCGCCACTGATCACCGATGTATAACCAATGTAATACATGTTACGCACCGCATTATCCGGGCGAGACACAAAGTTTACAAATGCCTCAGCGGCCTGCTGTTTTTCCGCATCCTGTCCGATTCCGCTTTGCAGCATAACCCAGCCGTCAAACCACAGGTTCGTCGACTCCTCCGGCACCGCAAAATTCAGATAGAAATCATCCTCTTCTGCCTGATCCATCGCATAGACAGCATCTCCGGACCACTGGTAGTTTGCAACAACCTTTCCGCTGATCATGTCTGCTTTACCGCTGTCGGTCTCAAACGAATAAACATTGCCCTGCATATCCTGCAGGATGTCCTCTACATTCTCAATCGTATCGGAATCCACATCATTCATGATCTGCATCAACCGTTCCTGATAATCCGGTGCATTGCGGAGCGACTCATCCATCAGTTCATCTTTTCTGTAAGAACCAAGTGCCGCAAAATAAGAATCCCGGACATTATCCTTGATCGTAACCTGACGCTTGAACTTGTCATTTAGAAACACATCCCAGGTAGATGCTTCCTCTTCTGTCATCTTCTCCGGATTGTAGAGAACACCGGTGACGCCCCACATATAGCCTGCCGCATATTTACTCCACGACTCACCGCCGATCTCATTTTCATCAAACGTATCCTTAATATAATCGGATACCCCGCGCACATAGTAATTATCCGGATTGTCCGTATCATAAAAATCTTCTGAAAACGGCACCAGCTTCTTCTCTGCCATCAGCTTCATGATCATATAGTCAGACGGACAGACAAGGTCATACACATCGCCGAGTGTCAGCTGATTATACAGATCCTCGTTCGTACCGAAGCACGAATACTCAACCTCCACGCGCTTGCCATACGTCTTGTAATACCACTCGGTGAAATCATCGACCATCGAATTCTCACCGAAGATCTCCGCACCATTTTCAAGCTCCATGCGTTCTTCCTCATCCCAGTCACCAAGATCGATATATTCCTCCCAGTTGCAGACACGCAGCTTGATCACGTCGTCATTTCCCTGTGCGTGTGTGATCTTTGTTCCCGGCACCATCGCCAGAAATGTCATCATAGCTGCCGCCGCAACGGCTGTCACACGTTTTAACATCTTATTTCTCATTGCGGACACCTCCTTTTTCAGAGGTTGTCTTTCTGCCAGCCACATTCATGACAACCACTGCCAGAATAACGATCAGGAAGATCACTGTCGAAAGCGCCCAGAGTGCAGTTTTAATCTCTGTCTGTGAACCCTTGGTTGCATTGACAACATACGTACTGATCGTGTTAAACGTTGCCGGTTTTGTATAGCTTGCAATGAAATAATCATCAAGCGAAAGTGTGATTGCCAGCGCAAATCCGGATACGATCCCCGGCATGATCTGCGGGATTACAACCTTACGGAGTGCCATCGACGGAGACGCGCCTAGATCCATTGCCGCCTCATACAGACTTGCATCCATCTGCTTTAATTTCGGAACCACAGACAGGTACACAAATGGAGCAGATAACACTACATGTCCGATCAGCAGCGGCACATAGCTTTCCTTATTCATGCCAAATGCAACGATCAGCAGCACGCAGATGGAAAAACCGGTTACAACATCTGCATTGACAACCGGAATCTGGTTGGCTGTGTTAATAAAGTTCTTCGCAAGTTTCTTCGAATAAAACGCACCAATCGCACCCATCGTTCCAAGGATTGTAGCAAGCAGAGATGAAACAAGTGCCAGAAGAACCGTCCCGACAATCATATCCCGAAGCTCGCCCTTTGTGAACAGTGTTACATAATTCTGCATAGAAAATCCGTGGATTGAACCGATATTCCCGGAATCCGTAAAGCTGTATACCGCCAGAATCAGAATCGGTGCATAGATAACGAGCAGCATAAGAATCAAAAATAGTTTTCCAATCGTCTTTCTCATCAGATCAGTGCACCTCCTCTTCCCTCGTCCTCATCCGAGTATTTGTTCGTAAAGAGGGTGAAGATCAATATGATCAAAAGCAGAATCAGTGCGATCATTGATCCATTGTGCCAGTCGTAGGATGCAAAATAGCTTCCGATCAGACTACCCATAATATACGTGCTGTTATAAAGCATATCCAGCACAACATAGTTTGTCATAGATGGCAGAAATACCATCATGATTCCGCTGATAATGCCAGGCACGGAAAGTGGCAGTGTCACCTTCAGGAATGTCTGTACCGGATTCGCGCCAAGGTCACCTGCCGCCTCTATCAGACTCGTGTCTAACTTCATCAGCGTCGTGTACATCGGCAGAATCATGAATGGAAGAAAATCATACGTCATGCCGATGACAGAATTTAAAAACGGATGCAGGGCAAGATTCCCCTCTAACACCGTAAGTATCTCTTTTAATGCAGTGATACGCAATGTGAAATTGATCCACATCGGCATCACAAATGCAACTAAGATCACACTCTTATGCCGCATATTGCTGCGCGCTAAGATATACGCGATTGGATATGCAAGCAGTACACAGACGCAGGTCGTCACAACCGCCAGCGCAAAGCTGTACGCAAGTGTACCGATCGTATTCGGGCTCGTAAAAAATGCCGCCAGATTCTGCACGGTAAACTGACCTTGTCCGTTTGTAAACGCATAATATAAAAGAACAAACAATGGGGCTACTACAAACAGCAATAGAAAAAGTGCATAAGGTATACCCAGTCCGCTCTTTGCAAAACGTGAAGAACGCATACAATATCACTCCTTTTCTATTTCTTGATGGAAAACTGGATATGCTCCTCCGGAATAACCAGACTTACATAGTCATCCATATTCCACAGGTATTCATCGTTAACGATGAAATCTTCATCCATATCCGTACGGACCACGTAGCTGTAATGATCACCCTTGTAGATCAGGTTGATGATATGTCCGCAGACGATACCCTCTTCCTCATTATCGCTCATGGAAATATGCCGTGGCTTGATTGCAAGCACGACCTTCAGTTTCTCATAATCAATCACGTCACCATGTGCATCTAAAAGCTCATGCGCGTCGTTGAACTTAGAACCCGGAATGATCTTCGTCAGATCACACTGGATCTTTCCATCAAAGATTGTAAGCTCATAATTCTTGTCTACATCACTCTCGATCTTATTCAGTGTGTGTTCCGGAATCATGATATGGATACCGTCCGGTTCCACATTCAGTCCAACCTGGCTTCCAACCGCTGCGGTCTTCGTCGACTGGATCACGATCTCGTTCTTGCCGGATTCCACTGTGATCTCATAGTGGACACCCTTGAATACAACCGATGTAACCGTTCCTGTGATTGCACCATTCTCAGGCGTTGTGATCTCCACATCCTCCGGACGCACAACAACTTCCACCAGCCGTCCATGCTCGACATCATCCACACAGGTAAATTCCGCTCCGCAGAAACGCACCTTGAGCTTGTCTGTCATAATGCCCGTAAAAATATTACTCTCACCGATAAAGTCTGCAACAAATGCATTTTTCGGCTCATTATATATATCCTCAGGAGTTCCGATCTGCTGCATACGTCCTTCGGACATGACAACGATCTTGTCCGACATCGTAAGTGCCTCCTCCTGGTCGTGTGTTACATAGATAAAGGTAATGCCAAGTCTTTCATGCATACTTTTCAGTTCAAGCTGCATCTCCTTGCGCATCTTTAAGTCGAGCGCACCGAGCGGCTCATCGAGAAGCAGGATTTCCGGCTCGTTGACCAATGCACGCGCGATTGCGATTCGCTGCTGCTGTCCACCGGACAAGGTTGCTACCTTCCGCGTCTCAAACCCTTCTAAGTCTACCATCTCCAGAACTTTCTTTACCTTCCGCTTAATCTCGTCCTTCGGCAGCTTCTTAAGCTTTAATCCAAAGGCGATATTGTCAAAAATGTTTAAATGTGGAAACAATGCATACCGTTGAAATACTGTGTTGATCGGGCGTTTGTTTGGTGGTAGATTTCCAATCTCTTTACCATCTAGCAGTATTTCTCCCTCTGTAGGAATTTCAAAGCCCGCAATCATGCGGAGTGTTGTGGTTTTACCACAGCCCGAAGGCCCTAAAAACGTTACGAATTCGCCCCTTTTTACCGTAAGGTTAAAATCCTCTACAGCGACAAACCCATCCTCAAATGTTTTTGTGATGTGCTTTAGCTCAATAATGTTTGTTGAACTAGTGTTGTTTTCCAATAAACTCTCATCCTCCTTGTGTTCCTGACATCCTTATCCATGGCATTGGCGGATGCAAGGCCAGATTTTTCTTTCGTATTCTCTACGAAAATGCATAAAAATATGCCTGTTTTTTCTTACAAAAACAAGCATATTTTATCAGATTCATATTCTATTTACAATCAATTTTTTTAACGTCTGTGATATTTTCTGTCTTCCTCTTCATACTTCGGAGAACACGTAAGCTGGACACCTATTTTCTTCAGGAGCTGCTCATCCACCGATGAAAGCAATACTGTCGAATGCGCCTGACAATTCTTCAGTTTGGAGAGCTGCTCAATTGCAAGCTTTGCTTTTTCATCCTGTGCCGCCGTCGTGGAAAGCGCGATCAGAATCTCATCGGTATGCAGCCTTGGATTGTGACTTCCAAGATACTGGATTTTGAGTCGCTGGATCGGCTCGATGGCTTCCTTGGATACTAACTGTACTTCATGCGGAATTCCAGCAAGTACTTTAAGCGCATTTAAGATCGCAGCTGCCGATGCACCGAGCAGATCTCCGGTCTTTCCGGTTACGATCGTGCCGTCTGCAAGCTCGATTGCCATCGCCGGATGTCCGGTCTCCTCTTCCCTCGCCAATGCTTTCTTTGCCACCGGGCGGTCCTCCATAGAGACACCCGCCTGACGCAGTAAAAGCTCTAATTTATTCTTGTCATCCTTCGACTGTCCGTAACGCTTTCTGTCACACAGGCACCGATAATACCGGCGGATGATCTCCTGTGCCGATGCATCGCGGCATACCTGATCGTCAATGATACAATTTCCAGCCATATTGACACCCATATCCGTTGGAGACTTATATGGGCTGCTTCCGGCGATCAGTTCAAACATTGTCGCAACAACCGGGAATATCTCGATATCGCGGTTGTAATTAACAGTTGTCTCACCATATGCTTCCAGATGAAACGGATCGATCATATTGACATCGTTTAAGTCCGCTGTTGCTGCCTCATAAGCAAGGTTGACCGGATGCTTGAGTGGCAGATTCCAGATCGGGAATGTCTCAAACTTCGCATAGCCGGCCTTCACGCCACGCTTATATTCATGGTAAAGCTGAGACAGGCAGGTTGCCATCTTTCCACTGCCCGGGCCCGGTGCCGTGATGACAACAAGCGGGCGCTCTGTTTCGATATATTCATTCTTTCCATACCCCTCATCACTCACGATATGGGCAATATCACTTGGGTATCCAACAATCTTATAGTGACGGTAAGACTTGATTCCAAGCTCTGCAAGCTTCTTGCGGAAAAGCTCTGCCGATGCCTGCCCGGCATACTTTGTCAAACACACACTGCCAACATACAGTCCTACTGCCTGGAATTCGTCGATCAGACGCAGCACATCCATATCATATGTAATTCCATAATCATCGCGCACCTTGTTATTCTCGATATCCTCTGCACTGATTACGATCACGATTTCAGCCTGGTCTTTTAACTGTAATAACATCTGCAGCTTCGAATCCGGCTGAAATCCCGGAAGCACACGTGACGCATGATAGTCATCAAACAGCTTGCCTCCAAACTCCAGATATAATTTATTATCAAACTGCGCGATCCGGTCACGTATGTGCTGTGACTGCATCTCTAAGTACTTTTGGTTGTCAAAACCGATCTTCATCTTAATTTTCCTCCCGATAACCGTAATTACGAAGTAAAGTATCGCTGTCTCTCCAGTCCTTCTTTACCTTTACCCATAGCTTTAAATTTACTTTCATGTCCAGCAGATTTTCCATGCTGATACGTGCTTTCGTACCAATCTTCTTAAGCATTGCACCCTGCTTTCCGATAATAATCCCCTTGTGGGAATCCCGCTCACAGATAATTGTTGCCTCAATATCCATGCAACTGCCATCCGGACGTTCCTTCATCCGGTCAATCACAACGGCGATACCATGCGGAATCTCCTTGTCTAACTGGCGAAGTGCCTGTTCACGGATCATCTCCGCCACAATCTGGCGTTCCGGCTGATCGGTAATCGTATCCTCATCGTAAAACTGTGGTCCAAACGGAAGCAGCCGCTTTAACGTCTTAATCAGCTCCGCCTGATTGTGTCCACGCAGTGCAGAAACAGGAACAATCGCATCAAAATCATGTACCTCTTTGTATGTGTTTATAGCATCTGCAACAGCCTGTTTATCCACGGTATCCGTCTTGTTGATAACAAGCACCACCGGCGTATTTACCTTACTTAGCACATCAATGATATGACGCTCGCCCGCGCCGATAAATGTCGTCGGCTCCACGATCCACATGACGATATCCACCTCATTCAATGTGGAGTACGCAACATTCATCATATACTCGCCAAGCTTATTTTTCGCCTTGTTGATACCCGGTGTATCCAGGAACACAATCTGTCCTTCATCATCCGTATATACTGTCTGGATCCGGTTTCTTGTCGTCTGCGCTTTGCTGCTTGTAATCGCAATCTTCTGTCCGATCAGATGATTCATCAATGTGGACTTTCCCACATTCGGACGTCCGATGATTGCAACAAAACCGGATTTGTATGTCGATAAGTTATCCATATGTCTCTCCCTGTATGTTCTACCTAAAATACGCTCTTTACTTCTGTAAATGCATCCTTCGCAGCTTCGATCCGCGCTTCATCGCCGATTGCACAGATCACACCTCCATCGACAGCCGCTTCCACATATCCGGCAAGTCCACGGATTACTTCCGGGGTTGCGCCAAGCACTTCATCTCTTGTCCGCTGCAGATCCGCATCGTCGATTCCCATCAGATAACAAATCAGACTGAAATTGCCATCTGCGGATGGTGTAAGCGGTGCATCCATTTTACTGATTGCTCCGATAATATATTTCGTCATGTCTCGTTCGTCTGCGTCAAAGCTTCTCACATAGTCCGGTGCTTTCTTATAGATTTCATACGTCTCTAATAAATTCGGATCACGGTATGAAGTTAAATACGCGTTTCCACTCCGATTGAAGCTGCACATACAGCCGTAAGCACCACCCTTCACACGCACATTGATCCACAGATAATCATATGAGAAGATACACTGCAATACATTCAAAGCGCCTGTATACTCATAGCCACGTTCACAGAAATTACCGGCCGTTGCTACATACTGTACCTGACTTGCCGTCTTGAAGCCCTCGTTCTTTTTTACTACCGGAATTTCCTTCACATTCTCAAACGCCAGTCTTGTCGAAAGCTTGCAGGAAAATCCCGTCAGACTCTCAGTCAGTGTATCCTCCGGCTTCTTATCGGAAGTAAAGTTCACGAGCAGGGAATCTCTGCGCAGAAGCTGTCCAAGTACCTCCTGCAGATCAGCAGCCAGACCCTCATAGCGTTCTTCGAAATGATCATCCAGATCTGACAGATACATATAATAATCCACACCCTCTGTCAGTTCTTTCACAACACCTATTTTAGAAATATATGCCGTTGCGCGTCCCGCCGCTGTTGTATGTCCGTTCGCAAGCAGATCGTCTTTCATTGCCGCACGCGTCTCCGCAATAATCTCCTTCAATCGCTTCTTATCAGAAAGCTTCGAGGTGAACAAAATCTCCTCAACTAATTCCATTGCCTTATCGAGCTGTGCATCCAACATCTTTGCACTGACGACAAAATGTGTCACATAACCGCCATATTCTTTCTTATTGGTGACCGTTGTACTGAATCCAATGCCACCGGTATACAGATCGATCTCGTTCGATAACTCACTGTAACTGAAATGCTCCGTATCCACATACTTAAAAATTTCCGTCAAAAGTGCAATTACCGGAAACTTATCATAGTCGATATCATCCATACAGAAGTTTAGGCTGAGATACGTGATTCCGTTTGTAAAAATATCATGGCTTAGTACCTTGACATGTTCAATCTCCAGAATGCGGTTATTTATTTTCTTGGCATGTTTCTCGATATCATCGATTGCAAGCATCGGAATCTTCTTCAAGTCTTCCTCCGCATCACCGGAACTCTGGTACTCCTTCAGATGCATCATGTTCGCGCGGATCTCCTCGATATCCGCCGCAGAAAGCGTCTCCTTATATGCCGCAAGCCGTGCCTTCTCACGCTCTGCAATCTCATTATTAAGGCCCTTCTTTGGCATCAGCAGACAATATGACTTGTGCGTATTCTGTAAAATATACTGTCTGATCAGAGCTTCAAAATATCCGGTCTCCACATCCTGCTTCAACGCATCATACACATCGTTCAGGCTGAACAGATCAAGCGCTGCCGCATCATCATAAAGCCATGTAGAAAATGCATTTAATCCAAGCATCAGGCCCTTCGGGAATCGTCCGAAGTTCCCTTCCTTATGCTTAAACTCAAAATAATTGATTGCCGCAAGCAGCGATTTCTTATCCATACCCTGCTCCACAATGGAAGCAAGCGTATCCTCAAGCACCTGTATAAATCGTTCTAAATCCTCTGCATTCGCATTCTTTGCAATGATTGAGAAGTTCGGCTGTTTGATACCGTCATCAAAGGATGACAGAATATCCTTGCCAAGTCCTGCATCAATCAATGCCTTTTTGAGCGGTGCGCCCGGTGCCGACAGCAAGGCATATTCAAGAATTGCGAATGCTGCACATAATTTCTTATCCGCACTTGTACCGATGACCATATTGTATGCCAGATATGTGTTATCCTGCTCGGATTCGTTTTCAGAAATTGAGTAATATGCCCGTTCCGTTACCGGTTTTTCAAATGCCGGCTCGTCTGTCAGAGCTGAATCAATCTCTGCATAATCAAAATTCTGTAAATATTCCTCATCAATAAATGTAAGCTCCTCTGCGGCATCCATATCTCCATACAAATAGATATAACTGTTGCTCGGATGATAATACCGCTTATGAAACGCAATAAAATCCTCCTGTGTCAGATTCGGGATTGCCTCCGGATCTCCGCCGGATTCAAAGCCATATGCTGTATGTGGAAGCAGCGACTTCTCAATAATTCGGTAAAGCTGCTGTTCCGGAGAAGAATACACGCCCTTCATCTCGTTAAATACAACACCGTTATACGTGAGTTCCCCGGTCTCCTCGTCAATCTCATAATGCCAGCCCTCCTGCATCATGATCTCCTTCTTCTCATACATATCCGGATAAAAAACGGCATCCATATAGACATGCATCAGATTATGAAAATCCTTCTCATTCAGACTTGCAAGCGGATATACTGTCTTGTCCGAATAAGTCATTGCATTTAAGAATGTATTCAGACTTCCTTTGCAAAGCTCCACGAACGGATCCTTGACCGGAAATTTTCTGGAACCGCAAAGAACCGAATGCTCCGTGATATGCGGCACACCGGTATCGTCGGCTGGCGGTGTTCGAAACCCGATCGTAAATACTTTGTTCGTATCATCATTCTCAATCACAGCCACCCGTGCCTTTGTCTTATTGTGGGACAAGATATATCCGTATCCGTTAACTTCCTTCAATTTCTTCTTTTCCACTACCGTATATGCGGTCAGATTCTCTAATTTACTCAAACGATTCATCCTCCATCATCTATTTCAAATTCTCCGGTCCAAAGCTTTCCGGAAGTAGCTCTTCCAATGTATATACCTTATACTCCTCTATTGTGCGTGCTAAAATCACGGCAAATGCGGATGGATTAACGAACTCCCGCAGCACCTGTCTGCACACACCGCACGGTGCAGTGTATCCGGTCTTCACAAGCGCATCTTCGTCAAGTTTCCCGCCTACGATCGCAATTGCCGTAAATTCCCTGCAGCCTTCACTCACAGCCTTAAACACAGCTGTCCGCTCTGCACAGTTTCCCGGTGTAAATGCTGCGTTCTCAATATTGCATCCGGTGTATATCTTCATATCTGCCCCAAGCAATGCCGCTCCGACTGCAAACCGCGAATATGGTGCGTATGCAGATTTACGCGCATCTGCTGCAATCTGGATTAGATTCTGTATCTCTTTTTTTGCTAATTCCATATACTGTTTTTCCTGTATTATTTTATTTACGAAATGGTATTTTAAGCATCTTTTATGCTGTAATCAACAACGGCTTTGACATCGCCCGCCTCTTTGCCGCTCATCTTGACGATCACATGTGTTTCCGTCCCGCCGTCTGTTTTATTCTCCAACTGTGCACGCTCGATCACAAGCGTCTCCCTGTACCGCGCCTGACTCTTATATTCCACGCGGATCCGGCTGACACGCGTGATATCCTCGAGATATTCATTGGCAAGCAGGATATATTTTGCGTTACTCATATGTCCGTTGTAATCGATATCGGCTTTCGGCACAACCACTGTGTCAACGACCTCGAATTCCTTCGGCAGACGGATCTTTCTGCCGCATCTTTCCATCGGATACCTCGGTCTGATCTCATATCCCTTTGCATCCTCTTCTTCAATCCGAACCGGATGCTTCGTCTCCATATCCATAAGGGTCCACATCGAATCTGCACAGACAATATCCTCGCCGTTCTCATCCGTCACAATGACATTACGATAGCCGATTGACGTTGCAAATTCATACGCCCACGTCTTCACGCTTATCTCCTCAAACATCTTCGGAATACGGTGGATCTCAATATTCCAGCCGATAGCGAACCAGGTCCGCTTATGCTCAAGCATATAGTCAATGCCTCTGCCTACCGACTCGGAATTGATGTTGACACAATCCTGCATGGCATCCATCAGACTCCCAAACGACATTCTTCTTGTTGCATCGACATCTGAAAAAAGAACTTTTTTAGTATATGTGTACATTAGTATACCTCTTTATCACGCGCGGCTTTCGTGACAGGTGAAATAAATCACCTGATATTCCTTTGCGATTTCTCTTATAAATGTTTTTCCATGCTCTATTTTTTCCTCATCGAGATTCACAAACGGATCATCCAGAATCAGAAACGGCTTTTCCTCCCGGAACATGGCATCCGCGAATGCAAGACGCATACACAAACCGGTCATATCCTGATATCCCCGACTGAAATATCCCATGTCCCGGTACATTCCCTGCTCCTGCCTCTCCATCTCGAACGTCGCCGTAAGTCCATACGCTGTTCCGTCATCGCCTGCTAACATCCGATAATACCTCCGGAATGCATCCATAACCGGCGCCTGATAGCGTGCACCGTAATTTTCCTTTGCCTGCGTCAAAAAAGCCTTAGTCTTTTGTATTATATCACATTTTTCCCGAAGCGTAATCAATTCTTCATTAAGAGATTGCAATTTTCTTTCCTTTTCCGTCAGTGTGTCAAACTCGCTCTCCAACTCATCAAGTCTCCGGCTGTATTGCAAGATCTGCCTCGACAGCGTTTCCATCTCTGATGCCCGCTGTTGTTGCTGTTCCTCCGAAAGTGGCTTTGGCAGTTCCGGCTTTGCCTCCGGCCGTTGTTTTCTCCTGCTTATCGCATAGCCAAGCAGCATAAAAGCACCTGCAGCTACACTGAATCCACCACAGATGAGGATCAACATGCGATACCCTTTGCCTGCGGCAAGCAGTGCATACACGATCACAAGTAGTCCTAAGATAACACCTGTGATACCTTTATATTTGCGCTGTAAATTCTTTTCAAACCGTCTTTGCTGAATGGTATCAAACCGTTCCTGACCGGATATATTCGTAGTTTCTTCCTCATTGTTTTCCGCCGACAGTTTCCCTGCGACGCAAGCATTCCAATGCGCTTTGATCGCTGTTAACCGGTTTGAAACCGAGTCTAGTTCTTCCTGCACCGCCTTTTTTGCCTGTATCTCCTGCGCAAGCACATGTGCTTCCCGTTCAAGCTTCGCAAGCTTTCCGGTGCTCCGCTTATCGGATAGCTGGTTGATCGCATCGGAAAGCTTTTTATTTGCCACATCATAGCTTGTCATATCCTCAGTCTCAACCATCTGATTGCCAAGCTTCGCACTCACACCATCTGTCGCCGTAAACGCCGCACACTCTGTCTGACCGATATAGATGGTCCGCAGAAAGGACTCCGCATCGATTCCAAGCAACTCCTGCCCGACCTGTTCCGTGTAATCCGTACTGTCAAGCAAGGTATCCGCATCCTGTAACCGGAAGGAATCACCCTTTGCCGTCTTCCCGAAGACACGCGACAACAGATAATATTTTCCGTCCACCGTAAATGTAATCTGTCCGCCATAGGTGCCACCCTGCCACGGCTGATAACGCTTCCGCTCCTTCTCGGTTTCTGTCCGCTTTGTCTCTCCTGAAAAACCATAGAACATCACACGGATATATGCCGCAAACGTGCTTTTCCCTGCACCGTTCGGAAGCACAATGGCATTATATCCATCTGCAAAATCATACGAAAAATCTGACAATTTTCCAAAGTTTTCAATATGACATGTCAGTAGTCTCATACGAACGCCTCCCCGGCAAGCGCCAATATTCCTGTCTGAATGATCTTCGCCTTCTTCTCTTCCGAAAGACCGGTCTGTGCCTGAACCAGCCGAACAAATTCACCCTTTAACGAGGTGTCATATGAATATGACGCATAGTCAATCTCCGGCATGGTCCGGTTCACAACCTTTACATAAAAATAAGATTGGGCAAGCTGCATCGCAAGCAATTCTGCATCTACTTCCACACCTGCAGGCAGACTGCCAGTCAGACAGACCTGCACCAGATCTGCAGACTGCACTTGCATCTCCTGTAACGTCTCTCTGACAGCATCTAAGACATCCTTACCAACTGCGCATCCACTTACATCCACGGATGCCTCCCACAGTCTGCGGCTTGCAAACGGCACAAAAGTATCCTGCATCTTATGATGTGCAGCATCAATATCAAGCAGGCAGAACCCATGTACACCACATTCATCAAAGCCTCTGCCCTCTAAACAGCCCGGATACACATAAATTCCCCTTGCATCGAGCTGCTCCCGCTTATATGTATGGATATGTCCGAGTGCCAGATAATCGATTCCCTTATTTTGTAATAAAGCAAGTGGAATCTGTTCCGCATCCTGTCTTGACCCACTTGCGTAGGGTGTCTCCTGCCCATGCAGCATCACAAGATTGATATGCTTCGGATCAAGTCTGAGTGATGTATATAACGTCTGTACATTTCGTACAGAGCTCTCAGCTCCCGTGATCACGATTGTCGCACCATCTTCTTCCCACGCATATGAACGCCATGTATCACCAAACAGCTTCAGGTTATCCGGGATTTTATCCAGCGACTGCAGAAAACCATCTGCATCATGATTTCCACGCAGATAGAAAAACAAGATTTCCGGATGTCCAATGATTGCAGAAAGCACGGCATCCCCAGTTGTCCGGTCAACCTTCTTCGTATCAAACAGGTCTCCGGCGATGAGTATTCCATCCACCGATTGCTCTGCGGCATAATCCACCATGCGTAAAAACGTATGCAGAATCTCGGTTCTCCGCTGTTTCCGTTTCTCTCCGTCCAGATGTGTAGACAGGGAGGAATTCAAATGAATATCCGCACAATGTATTAATTTCATCCGTTACCCCTTTCTGTCAATTTCTAAAATATTTCAAGTCCTAACTTGTTCTTCCATCTCAACACATGTGCAACTGCCATGTCTATCTGAGACTCGTCGATTTCTCCATCTTTGACCGCCTGTAACACAGCCTTGAACTGCTCCTGATAGTTCGTAGAAAGAAGCATATCATTTCCCGCTTTGACCGCCTGCACTGCCGCCTCATCCAGATCATATCCTGCAGACACCCCGCTCATCATCAGATCATCGGTGATCACCACACCGTCAAACTGCAATACGTTCCGAATCTCGTCGTGCACCTTTGCCGACAGGGATGCCGGATATGTATCGTCAATCGCAGCAACCACATTGTGACTGACTAAGATACAATCCGCACCTGCATTTACGCCTGCCTCAAACGGAATATAGTCTTGCGTCACAAACTGCTCATACGTCCGCGTGTCTTCAATCCGGTTTATATGAGTATCCCCATTACTGCCATACCCCGGAAAATGCTTTAATACTGTTCCGATCTGAGCCTCCCGCATCGTCGTAACAACGGTATCGACATATTCCGCTGTCTCCTGTGGATCATCCCCAAAAGACCGTTCATATATAAAATCACTTTGATTTCCGGATAGATCACAGACTGGTGCAAAATTGACATTAATTCCATACGACAACAATAGCTTTGATTTTTCTTCCGTGTCCTTTCTAATTGCATCCATACCTCCTGATGCATAGATGGACCTCGGCGAGGCAAAAACATGGTCAGACAGCGCACTATACCGGCTGACACGCGTCACCGTACCCCCTTCTTCATCCGTTCCGATCAGCAATGGGATATCCGAAGCATCCTGAAACGACTGGATCTTCTCTGTCAGCGAATCTGCCGTCTCCCCAGCCAGATCTCCTGCAAACAAAATAATGCCCCCAACCGGATATTGCGTTAGCTCATCCGGTCCGAAGCGTCCATCATTTTTTACAAAAAACATCTGTCCGACTTTTTCTTCCAGACTCATCGTCTGAATCTTGTCCTGTATCCGCACATCAAGCACTGTCATTTGTGCATCCGAAGAAGAATGCGTTCCTTCTTCTGCCGCCTGCTCGGTTGTCGCAGAAATCTGTGTCGTGGCTATTTCTTCCGTATCTGACGATTCCGAAGAAGTTCGCTCTCCATCCCGCAGGAGATTTCCCGAACCGAAAATACCAAAAAACACCATACAGATGATCAATATTCCATATATAATTTTTTTATGCCGATGCATCATTGAACACGATTCCGTCTTATTCATAATATTCACGATTTCTCCGTTCTGCGAACTCGTGATTATCATTATACATTACATATAATAATCACGATTTCTCCGTTCTTCGAACTCCCGAAATCGTAACAGCCATGCGCATTCCGGACTATCGTCCTTCATGCTTATGTCTGTTTATCCGTCATATAAATAAGCACCTCCGTCTGCAAGCAGCCTCGCTGCTTATTTGCATGACGGAATTATTATATCATGTATTGATCCGCTTGCTCGTTGTTCCAATCAACCAGATCCTGCAATGTGATATTATCTACGACATCCGATATCGCATCATAGAGTCTCTCCCAGATACGAACCGTCACACAGCTATTTCTTCTCTCGCAGTCAATTGGATTTTGTCCAACGCAGGCAACCGGGGCAAGCTCGCCCTCCGTCAATCGTAAGATCATACCAACCGTATAATCCTTCGGTGTACGAGAAAGCAGATATCCACCCTGTGCGCCTCGGATTCCGCGCACAAATCCCGCCTTATTCAATACAGAAATAATCTGCTCCATATATTTTTCAGATATATTCTGCCTCTTTGCAACGTCTTTTAAACTAATCGGCTCTCCGGTGTTATAAACTGCCAAATCAAGCATCAGACGAAGTGCATACCTTCCCTTTGTTGATATTTTCATGCAAATTCCTCCATAAAGTAACCGATTATATAATTATAAGTTCCGTTGCTGTCCGCAGATACAAAAAATTATATAATCGGCACTAACATAAGTCAAGATAACGAACAATATTTTATCCGTTCATTTTCTTCTCTTTACTGCTCTGCAAATAATGCAGTAGACAGATATCTGTCACCAGAATCCGGAAGTAATGCAACAATTGTCTTGCCCTTGTTCTCCGGTCTCTTTGCAAGGATATCTGCTGCTTTCAATGCCGCACCGGAAGAGATACCAACCAGAATACCCTCGGCTCTTGCAAAGGCTCTTCCCTCTTCAAATGCATCGTCGTTCTCAATCGTAATAATCTCATCGTAGATCTTCGTATTGAGTACCTTTGGCACAAATCCGGCTCCGATACCCTGAATCTTATGGGATCCGGCCTGACCGGTTGAAAGAACTGCACTTGTTGCAGGCTCTACCGCCACAATCTTCACATCCGGATTCTTAGACTTCAGATACTCACCAACACCGGTCAGCGTTCCACCTGTACCAACACCGGCTACGAAAATATCAACCTTACCCTCTGTCTGCTCCCAGATCTCCGGTCCGGTTGTCTTCTTGTGCATCTCGGAATTGGCCGGGTTATCAAACTGTCCAAGGATGATTGCTCCCGGAATAGACTCCTTCAATTCTTCTGCCTTTGCAATGGCACCCTTCATTCCCTTAGAACCATCTGTCAGTACAAGCTCTGCACCATATGCCTTCAGAAGATTTCTACGCTCTACACTCATGGTCTCCGGCAGTGTCAGGATTGCACGATAGCCCTTTGCTGTCGCAACGGCTGCAATACCGATGCCTGTATTTCCGGATGTTGGCTCAATGATTGTTGCGCCCGGCTTAAGTTCTCCCTTTTCCTCAGCATCCTCGATCATTGCAAGTGCAATACGATCCTTTACGGACCCTGATGGATTCAGGTACTCCAACTTTACGAACAGATTTACATCTGTCACATCTGCCTTCTTCGCATAACGATCTGCCTGAAGCAAAGGTGTATCACCAATCAATTCCAACGCACTTTTAATTACTTTACTCATAATGTCTACCTCCAGATTTTCTTATATTATCTATTGCTTCTCTATTTCCCTATATTCCTACTTTTTAAGTAGGATTTGAGTGTATTATAACACGATAAAACAATTTGTCAATCTCTTTTTTGATTTTTTTAAAATAAAAAGAAACCGCACTTAAACGGTTTCTCTTTTTGACAATTCCCAGAATGCGACCGCACTCGCAGCCGCCACATTCAAGGAATCCACCCCATGTGTCATCGGTATCTTCACGGTATAATCACTGTGCATAATCGTCTCCTGGCGCAGCCCTTCTCCTTCTGTTCCAAGGATCACAGCAAGTTTATCAAGCTTCGCAAACCGCGAATCACAGATCTCACACGAATCATCCCGAAGTGCCATTGCCACACATGGAAAGCCCAGCGTATGAAGTATCTGTGCGGTATCTTCTTCCGTCTTCGGCAGATATGTCCATGGTATCTGAAATACTGTACCCATGCTGACACGGATTGCTCTCCGGTACAGCGGATCCGCACATCCATGTGTTAAAAGCACTGCATCCATGCCAAGTGCCGCCGCCGAACGGAATATTGCTCCGACATTTGTCGGATTCATTACATCCTCAAGTACAGCAATCCGGTGCATATTCCCACATAAGACATCTGCTTCCGGAAGCTTCTTTCTCTCCATCGCACATAACATTCCACGCGTCAGCTTAAAGCCTGTAATCTGCGTCAATATATCAAACTTTGCAGTATAAACCGGAATATCTCCACACCGATTCAACAGCTTCTGTTGTTTGGGCAGTTCTTCCTCATCCATCAGGATCGAGATAGGATGATACCCTGCAGCAAGTGCCCGCTCCACGACGATCGGACTTTCCGCAATAAAGATACCAGGTTTCGGCTCCCGGTAACGAAGAAGCTGCGCCTCTGAAAGTCTGGCGTATATATCCAGATCCGTATCCTGTAAATTCTGTATAGAAATAATATGTGGCATGAACACACATCCCCTTTCCGTGACATGTGTCCATGCCGCAATCTTAACCTTTATTTATGAGAAATAAGCAACACCGGACTCAAAGATCTTCTGATCCTGATCTCCGTAGATATTTACTGCCACAGCAGTTCCTTTACGCTCAGAGTGTGCCATCTTACCAAGTACACGGCCATCCGGGCTTGTGATACCCTCGATTGCGTAGTAAGAACCATTGACATTGTAATATTCATCCATTGTTGGATTGCCATCCATATCAACATACTGAGTTGCAACCTGTCCATTTGCGAAGAGCTTCTCTGTCCACTCCTTGCTTGCAACAAAACGTCCCTCACCATGTGAGATTGGTACAGTATACACACCACCAAGCTTAGCCTTCTGCAGCCATGGACTCTTGTTTGTAACAACCTTTGTATAAACCATCTTGGACTGATGACGGCCGATGCTATTAATCGTCAATGTCGGTGAATCAGCCTCCTGTGGACGAATCTCACCGTAAGGAACAAGTCCGAGCTTGATGAGTGCCTGGAAACCGTTACAAATACCAAGTGCCAATCCATCACGTTCATGCAGAAGCTTCATAACCTCATCCGCAATCTTTGCATTCCGGAATGCAGTTGCGATGAACTTACCGGAACCATCCGGCTCATCACCAGCAGAGAAACCACCTGGGAACATGATGATCTGGCTTTCACTGATTGCTTTCGTGAATGCATCTACCGAATCACGGATACCCTGTGCATCCATGTTGCGGAATACGATTGTCTGTACCTCCGCACCTGCATTTTCAAACGCCTTGGCTGAATCGTACTCGCAGTTTGTTCCAGGAAATACCGGAATAAATACCTTTGGCTTTGCTACTTTATTCCTTGCTACATAGATAGAACCGGCATCATACAGTCCTGTGCTTACCTTTCCGTCTACGATCTTCAATGTATCATTGATCTTATCGTTCTGCTCTACACCGGACTCTGTCGGGAATACCTTTTCAAGCTTCTTTGTCCATGCATCCAGTGCCTCATCCATTGTGATCACACTATCACCATATACGAATTCCGGTGCATCCTGTACTTCACCGATAACTGTACATGGAATGCCAAGCTCTGTCACTTTGTCTTTTTCTACTTCAAGAATGATAGAACCATATTTCTTCGCTGTAAGATCATCTGCATCGACAGTCTTTGCAAGCTTCACACCAAGCTTGTTACCAAATGCCATCTTGGAGACAGCCTCGATCATACCACCGAAGCCGATTGCATAAGCGGATACAACCTTGCCTTCCGTGATTGCCTGATGCAGCTTCTCGTATTTATCCATTGCATCCTTGTAATCCGGCTTATCATAAGCATCGCGCTTGATATCGAAGCATACAAGCTGATTGCCTGCTTTCTTTAATTCCGGTGTTACCACATCCTGATAGCTTGCTACATCCACTGCAAAGCTGACCAGAGTTGGTGGAACATCAATATCATTGAAGGAACCGGACATGGAATCCTTACCGCCGATAGAAGGAAGTCCCAGTCCCATCTGTACATCATAAGCTCCGAGCAATGCGGAAAGTGGCAGGCCCCAACGATATGGATCCGTACCAAGTCTCTCGAAATACTCCTGGAATGTCAGTCTTACCTTGCTTACATCACCACCTGCTGCTGCGATCTTCGCAACAGATGTCAATACCGCATAGATAGCTCCATGATATGGGCTCCAGCTTGACAGGTACGGATCAAAGCCGTAGCTCATCATCGTAACTGTATCGGTCTTTCCCTTCAATACCGGAAGCTTTGCGATCATCGTCTGTGTCTCAGAAAGCTGGTACTTACCGCCATATGGCATTGTAACCGTACCTGCACCGATTGATGAATCGAACATCTCCACAAGTCCCTTCTGGGAAGCGACATTCAAATCAGAAAGTGTATCTAACCAAAGCTTCTTCACATCCGAAGCATCCTTCTTCTCATCAAAATATTTTGCAGATGCATCCGGCATGGAAACCTTGACATCTGTCTCCTGATGTGCACCGTTTGTATCGAGGAATGCACGGGACAGATTGACGATCTCTTTACCTCTCCATGAAAGTACCAGACGCTTCTCTTCTGTCACGACTGCAACCGCAACAGCCTCTAAGTTTTCCTCTGCCACATACTGCATCATCTTGTCAACATCCTTTGGATCAACAACGACTGCCATACGCTCCTGTGACTCGGAGATTGCAAGCTCTGTACCATCGAGACCTGCATATTTCTTTGGAACCTTATCCAGGTCAATCTGTAAACCATCCGCAAGCTCACCGATTGCGACAGACACACCGCCGGCACCAAAGTCGTTACATTTTTTAATCAGGCTTGCAACCTCTTCCCGACGGAACAGGCGCTGGATCTTACGCTCTGTTGGTGCATTACCCTTCTGTACCTCAGCACCACATGTCTCAATCGAGCTTTCTGTATGTGCCTTGGAAGAACCGGTTGCTCCACCACAGCCATCACGTCCGGTACGTCCACCGAGCAGGATGATGATATCGCCCGGATCAGAATTCAGACGTTTCACACATCTTCTTGGAGCTGCACCCATAACAGCACCGATCTCCATACGCTTTGCAACGTAGTTTGGATGATATACTTCCTTTACAAGTCCTGTGGCAAGGCCAATCTGGTTACCATAAGAGCTGTAACCTTCGGCAGCAACCTTCACGATCTTTCTCTGTGGAAGCTTTCCATGCATCGTATCCTTCAAAGATACGGTAGGATCTGCGGCTCCTGTCACACGCATTGCCTGGTATACATAAGAACGTCCTGACAATGGATCACGGATCGCACCACCCAGACAGGTTGCAGCGCCACCAAATGGCTCGATTTCTGTCGGATGATTATGTGTCTCGTTCTTAAAGCTTACCAGCCACTCTTCTTCGACGCCATCAACCTTAACCGGAACAACAATGGAGCATGCATTGATCTCGTCAGACTCTTCCTGATCATCAAGCTTGCCTGCTTTCTTCAGCTCCTTCATTGCCATAAGGGCGATGTCCATCAGGCAGACAAACTTATCGTCTCTGCCCTTGTACATCTCCTTTGTTGCATCAACATAACGATCATATGTCTCAGCAATCACATCCTTGTAATATCCATCGTCAAATGCAACATTTGTAAGCTCTGTTGAGAATGTTGTGTGACGACAATGGTCAGACCAATATGTGTCGAGCACACGGATCTCAGTCATAGATGGATCTCTGTGTTCTTCGTTCTTAAAATATTTCTGTATATGCTCAAAATCCTTGATTGTCATAGCAAGTCCGAGTGAATCATACAGTGCCTTAAGCTCTGTTTCTGGCATATTCTTGAACCCATCAAAGATCTTCACATCTGCCGGTTCCTCGAAGTTTGTAACCAACGTCTCCGGCTTTGTCTCGTCTGTGATACGGGAATCAACCGGGTTAACAACGTACTCCCGGATTGTCTGCATCTGCTCTTCTGTCACGTCACCCTCTACCACATAGGTTGTCGCTGTCTTGATGACTGGTGTCTCCTCCTCGTTCAGAAGCTTGACACACTGCTCCGCAGAATCTGCACGCTGATCGAACTGTCCCGGAAGATATTCCTGAGAGAAGCATTTCTCCTTCTCATTCATTGGAAATGATTCTTCATATACGACATCGATTGGTGGCTCCGAGAAAATTGTAACCTTCGCTTTATTGTAGGTATCCTCTGATACGCCTTCCATGTCATACCGTGTCAGGACGCGGACATTGTCAGCTTTGATTCCAAGATAATCCTTGAACTGCTTCTTTAAGTCCTTTGCCTTAACCGCATAAGCATCTTTCTTTTCTACATAGATTCGTCTAACCTTGCTCATGACTTTCCTCCTGAATTTTGTAATTTCCTTCCTGCACATTACTGGTGCATACGTCTTACAATTTTGTATATTACCACATTTTGGAACACGAGTGGAGAATTTTGTACAAAAAACACAATTCCATCCGTCGGTGCCAAAATTTCAGCCTTAATATTACCATCCATCGGGTTAATGATCTCCGCAAGCACCTGCCCGCGTTTTACCTCCTGATTTACCCCGACGATGCAACGGAAAAAACCTGCCTCATCGGCACGTACTGACACAAGATCTTTTTCCTTGAGTGTCGTTGAAATATATCCGCCGTGGCTCTCATAGCGGATGATCCCCATACGTGTCAGAAACCGGAGCACCGCGCTTACCGCCATCTTTGCACTCTCGCCATCCAGTGTATCTGTTGTAGCAGAGTATACTGAAAAAGCCTGTGTTCCCATCTTCTGCCAGTTATAATTAAGTGTTGCCGTATCAAACGAACGTGTATCTCCGGTAAGCACATATGGCATGCCAAACAAATTTGCCAGACTGGTACTCTCCGTACCGGTCTCCATCATCCGGACATGCGGAATCGAGATTCCCTGCAGATAAAAGCTCGCAAACTGGATACCGTATGTATAATCTTTGACACGATTCATCAGCGTTGCCGCAATCCGGCTTGTCGCAGTTCCCTCGATATTACCAGGGAACGAACGGTTGATATCCGAATCATCCGAAATCCATTTTTTCTTTTCTGCGTTCATTGAACTGTAATTCAGTGTAGGAATCAGCAGGATTTCCTTTCCTGCTACCACATCTCCCTGTGCCTCAATCTCTGCCAGTCTCTGTGCCAGAAGTGAGCACATATATAACTGCTGGTATTCATTTCCACGCATAGAACCAACTATACATGCTGCTTTATCCCCGCGTCCATATGAATATCCATGAATGCTAAATTCTCCACGAAATGCTGTATTCATCGAAAATATAATTTCTTTATTCATAGGTGTTTCCTCCCACAATTCTTGCAAGCAGGGAGCCTTCCTCAATAACCGGATAATCGCGCATGGAACAGATCATACCATCTCCGGATGCATATACAACTTCTTCCACAGCGCCGGTAATCACATTTACAACTGTTCCAAGTTCGTCCCCTTTTTTTACCTGTGCAAATAACTGTACTACCGGAATAAAGATACCGCTGCTTTCCGCATTAATATATCGGATGTCCTTATCATTTGTGATTGGGACCTTCTTCGGTGTCACAGTTTTTCCTTTCCAGATTCCCATCTCCTTCATCAGCGCAAACAATCCATCCACAATCTCATTGCAATACTGCTGATTGATCCGATATGCAACCCCGGACTCAATTACGACCGAACGCACGCCAACCTCATTTAAGGAATATGCAAGGCTTCCGTTCAATACAGAATTGCTCGGATGAATCCAGATCATATCCACATTCAGACACTTAGCGATGGGCATCAGCTCATCCACCCGGTCATCGTTCATACGAACCTGCGGCACCTCATGTACATACAGATTACTTGCATGCAGATCAATACAAACATCAGCCCCTTTGATATCATCGAAAATACAGGATGCGGTATACTCACCCAACGCACCTAGCTTTGATCCCGGAAATATGGAATTCATATCAATTCCCGAACCTGGGATCTCTCTCGTCTTAGAATCGAGGCCCATCGGATTCAAGGCCGGATATACATCCACAATCCCAACCAGATTTTCATATTCCAGTTTAATCCGGCGAATCACCTCATAACAGATATACTGCCCCTGCAATTCATCCCCATACAACCCGGATACAATACAGATTCTCTTTTCTTCTCCCGTAGGAAAATCCGGTGCCAGATGATTTTTCTTTACCTTCAGTTCTTCTTCCACCATCAAATCTACGGATACAACTGTCTCTATCATTTATAAAACAACTCCACTGACTTTATTCAAACAACACAAATGGTCATATATACATATCGGGTATATACGACCATTCCATGCTTATTTTTCTTTTTACTTAACCTTCGAGAACGGTATTTAATACATTCTTGATCGTCTCTGCATCAAATGGTTTTGCAATAAACTCTGCGGCACCACTCTGTACAGCTTCTAACATATTATGCTGCTGTCCGGCTGCGGAAACCATAACAATCTTTGCATCCGGGAAATCCGCTTTAATTTTCTTCAGACTATCCACCCCGGACATCACCGGCATTGTAATATCCATGGTTACAAGGTCAGGCTTGTACTGTGCGTACATATCATAACCTTCCTGTCCATTTTTAGCCTCGCCAACAACTACATATCCGTTTTGTTCCAAAAGTCCTCTTAAGATTTTACGGGATGTTCTTGAATCATCTACAATCAATATATTGGCCATGATAATCATTCTCCTTATTTATCCTATTCTTTCCGTATTAACCGATATTCCACTTTGTTTCCAGACAGATTACTATATCTGCACGTTCACCATGCACATAACATGGAAGCAGGAACATCATCCCCTCTGAACTGATGGTTGTGATATCGGTATACATCTCCGGCGGAAGCATATCAATATGAACACCCTCCAGAGACTCCTTTGATGCAAATAACCCATTGCATACATTGATGAACTCACATACTGCATCCAGACTATCCTCATCAATCGCTTCAAATTCTTCTTTTGCAAACTCAGTAGCAATCGGCTTTGTTCCAACATTGCAGATACCGATAAACAGATTATAATCGCCATTAAAGCACTGGCTTGCAATGTACCTGCTTGTATATGTATGGATACGTTCAATCCGCTCAAAACGAACCTTGTTATCAACAAAACGAACCATATTTCTGGCAAGCAATGCAAGATAATCCTTCACAATTGCCGGAACCTGATTGTCTTTTAAGAAAATCTGAATAATTTTATCGATATCTGAGCTTTTCAATGCATCAATCTCAAGTGCCGTATAACGCTCTGACTTTTTATAATGATTCAGATACTTCTGAATATCCTCCAAAGTAAGCAACTTGCGTTCTACAAGTGCCTGTACAAATAAAAGATAGGAATCCCCTTGTTTTTTCAGAAGTTTTCCAACCTGCTCATCTGTCAAATAACCCTTTTCCACTGCAATATCACCAAATCTGGCATCCTTCATCGCCTGCAGCTGATTGACCTCGTCTGCCTGTTCCTTTGTCATAATTCCTTCACTGACTGCGAGCAATCCCATCTTTACACGTGCTGTACGACTTGCCTCTACGATTTCCGTATATTGCTCATGTGTCAACACACCCGCATCTTCGAGATATTTTCCAAAATAAACTCCAAACATAACGCCCCTCCTTCATGTAATTCTTCTGTCAAGAATTCATAATTTATTGATTATTATACACAATCCCAAGCCAAAAAGCAACTGCCGTACAAATGCAAAAATAAGTGCTTTCATGATTGAATATTCTTAACTTTTCCTATATAATATATCTATTACATTTATGATACATACTTTACTTTGAGGGGAACGGTTTATGTCTATACAAAAGTCTTTGCGATTGTCGCTTGTTTTAATGGCGTGTCTGCCACTTATATTTCTGACAATCTTTACATACAATTTATCTTATAAAAAATACATGGAGCTTGCAACAGAATCTACTGAACAGCTTGCCAAAAACTATGGTATGGGATTTCAAGCGCAGTTAAACTCCCAGATTGCGGAAGTTGAAGGTTTGACCAATGGTACAAACATCCAGAATCTGGTTTTGGAAAATTACAATGGTGTTACTCTTGGAAATGACTCTCCTTACTATACAAATGTCTCAGAGCTATTTTCAACAGCTTCCGATTATACCGGAAATAACGTTAACTACTATCTCTATGATGTTGACGGATATTATATTACAAGTTCTGACAAAACAAACACTGCAGACTGGCAGGAGCATATGACAATTCCTGTGGAAGATATCACCGAAACCAAGATTTTACAGTGTTCCTCTCTCAAGGAGATTGAGAGTATTGATGTTGTATCTCCAATTATCATTAAAAGTCAGATTGTGGGTCTGATCCGTGCCAATATTACATCCAAGTATTTCGGATCATTTATCCCGGAAGATGGTTCCGCATTCATCCTGACAAGCGATGGTGGCTATCTCTTCACTTCTACCGGACTGACCGGGCAAAAGGAACTCGAAACACAGGCATTTAACTGTCTGAAAGGAGCTGATAATACAAATGACTATGGACATCTCAAAGCCTCCTCTTTCGGAAATATCTATGGTTTTTGCAAGCTTTCCGATTCCAACTGGCTGTATCTGATCAAACAGCAGGGAACACAATATCAGCAAATACTAACAACATTGCCAATCACAATGAGTATCACACTCATCATCATTCTTCTGATTGCAGTGTGGATGAGCCAGATTTTATCTGCGAAATACACAGAGCCGATTTACACCCTGCGTGACAACATGTCGGACGCCTCTTCCGGAAATCTGGATGTCAAATGTGATATTTTATCTGACAATGAATTCGGAGATCTCGCCCGCATGTTCAACAGCATGATGGATATTATCTCAAACAACTACAAGGAATTATCCGCTTCCAAAGCCGCTTTGGAAGTCAGCGAACAGGAACTGAAAAAGAACTATGCACACATCGAACAGCTTGCCTACCACGATGGCCTGACCGGTTTGTATAACCGTGTTGCATTCATGAAATATGCTTACGATATTTTTCATGACGCAAGCGTCGGTGCCAGCAGGCATGCCATCTTCTTTATTGATCTGGACAATTTTAAAAATATCAACGATACACTCGGGCATGACTATGGTGACCTTCTGTTAAAGGATGTCTCCAGCCGGATGCTTTCCTGTATCGCATCTGATGATATTCTGGCTCGAAATGGTGGCGATGAATTTCTGGTATTAAAGAATCGCTTTGATAACGTGGACGATCTGGAGAACTTCGCAGAACAGCTTGTCAATATTGTACATCATCCATTTATCTTAAACGATGAAACCGCCATGGTTTCCATGAGTGTCGGTATTGCAGTCTTCCCGAATAACGGACTGACAGTCAGTGAGCTTATCAAAAATGCAGATATCGCAATGTATAATGCGAAGAACTCCGGTAAAAACAGCTACTGCTTCTTCGACAGCTACATGGAGGATGATGTCAACCGCAGGAACGATCTTGCCGAGATTTTATCCCATGTTATTGATAAAAATGAGATTTACTTACAATATCAGCCTCAGGTCAATGTGGAAAGTGGTCAGGTTACCGGCTATGAAGCTCTGATGCGTATTGAGTCCGAACTGGTTGGTTTTATCTCTCCTGCCGAATTTATCCCAATCGCAGAGGAAACCGGTATCATCAACATCCTTGGTGAATGGGCATTGATCGAAGCGTGCAATTTCAATCAGGTTCTGATCAAGAGCGGATTTGGTCCACTCCGTGTATCAGTCAATGTATCAACCACGCAGTTAAAAGACGACCATCTGATTGACATCATAAGAGATATCCCGGAAAAAACAGGCATGAATCTGAAGCATCTTGAAATTGAGATTACGGAAAGTGTTCTGATGAACTCTTTCGAACATAATTTAAAGCTTATTAATCAGATGAAAGAACTTGGTTGTTCTATCGCATTAGACGATTTTGGAACCGGCTACTCTTCTTTCAACTACCTGACGCAGATTCCAATTGATACCCTGAAGATTGATAAATCTTTTATTGATGGCATTTGCAGTAACGAAAAAGATCGCTGCATCGCAGATTCTATCATTGATCTGGCACATAAAATGGATATCTCCGTTGTAGCAGAAGGCGTTGAAGATAACGAGCAGTTACAGATCCTGCAGAATCAATTCTGCGATACATTGCAGGGTTATCTTTTCTCCAAGCCTTTGAATTCTACCGATTTTATCGAGCTTTTAAGCAAACACAAAACATTGCATGATTAATATTCAGAGATCCCCCATTCTGCATTTTACAGAACGGGGGAATTATTTTTATCTCTTATTATGTTTCTTACCCAATATCAATAATATGATACCCACGAACGTTGTCGACAAGATCATAATCATCAAAAACAGATCTGCTTCATCACCGGTTCTTACAGCATCCTCTGTGTGTGATTCTTCTGTCGTTATTTCTGTGGTTGTTGGTGTTTCAGATGTTCCCTTCACTTCTGTCGTCGGCAGAACCTCCACTGTTATTCTTGTTTCCGTTGTTGGTATCTGTGTTGTCACCTCTTCTGTCGTTGTCGGTGCCTCCGTTATCACCTCTTCTGTCGTTGTCGGCGCTTCCGTTGTCACCGCTTCTGTCGTTGTCGGTGCCTCCGTTGTCACCGCTTCTGTCGTTGTCCGTGCTTCCGTTGTCACCTCTTCTGCCGTTGTCGGTGCCTCCGTTGTCATCTCTTCTGTCGTTGTCGGTGCCTCCGTTGTCACCTCTTCTGTCGTTGTCGGTGCTTCCGTTGTCACCTCTTCTGTCGTTGTCGGTGCTTCCGTTGTTGGCTCTTCATGCTTTGGAAAACATATTGTCTGCATTTCATCATTGATATCGGTATGTACTGCTATTATCTCTCCCGGATAAGCGGTATCTTCCACATATTCAAAAAATACAATCGGTACACCAGCCAGGTCTTCACAATATTTTATTTTATAGAGAACATCCACATCCATTTGTTCCTCATTTGCAACAAATTCTATATATCCAGATTGTTCTATATATTTCTCATCCAGAAGTCCGGCATCTTCTTTCCAGCGGACTTCTCCTCTAATTCGATAAGTATGTCCAATTTCCAATCCGTCAAAAGAAACAACATCCTTACATGGCACAATAGAATTTACAACACCAGTAAAATCTGACAACTTATACCCTGCTTTTGTTCTAATGGATGAAAATTTTTTGTTAACAAATGTTCCTAATTCGATAACCTTATCATTTTCCGATATGCGGACTGTCACAGTTTCCATATTCCGATATTGATTTTTATTTGCGTCACATCGTAATTCCTGAATACTATATTCACCATACGGAAGTGCTCCCTGTGCGTCATCAACCTCTGCTTGTCCAAACCAGACTCCACATCCCTGTTTTTGTTCATTGGTTCGATAAGAATGTGGAATATAGGATGCCGCTGTTGAATAATATCCATTTTGATCTGTCCAGACATGGTATGAAGTACCTGTCCCATCCGAAATCAGAAACTCAACATCAGCAAGAGGCGTTCCATCTTCATTTACTTTTCGGAAAGACAGATCCCCCCTTATTTCTTTCTCTGTAACATAGGTTGCATTTTCTGACATGACCATTTTCTCTCCATCTGGAACAATTCTTTTCACATATACCGTGTCATCCAGTAAATATCCTTCCGGAGCCCGTGTTTCCTGAATCGTAATAGTTCCTGCCGGCAATACTTCATTTCTGTATTCATCTTTATAAAATGCATCTCCATCCACGAACCAGGCAGGATCATTTTTATAAATTATCTGCCCATTTTGATCTGTCTTGAAATTCCATGTTCTTGCTGCTGAATGACCATTTTCTCGCGGATTCCGATCGGATACACACGGATAGTACTTTACCTCGTAATAAGCCCCCGCAACCGGTTGTTGCTCTTTCCCTCTTTTCTGCAGCAATAATCCAATACTTGCATACTGTGGTTTATCCGACACAGTTATCGTAACCGGCTCCGTATGTCCACCCATAATCTGAACCCACTTTGGAGTTGTGTTTATGCGCATACTTGTATTTGCCTTTGTCTCATAGATCAGATACCAGCCCAACCGCAATTTCATTTTGTTGGTTCCTATACAAGCTGCATCATGTGAACAGGATTGTACAATTCCTTTTCCGGATTCATCAATCCGAAAAGTACCAACCGGATTGGAACCATCAAACACCTGATCACCAGAAACAGCATAAATCGTATACTCAATTCCATCTAACGAATAGTTGGAATTATCTTGAATCATTTCCTGATACTTGGGATCCACGTTTTTCTTTAACTGAAGTTCCCCCAGGAACTCCCGCTCCGGACCTATCGTCTGCGTATCACAATACATAAAATAATAATCCATATTAATCGGGTTCGCATTGCTGTCTCTTGGTAATCCTAGCACAGTAAGCTTGTCTGCATATATTTTTGTCTCATAAACCATTGGATCTAGACGCCATGCACCGCTGGTTGGTACATTATATTCTTTCACATAATACGTTCCCTCTTCAAACTGCACTTCCACACCATTCTGGTTCGGATACGTAGTTGCAGTACATGAAACATTGTCACCTGCAGGTCCACCATTCCAGTCCGGTTCAATATAACAATATCCCTGTGCATTTGTTCCATTGACCGCATCCTGCCGGTTCGCATAGACCGCATAGTTTGCTCCTGCAATATCATACAATTTCGGATTTATTTTATACACAGCTTCATTATAATTTTTACAGACACAGATTGTTCCCTTTTTTGGTTTTTCTTTATATCGATAAATGATCATTCCGGAACAGATTTTTCTGACGTCTACTGCATTATCAATATAATAACATGCCCGCAAGGAATCCCATCCGGAACTTTTTAAATGTCCGATCAATGCAGCACCGCCTCCTGCAATGCCACAATGGACATAATTATCCAGACTACCATTTACAAAACAGACAATATCTCCAGGATTTGTCAGACCATCAAATAATGCATCAAACTCCGCTTCTGTCTTACTGGCAGGAAGGCATGCAGCATCTGCATATACACATTCCCATCTTTCACTTCCCGCCAATGTGTTTGATATCTGCGATACCAATGTCATTCCGGAAACAGGGGCCTCATCTCCGTAATATCCATACAATGCCTGCGATACATACGTTGCACACAGATTATCCGAATTCATACCGCTGCCCCTTGAAATAGTCATTGCATAAGCCACAAATGGATTTGATGTATCCGGGGCCTGGTAATATAAATCAGAATTGGCACTGTATACCTCTATACCATCTGTTTCTATCTGCAAATCATCGTTTTCCTGTTCCTGCAGATTCATATCCGGATATGCGTCAATCCACGTTGCGTCTCCAATACTTGCCACCTCATCAGGTATATTTTCATTTTCAAATGCAAACGGCAGCTGATAACACTGCATAATCAAAAACGCTACGATTCCATATACAAGAACCTGTTTCCATATTTTATTGATTTTTAGTTTGTGAATATTTTCTTTCCAAAACGAAATAAACATATTAATTCCTCCATACCTTTACTATATGCAGAAATCTGACGGAATCCATCTTCTATGTTTATCGCAAATGAAAAAAGATATAATTATATTGTTAAAAAAGAGTATAGTAACTGTACCATACTCTTAAAAGTCCTGTCAATTCAATTCTGTAAGTTCACTTATTTTTCACAATCTGTTCGAGGCTCCATAAATCCCTTAAAATGTGATATCCTTCTTACCTGTAATCAGACGCGCACCATTCACGATCATCGTAACACCTGCACCAACTCCGACAAGAATTGTCACAATTCCTATAACCAGGTTGCTGATTCCGATTGCATTGATCTTATGATATAACTTCTCCATGCTTTAGACCTCCCATACTTGCAATAAAACTATTTTACACCATACTGCTCATAATATGCGTCAATCGCTGCCTTCAAGGTGTCATCAATCACAACCTTTCCCTTGTAAGGCTTGTTGTACAGATGCTCTACCACCTCTGCCATCGTTACGATTGCAGTCGTCTTTAATCCATAGTTTTCTTCGATCTCCATCAGTGCACTCTTCTCTCCCTGACCACGCTCCATACGGTCAACCGATACAACAAGACCGAGCACATCGACATCGCCCTGCGCCTTCACGATCGGGAGTGTCTCCTGAATCGAAGTACCTGCAGTTGTTACATCCTCGATGATCACAACCTTGTCACCATCGTTGATCGGACTTCCAAGCAGGATTCCCTTATCCCCGTGGTCCTTGATCTCCTTACGATTTGAGCAGTAACGGATATCCGCATCGTACTTGTTGGCAATCGCCATTGTTGTAGCCACGGAAAGCGGGATTCCCTTATATGCCGGTCCAAACAGCACATCGAAATCAAAGCCGAACTTGTCCTTGATTGCCTCCGCATAATACTCGCCCAGGCGTGACAACTGGGAACCTGTTCTGTAAAAACCTGTATTTACAAAAAATGGTGTCTTTCTTCCGCTCTTTGTCACGAAATCACCAAACTTCAATACGTTACAATCGATCATAAATTCAATAAACTGCTCTTTATACTGTTCCATGTTGTATAAATCCTCCTGATTTTCGGGCTGTCGGCAGCAACAAACGACATCCACGCATGTAGATTCATTGTCTGCCATAGATTTCTCTATACGCCACATAATTATATATATTTTAGCATAGTTACCCGTTTGTTTCAATCAGTTTTGCGCAATCATAAACGGAGATTTTTCACTTCTATCGCAGATGTACTAACGATTCCGTTCATTCTTCTCGCGTGACTGCAGTACAAGCTCATACACCTTTGGATGGCGTTCTTTCAGATGTGCATCAAGGACATGTCTGCGCTCCTTGAAACGCTCTGCTAGCTCCGGATGATTCTTTGCAATCCGGTCATGCACCTGTTTTCTGTGTTCCTCAATCTGCATCGCAAGGGTATGTTCATCCTTACCGGATATATTGACAATCTCCTTCAGGTGTTCCTCCAAGTGTTCCAGCCACTCATCTTCGTCAAGCTCCTCCATATGCGCCCATCGTCCATGCAGCAGATCCTCGATATCCCCACTTTCTTTTAGATGTGCAATCTGCTTTTCAATCTGACGCTCGATCTGTTTTTCCGCATCGGAACCGAACGCCCACACAAACTCCTGCACACGATTATCTGCACGTTTCCGGGACGCGCTGCGATCTTCATTATCCACACCGTCTTCTAATGGATACGGACGATTGATTCCCATATCCTTCAATGCAATATGGATGGTTCTGCGCACACACCCCTCCTCAATCAGATATCCAAGTCCAAGCTTCCTTAACTGTTCGTTCACATCCGAAATATGTTCCGTCATATAGAACCGGATGCCCTTTTCTTTCAATGACTGATGCAGACGCTTCAGGCAGTCTGCCGCAGTAATATCCAGACTTCCGATTCCGCCCGCATCAAGGATCACAGCTTTCGTATCCGGTTTAATATGATCCTCGATATCATTTTTCAGCACCTGCACATTTGCAAAGAACAGATTGCTGCTGAACCGGTAAACAAGTACACCGGACAATGCGTGGATCTGGCTGCTCTCCTTCAGATCCCGGAAATGCTTATGTCCCGGCTGAATCCCAAGAAAGCAGGTGGATGGCTTCGCTGTCCGGATGATCACCTCCGCAAAGGAAAGCAAAATACCGATCAAAACACCATTGATTGTGCCAAGCAGGAGCACACCGAAAAATGCGCCGACAAAGATCATGCATTCCGTCCGGCTGACCTTCCAGAGCCGTGCCATCAGGTCAAACTCGGTTGCACCAAGCAATGCCGATATCACAATTGCAGTAAGCACCGGAACCGGCAGATAGGCGATAAATCCCGTTCCACACAGCAAAAGCACGATCATGGAAAGTCCTGCCACAAGCGAGGTAAGCTGTGTCTTTCCCTGATACTGTTCGCCCATCGCCGTACGGGATACAGAGCCATTGATCGGACAGCACCCGGTAAAAGCTGCAAGAAAATTTCCGATGGAGAATGCAAAGATCTCCTGATTATCATCGATGCGGTAGCCATTTTTCTGTGCAAAATTATTCTCTGCGAGTAACGTCTCCGCCATAATTACAACTGCAACCGACAAACTGATCGTCACGGCGTCCCGGATAGAAATCAGAGAAAAATCCGGCAGACTCCATCTTGGAAGTCCCGTCTCCACTTTCGATAAGGTCTGAATTCCAAGCTCCCGCACATTTCCAAACCGCGTATAGCAGGCTCCCGCAGCCATCAGGACAACTGCCATCGGGAATTTCGGAACCAGTTTTTTCGCCACAAGCAGGATTACAAGCGATGCCACGCCTAAGAGGATGGATGGCACATTCACATGCTTTGCTGTCTGTCCGATATGCTTTGCCAGTTCAAAAAACTCTCCGGTTCCTGCCGTACCGCCAAGAATCTTCGGCACCTGCATAAGAATGATCGTCGAGCAGATACCTGTGATAAATCCTCCCATCACCGGAGCCGATATGTAATTGACGAGCTTTCCAGCCTTCATAAAAGAAAACGCAAGCAGCCACACTGCAACAAAGAACGTAAGCACCGGAACGACTGCCATTGCTTCTTTGGAGCCCGCCTCGATATTTAATGTCAGCAGGGCGGAGCCGATCAGCGCAGCAGGTGCCGCATCCACGCCGAATATGAATTGCGGCGAGGTCGAAAGCAGGGCGAACGTCAGAATCGGGAATACAGAACCGTATAATCCATACACCGCCGGAAGTCCTGCGATCAGGGCATAACCCATCGAAATCGGGATGGAAACTGCCATGATAATGATGCCCGCCAAGATATCTTTTCCTATATTCTTTTTATCATAGTGCCGTAATGTATGCGCCAATGATAGCTTCATATGATTCATCTCCTGTTTTCCTACCGGTTATGCCGCACACACGCGACAATACACCATATAATAATTCCAAATAAAACTGCCAGGAATATAAACGTTGCTGCAAGCATGCCATCCATCTTCTGCATATAAGCGGTTATCGTGCTATAAAGCGTAAATACACCAAAACAAAATTCCATCCCCACCATCATCCAGACAACGTCTCTGTACACACGCACCGCATGTTCCGGTTTTACTTTCACTGGCATGCTCCACAGATCGGGTGGCAGAAAATGCAGGATCAGACTGCAGATGCCACAGGTAATCAGCATAATAATTGGTAAAAATAAGAAAGAATACGGAGATCCATATCCATCTGCATTTCCAGCCGCATCAAAGTGTGTTGCCACTTCCTTCGGCAGCTTTGCAGACCATATAATCCCGGTCACAATCGATGCCCACATCAGAACATAGGCAAGTATCTCAACAATCTTCTGCTTGAGTGTAATGTGGTTTTTCATCTCAATTCCTCCTTACCTTGGGGACGTTGTTTTTGTCATGAAGAGTGTCCCCTGTCACATATCATTTGATATCCAGTTCCGGTGGAACGTCAATCTCCTCAGAGACATATTTTCCATCTTTCTTCCGTTGTCTCACGCACTCGGATAGGAGATATTCGATCTGTCCGTTGACGGATCGAAAGTCATCTTCTGCCCATGCGGCAATATCGGCATACAGTTTTTCCGATAAGCGGAGCGGAATCTGTTTTTTCGCTGCCATCTAGTATAAGCTTCCTGAGTTCACGATTGGCTGCGCATCATGGTTGCCGCACAAAACTACCAAGAGATTTGAAACCATAGCTGCCTTTCGCTCCTCGTCCAAGTCAACGACCTGTTTTTTATTTAATTCTTCTAACGCCATTTCTACCATTCCAACCGCTCCGTCTACGATCATCTTTCTGGCATCTATGATAGCAGATGCCTGCTGCCGCTGCAACATCACGGATGCAATTTCCGGTGCATATGCAAGATATGTAATTCTTGCTTCCACGATCTCAAGGCCTGCCTCATTGACCTTGCTCTGGATCTCATCGCGGATTCTGGATGCTACAACCTCTGCCGATCCTCGCAGGCTACCTTCATCGGCTACGCCGTCACCGGTTGTGTCAACATTCGGTGCGACATCATATGGATAGACACGCACGATATTACGAAGCGCACTGTCACACTGCAGGGATAAATATTCCTTATAGTTATCGACATTGAAAACCGCCTTTGCTGTATCCATTACACGCCAGATCACCGCAATTCCGATCTCAACCGGGTTACCGAGACAGTCGTTGATCTTCTGTCTGCCATTGCTCAGTGTCATCGCCTTTAATGAAATCTTCTTTCCTGATGTAGAACCATCGACCGATACAGATGTACCATCCGCAGAGATGGAAAATGCACTCTTCGCTGCTGTCTGCTGGATATCCCCGCTCTGTGCCAGCTTTGTAGCAGCTGCCGGATTGATGGCTGTACAAAATGGATTCACGAAGTAAAAACCAGCTTCCCGAATCGTACCAACATACTTCCCGAACAACGTCAGAACCAATGCTTCCTGTGGCTTCAACACCCGAAGTCCGATCAGCGGAAACCATCCAAGCGATAACACGACGACGGAAACAATCACGAGTACCAGATAGCCTGTTTCTGCGGAATCCTCATACTTTACAGCTCCAAATACAGTACCTGTAATCGCAATCAGATAAACGAATAAAACAGTCAGCAGTACTGCCATACCTTTTCGCTTCGTAGTATAAATTTTCTCTTCCATAACCAATTCCTCCCTTTGAATCGATGCATATCTTATTTTGATATCAAAATCATATCACTTTGATTTTTCCTTGTCAAGAAAAAACCGGCACATCTCTGCACCGGTCTTGGGGACGTTGTTTTTGTCCTGAAAAGTGTCCCCTGTCTCATATAGATCTTCTTTCTTACATCGGGCATCGGCTCCGCTGTGGCATATCCTCGCCCTTCACATAGCGGGCGTTAAATTCCATATTAATCTCGCGCAGTTCCTTCTTCCCATCGATGTAATCCTGATACATCTCCGCTAAGCCACTCATACAGCCATCACAGGTTGCCTCAATATTTCCGAGCGATTCTGCTACAATCTGCTCGCGTTCTTCCCTTGTTGTATCCTTGATCAAATAGCCTGACATCTCGTATCCTTCCTTTCGTCTTGCTCAATACTATACTCAATATTCCACTTCAAGAAGCATAAGTCCATGTGGCGGCGCTGTCGGACCTGCCATCTGTCTGTCCCGTGACGCAAGCACCGTCTCCATATCTTCCGCGTGCATCCGTCCATAGCCAACCTCAAGGAGCGTCCCGGTCAGTATCCGAACCATATTCTGTAAGAAGCCATTTCCATGAAATGTCATCCGCAGATATCCTTCTTCCTCTGCGATTGTAATATCATAGATTGTCCGTACCGTGGATTTCTTTATCTTATTATTCCCACAGAAGCTCTTAAAATCATGCGTGCCAATCAGGTATCCTGCTGCCTTTTGCATCGCTTCTATATCCGGCATCCGGTCAGGTGTCCCATTCGTAACCCATTCCGGCAACACCCATGTATACATCCGGTCAAATACCGGCTTTTCGTCCCCGATATAACAGGTATACTGATACACCTTTCCTTTGGCGTTTAACCTCGCATGAAACCGTTCCGTTGCCTCGCTTACATCCATGACACAGATATCATCCGGCAGATAATGATTCGCATAGGCTTTGATCTCTTCCGGCGTAAGCGTGGTATCTAAGAAGCCGTTTGCAACCATGCCCATCGCATGCACACCTGCATCGGTTCTTCCTGCACCATGAATCTTCACGTCCTGTTCCGTCATCCTCGCGAAGACCGCTTCCAACTTTCCCTCGATCGTATCCACTTCTTTTTTACTTTCCCAGCCATGATAGCGCGTGCCATCGTAACTGATTGTAAACCTATAATTATTCATCGTCTCTCCTTGGGGACGCTTCTTCTGTCACAAGAAGTGTACCTCTGTCACATCAAAACGGAGAGGCACTGCCCCTCCGCCATACTTATACATTCATCTAGAAAATCTGTCCCGGAAGTTTCTTCTTTTCCTTGTACAAAAACTGCTTGTCAAACACTTCCACAGCTTCTTCTGCAACGAAATAGCCTTCCGGCGGCGCGTACACGCCGGTTATGCCATCCAGATACCCACGCTGCAGCTCCCTGCACAAGAAGAATGGAACATCCTCCCCTTCCGGTACCCCATGATAACGGATTCCATACCGGCTCGCATAGGTAAAGCCGCTCTTGCCGTAGAAATCGATATTTCCTTCCAGGCAAAGCGCCCCACATCCAAGCTCCCGTGCCTTTTCCACGGAATAATCAAGCAGGATTTTGCCATACCCTTGCCGTTTATACGCAGGTGCGATACAGATCGGTCCCATCGTCATGATCGGTACTGTCTGTCCATCATCCGCGCAAATTGCAGCACGCATAAACATGTTCTGTCCGATCAATGTCCCATCAAGCTCCATTACAAAATCAAGCTCCGGCACAAACGCCACGTCCTTCCGCAGCTCATGCAGCATGAAATGCTCCATGCATCCCGGGCGATACACATTCCAGAAGCTCTCCCGAACCATGTTTTCCACTTCGCGGTACTCTTCTTTTCTCTCTAAACGAATCGTAATGTTGTTTTTGCTCATATTTATTATCCTCCTGAACTTTGTCAACGCCAAATGCACCCTGTGCAGGAGGTTTGTCGTGATTGTCTGCAAACCTCCCGGTTATGCCACAATCTCCATTTCATTGTACTTTTCCATACAGCACACTCCTTAAATAAAATGATATACTTATATTACCACAAATGTGCAGATATCGGAATGCATTTCATCAAATATATACGAAATGCACATTATATCATATGTCACCACGCGTTAGCGTGATGACCTGCGCACGCATCAGCGTGCTTCATTATATCATAACTTATCCATAATCTCATCTTTTGTCGGCATTACCTTCAATGCCCCTTTTCTGGTTGTGATGATTGAAGCGGCTGCATTTGCAAACCGGAGCATCTCATACATATCATTTTCAGACAATCCATTGATTCCCTTGTCAAGTACTGTATTTAAGATACATGCCATAAACGTATCGCCAGCACCGGTTGTTTCAATCGTATTTTTCTGCAAAAACGGTTCCGCATATACACTTTTTCCTTTGTAATATGCCTTGCTTCCATCTTTTCCCATCGTTGCACAAATCAGTGCCGGACAATATTGCTCCATGATTTTCCCAATTCCCTGATCGATATCTGCAGTACCTGTTAAGAAAGATATCTCATCATCCGAAATCTTCAGAATGTCACATTGACTGATTCCATACCACATTTTATCAGCTGCGTCTCCAAGTTTTTTCCATAATGGCGGTCTTAAATTCGGATCAAAGGAAATGACAGCTCCCTGCTCTTTTGCTTTTTTCACTGCATGTTTCGTTACCTGCTCCATCCGTAAATCCGTCATTGACAACGTTCCAAAATGAAAAATCTTTGTATCAGCAAAAATCTCCTGCTGGATTTCTTCCTCCCTAAGCATCATATCTGCTCCAGGATTACGGTAAAAAGAAAAGTCGCGGTCACCATCCACACCAGTATGTACAAACGCAAGCGTCGTATGCACAGTATCATCTGTCACCAGATTATCTATATTGATTCCCTGGTCTTTCACCGCCTGCGTCAACATTGTACCAAACATGTCTGCTCCTACTTTCCCAATAAATGCAGTCTTTTTTCCAAGATTCTGCAACATGGAAAGTACATTGCACGGAGCACCGCCCGGATTTGCTTCAAGCAGAGGATTTCCCTGCGCACTCATTCCATTTTCTGTAAAATCTACCAACAATTCTCCAAGTGCTGTTACATCAAACTTTTTCATATCAGTTTCTCCTTGCATACTCTACGCCACAACGATATCATATTTTTCAAGATTTACAATGGCTTTTCCATCGCACACAAAACTGATCTGATCTGCTTCGAGCGATGTATAAAATGTTGTACTGAATACCTGTTGTCCATCATTCAGAAAAACTTCCATTGAATACTTATCTAAGATTATACGAAGCTTCCATTTTTTACAAGGTGATTTTACTTTTACTCTCCGGATTGCATTCGCATCACGTACCATACCGGAATATGTCCGGTCAATTTCTATCCTGTTTTTATGCTGCAATATAGAAAAGTCTGTGTGGAACTGTTCATTTTGCGCGACCGAGATTGTAAACTCCCTGAAATCGCCACCGGCAATCTCCACGGTCATATCAAGTACACGTCCTTTAATACCATCGAATCTGCATGTTCCCTCTACTTCCTGCTTCTCATACCTGACACCATTTCTATGATAGTTTTCGATTTCACGCACCGGGCTTTGCAGAATCTTTTCATCTTTTACCTTGAGTTCCCTCGGTAATATCATCATGCCGGACCATTTCTGACCTTCGGGACGGATATTCGAATCCCATGACTGCATCCACGCAATCATAATTCTTCTTCCATCGTCCGCAAGCATCGTCTGCGGTGCGTAAAAATCCAATCCGTCATCAAGCGAGTAAACTGCGTCATAATGGAACATATGCTGGTTTTTATCATAGTTTCCCATATAATAAACCGAATTGTTTCCATTATGAAATTCTTCATCCGCACTTAGATTCTGCGGAGATGTAATTAATACATATGCACCATCCAGGCAGAAGAAATCCGGACACTCCCACATCGTTCCAAGCATACCTGTATCGTCTTTTGCAAGAACAGACACATACTCCCAGCTAATTGCGTCCTCTGAATGGAACAAAACAACATGCGGTTTTCCATCATCCGTCTTATTTCCAACAACCATATAATAGCCATCTTCCTCTTTCCAGATCTTCGGATCCCGGAAATGTTCCCGGCTGAAATGTTCCGGCATCATACCTCCTGTTACAACCGGATTTTGCGCAAGCTTAGTATATGTTTTTCCGTTTCCAATCGCAAGGCATTGGTTCTGATATACGTTTTTTACTCCATTTTCTTCCTGCTCTGTCACACCGGTATATACAAGCAGATGTCCTTTTTCTGTCTCAATGGCAGATCCTGAGAAACACCCTGCATCATCGTAACTTTGGTCTGGTGCAAGTGCGATGGGAAGTTCAGTCCATTTTACAAAATCTGTTGTCTCCGAATGTCCCCAATGCATCGGTCCCCACGCCTCATTATATGGATGGAACTGATAGAACAAATGAATTTTTCCATGATAAGAAGAAAAACCATTTGGGTCATTCATCCACCCACACGGCGGTGTTACATGAAACGCTGGGAATTGTTCTTTTTTGACTCTATGAACATTTACAAACTCTTCCGCTTTCTTTAATTTATTCATTCAAAGTTCTCCTATAATTCAACCAAGTCTTCTGTCTCGCAATCGAAGAAATGCATCTTATTTCCTGTTACCTTCCGCCGCATGCTGCAGCGTGCTTCCTGATTCGCATAGGCAGCCTTCTGTGCCTCCTGCAGCAAAACATTCCCCTGTCCTGCCCGCGTATAAACACAATCATATGCACCGATATATGGACGCATGCACTCTGTAAACTGCTCCGCCTGTTCCTTCTTCACCGAAAAACAATCCGGCACTGCAAAGAAACGGTCGTTTCTTCTTTGTCTTCCATGCTTGACTAAGATATATTTCTGATTCTCAATCGGTGCAAAAAACTCATTCACACACCGGGAAAAAAGCGCGCCATCTCTCCCGCTTCCGCCCTGCAGATATACGACATGTTTATACGCCTCCGGCGTCTCCGTCACAACCTTACTGTCCGGCATATCCAAAAGCTTCTGCTTCTCCAGTGCTTTCCGGATTCCCTTACCAAATGTCTTCAACCGTTCGTACGGACTTCCAAGCATAAACATCTTCGGGAAGCAGTATGAAAGCATCCCCAATCCCGCCAGCGTAAATATTCCGGCTAGCGTTCCAAACCACGCACTCCCGGTTTTCGCACCTGTCTGCGCCGCCATATACCACGCAGCACACAACAGGAATATCGAGAATATCATCTTTGCTACCGCATCATGAAACGCCGCCCTTGGCACTGCTTTATCCCGCACCTTCACCTCTGTCACGACCTCCATCTTCGGATAGATCGTGAGTGAACGGTTCCAACGCTCCCGCAAGCGGCTCCGCTCCTTCGATAAGGCGAGCATCGTCGCATTCATGTCCGCTACATTCGCCTTTGTAAATGGTTTCTGTATGATTGACAGACGTGCCAGACCATTTTCAATCACATCCTCAGCGTAGTGCAGACCTAAGAAATGTTCCATTCGTCTGGTGAGCATTCGGTAATCCTCACTCGTCTCCGGTTTCGTCCCGAACGAACTCTCATACCATGGTTTTAAGCATACCAGATGCCAGATATTGCTTGTCTTATCCGGTTCCCTGTCCCATGTACGGATGGCTCTGCCACGCATCTGGTTACTGAGCATAAACGAGCCAACCGTACTTGCAAGAATCAGGGAATTGATGCACGGGGAATCCCAGCCTTCGCCAAGCAGTGATTTTGTACCGATCAACACCTGTATATATCCATCTGCAAACAACTGTGTCACTGCCGGTATCAGGAAATGCGTGTCTCCAACCGCAGATACCTTTACATACTCTGTCTCCGGCAGACTTCCAAGCTTCGAGAATGTCACTGTGCCTGCATCACCCACAGTTTTTAATAGTGCATCCTTCGCCTCGGCGGGTATCACAATGATACTTCCACATAACACACCAAGCTGCATGTCCGACCACATATCCTTCGCATCCCGCCGAAGATTCTCAAAGAGCGGCAGCACCCCGAGCAGATTCACATCTGCTTCCCGGTTCCCGATTGATTTTTCATGTTCCTTTCTTATGTAATCCGTGAGAATCAGCATATGCAGCCTTCCATGAAGTGATGCATATTCATGCTGTGTGATCTGGCGGATGCTTTCGATCTTCCCAAGGGAATTCGTCAGATGCTTCTCTATCTCCGGATCTAACTCCTCACAGTCCGGATGTGCCTGCATATACCGCATCACTTCCGCTTCTTCCTGTTTCGTCGGATAATTGAAATACACATAATCCTGATGTGGACAGAGGCTTCCCTCCTTCACCAGTTCCGGTGTCGTAATCTCCTCATCAATCTCGCCGCACATCGCGATATAGCGGTTCCACATGGCAGGTGTCGAATCATATGGCGGTGTCGCCGTAAGCGCGATTGTCGTTACATCGATCAGCTTCTCCTTCAAACTTTCCAGCGATTTCCACCACTCGCTTCGCAGATGGTGACATTCGTCAAGACAAAGCGTATCTACCTTTGCATCCTGCAAGATCTGGAGCAGAGAAAACCCCTGATAATCTTCCTCTCCATCCTGTATCTGCGTCATGGCACTATGCAGTGCCTGATATGTAGTCACTGTAATTGCCCGCGGATTTTTCAGGCTTTGTGACAGATATGCTTCCGCGTCCACACCGTCACACAAAAATGCCTCTTTGATTCGCGCGATCCACTGCTCCCGGATTGTAATGGTAGGCACAAGCACCAGTGCCGTTCCCTGCAGCCTACGTATCAGTTCAATCCCAAGCGTAGTCTTTCCCGAACCCGGAGCCGCCACGATATGGATCTTGCCATCCCGCACATAATGCTCCGCCCGATCCAGCACCCGTGCCTGATACACACGCCACGTTCCTTTAAATTGTAAAATATTATCGTAGTTCATAGTTTTCTAATAACTTCATAATCCATAACCCATTTCCAATTGCTTCTGTTAATCATCCACGACTTAACCCCTTCTATTCTTCCATACCTATGATCATTATTTTTAATCATCCGATTTATCTCTTCTTTATTTCTTCTATAAATATCCGCGTCTTCTTTCGGAATAGACGCATATAACGCTTCTACCCTTTCTCTCACAGCTTCCAAACCCAGATTATCTGCAGCAAAATCCAAAAAGACGTTATACTCATCAAACAAATTCTCATATAAATATTTGATAGCCGAAATATAATCCGCTTCGAATCGTGTACACAAATCAAGCGGTGTTTTGAATTCTTCCAATAATGTATTATACGTTGACTCCAGACTTTCCTGTGTTGATATATCGTACCAGTATCCGCTTTCTGCCCCAGGGCGAAACATTTTGCTTGCTACAACACTGTTAATTCCTTCTTTTCCATATTTTTTATTATATATATAAAAGCCTGCTTCGATCTCAACCTGCTTACCTGATTGATTCCATTTGCTTGAGTAAAAGTCAAAATGGAAAGCCAGATTTCCTATTACCTTTTTTAAGCATCTCTGACTTTTCAAATATTTAAAACCTATTTTGTCCGCCAGAGCACTATATAATTTGACTTGTGCTTCTTGCACTGAATACACCATATCATTTTCTCCTACGCTTTCACTTTCTTAACCAATGTTGGTATTCACAAACAACTTTTTCGGTCCTTCACCTCTCGGCCACTATGACCTTTGCTGACTTCTGTGCATTCAGCATTGCTTTAAGCAATGGTTGCTTCATTATGATCTATACCATCTGTATGTAGATTGTCCTGCTTGGATTATCCTCTATTTTTTCCCGTATGTTGCGGATATGGCTCATAACAATATTATAATCGCCATATTATGGTTCTTTCCAAATCCTATCATATATCCGCTCTTTATTAAATACTATTCCAGCATTTTGAGCCAACAACAATAAAATTTCAAATTCTGTATATGTCAAGTCAATTTCATTTTCTTTGCAAACTACGACGCGCTTACGCTTATCAATATAAAGTTCCTCAAAACAAAGTTCCTCTTTATGGAAAGCTTTATGTTTCAAAACCTCTATATCTTCACTCACACACGATATAATACGATTGATAATATGTTCTTCGTCATCTTCAAATGTTAAAAATAGAATCTTCCCAAATGATCACCCCATTTCACATCCTGTACAAGCCAATTATTTTTATGCAAATTGTTTTGTCTTATAAGATACCAATCCTTTTACCAAACACCCTATGGCAAAACAAATATTTATTCCCAGTACAATATACCATATCTCATATATGTCATTTACAATTCCCGTCATGACAAGAAAAATCGGCATAGAATCTACTATAAGCCAAATGATTCCCCCGAAAAACATCCTTATCAATACAGGAAGTCCCCAACATACAGCCGCAATAATTACTGCGCCAAAAGAGCTATCCTGATATGCAGAAACGCATAGTGTAATGGTGCATAACGATAAAAGCGCCTGAAAAGCTAATCCTAATAAAATGCCAAGATATTTCAAAAATAATACAGGTTGAAGCATATGTTGAGAAAGCACCATCCAGGATATATTTTCAAATCCCTTCAAACCATATATCATCCAACATAAGACTAAATTGACTAACACAAACCACATAAAAATGAAAATAGTGAATGTCATAGAAGCTAAAATTTTTGCAGGAACATCTTTTCTTCTTCCTTCTTCCGTGCTAAAAATTAATGGCAGCATTTTCGTCTGGCTTTCCTCTGCGAAGATGGTCGATACTCCACAAATAATCAATATGCTTCCTAAAATCAATCCAAACTGAAGCATTTCAGCGAATACCTTCCATCCCGTTGTATATGCCAAATAAGGTGTTTTCCCAATTTCATCATAAGCTTTTCCCAACTCTGTTTCCTCTAGAAAATACCTCTCCGTTGGAAGTACACCATTTTCCCATGCTCCATTGGTAAAATATCTTGTAACAAAATCATTTAAAAAGTTTCCATCTCTCCACCCTGGCATATTTTCCTCAAATTTTGTAGGCAAACCATATTTATCAATTATTTGATTCACTTTTTCATCCGTCAAATTACCTTCAAATTCTTCCGTAATCTTCCGATTCATCTGCACTGCTTCATAACCGGAATAAAACTTCCCATCTACTGTCGCTATTTCTCCACCGACCTCTGCAAACCAAAAATACAGAAACAGCAATCCTGTCGTAGCCAACATTCCTATTTTAAATATTTTATTTTGAAATAGTTTAAAAAGCTCCATCTTATAAAGTCGCATTTTTTTCTCCCCCTGTTATTTGTGTATGATAAAGATATGCATCTTCCAGTGTACTTTCCACATTTTCTGCACCTGCAACCGGCTGTCTTTCTGAAACAATTCTTAGTTCAACATTTTCTCCACTACTTCTCATATTGCTTACAATGAAGCTACTGGTTATCTGCCCTGCTTCTTTTTCAGAAACAATACACTTCCAAACACATCCTTCTACTTTGTCAGTAATCTCTTTCTCCTTTCCTTCTTGAATCAGTTCTCCTTTCTTCATAATCAAAATACGGTCTGCAATATAATCTATATCAGATACGATATGTGTAGATAGTAAAACCATCCTATTTTTCCCAAGTGAACTAATCACATTACGAAAGCGTACTCTCTCCTTTGGATCAAGTCCTGCTGTAGGTTCATCTAAAATCAAAATTTCAGGATTATTTAGAAGTGCCTGTGCAATTCCTATTCTTCGTATCATACCTCCTGAAAAAGTCTTCAGCTTTTTCTTTTTCACATTTTTTAACTCTACCATATCTAAAAGTTCGTCAATACGACTATCGGCATAGTCTTCCGGTAGCGCTTTCAATGCCGCCATATATCGCAGGAAGCGTTCTGCAGTAAAATCACCATAATATCCAAAATCCTGTGGTAAATAGCCCAATAACCTACGATACTCTGCTCCCATACTGTCTATCTCAATATTATCACAATAAATACTTCCCCCCGTTGGCTGCAAAACACCACAAATCAATCTCATTAATGTTGTTTTTCCCGCACCATTTTCTCCCAACAGTCCATACACACCATTTGCAAATGTATAATTAAATTTTCTGACTGCTTCTTTATCCTTGTATTTTTTTTGTACATCCATCAACTTTAATTCGTGCATAATACTTCTCCTTTTTCCATTTTACTAAGCAATTTTTTTATCTGCATTACAAATAAAAGTCCCGACACAAGAAGAGCTACTGCCCATATCCAAAGAGTTGTTACAAAAAGTGCTCTCGGAATCGAACCAATTACTCCATAACTTATTGATAAAAAGATGGCACTCATGCCAAATAAAGATGAATTTTTTCCTCTTGTTTCCATTGATAAAATCCCTAATGCAGTTATGCTTGATACTAGATATGGGGTTAAAATATACAGCCCCACCTGTAATAATCCAACGCTCCAATGATAGTTCAAATAGCCAGCTATCAAAAACAATATCATAACATTTATCATTCCCGACAATACCAGCCATGCAGCAACACACTGTTTTGTATTGAAATAGCAGCTTTCTCCTAACTCTGCCATTTTTCCAAAAAACAATTTATCAATCACACTAATAGACGTTATGCTAAGAATACCTGCTCCAACCATACATACAGTAATCATCTCATTTTGATTCAATCCGGTATATTGCAATGCTGTAATAAAAATAATTCCTAAACAAATAAGGACACCATAAACAGCAAAAAACAATTTATCCATGTACCAAAATTGATGAAACAAAATATTTTTTGTAGACATCATTGGCGTTCTCTGCTTTTCCATTTCATCAATCATTGCATGATAAGTCTTTTGTTTTCTTATTTCATCAACATGAACTTGCTCATCTGCCTTTGCAAAAAGAGTCTTTATTTCGCTATCTCTCATAATCATTCTCCATTAACTTTTTTAACTGATTTACACCTAATCGAAATCTTGACTTTGTAGTAGAAACACTGCACCCCATAATCTTTGCAATATCTTTAAATTTCATTTCTTCATAAATACGCAGAATAATAACTTCCCTCGTATCCTGCGAAAGTTCCTTTAATAAATTTCTCAAATAAACGGCATCCTCCGCTTCGGTCAGCATATCTTTATTATTTGGAATTTTATCAATTTCCTCCCATTCGATGGCTGTTACTTTTTCTTTCTTATCCCGGAAATAATTAAAACATATATTTCTTGCAATAGTCAGGAGATAACCTTTGAGATTATGATGTTTATAGGAAGTTCCATATTTCATAAATTTCAAAAAAGTTTCCTGAGCAATGTCGTAGGCATCATCCTCTGTTTGAACCAAATATAGACAAAATCGATAAATATCTGAATAATATCGTTCAATAATAATACCGACTGCCTCTTTATTTCCGCTATGTACTTTTTGAATCAATTTGCTGTCTTTCATAGCGTTTTCTCCAATCATAAAACGTCTTACATCTTATATAACCACTACAAAGTAAAAAAAGTTCACTGTAAATTTTTTTTTAATATTTTTTGCCATTCGTGCTCAATCAACCACAATAACTTGCTTAATTCTATTTTCTGCAATTTATTATACTACTATTTTCCATCCCAGCGATTATGTTATGGTCAAGCAAATAATTACAACCTTTTCCTCCGCTTAGTATGCCATGTATTAAAAAATATCAAGTCTACACTGACTTTTCACAAAGAAGCAGCGTCGCAAATGTCGAAACTTCTTCCTGGAAACTAGAACTTATTAAAATCCTCCCATGTAGTTAAGTTGCCATATTCCGGCTACTGCATTTATTACAAAATAAAAAGACCCCAGTATTATTTCTAATACTGAGATCTTAAATAGTCATCTTAACGTAATGACATTGCTCCGAAGAGATACTTTTCTTAAAAAATTCTTTTTTTATTCTGAAATCAACCAATCAATCAAGTTGATGGATTTAATACCATCATAGGAAGAATCCATTCCGGTATTTAAGGATAGAACTATTTTTTCGTAGTTATCGCTGATTTTTTGGAGTGGTGCTAATTCTCGCTTGCGAACATCTTCGCTGGTCATGGATTCCGTGACCTGAACATAAAGTTTGTCATCTACTTTTGTTGCGATAAAATCCACTTCGGAATTATCCACTTTACCGATAGAGACATCATAGCCTCTACGCAGCAGTTCAAAGTAAACAACATTTTCTATTGCATGTCCGCTATCACGGTCTCTGAATCCAAGTAGATAGTTTCTAAGTCCGATATCAACGATGTAATACTTTCCAAGAGTACGTAAGAATTCCTTTCCTTTAATATCAAATCTCTTGATGTCATAGAAAAAGTATGCTTCCAGTAGTGCATTCACATAGGCCTGAACGGTGTGAGCGCTTGGAGTTCCTTTTCGCTTTCCATCTTCTAGAAGACCTTCATTAACTAAGGTGTTGCCAATGGAAGAAACAGAAATACTGCTTCCGATGTTATCTGCAAGAAACATGACAATCTTTTTCAAAAGCACAGGGTCGGTGATTCTCTTTTGACCTCTGCGATTTTCACGTTCGAGAATATCTCTCATAATAACAGTTGAGTAGATACCCTCAAGTAGCACTAGAGCCTTTTCCTGGTCCAGTCCAACATCAGCAATTCCCGGCATTCCGCCAAAACGCATGTAAGCATCGAAAACCTCTCGGAGTTCATAGTGTTCGCCGGTTATATCAAATGCTTGCTTGCGTGTGCCTCCTAACGCACTTTTTGTTTCTCTTATTTCAAAATCATGGAATGTTAAAAATTCAGAGAAAGACAATGGAAGCATCTTTATCTCTACGCATCTGCCTGATAAATAGGTAGCATATTCAGAGGAGAGCATATACGCATTCGAACCAGTGACGTAAATATCGCAATTGAAATCAACACGGAAAGAGTTGATTGCATCCTCCCAGTCAGGAACCCGTTGAACCTCATCGAAGAAAAGGTACATTCTTTTATCCGGCTGGACGTGTTGCTTGACGTATTCGTAGAAAGAATCGCCAGTCATGTTCTTAAAATTATGTGACTCAAAATTCATTTCAAGAATCTGGTCTTCTGTGATTCCGGTTTCTTTCAAGTGAAAAGTCATTAGTTTGAGCAGGCTGGACTTGCCACATCTACGAATTCCGGTTACAACCTTAACTGGCTCGGTATCTTGAAATGCTATAATCTTATTCAAGTATAAATCTCTTTTTTTGAGTTCGTGAGTATCTATCATTTGGCATTCCTCCTTGTGAAAAGAGTATAGCATAAACTTATAAAAAAATAAAGTTTATGCACTGAAATGCAGAAACTATTAAAATCCGACAATTTTTGCATTTTCACAAGAAGAGAATTTTTGATTTAGCACCGTTTACCTATTTTGTTCCATGCTCCACAATCATCTCAACATTCTCAAATACATCGACAAACACTTGCTTTGCTCTTTCTAAAAGCTTACGGCATATCTCTGGTTCCTCAAACAAAAAACTAACACGCAGTTCTACGCTTTTAACATTTGGGTACTTTTCTTTATATTGTCCTGAATCTATGTACCAGATATAGGTATTGAGTTTATCTTGCAACAGCAATAAATGTCGATTCATATCTGACCAGTCCATTCCGTCTGTAAGAAGAAGTATCAAGCTGGAGGTGTCCTGTTCATATGCCAAGCCATCAATGGTATCTTTTTTTTCAATATTAAATTTATCATCGTTATTCTCTAACTCCATATCATCACCTATTTCCTTTATTGTATCCTCCGTATGCATTGATGTCGCATTTTTCGAATACATTTTTGATTTCCTGCTCATTTCCAGCCTCTACCAATTGCTCAAAATCCTTCGGTAGCGTCTTTCTCTTTGCCATAGTACCCATTCTCCTTTCCGAATTCAGAACTATATCAAAATAGCTTTCATCATTTTTACTTAATTATAGATTCAATTCCTTTTAAATCATCTATTTTTATAATAGGAATAACAGCTTTATCGTGATTATCAATTCCATTGAACAAACTTATTAGTTCGTAACCTATCAACCTCAATTCACGAGCAATCACATTGCTTTGTAAAATATCATAATTGATTTCTTCATGAATTTCCTTCCCATTTAAACAGTAGTTTTGTAATTCTTCCTGATACATCCGAACCAACAAAGTCAAATCTAACTGTTTCTCACATCCAATATCGGATAATATACGATTAATCCCCTTCGTAAACTGCTCCATGGACACCTCACCATCCAAATGAAACAGGAACCCCCGATCAATTAATGCATCAACCCATGCATCATAGAACTCATCAAATGCATCTTCTGTATTATTTTCCATTAATAATCGATACTCAGACAGAACTGTGATGTCATATCTTGAATTAGTGATAATCTCATTAAAAAACTTATACAAATTTATGTCAGTTGTCTCTTCTTCATAAACAATGTCATAGCCATCATAATCACAGGCAATATCAAATAAATCTTTCCTTTTTTTCGTACCATGTAATAACTTTAGAAAGCTCATGATCCATCCTCCGCTTAAACTAATATCTCCGCATTATTAATATCCACACAATCAGTAATCATTTCAGTTCACTTATTCAAAATCCATTCTTTATCTTATTTTGTATTATCTGCCACGTTTAATAACCTCTGTTAGGTTGTAGATACTTTTTCTCTTGAGCCCATAAAATAAGTTATGACTTCAAAAAGTCTGTTTGATATTTCAAACAAGATATTTAGAAACTATGTAGCTTACGACAGCCCCTAATACAAAGAAGATAAAATTCACTGCAACTCCTTGCCAAAAACTTTTCTGACTCTCTCTTTGCAATTCTCTATTTAACGTGGTTCTGACTACTTCAACCTGTTCTTCCGTTAAACTTATAATTGTTTCTGCTTGTTCTGCTTATTCCTTTAGTTTTTCAACCATCTTAACTCTTTCTTCTAATTCAGCCTGCAATCAACCTAACTCTTGAACAGAACTTTCAAGCATTGTTGACACGTTTTTGATTCGAGATGTTATATTATCCTCTTTACTTTCCCTTTTTCTTTTCAAAATAGTAAAAACAACTTCATAAACAATGGATGAACTCACTCCTAATATTCCCGATAAAAGTGTTATAATTATTTCCAAATATAATACCCCTCATCTCTTATCAAAACTACTTTCGCCATTCCCTGAAATTTGACCATATCTTTCTCTTTTGCGAAAAAGTATCCCTTTTGCCAAAATGTATATCACTTGGTTCCCAAATATCTATCCCCTGGGGTAAGCCAGTGTGAGATGGTACGCCAATAACTATCTATATATTCTTGCCTCCTCTAACTCGCAAGCCATATTGGGTGTCCAGATTGGTACAATTTTTGAATGGATGCTATCGTTTTTACGTTTACCGCAAACGCCATGAACGACTTTCTGAGATTTCCGCTTTGATATCCACCAAGAACTAAGACAACTTTGAGTGCTAGAGTTATCGCTCCATCCACAAGGCTATATTTTGACCGTTATTTCAATTCTTAATATTTAGATCGGAACATCTTTTTTGTTACATTTCAATTTCATAAGCAAACCATAAATTATTCTTATAACATTCTCCTTTCTATCACGTTGCCAGCTTTTCCATCATTTAAAACATCAATCACCTCAATATAGCTTAAATCAAAGCATTTTGTAAACGACTGTAAAATAGGAAGCATATCAGATAAATATGGATCACCAAATGGATACGGGTACGCATCGTGAATATGTTCTGTATCTGGTCCGCAAAAGAATACATAACTTTTTCCTTCACTAACACTACTTTTAAAACATATTCCATCATAATGTTTGCTTCTCAAATATTCTGCGATTACTTGTGTCGCAACATAATCGTAAGAGTGATCTTCCACTTTATCGTCAACTGGCATTGTGATTTCATTCACAAAACTTTTCAAAAATGAAGATATCCACCGCCCATCATGATTATAATCATCTTCAAAAATACTTCCTGCCCAATAAAAAGAACTTCTTGAAAAGTCAATAATCTGTAACGAATCCTTTAATTTAAACTCAGCTACAACTGCCCTTTTCCCATTAAGACGACACTCAGCAAACGCAGTGTCCTTGTCTCCTGCAACATATAAATATGATATTCCTGCAGGGCTCATTCTATTTGTCTTTGCTTTATTATATGGTGCGGGACCCATCTCTTTATATGGATCTATTCCAGTGATATCCTTAATGGAATCATCCTGCTCTCTCGCACGATAGAATATCGTACCTATATCGATATCCGTAATAAAATCATAAAGATATGTGTTTATTTTTTCCAAGCATTTGTTGCGAATTTCAAGACCATCTACATCGAAAAATCTATTGTAATGTTTAATTGTATGCTTAAATAACTCCCAGTTATAATATATTTGCGTTGCCTCTAAACCATATAAATCATCTTTAACTACAAAACATTCTATATCAATATCATAAAAAGGATTATAAGCCCCATCCTTTTGCTCTTCATATGATAATAACCCTAAAAATAATTCATCAAGCAGCGCATCACTGTCTGTAATATCTGCAAATACCTCCTCTTCCATCAATATTTCTCTAACTGAATATACTGTTGCCTCTTTTCCATCTGGTCCTAAATACATTTCGTCTTCACTATCGTACATAGCCCCGGTGCCTTCATCAATATATTCATATGCTTTTTCTAAACATGAACACATATACTCCCCTAATGTTCTTGGTGATATTAGTGATACATTATGCGAACCACAATATTCGCACTCTCCCACAATACTACTATTCTCCTGAATAAATTTTTTAATCGCTTCGTTTGAAAAACATTCCTCACAACAATATGACATATCTAAATCTCCCCTCTTTTACAGTCAACAATAGCAACCTTCTTGATGGCTTTTATTCCATTCTTCCTAACTTATCACACTCTTTCTATTCTTTTTATTTTACCTCTAAAAGCGTATCATCTCAACTCTCTCACCATCACCGATATCTTTTGCGAATAATACATCTGCAAAATTTCTTCATATTCCCGTTCTTGCTCCCACACAACTATCAAAAACGGCACCTCATATTGCTACAAAATGCCAAATCTCCCATTTTTTGCTTCAAATTATCATTCCGTCAACTCGACCTGCAAATATCCAACCTGTCTACTCAACCTACCCATTTTGCAAGCTGTCAACTCAACCCTCCGTCATTTTTTCATGTAGATATGTTTCCTCTAACAGCAAACTTCTCATTTTTCGGTCGTGTTACCCTGTGTCCAAAATCCGCTTCACCTCGGAAATCCCTTGTTTTCAAGCCTTTTTCGTACATCTACTTCTCGACTTTTGACATCAACACGACACTCTCAACATGCCCCCCTTGGCAAAATTGATCCACGACCGCAACCTTCTCGACCTGATACCCAAGCTCTCCCATGAGCTTCACATCTCTGGCAAGCGTGGCTGGATCACAGCTCACGTAGACCATCCGCTTTGGCTGCATATCTGCGATTGTCTGTAATAACGTCTCATCACAGCCCTTGCGTGGTGGATCGACGACGATCACATCCGCATATACGCCATGTTCCTTGTATTCAGCGGGAAGCACTTCTTCTGCCTTGCCAACGAAGAACTGCACATTTTTGATGCCGTTGATCTGCGCATTTACCTTCGCATCGGCGATTGCCTGTGGGACGATTTCCACGCCATACACCTTCGCTGCCTTTTTGCTCAAGAACAGTGAGATAGTTCCGATACCACAGTACAGATCCCAGACCGTTTCCCCGCCCTGCAGATTGGCATATTCCAATGCCTTGTCATACAGTTTCTTTGTCTGCACCGGGTTTACCTGATAGAACGACAATGGTGATATCTGATATTTCACATCACCGATATAATCCGTAATATAATCCTGTCCCCATAAGGTCCTGCATGTATCTCCCAGAATCCGGTTCGTCTTTTCCTGATTGATATTGATGCTGATGCTCGTCATTCCATCGATCTGGCGTAGCCGCTCTACCAGCACATCCGCATGTGGCAGCTTCGTGCCATTGATGATCAGGCACACCATGATCTCACCGGTTGTAAATCCTACCCTTGTTAAGATATGGCGCATCAGACCAGTATGCGTCTCCTCATCATAAGTTGAAATATTATATTCCTGCAGGAAATCCCGCACACATTTAATAATTGTATCATTGCCCTCCGCCTGAATATCGCAATGCGGCGTGTCGATGATCGTATGGGTTCTTCCTGCATAAAATCCTGTTACGACCTTTCCACCCTTGTCCCGTCCCACCGGGAACTGCGCTTTGTTCCGGTAATTCCACGGATGCTCCATCCCGATAATCGGCTCCATCAGTTTCTCCGGATGTTCGATTCCACCGATGCGGGAAAGGCAGTTTTTCACTTTGTTCCATTTATAATCGAGCTGCTTTTCGTAGCTTACATGCTGCAAGGTACAGCCACCACACGGTCTTGCCACCGGGCATTTCGGTTCTACACGATATGGTGACGGTTTAATTACCTCCACCAACCGCGCATACACATACTGCTTTTTGACCTTCGTGATTGCGGCACGGATCGTATCGCCCATCACGGCATCCTTCACAAATACTGCGATGCTTCTGCCGTCCTCAGTCGCTACATGTCCGATTCCTTCGCCGTCCGTTCCCATATCCTCTATCACTAATTCTATGCTATCGTTTTTCTTCACTTTCGTTCCTCTTTTTATCCAATTCATATTTATAAATTCAACTAATCATAGTATACTATATTTATAATTTGAAAGAAAGCAACAAATTCCACACACCGCAAAGGAGGGTTCGCCATGTTCCAATCCATTGAATACAAACACCCGAAATTCTATCAGGTATTCCGGATCTTCATCGTTATCCTCGCGTCCATCATCTTCGCATGGAATCTGTGCTGTTTCGCACGTCCAGCGGGATTATTTCCGGGCGGTTTCTCCGGTTTATCTCTGCTTCTGCAGGAAATCTTCCAGAAATTCCTGCACATTCACGTTCCATATACATTGTTTAATGTCATCCTGAATCTCTTCCCGATCTACATCGGATTCAAATTCATCGGGCGGAAATTCACACTCTACTCGATTCTCACGATCATTCTATCGAGTATTTTTGTCGATGTACTCCCTGCCTATGTATTTACGCAGGATGCCATGCTGAACAGTGTATTCGGCGGTCTGATCAACGGATTCGCCATCAGTCTGTGTCTAAATGTCGGCACGACAACCGGCGGTACAGACTTTATCAGCATCTATCTGTCCCAGCGCAAAGGAATTGATGCGTGGAACTATATATTGTTCGGAAATGTCATGCTGCTGATTCTGGCCGGTTACCTCTTCGGTTGGTCGATTGCGCTTTATTCAATCATTTTCCAGTTCTGCAGCACACAGGCAATTCAGATTCTTTATAAACGATACAAAAAGGAAACATTATTTATCATCTCGGATTACTCCGAACAGATCTATAAAGCAATACGGGAAACAACCAACCACGACGCGACGTTGTTTCAGGGCATCGGCTGTTATGAAGAAAAAGAGAAAACTTTGATCTACTCTGTCATCAATACAGAAGCAAAACGCCAGCTCATTCCTCTGATTCGTTCGATTGATTCACATGCGTTTATCAATATCGTCAAAACCGAAGAACTCGCTGGCAGATTTCATGATATACCAAATGATTAGTTTATCTTTGCTATAATTTCATCCAATATCGCATTTGCGACATCTTCTTTGCTCATCAGAGGGAGTTCTTTTTCTCCCTCTTTTGTTATGAGTGTCATAATATTCGTATCCACGCCGAATCCGGCACCCTCTACCTTCAGGTTGTTCGCAGCAACCATGTCAATATGCTTCTTCTCTAACTTCTTCTTTGAATTTTCTACCATATGCTCTGTCTCCATAGAAAATCCGCAGATAAACTGTCTGTCCTTCTTATGCTCGCCAAGATATGCCAGAATATCCTTTGTTCTTGTAAGTGGAATAGCCATGCTGCCATCCTGCTTTTTGATCTTTTCATCGCTGACATTTTCCGGACGGTAATCGGCAACCGCCGCTGCCTTGATGATGATATCCATATCCGCGCTCCGGCTTGTCACTGCCTCATACATATCTTCCGCTGTAACAACCTTCACCATATCGACAAACAATGGATCCTCCAGATTCGTCGGTCCAGCCACAAGTGTAACCTTGGCGCCACGGAATGCCGCCATACGTGCCAATGCATACCCCATCTTGCCGGTCGAATGATTCGTGATATAACGGACCGGATCGATAGACTCCTGTGTGGCACCCGCTGTCACAAGCACCTTCTTACCTGCAAGGTCTTTGTCCATTGCGCAGGCACGGATAATATAATCCACAAGTACATGCTCCGGTGGAAGCTTTCCTTTGCCGATATCCCGACATGCCAGATATCCTTCGTCAGCCTCGATGATTTCATATCCATAGGAGGCAAGCTTCTTCATGTTATCCTGCACGATCGGATTCTCGTACATATGTACATTCATGGATGGGGCAAGCATAACCGGACAGGTTGCAGGAAGCACACAGGTTGTGAGCATATCATCCGCAATTCCATTTGCGATCTTGCCAACTACATCCGCACTTGCAGGTGCGATCAAAATTGCATCCGCCTGCGTGCCGAGCGCGATATGCGGTACATGCAGTTCCATGCAACGGTCAAATGTATCTGTATAACAGTGGTTTCCTGTCAGTACTTCAAATGTCTCCGGTGTGATAAAATGTGTCGCATTCTCTGTCATCACAACATGGATGTCTGCATGCAGCTTGGAAAGCATGCTTGCAACATTCGCCATCTTGTAGGCTGCGATACCTCCACTCACACCGAGCACAATTTTCTTTCCTGTAAGCATAATGTTCCCTCCTGATCAAGATATAATTCACATATCCTCTAGTCTACCATGTTTCTCATAATTTGTCAGTCTGGAAATTTTATTCTCTTCATCCACAAATACAACCTTCGGCTTATGTGTCTGTACCTCTTCCGGCGTCATATCTGCATAGCACATGATGATGATCTTATCTCCGACACAGACCTGTCTTGCGGCAGCACCGTTTAAGCAGATCATGCCGCTCTCACGCTCACCGGCGATCACATACGTTTCGAAGCGGTTTCCATTTTCGATATCGACGATCTGCACCTTCTCATATTCGAAGATGCCAGCCGCCTCCATCAGTGCCTCATCAATCGTGATACTGCCAACGTACTGCAATTCTGCCTGTTTTACCGTTGCGCGATGTATTTTACTTTTCAGCATATTGACTGTCATACATGCTTCCTCCTCTAAACTGTATAGTGGAAATTATCAATAAGTCTTGCTTCACCGCCGATATTGACTGCGATTGCACACAAGATGTCACCCTTCAATGTGTCGATGCTCTGCATGGTCATACCATCTACGATCTCCACATAATCGATGGTTGCAAGCGGCATTGTGTTGATCAGGTCGGTCATAGCCTTCTTGATCTTCGCTGCGTCACGCTCGCCATCTTCTACCATCTTCTTACCAAGGAAGATGGCCTTGGACAGGATCACTGCCTGCTTTCTGGACTCCGGGGAAAGGTATGTATTTCTGGAACTCTTTGCAAGTCCGTCTGCTTCACGGATGATCGGACATCCAACGATTTCGATATCCATGTTCAGATCGGTAACCATACGCTTGATTACAGCGAGCTGCTGTGCATCCTTCTCACCGAAATATGCCTTATCCGGCTGTACGATATTGAACAGCTTATTCACTACCGTACATACACCACGAAAATGAACCGGGCGGGACAATCCACACAGTGCGTTGGTAAGTCCGTTCATATCAACAAAAGAACAGAAACCGTCCTTATACATTTCCTCCGGTTCCGGATGGAATATCAGACTTGCGCCGGCTGCCTCACACAGCTTTGCATCTGCCTCTAAATCTCTTGGGTAGCTTGCCAGATCCTCAGTCGGTCCAAACTGCATTGGGTTGACAAATACACTGACTACAACCGCATCATTTTCTGCAACCGCCTTGTCGATCAGGCTCTTATGTCCCTCATGCAGATATCCCATTGTCGGCACCAGACCTACCTGCTTGCCCTCCTTCTTCCATGCCTTGACTCTATCCCGAACTTCCTTCACTGTTGTTACGATTTCCATGTTATTTCTTCCTTTCAATATTCAAAGTTTTATTGTAAAGCAACGAAAACATAATAGGTGTATATGGAGTTGTACACGTAAATGTTTTCGCACCTTAGTACAATTTCTCGATTACATCATCTGCGATCGCATAGGTATGCTCTGCGGAAGGATACGTGCCTTCCTTTACTTCCTTGATATACTGCTCGAATCCCTGCTTCATCATCGCACCGGTCTCTGCGAACCGCTTTACGAACTTCGGTGTGAAATCACTGAACATGCCAAGCATATCCGCATACACAAGCACCTGTCCGTCGCAGCCATTTCCGGCACCGATACCGATGGTCGGAATATCTAACTTCTCTGTCACAAGTGTAGCCAGCTTCTCCGGTACACATTCGAGTACTACTGCAAATGCACCCGCATCCTGTACTGCCAGCGCATCGTCAATCAGCTTCTGTGCGGCTGCTTCCGTCTTGCCCTGTACCTTGAATCCACCAAATGCATTGATGGACTGCGGGGTAAGTCCGATATGTGCACACACTGGGATACCTGCCTGTGTGATTGCCTTAATCTGTGGTGCTACTTCCACACCACCCTCTAATTTCACTGCATTGGCACGGCCTTCCTTCATCAGACGTCCTGCATTTACAACTGCATCATAGACCGATGTCTGGTAAGACATAAACGGCATATCGATCACGACCAAAGCTTCCTTCGCACCACGTGCAACCGCTGCTCCGTGATGGATCATATCCTCCATCGTTACGGAGACGGTGTCCTCATATCCAAGCACAACATTTCCGAGGGAATCGCCGACCAGAATCGAATCCACACCTGCCTCGTCCATCAGCTTGGCTGTCGAATAATCATATGCTGTCAACATTGTAAGCTTCTCACCGGAAGCCTTTGCCTTTGCAAAAGTAGTTACTGTTTTTTTCATGGTTTACTCCTTCATATCCAATATAGTTTGAATTGCCTGACTATCTGCATTACACAATTGCTTCGAAAGCAGCCGGTACACCTCACGCGCATCGCCGTCAAGTGCCTGCAGATGCTTCTCCACCGTTGCCACATCGCCGCGGCTGACCGGTCCCGTCAATGCTTTCTCGCAGCCAAAACGTTCCATATTCTCTGCATTATTTGCAAAGAGCGGCATCAACGCGTACTCTGCCTCCTCCGGTGTAAATCCGCACTCTGAAAGAAGGGCTGTCCCCATCTTATATAGTCCGATCACCAGATTGCTTGCAAATACTGCCGACGCATGGTATTTTGCCTTTTGGTCTGCGGAAATCTGCCGGATTGTATGTCCCATTTTCTCAAACAGGCATATGAGCTCCTCCGTCTTCGTTCCTTCGCCTTCAATTGTCATGTAACAGTCTTGGAAATGTATGTAGGAATCCGTCTTTGAATTCACTGCATAAATAGGATGTATTGAATACCCGCTCACACGGCTACCCATACCAGAAAATACCTGTGAGGATAGAGCCCCACTCGTATGAATCATCGTTTTTCCATCCAGACACACCGAACTAGCTGCAATTTCTTCTGCCACGTTCGCAATTTGTCCGTCCGGAACCGTTAAAAATATAGTATCACACACCTGCACCAATGTTTCCACGTCTTCATAGTATTTCGTACCAGTAAATCGCGCTGCCTCTCTTGCACTCTCCGGATTCCGACTGTAAAAACCCTCCACACAGAGCATCTCTGCATGCGTCTTCGCGAAATCGGATAAATGCCTTCCGAGCGTAAAGCCCATTTTTCCAGCTCCAATTAATCCAATCTTCATACCATCACCTCTTCTTTCTGACCAAAGGGGTGTGCACCATATTCATTTCCCAGTATAGTTTCTCTCGAATACCATCCATTTCGCAATATAACATTTTGTATACAATTTGTAAACCGATTTTTCCACGATAATTGTATAGAATTTGGTACATTTAGACTTGTGCCTACTACAAAAAAGCATGAACAAGGTAAACGCCATTTGACTACCACCAGTACAGTGGCAAAAAAGCTTACCACCGTATTACGGGATGGTAAGCCTTATGAACCTAAAAAATTTTGTTACTGTTTTGTAGTAAGACTATGATTTAAGCCTGCCGGTGGGGAGGCTTAGTTGTGATGCTCATTTATTGAAACACTCCATTTTTCTCTTAGTATATCTTCTATATTTGGATATTCTATTTCTCCATATTTATTTCTCGTTCCATTGATACCTTTTAATGCATCCTCCGGATTATCCCACTCTGCTTCACATTCATCACAACATATAAATATTTTTTTAGTTAATTTATCTTTTGCAATTTCAAGTAAGCCTTGCTTACATATCTTACAGTAACCAATATTATACATTTTAGACCCCTCCCATCACTTATGATAATCTCCAAAAGACGGAAATGCGGTAATTAAATCAGTACTTTCATCCAGAGTTACTATTGTTATATAATCCATTTGAGCACAGTATTAATATATCCACTTTCATAGCCTGCATTTTTGTACGGAATGTTATAAATTGTTCCTCCCATTCCATCCGATATCGGTTCAACCAAATAACGTTGTTCTCATGCATCATTTACCATATCTATCGGATTCCCGTTAAATACACCATGTGTTTCTCGACTATTATTTGGAACCGCATGTCGATTAATATGATCAACCCTGGTTTCACCTTTTTTACTAACAATTGCGTCCCAGTTTAATTTTCCACTTGACTTCCCATAGCTGGTCTCGCTCTTTCTTTCATTACCTGACACCCCGGCAGCACCTGCAAATCCATTTGCAAATGCATTTCCATATGCACCCATCTGGGCACCGCTTGCCAATATGCCAAGTACTTCCAGAATAGTTCTTCCTGAGTTATCTTTACCATCAATGCCGTAATCTTCAATCATTCCGGCGATTCAATCCGAATTACAAATTACCAAATATCAATTCTAGATACTTCAAACTGAATACAGGATGCTTTCTCTTTCCAGTTAAAACAGCTCATTGACAGGATGAATTTTCTTGATAAGCAGATTGAAGCTCTTGATATTGAAATCATAAAATACAATGAGCAGTTTGATTGTTACTTACATACAATCCCGGGAATAGGCATAATTGGTGCTGCTACTATTCTTGCTGAAATCGGTGATATAAGCAGATTTAAAAATTCCTCTGCATTAGTTGCCTTTGCTGGCATTGATCCAACTGTACGTCAGTCGGGTGAATTTAACAGCACACATAACCATATGTCAAAACATGGTTCACCTTACTTAAGACATGCCATTTTTCTTGCGGCTACCACCTGCTCTTTTCACAATAGCCCGTTGAATGCATATTACAAAAAGAAACGTGACCAAGGTAAACATCACTTAACTGCCACAGGAGCCGTGGCAAGAAAGCTTAGCACCGTAATTTATGCCGTGTTACGGGATAGTAAACCTTATGAACCTAAGAAGTTCTGTTAAATGTCTGGTAGTGAGACTAGGATTTAAGCCTGCCCGTGGGGAGGCTTAGTTGTTGTGCTTATACTTGTCGTCCTATAGCAATATCAGCTTCCCTCTGAAGTTTTATTGTTATAGGTCCCATATATTTCTTAGCTTTTTCCAATATATTTTTATCATTACCCAATATTTCCAATGCTGTTATAGAAAAAACATTATTGAGATAATCATCTGAATTAATACATACATCCTCAAAATAGTCAAATATAACTTTTAGCTTCTTCGTATCCGCGTCTTTTTCCAAAAGTTCAATAATTTCTGGCATAATAATATCCTCTATAACAATAGTATCCAATCTTTCTCCGAATTCTTGTATGTGTTCATCCAAATCTTTTTTTATTGTTGGAAAATAAATTGTCATTTGTTTCAAAAAATCATCTATAATCATAATTTTTATTAATCTCCTTTATTTGAATAAGTCTATAGCGTATTCTAAATCATCTCTTAATGCTTCAGCTATATCTAAATCATTCAGTCCAAGTTTTCCTGAATCTATTATTCTATTTATACCGACTAATCTTTCTTTAGCTTTTGGCAAATGACGGGAACTTCCTTCATAAAACTCCATGATTAATTTATCAGCAGTTCCACCATCTCCAACAGATGCACCTGGTCTATACACTTCATTAATATACGCTGCTAATTTTGTGTCTTGTACCATAGATAATAATTTCTCTCGATTCGTTCCAGTCAACTCTGGACGATTTTCTAACAATTCAGAAATATTTCCGCTTGACTCCCCATAGCTGGTCTCACTCTTACCTTCACTACCTGCCACCCCGGCAGCACCTGCAAATCCATTTGCAAATGCATTTCCATATGCACCCATCTGGGCACCGTTTGCCAATATGCCAAGTACTTCCAGAATAGTTCTTCCTGAGATATCTTTACCATCAATGCCGTAATCTTCAATCATTCCGGCGATTCCCTGTCCCACATCGTTCGCTGCGAGTCCTGCGGCCAGTCCTCTGCTTCCCTGCGTGATCGCGGCAATCGTTTCCGCACCGATCGTAAAAGTTTTTCCTCCGGCAGCTGCATACTTGAACCCTTTTCCAAGCGCTCCACCTGCCAGACTAAATATCAGACTTTCGACTCCATCATAGATATTTCCTTCCGCAAAGTAATACAAAGCATTTACTACATTTGCACCAGGCACGAATATTCCTACTACATCCAGTCCAATATGTATGGTTCTTGAAATAAACTGGTATGGCGATAATCCGAATGGGTCCGTATAACTGACCGGATTTCCTTCCACATAGCTGTATCGATTCAGGCTTGCTGATTGATTGATACTTCCCGTTACAACATCCTGATTGATAAACCTCCGTATCTCCGGGCTGTAATACCGGCTTCGCATATAATATAGACCATTTACATCCGTCTGGACACCATATTCTCCGTTATACAGGAATCTGGTTATATCTACAACCACAGCTTTATCAGCAGTCAGAAGCTCACCATAGGTGCCATAGTTGAACCGATTTGTCACAGTTCCAGTTTTATCTGTCAGGCAAATTGTACTTCCAAGATGGTTGAAGTGATACACCTGAAGAGTAGTGTCTTCATTACTTTGAGAATCATCAGACAAAGTGCCTGTTTTCTTCTCATACACAAGTCCACTGCCATAATAATACGTTGTCTCTTCTTTTGTCCCAGCTACATATGTCCGGGATACAGAAAGCACCTGACTAAACGTTGCCTCCCTGTCAACAGTGTAATCTTCCCGGTAATCCGGTGTGATTACAGCAGTACGCACATCTTCCGCATCATACTCATAATGAATATTTCCAGCCTGGACGAGACGGTTCCGGCTGTCATAAGTATAGCTGGTTTTCACACCGTTGGAAAGCACTTCCTGCTCAGTCTGCCATAATTATCATACAAATGGACCGCCAACTGCCTGATATACCGCCAATATCATCTCCCCCTTACAGTTTTACTCCACAAAAATATCCCATAAGATTTCTCTTATGGGATACTCTCATTCGCTATATAAAATTCCTGACACTGATGCGTGCCTGTTCGATTACTCCACACTGTAGTTTGGTGCTTCCTTTGTAATCTGGATATCATGTGGATGACTCTCCTTCAGAGAAGCGGCTGAAATCTCAACAAACTCTGCCTTCTCATGAAGCTCCTCGATTGTCTTCGCGCCACAGTAACCCATACCTGCACGAAGTCCACCGATCAACTGGAATACAGTATCTTCAACGGTACCCTTGTATGCCACACGGCCTTCCACGCCTTCCGGTACAAGCTTCTTTGCATTTGCCTGGAAGTAACGGTCTTTACTACCATTCTCCATCGCTGCAATACTACCCATACCACGGTATACCTTGTATTTTCTTCCCTGATACAGCTCGAAATCTCCAGGGCTCTCATCCGTACCTGCGAACAGGCTTCCCATCATACATACATTCGCGCCGGCTGCAAGTGCCTTTGTGATATCGCCGGAATACTTGATACCGCCATCTGCGATAACTGGGATTCCTGCTGCGTGTGCTGCCTCATATGCCTGCATGATTGCTGTGATCTGTGGAACACCGATACCGGCTACGATACGTGTTGTACAGATAGAACCAGGTCCGATACCGATCTTTACGGCATCAACGCCTGCATCGATCATAGCCTGTGTACCGGACTTTGTAGCTACGTTACCAGCGATAACGTCAAGATCCGGATACTTCTCCTTGATCATGGCAAATGTCTTAAGAACATTCTCAGAATGTCCATGTGCTGTATCGATCACGATTGCATCAACCTTGGACTTTACAAGCTCGTCTACTCTGTCGCAGATATCCGGTGTAACACCAACGGCTGCGGCACAGAGAAGTCTGCCCTGTGCATCCTTGGCTGCATTTGGATACTTGATCTGCTTCTCGATATCCTTGATTGTAATAAGTCCCTTCAACATCATGTTATCATCGACGATAGGAAGCTTCTCTTTTCTGGCTTTTCCGAGAATTGCCTTTGCCTCCTCGAGTGTGATACCCTCTTTTGCTGTAATGAGGTTCTCAGATGTCATGGACTCCTTGATCTTCTTTGAATAATCTGTCTCGAACTTCAAGTCACGGTTCGTGATAATACCTACCAATTTGCCGTTTTCTGTAATCGGCACACCGGAAATGCGGAACTTCGCCATCAGCTTATCTGCATCATCAAGTGTATGCTCCGGTGAAAGAGAAAATGGATCAGAGATAACTCCGTTCTCTGAACGTTTTACCTTATCAACTTCCTCTGCCTGCTGCTGAATCGACATGTTCTTATGAATAACTCCGATTCCACCCTGTCTGGCCATGGCAATCGCCATTCTGTGCTCTGTGACAGTGTCCATACCGGCACTCATAAGAGGAATATTCAACCTGATTTTCTTTGTGAGCTGTGTTGATAGAACAACGTCATTTGGAATCACACTTGAAAACTGTGGTACTAATAAAACATCATCAAATGTGATTCCCTTACCAATAATCTTACCCATTTGTCTTTTTCCTTTCCTTTCTTTAGTCTGATTATATTAGGTAATTCGAACCGATGAAGGTTCAGGTATTACTTATCCTCGTAAACGCAGATGTAAAGTCCGATGTATTCTTCCCCGCCATACATCAAAGGTACTTTAATTCCATCTATATCCGACTTCAACTGTAAGTCATTGCCATATACAGCAAGCGGCGGCGTAATATCGATGATAATTCCAAGTGTGGAAAAAATCGTTGCCGTGTTCCCCATAATCATATTCCCCAGTTCGTTCAATGCGGAGGATGCCATCTCATCCAACTCATTGACAGGCATTCCGAACATCATACGGGATGCAATATCCTTTGCATTGTTCTCCCGGATTGCCAGAATTACCTGACCTTTCATTTCTCCCACTACGCCGACCTGAATTGCATAATATTTGTCATGTAAATGAAAATCTGTCATCTCAGGCTTGCCAACTGTCAACTTCACCTGAGTAACACTTTCTACAATAGAAATACTCGACTGCAAAAAAGGGTTAATGTGCTTTACATCAATTGCAGGTACCATATGCCCTCTCCTTAGTATTATTTTGAAATAGGTTAACGATAATTATAGCATACCTATATCGAGTATTCAAACACTAAATCCAAATTGTTGTTAATTTTGTCATTAAATTCGTGTATCTGTGCCTCAATGAAATGTATAGTCCGAAGATGAGCTTAAAACATGTCCCGAGTCATCCACCTGTTTGACTGTGATTAAGGCACCATCGTTTAATGTCTGTCCCTGTACCATCAATGTATTTCGGTCGACATAGACCGTTTCTAATTGATCCTCGCCATCATACACCTTGGAATATTCGTTGAAGTTTCTTCCCCGTACCACGGCATGATCACCTTCGTTGGATACACGGCTGATGCCGATCTCCTCCAATCCCATGATGATCTGCCCTTGTCCGACTTCCGGTACCGGAGACTGACCATCATAAATATAATCATTGCCATACAGCATATCATATGCAAGCAATGTAACCGCATGATCGAGTTCATCCGGATCGTCCTCATACAGACAATGTGCGCGCTGCACATATCCCATATCCAGATTCAGAGCCTTGAATATCTTCGTGGATACCTCACTTGCACGGATATCTTCATCCGGGATGTCCAGATTCATGTTATTGACCAGAATATATTCTGTCTGGAACTGGCTGTGTGGAAGCTGATCATCCTCAAATGTGATTGTTGGCAGATGATCTCCATATAGAAGCAGCACATACTCTTCTCCGGTATTATCCAACGCCGTGATCAGATCATGGATCATCTGATCCATCTCATGTAACTGGTTTACATAATAAGTAAGCTGATTTTCCTTTACCGGATCCTGAGGATAGCTGACCTTGATCTTCTCATCGCAGGCACCTAACTCCTCCGGATATTTGCCATGTCCCTGTACACTGATCGTGAATACAAAATCCGAGCCTTCTGTGCTTCGCAGACAATTCTTGATGTTATCCACCAGCACTTCATCCTTCGCCCATCCGGTTGAAGTTTTCTGTACATTATACATATATTCCAGCGAGATAAACCGCTCAAATCCCATCTCATTGTAGACATCCTTCCGGTCATAGAAGGATGACTTGTTATTATGCATCGCAAAGGTATGATATCCTTCCTTCTCCAGCAGACTGCACATCCCCTCTACCGGCACTTTATTGACCGTTGTCTTATATGGATACTCGCCTGCTCCAAAATATGCGGAACGGATTCCCGTCAGCACCTCGAATTCGGAATTTGCAGTACCGGCACCAAGCGCCGGCATCGTGAAATATCCGGACGGAAATTTCTCTTTCAGTTTCGTAAAATTCGGAATCGGATTCTCTGAGAGCGTCAATCCTTCTACCACATTCGGATCAAAGAAGGATTCCAGCTGTACACAGACAATATTCGGTGTTTTTTTCTTTGATCCATCCGCATCGAATTCTTCGCTGTTTAATTCATTTTTCAGATGAAGCATCGTCGATTCATCATAATCGTTCGGCTTCGTAATACCATTGTCAATAATACTGTTCGTAAAACAATACGCAAACCCATAATCCTGATATGCCATACCGAGATTTGCAAAATCATCCGAGATAATGTTATGGCTCACGTTAAAGTTCGTAAAGAACATAATGCCAATCCACATAACAATACAGACAACCATCGTCCGCATGACATGCTTTTTCCCCTCAAACTTCGGAGATTTCCGGAACAGGATTACGATTCCGGCGATCACCGCCACCGCTGCCACGACTAAAAGCACCTGCTGAACCTTGGAGAAATATACGTCCAGCATGGATATCACATCCTTCACCATCAGAAGGTCAATCGCCGCAAATGGTGTGATACGATAGCCAAGTACCACAAAGTTTGCAAAACCGCAGATCAGCCAGACAATACTGATCAGCACGATACCGAATACCCGCTTTCTTAAGAACAGCGCAAACAATAAGGTAAAGAATATGATGGAGGTATTATATAAGAATACAATTGGCGAAGATACCATAAACTTCACACCAAGTACCAGCGACCGTCTGCCCAATATCTCCATAAGAAGCTCCAGGCCAAATGCAATCAGAAAACACCGTGCGATCCATGTCTGAATCGAATATTTCAAAAAATGCTTTACCTTTGACCACAACGATGGCTTTGCATCCACTTTCTCAGTTACTTCTTTTCCTTCATTCTTGACAATCTCTTCAGACCCGGTTTTCGTTTCTTCATTTTTTACGATTTCTTCAGACCCGGTTTTCTTTTCTCCATTTTTTACGATTTCTTCGGATCCGGTCTTCGTTTCTTCTTTTGTTTCTTCCTGATCCTTTATTATCTTCTCAGACATTTTACCGCCCCTTCAATAATAATCTTTATAATGATACTCAATTATAGGAGAAATACCTCTATAAAGCAAGCTACAATTTTTAATTTTTTTACAAAAAGTTGTTGACACATATAGAACTACTATGCTAATATATAACACGTCGTCGGTACGAAGTACGAAACGACAAAATGCGCGAGTGGCTCAGCGGTGGAGCACCTCCTTGCCAAGGAGGGGGTCGCGGGTTCGATCCCCGTCTCGCGCTCTCTGAAAATTAAATAATTTGTTTTTTATGCGCGAGTGGCTCAGCGGTGGAGCACCTCCTTGCCAAGGAGGGGGTCGCGGGTTCGATCCCCGTCTCGCGCTCTTTTTTATTCTCCGTAAAGCATTGATAATACTAGCTTTACGGATTTTTTATTTTATGCAATATGAGTCCGTTTGAGTCCGCGTTTGGAGTATTTTCTTCTTTTTTCATATACTTGCTCCAAACAGAAAATTTCAGCCTGCCAGCAGGAATTCATAAAGTGAAAACAGGAATGCCTTTCATAAACCGCATTCCTGTCTCCGCCATAATTTCTAAAAAACTCTATATAACCATATCTAATAATCATATCCACAATCAAAACTATAATTATCAGAATGTTCAATTATTATTTCTACAAAATTTCTACAAAGAATCCACAAACCGCATAAACGCAGCCTGTCCCTCTTCCGTCCGCTTATATACGCCTGCACATTCAAGTACCTTTACGAATACCTTGCTGATCTCATCGTGCAGGATCTCTGTGATATTCTCCGCGGTAATGTCATAATTACCAATCCATGCATCTACCCAGTCTGCATGCTTCTCAATCAGTGGATTCTTGCGGATATCCTCTCCGGCTAAGATAGCCTTGGATAATTCTGCCATCTCGCCCTTCAGACGTGCCGGAAGTACCGCAAGTCCCATAACCTCGATCAGACCGATATTCTCTTTCTTGATATGATGCAGGTCTGCCGATGGATGATAGACGCCCCACGGACATTCTTCCGTTGTGATATTGTTCCGGAGCACAAGATCCAATTCCAGCTTATCGCCGTGCATCCGTGCAATCGGTGTGATCGTATTGTGTGGAACACCGTCCGTCTCACTGAAGATAAATGCATCCGCATCCGTGTATGCCCGCCAGCTTGTAAGGATATGGTCGGCAGCTTTCGCCATCACTTCCATATCATCGCCCTGCAGACGGATGACTGACATCGGCCATTTCACAATACCGGCTGTAACACTCTCAAATCCCGGAATCACGAACTTACGCTCATAATCTGCCTTTGCCATCGCAAATACATAGCCACCACCCTGGAAATGATCATGGCTTAAAATGGAACCACCGACAATCGGAAGATCCGCATTCGAACCTGCCATATAATGTGGGTACTGTCTTACAAAATCCAGAAGCTTACGGAACACCGCATAATCAATCTTCATTGGGATATGCTGCTCATTGAAGATGATACAATGCTCGTTGTAATATACATAAGGTGAATACTGCAAATAATAATTCTGTCCATCCAGCTTGATCGGGATCACACGGTGATTCTGTCTTGCCGGGTGTGAGAAATGTCCTGCGTAGCCTTCATTCTCCTTGCAGAGCAGGCAAGCCGGATATCCGGATTTCTTCGCCTGTCCGGCTTTCGCGATATCGCGCGGATCCTTCTCCGGTTTGGACAGATTGATCGTGATGTCGATCGGACCATACTCGGTGTCAGTCACCCATTTCTCATCTTTTGCAATACGGTCTTTCCGGATATAGTTCGTCGCCTGACTAAACTGGTAATAATAATTGGTTGCCTCCTTCGGACTTTCCGCATAACGCTTCGCGAACTCTGCCCGTACCACGCTTGGTGGTGGCGTAATGCAGCCCATAATCTTCGTATCGAACAAATCCTTTGCCGTTATGGTATCTTCTTTCATGATGCCATTTTCATGCGCATATGTCATCATATCCTCTAAAATCTCACAGACAGCTCTTGGCTCTGTAATCTCCGGATTCTCCTCATACTCCATTACATCGAACAACTCCAGCAGACGGTTCGTCGCATACACCTCATCTGCCTCGCAGATCAGACCATTGTTCTTACCATATATCACTAATTCACGAATCAAATCTGTAATCATAGTGATTCCTCCATTCTTTATCTTCCATCTTATTTTTCAAGCAAAACGTCCGTTTCATCTAAACAGCGATTTTATATACAAAAATTACGCCAGTACCTTCATACCGCCATACTTGCGGATTTTGAGCACCTTGCAGGAATCTGCACCAAACAACCGGTCCATCTCTGCGCGATATCCGGATACAGCCTCGTTTTTCACAAAAGCCTGAATCGTACCTGCGAATCCACCGCCATGCACACGGGCAACGCCAGCCCCACCTGCAAGCGCGATTTCACTGACCGCCAGCGCCAGTGACACATTCTGGTGCATCACATCATGGCTTGTGTAGACATTCTGCAGATACTTGAATGAAGAATCACCGGATTCCTTTACCTTCTGCAAGAATGCATCGATATTACCTGCCTTTAACGCATCTACTTCCTCTTCTACACGCACATCCTCACATAAGAAATGCAGGGCGCGAAGTACGGCACGATCGCCAAACTTCTCGCGCAGCTCCTGTGCGTGGCTTAAGATATCCTCAATCGTAAGTCCAAGCAGAACTTCCTTGCCAAAATATGACGCAACGGCTTTCATCTCTGTCGGAATGGCTGCATAATCGGCGGTCAGATCTGCATGGGAGCCCTTCGTATCTGTGATACAAAGGCTGTATCCGTATGCATTCATGTCAAACGCTACTTTCTCCACCTTTGGATTCTTCACATCTGCAAAATCAATGTGTACAAGATTTCCTACCGAACATGCTGTCTGATCCATCAATCCGCAAGGCTTTCCGAAATACACATTCTCTGCATACTGTCCGATAATTGCGATTGTGACTGCATCAATCGCACCATCATTATACAGATAAGAAACAATTGTTCCAATCACTGTCTCGAAGGCCGCTGATGAGGAAAGTCCTGCACCGATTAAGACATCACTTGTGATATATGCCTGGAATCCACCAACTGCGTAGCCTCGTTCCTTCGCTCCCGCAAGCACACCCTTAATCAGAGCAGTTGTCGATTCCTTCTCCTCTTCCTTCAGAGAAAGATCATTTCCATCAATTACGATCTCATCATAGCCATCCGATACAAGACGGATCTGCATATCCGGAAGCTTCTTCACGATAGCAATCGCATCCAAATTGATGGATGCAGCAAGTACCTCACCATGCTGATGATCAGTATGGTTTCCGCCAACCTCACTTCTGCCCGGTGCACTGTAGATTTCTACTGCATCTGCTCCATATAACTTCTCATACGTTTCAATCGCTGCTACATAACGATCCTTCTGATATGGAAGCACATCTGCATCCACATAGATATCAAGCAATACATCATCATATGCACCTGCCTGTAGATTTTTCTTTAATTCTGTTGTCTGTATCATATCGTTCCTCCTTTAATCACATGTATAACTATCTCGTTGCAGTAAGCCTCCGGAACCGGTTCCGAATACAATCATACCGGTTCCTCCTTGTTACACCCAATATATCATGCGTTTAGTAAACATGTCAACTGTTTTACTAAAGTTTACTATAATATTTTTCAAATTAATATAGACTTTTTCATATTATATGTGGTATATTTTGTTTAGTAAACATTTTGAAAGGAGTTTTCTATGGCTACCATTCGTGATATTGCAAAAGAAGCTGGTGTATCGGCAGGCGCCGTATCCAGAATTTTAAATAATGATGCTACCTTAAGTGTCGCTCCGGAAACGCGGGAACATGTGCTTGCGATTGCCAGAAAATTAAACTATACCAAATCCTCCCGCACAAAAGCGATGGCAAAAAATACATTTACAATGGGAATCGTACTCTGGTATACGGCGGAGCAGGAATTAAAGGACAGCTACTATCTCCGTGTCAGACAGGGTGTGGAAGATTTTTGTATGAAAAATGCCATCCGCGTCGTACGTATTTTTCCAAATGAACCGGATGGTCTTAAGCAGCTTGCCTCCGTGAATGGATTAATCTGTCTTGGCAAATTCTCTAAAAAAGAAATTGATACATTTCTTGGTATCTGCAGCAATATTGTATTTCTGGATATGGTTGTCGATGAATATAACATTACATCCTTAACACTTGATTTTGAACGTGCCGTCTATGACGTCATGGACTATCTGACCGGACTAGGTCATACGAAGATTGCCCTGCTTGTCGGATGTGAATATGTCGGAGATGGGGAACGTCTTGTTGATGCAAGAACTGTTGCTTATAAGAAATACATGGAGCACCGGGAAATGGATGCCGCGACGTATGTGCAGGAAGGCAGCTTCACCGCGCAGTCCGGCTATGATATGATGATAGATCTGCTCGACAGCGACGACCTGCCAACGGCTGTATTTGCAGCAAACGATGCAATTGCATTAGGTGCCATGAAAGCAATCAAAGAAAGGGGATATGAAATTCCACGGGATATCTCTATCGTTGGTTTCAACGACGAAGAATCCAGTACATTCATAACCCCTCCGCTTACGACCATTCATGCCCCATCCTATGATATGGGACAGCATGGTGCGAATCTTGTCTATGTTGCATCGAACTTAAGCATCAAGACACCTTTAAAAGCTAAAATTCCATGCCCGCTTGTCATCCGGGAATCCTGCGCCCGCGTCAAAGAGAACTGCTGATAGTTTTACTCAGATAACAAAATTTCTTTTGCCCGGCTGTACTTCTCTCTCCAATGCAGAATCTGCTTTTCAGAGCAGCCGGCCGCTTTCGAGCGGATCTCATCGGAATTATGTGCGAGATCTGCGAGCTTTACTTTCTTTGCTATCGCATTCGGTTTCAAATTCCTGACGTAATCATAATAATAAATGGATTTGTCATGTGTCAGGAGACGCACAGCCTCTGTTACTGCAGGAGGAAACTCCTGTTCTAACTCCGCAAGTGTGACTTCCGTATCTTCCACGACATCATGGAGAAGCGCCACCGTACAGCTTATCTCCTCATCCATCTGTTCTGCCAGATGAATCGGATGAAAGATATACGGCACACCACTTCTGTCCACCTGACCTTCGTGTGCTTTGTAAGCAAGCTTCATTGCTTTGATTGTCATACTTGTATAAATCACAGATTTCCTCCCATATATCTATCCCCGGTAAATCAATAATAATGGTCTGTGGCAAGCCTTCTCATAGAATTAAATTTCTAATCATTTGCTCCCGGCATCTCGTAGAAAGCTTCGGTCTCATCAATATCATTCACCGGTGGCTTTAAGCCTTCGATTGTGATGTTGTGCTTCTGTGCATAATCCCAGAGTGCTGCATGAACGGCCTCCTCTGCAAGCAGGGAACAGTGTACCTTGACCGGTGGCAATCCGCCAAGCGCTTCCATAACTGCCTTATTCGTAAGCTTCAATGCTTCCTGAATGGACTTGCCCTTGATCATCTCGGTTGCCATACTGCTTGTTGCAACAGCGGCACCGCAGCCAAATGTCTTGAACTTGCAGTCCCGGATGATCTGGTTGTCATCAACATCGAGATAGATACGCATAATATCGCCACATTTCGCATTTCCGACTGTACCGACACCACTGGCGTTCTCGATTTCTCCTACGTTTCTTGGGTTGGTGAAGTGTTCCATAACCTCTTCACTGTAATCTATAATCTGACTCATCGTCATTACCTCCTAAATATAATCAGTATCCCGTGTATGAACTTACTTACTGCTTGTTCTTCTTTACGAAGTCCTCGTAAAGCGGTGACATACTGCGCAGACGCTCTACAACCGTCTTGATTGCCTCTACTGTATAGTCGATTTCTTCCTTTGTTGTCTCATCGGATAATGTCAGGCGAAGTGATCCGTGTGCGATTTCATGTGGCAGACCGATGGCAAGCAATACATGCGATGGATCGAGTGATCCGGATGTACATGCGGAACCACTGGATGCACAGATACCCTTCTGGTCAAGCATGATCAGAAGTGACTCACCCTCGATGAACCGGAAGCTGAAGTTCACGTTGTTCGGCAGACGTTTTACCTTGTCGCCGTTTAACTTCGTATATGGAACCTCATCTAAGACACGCTTGATCAGATAATCACGCAAATTTGTCTCATATTCCATACGTGCCTGCATCTTCTCTTTTGCAAGTATCGTTGCACGACCAAATCCTACGATACCAGGTGTATTGTGTGTACCTGCCCGCTTTCCACGCTCCTGTGCACCACCATGGACAAAGGACTCAATCTGCACACCATTTCTAAGGTACATGATACCGATTCCTTTCGGTCCGTTGATCTTATGACCGCTGGCAGAAAGCATATCAATATGGCATTCATCCACATTGATTGGCACATGTCCATATGCCTGTACCGCATCTGTATGGAAGAGAACCTTATGCTTCTTCGCGATCTCACCAATCTCCTTGATTGGCTGGATGCTTCCGATCTCGTTATTTGCAAACATCACTGAAATCAGGATTGTATCCTCGCGGATTGATTTTTCAAGCTCATCTAATTTGATGATACCATTTTCATCCACGCCGACATACGTGATCTCATAACCAAGCTTCTCTAGATACTCGCATGTATGCAGGATTGCATGATGTTCGATGGCAGACGTGATGATATGTTTTCCTTTCTTTCTCTGGGAAAATGCGATTCCTTTCAAAGCCCAGTTATCCGACTCGCTTCCGCCACCCGTGAAATAAATCTCATTTGGCTTTGCGCCAAGGAAATCCGCAACTTCCTTTCTGGCATCTTCCACCGCTTTCTTGCTCTCGCCGGCAAAGCGGTATACACTTGCCGCATTTCCATAGTACTCTTCGAAATACGGATTCATTGCTTCATATACTTCCGGTGCAACTTTCGTTGTCGCCGCATTATCTAAATAAATTAACTCACTCATTGCTATGAATGCCTCCTTAATTCTTTACTTTTGTCCATGAAAAATTATAATCAGACATGTTTCAAAAGTCAACGAAACCACCCTCATTTATAATGAGAATAAATTTCATTTGCAGTGCTTTTCATACTGCTTCAAGATCTCAATATAGCGGCTTCCAAGATGGCTGAGCGGGATTCCCTTCCGTTTCAAATACCCAATCGTCATCGTCTCCTCGGCTGCAAACGGTACTGCCGTATACCCATCTCCGTTTAATTCCTCACAGATAATACCGGAACAAAGTGTATAACCGTTTAACCCGGTCATCAGATTTAACATCGTCGCACGGTCGTCCGCCTTGATCGTCTGCTTATATTCGAGGTTGCTTAATACCTCTTCCGCAAAATAGAAAGAATTCTTATTGCCCTGTTCAAACGACAGACACGGATACGGCTCTAAATCCGAGAAGGAAATAGACTCCTTCCCTGCAAGCGGATGTCCACTTGCGAGATACACATAAACCGCACAGTCAAACAATGGTTTAAACTCCAGTTCATTTGCCTCAAATACCTTCTGCATGGCTTTTTGGTTGAAGTTGTTCAGATACAGGATGCCAAGCTCACTCCGGAAATTCTTGACATTCTCGATAACCTCACCGGTCTTCGTCTCATGGACGGCAAGCTCATACTCGTCCAGTGAGAAATTCCGCGCCAGCTTGATGAACGCCTCCACTGCGAAGGAATAATGCTGCATGGATACGCTGAACTTCCGCTTATGTTCTGCAGCACCCATATATTTTTCTTCCATCATCTGCTGCAGCTCCACCATCTGTCTGGCATAGCTTAAGAACTCTTCGCCCTCGGTTGTCACAACGATACCGCGGTTCGTCCGCAGAAAGATCTCTATCTGTAATTCTTCCTCTAAATCATGAATTGTATTCGATAATGCCGGCTGCGATACAAAAAGCTCGCTCGCCGCCTTGTTCATCGACTTCATATCTGCAATTGTCACTGCATACCGTAGCTGTTGTAATGTCATATGCCACTCCTATTCTTTTCTTTTACTCAATCCCTGAATCACTATCGCGATTCCAAATGTCACGACCTCTGTGATCGGGAATGCCATCCAGACACCGGTTACACCCAAAAGCTTCGACAACACAAATGCCATCAGACTGATCACGATGATACCGCGCGATACTGCGATCAAGGAAGATGCAAGTGCCTGTCCGGTCGCGCTGAAAAATCCCGCCAGCACAATATTGACCGCCGCCACTAAGAACCCTAAGAAATAAATCCGGAGTCCCGGTACGGCAAGCTTCGCCAACTCCGCCGACTGCGCACTGTTGAAGATGCCAACCAGTCCCTGTGCGAACACCCATACCGCAGACACAAGCACGATTGACAGGATGACCGCGATCATGAGTGACTGCCGCAGAATCTTCTTGACATCCTCTTTGTCACCATGTCCGTACGACGTACTCGCAAGTGGCTGTAAGCCCTGCGATACCCCGTTAAAAATCGCCGTTCCGACGAGTGCGATGTTCGCGATCACTCCATATGCGGCAACTGCGTTATTTCCGGATAATGCAAGCAGAATAAAATTAAACACAAGCGTTGTGATACTGTTCGCGATCTCGCCTACAAACGCCACTACACCAAGGCTTGCCGCGGAAGCAAGCAGCCGAAAGCTCGGCAGATGCCACTTGAACACGATTGTGTTTTTCTTTGATAAATAATGGATCATGCAGATACCGATGCTGATTATTGGTGACACGCCGGTTGCAAGTGCCGCGCCACGCATTCCCATATGCATCGGGAACATAAATACATAATCAAATACAATATTGAACAAACTGCTAAGCAGCGTTGCCGCCATCGCGATATTCGGTGCATTATCATTTCTTACAAACGCAGTAAAGGTATAGTTCGCAATAAAAAACGGGGAAAAAAGCATCGCAATCTGCAGATATTCCGTTCCGATCGACAGGATATCCGCATCCGCTCCCATCAGCTTCAAAATCTCTGCCGGGAAGAAGTTTCCAAGCAGTGTAAATCCGATTCCGATCAGAACCGCAAACATCAAAGCATTCGAGAAATACAGCTTCGATGTCTCATTATCGGTCATCTTACAAAGCGAATACCGCGTTGCGGAACCAATCCCGATTAACGAACCAATGGCAAATAACAACCCATAAACCGGCAGTGTCAGATTCAATGCCGCAATACCGAGGGTTCCATTTGCCACGGAGATAAAAAATGTATCTGCGAGGATGTAGCACGACATGCCCATCATCGCAAATACATTTAAAAATATGAACTTTCTTAGTTTCTTTCCCACGTTCATCTGCTAATTGCTATTTTCTGCGAAATAACCCTTTCTTCTCATAAGGCTGATGTTCGATGCCAAGCACCTTGTAGCCAAGCTTCTCAACTTCTTCTGTAAATTTTGCATCATCAAAGCCTTCTTCCGCTACGATCACAGTCTCCTTCTTCGCATGGGAAGAAGTGACTTTCTTCACCTTGAAATTATTTCTTACCATGTCGTTCATATGCGACTCGCACATACCACACATCATACCATCGATTTTTGCAATAATCTGTTCCATTTTGTTTTCCTCCTTAAACTACATGAATTTATATAGAATGTCAACCTCTCCTATGCTGTCTCCCGCTGCTTCTTTCCGAATTTGAACAGATTCAGGCGAAGTGCATTGGTCACAACACAAAAGCTTGACAGACTCATCGCTGCTGCACCGAACATCGGATTCAATGTCCAGCCAAATAAATGAACCCACGCACCTGCCGCAAGCGGGATTCCTATAATATTGTAAATAAATGCCCAGAAGAGGTTCTCGTGGATATTCCGCAAGGTCGCCCGGCTAAGCCGGATTGCAGCAGGTACATCGGACAACCGGCTCCTCATCAGCACGACATCCGCCGCATCAATAGCAATATCGGTTCCTGCTCCGATTGCGATACCCATATCTGCACGTGTGAGTGCCGGAGCATCGTTCACGCCATCACCGACCATCGCAACCTTTCCTTTCTTCTGCAGATTGGCGATCACAGCCTCCTTACCATCCGGAAGCACACCTGCGATCACTTCATCGACACCTGCCTGCTTGCCGATTGCCTGAGCCGTCTGCTCGTTATCACCGGTCAGCATGACAACATGGATCCCCATATTTTTAAGCTCCGCGATTGCTTCCGGGCTGTCCTCCTTCATCACATCGGCAACTGCCACCATTCCAAGGATCTTGCCATCCTCCGCGAAGAATAATGGTGTCTTTCCTTCGGATGCATAGACCTCTGCCTGCTTCCGAAGTTCAGTTTCTTCCTCTTTTGCTATCCTGATCTGCCCGGAAATATAGTTCCAGTTTCCACCCTGCAGATGCTTTCCATCGCGGACGCCCATCAGACCATTTCCGGAAACTGCCTGAAACTCCCTGACACCTGCCTCCGTCTGGTTGTTCGCATCGCCCCATGCGATAATCGCCTTCGCAAGCGGATGCTCACTTTTTTGTTCCAGCGCATATGCGGCATGCATCAGATACGCTTCCTCACAGCCTACCGGAAAGATATCCGTTACACGCGGTTCGCCCTTCGTGATCGTACCGGTCTTATCGAGTGCAACGATCTGTACCTTGCCTGTCTCCTCCAGCGAAACGGCTGTCTTAAACAGGATTCCATGCTTTGCACCCACACCATTTCCAACCATGATGGCAACCGGAGTTGCAAGTCCAAGTGCACACGGACAGCTGATAACCAGAACGGAAATCGCTCTTGCAAGCGAATATCCTACCGGTCTTCCTACAAGCATCCAGATCACAAATGTCACGATGGCAATACCGATCACAACCGGTACAAATACGCCGGATACCTTATCGGCCACCTTCGCAATCGGCGCTTTCGTTGCCGCTGCATCACTGACCATATGGATAATCTGCGACAGCGTCGTATCCTCACCGACACGGGTTGCCTCACAGAGCAGATACCCTGACTGATTGAGTGTTGCTGCGGATACCGGATCGCCCGGATTCTTGTCTACCGGAATACTCTCACCGGTCAGCGCGGATTCATTGACTGCACTGTTTCCTTCCTTGACGAATCCATCCACCGGAATATTCTCGCCCGGACGGACAGCAAATAAATCTCCGATATGAAGCTGTTCGATCGGTACCGTCTGCTCCACACCATCTTTTACTAAAACTGCAGTCTTCGGTGCAAGCTTCATCAAGCCCTTTAATGCATCGGTCGTCCTGCCCTTTGATTTTGCCTCAAGCATCTTACCCACGGTTATGAGTGTGAGAATCATCGCCGCAGATTCAAAGTAAAACTCATGCATGTAATGCATGACTTGTGTCTCCTGCCCTTTGACAACCGCATCGGTCATTGCAAACAGTGCATACACACTGTAGATAAACGATGCAGCAGAACCAAGTGCTACGAGCGTGTCCATGTTTGGTGCCCGGTGTATAAGTCCCTTGAATCCATTTACGAAGAACTTCTGGTTTACGACCATAATCGCAATCGTGAACAAAAGCTGTACAAGTCCCATCGCTATGTGATTGCTCTCGAAGAACGGCGGCAGCGGCCAGTTCCACATCATATGTCCCATCGACACATACATGAGCGGGATCAGCAGAACCACCGATGCAATCAGACGTTTCCGCATCAACGGTGTCTCCGTGTCTTTGAGTGCATCGGCATCTTCCTCCGTGCTGCCGGACTGCTTTCCGGCTTTCATCTTCGATGCTTTATAGCCGGCTTTTTCGACCGCCCGGATGATTGTCGCTGCATCTGCCGTTCCTTCCACGCTCATCGAATTGGTAAGCAGGCTCACGGTACAATTTGTCACGCCATCTATCGCAGAAACTGCTTTCTCGACACGCGCGCTGCAGGCGGCGCAGCTCATACCCTTCACTTTATATTGTTCCATGTAATAATTTTTCTCCTTTCCAATGAGTTGTATGGAATTACCAATCTACGCAGACACGCTCTTGCTCGGTTCAGCACGCAGTGGTACTAAACTCACAGCAGCAAGCAGCTGTTCGTTAAGTGCCAGCGTGCTTCAACGGTCTGCTTTAGATTTGGTAATTCCATACAACTCATATATAATTTTTCTTTATTCGTTCTTACAGTTACTTCATTAACTTTTGTAGTAATGTTACTAACTCGTCGATGACTTCATCATTTCCTTGGCGGATGTTGTCGGCCACACAGGTTTTTACGTGGTTGGCAAGCAGTACCTTATTGAAGCTGTTGAGTGCCGATGTGACCGCAGACACCTGTATCAATACATCCGTACAATATGCATCCTTCTCCAGCATATTCTCGATGCCGCGCACCTGTCCTTCGATACGCTTCAACCGGTTCATCAGATCCTTTTTTTCTTTTTCCTGTCGTTCTTTATGTTTCCCCGAACAGCAAGGACAATTCTTTTCTTCTTTATTTTCTTCCATAAATCAAATACCCCCTACAGGTATATAATGTATACCGGTAGGGGGTATTTGTCAAGTTCTCTATTTGATAAGATTTTTCAAGTATCAACCGTTTGTGAATATACTATGCATATAGAACAATCATGCAAACTATTTTTCTTTCACATAACCCGGGGTTGCATTTCTTCCAAGCTTTGCCAGCATTTCCTTATCGCTCGCGATTGTTGCGCAGGCAACGGTTGTCAGCATATCACCTGTGATCGTTGCAGATGCACCAGACTGGAACGCGGTCTCACCATCGTTTGTCAGAAGTGCACGTCCGGCTGCCAGACGGATATTTGCCTCCGGATTGATATATCGGAAGAATGCGATCGTACGCAGGATATCATCCTCGGTCAGAGACTCACGATCTTCGAGTGGTGTTCCCTTGATCGGCATCAGTGCATTGATTGGGATCGACTCCACACCTGTCTCTGCCAGATCCACTGCCATGCTCAGACGATCTTCCCATGTCTCGCCCATACCGATGATGCCGCCGGAGCAAGGACACATGCCCTCTGCCTTAACTGCCTTTAATGTCTCGATCTTCTGATCGTAAGTATGTGTGGTGCAAATATTCGGGAAGTTTCTTCTCGAAGTCTCGATGTTGTGATGATAGCTTGTCACACCTGCCTCATGCAGACGGTGCAGCTGTTCCGATGTCAAAAATCCCATTGACGCACAAAGATCAATCTTACATTCCTTATGCATCCGCTCAAATACATGGATTGCCTTCTCAAATTCTTCTCCGGTAAGTGCGCGCCCGCTTGTCACGATTGAGAACCGGTGTACCCCATGTTCCTCGTTAAAACGGCATGCCTCCATAATCTTCTCTTCGTCTAAGAAATCATACACCTCGCAATTGGTATGATTGTGTGCGGACTGTGCACAGAACTTGCAATCTTCCGGACATCTTCCGCTCCGGCCATTGATGATCGAGCATAAGTCTACATCCTCGCCGATAAAATATTCCCGAATTTTGTCTGCGCCTTCCCGCAGTTCGTCCAGATCACATGTTAGGAATATCGACAAATCATCGTCCTTTGTAATTCTTCTACCACCTATAATCTCATTTGCAAGTTCTAGCATTGTTCCCATTTCCTCGTCTCCTTTTTCTCTTGTATTCTCAATTGAAGAATAATTTCATGTCGTTCCGCAACTGTTCATTATATGTCACCACGCATCACCGTGCTTCATTACACCATGTATGTTATCACTCTTTGTCATAGTCATCCAAGAAATGATGCTTCACACCATTTTCTTTGTAGGCGATCACCGTACTTAAGTTCACATTTTCCACGCTTTTGAATATGTTTCCTTCCACAAATGGATTCGTCTTCGCAAGCTCATGAATCAGCTTCTTTACCTCCAGACGTTTGGAATTGCTCTGTCCATCCTTATCACACGAAGAACAGGTATCTGTAAATTTGCACGCACACTGGATAAAATGCAGATGGTTCGCATCCCTCCATGCCTTGATATCATCCTCGCGCACGAGGTACAGCGGGCGAATCAGCTCCATCCCCTCGAAGTTCGTACTGTGAAGCTTCGGCATCATCGTCTGCACCTGCGCCCCATATAACATTCCCATCAGGATTGTCTCAATCACGTCATCATAATGATGTCCCAGAGCAATCTTGTTACAGCCAAGTGCCTTCGCCTGACTGTACAGATGACCGCGCCGCATACGCGCGCATAGATAACACGGCGATTTCTCCACATGAAAAACTGACTCGAATATGTCCGACTCGAATATCGTGATTGGAATGTTCAGATTCTTCGCATTTGTCTCGATCACCTGTCGGTTTTCCGGACTATACCCAGGATTCATCACGAGAAACTGTACACCAAACGGAAACTTGTTATGCCGTTTCAGTTCCTGAAACAGCTTCGCCATCAACATCGAATCCTTCCCACCGGAGATACATACCGCGATGTTATCCCCCGGTTTCACGAGTTCATATTCATTGATTGCTTTCGTAAACTTGCACCAGATTTTCTTCCGGAATCGCTTTCGTATGCTGTCCTCTACATCCTTTGCAAAATCCACATCTGTCTGTTCCACCGGTTCCTGCATGGCAAGCATCAGCCATGCCATATAGCCGCCCTTTAAATTATAAGCTTCGACACCCTGTTCCCGCAGCATCAGCACCGCATCCGCACTCGCTTCTCCACGTTTACAGTAGATCAGAACCTTTCCTGTGTCCTTCCACTCATCGATATACGTGGAAAGTTCTGCCTGTGGCACAGAGATTGCATCCGGCAGATGCCCATATGCATACGACATATCATCTCGAATATCCACAATCGTATATGCACTATAATCTTTTAATTCCTCTGGTGAAATATCATACATGTCCTTATCCTCCGAGCTAAACTCCGGGGAACAGGCTTCAAACTAAAGCCTGCACCGGGTTGATGTCCGGGCTTGACGCCTTTATCTGCAGCCGCCACCCATAAATATCAGAAACTCAACCACATCGCCTTCCTGCAATACAGTTTTTTCAAATGCATCTACCTCAACAAAATCATCATTTACCGCAACCTTCACATGCTTTGGTGTCTCTAACTGCTCTTGTACGATCAGCTCTGCCACTGTGATTCCGTCAGCAACCACTTTCTTTTTTCCGGATAATTCTATATTCATGCGGGGTTCCTCCCTGTATAAAAATCATAACTGTTTCCTGTTATCTTCTTACAGGTATACATCGTGGCATCTGCACACCGGTATACCTTTTCAAACACATGCTCCCTGTCCGGTGCACAGAGTACCACACCCAGACTGACAGAGATTGCATAGCCTTCCATCTGCGGAATTGCGATTTCCCGAATCCGTTCAAAAAATGCCTGTATCATCGTCTCAGCCTGTATCTGTTCCGTTATTTCCGGCGCATATACCGCAAACTCGTCTCCACCAAGCCGCATACAGACACCAAACTTCTCAAATGTCTGTTTTAATGCGCCTGCAACCTGTATCAAAACCTCATCACCAATACTATGTCCATATGTATCATTAATATGCTTGAATTTATCGACATCGAACAACAGGAACATACCATTTTTCTTTGCCTTTAACAGCTTCTCAATCTGTGCTTCTCCATATCCACGGTTGCAGATTCTGGTCAGAGCATCCGTCTGCGATTGTACAAGCAGACGCTGTTCAAATTTCTTATTTTCTGTAACATTCATCACACTTGTCACACTGACGCGATCTCCATTTGCAAGTGTGATAAGCTTCGTGTGACATAAGACAAAAATCTGCTCATCGCCACGCATTACCTCATATTCACGCACATACGGTTCTACAAGTGTATCACGTACTGCCAAAAACTTTTCCATCGCCTTTTTATCCACAAAATGGGACAGAAATTCCTCATGTGTAAGTTGGCTTTTCTTTGCCTCATCAATCCCAAACATGTCCATCAACGCGCGGTTAATTACGAGAATTCGGTTCGTCTTGATCTCGACTGCAATTACACCACCACTTTGCATCTGAAGCAATTCTCCATAAATCTCATTCTGATTTTCCAGTGCATGTTCGAGTGCTGCCTGATATTCAAGTTCTTTCTTTTTCTCCTCATCAATAAGCTGTACACCAAAAATTATATTATTCAGATTACCATTTTCTAAGCGGTCAACAACAATAAAGTTTGCACGGCACCATCGTTCCGTCGAGCTGTAAAACTCGTGGCTGATATAATCACAGTTTTTCATCCGTCTATCCAGAGTCGTAAGGTCTGAAAAAGCAAGTATGCCTTCCCAATACTGTGCATCAGCCATATGTTTCATCACAATACGCATCTGTTCTGCCGCATGCTCAGTTTGTTTGATATATTTACGCACATCATTGTTACTGTTTAATTCCTTCTGTGTATCCGCCGGAATATTGACCAGATACAAGGAAATGTATATACGTGCCAATGCATTTATCACTTGTTGTTCCAATGTGATACGCTTCTGGATATCATTGACGATCAATGACGCAACGGACCGGAGCAGCGACAACGTATACGTGTTATTGTTCGGATTATCCACTCCGATAAATCCAATCATCTTTGTCTCTGAATATAGCGGTGCAACCATCAGACTGTCCACGCCCTGTATCTTAAGCAGCCTGTATTCCTCGGAAGTTTCATCCAGCTCTCCATCTCTGGAATTCAAATATACTTCTCCCTGCTCTTTAAATAAAGCAAGCCACCTGTCAATCGTGGATATCTCGATATCCTGCAGAATATCTTTCTCCGGTGTAATTCCATCCTTACAATATTCATATGTGTTATCCATATGAATTTCATCATCTGCAAACTCGAAAATATAAGCACGATCTGCATCATGGAATTCTGCAATAATCTCCAGCAGTTTCTGAATGGCATGATCCATATCACTGCCGGTACGAAGCGTATGAATACACTGCATCAAAGCTTCATCAAATTGTTCATGCTCCATTTTTTCATCCCCTTTTTATTTACAGTTTCAAATCCCTGTATGTGTTCACAAGCTCTGTAATCATATCTGCATTTCCGGATGTTTCTGCCTCCGAAAGTGCCTGTAAAAATTCAAAATTATCGCCATCATAGCCAAAGCTTTTCAAACGTTCGAGTTGGATCCGTACCTGTTCAAAATCACCAGACTTTGCGTGCTTTGCAATTTCATCAAGCGCAACAATCGAAATTACAGTCAGATCCTCTGGCACCTCTTCCTGCACATTCATATCTGTGTCAGTCTCCTTCGTTTCCTCTTTGGAATTTTCCTGTGCCATCTTGGCTGCATATTCCTCATCCGTCATACCAGATACCTCATCAACAAACCGTTCATAATCCTCTAAGATTAAGAGCAGATACACAAGTTCATCTGTAAAACCTCGCAGGTTCTGGCGTAATTGATCCCGTTTTCCAACATTGATCGAGGTCTCCATCTTCGCCGCATATCTTGCAAGCTCATATGCACCAATGCTGTTTGACAATGTACGGATTGAGTGAATCTTCATCTTAAAGGATCGGATATCCCGCGTCGATTTATCTGCCAATGTATTGGCAATATCTTTATTCTGTGAATAAAACGCCTGAATCAGCTTGTTATAAACCTCAATGCTTCCTCCAATACGCTGAATTGCTTCCTCCACATCCAGTGTTTCCTGCAAACGAATCAGACCTTCCCTAAACCGGGAACCCTCGATCAAAAGCCGGATATCATCGGAACGCTCCTGTAATTTATTCTCCGGAAGACAATCCTTCAAGATTGCTGCTACCCGTCGAGGTTCAATTGGCTTTACCATACTGTCTGTAAATCCTGCCGAAATATGACTGCCGCGGTTTCCCTCGATAGCATCCGGATCCAGCGCGATAATCGGCAACATCGCATACTTGATATCATCCAATTCCCGAATTTCCTTCATTGCATCAATACCATTCATAATCGGCATTGATAAATCCATAAACACAACATCATACTCATGATTCAATACCATATCAATCGCACCAAGTCCCGATGTTGCAACATCCAGCTTCATATCAAACGATGTAAGCACCTTCCGACTGACTTCAATACTAACCTCGTCGTCATCCACCAGCAAGGCGGATACTTCCGGAAGCCAGAGCTTTTCTGCATCCTCCTTGGATACAGTATCTTCAATCTTCGATACAACCTGTCCACTGCTCAGTTTTACTGCCGGCTTCTGGTTTAATGATAACACAAATGTGGAACCAGCCCCATACACGCTTTCGACCGATAATTCCGCTTCCAGAATATCTGCATAGCCCTTGGCAATCGCAAGTCCTACGCCATGGCCCGGGTGGGTACTGTTTTTCATACTGTCTCCGCTTTCATACAGATCAAAAATATTATCCAGACGTTCTTCCTGAATACCAATTCCTGTATCTGCGATCGTAAATACAATGTTTAACATATCCTGATGCGGATGCTCCGTATATTCGTAGCTATCTACTGATAGGGTAATGCTTCCCTGCTTCGTGTAGCGAATTGCATTGTCCAATAGGCGTACAAGAATATTTCGTATCTTATCGACATCTCCGATCAGATTGTCTGTCACATTTTCTCCGAGCTCAACGAAGAATTTTACTGACTTATCCCGATCTGCCAATTCACACAATGCAAGCTCTGACATGTCTGCCACAAGATCCGAGATTGCATAATTACTTTCCTCCAGCTCAAAACGCCCGGATTCCAGCTTGGCAAGCAATATAATATCATCAACACTCGCTAAAATATCATTTCCAATGTCATAAATACCACGTATATCCTTTCGATATGGTGAATCCTTATCCACCATATGCAACAGTTCATCCGCTTTCGCCATCATCGCGTGGATTGGCGTTTTTATCTCATTGCTCATATTCGCGAGATAGTCATTTTTAGCTGTACTTGTCTTTACTGCCTCTTCATGTTCCTTGGACAACTGCTCCAACGCAGATGTCTTTGACTTCAACATTCGTCTGACACGGATCACCGTCAGAACCAGAAGCAGAAATATAACTACCAGACTAAGAATCAATATACTTCTCGCCATCAGGCTTTCGAACACGCTTTTTTCTTTTTCTATCACAAACGAAAGCGGTTCCTCACAGGCGGTCCCATCTCCATTGTAGGCACTCACTGTAAATGTGTAGACACCACCATCCAGATTCGTGTAAACCGCCTGCAGCACATCATCTCCATGCAATTCTGTCGGCTTGGACTCAAAACCATCCAGCATATACTGCACTTTAATATCGCCGCGGTTCACATACGAAAATACTGCAAAATCAATCGTAATTTTGGACGCATCATTTTTTATAACCAGACCATCATTCAAATCATCGAATTCATAAGAGGTTCCATCGATATCAATCCGCGTAACCTTAATGATCGGCTGTACCTCGTTATACCATATATGTTCCGTATCTAAAACCGATATTCCCTCATTACAACAGATATACAGTTTTCCCTTTGTATCCATACAGGAATTTCCGTTTGTATTGATTGTCTTCGTCAACCCATCCCCGGTTGCAAAATATCTTCCCGAAATTCCGTTGCTTCCGAGCAATTCATCCTCTGATGTCCGAAGCACGCCCATCGAACCAACCAGCCAGACAGAGCCTCGTGCTATCACAATATCATAAACACTGTTTGAGTATTCTACATTGCTGATCATACGAAATGCTTCATTATAGAAGCAGGCGCCACTGTCCGTTCCAATCCAGATACCCTGTTCTCCCTGTGCAAAGCATGATACCACATCCGAATTCAATCCATCCTCGGTACTGTAATGCTGCAAAGTATCCTTACCTGCCTCTATCACATAGATTCCTTCACCATCTGTACCAGCCAGAATATCTCCTTCGTCTGTTTCAAACAGTGCAAGGATATTTACCTCAGCAAGCTCTACCCCACTGTGATACACAGTATCTATGTGTCCATTCTGATCCAGAATCGCAATACCTTCCGTAGTCGCAACCGCGAGATTTCCATTGCTCAATGGAAGGGTACAATTTACTGACATACCCGGCAGTCCATCTGACCGGCCATATACCGTGATCGTACCATCCGATGCATATTTTACAACCCCATATTTTCGATTCGTGGAAATCCACAAGGTTCCACGTTTGTCCGAAATTATATGCCGTACACTGACGTTTTTCAGAAGCTCTGTCAGATCATTGACTTCCTGTTCTTCCTTTGCATTATAAATATACAGCCCATCATCCGTTGCAATATATTTCTTTCCACCATACTCATATACTGCATTTACCATACTTTCTGTCATTCCGACAGCTGTATTGTAATCAGTGAATTTGCTTTTCGTAAGCAGCAACAATCCTACTCTGGAAGACGCAATCCAGTAATTACCCTCATAATCCTGAATCATATCTGAGATGTACGTATCAATCTGACTGTCACTGATACGGACAAAATTCCATTGTTTATCAAAATAGCCATATCCGTTATCGGCACAGACCCACAATCTGCCATCTGCATCCTGCATGAAATTGTTGATTCCTTCCACGCCCGCAGATAATGTACGTTTACTTGTTGCACTCCGATACGCGCGTATATCCCTGCCATTACTTCCTACATAGACATAGCCCTGACAAGCCTTGATTGTATTCCACTCTTCCCCGGATTCCCCCTGTTCCTTTATCACATGTGTCACACCATCCTGATTGAATACATAAATGATTCCATCTCCATCCAGTGCCCATATCTCATCTTCTTTTGCTGTCATACCTCGTAACTCGATATTTGCAATCGCAGGATCATCATATGCAGCAAGCGCATAGGAAGAAGTATCCGAACGTGTTTCCTTATCCGCCTCTGTAACAACGAAAAGCCCGCTTACACATGCAACATAAATTGTTCCATCCACACCCTCCACAATCGATAGAATTGTTTTGTTTCCATTGTAATACTCTTCCTGCAAATGATGTGTCTGGCCATCCTCGATATAAAACAGTCCATAATTATCAGTTCCGATCCACATCCGTCCATTCTGATCCTGAACAATACAGTTAATGGAATATAAATCTGTACGCTCTGTATCCCACAGATCAATACTCTGGAACCCCGAACCATTCGTACGGTAAAGTCCGCCATCGGTACCCGCCCAAATATAGCCAGATGAGGACTGATACAAGCAGTTCACTTCGTTACTGCCTATGCCTGATTTCTGATTATAAACCGACTGCATGTATCCCGCCAGAAAAGAATCCTTTGCACAGACCTTCAAAACAGGATTGCAAAAAGAAAGCAGCAGAAAAAGACATACCAAAAGGAATGCCATAATTTCTGCTGCCAATTTATGATTGTTCCATCTTTTCTTTATCATATTGGTATCAATCTTTATCTTTCATTTTATGCTTCTTTTAAAAATACTTTATAGCACTTATATGCTTCGTAGATATCTGCCTTGGATGTGATTTCCCAAGGTGCATGCATATTCAGGACAGCCACACCACAGTCGATGACTTCCATGCCATACAACGACAGAATATAAGCAATCGTTCCGCCACCGCCGACATCAACCTTTCCAAGTTCTGCCATCTGGAAGCATACCTCATTTTTATCCATCATCTTACGAATACGTGCGATATATTCTGCATTTGCATCATTGCTTCCAGATTTTCCTCTGGAACCGGTAAACTTGCTGAATACAACACCACGGCCAAAATAAGATGCATTATTCTTTTCAAATGCACTTGCAAATAACGGATCATATGCTGCATTTACATCGGAAGAAAGCATGCTGGAGTTTGCCAGACATCTGCGCAGCGATAACTCACTGAACTCTCCCATTGCATCCATCAGCTCTGCCACAGAATTCTCAAAGAACCGTGACTGCATACCTGTCGCTCCAACACTTCCAATCTCCTCTTTATCTGTAAGAAGACAGCAAGTTGTCTTTTCTACCTCATCCACTTCAAGCATGGCTGCCAGAGATGTATATGCGCACACGCGATCATCTTGTCCATAGGACATGACCATACTGTGATCCAGACCCGCCTCACGCGCATGTCCGGCTGGAACAACCTCGATCTCCGCAGACATGAAGTCCTCTTCTGTCATATCATACTTTTCTTTCAGGATTTCAAGGATACCCTCTTTCACTGCATCCTTTTCCTTTCCTTCCAAAGGCTTACTGCCGACAAGGACATCCAGATTTTCTCCCTCAATTACCTTGTTTGCCTTTTTCTCCATCTGCTCGCCAGCAAGATGAATCAACAGATCAGTCACACAGAATACCGGATCATTCTTGTCCTCACCAACGTTGACTGTAATCACCGTTCCATCTTTTTTTACTACAACACCATGCAAAGCAAGCGGCAATGTTACCCACTGATACTTCTTGATACCACCATAGTAATGTGTATCAAGATATGCGAACTCTTCGCTCTCATACAACGGATTCTGCTTGACATCCATACGAGGTGAATCAATATGTGCGCCTAAGATGTTCATTCCCTTTTCAAGCTTCTTCTTTCCGATCTGGAACAGAGCAACTGTCTTATCCATGCAGACACTATATACCTTGTCACCTGCCTTGAGCGACTTCTTATCCTTTGTGATATCTGCCAGATTCACATAGCCTTTTTCTTCTGCCTGCTTTACAATCTGCTTTACACACTCACGTTCCGTCTTTCCTTTATCCAGAAACTTCAGATAGTTCTTACAAAGCTTCTCCAACTCGTCTAACTGCTTTTTATTGTACGTTGTCCATGCATTTTTACGTCTCATTGTCATAGCCTCCTGTCAAAAACACTTTACCTTCATTATACCAACTTTGATACAACCTTATGTAAAATTGCAAATGCTTCATCACATTCCTTCTCTGTAATATCAAGTGGAGGAACCAGACGGATCACATTCGGTCTGACTGCTGTGATAAGCAAGCCTTCATCGGCAGACTGATACTTCACGTCAGTCGCAATATCTTTGTTGAACTCTACACCGATCATAAGTCCACGTCCACGTACCTCTTTCACACATGGAAGCTTCAACAGTTCCTCCCGGAAATACGTTCCAATCTTTTCTGCATTTTCAGGAAGCTTCTGATCCATGATCTCTCCGATCTGTGCATAGCTTGCAGCACATGCAACCGGATTTCCGGCATAGGTGCTTCCATGTGCACCCGGTCCAAATGTAAGTGCAAGCTTTGCGCTTGTACACATCGCGCCAATCGGCATTCCACCACCCATCGCTTTCGCCATGCTGACGCAATCCGGTTTTACACCATATCCCATAAATGCCATCAGACTTCCGGTTCTTCCCCAGCCAGTCTGTACCTCATCAAATAACAACAGCATATTACGCTCATCACACAATTTGCGCAAGCCCTGCAAGAACTCTTTCGTTGCCGGAATCACACCGCCTTCTCCCTGCACAGGCTCAACCATGATTGCAATTGTATCCTCTGTACACGCATCTGCAAACGACTGTACATTATTAAACTCTGCATAAGAAAATCCCGGAATCATCGGATCGTAGTTTCTCTGGATTGCTGTTCCTGGCTGTCCGGTTGCTGCAAGAGTGGCAAGTGTCCGTCCATGAAAGCTGTTCTCCGCCGTTACAATATGATAACGGTTTGGTCCAAAATTATCTTTTCCGTATTTTCTGGCAAGCTTGATCATAACCTCATTTGCCTCTGCACCGGAATTCTGGAAATAGATCTTCTCCATCCCAATTGCATCACAAATGCGCTGTGCCAGCATAGCCATCGGGATCGTATAGCAATAATTCGATGCATGCATCATCTGATGTGCCTGCTCTGTGATTGCTTCTACTACCTTCTTATTACAATGTCCGGCTGAGTTAACAGCGATGCCTGCCATAAAATCAAGATATCGTTTGCCGGTCTCATCAATTACATAATCATCCTCGCCCTTTTCTGCGATGAAATCAAAACGTTGAAATGTCTCATAGAAATATTTATTATACATTTCTTTGATTTCTTCTTTTGTCTTTCCAGTGCTCTTCAAGTCCATTTCTCTCACCTCATATGCTATAAATTTCAGATGCCGACAGGAAACCTGCCGGCATAATTTTACTTATTTTGTTCCGTATATCTGACTTGCAACCAGACTATCCAATATCCCAACTAACTGTCCGATTTCCGGCTTACTAATCTGTGCATCCGCACCAAGCAGATCGCCCTTACGCTTCATATCCTCATTGATCAAAGATGAGAATATCACAATCGGAATCTGCTTCAAGCCTTCTGTCTCACGGATCTTCTTGATCAGATGATGTCCATCCATCTGTGGCATTTCAATATCCGTGATCAGACACTTCGCACCATATTCCACACCATTATTCTTCTTCAGTTCACACAGATAATCCCATGCTTCCTGTCCATTATTCTTGATTGTAAGCTTCGTATAACCTGCTCTGTGCAATGCATCCTCAATCAGCTTACAGAGCATCATGGAATCCTCTGCAATCAGGATCGGAATACTGTTACGCTCACGGTCTTCCAGCTCTGTCACCTGTGAAATCTTCAAACTTGTCTCCGGACAGATACCTTCCACGATACGTTCAAAATCAAGGATGATCAACAGATTGTCTTCATTCTTGATAATACCGGTTGCAATTCCGGTTCCAGGGCCACTGACTGTTGCATCCGGCTTTACAACATCCTTCCATGATACACGATTGATACCAAGCACAGACTGTACATCAAATGCAATATTCAGGTTATTAAAATTCGTCACGATCAAGAAATTATTCTGTTTGTCCGGATTTGGAAATCCCAATGTCTGGAACAAATCAATCACTGTAATAATATCCCCACGTGGCATAAAAATACCTTCGATGCATGGATGCGAATTTGGAACCGGTGTAATCTCCTGGTATGGAAGAATTTCCCGTACCTTCTCCACATTGATTCCATAATGATTTCCGTTTATGATGAACTCAAGTACCTCAAGTTCGTTTGTACCGCTCTCCAATAAAATATTTGAATCCATATGTACCCTCCTTTATGCAAGCCCTCTATACTAAAACTGTGCAAAATCATTCTTAATCATTCTTACTGTTCAAGCTGCAAGACAGCACTTGTTCCACCGTATTTCACCTGTAATTTCAAGTCCGTCCATTTATTTGCCACAGAATCGGAAACCGTATACAAAAGCACGGCTTCTTCCCGGCTGCTCGCCTGAATCGTCTTGTCATAGGTATACAGATCATCCGCTAAAATCGTCAGCATCTGTTTGGTTGTCCGACTGTTATCAACAACAATATTATAATTGACATCCTTATCATACAGATCAACTGCCTGATCCTCGTTTGTCTTATTCTCTACCTCAAACTTCAGAACTAACAGCTTGTAGCCTTCCGGTGCCTGTACCTCGATATACATACCGTCCTGATCATACGATGGATAACTATCCACCACCATGTAATATGCATATCGCACAGAGATACGGTTCTCACCAACGAATGCAGCGATATCAAAATCCGGATCCACAGTTGCTCCGATATCTTCTTTCACCGTCTCATCTGTACTTGGCTGTACCTGTGTTGTCTGTCCATCCACAGAAACATCCTGCTCCGTCGTTACAGCTTCCGTTGTAGTTTCAGCTTCCGTCGTTGTCTCTGTCGTTGCGTCCGTTTCTGTCATAGTCTCTGTCGTTTCCTCCAGCTCATCCGGATTGTAACGCATATCATAATTCCGATCATATTTCAGCAAAAGCTCTGCGGCATATTCTGCAATCAGATGATTTTCCTCATCCGTCAAATCAATCACCTGTCCACATCCGGTTGTCACAAATACACCGCATGCGATCAGTGCTGCCAGCAGCCGCCGTTTCCATATTTTTTTATTTGCATGTGTTGCTTTCTGTTTTTTACTCATACTCTGTTTTCTCATGTTATATGCATTACCTGTTTCTTTACCCACAAGGATAAAATAATTTTACCACTTATTTCATTCATCGGCAAGCACATTAGCATCCAAATCAAAGTAAAACATCACACCATCTGCTACATTTTCCACACCATAGTTCTTTCCGTGCGCTTCCATTGTAGCTGCGACGATAGAAAGACCAATTCCATTACCGCCATATTCTCTCGTCCGTGCCTTATCCGCCTTATAGAATTTCTCAAAAACACGGTCAATATCCTCTTGCGCAATCCAATCACCCTGATTATAGACACAGACACGTACATCATTTCCCATTGGTTTAAATGAAATGCGGATCACACCATCTTTTCTTACATAATGAATGGCATTTGTCAGATAATTTGTAAAGACCTCTTCAATCATATACTCATCTGCCCACACATACACTGGCGGTTCTTCTTCAAAGATAATCTCTGCACCTTTCTCTTCTGCCAGAATCTTCGTTGAAGCCAGAATTGAATTGACAAAACCAACCAGTTCAAACCGTTCAATATTAAGCTTCGTATCGCCAAACTCAATCTCATTCAACGTGAGCAGACGTTTTACCATCGTGTTCATCTTATGTGACTCATCAATGATAACATCTGTATAGAAATCACGACTTTCTTTATCTTCGCACATATCATCCTTCAAGCCCTCTGCATATCCCTGAATCAATGCAATCGGTGTTTTCAACTCATGAGATACATGCGACAAAAATTCCTTTCGCATATCATCCATTTTCCGGCGTTCTGCGATATCCCGCTGCAACTCGATATTTGCTGCTTTTAGTTCCGAGATCGTCCGCTCCAGCTTTTCAGACATCTCATTCATACTGTTTCCAAGTTCTCCGATCTCATCATTGCTTGTAACTGGAATCTTTACATCAAAATCAAGCTCACTCATTCTTTTTGCAGCCTTGGACATCCGTTTGATCGGAGCTGCAAAAATATTACTGAACAACAGCATAAACGCTGTTCCAAACACCATAAGTCCGATACAGATATAGACAAACAGATGTGTCATGACCTGCATGACCGACTCAACACGCGCAATCGGTGTCCGAAGCAATATCTCGTATCCATTATCCAGCCTTCCAATCAAATCATAATAATCTGCATTTGTTACTGTATCATGGTTTCTCCGGATGATATATTCACCCTTATCAAACTGGCTCTCGCTGTCCTCACTTCGGATACTGCTCAAAAGGCTCCGCATGCCTTCCATCATCTGACCTTCATCGTTAATAGACGTATATAATTTCCCGTTGTTTGAATCCACAATCATGACAACCGCATCCTGCGGGTTTTTGATCTGCCCAAACAAGTCGCCATTGTCAAACGCATCTTCACTTTGATCCTGAAACAGTCCGTTACAGGAATTATAGGTTGCAATCAGGTTGTTCTTTATGCTGTAACGGAAAACACCGCCAAGTACATAACTGCAAAGCAGCCAGGATGCTGCAATTATAAATACAGAGAAAAAAACAACCATCATGGATATCTTGACACGAATCGAATTACGTGCCTTAGCCTTCGAACTTATAACCCATACCCCAAATCGTCTTGATGTAGTCACCCTTGCTTCCAAGCTTACTCCGAAGCTTCTTTACATGGGTATCAATTGTCCTGGCATCTCCAAAATAATCATAATTCCAGACATTGTTCAGAATTTTCTCTCTGGACAATGCCACACCACGATTCTGTAAAAAATAATTTAACAATTCAAATTCCTTATAGGACAGCTCAATCGGTGTCCCATCTACCTTTACCTGATGGGCAGCAATATCCATCTCGATTCCATCCACTGTAATTACATTTGCTTCCGCATCTGTCTGTGTTCTGCGAAGCACAGCTTCCACTCTTGCCACCAGAATCCGCGGAGAAAACGGTTTTGTTATATATTCATCAATTCCAAGATCGAACCCCCGCAATTCATCCTTTTCATCACTTTTGGCCGTCAGCATGATGATTGGTACATCAGACATTTTCCGTACTTCCTCTGCCACTCCGTATCCATCCAACTTTGGCATCATCACATCCAGAATGATCAATGAGATGTCCTTATCTGACATAAAAACATCGACCGCTTCTTCCCCGTCTGCAGCCTCCACAACGGAATACCCGTCCTTCACAAGGAAGTCACGTACCAGCTTGCGCATACGGCTCTCATCATCCACGACCAGCACTTTTAAATCATTCATCCCAGTTCCTCCTAACTATCATCTTCTATCATTGATTGTATCCGATTATAGCATTTATTTTTGTCAATTTTGTGTCTTGGTTTCATTCATTTTTTCTGCCTGCTCACCAAGTTCTTTTTCCCACTCCTGTAGTTCCTTCTCCCGTACGTCCAGCTGTTCTTCCCAATACGAATATTTATCCTGTATTTTCTGCTCTGCATGAAAGTATCCAACATTTTTATTTGTCACTGTAATAAATAGCATTCCAATTACCACAGCTGCAAGTGCAACAACCGCAATTGTCAGACGAACGCGGATCAGATTCAACCGTTCCACTTCCTGTTCTGTCTGTTCCTGCTTTTCACAGAGTGCATCATATTTTCTGCGCAAATGTGCCTCTGCATGCTCTTCAGATACTTTTTTATTTGCCGGTGATTTCGGTGTTGTATAAATATCTATCTGGTATCCGTTTTTTACAAGATACTCTCTTAGCTCTGCCAGAAAACCAAACCCCACATCCGTTCGAAAATAACTTTTCTCTGTCAGCTTCTGATACAGATGATACAACCCGGCAACATCCTCCGGATTCATGCTTTTTTTCAGCTGTGTGATATATGCCTGTTCCTTTTTTTCACGTTCTGTCTGTTCCATAAGCACATTCCTCATATAAATCGAAAAGCTGCCGGATATTTCACCGACAGCTTTCTTACCATTACTGATTTACTACAATTCCCTGCTCATTCGCAATCGTCTGAAGTTTTGTCTGGTAGTCACTCCGAAGTGTAGCCGCCTCTGCAATCAAACTGTCTGCCTGTGTCAGATAATCTGCATTTTCCCCGTCAATTGCCGACACAACCATCTTCATTGCCTCACACTCTTTCTGCACACTCTGCAAATAAGAATCCTTCAATGTCTTAACCTCATCTGTTGCAACTTCAATATTCGAAATCGTTGTAATACAATTTTCCATTTCCGGAATAGCCGTATCCTGCAAAGAAGTTTTAAACGTATCCAAATCCTGACTACCGGTATCTGCAAAATAAGCATTGTAGATTGCAATTGCATTGTCATGATCTACTTTTGCTGCCGGAAGTTCTACATTCACAAACTCCACAACATCATCCTTTATCGACACTCCGGTATCTGTATTCTCTTCTGTTTTCTTGCCACAACCGGTCAAAAGACCTGCAAATGCCAGTGTGAGTACTGCCATATATACTTTTTTCTTCATAACTTCTCTCCCGTTTCTTCTTTTGATAATTAAAATTATATACTATATCGCCGCACAAAACAAGCGATAGTTATTCATTTGCCTGCATTTTTGCACGTTGCTCCCGACGAATCCGCTTTCGCTCTTTTTCTTCCTTTTTCCGCCTGCGTTTTTCCAACTCTTCCCGGTGTGCCTCCACATAGGCTTCATACAGATCCGGACGACGTTCCTGCGTCCGCTGCATGGACTGCTCATACCGCCACTCTTCGATATTCTTATGATGTCCGGAAAGCAGCACCTCCGGCACCTTCTTTCCCATAAATTCTTCCGGGCGGGTATACTGCGGATATTCAAGCAAGCCATCATAGAAGCTTTCATACACAGCACTTTCATCGCTTCCAAGCACACCTGGCACAAGACGGCTTGTCGCATCTACGATCATCATTGCCGGAAGCTCTCCACCAGTCAGCACGAAATCACCAATGGAGACATAATCTGTCACGATCATTTCCAGCACGCGTTCATCAATGCCCTCATAATGTCCACACAGAAGTACAAGATCATCTTCCTTCGCATACTCCTCTGCCATGCACTGTTTAAAAGGCTGTCCCTGTGGTGTCATGTAAAGCACGCGCACTTTTTTCGTCTGTGCTGGTCTGCCTTCCTTTTCCCTGCGTGCTGCAATCTGTGCAAGCACATACTGATACGCATCATACACCGGTCCCGGCTGCATCAGCATGCCGGCACCGCCACCATACGTATAATCATCCACATGTCCGTACCGGTTATCTGCGAAATCACGAATATTTACAGCATTTACCCCGATCAGCCCTTTTTCAATTGCCTTTCCGGTAATGCTCTCGTTTAAACCTCCAAGCACCATCTCCGGAAATAATGTCATAATATGAAAATTCATATCCGCCTCCGATATAGTTAATCCAGCAAACCATTCATCATATGAACGACTACTTTCTTTTCTTCCGCATTGATATCCAATACACAGTCTTTGATGACCGGAAGCAGTACTTCCTTGCCATTCTCCATCTTCACAACGAATACATCATTGGCTCCTGTCTGCATAACATCCACCAGAGTTCCAAGCTTATTTCCGTTATCCTCGAATACTTCCGAGTCAATCACATCCGCAATATAAAACTCGTCCTCTTCGAGCGGGACTGCATCTTCTCTTGTTACATACAGCTCACAGCCCTTATATTTTTCTATCTCGTTTATATCATTAAATTCCGAAAAAGAAAGAATCACCATGTTCTTAAAGAACTTACATGATTTTTTCTCTACTGGTACATCGCCACTTTTTGTACGGATAAAGCAATGTTTCAGCTTCTTAAACCGTGCCGGATCGTCTGTCGTCGGGAATACCTTGACCTCGCCCTTTAATCCATGTGTCGATGTGATCACGCCAATTCGAAACATATCTTCGTTCATAAATTCCTCCGATAAAGTAATAATTCCCGATGCCTTCTGGCACCGGGAATCCAAGAATTATTTGATGTCTACAATTACCTTTTTATCACCCTTTGATGCAGCCGCCTTCACAACAGTACGAATGGACTTAGCGATACGGCCCTGCTTGCCGATCACCTTACCCATATCATCTCCTGCAACGTTCAGTTCGATTGTTATGGTATCTCCATCGATTGTCTCTTTTACAACAACTTCATCCGGATAATCAACGAGGGATTTTGCAATCAGTTCTACTAATTCCTTCATAACCTGCACCTCCCTTGCACATCAGTCTTACTTCTCGATACCTGCCTGCTTTAAAAGCTTAGCAACTGTCTCTGTAGGCTGAGCACCATCTGCAAGCCACTTCTTAGCTGCATCAGAGTCGATTTTTACAGATGCTGGCTCCTGATTTGGATCATATGTTCCGATCTCATCGATAAATCTACCATCTCTTGGTGATCTGGAATCAGCTACTACAACTCTATAAAAAGGATGCTTCTTATATCCCATTCTTCTTAATCTGATTTTAACTGCCATGTCAAATTTCACCTCCTTAAAAATCTTTCGTCTATATATAATAGTTATACTATTATCAAAAATTAGAATCCAAACGGAAGCTTGAATCCGCCGCGGCGTTTGCCGCCCATCATACCGGACATCTGCTTCATCATCTTCTTGGACTGTTCAAACTGCTTGATCAGCTTGTTTACCTCGCTGATTGGAACGCCTGCCCCATCTGCAATTCGCTTCTTGCGGCTCGGATTAATGATCTCCGGATGCGAACGTTCCTGTTTCGTCATTGACAAGATAATTGCCTTTGGCATATTCATCGCGTTGTCATCAATCTCTATATTCTGGAGCTGTTTTTTATTTCCAAATCCAGGCAGCATCTTCAATATATCATTCATACCACCCATCTTTTCCATCTGTTCCATCTGGTCAAGGAAATCATTGAAATCAAAGGAAGCTTTCTTAAACTTCTCTTCCATCTCCTTGGCTTTTTCCTCATCGATTGCAGACTGTGCTTTTTCGATCAGGCTTTCCACATCACCCATACCGAGAATCCGGCTTGCCATACGATCTGGATAAAACTGCTCCAAATCTGTGAGCTTCTCTCCCATACCGGCATACAGGATTGGTTTTCCGGTCACTGCCTTGATGGAAAGTGCCGCACCACCACGGGTATCGCCATCGAGCTTTGTCAGGATTACACCATCAATCCCAATCTTATCATTGAACGATGTTGCCACATTGACCGCATCCTGACCAGTCATCGCATCGACCGTCAGAATCGTATATGTTACATTCAGATTCTCCTTGATCTCTGCCAGCTCATTCATCATGTCTTCATCGACATGCAGACGGCCTGCAGTATCCAGGAATACAAGATTGATATCATTTTTTGCAGCATGTTCAATCGCTGCCTTTGCAATATTCACCGGCTTATGTCCGTCTCCCATCGAAAATACCGGAACACCGACCTTCTCACCGTTGATTTCCAACTGCTTGATCGCTGCCGGACGATAGACGTCACAAGCAACCAACAGTGGTTTTTTACCCTTGTTCTTAAACTTGCCCGCAAGCTTTGCAACGGTGGTTGTCTTACCAGCACCCTGCAAACCACACATCATGACGATCGTAATCTCATTGGATGGCAATAGTTTGAGTTCGGTTGTCTCAGAACCCATCAGCTTATCCATCTCTTCTTTTACAATCTTGATTACCATCTGACCAGGATTAAGTCCCTTTAGAACTTCCTCGCCGACCGCACGCTCACTGACGGAATTGATAAACTGTTTTACGACCTTGAAGTTTACATCCGCTTCCAACAGCGCACGCTTTACTTCTTTCATCGCTTCTTTTACATCTGCTTCTGTAATCGTTCCTTTGCTTCTCAGCTTCCGGAACACGTTCTGTAATTTGTCTGTTAAACTGTCAAACGCCATGCGTCTCCTCCCAAACAAAATCAAACATTCAACTGTTAAAAATCATCCAGCAGCCCGTTGAGATTCGTATCGATATCTGCAAACGCTTCGTCCAGCGCCAAGTTCTCATTGCGTTCCCGCAATGCCTGAATCTCAGTCTGTATCGCGGCTACCTTTTCTCTGGCATTCTCAAATTTCTCAACTAGTTTCAGCTTTTTCTCAAAATCTTCCAGCTTCTTGTCACAGCGCTTCATCATATCAAACACGCCTTGTCTGGAGATTCCATATTCCCTTGCCAGTTCCGAATAGGACAGGTCATTCATTACCACATCTTCGTATATACTTTTCTGTGTCTGCGTCAACAACTCTCCATAAAAATCATAGAGCAATGACTGACGTACAAACTTCTCCATCCGAATCACCTGTAAAGTATTTTTCATTTACAAACCTTTTGCATCATACATGTTTTTTTCATGATTGTCAAGTGTTTTTTCTTAACACACATTAACTTTTTCTGATACATAAATACAACCTGATGTTCATATACTATACGGATGAAAAATAATGGTAAATCCTATGGATCAATATTCTAGTGATACCGGATATCTAAATGTCATAGTCACAGGTCCGGACACCTACTCCCCGCTTTCTTCTGCTACCATTGAAATCGCAGACACCGGAGAACCAAACCTCATCCTGGAAACTGCTGCCACAAACCCAAACGGGCAGACCGGAAATATCGAGCTTTCTGCTCCACCACGCGAATACAGTATGGAACCAAGCGACAACCAGCCCTATTCTGAATACAATGTAAAGATTTCAGCCCCCGGCTATCAGGAACAAATCGTCTCAGGTGTTCAGATTTTTTCCGGTGAAAACGGATTACAGTTTATCGTATTGCAGCCATCCGAACAGACACCCGACTATGTCTATAACCCGATTGTTATCGGTGGACACACACTCTGGGAATACTATCCACCGAAAATCGCTGAGCCGGAGATCAAGCCTTTAGCCGAAAGCGGTGAGATCGTCCTCTCACGCGTCGTCGTCCCGGAGACAATTATCGTACATGACGGTGTCCCCGGCGATTCCACCGCCACCGATTATTATGTCCCGTATATCGACTACATCAAAAATGTCGCCTGCTGTGAGATTTACTCCACATGGCCGGAAAGTACAATCGAAGCAAATATTCTGGCAATCATGTCCTTCACTTTAAACCGGGTATATACAGAATGGTACCGGAACAAAGGCTATAATTTCACGATTACATCCTCCACCGCCTACGATCACAAATGGATCTATGGCAAAACAATTTACGAAAACATCTCACAGATTGCAGACCGGCTCTATAACCGCTATCTTGCCCGTCCAAATGTCAAACAGCCAATTCTCACGCAATACTGTGATGGCAAGCGCGTCTCCTGTCCAAACTGGATGACGCAGTGGGGTTCTAAAGCACTTGGGGATGATGGTTTCTCTGCGATTGATATCATCCACTATTATTACGGTTCAGATATGTATGTAAATGAATCCGAAATTGTTTCCGGAATCCCATCCTCCTACCCGGGCTATGATCTGATGATTGGAAGCTCCGGCGAACCTGTAATCACGATTCAGGAACAGCTAAACCGTATTGCACAGAATTACCCGGCGATTCCAACTGTCACCGTGGATGGCATCTTCGGTTCCGCGACTGCTGAATCCGTGCGTACCTTTCAGTCAATCTTTAACCTGCCTGTTAGCGGAATTGTTGATTTTCCAACATGGTATAAAATTTCCCAGATCTATGTGGGTGTCTCAAAAATCGGAGAAAATATACGATGAATTTTCTGTGTATTACAGCTACTTTGCTTGCATAAATATTGTATAACATTTATAATATTGTTATGTAATTAAACGCATAGGAGGGATACTATTTATGGAAAACACAAACACATTTAAGGTACAGTCTGCATCCAGCAACTTAATCTCACTGAATGTAACACCCGGACACTACGCAACATCTTCTTCCCATATCAATTATTATATTGATATGACAAGTCTGAAGAGCCGCCGAAGCGAAGCACATGCCGCTGCCAAAGTACTGGCTACACGCTACGCTGCTACAACTATCATTGATACGATTGTCTGTTTGGATGAAACCAATGTAATCGGTGCTTATCTTGCAGACGAACTTCTTAACACTGGTATTTTATCTGCAAATCTGCACAATACCGCATACATCATTTCCCCGGAGCAGCACTCCGGCGGACAACTGATTTTCCGCGAAAACTATCTTCCAATGATCAAGGGCAAGCATGTTCTTGTATTACTGGCAACTGCTACAACCGGAAAGACCTTACAGACCGCACTCGAATGTATCGAGTATTACGGTGGTGAAGTCGTTGGTGTCTCTTCCATCTTCTCCGCCGCAGATGAAATCCACGGCGAGCAGATCAATACCATCTTCCGCACAGAAGATATCCCTAATTATGAGACACACTCTGCGGCCGACTGTCCACTCTGCAAAGCCGGCATACCAATTCAGGGTATCATCAACAGCCACGGATATTCCTCTCTGTAGGAATTGATTTTCCAAATCGAAAAGTAATAAAAACTCCCCATTCAGAATATATTATACTAATTCTGAACAGGGAGTTTTTTATTATGTCATCCAAAACAAAAATCATTGTCTTAAAATCAAAAGAGCTCATCTACACCGGCATATTTATCATCCTTGGTATCCTGTTGATTCTGCTGCTCTGGTATATGTTCTCACCAAAGGAGGACGAAAAAGATACTACAGATACAAGAGTCTCAACAGAGACCTTTGCCACATACCAACCAGGGGTCTACACCTCACAGTTAAATCTCGGTGGCACCACGCTGGAATTGCAGACGACCATCGACAAGCATGCGGTCACACACATCGAAGTAGCAAACGCAAACGATACTGTTACCGCCATGTATCCACTTTTAACACCTTCCGTAGATGCCATCAACGAACAGTTGCAGCTCACCGGCGATCTGGACTCTGTTACATACGCAAGCGACAACCAATACACCACACTGCTCATATTGGAAGCCGCCCGACAGGCAGCACAATCTGCCCGGATTGAAACTGACTGACCCGTATATTCCTTATGCTTGTTTCTTCACGATCACGCCTCCGGTCTTATAGATGCTTTCTGCCGGTACAAATCCACGTACCGGGGAAAGCGGATAGACATTACTGTCCGAACCAATGACCGTACCTGGATTTAAAACAGAATTACAGCCGACCTCCACATGATTACCAAGCATTGCTCCAAATTTCTTCAGACCAGTTTCCAGATCAAACTTCTCATTTGTCTCCGGATCAATTCCCTTGACATGCACAAGTGTCTTATCACTCTTTACATTCGATGTGATTGATCCTGCCCCCATATGCGACTTAAATCCCAGAATAGAATCGCCGACATAATTATAGTGCGGTACCTGTACATTATCAAAAATAATCACGTTTTTCAACTCTGTGGAATTGCCGATTACACAGCCTTTTCCAACCAGCGCATTTCCGCGGACAAACGCACACTGACGCACTTCTGTCTCCGCACCGATGATTGCCGGTCCTGCCAGATATGCCGATGCAAATACCTTCGCTGTCTTATGCACCCAGACATGCTCTGCTACCTCTGTATATTCATCCTTTGGAAGGGATTCCCCAAGCTTTACAATAAACTCTCCAATATGAGGAAGTACTTCCCACGGATAAGTATAGCTTTCCATCAAAGGTTTTGCCTCTGTATGGGAAAGATCATATAATTCCTTGATTGTCACTGCATTTACACACTTCATTTTCTTATCCTCCATCGTTCTATTGCTATATTTTTTCCTATTATGTATACAGACTCACACCATATACATGAAACTTATTTCGTGCATATTCATCATCTATTCTGCTTATCTCATACATATATGTCATCTTGTTGTGCTCTTTCTTCAACATATCTACGATTTCTTCGCAGTCTTCTTCGTACCTGATTTCTCATAAAATGTTTTTGTCCGGTCAAACAAGCGCGTGATCTGATTCTGATTACGAATCTGTTTCACAGCATTCGTGTTATCACAGACAAATTTATTCATCTTGGCTGTATATTCATCCTTTGAGATCGTTCCCTCTGCAACACCGGAAAGTCCTTTCTCCCACGACGCGGTCATCTCTGCCCAGAGCAGACTCTGAATGGAATTTAAGCATACATCGTAGATGATCTCTCCAAGAAATGTCGGTGTAACAATCTGCGTCTTCTTATTTAATGCAATATATTTGTTCGTCACAAGTTTTGTGATGATACTGTCTCGTGTTGCACTCGTTCCAATACCACTGCCCTTGATCTGGCTTCGAAGCTCCTCATCCTCGATCAGCTGCCCGGCATTTTCCATCGCCAGAATCAATGTACCCGAAGAATACCGCTTCGGTGGAGATGTCTCTCCTTCCTTGATATTAAATACCTGTACCGGAATTGCATCTCCTTTCTTCAAAGATGCAAATCTGGCAAGTTCTTCATCCGTAAGCTTCTGTTCCTCCTGTTTTTTCTCGGATGGAAGTCCTGCTATCGTCAGATACCCCGGGGTTTTCAGCCGTTTGAAATTCGCGAAAAAGCTTTCGGTGCCATCTTCCTTCTCACCAACAGCTGTATGAATTTGTCTTGTCAGAACCAGACTGACCTTCTCATACTCTGCTGCCGGGAAGAAAATACTCAAAAAACGTCTGGCAATAATGCCATATACCTTCCGCTGAATATCATTTAATCCGTTCAGATTGCCAAGTCCCTGTCCGGTCGGAATGATTGCATAGTGGTCAGTAATCTGCTTATCGTTTACATATTTGGATTTGGCAACGCCTTTATATCCGCCCTGCTGCATAATATACTGTGCATACTGTGCAAGCGGTTCGTATTTCTGCAAGCCCCCGATGTTTTTTCCAATTTCCTTCGCAACCGCTGTAGAAAGGACACGGGCATCCGTTCTCGGATATGTCACTAATTTCCGCTCATAGAGTGTCTGCACGGTATTTAACGTATCAGTCGGACTGATCTTAAACAGCCGCGAACAGTCATTTTGCAGCTCCGCTAAGTTATATAACATCGGAGGTGCTTTCTTCTCGGTCTTCTTCTCCACCTTCTGTACAATCAGCTCGATTGGTTCCTCGGCAGACAATTCGGCGATCAGCTGCTTGGCACTTTCTTCTTTCTTGAATCCATTTTCTTTATATAGAAGCGGGGAATCCAGATAGGCTGACTCCTTCGTTGTCTTCCATTCTGCTTCAAATCCATCTGTACTTGCAAGCACCCGGTAAAATGGTGTCGGCACAAACTGCCGGATCTCCCGTTCACGCTTCACGATCATGCCAAGTACACATGTCATGACACGTCCTACTGCAATCACACAACGATCCATGCCGAGATAATTCTTCACAGTATAACTGTATTTCAGCGACAGTGCCCGCGAGAAATTGATTCCCATCAGATAATCTTCCTGTGCCCGCAGATATGCCGCATCACTCAGGTTATCGTATGCGGAGAGCTCTTTTGCCTCACGGATGCCACGCATAATCTCTTCCTCGGTCTGTGAATCAATCCACACACGCCGCCGGTCTTTTTTACTTTTGTCCACGCCTGCCATCTGCTCGACAAGACGGTAGATATATTCTCCCTCCCGTCCCGAGTCGGTGCAGACATAGATGCGTCCGACATCCTCACGGTTTAACAGCTTACTTACCACCTGAAACTGCTTGCTCGACGCACCGATAATTTCATATTTATATTCTTCCGGTATAAACGGAATTGTGTCAAAACTCCATTTCTTCAAGGCAGGATCATAGACCTCCGGATAGCTCATCGTGATCAGATGTCCGACACACCATGTCACGATCGTATCCTCACTCTCTAAGTATCCGTCCCTTGCACCGGCAGTTGCAGCCCCCTTCATGCCAAGTGCCTTAGCAAACTCTCTGGCAACACTGGGTTTCTCTGCTATGTACAAATTCTTCACTTACATTCCTCTTTCTATTCTTGATTGTATTAACGAACGCGATTGCAATACACTATTTAATGAAGTTGAATATAATACAAAATTCTACGCAGACTCGCTCCCGCTCACTTCCGCACATAGCAGACACTAAACTCCCTATGTCAACTATAGTTGACATAGCTCGTTAAGTGCTGATGTGCTCCAATGGTCTGCTTTAGAATTTGTATTATATCCAACTTCTCTCTACATTTTCCCGCAATCGCTGTCATAAATATGTTCTCCCGAACCGAAGTGCTCCATTTTCCTTCTTCGATATGTTTAGGCAAGTGCCTTCACTAATGCCTCCATAACCGGGTAATCGGATTCCTTCATCGTAGACATGATCGTAACGGTTGGCTCCACGATTGTGACATCTTTCATCGTAGAAAGGATCGCCTTCATCGTGCGGGCAGCACATGGTGCCCAGCTGCCATTCTCCAAGATACCCACGGTACGCTTCTGGTATGTCTTTGACTGCAGATGATTCAGGAAATCCTGCATACAAGGGAACACTCCGCCATCATAGCTTGCTGCACAGAGTACCATCCGGTCATAACGGAATGCATCCTCAATCACTTCCGCCATATCTTCTCTTGCCAGATCACTGACAACGACCTTCTCTACACCCTTCGCACGAAGCATATCTGCAAGCTTTTTAGCTGCCTTCGCCGTATTGCCATGAATCGATGCATACGCAACGAGCACACCTTTATTCTCCGGCTCATACTTGCTCCATGTATCATAAAGTCCAATATAGTATCCGAGATTTTCCTTCAATACCGGACCGTGCAATGGACAGATTGTCTCGATATCAAGTCCTGCTGCCTTCTTCAGAAGTGTCTGCACCGGCATGCCATATTTACCAACGATATTGAAATAATACCGTCTTGCCTCGCACGCCCAGTCCTCATTTTCTGTGAGGGAAAGTGCACCAAACTTGCCGAATCCATCTGCCGAGAACAGCACCTTCTCGCTCTTCTCATATGTAACCATTACCTCCGGCCAATGTACCATCGGTGCCATATAGAACACCAATGTATGGGTTCCAAGTGACAGTTCTTCGCCCTCTTTGACCGCAATCTTCTCCTGTGCATCCAATCTATCCTCGAAGAACTGTGGCAGCATTGCAATCGCCTTTGCGCTTGCAACCAGCTTTACCTCCGGGAAAAGCTCCACCATTCTTCCGATGCTTCCCGCATGATCCGGTTCCAAATGCGAGATAATCAGATAATCCGGCTTTGCCCCATTCAATGTCTGAAGCAGCTTATCCTCCCAGCCTTCCATGCCTCTGGCATCAACTGTATCCATAACCGCAATCTTCTCGTCCAGAATCACATATGAATTGTATGATACGCCCTCCGGCACTACATACTGACTCTCAAACAAGTCAATATCCTTATCATCCACTCCGATATATCGAATTGCATCTGAAATAGTTACCTGCATGTTTTTGTCCTCCTGTATTGTATTACCTTATACTTTTTCGTTCCATAGCATACCAATTGCTGTTCCGCGTATATCCGTAATTCATGCAACGCTGTAACTTTATACGCTACTCTATTCTAACAGATTCCGCTCTATATATCCAACATAATTTCGTGTATAATCCTCAATCAGATAATCACACACGCCTGTATCCTGCAGCAGCTTCTTATCAGAATCGCCGTAGATTCCTACAATACAAGCTGCGTTTGCAGCCGCGGCGGCTTTCACTCCGGACGGACTGTCCTCAATTACCATCGTCTCAGATGGCTCCGCTCCGATACGTTCCATTGCACGGACATACATATCCGGTGCAGGCTTTGCACGCATTGTTCCATCATCATAGACAAGCTTTGATTTGTCAAACCATTTTTCAAGTCCAAACCGTTCAAAATAAAAGTCAACATTCGATAGACAAGATGCCGTTGCAATATTACATTTTATGTTCCTTCGCTGCAACTCATCCAGGAATTCCGGCAGACCTCTGACCAGCCTGCTGGCTTCCTGATCTTCCTGATACATGCTCCTGTACAAAGCTTCTTTTTCTTCCGTCAGCTGCATGATCTTCTCCTCAGACAGAGTTCCCTTCCCAAGCAGCCACTCGAAAATATCCCGGTTCGTATGTCCAAGTATCTGATGCTGGAATTCTTCCTTAGTAAGTTCCCTGCCAGCCAGCTTACTCACATACATCCGCCATGCAATATCATGATACTTGCCATCAAAGATCATCGTACCATTGCAGTCAAATATAACGTTCTTTATTTTCATGTCTCGTCCTCTTTTTATCTTTATATATGTATATCTGAGTGGATATACAGAAATCCACTCTAAAATTCATCTGAAACTTCCGGTTTTGGGTTTTTCTGCTTGCTTTTCTCTCTAAAAACACACGCCGTGTGTTTTTCTGCTTGCTTCTTCCCCCAAAAACACACTTTTCCCTCCGGCTCATACCAATTAGCTTCCGGTTTGTGTTTTTTTGCTTGCTTTTCTCTTAAAAAACACACGCCATGTGTTTTTCTGCTTGCTTCTTCTCCAAAAAACACACTTTTCCCTCCGGTACGTATCGATTAGTTTCCGGTTTGTGTTTTTTTGCTTGCTTTTCTCTCAAAAAACACACGCAATGGGGTTTTCTGCTTGCTTTCCGTACTCCACACCCACATCGTGGGTTTTCCCATAATTATACTCCATTCTACGCCCATTTGCTATCACGCCGAGTAAAAATCTCCACAGAGACAAGATGTGCTCTGATTAGCGGTCGTCAAATGCACCGCATAAATGCGTGCATTTTCTTCGTCGCCATAACATAAAAAGGGGCTGCCGAAGCAGCCCCTGGGGGAAAATATATAAACCCATAAGGTTCATAACATATTTCTTTGCATACCAAATTCTCACATTCTGCTGTAATCAACAGATCTTCGCATCTTACTGTTCAAACAACAGCTCTTCATATGTAGGGAATGGCCATGCCTTTGCATCTACGATCTTCTCAAGCTCATCCGCCGGCTTACGAACCGTATCGAAGAAAGCAAATACCACATCATGGTAATACTTTGCCCATGCCTTTGGATCCTCTTCCTTCTCAGCAGCCTTAGCCACAATATCCTCAAGCTCTGTTGTTGCCTTCTTAAGTTCAGCAAGCTTTGTATCGATCGTAGAAAGGATTTCCATCTGTGTATCTGCACTGATACCAAGCTCCTTCAGATCCTTCACAGAGGCAGCCAGAGTACCCTCATACTTCATAACAGCCGGGATAATCTGCTTCGTGGACATCTCGATCATTGTCTTGGCTTCGATATTGATCTGCTTTGCGTAGTTTTCATACATAACAACGCCTCTTGCAATCAGCTCACGCTTAGACATAACACCATGCTTCTCGAACATTTCGATATTCTCTGGTGTAGCGAGGTAATCAACCGCATCAACCATGCACTTGATATTTGGAAGTCCACGGCGCTCTGCTTCCTTTACCCACTCCTCAGAATAACCATTTCCGTTGAAGATGATTCTCTGATGCTCTCTCAACTTATCTGCAACCAGCTTCTTTGCGGCTGCCTCGAAATCATCTGCCTTCTCCAGCACATCTGCAAAGTTACAAAGTGTATCAGCAACGATAGTATTTAAAGTCATCATTGGCTGTGCTATACACTGTGTGCTACCAACCATACGGAACTCGAACTTATTACCGGTAAATGCAAATGGTGATGTACGGTTACGGTCTGTCGCATCCATCTTGAACTCAGGAATGACTGAACATCCGGACTTGTAAATCTTACCCTTTAAGCTGCTGGTTGCCTCTCCGTTTGCAATGATCTGATCGACTACATCGGCAAGCTGGTCACCGAGGTAAGCGGAAATGATTGCCGGAGGTGCCTCGTTTGCACCAAGTCTGTGATCATTACCGGCAGAACTAGCTGACAGACGAAGCAATGCAGCATGATTATCAACAGACTCCAGAATTGCAGCTAAGAATATCTGGAACTGCAGGTTCTTCTCCGGCTCCTTGCCCGGATCAATCAGGTTTTCACCATCAGATGTCGAGATAGACCAGTTATTATGCTTACCAGAACCATTGACACCTGCAAATGGCTTCTCATGCAGCAGACATGCAAATCCGTTTCTCTCTGCAACCTTCTTCAATGTCTCCATCAACAGCTGGTTCTGATCGGTTGCTACATTTGTCGTACCATAAATCGGTGCGATCTCATGCTGAGAAGGAGCAACCTCATTGTGCTGTGTTTTTGCCGGAATACCATACTCCCACAGATCCTTATTGAGCTCTCTCATGAAATGAGAAACCTTATCCTTGATCACGCCGAAGTACTGATCATCAAGCTCCTGTCCCTTCGGTGCCGGGGCACCAAACAATGTACGTCCGGTCAGCTTCAGGTCAAGTCTCTGATTGAACTTATCCTTGTCGATCAGGAAGTACTCCTGCTCCGGTCCAACGGAAGCAGTTACCTTCGCCGGTGTCTTACCGAAGAGTTTCAGGATACGAAGTGCCTGCTTGTTAACGGCATCCATAGAACGAAGAAGCGGTGTCTTATGATCCAGCGACTCGCCCGTATATGAAATGAAAATAGTCGGAATACAAAGAACCTTGCATCCATCCGGAATCTCCTTGACAAATGCTGGAGATGTACAATCCCAAACTGTATAACCTCTTGCTGCACATGTCTCGCGGATACCACCGGAAGGGAAGGAAGAACCATCTGGCTCAGCCTTAATCAATTCCTTACCTGTAAACTCTGTGATGAAAGTACCATCGCCAACCGGATCCATGAAAGAATCATGTTTCTCTGCTGTCAGGTTTGTGAGTGGATGGAACCAGTGTGTATAGTGTGTTGCGCCGAGCTCCTTTGCCCACTCCCGCATGGCAATCGCTACGGAATCAGCAATCGCTGCATCAAGCGGTGCACCGTAATCAATTGTCTTCTTTAATTCCTTGAATACTGCTTTTGGCAGTCTTGCACGCATGACCGCCTCACAAAATGAACGCTTTCCTAAATCTTCTGCTGTAACTTCCATAGTCATATTCTCCTTTTCCTTTATTTTCTTAACTATTTTTAACATATGACTACGATAACTCAACTTAGAGGAAAAGGCAAACTTAAAAATCAGCGATTTTACTTTCTATAATTTTGTGAAAATAGTTTTTCACTATAAATAATTAAGCAGTGACTTGTGAAACATGCGTAAAAACGGACTTCTGTGTCGTTTTCGCAAGTAAATATAAGATTTTTCTTATGCTTAACTTGTGAAACAACATCAAAAGTCCGTTTACGCTTGTGTTTTTCTATTTGTTATGTACTTCATACACGCCTAATCCGTACTGCAATTATCCATCGCGGTCCGGCTTCCGCACACTACACATTCCCCATGTATATATCCATCCATTGCTCATAATATATACCAGCAGCCCGGCTTCCGCACACTACATATTTCGGAGAATTATCGGTTCAGATCATCTCTCACACCCATATAATATGATGCGAACTCCTGCGTAATCAATTTATTCCGTATCATCAGATTAAGTGTATCTTTAAACTCTGCATAGCTGATTGTCGAGTGTGCCAGATTATCCAGCGTCTTGCTGATCCTGTCTGCATAGCCATTGGCATCAATCACATTATCCCGTAATAAGATGTTTGACTTATATGCTTCTTTAAAATAAATATTCACCTTGTTAGACATCGTCACCCTGTCATCAACCTGAAACTCTACCCCTAACAAATCAAATAACGCCGACGCGGATCTGTTTGTCACGTAGATATCATTTCCGATTCCATACAGATTCTTGTACGCCGACAGATCATCGACCACTGTACTGTGTAAATAATCCGGCAGATACGAGCGGAACATATCCGCAAGTACACTGCTTCCCTTATAGGCTGCATAATCAATATCTTCGTTTGCCGGCTGCTTTTTCAGATAGGTAATATTCTTGATCTGATATAGTGGAATCGTAATATGCCGTGGCTCCTGCTCAATCAGCAGCAGATGAAATTCTTTCTTTTCCACCCAGATATAGGCCGGTGTCTGTTTTACCTGGAGCTTGTCCGAATGATCCACGAATATCATACGATGCTCACGCCGCACCTTGAACTTATGCAGTGTCTTTTTGACCTTCTTCCGGTCATACGTCATGACAGTCTCCTGCGTAAGCGCAGCAACCGGTTGTTCTTCCGTCTGCTTAGGCTTATCCTGTGCTATCTGTCCGTCATCATCCGCTTCCCGCTTTTGTTGTTTCTTGCGCTTGTGATGACCATTTTTTTCCTCGGCACCCGGAGCTTCTTGCAGTTTTGAACCATCTTCCGGCATTGAAATATCTTCCTTAACCTGCTCGTCTGCATCCGTATGCCCCGCATCTGCTGCTTTCTCATCCTGCCGTTTCTTACGCTTCGCGAATACCGGAGAATTATCCTCCGAATTTTCACCATCTACAGTATTCTTATCCTTACGTTTCTTCCGCTTCGCAAACACCGGTGGCTTCATATGATCGACTTTTTTCCCCGCATCCTGTGACTTCGCATGTCCGGAGTGTCTTTCTTCACGTGTTTCCGCGTTTCCGGCATCCTCCACAACAGCGCCCTGAATCACAAGTGTCTGCGCCAGCGTAATCATAACAAATACACATACAACCATTGCAAAAATAAGCAGAATCTGCCGGAACACGATTGCACACACAACCGCGCCGACAGCTCCGATTCCGAACAGCAGCGCCAAGAGCACAATTGCCCTTGCCTTTGCTGTTCCATATTTAATTGTATTGATACATTTTCGAATCATTACGCCTTATATACAACCTTACGGAAATTCTTCTTTCCCTTCTTCAATACAAACTCCTCCGCAAAATCGTCCGGTGTGAACATCTTCTTCACATCCGTGATCTTCTCGCCATTGACAGAGACACCACCCTGCTCTATTGCACGTCTTGCTTCACTCTTGGATGCTGCAAGTCCTGCCTGTACGATGATTGACATCAGATCTGTCTGTCCATCATTGAAGAGATCTGCTGTGATCTCAGCAACCGGCATATTCTCTGTATTTCCGCCACCAAAGATATTCTTGGCTGCATCAAGTGCCTTCTTTGCCTCTTCCTCACCATGAACAAGCGCAGTCAGCTCATATGCCAGAATCTCCTTTGCCTTGTTGAGTTCGCTGCCTTCCCAGTGTTCCATCTCCTGAATCTGCTCCAAAGGAAGGAATGTCAGCATTTTTAAGCACTTAATAACATCTGCATCATCCACATTTCTCCAGTACTGGAAAAACTCATACGGGGTTGTCTTGTTTGGATCAAGCCATACAGCCCCCTTCTGTGTCTTACCCATCTTCTTACCCTCAGAATTCAAGAGTAATGTAATCGTCATAGCATGTGCATCCTTACCAAGCTTTCTACGAATCAGTTCTGTGCCACCCAGCATGTTGGACCACTGATCGTCGCCACCAAACTGCAGGTTACATCCATACTTCTGGTACAACGCATAGAAATCATAGCTCTGCATGATCATGTAGTTAAACTCCAGGAAGCTCAGTCCCTTCTCCATACGCTGCTTATAGCACTCTGCTGTCAGCATACGGTTCACAGAGAAATGTGCGCCAACCTCGCGCAGTACCTCTATATAATTCAGATCAAGCAACCAGTCTGCATTATTAACCATCATGGCCTTGCCCTCTGAGAAATCAATAAAACGGCTCATCTGCTTCTTGAAGCAATCACAGTTATGCTGGATAGTTTCCTTCGTCATCATCTGACGCATATCCGTTCTTCCGGATGGATCACCGATCATCGCGGTACCTCCACCAATCAGGGCGATTGGCTTATTTCCACCCATCTGCAGACGTTTCATCAGGCAAAGAGCCATGAAATGTCCTACATGCAGACTGTCCGCCGTCGGATCGAATCCAATATAGAAGGTTGCTTTTCCTTCATTGATCAGCCGACTAATCTCCTCTTCGTTTGTTACCTGTGCAATCAAACCTCTTGCTACCAGTTCTTCGTACAATGTCATCTTTCTTTCCTCCAAAAATATTTTTTTCAAAAAAGGACATTAAAAAACGTCCTTATAAAAATATAAGGACGAAGCATACTCCGTGTTACCACCTTATTTCACGCTTACCTCACGATAACCGCCTTTGCAAGTATCAATATCAATACTTCAGCCTCTGTAACGTGTGCCAATCCGTCTGCCCCTACTTGTCAAACGTTCAGGGAGCAGCTCCGAGATGTATTCATGTTTCCGACTTACCGCGCCTCTCATCAACCGGCTGCTTTCTGTGGCAGCTGCTCGCAAACACTACTTGTTCTCTTCTTCGCCTTTGCTATCATATACAATGATATAAAAATTATATATGAAGACTTTTCGTTTGTCAACAATATCCTTTGTCAAACGTAATTACCGTGTAATACGTATCCGGAAGTTTTGACAGCCTCTGCTGAATCTCCGCCTTGATCTGTGCTTCTGTCTTCTTACATTCATATGGCACAAGCACATCAAAGATCAGGTTCGTATGTGTCGGTCCTGATACAATCCGGAAATCATGCATCGTAAGTCCTTTATCAATCTCCTGCAAAATCCCTGCCATCATATCACGGCAGATATTCGTTTTCTCATCATCATAGTCAATCGGATCCATGTGAATCGTCATATGTACCTGCAGTTCATCATAAATATTTCTCTCTAACTCGTCAATTGCATCATGGATTTCCATAATATTTTGATGACAATCGACTTCCACATGCACACTGCCAATCAAGTTCCCTGGGCCATAGCTGTGTATGATCAGATCATGCATACCATGGCAGAACATATTCTCCATCACAAGCTCCCGGATTTTTGCAACTAATTCCTCATCTGCCGGCTGTCCAAGAAGCTGATCAACCGTATCCTTTACAATTCCAAATCCGGAAATCATGATCATGACAGACACTACAATTCCCATAATCCCATCCACCGGAAGATTCGAAAATGCTGACATCACAAGTGCAATTACTGTCGCCAGCGTAGCAAACACATCACTGAAGCTATCCTTCGAAGTTGCAAGCATAATAGACGAAGAAAGCTTTGTACCAAGCTTCCGGTTCATAATCCCCATACCTACCTTTACCAGCATGGAAAGCACCAGTACAAACAGAGCAACAAAAGAAAATGTTACGCGCTCCGGATGCATGACCTTCTGGACAGAGCTTCGCAGCAACTCAAACCCAACCGCAAGAATCGCGGCTGCAATCACAAGTGAGGTCAGATATTCCATCCGTCCATGTCCAAATGGATGATCCCGGTCCGCCGGCTTTGCCGCCATCTTATAGCCAAACATCGTCACGATACAGGTTGCGCAATCCGATAAATTATTCACACCATCTGTTACAATGGAAATGGAGCCCGCAATCAGACCGATTGCAAGCTTGCCCGCAAATAAAATCACATTGCAGATGATCCCTACAATGGATGAGAAAAAGCCATATCGCTTCCGCACTTCCGGTCGTTCGATCTCATCCGCATCCTTTATGCACTTATGAATCAGAAATTCAAGCAATTTTCTCTAACTCCTTCACTCTTCTACAATAATTCGCGGTGCCGACCCCCATCGCCATAAAGACAAAGAATAGCGGTGTCGTGATCGGCTGATTCAGATTCAGTATACTCTGGGCAAAATATCCGGTCGTCGCTGCAAGACATACACAGATCCACGCATTTTCATGCGCATGTCTAAACATATATACAATACTGCTTCCAACCAATGCCAGATAGGAAAGCAATCCTATGATACCGGTGGTAAATAAATATTGCAGCAGTTCATTATGCGCATTGTCATACACTTTACCTGTGACCTGTATCATCTCATCATAGCATGCTGCCTTGAGTGTCACACGCACCGACTCGTTTCCATAACCGAACAATTTATTCACAAATGGCGCATCCCCATAGACCTCCACGATTTTTCTCCAGATATAACCACGGTAACTGCCCCATTTATCATTGAATGTAAAGAGGGATGGATCCATAACCTTCAGAGCGATCATGCCAATCACGCCAAGTGCCACACACGCTCCACAGACAATCAGCACAATCTTCTTTTTATTCCATGCTGCAACCTTCTCTCCAAGCTTCCAGTTGCAGATACATACGACCACGAATATAAGCAACGCCGCACCACACAAGGCAAATGCGATATCCAGCCGGTTTAGCGCGATTGCAAGTCCTCCTCGCTTCTTATCATATCTTGTATGTCCATACTTGTTGATAAACCCAAGCACCAAATTACCAACAAACAGTAAAAAAACAGCAAATGAACTATACTGTAATCTACTCTGCATAAATGCAAGAATCGTCACCACAACGACACCCGCCAGAATACCGAGAAATACACTGTCGCTGTTTGCAATCAGAATATTACAGCCAGCCGCGATCAATAAAATACCAGACAGAATACGCGAAAACCAATTCTTACAGAATGCAAATACCGCCAGCAGCACCGGAATTGAAATCGACAGGTAGCTCGCATACATATTGATGTTTCCAAACGTCGATATAAATTTCGTATATTGATTTTCCGCAATATTATAACGCAGGTTCAGAAAATCATGTTCCATATGCTGTCCGATTGCAACTGCATACGCAAACGCATTCGCCGCTGCAAAGAATACAAACAGGATCATCTGCGGACGCATTCGCTGTGCCAGCACGACAAACACGATCATCAGCACCAGATACATACAGAGTCCCATTCGTCTGCCCTGCAAGCCATAAAAAGCATCTTTTTTATTATCTGCACAAAGCCATGCAAAAAAGTTTGCCATCAGAAATACAAGTGCATAAAACTCCGGACGTAAAAACCGTTTCTTCCCGGTATCCTCAACAAGCAAAGAATCATACTTGTAATAATTCCTGAGACTCGCTTCCACAACATAGCCAATCAAAGCAAGTGCCAGATAGATACCTGCCGCATATAAAAAGAAATGATACTTGGTAATCGTAATATTAAAATAATGGTCATCATAAATCAACGGATACACACCAAACGCCAGCAATGCAAACACATACGCTGCGACATCCATCACACGAATTCCTCTGCAATATTCCAGATTGTCCGATTTTCTTGTCTTCGTCTTTGCCATGACTCTCTATCTCCCTATCCAGCTTTCTTAGCTGCTACTTTAACATATTTACATAAAAAATAAAAGAGAGATAATCACTATCTCTCTTTTTCTTCGTGCGGGAGATGGGACTTGAACCCACACGACGTTGCCATCACTAGATCCTTAGTCTAGCCTGTCTGCCAATTCCAGCACTCCCGCATTTCTTTGCGTTTCACTCACGCTCGACGCAAGTAGTATATTATCATCTAAGGTGCATCTTGTCAACAACTTTTTTCTATTTTTATAAATTTTTTTCGACTTACACAAAAATATATAAATTACTGCACAAGCTGCACATTTTTATATTCCAAAACGACAAAAACCCGTTGTCAAAAGACAACGGGTTAAGATATCTTCATCTAAGCGAGCTTGCTCTTAGCAACCTCTACTACCTTTGCGAAACCTTCCGGATCGCTGATTGCCATCTCAGAAAGCATCTTTCTGTTCAGATCTACACCTGCAAGCTTCAAGCCATACATAAGCTTGCTGTATGAAAGTCCATTCATTCTTGCTGCTGCATTGATACGAGCGATCCAGAGCTGTCTGAACTGTCTCTTTCTCTGCTTTCTACCAGCATAAGAAGATGTCAAAGCTCTCATAACTGACTGCTTTGCTACTCTATACTGCTTAGATCTTGCTCCCTTGTATCCCTTAGCGAGCTTCAATGTTCTATTATGTCTCTTCTTAGCGCCAACGCCGCCTTTAATTCTTGCCATCGTTCATTCCTCCTAATATCCTATAAATATGGTAAAATCTTCTTCATAACTTTGCTGTTTGTAGCGTCAGTCATAGTTGCTTTTCTAAGATTTCTCTTTCTCTTTGTAGACTTCTTAGTAAGAATGTGGCTCTTGTAAGCCTTATTTCTCTTAAGCTCACCGGTTCCTGTCTTCTTAAAACGCTTTGCAGCTGCTCTTTTTGTCTTTAACTTTGGCATTTCTTTTCCTCCTTAAAAATCATGCATATGCATGGTAATTTCTTTTTATATGAATTTAACGTTTTTCAGCTAAAAACATGATCATACTTCTGCCCTCAAATTTTGCAGGCTTATCTACAACGGCAACATCTGAAAGCATCTCGGCAAAGGAATTCAGAATCGCTTTACCATTATCTGTATGTGCAAGCTCTCTACCACGGAAACGAAGGGTAACCTTTACCTTATCGCCCTTGGTCAGGAATTTTCTTGCCATGTTTGCCTTTGTATTCAGATCGTTGTTGTCAATGTTGGGTGACAAACGAACTTCCTTGATTTCAATGACTCTCTGCTTCTTTTTTGCTTCTTTCTCGCGACGTGTCTGCTCATAACGGAACTTTCCATAATCCATAATCTTGCAAACAGGTGGCTTTGCTGTCGGTGCAATCTTAATCAGATCTACGCCCTGCTCATCCGCAAGCTTCTGAGCGTCCTTGGATGACATGATACCAAGCTGCTCTCCTGTCTCACTTACCACACGTACTTCTTTGTCACGAATCTGCTCGTTAATCATTAAATCGCTAATAATATACACCTCCCTCGGGTTTCGCCCCCTCACATCCGTTCGGCGGCATATCGTCGAAACCATCCTAAATTATTCGCTCCGCTCATAATGGTTTCTCCTACAATAAAAAAAGTGGATAGACAAACTATCCACACATTGTTATAATAAGAAATCAATATATTCTCTTACTACATAACCCGAGTCGCCTGTGCGCTAAGGTGAGAGTGGATACTCTGCTTTCATCAACATACTTGCATACTATAGCATGCAGGCAGGTCATTGTCAAGACTTTTTTCAAAAAAATGAGGAGAATTTGAGCAAAAAAGTTATACACAAATCAACTCTTTCGGTGAGGCTGCCAGATTCCGGTATCCATCTTCTGTTATCACGATCATATCCTCGATCCGCACACCAAATCTGCCCGGCAGATAAATACCTGGTTCCACTGTAATCACAATCCCCGGCTTCAATACAGCATCACACTTCATAGAAAAACGCGGTTCCTCATGAATAAATAACCCGACACTATGTCCGAGACCATGTCCGAAATAATCCCCATAACCAGCGTCTGCAATAATATCGCGTGCACATTTGTCCACATCTGAGCAAACCATCCCCGGCTTCACAACCGCCAGTGCCGCAAGCTGTGCCTGAAGCACAGTTTCATACACTTTCTTCTGCTCCGGATCGACCTTTTTTCCAATATGGATTGTCCGTGTCATATCCGAACAGTATCCCTCATACATACAGCCAAAGTCCATCGTCAGGAAATCTCCATCTGCCAGCAGCTTTGGCTGTGGCATAGCATGTGGCAGGCTGCTGTTTTTTCCACTTGCTGCAATTGTATCAAAGCTTGTCCCTTCTGCACCACGCAGCCGCATCTCATATTCTAACTGTAACGCGACACGCTGCTCGGTAAGTCCATTCTCCCAATTGTCTCGGATAAACTTTACTATCTCTGTAAATGCATCATCACCAATCTGCTCCGCGCGCGCAAGCTTCGCTATCTCGTCTTCTGTTTTCACTTCCCGGTACGCATTTACCGCATCATCCAATGGCACAAGCTCCACCTGCACCTCTGATAATTCCTTTGCAAATGTATCAATGAAAGCCTGATACTGCGCATAAGAAATCTCCTTGTTCTCAAATCCGATACGAAGTGTCAACCCACCTGCTGACACAGAAGCCTTCTGCTTCTGCAGAAGTCCTGCAATCGTCTTTGAATACCCTTCCCGTCCGACATCAATACAAGAAAATGATGGTGCTTCTATCTCCACCTGTTCTGTATAACGGCTGTCTGTCAGAATATACCGGGCATCTCCATACGCCACAAGCATTCCTGTATGCCCCCGATATCCGGACAGATGACGAATATTATACCCATCTGTTATTATAATTACCTGTAAATTATTTTTCTCCAGCAATTGTGCAAGTTGTTCTTTCATGTATAAAACGCCTCCTGATATCTAATCCAAAAAGGAAATCCATGAGTCACTCTTTCAAGTAACTCATGGATTTAAAAATACATATTGTTTTAACCCGATTACGTCAAGTTAAACAAATGTGGAACTGCTTTGATCTTAATTCTCTGGTATACCTTCTGTCCTTCTGAATCAGTTGCTTCAATAACAATATATGTGTACTCATTGTTATATGGTGCATAGTACTCTGGTAACAGCTTCAGCTTTGTAGCTGCAACACTGGTTGTATTACCATTTTCATCTTCATAGGTTTCTGCAATCTGATGACCAGTAGTATCTATCAGTTTTTCAAGATTTGCATCATACCGGAATACATGCTTATTCTGACTCTTCGCTACCTGACTTGAATTCCAGTCTGCAATCAATACATGCTTTGCAGGATCTGCTGTGTATGCATTGCTTGTGTTACCATCCTTGTAATCCAGATCATAGAAGATCTTGACATTTGTCAATGTTGTTTCAGAATCTGTGCTGACCTTAAAGTTAAATTCAGGATAAACTTCATCCTCTTTCAACTTCATTACATAACCATTGCTGCCATCTTTCTTGATAATCTCATTCTTCTCCAGTGTCTCTGTTGCATCATAGTCAAAAATACTGATCTTCGGCTGTGCTACACTCAGACGAACGGAGTTACACATAATATTGATGAACAGGTAACGCTCATCATTATTATTCTTATGAATACCAAGAATATCACCATGTCCGGCACCACAGTAGAATACATTCTTATATGAATATAAGAAGTAATTATCCATTGCATCTCTTGGAGATGCTGCAAACATAGATGATACGGTCGGACCACTATCACCGCCTGCCAATGAATACCATACTGTCATGTTATCATCTTCGAGATCAACCGCATAGGACTGCCCATGTGTTGGTCCGATATACAGTTCAGACGCAATCGTGAATGGGAATGTTGTAACTAATCCCTGATTGTTCTGACTTGCCTTGTTTGTACCATATCTTCCGTGGAATGTATCGATATCAAACTTCGCATCCTGAATATGTACCGTCTGATCAGAATACTTTAACTGTGCATACTTGTATGGCATTGCATAAAATGCCTTGTCACTGTCATCACCAAGGTTAAAGCTGTCTGTATATGCAACATCTGTCAGATAACCGGATGTCCAGATCTTAATATCAGAATTCCAGCTTCCATAACGGGTTTCATCATCTCTTGCCTTGAATGACAAGTTCGTCATAAAGTACTTATCTGCATTCTCACTTGTATACTTCACATAAGATGAGTCTGCGTCTGTAATCTTTGGATTCGAACTGCTTGTCTTTGCATTTGTATCAGCAGCTTCTGCAGTTGTCTGCATATGGTATCGATCCATACCAAAGTATGAACGAAGTCTGTCTGTCAGCTTTACTGCTCCTGCATCTGCATACGGTGTCAATGTATCATGGAAAAGAACTACCTGATGTCCTTCGCTTACATATGTCTCCAAATCATCCAAAGCAATCTCGGATGTAATATCCTTACCATTGAAACTCTCGGATGGACCAAGCAATACAGAACTGTAACATTCTGCAATCCAATCTGTTCCTCCCGCATAACGAGTGAATGTCTTATATGCCTGCTTATACTTCAGAAGCACATCTGTTTCATGATAATAATCTGAAATCAGCGTATCAATGTTCTTACCATCAGACAAATAAGCAGATGAGATATCATCATACATCGGCTTTCTGTTTGCTAATGCATATAAGTCAAAATAATATCCGGTCTTCAGAATATCTTCGAGCTCTTTTCTTGTAATCTGTCCTGCCAGAGGTCCCTTACCGGTATCCTGATCCGCAGCCTTGTTCATATCTGAACTAAAGTTTGTGATCAGCTCTGTAAACGCTTCATCAAGCTCTTTCTTCTTCTCGTCAACCTTTGCCTGCTCGCCTTCCTGTCCTTCCTGTCCGTCAATCAAAAGCTGGTAGTCGTTGGCGGCCTCTTCATAATCACACTTCTTCTTCTCAACATACAAAGTGTTGATTGTATCCATATCCAGTTCACTAATCAGCTGTGTACGCAGAATACTTAAGATCTCCGCTTCCGTCAATCTCGCATACTTATCATCCACCTGTGCATCTGTAAAATCTGGATTGTCTGCTTTTAACTTTGCCTTGATCGTCTGCACATCTGCAGCTGCCTGTGTTGAATCATGCGTTGCAAGCTGTGCTCTCAGAACCGGTGTCTCAAGTTCTGTATAATCATCGTATTTTACGGTTGTTTTACTTGGACCCTCTGCTACCTCTGTCCGCTTTAATCCATCTAATACTACAACGTCCGAGATTGTTCCATCCTTGTTTACTACATATGTATATGCGTCACGTACCTGCTGAGAAAGCTTCTCAAACTCACTGCTCCGAATGATATCAATATCAAAGTCATACCAATCCTTAGCCTCATCCGCCAGGTTCTTATAGAAATCATCCACACCCTGATAACCTTCGAGCTTCAGATTACTATCATAAGCATTTACACCATAGATATGCTGATGCTTACCAACATAGATCTTTGTACCATTGCGCTTTGTAAGATAACCACTGGTACCTTCCGTATCCTTATAACCACCTTCGTATTCTACTACATGACGATGACGTGACGCATCTTCATTGTAGCTTGGATTGTAGTTCAGAATCTGTGTTGAACGCTGGCAGACTGTACAGAAGTACAGGGAATCATTACCCATTGATCCACCGCCGCCATCCGGCATGATCTGAAGTACAGAAACTTCCTGTTTCTTATCTTCACTGTTCTTGATATAGGAGAATCCTGTCTGATTAACCGCAACTCCTGTATCGTTATCCACGATCTCCAGCATCCAGTATACCGGGCCGAAGAAAGACGATGGACACTCATACGATAATGTATTTGTGCTGCTCGTTGTCAATAACTCTTTTCCGCTCTCACTTCGATCGAACTTACTGTTTCCATCATCATCCACATACAATGTTGCTGTAAAGTTTTTACTATTGATTACATCATATTTGAATGTTAAAGTTCTGCTTGTCAGAATTGTTGACTTATCATACCGGTTGTATGCTTTCGGCATACTCTTCACGATCAGCTTAGGCTTCTTCTTTGAACAATTATATACCTGTGCCAGAAGTTCCTTGCTTCCTGTTACGATTGTCTTAGGATCTGCTTCTTCACTATCACTCTCAGAGCCATTCTGAGATGCAAATACAGATACATAACCTGTCATGGTATCCCCAAGAGAACCATCATCGAAAATATCTACAACCTGATCCTGCTTAAAGCCAAATACAACTGTTGGATTTGACTCATTCTTTGCCGCCTGTGCAGCACAAGCATCCAATACCTTACGCATATTGGAATCCGGATCGATAGAGTTCTGCAGATATCCATTTGCTGTTACCATCTGGTATGCCTGCGTCAGCTTCTCACTGACAACAACCGGCATTCCCTTATCAATATAATCTTTCAAAGCCAGATAACGATTATATGTAATATCATTACCATTCAGATATGTAAATGTACTCTGAAGATTACCATTCTTGCTTGCCTGTGCCGTCATCTGTCCACCACTTAAGTTCTGGTTTCGTGCTGACGTTACATATACCAAATCGCCATTATGTGTATACATTGTATAGAACGGCATCTTTGTAAGTTCTGTTGTCAGATCATACTGATTGTTCCAGTTCTGTTTTAAATACTGAGTCTGCAATGCCTTGAAATTCTCAGCACTATCTTTTAAAGCGGAAGTATTTCCACCAAGGTAAATCATATCGTAGGTTCCGAGTATCTCTGTCTTATCACCTGCAAATTCCTCGGTAGACATCTGCACCAGATTAATCTTCTCACTAGGAATTCCAAGTGCATCTGCAAGTTTTGCCTTGGAAAGCTCCCATGCATAATACTCTGTATTCTCCGGAATCTGCTCCTTCGTCTTTCCATCGATCATGCTGGAAGGATCCGTGTAATAATTCCCACTATAGATTCTTCCCTGACCATTTTCGGACTGTGCAAGCTGCAGATCAATCGGATAACATGGCTGAAGCTCCAACACTGTAAACATGGATGCTGAAGAGCTGTTTCCACCAATTCCACGATACTTTGAAGCATTGATCAAATCTGCAATCACCTTTGCTGTCTTCGCACTTGTGGTTGTTGTGATCATGCTGAAATCGTTTCTGGTTGTCACCATTACATTTTCCTGATTTGAAATATAATCTGTAGTAGCAACCATAAGAACCAACTTCATATAGTTTGTTTCACGTTTGTCTTTATCACTTAAGTTTCCGCCTGTCGAAGCTGTACCGGTTCCCATATTCGCGCTATACACAATATGTAACTTACCATACATTGCGGATGCAAACTTCCGGTACATATCATATGGGATTGTCAGACCATTACAATTATCCTCAATCACAATCATATCATATGCATCAAAGTCAACATTTGCTGCCTCATCCATCGTAACTACATCGTTTTCAATGTAATTCGGACGTGTCTGTACACGGTTATTATAACCATTCAGATACATAATTGAATCCGATGCCAGAGTATAAATCTTACTGTTTACCGCTGGAGTATATTCACCTGTAACAGGCACCCCACCCTCTTCTGCTGGCGTAATCGTATATAACGGGGTCGTTACTTCCGGATTCTTGCCATCTGCTGTCTGCATCAGCAAGTCTGTCCGACTTGAGGTTCCATCCTCACTGATTGTCAAAATTTTAGCTAAATAAGATGGATTCGGTTCTGTAACATTTCCAGTCTCATCTACAACCGGCTGTGTCGCATACACTGTATTCCATACTCCATTTTCCTGCTGTGTCTTACCATTAATACCCAGATACAAGGAACCGCTTGCATGTCCCAGATACTGTTCCGCAGACAAGCCATCACTCCACTTAAATGTGTAGTAATACTTCTCGTTTGGACCAAATACACTGGATGCCAAGTCTTTCATCTGCTTACTGTCATCCTGGTCAATCGTTGATGTCACTGGGCTGTCAATAATCAATGGTTTAAAGCTTCCGACTGCGTATTCATGTAATGCTGCATAAAGATCTTCACTAAGATCATTATTCTTTGAGAACTTATTTGTACTATCATTACTTACATAGATCAAATCAGCATTTGAAACATACTTTAATGCATCCTCAACAGAAAGGTTCTTTGTATTATTAAGAGAACCATCAAATGATACATATTCAATACAATCATTTGCCATGGCTGTCTCAATTGTCTTGTTACCGTCAATTACATAATCTTTAAATCCATTGGAGCTTACGAACGTGTCCAATGTAGATGGTGTTGAGGAGGATGTAATCTCTGCGATGTGATATACCCTGTCCACATCTGGATCCTGCGAATTGGAGTTCTCGATTATATAATCAATAATCGTCTTCTCGCTAACAGATCCGGATGCATCTGCCACAAACATACCATCCTCTAATACATCATCATTACCATTACCAGCAAAGGAGAACGAAGCAATTGCTACGGCTATCGCCGCAACGAACATAACTGCTAATGCTGATATTGTAATCTTCATTTTTCGTTTCATGTTCCCTTTCCCTCCCTTACTTTCTTGGTTTTAATACATGAGAATTTCTTGTACTGATTCTGCCGAGTGTCGTATATGTCATGCTCGACTGGTTATAATACAAATCAATTCCAATTGTCTCATCAGCTGCATTAATCGTTGCTACACATCCAGATGCCTTCGTATCTACTGCTCCAACCTTTCCTACACGATATGAAAAATACTTATTATACAGATGTGTTGTTTTTGAATCTGCATCCGTCATATCCAATTTATCATCCAAATCTGTCATATATGCATATTTTCTACCATAGTACAGGTTGTTACCATCAAAATAAAATGTAGAAACAAGTGTGTCATTGATGCTGTAGATTTTCTTTGTTCCCCTCTCTGTGCATGAAACCGATGTTGCTGTTCCTGTTAATGTATTCATAATATTCTGATCCGTTACTATATTCGGATTACCACCAGGAACCTGATTCATATCCAAAGGAACTGCACTTTCAACACGGATATAGGATACATATATTTTTTCTTTTCCTGTCAAATCACCAAATAAGATGACATCCGCAGAATTCACAGATCCGCTGATACCATACGCAGCCGGATTTGCAACTATAGCATCCGCTGTCTTTTTATCACGCACATAATATTTTCTGGTCAATACTGTTGAAACATCCTTGCCATCATCTCCCATATTGGAGAATGTCATAGCATTATCATCTGCAGCTCTATAACCCACCAATATAATGTCTGAAGCCTGCATGATCGTATCGGTAATCAGCCCATACGTTTCCTGTGCACTTGCCTGCATCTTGATATCGACCTTCGCTTTCCGGTTCTGCATTACACTTGAACCCATAAACGAAGACACTGCCAGCATCAGGAACGAAAGCACTGCCATCGCAATGATCAGTTCTATCAGGGAGAAACCACTATTTTGTTTGATTTTGCTTTTCATCCTCGCGCCTCCCCTTAATTTGATGTGTGACTGCCATTTTTATTTAATGTCACTGTAGAAATCAGGTTGTTACCGGATTTCTTGTAGAAATTGAACTTACCATCTCCATTGATGCACATACCCTGCCGGTCATAAATGATATAAACTGCATCTCCACCCTGGCTTAACTCTCCAATGTCATGCTCTGTTCCTGTGCTATCTACATATTTCACAGTAACATATGCGGAAAATGATTCACCCTTGCCTTTGCATGCATTCTCTGAATCAGGAAAATCATAGCTATTATACTGGGTCATGTCGCTGCCATTTCCTTTGTAGTATCCTTTTTTCACATAATAGCGATCGCCCTGTTTATGGATTGCTAATGCAAAACGATAATCCGGTTGATTTGTTCCACCAATTACTACCATCTTGCCTCTCGCATATCCCTGAGTCTCTGAAAGAGCATCTTCCAATGTGCTTGCAGCCTCTTTTGCTTTTGCACTATGCATAACCGTCAGCGTAACCATAGCAGCGGCTGTCAACACTGCTATGATTGCAATAACGATTATCATCTCTACCAACGAGTAGCCTTCATTTTTTTTCATAAATCTTCTCTTATCCATAGGCCACCTCTATTCTACGTTCTTCATCCAGTTCGTGAAGCTTACGACATCTGTATAATCAATAGAATCAATTGATTTTACAGTATCATCCTCAGTCGAACCGGCATTGTTGTTATCTCCGCTTACACTGTATCCACGGAACAAAGAAAGCAGGAGGTTATATGCATAAGCCGGATCCTGTTTATCTAATGCAGGATCACTATCTTTCAGATGAAGTTTCGTATAATTCAACAGACATTCACGCAATATAGCTCTACAAATCTCAGGACTTGATGTAATTGCACTAACCTTACCGTTGATATAAACCTTGCCACCTGCAATGATTGCACCCTCAAAATCTGTTACACCATTGTCTGCTGAATCATCAAAGTATACATTGCCCTTTGTGATAACGATGCCTCGAACCTTGCCCTTATCTTCCTTTCTGGCTTTTACAGTTACATTCTTGTCACTGATCCAGACTGAATACTTCGAAGCAAGATCCAATACCACATTACTACTGGTTGAAACATCGGAGCCGGAAATATTTGGTGAAACTGTCACTGATGAATCAATCAATGATACGTCCGTAAACTTATTAATCGGTGTCAGATATGAATCACCAAAATCCTTACTTGAAATCAGATCTTTAATATATTGCTTCTCAATATTATTATTGGAATCCTGTATCGCATCTCCTGTTGCGCTATAATGTCCCAGATTCCACTTCATATACTCATACTCAAGTTCCATATCATTTGATAACTGATATACATCTGTGTAAACTTTTTCTGAACCATCCACATTGTCGTCCTTGTTCCATTCCACGCCTTCTGGCAAGTTGCTCATATTCTCAGAAGTAAGCAACTTCTGAAGGGCTGTCATGTTATCAGACCGGACAATGCTGAACTGTGTGCCTGATTTTGTTGTAATCGCACCACTTGAATAAATACTTACATTTGGATTCAGAACTGTATCCGGAAGAACGATATCTCCGGCATCAAAATCCTCATAATCGCCAATATCAACCAGATATTCTGCGATGACACTGTCTGTAAGTCCTTTCTTATCTGTTGCAGCTACATAATTTCTGTGCATCTCAAGCTCTGCACTGTAATCATGGATGAATCCTGCAGCATAATACTGTGGAGATGGATATGTCTTAATCCAGTTATCATAATCCAGATCAGAAATATTTCCAGCCAGATTATGTGCTCTCCAATATGACAATGTACTATAATATGCTGTTGAAAAGTCGTAATAGTAATACTTTTTGCCAGATACTTCCTGCAATACACAAGGAACTTTTCCATCAAATACTGCCTCTGGGAAATAACGCTCAAACAATGTACTTCCCTTCAGTGCTGGTGGAAGTTCTGCTACATAATAACCAAGTGATTCTCCGGCTGTATTTTTCGCAAGTGTTGGAACTCCCTTACTTGTAATCGGAATGTATGCCTGCTGATTGCTCTTTACAGAGATACTCTCACCCATCTTATAATCACGGATGGTTGTCGTCTTATTATCATCCGTTCTTAAAGATGCCGGCATCTCTGCATTATAATCAACCGGATGGTATGTATATACATCTGTCACCGTATCTACTTCTACTGTTGTCTCTTTGCCATCCTTATCCTTTGCTGTCTCAGTTGTCTTACCTGCTACCGCATTCACATCCTTGGAAAGCTCGATGTACGTACGTCCTGCCAGGAAGATATTCTTTGCCTGTGCAAAATTCAAGGTAGACTGCTCACCGTTTACAATAATCGCACTACTGTTATAATGTCCACGATTCTCAGTAGTTGATGTTCCGTCTGCATTAGTAACTGCAACCTGAAAATTCTCTGCATTTACAACCGGTGTAAATTTACGGGTATCCTTCTCTGTGCTGTCACCATAGCCATAATAACTGCCGGTTAACTGGAATGTAGATCCGGCTGCATTCAGCTCTGTGTCATCCTTCACATACATATTTGCCTTAAAAATTGCACTTGAACCTTTGTACTTCTTGGTCTTAACTCCGGTTGTCTCGTTTGTCACGGTATTTACCGTGCTGAGTCCGTCTAACACAACATCATCTGTCCATACCTCCGACTCTGATGTTTTTGTACCATTTTTACCATAGACTGATAAAGAGCCCTTGTTCATAACTGCCATTGTTCCCGGAATTACGATTGTGTCTGCCATGATAGATACCTGGGAACCATCTACATAGAAACCAGAATATTTACTCTTAATGTTTTCACCATCATAATAATCCTTTGTTAACGGCTGTTTTGTTGGATCACTCTGCACATTTTCCGGATCATCCCAGTATGTATAAGTTGGAGTTGTTTTTTCTCCTGAAGCACTCAGAGATGTTATACTGTCCGGTGCGTACAAATCAGCCAGATTTGTCTTTGTGCCATCTTCATTCTCAATCTCATAAGTAGTTGTACCGGTAAACTTCTTGGTTTCTGCATCACTGTTCCATGTATTTTCATTATAGCTTTTGTTATAATAATCGGAAGCAGCATAGATATTACCTGCTATCGTAAGAGGCGTTGTCTTCTGGTCTACACAAATACCCATATCTGCAACCAGTGCATATTTGAAAATATTCGGATCCTGGTCATTTACCGCATCAAACTGTACCGCAAAATCCGGTTTTCCAATTACAATATCAGTTGTAATCGTCTGGGTATACATACCATTTTCAGAGGAACGGTTATACTCTGCTGTACGTGTCAGAGTTACATTCCGGATAACCTTTCCGACATCGTCTCCTCCATCCTTGATTACCTCTACAACCATACGGCTGTCATCAAGCTTTACCGAATCATTTGTGATATAGGAACGCAGCTTTGTTGCAAGTGCATCCACATTGTTATCTTTGAAAAAATCATTTTTTGACAGACGTCGATAAAACTCATCTGTGAACATCTTCTGCGTCTGCTCCGGAGTCTTTGTCACGTAACGTCCTTTTCCAAGGTCGTACTGTACCATATTCTCAACGGTATATACATACGCATTTTTCAAATCTTCAACTGTCTGGGAACCAACACCGGTATAGATTTCATTCAGTGCCTGTTCCACATAATAAAAGTTTTCTCTGGAGTTCATATCTACCAGCTTCAAACGATATGACTGAACTGCCGCAGAAAGCAATGCGCCTACCACAATACCGATAAATGCTATGGATACGATTACCATAATGATACTGGAGCCGGCATTGTTCTTTAGTTTTCTTAAAAGCTTCTTTATTCTTTTCAACTAATTAACCCCCCTTGCTCCAGACAGCTGAATGGTATTCAGCGCCTTATTATTTAACGGTGTCATAGTTACTGTAACCGTATACAGACGGTTTGATTTTTTTACTTCTTCACTCAGCTTATACAGCAGTCTCGGATTGAGTTCATCCGATGGTACCTGTTTTGATACTCCGGTTTCATCAATCTGGTTAACCACGTATGTGGTTCCAAGTGGATACTTTGCATAAGTAGAACCTGTATCCTCCAGTGTTCCCTGCTGTGTTTCGTACTCACCCTTTACATACTTAAACTTATCCGAATAATCATCCGAAACAAATTGGATATTATCTGAAGTGGTTCCGGTTTCATAACCATCCACATTCAGATTCGTATAGATATAGACTCTGTCGTATGCATTGGTTGCTGCCGGCTTACCATCTGCACCAAGTGTGACCGGTGCGTTTGCTACCTTGCTTGCCAGATGGATCTTAACCTTGTTTGTTGAACCTTTCGCAGTATAATATGTATAGAACTCACCCTTGGAGTCATAATCTGCAAGATCCGCGTTAGCATTCATCTGATCTCTATATGGTTTGTAGAGATACAGCTTGCAGCCATCTACATGATTATCAAACAGGAAGTAATCATCTGCCTTATACTTTACAGCTTCTCCTTTTTCGGAGATACAGTATGGCTGATATTCAAAATAAATCTCCGGTGCTTCCGCTGTCCGGAAGTTCTGGCTGAATATCGTATATGTGACAGTATCATTAAAATTGTTCTGTGCCTGCTTATCCGCATCCAGATCATTTACCTGAATCGAATACGAATAATTGTAATACACGTCTACCTTAACAACATAATACTTGCCCTTCGCATCTGTCTTCTCATCTGTATAGATCTTAATCAGACGATCAGATGAAGAAAGCGTATCTGTTGATAAAATGGACTCACTGTCGACGTTCAACAATGCCTGCTCCCAGGAATCATAATCAAGCTCCCGCAAATGATCCATCGCTTTGGAGAACAAAGCGGAAAACGCCTCCGTATCAAAACTTGATGTTCCACCCATGATCATTGCTACGCTGTTCTTGTCCAGATCATGCATATTTCCAAGATTCACCTCATTCGGATCAGAAATATAGCTGACTGCAATACCATCTGTTGTTGTATCTGTACACGCAACCGCCGTAACAACGCCGTTTGTGTCATATTTTACGATTGACCCCTCATTTGTCAGTTCAAAGTCATCTCCAAACTTTTCCAAATCCGTTTTTGTCAAACCATAAGCAATCTTATAATGTGTTGGATCGCCTGCGTTACCTTGTGCCCGCACCTTGTTTGCCAAATCATCAAGCACAACAACATTTGAATACTTATCTTTTTTTGCTCCAATCTCACAGTCCGGCAGCGTATATGTATAGGTCGTATATGTGACACTCTTCGAAAGAGAAGTTCCATCTGTCTTATACAACTCTGCTGTATTATCCGTCTTTGTAACCGGAGTTCCATAATAACCGGGATCATCTAATTCATCCCTTGATACAGTCTGGAACTCTTCCATCTGGTAAGACGCTTTCTCGTTTGCCTCCTGAAGAGCCTTCGCACGACGGCTCGTATTCAGAGTATTGGCAAACTGGCGCATGATCGGAGTCAAAAGGATTGACAATATGGCAACAGCTATGACGATTTCAATTAAACTGAAACCTTTATTATTTGTTTTTGCCATAATTACACCCTTTCTTAGTATACCTTCACTGTACCTGTCTTGCTTCCTAATGCAAATCTAGGAGCGCTGGCATCATCTCCTGCAACCTTTACATATACAGGAACGCTTGTGCCGTTCGTTACATTCAGTTTTACTCCATTCTTATCATCGCTATCCACTCTGTCTGATGACTCTACATAGATTGTAAGCTCACTGTCAGTCAGTTCAAATGAATATGACTCATCACCAAGCTTTACTTCTACCATGTTCTTTCCATCTTCTTCTGTGATAGAAAGTGCAACTGTCTCTACAGAGTTTGCAGTAGAACTTACCTTATCAGCGCCGGCACTTACGATGATACCATCAGAGCTGTCACCGTTTGCATTGTTCAGACCAATCAGGATATCATGATCGCTGGCAATGTCCTCACCCTGACCTGCGTCATGGCTGGATGTCTGTACAGTTGCTGCACCGGAGCCACCAAGGAAGATATTGGATACACCTTCCGGAACATCCACATCCACTGTATCAGCCTCACGTCCGCCACCACTGATGCAGTATGCATTCAATGCGATACTACCTGTATACGTATCACTCTGTGAATCATATGAAATATTGACAGAAGAGATATTCATACGATACTTATATGCCATGATATAGTCGATGAAATCCTTGATGCCTTCATATGAGCCTTCATACACAATTGGGAATGCAGCTGTCAGGCACTGGTAATCACCGGCTGCCAGCGCTGTATCAGCTGTGCTGTCTGCATCAGCTGCAGTACTATCTGCTGTGGTGGCATCATTTGATGCTACATCTGCAGATGCTGCAGCACTTAAGCTGTAGAATGACTCTGGCTGTCCCAGGCCGACAGAATTCACGCCAAACTGTAAATTACCCTGATCCTTCTCTACGCCCTTGATGAACATAACTGAGATCTCCTGATCGAGCGTAGCCGGGAAATAAGCAAGTCTCTCATTAAACTTCTGATTATACTCTGCTGTCTTCTCCTCGTACATCTCGCGATCCTGCTGTTTTACCATCAGCTCATCGTATCTTGTCTGCAGGGTATCTACCTCTGACTGGATGCTGTCCGCATCACTCATGTTATCCTTAAACACATACAGATAGGTAAGACCAAGGATGGCTACCGCTGCAATAAATAATAATATCTTGATATTGCTCTTACTTAAACTCATATTCATATCTACCATACCTCCCCTTACTCAGCTGTTTCTGCTGTATCTGCAGCTTCTGTCGTATCTGTATCGTTTGATGCCTCCGGTGCCGGATCCTCCATCATCGGTACATAGTCAACTGTTACCGAGAAATTATATATAATCTGACCTTCATCATCCGTCTTCTGGATAGAAGCCACATACGCGTTATCAACACAATCAATCGTCTTTAACTGCATGATGAAGTCCGCAATGGCATCATAGCTTGTCGATACGCAAGGCATCGTCACTCCTTCATTTGTAGAACTGAAGCTCGTCACAGTGATCTCTCCCGGAATCTTTGCCTCCAGTTCTGAGATGAACTCTCTGACATTCTCATTTAACTGGTAAGTTGTGTAGTACATAGACTCCATATCTGTATACTGTGCCTGTGCCTGATCATATGCTGTGATAATCTGCTCGATATCACTGACACGGGCAATATCTGCCTCTAACTGCTGTTTTTTCTCTGTAACTGTGTTCTTCTTATTAATAGAATAGAACGCCATACCTGCAGCACCAATTGCTGCAACCGCAACTAATGCGATAAACGGTGCCAGACTTCCCTCTGCTTTCGTAGCCTGTGTGGCTGTATCCATAAGAACAAATCCCATTGGCGCAAATGCCGCTCCAATTGGAGTTACCAGATATACTGGGTTGTATACTTTCAAGTCAATACTTGGATCAAACTTGATATTATATAATGTATCCATGATACGTGTACTGACATTCAACTGTACCTTGAACAAACCATCAATGCCACGGATCAGTGCACCATCACCGGTCAGGAACACATCTTCAATTGGCTTGTCCGGATTCTTCGATGCGTAGAAGTCCATAACACGACCAATGTTGTTGATCAGATAACGGAATGCACCTGTTACCTCGTTGTCATCAAAATCAACCGTGATAAGACGGTCATTCTGTAACAGTGTCATTGCTGTCGTCGCATCAACACCCTTTTCGTCCATTACTACATTAACAACAGAGTTTGTACCATATGGAACCGTTCTCTGCAACAACAGATTATCACCCTGTACAATGTTTAATACCGTACTTTCACTGCCCAACTGGATAACCATTGTCGTTGTGTTCTGGTTTGTCTGTGTCTTGATGAGCTGTAACATTGCATTACCGATATAATCAAGTGCAACAACATTCAGACCTGCCATCTGGCCCAAATCATAATAGGACTTTACCATATGCTGTGGTGCAGCCACTGCAAGCACACGCAACTGCTTGTTATTTTCCTCATCCGTCACCGTCTCCAGCACAGAATGAGATACTACATAATCTTCTATATTTACAGGGAAATACTCGGATGAGTTTGAATTGATAATTCCTCTGATCTTTTTCTCAGGAACAAACGGTATCATAACCTCTCTGTTTACAATCTTCGTAGAAGAAAGAACAAAGATTGCATTCTTATTGTTAATACCGCGAGCCATCAACTGCTGTGTAATTGCCTCTGCAATCTTCTCCGGCTCCTTTAATACACCATCTTCATATGAATCTTCCGGTGTCTCAAAAATGATGATATTGTGAATCATCGTCTGCTTTTTTGCTGAAGCAGTCAGCTCAATAATTGTAATACTTTCGTTTGTGATATCAATGGATAACACTTTATTACTTTTTGCCATTCGCTATAGCCTCCCTCGCTAATCAGTGATTTATATTCGGACTTTCGTCCATATACTTATAGGTACCAGCTCACGAGCTGTTCACCCCATATCATTGCTATAAATATACCCATAGATAAATATGGGCCCAAAGCCAGTTTTCTGCCGGCTTTCTCAACAGCCATCCGTATGAGATGTATCACCGTTCCGATAATACATGCCATGATAAATGCTACTATGATTCGTTTCCAGCCCATCAGTAAGCCGGTTGCTGCCATAAGTTTTATGTCACCGTGTCCTATGCCTCTCCCCTTTGTCACAAAGTTAATAAGCAGTAAAAAAACGCTGACCGCAAACAAACCGATTACATACTGACTCCAGTTACCCAAGTCGGTAACGAGTCTAACCAGTCCCAAAATTAGTATAAAAATATTGAATCCTAATGGAATTTCCTGTGTGCGCCATTCGATCACACTCAATGCTAACAAGGCAGAAGCACACAGGCAGTATAAGAACGTCTCAACCGTAATACCTTTTGCGAGGAAGATACTTACGTATATCAGACCATTCGCACCCTCTATAATCGGATACTGTGCTGATATATGTGCCTTACAATGCCTGCACTTTCCACCTAAAAATAAATAACTAAATAAAGGAATGAGTTCATACCAAGATAAGGCATGCCCACACGTCATGCAGTGAGACCGTTTCATGGTAATATTTTCTTTGATTGGCAGTCTCAATATAAGCACATTCAAAAAGCTACCAATCACCACTCCATACAGTCCGAAAAATATGCCTAAAACGATTGTTATCATTTTCATGTTCCTTTCATCTCACCGCAATTATAAATATAATTTCAAACCCATCCATAAAGAACAGGTTTGAAATCATTTAAAATCCTACTGATAGTACTTGCTAACTGTTGGAGCTAACTGATAAAACTTTGCAGAATTAGTAGCTGCACCATCGCCAAGACCAACAATTACTGAACCGCCTGTAGAAATATAAGCATGGAATGCAGTTGGCTTGTTAGTATCATCAGCAGCTTTCTTGTATGCAATCTTTGGAATTTTCTCACCAATATTCTTACCAATTTCCTTGGTTGCATCAGCTACTGTGGTGTTTGCATTAGCTATTGTTGCATTAGTAGCAGTTGTGATTGTCACACCTGCACCTGTTCCTGCAGTTGGAGTAGATGGTGTGAAAATAACCAGACCAGCATATGTAATACTGTTGCCATCAAGATCTGTAAGGGTGCTAGAATCGCCCGTTGTCAAAGCCTCATATGCATCCTCGTTTGACATAGATGTCTCAATAGCTGTCTTGATTGTCTTTGCAGCACTTACATCGTTTGACTTTCTTGACTTGTCAATGTAACGGATCAATGCAGGAGCGATAGCACCAGCAAGGATTGCCATGATAGCAATAACGATAATAAGCTCTACGAGTGAGAAACCTTTGTTGTTTGTTTTCTTCATAAATTTTCTCTCCTTTACCTTATATAATTTTATATGATAAAACCGAAGTCCTCGCTTCTCCGGTTTGTATCCATTTTAATAACTGTCGATTGCATCGTACATGCTGAGCATCGGGCTGTAAATCGCCATAACGATACCACCAACGACTACACCCATGATAATGATGATCATCGGTTCCATCGCCGCTGTCAGGGCATCCGTTGCATCATTTACTTCCATCTCGTAATAATCTGCAACCTTGTCCATCATATCTTCGATGTTACCTGTCTCCTCACCGATCTTTGTCATCTGGGACAACATTGGAGGAAAGATACCACAATCACGCAATGGTTTAGAAAGCGGAACACCTTTGGATACCTGTACTTTCGCATCCAACAATGCTTCCCGGATGATCCGGTTGTTGATCATCTTCGCCACCTGCTCTACGGCATCAATCAGACTGATACCGGAAGCCATCAGGGTTGCCATCGTCCGGGAGAAGGTTGCTGCAGCTGACTTAACTGTCAGGTTACCAAACAATGGTGCTTTCATCCCAATCTTCGCATATGTAAGAGAACCAGCTTCTGTCTTTCCAAATGCTTTCAGTCCGATTACGATTGCCGCAACCACAATCACAACGATATACCATTTGTGTTGCAAAAATTCACTGAAATCTACAAGCATCTGTGTTGCCGCCGGAAGCTCCGATCCCAGATCATCAAACATCTGTGAAAACTGCGGGATAACTCCGACTAACAATACCGTAACTACCGCAATAACAACAATCAGGATGACGATAGGATATGTAACTGCACTTTTTACCTTTGAATGTAATGCATTCGCTGTCTCAAAGTGTGTCGTCAATCTGTCGAAACAGACCTCCAGATTACCGGACATCTCTCCGGCAGCCGTCATATTGATCATAATCGGCGGGAACACCTTTGGATTCAGCTTAAACGCATCTGCCAGTGTACCACCTTTCTGCACATATGCCTGTGCTTCCTGCAACGCACGCTGTAATGTCTTATTGTCCAGCTGTTCTGACATCATCTCCAGTGCACTGATGATCGTAACACCCGCGTTCAACACGGATGAAAACTGCTTACAGAATACCGCCAAGTCTTTGTCCTTTACCTTCTTGCCACGGCCAGCCTTGGCTGCGCCCTGCTCTTTGATGTCCTGGACGATTAAGCCTTCGGACTTCAGCTTTTCTTTCGCCTTGTCAAGGTTGATGGCTTCGATCGAGCCTTTCTTCGCCTTGCCGTTTTTGTCCATGGCTTTGTAATTGTATTGTGCCATTTTAACTCCTCCGACCCTCTTATTTTTCTAAAAAATGAACATTTTATGAACAATTTATATACTGATACTACTCTATTTGATAGTTTTTTGCAATAAAGTTCAATAAAATAATTTAATTTTGTGAAATATGCACAAATGTTACATCTGTTTCTTCATTGCTACCTGATCCTGTGCATATGTCAGTGCCATATCTCTGGAGATTGTTCCACTCTTGTACAGATCAATAATATAATCATCCAATGTGATCATACCCTGTGCACGGCTTGTCTGAATCGTGGACTGGATCTGATGGTTCTTCTGCTCACGAATCAGGCTTCGGATTGCCGGGCTTGCAAGCATAACCTCAAACGCTGCCACTCGTCCATGTCCGTCTGCAGTCGGAATCAACGCCTGTGAGATAACACCTTCCAGAATCATCGCTAACTGGATACGTGTCTGCTGCTGCTGATGTGTCGGGAATACATCGATGATACGGTCGATGGTGGATGCAGCACCAATTGTATGCAGTGTAGAGAATACCAGGTGTCCGGTCTCAGCAGCTGTGATTGCAGTTGAGATTGTCTCCAGGTCACGCATCTCTCCTACGAGGATGATATCCGGATCCTCACGGAGGGCTGCACGAAGTGCATTTGCATAAGAAAGTGTATCCATACCAACCTCACGCTGGTTAACAACTGATTTCTTGTGCTTATGAATATACTCGATCGGATCCTCCAGTGTGATGATATGGTCTGTGAGGTTTTCATTCGCCTTATTAATAATAGAAGCAAGCGTCGTTGATTTACCGGAACCGGTCGGTCCTGTTACGAGTACCAAGCCTCTTTTCTTCTTATATAACTGTACAACCGCTTCCGGAATACCAAGCTGATCCGGTCTTGGGATGATCGTATCAACCTTTCTGTATGCAGCTGCCATATTTCCGCGATCCATAAATACATTCACACGGAATCGTCCGGTTTCCGGTGATGCAAAAGAAAAATCGACCTCGCCTCGTTCCTTTAAGATCTGCTTATGACGGTCATGCATCGTGGAGCCGATCGCCTCTGCCGCATCTGCCGGTGTCATAGCCGGAAGCTCTACCTCCGTCAGCCGTCCGTTGATTCGAAGCTTCGGCGGAATACCTACCGCAATATGAATATCAGAGGCATTCTGCTCTACTGCGAACGCCAAAAGTTCTTTCATGTCTATCATGTTGTTTACTCTCCCTCTTTTTTACATTATAGTTTTAATATTCATCACCTGTCTCATATGTGATCTTCTTCATCTCACTGATCGATGTAATACCATTCAACACATGCTGCGCTGCACCCATCTTCAATGTCAGCATACCTTCCTTTAATGCCTGTTTCTCGATGACATCCGCCGTAGCGCCCTTCGAAATAACTGCCTGCAATTCCTTGGATACCGGCATCATCTCGTACACACCGATTCGTCCTGCATAACCGGTATCGCCACAGAGCGGGCATCCAACCGGTTCGTAGATGATCACATCGTCATCCATATCTTCCGGTTTTATGCCAAGTATTTTCTTCTCTTCCGGTTCTGCCAGTCTCGCCTGCTTGCAGGAGCTGCAAAGGCGACGAACCAGTCGCTGTGCAATCACGCCTACCAGAGCATCGCCGGCAACATATGGTTCAATACCCATATCGATAATACGTGTAACCGTGGATGCTGCAGAGTTTGTATGTAATGTTGATACTACCAGGTGTCCGGTGATAGCCGCCTGTACCGCGATCTGCGCTGTCTCACCGTCTCGAATCTCTCCGATCATAATAATATCCGGGTCCTGACGAAGGATGGATCGAAGTGCCGCCGCGAAGGTCAGCTCTGCTTTTACATTTACCTGTACCTGATTGATACCGTCGATATTCGCCTCGACAGGATCTTCAACTGTGATGATGTTAACATCTTCCGTGTTCAACTCACTCAGCGATGTGTACAGTGTTGTTGATTTACCGGATCCTGTAGGTCCTGTAACCAGAATGATTCCATGCGGGTTACTCAGGATACCATCAAATACCTTTAATTCCTTTGGTCCAAATCCAAGGGCGCTCTTCGGTTTTGTAAGACCATCCTTGGATGTAAGTCTCATAACGGTTTTCTCGCCGTAAACCGTAGGCAGGATAGATACACGGACATCATACTCTCTACGGTCTACCATAATTGTGATACGACCATCCTGCGGCTTACGCTTCTCTGCGATATCCATGCCGCCAATGATCTTGATACGGGCACTGATACCTGCCAGAAGACCAATATCATAGGTCATAACATGCTTTAACGCACCATCGATTCGATACCGGACACGTACACTGCTCTCCAGTGGTTCAATATGAATATCGGAAGCTCTCTGTCTGACACCACCCTCGATAATCTGTTTTACAAGAAGAACGATTGGGGAATTCTCAACATCCTCATTGATCGCATCCTGATCGGCTTCGGTCATACCGTTCTCCTGCATTTCTTTCCGGTACTGCTCCGCAGCCTCCATCGCCTGTGCATTACCGAAATACTTGCCGATTGCCTCCATGACATCGTCTTCCATCGCAAGCAATGGTTCCACCTGCGCATTCATCGCAATACCGATATCATCGATTGCGTTCAGATCCATCGGATCAACCATCGCTACACGCAGGATGTTCGGATTCGCTTCATCATATCCAATCGGAAGTGCCTTATACTTATTGACCAGGTTCTCCGGTATCTGTTTCAGCAGATCCTCATCCAGCTTGCAGGCTTTCAATTCAATATAATCAATTCCCATCTGTGTGGTCAGTACTGTGATCAACAGTTCCTGGCTGATAAAACCAAGCTCCATGATTACATTTCCGATCCTGCCACCGTTCTCTTTCTGATAGGCAAGTGCCTCCTGAAGCTCTTCTTCCGTAATAGCCCCCGCTTCAACAAGCAAATCACCTATACGAATTTTCTTTCTTCCTCCAGTTATCCGCATAGCAATACCCTCTCATTAAAATTTATAGTGTTTTAATTATAACATAGCCTATTTGAAAAAAAAACAATTATTTTACCATAATTTTGTCATTTTCAGTCCTTATATGTGTCATACGCCCTGGTATATAATTTCATAAGCATCTGTGCGATCGTTCTCCCCCAGATCTCAGTAAACATCCGCTTATCCTCTTCAAAGCGTCCGGTGTTATCAATATATTGTTTGCTGGTCGCCCCAGCATGGACCCGATATCCGACCAGCGCATGCGGATCATATGCAAAGCTCCCCGGAAGCTGTGCCAGTTTCCGGAATGTATCCCAGTCGATATTATACTTATAGGATGATGTAAATACAGGCTTTCCCACTCGATCCACCGCATATGTGACCGTCGGACAGCAGACGCTGTTACCAAGCGAAAAAATCAGCCTTTTAAAAAAGCGGATACCTGCAAGCCTGTCCACACACATCGGTGCACGCAGCATGGCTCGTATAATACAATTCGCATCCAACGATACGATTCCATTCTTGACCGGCCGATATCCGGAAAAAAATATCGTTGCATCCGAACGGGCAGCAAATGCATGGAGCATAGATTCCACATAGTGACTATGATAGATGTCGTCCTGATGTGCAATCGTAACCAAAGGTGTATCCGCACAGGATATCGCAAAATTCCAATCATCCCGGATATTACTTTCCCCCTCCCGGATATACAATTTCAGTCTATATTTTTTTGCTATCGTTTCTATATGATGATTTGGCGTCGATGTACACATAACCACCTTCGATTGTATAGTCTGCCTTAACACAGAACGCACGCACGTCTCCAGATATTCTGACTGTTTATATGCACAGACAACAAACGTATGTCTGCCTGTCTTTTTTTCTCTGTCCTTCTCCATATTTCAAGCCTTCTCTCTTCTTATTACACAATAGCCAGCGCAAAGATTGCTCTGACAATACTTATAATCGCAAACCACAGGATCACACGATTTAAAAGTATTTTTTTCTTCATCAGTACCGTTGTATCATCTTCACATTTGATAACAAACCATGCCACAACTCCTAATATAATATAATATAAAAATGTATAAGTGCGTATAAACGCTGATAGTCCTATCCCTGAAAAGCCGACCGCCATCCTCCCGGCAAACCCGGCAAACAAAAGCATAAACACAGTCAGGAATTTCTGTCTGTCCTGCAGAATCTGATACATGCAGATCAGAATACATGTAACGCCAAGCAGTGCAAGTACAACCGGTAGAATCAATCGTGTATCTCTCCATGTGTCACACTCCACCGCGTCTGAAAATACACCTGTAATCATCGATACCGCACATAACAGCAATGGTATTACCGAGATTGTCTTCACCCACTGTTTTGTCTGCATCATGCAAGTTACAATACAGATCAATATACACATGCATAAGAAAAAATAGTTTCTTTCTTCATCAAAGAACAAATGGTGCAATGTTGAGATAAATCCCATACATAGCTTATCCACCCCTGTCATGTGTGCATCTTCCGTAAATGTACTACTACGTCCCCGGTTTCCTGCGTTAAACAAATGGAAAAGGATGCCAAAAACTGATATAACTGTCTGTATATATACCACTCCATCCGGTCTTTTTTCCCGGATAGAAAGAAATACTGTATATATAAATATAATCGCCAGCGTGACCGACAATTCTTCTTTGTTCACTGCAAATACTGTCAGCAGGCACATGGGAACTACAGACCACCAGCTATTCTTCTGATGCTCAAAAAAGTGCTTCACTGTCATGCACGCAAGCAGAGCTGCCACCAACGGCCACGCATAGCTTACCGATGTGACTACCCAGCCCACCTCCTGGAAATTATCAAACGGAAACAGTAGGACCACACCCAGAATTATCATATTATTGTCATTTAATCTATCCGGATTACACAAGCGGATCACGCACCAGAGCCCCACCATCAATACCAGAATATCCAATGTGCCCCACACACGAATATCCAGATGCAATAAAATCCAGATAAGCGGGTTGATCAACACACGGGAGCTCCAGCCCTCGCAGCTTCGTTTCATCAATCCTGGCAGTTCCTGCTTTAAAGATGGTTTCAGAACAGAGACGACATACTGATCATCGCCATCCATCTGATAACCATAAATATGATAGAACAAGAGCACCAGAAAATAGATCAGATAGGGTATTATCCTTATACATATCGATTTTGCTTTTGCAAGCTGCTCTTCTCTTTCCATTGTACACCCCTAACACAGTTATTTTATCTTTGTGTCCTCAATGATATATCGCGGCCGGTCTTTTACCTCCAGATATATCTTACTGATATATTCACCAACAATTCCAATACTGAAAATCTGAAACCCTCCAAGAATGAGCATAACTACCATAACTGTCGTCCAGCCCTTGATCGTATAGCCCATGGCGTTTCCAATCAATATGTATATCAGATACACAACACTCAGAAAGCTTACAAGCAGTCCCATCGCTGTAATCATCCGAATCGGCTTCACACTGCAGGAAGTGATTCCCTCAACTGCAAAGCGGAACATCTTACGGAACGGATATTTCGACTCTCCCGCCGCGCGTTCTCCACGGTCATACTCTACCGTAGATGATGCATATCCGATCATAGGCACAATTCCACGAAGAAACAAATTAACCTCCCGGAATTTCTCCAGTCCATCTAACGCCCGTTTTGACATCAGCCTGTAATCCGCGTGATTGTATACCATATTCACGCCAAATGCCCGCATCAGTTTATAAAACGCCAACGCCGTACATCGTTTAAATGCCGTGTCTTTTTTCCTCGATTTCCGAACACCATATACAATATCGTTTTCCTTTTTATATTCCTCCACAAATTTATCCAGCACTTCCACATCATCCTGCAGGTCTGCATCCATGGAGATTACAATATCGGCATATTCCTTCGCTGTCATAAGTCCTGCTAAAAGTGCATTCTGATGTCCTTTGTTTCTTGACAGGGTAATACCTGTCACGTATTCATCCTGTCGATATAACTCCTGTATGATCTCCCATGTACAATCCTGAGATCCATCATTCACATACAATATTCTGCTTTTTCCTGAAACGACTCCATCGGTTATCATCCGTCTGAGTTTATCTCCTACGCACCGGTTTGTCTCAGGAAGGACTTCTTCCTCGTTATAACATGGAATTACTAAGAACAATATCGGTTCCATATCATTCACCCCTCGTATCATTTTTTGTCAAAACGGCATTGTAACAACAGATTGCAGATCCGATCTACATCCCGGACATCCAAATCCGAATATAACGGCAATGTCAGAACACGGTTTGCCACCTTACGTGCAACCGGCGTATCATCTACATTGTATTTATTTTCGAAACATGCGAAAGTATTCGTTAAAGGATAAAAATATTTTCTTGTATATATACCTGCTTCTGCCAGATAATCGTATACTTCATTTCTGCTTACGCCAAATATAGTTTCATCAAATACAACCGGGAAATAAGCATAATTCGATCTTACATGCGATTGAATCTCATTCAATTGTAGGCCTGCTGTATCCTTCAGTCTTTCCATGTAATGTTCATACAATGTCTTTCGTTTTGTTATTTCTTCATCCACATGACGTAAATTACAGATTCCCATTGCCGCGCAGAATTCATTCATTTTTGCATTTGCGCCAACTGCATTCACATCCTCCGGACCATGTATACCAAAATTCTTTAATTCGTACAGCTTCTGTCCCAATTCCTCTCTTCGATAGCAAACTGCGCCACCCTCAATCGTATTATAAACCTTCGTTGCATGAAAACTAAAGCAGGATGCATCGCCATACAAACCTACACTTTTCCCTTTATAAGTTTCTCCAAATGCATGTGCTGCATCATACACAACCTTAAGTCCATATTTATGTGCAATTCGATCGATTTCTTCTGTGTTACATATATTTCCATATACATGAACCGGCAAAATCGCACAGGTACGTTCCGTAATCAGACTTTCAATTTTGCTGACATCCATCGTATAAGTCTGCTCATCTATATCACAAAAAACCGGTTCAAGATTATTGCGGACAATCGCATGTGTTGTGGACGCAAACGTAAATGGCGTTGTTATAACCTCTCCCTGCAGATTCATTGCCTGCAATGTCATTTCCAGTGCCATATGTCCATTTACAAGCAGTTCAATGTTATCAACATCCAGGTAGTCTTTTAACATATTTTGAAGCTGTTCATGCTTTTCTCCCATATTCGTCAACCAGTGCGTATCCCAGACAGATCTGACCTCTTCTATGTATTCCTCCATAGGTGGAAGAGACGCTTTTGTTACATATATATCGTATGGCATAAATAAGCCCCCTTACTTTGTTGCAAACACACATAATCTGGTTGGCATCGGGAAATCATATCTTACAGAGATTGTATATCCTGCATGGAGTTGTTCCATCCATTTAATTACATCTAAAATATGAGTCCCATCATCAGCTCCTACATTTACAATCAAGCGTGGCTTATAGCGTTCAATACTTTTTCTTGCACCTTGCAAAATATCCAAAGCCATAAACGGAACAAATATTTTCATAATTGTCACGCTTTCATCCAATAGCAAATCATCATATCTGTATACTTCTACTTCCGTATCCCCGGACTCACTCACATGCGATGACTGCATAGCCGTTGTATCAATCAGTGTTTTACCATTTATTTTACCAAACGCACAATTGTATGTTACAATTCGATCATCACATGCTGTATCTTCACAAAGGCTCCGATATGCCCTTTTATTTGGTTCAATTGCTATAATTTTCGCATACCGGGAATTACAATGTTTTTTGAACATTTGTACTGTATCCCCTGTATATGCCCCAATATCAACATAGACCTCGTCATATCCGATTTCCAATTTATCATAGTTGAATATATCTTCCACATATAAATTTCTATTTAAAAGGCAAGATACATCACCTGTATTTTGTACTTCGTAATACGAATCCACACATTCACGGGATATCTCGTCCAATCCATCCAGCGTAGATAGAATTTCATCTTTATGTTCATTCACCCAGCTTTCTCCCGGTCCCTGATATTGAACATATGGATTCGGAATCACATAGACTTTTCGAACACATTCATACGCATACATATCTGATATTTTTTCAAAATGTCCATGTCCGCAAACAATGTCTATATCTACTCCCGACTTTTCTATTTCTTCTATATCCTCAATTGGTAAAAATGTCACCTCATCTGCAGGTTTCACTTTTACATTTACCACAAACCCTTTCACACATATACCATGCTCCTGTAATCTATAGTATACTTCCCGCGCCATAGATCCGGCGCCCCATATGTATATATTTAATGAACTTCCGGATATCTGTTCGTAAACATTATTATTCATCTTTTACCCCCGTAACATACTCCACATAGTTTCTGGCAATATATTGTTCTTTAATTCCGTCAAAATCATCTATATGTTCCTGTCTGAAACATCGCAGATGGTTACACACAAAATCATATCCTGCCATAGCAGAAAATACTACTCCTGCTGAAAACCTCGGATTGCACTCCAAAAAATAATAATCACCTTTTTCATCTTGCAAAAACTCATAATTTACGCAACCATTCACATGCATTTTTTCTGCCAATTCCATGCATGCATGTTCAAGAACCGCATCCCTGTATACATATACAGAAAGCCCACACCCATGCGGTGTACTGATTAGTTCTTTTCTTGCTACAGCCACACACTCATTATAATTCGCATTTCGTAAAACATCTACTACAATCCTGTTTCCACAGATATACGGCTCAACTACATATTTCTGCCTGCTTAGTACTGTCCGCATCGCAAATAGTTCTTCTTTTGTTTCGATTATCCGTAACCCCTGACTACTTCGACCATCTGCCGGTTTACACACAACCGGAAACTGTATTGTATTTGCTTCTGTTTTTGAGTTGATATAATATGTCGGAATTGTTTTAATGCCCTTCAGGCACTGTTCATCAACAAAATCCATCATTTCTTTTTTATCTCTTGCCAGCAAAACGGATTCACTGCCTGTCATCGCCAGAATGATTTCTTTCTCTTTAAACCAGTTTCGATGTTGATTCAAGAAATCTACTTCTACATCGATCAAAGGAACAACCACATCTATTTTATTTTCCAAACATATTTTCTTTATGCACGCCCAATATGCCTCATGTTCTGATACCTTCGGCACCTGATAAAATACATCAAACCATGGTGCCTGCGAAAGATATACCTCCGGATATATATCACATCCATATATCCTGACATTCCCTTTCTTCCTGATATTTTCGCAAACGACCTTTGATGAAACTGACCCGATCGCAGTAAGCAATATTCTGTTACAAATATTCTTTTCCATTAAAAAATCCCTTCACACAATTAAACATAACACGGTTTATATGTCCAAGAATATATCCAAAAATTTTTACCCAGTTCTTATGAATCTTCAATACTTTTTTTATTTCTTTCATGGATATATCATGTTGTATAAAACAGCTTGCCAGCATAGCCTCCATATACATGGCGTATGCAGTATCTACAAAACTCTTAGGCAATCTTTTTTCTTCCGAAAAAGTGACAAAGCATTTCCAATAATCTGCATAATCTTTATATTTTAATTTATTGGTTGCAGAAAAACTGTTTCCACTATGTCTGACCAATCTATATTCGCTTAAAACATCTGGCAGGCAATGAATCTCTCCAACACTGAGCAGAGAAAATATCTTCGACCGATCCCCCGGTCCAAGCTCCGAACACCTGTATATAAAATCCTTGTCTACCCCTATATCTCTTGTATGATAATTCCGATACATGATTGATGTTGTCTGTCCCGGCATAATCCATTTTCTAAAATGTCTCAATGTATACTTCTTATTCTTGCAATCCGGGTACACAATATCAATCCGGTTTGAATTCTGGTCAATTACCTGACATCTATGTGCAACTGCAACAGCTTCGGGATGTGCATCCAGATAATCGACCTGTTTTTGTAATTTATACTGATCTGTCCATTTATCATCTGTTTCCAATACAACTACATATTCTCCCCGTGAGCACGACTGCACCCTTGCATAATTATCATTTGCTCCAATATTTTTATCTCCCAAAAAAGCAATCATTCTTTTTCCAAATTTATCCTGATAACTACGAATGATATCCTGACTTGCATCTGTAGAATGATCATCGCCAATAATGACTTCATATTCAAAATTCACCTTCTGCATTAAAATCCCATCTAACGCTTCACGAAGGTACTTCTCATGATTATATGTAACACAGCAAATGCTGACTTTTATATTATCCATCTCTCACCTTACCAGATTCTTCAAATAATTAAAATTTGTATCTTTCGTCATCAACGAAATTGCAAAATATGCAACAATCCCTGCCGCAATCTGCACGCATAACCGCACCAGATTATTTTCTAATTGTGTTCCAATCCCCCATATAATAACTGCCATTGCAGCGGATTTGATCATGGATGACATAATATCCGATATCTGCTCCAGATATGTATATTTCAATATTTTAACATTCGGATATGCATTTATAAAGCACGATACGATGGATGTGACCACCGCACTGAATGCAATCGCTATAATTCCATATCTCATAGCCTGACATAAAATCGCAATCGCTATACTGCATTTAATAATTTCCAGTTTCAAAAAGATATCACTGTGTCCGGTTGCTTTTAACGCTTCCAGATTCGCAGTGTGAACAGGCCAAAATCCATATGCGATACACGCAATCCGAATAAACGGAACGCACGGCAGCCATTTATCAGTCAAAAACACCATAATAAAAGACGGTGCAACAACTATAATCCCAAGCATCACCGGCCAGAGCAGATACGAACTGATGCTGACCGCACGTCGCGTAATTTGTTTTACCGAATCCACTGTCTCCTGTTTTTTAGACAATACAGGAAACAGCACGCTACTTATGGATGTACTGATTGCCGATGTTGCAGCCTGCGGATACTGGGATCCATTCGTATAATATGCAAGATCTGCAGCTGAATATTTTTTTCCGATAATCAAATTCCGAATCTGACTATAGGTCATATCCAGTAACCCGGAAACCATCAATTTCCACCCATAACGAAAAAGACCTTTTCCTGTTGCTATATCAAATTCCTTTGTAGGTCTCCAACCTGCCCGAACCCATAATATGCATGTGTCAATCACCGCATTCAGCAGATACTGCACCACCAATGCCCATACACCAAATCCCGATAAAGCAAGAGCAACTCCTGCTCCTCCAGATATCAGTGTTCCCCATAGCGTTGCTCCAAAAAACAGTTTAAACTGCATATTTCTTGAAATATATGCACACTGAACAGAATTGACTGCAGCAATCGGTATCCTAAGACAGAGAACTCTTATCACCGCCGTAAAGTCACGGTAATGAAAGAATTTTTCGATTATTGGTGCAGCAAAAAAAACGCAGACATATATTACTACAGAAATAATAATATTTAAATAAAACGCACTCGAATAGTCTTTCGAATTCACATTTTTTTTCTGTATAAGAGAATTACCCAATCCGGCTGTAACAAATACATCTGCAATATTTATTACAACCAATGCCATAGCGACTATACCATATTCCGATGGCGACAGTAATCTGGATAATATTACTGTAACAAAAAAAGAAGTTCCAAGAACGATGATTCTTTCTCCAAATTTCCAAAAAAAACCGCTAATTACTTTTTTTCTTTCCGAATTCTTATCTATAGGCATTCGACTATCTCCTATCAACTTTAAAAATAGGCTTCTCTAAAACATTTATTCTCAACATATCAATTAATGTACACACGATATAAACCAGACACACTACTCCAATTGCATACGGAAATGTTTTTTCATAGTGACCTACATTATTAAACACATCCTTCCAAAGCCATTGTCTCATCGTGTCAGAATTTGCATGGATCACTAAAACTCCATATGTAGAGGCTGCGATCTTATTTATCACCCTGCTATATGGAACATTCAGGTTTTTAAAGAACATAAATGCACAAACTGCTGTGCTTAATGCTAAAATCTTGTTTGCATCTGATACATAAAAATATAAATCGTTATATCGAACCGACAATATACTTGCCCAAGATATCATAAGCATCAATAATGTTAAACATCCCCAAAGACGTGTTTCGTTAAAATATTTTTCCTGAATAATACAAGAATCTGTAGAATGTAACCGGATATATGATGCAATAATAAACAAAACGCTAAACCAAGTCACATAATTAAACGAAACATCCATCCCCACTGATGGAAATACTGTATATATTAATAACAACACGCCTATCAGATATCTATGTTCCTGTTCAGACATTCTCTGCGTGAATTTGGCAAGAAATGGTATTATCAGATAAAACGTCAAAAAACATGATGTAAAACCATCACGAATCGAATCAATCGGCATAAAAGCTTTAAAACAATCCAGAATGTCAAATTTCTGATAACCGGTTAGTAGAAAGATAAAATATATGCTTATATTGTAAAATTCTATTTCTGCAATCAGCCGCAGCAATTTCACCAGATATGTTCTAACTGATTTTTTGTCCTTCAAATCCAAATCAACAGTACACATAAAATATCCTGTAATCAATACAAAGCAGTTTATCGCTGTTTTTCCACCCCATCCAAACACGAGTATCAGCAAATCATGCGTCGAATATGCTGTAACACAGTTGAGCAATCCAGAATTTACAACATAATGATGTGCAACAATAACAAACATAGAAACAATTCTAAATAATTCTAAATTAGACTGTCTTTTCTTAATTTCCAGCATTTTTCCTCTCAATATATTTCATTCCATCATTTCTTTTCTAACTGTGCCCGGAGTTTTATGATTTCTTCTTCAAGTTTCCGTTCATTTTTCCTTGATTGCAGCAATTCTTCTTCCGCCTGTTTTTGTTTGTTCTCCGCCTGTCTCTGTTTGTTCTCCGCCTGCTTACGTTCTTCTTCGGATTCGTTCAGCTTATCCTGCAGTTCTTCCATCATATATTTGACTGTATTTTTATCTGCAATCTTTAATGCCTCTGAAAACATAAGCAGCACCTCCTTAGGATTTTCTATGTATTCGCTCATTTCTTAAAATATTGCCTTGCTACACGGATAAGATCGAATTACATATTCCACATCCGCCATCGTCTCCGCAGTCAGGATTGAAAGCCAGCCGTCCAGATCATCCTGACTATCCATGTTTGTGTCTTCAGTATATCTTTTTTCGCCAAATACATCAAGAGCTATCATGAAATATTCCTGCAGCAGTTCCAGCTTTAATCCGGTATCAAATTTTGTTTTCCCATGATGCAGATATGCACCATCCAGACATCCATCCTTGAACACTGCACTTGTTTTCTCATATAGTACGATCGTATACACCTTCTTCATATCCGAATACATGAAATTCCTGTTCTGCTTCAGGCGTGTATACTCACGAAGCAGCAAATCCGACGAATAGCACGATATCCGCTCCGCGGCAAACTGATATGGAATCTTCTGGATCTCGACATTTGCCAATGCACCATCTGAAAGCCGCACGATGATATCCATGATCAAAAGTGAGTCTACAGAGATAGCTGTGTCTTCCGACGGAAGCACTGCCTCGACGGTGACTGCCTCGCCAATAATCGCACTGAGCAGTCTCGACAGCCATTCTGGGTGGATGTCCGGGTTGAAAATGCACTTAAAAAACGGATCATAGGTAAGTGGCATTGTCTTCCTTCCCATCATGTAATCAACGAACCTTTGTTTCCACGGTTCATCCATCATCTTATAGCTTGCATAGACGTCCGGATATCTCTTCATATCCCGTTCCAGCGCATCAACGGTCAAATAATAGCTGGTATTGTTCATATTGATTTCCTCCTGTATTTTTTTGTTAATGGGTAAATAGTTATTTGATGAATCAAATTAGAAATTGAATAATAAACAGACTGTTACCGAACTACGCCAGAACAACGATTCTCGACAACAATCCGAGTGTAACATGCCTTTTATCAGTTTGTAAATAGATTTTAGAATATGCAACAAATACTTGCATTTTGTGGATAAGTGGTTGCCGCCAATCTGGTTTTTATTTATGGAAAAGCACTATTTCCCATCATTCGTCATAGTATATACAAAGAGGGATAGCGAGGCAGCCATGCAGACATTTCATCACCCGCTCTCTCCCGAAGAGGAATCGCATTACCTGCAAAAGGCGAAGGCGGGCGATCTTTCCGCGCGCAATATCCTTGTAGAATACAATCTGCGTCTCGTCGCACATATCGTCAAGAAATATCAGACCGGAAACCGTTCCATGGAAGATCTGATTTCCATCGGTACAATCGGACTAATCAAAGCCATCAATACATATGATACCGACAAAGGTTCAAAGCTTGTCACATACGCCAGCCGCTGTATCGAAAATGAACTTCTTATGCGGCTTCGTCAGGAACGCAAAGAGGCACGTGAAATATCTTTGTATGAACCGATCGGTACCGACCGGGAAGGGAACGAAATCAGTCTGATGGATGTCATACGTATGGACGAAGAAAACGTATTGTCCAATATCATCACTTCGGAAAGTCTGAGGAATATCAATGAAATTTTTACAAAAATATTAGATACCCGCGAGCAGCAGGTAATCACACTCCGGTATGGGCTGTTTGACAACCGGGAACTCACACAGAAAGAGATTTCCAATCTGTTGCACATCTCACGGTCTTATGTATCACGCATAGAAAAAAAGGCACTGCTTAAGCTGCGCAGTGCCTTGTGCGTATGATCATGCCTTTTCTGATCTTCCCAGAATCGGAAACCTTCACATAAAGTAATTGTTTTGGATGCGGTGCAGATTCCATCTCTGTGCCGTGTTCGTCGTGAATAGAGAGCACCTCCACATCCTCGTTCTCGCCGTCAAACGCCATAACCTCGACGATATCTCCCACGCAGAATTTGTTCTTCTGGTGGAGCACCAGCTCGCCCGCTTCTGTCACGTCCTCAACCATGCCGAGATACACACGATTCTTCACATAGGTATTGCAATCATAAATCTGTGTCTCCTCATTTGGCTTTCCATAATAAAATCCGGTTGTAAACTGACGGAACGTACATGCTGCAATCTCCTGTCGGTAATGTTCCATCTTACTCTCATATAATTCCCTGGATGTATAATAATCGTCAATCGCTTCCCGATACGTCCGGGTAACAACTGCCACATACAAAGCAGTCTTCATACGTCCCTCTACCTTAAAGGAATTGATTCCTGCGTCAATCATATCCGGGATATGCTCAATCATACACAGGTCCTTGGAATTGAAGATATAAGTTCCCCGGTCATCTTCCTCCACCGGAAGATACTCGCCTGGACGTTTTTCTTCCACAACCGCATATTTCCAACGGCACGGATGCGTACAAGCGCCCTGATTTGCGTCTCTGCCTGTAAAATAACTGCTGAGCAGACATCTTCCAGAATAAGAGATACACATCGCTCCATGCATAAATGCTTCAATCTCCATATCTGCCGGAATATGTTCCCGGATGGTTTTAATTTCCTTCAAAGAAAGCTCTCGTGCCGCTACCACGCGGGTAGCTCCCTGTTTTCTCCAGAAATCATAGATCAGATAATTAGTATTATTTGCCTGCGTACTGACATGGATTTCGATACCAGGCAGGATTTCTTTCGCAAGTGTAAAAATACCCGGATCAGAAATGATAAATGCATCAATCTTTTCTTCAAGTCCCGTCTCTTTCAGTTCATGGAAATATGCCTTAATTCCCTCAATATCTTCATTGTGTGCAAATATATTTACCGTCACATACAGTTTGGCTCCATGTGCATGCACATAGTCTGCCGCCTCATGCATTTCTTCGATTGTAAAATTCCCGGCTTTCGCACGAAGTCCATAGTTCTTGCCGCCAATATAGACCGCGTCTGCGCCGTAGGCAACTGCCACCTTCAATACTTCCAGACTTCCGGCAGGTATCAATAATTCCGGTTTTTCTAACTTATCCATATTCAATCCTCTTTCATTTCGTATGTATCCTGATTTCTCAGTGAAATCATGCACATACCAACTATCCTGATATTTTATATTTTATTTTCCCTGCACAACCGAGATTGCCATGCCATCACCAACTGGCAAAATAGCTGTCTCCAACCGTTCATCATGTGTGATCACATACAGATATTCCCGCATCCGGTCATGAATCGTACGGTTCCGTTTCTCTACAAGAAAATGGGATTCCAGTACTTCCCCTTCCTGCAGGATATTATCAGACACGATCACGCCGCCCGGCGAGAGCACACGCAGCACATCCGGCAGATAATATATATACTGTGCCTTTGCCGCATCCACAAACGCAAACTCATATGCGTCATCCGGAAGTGTCTTCAATGTCTCTGCCGCATCTCCGCAGATTACTTGAATCTGTGTTTCTTTTCCGAGCCGTCTGATGTTTTCCCTTGCTTCCGCGGTGCGCTCCTCACTCAATTCCAGTGTTGTAATCTTCGCTCCCTCTGGCAGAAATCCCGTCATATAGATAGAAGAATAGCCGACGGCTGTTCCGACCTCCAGAACATGCTTCGGCTTTCTCAATAGTAACTGTGTCTTTAATAATTCTCTTGCCTCCGGTCGGATAACCGGAACACCGCGTCTTACGGCATCCCGGTACAATTCTCCTAATGCTCCGGCATCTTCCTTCGCCATCGAACGGACAAAAGAAGTAATTCTCGCAAACTCATTCATATTTATTCATTATCCTCGTCGCTGCTTGTATCAATATTACAGATAATCTGCAAGATCTCATCGTAGGTCATGCTTGCCGACAAATGGTATTTGCCGCTTGTAATCTTGTTGCCATAGCCTTTTACCTTCACCTTTGCGTAAAAGACATATTTATCCTCGATAATCTCTGCATCCTGTAAAGCACTGCCAATCTCCATAATCGAAGAATCCGCCGGAATATCAACCACGATATACTGCTGGCTTCCCGGATGGAATGCAACATTGCCAAATACGCCATATGCAAAATTAAAAGAATATGTAAAAAGCTTAACAATCAAAAATACAATCAGCACATTGACAAATAAGCTGAACATAAACCCGGAAGAATTCTTCAGTCCCTTGCGAAGATTCTCCTCTTTCTTTCGCACGCTTTTCTTACCCGCTTTTTTCTTTGCTGTTCCATTTGTTGTTTTCTTCACATTTTCACTCATTGATGTAATCAAACTCCAATCCTTCTGCTATGGAATCAAACACCTGCTGCAGCAATTTGCAGATCTGCTGTTCCGCCTGCAAAAAATCACTCACAATCGAGTTATGCAACAGTTCGTCATATTCCTTTGTCAGTTCTATCATTTCATCGTAAGGGTTTACCCCCTGCCGATTCTGAAGCTCGTAATTCTTTGCACGAAATTCCTGAAGATGTCTGCTCAATTCTTCATTCTCGAGCAGTGCCTGCTTCGTTTTAAGATATGTGCAGTATTCCTGCGACGCCCGAATATGTTCATTCAATTGTTTACTCTCGTTAATAACCTGTCTCATATTAAACCTCTGTAATAATCGGCAGAATCATTGGACTTCGCTTCATCTTCTTCCAAAGGAAATCACTCAGAGCATCCCGAATTGTATTCTTCAACTTGCCCCAGTCAGTAATTCCCCGGTCTAAGCAGTTGTCCAACGCCTCCTGTACAACCTCCCGGCACTCATCCATCAGGTTCTCTGCCTCACGTACATAGACAAATCCGCGAGATACAATATCCGGTCCGGCAACCTGCTGATTGCTTCCAGCCTCTAACGTCACAACAACGATCAAAAGACCATTCTCTGAAAGCTGCTGACGATCCCGTAATACGATATTTCCTACATCACCAACGCCAAGTCCATCCACAAGGATTCCCTGTGCCTGTACCTTTCCGGTTACATCAAAAGTATCTTCCCCGATTGTCAACACATCTCCGGCAGACAAAATCCTGACATTTTCCTTTGGTATTCCCATCTCTACCGCAAGCTCTGCATGCCGTTTTAGATGACGATACTCACCATGCACCGGAATTGCATATTTCGGTTTTGTAAGTGCATACATCAGTTTTAATTCTTCCTGACAGGCATGTCCGGAAACATGCGTATCCTGGAAGATTACATGGGCTCCCTTCATCTCAAGCTCGTTAATAACCTTGAAGATTGCCTTCTCATTTCCCGGAATCGGGCTGGATGAGAAGATAACCACATCGCCCGGTTTAATCGTAATCTGTTTATGAATACTAGCTGCAATCCGTGAAAGCGCTGCCATATTCTCGCCCTGACTTCCGGTTGTGATCAAAACAACCTGTTCGTCCGGATAGTTCTTGATCTGATCGATCTCAATCAGTGTGTTATCCGGTATATCTATATAGCCAAGTTCCGAAGCCGTCTGAATGACATTTACCATGCTTCGTCCCTCAACAACAACCTTTCTGCCATATTTATATGCAGAGTTAATAATCTGCTGTACACGATCAACATTCGATGCAAATGTCGCAATGATGATCCGATGGTCTTCGTTATCATCAAACAAATGATCAAACACTTTGCCGATTGTCTTCTCAGATGGTGTATATCCGGGGCGCTCCACATTTGTAGAATCCGCCATCAGTGCAAGTACACCCTTCTTTCCAAGCTCACCAAACCTCGGAAGATCGATTGCCTCACCAAAAACAGGTGTGTAATCCACCTTGAAATCTCCGGTATGCACGATGATTCCGGCTGGTGTATAGATTGCAAGTGCAGCCGCATCCGCAATGGAATGTGTCGTGCGGATGAACTCGATACGGAACGCACCAAGTGTGATCATCTGTCCATGTGTTACGATTTTTCTTCTGACGTTGTTAATATTCCCATGTTCGCGAAGCTTATGCTCGATCAGTCCCATCGTCAGTTTGGTTGCATATATCGGCATATTTACTTCATTTTCTATATACGGAATCGCACCGATATGATCCTCATGTCCGTGCGTGATCACAAGTCCTTTTACCTTGTCCGCATTTTCCTTTAAGTATGTGACATCCGGGATGACAAGATCGATACCAAGCATCTCATCTTCCGGAAATGCAAGTCCACAGTCAACGACAATAATACTGTCCTCATACTCGAACGCGGTAATGTTCATTCCGATCTGTTCCAATCCCCCAAGTGGAATGATCTTCACCGACTTATTATTCTGTTTCATTCTAAACTAAACCTCCAAATCAATGTCTTCCAACAGCTCATCAAAAATCCTGATTACTGCCTTCAATTCGTTCTCATCTTCTACTTCTGCGTAAGAAACGACATCTCCTTCACTATCCGGTTCTTCTTTCAGTACGAAGAAGCTGCCATCCTCACTTTCTTCGTCATCTGTCACCAGAATGTAGTTCACTCCAAAAAGCGTTGTCTGTTCTAATACATACAACTCGATATCTCCATCTTCGGTTTCAAACGTAATCTTCTCACTCATCTTTTTTATGTGCCTCTCGATCCAGATAACTCTGTAATATGATAGCTGCCGCCATCTTGTCAATGTGTTCTTTTCTTCCGCTCACGCACACGCCGGTTGCTTCCAGAATACGGTTTGCTTCCACCGTCGTGAGCCGTTCATCTTCAAAAATAATTGGCAACCCGGTTCTCCGTTCCAGATTCTCCGCAAATTCTCTCGTTGCCTGTACTCTTGGTCCTTCCGTGTTATTCATCATCTTCGGAAGTCCAAGTACAATCTTATCCACGTCGTGCTCCACCACAAGCGCTTCAATCCTTGCATAGGTCTGTCTTAATTTGTTTTCCTGTTTTCTTTCAATCGTCTCCAACGGCTGTGCAATCAAACAGGTTGCATCAGACAATGCAACGCCAACCGTTTTTGAACCATAATCCAATCCAAGGATTCTCATACTGTTTTGCTCCTTTTGTCAAGCCTAAGCCCGCCTCTGGGTGTTTCTACTTGAGCCGTGTCTCAATATAATTTTCAAGAAGTACCTCTATGATCTCATCCCGCTCTGCTTTCATGATCAGACTTCTCGCATTTTTGTAACTGGTAATGTAGGTCGGATCTCCACTCATCACATATCCAACGATCTGACTAACCGGGTTGTATCCTTTCTCGGATAACGCTTCGTACACCTGTTCCAAAATGTCAGATACCTCTATATTTGATTCATGGATGATTCCGATGTCCTGAGTATTTTGATTGTTCACTTTCTCACGTCCTTCTTTATCGCATTTAAAAACATTTGGCTTTATTTTAATATATGTAGCCTGAAATAGCAACTCTTTTATTTCAGCATGCCGAAGAAATCATACTGATTCGTCTCCGGCAGATCTCCCAGCAACCCAAGATCTCCCATCACATCGAGAATCGTTTTCGATACTTTTCCCCGGATACGGATATCCTCCTTTGAAGTAAACGGACCGCCTTTTGCCGCTTCCTCCAGCTGCTGTGCCGCTTTTAATCCCATGCCCGCGATGGATGCAAAGCTTGGCATAATCTTCCCATCTATGATCTGGAAACGGTCTGCCTTTGCCCGGTACAGGTCAATCGGCATAAACTCGATTCCTCTCGCATACATCTCCTGCACCAGCCGCATATCCCGCACCATATCTTTCTCCGTCTGGCTCATTGCATTCTTGTCTTTCTTCCGCAGCTCCGCCAGGTTCTCTTCAAGCGCTTCTTTTCCAAGGCACATCTGCTGATAATCAAACGCTGACGCGCGTATACTGAAAAACGCCGTATAATAAGCAAGTGGATAATTGATTTTGTAATATGCCACACGCCAGCCCATCATAACATAAGCAACCGCATGTGCTTTCGGGAACATGTACTTGATCTTCTCGCAGGACTCCATATACCATTCCGGTACATCGTGTTTCCGCATCTCCGCTTTCCACTCATCCCATTTGTCACATTTTCCCTTTGCAACGATACCTTTACGGACCTTCTCCATGATATTGAATGCAAGTCCCGGTTCCAATCCCCGATAAATCAGATACGTCATGATATCATCTCGCGTACAGATTGCAGAAGAAAGCTCACAGACTCCATCCGCAATCAGCGTCTGTGCATTTCCAAGCCATACATCCGTACCATGGGAAAGTCCAGCGATACGCACCAGATCGGAAAATGCTTTTGGTCCGGCATCAATTAACATCTGCATCGCAAAGTCTGTTCCAAACTCGGGGATGCCAAGTGTGCCAAGCTTCGTGCCTCCAATATCCTCCGGCTTGATACCAAGTGCTTCCGTGTTATGAAACAAAGACATAACATCCTTGTCGTCCAGTGGAATTGTCTTCGCATCCAATCCGGTCAGATCCTCCAGGCGGCGAATCATCGTCGGATCATCATGCCCGAGAATATCCAGCTTCAGCAGGTTGTGGTCAATGGAATGGTACTCAAAATGCGTCGTGATTATATCCGTCGTTGTATCGTTCGCCGGATGCTGGATCGGCGTGAAAGAATAAATCTCTTCATGCTTTGGCAGCACGATCATGCCTCCCGGATGCTGTCCGGTTGTCCGTTTCACTCCCGTCAGACCAACCGCCACACGTTCCATCTCACACCGTCGTTTTGTTTCTCCATGTTCTTCATAATATTTGTACACATAACCGACAGCCGTTTTATCTGCCAGTGAACCAATAGTTCCCGCCCGGAACGCCTTTCCTTTTCCGAAAAGCTCTTCCGTATAGGCATGTGCCTTCGGCTGATACTCACCGGAAAAGTTCAGGTCAATATCCGGCTCCTTATCCCCGTAGAAGCCAAGAAATGTCTCAAATGGAATGTCATGTCCTTCCTTCTTCATCAGCGTGCCACACTTCGGGCACTTCCGATCCGGCATGTCACAACCCGACTGTCCTTCGAACTGTTTCACAAAATCCGAATCAAAATCAGTAAAATAACAATTCGGGCAGATATAGTGTGCCGGAAGTGGATTTACTTCGGTGATACCTGCCATCGTCGCAACAAACGACGAACCGACCGAGCCACGGCTTCCTACCAGATACCCATCTCCATTCGATTTCCACACCAGCTTCTGCGCGATAATATACATAACTGCAAATCCGTTTGAGATAATAGAATGAAGTTCCCGTTTCAGTCTTGCTTCCACAATTTCCGGCAGATCCGGTCCATAGATCTCATGTGCTTTGTCGTAACAGATTGTCGTCAATGTCTCATCGGAATTATCAATGATCGGCGGACATTTATCTGGTCGTACCGGAGAGATACGCTCAATCATGTCATTAATCTTATTTGTATTCGTTATAACTACTTCCTTTGCAAGATCACTGCCCAGATACTGGAACTCCGCGAGCATCTCATCCGTCGTCCGGAAATAAAGCGGCGGCTGTCTGTCTGCATCATGGAAACCTTTTCCTGCCATCATGATCCGTCGATATATCTCATCCTCCGGATCAAGGAAATGTACGTCACAGGTCGCAACAACCGGCTTGCCAAACTGCTTGCCAAGATTGCAGATCTTCCGGTTCACATCCTGCAGATCTTCCACGGTCTTAACGGGTGCTTTCTCATCGTCAAGCAGGAACATATTATTTCCGACCGGCTGAATCTCATAATAATCATAGAAATTACAAAGTCTTGTAATTTCATCCTCGCCCTCACCATACAAAACTGCACGGTAGAGTTCACCCGCCTCACAGGCAGATCCTATGATTAATCCCTCCCGGTATTTGTTGATCAGGCTTTTCGGCATACGCGGACGCCGGTTAAAATAATTCAAATGTGACTCAGAAATCAGGCGGTACAGATTCACACGTCCAACCTCATTTGCTGCCAGAATGATTCCATGATAGGTTTTCGCTTTCCGGATGGCATCGGTGGATGCAGCGCCCGCCTCATTTAACTCATGGATCGTAGTAATGCCTTTCTCTTTGATCATCTTGATCATCTTAACGAAGATTTCGGCTGTAGCTGCCGCATCATCACAGGCTCTATGGTGATGTTCATTGACAACACCAAACTGCTTGCACAGACGATCCAACGTATATTTACCAAGCTCCGGGAGCAGGATATGAGCCAGTGTCATCGTATCCACAATCGTACTGTCAAACACCAGTCCCAGGCGCTTCGCATTTTCATGTATAAACCCGGTATCAAAAGCAGCATTATGCGCAACTACACTTGCATTACCGATATATTCCAAAAACTTTGGAAGAATCACCTCAATCGTAGGCGCATCCTTTACCATCGCATCCGTGATTGAAGTCAGTTTCGTGATTGTATACGGTATCGGCACCTCCGGATTGACAAACTCAGAAAACGTATCCTGAATCTTCCCATCCTTGATCCGGACTGCGCCTATCTCAATGATCCGGTTGTTTGTAGGGCTCAAACCTGTTGTTTCTATGTCAAACACCACATATTCCGAATCAATATTCTGTCCTTTGTCATTTTGAATCAGACCTTTGACATCATCCACAAAATAACCTTCCACTCCATAGATGATTTTAAAATCCTCACCTTTTTTGAGCTGATGGTTTGCAATCGGGAAGGCCTGTACAACTCCGTGATCAGTGATTGCAAGTGCTTTCATCCCCCATTCTTTCGCGCGGGCAATTACTTTCTCTATGCCAACCACGCTGTCCATCTCACTCATGACTGTATGCAAATGCAGCTCTACACGCTTTTCGAGTGCATTGTCCATCCGTTTTTCCCGGAAATCATTTGCCGGCTTGATTCCTGCCACCGAAGAAAATGTAATCTCTTTGCTGTAACTGTCATAGATCGGCACACCTTTTATAATATAGAATTTGCCCTGTTGCAGTTCGTCAAGCAATGGTTCCTTGTCGTCCGGCGATACAAACAGCTTAAACATAATGGTATCCGTAAAATCCGTAATTGCACCTGTGATAATAAACTTTCCGCTTCGGAGTTCCTTTTCCTCAATCTTAATTACCTGTCCATGAATACAGCATTCTCCGGTTCCCTCTTCCAATGTTTCAATCTTTACAATATCCGCATCGCAGTTTCTTCCATAAAATACATCCGGATCCTGTACCTGTTGCTTACGATAATTTCCATAATCTCCTTTTCCGGAAAATTTACGGTCCGGTCTGGCACCTGCACCATAGGACTTAGCTGCTGCAGCCACCGGTTTCGCACCGGACGTAACCGGCTGTGCAGACTTCGGTGCCACCGTTTGTGCATCCATCTTTGCTTCTATCTGCTTTGTTTCACCCTTAGAAGTCTTTTTATCTTCTGCATTTTTCTCTTTTTCCGAAGCATCCGAAGCAGCCTGTAATTCTGCATTTTTTTCTTCAATGGTCCGAAGTTCCTGCTGTAAACGCAAAGCATTCGCCTGGCGCAGTTTTGTCTTTTGCTCTAAGGAATAACTGAACCCAACTTCGATTTCTTTTCCAAAATGGTCACGAAAATAAGATACGAGAAAATCCCGTATCAGCTTTTCATGTTCCTTCGCAACAGATGAATGTTCCACCGCAATACTGATCACATCGTCATTATAGTACCACTCCGCCCGGCTCATCAAACGAAACGCAATCCGGCTTCTTCCACGCAATTCTTCTAACAGACTTTCTTTATAATTTTCCGCAATCTGTCTGATATCATACTGCGCCGAAAGATGATACCTCATAAACAGCTGTATTGTCTTTCCTGCGCCTCCCATATGATATGCGTGCTGTGTCAATAGCGCTTCCATACGGGTAATCATATGATATGGAATCAGGTGATCACTTTGCAGTGTAACAATCATCTGTTTTTTTGTCTCGTAGGTTTTGATACTCTCTACCTGCGTATCCGAAAAAAGGGCGTCAAGCTCCGCTCCACCCTTAAAAGCCGGAAATACATTACAAAATGTTTTGTTATCCACGTTTTACTCCTTTTCCCAATGATCCAGCTCGTACTTCAACGCCATAAGCAGTTCATCCTGTGGAACTTTCCTGATAATCTCACCATGCTTCATCAGAAGTCCTTCTCCATTGCCGCCTGCAATTCCAAGATCTGCTTCCCGTGCTTCCCCCGGTCCATTGACTGCACATCCCATAACCGCTACCTTAATCGATAACTGGTCATAACCGGCAATCAGCTTTTCTACTTCATTTGCAAGTCCGATCAGGTCAATCTTCGTTCTGCCACAGGTCGGACAGGATACCAGTTCGATTCCATCCTTGCGCAATCCCAATGTACGCAGAATCAGTTTGGCAGACGTAATCTCCTCTACCGGATCTCCAGTCAGAGAAACCCGCATCGTATCACCGATTCCCTGTCCCAAGATCATGCCTAGTCCAACCGCGGACTTGATATTGCCACGATAGACCGTTCCAGCCTCGGTGATTCCAACATGCAATGGATAGCTTGTCTGTTCCGCAATCAGTTCATGTGCATGTACACACATCATCACATCCGAGCTCTTGATGCTGATTACGAGGTTATCATAATCACACTCTTCAATCATCCGTACCTTATCCAATGCAGACTCCACGATGCCTTCGGCTGTCACACCACCATATTTTTCAACCAGATTGCGTTCAAGCGAACCGGAATTCACACCGACACGAATTGGAATATTCCGTTCCTTTGCCACTTTCACAACCTTCTTCAGATTTTCTTCTCCGCCAATATTTCCAGGGTTAATACGAATCTTATCTGCGCCATATTCCATCGCAAGAATCGCCAGACGATAATCAAAATGAATATCCGCTACGATCGGAATATGAATCTGTTCCTTAATCCGGTCAAATGCTTTTGCAGCCGCCTCCGTATTTGCTGTAGAACGGATAATCTGGCATCCCGCTTTCTCCAATTCCAGAATCTGTGCTACAGTTGCAGCTACGTCGGATGTCTCCGTATTCGTCATGGACTGAATTGCGATCGGATTTCCCCCTCCGATTACAACGCCGCCAATATTTACCATTCTTGTTGTATCTCTATGTGGAAGTGTTTTCTTCGTTTCGTATCTCATAATCACAACCCCTTTACATATAAAAACCTAGAAAAATGCATTCTTAATGTCGTTAAAGAACACAACAACCATCAATACCATAAGCAATGCAAATCCAATAAAATTCACAATCGCTTCTTTCTCCTGCGGAATCTTCTTTCTGCGGATTCCCTCAATAAACAGGAACAACAATCTTCCTCCATCAAGTGCCGGAATCGGTAGCAGGTTCATGATGCCCAGATTCACGCTCAGCAAAATACTCCAGTTCAGCAGATTCAGTATCACATTAATGACGGCTTCTTTCCGCGTCGTACTGATCTCCTTTGCCTCATCAAGTACATCATTCATGGCACTTCCAACACCAACCGGTCCCATGATGTCTCCATTTTTCACGCCACCAGTCACGATCATCCGAAGTCCGGTCACAGTTGCCTTCACCCAATACCGAAGTTCAAGACCGGCATATTTGATATCATTTCCAAAACCTGTAGATGCAACGTAACTGCAGGAAATACCAAGTTTATAATCTCCCTGTTCATTGACCTTTGGCGTTACCACAACGGAAGCATCTGTACCATCGGCATGTTCGATGGATAGTGTCACCGGTTTTGATGCATCCTCCGATGCCATGTACAACAAAATCTCCCGGTAATTATAAATCTTCTTTCCGTTAATGGCTGTTACCGTATCCCCAACTACAAGGCCGGCATCCTCTGCAGCTGAATGTTCCACCACCGTAGAAAGCTTTGCCGGATCACATCCTGTGAAATGAATCAATATAATCGAAAAAATAAATGCAAGAATAAAGTTGAACACAGGTCCGGCTGCGATTACCAGAATCCGCGCCAACAACGGTTTCTTTCCAAAAGAATTCTCATCCTCACTCTCGCCATCTTCCCCCATCATCATGCAGTATCCGCCAATTGGCAATAGACGCAGGGAATATTTCGTTTCTTTTTTCTGTATCGAAAAAATAGCCGGTCCCATGCCGATAGAAAACTCCATTACCGCAATCTTATTCATCTTTGCAACAATAAAGTGCCCGAATTCATGAAAAAACACAATCACGCCAAACACTAATATAATCAGAATAATATTCATACAATCTCCTTTTACATTGAAACTCTATCAGCCGAAATGCCGTTCTATATATGCATATACCCAGCGTTCCGTCTCTAAAATCTCTTCGAGGGTTGGATTCACAATCGTCTTGTGCTCCTCCATGCATGCTTCAATTATATCATAGATCTGTAAAAATTTTATGTCCTTGTGCAAGAACTTTGCAACCGCACATTCATTCGCCGCATTGAGCACCGTCGGCATGGAACCGCCGGTCTTAATTGCATGATAGGCAAAATCCAATCCCTTAAAGGTCTCCCGATCCGGTTTACTTGTAAGTATTCCACATATTTTTGAAAAATCAAGTCTGTCCCCTGATAAAAATCTCCGTTCCGGATAATAAAGTGCATACTGTATCGGCAGACGCATATCTGCTGTACCAAGCTGTGCCTTGATCGCTCCATCCTCGAATTCCACCATGGAATGGATGATGCTCTGCGGCTGTACAACTACCTCGATATCCTCCGGCATCACATCAAACAGCCAGCGCGCCTCAATCACTTCCAGTCCCTTGTTAACCAATGTAGCCGAATCAATCGTAATCTTTTGTCCCATCGACCAGTTTGGATGCTTCAATGCATCCTCGACTGTGACATCCTTCAGTTCATCTCTTGTTTTCCCTAGAAACGGGCCCCCGGATGCTGTAATCAGAAGCTTTGCAATCTTATTTTTCTTTTCTCCATGCAGACACTGAAAAATCGCAGAGTGTTCGCTATCCACCGGAAGTATCCGCACATGATATTCCTCTGCCAGAGCCATGATCAGATGCCCTGCAGTTACCAGAGTTTCCTTATTTGCTAACGCAATATCCTTTCCTGCTTTAATTGCTTCGATTGTCGGACGGATTCCAATCATTCCAACAATGGCTGTCACAACCAGCTCTGCCGGTTCATATGTTGCAGCTTCGATCAATCCATCCATACCATAGACAATCTTACAGTTAAAATCAGACAAGGCAAGCCGTAATTCGTTTGCCTTGTCTTCGCTTTGCACACTCACAAGTGCCGGTTTAAATTCCCGCACCTGTTTTTCCAATAATTCTATATTCTTCCCTGCTGCCAGAGCTCCAACCTGAATATCTGCATTTGCACGCACCACATCCAGTGTCTGTGTACCAATGGAACCTGTCGAGCCTATAATCGCGATTGTTCTCACATTGCGCCTCCTAAGTTTCCAATCATAATCGAAAAACAATAATATACGATTGGTGCTGTAAAGATAATACTATCAAACCGGTCCATAATGCCGCCATGTCCCGGAATCAGTTTTCCATAATCCTTGATATCGTTATTTCTCTTAATTGCAGATGCTGTCAGATCCCCGATTACCGCAAACCCGGCACCAGCTGCACCGGCAATTGCAAAAATAAGAGGAGCATTTGTTAATTCATATACCTTTGCATTGAAGAATATTCCATACAACCCTCCAATGAGTGCCGAACCCAAAATTCCTCCAAACAATCCTTCCACGCTCTTCTTCGGACTCAGCTTCGGTGACATCTTGTGTTTCCCGAACTTCACACCGACACAATATGCAAAAGTATCATTGATCCATGAACAGATGTATACCATCACAACCAGCGCGCCACCGTATTTTAATATCCGGACCTGATACAAAAATGACAAAAGCAGGGAAATATAAAAGAATGCTAATATTGTTGCCATTACATCTTTGTCGGTATATTTCGGATATGCAATCACATAGACCGTCAGTACCAGAAGTACATACATAATAATCAGGGGCAGAAGATATCTTTCCAAATGAAAGAACAAAAAACAATAATACGCAATTGTCATCAGGTAAGCAAGCACCGCCATCACTGATTTTTCCTGCTTATACACGCGCATCAGTTCGAACACTCCGCCCAGACTCAAAAGCATGACTGCCACTCCGGTTACGTAACCACCCAGATATAAAATTCCAATTGTGAGCAGGGTTAACACTGCACCACTCAAAAAACGTGTTTTAAACATAGTTTATTTTACTCCACCAAACCTTCGCTCTCTACCGTTATAATACCGGATTGCTTCTTTCAATGATTCCTTGTCAAAATCCGGCCACAGGGTATCCGTAAAATAGAATTCTGCATATGCAAGCTGCCAGATCAGATAATTGGAAAGCCGCAGTTCTCCGCTTGTCCGAATCAACAAATCCGGATCCGGAACACCTGCCGTGTCCAGATTCTCCGATATTTTATCTTCTGTAATATCCTCCGGAGCAAGCACACCTGCCTGCACCTCTTTTGCAAGCTTTGCCATCGTGCGGCGAAGCTCATCCCGTCCACCATAATTGAGTGCAATTGTGAAGTCCAGTTTATCAAATTTTGCTGTCTCACGTTCTGCTTTTTCAATCATTGCAACAATATCTGCATCCAATGCACTTTTGTCACCAATCACACGGATGCGCAGTCCATCCTTGGAAGCACGTTCCACGCAGTTTGACAGGTAGCTGCGAAGCAGATTCATAATTCCTGTTACTTCCTCGGTTGAACGTTTCCAGTTCTCTGTTGAAAATGCGTACACCGTCAGATACTGGATTCCCAAATCCGCCGCATCCCGGCAGATCTGTTCTAACACCTTTGCGCCCTGTCTATGTCCCATGTTACGCGGAAGCAGACGTTTCTTCGCCCATCTTCCATTGCCATCCATGATGATCGCTACATGGGCAGGTATTTCTAATTCTTCCCCGTCAATTATCTTCTTCATAGGCTTATACTGTCATAATTTCCTTTGTCTTTGTATCGATTTCCTGATCTACCTGTGCAATATACTTGTCTGTCATCTTCTGCACCTTGTCTTCGTTGCCCTTGAGTTCATCGTCAGACATCTCTGCTGCCTTGTTTGCTTTCTTCAATGCATCGTTTGCATCGCGGCGGATATTACGAATCGCAACCTTCGCATTCTCACCCTTCTTCTTAACATCCTTCGCAAGCTCTTTTCTTCGATCCTCTGTCAGCTCCGGGAAGTTAATAATAATGTTCTTACCATCATTGTTCGGATTGATACCAAGATCAGAACATACAATTGCTTTCTCGATTTCCTTTATCAGGCTGGACTCCCAAGGAGAGATCATAATTGTTCTTGCCTCTGGAACTGTAATATTTGCCACCTGCTGCAACGGTGTAGGGGCTCCATAATAAAGAACCGTAATACGATCCAGAATATGTGGGTTTGCGCGTCCTGCCCGGATTGTTGTGTACTCCTTCTGCAAACTCTCAATTGTTTTCTTCATCTTCTCTTCATACTGTGCTAACATATTTTTTCCTCCAAATATATATTTTTGTCTATATTATTTCTTATTCCACAGTCACAGTGGTTCCGGTAAAACCACCCGTAACTGCCTTCTCAATACTATTTGTATCATTTAATCCAAACAGCATCATCGGCATCTTGTTCTCCATAGCAAGTACAGCAGCCGCAAGATCAATCACACCGAGCTTCTTATCCACAATCTCAGAAATTGGCATCGTATCATACTTCTTTGCATTTGGATTTGTCTTTGGATCGCTGTCATATACGCCATCAATTGCCTTTGCGGAAAGAATCACATCTGCCTCTACCTCAATTGCCATAAGCACCGTTGCCGTATCCGTTGAGAAATACGGATGTCCGGTTCCTCCTGCAAAAAAAACAACCTCGCCATTCTCCAGATACTCGATTGCCTTATCCTTGTTGAACAGCTCTGTCATGCTGCCACACGCAAACGGAGTCATGATATGTGTCTTAAGTCCCTCTGCCCGCATTGCATCTGCTGCATAAATACAGTTCATCACCGTTGCCAGCATACCAATCTGGTCTGCTTTCACACGATCCATATTGTCTGAGGTTCTGCCTCTCCAGAAATTTCCACCACCAATTACGATACTTACCTGAATATGTTTATCACAGATTGCCTTTACCTGCTTCGCCACATCCCGCACAACCGCCTCGTCAAATCCAGTGTGTTTGTCTCCGGCAAGTGCCTCTCCGGAAAGTTTCAATAAAATTCTGTCCATCTTCATCGTTTGATACTCCTCTTTCTTTTTATTCAAAAAAGCTCTTTACATCAATCTCCGAATAGCACTGTGAACACATACCTTCGATCACTGCACCATTGTTAATCTGTACGGATCTTGATTTTATATTTCCCATAATAACTGCTGTCGAGTCCACGATCACAGGTCCCTGTACATCGATATCTCCCTTGACTGCACCTGCAATCACTGCGGATCCCGCAAATACATTGCCGACAACCACAGTTCCAACACCAATCTTAGCCGCATCCACGACATGTACATCACCCTCGATCCGTGCTGCGTTGGCATATAATTCTCCAACCTGTACATCTCCAGTAATAGAACCACCGACGATCAGTTTTCCATCACAGCTCACAGATCCTTTGACTGTTCCGATCAGATCTATACAGCCATCTGTCTGCAAATCCCCGTTAACCACAGTTGACTTAGTAATATACGTTGTATCCGCTTCCATCAGCGTACTTACATCTGCTTTTCCCTCAGCTCCAGTTTCTACATTTGTCTCCATAGCTGCATCCTCCTGTTGAACGCGTTCCATCTGTGTCTCTTCTTCCGCCTGTTTTGCCAATGTATCCTCCACAGCTTTCTCCAGATCAGCTGATAAAAAGTTCTGCAGTTCTTCCTGTTTTTGTTCGGTATCCGGTTCTATCTGCAATGCATCTTCCGTATGCTCCAGCATATTTTCTTCATCCAGTGCATCCAGGGCCTTAAGCTCATCCGTCTTGGGAACTGCCTGTTCATCCCCTGTCTGTGTCAACTCCGTTATCTGCTCCGCCTGCAAATATTCTGTATCCGGTTTTGGCGTCAATTCATCTTCTGAGAATGGTTCTGGTTCTAATTCCAGATCATCCTGAATGACTTCTGCCTCCGGAACTGTATCAAACACCGATGCTTCATCCTGTTCCTCATTTTCAGCAGGCTCCGCGTTTGAAAAATGATCCAGATTCTCAGTCCCTTCTGTTATCTCCATCTCCGGTTTATCAATCCGGATTTCGTCCAAATTTTCCAACAGATCTTCGGGTGCTACATCCATCTGATCATTTTCGTCAAACGTATTGACCATATCTTCATCATCGTATTCTGCACCAAGTTCATCTTTATCCGGCATCAGCTCATTGACTGCCTGCGCAAAATCACGTTTGAAATCTTTAAAAAATCCCATGTAGACTTCCTCCTTGTCTCATCGTTTCATTATACACCATGCCTAACTTGAAATCAATTTATTGACTCTGCTTTTCCGTAATTCTTCCATTTTCACAATCCAGGCACATAATCTGCATCCGGTGAATTCTCTGATAGATTTTTTCTCCACAGCCAATGGCTGCAGGAATTCCAAACTCCGCACAACGGATTGCCATATGCGATGCCGCACCGCCATACTTCGTAACAAATCCGGCAATATCTTTGGCAAAAATCCAGTCATATCCCGGATCAGCTTTTGTAAGTACCACGATTTTACCTGTAATGTCCGAATCATGATTTTCGTCAAGATTCACAATCGGAGCCTCCACAACTTTGTTCGTGATGAAATTTGGTCTTGCCTCATCAATATCAATCACATCGATATCTCCGACATCAAAAATCACCTCCGGCAACACCAGATAAGAATTCACATGGTAAAAGCGTCTCCGTGTTTCGATCGTCTGAATATAGGAATCCCGGCTGTGATAGCTCAGCAAATCCTGAATCTCAAGATATGACATATCTTCCCTTGCAATTGCCATTACCTCTCCGAGCTTCACGATCACATCCAGCATCAACGATAACGATTTTGTAAACTCAAACTTAAAATATTCGCGGTTCTGTGTTGCCTTTTTTATAAACTCCATAAAACGCTCTGGTGTTTCCGGGATCCCAGCCTCATCCAGCGCAATCTGCAATTTCTTTTTATCCAGACTTTTCGCTTTCTGCTTTACCTTATTGTTTCCGGTAAGATTTGCAGACGCCACATCAAAATAAATATTCCGATAGCTATCAGAACGGATATCATACGTACCAAGTCTCAAATGTCCATACAGATGGTTGAATTCATCCCGGCTCATCTTTCCATGACTATACAAATCAAAATCACGCTCAAACTCCGAAGCAACTGTTGGAATAGACAACATGAAATCATCCATCTCCTGCTTCGTAAAATATCCTTTTTCCACCAGCGTACGACAGAAGCTCCGTGCCATAAACGCACAGCGTGCCTGTCTTGTAAACTGTGGTGTTCCATGGTCTTTAATGGAATCTAGCAGTTCGTCAATATAGCTGTATAACTTCATAACATTCGTCTCAGCCAGCGGCGCATGTGTCCGAAGCTCATGTCGAAGCTCCGTAAGCTGTCCCAGAGAACGCAGATCCTCCTCGCAGATCTCATCGTAATGCTCTAATGTCTGCTTTGCAATGTCAAACAGTGCATTGCGCAGCTGCGAAATCTCCGCATCGCTGAATCCGTAATCCGAAAGTTCCTTCAGACGCGTATCTGTCATGAAATCATATGTGTTGAATATGATTTCAAACTCAATCTTGTCATGTGCTGTTTTATCCTGACGCAGCTTCTGTTCATAATACTGATTCAGCTTATAACACAGGTCCTCGGAAAGTCCTGCAGGTGTCAGTCCATCAAACGTGTAATTCACTGATATATATGGTTTATTCCCCACCTTCTGCATCAGTTCGCCACGTACCGGCTGGTAGCCAAGCGGCTGTAGACCCACAGACCAGATATGCGCCGTGATCAGTTCCCGGTACAACGAATAATCAAGTGGTCTCGGATTGCTGCCGATAATCTCCGCCGGATTCCAGAATGCCATATCGGAAAGAATATGGAATGTATCGAGATATTTGCACTTGGCAAGTGCTTTTGTGTCCTTAAATTCCCGGTCTGTCATCGGCGCAATGATCTTCAGTGCAGCCGCCAGCGGGCGCACCTGGAAAATAACGACCGTTCCATCCTCCAGAATTGCAAACTCTATATCAAGTGCAGAGACATAATCATAGATCCGTTCAATCTCCTTAACCGCTGTCAGAAGATCTACAAATTCATATTCCAGGAATTCTCTGGATGCATTTTTCGCAATCCATTTTGTCTTGCCACGAACACCGCTTGTCACAGAATCCGTGCTTCCATTATCATCATAAGTAACCATATAATACGGACGGTTGTATATAATATCTCTCGTAAATACAACGCCCGAAATCCGTACATGATCGGTCTGTCTCTGAATCAATACCTCTTCGTTTGTCTCAATCAGCTGCTGCTTCGCCGTTTCTGTGAAATCTCCCTCCACATAAGAATGATACACTGTCTCGATTGCTTCCGTAATCGCTGCATCCTTCGATGCATCAACCCCCAGCACGCTCTCAAAATGTCCGGCATTGCTTGTCTCCAGATTATCCTCACTTTTTGAGGAGCTTCGTACAACAATCATCTTTCCAGCAAACTGTTCTTTGATCGTTGCAATCACTCCCGCTGGATTTTCAAAGAAATCAGCGGCATATACAATGCTCAATTCCTCAATATAAGAATGCTTTACAATTTCACGCAGATCAGCCAAAGTATCTGCCTTGGTTGATATCAAATATTCTTTCATCTTCTGCCCTTCATTCTACAATACAAACTTCTTAATCACTTCGACCAGTCCATCCTCGTCACAGGATGCTGTCACATAATCAGCTACATCCTTGACAACCTGCTGGGCATTTCCCATTGCAACGCCAACACCCGCGTATTCCACCATTGTCTTGTCATTGAAGCCATCTCCACAGCAGATACACTGTTCCCGTGTCATGCCAATATGCTCCAAAAGCCGTGCGATAGACTCTGCCTTGTCTACACCTTTGACGGTAATTTCAATGAAATATGGTTCTGAACGAAATACATTCAGATCCGGTGCCACAAGCGCTGCAAGCTCCTTCTCATACTGTTCTGCAACCTCCGTCTCCGCTGTCATCAAGCATTTGGTCATATCGAAATCGACATATCCAAGGAAATCATCCACCTGACACAATTCCATATGATTGAGTCGTGCCTCAAATTCCATATATTCATCTGTATCAGTTCCGGTGATCACCTGATTTTCCTTGTATGTGACCATACCAATATGACGTTCCTTTGCAAATTCATAGAGAATCTTCGCATAACGGTTTGGTATTGCTTTTGTATAAATGACTTCCTCCGTTGCACAGGAAACCACTTTTCCACCATTAAAACTCAATGCATAACCGCCATACTCTGCCAGTCCCAATGCATCCGTATACTGCTTCATCCCAGGAAATGGTCTGCCGGATGCCAGTGCTACAATATGTCCCTGCTCCTGTATCAGTTTCAGATATTTTAATGTCTCCGGAGTGATCTGTTTCTCCGAATTCACAAGTGTACCATCAATATCTAATACCAAAATCTTTTTATCTGTCATAATTGTCCTCTGTCCATATATTTTTACTTTGATGCCAGTACGTTATATCCACAGGCACGATTGTATATATTTTACCATTTAAAAGGACATATGAAAAGAAGTATGTTATAATATTTCTATGGAAATTTTGATACATATTGAAAAAAAGAAATTAGATACCGAATACGCCAAAGCTGTTGCGGAGTACGTGAAACGTCTCTCCGCTTTTTGCCGTGTCAGATGTCTCTATTATAAAGACCTCTCAAAGCTTACAATGTCGGATTCCTCCGCCTGTTTCCGCGTCATCCCCGGTATCGATACCATCTCCTCGGAAGCCTTTGCATCAAAAATTGAGCAACTTGGTCTGTCTGGTTATTCCCGTATCGAGTTTGTTGTTGCCCAGCAAAACCAGATTTCAGATACAAATGAAACGACCAGCTCTGATATCGGCGAACTTCCTTCGTTTTCTCTCTCTGGTTTTACAATGTCCACCGACCTTACCACCGTTGTTTTGACTGAACAGCTTTACCGTGCCTATACGATATTAAACCATATCACTTACCACAAATAGTATCTGCCAGCACCTCCATAAGCATAACGCGCATCAGCTGATGCGGAAATGTCATATTGGAAAAGCTGATTTTTTCATCTGCACGTTTCACAACCGCATCAGATAACCCAAGTGAGCCTCCAATCACAAATGCAATGCTTGTTTTTCCCCTTTGTTCTGCTGTCTCTATACTTTTCTTTATCTTGGAATTATCCATCTTTTTACCATCGATGCAAAGCGCCGCCACATAATCTGTATTCTGGATCCGGCTCAGGATTTTTTCTCCTTCTGTCTCCTTGATTTTTCGGATAACCACATCCGATATCTGCTTTGGAATACTCTCATCCTTCAGACAGATTAATTCCAATGGTAGATTTTTCCGGATTTTTGACTGAAATTCTTCTATTTTTTTCTGATAAAATGCCTCTTTGACTGTTCCAACTACAATTATTTTGATCTGCATTCTCCATTTTCTCCTGTTTTTTATGGTCAAATCTTACATTTTGAATGAATATTTACACAAACTTTCAACTTATGTCATAATTTGTTCATAATTATATTTTATATTATAACCATAGTTTTTTCATAAATCCTCTCTTTTTAAGATACAAAAAGAAAATGCCGGCTCGCATCCGGCATTTTCTTTTTGTTTATTTATGCTTCAATATTTCCATTCTTTACATCTTCAAATTCCTGCACGATCTCATCGCTGACCTTCGGTGTTACCAGTGATACAACAACGATGAATACAAGGCTTACGATAAATCCAACCAGCAGGGAATATACGCCCGTATAGGCCGCCGGTGTCACACGCACACCATCTAATGTACAACATTTAATATAATCCCAGATAATAACAGTGAGTCCACCACTCGCCATACCTGCTGCTGCACCTGCCAGATTCATACGTTTCCAGTAAAGTGACATCAGAATTGCCGGACCAAATGCACTTCCAAGTCCTGCCCATGCATCGCTGACCAGATTCATGATGGAAGAGTTTGGATTCCATGCGATTATAATTGCAATGATTGCAACTACAAATACAGTTATACGGGCAACAAACAATACCTGCTTATCTTTTAATTTCTTAAAGAACACACCCTTAAACAAGTCATTTGCCACTGCAGAAGATGATACCAGCAGTTGGGAATCTGCGGTTGACATGATCGCCGCCAAAATACCACACAACAGAAGACCTCCAATAAATGGCAGTGAATAATCCGTCATAAAAAGTTTCTTGATCATCTCAATATAAACATTCTCGTACTGTGCACCTTTATTTGACAATACCATCGGATACAGGTATGCACGTCCAAGTACACCGATCACACAGGCAAGTACAAGAGAGATCAGCACCCATACAATTGCTACCTTCTTGGACTTTGCAAGCTCCTTCTCATCGCGGACTGCCATGAATCGCACAAGAATATGCGGCATTCCGCAATAGCCAAGTCCCCATGCAAGCTGGGATGCAATGCTGATACCGGAGATTGGCTTACCATCCTGCATAAAGATATTCAGATAGTCCTTCGCATCCACATCTAAACCGGAATTCACAAGATTTGGTACAATATTTCCTGTTCCCATTACAATAACAACCAGTATCGGAACTGCCAGTACACCAACAAGCATCATCATTCCCTGCACAAAATCTGTTGTGCAAACAGCAAGGAACCCACCAAGGAACGTGTAAATCAGAATAACAACGGCTCCTACAATCAGTGCCTGATGATAGTCCATCTTCGTAATTGATGAGAACAGCTTTCCACCCGATGCAAATGCGGATGCAGAATATACCACGAAAAAGACCACGATAACAATCGCAGAAATTGTAATCAGTATATTATGCTTATCACGAAACCGGTTATTTAAGTACTCCGGAATCGTCATTGCGTTGCCCGCCTTGATCGTATATCTGCGCAGACGGCCTGCGACAATCACCCAGTTTAGAATTGTACCAATCAAAAGGCCGATTGCAATCCATGCCTGATTTGCGCCAAATGCATAGACACAGCCAGGAAGTCCCATCAGCATCCATCCACTCATGTCAGATGCCTGAGCAGAGAGTGCGGTTACCCACCCTCCTAAGTTTCTACCTCCTAAGAAGTAGTCATCCGAGCTTTTGTTTTTTTTCGCTGTAATAACACCAATTCCCAACATGAAAATCATGTAAATTACAAATGCAAGTATTACCCATGTTGACATTTAATCTTTGGTCTCCATAAGAAACAGGTACCCATCTCCAATCGTTATGTGACCTTCCTCCTCTCTTAATTCATTGCTAAGTCCTATCGTCTCTCCCTTTCGGATTGACAGGTCATGTGCATTATATTTAAAACCTTTGAGGGTAATGCCCTTCACGCATTCGGAAAAGGGCAGTAAAGATATATAAGGTCCATACAGACTTTCTGCACGAACTATCTTTTCTTTTTCTATCAGAGATATCCGGTTATGCAGATCTAAGATCTCTGCATGGATTCCCTCCTGCTCACACGTAAAAAGCAATCCGAGGTTTCCCAATGTGTGATCGATTCTTGTGCCAGTTGCGCCAAGCAACAATGCACGTACAAATCCACGTTTTGCCGCCTCTAATACTGCAACATGTGTATCCGTGAAATCTTTTTCCGGATTCAATACAACACACTTTTCATGCACAACGGCATCAGGGCTTGTCACATATTTCGCTCTGATGCCGTCGTTTGCGGAATCAAAATCTCCAATTACCAGATCCGGTTCGATATCCAATTGTTCTAATACTTCCAGTCCCTTATCCACACCGATCACATATGGATGAACCGGATATCCATATGCGCCCTCATAAACGGCAGCAACCAAATCTTTGTCTGCAGAACCGCCTGTGACAATGAGACAATATTTGCTTTCAGATTTCATTTTTACATTCTGTCTATGCGTTCAGTTTCTCCATAAAGGCTGCAACATTTGCTTTCTTGTCACCCTTAAATACAGCTGAACCAGCAACTACAACATTCGCGCCAGCATCCAGTACATCCTGTACATTATCAACGGTAATTCCACCATCAACCTCAATCAGAAGTTCTGGATTCCGCTCCTCTGCCAGTGCCTTTACCTCCTGCAGCTTCGTAAGGGCGATCGGCATAAACTTCTGCCCGCCAAAGCCCGGATTCACACTCATGATCAGCACCATATCCACCTGATTGATATAATACTCTAACCAATGTACCGGTGTCTCCGGATTCACTGCGATTCCAACCTTCATTCCTGCTGCTTTTACTGCATCGATCGTCTCCTGCAAATCCTTACATGCTTCATAATGCACCGTAAGCATATCCGCTCCTGCATCTGCAAATGCATCAATATAACGAATCGGTTCATTGATCATCAGATGCACATCGAAATAGCTTTTTGTAATCTTCCGTATACATTTGATGACCGGTGGTCCAAAGGAGATATTCCGCACAAATGTACCATCCATAACATCCAGATGAAACCATTTCACACCTGCTTCATCTAATACCTTTGCATTTCGTTCAATGTGGTTAAAATCAATTGATAACAATGACGGTGAAAGAATATTCATACCTACCATCTCCTTTTATTTTTTAATTCCTCATATAACTGTACATAATTGTCATAGCGAAGCTTCGAAATTGTTCCCGCTTGTAATGCTTCCTTCACTAAGCACTCCGGCTCATGTATATGCACACAGCCATTAAACTTACAAAGACCGTTATAACTTTCAAATTCCCGAAAATATTCTTTCAGATCTTCCGGTTCTATATCTTCGATCACAAGAGAACTGAATCCCGGTGTATCCATGATATACGTGTCTTCTTCAATATAGATCAGCTCTGAATGTCTGGTTGTATGCTTTCCTCTCCGGATCTTCTCGCTCACGGCTCCGGTCTGCACCTGTGCCTGCGGATGCAATGCATTTAACATCGATGATTTTCCAACACCAGAAGGTCCCGCGAAGACACTTGTCTTACCCCGGATTGCTTCCCGGAACGCTTCGATTCCAATCTGCTCCTTCGCAACTGTAAGAAATACCCGATATCCTGCACCTGCATAAATATCACAGATTTCCTGAGCCTCCTGTTCACTGACCAGATCGGATTTGTTAAAGCAGATCAGTGTGTCAACACCCTGCTGTTCCATCATGATCAGAAACCGGTCCAACAGATTATAATTCGGTTTTGGATCTGCGAGAGCGAATACAATCACTGCCTGATCGACGTTTGCCACCGCCGGTCGGATCAGTAGATTCTCCCGTGGCAGAATCTCTACGATATTTCCCGTCTTATCCTGCTCACTGATAATCTCAATCTCCACATCATCGCCCACTGCCGGCTTGATCTTCTGGTTTCGAAAAGCACCCTTTGCTTTACACTCATATATAGTATTTACAGTATTATGTGGGTGGATATAATAAAATCCACCCACACCTTTCATAATCTTTCCCTGCATAGACTTTCCTATACTCTTCTATTCTTCCGAATAAGAAACATTCGGTGCCGGCACGGAGAATGAACTTGTCACATCGGTTCCACCCGCCAGAACGACAAAGCTTGCACTGCCTCCTTGCGATGACAGGTTTGGTACCGTAGCTGTTATGTTATATGAACCACCGGAAGTAACTGTAACTGTCTGCTCATACACAGCTCCACCATTGAACACTACCTGCACTGTAACAGCCGCTCCATCTAAAGCAGCATCGTTACATGTAATTGTTCCAGAAATACTTGCTGTATATTTCTTTTCCTTCTGCTCTGGTCCGTCACTGATTACAAAATCAACACTGTCGCCTTCTGTGACGGTCGTTCCTCTGGCTGGATTCTGACTGATAACCATACCTGCTGCTACGCTGTCACTATTTTCATGCGTCACATTTCCAGCATTAAGCTTCTTACTGGTCAGGGAATCTCTTGCCTGAGCCTCTGTAAGTCCGCCTAAATTTGGAACTTCCACTTCTTTCTTCTCAGAACCGTTGCTGACTGTCACAATAACCTTAGAACCCTTCGCTGCTTTGGTTCCACCAGCCGGTTCTGTCTTAATAACTTTATCTTTCTCTACATCATCGCTGTAATCGTATGCATGGCTGACTTCAAACCCGGCCTCCTGCAAAAGTGTTACAGCCTGTGCATCTTCATAATTTGTTACTTCCGGTACATCTACTTCTTCTGCACCGGCACTAACTTTCAGAACAATCTCCTGGTCTACAGGGATTGTTTGTCCCTCCTGAACGCTCTGCTCAAAAACATAACCTTCCTGTGTCTTTTCATCTTCCACATGCTCTGTCTTAACATTTGTAAAACCTGCATCAGAAAGCATCTTCAATGCAGCATCTTCGGAAACTCCGGTTACACTGATCATCGCGATTGACTGTACCTGCTCCGTTGTGATCTTACTCTTATCGTCTTTTTTAGATCCAAATTTAAACCATCCAAGCACATTACCAAGTACGACGATAATGATAATTGCAATAATCACTGCCGTTGCCACACCTGCAATCGTCACTGCTTTCCGGATACCTGGATCGATATCATCCGGATCCTCTTCCTCTTCGATTTCATCGTCTTCATCATAATCCTGAACCTTCTTCAGATTACCTCGTTTTGGCTGTGGTTCCGGCTCATACTCCTCTTCCCACTCATCCTCGTCTTCCTGAAGAAGCTCGTTGATTCTGCCACTGTTTGCCTGTGGTGTAGAATTGTAGCCAATTGGACGAATCTCGCCCATCTCCTGTGATACAGGTGGATTATCATACGACTGGCTATACAAATCGCGGTTTGCACTTCCGTTCCGGATTGCCTGTACGTCTTCCTTCGTCCACTCCTGTGTTGGACTGTTTGTAATTGAAGTCGGCGCAACCACGATATCAATATTCGGATTGTTCTGTACGCGCTTCAAATCTGCAATTAAAGCACTTGCTGTCAGATATCTGCGTTCCGGTTTCTTCTGGGTAGCTTTCAGGATAATCTTCTCAAAGCTGGAATAAATATCCGGATAATACTGCCTCGGTGGAATCATTTCATTCTGGATATGCATCAGTGCAACTGAAACATTGTTATCCCCCTCAAACGGCACTCTTCCGGTTACCATCTCATACATTGTGATACCAAGTGAATAAATATCGCTACGCTCATCACTGTAACCGCCTCTTGCCTGCTCCGGTGATATGTAATGTACACTTCCCATCGCACCGGAAGTCAGTGTATTGCTGCTTGCCGCCTTTGCAATACCGAAATCTGTAACTTTGATATTTCCGTTTTTAGAAACAATAATATTCTGTGGTTTGATATCACGGTGAATAATATGATTTTCATGTGCTGCTTCCAATCCAGATGCAATCTGAATAGAGAAGTTGATGGCTGTCTCCATGTTGAGACGACCATTCTGCTCGATATACTGCTTTAATGTGATGCCCTCTACCAGTTCCATCACGATACAGTAGATTCCTTCATCGTCTACTACATCATATACATTTACAATGTTCGGATGTGTCAGTCCTGCTGAAGCCTGTGCCTCGATCCGGAACTTCGTCACAAAATTCTTATCGTTGCTAAACTCCGGCTTCAATACCTTGATTGCCACATTCCGGTTCAATCTGTGGTCTCTCGCCTTATATACGATGGACATTCCACCTGCTCCGACCACGTCCAAAATCTCATATCTATCACATAATATCATTCCTGGTTTTAACATGATTTCAACCCTTTCTGCTATATTCGTTCTCTACTCGGTCATCACTCTGCCGATATGATGATCACGGATATATTATCCGATCCACCATAGTAATTTGCCCGATCCACAAGCTCCTGTGTGATCCGGTCTAAATCGTCTTCCTCGGAAACAATATCCCTTATTTCGTCATCTTCGACCATGTTCGATAACCCGTCTGAGCATAACAGATATTTTTCTTCCGTGCTGATCTCTATCTCAAAAAAGTCCGGCATCATCTCATCTCTTGAGCCCATCGCTTTTGTGATAATGTTTTTCTCCGGATGATTGCGTCCTTTTTTCCGTTCCAGTTCACCTTTTCGAATCAGTTCCTCCACCAGGGAGTGATCCATCGTAATCTGGCGTATCTCGCCTCCGATTGCATACAATCTGCTGTCACCGACATTCGCCACATACAGCTTTCCGTCCTGTGCAACAGCCGCAACCATCGTCGTTCCCATCCCATTTAAATCGGGATCTGCACACGCCGCCTTATATATTTCATTGTTTACAAATAACATTGCCCGCTTTAACAGTGCTACCGGATTTTCTATTGTGGACTTCTCTATGAAATCCACTGTAATATCAATCGCCATCCTCGATGCTTTGTCCCCCGCGCGATGTCCGCCCATTCCATCTGCCACAATGTACAGATTCGGAAGTGGACCGACCGGAGTGTCACTGAAAAAAATACTGTCCTGATTGTTATTACGTTTGATCCCGGTATCCGTCTTTCCACTAGAATGCATGGGAATCCTCCTGATGATGAAACGCATATTTCCTTCGTAACTGACCACAGGCAGCGTCTATATCGCTACCCATACTCTTCCTTATTGTAGCATTTATATGATATTTTGCAAGAGTGGATTTGAATTTTTCGACTGAATCACTATCACTCCGCTCGTAATCACGTTCCTCTACCGGATTGATCGGAATCAGATTTACATGGCAATTCATGCCAGAAAGAAGCTTTGCCAGTTTTCCCGCCTGCTCCGCCGTATCATTCTTGCCCTTTACAAGGCTGTACTCAAAGGTCACCCTTCGTCCGGTCTGCCGGAAATATTCCCGGCAGGCATCCAATGTCTCTGCCAATGTGTACTGATGTGCAACCGGCATCAGTTCTTTCCGTTCCTCATCGCTCGGTGCATGCAGCGACAGGGCAAAGGTAATCGGAATATCCTCCTTTGCCAGATCATAGATGCGGGGCACGATTCCGCAGCTTGATACCGTAATATTTCTGGCACTCAGGTTATATCCATTCTCATCGATCAACAACCGTAAAAACCGGATCAGATTCTCATAATTATCCAGGGGTTCTCCGGTTCCCATCACAACTACATGACTGATCCGCTCTCCCGTGATCCGGCTCGTCGCATAGATCTGTTCAAGCATCTCTGACGCAGTCAGATTCCGTACCAGACCACCAATCGTTGACGCACAGAACCTGCACCCCATCCGGCAGCCAGCCTGTGATGAAATGCAGACCGAATTTCCATAATTATGACGCATAAACACAGTTTCGATCATCTGTCCATCCGACAAACGATACAAAAACTTGATTGTGCCATCTGCTTTCGATTCCTGACTCGTCTCTGCCTCAATATGCGCAAAGCCTCCTTCGTCCATCTGTGCACGCAGTGACTTCGGCAGGTTGGACATATCCTCTGTCGATGCCACATACTTCTGATGCATCCACTGAAACACCTGTTTTGCCCGGAATGCCGGCTGTCCATGTGCTTTCATCCACTGTTCAATTTCTGTAAGGTACATCGATTTAATGTCCATTTAATATGACGCCGCTCCTTTTATTTTCTGATTATCAAAGAGTTCTCATCTTTGTCTGCACAACACCGCATAATAAAATCCATCACAGGCATCTATTCCCTGTAAGAACTGTCGTTGTTCTTTTAATATATATTCCGGATGTTCCTTTAAGAACCTCTTCACCTGCAATATGTTTTCTTCTTTTGTAATCGTACAGGTGCTATACAAAAGCGTTCCATCCGCTTTCACGTAACGACAGGCGTTTTGCAGTATCATATGCTGCAATTCCACAAGTGACCTGATCTGATCCTCTGTCACCCGGTATTTGATATCATTCTTCCGTCCCATGATACCAAGTCCGGAACAAGGCAGATCGGCAATCACAACATCTGCTTTTTCTTCCTGTTCTGCCATATATTCCGTTGCATCCTGGCAATGGATTTCCACATTGGCAAGCTTTAATCGTTCCACATTTTCTTCGATCAGATCAAGCTTATCCTCCGCAATATCCATGGACAGCACATGCCCATTTCGGGCAAATTCTGCTGCCGCTGTCGTCTTGCCACCCGGTGCTGCACAGATGTCTAAGACAAAATCATCCGCCCTGATTCCTGCTGCCGCAACCGCACACATAGAGCTTTCATCCTGCACGGTAAAATATCCCTTCTTATAGCCGGGAATCTTATGTACGAAATCATACCCGGATAACCGCCATGCACCCTCATAATATGCACCATGCTCTACTGTGATTCCGGCTGCCTCCAGCCTTTTTTTATAGTCTGCTATCGTCTCTCCGTTCGCTTCCATCCGTTGCCGATTCAAACGAATGCTTGTCTTTCGCTCTGTAAATGCAGACTTCAAAATCGTCTCTGTATCCTTTGCGCCATACTGCACAGTCAGTTTTTCCACCAGCCAGAGCGGTGTCGCTGTCATTACCGACAAATATTTTGCCGGTTCTTTCTTCTGATCTGGATATGTGATTTTTTCTTTTTCCCGTGCAATCGTACGAAGCACGCCATTTACAAACCCGGAAAGTCCGGCAAAGCCATGTTTTTTCGCAAGCTTCACACATTCGTTGCATGCCGCTGAATCCGGTACACTGTCCATAAACAGGATCTGGTAGCACCCCATCCGAAGCAGGCATGCAATCACCGGCTTGCACTTTTTAACTTTTGTTTTGGAATACTGGTTGATCACATAATCCAACCGCAGCTTCATCTCGGTGACGCCCTCGACCAGTCTGGATAAAAAGGCGCGTTCTACCTTATCGGTAAACTGATTTTTTCGAAGTGCATTTCCAAGTGCCTGATTGGAAAATGTCTGATTTGTCTCTATATCGAGCAACACCGTCAGTGCCACGTCTCTTGTATCCATGTGCTTCTCCTTTTCTAATTCACAGTCATTCCTGCCTTTAACGGATTACCATTCAGATAGGCAGCCGTATCCATCGGCTTTTTGCCCTCCGGTTGCAGGTTCTGAATCTGCAATGCATCTGTTCCACATGCAATCACAAAATATTTCTTCGCAGTCTCTACGATCTCTCCCGGTGCAAAGGTCAGAGTCTGTTCCGCTTTTGCCTGCACCTCGGCTTTATATGCCTCATCCACAGCTACAACCTTTGCTTTATAAATCTTTACATTCTTACCATCAATCTCTGTGTATGCACACGGCCACGGATTCAGTCCCCGGATGAGCCGTTCCAGTTCTTCTGCCGGTTTTGAGAAGTCCATTCTTCCCATTTCTTTCGAGAGCATGGATGCATAGCAGCTTAGCGAATCATCCTGCTTTGTGCGTGTTGCTGTATGATTTTCAAGTCCGGTGAGTGTCTCAAGGATCAAAGTTGCTCCTGCCGTAGCCAGCTTGTCATGCAATGTGGCTCCGGTATCCTCCGGTGTGATAGCGACCTCGACCTTGTCAATCATATCTCCGGTATCCAGTCCCTTTTCCATATACATCGTTGTGACACCTGTCACTGTTTCTCCGTCAATGATTGCCCGTTCAATCGGAGCTGCCCCACGATATTTCGGAAGCAGTGATGCATGGATATTGATACATCCATATGGCGGAATCGATAAAATGCTTTCCGGCAGAATCTGTCCATATGCAGCCACGACAATCACATCCGGCTTGTATGACCGAAGCGTCTCTACCATCTCTGCCTCCCGTACCTTTTCCGGCTGATAGACTGGTATGTCATATTCCTGTGCTTTCACCTTGACCGGTGTTGGCACCAGCTTCCGGTTTCGTCCCTGTGGTTTGTCCGGCTGTGTCACAACCGCCACCACCTCATGTTCTTTCACAATTGCCGAAAGCGCAATGGCTGCAAACTCCGGCGTTCCCATATATATGATTCTCATGTTCTACCTCCATGTTCTGGTCTCTCGCACACGTGGATTTTTACTATTCCGGATCAACAGGCTCTACTTTGTAAAGTCCATCCTCCACCTTGTCCTTATACAAAATTCCATCCAGATGATCCAGTTCATGACAGATGGCACGTGCCAGCAGCCCTTCGCCCTCGATCTGTCGAAGCTGCATATCCTCATCATACGCCTCACAGATGACATGATTCGGTCTTGTCACAGTTCCCTGCAATCCAGGCAGACTCAGGCATCCTTCTTCACCGGTCTGCTCGCCATCCGCCTCGATAATTTTCGGATTGATCAACGTATAGGCATTATCATCTCCAATATCAATCACGACGATGCGCTTTAATATACCAACCTGTGGTGCAGCCAATCCCACACCATTTGCCTCATACATCGTGTCATACATATCGTCAATCAAAGTCTGCAAACGTGGTGTCATCTTCTCAATCGGTTTACAAACCTTTCTCAACACATCATCACCATCTAAACGTATTTTTCTTGTTGCCATAACGCCCTCCATATTTTCTATATTGCCTGTTTTAACATACCGTCATCGGATTCACATCTACTGTAATCGTCACACCCTCGCAGCTACATGTGTCAATATAGTCACGCAGCGTGGTGATCGCGCCAAGCCCCGGTGCCTTAATATAAATCACATAGCGGTATTCGTCGTTGATTTTTCCGATTGCCGCTTCACCCGGGCCAATGATCCTGGTATGTGTAAACTGTAATGTATTTAATTTCTCTTTTAAATCGCGGCTCAGGATTCCTGCATAGCTTTCCACGTTTCCTTTGGACTCGCCTGTCAGCAGAACCTGCAGCATATCATAGACCGGCGGATACCGGAGCATCCGCCGGTATGCCATCTCCATATCATAAAATGCCCTGTAGTCCTGATTCGCAGCCGCCGCAATCGCATAATGCTCCGGCTGGTATGTCTGGATCACTACCGAACCCTCTTTATCACCACGGCCGGCGCGCCCTGCTGCCTGTGTCAGCAGTTCAAATGTCCGTTCACCTGCCCGGTAATCATTCGCATACAGGGACAGATCTGCCAGTATTACACCGACCAGTGTCACATTGCTGTAATCATGCCCCTTCACGATCATCTGCGTTCCGATCAGCATATCTGCCTTTCCTTCCGAAAACTGCTTCAATATACGGGCACCGGCATCTTTCCGCATCGTTGTGTCACGATCCATACGCAATGTCTTAATCCCGGGAAACAGTTTTTTTATCTCTTCTTCGACTTTCTCTGTTCCTGTTCCAAACCCGGCGATCATATTGGACCCGCAAGACGGACATTGTTTCGGCATCGCCATCGAATACCCGCAATAATGACACACCAGCTGCCTTTGCGCCTGCATCGTCTGTTGATGATACGTCAGTGCCACATCACATTTTGGACATTTGATTGCTTCTCCACATGCCCGGCACGATACAAAGCTGTTAAATCCACGCCGGTTGATAAAAAGCATCATTTGTTCTTTCTTCGCAAGCCGGTCCTGTATCTTCGCATACAGACTCCGGCTGATGATGCTTCGGTTTCCCTTTCGCAGCTCATCCCGTAAATCGACAACTTCAATCTGCTGTGCTTTCACGCCATCCGGCCGGCTGTTTAATTCCCATAATACATAGCGCCCGGTCTCAGCCTGTGCATAGCTTTCCACACTCGGTGTCGCTGAGCCAAGTATCACACTGGCTTCCTCCAGCTCTGCACGCTTGATTGCAACATCCCGTGCATGATATTTCGGTGCCTGATCACTCTTAAACGCAGCGTCATGTTCCTCATCTATCACTATCAGTTTCAGGTTCGGAAATGGTGTGAACAGTGCTGATCTCGGTCCGATTACAACATCGGCCTCGCCCTCTTTTGCCCTGCGGAACTGCTCGTATTTTTCTCCCTTGCTCTGTTTGGAATTCACAAAGGCAACCCGCGTGCCAAAATGCTTCCGAAACCGTGCGAGTGTCTGATACGTCAACGATATTTCCGGAATCAATACGATAGCCTGTCCGCCATCCCGTATGACCTCTTTGATACACTGAATGTAGACCTCTGTTTTTCCACTGCCGGTTATCCCGTGCAGCAGATATGTTTTTCGCACTTCATTCTGATAATTCTCTGCAAACGCATCCACCAACGCCTGTTGCGCATCATTCAGTGTTACAAACTCCCAGTTTTTATCAGAAAGCACCGTCTCTTCTATCTTCTGTGCCGTTTTACGCACCGTCTGTTTTACCGGCATAACCGTCTGCAATGCCTGATTCATTGTCGTACCATACGTCTCACGCATCCATGCGGCAAGCTGAATCAGTTTTCCCTCGATCGGCAGTCCTTTCTGCGGAACTTCGACAATCTCTTTGATCTTGTCCGGCTCATAGGAAGGAGTCTCTGTGATGCCGATCACATACCCATGCCGGCGTGCGTTTCCTTTCCCAAACGGGACCGTTACCAGACTTCCAATCTGTACCTGTGATTCCAGTGCTTCCCCGATCCGGTACTGAAACACCCGGTCGATCGCACTATGCGAAATATCGATTATTATATCCGCATATGTCTGTGACATCCTCTTCCTCCAAAATCTCACAAATCAGTTCACGTTCATCCATATGGTGCTTTACTCCATGGATTTCCTGATAATCCTCATGTCCTTTTCCTGCAAGCACAACCACGTCGCCTTCCTTTGCATGCAGGATTGCATAGCGGATTGCCTCTTTTCGATCTGCAATCTTCACATATGCACCCGTTGTCTTCTTCATGCCTGTCTCAATATCGTCCATAATCGCAAGCGGTTCCTCGTCTCTTGGATTATCACTTGTAATAATTGTAAAATCCGCCATAGTTCCAGATACCTCACCCATCTCAAACCGACGGTCTCTGGACCGGTTTCCTCCACATCCAAACAAAGGGATCAGACGTTTTGGATTATATGCACGCAGTGCTGTAAGCAGACTTTCAAGTGCCATAGCATTGTGTGCATAATCGATCATCAGGGTGAATGCATCCGAAATCGGGATCATTTCCACACGTCCGCGCACCTTCACTTCTTTCAATATGTTCTGAATATCCGCAACTGAAACCTGCAACAGATCTGCAACAGCGATTGCAGCCAGGGAATTATGGACAGAAAACTCTCCCGGCAGATCTACTACAATCTTTGCCTCCAGTTTTCCACACAGAGTGTACTGAATTCCAAGCACACCTTTTTCTCTGTATAACTCCACGTCCTGTGCCCGGTAATCGGCATCCGCCTGTTCACCATAGGTCACTTTCTCACAGGTTGCATGTTCCATCATATAACCGGCATTTGCATCATCCACATTAAAGATGCCTGTCTTACAGAGCGTAAACAGCTTTGCTTTCCAGTCACGATATTCCTCAAAGCTTGCATGTTCATTTGGTCCGATATGATCTTTCGACAAATTGGTAAAGATACCATAATCGAAGGCTACACCTGCCACTCGATCAAGCATCAGTCCCTGGGAGGATACTTCCATTACAACCGCCTGACAACCATTATCCACCATATCTCTCAGATATTTATGTAACAGCATAGACTCTGGTGTTGTATTGTTCGCAGGAATCCGCTGCTTTCCATCCATAATCTCAATGGTGCCGATCAGTCCGGTTTTAATTCCGGATCGCTCCAGCATCTCCCGAATCATATAAGTTGTTGTCGTCTTGCCTTTGGTTCCGGTCAGTCCAATTACCTTCAGCTTTTCAGAAGGCTTTCCATAAAAAGCGGAACTGATCATACCCATGGCATACCGCGTATTTTCCACCCGGATGACTGTGACCGTATCCGGCACAGCAACCGGCTTTTCCACTACGATAACCGCAGCTCCTTTTTCGGCTACATCCTGTACATATTTATGTCCATCCGATACCGCTCCGGAGATACAGAAAAACAGATCGCCCGGCTGTACTTTCCTTGAATCATTGCGGATATCGTGAAATGAGATACCGGTGCTTCCCTGCAATACCTCAAATTTAAGTCCCTGTAATACTTCTGATAATTTCATATCTTACCTCCATATAAGAATATACATGAAAAGTAAATAAGGCTACAGCATTTGTTCTGCAGCCTTTGAAGCCCTTATGGGTTTTACTCGTCATCACCGACAATTTTTACTTTTCCGCTATACAATTCCTCAACTGCCGTTGAAAGCGGTTTTCCACTTGCAGACTTTACCAGTGGTTCTGCACCATCAATAATCTGTCTTGCTCGCTTTGCAGTTGCCATAACTACGGAATAACGGCTCTGAACAACCGGCTGTTCTCCTGGTTCTACGTCGCTGTTAATTACTTCCATTAACTCTGTGTAAGATGGATGTATCATTGTCTATATCTCCCTTCCTATAAAGCTTTCAGCTCATTTTTAATTTCTTCCATAAATTCCAGATTATTTTCACGCAGACATTTTCTGCCTACAATAATCGAGTGTACGCTGTGTACACATGTATCTAAATCGTCGTTTACAACGATATAGTCATATTGCTGCATATCCTCGGATTCCTCTACCGCCCGCTGCATACGTTTGTTGATGACTTCCTCACTCTCAGTGCCACGTCCTGCCAGACGTTCACGAAGTCCCTTCGCACTCGGTGCTGTAATAAATATAAGAATCGCATCCGGATATTGTTCCCGGACATTCATGGCGCCCTGCACTTCGATTTCCAGAATCACATCGTGACCTTTCGCCATCTCATCCTCTACAAATTTTCTTGGGGTACCATAATAATTTTCCACATACTGTGCCCACTCGATAAATCCATTATAATCAATCAGATTCCGGAATTCATCTACGGATTTGAAATAGTATTCTCTTCCATCTACTTCTCCCTCACGCGGAGCACGTGTTGTCGCCGACACCGACAGGCTGTAACCATACTCAGCAACCATCTTCTTGACAACAGTACCTTTTCCAACGCCGGAGAATCCGGAAATAACGATCAAAGAACCTTTCTTTGCCATAATATATCTGGTTCCTCCTACTCTATATTCTGTATCTGTTCACGAACCTTTTCAATCTCTGTCTTCAGATCAATCCCTCTGTCCGCAATAATCAAGGAATTGGCTTTGGACAAAATCGTATTTGCCTCCCGGTTCATCTCCTGTACAATGAAGTCCAGCTTTCTGCCGACTGCACCACCCTCAGTCAGGATTTTGATTGTACTGTCAATATGGCTTCTGAGCCGTACAACCTCCTCGTCCACGCAAACCTTGTCCGCATACATTGTAACTTCTGCTGCAATACGCTGCTCATCAATCTGCGTATTGATTGCAAGCTCGTCCACCTTCTCGATCAGTCTTGTCTTATAGTCTTCAATAATCTGTGGGGATTTTTCCTCGATATATGCTACGATTTCTGACATTGCAGAAAGCTTGGCAAGCAGATCTTTCTTCAGATTCTCACCCTCACGAATACGGGATTCTACAAACTTCTCTGCTGCTTCCCGCACAACGCCCTCTAAATGCGACCAGATCTCATTTTCATCCACAGACTGTTCCTCAAGTGTAAATACCTCAGGGAATCTTCCAATCACTGCCGGCTTCACATCCGACTGTAATCCGAAATCATCAACCATACTGTTCAGGTATGTGATATATTCAGATGCAATGTCTTTGTTATATTTGACACATACGTTGGATTTCGTGTAATCCTCATATGTGATAAATACATCTACTTTTCCACGCTGAATATATTCTTTCAGGCAGTTTCGAATATCTGTCTCAAAATAATTCAGTTTCTTGGGCAGCTTCACATTCATATCACAGAATCTGTGATTAACTGCCTTGATCTCTACGACGATCTTTCGATCCTCGTTTACCTGTTCGCCTCTTCCGAAGCCTGTCATACTCTTTATCACGATAGTCTCCTGTTAATTCCTGTTTCCAAATAAAAATAATGCAGATTATCGTTTCTCTTTATCACTGAACGATAATCTACATTATTATAGTATAGGAACCCTTAAAAATCAAGGTGTTTTGATGTTTAATTTCACGTTTTAAGCTTCTGCAATCCCATGAATATCCGGCTCGATACTCATCGAATAATTTGTATGATAAATCACAAATCCCAGTTTTGCTTTCGGCGGTTTCTTAAGGTTCTTCTTTGTCGTATAGTCAATCTCCACCTTTGGTGCTTCCTTGCCGGTTGAGTAATATGCCGCAAGCCTTGCTGCTTCCTCATAGGTGTGGTCCGGAATCTCCGTCTCACCATTCGTCTTGACAATCACATGAGAACCAGGCATCTGCTTCGCATGAAACCATAGATCATTTCCCTCTGCGAACTTGAAAGTAAGTTCCTCATTCTGGAAATTATTCTTCCCTACATACATATGGTAGCCGTCACCGGATATATAATGCAGTGGCTTTGCTTTTGCCTGCTTCTTCTGTTTATTCCGTTCAAATCTGCCACGCACATAACCACTTTCGATAAGTTCCTGCTTGATTTCCTGCAGATCATTTTCCGTCTTGGCAATCTCCAGAGAATTCTGCACTGACAGCAGATAATCAAGTTCCTCCTTTGACTCTACCGTAAGCTCCATCAATGCTTCATAGGTACGCTTCAGCTTGTTGTATTTGTTGAAATACCGCTTTGCATTTTCCATCGCTGACTGTTCCGGATCAAGAGGAATCGTTATGATTCCGCCGTCATAGTAATTCTCACAGGTGATTTCTTTATCCCCCGGCTTGCAGGAATATCCGTATGCGGTCAGCAGTTCTCCATACACTTTGTATTTTTCACGCTTCTCTGTATCCTTCAATTGTGACCGCTGCAGATCATATTTTTTTGCCGTCCGCTCAATTGCATTACTGACGATCTTTCTAAGATCGGTAGACCGTTGCCGGATTCGCGTCACTACACTTTTCGCCTGATAATATTCTTCAATGACTGGAGACATCGACGTAAATGCTTTCAATCCATCGGTATCTTTGTTTGGAAGGTTCTCTTCCTGTGCTCCGTACATCGTCAATGTGCACGCTGCAAATTCCTTTGGTGCATAACCCTGATAAGCGATACACGGTGCAAACTGTTCTTCTTTTATGCTCTGGCGCATTGCATCAAACGTAGCATATAAAGATTCCTGCTCCCGCATCGAAAGTCCCGCTGTACTCATTCCACCATCGACACCTGCCCGGTAACAGATTTCATTTGCAATCACCGGTGACAGCCCTGTCAGGGATGTATAGATTGCTTTCGTCACCGATACCGGCTTGCGCAGGACATGATTCATAAAATAGTTGATATCAATGTCTAACGGATTCTCCTTCTCCTGTGCCGGTGGATATACATACGTTCTTCCCGGTAACACCTCCCGCACAGAGCTTACCTGATGGGATATATGTTTAATACTGTCAATGATCGTGCCATCCGCATCAGTGAAGATGATATTGCTGTGCTTACCCATGATCTCAACGATCAGTTTCTTCCGGCACAGGTCTCCCATCTCATCAAGATGTTCTAACTCCATCTCTATAATCCGTTCAAAGTTCGGCTGTGTCACGGACAGGATACGTGCATTTCCAATATGTTTCCGAAGCAGCATGCAGAAATTCGGTGCTGTCGTCGGATTCTCCTTTGTCTGCCCGGTCAGATAAATAAGGGGCAGGCTGGCATCCGCAGAAATTACCAGACGACTGGTTGTGTTGCCCTGTTCTGTCCGGTTTTTCACGACCAGACACAGTTCGTCCACTTCCGGCTGATATATTTTATAGATACGTCCGCCCGTCAGATTCTTCTTTAGTTCGCTGACGATCGCAGATACGGTTACTCCGTCAAATGCCATTTTCTTACTCCTTTTCATTCCAATAATCACAATCATAATCACGAAACACACTATGATTTGCTTTTATGGCTGCATCGTTGTCTGACTATATAAGATGTATTGAAATCAAGAAGTTCTAAGATGTTCTGATTCACAAGCTAAACAACGCACGCAACCACCGCCAATTCGCCATCCATGGCTCAGTGGCGGTTTGTTTGAACATCGTGTTCAAACATTGCTGTTTATTTACAGAACATCAAGAACTTCTAAATTCCAAACATATTTATATTGTCAGACAACGATGCAGACACATAAAAGCAAATCATAATGTGATTATATTAGATCAACAATCCAAGCAGATCATTGCTTCGTTTTACAAATGCTGTCATCTTCTCGGCGGAGAGTGGCTTGTTGGCAAGGACAGCCAGATCATAAAGCTGGTTGCAGATCATATCCTTGTACTCTCCCTCCGGGTTATCCAGGATGTATTTTACAAGCTTGTTGTTTGCATTTAAGACAAGTGTCTCTGCCTCACCTGCACCAAACATAGCCGGATCCATACCATCCATATTGTACGCACGCATCATCTCCATCATACGACGCGAATCCTCGGATACAGTCAGGACAGAAGATACATTCTCGTTCTTCATGCTCTCGACTTTGACTACAAGCTTGTCATTTCCGGTTGCTTTCTTGAATGCCTCGGAAAGCTTATCTGTATATTCCTTCGTCTGCTCTTTTGTCAGCTTCTCACCGACGAAATTATCGGCAAGATCTGCATCAATACGCAGGAACTTCACATTTTCATTTTTACCTTCGAGGTGTGTGATGTATGGGTTATCAATGTTGTGTGTCAGATAAACCGCATTCATGCCCTCTTCCTTGAACATGTTGATATACTGGGACTGTGCCACTTCATCGGAGATATAAAATACTTTGTTCTCGTATTTCTCCTTGCCCTCTTCAAGGTATTCCGGAAGTGTGATGTACTTGCCGTTGATGTCCTTAAAGAGCATATAATCTGTCATCTTGTCACAGAACTTCTCATCCTTCAGGCAGCCAAACTTGATGAATGGGCTTAAATCATCCCAATACTTCTCATAATCATCCTTGTTATTCTTGTACATGCCAGCCAGCTTATCGGCGACTTTCTTCGTAATGTAATCAGAGATCTTCTTGACAAATCCATCATTCTGCAATGCGGAACGGGATACATTCAGTGGCAGATCCGGACAATCAATGACGCCCTTCAACAGAAGCAGGAATTCTGGAATGACTTCCTTGATATTATCTGCGATGAATACCTGATTATTATATAACTTAATCGTACCCTCTAACTGGTCATACTGTGTATTGATCTTCGGGAAGTACAAAATACCCTTTAAGTTAAATGGATAATCCATATTTAGGTGAATCCAGAAGAGTGGCTTCTTGAAGTCTAAGAACACATGCTGATAGAAATCAATGTACTGCTCGTCCGTACAATCCTTCGGGTTGCGCATCCAGAGAGGATTCGTATCATTTAAAGGTTTTCTCTCTTCTTTCTTTTCTTCTGTGGCATCCTCTTTCTTTTCTTCTGCCTCATCCTTCTTCGGTGCATCGCCGACAAGCTCATCCTCCTGTGTCGTATCGACCTCGATCACCTTGTCCTTTTCCTTCTTCTCGGCTTCCTTCTTGGCAGCCTCTTCCTCTTCCTTATCCTCATTGATAAAGTAGATGTTGTATGGCATAAATGCACAGTACTTCTGGATGACTTCCTTCACACGGTACTCATTTGCATACTCTAAGCAATCCTCATTCAGATACAATGTGATAGCTGTACCACGGATATCGTCGTCGCTCTCACTCATCGTGTAATTCGTTCCGCCGTCGCACTCCCAATATACCGGCTTTGCACCTTCCTTGTAGGAGCATGTCTCGATTGTTACCTTATCCGCAACCATAAATGCGGAATAAAAACCAAGTCCGAAGTGTCCGATGATCTGCTCATCGCCAGACTTATCCTTATATTTATTGATGAAGTCCGTTGCACCGGAAAATGCAATCTGATTGATATATTTGTCAAGTTCTTCCTCTGTCATACCAAGACCATTATCCACAAATGTCAAAGTCTTATCCTTGGCAGAAGCATACACCTCAATCTTGTATTCCTCGCCTTCAACTTCCTCATATTCTCCTATCACCGCAAGCTTCTTCAATTTTGTGATTGCATCACAACCGTTGGAAATCAGCTCCCGGATGAAAATATCCTGGTCTGAATAAAGCCATTTCTTAATAATCGGAAAAATGTTGTCACTGTTAATTGATAAATTACCCTTTCGTTCCATGTCTTATTACCTCCTAATAACCAATACAAGCCTGCTGTCCTTTCCTGCAGACTTATTTTTTACGATTGTGTATTTCATAAATAAGATAATAATACCTGGAAATATGAATGTCAAGAAAAAATTAGCACTCATTTTTATTGAGTGCTAATAATTCTACTTTAAATATAATATTTCTTGATTGTGTCATCCCAGACATGTTCCAACGTCTTGTCCATCGTAAATATCTTCAAAGAGGTTCCGGTTGTCACAGACAGCGCTTCATGTTCATAGACAACGTTCATAAACAACGCGCTCACATCCTCCTCTTTGACCGGCAGATTGTTCATTTCCAACAGACGACTGATATTCTCCCGGTTGAACATCAGGATAATCTTGAAACCGATTGGCAGCCGTTCCCCTTTGAGAAATGAATACACGGTTGCCTTGATATCCTTCCATTCAATATATTCCGGCAGATCCACCTGTGCCTCCGTATCAAAATAGTCACGGTTCAGCCTGCCATTTACATAATAATCAAGCTTCGTTTTTACCCGTGCCTCGTACAGATAAAAGCTGTCGTATTTTTCCTTTTCAAACAGCTCTTTTATATATTCTGCTTTTTCTTCTATCTCGACTATCTCCATCTTCTACCTCTGATTCAAATAAATCGTTACCAGATCATATGCGCCGTAAGGTTCTTCCGTATACTGAAAATACTGCACGGCACCCACATCCTGCATAAAGGAATAATCAAAGTCCTTCGTATAATCAGTCACAACAACCTCAATTGTGCCTGTACTGTTTCGTAACGCCTGATTTCTGATCAGTGTGCGGAATGCATCGCTGTCACAGATCAGATTGTTTTGTTCATAATAATTATAATCCGTACTGTCGCACGTCGGAAATGCTTCCTGCTTCCAGTCATGTCTGTCATCCATGATCGCATCCGTGACATTGAAATACTCATGCCCGGCAAATACACCACGATCCGGAAGTGGATCGTCCCATGTGGCATCCACCTGATACCAATTTCCATCCAGACACACCTGATTCCATGCATGGAGCTCATTATCCGCCGTTCCGGTTACAATCTGATTCTCGATTCCAACGCATGTCATAAGCAGTGCCATCGCCTCCGCATATCCATTGCACACGGCTTTGTTCTGCACCAGGGCACCGTATGCCCGATATGCATAATCCTTTGAGGATTCCACATACCCATACTGACAATGCACCACGATATAATCATGGATTGCAAGCTCTTTTTCATAGTCTGTCATATCCGGCTTGATAATCTGCTTTAACACCGCTTCCACTTTATCATACAGCTTGTAGGCAAGTGCATGATCGGATGGAATTGCAGCGTTATTCACATATTTCTGCCATACATAGTAGTTATCTGAGATTTCATATTGAAACCGGATCCGCATGCCGTCCCGGCTTTTTTCTGTCACCATATACTGGTCGACCATGCCGTTCATACTGCACAGGTTCTCATTGATATTGGAAATATCGCTCTCCGAAATTCCGGATATATAAAAATTACCATGCGTCTTTCCTTCATTGATCTGCTCTGTGACCATCTGTGTCAGTTCTTCCATACTGTACGCAGTTTCATCCGGATGCAGATACGAACCGATGCGGAAATTGTAAAAGTAAAACACAAGGATCACAGCCACCACAAGCACCGGAAAGATAATGTGCATTTTTTCCTTTTTTTGCTTCATTTAATGCTTGCTCCTGTCTTTTTCTTCCTCGTCAGACTCATCATCTTTTCCATTTCCACCTTTGCCTATCATGATCAATACAACCATCAATACGATGGAAACGATCAGGCAGATGGCTACCAAAAGTGGTTTGCCGCTGTCACCGGTTGCGATTATATTTGCAAGAATTGCGCTCATAATTTGCTCCTTATTTTTATAATTTACATGTTGGTACAGAAGCTGACTGTAATACGCGATTCTACGCAGACGCGCTCCCGCTCACTTCCACACGCAACGGTACTAAACTCACTGCTATGCAGTTCGTTAAGTGCCGGCGTGTTCCAATGGTCTGCGTATAAATCGGTATATACAGCCAGCTTCATCTACATACAGACCTTGTTACTATATCTATATTATATTAAATTATCTAAGTATAAATCGCAACCTTTTTTCGCGTTTGTCTTGTCGGTTCTTGGGATTTGTTGTATATTATATTTCAAACATTAAATACCTGTAAATATTTACAATATCTTTGGCATATAGCACAAATCAATCCCTTGTTATGTGCCTTAGCACAACGCAAATTATTTACAGAAGATAAAGCGAGGTAGAGATTATGGCACAGTTATGGGGCGGTCGTTTCACAAAGGAGACAGACCAGTTAGTATATAATTTTAATGCTTCGATTAGTTTTGATCAGAAGTTCTACAAGCAGGACATCCGCGGCAGCATCGCACATGTGACAATGCTTGCAGCAAGCGGTATCCTGACTGATGCGGAACGCGATCAGATTATCGATGGTTTAAACGGCATCCTTGCCGATGTCGAAAATGGAACACTGGAGATATCTTCTAAATATGAGGATATTCACAGCTTCGTCGAAGCGAATCTGATTGACCGAATCGGCGATGTCGGCAAGAAGCTTCACACTGGACGTTCGAGAAATGATCAGGTGGCACTCGATATGCGCCTGTATGTACGTGATGAGATTCTCGAAGTCAAGAAGCTCCTCGTGTCACTGATGAAAGAGCTTCACATTTTAATGAAAGAAAACGTAGATACCTATATGCCAGGCTTTACACATCTGCAGAAAGCACAGCCTGTTACATTTGCTCACCATGTCGGTGCATATATGGAGATGTTCAAACGTGATTACAGCCGTATGACCGATATCTATACACGTATGAACTATTGTCCGCTTGGTGCAGGTGCACTGGCTGGAACAACATATCCACTGGATCGTGACCTGACTGCCAGCCTTCTGGATTTTGCCGGTCCAACCTTAAACAGTATGGATTCAGTTTCTGACCGTGACTATGTGATTGAGATGCTTTCCGCATTCTCTACGATCATGATGCATCTGTCCCGTTTCTCTGAGGAGATCATCATCTGGAACTCCAACGAGTACCAGTTTGTAGAGTTAGATGATGCATACAGCACCGGAAGTTCAATCATGCCACAGAAGAAGAATCCGGATATCGCCGAACTTGTCCGTGGTAAGACCGGGCGTGTATATGGCGCACTAATGTCCATTCTCACAACGATGAAGGGTATTCCTCTTGCATATAATAAGGATATGCAGGAGGACAAGGAGCTTACCTTCGATGCGATTGACACGGTCAAAGGATGTATCGCCTTGTTCACAGGTATGATCTCTACGATGAAGTTAAACAAGCCTGTCATGGAGAAAAGTGCCATGAACGGATTTACAAATGCTACCGATGCGGCTGATTATCTGGTTAATCACGGTGTTCCGTTCCGTGATGCGCATGGTATCGTTGGTCAGCTTGTACTCTACTGCATCGAGCATGATAAATCCCTGCTTGATATGTCCATCGACGAGTATAAGGCAATCAGCCCGGTATTCGAGGATGACATCTACGATGCGATCAGCCTGAAGACTTGTGTCAGCAAGCGAAATACGATTGGCGCACCGGGGGAGGAAGCTATGAAGCAAGTGCTCGCGATCAATGAAGAATATCTGAAGAATTTATAATGAATACGTAAATGCAAAAGTTTTATATACTTCTATGAGTTGTACACAATTACATAATTCTACGCAGACGCGCTTTCGCTCAGTTCAGCACGTAACGGTACTAAATTCGTGCTACGCACTCATTAAGTGCCGACGTGCTTCAATGGTCTGCTTAAGAATCAGTAATTATGTACAACTCTATTTACTTTTTATATACTTTTGCATTTACTCACACTTCCACACATTGATTTGAACATATAGAATATTTTTTGAAGGGAGTTAAACCTTATGAATAAGACAACGAAGGCGAAGTATGACCTCGCGACGCGCATGTTGAAAGTGGATATTTCGGTAGATGAAGTGGCACTGATGTCCGGACTCACGGTTGATGAGATTGAGAAGTTAAAGGCCGGGATTGAGCCGGAAGAGATTATTGACGAGGCAGCTTTCGCGGAGAAAGCTCTGAAAGGCAAGGACAAGTAATGCGCAAGTGAAACAGAACCTGATAGATGTTTCTGATTTTTCTTTTGTTTCACAATCATCATAAAAAGAAAGCGATTCGATGAAAATCAAATCGCTTTCTTTTTATATATTACTTCTTACACCTGCTCGTACAGTCTCTGATAGATCTCTGCGGAATTAGACCAGCTGTAGTTCTGCTGCATCGCACATTCCTGCATACATTCCCAGGCATTCTTCTTGTCGAAGTATACCTGCTTTGAGTAGTTGATCGTATTCAGTAACTCATGTGCGTTGTAGTTTGCGAATGAGAATCCGGTTCCGCTTCCCTCAAATTCATTGTATGGAATAACCGTATCCTTAAGTCCGCCCGTCTCTCTTACGATAGGCAGTGTGCCATAACGAAGTGCCATCAGCTGCGTCAGCCCACATGGCTCGAAGCGCGATGGAACCAGCATCGCATCACACGCTGCATACATCTTGTGCGACAATTCGTCTGAATAATAAATATTCGCAGATACCTTTGCCGGATGGATGCCCTGATAATAACGGAACATATCTTCATAACGGCGTTCGCCGGTACCAAGTACAACAAACTGTGTCCCGTCCGTACATATATCATTCATAACACGGTCAACCAGATCTAAGCCCTTCTGGTCTGTCAGTCTGGAGATAATACCGATCATATAAGCGTTCTTATCTTCCGGAAGTCCGAGTTCCTTCTGCAACGCAAGCTTATTTGCCACCTTGTTCTTGCGAAAGTTCTTCAATGTGTAATTCTTATAAATCTTCTTATCTGTAGCCGGGTCGTAATCCTTGTAATCGATACCATTTACAATGCCCCACAGGCTCTGGTTTCTCGCGCGAAGCAGACCGTCTAAGCCCTCGCCATAGTAAGCTGTCTGAATCTCCTGTGCATACGTATTCGATACCGTTGTGATCTTATCTGCGTAAACAAGACCACCCTTGAGCATACTTGCATCCTTATCGATCTCCAGCTTATCCGGTGTGAACAGATAATCCGGAAGTCCAGAATACTCCTGTATGGTCTTGATATCCCATCTTCCCTGGAACTGCAGGTTGTGGATCGTCATAATCGACTTCATACCGCTATAAAATGGATTGTCTGCAAACAATGTCTTCAAATATACCGGAACCAGTCCTGCCTGCCAGTCATGGCAATGCACGATGTCCGGCTGGAATCCGATACTTGGCAGGATAGAAAGCGCTGCCTTGCTGAAATAGCAGAACTTCTCGATATCCCATTTCATATCATCACTGTAAATATTGAAACCATTAAAATAATATTCATTGTCAATAAAGTATACCGGAACACCCTCATATTCCAGATACATAACCCCTACATACTGCTGCTTCCAGCCAATATCCATATGAAAATGCGTCAGGTAACGCATCTTCTCCTTGAATTTTGCCGGCAGGCACATATAATTCGGAATGATGACACGCACGTCATACTCCTTTTTATCAAATATCCTCGGCAGTGTACCAACAACATCTGCAAGTCCGCCAGTCTTGATAAATGGTACGCACTCCGATGCAATATAAGCCACTTTCTTCATGTTTTTTGTCCTCCCATATCCGACTCTAAAAGTCTCGTAACAAAGTTACTTTAATTTTAGCATAAGCACTCCGATTATTCAATCCATTTTATGGCACATTCTGTCAAAACTCGTCCGGTTCTACCGGCTGGATAACCGCCGCATCTTCTGCAGCATTGCCCGGTCTACCTCCGTCTCTCCGTAACGGATATCCTCGTAGCAACGTGTCAGTTCCGTCACATCTGCCAGCGACTGCTCACTTAATTCCTTCTCGATTTCCCGTCCGGTTTTTGACTGGTCCAATGCGATGTCGTAACGATAGCGCTCAATACAGTCCTTGTAGCATCGCCTTGCCCGCTGCCTGCGCGACAGAAACCGTTGCTTCTCCTCCGCACGCGTCCGTTGTTCCTCTTTCTTCCTTTTTACCACAACCAATTCCACCTGATCGGTCGAGAGATTGCGTCTGGACATTAAGAACCGCACGAACCGCACCAGCAGCTTATATGCGATAAATACTCCAAGGCAAATGAGTCCGACATATAACACCGGCTCGAGCGTCTGTCCAATGGAACGAATCCCCGCCGGCACACCCCCATCGTCAAATTCCTGATGCTCGCTCACCTCCGCCTCTCCACTGCGGAACCAGAAGCTTATATAGTGATAGAAAAGTCCGATTACCATCGCGATTACACGAACCACTGCCAGTATCGCCTGCCCGATCAATGCAATCACTCTGCGAAAATCAAACACTTCCCCAAGTACAAGTCCAAGCGTCAGACAGAGAATAATCGCACCAACCATGATCGTATTTACAGACAGTATCTGCCGGATCGGAATTCCTGATACATGACTGGTCGCGTCCAGATAATTCTCCATGCCATCGGTATACACAAGTGCAAGATACAGAAAAAGCAGACACAACGCTGTCACATATGCATAGATATGCAACCCTATCACCGACAGATAATCACTTACCAGATACACAATCAGGCAAAGTAGGAAAGATGGCCACGGAAGTTCATCCATCTGCTTTCTTTTATTTTGCCACGTGCTTTTCACAGATGCCCCAAGAAGATAACATGGTATCAGGAAATAAAACCACTGCGTCTCCATCGATACCGGAAGCAGGAACATCGGCAGCCGCAGCACCACATGTCCGGCAAACAGCCATACATAATGCCCCGCCTTCTCCCGCAGAATATATGAATACACAAACATCGCACCCGTGATTGGAAGCAGAAAGTAATGCACATCCTGTTTCAAAAGCACCACTTCAAAGAAGGCAAAACACAGACTGCAGCAAAGCCATTCATATAACAGATGCAGAAGCTTCGTGATCTGTAACAGTTTAGATTTCATTCCACTTCACCTCCACGCCCTGCATATAGCCACGCCATCCGGTCTTCTCCTGAATATCATAATACGGAACTGCCATGTGCAGCTCCGGGTGATTTTTGTGCATATAATCAAGCTTTATCAGCAGATCCTCCTTGTAATAGGGAGAAATAATCACATACGTTACCTGCTCTTCGATCTGCTGTATCTCGTTATCTACCAGCTGCATAAACGCATCAATCCCTGCATTTTCCCGGATACGTGCCAGATATTTGTCGATTGTCATTCCATGCTCTATCGACATACCGGCTTCCACACGCTCACAGGATCCGGTCACGCAGTCAACCCCGTTTGATACAAGTTCCACCGACACCTTATGCTGCAGAAAATAATCCGCAATCGTTCCCGCCATACGGATACTCATTTCCTGCAAATATTCGGTCTTTACCATGATATTGGTTTCCAGATTGAGCAAAATCCGCACACGCTGTTCAGATGTATAACCATACATATTTACCATAAGCTTTGACGCTTTCGCCGTTGCTTTCCAGTTGATCTTCCCATAGGTATCACCATAGGTGTATTCCCGGATTCCCCGGAATGTATAAGGATCCTCCATCTGGTTTCGTCTTGTCTCAAGCTCCCCCAGCAAATGCGTGCAAAACATCGAAAGCTCCGGAGATACCACACGTTTCGGCAGTACATACAGCCACGCATCAGCTTTCCGGCTATATGCGAAATTCGTCGTCATAAAGAAATCACGTGCCGTCATATTCAGACTTGGTATGCCAAACAACCCCCGTTTTCCGGTCTGGAATGGCAGACGTCGCGTAATCTTCCGGTAGCCAAGCACAGAGAACACATCGTTTCGATAATAGCTGTCGGTCACGACTGTATTTTCCGTATCCGCAAACTGAAAGGAACGGTTGGTTGAGAATTTGACGTGAAAGACAGGCAAAGGCAGAAACTTCCCATTGTAGATGACTTCTGTCAGGGCACTCGCATCCCCTTCTCTGACACATGTATCCTCAAATGAAATTGTCACATCGAGATTCTGGTTCCACCACTTCGCATACAGACGTTTCTGCACAATATAAACCAGACTCGCAATCACAAGTGCAACAATCAGATTCACTGTTTCCACTCCTCCACCGGTACTTCGACCATCGCTATGATCTTCTGCATACGTTCATGGTTATCCTTTGTACTTCCATACGTCAGAAGGCGATGTGCCAGCACACATGGAGCAAGCAGCTTCACGTCATCCGGTATCACATACGTTCTTCCCTGCATCGCCGCATAACACTGCGTTGCACGGACAAGTGCCAGCATCGCACGCGTGCTGACCTCTGTCATGACTCCCTGATCCATGCCGATGTCCTCCACGATCCGGACGATGTATTCCCGGATACACGGATGTACAGTTACCGTTCTTGCAGCCTCCCGCATCTTTAAAATCTGCTCTGCTGTACAAACCGGCTTCAGCGAAAGAAGTGGATGTTCTCCCATGAAGGTTTCCATCACGCGCAGCTTTGCCTGTGTGTCAAGCTGTCCCATCGAAAGCTTCATCATGAAACGATCAATCTGCGCCTCTGGAAGCGGATAGGTTCCGGTTGTCTCGATCGGGTTCTCCGTCGCAATTACGAAGAACGGTTCTGCAAGCGGCAATGTCTCCCCATCGATCGTCACCTGCTTTTCCTCCATCGCCTCGAGCAGACTCGCCTGTGTCCGTGGCGTCGCACGGTTGATCTCATCGGCAAGCAGAACATTTGTAAATACCGGGCCTCTCACCAGATGAAACTCGCCATCCTTCTGGCTATACACATTTAACCCCGTAATATCACTCGGCATCAGATCCGGTGTAAACTGCACACGTTTCTGTTCTACATCCAGCAATCTTGCAAATGTCTTGGCAAGTGTCGTCTTTCCACTTCCCGGACGATCTTCTAAGAGCACATGTCCGCCCGCAAGCAGCGCCACCAGAAGCTTCTCGACAACTGCCTCCCCGGAGATAACAACCCTTGATGCCTGCGTAATCACCTTCTGCGTTATTTCTTTCACCTCTGTAACTTCCATAATTCCTCCTATTTTCTATGTATTTCAAACTTATCTCTTCTCATATCCCATAATTAAATTTATTCTAGCATAATCTGTTAAAAATGGAAATTTTTTTACACGATTTCTCGAATCTATGCTATAGTTTATTTATCATATTTCAGGAGGTTTCCTATGAATTGTAAAGCATGCGGACATGCATTAAATCAATATGGCATCTGTCCGGTTTGCGGCTGGCAGGATCCATCGTATGGTGGGCAGGCGCTCTACAACGGACAGCAGATACAATACCAGCAGCCATCCTTTCGCGGACAGCAGATGTACAACGGACAGCAGACATACAACCAGCAACAACCGTATGACGGACAGCAATTGTACAGCGGACAGCAACAGTCATACAATGGTGAACAGGGGGATAATCAGCAACAGCCGTATAATAATCAGCAGATATACAGCGGACAACAACCATATAACGGACAGCAGACGTACTACCAGCAACAACCATATGGTGGGCAACCGGGGTACAGTCAACAACCATATAATAATCAGCAGATGTACAGCGGGCAGCCGGTGCAAGCCAAGACTTCACCGGCATCCCCTCCGAACCAACAAGGGAAAAAGAAATGGCCACTCTTTGCAGGAATCGGAGGACTTGCGGTTGTTCTTGCTATCGGTATCACGCTTATCGTCCGCAATCGTCCGGTCAAGGATTTAACCAACGACGATCCGGAAATCACAACCGATCAGACAACCACGCACACAACGACAGAGACTGCAACCACAGAACCTCCACAGGGGGCGGCAGGAACGAAAACGATCATGATCTATATGGTCGGCTCTGATCTCGAAAGTGAACACGGCGCGGCTTCGACCGATATTGATGAGATGCTTGATTCCGGATTTGACGACACTTCGATGAATGTCCTTCTCTACACGGGTGGATGTTCTAACTGGCAGGATCGCGATATCCCGGAGGATTCCAATACAACCTTCCTGATAAAAGGCGGAAAACTCGAGCAGTTAGAATCATCCTCTGCTTCGAACATGGGGAATCCGGATACACTTTCCGAATTCTTAAATTATGGTTATACGAATTATCCGGCTGAGACCTATGGAGTCATCCTATGGAATCACGGTGGTGGTGCATTCTTCGGATACGGCTATGACGAGACAACGAACGACAGCCTGACCTTGAATGAACTTTCTGATGCATTTGCGAATTCACCGTTCCATGATGATAACAAACTGGAATTTATCGGTTTTGATGCCTGTCTTATGGCGAACATCGAAACTGCACACACACTGACACCATATGCAAATTACATGATTGCATCACAGGAATCAGAACCCGGTTCCGGCTGGTACTATGACTTTTTGAAGGATATTGCTCCCCTGCAGTCCGGAAAAGAAATCGGAACCGCAATCGTGGATTCCTATATGGATGAGACGACGGACTATATAAGCAGCATACCGTTTGCATATTGTCCAATCTGTCTCTCCGTTATGGATCTGAGTCAGACTGAAGCAGTCGAAACTGCTTTGAACAACCTTTTCGCGAAGGTTGGGGAAGATTTCAGTGAGTCAACCTACTCCAAGTATTCCTCCTTCCGGAAAAACTCCAAGGAAATTGCCGCGGATTTTTCTTATGCGGAAGGCTCCTATGATGTTGTTGACCTGATGGATTATGCCAAGCATCTGCAGGCTGTATTTCAGCCGGAAGCGCTTGCTTTGGTGGGTGCATTGGATTCATTCATTGTGTATTCCGATGCAAATGAAGATAAGATATCCGGCGTCTCCATCTACCATCCGTACTATACAAAGAATCACGCCTCCCAGCTTATTCCTATGTATCAGACATTTGATTTTGCCGCAAATTACACTTCCTACATTGCAAAATTTGCAGGAATGCTGACCGACACCGATGCATTCGCTGTCGCATGGGATCCCGATTCCCTGGTGCCGGTTTTGAATGATGATGCTTCGTTCTCCGTCACATTGCAGGAGGATCAGAAAGCTGCACTACAGAATGCATATTTTGTAATCTCCAAGAAAGATCCGGAGAATCCGGAGCTTTACGATATGGTTGCTTTAAGCTCGGCAGTAACGGACGATGGAACCGGCATGCTCACTGCCGACTTCGACGGACAGATTACATACATGCAGAACGACACGACCTTGGAGATGTACGAGCTTATGTATACCGTACAGGAAAAGACAGATACCTATACCCGTTACCTGCTCTCAAGTATTCTGTACAATGACGATATCGAGGGTGACGATGCAGTCTATGCCTACTTCGTATTGGAGGTCACAGACGAGCATCCGGAAGGTCAGATCTTAGGAGTCTATCCGATTGATAATTATATTCAAACCGAAGGAAATGAGATCTTCCCTGACCGTTACGAAATCGATATTAACGATTATGAAAATGTTGCTTTTGGATATTTCAGTCACAAATATACCTCTACCGAGGATTTGACGAACCTGAACGAGACCGACTGGGCAGACCTGACGATCAATTACAACTATTTCCCAATATCAGAAGGCTTCCATCCTGTACGCGGCGATCTGATCGCGGGCGAGGAATATTATGGTATGTTTATCTTCGAGGATAATCAGGGAAACCGGCATTGTTCAAGTCTGGTACAGATACAGTAATTCCATACTATATCATCGGCTTGATAAACATAAGCCGTCATATAGAAATTTCTACATGACGGCTTAATGCACAAAAAATGCGTCAGCTTAAGGCTGGCGCATTTTTGTATATTCTCTTCGATCTGCCGAGGAATAAGAAGCTGTGCTTCCGGATTCCCGGTCATATTTATCCTTCAGTCTGTCAATATCCGATTTCGCACCATGCATGTCATAGCGTGGCAGGGAGAAGGAATATCCGTTATCTGCAAGGAATCGATGTGCGATTGAAAATGTAATATCATCGAAGTTCGTCATGAACCGCTGGTTGATTTCCCTGACGCAGCTCTCTACACTCTCATACTTGCCCGGATCGATCTCCGCAAATATCTGATAAAATGTATCGAGACAGATACTTCTCTGACTCTCAAAATCCGATGTCACGTTCTGCACCGGAAATGCATGCAAGTATGCTCTTAGCCATGCGGAATCTCCACGATACCACTGTGCAATCGTATCGTATTTCTGATCCATGTCTAAGATCTCCCGCTCCCAGCAGTTTGACATATAGGATGCATCAACGATCCGGTTGATCTCTTCATCGGTCAAATACAGATCATATTTCTGATTAAATTTTTGAATAATCTTTCTTCGCTTTGGTACTGCTCTTGTCAGTCCTGTGACGGTTGTTCCTGCTTTTGCGTCCGACTGGCTGTAATGATTCTTATAGTAGTCATAATCATTTTGTTTCTGCTTTGCCTTCCCCTTGGAGGATCTAGCAATCAGCCATGCGACAAGCCAGATTGGTGCTCCAAAAAAAGCCAGCACAATCGAAACTGTCAAAAGTCCGCCAAACAAGGAGCTAAAACCAGACAGGCCACCAAACAAAATACAGATTGCAATCACCCAGCCAAGCTTGTTATGCAACTTACTGTATATCTTCGGATTGTTTCTGCCATAGATGCCATACCAAATAAAAAAAATAATTATAAGTGGCATGTTTCTCCTTTATTCATCCCTCTTGCCGGCTCCGCCATCAAGAACGATTCTCTATCATCCCTCTTGCCGGCTCCGCCGTTAAAAACGGATTGTTCTCATCCCTCTTACCAGCTTATGCTGGTAAGAAAGGTCTTCGTAAAAAAATGCTGGCAAGCCGCATTTTTTTACTCATCCCAGTTGTGGTACACGTCCTGGACGTCGTCATCCATTTCAAGCATATCAAGGATGCGGTTCATCTTCTTGATGTCATCCTCCGATGTAAGCTCTACGTAGTTCTGTGGAATCATTGTAACGTCTGCCTCAGCCATCGGGATATTCTCTTTCTCGAGGGCTTCACGTACAACTGTAAACTCCTCTGGAGATGTCAGAATCTCGAAGCTGTCCTCTTCCTCATTGAAGTCTTCTGCGCCTGCGTCAAGTGCGATCATCATCAGATCATCTGCATCCATATCGCAGTCCTCTTTCGCGATGATAATCTGTCCCTTCTCATCAAACATATAAGATACACAACCAGTTGTTCCGACATTTCCGCCACCCTTTGTAAATGCATTTCTTACATTGGATGCTGTACGGTTCTTGTTATCGGTAAGCGCATTTACGATGATTGCTGTTCCGCTTGGGCCATAACCTTCATATGTAATCGTTACATAGTTTACGGAATTTGCATCACCGGCTGCTTTCTTGATGCCACGATCAATCGTGTCGTTTGGCATGTTATTTGCTTTTGCCTTTGCAATGACATCACGCAACTTGCTATTGTTCGCTGGATCCGGTCCGCCTTCCTTTACGGCAACTGCGATCTCACGACCAATGATCGTAAATACTTTTCCCTTTGCAGCGTCGTTTTTCTCTTTCTTGTGCTTAATGTTCGCAAATTTTGAATGTCCTGACATTGTTTGTTACTCCTCTTCCTTTAGTTTCGTGATTTTAACAGTAATAATCCTGTTATCTTCTATTTTTACCGGGATAAATTCATACCCCTGATATTCTATCTTAAAGGATTCTCCCTCTTCTGGCAACCGTCCGTGCTCATAGAGCAGGAACCCGTTTACCGTCTCAAAATCCTCATCCGGGAATTCAATTCCGAGCAGATCCTCCAGATCTTCTAACGTGGCTCCGCCGTCAACCAGATATTCATCCTCAGATTTTTTCTGAATCTCTTCCGGCTGTTCCTCGTCGTGTTCATCTAAGATGTTACCTACGATTTCCTCTAAGATATCCTCCATCGTGACAATACCCTCGGTCTGACCATATTCGTCCACCACGACTGCCATGTGGATCTTCTCCCGCTGCATTCGTTGCAGAAGCTCTGATACATCCTTCGTCGGATGTGTGACAATTGCTTTGTCAACCATTCCCGCAATCGGTGATTTCGGATCCTTCATATAGACCGCGATCAAATCTTTGATATGTACAAGTCCGATGATATTATCCAGATCTTCCTCATAAACCGGATATCTTGAAAAACTATTTTCTACCGCAAGCTGCAATGCCTGCTCCACCGTCTGGGTATTCTCTACGGCTACAATCTTCTGCCGCGGTGTCATGATATCCTTTGCTTCCTTGTCTCCGAACTCAAAGATATTGTTGATAAGCTCCATCTCGCCTTCTTCAATCAAACCCTGCTCATGACCTTCCTCAACCATGGAAAGAATCTCTTCTTCTACTTTGTCTTCGTCCACCTTCTTCGAAAAAAACTTTCGAAAACCACTGGGCCCACTTTGTGACATAGTTATTGTTTCTCCTTTTATAATTCTAAACTGATACGCAACGCCTCATTCACACGACGGATAATCGTGTTGTCCAGATGACAGACTTTTTCTTTCAGCCTCTGTTTATCGATCGTGCGCACCTGTTCTAACAGTATAACAGAATCCTTGGCAATATCGCAATACCTGGAATCAAGTTCTACGTGTGTTGGAAGCTTCGCCTTGTGCATCTGCGACGTAATCGCCGCAATAATTACGGTGGAACTGTATTTGTTCCCCGCTTCATTCTGAATAATAAGTACCGGACGGACACCGCCCTGTTCAGATCCAACGACCGGACGCAGGTCTGCATAATAAATATCTCCACGTCTGATAATCAATGCCTTCACACTCCTATTGTTGTTCAAACTATTACAAGTATTTCCAACAATTCTTCTGTGTATGCAATCAAATAAAACTATATTATCAAACTGCGTATCTTCCAGCCTTTCTTTTACTCTGCTGCTTCTTTTGCTATGATCTGCTCGATGCTTCGTACAATATCTCCGGCAATCATGCTGTACTGTCCTTTTTCTTCTGCGGCAGCCTGCCCTGCCATCCCATGCATGCAGACACCAAGCTTTGCCGCTTCAAACCGATCCATGCCCTGTGCCAGAAGGCCTGCGATAATTCCGGTCAGTACATCACCGGATCCGCCTGTTGCCATGCCGTTTGTACCTGTTATATTAATATATGCCTGAAGCCCGCCATCGGACACCACCGTGCGCGCATCTTTTAATGCAACGACCACGTTGTGACGCTTTGCAAACTCTCTCGCAAGATCGTATTTGTTCGCCTTGATATCTGTCACAGACTGATTCGTAAGTCTTGACATCTCCATCAGATGCGGTGTCAGAATGAGCTTCGAATGTATCGTCTCGAACAGATCCATATGCTCGGATAACACATTGATTCCATCGGCATCTAAGACAACCGTGCCATCAAAGCTACGAAGTACCTTATCAACCAGATACTGCGCTGCTTCCCCGGTTCCAAGTCCCGGACCTAACACAAGCACATCTGCCCAACCCATGACTGTCTTCATCGCACTGCGCATCGTGTCGATGTCGTCTTCTTTGTATGTCGTAAGCAATGCTTCCGGGAGTCTCGACTGGATGATCTCGCGATTCTCCTCTACGGTGCACACGCGCACCAATCCACAGCCCATACGGTAAGCAGCCTCCGCGGAAAACAGTGCCGCACCTGCCATATTTTTACTGCCTGCGATGATTCCGACCTTGCCATAGGTTCCCTTGTGGGAATCCCTCTTTCTATGCGGGAGCAGTTCCTCTACATCCTTTGCATCATAGGTGTATAACCTTGGCTCTACAAAATCAATCGCCTGCTTCGGGAATCCGATATCTACCACGGACACCTCACCTGCGTACTCATATCCCATACCCATGAGAAGTCCGAGCTTCATAAGTCCAAAGGTCACTGTCGCATCCGCATGGAACGCCGTGCCGAGCAGGAACCCGGTTGTCGCATCAATTCCGGATGGCACATCGATGGCTAACTTGTAACCCTCCATATCGTTTAATGCCTTGATCACTTCTGCCTGCTTACCCATCACAGCACGTGACAGACCAACACCGAAGATGCCGTCGATGATCACATCATATCCGGCATTCACAAGCTCATCCACAAACTTCATATTCAGCTTCTTGGCAATCGCATACTGTGCATCGAAACCAGTGCTGGCAGACTTCAATCCGTCTACCCAGTAGACCTCGACATCGTATCCTTCCATCATGAGGATTCTTCCGGCTGCGATTCCATCGCCGCCGTTATTTCCACTCTCAACTACGATCAGGACATGCGCGCCTGCCGGGAATCGTTCCTTGACATGATCCGCGATCCGAAGTGCCGCGCGCTCCATCAGTACAAGCTGTGGAATTCCTATTACATTAGTTGCAAATTCATCAATTCTGAACACTTCCTGTCCAGTTGCAATGTATCTCATTTCTTCGTCCCCCGAATGACTAAGTATATAGGCATTTTACCCCAAATGCCGTATAAATACAATATCTGGTTTCAGGAATCGACTTTATGTAGTATACTATGAATCAAAGTAACAAAGGGGGATATCTTTATGTGGGAATTCGTAATCAATTTATTGGAAGTTGCTATATTATTTTTATTATTTAATAATAAACTTGAAAAAAAAGAATTATCTTATTCTTATCCACTCCAAATTCTTTGTTTATTCTCACAGGCAGTCTTGTTGCTTATTCTGAAAAAATTTTCATGTTCGACTATTTTTATTCTGTTATTTTTTATTGGAATTCATTTTATATATGGTTTTTTATTCTTTGAGAATAAGCCGATCACATTACTTTTTTGGTCTGTCCTCTATGCCATCGGAACCATTCTTGCAGATGCTGTGACCACGATTGTTCCAACTGCATTTTTGGATATTGACCTGTCAGCGCTCCTTCCAAATGGTATGCTGCGAATTCCTTTTACTTTAATTTACATCTCGATATTATTCTTATTTACTTTGATTCTGCTCTGTATAAACAACCAGACATTCCGTCTGCCTTTTCGGGAAAAACTTGCCTTTATTCTGCTGTCGCTCTTATGTATTGCCATCCTTCAGGCTATTTTGATCCGGCAATTGACAGAATATACACCAGATCAAAGCAACAACGACCGGTTTCTATCCGTTATTTTCTTTCTGGTATTATTTTTGTTTTTTGCCTTTGTTCTTTATGTATACACCCTTGGAACCACACAGGAACAAAACCAGCGTTTATCGGAAGAAAATATTATACAACAAATGGAGCTTAAGCAATACGAACAGGTTGTTTCCTCTGTAGAAGAGCTGCGTTCAATCAAACATGATATGCAAAATCATATGACTGTCATCTCAGCCATGTTACACGAAAAGCAATACGAGAAAGCCTGCAGCTATATCGACACCTACACAGATAAATTAAATCAGACACATCGTATTATTTCCAGTGGAAATATTCCGATTGATTGTATTGTTACAAACAAACTTTCCTATGCACATGCACAGCATATCAAAACCACACATAGCATCTTTCTTCCAAAAGACATCCTGATTGATGATATTCAATTATGTACGCTGATTGGCAATCTGTTCGACAATGCAATCGAAGCCTGTACGAAAATAAAAGAACCTGATAAACGATATATTGATTTCCAGATCAAACCCTTTAACTGTATGATGTCTATTTACATGGAAAATAGTTGTATCGGTGATTATGTCATAGATAAAAATGGCAAGCTAAAAACCAGCAAGCAGACAAATATTATAAATCATGGAATCGGTTTGAAACGAATCGAGGAGATTGTAGAACGAGCAAATGGTTTTGTCACACTAAACCCATCCAATGATAAATTTGAGGTTATAATACAACTACCAACGGAGGAACACTAACATGCATTTACGAATTATAATATTGGAAGATACACCATCAGAATTTATGCAGACAAAACATGCACTAGAACAATATGCAGATTTATACCATCACACATTCGAAATTGTCTGGGTGCAAAATGAAAGTTCCCTGATTCGCATGTATCACGCTCAATCTTTTGATTTACTTTTTGCTGACATAGAAATAAAGCTGCCAAATACATCCAGCAGTGAAAACGGAATCATAATCTGCAAAAAGCTTCGAGAACTTCAATACTCTGGCGATATCATATTCCTGACTAATTTTCAGGAATACGTCTTTGATGGTTATTCTGTACGTGCCTTCAATTATCTTCTGAAACCGATTACACTGGAAGTTCTCACCCCCTGTATGGATGCATACCTGCAACTACATAGCGATGATTACTATTACTATCAAAACGACCAGACTTATATAAGGATTCCATATACAAACATCATCAGCATATCAAAAGAAAAAAACAATACATTAATTGCAACAACAGACAACATATACATCGAACGTATATCATTAGATGAAATAATGAATAAGCTTTCATCAAACTTTGTTCGTTGTCACAAATCTTGTATTGTAAATATATTGCACGTTCAATCTCTGATAAAAAATAACCTTCACCTCTCCAATAATACATGGCAGTCAGTTGGCAGAAGCTATCTTCCGTCTGTTCGTGCCCATATGTCAAGATTCATGCAAAAATAAAGTTCTTTCACCAAATAATATTTCGCTTTCGTATGATTCCATATCCGCATCCGACCAATCCCACAATCAGGCAAATGAGATATGGAATCCCAAACGTAGTCGTAAGCACCACATCCTGTGGATACAGACTGTCAGAATAATACCTGCACACCATCGCATATCCATGCACCAAAAAGTGATTTCCATAATACGCTGACAGCACCAGAATAAATGTAATCACGCTCATTACCGCTGCACTATTCATATAGAGGGATAACAGAAGCTGTATCATGGACTGCACGATACCCGCCAGCACCGGAAGAAGCACCGTCATCCGAATAAGCTCTGGCATCGACGTATTCGCTACCTCCTCTCCATAGTAAAGAGATAGCGCAATCTGCTGACCAGACATCGACATATTACCAGTCGAAATCCACGCATATCCGTATGTCATGCCATAGAGCAGCAGAAAATAAAACAGGTTGATGCAGACACAACAGATGCATTTCGAACTCCACCATAACACACGGCTCCGGCTCTTCAACATAAGCTGCATGCCAAAACCATGCATATCCTCTTCTACATAATTTCCTATGCAGTATGCAAGCAGAATATACTGCAGAACCCACGCCAGCGGAAGTCTAAACTGATCCGGTGTATTCTGGTTAAAATGAAATGGTCTCTGTCCCCAAAACTCATTGACCATATAACCAAGCGGTGACCAGCTTTCGCCATACATTCCCAGATAATCTCCACTTGCCCGATCGAGCAAAAGACACGTAATAAAGACAAGCACGATAAGCCACAGATACCTTCTCCAAAACCGGATCAGTCCCTCACTGATATCATATTCCAAGAAGTGCAATAATCTCATATCATGCTTCCTCCTCCAACCGTCCCTCTGACATATACAAAACCGTATCCGCCATATACTCCATTTCCTCTTTATCGTGACAGGCAATGATAATAATCCGTTCGTCATCCATCAACGCCCGGATGGCATCCCGGATCACACTGACACCTTCCGCATCGATCGCATTGATCGGTTCATCCAGCAGGATAATATCCGGCTTTCCCATAATTGCAGCTGCAATTCCAAGCCGCTGACGCATACCAAGCGAATACTTGTAATACTTCCGTTTGTCGTCGGGATCAAGCCCCACCTGTTCCAGGGTTGCCCGGATTTCGTCCTGCGGCACACCGCCCTGCACCTTCGCCAGTATCTCCAGATTCTCCAAGCCGGTATATCCCCGCAGAAACGCAGGATTCTCAATCAGAAGTCCCATACTTGGCGGAAAAGAAATATCCTTTCCGAGTGTCTTTCCATTGATCTTCACAGCTCCGCTGGTCGGATAGATCAGTCCTGCCATCGTCCGCATCAGCATCGTTTTCCCACAGCCATTCTTGCCACTTAAACCATAGATACAGCCCCCGGTAAATGTCTTTGTCACATCCTGCAATACCGCAACTCCCTTTATCTTCTTTGTCACATGTTCTAACTTTATCTCCATTTTCCCTGTGCTCCTCTCTTAATCAATATCACCCCACACACTCCTACAGGAAGTCCCGCCGACGGTTTGAGAGCCATAACAGCATCCCTTCCACTGCCAGGATTACAATTGTTGTTACCACTATCCCAAAAGTCGTATTCGACGATACCGTTTGCCCTGGATCAAGAAAGATTGCTGGGTTATAGGCGGAAATTTCCGGGAAAAGATTATAAACCCCATAATTCAACATGCAATGCAGCATAAGAGGAAAAATCCAGATTGCAAACCGATTATCCAGCCAACCAGTACAGATCACTGAAATTATCGCATAGATACCGCCATATAAAAACAGCACTATTGTATAACAAAGTGCATACACTATCGGAGAATCATAATATAAGTTTACCCACATATTCCGGTCAATCAATTGTCCCTGCATCGAAAGCATATCAATACCTGCTGCCGGAAGATAACAGAGATTCACGATCAGACTTGCCAACATCGGAACAGCGATCACAACACCTCCACTCAAAAATACTGCAATACTCTTGGCTGTTATATACTGTTTTCTCCCACAACGTACCAGCATCTGCATCACATAACCAGATCTCCAATCCTGAAGCAACGATATTCCATATGGTATAACGGCAATCAGAGGAAGTGCCAGCAGAAAGAAAGATTTATACGAAGAGTACGACTCACATCCCAGCCACCCCTCCAGCAGACGGGTTGCATACCATTCTCCATATTTGGGATCTTCATTGGACAATCCAGATACATATGCAAGCATTGACAGATTTGATCTATATACATGTTTATAAAACCACAAAGACTGCAATATACAGGTAACCGCCCCAAATAAAAGGGAAAATAAAAAACAAAAAGACGAAAAAGCTTTCTTTAGCTCTGTTTGTACAATCGTACACATCCCTACCACGCTCCCTTCTTCTCAATATCTGTAATCTTTATCTCCGTTTTTACCGGATAGGTTCCAAGTATGACAGAATAGGACATATCCAGATTACAAATCTGTCTCCACGTCATCTCCCGCAGATTTATCCTATAAACCTCGTATGGAATCGTCAGAATATCTCCGCTCGCAAAGGTTCCATTCAACAGAGACGGATTCATATCCTGTAGCATAAATGGATCTATTCCATTGTATTGATAGGCATATCGAATCGGCATATCCACATGCAGCAGAGACTCCTCTTTATTTTTTTCGATTTGATATTGAACCAATAGTACACAGGCTGTATCATCCTCAAAATTTGAGTCATTATAATCATCTAATCCGTCGTGTTCGGCAAAAAACTGTTCATACCTCCAAAGTTCTGCTCCTACAACCGTATATGATATACCTTCATAATCTACCGTCTGTCCCTGTGGGATCTCACGGATCTCCGGAAGCTTTGCCGTCACATTCACATATCTGACTCGCAAAGCAAACACTACGAGTAATACCAGAAGTATCAGAATTCCCATTATCATTTTTTTCTTCATAAAACATCACTTCCCTGCTTCATTTCCGTAATCTTCCAACTCAATATAAATATGAGCTAAATTTTTCCGAAGATCTGAACCTTGCCCATTCATAGGCGCGTTTCCATAAACTGATAAATAATATCTTGGATGTTCAAATACTTCATCAATACTTGCCCACCCCTGATCTTCTGACCAATATGTAATTCCCATTCCAATTTTTAATGTGACAGATTCTCCTTCCTGTAATGTGAATTTATCCCATTGCTTAGAACTCAGTTCCCGCCAATTCTCAACCTTACTTGCATAACAATTATCTGATGGGCATGCCTCATACCCGTCTTTATCCTGCTTCTCATTTTCCGCACAGATCAAATCTAAATTTCCTGTTCCAAATGTTTTTTCATATTCATCTATATTTGTTATCTCTACTTCTGCATATAAAAAACTTAATTTTCCTTCTTCCGTTCCAAGATTTGGCTCATAATACTCATAATCCGAATTATAATACATACTCTTTTTAAATTTGTCATAGCTGTCATATATTTGGAACTCTTTTATCATATACCGATATCCATTAAAAATCGGAGAACTGCTCTTAGGAAAAATATTTCCATATTCCTCAATCAAATCCTGATTTTTCTTTAATTGTTCGGAATAAACTTCCCCGTCATCCAATTCTTCTGTTGTATTTTCTCCATTAACATCAGCATCTCCTACTGTAGCAACTTTAGACATATCAGCGGTTACAATCGAATTTTCATTTTTACCATCTGTATTCCTTTTCCATACGCCAATTACAAATACACCAAAAGTCAATACAAGTATGCCTACCAGAAGTATCCATATTTTCTTTTTCATGTCATTATCCCCCTCCCTGCTTTTATTTTTGATACTTATCATTATAGAAAATATATGTATCATAGTTGCATCATGGCTGTATCATAGACGCATATTTTAGATAATATATCAAACTTTGCATATCCAGGATTTCTATCAGAATACTTCATCATTACTTGTGATAGAATTTTCCACCACAAGTAATGATCGCTCCTTTATTTATTCATTTTCCGTCTACGTGTACTTCCAATTTCTATGGAATTTGCTTATATATACCTGCGCTATCTGGACTCCATAAGCCCTGTGCGGTTCCAGATCCCTTCACTGATTTCATCCCAGGACGCGCATATGGCATTCCTAACTCATATACATAGTTTGTAAGCGAATACTTACCTGCTCCGTACATAAATCCATAAATTGGATTATTCTTTGGATTGCTTCTGGATGCATTTTGAGGCGTTCCAGCTTTGGTACTCGCACCGCATGCATAAACCTGTATCTGACTTAAATTTCCTCCATAAGTGGCACTCCAATAAATATATATCTTGCTAGGATCTGTTTTATTTCTACCTTGAACATGGCGAAAAACATTGGAATTAACATCTAACGAAAATGACCACGCCTCATCCGTTATATTTGCTGCCTGTGCGTTTTTCTGTGCTACCCCTAATCCTGTAATTGACAGCATGGCTGCCATCGCAGTCATTGTGATAAACCGTTTTACTTTATTTACTTTTTGCATAATACATGTACCTCCTCTTTTTTACTTTTTAACTAATTTTTCTGGTCTCTTTGGCTCATACATAAAGCCAAAGCAATTTGCATTTGCTTTTTTCTCTGCTACTGCTTCTACTGATTTCCGCAGCAGATCTGCCACCCTTGATATTTGTTTTCTTTCTGCCATAGCATTATCCCCCTTCCTTTGTAATTCGCAGATTTTATTACTCGAGTCCCTCTGTTTTTTCAACATAACACAAAAATCAAAAGTTTCAATCCCTCGTGGTGCGAACGACATCCTGATGGGTGTGAACGACACTCTTTATACTTTTTTTATGCATTTTTTTCTTTTCCTCGTGCTACGATATATCCTGAACATAGGAGAACCAATATGATTGAAACTTTCGCTCATCGACTAGCCAAAAAATTAATATCTCTATCCACCAAAAATACTGTTACAAAAGATGATATTGCAGTAGTATCTTATGGTATTGAATGTTTGCTAAATCTCTGCATTCCCTTCTTCTTTTTTCTGATATATTCCTGTTTTACGCATCGCATTTTGGGTATGGTTTACTTTTTAATTTCATTCTTGTTTTTACGAAATCATATCGGAGGTTTCCATGCAAAATCCCATATACGCTGTCTGCTATACAGCACCATTTATGGACTGTTTTTCTTATGGTTGCTGACACTACCCATTCTTCCCGGCTTATATATTAAACTATCCATATATGGTATCATTCTCGCAGGAATTGTAATCGGAAAACCTATATGCCAGACAAACATGAATTCTACACGAGCTCGTATGAATTCCTATATTACAATTATTCTAGAATGTCTGTGTATGATTTGTTTTGACAAGATATGGCATTTTACTACACTCGGTACAGCTATCTTTCTTGGTTCCTGTGCAGCCGCTATACTTTATATACCTGGGAGAATATTTCAACATAATACGTGAATTTCTTGACATTTTTCCAGAACTAAGATACTTTTGAAGTATCTATGAAAGAAACGAAGGGAGGAAGAAATCATGGTATTTATCGAAGGCGTCGGCTATGTGAACGACAGCAGTGCCGTTGCAACGCCGAATCGTACCCAATCCGTATCGGAAACAACAACCAATTTTGATGGTATGCTTCGCACAGAAACCGATAAATTGAACCAGGCATCTGTCACAACGAACCTTGATTCCATCTTCAAGGAAGCCTCCGACAAATACGGTGTATCTGAACGGCTCTTAAAGGCAATCGCCTATACAGAGTCCGGTTTTCAGACAAATGTTACCTCTTCTGCTGGCGCGATGGGTATCATGCAGCTCATGCCAAGCACGGCAAGTGCATATGGCGTATCCGATCCTTACGATGCCTACCAGAATATCATGGGTGGTGCAGCCGTACTAAAGGATCTTCTGAATATGTTTCAGGGGAACCAGTCGCTTGCGATTGCAGGCTATAATGCCGGATGTGGCAATGTGAAAAAATATGGTGGTATACCTCCATTTACTGAGACACAGAATTACGTTGCCAAGGTGACGAGCCTGATGCAGACCGGTGTATCGGTTCCTGCAAATACAGTCACAGTAAATTCTTCTGCAAACGCCGCTTCCAATACCGGAACAACTACAAGCGGAAATTCCAATACTGCAAATGAAGCAGCTGTTTCTTCCGAAACAGCGAAAAAAAATGCGGAAATCCTTGCAGAGATCAAAGAGATCATCTCTGCCATTTCCACACTTACAGCGAATCAAAGCACATATTCAAATACATCCATGCAGAGCGGTCTTTCCGCATTCAACGGAACATCTTCTTCCGATTTCAGTGCAGGCAGCCTGCTTTCCTCTTATGGAAATCCGATTTCTACGATTCTGTCATCCTTACAGAATGTAGATACAACGGACACGGACAGCCTGCAGAAAGTTCTATCCTACGCAGAGTACCAGTTACTCACCAGCCACTACGCGAACATGGTTGATATCATCTCCGTACTCGGAAGTACTGGTTTGAGTACAGAAAATGATTCCGACGACTCTCTATCGCATCTATTCGAGCTTGCCACACAGCAAAACATGCGTAAAGTCATCAATGTTATGGGGAATTCTACTTCCCTTCTATAACCTTAATAAACGAAATCGGCATTATCTTTTCTAAAGCAGACCGTTGAAGCACGCCGGCACTTAATGAGCGTGCAACGCGAATTTAGTACCGCTGCGTGCTGAACCGAGCGAGAGCGCGTCTGCGTAGAATGATAATGCCGATTTTGTTTTTTAGTAAATTATATGGGAAGTAGAATTTCCCCTATCTCTGCTCATCCTTCAATTTTCTCAGTACTAGCACACTTACTCCTGCGCACAGGAATGTGGAACCGTACAATATCAGCCATGAACGAACCGTTCTTGCCTTGGAACGTACATACATCTTGTTCTCTTCCGTCTCGGCCGGTTCATACTCTGCCTCAATCGTCTGCGGCTCCGATGTGTATTCCTCGAAGGTCTGCGGATTGTTTGCAAGTGCAGAATAGGTTTCTACAGCATCCTGCAATTCATTGATCTTTTCGTCATAGGCTTCCTGCATCTCTGCAATTGCATCGTTACAGGTGGCAACCAGATCATCAAACTGATCCTCTACCTGTTCACTTTCTTCCTGCCCCGGTGGATCAAGCAAATTCAGGTCGCAGGTACTTCCGATGGATTCCATCGCCCAACGGGAAAATGTCACATAGGAAATCTTGTCTGTCGCACCCGTCAGTTCAAACAAAATACCGGAGAAGATAAGCTGTATAATAAGCACAAACGGTGCTATTGCCATCGCCCGGTCTGCGCTCTTCGTGATAGAAGAAAGCAGCAGCCCCATACCTGCAGACGCATAGATCGTAAGGAATATCAAAACAATCATCTCAAGCGTTGCATTGGAGATGATGACACCCTTGCAGTCCGGTGCACCCTTGATCAATACAAATGTCAAAACAAGTATCACTGCCTGAATCAAGGATATCACGCCCTGCACAATATACTTGGACAACATGTAAATCGGCAGCTTCAGGTTCCCCATATATTCCCGTTTCAAGATAACACGTTCTTTGTTTACTTCCTGAATCGTGTTCAGAAGTCCCATCCAGATGCCGCCACTCATCAGCGTGAACAGGATGGACTGTGTCTCCGTGAACTTCCGATAGATATCCGGCCCTGCAACTAACGTCAGAAGTAACCCAATGATCAGCGGCTGTCCAAAAATCAATGCCAGTCGCTGTACATCGTTCATAATCAAAGTCGTATATCTTCGTACCAGAATCCCTAACTGCACAAATCCGCTGACTGTTCTCGGCTTGATTGCCTCGCCGTTTGACTCGTGCACCTGTCCGCTTACCGCATTGATACCGGACATCTTAAACTGCGTCTCCCAGCCCTTCGGATCAGCCGTGATGATATCATAGACCTTCACGAGATCATCTGTACGGAAGAAGTCCTTAATACCTGCCGGACTTCCGCAGTAGCAAAGCCGTCCGCCATATCCCATGATAATAACCTTATCACACAGATCAAGATTATTGATCGTATGGGTTACCATGACAATTGTTTTCTCCTGTTCCTTCGACAGCTTGGACAGCGTTCGCATCAGATGTTCTTCCGTTCCCGGATCCAGTCCGGATGTCGGTTCATCCAGGAAGAAAAGCCCCGGATTTGCCAACAATTCCACGGCAATACTTGCACGTTTTTTCTGTCCACCGGACAGACGACGGATATAGGTATCCTTATGTTCTGAAAGCTCTACCATACGAAGTACTTCTTCGATCCGCTCCTCAATTTCCTGATTGCTCGTATCCTGCGGCATCTTCATCTTCGCTGTATAATAAAGCATCTTCTTAAGCGTGATATTCTCATAAATAATATCCTGCTGTGGTACAAATCCTATGATATTTTTAAGTGTCTGGAAGTTCTCATGCAGATTCGTGCCATTACAATATACATGTCCGGTCACCTTCGAATCAAATCCACTCATCGCTGTCATCAGTGTCGTCTTTCCGGCACCGGAACCTCCGATGATCGCTACGAATTCATTTGGCTCAATGCTCAGGCTGACTTTGTCAAGAATCGTTTTCTTTCCGCCCTTTGCCGGCACATCCTTGTTCAGATCATGGATCTCTAACGCAATACCTTCCGGGTTCACCTTGTAATACAGAACATTTCCATCATAGATAAATGTGGTATTCAAGATGGTAAAGATATCTTTGTTTGACAGACAATATGGCTTTACAATCCGGCTTCCATTTACAAACACACCATTTGTAGAACCATTGTCAAACACATAAAATTGATTTTTTACTTTGCGGACGCCTGCATGGTATCTGGAAATCGCAACATTCTTCAAACGGATATCACAGTCTGCCGCACGGCCAATGCTGTTATCTCCATCATGCAAGGAATACGTCTTCCAACGCCCCTCCTTCTGCTGTCCATTGTACAACAGGAGTACCGGATCAATGCCATCCATTGAATGGTTCGTTCCAAGACGGACGATCATATCTCTGCCATCGCCGCCATAATACTGATCCGGTGCCATCTGGATAAACTGCGTACCATAGGCAAGGTAAGAACCATTTGAACTGTGATTATCACGGATATAGCACCTGCCCTCCTGCAAATATATCTCACCGTGATTTCCTGAGACAATGCCGGAATTCAACCGGATACTGTTGTTCTCGCTCCGCCCGAAGGTATAAGCACCGTCTGTAAGCTCACTCAAATTATATTCCTGTATTCCATTTCCATCTACAATAACTAATGAGCTTTTTCCTGTCGTATTTCTCTGGTATTGCTGTAACATCGACGCATCAAACAACACCGTTTTTTCTTCTCTGTCTCCCATATATCCTCCCCTCTATACTATAAAAAGGGACTGTTGCACATATAACACAACAGTCCCTTTAGTTCCTGCTTACTTATCCACGCTTGAGGAAATCCGGAATCTTGATTCCACCGCCATTACCTGTTTCTCTCTTTGCAGGAGCCGGCTTTGCTGCACTTGAAATATCAGCACTTACCGATGGCTTCGCTGCCGGAGTAGACATGAAAGACGGCTTTGTTGCGGTTCCCATTGGCTTTACACTTGTAATTGGCTGGCTCGCATATGTAGGAGTCTTTCCAACCGGTGCTACCGTCGGCTTTACAGCAGAAGACTTTACAGGATTCTGCATAATCGGCTGTGTTGCCGCATTGTCCTCAATACCTGTTGCGATGATTGTGATACATACATCCTCACCCATCACATCATTATCTACAGTACCAAATATGATATTTGCGCTGTCTCCAGCAACCTCTGTCAGGTATGTGATTGCATCGTATGCTTCCACGATACCAATATTTCCTGAGAAGTTTACGATGATATCGCTTGCACCACTGACAGTTGTCTCCAGCAATGGGCTGTCCATAGCAGACTTGATTGCATCCACTGCCTTGTTATCACCACTGGCACGACCGATACCGATATGAGCGACACCCTTGTCACGCATAACTGTCTGGATATCGGCAAAGTCAAGGTTGATCAGACCCGGCTTGTTGATCAGGTCTGTTACTCCCTGTACACCCTGCTGCAATACCTCATCCGCTTTTTTCAAAGCTTCCGGAATGCTTGTACGCTTATCACAGATCTGTAACAGCTTGTCGTTTGGAATAACAATCAGAGTATCTACGTTTTCTTTCAGCTTTGCAATACCATTAATGGCATTGTTCATACGAGGCTTACCTTCAAAAGAGAATGGTTTTGTTACAACACCGACAGTCAGAATCCCAAGATTTCTTGCAATCTCTGCAACGACCGGAGCAGCACCTGTACCAGTACCACCACCCATACCACAAGTAACGAATACCATATTGGCATCCTTCATGATATCGGTAATCTCTTCTCTATTTTCCTCTACTGCATTTGCTCCGATTTCCGGCTTTGCTCCTGCACCGAGTCCCTTCGTCAGCTTCTCACCAATCTGAATCTTTGTTGTAGCACGATTCTGTGATAAAATCTGCTTGTCTGTGTTGATGGCAATCAGTTCGACACCTTCCACATTCTCATCAATCATTCTGTTTACTGCATTGTTACCAGCTCCACCTACACCAATCACAAGGATTCTTGCAGGGGTTTTCTCGTCATTCGATTTTATTTCAAGCAAGGTCTTTTCCTCCTTTATTCTATTTGCGCATTATTATCCTATATAATATAGGTTTTTTTTGAAATAATCAATAGGTTTACGTAAAATTCCATTAATTTTTGCTAAAGCTCGCAGTTGCGTTTTCCGAATCAAAGTCTTTCATATACAATGTTCCGGACATACCTTCCAGATTTTTCAGTATATTGCCCAGATTCATCATCTGAACCGCCAGATATTCCCCCTCTCCCAATTCAATTGTAATGCCTCCATGTTGGAGAACAATTTCATTTTCAGCGGTGAACTTGATACCATCAATCTCCAGGTCATATTTTTCCACCAACTGCGTAATGGTCAGTATTGTCTGGAATTTTCTGTCATCATCGCTCGGAAGCTTCTTGCCTGTTTCCCACTCTGTAAAGGTCAGACCTTTGATGAGTGGTACACTTCCGACACGTGTTTTTGACGAATCCAATACTATACCATCTTTATCAAAATACACATAGTCGCCCTTATGTAACACACAGCCGGCTATGGATTTTTCGTATATTGTCACGGTTACTGTATTTTTATCTGTCAGTTCCAGATTCATCTTACTCACAAAAGAAAGTTCTTTTAGTTTGTTCATTTTACTCTTTAAATACAAAAGCAATGTGTTATCCAGCGGTGCCTGTTCTTTCATTGCATCACTGACTGACTGTGTGTTTACAATCTCGCAGCCTTCCACCTGCACCTTGTCTACCGTCCAGGTCGACAGGTACGCAAGCGTTCCAACTATCACTACAAGTATAAACAATATTATCCAATGTTTTTTCAAAACAATTCTCCTTTTGTTCCTATGTACCGCCCTGATCTACCGCTGCATTTGCAGCTCCTGTTTCGTAGGTGCCTCATATGGAAGCATCTGTCTTGATACACTTAACACAAATCCCATTTCCACCATCAAAAAAGCAAGTGATGTACCACCATAGCTGATAAACGGAAGCGGCACGCCCGTGTTCGGGATAACATTGGTAACAACACCGACGTTGATGATCATCTGCACTGCAATATGTGTCATAACTCCTGTTACAACCAATGCGCCATATCGGTCTCTGGCATGATTTGCAATATAGCGAAGCTGTACGATCAGCATGACGAACAATGCAATGACGCAAAGTGCACCAAACAATCCAAGTTCCTCGCAGATGATTGCAAAGATCATATCGTTGTGAGACTCTGGAAGAAAACCCAACTTCTGGATACTCTGTCCTAATCCCTTTCCAAACAATCCTCCAGAACCGATCGCATACAGTGACTGCATCGTCTGATATCCGGAATCACTTGTCTCCGGATGCAGCCATGCATCAATTCGATTACCACGATAACCAACTGTTGTGATAAGCAGCACACCAGCGATCGCCAGTGCAATGACTGGCATAACCAGAATCTTGTAATCCGGACATGCAACAAATATAATAACGACCATGATTGCCACACAGACAACCGCAGTACTTAAGTTCTCTTTCGCAATCAACCCTGCACTCACAATACATGGTGCAATCAGCCGGATGATTCCCTGGTAAGAGGTCAGGTATTTCGGATGCTTCACACATGCACTCGGCAGATACAGGATGATCAGCAGCTTTACAATCTCGGATGGTTGCAGCTGAACACCTGCAACCTCAATCCAACGCTGTGAACCATGAGAAGATACACCGAGTACAAGCGCAATACCGGCACAGGCAATCATCGCTGTCGCAATCAGCCGTTGCATCAACCGGTGCTTGTAAAACTGATAGTTTAAACAAGAAACCAGCATCATGACAATGATACCTGCCAATCCAATGATGCCCTGACGCATCGCAAAATATCCACTCGAAAGTCCGGAAAGTGATGCCCGGTATGCGCTCGCGCTGTATACCATCATGACACCAAACGCCAGCAAAACGACAACCAAGAAAATCGTCTGATAATCCATATATCCACCTGTCGCGAATATCTTATTCTTTTTCAATTTTCTTCTGCCATATGCCATAGCTCAGACACTCCTGTCTTTTTCTTTCCATTTTCAGCTTTCCTATGAAAGCGCATTTACATATTCCTTAAACATATCTCCACGCTGCTCATAATTGTCAAACATTCCCCAGCTTGCGCATGCCGGCGAAAGAAGTACCGCATCACCCGGCTGTGCATGTGTATGACAATATTCCACAACCTGTTTTAAATCATCCATCATTTCAATGTTTTCAAATCCATGTTTTCTTGCACAATCTGCAATATCCTGTGCCGTCTGTCCGATCAGAAGCAGACATTTTACCTTGCCGTCAAAGCTCTCAATCCACTCATCATAAGTAGACTTCTTATCATAACCACCACCGATCAGGAACGTCGGACGCACCATCGACTGGATTGCCTTGATTGCAGCATCCGGATTCGTACCCTTGGAATCATTATAATAATTGACATCATTTAACGTGCGGACATATTCGATCCGGTGTGCCACACCCTTAAATGCACCACATACCTTACGGATCGTGGCAATATCAGCTCCCATATAATATGATATTGCAACCGCTGCCAAAAGATTCTCTATATTGTGATCTCCCAGAAGCTGGAACTCGGAAAGCGGCATCACATAGGTCTCTTTGCCATTCTCCCGGATCACAACCGCACCATCTTTGACGATCACACCGGACTCCAGTTCCTTTTTATGGCTGAACAAAATCACCGTTGCCGGAACCTTATCAATACGCTTCACCGTCTCCGGATCATCGTAATTCATCACTGCATAATCTTCTTTCGTCTGGTTCTTCGTGATATCCAGCTTGCAGTTCGCATAGTTTTCAAATGTATAATGCCGGTTCAGATGATCCGGTGTAATATTCAGTATCGCGCTCACATGTGGGCGGAATGTATGAATTGTCTCCAGCTGGAAGCTGCTGATCTCCGCAACCGTAACAGAATCCTCTGTACTTTGATCTGACAGGCTTGTGTATGGGATTCCAATATTTCCCACGACAAATGTTTTCTCGTTGTAAGCTTTCATTATTTCACCGACCAGTGTTGTCGTTGTCGTCTTTCCGTTCGTACCTGTGATAGCTGCCACTGTACCCTTCTCGTAAGTATATGCAAGCTCAATCTCACTCCATACCGGAATGCCAGCCTCTTTTACTTTGCGTGCAAATGGTGCATCGACCGGGATTCCCGGACTTATAACCATACAGGAAATATCCGCAAGTAATTCATCTGTCAGTGCGCCAAGCCAGATTGTCAAAGCCTCTGGTTTCTTATCAAAGCCGAGCTTTTCAAGAATCACCGCTTCCGTGAGTGTTCCCTTCGGATTCTCATCAAACAGCACAACCTGTTCTCCATTCCGAAGAAGCTGTTCACTTGCACAGATTCCACTTTTTCCTGCTCCTGCAACTAATACTTTCTTATCGTTCATAATGGTTCCTCCTAATATATGTATCGCCCCCTCACATTCGTTCGGCGGCAGGTCGTCGGAAGCATCCTAAATCATTCACTTCGTTCATGATGCTTCCTCCTCTAAATTGCCAGAATACCAACCAGACACAGAATCGTTGTAACGATCGAGAAGATCGCAACGACCTTTGTCTCCGGCCATCCGCAAAGCTCAAAATGATGATGGATCGGTGCCATCTTGAATACACGCTTTCCAGTTGTCTTGAAGCTTACAACCTGAATAATAACAGAAAGCACCTCTGCCAGATAAATAAATGCAACGATCAATATAATCAGTGGCATCTGCAGCATATACGCTGTCGACGCAACAAATCCACCCAATGCCAGTGATCCGGTATCTCCCATGAACACACGTGCTGGATAGACATTGTATACCAAAAAGCCAAGCAGGCTTCCTACGACTGCACATGTAATCGGTGTTACACCAGAGCCTGCCGCGATAGATGCAATCGCGAAAAAGGTTGCAATCAATACGGTAACGGAGGATGCCAATCCATCCAGGCCATCTGTAAAGTTCGCACCGTTTGCTGTACCAAGCATAACGAAGAACATCAATGGGAAATAAACCCATCCAAGGTCAACTACCTTATGTGTAAATGGAATAATCATCGTAGTTCCAAGATCCGTATATGCATGAATGTAATATGCAAAAACACCTGTTACCAAAAACTGTCCCAACATCTTCTGCCATGCACGAAGCCCAAGTGACCGCTTCATAACAACCTTGATAAAGTCATCCAAGAAACCAACCAGACCAAATCCCAATGTTGCAAACAGGATTGGAACGATCTCCTTATGATCCTTGATGTAAAAGAGTGATGTAATCACGATACTGAACAGGATGATCAATCCACCCATCGTCGGCGTTCCCGACTTCTTCAGATGCGATTCCGGTCCATCGTCACGCACAAACTGCCCGAACTTCAGTTTCTTTAAGAATGGAATAATGATCGGACTTAAGATCACACTCACACCAAATGCTATCAATGCTGGAACAATTATGTCGTACTTCATATCTTCTCTCCTTTATCAAGCCATCGCTTGTATTGTAATATTTAAAACACAGCATCGTCGATGCTGATTGTCTGCGTCGTCTCCTCCTCTGCGTTCTCGTCCTTGTAGATACCGAGATACGGCAGAATGTTGTCGTATATCTCACTTACGACCGGTGCCGCAATCGTACCTCCATAATAGATACCCTGCGGTTCATCAATCAGAATCAGTGTCATAACCTGCGGATTGTCCGCCGGTGAAAATCCAAGAAAAGATGAAATATAGCGATTCTCACTTCGCGGCAGTTTCTCACTCGTTGCCGTCTTACCTCCAATCGAATATCCGGCGATATACGCCCGATGTCCGGTGCCTTCCGCAACGACTGCTTCAAGCAGTTCTTTCATCGTCTCACTGCTTGCCTCGCTGACCGCGCCTGTCTTCGTCTCATATTTCAAAACCTCAGTGACATTGTTATTTTCATCTGTCGTATACACACCGAAATGGGGTGTGACCAGATTTCCTCCATTCACCACTGCGGCTGCTGCACGCATCAACTGTAACGGCGTGATCTGAAACGACTGCCCAAACGACATCGTTGCAAGCTCGACCGGTCCAACATTTTCCTGCTTATGGAAGATGGAATTTGCTTCGCCCGGCAAGTCAACACCTGTCTGCTCAAACAATCCTAGTTTCTTCAGTCCTTTGTAGAAACCATCGACACCAATACGCTCTCCAACCTGCATGAACACCGGATTACAGGAATTCATGATACCATCCCGGAAGGTTTCTGCCCCATGTCCGGCAACCTTATGGCACCGAATCCGGCGATCCTCCACAATATGATAACCCGGGCAGTAAAACTGATCTTCCACGCGCAACACGCCCTGCTCAAAAGCAGTTGTCGCTGTCACAATCTTGAACGTCGAACCCGGCTCATAGGTATCACTGATACAATAGTTTCTCCACATTTGGTTCCGCATATCCTGCGTTACCGCTTCGCCCGTCTCATAATTCAATGTAAACGGTTCATTTAAGTTGTATTCCGGCACATCCGCAAGTGCATAGATCTCTCCATTCTGCGGATTCATCACGATAATACATACGCGTTTTGCCTGTTTTTTCTCCAGCACCTCAAGCGCTTTCTGCGTGATATACTGCTGGATATTTATATCTATGGACGTGACAAGATTTTGTCCGGCTGTGCCTTCCACTCTTCTCTCCGCCATATTTTCCACTTCAATGCCTCTGGCATTTGTAACGGTGTTGATGCTGCCATTTTCGCCCATCAACAGATCATCATAGTATACTTCCAGCCCGACAATACCCTGATTGTCGCTACCTGTAAATCCCAGCACATGGGATGCCAGTGTACTGTACGGATAATACCGTTTGTAGTCCTCATCAATCATAACGCCTGCCAGATTCATCGCGCGGATCTCATCTGCCAGTTCCTTGTCCACATTGCTTTTGATTTTCTCACGCACCGAGCGTTTCTCTACACGTCTCCGGACATCTTCCTCCGGTAGTTCCAGTTTCTCACTGAGAACCCGAATTACAGTCTCCGGATCTTCGATCTGGTTGTGGATCACCGAGATCGAACAGACTGCCTGATTGCCAGCAAGCACAACACCATTTCTATCATAGATGCTGCCGCGCTTTGCCTTGATGCTGCGCTCACGTTCCTGTACCGCACGCGCCCGATATCCATAATCGTCCGCCTGCACAGTCATGATGGAAACAAGCTTCACCGTTATTATAGTCAATAACGTAAAAAATGCAATCACTACGATCAACAATCGCTTCCGATGGGAACTCGTAAATAAAAGCTGCATATCCGCTATCGCCCAATTCTCATTTTATAAAAATGTATTCCCTGTGCGTGCGAACTATACCTGTTTTCTACATCATCCGGTTGGTGCTTCCTGCGTTGTGTCCTGTGCAGGCGCTTCTGTCGTTGCACTCGGATCTTCTGTCGTTGTCTCGGTTGTCGTCTGACCCCCGGACTGCTCGACATATGGGTTGTCGCTGCCACCAGCTACATCATTGGCCGGAGCTTCTCCACCATAGATTGGCGTTGCAGGTTCATCCTCTGCCGTTGCCTCATCAATATCATATGTCTCATCCGTCTTGTAAATATTCAAATATGGGAAGATAGCTTCTGCAATATCTGCAAACAAATGCGCTGCCTCGCCACTTCCTGACTGTAATTCCGGTTCATCCGCTACGACATAGATAACAACCTGTGGATCGTCCACCGGTGCAAATCCAATAAAGGAAAGAATGTATTTTCCATTTCCTCGTGGAAGCTTCTCGGCAGTACCGGTCTTACCTCCAATCTCGTAACCCTCAACGGTCGCTTTCTTACCGGTACCTTCGGATACTACGTTCTTTAAAAACTGACGCATCTGTGCTGATACATCCTCCGAGATCGTTCTTCTGACTAACACAGGATCCAGATTCCGGACGATATTGCCATTTTCATCTTCGATCCGCTGTACAACACTTGGCTCATAATAATATCCGCCGTTAATCGCAGAACAAAATGCGGTTCCAACCTGCATCATTGAGGTTGTTACACCCTGTCCAAACGAAGATATCGCGAGGGATACAGCTCCCATATTATCTGCATGGTATACGAGCCCACTGAGTGAGGAATCGCTTGGTTCACCCGGCAGATCGACATTCGTGGACTGTCCAAATCCAAACAACACCTGATATTTATCAAATAATGCAATTCCTTCCTTTGCTGCAATCTGCATCAAAGCATCGTTGCAGGATTTCTCCAGCGCTCCGGAAAGGTCGACCATTCCATGTCCACCGTAATCATGGGAATGACACTGTATATAACGGTCCTCAATCTGCTCACCACCATCACAGAAGAATGTATCCTCTGGTGTGATCACACCCTCTTCGAGTGCGCCGGAAATCGTAAATGTCTTATAGGTAGAACCCGGCTCAAACACATCTGATACCGGGAAGTTACGCCATACCTTGTATAGCGCATCCACATGTTCTTCATCTGTTCCGTTTTGCTTAAAGTCCTCAAAACTGGAAAATCCGGATGCCTCGAGTTCTTCCTGCGTATCGAACTGATACTGTGTCGAATCCAGATCATAAGCATCGTTTGGATCAAATGTATGGGAATTATACAGCGCCATGATCTGACAATTCTTCGGATTCATCACGAGCACGGATATATTCTTAGCGTCCTCTTCCTCCAGTTTTGCCTTTACCTTTTCCTCAACAATCTTCTGCACATTTGCATCAATACTTGTCACAAGGTTATAGCCGTTAGTTGCCGGCTCAATCGAATTGGTCACGCCGTAATCCTCATTCAGATACGAGTATTCCCGTCCGTTCGTACCATTTAACTCGCTGTTATAATACTCCTCGACGCCATACATGCCGACATTTCCGCTGACGGTAAATCCAAGCAGATGGCACGCGAGTTCTTTGTTCGGATAGACACGTACATACCGCTCTTCGTAATAGATTCCAACGACATTGGAGCCTTCATCGGTTTTGCAGTATTCTTCAAATTTCTGTACTTCCTCGTACTCAACGCCCTTCTTTGCCACTACATAGTACGATTTTTCATTTGCCAGAAATCCTGCGATCTCCTCATCTGTAAATCCGAAAAATTCCTTCAGCGCTGATACCGTCGCCGTCTTTTTCTTCTCATACTGCACGATATTGGCAGGCTCTAATATCAGATCATACACCTTCTTATCCGTCGCAAGCACGGTTCCGTTCGCATCGACAATATCACCACGCTTATACGGAATCACTTTGCTGGAATAGCCCTGCTGCGTCAACACCTGCTGCTTATACTGGCTTCCTTTTTGTGCATTGATCCAGATAATTTTTGCACCAAGCACACCAAATCCAACCATGACACACCCAAACACAAATTTCAATCTACCGCGCATCCGGTTGGTAAATACCTTTCGCTTTCGTCTTCTTCTATTTTCCCTGTTTTGTGGTCTTCTAGTCATACTTTTACCTCAACCGCAAAAATCGAGCAGCGAAACTGCTCGACTTTTGATCTACATCCTAATTCGAACCCGGAACATCCTGATACTGTTTTACATAATCTTCATTGGCACTGTCATAATAAATGATCTGTCCCTTCTTAGCGTAGACCATGCCAAGTTCATTGGTTGCTACATTGTAAATATCGTCCAATGTATACATATTATTCAAACGAAGCTTATGTGCTGCGTTATCATCTTCGATCTTTTCAAGTTCTGCCTCTAAGGCACTGATGTTGTTCTGCTGTGTACTGATCTTCGTATTCAGATATAACATCAATACGCTTGATCCAACAACCAGACATACCATAAATGCCATAAACAGCATATATCCTGCGGAGAATGCCAGCGTCTTTTTGGTCTGCGCAGTCACTCTGCGCCGTACCTTTGGTCGTTCCTGCGGACGCTGTTGTGGAGCAACTCTACGGCTCGGTGCCTTTCTTTCCGGCTCATGCACACGGCGTGCCGGAGCTGCGTACATCTGTCTTGCAGCCGTACCGTCTACATAATTCATTTGTCTTCTAACCTGTTGTGCCATATCAATCACTCCTTAAAATCATACATCTGCTTTTTCAAACACCCGCAGCTTGGAACTCTTTGCCCGACTGTTTTCTGCCAGTTCCTGTTCGCTTGGAACAATCGGCTTTCTGGTAATGACCTTACCCGTCGGTTTCTTCCCGCATACACAGACCGGAAACTCCGGCGGGCATGTACACGGATTCATATTTCTCTTGAAAATTGTCTTTACTATCCTATCTTCTAACGAATGGAATGTGATCACGCTCAATCTGCCTCCCGGATTCAGCCATGAGATCATGGTGTCTAACGAATTCTCCAGTACATCGAGTTCGTGATTCAATTCAATCCGGATTGCCTGAAATGTCTTCTTGGACGGATGTCCCTGTCCCTGCCGGACCTTCGCCGGGATCGCCGCCTTGATGATCTCGTTCAACTGTCCGGTTGTCTCTATCACCTGTTCCTGTCTTGCTTTCACAATATGCTTCGCAATATTCTTCGCGAAGTTGTCCTCGCCATAATCACGAATCACATGATACAGTTCCATCTCGGAATATTCATTTACTATATCCTTCGCCGTCATGGTGCTTTCCTGATTCATCCGCATATCAAGCGGTGTGTCCTCACGGTAAGTAAATCCACGTTCCACATTATCAAGCTGATACGAGGAGACACCGAGATCCAGAACGATTCCGTCAACACCGCTCACGGAACAGTTCTTCAATACGGCATCAATATCCTGATAATTTGAATGCACAATAGTTACCCGGTCTTTGTAGTCCTTCAACCGTTCGGTTGCCGCCGCAATCGCATCCAAATCCTGATCGATACCGATCAGTCTGCCTTTGTCCGACAGGCGCTTGCAGATCTCTAAGGAGTGTCCACCCCCACCGAGGGTTCCATCCACATAGATACCATCCGGTTTGATGTTCAGACTATTGATCGTCTCATCTAAAAGTACCGATTTATGCTTAAATTCCATCGTATCCTCCTTTAGATGTTGAACAATTCACCAATCTCGGCGATTTCTTTCAGATCAATCTCTTCTGGGCTGTTAATCTTATCCCAGGCTGCCTTATCCCAGATTGCTACGGTATCCGTATGTCCAATCATGACAACCTCGCGATCAATGCCCGCATATTCACGTAATTTTTGTGGAATTACAATACGATACTGACTATCCATCTCACAGACAACCGCAGATCCTTCGTAGAAGTCACGAAGACGTCTTGCCTGGAAATTACTCTTTGGCAGTGCAGCAAGCTTCTCTGCGAATTTTGTCCACTCTGCTTCCGGATATACGTCAATGTTATGGTCCATGCCATTGCACAGCACAAATTTATCCCCAAGTTCCTGACGGAATCTTATGGGAATAATCAATCTGCCCTTTGCATCGAGGCCATGATTCGATTCTCCTACCATACCTAATGACATATAACTTCACCTTTCGTATTGCATGCAATGTTGTCCCTACATGGGAACAACCTCCACCGAGCACCACTTGACATCCATTTCACTGCCACTCAGCTTCCACTTGGGTTTCATTGTACAGCAAAAAAAAGGGAAATGCAATACCAATTTGCATTTCCCTTGTCTAATTCTTACAATATTCACATTTGTTATTGTGTATCTTTTTCTTCGGAATCCGGTGTTTTCGCCGGTGCTTTCACTGCTTCGAGACGTTTTTTCACGATAATTACAGAGCAGACAAGCACGCAGATTGCTGCAAGCAGTTGGGACACCTTCATATTAATAAACGGAATCATCAAAGAATCCGAACGCAGTCCCTCGATCCATACACGTCCCATTCCATAGCCCCACAGATACATGAGGAAGATTTCACCATCGAACTTCTTGTGTTTCCGATAGATGATAATAACAATCAGCAGAATCAGATTCCACACCGATTCGTACAGGAATGTCGGATGTACCGTGATCCACTGCATTCCATCGTAAACCTGCATATGATTCGCCATCTCCGAAGTGATGATACCGGAGTTAATCATACCGGTCAGGGTTCCTTTACCAACATAATAATCTGTTGGAATTGCCATCGCAAAAAGTGAATTCGTATAGTCGCCAAACGCTTCCCGGTTGAAGAAGTTGCCCCAGCGTCCCATGATCTGTCCGATCAGAAGTCCCATCGTAACGGTATCCGCAAGTACAGAGAACTTCATCTTCTGCTTCTTCGCAAAGACGATTGCAACGATCACACCTGCAATCACGCCACCGTAGATGGCAAGTCCGCCACTCCGGATATCGATCAGATCAAACAACGTCTTCCCGAGGCTTTTGCCCTTCTGGAAATACGAATCCCAGCTGAATATAATATAGTAGAGCCGCGCACCTAAGATTGCCGGGATGATCAGCCAGAGCATGAAGTCCAGATATGTGTCCTCACTCTGCCCGGTCCGTTTTGCTTCCTTACTGATTGCAAGGAACGCCAGCACAAATCCAAGTGCTATGATCACACCATAAAATTTGATTTCAAATCCAAAGATTGTGAAACCGTCTTTGATATTTTTTAATACTATCCCAAGATTTGGGAATCTGATATCATACATAGTTTTTCCTTTTTATTTTCGTCTATAAACTCTATTGATAAGTTTTTAGAAACGATATGTTTCTATACATTAAACTTGAATAAGATCACATCGCCATCCTGCACGACATATTCTTTTCCTTCCTGTCGTACAAGACCTTTTTCCTTCGCTGCAAGCATGTTGCCACTCTCCATCAGATCATCGTAAGCAACAACCTCCGCCTTGATGAATCCACGTTCAAAATCCGTATGGATCTTGCCTGCTGCCTGTGGCGCCTTCGTGCCCTTCGTGATTGTCCATGCACGCGTCTCATCCGGACCGCTTGTCAGGTAACTGATAAGTCCAAGCAGAGAATAACTTGCCTTGATGAGCTTATCCAGACCGGACTCCGATACACCAAGCTCCTCTAAGAACATCTGCTTCTCGTCATCATCTAACTCGGAGATCTCCTGCTCAATCTGTGCACATACAGCAAATACTTCACTGCCAAATTCCTTCGCATATTCGCGAACCTTCTGCACATATGGATTACCCGCTCCATCATCTGCCAGATCATCCTCCGATACATTTGCCGCATAGATTACCGGCTTGCCTGTCAGCAGGTTGTATTCCTTCATCCACTTGATCTCGTCCTCATCGTCTGTCTCAAAGGAGATTGCAAGCTTTCCGGATTCGAGATGCTCCTTGATCCGCTTCTGCAGATCGACTTCCTTTGCAAGTTCCTTGTTATTGGCTGCACCACGCTGTCCCTTCGCGATTCGACGATCAAGTACCTCGATATCTGCGAAGATCAGCTCATAATTGATTGTCTCGATATCACGGATCGGATCAACTGAACCATCGACATGAATGACATTTGGATCTTCAAAGCAACGCACAACATGCACAATCGCATCTGTCTCACGAATGTTGGATAAGAACTGGTTTCCAAGTCCTTCTCCCTTAGATGCACCCTTTACAAGTCCTGCAATATCAACGAACTCAATCACGGCCGGTGTTGTCTTCGCTGAATGATACATCTCGGTCAGCTTGTCAAGACGCTTGTCCGGTACCGGTACGACACCCACATTCGGATCGATCGTACAGAACGGATAGTTCGCGCTTTCCGCGCCCGCCTTTGTCAAAGAATTAAATAATGTGGACTTTCCGACGTTCGGAAGCCCGACGATTCCTAGTTTCATTTTATGTTATCTCCTTTGTTTTTTGTTCAGCTGTTGTGTGAACATACCGCGCTTCTTTCGTAACTAAAGAAGCCACGCATTCAGCATATACTATACTATAACGTGGCCTAATTGTAAATTCTAAAGTTGATAATTACCCTTACAAAATGAATAAATTGTCTTATATCTCAATATTGTCCAGGATGTATTTTTCAAACTCTGTTCGCTTAATCAGTTTCTTCTTTCCTACATACAGCACAAATGTACAAGTTGGATTCCTAAGCAACTCTTCAAGCTTATTTAACCCTATATGCGAATACGCTGATGCTTCCTGTTTTGTAAGCATAAACTTATTCCAGATAGGTATTTCATCCGGTTCAAAATCTTTTATTTTTTCCATCATATATACCCAGCCTCCATATTCTTTCTAAACGTCTCATTCGACGTATTTTCCATCTTTTATACATATTTTGATTCTCTTGATGAAAACTGCATGTATTACGATATTGAATTCCGTATTGTACGTATTCGCCTTGATAATGGAACCTATATCTGTATTGCCACCAATCTTTCAGAAGAAGAATTTCCTCTGGAAGAAATCAATAAACTTTACTGGATGCGCTGGAGCGAGGAAACAAGCTTCCGTGAACTCAAAAACACCATCGCAGTAAACATATGCAGGGCATATCTCAAACATGGTGGTAACGAAACAGAGACCATGCTTCTCATACAAAAGTATCTGACACCTGTCAGGTACAATCGAAAATATCCTATCCACCTCCGTCCAAAGAGAAATAGGGATTTCATGTATCGGGTTGCATAAATCTCGTTACCATTATACTGCGTTATGAGGCAGATATGCAATCTGTCTTTTTGTCATAAAAAACCTTATCTAAATGACATTGAATGATTTATTTTCTATCTAAAATTTTATTAAACCGACCAAAGGCTCCATAGTTTGTGTGTTTGACTTACTGTTTATATCTATCTTCTCCTAAATATTTTTCTAGTCATTGCAATATAAAATTGCTTATACAGTCTCTCCCTTAAGAGTCCTGGTATTCTGGATAATATACAGAGCGACCGATATGACCATCATTATAGCGCACAAACCAATCAACAGATCTGATACCATCGGTGTAATGTGGAACCATATAATATGCACCGCTGCAGTTCCGTATAATAAAAAGGTTACTATCTTTCCATGCCAGTCTGCACCATGTACTTTTCCTGTCTTTCGTATCACAAGACATCCACTGACTACCATATACAGCTCCTTACCTGCCATTATTACGATTAAAAGAAGCACATGCGGAAAACGAGTAAACAGACAGATTAACATCGCTGCCTGTGTCAGCTTATCAGCCACCGGATCAAGTATTTTTCCTAAATTACTAATCCTATGGAATCTTCTTGCGATATATCCATCAGCAAGATCCGTAAGACCAGACAGCAATAAGATTTCACCAGCTAACAGAGGATTATTCTTTACACAATAACTCCATATAATTACCGGAATCAGACAAAGCCGAAAAAAAGAAAGAAGATTAGGAACCGTAATAATTCTATTCAAATTTTCTTCCTGATTCACTTCACTCTGCATGTACGGTCACCTCACTTTCCTTTTTTTAGACATAAACCAATAAAATATAACACAAAATGCTAAAGCAAACACAACACCAAAAACATTTTGAATCACTCTAAGACTAACCGCTCCTTGTAGTCCATAAGTCTCTGCAGCAATGGCTAAAGCACCAAATGTGTTAAATACTGCCTGCCAGCCATATTGTGCTGAAAATCCTACACCGATTCCACCAAGAATTCCTATATATGCATAGATTGACGAAGGAAGCAGAAAATATAATACTGTAAAACATATAACACCTAAAATATTTCCGACAATTCTTTTACGGACTCTGTAGTGCATATCTTCCATAAACGGCAAAATCACGGACATGGCCGCAATACCAGCCCACATTGCACGTGGCATATTACAAAGTTCTGCAATGCAAAGGACAATCGGTACGCATAAAATCTGACATATCTGCCATTTTGTTCTGGAAGAAGTGATATCAAATTCATGTATCAGATCTTTCAGATTTCTTTTATAAGTTCTGTTTTTATGATTTCGATAAAATACGAAGCAGGTAAGTGCTGCACCTAAAGCCATTCCGACTAATCGCATCTGATAGCTTTTTCCCGTAACATCATAACCATATAGCAGCAGATACCCAAGAACCAATGTAGATTGATTAAACATGAATGGATTATGGCATCCGAACAGAATCAACACAGCCAGTGCCGCAATATTTAACAGCATTCCCAATACCGGTGAAAACTGATTTGCTAAATGCGGACATACAGTCATAATTACAAAGAACAAACCCAAAAGCATCGTAGATTGTCCGGTGTGGATCCCCAGATCCGAATTTCTAAACACCATGAGACATAATAAGACTACTACACCTACAATGCTGTTCTCATTTCCAAATAGGATGCTGAAAATACTAACAAAGGAAAAACAAAATGCCATTGTAACAGCTATCTTCACCAGATATACCCACATATGATATAATTTTTCTTTTAGTGTTTCACTCTTTTTCAACAGGTTTTTAGAACCTGCCTGATTTAACTGCAACTCTTGATAAAATGTCATATAAATCCTCCTATCTTCTAATTAATCTTAAAACTATATAATCTCATCTTTCTGCTTTGGCAGCTCTATAACAAATCTGCATCCACCATATTCACGGTTTTCTGCTTTGATTGTTCCTCCGGCACTATCTACAATCCGTTTTACAAGTGCAAGACCTAGGCCATTTCCTTCTGCTTTATGAGATCCATCTACCTGATAGAACTTGTCAAATATTCTGGATTTTACATCATCCTCTATTCCTGGTCCTTCATCTTCCAGAATGAACTTAACAGAATCCTGTTCTTGTTTCAGAAACATCGCAATTGTCCCCTTTGAAGGGCTGAACTTAATCGCATTATCCAAAAGATTTATCCAGATATGCATAAAAAGTCCTTCATTCCCAGTATATTTAACTTCCTCCAATTCTACCTGAAAACCAATTTCTTTTTCTGTCCATTTTGTTTCCAACGAAAGAAATGCCTGGCGGATCTGTTCATCCAGACGATATTCTGTTTTTTTCATTGGTATATTCTGATTCTCTAACTTGGATAACAACAAAATATTACCAACCAATCCGGAGAGTCTTTGAGTGTTAAATAAGATTTTTTCTACATATTCCTCTTGATCCGGAGACAGTTCTTCTCCCTGAAGCAGCATTGTATATCCTTCAATGGCATTAATCGGGGTCTTAAACTCATGAGAAACATTAGATACAAAATCCATTTGCAGCACCTCTGTTGCACGAAGTTCTTTTGTCATAACGTTAAAACTTTGATAAGATTCTCCAACTTCTGCTATACGGCTGTTCGTTTCCAAATGCTGTTCAAAATCTCCCTGAGAAACTTCCTTCATTGCTTTACTAAGTCTGGTAATTGGTTCCAGTAACTTTGCATTGATAAAGGAAGTAATCAGCCCTGCAATCAATGTATTGAAAATCAAAAGCCAGCCAAGCACAGGTATGCTGCCCGGCAGATTAAAAAAATGATTCAAAAAAGCAAATAATAAAGCAGATATGACTGTTGAAAATACAAGTGCCAGCCAGATTGCACCAGTCAGACAGGATCGGATCCGCAATCCTTTTTTTTTCTTTTGTTCCATTATTTTTTCACCACCTTGTATCCAATTCCACGCATTGTTACGATTTCAAAATCCGGGTTATCTTTAAAACGCTCTCTGAGTCTTCCTATATGTACCTCTATTGTATGTGGGTCTGCCTCCGTCTCGTATCCCCATACTTCATCCATCAACTGTTGTTTTGTAAACGTTCTGCCTGGCGAAGCTGCAAGCTTATATAAAAGCAGGAATTGTTTTTTAGGTAAAACAAGACTTTCCTTATCAGTTGTAACCGTCATTGCATCATAATCAAACTCTGTTGAACCGATCACAATTTTGTGTTCATTCAGTATCTGTGCACGGCGAAGCAGTGCTCCGACTCTTAAAACCATTTCATTCACATTTACCGGTTTTACCATATAATCATCACTTCCCGAAAAAAATCCCTGACGCATATCATCAAAGGAACCTTTCGCAGTGATCATAAGTACCGGTATCTGATATCCTGCTGAACGAAGTTCTGACACCAGTTCATAGCCATCCATAACCGGCATCATAATATCAGAAATGATCAGATCAATATATTCCTTATCCAATACTTCTAAAGCCTGTGCTCCATCCGATGCACTTTTGACTTGATATCCATTCTTCTCAAGCACTTTTTGGAATAGCTGGCTTAATTCTTTATCATCTTCTACAATCAATATTTGAAACACGTTTTCCTTCCTCCTTATTAAAACAGATACCTTGCCCATCCAAGCAGATGCTGTACCAAAAATATTTTTCCCTGACGTTTCTTTGTTAATTCGATTGGCTCTACATGATATGGATCATTATAAGTTCCGCCTTCTAATATCTGGCGGGACACTTTTTCATATTCCATCATGCCCTCTTCCAACTGTTTATTAATATCTTTGCTTCGTATTACAAGCATCAGTTCCGTATCCAGATATGCACTTCTCATGTCCATATTAAAGGAACCGATTACAGACAGATCATCGTCAATCAGAATACTTTTTCCGTGGTATGAATAACCGCCTTCATATTCCCAGATATTAATTCCTGTACTTAAGATTCTATTTCTGTTTTTCGCATAATCAGCAGACCCAAATGGATTCCCATTATTCGCAACTGAATTTGTCATGATAGAAAAATCTGAAACGTTCTCTGCAATCTCCTCCCATGTATTATACATCATATCATTACAGATAATATATGGCGTGTGGATCTTTACACGATTTTTTGCATTTTTCATCAATTCTCCCAACTGATACCACACTACTGGTTCTTTGGAACCTGTGTGAATAGGATTTGACACTAATGTAATCTTTTCTGTCTCAAAAGTTTCGTTCGTATAATCGGTCTCGCAGATTCTTTCCTTATTCTCTTCAAAATATTTCTGATAGCTGTTCTGCAGCTCTAAAACTGCGTTCTTTACAGATTTTCTATTTGCCAGTTTTTTATTGTTATGAAAATAACCACTGTCTTCCTGATTCCATATGGTTTCAAAATACTCTGACAACTGGTTAACTGAATTTTCTTTCTCAGGTTCATCGCAAACCACTAACACGTCTCTGTCATAGTTCTTATGTCCCGGAAAATCACCCAGGAAATAATTGTGTGTATTTCTTCCCCCAAGAATATATCTCTTTCCATCTGCAATCAAATATTTATCATGCATTCTACCCATCATTTCCCACGGGTTCAACGGATTGGCCTTATTATACAGTTTAATTTCAACATTCTCATGGGAAGATAATCCATAGAAATACGGATTTCCTTCCATATCAATCCAGCTCTCCATTCCATCTACTAACAGACGAATATGTACACCTCTGTCTGCCGCATCATGCAGTGCTCCTAAAATCAATTTTCCACTTTCATCGGATTGAAATGCAAAAGTAGAAAGAATAATTTCCTTTTTTGCATTCTTGATCAAACGCACTCTTTGTAAAAGCGCTTCTGGATTCTTTTCTATGATTACTGCCCGTTCTGTATTTTCACTGCATTCGTTCCATGACCCATTTTTTGTTTCTTTTTTGGTTGTATTGGACACTTCCGGCTGCTTTTTATATGCAACGCAGATTCCGAGCAATTCATAAAAAGCCACACATAAAAAAATTGCCAGTATAACAAGAAGGATTTTACATATTTTATGCTTTATCATTGTACATCACCTGATTCCTTTTTATTTCATACTTATACAATACAAAGTCAATCTCAATTTAACCTCAACAAAATTTATTTTTCATAAAAAAATATGACCGGCTTCTTTTAAAAGAAACAGCCATATTTTTATTCTAATATATGAAGGAGCTTTTCTTACTCCGTTGTATTAATCACTATTTTATTTCTTCCATAAGCTGTCGGATTTTTCTCAATGTACGCCGTGTAACTGCCAGGTCATCTTCTTGTATATTCGATATGATTTTTTCATAAGCTTCTATCATTTTTTCTTTCTGACAATTACTTAATTCAATTGCCTTGTTCGTCAAAACAAGGTATGTTCTTTCTTTTTTTTCATCTAATTTCCAGATAATATATCCTTTATTTTCAAGACTTTTTACCATCTTAGATGTTTCTGGAATCGATAATTTCATGTATTCTGCCACTTCTGAAAGATATACTCCTTCATGACAGTCTGATTTTTCAACACATTCCTTTATACTATAAAGGAACAAATAATCTGTTCTTTCAACAAATTCAAATATGCTTTCAACATTGATGCTCTTTAAAAAAAACTCCTCTGCACTGGTTCCTGCTCCCATATTATCGTTCCTCTCTTTCTATATATTCTTTTTTGCTGACTAAACTCTTATATGCCGGTCGAATGATCTTATCTGTAGTTATCAATTCTTCCAGGCGATGTGCACTCCAACCAGCAATTCTTGCTATCGCAAATAATGGCGTGTACAATTCTCTTGGAATATTCAACATGTCATACACAAAACCACTATAGAAATCTATATTAGGACTTACTCCTTTGAATATCTGACGCTGCTTTGCAATCAACTTAGGTGCAATCTTCTCAATATTGTTATAAAGGGTCATATCTTTCTCACGTCCTTTATCCCTTGCGAGTTGTTCTACAAAACCTTTGAACACCCTTTCTCTCGGATCTGAAATAGAATATACAGCATGTCCCATTCCATAAATAAGTCCTTTCTGATCAAACGCCTCTTTCTTCAAAATCTTACTCAGATATGATGCAATTTCCTCTTCGTCTTCATAATCTTTCACATGACTTTTAATATCATCCATCATATTCATTACCATCAGATTTGCACCGCCATGTTTTTTTCCTTTTAAGGATGACATTGCTGCTGAAATAACAGAATAAGTATCTGAACCTGAAGATGTTACTACCCGTGTAGTGAATGTAGAATTGTTACCACCACCATGTTCCATATGTAACAATAATGCTATATCCAATACTCTTGCTTCCAGTTCTGTGAATTTTGTATCTGGTCTTAATAGGCGCAGGAAATTTTCAGCAATAGATAAATCTTTTTCAGGTCTATGAATATACATACTTTCGTTTTTTTCATAATGACAATAAGCATGGTATGCATATACTGCTAACATAGGAAATGCTGCGATCAATTGCATACTCTGCCTTAGCACATTCGGAATTTCAAGACTTTCTTTCTCCTTATCGTAAGAGCCCAATGTAAGAATACTTCGAGTCATAGAACCCATAATATCTGATGTAGGTGCTTTCATAATGACATCTCTGGTAAAGTTAGTCGGTAGTTCCATACAATCAGATAGTCTTCCCTGAAATTCCATTAACTGTGTATCAGTTGGCAATTCTCCGAATAAAAGAAGATATGCTCCTTCTTCAAAGACAAACCTTTTTCCTTTACTTCCTGTTACTAAATCTTTTATATTATAACCACGATAAGATAACTCGCCATCACATGGACTCTTTACTCCATCACGATATTCAAAAGCTTTTATATCAGAAATATTTGTAAGCCCCGTCAACACACCTTGGCCTTTTTCATCTCGTAAGCCTCTTTTTACACCATACTCTGAATACAAATTCTTACTAATGCTATCATTTTGTTCACAAAAAATTGCTTGCTGTTTCATATAATTTTCCAAATTGCTCATTTGAATCGCACCTTTCATTCTGTTACGAACTTACATACTATACTCAGATATTCTTGTTTCCAGAGCATTCAGCATTGTCTGTTCTTTTTCTTATTCTTATTCATTAGCAATACAATACAATGGGAAACTCAATTTAACCTCAACAAGGTTTGTTTTTTCTTCCATGCAAAATCTTCTTTGTACAACAGACTGTTAGATATAGCAAAAACGACCTTTCAAAAACAGTTAACTTCTAAATCAACTGTTTTTTGAAAGGTCGTTTCATCAGATTCTTATAGCAATCCAGCAAATAATCTCATAAATAATTGTCCCAGTCGCAAATGTGCACTTCGTCCGGTTTGATATTGGTCTGTCACATCTCGACATTCTCCCATCGTTCTTATCAGATCATTTTTTATTTCCACAACTGCCTGACAATCTGCCATAAAACAGCCGTTTTCAAAATGGTGATATAAACTTCGATAATCCAGATTAATTGTTCCACAAGTTGCCATACAGTCATCTGCCACACTCATTTTTGCATGACAGAAACCAGGAGTCCACTCATAAACACGAACACCATGTTTAACTAATCCATGATAAAAAGAACGAGTTATATTATAGATGAATTTTTTATCAGGGATACCAGGTGTGATAATTCTTACGTCTACCCCTCGCTTAGCAGCCAGACATAACGCATGCGTCATTTCATCTGTTATGATTAGATATGGAGTCATAAACCAACAATATTTTTCAGCTTTATTTATCATACTGATATAAACTTCTTCTCCTACTTGCTCATTATCCATAGGGCTGTCTGCATAAGGTTGAACAAACCCAGTTTGCTGTGCCGTATAATCATAGTGGAAAAGGTATTTACTAAAATCAGAATCATTAGCATCCTTATCACTTACTGCATTCCACATTTCCAAAAATGTCACCGTAAGCGACTGAACAGCATCTCCTTCTAAACGAATACCTGTATCTTTCCACTGTCCATACGGGTGTGTGTAATTAAAATATTCGTTTGCTAGATTATATCCACCTGTAAATCCGACTTTTCCATCAATAACTGTTATTTTTCTATGATCACGATTGTTCAAAAACAGATTTAAACCTGGCATAAACGGATTGAATACACGGCAATGAATTCCTATTGCCTCCATCTTTTTCACAAAATCTGTGTTAATAAAGCCTATAGAACCCATATCATCGTAGAATACTCTAACTTCCACACCTGCTTTTACTCGCTCTTCCAGAACATCTTGAATCTTATGCCATGCTTCAGCGTCTTCTATCGCATGATATTCCATAAAGATAAACTTCTGTGCTTTCTCCAAATCCTTAAGCTGTGCCTCTAATCCTTTCACTGCTTCATCAAAATACACAATATCCGTATTCTGATAGATTGGATATTGCGAATTTCTTTGTATGTAACTTGCTATATTTCCTGCTTTCGGAATTGTTTCTTTTATTCTGCTCAAACACTCCTGACTGTCCGGAAGCATTGGTAACAATTTGCTATCAATTTCCGCATATCGCTCACGCATTTTATGCGTGCCACCATTCAAACCAATCAACAAATACAGGCCTACACCCATAATTGGGAAAATTAGAATTAAGATGACCCAAGGCATTTTCATAGAGGATGTCTTATTTGATGCGTACAATCCCAAAACCAAGATCCCACTCAAAATCCTTGTAAATAAATTTATAATTTCTGCATATTCATTCAAGCGTGTTACGATAGCAATAATAAAAATCACTTCCAGAAGAATGCAGATTATGGAAAAGCACAGCCGTTTTACCCCATTTTTTGTTTTTGCTTTGCCCTCTAAAGTATCTTGTTTCATATATATTCCACCTTCCTACTTGCTCAGTTTTCTCCCTAAATTTCGTGGAACATACCAATTTTGTCTTTTATTCTCTGCATTTCATTATCTGCTTCAATGATAGCTCTTGCAGAATGAAGTAATTCTTCACTTATCTCATCATAGCCAGGCATTTCTTCAATTCCTTTTTTATAGCGAAGTTGATGTTCCAATGTTGCCCAGAAATCCATACCATTGGTTCGAATCTGTAATTCTACACGCATAGGTGTTTTACCCTTAGCAAAAAATACTGGTATTTCAACAATCATATGATAGCTTCGATAACCATTCGATTTTGGATTTTTTATATAATCTTTTATTTCAATAACTTTAATATCATCCTGTTGGGTAATCAAATCTGATATCATATAAATATCGTCAATAAACGCACAAACTATTCGAACGCCTGCTACATCATTGAGATATGTCTGTATATTTTCTGTTGTAAATTCATATCCCATCTTCTGCAGTTTATCGTGAATACTATTGGGCTTCTTAATTCTTGTTTTTATAAAAGAAATAGGATTTCGATTGTTCTCAACCGAAAATTCATCATCCAAAACCTCAAGTTTAGTTTGTATCTCCCGAATAGCACAACGATACATCATCATTAAATTATAAAATTTTGTAGCATTATTTAAAAACTGTAGTGATTCCGGACTGTCCATCCTGATTTTTTTTACTTCATCTTTTGTCATGGAACTTTCCTTTCTACCTCATCCCTGATTTCAAAACATTATTTATTTTGATAGTTGATTCGTTCTCCTTGAATTACTGGATAACAAATCATTTTATCACTATCCAGATTTTCTACATGCATATCTACTGCACTGATCTGATGGTTTTCATAAGTATTGTAATAATAAATACCTTTTGTAACATTACAACACGACGTATACAATGTGATTTCATATTTTCCATCCGCTACTTCGCAACATCCTCGTTGCTGATCCACAGATCCGAGAATGTGGAAGAATTGGCTAACGCTTTCTTCCTCTGATTCACCTGAAATTGCATTTACCTTTGTAAAAGCTACACGTACAAAACGTGAGGAAGATGAGAGATCTCCCGGAAGACCTAATCCTCCCATACCTCTACTATATGCATCAAGAGTCAAAGTTTCGCTGAAAGTATTTCTGGGCTGTTTAGGAGATAAATACATATAATTATTTAGTTGAAACATCTGCTGTGGAAATGGCGGATTATTCGTAAGCACTCCTACTGGATTGTCATAAATATGCAAACCATCTGCCATAGATTCTACCGTAATTGACTCATTCTCATCAGAAATGATCCAGTGTAATTGTGCTAATGGTAATTGCTCGCTGAAAGGAGTATTAACAATATTAATTCGTTCAAGAAGCTCGCGAACTTCAACTAAAGAAGAACACTGACTTAAAATCCACGGAATAAATTCAAACTGTGCAATATTTTCCACATCTGGCTTAATCTCGGCATAAACAGCATTTCCGACAAAATTCAGTCCTGCCATTGCCACTCCTTTTTCATTCATAGCATCATAATACAAAGGATAATCCTCTGCAACATGAGCCATTCCAATAATTGCATAATGATTTTTCATATCGCCAACATGGCGAAAATTAAACGCATAATTACGTGGTGTAATTACTATCTGCTCACCATAAGAGCATTCATAATCGAGGGTTCGTCCAAAGTAAAAATCTTTTGTTTTATAAGTTGCTGCTGTACACATGATCGTTTATCCTCCTAAATAGATTGAAATATGTCAATGAGTTTTTTTCTTATCTAATTTAAAATCCACACTCGACAGCTGCATCACAGAACTCGATGAATTTGCCTGACAGCGAATTCGATACTCATATAAGAACAACACTTACCAGACGCCATACGAAAGAAACACTGGGGGAATCCTAACACCTATACCATACTTCAGCCTTCTACCGATTTTGATTTTCTTGATGAAAACTGCATGTATTACGATATTGAATTCCGTATAGTGCGTATTCGCCTTGATAATGGAACCTAGATCTGTATTGCCACCAATCTTTCAGAAGAAGAATTTCCTCTGGAAGAAATCAATAAACTTTACCGGATGCGCTGGAGCGTGAAAACAAGCTTCCGTGAACTCAAATACACCATCGCAGTAAACATATGCAAGGCATATCTCAAACACGGTGGTAACGAAACAGAGACCATGCTTCTCATACAAAAGTATCTGACACCTGTCAGGTACAATCGAAAATATCCTATCCACCTCCGTCCAAAGAGAAATAGGGATTTCATGTATCGGGTTGCATAAATCTCGTTACCATTATACTGCATTATGAGGCAGATATGCAATCTGTCTTTTTGTCATACACAAAAAAATGATTTGAACTCATCATACACCTGCTTTCTACGCATTAGTGCACCTAAAAAATACAGCATTTCTTAACTGAACAGTATTTTCAATGCACGAACGCATATGATATACTGTTTTCATCATAAAAAACCTTATCTAAATGACATTGATTCATCAATACTAACTCCAAAATATTTCGATAACTTGATTAACTTATCAATTGACGGTTCTGATTCTCCATTTTCCCATTTTGACACCGCTTTATCTGAAACGCCGACAAGTACACCCAACTGATATTGAGACAGGCCTTTTCTCTGTCGTAGTGTACTGATAAAATTTCCAAAACTATAGTCTCTCATACTTATCCTCCGCTACTTGCTAATTACATTTTACACCAAAATAGTTCATTTGCAATTTGTTCATATCGAATTAAAGTAGATTTTTGTTGTTCGAAGCAATTGCGATTCCGATTATCACGAAACTGCGTGACTATTCACTTTTATTTGATAACAAAAAAGAGAGCCACAGAGTGACTCCCCCAGTGCAGTCCGGAAACATACACCTCATTCAATACAGATAATATACAAGATTATTATAAAAATGCAAGCACAATCAAATAATAGCCTCTACTTTCGCATCTGCGGCACCTGTGCCAAGATCACTGCGGTGAACACAAGCACGCAGCCAACGATTTCCCGCGGTGCTAACACCTCATGCAATACGACGAATCCACCGAGCACCGCAAATACCGATTCCAAACTCATCACGATGGATGCAACTGCCGGATCTGCATATTTCTGTCCTGCGATCTGAAGCGTATACGCGATACCGCTCGAGAAGATACCCGCATATAGGATTGGGAACCATGCGGCGGCAAGATCACTCCATGCCGGCTGTTCGAAGATTGCCATACAGATCAGAGATAACATACCGTTCGTAATAAACTGGATGCATGAAATCTTCACACTGTCACAGTCATTGAAATGGTCAACTGTCAGGATATGTCCGGTGAAACAGACTGCGCACAGAAGTCCAAGCAGATCTCCAAAATACAGATTGTCGATACCGCCTGACATGCACAGCATGTACATACCACCAAGGCAGACAAAAACTGCCACATAAACGATCTTATGTAATTTCTTCCCGAGTAATCCGGATACGATTGCAACCATAACCACATATGTTGCGGTAAGGAATCCCGATCTGCCGGAGCTGGCCACACCTTCCGGATATGCCGCGATACCACTCTGCTGCAGATTCGTGGCAAAAAACAACACACAGCCACAGAGGATACCACCGATCACGGTTCGTTTTATATTTTCTTTCTCGATTGGTTCTCCACTTACCTTCGCTTTCTGCTTCTTCATTCTTGTACGAATGAGAATCAATATTGCAAGAAATGCCGCTCCAACTATGGAGCGGCTTCCGTTAAATGTAAATGTTCCTATCTGATCAGATGCTGTTGTCTGTGCTACGAACGTCGTTCCCCAGAAGAACGCGGCAAACAGCAACATAATACTTCCTTTTGTCTTTTTCATTTCAAGCCTCTTATTCTGCATCAATTGGATCTTTCTTTTTCTCAACTGCTTTAATCACCTGCAACACAACATACAGTAAAATCAGGCCGATTACCAGCGGAATCACAGGGCTCTTCATTACTCCCGGAATTCCCTTGCTATTACCAAAGAATCCGGCAATAATGTAAGTGACGAACGATACAAGTGCAACTGTAATCGCATATGGAAGCTGTGTGCTTACATGATTGATGTGATTACACTGTGCACCTGCGGATGCCATAATTGTCGTATCCGAAATCGGTGAACAATGGTCTCCACATACGGCACCAGCCATACATGCAGAGATGGAAATGATCATCATCGTTGCGTTTGTTCCCTCGAATGCATTTACAACGATCGGAATCAGCATACCGAAGGTTCCCCATGAGGTTCCGGTTGCAAACGCAAGGAAACATGCAATAATAAATACAAGTGCCGGCAGGAAGCTAAGCAATGCATCCGGCGTACTCTTCACGAGCTCTGCCACAAATTCTTTTGCGCCAAGGCTGTCTGTCATCGCCTTCAATGTCCAGGCAAATGTCAGAATTAAAATCGCAGGAACCATCGCTTTAAATCCTTCCGGAATACAAGACATGGATTCGCTGAATTTCAATACGCGGCGGAACATATAATAGATAATCGTAATCACAAGTGCAAAGAAGCTGCCATACATCAATCCAACCGATGCATCACTGCCCGAAAACGCTTCTACAAATCCAACGCCTGAGAAAAATCCACCACTGTAGATCATGCCGATGACGCAGGCTGTAATCAGAACGACCATTGGGAATACAAGGTCAATCACTTTACCCTTTGTCTCAACGACTTCATTTTCCGCGTTTGCATATGGGCGATCCGGTGTCGTGTAGATATCGCCCTTCAAAGCGTTCTTCTCATGTGTCCGCATCGGACCATAATCAATCTTTCTGACGATCAAAACAATCATAAATATAATCGTGAAAAGCGCATAATAGTTATATGGAATCGCACGGATAAAGATGGAGAATCCGTCCTCGCCCTCTACAAATCCGGCTACCGCTGCTGCCCATGATGAAATCGGGGCAATGATACAGACCGGAGCTGCTGTCGCATCAATGATATACGAAAGCTTCGCACGCGATACCTGATGCTTGTCTGTCACAGGACGCATCACGCTTCCAACTGTCAGGCAGTTAAAATAATCATCAATAAAGATCAAAACGCCGAGCGCAACTGACGCTAACTGTGCGCCAATACGCGTCTTGATATGGGCGCTCGCCCATCGTCCGAACGCTGCCGAACCACCGGCTTTGTTCATCATACAGACCATAACACCGAGTATTACAAGAAATACCAGAATACCCATGTTATATGAATTGGTCAGCACGCGGACGATTCCGTCTTTGAATACATGGTTTACGGTTGCTTCAAATCTGAAGTTGGACCAGAACAGTCCACCGATCACAATTCCTAAAAAGAGTGAACTGTAAACCTCCTTTGTAATGAGTGCCAGCACGATTGCCACGACCGGCGGGATTAATGCCCAGAATGTTGCGTACATCTGTGGCACGTAATTTGCGATTTCTTCCATCTTCTCTCTTCTCTCCTCGTTTTCTTTCTTATTGTCTGCCGCCCATATTCAGTCGGCGACATGGTATCTGGTGCATCTTACAGCATGGATGCACGAAGCTCTTCCCCTGTTTTATTCACAAGGTAAGCCGGTGCAATATCAAATACGGTCTTGCAACCGCTTGCTCCCTCTTTTGCAAGTCTGTGAGCCGCTCTTGCATAAGCAATCAGTACGCTGGATGTAAACTCAGGGTTTGAATCAAGCTTCAGGCTGTACTCGATGATATGCTTGTTCTCCTTGTTCCAGCCGGTCACACCGCTGCGGAGTACAAATCCACCATGTGGAATTCCGCTGTGGTTTGCCTTCAGCTCTTCTTCCGAAATGAAGTGAACCGTTGTATCGTAATCTGCGAAATAGTTCGGCATTGTCTTGATTTCTTCCTCAACTTTTGCCGCATCTGCGCCCTCTTCAAGCACTACGAAGCACTCTCTTGTATGCTTCTGTCTTGTTGTAAGCGCCGGATTCTCGCCGTTACGAACTGCCTCAAGTGCGGATTCTACGGGAATCGTATACTGCTTGGCATCCTTGACACCTGCGATACGACGGATGGCATCGGAATGTCCCTGACTGACACCCTTGCCCCAGAATGTATAATCATTTCCCTCCGGAAGCAATGCATTTCCATACAGGCGGTTGAGTGAGAACATGCCCGGATCCCAGCCAACGGAGATAATTCCGATATGTCCGCTTGCTTTTGCACTTGCGTCCACATTCGCAAAATGCTCCGGGATTCTTGCATGTGTATCAAAGCTATCGATCACGTTGAAATATTTTGCACATTCCGGTGTCTGCTCCGGAAGATCGGTTGCGCTTCCGCCGCACAGAATCATAACATCGATTTGATCCTTCCAGTCTGCCATGTCCTTTACGTTGCACACCTTGGCTGTCCGGTTCTTAATAACCAATTCATCAGGATTTCTTCTTGTAAATACGGCAACTAATTCCATATCATCGTTCTGGTTGATGGCTGCTTCTACGCCGCGGCCGAGATTTCCGTATCCGTAAATTCCGATTCTCGTCATTTTGTTTTCCTCCTTATTCTATCTCCCTGCATGAGAACTTCTACACTTTCTCCGAGTTGTTCTGGATTTTCATTCTACGCAGACGCGCTCTCGCTCACTTCCGCACATAGCAGACACTAAACTCACTACGTTCGTTAAGTGCTGATGTGCTCCAATGGTCTGCTTTAGAATTGAAAATCCGGAACAACTCGAATCTACATATAGTTCCTCATGCCCGAAGGTCGAATCAATTTAAAAATTTACAATCGAATCCACTTTAGCATACTTCGTTGCTTTTCACAACAAAATTCCGCTACATCTTATCTTTTTTTACCTTTTCGTATGTTTTTCGGGGTTATTCTTTGTTTTGCTGTTCGGTTGATGTGGTGGTGCTTGTTGTGGTATTTGTTGATTTCCTGCCATACACGTAGCCGTAGAAATCGGTGTTGATGACCTCATCGGACATGTAAAGTTTCGTTTCGACTTCCTTGATCTTATCGTCGATGTAAGATTGTGAAACTGTTTTTTCGTCCACGTAGTAGGTCACTTCTCCGGTCTTCGTGTTATAGCCGATCTTGTCTGTCTTGAAGCTATGGTCGGCAAAGATAACCAGCTCTTCTGAATCGGATAAGATATCGTGTCCTGCGAGGATTCTGGAATCGTATGTCACGCCAAGCAGATTCAGAACGGTTGGAAGAACATCCACGCTCGCACAAAGCTTCTTGACATGAACCGGTTCTTCCATGGATGCAGACCAGATGCCAAGGCAGGAATGATGTTTTTCAAATGCATCATCGGATACATTTTTGCCTGCAAGCGCATCGTAGCCGCTGTCTGTCAGTCCGTATGGGTAATGGTCCGGTGTCACGATGAACACGGTCTTCTCCAGCTTTCCGGCTTCATCCAGCTTGTCGATCAGATCCTCTAGCGCTTTATCGAGTTCCATCTGTGCCGCGATATACGCCACCGCGTCTTCCGGCAAGTCCATTCCTTCTGTGCATTTTTCTGCTTCCTCACGGTTCTTCAGGCACATGGCATTGTAATCGTAATTATATGGAAGGTGCCCGCTGAATGTCATAAAATACATCAGGAACGGTTCTTCGTTAATGAACTCCTTGTATACTGCCTCGATCGTATCATAATCGGAATATGTCACATAGCTTGGGATATCCAGACCATAATCGATTGCCTTGAAATCATATCCCATATTCGCATGTGTCTCACTCCGGTTATAATAATAGAAATCAAAGTCGTGGTATGCTTTACTTGTGTAGCCTTTCTCATTCAATGCATTGCCAAGTGCATACGGCTGATATGTATCTGCTGACTTATAAAAGCTCCACTCTGAGGAACACGGATACTGTCCCAGGCAGTCTACAAATTCTCCGTCAATCGTACTGTGATACCAGATCGGATTATAGTAATTCTCAAATACAAAGCCGTCATTCATGATCTTATAAAGCGTCGGTGTGCAGTTCTCGTAGATACCGTATTTGCACAGGCTCTCCGCGGTAATGCAGACAACATTATACCCTTCAAACATGCCCGTATATTCGTTCTGCATGGTCGGTGTCTGCTGCACACAATAAGCGGAAAGATTCTTCAACTGCTCATCCTCAGCTGCCTGATATAACTTCTTAAAATCAACTGCCGGATCAACCTGTTCCACGTACACAGGTGCCACATCCGTATCGGTTGCCACGGAGGATGCATCTGTACTCGTTTCACCACTTTCCAATGCAACATCCGATAGTGTTTCCACATTGTCTATATCTGAATCATCCAAAGTGAATGTCACATCTTTCTTTCCCCCGGTGATCATCGTCTGCGCATCCCGCACGGTCGTCACACATACGCCGAGCTTGTTCATCGAAAGCTCCAGCACATACTGGTTGTGGAACAACTGATACGGCGAATACATCGCACGTCCCTGCACATTCAGAAGAAGGATGGAAATGGCACACAGACAAACCGCACTTGCTACACTTACAAGCCGCATTTTCATCTTCGGCTTGTCAAATTTTATCAGAAATACACGCAGCAACACAAGCGCGATCACCGGAAGTAAAAACAGTAACATCCATCCAACATTCTGACGGATCTTCTCAAACATCACAACCTTGAAATCCATCGCGTTCCCGGCACCGCCGACAGACACCAGACTTAAGAATGTTCCAAATATCCGGAAATAGATGAGCTGCACGATATCATACACGCAGAACACGGTAAGACCAACATATGCAATGATCTCATTTCCGATGCGCGGCAGCCATACAGTGAGTGCCGCTAAGAAAAGCCCCAACGTGGCACCGAACAAAACCAGATAGATACTCGTGCTTTCAAGTTTATGGTAAATCGCCAGATGAAACAGCACCTCCAGATAGATGCCCATGCCCGCAAAAAACGGGATGCGCCAATATGAAAATGCACGCTTCTCCTTCTTTAATTTTATTGTCTGTATCTGATCTTTCATTGTAATCCTCCAAATCTCGCATACGCGCTATCAATCGCGCATTTTATTATATATGATTTTTCCTTGTTTTTCACTATCTTTTATTTTATAATTTAATGTCAGTGTTTACGAAAAATAAGGAGGTACCCTATGGCTGAAGCATATTCAAATTTTGCTGCTGTCTACGATGCGCTCATGGACAACATTCCCTATGACGCATGGGCAGACTATCTGCACGGCCTGCTTGTGGAATATGATATTGCAAGCGGCATTCTGGCAGAGCTTGGCTGTGGAACCGGAAATATAACCGAGCGTATGGCAGATTTCGGATACGACATGATCGGTATCGACAACTCCCCTGCCATGCTGGATATTGCAAATGAAAAGCGGGAACAAAATCATTCTTCATCGCTCTACCTGTGTCAGGACATGCGCGAGTTTGAGTTATACGGAACCGTTGCAGCCATCGTAAGTCTCTGCGACAGCGTCAATTATATTACCGAACCGGAAGAGCTTACGCATGTATTCTCGCTCGTCAATAACTACCTTGATCCGGACGGTCTTTTCATCTTCGACTTCCATACGGAGCATTATTACCGGGATGTTGTAGCCGAAGCGACGATCGCCGAGGATCGGGATGATATCAGCTTTATCTGGGATAATTATTATGATGAAGAGGAAGCGATCAACGAGCTTGCGTTAAGCCTGTTCGTAAAGGAGCCTTCGGATTCCGACGATAACCTGTTCCGCAAATATGAGGAATTACATGTGCAAAAAGGGTACACACTAAAGCAGATGAAACAGATGGTAGCCAATTCCGGTCTCACCCTTCTGGCCGCCTATGATGCATTCACACATGAACCGGCGGACGAGGAATGTGAACGTATTTATATCATCGCGAAAGAAACACGAAATAAGAATTCAAAGAAACAATATATACAGTAATTTTGTATACCACTGCATCAATCATAAATAACAACACATGCAAGTATATATACAAAATCCAAACACTCATTTTTAGGAGGATACATTTATGGCAGATACAATGATTCGTGGCATGGCAGCGAACAAGCAGGTTCGTTTCTTCGCCTGCAACTCTACTGATACCGTAGAAAAAGCAAGAATTACACATCACACAAGCCCGGTTGTTACAAACGCACTCGGCAGACTGTTGACCGGAGGCGTGCTGATGGGCGCCATGTGTAAAAATGATACCGACAAATTAACACTCCGTATCCAGTGCCAGGGGCCGATCTCCGGTATGCTTGTCACTGCCGATGCAAACGGACATGTCAAGGGATATGTCAGCGAACCGGAGGTTATGCTTCCGGCAAACGATGTCGCAAAGGCTGTGGATCTCGGTGTCTTAAGCGTCATCAAAGATATCGGACTGAAGGAGCCGTATGTCGGCGACACCCATCTGGTAAGCGGCGAGATTGCAGAGGATCTGACCTACTATTTTGCAACAAGTGACCAGATTCCAAGCTCTGTAGCTCTGGGCGTGTTATTCAACGATGATACATCCGTGGCAAATGCCGGTGGTTTTATCATCCAGCTGATGCCATTTGCAGAGGACGCATTGATTGACGAGCTGGAGAAACGTCTGAAAGGATTTTCTTTCACTGCACTTCTCAAGCAGGGCATGTCTGTGGAAGCTATCGTACGGAAATTGTTTGAAGGCTATGATGTCGAGCTGACCGATTCCATGCCATGTGCGTATGTCTGTGATTGCAGCAAGGAGCGTGTCGAGCAGGCAGTTATCAGCCTTGGCAGAAAAGAGCTTGGCGCTATGATTGCCGACAACAAGCCAATTGAAGTTGTGTGCGACTTCTGTCACACGAAATATACATTCTCACCGGATGAGCTGCTGAATATCCTGAAGAATAAATAATCCGCTTATCCGATATAGTTTTGCATCACCTAAACAAAACAGATGGTACAAGCTGTGATATGAAATAATACATCAAACACGATCACAAGGAGGTTGGTAATATGGAACGAATCGATTTACATGTACATTCCAATGCGTCCGACGGTTCTCTGACACCGACAGAGGTTGCCGACGAAGCAATGCGGATGGGACTTTCCGCGATTGCCCTGACCGATCACGACACGGTCGATGGCGTGGCAGAAATCTTAGACTATACAAAGGACAAGCCTTTGGAGGTAGTGCCGGGCATCGAGCTGTCCTGCTACTACAACAACCGTGAGATTCATATTCTCGGCTTCTATATGGACTATGAAAACCCGGAGCTTCAAAAAGAGCTTGCCGTATTAAAGGAAGCACGTGAGGGAAGAAATGAGAAAATGGTGGCTATGATGCAGGCAGATGGTCTCCCTGTCACGATGGAGAAGCTGCTTCACGGCAACCCGGACAGCGTCATCACACGGGCACATTTTGCAAGAGTTCTCGTCGAGGAAGGTGTCTGCAAAGACAAGGATACCGCGTTCCGCAAATACATCGGCATCGGCTGTAAATATTACCTGCCGAAGCCACAGGTTACCTGTGAGACTGCTATGCGTATCTTAACGACTTATGGCAAAGCGGCATTTCTGGCACATCCACTTCTCTATCATCTTGGTTATGCACAGATTGATGAGCTGTTAGCATATCTGAAGTCCCTTGGTTTAAAAGGGCTTGAGGCATTCCACTCTTCGAACAACCGCTTTGAAAGTGAGAAGCTCCGCTCGCTGGCTGCCAAATACGGACTGGCAATCTCCGGTGGTTCGGATTTCCATGGGGTTGTAAAGCCGAATATACAGATGGGAATCGGACGGGGAAATATGAATATTCCAATGAGTCTGCTTGATACAATTAAGACTTTATAAGTTTTCTCCGCGAAAAAAAGGAACCCAAACCGGGTTCCTTTTTCTATATGTTTACAGTTTCATGATTCCAAGTGTCTGCAGCAAAAGCAGGATCAGGAAGATTGGAGCGATGACCTTTACCATAGCAGTGTAAAGCCGCTTTCTTCCCATCTTACAACCGCTCTTTTCTACTTCTTCGATCACAGTCTTCGGTTTGATGACCCATCCAACGAGAATACAGGTTGCAAGTGCTACGATCGGCATCAGCAGATTGTTACTGATGTAATCCATGATATCTAGGATCTGCGCCGTTGAACCATTCGGAAGCTTGAACTCGAAGTACAGCTTATTGTATCCGAGGCAGACAATGATACCAACGATCAGTGCGAAGATTCCCTCGATTGTGCCGGCCTTTGTTCTGCTTGTATGGAATGCATCCATAATACATGATACAACTGCCTCCATGACGGATACCGCACTTGTAATTGCAGCGAACAATACCATTGCAAAAAAGATTGTACCGATTATATTTCCGGCAACACCCATTGCAGCAAATACCTTTGGCAAAGATACAAACATCAGACTTGGTCCGGATGACATACCCTCTGTTCCCATAAATGCATACACAGCCGGAATGATCATTGCACCTGCAAGAAATGCAACAACCGTATCAAAAATCTCAATCTGATTAATTGATTTTCCAAGGTTTGCATCATCCTTCACATACGAACCATATGTAATCATGATACCCATTGCCACAGACAAGCTGAAGAACAACTGACCGAGTGCATCGATCAAAACCGTAAATAACTTTCCGATTGTCAGTCCCTCGAGATTCGGAACAATATACACCTTGAATCCCTGCAGACCGGTTACTACTTCACCTGCATCATTTGTATTTTTCAACGTTAATGAGAATATTGCAATTCCAAAAATCATGACAAGCAGGATTGGCATGATAATCTTCGATGTAGACTCAATTCCTTTATTGACACCACGGAATACGATAAATGCAGATACCGCAAGGAAGATCACAAATGTAATAATCGGTTCCCACTGTGACGTGATGAATCCGGTAAAGAATCCATCCTGTGCAGCGTCGGCTCCATGCCCTGTCAAAAATACGAAGAAATATTTTACTACCCAGCCACCGATTGTACAGTAATACGGCATGATGATAACCGGTATAATACTCGCAATAGCACCTAAGAATCCCCATTTATCATGAAGCTTCGTATATGCCGTGAGCGGGCTCTGTTTCGTCTTTCGACCGATCGCAATCTCCGTAGTCAGCAGCGTGTAGCCAAATGTCAATGCCAGAATGATATAGACGACTAAGAATAATCCGCCTCCATCCTTGGCTGCCAGATACGGAAACCGCCAGATATTTCCAAGACCAACCGCACTACCTGCCGCCGCAAGTACGAATCCGATTGATCCACCAAATGAGTGTCGCTTCTTTTCTTCCATCCTTTTTCCCTCTCTTTTTTCGTTCTCGATTCACAACACATACCCTCTTATAAAGAATTCTGTATCATGCATCTTGTCCGTTATTTGCTGTCTGATTTCATTTTGTTGTCCTATAAACAGCAGATAAGAGCCATTTTATCATAGATTCATTTTTAAATCCACATCTATTTGATAAAAACAGCAAAAATGGGCAGATATATGTGTGATACATACATCTGCCCGTACTTATGATTGTTATAATTTTGTCCAGTCTATTTTACCTGATTGGCTTCATGGATGGTTCTATTTTCATAATCAACCGCATTCTGTAAGGTTGTCCGGCTGATTGCCGCAAGTGCTTCCCGCGTCAGAAAACCCTGATGGGACGTAATGATAACATTGGGGAATGAAAGCAATCTGGCTGTGATAGAATGCTGTAACAGCTCGTCCTCCCGGTTCTCAAATACATTGTCTCCCTCTTCCTCGTAGACATCCAGACCGACGCCGAAGAATTTGCCCTGCCGGATACCCTGTATCAGTTCCTCTGAATCGACCAGCGCACCGCGGGATGTATTGACTAAGATCACATCATCCTTCATCTGTACAATCGTATCCTTGTTGATCATGTGATAAGTCTCGTCTGTGAGCGGGCAATGCAGGGAAATCAAGTCACTCTGCTTCAGCATGTCTGCAAGTGACATGTATTCCACGAATTCCAGCTCTTTATTCGGGTACATATCATACGCAATTACGCGCATACCAAATCCACGGCAGATCCGGCACATTGCAGCACCGATCTTTCCGGTCCCGATGATGCCCGCGGTCTTCCCATGGAAATTCACTCCGGTTAGTCCAACTAAGCTGAAATTATTCTCCCGCACCTTGATGTAGCTTTTGTGCACATGGCGGTTGACCGCAAGTGCCAGTGTAATCGCAAGCTCCGCAACGGCTTCCGGAGAATAGCCCGGCACACGAAGCACCGTAATGCCAAGTTCATTTGCCTTTTCCAAATCTATATTATTAAACCCGGCACAGCGAAGCAGCACCAGTTTGATGTTTATTGCTGCAAGCTTCTCCAGTACGGGCGCACTTAAATCCGAGTTTACAAATGCGCAGATTGCATCGCAGCCCTGTGCAAGAGATACGGTTTTCGGAGAGATATCAACTTCGTGGTAAATGATCTCGATGTCCGGGAAATGGGCGAGTTCTTTTTCGAAGGATTCCACGTCGTAGGTTGCGGCGTCATAAAATAGTATCTTCATAATATGTGTCTCCTTTCGTCGTTCTACAAGTCAAATAGTTACGAATTCTACTATACTGACCGAGTTGTACAGAATACTTTTTCTTCGCAGACGCGCACGGGAAACATCACATCACTACGTTCTGTGATAAGTCGTCGCCATCCATCCTAAATGGAACTACGTTCCATGGATGTCTCCTCGCTCACTTCCACACGCAGTGGTACTAAATTCGCAGGAATATCATACATCAATTATTTATTTCTTATTGCCCTGCTCATTAAGTACCAGCGTGTTCCAATGGTCTGCTTAATAATAAGTATTCTGTGCAACTCGAATCTACATATTGTTTCATTTGTAATTATTTAATTGTAACAATGAATCATACACACATATTATATCCAATTTTTCCTTGGTTATCACGTATCATTGCAGCCGGATACTGATTTCACCGGTTGAGAGATTTTCGCGGGTGCCATCCTCGTACTCGACAAGGAGATGGCACATGTCGTCGATATCAAGTGCGGTTGCCTTGCGCTCACCATCCTTTGTCACAACACGGATACCTTTTCCAAGAACCAGGCTGCGCTTCTTGTATTCCGCGATGAATTCTTTCTTCACAAAGTTTTTGTAGTAATAGAAATAGCGGTTCAGTGTCTCTGCCAGAATCTTATTCTTGATGTCACCGCTTTGCTCCTGCAGGACAGAACCGGCAATATTTTCCAGTTCCTTACCGAATCCTTCCGTCGGCATATACAGATTGATTCCGATTCCAACGATCACGTATTCCGGGTCTAAGTTCTCCATCTGAAATGCTGCCTGTGTCAGGATGCCACATACCTTGTGCGAATCGATGAAGATATCGTTGACCCATTTGATCTGTGGTTTCTTGTCCGTGTATTTCTCGATTGCTTCGCAGACTGCCACGGCGGCGATTGTCGTGAGCAGCGTCACTTCCTGATTCGCGATCTGCGGCTTCAACAGGATACTGAAATAGATTCCTGTATTTGCCGGCGACATAAACGACCGCCCCAGTCTTCCGAGTCCGTTCGTCTGCTCCATCGCAGCAAGCACCAGGCCTTCTTCCTCCTGCGTCCGCTCACGGAGTGCAAGGTTCGTGGAATTGATACAACGGAACACTTCCAACCGCACCGGACATTTGGCGTCCAGATATTTCGCCGTTCCCTGTACGGACAACACATCCGTATCCTCTGCCAGCTTGTAGCCTTTGTTGTTCACGCCCTCGATTGCAAATCCATCCTCCTGCAATTTGCGGATGGCCTTCCAGACTGCTGCCCGGCTGACAGATAGTTTCTTCGCAAGCTGCTCGCCAGACAGATAGGTGCCTCTGTTTTCTTCCAGTGTCTTTATGATTTCATCTCTGACTGCCATATTTCCTACTCTCAATTCTTTGTTTTTCATGTCGCCTGACGGCTCCATGTGTGTGTTCGCAATATGTCTAAGTTTCTTCGGACGACTTACTCCGCAAGCTTTGTAATTCTTGCCGCATCATACGCGCCACTCCGGAGCATGTCAATCTCTTCCTTGTATGGTGGAAAGGCTTTCTTCGCATCTGCAAGTGATTTCACATATGGTGTTTCCAGAATCTTCGGTACGTCCAAGAAATCCTTATGCCATACGATCTTGTATAACGCATCAAACCCAATCGAACCAAGTCCGATATTCTCATGGCGATCCTTCGCCGCTCCGCGTGGATTCTTGCTGTCATTGATATGGAATACCGCAATCTGGTCCTTGCCGATGATCTTGTCGAATTCTTCGATCACGCTGTCGAAATCATTTGCCACATCATATCCGGCATCGTTCGTGTGACACGTATCAAAGCAGACACGCAGCTTGTCATTGTAAATGACACCATCATAGATACGCGCCAGCTCCTCGAAGCTTCTGCCAATCTCGCTGCCCTTTCCTGCCATTGTCTCAAGCGCGATATACACTGGCGTATCTTGGGTAAGCACTTCATTTAACCCTTTAATAATGCTATCGATGCCTGCATCGGCACCGGCATTCACATGGGAACCCGGATGCAGGACAAGCGTCTTGCTTCCCATTGCCGCGGTCCGCTCGATCTCTGTCTTTAAGAAATCAACCGCCAGCTGGTAGATCTCCGGCTTCACCGTATTTGCCAGGTTGATGATATACGGCGCATGTACCACAAACTCTGTGATATCATTTGCCCGCATCAGTTCCCACGCTTCTTCCACGCGCAGCTCTGACACGTCCTTTCTGCGCGTATTCTGCGGCGCTCCTGTATATAACATAAATGTATTTGCGCCATAAGAGAGCGCTTCCTTCACCGAGCCAAGCATCATCTCTTTGCCGCTCATTCCAACATGACTTCCGATTTTCATACTGTATAAACTCCTTTTTCAGTTTTATAATGATTGTCCAGATTGAGGCTGCACGTTATTATCCTTTCCGCACAACGTTCCAATCGTGATTGCCAGAAATATCATAGCCAATATATGAAATGGTTTTTCCATAAAATTCCTCATATTATTCAGAATCGAAGCTTTCGCCAGCACTGACGCCCCATAAAAAAAGGCATATTTCCGGTTTACTGCAACCACACATACAACATTTAATACATTTAAAATAATATGGCTCACAAGAACAATGACTGAAATCGCCAATCCGGTTCTTTTCTTCTGCGATTTCCGTGTGATGGTGCATGCAAGAATATACAGTCCCACAGTCAGGATAGGACATATAATACTGCGGATATCAAAGATTCGTTCGGTGTTTACATCCACGCCAAAAGATTGAACATATTTGTCCTGCGGTCCAAAGTAAATAATCCAGTTCATAATCATAGCCAGCACACTGCAGATCATCGCGATTGTAACCAAGACATTTGTGCATTTTAGTTTCATACGCTTCCCCCATATTTATACTATAGTTTACTAACCAAATAACCGGAGCATTGTCAAACAATCACTCCGGAATCAGTTTACAATTATTGTAATTATAGCATTTTTCTACAGGAATATCCACAGAAGATTTTACAGTACCTTACTTCCATTGGCGGTCAGCTTGAATTTCGCTCCGAACAACTCCGCCCCGTGCCGGCACATCTGCATGCGTCCAAGGAAAATATCAAAATACTCATACATCGTACAGATCTTCTCGTCAATTTTCAGTTCCAATGCAATCTGGCGTTTCTCCCGGTTGATCTTCAGGTTCGCTTCCGTGACTGCGTAATTCACCCAATCGTGAATATCGTAGGTCGACTTATCACGCGAGCGCACACGGCTTCTGCGGACATCCGTCTTATCCGCTATAATCATCGCCGCTGACACAATATCCACGGCACCTCCAGTTGACTCGTCGTGATGCCCAATCGCTGAAACGATGGTTGCACGATCTGTAAACGGCATATCCATCCGCCGCAGGATATCATTTGCAAGGAGCGCGCCATACTCGGCATGGTGTTCACGATTGACTGCATTTCCAATATCATGCATATATCCGGCAATCTTCGCAAGTTCGATCTCCGCGTCAGCATGTCCAAGCTTCTCCAGCAGATAGGCTGCCCGTTCTGCTACCAGCGTGCAATGTGTCTTCGAATGCTCCGTATAGCCAAGCGTGGCTAAATTCGCATCGCCCTTCTTGATAAATTCGTTAATCTCTTTGTTCTTGATGATGTCTTTGTATAATATCTGTGCCATTTTCTAAACCCTTCTTCTGTAATATGTAAATAGTTCCGGCAGGATCTGCCACATACTCTTCATGTAAAAACCCCCATTTATTATGATTTCTATTTCATAATAAACAGGGGTTGTTAAATATGTTATCTCGCATATGTTAAATACGCGTAAATGCTGTTTTACTTATGCAGTTGTTCTTTGTCTATGATGTAGGCGAGCAAGCCCTTGCAACCCGCCATAACATCCTCAAATGTCTGGTCAAAATCACCGGTATACCACGGATCAGCCACATCTCGCGCCTCGCTCAGTTTATGAGCCTTCTCATAGTCCGCAAACGTCAGCATCTTATAAATCTTCCCTTCCACATCACTGCCACCGGCAATCCGCGTCATGTTCCGGATATTCGCACCATCCATTCCAATCAAGTAATCATAATATGCATAATCTGCCCGCGTCATCTGTCTTGCCCGATGCGGAATCAACGGTATCTGCTCCTGTTGTAATTTTCGCTTTGTCCCATGGTGTGGCGGATTCCCAATCTCCTCTGTACTCGTTGCTGCCGAATCAATCTCAAAACAGGAATCGATATGGGACTGGCGGACGAGGTGGGTGAATACGCTCTGAGCCATGGTGGAACGGCAGATGTTGCCGTGGCAGCAGAAAAGAATTTTAATCATAGTTTTGTTTCTCCTTAATTTGCACGGAAATGCCCTGTTTTGCAAGGGCTTCCGAGGGTATTGTGACATGCTCTGAAATTACAGATTATGGCAAATCAGAGCAAGATTGAGCAAGTTATTACTACCTGTTAGTAGTAAAAATGGTCGTAAAAGGGGAATTCTTACTACTAAGGGGTTTCACCAACTTCACTTCCGCTTGGACAGTTAATGTTCTTTTCCGGATATCCAATAGTCCCATAATCAATATAATTTCCTTCATATTTTAGCAATTTTAATATTACCCTAACCAAGATACACTCGTATACCTGACTTGTCATAAACTGTTCTTCGTAATCAATACTATCTCCAGCATATAAACCATGCGCAGAAAAATTTCGTGCTTGCAACGCCTTCTTCTCTTTTTTACCAACGGGCATGTCTATTCCTTCAAAAAAATGTGTTAATTGTTCACTCACAGACATGCGGTTCATACCTTCAACACTTCTCTTCATTCTTTCCACATACTCCGTTCCTGCGAACTGTGTTTCCACCATTTTTTTTATTGGTTTTATTCTTTTAGAAAAATCTTTTTTGTCCATAAGCACTGTTTCTGGATTAATTTCAACTTCTTCATACCACTTTCTTTTCAAATTTTCCAATGCAGCGGAAAGTATAGGTAAGTCCATAGGCTGTGTAACTTTTTTAGCATACCAATATGCCGAAAAAAAAGAAGCAAAATCAAGTTTCTCATATAATTCCGAAAATGGCTCTATATATTTTTGAATTGTATCCAAATAATTATGAAGAAACGATACATCATCTTTAATAGGCGTCTTTGCCCCAGATATACATTCTTTTTTTATATCAAAGCCATATGTCCCTGGATTTTTCATAACGAAACCGATTTGATTGCCATTTTCGTCAAATGAAGACTCCCCTACATACATCAATCTCTTTCCAACAAAAAAACTCAAATACTCTCTAATTTGTTTTCTTTCTTCTATACTTGGAATTCTTCCATACTTCTCAAAATAAGAAATACTAAGATTGGTACTCCATGAAGGTCCATATTTGTTCCCAACAAAATGAATGTCAAATGCCGTATCTTTATATTTAAAGTGTATAAACCTTCCTATATACTCCTGCTCTTCCAATTCCTCTTTTATTGGAAACTGTAAATCTCCATAAACCCCAGAAACAGAACCTTGTACCTTATATTCAAATCTTGAATTTTCACAAAAGCGCAAACCACTTTTACTACCATTCAGTATCCATTCTTTAATAACCGATGGTGTTTTCACACTTTTTCCTTCAACACAATAACAAGATAGTTTATAGTCCGTTTTGTCCAGTTTACTTATATATCCATCACAATACATAGGTGTAAAAGTAACCGTATAATCATCAAATATTTTTATCTCTAATTTTCCCGCCGGCATAGTCTCCCCAGGTATAAATTCTCGTTTATCCACTGTAGGTCTTTGCTTTATTTCTTTATATTGATTCAAATATCTTACGCACGAAATACTGATATTATAATTATCATCTCTGTTTACACATAATTCATCTACATCATCCCAAAACACATCGTCAAGATTTTCTTGTTTTATATCTAAATGACCACTGATTATAAAATTGTCAATTGGAATATTTTCCCATAGCAATGAATCAAGTTTTCTTTTATTCATAACATACCTTCTTTATAATTAAAATGTTTCCCATGAAGTTTTTTCTTCAAAAAGCTTTTCTATTTCTTCATTACTTGTTGCGGCAATAATTTGCCTTTCTGGTATTTCCGGAATTTCAACATCATGCCCATACCACAACGAGTATTTTTTTAGTTCAAACGCTCTTTTAGTATATACAAAGCCGCCATCTACTTCTTTCATCAAGCCGCAATTTCTAAAATCATCAATATACTCTTCATCTGTTGAAATTTTCTTTTTATCAATATTGTCGCATAAAAACATTAAATCTTCATCTGTCAACCTAACGATACACTGGGACAATTTAAAGAATTTATTCTTATCAATCAAATGTTGGCAACATGCTCTCGTTAGATTTGATAAATATATTGCTTTCCTCTGCGTTTCGATGTCATCAATTATCTTTAACAGCCTTTTTGCATTTTCATTAGAATTTCCATCCTCTGCTAACATCTCAGACAACTTTCTCAAATCGCACTCGTCATCACATGTATTATCAAGGTACTCTATGAAACTTTGCCAAAAAATCTCCTCCCTTATAAAATATGGAGATCCCATTACATCTTTCAATAGCTTACCAATTACAGTAATATCACCACTAACTAAAGCAACAGTTAAATTTTCCAACAATCCTTTTGTTTTCTCTTTTATTGCATCACTACAGACACAACGCTTAAACTTTCCCATAACGCCCTCCAATTCAATTAACCATATCCAACTTTTCATTATTTCTATAAAAAATCTCAATCTGTACATATTATATCGTCACATTTGTTATTTTTCCACAAAAATAACGCCCCAGCCTAAGCCAGAGCGCCATCCCACTTATATATTAAACCACCTTAAACATCTTCTGCGACATCGGTTTCTCTTTCTTCTGCTCAACCTCCGCCTGTGCCTTTCTAAAATCTTCCATCCTTTTTAATTCCTCCTCAGCATCATCAAATCCGATATGTGTGTACACATTCATTGTTACGCTTATATCCGAATGCCCCATGAGATACTGCAGCAGTCGGTATCCTGCAATATCGTATGCACAGCTTGGTACCCGTTCATAATGCGGTGCTGTTCCAAGTAGGTTTCCAATCTCCTGTGCCAGTTTCGGCCTCTGCTTTGATTTCAATGTAAATCTAATTTCATTCTTCATAATATGTACCCACCTTTTTTTATTCGGTAGTACATATATCACTCTGACGGCACAGAATAGCAAGACAATTCGAATTATATTTCTGCCAAAATGTACGCAGAAAAACTATGCTTTTTTTGCTGTTTTTTTCACATTTTTCCTACGGATTTCGGTACTATCCGACAAAACAAAATCGACTTTAGTGATGATATTCTGCGGATATTTTTACATAAACCGACCTTGGTGGGTATCCCCCCTGTTTAATTCTGCGAAAATTCGCACGAAGGGAGGCATCGGTCTTTGGAACAATTATGTGTAGAGATTAAGAAGCCCCCAGTACTTAATGATTGTAAAAGAAAATCTCCTCTGATATAATAAAAATCGACAAAGGAGGAATTTTCTATGAATGAACAGCTATTAGAAAATCTTATTAAACAGGATATTGAATCCATTTTTACGCAGATTCTTATTAAACATAATTATATTTTTCCAATTAGTGCCAAATCACGAAGCGGTGCTGAAATCAGTGATTATTTAGAAGATGGTTTCGTCGAATACATTACCAAAAATCCACACGAAAGAATCTATAATCCTAAAGGTGCTCCTAAGGGCGCCACTAAAAATCCATATGACTTTTGCTTTAATTACAAACATCCAAAGTCAGGATTTGATGACTTAATATGGGGAGATATAAAGGCCACAAAATTTTCATACGCCGACAGTAATCCTGATTTAGGTACACCTGAAAAAATAATTAAATTTATTATGGATGGTCATTTTTATTTATTATTTGTTTTTTTAGAATACGAAGCAACTGAAGATAACCAGACAAAATTTTTAGCTTTTGAAGATGGTCGTTATGTACATTGTCAATTTTTAAAAGATATTCATCATTCAGTTAGAATCAACCCTAAACCTCAATTTCAAGTCAATATTCATGAACCAGAGGAATATAGAACAAGAGATGAATTTTTAAAGTTATTCTACACAAAATATAAAGAATCCATTGATCGAAATATTGCAAAACAAGAAGCAAAAAAGGCTGATCTTGATTCACGTTTTGATTCTATGTTACAACGATTAAAAACTTACAATGATAAAATAAATCACGATCATTGATACATAAAAATATGGCATATAATAATTGATCAATAATTATTATATGCCATTTATATTTTCTTAAGCAGTTAAATAATCCGTAATGAATTTTCTTTCATTCTCGTCAATTCCATATATTATGTAAACAAGCTCATTTAAACGTCTAGATAACATTTTGTCTTTTGGGTTTCTTAATAGTTGCTCAACAATTTGAACAATTTCTTCGAAATAATGGTTGTCTACATGAATCCTAACATCTTTTAAATCAGAAATCTTAATTTGTGGCGTTTTCCCTTTTTCTGCTCTAATAATCTTATTAATTCTACAATAGAATGTTACTAAATCACTATTAAGCACTCCACAAGTATACTTCAACATTGATTTACTCTGTTCTGTATTTTCCTTATTGGTTAAAATATAAATACTATTATTTGCAGCATATGGCTTATCACAATATGTAGCTATTATTTCTGTAGCACTCTGTCTAATAAATACTTTTGGTGCTAAATAAGCGTCTTTATCTCCTAACGTAACTCTTTTTTTATTTTTAACTCCGGCTTTCTCCAACTCCTCTTTAAATTGATCTGACAATTTAAGTTGTAGCTCATAATCATATTTAATACATCGTTGTGGTGTTGGACGTTGAAATTTTCCAGTTAATCCCTTAGAACCTTCAATATAAGGTAATACAAGATATTCTTTTGAATCATCAGGATCTACAATAAATTCATCTGTTTTGCCTGTCAATGCGCAACAAGTTCTCAAGCATTTGTTTGGATAATACTTTTCCAAATTATCATATTGTGTCAGCTTTTCATTTATTTGTTCTTGTATCTCACTTAACGGTTCAAAAAACTTGTATTTTTTTGATTTGTCATTCCAAAGCACCTGCTCTATATGCTTAATAGTTTTATTTTCAAAATTAACTAATTCAACATTATTCTTTTTAGGTAAACAATTCATTACATCTATAATTAGCTGTCCACTTGCAACACCTTCAAATGCCTGCAATCCTCTAGTTATAGATTTTATTGTGTAGTTTTGCACAATATACCGTCTCAAATCAACGAATGCTGTCTCAAAAAACGCAATATCCATAATAAAACAAAGATGTCCACAATCTTCAAGTGCTTTTAGCCCATTTTCTATGAAAAACATAGACAAGTTAAACTTATTGTTTCCTTTTTTGTTCTGTACAAAATCAAATGTATTATAAAAAGCTCTCTTTTCCTCCGTCATATTTCTACTACGCTTTCCATACATTGTTACAAATGGAGGATTTCCTATAATAATTGCATAGCCTTTAAAAATATTTTTTTTCGTAAAATCATATGAACTAATATTTAATCTAGGCATTACATAATTTTCATTTTCTTTTCGGGCACATACCATCAATGGCAGCAATTCAGCAAGTGAGTTTATTTCCGTAATCACTAATGCATTCTTATCCATATCATTAGCATAAATATTATCACATATATAATCCAAAATCTGACATGCAGTATACCCTTTATCTTGTAACATAGAGACCATTTTTTTTATTATTTTACAAACAAATACACCAGATCCACAGGATGGTTCCAAAATTTTTCCAGAAAGCAAATCTACTTTATCTAACATATATTCGATCATTCCATCTTCTCTAGTGTAAAACTGTCCCAAATCTTTTTTTATACTGTTAGGAATAATTGACTCATACATAATTCCAAGTGAATCATATTCCATAACTTGTTTACATTTATTCTTATCAAGATATAATTCATGAAAAATATATGGATATATTTCTCTTATATTAGTATTGGCATTTTCAAACTCACTAGCATAGCTACAACTGAGGTATACTAGCGCATTATTAATAAACTTATTTATTATTGCTTCATCCATGCGTTTACCTCCTTAGAACATATGTTCTTTTTATATATTACAATATTTCCTTGAAAATGTAAAGTTTCATTTAATTATTCAACACATATTATAACATTTCTTTTTCATTCTTCAAATATAAGACCCTCGAATAATATTAATCCAATCATTCCATCCTTAGTTCCATATTCTCTAATCATCTGCTAAAATATCATCTTCCTCGTGAATATACTCTTTCTTCATATCAATGACATAATCACAAACAAGGTGAACCAGGTCTGTAAAAAAATTGGAGTATCCTATTGTATCTCGTTCAAAGGAGTAACGTGCCTCTACAAACAAATTAGAAATCTGGTTGAGATTCTTCATTAGTGATTCTTCATTTTGATGAATCTGTTCATAGATCTTTGTTCTTAGCTCATCACCATATTTTTGTGGTAGTTGTAAGAACAAAATATCCAGCTTGTGCTCACATTCGAACTCTAAGTTTTCTTTGAATATTAAAAACTTAAATGCCAATTCTATGGCTAATGCACCATTTGTAATCATTGGTGACATAAGAAACGGGAGCTGTCTATGTCTCTTTTCGTATTCTTCTAAGTCCCTTCTACGCTTCTCTGAATCAGGAGTAAATTTAGGAACTGTATCTATTTCTTCCAATTTGCAGAACACATAATAGAAGCCCTCACTATCTCGGAGTATATTATATGCTGTCATTGGTTTATTTTCTTCATTACAAAATTTTTTTCTTTCACATGCTTCGCACTTCTTATAATGTGCATAATTTGTACCTTGAAATTTTCTTGACATACACAAATTCACCTCTCTAAGTAGTCCCTTACTACTAAGGATTTCTCTCAATTTCTTTGACTATTCTGGCGAATCCCCTATGAGCCTTAGTAGTCTAAATCGTAGTAATTCCAAGGCTTTCCGCCATATTCTGCCCCGTGTTGCCCCCCATCTGCGAAGGTATGCATTATCATAAAACTGGAGTGCCGTGGCAGATGAAAAGTATTTTAATCATGGTTTTGGTTCTCCTTGTTTTTTCCCTAAACTTTCCTGTTTCGCAAAGTTTTCTGGGAACTTTATCAACTACTTTAGTAACTTAGTAACTCCGCCTCTTCTTATAAATATCTCTAAAAAAAGATTTTCATAAAATATTTATTAGTCTTTTTGTTTAATATTACAATCAACGTAATAACCACAAAAAGAATTGACCCTATTGCCATGCCCATATATAGAGCCAATTGCATTTTTTCACCAAACATATTAGGTAATATAACAGCCATAAAAGTAATTACAATTATCATTATAAATGATACTATCATTGATACTTTTATTTTTCTTAAATATTTTATTTCATTATCTACGATTATTTTTAATTCACTATAACTATTTTTTTTGAGAAGCCCATCCAACGATACCACATATCCAACAATTATTGAGATTGCCACATACATATTATTTTTATACTCCACATTTTTATCTACTACAGATAAAAAGAAAAATAATAAAGCAATCGTCACTAAAGCAACTCCAATTAATTTTTTTCTTATGAATAAATCAATATATTTCTCATCCAAACCTCGTTTTGCTATTTTATCAATAATCCAGATTATTGCTGATAGAGTTAATACATTTAATAATGGATTTAATTCAATAAATAATATTAGAATAAAATAAACAATCAAACTTACATACATAAGCATACAGTACAATGTTGAATTTTGAATATAGTTGAATTTTTCTACAGTCTCCCTACTCCCATATTTATTAAATAATAAAACTGCGGATAACAATAAAAAGTATATCCCCATCACAACTAAACTAATTAATATTACCATTAACACCAACCTCTCTTTTAAGAATTATACCACAAAAGCATTCACAAACATAAATATTTACATCATCGCTTACAACCTTAAGTCAGTTTTCAGCACATATCTATTTTACACCTCCTTATTCTATTCCTCATATACATGCCATTTCATCCTATATATTATATGTCTTTGGGATAATAGATTAAAAAGTAGCTGTCTAGACGGTATGTTTTTATCGTAGAATTGATTTTATGGAAGACAATGTAGATTTATTATATTTCATCGCAGATATATTCCATTCAATCAACATATCAACGCCTTATAGTTCATTATTTAGTCTAACCTCAAAGGTGTTGCTTGAGTCTTCATCGCAATCTTGCCCTTTGGAGCAAAATTAGGTCCCGCTATGACATCTGCAATACGCTTGATTTTTTGATCGTCACCTTCCACTATAAGTGATAAATATTGTGTTGCTCTTGAGCATGCAACATAAAAATTTCTTTTTTCTTTTTCATCATTGAAACTAGATTCATCGATATCAACAATAATAATAACTCGGCTCTCTAAACCTTTAAATTTTTTTGCTGTAGTAAACAAAATTGATGAATTACTTTTCTCTCTTGTGATAGGAACACCAGATATCTTTGAAATATTATTCATAATAGATTCCGATTCGGTCTTCAATGTAAGAATAACTATATCGCTATAATCATAGCCATATTTATCACCTGTCAGCATTCTCAAAAGCTTAACTAATTTACCCATTGGATCCCCCTTGACAAAGGCAAGGCTGGTCTTTTCACCATTCATCATTTGTATCTTCTGGTTAAGTTCAACATCAATTACGTTATAGGCTGTTAACGCTATCTCATAAGTATTTCTGCAGTTTTTTGTCAACAACAGTCTACATTCTGATTTTTCCACCCACTCAGGTACATTTTCTGTCTGAACGACCTGATTTTTATCAAAGAATGCCAAAAATCTACCATCTTTTAATTCAGCATACTCTTTAAAATATACAATCTCTCTATCATGAAAATCTTGCGCTTCATCAATAATAACATCATCAAAATCTAAATCATCCCAACTAATACGTTCAAGAATTTCCGCACGTTTGCTCGCATCTGATAAATCTTCAGTGTTATTACTATATACTGAAATTAGCGAATGAATATTGTAGTATGTAACGTTCGTATATGGGTACTTCTTTTTTAAATCAACATACAAGAACTTATTAAAACAAAGAAACAACACTTTTCGTCCTTCCTCTCCAAAATTTTTAGCTGCTTCTTTTGCAATCAAGGTTTTACCTGTTCCAGCAACCCCCTGTATAGTAGCAAAACGTTGTTCAGAAATATAATCTAAAAGTCCGGTCTGTTCCTGTGTCAATTTCAAAAACGCGTGATCCAACTCATCTTTTTTTACTGCAGGTGCAGTTATCAATTCAAAATCAGAAGCAATCGCTTCAAGAATTTTATTGAATTCATCATCTGTAATATCAACTTTCTCCCTTGAACCATAAAAATCAAAAATATCATATATTGCCTGTGCTCCCTTATCAAAACTACTAAGATCAAGTACTGCTTGTTCAGCCTCTCTGTATGCAAGCGGAAACTTCTTTATTTTCTCACCAATTTTGCATCCTGGGAACCACACAGCAACTTCAACCGGAAATCTATCGTCCAACGCCATTCTTGTTTCAGTTGCCTTGGTTATTTTTTCAAATACGTGCCTATAGTGATATGCCCCATCAATAGCTTGTGATAAAGGATCCTTTTTCTTTTTAGGATCTAAAACAGATACTTCCTCAGTTTGGGTATTAATCTGATGAAATACCGTTCCTGTATACTCGATGCCTCCTCCTTTAACCTCTAAAACAAGAGCACCCAAATTTCTATTAATAATCAAAAAATCATTTTCTTTCCATGTAGCAGCCCATTTTTTTGTTTTCTTTAGCCACTGAACAGAGTGAAAGATATAAAAATTCTTCCCCAATTTTTCTAGTGCTTCATATACTTTAAGTTCTGCAAATGGTACCTCCGATAAATCTTCTTTTATAGGATATATATTTGCCACTATTTAAGCACCTCACTTATCTCTTCCATATCTACCTCATAAATTCTGTATGCAATCCAACCTTTCTTTTTGAATCCTGATAGAATATAATCAGCTGTATCCTGTTGACATATCAATACATTCTTTGAAGGCCAAGACATAAGGATATTGTTTCCCCAGTCAGACTTCTTCAGAACTGTACTTAAATATTCTGGAATCGTAACTCCAAGTTCAGCTATCTTATCCACAATAATATGATCGTTTTCATCAAAAAATAAATTCAAATCCATCCATTTCTTATACTGATGAGTAGGATACGATTTTTCTTTATCAATCGCTTTTGACATTTCAACGTTGCTTACTGGTTCAACCACCGTTTCTGACTCACAAAGAACATCATATCCTAGAAAATAATCTTCAATATAATCCCATCTTTCTTTGTCTGTATTCAATCCATTGAAAAATTTCAAAAGAACACTAACATCTCGATCATGTTTCTGTTTAGCTCTATTAATATAGTTATTAGAGTAAAAGGTATTTCCGAGCACTATATTCTTGACCTTCTGAGGATCGTTCAAACGAATAAATATTTCCGGTTCCTCTCCACCAAGAATTTCGTAAGAAATATAATCAAAAATCGAAAGCAATTTAAGTGCGATATTTGACCACTCATCATTTGCAATACTCATGTAACTTGAATAACTTGATTCACTACTCTTAGTAATCTTGTTTACAATAAGCGATTTTATAATTGCCTTACGCATATATTCTTTAAAATTACCATTTGAAAGCAAGTAATAATTCTTTGCTGAGTTATCATTACTTCTTCTTTTAACACATGTCATATTAGGATCTACTAAATCGAATAATGAATTAGCAATAATCCTAGCCTGAGTCATTCCATATTTTTCTTTAATAACTCTTGTAAAATCGTCAGTTGTAAAATAATTCTTTCCGAATTCCGAATATAAGATGTTACCGATATATTCAAAATCAGCAAGAATTTTCTCTCTTATTTCATTTAAAAGCAGATCTCCGCGAGCCTCGATATTTACTTTCTGTCTTGGTGAAAAATACTTTCTGATGGAAGGCATAATGGCAATCTTATCTTTTGAAGTTGACGAATCATTAAAATACCAATATTTAAATTGCGGGAATGAAATATTACCATGAAATTGCTCCCACACCTGTTTTAAGTCTAATGTATAGACATCTCCAGTATCGCTCAATAAAGAACCATCTGGTTGTCTCTCCTGGTATCTACCTCTAGCCAAGAACCTAAAACACTTTCCGTATTCCGAATTCAAAACTAATGACTCATTTTCTTTATCAATAACAACATACGCTTTTGTAAACACGCTCTGCGGTCTTGAGATAATAACCTTAAAGTTATATTTATCATAAAAATCCTTCTCTAACATTAATAAGCACGTCTTAAGTTTATTAATGCATTGCCCCTCATCCTTTACACCTTTTCCATTAAAAATATATGTAAATGATTGCGGCGATATTAGGAAACTTCTTGCACCTTTCTTACTCTTATAAACATCGTAAATTCCTTCAAGAACCTTCTTTATCTGGTACTGTCTTATCCGAGACATTCCAAATAATTTATTCATGTAGGTCATATCATTGTAAAAGAAATCTGTTATTGCAACACCTGTCATTCCAGGCTTTCTTGCTACTCTACCAATTTCCTGAATGTAATCACACAAATTACCAGAAACAGCATAATGATATACATTCTGTACATCATCTATATCAACACCCATTCCAAATGCCTTTGTGGCATACATAATTGGCTGCTCACCAGTTCTGAATTTTTCAAAAGTTTCTCTCTTCTTTTCATTAAACGTCTCTGTGTTCACTTCATCTACATTCTTTCCTGTAAACACACCGATTCTTGGATCTGTTTTTATTCCAGCAAAGCCTCGCACTCCTCTTGATGCATCAAAAGCATTCTGAGCGTAAGGAAAATAAACAATAGTTTTTTCTTTTTCTGCAAGCCATTTCACAATACGAGAAGACATTGCTTCTGTTTTGTTAGACTCATAAACTGTCTGTGGAAGTTTACGAGTTTCACACATCTTTACATCAAACTCAATATCCTCTCTTCTTACATAGCCAATAAATTTTACCGGGTTCTCCATATACAGACTAATAACCGTATCACTTACTGAATCATCAACACCACCATTAATGGCGGTCGCAGTAAATGCACAAATTGGAAAGTCATAAGTTTTTCTCATTTTACCTGCTGTAGTCTGAATCTGATTTCTTAATCTATTAATATATCCTCCAAGATACCAATAATCTGGTCTGAAACCCATACCCCAAGTAGTTACAATATGAGCCTCATCAATAATCAATAACCCAATTTCTCTATCACCAATGATAGTCTCAATAGAATACGAAAGTAAAGTTTCTGGACTCAAATAAAGAAGATCAACTTCACCAGCTTTTATACGATTAAGTACGGCTTCCTTTTCAACTTGGGAAATCAGATCAGAGTTGAAAGTCTCCACTCTTGTATAACCGTTCTTTATCAACTTTTCTTTTTGATCCTGCATTAATGCTTTTACTGGTTCTATAATAATTGTTAACTTTTGATAATGCTTCGCCAAATAAATAGCAGGAATCTGAAACATAACTGATTTACCTGCACCAGTAGATGCGGTTATAAAAATATCCCTAAAAGAATGTCCCTTTTCTGTGTTATATGAATTCTCAGCCTGATGAATGATCTCTTGGATTAACGTTGACTGTGATATTTCAACAATCTCTTTATCAATATCTGGATTTTTATAAAACTTAATTGATCTAAAGCCTGTAAAATTTGCTATATGAACATCATTCCTAGCGATATCGATAAGTTCCTGTTCCATTTGTGCATCATCTTCAAGATACTCATGAAATTTTACTAATCGAATGTTATTAGCCACACAATATGCCTGCAAAGACAATACAATTCTCTTTGACACCAATCCTTCTGTCATTTTTAATCCAATAACAGAAGGTTTTAACTCAATAATACGTGCCAAATCTCTAAGATACGTATCTACATCTTCATTAACGAATATGTCAATATCCGATTTTACCTGTGCATCTTCAATAACGATTTGATTTAAATAATATGGTTTAGAAACTATAGCATCATTTTTTTCATATTCATAGTTATAAAAACTTCCATAATACACCCCATCAACATTAACCAGAGTGTTATAAATAGTTAAATAGCTCTGGCACTCCTTGCTACAATCATCCGTCGAATCAGAATTAAGATTTTTTTCAATCTCATCAATAAGATCGGTAGTTAATTCAAACGGCAACGGATAATAATCTGGATATAAATTATTGGTAAATATAATAAGCTCTAATCCATCCTCTTCAATTGCATCATCCACCCTGTTTTTTATCAAAGTATATTCTGAATATGTAACCCACACTTCATTACTTTCCTCTAAAGAAATTAATGCCATATCCAATTGTTTTCTTGTTTTCTTATCGAATTTCAAAACATTAAGTTTAGTTGCTATAGTTCCATCCACTAATGGTTCTTCTTTAACCATTGATAGGAATTCTTCATTAAATCCTTTGTACACTACAAGTTTCATAGACTGTCCTCCATTTTCTTGCGTTATAAAAACATCTAAAATACTTTTTATCTTTCTCGTAGTCCTAAGTAGATCTATTCATTCACAATGCTAACATTTCTTCTGTTCAATTTTACGGACTTGTCTTGGATCATCTGGTTTTTCTGTATTTTCTGGAATAAGCCAAGTATTCCCTTTCAAAATTGCTCCTTCTATACGTCCCTCAGCACATAAAGTCGTAACTCTTCTTCTTGATATATCCCATTTTTTAGCCATCTCGCTCGTTGTTAATAATTCCATACTTTTCCTCCGTAATTATCAACTATACACCATTACTTCTTATAACAATATAATATTCCTTCAAAGGAATATTTTCAATTGCTTCTGTGATTTTGTGATTCTTATTTATCCCACACAAAACAGCAACGTTTTTCACTTCGTGGCTACCTAATAACTGCTATATTTTTATACCGTTCCTAACATGTTCCGCGTTGCTAACATTCCGACTATATTTAGCAGAAAGAAAGCACCATCCACAATACTGGCTGATGCTTAATGTGTTATATTCGATATTCGCTTTCCAACTTTGCTAATTACCTTTTAGAATAGTTTCCCTTGATACATAGACAGGTATAAAATTCTCCTTTCCCATCAGTCTTACACCCCCAACATCATCAACAAGTAATGCATCATTTAATGAATGGGGTTAAAACACATCCTCTGTTAAATTTTGTATGTTTCTTAATCATAAATTCCTTTTCCAATACAACATTTCTTAAATTTCTTTCCACTGTTACATGGACAAGGTGCATTTCTTCCTATTTTTTTCTTTTTATACACGGGTGACTTTTTTAGAGGAAATTCGTATGGAATTCCGTGTCTTTCAAAATAAATTTTATCAATCAAACTTGGTCCATTAGGTGGAAAGTATATTGCTCCTTTTTTCTCTTTCACATATGAATTCACAAAATAGCCTTCTATCACATCCAATTCATCTGAAGATAACACATTGGTATGATTTTCAATCCTCCAAACAATATAATCCATAAAATCATCCGGTTTTTTATTAAGATATTGTAATATTTCTATAATATTTTCCAAATCATGCCAATTACAAACCCATGGATAGGGTTGATTATCCTCTTTTTCTAATATCATACTAGTGTTTACAGCTAAACCTCCGAACTGATTCAAGGTTAATACAATTGGCAATATTTTCTTCTTTGATATATTTTCTACTACAAATTTTTTATTTTTATTTTCAAACAAAATGGCATCATTTTTAACTTCCATAAATTTTTTTAGAATTATTGCCTGCTCATAAGCTCCACCAATTCCACTATCTGATTTAAAATGATCGCGAACTCGTTTATATCCCTTTTCAGGATTAAAAAACGGTTCTCTAACTTTTGATGCCTTTACCTCTGCTATTAAAATATAATCTTTAAATTCAATCAAAATATCATGCTCTTTCGTTCCACGTTCCTCACATACGCTTGTATGATATTTTGCTTCTTCTCCAAATATTTTCTCTAATAACTTTATAAATAAGTTTTCAACTATATCTGCTTTTGATTTCTTATATTTATCTGCAAATGGGTTTTTAGGATTTTCTAATGTATCTGTAATATAATTATATATTGCATTTAATAAAAATTGTGGGTGTACAATAAATAATGTTTCCTTATCAATCCAACAAAGTGGTTTTTCTGCAAATGGGTTTTTTCCATTGTAATATAGAAAATCTGTTTCTGCTCTATATAGTCCAAAAATATCTAATAATTTTTCTCCTTTTTTCTTTCCAAACATTTCCATAACACTCGCTGACTTAATGGTATTTAAGTTATCCATCGTATTTTGAAGATTTATACTTGCAGCTCCTTGTGAAAAAGCCAGAAAACGTTCATATTCTTTTTCTATATCAACCACAAATGGATTAAAAGAATTTAACTGTTTTTTTATACTCTCCACTGTGTATTTTGATGCATTCATTGTTTCTTCAAATGTATCGCATATCAATTGGTAAAATGATATAAAATCTTCTAATACCAACCCCGTCATTTCTTCCAAATGCAGATCAAAATCAGTATATAATTCTCGGATTAATTCGATTGTTTGTTCTGGATATCTCAATATTCCTGTATCAAAATAAGACGTAAAGGCTTCCATAGAAACTAAATTTCTTTTTGCATTGTTTGGTTCAGCTTTGTAATCAATATTAAGAAATGTCCTTATATATTCTTGAGTAATTTCTTGTACATCACTTTCAAGTTCATCAAATATCTCACTTTTCATAATACTACCATCACTTTTGTCCTCTGTGCTCATAAGCAAACCAGCAAGATACATATATTGTTTTTGTGGTGACATAAGTTTTGTCTTATTAAATATATCTGCCTGTTCAGCAACATCTTCGGCATTATCTGCGAATGTAATAAAATGAATGCCTATCATCCCTAAGAGATCACGTGTTCCAATGTAATTTAGTTTTTCTTTCAATTTTTTTATTTTTTCTTCCATACGCCATAAATTCCTTTCTATGATACCCCACAAACCATTAAACATAATATAAATCTATCAATATCTTTATTAAGAAAAACTTTTATTCATTAACGGATAAAGCCATTTTCATAATTTTTCAAGCGATAAATATTTACAACCTATACAAAAACGCAAGATTTATCCCACGCCTTTACTTTTTTACTCTTCCGATCCGATCTTCCAAAGGTGTAAATAAGGTGTAAATTATTGCTTAATCCTCAAAAAATCCAATAAAATCAAGGCTTTCCAGACATCCTTTTAATGTTGCCGTGGCAGGCGAAAAGTACTCGTATCATAAAAATCTCCTATCATAAAATGCCCTGTAATGCCGAGTTTTGCGTTGGTTTATCGGCTTTTTATGGCATCGTATTTTTCTTGTTTATAACTACACTTTTTCCCATATTCATCTATCAAAGAAAAAATTATTCATATCTTTTAATTCATTATCAGGAATATAATATGTTCCCTCCCTATGTATTAAATACAAAAATCTTTTTTCTTCTTTAGACAATTGATTAAATTTACATTTGTTCATATAAATATTCTGTGCATTCGTAATAATAAAAGACAATATAAAATCATACATATAAAAAGATTTATACTTTTCATCTTCAAATTCTTTCTTCTTCGCATTTATCCAAGTGCTGTATTTTTCATTTTCATAATACGAAATTATAATATATGGTTCCGGTGCATTTACAATATTTATAAAATAATTAATGCTTTGTTCTTCTATAACTTCAGAACATGAAATATTTATTTTCTTACATGGCAATTTAAAATACTCCGTTTTTAATTTTTTAATTTTTCCCCTTTGTCTATATTCTTTTATATCTTCTAGTATCATTTGTGATAATGGATACAGCTTAAATAACTCATCAACCAAAACACTATAATTCATCAATAATTTTGATTCAATTCCTTTATAGGAACCAAGTACATTTTTTGATGTTTTAATCAATTCTGCTAAATACTTTATATTTTCAAGATTATAATATACCTGAAACGAAATTGATTTAAGCGCATATTCTAAATTTTGAATTTTTGTATGACTATATTGATTTTTTCCATCTGCTTCAATCTCTAAAAATAAATCTCTATCGTGATCCTTACAATATGAAACCGCCAAACTAGCATCATCTATACTCACATCCATATAATATGCGTCAATATTATCATCAAACAGCTTTTTATCAATCATCTGATGATCGTTAAATGCTATTAAAACATTATCATTATCGGCTAAATTAGATAATATGCTTCCCTTTGCTAATGTATGTGACTTAACATTATTGCAAGCGTTACAATTTCCAAACACTTTTTCAGCCAAACAATAAGATATATTCTTTTTATTTATCGCTTTATTAACAATTTTGGTACTTATCAATTTCTTGGTATTTTTGCAATATATTTTTTTTAACTCTTCACATTCCTTTTCTCCATTCTCATGTTGTAATGCCTCCTCAACATCTTTCTTACAACAATTTCTATATTTTTCTCCCGAAAGACAAATACACGGATAATCATCCATTGGTAAATAATTTTTGTTAAATGCCGGATAATTTTTTCTATTAAATATTTCATCAAATTTTTGAAAATTCATAATGAATTTTTCAACCTCTCTTTCTCCATTTCTGATGGTATCATATTTCCCAACAACTCAGTCTTATGAACATTCATTAATATTTCATTGAATATATATTATCATGCTACTCGAATTTCTACCATCAAAAAACACTCAAGTCAAAGCCTGAGTGTTGCAAAGTTCCAACTATATAAGTCTATCTATCCCTACACCCCATCTTCCCCGAATCTCATCCTCACTTTCTTTCCTTCTCCCTTCTCCTCCGCGGTTGCCATCCGGAACACGATCATTCCAAGCACAAAGAACACGGATATCGCGCCTACGCCGATATTTACCTTGCCGGTGACCTGCGAGATCAGGCTGATTACGGTTGTTCCAAGGAAGGATGCGCCCTTTCCGCATATGTCCATCAGACCGAAATATTCGCCTGATTTTTCCGGTGGGATGATCTTAGCGAAATACGACCGGGACAATGCCTGAATTCCGCCTTGGAACATGCCAACCAGAATCGCCAGAATCCAGAACTGCCACTGTTCCCTCAGGGAGATAGCGAATATGGCAATACCAAGGTATGCTACAATACAGATTGTGATGAGCCGTTCTGTTTTATAACAATTGGCTAGCCTGCCAAATATGATTGCAAAAGGAAATGTTACGATCTGTGTGTTTTCTTCTCGTTTCTCACATTTTTCAGGGTGACACCCAGACGCTTGAAGCTGTTCCGAATCGCCCGCGGCTTCCGTTCCACGTAATGTTTCATAATGATATCGCGAGCAGGGACAGAAACCTGTTTGATTACTTCCTGACCCATCCGATAATGTGCATATGTAGATGGCATATTCTTTTCCTCACTTTGAATATATTGCTTTCTCTAATTTCTGCTCTATTATAAAATTGAAATTTGCCACTCTACTATCATATTTATGTGGAAACCATGTAAAATCTAAGTCAAATTTCTGCATGACGGCTTTTTGCGGCATCTCGCCTGTCGGCTCGATGAACATTTGCCGTCATATAGAAATCCGTGCAAGCACGATTTCTGCATTCCGGCTTATTACGAAAAAAACGTTGGTTCATATAATGATGAACCAACGCTTCTGCATTCTTTTTCTATTTATATTCTTACTTCCTACATACGGAAATGCGACACCACGCCTGCCATATCATTGGCGGATGAGCTGACTTCCATCGACATCTCGGTCACACTGTTTACAGTGCCAAGCACCTCATCACTAAAGGAAATCGTTCCCTTAACCGTATCCTCGTTTCTCTGTGCGATGTCACTTAAGTTCTTGATATCTTTTCCGATCTCATCGGTTTCTTTGCCTAACTGTACGGTTGCATCACGAATGACATCCACACCATCTGCAACATGGGATACATGCTCCTGTAACTGCTTGAATATATTGGCAGTTTCAACCAGCTTCTTCGTCTGATCATTCATAGCATCCTGTACGCTGTCCATAATATCCATTGTCTGGCTGGAATTATAGCTTAACAGATTCACCAGCTCGGATATTTCTGTCGATGCTTCATTACTCTGGTTTGCCAGCTTGCCAATCTCTTCTGCGACTACGGCAAAGCCTTTACCGGTTTCACCTGCCCTGGCTGCTTCAATCGATGCATTCAGAGATAAAAGGTTTGTCTGATCTGCAATATCGGAGATGTAACCAACTGCGGCAATGATTTTTTCCACCGATTCATTATTCTGCTGCGTCTGCTTCTGGATGTTCTCAACTTCGGTCATAACATCCTGGTTCGAAGCATCGAGCTGGTTCAACGATTTATCCACGTCATTTCTGGCGTCAAGCATCGCTTTTGTCTCATCGGAAAGGTGATCCACTTCCCCGAGCGTCTTTTCCAGATGAATATTCATATTGTGAATGCTGTTCTTGATATTCTGCGCGTTGCCGGTCTGCTCGACAGCTCCGGTAAGCATATTGTGCAGATCATCGTTGATATTTCCAACCGCATTGCCTGCCTGTCCGGCAGCCGCATTCATCTCCTCGGAAGATGCATTCAAGGTCATGGTATTGTTGCTGATCTTGCCAATCATCGCAGATAAGTTGTCGATAAGTGTCTGCGTATTACATGACAAAGCTCCCGCCTCATCTTTTCTATCCAACATACTCTGCTCGATCTCAACATTGAGATTGCCTTCCGAAATCTGTTTTACCACGTCCATACTGTTCCGAATACTCTTTGCAATTCCTCTGGAAACAAGCAGACATCCGATGACCGCGATTACCAGTATAACAACGATTGCTACTGTAAAAATCATGGTAATCAGATTCAGGCTCGCATATATCTCCTTGACCGGCATTCCGGCGAAAACCATACCGATGATCTCATCACTGTTATTCTGGTGCACCGGTACATAATATCCAAAATAGAAAGTACCATCTACCAGCACACGATTGGTAAACACCTCATTACCATCCTGCAGGACATTTTCCACAAGGAAATCGCCTGCCTTAGAACCAAGGATCCGCTTCCCGTCCGCATCCTTTAATGATGTCACAAGTCGCGTGTCATTGTAAAAGAATGTAACCTCAATCCCGGTTTTTGCAGCAATATCATCGATAAAAGGTGTAGACAGCGATACGTTGTAAGCACCCTTCCACACATCCCCGGTCGCATTTACAAAATAATCTCCGGCATTCTGATCATACGCCGCAAGCACGGCATTCGATGTCGCCTTCAGCTTCTGCTTGGCATCGTCCAGCAATTTATTTTTCACGACTGTATTACTAATGAGAATCGCTACAATACCCATGACGAGTACCGGAATGATAGCCAGTATAAGCATCTTGTACTGCAGCTTCAAATTGCGAAATATTTTCACGGCTATCCCCCCTATTTCCAATCTACGACTTCCACATTGTGATAATACCAGTTGATCTTACCGGTAATCGTCGCATCATCCAGCGTCTTTCCCGCTTCTCCGATCACGGTTCCATCGTTGGTAAGGATTTCTCCGTCAAACACGCCGAATTCTCCGGACAATATCTTCTGTTGCATCTCATTTACTTTCTCCTGCGTTCCATCCTCACACAGAGAAGATAATCCTGTCAGTCCGACCAGACTTTCATCCATACCGCCATAATAATTCGAACCGTCATATGTCGCATTGACGATACTGTTTACATAGGAGGTGTAATAAGCACTCCAGTTCCAGATAACCGATGTCAGTGTCGCATCCGGTGTCTCTTTACTCATATCGGAATTATATCCGATCGCCCATGTTCCGTTTTCCTCGGATGCAGTCTGCGGAGCTGTCGTATCAACATGCTGTGCCAGCACATCGCAGCCCTTGTCAATCAATGCATCGGAAGCCGCCTGCTCGTCATCCGGAGAAAACCAGGAGTTCGTCACAGCTACCAGCACCTTCGCATCCGGATTGACTTCCTCGACACCCATTGCAAATGCATCAATACCACCGGTACACTCACTGTTGTCGCTGCCCATTGCAGATACATACCCGATCAAATTACTTTTCGTCTTCATGCCTGCTACCAGACCGGACAGGTATCTCGCCTGATAGATTCTTCCGAAATAATTCGTAAAATTGCTTCCATTGCTCATATATCCGGTTCCGTGTGCAAAATAAACATCCGGATACTTCTCCGCATATGCCGCGGTCTCTTCCATGTAACCCCAGCTCGTTGTAAATACAATGTTGCAGCCTTCGTCCATACATTCATCCAACGCTTTTTTGATTGCCACATCATCGCCATCGTCTATCGATTCCTTACGCACAACCTGATCTTCCTTAAGTCCGAGATTTGAAACCATACCCTGAATCCCAAGCTCGTGTGCATACGTATATCCCGATGTATCGGATGCACTGCCGATATACAACACACCGATCTTGACATCCTCTAACGGGATCGTCTTAAGTCCTGCCGGATTGGTCTCTGCCACTTCTGCCGACGCTGTCTGTTCTCCCTGCGACGTTCCTGCGTTAGAAGTATCTGTCTGATTGCTTCCGTTTTCTACATCGTTCGTCACGACATCCACGATGACGTCATTACCACAGCCGGATAACGAAAATGCCATCATCACAGCCATCATTACAGTCAGTAATTTCTTCTTCATCTGTAAATCCCTCCCTGTTTCTACATTCGCTTCTCTGATATCGGTTGCATGGAAATCTGCCTTTTCCCCCGTATCATGTTCATACATATTCCTGCATTTTATGTATCTTTATATTTTACATCGGATTGTATCATAATTCTATCTTTTTTAGATGAAATGCAAAAAAGAGCCGATTGCTCGACTCTTCTATTCATCATTACCGTTTCTTATATACGACCAGCTCCGGATTCTCGCCACTCGCATCATAGGTACTCACCAAAATGAAATCCATGCCTGCAAGCACACCAAAATACCGGTCTCCGCCAAACTCACATTCCAACTGATTGCCAAGATAGGTTTTTTTGTCATCTAAGAATTTTACTGTCTCCCCACTTGGAAGCGGATACGCCAGATTCACATACTGACCGACAAGTGCATTCAGCTTCTCCACCTTCGGCAATCCTTCGATGTGAAGATCGTTAATCTCTTTTATCAACTGATGTTTGAATTCATCGAACTGTCCGCCATCACTCAGTTCATCGTACCGCTTCCAATAGTCTAACTTCGGAAGCAGATCCTTCATATATTCCCGTGCCTGTTCCTCCGAGAATTCATCCGTCACCATATGCTTGACTGCAACATCGATCAGATCTTCCATATTACTGTATGTATACATGCCATCTGCATAGCACCATTTGCAATACGATTCATTCATTGCCCCATCCCGATCATGCCCGATAATCTCATCTTCGAGCGGCATGCCACAGCACTGACAGATCAATCTTCTCGGTTGTCCAAGCAGCGTATTAATCGATACATTAAATACTTTCGACAGCAGCTTTAACGTATCCGTATTCGGCACGGTTTCACCATTCTCCCAGCGCGATACTGCCTGTCTTGTCACCATGATTTTCTCGGCTAATTCATCCTGCGATAATCCCCGCTTCGTGCGAAGTTCCAAAATCACATTTTTTGTTTCCATCACGTTCACCTCCATGATGTTATCTTAGCAGACAACCGCTTACGATAAAAGCAACCTGCTGTTTCCCTTTATCCGCACCTTAGATATTCTCCGTATACCGACAATCCGGAAATCCCTTGCACCCCCAAAACTCGCCAAATTTTCCTTTTCGTTTTACCATCATCATTCCACATTTCGGACAGGTCTTGACATTCTGCCGTACATCCATCGTTCCTTCCCCGGACAATTCTTTTCCAAGTAATTCAAATACCTTCTGGTTCATCTTACAGTCTGTCAATGCGCGGTGTGCACCCACCGTAGAGATGCCATAATAGTTCGCAAGGTCACCCAGTCTCCGATGCTTCCAATCCGGGAATACAATTTTTGCAAGGCGCAATGTATCCACGAAATCATTTGGAAGTATCAATCCCATATATTTCTCGAAGTCCCGATACAGAAACTTCATATCGAACGACGCAATATTATGTCCTACCAGAATATCGTTTCCGATAAATGCAAGGAACAACGGTAACACTTTTTCAAACTCCGGTGCATCCGCCACCATCTCATCATAGATGTGATTGACCGCACTCGCACCATACGGAATCGTTCGTCCCGGATTTACAAGTGTGCTAAATTCATCGATGATTTTACCGCCGCGCACCTTCACGCCGGAGATCTCAATTACCTCATCGTAGTTTGCAGAAATTCCGGTTGTCTCCAGATCATATAACACATAGTCCGGTACATATTTATTTAATTGTTTTCCTCTTTTGTTACTCATTTGTAAGTCCACTTGTTCTCATTTACAATACCTTATGTATCTCATCCCCATTCACAGGAGACAGGCACCGGTGCTCCAGTTCATTTACAACGATCAGCTTCTCTTTTTTCTCTGTCACAACACCGATCACGGCGGCTTCGATTTCCTGTTCTGCCAGATATTCCACCAGCATCTTTCCATCTTCCACGACTGCAAACAGACACCCGGTTGCATCTAGGAGATACGGATTGATATTGAAGAACTCGCAGATTTCAATTGTCTCCTGTCGGATTGGAATATCTACATGTTGTACCTCAAAGCCCTTATCCATCCAGACACCCATCTGCCACAAGGCACCATAGACACCGCCGGACGAGCCATCGTGCATATAACAGATATCCATGCCGGAATCTGCAATCTTCCGCGCCGCATCCGCAATGCTATACGCATCTTCCTTGACACTTGCCATATCCAGATAGAAATCCGGGAACCGCGTATGCAGTTCTTCCCGCTTTTCCTTCAGAATTATATCTGCACCCATCAGGCCCGCCTGCCCGACCATGACGATCTCATAGCCCGGCTTGATTTTCTTTTTATTTGCATGGTACTCGCTCGCTGTTCCAAGCATCGTCACGACAAACTGCGCCCGCGCAAACACTTCAGACACCTGTGTGTGACCACCTAAAATCTGTATGCCCTTTACTTCTGCATAGGAATTGAAATCTGCCATATAGCCTTTGATCCACGATTCCTTTACATTCTGTGGAAGAAGCATCGTAAGACGTGCCCCCTCAACCTGTCCGCCGGAGCACGCAAAATTATTCATCGCTTTCACCCACGCTATCCACGGCGTATCACCGATGCCATCCGCACTTACGCTTCCATGCAGGTTCGCATAATCGTTTCCAACTGCTGCCGATACCGAAAGCTTCGGATTCAATCTTCGTATATGTTTAATCACCGAACGCGACAGATAGCGTTCCGGCAAGCTTCCTTGTTCCATGTTTTATCTTCTCCTTATATCTTACATTATCACGTAATCGCCTGATAATCTACACACGTCTCTGTGTTCCATTCATTGTACCATGCATATATTCGTTCCAGCTCATCCTATCCGATACATGCATGTATCCTGTTCATCACAATTCCTTACGAAGTATATCCACCGTATGTGCTCCTGCACCGATCAGATCCGGCCGTTCGCACACCTTCAACTGATACGCCACGAAAAGCTCATAGCTTTCCTCACTTAACTGATTCACAAACGGGCGGATATAATTTGCCGGTCCATCCGGAGACAAAATCTTCTCCCGTTTCAGCCCAACTGCCTCATTGTAGCTGTCGATGTCCTCGATCCGTTCAAATGCATACAGACTATCCTCCGCAGGTACCGTATGATACGATGCATCCAGTGTTCCATTCTTCACGCTTTCTTCCAGATGGTTCTCCTGAATGCCATATACGACCACGGCATACTCATTCATCACATAGGCGACTAATATAATCCCGCCCGGTTTCGTCACGCGTTTCGCCTCAGAGAGTGCCTGAAGCTTCTCCTCCCTCGTCATCAGATGATACATCGGACCGAAGAGCAGCGTCAGATCAAAAGTATTATCTTCCAGCTTCTTCAGATGCAGCGCATTTCCCTGCATCGCATGCACGTTGCTGTTTTTCTGCTTCAATATTCCCAAATTATGCTTTACCAGCTCCACAGCTGTCACATCATAGCCTTCCTCACAGAGTGCCACGCTGTAACGTCCGGTTCCGGCACCGATATCGAGAATCCTGATATCTTCCCGGTTTGCAACCTTCAACTCCTGCATCCGCACATCCAGATAATCATGAATATATTTCACCGTGATGCGATACTCGATCTGCCCATGTCTGGAATTTAGTCTTTTTTCCTCATTGAATTTATTGTAATATTCTTCGATTTTATTCATTTGTCTGCCTCACACCGTCAGTCTTTCAATTTCCTGTATTATGTTTTTCTCTGTTATACGCTGTACCATTTTACGAATGGCTATATCTATTCTAAACTTATCCCTAAATTACCATATCTGCAGGCAAAAGTCCATCTACGAATATAACTACACTCATTCGCTCATGCAAAAATCTCCCGGAATATTACTTCCAGGAGATCTTACTCTCTGTATCTGCCATTTCTCCGCTTACCATATCTCCTCCTGCCGCTTTTCCGGCTGAAAATGCTCCTTTGCAAATCCCATATCCTGCACGAGCTCCAGCGTGCCGAGATACTTCCCCGCTTTATCGCGTACCGCCATGTATCTGACAAGCATACATTTTCCGTTTTTATCCATCCAGATTGGCACCTCATCCAATGCCCCCGCGCGGAATTCTCCAATAATTCTTCTCACGGTCGATTCAATCTTCGGCGGGTGACAGGAGAATACTTCCCGGTCGATTGCCATACCCGAACGTTTGAAATCCTTCGGTCCTTCATTAAAGAAACGATTGATATTGTCCACATCCACAAATGTGATCTCCATCGGAATTGTATTCAGAAGCGCGATCAGCTGTGCAATCGTCAGATGCCCGCCCGGCATGCGGATTTCCGTATCTGTAAGCGACGTCTCCGGCACATATTGGTTATCCTCTGCCTTCTTCCAGATCTCCGGCTCCACGCCAAAACAGACCGCATAATCCTTCTGGTCATGGTAGATGCCGATCCACTCTTCCTCCGTGAAATTCGCCGCACAGTTCGGGAACAAAATATTTGCCTCTTTGTAGATCATTTCCTGTGCCCGTGCTACTACCGTTGCAAACCGCTCCTGCCATTCGGATTCTTTATCATTCATCTTCGCAAGAAATGAGATTTCATCCCGGATCTCATCATCAACCGTCCACATCACACTTGCCGGTCCGGATATCCCATACCGCACATTCAAAACCGGGTACAGAAGATCTCCCTTCTTCGCATAGTGAATGGAGATGCCACGCAACGATTCCAACGTCTTCTTATTCGCACTGCCATCCTTGATCTTCTCCTCTGCCTGTTCTAGCAGCATAGCAAGAGCACCATTCTCATTTGCAAACAGCCATAGCGGATGTCCTTTGATCTGCGCCAGTTCACGCGTCTTTGACTCCCGTTCTTCCCGCAATGCTGACGCATGCACTGCCTTTTCCGCATTCGCAATATGTTCCTCCCGCGTCTTTCCATGAAAGAGTGCGGCATGCACATCACACAGCTTCTGCACCTCCAAAAGCGGTGTTCCCTCCGCAAGCATCTCCTGTTCCGCCTTCATGATCTCCGCAGGATCAACATCCTTAAATACTTCCACGAAATCTTTTCTTACTGCTTCCAGCGGCTCTCCATCTCCAAGCCGCTTCAGATATTCCTTCAATGTCTCGATTCGATCCTTCATACGAATTCCTCCATTTATTCACGAATCAAAAATACGAGAATTGCTTCTGGCATTTCTGATATATCAAATGTCTGATTATTCTCGTATTTCGGATTCCGCATTCTGAAATTAGTATGTCAGTTATTAAATTATTTCATTCCAGCATTTTGCAAAAAATCCCGGTGCTTTCACACCGGGATTCGAACACTCTTTATTTAATTGTCCGAAACAAGCTTATGCTTCCAGATACTTATCGATACTTGCAAGCTTCACGCAAAGCACGAAAATCTTCGATGCTGCTTCCATCTCTTCCACAGATGGGAACGAAGGAGCAATACGGATATTGCTGTCTTTTGGATCTTTGCCATACGGATAGGTTGCACCGGCGCCTGTCAGTACCACGCCTGCATCCTTACACATTGCAACGATCTTCTTCGCACAGCCCTCAAGTGCATCAAAAGAAATAAAATATCCGCCGAGTGGCTTTACCCATGAACCGATCTCCAGTCCTGTAAGCTCCTGATCAAATGCATTTAAAACTGCCTCGAACTTTGGACGTAAGATATCCGCATGCTTCTCCATATGTGCCTTCAGTCCATCAATATTCTTGAAGAATCTTGTATGACGGAGCTGATTGATCTTATCATGACCGATTGTCTGTACGGTTAACTGCTGCTTGATAAATTCTACATTTGTTGTAGAAGTTGCGATTGCAGAAACACCGGAACCAGGGAATGTAATCTTCGATGTCGAAGCAAACATATATGCCATATCCGGATTCCCGGCCTTCGCACACTCCTCTAAGATATTCGGGATTTCTGCCTGCTGATCCTTATACAGATGATGGATGCAGTATGCATTATCCCAGAAGATACGGAAGTCTTCGGCTGCCGGCTTTAATGCTGCAAATCTTCTTACCACCTCATCGGAATATACAATTCCGGTTGGGTTCGAATATTTCGGCACACACCAGATACCCTTCACTGCTGCATCGTTATTTACGTATTTCTCAACCAGATCCATATCCGGTCCATCAAAATTCATCGGGATGTTGATCATCTCAATGCCGAAGAACTCTGTGATCTTAAAATGTCTGTCATATCCAGGTACCGGGCAGAGGAACTTGACCTTATCCAGCTTGCACCAAGGAGTAGAGCCATTCACGCCATGTGTCATCGAACGGGAAACTGTATCATACATGACATTCAGGCTGGAATTACCATATACGATGATGTTCTCCTTCTTGACTTCCATCATGTCTGCCATAAGCTGACGACACTCTCCGATACCATCCAGATCTCCATAGTTTCTTGTATCATTTCCAAGCAAGGTACGCATATCAGATTTGCTATTAATCTCATCTAACATCTGCATGGAAAGTGCTAACTGGGCGAATCCCGGCTTTCCTCTTGCCATATTGAGGCTGAGGCCCTTTGCTTGTTCTTCCTTGTATTCCTCCATAAGAGCGGCTTTTAATGTCAATAACTCATCTTTACTCATATCCTTGTATTTCTTCATTTCAGCTACCTTATACCTTTCACATTTATTTGCATTGTATGAATCATGCATTTAAACTGTCTGTTTTCTATTTTATAGACATTTCTCGAAAAAAACAAGAGCAAAATGCATATTTTCCTCTATTTTTTCTCCAAAATCATGGCAAATACTTTCGATTTTTTTGTTTTACGGCAATTGATATCTGCTATCTATATGGCTGTTATGCGTTCTTTTTATATCCGACTGAGAATTTCCATTTTTATCCGTAAAAAAACACCCGGCTGTCTGTCACTCCGACTGTCATTGGGAATGTACAGAGAACCGGGTAGTTCATGTCATTTATCTTTTGTGCACTATCGTTATACGCCTGCCTGTCTGTTCAAGCGGATAACCATTTTGCCATAATTACTCCTCGTAAGGAAGAACTGCTCCATCGTAAGTATCGTTGATGTACTTCTTCACATCGTCAGACTTCAATACATCTACCAGGGCCTTGATCTTTGCGCTGTCCTCGTTTCCTTCCTTTACTGCAATTACATTTACATATGTCTTGGCAGCTTCGGAATCACTCTTCTCATAAGCAAGGGCATCCTTTCCTACTGAGAAACCGGCAGCAAGTGCATAGTTACCATTCAATACGACAAATGCTGTCTCATCAACGACTCTGGCTACCTGTGCAGCCTCAAGCTCAACGATTTTTACATTGTGTGGATTCTCAGCGATATCGTTGACAGTTGCATTGATACCTGCGCCATCTTTCAATGTAATGATGCCATTATCCTGCAGAAGAAGCAGTGCTCTTGCCTCGTTTGTTGTATCGTTTGGTACTGCGATAGAATCGCCGTCTGCGATCTCATCCAAGCTCTTCTTTGTTCCCGGATAGATACCGAATGGCTCATAGTGAATCTTACCTGCAACTGCAAGATGTGTGCCCTTCTCCTCATTGAAGCTTTCCAGATATGGTACATGCTGGAAGTAGTTGGCATCAAAGTCGCCGCTTTCTACCACTTCGTTTGGCTTTACATAGTCATCAAAAACAGTCACCTGCAGATCATAGCCCTGCTCCTTGAGCTTATCCTTTGCGTACTCCAGAATCTCAGCGTGTGGTGTTGCAGATGCTGCAACTGTAATTGTCTTATCGTCCTCGCCGCTCTTTCCGCAGCCTGCGAGTGCTCCTACCAAAAATGCGCCTGTCAGTGTCAGTGCGAGTAATTTCTTAATTGATTTCTTCATAATTCATGTCCTCTCTTTCCTGTTTTTGTAATCATTGAAAACATTTATCCAATGATCAATTACTTTATATATAAGCAGAATTCGGTGTGCACATTCCGATTCCCGCATATATTGCCCATTATTTTCTACGATCCAGACGGTTTGCAACGAACATACCAACCGATTGGAATACCTGTACGATCACGATCAGCAACGCCACCGTAACAAGCATGATGTCTGTCTGATACCTGTAATATCCGTAACGGACTGCGATATCTCCAAGTCCGCCACCGCCGACTGCACCTGCCATTGCGGAATATCCAAGGATCGTTCCGATTGCAATCGTCGCGCCTGTGATCAGGGAAGTTCTTGCCTCAACAAGCAATACCTTGAAGATGATTCTGCTGTTGCTTGCACCCATTGCTTTTGCTGCTTCGATAACGCCGTAATCGACTTCCTTCAACGAAGACTCTACCATTCTTGCGATAAACGGAATCGCCGCTGCCGTCAGTGGGACAATCGTTGCCGTAGAACCATAGCTTTTTCCAAGCAACAGTCTTGTAAATGGAATCAACAAAATCAATAAGATCAAAAACGGTATGCTTCGTACAATATTCGCGATCACATCCAGAATCTTATATATCACCTTGTTTGGCTTCAATCCCTCTTTATCTGTGATACAGAGGAGAATTCCCATCGGCAGTCCAAACAAATATCCAAATACAGTTGAAACAACTGTCATGTATAACGTCTCTAGAATACCTGTTCCAATCATGGAACGAACCTGTTCTGTCCACATTAGAACGCACCTCCTGTCTTTGTCTCCGACAACTCTTCTAGCTCAAGTCCCCGGTCGATCAGATACTGTTCCATTGCTTTCACATTCGTGGAACCATTCGGAATCTCCAATATCATCTCTCCCTTTGCCACGCCACCGACATTCTTGGTTGCTGCCTTCAGGATGTTGATTGGCTCCTTAAATGTCAAGATCATATTTGCAATGACCGGTTCAAATGCGGAGTTCTCTGTAAATACGATTCGTATCTTCGTTCCATCCTGAATCTGGTTTGCTGTCTGCTGATCGTCACCGGTGGTATCTCCACCATCATCCTTTCTGAGCAGATCTCTTGCCACCTCTGACTTTGGATGATTGAAGATCTCCACGGTACTTCCGTTCTCGACCACCTGTCCATCCTTCATAATTGCTACCCGGTTACAAATCTCCCGGACAACTGCCATCTGATGTGTAATTACGACGATCGTAATGCCAAACCGCTTATTGATATCCTGCAGCAATGCGAGAATTGAAGAAGTTGTCTGTGGGTCTAACGCACTCGTTGCCTCATCACACAGAAGGATCTGGGGATCAGAAGCTAAGGCTCTTGCGATTGCCACACGCTGTTTCTGTCCGCCGGATAACTGAGATGGATACGCTTTGGCACGATCCTTCAGACCTACGATATCCAAAAGCTCATACGCTTTCTTCTTTGCCTCTGCCTTCGACTTCCCCTGAATGAACAATGGGAAGCATACATTCTCCAATACCGACTTCTGCATCAGCAGATTGAAATGCTGGAAGATCATGCCGATATGTTCCCGCTGCTTGCGAAGCTCTTTCTCGGAAAGCTTGCTCAGATCCTTATCCTGCACGATCACCATTCCCTCAGTCGGAACTTCGATATGGTTGATGCATCGTACGAGTGTACTCTTTCCTGCACCGGACATACCGATGATACCATATATGTCTCCGGCTTCGATGTCGAGCGTCACATGCTTCAACGCGTCAATCTCGCCGTCTTTTGTCTGAAATTTTTTGGATACATCTTGTATCTGGATGATTGCCATAGACGTACTTCCTTTCCCTTGCAGGTTTTATACCCTACTTTTCCTATCTGATAAACTATTTATTTTCCTTTCATGGTTTCAGATTATAACGTGCTTCCTCTGTTATGTCAATACAGACAGTCATACATAAAAATGATTGTTTGTTATAATCTTTTCCTATATCAACTATATCAAAAAAACTGCACAATACTCAGATTCCTGAATATTGCGCAGTCTCATTTGTTTTCTTATATTGTTTTTGCGACCCTTATGTGCAACTCTTACTTTGCATCCAGAATCTCTCTTGCAATTTTTTGCTGTTCGTCCGTTGGAGGATCGATTCCTTCCAGCTTATAAGGGATTCCAAGGCGCTCCCACTCCTGGATTCCAAGCTTATGGTATGGCAATACCTCCACACGGTCAACCGTCTTCAAAGTCTTGATAAACTCAGCCGTCTTCTTCAGATCTGCTTCGTCAGTTGTTACGCCCGGCACAAGGACATGTCGAATCCACATATGCTTTCCCTGATCGGATAGATACTGTGCCAGGTCTAATATATTCTTATTCGAGAACCCTGTCAGCTCCCGGTGTTTGTCGTCCTCAATCTGCTTGATATCAAGCAGGAACAAATCAGTGAGTGCCATCAGTTCATTAAACTTCGAGAAGAAAGGCTCCTCTCTTGTAAATGGATTGCCCGCTGTATCAATCGTTGTGTGAATCCCCTGTGCTTTTGCAAGCTTGAAGAATTCGATCAAAAAGTCCATCTGCAGAAGTGCTTCGCCTCCGCTGACGGTTATTCCTCCGTCGCCCTTCCAATACGGCTTATAACGAAGTGCCTGCTTGAGCAGATCTTCCGGAGTTCTCGCTTCAACCTTGACGCCTTTATCTAGTAGCAGTTTTGTGTTCTCTTCAATTTTCTTTTCGAGTTCTTCTCGTTCTTTATCATCCGTTGTATCAGCATAGAGCTTTGTGTAATCGGTTACCAGATTCCACGTCTCCGGGTTATGACAGTACTTACAACGCATCTTACAGCCCTGCAAAAATACTACAAATCGGATACCTGGTCCATCTACGGCTCCAAAGCTTTCTGTTGAATGAATATAACCTAAAATCTGTTTCTTCTCCGGCATGTTCCACCTCTAACAATTTTATTTTTATAAAAAGTCCCGGAGATAGTATCTCCGGGACTCCAGTGAATTACTTATCTATCAAAAACATTTTTGACAAACTTCTAATTAAAGTGAGTCATGGAATGTTCTGTTGATAACATCGAGCTGCTGCTCACGTGTAAGAGAGATAAACTTAACAGCGTATCCAGATACACGGATTGTGAAGTTAGCGTACTCTGGCTTATCTGGGTTCTCCATAGCATCCAGGAGCTTATCCTTACCGAATACGTTTACGTTCAAGTGGTGAGCGCCCTGATCGAAGTAACCATCCATAGCGCTTACAAGCTTCTCAGCTCTCTCAGCCTCATCATGACCAAGTGCAGATGGGTTCATTGTCTGAGTATTTGAGATACCATCCAAAGACCACTCATAAGGAATCTTAGCAACTGAGTTCAGAGATGCAAGAAGTCCTGATGTCTCAGCACCGTAGCTTGGGTTAGCACCTGGAGCAAATGGTGTCCAAGCACGTCTACCATCTGGAAGGTTACCTGTGAACTTACCATATACTACGTTAGATGTGATTGTAAGGATAGATGTTGTAGGCTCTGAATTACGGTATGTGTGTCTCTTCTTGATGTCTGTAAGGAACTCATGAAGCAGCCATACACCGATATTATCTGCTCTGTCATCATCATTACCATACTTAGGGAACTCGCCTTCGATCTCGAAGTCTTCTGCAAGTCCTGTCTCTGCGTTACGGATAACCTTAACCTTAGCATACTTGATAGCTGAAAGGGAATCGATAACGTGTGAGAATCCGGCAATACCTGTAGCAAATGTACGACGTACATCTGTATCGATCAATGCCATCTCTGCTGATTCATAGTAGTACTTGTCATGCATGTACTGAATCAGGTTCAGAATATTTACATAAAGTCCTGCTAACCAGTCAAGCATCTGCTTGTACTTAGCAAGTACTTCATCATAGTCAAGGTACTCAGAAGTAATAGGAGCGTAGTCAGGACCTACCTGCATTGGCTTACCTGTCTTCTTGTCAAGGAACTTCTCATCCTTACCACCGTTGATAGCGTACAGGAGACACTTAGCAAGGTTTGCACGAGCTCCGAAGAACTGCATTTCCTTACCTGTCTGTGTAGCAGATACACAACAGCAGATTGAGTAATCATCACCCCAGATTGGCTTCATTACATCATCGTTCTCGTACTGGATTGAGCTTGTTCTTACAGAGATCTTAGCAGCATATGTCTTGAAGTTGTTAGGCAATGCTGAAGAGTAAAGTACTGTAAGGTTTGGCTCTGGAGCAGGTCCCATATCCTCAAGAGTATGAAGGAATCTGTAGTCGTTCTTTGTAACCATTGAACGTCCGTCCATACCAATACCACCGACTTCAAGTGTAGCCCATACAGGGTCACCTGAGAACAGCTCGTTGTATGACTTAATTCTTGCGAACTTAACCATACGAAGCTTCATTGTGAAGTGATCGATAAGCTCCTGAGCCTGAGCCTCTGTAAGCTTACCAGCCTTAATATCTCTCTCGATATAGATATCAAGGAATGTAGATACACGTCCTACGGACATAGCAGCACCATTCTGTGTCTTGATAGCTGCAAGGTATCCAAAGTATAACCACTGAACAGCTTCCTTCGCACTTGAAGCTGGCTTAGAAATATCATAGCCGTATGACTGAGCCATAACCTTCATCTCCTGAAGACGTCTGATCTGCTCTGTCAACTCTTCTCTCTGACGGATAATATCATCATACATATTACCATCGCCGCAGTTAGCCTTATCTTCCTGCTTCCAAGCGATCAGCTGATCAATACCGTAAAGAGCGATTCTTCTGTAATCACCAACGATACGACCACGACCATAAGTATCTGGCAAACCTGTTACGATATGTGTATGACGAGCTGCCATCATCTCTGGTGTATAAGCATCAAATACTGCCTGATTGTGTGTCTTGTGATAATCTGTAAAGATCTTGTGGAAGTTCTCGTTTGGCTTGTATCCGTACATCTCGAGTGCTTCCTCAGCCATCTTGATACCACCGTAAGGCATAAATGCTCTCTTAAGTGGCTCGTCTGTCTGAAGACCTACGATCTGCTCAAGATCCTTTGTCTCTGGATCAATGTAACCAGGACCATATGCTGTAATGCTGGATACAACATCTGCGTCCTCCTTCAATACACCACCGTTGTCTCTCTCTGCCTTCTGAAGAGCCTGAAGCTTATCCCAGAGCTTGTTCGTAGCATCTGTTGGTCCTGCAAGGAAGCTCTCGTCTCCATCATAAGGTGTGTAGTTGTTCTGGATGAAGTCTCTTACGTTGCACTCTTCCTTCCAGAGTCTACCTGTGAATGATTCCCATTCCTGGTTCTGTAACATAATAGTTTCTCCTTTCAAATTATTTATATTATGTTTTATATTAGATGTAATATAAACTCTGACTGTATTATACAAAATGTTTCAAATAAAATCAATAATCCTTATTGTTTTTCTTGTTTTTCTTTTCGTACATTCAGCCGGTTTTTGTCCCGTTTTATGCCCTTTCCGAATTATGTCTACCTGTATGCATCTAATCCTGATCCAGACTTTGAAACGCCGCATTGTTCCGGATCAGTTCGTTCATGGACGCCGGTGTATAGTTGTTAATGCATGCCGCTGCATTCAGTGCGTGTTCACGCGTCTTCATAAACTCATATGCATCATCTTTCCGGTTATGGATATGTCCATAGATAAGCCAAGAACCATGCTTTGACTTATTCCATTCCGCAAGCGGATAATGGCACAGGCACACCTGCCGTCCATCATCTACGACATGCAGCATCTTATCTGCCGATTCAAAATACGCTATTGCCTTTGGATTGTTGAGTATACACTGGTCGTGATTCCCAATGATCAGATGCTTGTGTCCGCGAAGCTTCTTCAGATACCAGTCTGGCGTTCTCCCACTCCGGTAGCAAAAGTCTCCAATTACATACACATGGTCATCCGGCTGTACCCGGCTGTTCCAGAGTTCAATCATTGCATAATCCATCTCGTCCACATCCAGAAACGGACGGTTGTCAAAATTAATTACATTTCTATGTCCGAAATGCAGATCACTAATGTATAGATTCATTCCTGTTACCTCCATCACATAATCATGATTTTATTCTATCATGCCAGGTAACAAAAAACACTAGACTCGTAGTTTAACACCCATGTGTTTCTTACGCTTCCTCAATCCGCTCGATTTTAAATACATTCAACGTATCCACATCCGGACATGCGAAAACGGCGGTGCCCTTCTCCTGTCCCGGTATCTCACCGCCATACCGCAGGATATCCACGTATGGAAATGCAACGTGCATTGCCATCGGACACAGTTTCCCCCGCTCCGTATCAAAATCATAGGAATCACCGATCTTATGACCTCTGTGACATCCCTTTTCACCCTTCTGATCAATCAGTGTGATCCGAATCCTCGGTCTTGCCATCAGTCAAGCACCTCCAAACAGGTTTCAAGCGGAATCCCCTTATATTTATCTACATTATCCGCATTTACCCTGATCATAATCTTCACGGCATCCATCGTCTCTGCGGTTGCAGCCTGCAGATCTTTACCGCTCATAAGCTTTCCGATAAATACAGCCGAGAAGATATCTCCGGTTCCCGGGAAACGTACCGGAATCTCTTCGAATCAACCTTAAAATATTCTTCCTTCTTGTGGTCGTATCCGACAACCGATCTGCAGTCTGTGCCCGCGATCTTCGCACTTGTGATTACAATTGATTTCGCACCAAATGCACGAAGCTTGTCGATCATCGTATGATATTCTTCCTCTGTCACACCTTCTTCCTTATATGGAAGCCCGGTCAGATATGCTGCCTCGGTATAGTTCGGTACGATATAGTCCGCAACCGAAATCAGCTTGCGCATCAAATCAATCGTCTCCTCCGTGATTCCGTTATAGAGTTTTCCCTCATCTCCCATGATTGGATCTGTAAAGATCGTTACACCTTTTTCCGCCCGTGCCTTACAGAACTCGGTCACAAGCTCCGTCTGCTCCTTCGACACGATAAATCCGGTTGAGATCGCATCAAATTCGAATCCCAGCTGTTCCCAGACAGCGATTGCATTTTTCATGTAATCGGTTGTATCCAGGATGTCGAACTTACCGTAATCAAGTGTGTTCGATACGATTGCCGTCGGCAGATTAAATACCTCGTATTTCATATGGGAAAGCACCGGAATCATCGCGGATAACGCAACCTTTCCATAGCCAGCCATATCGTTGATCAAAAGTAATTTCTTGCTCATTTTGTGTCTCCTTTTTCTAACCTTTATGCCAATTCGCATTTCATCATAGCATATTTTCTGTCAGAAAAAAACACAAAAAGTATTAACTGATTTCCTTCCATTTCATGGATGAAAGTAATGGTTTGTAGTACATGCGGCTTGCAATGATCGCCTCTCCGTTATCCATCATAATCTTCCCTCGGCTGCCTGAAATCGAAGCAATACTTGAGATTCTGTCTGTATTTACAAGCATAGATTTGGATGCCCGGGTAAAATCATACGCATTTACCTTCTCTTCAATCTGGTAAAGGCGATTCTTTATCTCATAAATTTCCTGTTCCGTATAGGCAAATACTTTCTCTCCTACCGCCTCAAAATACAAGATTTCATCCATTGAAATCCGATATAATTCTCTATGTTCTCCATATCCTGTGATTTTGTTTGCATCGCCCATTTCTTTCACCCGTCTTTATCCTTTCTTCTATCCGTGGAAATCTCCCGTCTTCCAATTCACTGCCACATATGGCACGATCTTCCCGTCGATTTTCACATAGACCTGATAGACATCATTTCCGATATATTCGTAATGATCCGGCACCACTCCATACTCCTCATACAGCGTCTTCTCGAACTCTTCCTTCCACGAATCATCGGATGGCTCGCCTTCCTGTGACTGTGATTCTGTTGTCTGGGATTCTGTTGCCGCCGGTTCCGCCTTCCCTGTATTCGAACCTTCTGACTGTAATGTGCTATCCGGGGTATTGCTCTCCGTAACAGATTCTGTCGCAGTTTCATTTTCGGTGGTTGTCGTAACCTCCGTTGTTGCTTCCGTCGTAGTCACCATCTCGCTGCTCACCTGGATGATATCGGTCGTATTTTTATCATTCACGTTACTGCATCCCGTCAAAGTCACTACCATTGCCGTACATAATATCCATGCTTTCTTTCTCATAATTCTTTCCTTCTTTCGGTTGTATTATAACGATTGATATAAAAAGAAAATAGGCTCTTTTTCTATCTAAATGTGTCAATTCTTCAGATATCTTCCGATTTTCTTTTTATAACCTGCATCATACATCCGGCATGCATCATTTCTGCATCATTCTTGTTACAGATTTATATCTTTTACAAAAAATCTCTGCGATACTGCGACGGTGTACTCCCCTCCGTCTTCTTGAATACCTTGGTAAACACCCGGTAATCGGCGTAGCCGCACCGCTCAGAAATCTCCGCAACGGATAACTGTGTCGAGACGAGCAGCTTCTTCGCACACTCCATGCGGATCGTCGTCAGATAAGCAAGGAAATTCACACCGATTTCATTCTTGAAAAGCTGACTGATATACTGTGCGCTCAGATGAAATGTTTCCGCAAGTACATTCAGGCTGATTTCTTCTGCCAGATGCTCCTGCATATACCGTACAATTCCAACAATCGTTGACGCTTCACTGCCGGGTGTCACATTCTTCGTCTGTTTCTCGAATATCGATATCTTCAAATGATCAATCGTGTTCCCGAACTCCTCATAGTCGACCGGTTTCAGGATGTAGTCCGTGATCTGCAGCCGCAATGCTTCCCTGCAATAAGAAAAATCATCGTATCCCGATACAACGATAAATGCCATATCCGGATATTTCAGGCGGCTGGTCTGGATGACCTTCAGACCATTCATAATCGGGATATTGATATCCATGATCACGATATCCGGCACCAGACTGTCAATCACCCCAAGCGCCTCGACACCATCCGCTGCCTCGCCCACGACTTCACAGTCATGTACGCCCCAGTCAAATAATTTCTTGAATCCCTCACGTATCATAATCTCATCGTCGACTAATACGACGCGTAATTTCCTCATGATGCTTCCTCCTTCCAAACCGGCAATAGCAACCGCGCTGTCACACCTCCTGCGCTGTTTTCCTCATAGGATAGGCCATATTTTCTGCCGCACAGATATTTGATCCGCTTCTGCACATTCAGAATCCCGATACTGTTTCCATCCAGCTTCGCCTCCTGCTTGTTGTAGTGCAGTAACATCTTGTCAATCTGCTCTTTCATTCCCTCTTCAAATCCACTGCCACTATCTTTGATGCAGATCTCCATGTCCGCACCGGCACGCTTCACGGATATCTCGATCTCGCCCCGGTACCCGCGGTTTTTCATACCATGCAGCAGACTGTTCTCCACCAGCGGCTGCAGAATGAAATTCGGTACCTGTACTGCCCCTAAATCCGGGTCGATATCATAATCACAGAAGAGCTCCGGATACCGGTAACACATCAGCTCCATATATGCTTCCACAAGCTCCAACTCATCATCGAGCGTAACCATCGAACGGTCAACCTTGACACTCAGCCGGAAGAAATCGACAAGCCGCATCAGAAGCTTTGCAACCTTCTTATCCCCGTCCAACTCTGCCTGAATTCGAATCGTATCAAGCGTATTATACAAGAAATGCGGATTCACCTGACTTTTCAGATAGAGCATCGACATCTTCTGTTCCGTAAGCTCCGCACGCAGCGCATCCGGATTCTCCAAGGTCAGATAGAATGCGAGCGTCATAAGCGTGATTCCCATTCCACTGATCAGCCATGTATGGTGCAATCCCTGTAGGAAGCAGATTGTAAACTCAAAGATCAGAGCCATGCCGATGGCAAATTTCTTCTTGTTGTCCATCCGTTTCCAGTTCGCAAGCAGCAGCCATGAACAAAGTATGAGATACACCGCCACACTGACATAGCTTACATATGCGTAAAGTCCCGCCGAATAATTTCCATCCGGTGTCTCGATGTAAATAATCGGAAGCGTCATCGCCCCGACTTCCGAAATCGCCAGAAATATCCGTGCCGGCAGATCGAGTGTCCGCTTCTTCCCGGTCTCTTCCTCCACCAGTATCGCAATATACTGATAGAAAAAGAACAACACTAACGCCATCGTACCGACAAACAGCCGGTGCAAAACATCGTTCAACACAAGCGGTACCTGAGCAAGATGGTTTACCGTATAGATCGTCGCCGCATCGAACATCAGATGCACGATCACCACGATCAAAAGTGCCGAAAATGTCTTATGTAACGCGGTCTGTCTCCGCCTCGCCGAGAAATAGATTCCTGCCACAAACGCCAGAATCAATATCAGCGCAATCTCCATTCGAATCATAGATTATTCTCCTTCGCGTTTATGCTCATTTACAGGAAAGTCACCGGACACCGCCCGGTGACTTCACACGCATAAACATGTTTCCTGTATCGCACAATTAACTACTATTATTTTCACATATTATTATATCGGATAATAGGGGATTTTTATAGGGGAATGTGTCGATTTTATAGGTTGGTTCATGATATGGAAATACCCCAAAGTCACTGAGACTTCAGGGTATTGTTTTTGTTGTGTATTAACACGCTGTCGTATGTAAAACACCGTTATTTTTCTGCACAAACAAAAAAATGTCAATATATTTCTTACACAATTCTTTGTCTAATTTCTGATCAAAGAATGTAAAACACAGCCACTCATCACCAGGTTCAAGTACGCCAAGCTTTTTCTCAATCTCTTCAATGTTCCCATATTGAGAATTATCTACGAAGAATTTTGATTGAATTATAGCTTCCTGTTCGGAGAGCCGAAGGTCAGCGTCTTTCGCAAATGGTATTAATTCTCGAATCTGATCAATAAGAGTAATTCTTTTCCCTATTTCTTTTACTTCACATCGTCGAAGAGTCGCCGCTTCCAATGCCTTAATGGTACAAGGGTTTGCTGTTGCCAATCCCCATGCAATATCATCAGAGAAACACCAGATTGAATTTAAGAGTGTACTTCCAATATGATTTCCTCTATAATCCTTATCTACGACCAATTGCACAACCCACGTAATGTATCTGTCACCCTCTACACTAATCCTCACATAAAACGCCTGTCCAATCAGTGTATCTTTATAGAACGCACGTGCAACATAATAATCGTCTCTACAATAGTTTTTCTTATAATATGTCTCAGACAATTTAATCTGCTGCCCGGGTCTGATCGGTGACTCATCACGATACATCCCATAATTTTCAGAGAATAATCTCGCGCATTCAGATAACTCTTCTTGTGAAAGTATTTGAACACTATCATTTCTATATGTCAATTCTCTTAAATTTAATAATCGTTCCACAAGCGTTCCCTCCGCAAGCATATCCTACAAAATACTTTTTTAGCATATCACAACTAACGGGAATTTTGCAAACTATAAATCCAATGAAGATGCTTTCATCGTTTCTGTAACATGATTATATTTCTAAAACCTATATAATATTTATTTACTGTTTTGTATATCTTTCTCCTTCATAATATAATTCACTACCGGATGCACTTATATAAGATTCTTCCAATTCCCAACTGTGATAAATAGGTATATAATGTAACCAATGCTCCATTACTAAATTTCCAATCGTAACAACATCATTTTCAATCGTTAATTTGGTATATTCGTTCTTCCACGTTCCCTGCATAGCTCTCAACTCTCGAATAAAATCATTGCATTCTTCATCTAATTCTATTAAATCATCCACATCGTCAAGTGAAAAATCCATATGACTTGTAGTATCATCACTTGCATTTTTCATCTTTGCAATATATGTACAATATTTATAGCACCGTGCCGCATCCGGATATCCATTTGTGTCGCTATACAAAAATGCATCCTTTGCTTCATCATATTTTCCACTCTGAATCATTTGTAACCCATATTTATAATTATATTCTGCTAATTTTTCAACTGCATCCTTGTATCCTCTCTTTGCGGGTCCTCCCATCATCTGAATAGCTTCTTCATAATTTCCTTCTTTACTGCAATTTTCAGCCGATGCATAATTCTGCACATTTGACAGATGTCGAATTAAAACAAACAATATTACTACTGTCACTGTAACAACTGATATAATTAGCTTCTTCTTTTTCTTATTTTTTGCCGTTTCTTCCGCTCGAATTCTGGCTTGTTCTCGTTCTTCAGTCTGCTTTCTTTCCTTCTCTTCTCCCCTCAGTCTTTTTAGTTCTGTATAACATTGTAAAGCTTTTTCCCCAGCATCTTTATAATCTCCAAGTGCCTCCAAGGCCTTTTCTGCCTGTTCAAAATCCTTAATGGATTTTGCCGCGTCTTTCATCTTCAAACGAAGTTGATATGCTGTTTCCCGCTCCTGCTGCGCCTTTTCATAAAGTGCTTCGACCTTCTCTGTCGTTTCCTTTAAAAAAGCATCATATTCGACAGTTATATTCTGAATTTTTTCTTCTGCATCCTTCTTTACTTTCTGGAGTTCTGTATCTATTTCAGAAATGACAGAAGAAACCATTTTCTCTATATCTTCATGCAATTCCCCCTGTGCATACTGCCTTGCACGTGCAAGCAAACGTTCATCCTCAAACTTCTCTATAACTTTTTGTTTTTCCTGTTCACGTATATCTGTAAAATCTTCATATTTTCGATTAAACACATACATCTGCCTTATCGATTCCTCAGAAAGGAAAACAGGTATGCTATATTTTTTCACTATATCGTCTATTATATCCACCGCCTCTGGGCATGCTTCTTTTATTTGTCCCTTCTCAGATGGCTGAATTGTATACGTATTTCCAAGATCCTCACAATTAGCGACCTTCTTCTGGGCCATTAACTTACCCAGATAAGCCTCTGCACATTCAGCATCGTGATTTAATGCTTCCTCATAGAATTTGTCTGCCTGATTCCATTCAGAATCTTCCAACGCAATTCTTCCCCTTTGAAGAAGTGTTTCTGTATTGCCACTTACATTCTGAACAACTGATATCGTCTGTTTTAAACTTTCCGGTCTCAAGATCTTATCAATACCACGTAGGAGATCCTGTACCGCACCTACCTTTCCCATATCCTGTGCCTGCAGGTGTTTAAATTCCTTCGGCATATCATACGCATCAATATCTTTATAACACGGAATCAAATGCTTCTCTTTATCCTTTGCCATAAGCTTCAGATATCGACTCCACTCATTTTTTACCCAGACTGCATTGTAATAATCATAAGAAGTTCCAAATGCAAGCATGATTTTGGCAGAATTCAAAGCCGCAAAAATATATGGCTCGTACTCTGTTCCAAGCTTGTCCTCCAAAGAAATACGTGAGAAAAATACACGATAGCCTTTCCCTGTTAATGCTTCATATACATCCTGAGCCATGACACTATCAACTGTTCGGTCACCATCCTCTGCTGTTTCCTTATAACAAATGAAAATATCATAAGGTTCTTCTTTTCCTGAGACCTCAATGATTCCCTTTCGAATCTCTTCTATCTGTTTTGCACTTTCGCGATAGACTGATCTAGCCAGAGCATCCGAGTTCTCCATTACCATCTCAAAATCCGGATCTTCCAAGATGCTGTCAAATGATGATCGATGGCATGTAGGAACTTTATCGCCACTCGCCGGATCATCCACATACTCAATACCATATTTACACAACAGCAATCCCCAATACGCCTCTGCTTCTGTATCTGACTCTTCAATGATACTCTCATACACTCCTGCTGCCTTATCAAACTCGTTTGACATACGCAGTCGGTTTGCTCGATCATATAATTTCATCAATTTTTCATCATCTACTGTTGGAATAGTCTGCTTTGAACCGCAATACTCACATTCACAAACACTTGTATCTTCTGTAATCTGGAGTTCTCCTCCACACATTTTGCATTTTAATGTCACCATGACTTTTTCCTCCATAATTCATTGTTTATCTATTTTTTGCAACTTTCCCTATATATCTGATTGTTTTTAATATAGTCAATAATGGGTTTGAAACTCCTTCGACTACTGTTTCAAAAAATTCCATCACATTGTCACCCACACTTAATGCTTTATCCATTAATTCCTTATCAGTATAGATATCCTCAATATTATTTTCCTCGTTTTTCTCCTTTATAGTTTTTATGAAATTTCTTTTTACCATTTCTTTTTCTTCTTCCTCTATGCCAAGATATAAAAGATTAAAAAAGTGCTCTGGTCTCATCTGCAAAACATTACTTCCACGTTGGATTTCAATATAGCCGTCATGTTCTTCTATAAAATTACGGATCGCCAAGTAAAGATTCGGATCTGTTACCGGTATGATAATTCGTTTTTTATCACTGTCATAAACGATAGAATCTTTAACTGCTATAAATGATTTTTTCCAATCAAATTCTTGTGGATATCTTGCTTGTTTTTTTATTTTTAAATTTCTTACTTTCTGTTGTGGAATTCCTAACAATGCTGACATTTTGTAATCCGAGCATGCTTTATAATCCAAAACTTCATTTTTATCTTTATAATGTTCTATCATTTCATCCATCAAAATACTAAACATTAACAATTCAACTTCTGATTTATTAGCCGATCCAAAATTATTTTGATAAAATAACTTCGCTATTTTATCAAAATACTCCGCTTTCTTCTTTTGAAGCTCTTCATTATTTTCCTCATAAAAATGATTAATTAGTTTTAATGCATTTTCTTCCATCCATATATTCTCCTTTTTCCTACTTACTCGTCGCACACAAATGATTTCTCTCAATCAATCTATTTTTCAGCTTTGCACACAGTATTGGAACATTGCTTACATCCCCTTCCAATACTGCGCTTTGCAGTTCCTCTAACTGCATCTTCATATCCTCTTCCATTTCCTTAGTCTGTTCAGATGATACCGGATCGCTGTACTTGAATTCGTCCGCTATATCCTGCAGCGTTTTCTTTGCATTTTCATTCTGGCAGAGTCCTACCAGAGATGCTGACAACGATTGGAGTCTGCGCATATTGGTTACGTCTTTTTCCAGCTTTACATCCTGTCGCACGATTTCATCCCGCATGATATCTGCAGCGATGCATCCAACGAGAGCAAACGCCAACATGACTATATTCACAAGGACTGCCACCCACGGTAAAAGGAATTTTGCTGTTGCCATCTCCAATATGCTGAATAACATTTGTGCACCCAGATAAATCACGCCAATACGTGCGATCGGGAATCCATAAAACTTACTCTTTACATCCTCTCCCTGTGCAAAAGAAATTTTGAAAATATATAATTGGAACGCAATCGCTATTATTCCAAATACATACCCAAGCCAGAATCCTGCCTTCTTCGAAAAAGGTACTGCAACTGCAACTACAGTAAATACTACAAATATAATTCCAAGGACGATGTATCCTCTCTGATCTTTTTTGTTCATACCTATTCACCCCGTTTCTTTCCACAGTTATTACAGAAGTTACCTGTATTTCCTGTCTGTCCACATATACAATCCCAGCTTGTTTCTGCTTCCGGTTTCTTGGCTCCACAATTACTACAGAATTTACCTGTATTTCCTGTCTGCCCACATGCACAATCCCAGGTGTCCGGTTGTTCTGCCTGCGGTTTCTTCGCCCCACAGTTGCTGCAGAAGTTTCCTGCATTCCCTGTCTGTCCGCATGTACAATCCCACGTATTTCTTGACAAGAAAGCTGCCTGATTATCAGTATCTGCCTGTGTGGTCGTCTGGTTAATTACACCTCCCTGCATCATAGACGGATTCGCAAAGCCCTGCATCATCCCTCCAATCTGTGGAGCAATCGCACTTGCTGCAGCCATACCAACGCCCAAGCCAAGCATGTCTCCCAACACGCCACTTCCACCGCCGGCAGATATGGCTGGTCCTATATTGCCGATGCCTTCGGCATATGCTTTCTGAACATCCGCCTGAAGTACATCCTTCTGTGAATAGCCTTTTGCCTTCATGATTTCTGCTTCCGTCAACCCTGCCATCCGATGTGCCTGTGCTTCTGCCTGCGCTTCAATTACGCGGCGTTCTGCCTCTCTTTTTGCAATTTCAGTCTCTGTTGTCTGGCGCTGCAATTCTGCTTCTCGTCGCGCCGCCTCGATTGCGGCTTTGCTCTGCTCCTGTGCAGTCCGATACTGTGTTTCGCTCTGTGCCTGTGCAGTTTTCACAGTTGCCTCTGCCTGAATTACCCGTGTCTGAAGTGTAATTGTATGTAATTCCCGAATACGTTTGAAATTCGGATCGTCCTCCGGCAGAACAACACTGGTCACATAAAACTGTGGTATCGTCAAACCATATTCCTCAAATCCCGGAAGGATTTTTTCTCGCAGATTATCCGATATCAAATCAAGCTTCTCATCAATTTCCAGAATGTCAATTGCTTCATTCTTAATAACAGAAGAAAGATTGGTCTTGACCGCATTTGCAATCAGTGGACGGAAAGCCGCCTGCAGGGACTTCGTAAATCCGGGTCCTTCTTCCCACGAAATTCCTTTCATAGTGCCTACTAATTTCAACAATAATTTTCTGGAGTTTGACACCTGAATATTCATTTCACCAGAAGCACCAAGCGCAAGCGGCGTTCCCGTTAACGGATCAATGAACCGGACCTTATCCGGGGTTCCCCATTTGATAGACATCTGAACGGTCTTGTTGATGAAATAAACCTCAGAATGAAATGTCCCCTGTGTGTCAGTCGGTAACGAATACACTTTCTCTAAGAGAGGAAGCTGCTGTGTCTCCAATGTATAACGTCCGGGTCCGAACAGATCGAGAGCCTGTCCATCCTTGAAGAAGATAGCCTCCTGACTCTCATGTACGATCAACTGGGAACCGAAATTAAAATCTTCGATAGGGTGCTTCCAGATAAATGTGTTATTATCGCCCTCGTATTTTATGATGCTTGCCAGTCCATCTGTCTTGATTTTCTCTGCCATCACGCGCTCCTGCACGTTATTCTCATAATCACAAACCGGGCAGACATAGGTCGATGCATTTCTTGCCGTCATCAAACGGATACCACATTGCGCACAGGAGAATTCCTCTACCTTATCTGAAATCGTATTGATTTTCTCTCTACATACCGGACAAACTGCACTCTCACCTTTTGATTGATCAAACACAACCTGATTTCCACAATGTGGACATTTTCTTGATGTCATCTTGTCTGTGCGAACATCAATTGTGTATCCGCAGGAACAGTCGATCTTCTTTCTTGCAAAAAATCCTGTACTTGCCTCTGCGAATTTCCCACAGTTCGGACACGCTATCGCGAATTTTGACATAATAAATTACCTCCCCTTTATTGTTTATCTATAATCTCCGTATTTTTTAATGCGAAGTCTAAAAACATAGTTACAATCTCATTTCGTGTTCTGCCGGACTCCTTTGCTACAAAATCAATATCCTGTAACATATCCTTCGGGATTCTCGCAGACATCACGACCGAGTCCTCTCTATATCTTTTCGCCTCGATTCTTAAAACATTTTCCGCCATGTTCATCACCCTTTTTTCATAATGTATACTTTTTGGTATTTTTGAATCTGGAAAAATTGATACATTATGCATTTTGATTTATCAAATTCTTGTCATAAATTGCCTAATTATGTTGATAAATATAGATGCATATGCTAGAATACAATTGTAATTTTTAGTGCCATTAAGTATACTTTATGGCACTTTTATTTTGTCTCCATATACTCCTTCGCCCGCCGATAGAACGTTGTCCTGCTGATATGATACCTTTGTAGGATATCATCCAACATCAATTCCCGTCGTTTCCATGCATATACAATATCCACAAAGTCATCCGGAAGTACGATTTTAGGTCTGCCAAACTGCACGCCCCGCACTTTTGCTGCCGCAATCCCTTCCGCCTGCCTTTTCCGTATATTCGCTCTCTCATTTTCCGCAACAAATGAAAGTATCTGCAATACCAACTCTGCAACAAATGTTCCCATCAGGTCTTTCTTGTTTCGCGTATCTAAGAGCGGCATATCCAGCACGCAGATATCCACCTGTTTATCATGAATCAGAATTCTCCATTGTTCCTGAATCTCTGTGTAATTCCGTCCCAACCGATCAATGCTTACTATGTACAACAGATCGCCACGCTTTAATCGCTTTATCAACCTTTTATAATTGGGTCGGTTAAAATCTTTCCCCGATAATTTGTCTACAAATATCCGCTTTGTTTCCACGCCAGCGTTCTTTAACGCAATCAACTGCCTGTCCAAATTCTGATCTGTCGCCGATACCCGGATGTATCCATATTGCATATGCAATTTCCTCCTTGAGAATTAAATAATGAATTTTTAGAATATCATGGAATCTTTGAATAAAGGAAAAAGACGCAAGTTATATTCTATAACTCACGCCTTACTTTACATTTTTTTGTTGTTTTTTGTGCTTTACCATGCAAAAAAGGTCTATCCGTTTTTCCCGGATAAACCTTTCTTTTTTATATCTTATCTAATTATATCCCTAAAACAAAAACCGCAGCCATCCAAGCAGATACCGTACAACAAATACTCTACGACGGCGTTTCGGTGTGAGTGCGATTGGCTCCACGTGATAAGGATTCGCATACTGCCCGTCGGCAAGCACCTGTCTTGCGCCCTGTTCATATTTCATCATGGCTGATTCCAACTGGGCGTTGATCTCCTTACTTCGAATTACGAGCATCAGTTCTGTGTCCAAATAGACACTGCGCATATCCATATTGAACGAACCGATGATGGATATATCATCGTCAATCAGAATGCTCTTTCCATGATACGAATATCCACCTTCATACTCCCAGATCGTGACGCCGGTACTACTGATTCTGTCCCGGTTTTTCTGGTAATCTGCGGCACCAAACGGGTTGCCGTTATTCGCGACAGAGTTTGTCATAACGGTAAATTCCGGTACATTTGCGGCAACATCCGACCATGTGTCATACATCATGTCATTGCAGATGATGTACGGTGTGTGTATCTTTACACGCTTCTTCGCCTGCTTCATCAGGACGCCCATCTCATACCATGCTGTCGGCTCCTTCGCCCCGGTATGGATTGGATTCGAGATCAACATGATCTTGTCAGTTACAACCGTATCTTTCTCAAAGTCCGTGTCTGTGATTGTATCTTTTTGTGCATCGTAATAAGTGGCAAATGCCGTCTGCACATCTTCCTTCGCCTGCTTGACGGATTTCCGGTCGGCAAGTTTCTCTTTGTCATGGAAATATTTACAATCCTTCTGACTCCAGATCGTCTCAAAATAAGCAAGCAACTGGTTCACGGAACTATCTGCCTGCGGATTCTCACAGACGACCAGCACATCTCGGTCGTAATTCTTATGTCCCGGAAATTCACCAAGGAAATAATTGTACGTGTTTCGTCCGCCAAGGATGTATGTTTTCCCATCTGCGATCAGATATTTGTCATGCATCCGCCCCATCATATCCCAAGGTTTTAACGGATTCGCGCGGTTATACACCTTGATCTCGATATTCGGATGGGATGACATCGCATAGAAATATGCATTTCCTTCCATCGCCGTCCAGCTCTCGAATCCATCTACTAAGATACGGATGTGCACATTCCGCTCCGCTGCCCGAAGCAAAGCGCCCATCATAATCTGTCCGCTGTCATCATCGTGAAATGCAAACGTAGATAAGACGATATCTTCCTTCGCCTGTTCGATCAGGCGGACACGCTGCAATAACGCATCTCCATTTTCTTCAATGATACAGGCGCGTTCTTCAACTGTTGCATCTGTATAGATTTCTTCGGGATGCAGGTCCTGCTTCGTCTCTTCCGAGAGCTCCGGCTGCTTCTTGTATGCAGCAAATATTCCAATCATTTCATATAGCAGAATGATCACGATTGCGCCAACGACGCAACCGATCACTCTAAGCACTCGATGTTTCCTCATTGATTATCTGTTTTTCGCCTTTGTCTTGATCTCTTCCTCAATCTTCGTAACAAATTCATCCAGACCAACAACAGTTGTATCTGCCTGACCATGCAGTCTGTAAGATACCGTGTTATTCTCTACCTCATTGAATCCAAGAACCAGAAGATATGGAACCTTCTCCACCTGACCTTCACGCATACGGTAGCCAAGCTTCTCTGCTCTGTCGTCTAACTCGACACGGACATTCTTCGCATCCAGCGCATCCACAACCTTGTGTGCATATGCCATCAACTCTTCGTTGTCTGTCTTAACCGGCATAACCTTTACCTGAACCGGTGCTAACCATGTTGGAAGGTTACCCTTTGTCTCCTCCAGAATGTATGCCATGAAACGATCCAGAGAACCGAGGATTGCTCTGTGCAATACAACCGGTGTCTTCTTCTCGCCATCTTTGTCAATATAAGTAAGCTGGAACCTCGCAGGCAGACAGAAGTCAAGCTGACAGGTAGAAAGTGTATATTCATTTCCGACGGCCGGCTTTACATTTACATCAAGCTTTGGTCCGTAGAATGCTGCCTCACCGATTTCCTCTGTATACTCGATGCCAAGGTCATTCAATACCTTACGAAGTGCATCCTCGGCTGTGTTCCACATCTCATCATCATCGTGGTATTTTACCTTGTTCTCCGGGTCACGCAGAGACAGCACGCAACGATAATCTGTGATACCGAAATCCTTGTATGTGCTGAAGATCAGGTCTACAACCTTTGAGAACTCATCCTCGATCTGCTCCGGTGTCACGAACAAATGCGCATCGTTCTGACAGAAATGTCTGCCTCGCTCGATACCCTTCAAAGTACCACTTGCCTCGAAACGGAAGTCATGTGCGATCTCACCAATACGGATCGGGAGATCTTTATAAGAATGCATACGGTTTGCATAAATCATCATGTGGTGTGGGCAGTTCATCGGACGAAGGACGAAGGACTCACCCTCTACGTCCATAGCCGGGAACATATTCTCCTTGTAGTGATCCCAGTGACCGGATGTCTTGTACAGATTTACCGTACCAACACATGGTGTCATAACATGCAGGTAGCCAAGCTTACGCTCCTTCTCCTTGATGTAGTTCTCCAGCTCCTGCCAGATCGTATAGCCCTTTGGAAGGAACATTGGAAGTCCACGTCCAACGAGATCGTCTACCATGAACAACTGCATATCCTTACCGATCTTTCTGTGGTCTCTCTCCTTTGCCTCTTCGAGAAGCTTCAAATGTGCTTCCAGCTCTTCGGCTGTTGGGAAGCAGACACCGTAAATTCTCTGCAATACCTTGTTGTTGCTGTCGCCCTTCCAGTAAGCGCCTGAGTGACGGAGCAGCTTGAAGTTACGGCAGAGCTTTACATTGTCTACATGAGGGCCACGGCAGAGGTCTGTAAAGTCGCCCTGCTCATAGCAGGAGATGGTTCCGTCTTCCAGATTGGAGATCAGATCCAGCTTGTACTCATCATCCTTGAACATCTCCAGAGCCTCTTCCTTAGAAATCTCCTTGCGGATGATCTTCTTGCCAGACTTTGCAACCTTCTTCATTTCCTTCTCGATGGCTGCGATATCCTCATCGCGGATTACGTCATCGCCAAGGTCTACGTCATAGTAGAAGCCTTCTGCAACAACCGGTCCTACCCAGAACTTTGCCTGTGGGTACAGGTGCTTGATTGCCTGCGCCATCAGATGGGCACAGGAGTGGTTCAATGTTTTTAACTGCTCGTCTTCTTTGAAGTTTACCATTTTCGTTCTCCTTTTTTATTTCTATCATTTGCCAAACATTCACATTCTACATCCATATATTTCGATAATAATTCATTCCATATACGATGTATTGAAACCAAGAAGTTCTAAGATGTTCTGATGCACTTATTCATATCGTACGTAACCGCCGCCAATTCGCCATCCATGGCTCAGTGGCGGCTTGTTTGAACATCGTGTTCAAACATTACTGATATTCTACAGAACATCAAGAACTTCTAGATTTCAAACATATTGTATATTTCATGAATGATTACCGAAATATATGCTTGCACATTTGTAATTTTGTTTGTCAAATGATTAATGATTAAATTACCAACAAAAAAACACCTTGAGATACAATGCCTTAACCTTGTATCTAAGGGTGCTTTCACACGGTTCCACCTTAGTGTTTCACTTCATTTGGCTTTAACGCATGCCTTACGGTGACGCTTCGATAGTCATTGGTCTGACTTTCTTCTACGCACAGCTCGGGAATGGTTTTCATACATTTCTTCCATAAACGGCTTCCAGCTTATGTCGTTCTCTCTGGATGGTGCCCATGCACTACTCTTTCCGTCAACGCTTTTTCCTATATACATGGGTATTATACCACAGGATTTTTGTTTGACAACCCGATTTTTGAATAAATTTAGATTCTCCGGTTCATACTTTCGTAAGAATCTATTTTCAAAGGAGTACAATCATGTCAGAAATGTTTTGTTTTCAATGTCAGCAGACCGCAGGCAACAAAGCCTGTGTGACAACCGGTGTCTGCGGCAAACAGCCAGAAACCTCTAATCTGCAAGACGAGCTCGTATGCGAGCTGATCCAGCTGGCTGAGGCAGCTACGAAGGAGCAGAATTTCACGTCCGAATCCTGCCGTCTGATCATCGACGGACTTTTCACAACCTTGACCAATGTGAATTTTGATAACGATGCAATCCGGGATTTTATCCATCGTGTCATTGCGGAGCGGGAACGCATCGGTTCCACACCTGTTCCGGTTATCTCTCTGTGGGATGGTGCAAACGATATCGTATCGCTTCGCTCCACCCTGCTCTTCGGATTGAAGGGTATGTCCGCCTACGCGCATCACGCCCGCAACTTAAGCTATGAGAACGAGGACGTCAACCGATGGTTTTACAAGGGCTTATGCGAGGTCAATCGGGAACACACTGTGGAAGAATGGATTGCCCTGATCATGGAATTTGGGCAGGTTAATTTCAAATGTATGGAATTGCTTGACACGGCAAATACAAAATCCTTCGGCACTCCGGAACCGCGACGCGTACACACCGACATCCGGAAGGGACCATTTATCGTCGTGTCCGGTCATGACCTAAAAGATATGGCAGAACTGCTCGCACAGACAGAAGGAACCGGTGTCAATGTCTACACACACTGCGAGATGCTTCCGGCACATGGCTATCCGGAGCTTGCGAAATATAAGCATCTTGCCGGGAATTTCGGAACCAGCTGGCAGAGTCAGCAGACGGAATTCGAGAATATCCCTGCCCCTGTGCTTTTCACAACAAACTGTCTGATGCCGCCGCGTCCAAGCTACGCTGACCGCATTTACACGACATCCGTTGTCGGTTATGCCGGAATGAAGCACATCACCGGAGATAAAGACAGACACAAGGATTTCAGCGAATTGATTGCACATGCCAAACGCTTAGGCGGTTATGAGCACGACCACAGCATGAGCGGTATTAACGGCGGTCATATTGTAACGACCGGTTTTGCACATGGTGCAGTTTTATCCCACGCAGACAAAATCATAGCCGCCATCAAGAGCGGTGCAATCAAACACATCTTTCTTGTCGGCGGCTGTGACGGTGCCCATCCGGGACGAAATTATTATACGGAATTTGTAAAGCAGACACCGATGGATTCCCTCGTCCTGACACTCGCCTGCGGTAAATACCGTTTTAACGATATCGACCTTGGGGAGATCGACGGGATTCCACGTATCTTAGACATGGGGCAATGCAACGATTCTTACAGTGCCATCAAGGTTGCCCTCGCACTTGCAGATGCATTTTCGTGCAGCATCAACGAGCTTCCGCTTACCCTCGTCTTATCGTGGTACGAACAGAAGGCTGTCTGCATCCTGCTCACCCTGCTTTCCCTCGGTGTCAAAAAGATATACCTTGGCCCGACACTCCCGGCATTCATGTCCGAGACCGTTGTCAAGTTCTTAGTTGATACCTACCAGCTCCAGCCACTTACGGCGCCGGAGCAGGATATGGATACGATTTTCGGCAGAGGTTAGATTGCCGGATTACTCTACCCCTTTCAATACTTCGATCATGTCAAGCTTCTTGATCCGCTTTGCGAACAGGAAGCTGACAAGAACGGAGATGATCAACACAAAGATACCGGATAAAATATAATCCATCGCCGGAACCTTCAGCATATAGTCGTAGTTTTCCCCGTTGCTGTTCATCATCGCATTTAATGTCAGATTTCCGAGCGGTGCGCCAAGCAGGATGCCGATGATCGACAGCCAGAAATTCTGTCTGGAAAGCATGCCTCGTATCTTCGCGGACTGCATGCCAAGCACCTTCAATGTCGCAAACTCCTTGATGCGCTCGTTAAAGGAGAGCGAACCAGAATTATACAATACCGTTACGACCAGCACGGCAGAAAACAGGATCATGGCGAAGATCATAATACTCATAACCTCCATGCCCTTCTCATATGCTTCCTTCATCTCGGTCTGGCTGTTCACACCGCTGACATAAGAAAGTGTCTTCTTACTCTCAGCATCCTTGTTGTCTGTCATAAGCAGTGTCGGTGTATAGGCTGCTCCGGTCTTCTCGAAATCTTCCTTCAAAAACGCGATTCCCTGTGTATCAGAGTTTCGATAGATCGCCCCAACTTTTGCTTCATACCATGTATTTTTGCTGTACAGATGCCAGTAAATCGTGTCGCCGACATGAATCTTCATTATCTCAGAAAGCTTGCGGCTGACACTGACAGTACCCGGCTTGATCGATGTGATATGGTTGTCAAGGTCGAGAATATTGTACAGTCCTTTCCCCTCGATCACGGTGATCGTCTGTTTCTTCTTCTCATCCGTCGTTGGATTCTGCACCTTGGATACTTCGATCTGGTCGATCATCACCAGTTCTCCACCAAGCTCCTCCTGCATCGCATTTACCTCGGAGAGCGATGCGTCGGCAGAAAGCTTCACCTGATATTCAGATATGGTTGATTTGCCAAACATCATATCTTCCATCTGCGGCACAAGCTCATTACAGCCTACACCATATAACATCAGAAGCATACCAACTGCAGTTCCGATGATCGACATGAAGGCACGCAGCTTTGAACGTGAGACATCGCGCAGATTGTACTGTGCCTGGAACGAAAGCTTGTTCCAGAACGGCAGCTTCTCGAACAGGCACCGTTTGCCCTGCTTCGGTGGTGCCGGGCGAAGTGCTTCTGCCGGACGGATCTTCAGAAGCTTCTTGCAGCTTAAGAAATCTGCCAGCACACATGCGGCTACGATTGCCACTCCGACAACCAGATAGATCGGGTGGAAGATCGAATGCAGCCCCGGTACAATATAATATTCCGCAAACAGGCTGATCAGCCACGGACATGACCAGAATACACCCAGAAGGATTCCGGCAATCACACCAAACAGGGAAATAAATAAGCTAAAGCTTAAATAATGGAACAGAATCTTTCCTTTCTTCATACCAAGGGCGTTCATCGTTCCGATCTCCGTCCGCTGCTTGTCAACCATACGCTTCATGGACGTTGCAATAACAAGAATTGCAATACCAACGAAGATAATCATAAAAGAATACGAAAATGTCTGGTGCTGGTCAAGCTCACTGTCAAGTCTTGCCAGTCCCGGTACTGATTTGCGGTCAATCATTGCTGAATATCTGTGATTGATTGCATCGGCAATCTCGTCCTCGTGTGCAAGTGCCTTTCCGTCGGTCGTCTTAATGACCATCTGTGTGTACGGCATCATCTTCGTAAGCTTCTCATCACTCATCTTCTCGACCAGTGTCAGAAGCATATCCTGCGACAGATCATCCACGCTCATACCGTATTCATCCAGCTTATCGAACACTGCCTGATAGGTATCTGCGTGCTTCTTGATATCTGCCGCCGTAATCTTTTCCTGTTTGATCAGGTGCGTCACATACTCCCGAACCGGAAATGCATCGTACGACATATATGCCATCGTGATGTTCTCCAGATAGGTATCTGCATCGCCGTCCGCCTGCCGGAACTCATATTCCACAGACTCGACCAGACCACGGATCGTCTTCGTAAATGTCACACCATTATATTCGATCGTAAATGCATCGCCGACATGCAGATCCCGTTTTTCGGCAAATGCATTTGCAATCCACACACCATCCGTATCGTCCGGGTTAAAATCCTCGCCCTCGATCAGATACGGTGTATTCACTTCATTTTCTTTCATTAAGAACAGATCGACCTGTGCGCCATCCTGCTTCGGTGCACTCGCTGTCACCTGCATCCGCAGCTGTGCCTGCTCCACAAAATCCAGATTTCTTACCGCTTTCAGATCGTCACTTGTAAAGCCTTCTCCGTACATCCAGATATCGGAAAGGTTACATGCATCGTGGTATTTGCTTCGCGCCACATTCTGAGATACGACATGTCCCTCCATCGTGATGAACAACATCATGGCAATGGCTGCGAGCAAAAACACAGAAAAGAATGGTCCAAAGTTCGCTTTGAACTCACGCAGCATCTTTCGAAATAGCATTACCACTCCACCTCCTCAACTGCAAGCGGGTGTTCGTTCGTGATCACTTCACGGATCTTTCCGTTTTTCATACGGATGACCTTGTCTGCACACTGTGCGATATCCGCATTGTGCGTAACTAAGATGACAGTATTCTTTCCCTCGCGGCTCTGCTTCTGCAAGAGCGATAACACGATCACACCCGTCTCAGAATCAAGTGCACCGGTCGGCTCATCGCCAAGGATGATACGTGGCTTCTTGGAAAGCGCACGCGCAATCGATACACGCTGCTGTTCGCCGCCGGATAACTGAGATGGAAATTTATCCTTATGATTGGCAAGTCCAACCGCCGCAAGCATCTCGTCCGGATCCGCAGCATCTTTCACAATGCTTTTGGTAAGAGCAACATTTTCCCGTACCGTCAGGCTTGGGATCAGATTATAAAACTGAAAGATAAATCCGATCTTACGTGCACGGAAATCTGACAATTGCTTATCGTTCATCGCCGATACTTCCTCGCCATCGATCAGAACCTTACCCGATGTCGGCAGATCCATGCCGCCAAGCATATTCAATACGGTTGACTTCCCGGCTCCGGACTGACCGAGGATGACAACAAACTCGCCTTCCTCAATCGTAAAACTCACATGGTTGTTGGCATACTGCAATGCCTCTCCTTCTCCATAAGTTTTTACGACATCCTGAAATTCAACAATGGTCTTTTTCCCTGTACCACTCATAAATTTATCCTCCATTTCTCTTTTATATAATGCAAAAAACCGGCAGTAGTTAGTTTTTACTAACTACTGCCGATTATAGCATGTTCCCTTACATATGAAAAGCTATTCATATGATACTATTTATCATATTTTAATTTCTACTTGAAACATACCTTCTTCCACCTTCAGATGAAGCTTACCGCCGTGCAGCTTCACGATCTCATGCACAATGGAAAGTCCCAGTCCATGTCCGCCTGTCCGTTTCCGGTCTTCCTCCTTGGCATATGGTTTTAGAAGCTTCTTCGCGTCCTCCGTCGTAAGGGAGCCCATGTAAGTATTCTGAATCTGATATGTACCATTTCCAATGTTGATCTCAATCTGTCCATCTTCTTCTCCGTGCAGGATCGCATTCTGCAGCAGATTATCGATCATCTGCCGGAGCATCGCCTCATTTCCGCGCATCTGCCCCTCACCGGACACGGAAATATGCTGTCCATGTGCCTCCGCAAGCTCCTTGTATTTCCCGATCAATGCGTCCGTCTGTGCGCGCATATCGACCTCTGTCTTTCTGCCAAGCCGCTCTGTCTGGCTAAGCTTCGAGAATCCAAGAGACTGCTCAATCATACGGTTCATGTCCGCGATATTTTTCAGCATCTCCTCCGCATAATATTCACGCTTTTCCGTATGCACATTTTCTTTCAGATTTTCAGCCATACCGGATAATATCATCAGTGGACTCTTCAGATCATGCGCCATTGCATTCGTGAGATTCCGCTGATAATCTTCAAGCTCATACCTTGCCTTAAGCCGCACGTAGGTAAACCGCGACCATAGAAAACTGATAAGCAGGATTGCAAGGGACAGGCAGATTACAAGCTTCTGTACAAAGCCACGATTTGCCTGAAGGAAATCATAGTTATACGCAAACACAACCGTATATTCCGGATTGCTATTATTCAGATTGCTCACTTCTATCACGTTATATTGTGCATATGTCTTTGCGAAGTATCCCCGCTCTGCTGTCACACCGGCACCTCTTAACTGTTTGTCATCCTTGTAATCATCATACACATCATATGCAAACTGCAGAAGCTCTGTGATTTCCGCCGACCGCATTCCAAGAACCGGGTACCAGCGTGTTCCTTCTCTCGTCCAGTAGTCATACGTTTCCTGTACTTTTTCCATTCCCTCTACATGCTCCGGTGTAAAATCATAGGTTTTCACCACTTTCCCTTGTTCTAAACAAGAAACGGTACTGAAATAAAACTGTCGTTTCTCTTCATCTACATAAAAATCTCCAAATTCCATTCGTTCTCCATTTTCAATGTTGCCATAGAGAAAATAGTCGTTATAATCCTGAAGAAATTCATCCGACAGCTCCTGTGCACATGTATAATAAGACTGATATAGATTCACTGTATGATCGTTCTCGTCTCCTACCGGTTCATACCGGTCACAGTACAGATAAAACCGTGGACTGCTGTCGGTTAGAAGCTCTCCATTTTCATTATAGATCGCCGCTGCCGCTGCAGATACGCCATACGCGCCCATCAATCTGCTCGGAATCATACGGTACATATACGCGCCCATCTGATCATCGAACTCTTTTCCGGACTTCATTCCCATCGCAATCAGTTCTTCATACCGCCTCTGGACATAAGTCTGAATAATTTCCTGACTTTGATCCATCTCAAATTCCGCATTATCCTCCGTATCCTGCACCACGGTCCTAAAATACCATGCACCACCCATTCCAAGAATCAGAAGCACAAGGACAAACCGTTCCAGCCACACCTGCCAGAACTTCTTCCGCTTCAGATACCGGTAGTTCTTCCGGCCTTGCCGTATCTCTTTTCGCTGTATACGCTTCTGCCTGCGCACCACCCGCTCTTTTTTTCGTGCTTCAAAATCCGGTAATATCGTAAACTTCATATGCATCCCTCCATTTTCTTATCTGCGTCTGTTTTGCCTGAGCAGACATCAGATAAAATACCAACTATAATTTTCCTGTTTTCACACATGGCTACACGTCCGATATTTTATACCCCTTGCCTACCACCGTCTGAATCCGCTTTCCTTCCTCCCCAAGTGCTTTTCGAAGCTTCTTGATCTGGTTGTCTACCACACGGTCAACGCCAATGTAATCATAGCCCCAGATATGGTTTAGCAGGGCATCCCTCGACCATACAACATTTTTATGTTCCAACAGGAATCGCAGGATCTCATACTGCTTGTTCTGCAACTGTACTTCCCGTTCCTTCACAAATACCTGACAGCTCTGCTTGTCCATCCGAATCGCGCCACAGGTAATCGTCTCTTTCTGGTTCTCCTGCTTTGTCCGCCGCAGGATGGCAAGTATCTTCACATAGAGTGTCGCCAGCGAAAATGGTTTTACGATATAGTCGTCACAGCCAAGTCCGTAGCCCCAGAGAATATCCTCCTCGCTTCCCTTTGCGGTCAGAAAGACGATCGGAACCATATTCTTTTTTCGTATCATCCTGCAGAGCGTAAACCCATCGGTATCCGGAAGCATCACATCGAGCAGGATCAGGTCAAACGTCCGGCGTTCAAGTGCGCCCTCGCAGGCTTTTCCGTCCTCGGCGAGTGTCAGGCGCATCGTGTCTTTTCCCTTCTCGTCGATGTAGTCGGCGATGACCTCCCGTATGGATTTGTCGTCCTCCACTAAAAGTATCTGGTACATAAGTTCTCCCCTTTTCTAATTGGCATTGGCTCTACATATATTTCAATTTAGTTTCATGGATATATACAATGTATTGTAGCTAAGAAGTTCTAAATGTTCTGATTTACATATTCACACCATCCGCCACCGCCGCCAATTCGCCATCCATGGCTCAGTGGCGGCTTGTTTGAACATCGTGTTCAAACATGGCTGATATAATTACAGAACATTAAGAACTTCTAAGCTCCATACATATCGTATATATCCATAAAACAAATATGAAATATATGATATCGTAAATAGCCAATTTCATAGTTACTTTTTTCTTTATCATACACATACCATGTGTCTTCTATATATATTTTAGCAAAAAAATACACCGACATCTTATTTTTCGATGTCGATGTATTTTTTCTAAAATTATAATTACGACAACACCTTCGACAGGAATTCCTTCAGTCTTGGGTTCTTTGGATTCCCAAAGAACTCTTCCGGTGTGCCGGATTCTAAGATCTGACCGTCGTCGATGAATAAGACTTTGTTTGCAACTTCCTTTGCAAATCCCATCTCGTGGGTAACGATGATCATCGTCATGCCGTCCTTCGCAACTGCCTTCATCAAATCCAATACCTCGCCTACCATCTCCGGATCAAGTGCGGAGGTTGGCTCGTCGAACAGAATCACATCCGGATTCATTGCAAGTGCACGCACGATTGCCACACGCTGCTTCTGTCCGCCGGAAAGCGTAGACGGATATACGTCTGCCTTGTCTAACAGTCCGATTCTCTTCAGCAGATCTTCTGCTTTTTCTTTCGCTTCCGCTACAATCTTTGCCTTGGTCGTTGTGATTTCGATTTTCTCCTGCTTCTCCTTGCGGAACAGGTTTGTAAGCGGAAGGAACCGGTTGTGGCGTTTCGCTTTTTTAAGATCCTGGCACTGTACATAGACCGGTGCAAGCATGATGTTCTGGATGACTGTCTTATTATTGTACAGATTAAAATGCTGGAACACCATTCCCATACGGCGGCGGTGGATATTGATATCAACCTTTGGGTCTGCGATATCGACACCATTGAAGATGATCTGTCCACCTGTTGGATCTTCCATACAGTTCAGGCAGCGCAAAAATGTACTCTTACCGGAGCCGGAAGGACCGATGACAACCATAATGTCGCCCTTGTCCACAGTGACGTTGATGCCTTTCAAGACTTCATTGTCACCAAAATGTTTTTCAAGATCAATGACTTCTATCACTCTTTCTCAGGCTCCTTTCCATCATTTTAATTCCAAAGCTGATCAGCAGGACAAGCACGATGTAGATGATTGCCATAACCAGATATGGAATCATGAACTCGTAGCTGTTGCTTCCGATGAAGTTGAATGCCACATATAAATCTGAAGCACCGACAAAGCTGACTACGGAAGTTTCCTTGATCAACGATATAAATTCATTTCCAAGTGTTGGCAGGATATTCTTGACTGCCTGTGGAATGACGATCTTGCGCATAGTTGTCGCAAAGCTCAAGCCCATCGCACGTCCACCTTCCATCTGTCCCGGATCTACGGAGAGGATACCGCTTCGCATGATCTCGGAGATGTATGCACCACTGTTTAAGCCAAATACCATAATAGATACCTGTACGCCTGTCATATGTGCATCCATCAGAGGCAGCAATACATAATAAAATACCAACAACTGTACAACCATAGGAGTTCCACGGAACAATCCGACGTAAAACCGGCAGATGGCATCTAAGACACGCGGCAGACGCTTATACTTCGGAATCACACGCACCGTCGCGATCAAGGTACCGATCACAACACCGATGATGAGACCGATGACGGCAATCACCAGCGTATTCTTCAAGCCCTCTAATACTTTTACATACCCACGGTTATTGATGAATATTTCTATGAATTTGTCTATTTTAGTTCCTATATTTCCCATGAAATATCCTTTCGTTCCTCAAATTACTGCATCTTATTGATAGATGATGTAATGCTCTCAGCAGGATCGGAATCGATGATTACGTAATTGATGTTTCCATTTAACAGATCCTGTACTGCAAGGGAACCATTCTTGTAACCCTTAGACTCCATCTTCAGTCCCGGGAATCCCCAGTCGTCATCACCTTCACAGTAGAACTGACCGGTTGTACCGTTCTGGAAACCGATCTTTAAGTCAGAACCCTTTGCCTCAAGAATCTTGTTTACATCGTCAGCTGTCTTGCAGGCATCGAACTCTGTATCTGTAGACAATGTGATAAGCCTCTGTGATGCGCTATAATATGGATCAGAGAATGCTACATACTCTTCACGGTCCGGCTTGATTGTAAGACCTGCCATGGCAACATCACACTTGTGCTGGCCAACAGAGAGACATACGGCATCGAAATCCATGTTCTGGATTACAAGCTCCTTGCCAAGCTTATCTGCAAGTGCCTTTGCAATCTCCATATCAATACCAACATAGTTCTCACCATCCATATACTCAAATGGCTCAAATGCAGCGTTTGTTGCTACTACCAACTGATCCTTGCTCTCGTCATAAGCTGCTGACTTTACAGGAACCGGAGTACCATCACCAAAATAACGGTTGCAGATCTCGTCAAATGTTCCATCAGACTTCATGTCTGCAACAAACTGGTTTACTTCCTTTAATAAATCCGGCTGATCCTTATCTACACCGAATGCATACTGCTCATCGGTCAGATCTACCTCGATAACCTTGGCAGTTTTCTTTGCAGAATCGCTCTTTCCACCACATCCTGTCAGTGCTGCCATGCACATAACTGCAGACAATGTAATTGCTACTAACTTCTTAAGTTTCATAATATTTTACTTCCTTTCTTCACATTTACGATTTAATATAGCATCCTGCGACAAAAAATGCAACGAAAGACGCGTTTTTTTTGCAATACAATGCATTTTTTGTATAAAAAGTTAATTTTTTTCAATTTTTATGCATGATTGGCATTGACCTTACAATCGTTGTAAGGTTTAATATGGGATGCGGGGGTTGAAAAAGACTTCGTAGGAGGCTTTATTTACTATGGAAAAAAATCTGACAACCGGAAGCGTATTCAAGACGATTTTATATTTTGCGCTTCCATATCTTTTTTCTTATTTTTTACAGACATTATATGGTATGGCGGATCTGTTCATCATCGGGCAGTTCAACGGAACCGAAAGTACGACCGCTGTCGCAAACGGCAGTCAGGTCATGCACATGCTGACCGTCATGATCGTTGGTCTGGCGATGGGCTCTACCGTTATGATCGGGCGTGCCGTCGGTGCCAGGCATAAGGATGAAATTGCAAAAACAGTTGGGAACTCCGTAACCTTGTTCATGGGACTTTCCATCGTATTGACAATTATTCTGTTGCTGCTTGTAAGACCGATCGTGTTACTGATTCAGACACCGGCCGAAGCAATCGAGGGTTCGATCCGGTACCTGACGATCTGCTTTATCGGAATTCCGTTTATTACAGCTTATAATATCATCGCTTCCATCTTCCGTGGTATGGGCGACTCGAAAAGTCCGATGTATTTTATCGCGATTGCCTGCGCGGCAAATATCGCGCTCGACTATGTATTTATGGGAGTTCTCCATATGGGTGCTGCCGGAGCCGCACTTGGCACGACACTCGCTCAGACACTGAGTGTCATGATCTCTTTGCTCATGACAAAGAAAAAGAAGCTTGGCATCAAGCTTTGCAAACAGGATTTCATCCCAAGCCGTGCTGTGCTCGGCGAGATCTTAAAAATCGGTATCCCGGTTGCGATTCAGGATGGCTGTATCCAGATTGCATTTATCATTATCACCGTTATCGCAAACAGCCGTGGCTTAAATGATGCCGCCGCTGTCGGTATCGTCGAGAAGGTGATCAGTGCCCTCTTCATCGTGCCATCTTCGATGCTTGCAACCGTCTCTGCACTTGCCGCACAAAATATCGGTGCCGGCAAGCATGACCGTGCATCGAAGACGCTGAACTATGCCATCTTGATTACATTTACCTATGGGATAATCGTTGCAATCATCGGCGAGCTGATTACCGCAAGTATCGTCGGCATCTTCACGAAGGACGCTACGGTTGTCGTGCTTGGCTCACAATATCTGCGTGGCTATATCATCGACTGTGCATTAGCCGGTATCCATTTCTGTTTCAGCGGATACTTCTGTGCATACGGTAAATCCTACATCGGATTCATCCACAATATGATTGCGATCATCTGTCTGCGTGTACCGGGTTCGTATCTGGCCTCGAAGTTCTTCGCAGATACCCTGTTCCCGATGGGACTTGCAGCCCCTGCCGGATCCATGCTTTCGGTTATTATCTGCGTGGGAGCATTTGTATGGATGAAGAAACACGGGAAATTACAGCAGGTATAAATCTTTATATATGGCGGATAGATTCGCAGTCATCCGCCATATAATATTTATAATTAAGGGAGTTTCATATGAACGAAAAGAAATTATTTAAAATCGGTGAAGTTGCAAACATGTTCCATTTGAGCGCAGGAACTCTACGCCACTATGAACAGGCAGGATTGCTCCAGCCAGAATATATTGATTCTGAAACCGGCTATCGTTATTATAGCATCCGTCAGTTTGAGGTTTTAAATACGATTGGATATCTGCGCGTGCTAGATATGCCGCTCTCGGAGATTGCAGATTTTCTGCAAAACCGTGACACCAATATAATAGAAGAAAAACTGGTTGAACAAAAACGCCTGATCGAGCAAAAGCAGAAAGAACTACAACGCATTGCAAGAAAGATTGACCATCGGATTGAATATCTCCGGGATGCCACAACTTCTACCTTAGATGAAATCCGGATTGAAATGGCTCCCGCATGCCAGGTTGTCCAGATTCATAATCTCCTGCAGCTTTCAAGCTATTTGGATCTGGAATATTCCATCCGGAAATTTCAAGAAAACCAGACTGAAACACTTGCATTTCTTGGCAAGGTCGGCGTTGGGATATCCAAAGAGCAAATGGAAGCCGGGAATTTCAGTCAATATGAACTATCATTTCTGATTCTGGATAACGAAGATTCCTACAATGGTCAGATCGATGAGATGCCGGCGCAACGCTGTGTGTCTATCCGGTTCCGCGGCAGTCATACAGAAGCTCCCGTTTACTACCAGAAATTACTTTCTTTTATCAATAAAAAATCTCTGGAGATCACAGGGTTCTCCAGAGAAGTTACTTTGATTGATAATGGTCTGACAAATGATCCGGACAAATTCGTAACCGAAATCCGAATTCCGGTTGCCTAGAAGCTCATCTTCACATCCTGACGCTTTGCTTCCTCTGCCTCGAAGAATGGTTTCTTTACCGCATGCATGTTGTTCGCTACAATGCTGCTCGGGAATACAACAAGCTTCGTATTGTACGTGTTGACATTCGCATTGTACAATCTGCGGGCTGCCTGCAAATGCTCTTCCACATCTGCAATCGTCTTCTGCAGCTCCATGAAGTTGTTGCTGGATTTTAACTCCGGATAATTCTCTGCGAGAATGTTGATATCCTTCGTAAGCTGTTCCATCTTCTGATTGGCTGCATTCTTCTCTGCCATCGTCATGCCGCTTCGAAGCTTGACAAGCTCGGTCAGAACTGTCTTCTCATGTGCCTGATATCCCTTTACGACATCGAGCATCTTCGTAAGCACATCATAACGCTTCGTGAGTGCCACATCGATTCCGGACTCTGCTTCCTCCACCTTAAGCTGTGACCGCTTGATTCCATTCGATGTTGATATGTACCAGATCACGATACAGACCAAAAGTACAATAATCACTGTAATAATCGCTTCCATAATTTGTTCTCCTCTCTTTTTCATAGAAATTATATTACTTGATTATAAAAATGCTACTGTGCATCTCCAATCCGCAACCGGTGTATGATATCCATAATCACAGCACAATCATTTTTAATCTTGTTGATTTCATCCACATAGACGAATGGCTTCTTGATATCACCATCAAACGCATTTCCTGTCGTATTGACTGCCACATATAGCTTGTTACCCAGATACCGCAGGGCTACATTTCCTGCACGCCGATACAGGTCTGTCACACATTCCATCGTCTGTGGAGTAAGCACATAAAACGCATCGACCGGATAGGTTGCCAGCACCTTGAACTCCCGGTTGAACGCTTCGCTCTCCAGCCTCACATTCTCGTGATGAAATCCATTCAGATTTCCATAATACTGGAAATTCTTCGACCGGATACCAACAGAACGTATATCGGATTTCTGCAAATCAAACACGAATACCCGTCCTTTGAAATACGTCGTTGTATGCCGGTTCTTTCCGCTTCCCGTCACATTCTTGATCGTGACATCCGCCTGATCAAAGGAGACGCCTTCATAGGATCCATGGATCAGATCTTCGGAATCAAAACGATTTCCAAGCTTCAACAGTCCCATCTGCTCGACATTCTGTCTCGTAAATCCGCACTCCCAGTTCACCCGAACATCAGAGAATGTCTTGTTCAATACTGAAACAACAAATGCATTCTTGTAGAGCATCTGATATTCCTTGTTGATCTTCGACATCCTGCCAGATGCATAAATGATTCCAACGGGTACCGCAAACATCAATACCGCAACTACTGTGCTCGCCATCGCCCCCATTCCCGGTGCACCTATATAGGCTATCACCAGCAATACAAACGGAGCTGCGAATAAATACATCGCCTGTCTGTACTTCTTATGCAAACCATCGAGCTGGTTCACAATCTGCATCGTATCCACGCGTCCACCCCCTCTGTTAAGTTAGATTGAGTGTAACATGAATCTACAAAAATAGCTATATTTTTTACAATTATTTAACTAATTTGACTTTCCTCGTCCTCCACCGTCACGAAAATCGGCTCGTGGTGCATCGCCGGAAGCAGCACATGTAACAGATCGTCCATCAGAAGGCGCAGACTGCTCGTATTGATACATGGATGACAGCCCACATATTCATCCTGCACCAGATCCTTGTCCATCAGAAGCTGTACATGATTTTCCTTATCATTTATCAGCCCAAGCACACTCACGGAACCCGGCGTGATATCCAGGTATTCTTCCATATAAGCATCCTTCGCGAAGGATAGTCTGGCTACGCCAAGTTGCTTCGAGATATCTTTCGTCTTAAACTTCTTATGTCCCGGTAACATCAGCAGATAGAAGTTCGTCTCCTGCCGGTTGCACAAAAACAAATTCTTGCAGATTGTCGCCTCCAATGCCTTGTCGATCTCCTCGCAGACTTCCATCGTCATCGCTGCTTCATGGTCGATCCGCTCATACCATACATGGTTCGCATCCAAAAAATCATAAGTTCGTATTTCCTTTTCCAGCCTGCCTGTCTCATCGGCCGGTCTGCCTGATTGTCGTGTCATAATATCCCCTTTCTCAAATAAAAAAGGCTGTATCGTATATTAAACAATACAGCCATTTTTCCTTCTTTGCACGGTAGGGCTCCCGACTGATATAGTTCCTGGTTGTTTTATATGATAAGGCTCCCATCTGATATAGTTTCTATTTGTTTTATATGGTAAGACTCCCATCTGATATAATTCCCATTTCAGCACAGCAAGGCAACCGTCATGTATTTATTACACGCTTATATTTTACTGATAGCTTTACTCTCTGTCAACCGACAATCTGTGAATGTTCTATGTATTTTGCGATAACTTCATAGTTATTATTATCTTTCAATACACCAAAGTTTATGTGGTTTTATCTCAAATTCGTAATTTCCATTGTCTTCAAATGGACCAATCGCCAACGTTTCTCCCGTTGTGATGCTACCAAATCCAACTTTTGACATATTGGTCTCATTAAATCCAGGAGCCGAATAATACGTATCCGAAATAATCTTTCCATCTTTTTTTATCAGTATTTTGACAGAACCATCTAGCACTCCTTTTGTATTTAACAGATCTACCTTTTTATCACACTTTATTGATAATACAATTTTCATATTGTGTGTCAGATCTAATACTTTCCACTCAGATATTTCTATATCCATCATTTTTAGCTTTTCTTCTTCATCTGAAAAATCTATAATTTTTTTATTAATCTCTTCAATTTTTACCCTATATCCTGCGGCTTCTACATTTGTATTATATGCAGCCTGATTAAAATAAGCCGCATCATTACTTGCTGCTTGTCTTGCAACGGCAGCTTTCGCTTCTGCTTCAGCATTTTTTCTTTGAACATCCATAGCCGTTGCCATTCCCGCTGCTGATCCAGCAATTCCATTTGCTAATCCGCCCAATAACGCCCAATCTGAAGTTTGTGCTTTCTGTGTAGACCGCGAAATATTCAGATTCGTAGCCTGGCAATACAAATTTGCTAAATTTTCCGTAGCTTCTAATTTTTTTCTTAATGCACCTATATATTTTTCTTTACCATAAATTCTTGTTTCCGCAACAATTTCATTATATTTTTTCTTTTCGTTATCATACGCTTTCACTTTCTTTTCCGCGTTTTCTTTTTCTATATACTGGCGTGCATATTCTTTCCCCTGCTTATACAATTCCAATGCCTGCTGATAATCTCTTATACCATTGTTATACGCCAGAAGATTTATTCCCTTTTGATCATCACTGTCTACCCCCTTATTTACACACATAGCATAAAAATTATATGCACGAACATCTTTTTTGTTTTGCTCATATTCTTTCATCTGCTCATTATATTTTTCTAAATCCATATCATATTGTCTACATTTTATACGATATTCATTATTTTTTTTACGAACATCAGCATTTCCATCTAACAAAACATATCCCATACATGCTAAAACTATAAACAACCAAGACATAGCTGCCCTGCCTTGAGCAAAAAAAGCAATACCCATAATTGAACCAACTATCAAAAATGCTATTCCAAATATTGTTCGAACAATTGTATTGCCGCCTTCTGATACAGGTTTTTCGGGTTTTTTAGGTTCATCCATAACTTTCATTTCTTTTAACATATACGCTTCCTCCAATTTTATTTATTCTTCCGTACCATATCTACAACTTTATTTATAACCGGTTTTGCTAACTCCCCTAAGAGCGGACACACCTTATTTAAGGCATCACAACATACATCTATTGCTTTACTCTTTGCACAGTTAAATACCGTTGTGCCAAATCCCTCCTCTTCAAACTTAGCTACATCTATATCCTCTTTCCGCAAATACTCTTTCATTTCTTTCTGCACCTTGCGTCTATCATTTTCTTCGCAAAGCAGCATCATAAGATCCACAAAATATTCTAACCGTATTTTTAACGTACTTTGTGATATCTGTGTATCGACATAGCCACCTGCACTTTCAATGGCATTCTTTAATTCCAGATACACATTCACATCCATAATATTTATGATTATCTTTCCATCGCTATATCGCGCATTTTTACAGATTTCAAGGAATGATTTCTTCCAATCAAATCTTTCATATGGATATTTCAGTTGTTTTCGTTCTTTCAATGTACGAATACGATTTTGTGTAATTCCTAAATATTTCGATAGATTATAATCGCTGCATTGTGCGGAGTCATTTCCGCATTGATCCAATATCGCCTCCAAATAATTCGAAAACATAATTAAATCAATATCTGATTTCTGCATACTTCCAAAATTTCCCATGTAGTAAGCATCTGCCAACATATCAAATGCTTTCGCTTTTCTCTTCCGTCCATCTTCATCATCCGGAAAAAGTTCTTTGTACCTTTCCTCTGCTTGCATATTCATACTTTTCTCCCTTCTACAATCCTCCCGTTAACAGCGGTTTATCATATTTCACCCTTTTATGAAGGTGTTTTATTTTACTATCATATCATACAATAACCGTTTTTGCACATATATTTTTATGTGTATATCTGAATTGTTTTTCATACTAAAATATAAATGTGGATATTCCCACAAGTGAGGTGAAACAATGCAATTTAAAATAGAAAAAACAGAACATGTAAATCGAACCTTCCGAATCACAAAAGAACTTGCTGATACGCTTTCCGAGATTGCACAACGAGAGGGGATCTCTGTCAATGAATTAGTCGTCCAGTGTTGTAATTATGCGATTTCCAATATGGAAGAAACGAATGATAAGAAAAATTAAATCAAGGAAAAAATAAACCAAGAATTGAGCAGGTTAACACCTGCCCGACGTGCACAAAAAGACACCCGCAAATGCGGATGCCTTCAAACACCATTTCTCCTTCATGTTCTATGTAATTACTTCTTTGTTACAATCGCAACGACTGCAAGTATCGCGTTGATCAGGCACCAGCCTGCCCAGATTGCAAGATCTGAGAAACTTCCGAAACCGGTAAATCCTACCAGTGCAGCCAGACCGAACAGAACGATCAAAGCAATATTTCCGCCCTTTTTCTCAGCGTTTCTCGTTGCAACCGATACGATTCCACCCGCAAGCATCAGAATTGCTACCAATACGCCTGCAGAGCCGGATGTCTCGCCATTTGCTTCGAGCGAATTGGCAACGCCCGCTGCACATGACTGGAATGTTACGATGACAAACAAGATCATGGATAAAATGCCGGACACTAATTTCCAAGTTTTCATGAACCTCTTCCTCCTTTTCTTGTGGTATTACCCCCGCGCATTGCCCGGTGGCAGTTTATCGAAAACATCCTCACGATTCTCTTCGTTTATGACATTTTCTTCTCTTGTATCCCCACAAGTATTATCCCATAAATCATCCGGCCTCGTTGCCCCCGCAGCAGTGGCAAAATTATCCTTTAATCCTGCACCCCGCTTGTGCGAAGCGGCTGCAAGCCTTTTTGATTGAGCAGATCATTTACGTCCAGGATGCTTCCCGGCCGCTCATTGAACGCAATCATCAGGAGTGCATCTCTCGGTACCTTCGCATATAATTCCGGCATCTCGTATTTTTTAAGTGCACGCTGCGTCTCCGCCAAACTGAATTTCGCCGCATAGCAGATCCGCAGGATCACATCTCTCTGCCGCGTACGCTTCTCCCCGGACAACAGCTTATAGCCATACCGCTCCGGAATATCTGCCTGCAGGAACACATACTGCTGGGTGAGCTTCTTTTCCTGTAGCAGGTTCTTCACATAGATAGAAAATGCTTCCGAATTATCGCTTACACTTTCTTTATTCTCCGCGCAATATTTCTCAAAATCCGAAAGATGTGTCTTCCCTAGGACTTCATTTAATTCCTTTGTATTTTTCTCCTTCATTTCATCCTCCAATCTGTTATAATAAAACCATCAAATTACCAAAACTGTATCAAACAACCCGGATAATTGATTGATGAAGTATAATCAGTACCCCTGCTCTATAGAAAGGATATACGCATATGGATCTCGATCAGCGTCTCGCTATTTCGTATTATAAACCAATAGCCGCCATAAATGAACCGCATCATGTATACTTAGTTCAGCATCAGGAGACAAAAAAGATTGCCATCAAAAAAATGCTTGATGTCTATAACCTCGCCGTCTATGCCGAGTTATACCGCAATCCTGTCGCAGGTATACCGCAGATCATAAACTATTACGAAGAAGCGGGACAGCTTACTGTCATCGAAGAATATATCTCCGGAACTTCCCTGCAGGATAAGATCCGCCACGCAGACATAGCTCCAAGCGATATGCTTCAATACACGCTTGACCTGTGCGCAATCCTCGAACAGTTACATCAGCATAATCCGGCTATCATCCACCGGGATGTGAAACCATCGAACGTCATCATCACCAGTTATAACCGTGCTGTGCTGCTCGACTTCAACGCTGCCAAATACCATACAGCGGCGAAAGATTCTGATACAATCCTGCTTGGTACACAGGGCTATGCCGCCCCGGAACAATATGGATTTGGACAATCTTCTCCGCAGACAGATATTTATTCTATGGGGATTCTTCTGAAGGAAATGGCGGAAGCATCGCATTGCCAGAATCCATATATCGATGCAATTATCACCAAATGCACACAGATGAATCCGGCGGAACGGTATCAAAGCATCGATAAGTTACGTCAGGCGTTGTTGGCAAATGGGGGAACCTTTCCTTATACACATGCCGTTCAAGCCTCCACCGGCGATTTATCCGGTTCGTCTTCCAAGCGTTCAAATACTCAAACACAGAATGATTCCGGTACTTCCGCAAACCATATGCAGTTTGCCCCTCCCGGTTTCCGTTCTAAAACACCTTGGAAGATGGCGGTTGCACTGCTTACCTATATATTCCTGGCCTGGTTTTGCTTATCCATGAAAGTAAACAATACTTTCGGAGCTGCCCTGTGGGTGGAGCGTGTATTTGCGCTCATTATGATGCTTTTTATCGTGGCTTCCATCTTCGACTATCTCCATGTACGACAGCTCATGCCTCTGTGCCAACACGAGAAAAAAACGCTGCGCATACTGGGTGTGGTTGTGTTAGACATCCTCGTTGTATTCGGATTGATCGTCGTCATGGCAATCGTGCAATCGTTTTGTCCGAATTCATAAATCTCATATAGAATAACATGTTTTTTACATAAAAAATGCCACCGTGAAGGTGGTATTTTTATTTTTATCTTTATTATTTTTTTATCTTTTTTATCATATAAATATCTTAAAAATGAAGTTCAGTCAGGAATTTCGCATGTTCAGTCAATAATCCCCCTTTTTTATAATATCTATTGTATACTACATCCAGATTTCAAAGGCACAAAAAATCACACATCCCACGAAATCAAAAAGACCGAAACTGCAGCATATTCTTCCCTCTTCTCTAAGGTCAAATGCGGGTTCCCGCTCCGCCTGTTCCCCAGGCTTCGCCGCGTGCAGTTTCGGAATTAACAACTTCTATTTTATATCTTTCATCTATATTACATTTCTGAATTTTCATAACACATTGCCGCCGACTCCAAACAGGGACCGGCGGCAATTCTTTTTACCATATAGAAATTTTACAACTTTTCAACATATTTCTGAAAGTTTTCGAAATCTATATCCCAATTATTCGTTTTGGAATACCGATATTCCTGCCACGAATATTCTTATGCCACACGGTACACAAACCAAACTGCCGATTTCGGTTTCAGGTTTCGCTTATCAGAACGTCCTGCTCTTACTGGAACCGTGTAAGCTAACATCTCTACAAACATTTCATCTGGTGGCTTGTTATTGTATAATCTGTAGTATTTTCGTACAATCAGACACGCCATCTTAAAATCAATCACATACGGGTACTTATGATTGGTCTGTGGCACCGATACGCAGGCAATAGATCGGCTTACAGCATTGAACATAATAAAGTGTGTAAACAGTTCCATTTTTATAAAATCGTCTTTCTTAGAATGGAAGTTGATGCCACCCAAAGCGTATTTCAGCTCACGGAATGAAGTTTTCGGGGTTTTTGCTAATCTTCGTAGTGATATTTACATGAGTATATAATCAGATTTTGGTTGCTATCCATATTATAAACTAATCTGTGTTCGTCTGTGATACGTCTGCTACACGCTTTACGGTGCTTTAGTGGTTCGGGCTTGCCAATACCATTTAAAAGCCCGTTGCGGTCAATGTCTTTTACAAGTTCATTGATACGCTTTACCATCTTTTTATCTTCCCTCTGCCATTCGGTGTATTGTTCCCATGCAGTAGGTGTAAACACTATGTTCATTTACTCGCAAGCCTCCAGTTCTGCAATGGTCTTTGTAATAAATCCACCTGCTTCGGCTTCTGCCATAGATTTATCTATCATCGCAAGATAATCAGCATTTCTCTTGGCTTTCATCATTTCATTGTATTCGTATTCGGACAGCATAACAACATTTTCATTTTTAGGTCGTGAAATAATCAATGTTTCGCCATCAAAAACTTTATCACATAAACTTTTGAAATTATTCCTAACATCCATGCTTTTTACAGCTAACATATAAAGCACTCCTTTCCGTACTAAAAATCGTATGGTTTTTCGTACTTTTATTATACGCTATTATTACACCCGAGTCAATAATTTTTATGCGCACGATTAAATACAAAAAACACTACAATTTCATTCATATTTTATTTTTGTTTTTATTATTTATTTATCTTTTTTATCATATAAATATCCTAAAAATGAAGTTCAGTCAGGAATTTCGCATGTTCAGTCAATAATCCCCCTTTTTTATAATATCTGTTGTATACTACATCCAGATTTCGAAGGCACAAAAAATCACACATCCCACGAAATCAAAAAGGCCGAAACTGCCGCTTATTCTTCCCTCTTCTCTAAGGTCAAATGCGGGTTCCCGCTCCGCCTGTTCCCCAGGCTTCGCCGCGTGCAGTTTCGGAATTAACAACTTCTATTTTATATCTTTCATCTATGTTACATTTCTGAATTTTCATAATACACTGCCGCCGACTCCGAACAGGGGCCGACGGCAATTCTTTTTACCATATAAAAAATTTACACCATTGAATTTTTACACCATTTCGTCTATGTATTTATTACACCATTTCATCTATAAGTGTGATTGCTTCCTGAATCATCTTGTCACAATGTTCCTTTTTGTTACCACCCTTCGCCGCATTTGCGCGAAGCAGATCCACACAGTTCACCATACCATCATGATTCTCGGCAATCTTCCTCCGGAACTCATTTACTTTCGCCGGATTCTCAACACCTTTTGCACCAAGCACCATCAACCCACCTGTGATTGCGCCACAGACACCGCCGCATTTCATACCACCGCCGAAATTACAGCCAAGTCCTGCCGCCATTTCCTCTGAAATCCCCATATCCTCTGCGTAACAACGCATAATCGTCTGGGAACAGTTGCTTACCATCGGAGTTTCGTTTCGAAGCTCCATTGCTTTCTCTATATGTTTATTCATTGCAAACCTCCATATTTTAACACACTTGCATGTCTACTATCTCTCATCAACAACCTGAAAAATGTAAAATTTTAAGTAATAACTCTCATCCGCCGCCCACAAAATCGGATGATCCGGTGCCTGCTGCCGGAATTCCACCTGACGAAGACGCTTGTGCACGCTGTTTGCAGCCTGACCGATTACCTTCGTGAACAATTCCTGTGTCATGAAATGAGAGCAGGAGCAGGTTGCAAAATACCCGCCGTTTTTCACAAGCTGCAAGCCTTTCCGGTTGATCTCACGGTAGCCCTTGATTGCATTCTTGGTTGCTTCGCGAGACTTGGTAAACGCCGGTGGATCTAAGATTACGACATCAAACTGCTCACCTGCTTCAGCAAGCTTTGGAAGCTCGTCCAATACATTTGCCTCTTTAAAATGTACAGTCTTCTCCAAATGATTGAGCTTCGCATTTTCTCTCGCCTGCTCCACAGCAAACTCTGAAATATCAAGTCCTAACACATCACTCGCTCCGGCATAACCGCAATTTAATGCAAAGGTTCCCATATGTGTAAAGCAGTCAAGCACACGCAACGGTGTCTCCTGCTCTCCTCTGGTCAGACCTTTGATCAGTCTCTGCATCGCAAGCCGGTTGTATTTCTGGTCAAGGAAGAATCCTGTCTTCTGTCCATTTGCTACATCCACATTATAATGCACACCGTTCTCCACGATCTCAACAACCGGATCAAACTCCGCACCGATGCATCCTTTATATGGAGCTAGTCCTTCCTTCTTACGCACCTTCGCATCACTGCGCTCATATACGCCACGGATCTTGACACCATCCTGCGCCATAATCTCTTTCAGCAAATCCACAATCTGTTCCTTATATAAATCAATACCAAGTGCGAGGGATTCCACCACAAGCACATCCGAGAACCGATCAACCACAAGCCCCGGCAGGAAATCCGCTTCCCCGAAGATTACACGACAGCAGGCAAGATCATCGCCCTGCATCACAGCTTTTCTGTATTCCCATGCATTCTTCACCCGCATACGGAGAAACGCCTCATTGATATCCTGTTCCGCATCTCTGGTCAGCATCCGCACAGTGATTTTTGATTTCCGGTTGATAAATCCTCGTCCCATCGGATATCCATCAAAATCACGTACGATCACGATATCGCCATCTTCCACACTTCCCATCACACTCTCTATCTCGTTGTCGAAGATCCAGAGTCCACCTGCCTTGATGGTTCGGCCTTCTCCTTTTCGTAAATTCACGACTGCTTTCGGTTCCACTTGTATTTCCTCCTGATATGAGCCATTTTCTTTTTCTTTTCTATGGTATCACAGAGTGATTTGTTTCTCAATCCATACTTTCTTTTTCTCTCACTCTTCCCATTGGAGTAATTTTCCGTTTCCGAGCTTTTCTCCCCAACCTGCTTGCTTCCCTGACTCTTCCCATTGGAGCAATTTCCCGATTCCCGACTTTTTTACCCAACCTGCTTGCTTCTCTCACTCTTCCCATTGGAGCATTTTCCCGTTTCTAAACTTTTTTACCCAACTAGCCACCCACAAATGAGAAAATTTCCCAACAGCTCAAAAATCTGCACAAATAGTTTGTTTTAACTAACTTTTTGCGTTATAATAACCACGGCAATTAACCAAATACATAAAACATTCATCAAATCAAGCGAAAATACGCTTGACAAACCTGTATTACACGTTTATTTTATGTATGAACATATATTCATACGTTTGCATGTAAATGATTCAAAAAAGTTAATGTATTTTGGAGTTTTAATAATCAGGAAACTACATAATAATTGAGAATCGTCATTCTTTTATTTGCACTGCATATAAACACGAATTCTTAAGCAGACCGTTGAAATACATCGGTACTTAATAAGCTGTGACAGCAATCTATTGCTGTTGCAGCGAATTTAGTACCGCTATGTATTGAACCGAGCGAAAGCGCGTCTGCGTAGAATCGTGCTTTATATGTAGTGCATACATAACGTACGGATTCTCAATTATTATGAATATTTCCGATTTAAAAGGAGGAAAATCATGTTCTTACAAATCAACAATCTTGAAAAGTTCTATGGTGAAAAAGACAACCGTGTACAAGTCTTAAAAGGACTTTCTACCGGTATCGGGAAAGGCGAGATCTGCGTCCTGCTCGGGCCATCCGGTTCCGGTAAGTCTACCCTGTTGAACATCATCGGTGGCATCGAAAGCTATGATAAGGGAGAGATCATCATCAACGGTGCTGCCATGTCTGCCATGAACGAAAAGCAGATGACTCTCTACCGACGTGAACACTTAGGTTACGTATTCCAGTTCTATAACCTGATTCCGAACCTGACCGTCAAGGAGAATATTGAGGTCGGCGCTTACCTCGGAAGCAACCCACTTGATGTCGACGACCTGCTTCATACACTTGGTCTGTGGGAGCATAAGGATAAGATTCCAAGCCAGCTTTCCGGCGGTCAGCAGCAGCGTACATCCATCGGTCGTGCCATCGTCAAGAATCCGGATCTGTTGCTCTGCGATGAGCCAACCGGCGCCCTTGATTACAATACCTCCAAGGATATTCTGAAATTGATTGAAGACGTCAACCGGAAATACGGAAATACCATCATCATCGTTACACACAACGATGCCATCAAACTCATGGCAGACCGTGTGATCAAGCTCCGTGATGGTATGATCCGGAAAGAATATACAAACGAAGCAAAGACTCCGGCGATGGAATTAGATTGGTAGGTGAATGCATATGGCTGATAAAACAATCAAAAATCCACTGCGTAAACGCATCCTTCGGGATATTAGAAAAGAAAAAGGAAAATACATATCTATCTTTTTGTTTCTGACATTTATGATTGCAATCGTCAGTGGTATGCTGGTTACTTCCCTGAGCATGATGCACACCTACGACGATGGTATCGAGACATATAAATTGGAGGATGGACATTTCTCTACAAACAGTGAAATCTCTGTCGCTGACCTGCAGAAAATCGCTGACCAGGCAGATTCAGGCACAGCAAAAGCAACCATCTACAAACAGTACTTCTATAATTTTGATTACACCTTTGAAGGCAATAGCAATTATTCCATCCGTCTCTACGAAAACCGCGAGGCGTTGAATACATATTCGATCTTTGAAGGGCACGCCCCGGAGAAGGACGGAGAACTTGCCATCGACCGTCTCTTTGCAGAAAACAACAATCTCAAAATCGGTGACACCCTCACCTTTGACGGAAAGGATTTAACAATCTGCGGAACAGTTGCTGTCCCGGATTATAGCTGTCTGTTCGAGAAAAACTCTGATTCGATGTTCAGCGCAACGACATTTACCATGGGGTTTGTCACGGCAGATTATTTCAAGGAATTCTCCGAAAGCAAGCTTACCTACAGCTTTGCTTATCGTTTCTCGGACAGAAGTCTTGATGACCGGGCTTCTTATGACGCAAGCACAGACCTGATGAACACATTGTCCGAACAGCTCGCTCCACAGGGAAATTATCTGACCGATTTTTTGATGCGGCAGAACAATAAAGCGATCACATTTACAAGGGAAGATATGGATGGCGATACAAACAGCACGGTCATGATGCTCTATATCATGATAGCACTGCTTGCATTCATCTTCGCACTTATGACTTTCAGCACGATTGAAGCAGAAGCCGGTGCCATCGGAACCCTGCGAGCTTCCGGATATACAAAAGGCGAAATCATCCGGCATTACATGGCTGCGTCAACGTACGTATTCCTTGCGGCCGCAGTGATCGGAAATATCGGTGGCTATACTTGTTTCCGCAAATTCATGGAGGACATGTATTACCATTCCTACTCTCTGCCTGTATTCAAGGTTGTCTGGAATGCAAACGCCTTTCTGCTTACGACTGTGATTCCGATTGCAATCCTGTTAGTGATCAACTACCTTGCGCTTCGATCAATGCTTGGATTGTCACCGCTTAACTTCCTGCGGCACGACCTGTCAAAACGTAAGAAAAAGCATGTGACAAAGCTTCCGGACTTCAAGTTTTTGACAAGATTCCGGATTCGTACACTCCTGCAGAACCGCTCCAACTATATCACGATGGCGATTGGTATCCTGATGGCAAATATCCTGTTTATCTTCTCCGCCAGCATGCTTCCAATCTTAAATGACCAGACAGACAATGTGCTTGACCACCTGATTGCAAACTATCAATATACACTCAAAGCACCGGTAGAGCTAGACGATTCATCTGCTGAAAAATACTGTCTGACTGCGCTTGCGGATGATGACGGAAAAGAAGTGCTTGTATATGGAATTGCAGACAATTCAAAGTATCTGACACAGGTTTCTATGCCTGCAGAAAAAGGGGATGTAATCGTCTCAAAATCGTTCATGAAACTGAACGATTATAAAGTGGGCGATACGATTAAAATAGCGGAAAAATATGGTGATAAAGAATATTCTTTCCGGATTGCCGGAAGCTTCAATTACCCGGCGGCCTTCTCCGTATTTATGAGCATTGATAATTACAATGACACATTCGGGAAGGATGCGGATTATTTCACAGGATATTTCTCTGACAAAGCGCTGGATGATTTAGATGACAGTTTCATCTACAGTACGATGGGGCCTTCGGACTATTCGAAGTTAAGCGACCAGATGAATGATTCGATGGGACGTATGATGCCTCTGATGAAATATCTTTCCCTTATTATCTTCGTCATCGTTATCTACCTGCTCTCTAAGATTGTGTTGGAGAAAAATGCGGAATCGATTTCCCTGACGAAGATTCTCGGTTACAACAACAGAGAAATCGGAAAAATCTACATTATTTCAACCGCGATAGCTGTCCTTGTCAGTGTAGCAATCAGTCTGCCGCTTTCTACGGTCATCCTGAAGACAATGATTGTCTATCTCTTCCGGACTTTTGATATCTGGCTGGACAATGTTCATATCGGAACATCTATCTATGTTCAGGTTGTGATCTGGGATATTGTATGTTACGGATTATTAAGTTTCCTGCAATATAAGAAGATCCGGAAGATTCCTATGGAAGAGGCACTGAAGAACCGGGAGTAATGCCACTTCACCAAAAATATACAAACAAAAACACCCAACTGTTTCTGTGAACAGTTGGGTGTTTTTTCATCCTTTTATTTACTTCACTTCGTACCGGTCGTGTCCCTGCAGTCTTGCCATTGCTCTCGCAAGCGAAGCACGGGATACGTGGTATTCCATGATACTCTGTTTCTGCTGCATCTGCTCGATGGCACGTTCCTTCGCAGCCTGTGCACGGAACTCGTCGATTTCCTCCGGTTTTTCTGCCGAATAGACAAGTACAACAACCTCGTTATTCTTTACCTTCAGAAGTCCGTCGGAACAGATTGCCACATGCTCTTCTCCATCCGGTGTCCGGAAATGCAGCTCACCGACTTCAATATTCGTCGTCATCTTCTCGTGATGTGCCAGAATCGCCATCTGTCCATCATAGCCGGGGAATTTCAATATCTCACATGGTCCATCATAAAACACCCTATCACAGGCTATGATCTTGAGTGAAAATGTATTCATACGCCGTCCCCTTTCTATCCTTTACAGGGTTTCTGCTTTCTTCTTTACATCCTCAATCGTACCGACATTGAAGAAGGCTGCCTCCGGATACGCATCCATCTCACCATCTAAGATTGCCTTGAATCCACGGATTGTCTCCTTGACCGGTACAAATACACCTTTGACGTTCGTAAAATTCTCAGCTACATGGAATGGCTGTGACAGGAAACGCTGTACCTTTCTTGCACGGTAGACAGTCTGCTTATCCTCATCGGAAAGCTCCTCCATACCAAGAATGGCGATGATATCCTGCAGTTCCTTATACTTCTGCAAAGTCTCCTGCACCTCACGTGCAACACGGTAATGTTCTTCTCCGACAACATCTGCCTCCAGAATACGGGAGGTTGATTCCAGTGGATCAACAGCCGGATAGATACCCTGCTCTACGATCTTACGTGACAATACAGTTGTTGCATCCAAATGAGAGAATGTTGTAGCAGGTGCCGGGTCTGTCAGGTCATCGGCTGGTACGTATACCGCCTGTACCGATGTTACAGAACCATCCTTTGTGGAAGCGATACGCTCCTGCAGTTCACCCAGATCATTTGCCAGAGTTGGCTGGTATCCAACGGCAGAAGGCATACGTCCAAGCAATGCGGACACCTCTGAACCTGCCTGTACAAAACGGAAGATGTTATCAATGAATAACAACACATCCTGCTTCTTTACATCACGGAAATATTCTGCCATCGTAAGTCCCGTCTCTGCCACACGCATACGGGCACCCGGTGACTCATTCATCTGTCCAAACACCAGCGCTGTCTTATCAAGAACGCCGGATTCCTTCATCTCATTCCACAGGTCGTTACCTTCACGGGAACGCTCTCCAACTCCGGTGAAGATGGAATAACCACCACTCTCCGTTGCGATATTGTGGATCAGCTCCTGAATCAGGACGGTCTTACCAACACCGGCACCACCGAACAGACCGATCTTACCACCCTTTGCATATGGGGCAAGCAGATCAATAACCTTGATACCGGTTTCCAGCATCTCAACAACCGGGCTCTGGTCTTCAAATGTTGGCGGCTCACGGTGGATACACCAATGCTCACCATTCTCCAGACTTTCCTTTCCATCCAATGTCTCACCAAGTACATTGAACAGCCGTCCTAATGTCTGCTCTCCGACCGGAACCTGAATACCGGATCCGGTTGCTGTCACTTCCATATCTCTGCACAAGCCCTCACTCGCCGCAAGCATAATACAGCGCACAACATTGTCACCGATATGCTGGGATACTTCCATGACGCATTTCTTTCCATTGTTCATCACATACAAGGCATCCTTAATCCGAGGAAGGTTCCCATCTGCAAACTCGACATCGACAACCGGTCCGGATACCTGTACGATCTTACCTTTATTTTCCATCATGCGATCGTTCACCTCGCTTGTTTCTTCTTTTTCTTCTTGAGTGCCTTGGCTCCACCGATCACCTCGGTGATTTCCTGTGTGATTGCTGCCTGGCGCACACGGTTAAACTCGATTGAAAGTTCACGCAGCATTGCCTGTGCATTGTCCGTTGCCGCCTGCATCGCCATCATTCTGGCATTTTCCTCACTTGCCGAGCCCTCAACAAGAACACCATACATAAAACCTGTTACATAGTTATACACCAATTTCTCCAAAACCTTCTTCGGAGATGGATAGATCAAAAACCAGTCATCGGATTGCTCCGCAGCCTCACGGTCACTGTTTCCTAATCCCTTCTGGGAATCTTCAAGCAATTCCTTCTTGATAAACTCATGCGTCTTGAGTGGCAGGATCTCCTGCACTTCAACCTCTTCCTTCATGCTGTTTACCATCTTCGTATAGACAACATATACCTCGTCAAATTCTTCCTCTTTATATAACTCCACGATGCGCTCTGTAATCATACGCGCACGATGGATAGAAGGGTTGTTCGCCGAATAGCAGAATCCCTCTTCGAGCGTATATCCCTGCGAAGAAAAGAAATGTCGTCCCAGCTCACCGACTACAAACAAGCGGTAGAAATCCGACTCATCGACCATCTTCTGTGCCTCTTTTAACACATTGTGGTTGTATGCACCTGCCATACCCTTATCACCTGTTATGACGATAAATGCACGTCGTTTTGACGTCTCCTGCAGATCCTTGCCTCGGTTATCGAAGAACAGATGCTGCATATCCGGGAAATGTAATAAAATATCTGCAATCTGCTCCTGCAATCCATAGAAGTATGGTTCTGTACTCTCCAGCTTCTGTCTTGCTTTCCGCAGCTTCATGGAAGACATCATATACATCGCCTTCGTGATCTTCATCGTGTCCTGGATACTTTTGATACGTGTGGAAATTTCTCTTGCATTCGCCATTTAATTCCCTCCGTTTTCGTCTTCCAGACTCCTCTGCTTATATTCATTCGCTGCCTGTATAATAGCATCCTTCACATCGTCTGCCAGATCCTTCGACGAATCCAGACGTCCGATAATATCTGCATGATTCTTTGCAAAATCATCCAGCAGTCCAAGACGGAATGCCTTGATCTTCTCAACCGGAAGATCACTGAATACATGTGCATTGGCAGCAACCAATGTGATAACCTGCTCTGCCATTGTAAAAGGACGGCCAAGTGGCTGCTTCAAAAGCTCCATCAACGCACGTCCATGTGCCAGCTGTTTCTTCGTGTTCTCATCCAAATCGGAAGAAAACTGTGTGAACACTTCCATCTCACGATACTGTGCCAGATCGATACGGATACTTCCGGCTGCCTTCTTCATCGCCTTTGTCTGCGCCGCACCGCCGACACGGGATACGGAAAGTCCGACATTGACGGCTGGACGCTGACCTGCGAAGAACAGCTCACTCTCCAGATAGATCTGTCCATCTGTGATAGAAATAACGTTTGTCGGGATGTATGCAGACACATCGCCTGCCTGTGTCTCAATGATTGGAAGTGCGGTAATACTTCCGCCGCCAGCCTCGGCTGTCACACGGGAAGAACGCTCCAGCAATCTTGAATGCAGATAGAATACATCACCCGGATATGCCTCACGTCCCGGTGAACGCTCCAGCAAAAGTGAGATTGCACGGTAGGCAACCGCATGCTTGGACAGATCATCATAGACGATCAGAACATCCTTGCCCTGATACATAAAATACTCTGCAAGTGCTGTACCTGCATATGGTGCAATATACTGCAACGGTGCCGGATCGGATGCCGTTGCTGCAACGACGATTGTGTAATCCAGCGCATCATTTTTCTTCAATGTATTCACTAGCTTCGCAATTGTCGATGCCTTCTGTCCGATTGCCACATAGACACAGACAACATCCTTGCCCTTCTGGTTTAAGATCGTATCCATCGCGATCGATGTCTTACCGGTCTGTCTGTCACCGATGATCAGCTCACGCTGTCCACGACCGATCGGGAACATCGAATCGATTGACAGGATACCGGTCTCCATCGGAACCGATACGGATTTACGGTCTACAATACTTGGTGCAGGGTTCTCGATCGGACGGTAACCATCCTGTGCGATGTCGCCCTGTCCGTCAATCGGCGCACCAAGTGCATCTACGATTCTTCCAAGGAATGCATCTCCGACCGGGATACCGGCCATCTTACCGGTACGAACGACACGGCTGCCTTCCTTGATCTCTGTATCACGCCCAAACAGGATAACACCGATTTCATCCCGTCTTACGTCCTGTACCATACCCTTGACGCCACAATCAAAGAGAACGATCTCTCCGTAAAATGCATGGTCGATACCATCGACATTCGCGATACCATCACCAACCCAGTTTACAACACCGATTTCCTTATCCTTTGCTGCCAGCTCAAAATCTGCGATATCGGCACGCAGGATGGAAATGATGCTCTCCTCACTGACCGTTGCCAGCTTCTTGCCGGAAAGCGACTGGTTGATATGCTTCTGCAGCTGGTCGATACGTCCCTGCTCACTCCAGTCGTACTCTTTGTTTCCAACACGGATGATGAATCCACTCTTGATGGATGCATCTTCCTTACCAACGATCTTGATATCCGGATTGTTGCATTCCTTCGCAAGGAACAACCGGATCCGCTCCATCTGCTCCGGTGTCGGTGGTGTCACATATGTGAGTTCTGCCTGTGCCTCCACCTTCTCCGGTGTCTTCGTCAGCTCCATGTATGCCTGCTCGATCTCATCTAACAATCCGAAATCGCCATTGTCACACAACACCTTTAAGAAGTTCCGGATCTCCTTCGGGAACACCCGGTCAATCACCAGATGTTTCTTCTCTAACGACACGGTTGGATCTTCAAACTCCACACCGATCTGTGGAACTGCTTCTAAAATATCCTTTACGCTCTGCAGATTTGACTTCGCGTTTTCAACGAGCTTCAAATCCGCTGCATAGTCCTTCGCTGCTCGAATCACGTTTCATCACCTGCTTTATCTAAAAATTTGTCGTACAGCGCATTATCCACGTCTGCACCTTTTTTCTCTCCAACAATCTTAACTGTTGCATCGACAACCATATCGGCAATATCTTTTTCTGCTTTCTTCAGAATCTGTGCCTTCTGGTTCTCTGCATCTGTGATTGCATCTTCCTTTACCTGCTTTGCGGTCTTTTCAGCATCTGATACAATCCGCTTATATTCTGCATCTGCGGTCTGTCTTGCTTCCTGAAGCACCTGCTTCTTGGTTTCCTCCGCATTTGCAAGACTTGCCTCATACTGCTTTCTTGCTTCCTCTGCCGCCTGCTTGCTCTCGTCCGCTTCCTTGAACTGTCTGTCCGCTTCCTCCTGACGCGCAGCAATGATCTTCTGTACCGGCTTAAACAGGAAAATCCGCATCAACACGAACAAAAGCAGCAGATTGATTATGGTAAGTAATAAATTCCAATCTACTCGGAGCATGTTACCACCCTGCCTTTCCTGTGATTACTTCAACATTACTATGATCATAAGCGCGATAACAAAACCGTAAATAGCGGTTGCCTCTGCAAGTGCACAACCAAGAATCAATGTCTTGTTGATCTTACCTTCTGCCTCCGGCTGTCTTGCGATTGCCTCTGCTGCCTTACCGGTTGCAATACCGATACCAATACCTGCGCCAAGCGCTCCTAAAACTGCAATACCTGCACCAATTGCGATTATTGTACCCATACTAATTATCTCCTTTTCGTTTATTGTTCAATCTCTTCACTGATATACAGTGATGTCAAAAATACAAATACATATGCCTGCAACAATCCATCAAACAGATCAAAATACAAAGAAAAGACTGCCGGCAGAACAACCGGAACAACCATCTTGATCAGTTCCATAATTACAAATGCACCAAGCACGTTACCAAAAAGTCGCATGCACAGTGACAATGGACGTGTAAATACCTCTAAGATATTGATCGGCGTAACGATTGCAATCGGTTCTACGAACTTATGCAGCCACTTCTTCACACCCAGATGGTAAATACCTGCCGCCTCAACTAAGACGATGCTCATAACCGCAAGTGCGATCGTGACATTTAAATCTTTGGTTGGGGACTTGAATCCAAACAATCCAATGATGTTTGATACACCGATATACAACAATACAGTTGTCAGATATGGGACATACGCTTTTCCTTCCGGTCCGATCATATCCTCCACCATACCGGTCAGCTTTGTAACAATCGTCTCTGCGATTGCCTGACGTTTGCTGATGTGATCAATCTTCATGTTTCTTGTCAGGATGATTGCCACAAGAACTAGCACTGCCATGATAATCCATGTTACGACCACAGATTCCGATACGTCGATACCACCGAAGATTGGAATCGTAAAGACGGTCTCACAGTTCAGTTCTTCCATCAGGTCTTTTGCAAGATCTTCCAAAAAAACCATCTCCTTTTCTCGTTTTATCCTTTCTACCCAAGGAAAAGTGTATACCTTTTTTTGTCGAAAGTAAAACGTATTTTTCTATAAAAAAACAACCCAAACAGATTGTTATTTTAGCATTTTTAACATAATTAAACCATCTGTTCTATCAAATCATAATGTCTGTCAATCGCCAAAAGCATGGCTGGCTCATTTTTCTGTACGAGATTTTGGTAGATGTCTTCATGGCATTGCAGCAGCTTATCCCGCACCGGTTCATCGGCAAGCTCAATCACGTAGTTAATCCAATCCCGGTATGCGTCGGTCACAGCCTCCATCAAAACTGCCCACAGATGATTTCCGGTTGCCTGAATCAGGGTGTCGTGAAACTCCTTATCCACATCGGTCAGATCTTTGCCCTCGAACAGCTTCATCTCTTCCAGTTTTGTCTCTAGGATTGACGCATATTCATAGGAAAGTCCTTTCGCAACCAGATTCGAGCAGACCGCTTTCTCCATCACCCGCCGGAATTCAAATATTTCCTCTTTCGTAATCGTTCCGAGTGCCAGCATCACCGTAAGCGACTGGCGGATAGACTCGCCGACATGCTTTGACACATAATTGCCGGAACCCTGTACCCGTTCAATCAGTCCCATACCATGCAGGATACTGATTGCCTCCCGGATGGAATTCCTGCCGATGCCAAGTTCCTCGGCAATCTTTCGTTCCGGTGGAAGCTTGCTGCCTAGCTGCAGTGACCCTTCTTTGATCCGGTCTATGATATAGGCGATTGCTTTTTCATATTCCTGTGTTGTCTGTTTCTCCATTTTCTCATCACCTACTCTAATCCAGTCTGTCTGATATATTGCTCAATCATTGCAATCGTACCTGCCGTACCAAGCTTCGAAACATTCAGGCACAGATCGTAATTTTCTGCCATGCCCCATGTCTCCCCGGTATAATATTTGTGGTATGCCGCCCGGCGTTCATCGGTTGTCTGTACAAGCTTCTTCGCCTGGCGCTCCGGGATTCCATGCTTCTTCGCGATCGACTCGATCCGCATCGCATCATCCCCGGTCAGGAAGATTGCAAGCTTATCCTTCCGGTCCTTGAATACATAATTACCACATCGACCTAAAATAATACAGTTTTTTCCGTCTAAGATTTCGGACAATGCTTTCTTCGGTGTCTCATAAAACACGTTTTCACTCTCTGTCTGGGATATCGTGTACATCAGTGTATCCATCGGGGTTTCCCCATAGAAATCCGGATACCGGTCATACATCCCATACCCTTTTGCAAGCTCTGAGATGACCGACCGATCATAAAATGGAATATGATAGATCTGTTCCAACGCATGACCGATTTCGTCGCCACAGCAGCCACATTTTCTACCAATTGTAATAATCATAACGAACACCTCCTAATTTCTAATTGCATATGTTGTGATGCATATATTTTAATATTATTTCATTTCATATGCGATGTATTGAAACCAAGAAGTTCTAACTGTTCTGATATACACATCATTTTCTCACGCAACCGCCGCCAATTCGCCATCCATGGCTCAATGGCGGCTTGTTTGAACATCGTGTTCAAACATTGCTGAATAACTCACAGAACACTAAGAACTTCTAAGTTTCAAACATATGCATATTCACGAATTAATATTAAAATATATGCATTTCACATTCATAATCCTTGATGCGCAATCTGCAATTATATTCTTTGCCTTCCTTACATGAAATTCGCGTAGACGGATGCGAGTACAACCGTCAGGATTCCGGTGACGGCGATTGCCAGACTGCTCATCGCACCTTCCACTTCTCCCATCTCGATTGCCTTGGCTGTTCCGATTGCATGGGACGAAGACCCAAGTGCAAGTCCCTTGGAGATTGGTTCCGTAATACGGAAGAGCTTACATATGAACTCGCCTAAGATGTTGCCAATCACACCTGTTACAACGATGACGGCAACCGTGATTGTCACATAACCGCCAAGTTCTTCCGATACTCCCATACCGATGGCTGTCGTAATGGACTTCGGAAGCATTGTGACATATTCCTGATGAGTAAGTCCCATGAGCTTCGACAGTACAAATACCGTCGTCAGACTCGTAAGTACACCTGCTGTAATTCCAAGCATCACCGCTTTGACATTCCGCTTTAGCAACTGCCACTGCTCATACAGCGGAATCGCCAGGCAGACCGTAGCCGGTGTCAGAAACCAGCTTAAGTACACGGCACCCTTGTTATACGTATCGTAATCAATATGCGCACATACAAGCACGATGATCGTAAGGATTATCGAGATGAGCAATGGATTGAAGATTCCAAGCTTAAACTTTTTCTTTAATAATAAACCTGCCAGATACGCAAGCAGACTGAGTGTCACACCTGCGAACATGGATGTCTGAAATAAATCTTTCATATCTCCTGCTCCTTTGCCTTTTCTTTTGCTTTGGATTTCTTGATCACACATTGGGATACACGTCCGGTTGCACCCATAACCGCAACGAGTGCTACAACCGTGATCACACTGACCGGTACTAACACCGGTTTCAATGTACCCCATGATGCCATCAGACCAACCCCTGCCGGTATAAACATGACCGGCATGATCTCGATCAGGAATTTCCCGACATCCTTCACCGCATCGAGTTTGATGATTCCACTGAGCAATCCGATAAATAAAATCACCATACCATAGATACTTGCCGGTATCGGCAATGGCAGGAAGTATTTTAACAACTCTCCTAAAAAGGAGATAAACAAGATTAACAGAAACTGTCGTAAGTATTTCATAATGATTCTCTAACTCCTATAAAAAGCAAATTGGTAGCACCACTTTGGTACTACCAATATTATACTTATACTTTTTTAATTGTCAATTATGAATTTTGCTACATTTTTCTGAAATAACCGCAAAAATTTCTACATTTTCAATACCGGTAACTACTTACCTGCACAATATTTTTATCCATAATATTCATCCTGCCGGCATTCGCGCCTGCATTATGACTGCACCCGGTTCATATACTGCTCCCACAGCATAGCCACCTGCGTTCCTGTCACATAGACCTGATACGAATCACCTACCGTCTGATCTTCCGGATCAACAAATTCGATTCCAAGCACATACCCATCTGCATCCTGCTTCATCTCAAAGAGATATGCACCCTCGCAGCTCTTTGGGAACTCTGCTGTCTCCACTACGGAAAGCTCGTAGTCAGGAACCTCGGACTGCAGCACATCATTTGCATCATAATACTTGTATCCATCACGCACACAGCGGATCAGCTTTCCATCAGTAATCCGGATCTTCGTCGTACCGGCGTAGCTTTCTGTATAATTTGTATTCTGGCTGTTGTCCGCTTTCACAATCAGTGCTTCTACCATAAGCTCCACACCATTCTCTGTCACTGCAAATGTATCGATCTGACAGTCGTCAAACCGGAAATGCTCTAATTCATCTACACTTTTATATGCCACTTTGTTCATCCTTCCTTCTATGTATTCTTCTGTAATGGTCTATGCAATCACACTATATTGTTTTCCCGATATCAGTAAATTGCTTCATATAATTTTTCTACGACTTCATCTTCGGAAAGCTTATCATAGATATAATAGTCCGCATTGACCTTAAATCCATCATAGACACTTTCGTTTTCCAATACCGGCTGCAATATCTCCAGCCGGTCTGCGTAATTTTCACGCATGTCATCTGCCTGTTTCTCATAGCCGCTGAGCTTTTGTGTTTCCTGCAGTGCTGCCTTTGCCGCGTCACTGATTGGAATACCTTTTTCGGTTCCCTGCAGCTGTGCCATATCCCTGCTATTAAGCAGAAACTCCAGAAGTTTTGCTGATTCCTCCGGATACTCCGTTGTTGCACTGATGGCATACATCGTAGCCGGTTTTACACACCATCCGAATTTCTTCGCAGCTGCATCCTGCAGATAATCGCCTACAATAACCTCCGAACCGTTCTTTTCCAATGGCGTACAATAATTTGCTGCATCACTGATCCACGCAAGCGCTCCCGCTGCCTTTCCTGTCGAAAATGCATTTCGTTCAAAGGAGTCGATTGGCATCAGCACATCTTCATCAATCAGACGCTTGTAGAAATCAAGCATAAATGCAATATCCGCTTTCGTCAGCTGTAATGACCCATCTGCTTTCACGGACTCCTTTCCCGTTATCTGTTCAAGATATGCAACCAGCATCAGAAAGAGTTGTTTTTTTGTCGTTCCAAGCGGGTAGATTCCATCCCGGCTCATAACCTTAGCCGCTGCAAAAAGATCATCCCACGTCTTCGGGATCTCCAGGCCATACGATGCGTAAATCGTCTTGTTATAATAAAACATTGGTGTATTAAATGAAATCGGAACGGCATACAGTTTTCCGTCCATTTCCCCATAAGCAAGTTCTTCCGGAGTGTAGTTTTCCAGATGAATGATGTCTTTCAGATCATACAGATTATAAAAACCAGTTTCTTCATCTGCATATTCCGACAGCCATGCATAATTGATCTGCATCACATCCGGTGCATTGTGGGAGCGCATATAAATATGCATTTTGTTCTCGTATCCTCCCCAGCTTCCATAGTTTGCCTGCACCTCTATCTGTCCCTGGTTTTGTTCTGTAAATATGTCCAATGCCTGTAGTGTGTACCGATGCCGGTCATCATTTCCCCACCAGGAGTAAGAAATCTCCGTCGTGGATTCATAGACTACCGGTTTGCTATTTCCGGAACACCCGGATAAGAAAATCAGACATACAATGAGACAGATGCTGATTCCACGATATTTATTTTTCATTTTACCCATGTACCTCATATCTGCCAATCAATCCTCATACCAATTGTATTGATGTTTTCCGTTTTCTTTTGATACGTATAGCGCACGGTCCGCCATCTGATAAGATTCCTCGAATCCAAGTTTTATTCCATCTACCGCAATTCTCAGACAGATTCCTGCTGAAAGTGAGACTTTGCACGATTCATAGTGTGTATCAAACTGCTTATGAAATGCATCCAAAAGTGCATCCAGCCTCCGGGCAACCTCCTCCCGTATAACAGTCTCTTCCTCATGTTCAAATGGAATGTACACCGCAAACTCATCTCCGCCCATACGCCCGATGATTGCCTGTGTTCCAAGATTTTCCCGGAAGATTACTACGGATTTCTCAAGGAATTTATCTCCTTCCTGATGCCCATATGTATCATTTACCATCTTAAAATTATCCATATCCAGCATCATGCAGATATGCTTTGTTCCTTCTCCTGCATGTGCAAGCTTTGTATCTACCAGATCACGGAATGATTGCTTATTCAACACATTTGTCAGCTGATCGTAATCTGCTTTCTGCCTGATCTGCGAAAGCACGCCATCCTTTACTGCCACCTGTGAATACAGGATTCCTGCCGCCGTCATAGCAACCACAAGCATAATAATATATACAATTATAGCAAACCGGGTGATTCCAAGCTGTTCCGCAAATAACACGTTCTCCGGAGCCACACATATTACCTGCCAGTCGTTCTTACAGGTCCCGGCTACTACAACTTCCCTGTCGCTTATAATCCAGTAATTGCTATATCCATCTGGCAGACTGTTCCAGACTTCTTCTGCATTCCGTCCAAGTATCTCTCCTGATTCCGCATAGACGATTGAATGGTCTGAATCCACAAGATAGCTCTGCATCCCCGGCACATCCTCCATATCTGTAAAAGACTTGCTCAGTTCCCGGCTATAAAATGCTGCCACAATGATTGCATGCGCATTCAATTTTTTTACGTAATACAGCCGGTCATAGCACCGCTCAAAATCGAAAAACCAGCCGGACTCTTTCCTCTCGTCCGTAATATGGCCTTCCAGATACGCATAAAGTCCACCATCCGGGAACAACTCGAGCATCGTATTCGATATTGCGCCAAGCGATGAGTCATCTGCGTATACAATTCCAAAATCAGAGAAATTCTGAAGAATATTAATATCCTGCAAACGTTTTTCAATCGCTGTTTCCTGCTGTATCTTCTCGAATGCATCCTGCCCCTCTTTCGTTGCATCATACTCACAATAGATATCATCCGAGAACAGCAATGCTGCGGTATCTTCGATTCTTCCCAGATACTGATTGAGATTTGATATCTGCAATTGGGTGTTTGCCTGTATCAGGTTTACAACCTTTGATTTCATTTCCCGGGAGGTTTTTCTTGTCAGTATCAAAGTGATGGTTCCTGTTGCAACTGTAATGGCAAGCAAAAACACAATAACGATCCGAAATGTAAATCTTCTTATCTGAATGTCTGTCTTTGTATTATTGTTAAAAGACATTTCCTACCTTACTCCTTCCAGATCTGATTTCAGCATAATAAAATATTATAATATAGGATTCCGCGATTTACAATAACCCTTTTTGGCTGCATTCTTCCGGGCAATCCAATGCTTGACTTTCGCGCCTGTCTGTACTATATTTATTTTATTGCAGGTATAGTTCATTGGTAGAACACCAGCTTCCCAAGCTGGATAGGCGGGTTCGATTCCCGTTACCTGCTTTTTTACGTGATAAAACTGCAAGATTTCGTGAATCAAGTTTCATTCACTTTCACAATGAATAAAATAGTATCGATAAAAAGAAAGGCACCAGTTAAGGTGCCTTTCCTTTTATCTTAAAAGTTATTTGTTTTACACAATATCTTACTCCACAGTTGCTTCCGCGGAAGTTACCGCATCTGCAGGAGCTTCTACCTTGATTCCGTCCAAGCCTGTGATGTTCACATTCTTGTTAACCTTCGCATCGTATGTACTAGCACGCATAATATCTGCGATATCGATACCGGTGACTTCCTTCACAGACTCCATCGTCTTCGCAAGTACCTGTGGCACATACGACCCCATTGAACCAACACCGGAACCCTCGCCGTTACCGTCAATGATCGTAACCTTGTCGATCGTAGAGAGTGGCTCTGCGATTGCCTTTGCCATCTCCGGCAATGCCTTCACGATCATTTCCATCATGGCTGCCTGTCCATATTTCTTCATCGCTTCGGCTTTCTTCTCTAAGGCTTCTGCCTCTGCAAGACCCTTTGCCTCGATTGCCTTCGCCTCTGCCTCACCGACAGCACGGATACCTTCCGCCTCCTGCTGCTTTGCGAAAAGCTCTGCTTCTGCCTGTGCCTTCTTCGCTTCGGCTTCCTGCTGCTTCTCGAACTTATCTGCCTCAGCATTTCTCTGACGCTTATAGAGCTCTGCATCTGCCTGCTGCTGTCTTGCGAACTTGTCTGCCTCCGCTTTCTTACGGATATCCGCATCCAGAGACTGCTCCATAACCTCAGCTTCCTTCTTCTTCAGGTCAACTTCCTTCTCCTGACGTGCGATATCTGCCTCGGTCTTTGTAACCTCGATTGTCTTACGCTGTGCTTCCTTCTGAATCTCGTAAGCTGCATCTGCTTCCGCATTCTTCGTATCTTCGATTGTCTTTAATTCTGCCTTCTTGATTGACAGCTCATTCTGCTTAACAGCAATTTCCGTATCGGATAATACCTTCGCATCGTTCGCTTCTTTTCTCGCCTGCGCCTGTGCGATCGCTACATCACGGTCTGCGTTTGCCTTGGCGATACTTGCATTCTTCTGAATCGCTGCCATATTATCCTGACCAAGTGCGATAATCAGGTCATTCTGATCCTCTACGTGCTGGATGTTGCAGGAAATAATCTCAATACCCAGACGGTTCATATCCACCTGTGCCTTCTCCTGCACCTGATCACCGAAGGACTTACGATCGTTACACAAATCCTTCAGACTGATCGTACCGATGATCTCACGCATATTACCCTGCAGAGAATCCACCAGTGCTTCCATAATCTGCGGTTCCTTCATATTCAGGAAGTTCTTCATGGCAAGCTGGATACCTTCTTCATCCGTACGGATCTTAACCTTCGCAACCGCATCAATGTTCACACCGATGAAATCCAGTGTCGGAACATAATCGCCCGTCTTGATATCGATACTGATCTGCTTGATCAGAAGCTCATCCTTCCGCTCGAAGAACGGAAGCTTCAAACCAGCTTTACCAATCAGAATCTTCGGTGTCTTTCTTAAACCGGAAATAATATACGCCTTATCCGGTGGTGATTTGACATAACTGGTAAATAGGATTACCAATAATGCCACAATGATAATAATAATTGCAATTGTTGAACCATTCATACGTAAACCCTCCCTAACAACAAGTTAATTGATTGCTATGCGACTCCAATCGCATATTTTCTTTGGTGCAAAATTCACATTCCTGCATCCACTCAATATTGTACCATGTATGTCTGAAAATCACTATTACATTTTTCTGCATTTTTGGTACATTTTCTATACAATTATGCAATATTCATTAAGGAATCGATTGTTCGAAGAAAGCAGCTGTAGCATCTTATTAAATGAATAAATCGTTGTATCTGTCGGTACATCCACCACAGCATCAAAATCATTTCCAAGCAGGATGTCCGGTTTTGTATTCAGCACAATTTCCCGGATATCCACATCAGATTTTTCTTTATCTATGTACTTATAGTTTAAAGTTTTACAAAACTTCTTCTATTACACACAGATTCTGTTTATTTGTCACGCTTCTTGAATATCCTGTTATAAATCTCAATTCCCTTGTCAGGATTCTGGTTCATCCAGAATACGAGATAGCCGCCTATCAGGAACAAAGCCCCTCCTATTATAACAAGATAGACAGACATTGTCGGGATTTTCCTTCCATCCGTTATTTTGGTTGGTTTCTCCGGATTATAATATACCGTTACCTTCTGCCCTATCTGCATATCATGTCCATCACCCACATATATCTCATTATATGTTTTTCCATCTACTTCATAATCCACAAAGATGGTGCAAGTTGCATGATTTCTATGCATACGTTTTTCTGTTACAATACCTGGTACGGTCTCAGCTTTTCTTAAAAACAGATCATTATGTACATATGCCGCAAGTCCCGCAAACAGCAAAGCCAGTCCGACAAACATAACTATCATCACTTCCTTACGGACAGACTTTTTTCTTATTTCTTTGTCTCCTAAATCTTCTCCAAAGATCCGCGCTTGTTTTTCCTCTGACAAAATATATGGATTTCCTGCAGGCTCATATACAGATTTTCTATCCGTATAATACTCCGGACGTTCAATCGGAGTTGTCCTTGTTGTTTCAATCACATATGGATCCTGTTCTAAATCGCTGAATTCCCCCAGTGAAGAATCTTTTAATTCTTCCTGTAGGTCTTTCATGCGTTTTGTGGAATCCTCATCTTTTAACTTTAATGACATATTTTTCCTCCTCACAAATATACAAAGGATTGTTGCAAAATTCTTTCATTCATTTTAACATTATCATACATATATGGAAATAACAATGTGTAATTTTCTTCTGTCATGGATATGATTTCAACCCTGATTTCCAGATATTTACTATATTAATTTCCTGTTTGGGTTTTCTGCTTGCTTTTCTCTGTCTACGCCCACGCCGTGGGTTTTTCCCCTTAATTTCTCTCCCTCACACCCAGTTTCATCTCCGTATCTTTCCGATTAGTTTCCGGTTTGGGGTTTTCTGCTTGCTTTTCTCTGTCTACGCCCACACCGTGGGTTTTTCCGCTTAATTTCTCTCCCGCGAGCCCAGATTTACATTTTGTGGAAAATAATATACAAGATATAACCGAATCCACTTATACAGAGAGAGATGTGGAATGGCTTAGAAAAGACTTAGAAAAAATGCAATAAAAAGGGAACCAATCATTTAAGAAAGGTTCCCATATATTTGACTATTTGTGTGTCAAGTTGATGTGTCAATTAAGTGTCAAATAGGTGTCAAACGATGTACATTTTACCACTTTTTATCACTTTTGACTACTTCTAAAAATCTAGCATTTACGCCATTTTCTTAGAACTTACCAGCCTTTGCTGCTTCCTCAACAGAAACTGCGACTGCAACAGTAGCACCAACCATAGGGTTGTTACCCATACCGATCAGACCCATCATCTCTACGTGAGCTGGTACAGATGAAGAACCTGCGAACTGTGCATCACTGTGCATACGTCCCATAGTATCTGTCATACCATAAGAAGCAGGACCTGCTGCCATGTTATCTGGGTGAAGTGTACGACCTGTACCACCACCGGATGCTACGGAGAAGTACTTCTTACCCTGCTCGATACATTCCTTCTTGTATGTACCTGCTACCGGATGCTGGAAACGTGTTGGGTTTGTTGAGTTACCTGTGATAGATACACCAACGTTCTCATGATGCATGATTGCAACACCTTCCTGAACATCGTCAGCACCGTAACACTTAACAGTTGCACGAAGACCTGTTGAGTATGGCTTCTCATATACTACGTTCAGCTTAGCTGCCTTATAATCGTACTTTGTCTCAACAAATGTAAATCCATTGATACGTGAGATAATCTGAGCTGCATCCTTACCAAGACCATTCAAGATAACACGAAGTGGCTTCTGACGTACCTTGTTAGCCTTCTCTGCGATACCGATTGCACCCTCAGCAGCTGCGAATGACTCATGTCCTGCAAGGAAACAGAAGCACTCTGTTTCTTCCTCAAGGAGCATCTTACCAAGGTTACCATGTCCAAGACCTACCTTACGGTGATCAGCAACAGAACCCGGGATACAGAAAGACTGAAGTCCTTCACCGATTGCTGCTGCAGCATCTGCTGCTCTTCTGCAACCCTTCTTAATTGCGATTGCTGCACCAACTGTGTAAGCCCAGCAAGCATTCTCAAAACAAATTGGCTGAATCTTCTTAACCTGATCGTAAACATCAAGTCCAGCGTCCTTTGTAATCTTCTCAGCTTCTTCAATAGAGCTGATACCATAGCTGTTCAATACAGCGTTAATCTGGTCAATTCTTCTTTCATATGATTCAAATAAAGCCATTGTCGTTTCTCCTTTCCTCTTATTCCTGTCTAGGATCGATAATCTTCACTGCATCAGCAACACGGCCATACTGACCCTTTGCCTTCTCCCATGCTGTGTTCGGATCATCACCCTTCTTAATGAAGTCTGTCATCTTTCCAAGAGAAACGAACTGGTATCCGATTACTTCGTTGTCTGCATCAAGTGCAATACCTGTTACATAGCCCTCAGCCATCTCAAGGTAACGAACACCCTTCTCCTTTGTTGCGTACATTGTACCAACCTGAGAACGAAGACCCTTACCAAGATCCTCAAGACCTGCTCCAACTGCAAGACCGTCATCAGAGAAAGCACTCTGTGTACGACCATAAACAATCTGAAGGAACAGCTCTCTCATAGCTGTATTGATAGCATCACATACAAGGTCTGTGTTCAGAGCCTCAAGGATTGTCTTACCCTGCAGAACCTCTGCTGCCATAGCTGCAGAATGTGTCATACCGGAACAACCGATTGTCTCAACCAAAGCCTCTTCAATTACGCCATCCTTAACGTTCAGTGAAAGTTTACAAGCACCCTGCTGTGGTGCGCACCAGCCAACACCATGTGTAAAACCAGAGATATCTTCAATCTTCTTTGAGTGTACCCACTTTCCTTCTTCAGGAATAGGAGCTGGCTCATGCTTTGCGCCCTTGGCTACTGGGCACATGTTTTCAACTTCCTTCGTGTAAATCATTGTGGAACTCCTTTCAATATTAAAATTTTATAGAGAGATGTTTCTTACATACAAAACACCATCAACTATATTTTCTCACAAAGTCATAATTTCGTCTACACCTTTTTTGTCTTTTTTTGTAGAATATGCAAACATGGCAAATGCCTGCATTTCCCGCGGCAAAACAGGATTATTCCTTTGTCTTTCCAAGCTTCTTATCTGCTTTTTTGTCTTCCTTTTTCTCGTCCTTTACCGGTGTATCCTCTTCCTCATCCTTTACGACTGCAGAACCTGCTTTTTCAATCTCAGCGATTGCATTCTTATGCATTGGAATACGGCAGTTCTTATTGTTACCGAACTCTACGATAACCGTTGTATCATCCACAATATCAAGGATTGTACCATAGAAACCACCGGTGGTCATGATGTTATCGCCCGGTTCCATTGCCTTGTGCAGATCTTCCATCTGTTTCTTCTGCTTCTTCTGTGGGCGGATGATCAGTAACCACATGAATCCGACTAAGATTACAATGTAGATGACCCAGAACAGTCCACTTGGCTGCTTTGCAGTTGTTGCTGTTGATTCCAGTAATGTTAATAACATGTCTTAAAACTCCTTTTATTTATTCTTGATTTTGAAAGCCTTCTAATTTCTGTCGTTTATATTCACTATAACGATGTTCTTCGATTGCCTCCCGAATCTCACTCATCATATTATTATAAAAATATAAATTATGCAAGACGCAAAATCTCATTCCAAGCATTTCCTTTGCTTTGAGCAGATGGCGGATATAGGCTCTCGAATACTTCTTGCACGCCGGGCATCCACAGCCTTCCTCGATCGGACGCTCATCCAGTTCATATTTTGCATTGAACAGATTCAGCTTACCATGGTTTGTATATACATGACCATGTCTGCCATTCCGGGATGGATATACACAATCAAAGAAATCAACCCCACGCTCTACAGCTTCCAGTATATTCGCCGGTGTACCAACGCCCATCAGATAGGTTGGCTTGTTCTCCGGCAGATACGGAATAACCGACTCGATAATCCGATACATCTCTGCATGTGTCTCTCCAACTGCCAGCCCGCCGATTGCATAACCATCTAAATCCATGTCTGCAATCCGCTTCGCATGCTCGATGCGGATATCATCTATAACACCACCCTGATTGATGCCGAATAACATCTGTTGTTTGTTGATTGTATCCTCCAGGCTATTCAGCCTCTGCATCTCCCGCTTGCACCGCTCTAACCAGCGTGTTGTACGGTCTACCGATGGCTGGATGTAGGACCGGTCTGCCTTTGCCGGTGCACATTCATCAAATGCCATTGCAATCGTAGATGCAAGATTCGATTGAATCTGCATGCTCTCCTCTGGTCCCATAAATATGAGACGTCCATCGACATGCGAATGAAATGTCACACCTTCTTCTTTAATCTTTCTGAGTCCGGCAAGTGAGAACACCTGAAATCCACCGGAATCTGTCAGGATTGGCTTGTCCCACACCATAAACTTGTGTAGTCCGCCAAGTTTTTTCACAACCTCATCACCTGGTCTTACATGCAGATGATAGGTGTTCGACAGTTCAACCTGTGTTCCGATTGTCTGCAGATCCTCGGTTGAAACTGCACCCTTGATTGCAGCTGCTGTGCCGACATTCATAAAGACCGGCGTCTGGATTACGCCATGCGGTGTCGTAAATTCGCCACGCTTGGCGCTTCCATCTTTGGTAATCAATTTGTAACTCATGCTGTTGCTCCTTTATAAATCGTTTGCTATTTTACTTGTTTTTTTGTCCTATGACCGATATAATTATAGAACGATCCACTTCAATAACTATATAAGCAAGGCAGGTGATACTATGTTTCGCATCTGGGGAAAAATAATGAAAGATAACCGTCTCGTCAAAGACCATACTGTCTGCATTGAGGACTACACCTTGACGCGTACAAAAAAGGTGTATGCCGCCCTTGACGAGCTATGCTACACCTTTGATCTGGCAAAGCCTATCTGGTTGAAATCAAACCAGCAGGATTTTATCCGTCATGCAAGAACCCGGTTCACGCAGGATAATTTCATTGAATCCATTGATTTTGATTATCTTGACTTTCAGGTTATCGAGGAGGACTACTGATTATTCCTGATCAGAATCCTCTTCGTCTGTATCTGCATCATATGATGTATCATCTTCCGGTTCGGAATCTTCACTTATCTCTTCATCTTCAGCTGCTTCTTCATCCCGGTTTTCTTCTATTCCATTGTTTTCTTCGCAGTCTTCTGCATCTTCCCAGGATTCAGATGCTTCATCTATCCCAACCTGTGTATCCTCAGAATCTTCGCATTTTCCCTCCGACGCACCTTCGGTTGAATCTGTCTCCACCGTTTCTGTCTCTTCCGTTGAATCTGTCTCCACCGGTTCTGTCTCTTCGGATTCGGACTCCTCTGCGGATGCACTCGCAGGAGCCTCTGCTTCCTGTCCATCATCCTCTGAAAAATAATCTGAATAATCGGTTGTATCACGAGATACAGTCTGAACGGTCGTCTCATCTAACATCTTATTGATCTCTTCTAAATCCGCTGCGCGCAGACTTCCGATAATCTTTGCAATCTCATTTAACTCATCAATCACACCGTTTAATTCATTCAAGTTTGTCTCACACAGATTCGCGGATGACTGCGCATTTGCTGCAATCTCCTCACTAGCTGCCTGCTGGTTTGCCAATCCGTCAATGATAGAATTGTTCGATGCATCCAGATTACCGGACAACTTATCAAGCTGCTTCATATCACCGGATAACTTTTCCACAGCCCCGGCAATTGTCTGGAAGCTTCCATCTGCCGCCTCGATGTATTTTGCCTGCTCCGATACTGCCTCTACACTTCTGCGGACAAGATCCGATGTATGATTGGCAAGATCTGTCACACCCTTCAGAAGCTGTGTGATACTGTCGATTGAGCTTCTTGTATCATCCGCTAATTTACGGATTTCATCTGCAACAACCGCAAATCCACGTCCCTGCTCTCCTGCACGTGCTGCCTCGATACTTGCATTTAATGCAAGGAGGTTTGTCTGGCTGGAAATCTGATAGATAATCTGTGTAATCTCCTCTGCAGACTGGATCTTCTCACAGAGTTCTTCCGATACACGGGTTACATCTTCATTGGCTACATTGATATCATCTGATTTGTCTTTCAGGCTTTCAATAATATCTAAACCGGACTTTACAGATTCGATTGCACGGTGCGTTGACTGTACAGTGTTGTCCTTGACATCGATCAGATTGTCGATGATCTCCTGAATCTGCTGTGTCATCGTTGTCGATACTTCCATATTCTCTGCGGTGTCTGTAATGCCGGTTGAAATCGCATCCACAGATTTGGTAACCTCCGCTGTCGCCGCCTGGAAGTTATCAAGCTTTGACTGGAGCTGTTCAATATGTGCATTTCCGTTATCTACAACCTTTACCATGTTCTCTGTGATTTCTTCCTGATATGCAACATGGTACTCGATCTCCTGACGATCGGTTTCCTGCTCACGCAGGGTAATGCTACATGCCATCAGAATACCAAATGTGAAAATAACTGCCAGAAGCAGAATCTCAATCCATGTAACGGATGGAGCAAATCCATGCTTTACAATCTGGATGATCGTCTCAACCAGAATACCAAGTGTTGATGCACCACAGGTTACACGTATATGAAATGTATCCATGTAGATAATACACATGCCCATCGCAATAAAGATCGGAAGTGCATCCATCACCGATCCTGACACAAATGCTGACACAAGCACCAATACAGAAAATGCTGTAACGGATGTGAATTTCATCAGTTCGCTGCGGTCATTGATCAACTGGAACACAACATTTCCAACCGCAAACAATGAGAATAATACCAGCAGCGGCACAAATCCCTTCTGTGTTTTATGATTGATAATCAATACTGCAATCTTCGCGATTGCAAAGGCAACCATCAACTTCATCGCCAAATCATTTTTCTTTGCTAATCTCGTTCCATTCATAATGTATGTACCCCATATCTTTCGTTCTACCAAATTTCCGTTACGTGTAAATACACGTCATGTCATATATGTTTAAAATTATAGCAAATTTATAATATAAAGTCCATAGAGAAAATCCACTTATACATGCTTTCTACTTGTATATTATACTTAAAAATGCTATCTTTATTGTCAGAACAGGAATACCCGGATGTATACTGATATTTTATTGACAGACAATACACGTTCATCTCCGGATCAAAAAGGAGCTATTATGTTTCAGGTTGAACATATCACAAAATCATATGGAAAAAAACAGATATTAAATGATGTATCTTTTCCCATTCCGGAAGGGTGCGCCATCGGCATCTTAGGTATCAATGGCTCAGGGAAATCTACATTATTATCCTGCATTGCCAAAAAATACGCAGGCACCCCAGATATCCGGATTGGTTATGTGCCACAGGAAAATCCGCTTTATGATGAATTAAAGCCTTTAGACAATCTGCGCATGTGGACAAACAAACGAAAAGCAGAGATTCTGCATACGTTGCAGACGCCACCGCTTGCACAGCTTGGAATCCAGACATTTCTGGATACTCCGGTCAAAAATATGTCCGGCGGTATGAAAAAACGGCTCAGTCTCGCATGTGCCCTGCTCGATGCACCACAGATTCTGTTGATGGATGAGCCATTTGCGGCGTTGGATCTGCCAGCCAAGCAGGATGCCATGCAGTTCATGCGTTATTATTTAAGTCTTGGAAATTCCATTGTGATTGCCTCCCATGAGGAAGCCGTTTTTCAGTTCTGCCACACAGTCTATCTTCTGAAAAATGGCAGACTTTGTGACGCCTCACATCTGCCAGAGGGCTCAAATTATATTGATCTGTTACGAAATTAGTTAAGAGGAACTTATGTCTTATATCCATATGTTTTTTAATTTCATCCGTGCCAACTGCAAACGGCTGTTACACTATATCCCGTCTATGTTTGTCTCTCTGTTACTGTTACTTCTCCTGACCGGAACCGCAGGATTTTATCTGTCCAGACATCTGTATAAAGAGAATGTATTTTCCGCGATTTCCATCGGATACTATCTGCCACAGGACAACAATCTGGATTTAAACCAGCTTGGTATCGGTATGTTACAGGATTTAGAAGGAATGGAGGAAACTGTCCAGCTCGTTCAGGTAAACAGTGTCGAAGAAGGCTACAACAAGCTTGCTTCACACGAAATCCTGTATCTGATCATCGTTCCGGAACAGTTTTTCTCCGGAATCATGGACAGCACAAATGTGCCACTCGACATCGTCGTCTACGATAACAGCTCCATCTCCGCTTATATTATCAATGAATTATTCATGTCCTACGCCGGAATGCTTGGAACTGCACAGGCTGGTATTTACAGCGGACTTGACACGACACGTGCCCACGAATTTACGCCGGAACAGGTACACGAGCTTTCCAACCGCGTGAACTTCGTATACCTTGACCGTGTTATGAACAAAACAAATTATATGGAAACAATATCGGCAGAAGATGCAGGAAGTGTGTCACTCACACAGCACTATGCCGCATTTGCAATTATATTAAGCCTCTGTTTTCTGGCGTTTCTTCTGATTCCCTATTTACAGGGCACCGGAAATGGCATCCGTGAATGCATGAAGCTGTATCATCTAAACCGAGGACATATACTGGCAGCAAACACGATCCATACATTTTTTGCTCTGTATATCCTGTTTCTGCCGTGCTATATCGGCATCTCTGTCTGGATGGGACACGCAAATGCGACCGGGCTTTTAACAATCATCCCGGCACTGCTTTTGATTGCACTGCTGATCGCCGGAATCGCAACCTTTTCCAGAAGTACCTTTTCCGCAAATATCTGTCTGCTTTTTGTCGTACTGGTGCTCGCCTACTGTGGTGGCGGACTTCTGCCGGATGTCCTGCTGCCAAAGGTGATACAGCAGATCCGTCCATATCTGCCGGGAACATATGTAATGCAGCTTTTCTGCCACGCACTTTATTAAACATTTGGGAGTTATGTTATGAATCGACTGATTGTCGCATGGAAACGAATTTTACACCGAAAATTATACTGGTGCATGCTGGGCGTCCTGCTCATTTTAACCGGAATCTACGCATTGCTTCCGGCGAAGAGCCGGTCCACAGAGATCCGTGTTGCCGTATATCTGGAGGATACCAGTGCATATACAACGCATTTCAAAAACGAATTAAATGCCAGCGCTTCGCTCTATCAGTTTTATTATGTTGACACGTCCAACGAAGTGATCCAGGATGTCCAGGCGGGCGATGCTGAATGCGGCTTCGTCCTGCCAGACGGATTTTTCTCCGGCTATATTGATGGTTCCGGAGAACCGAAGATTTCCTTGTACGAGACAAGTGCAAGCACACTTTCCTCTGCCATCAGCGAGACATTCTTCCATTATATCTTCAAGGTTGCTTCCCCACAGATCTTAGTTGACACGATTGACGATGCAGCGTTATCCGAAGATTTAAAAAGCCGTATGCAGACATACATGGACAGCGATACGATCTTCCGTATGTCGTCCGTCACAGATGGTGCTTATGATTATAAGGAAAATGCCTACCGTATCCAGCTTCCAATCTTCGAATGTACCTGTCTGCTCATCCTGTTTGCCTCATTATTCAGTCTGATGCTGTTCTTACAGGATCAGGAGCGTGGCATCTACATTGCACTTTCCGGCAGACGCAGATATAGTATTTTATGCGCAGGGCTTCTGGCTGGTATCCTTCCAATCTACGGAATCGGCATGCTGTGCAACATAATTACCTATGGAACTGCAACGCTATTGCAGGTAACACTTGTCAGCCTGCTCGCCTGTCTTCTATCGCTTGTGCTTTCGGTGTTCATCAGAAAAAGCCGGACACTCGCCAGATGGATTCCGGTGTTTTTACTAATTGCCATCGCGTATTTCTTCGTGAATTATATTCTATGATATGGTATTTTCAGATAGTTGAAACATAAATTTAATATGATACAAACGAAGAACAGGACGGGATCATCCAAAGATCTCGTCCTGTTCTTCAATCTGCACTCTTGCATTCGTCGCATCGGTTATCTCTTTTAAGATTGCTTTTGCATCACCGACCGGAATATGTACCGTAAAGACCACATCCTCTGCAAATTCCGTGTTGATAATCGCAACCTGTCTCGTATTCAGGATATATTGTATTTTTCCCATATCCGTGTAATTCGTCCGGATGAAAACCGGAAGTAATTGCTGCATTAACTTCGTCGTGCACGCTTCCAAGGCTTCCTTCGTTGCCTGCGTGTATGCACGGACAAGTCCGCCCGTACCAAGTAATGTACCTCCGAAATACCGTGTCACTACCACACAGATATCATGGATTCCGGAATTCTGAATCAGCTCCAGCATCGGCTTTCCTGCGGTTCCCTGCGGTTCTCCATCATCCGAAAAACGAAGCAACGGCATTTCTGCGCCCACAGAAAATGCAAAACAGTTATGCCTTGCATCGTAATGCTTCTTCTTGATCTTCTCGATAAAAGCATACGCCTCTTCTTCTGTCTCAACTGGGGCAACCTGGGCTATAAAACGGGATTTCTTCTCAACAATCTCGCCCTCTGCACCCTCGATCAGCTTGATATAGTCCATAGCATCCCTTTCCGTTTCCCTTACTTTGTGTCCAGAAGCTTCTTCAGCTCACTCATAAAGGTATCAGCATCCTTGAACTGACGGTAAACGGATGCAAAACGCACATACGCAACCTGATCCAGATCTCGAATCTGATCCATCACAATCTCACCGATCTTCTCACTCTCGATCTCCCGCACACCGAGATTGAAAATCTTGTTCTCGATTTCGTCGACGCATGCTTCGATCTGATCTACGGATACCGGACGTTTATGACAGGAACGTACAACACCGGACTCAATCTTGGAACGGTCATATGTCTCACGATTCTTGTCACGCTTGATGACAATCAAAGGTATCGTCTCCACCTTCTCATACGTGGTAAAACGTTTTCCACACTCATCACACTGTCTTCTTCTACGGATTGCCTCATTGTCATCTGCTGGTCTTGAGTCAATCACACGCGTATTATCATCTCCGCAAAATGGGCACTTCATATGTTTATTCCTTTCCTCCCTGAATTTTCCGTATATCGCAGGCATCGATATCAACCAGGACGATGTCCGGTCCGATACGCACAATGTTACAATACCGGATGTAATATTCTGTTCCCGAACCAAAGCACGAAAATAATTTGCCCGGTCCCGGTACGATGATTGCAAGTATCTTCCCTGTCTCACAATCAAACTCAACATCGGCAACATAGCCGAGCCGTCTGCAATCCTTGCAGTTTATAACTTCTTTTTCTTTTAATTCTAAAAAGCGCATCGAATACCTTCGCTTTTTATAGTTAGTATATGCACCGGATTACCGCTTGTCACCCAAAAAGAACAATGTCATTGTTCCGGGGCCTACATGAGCCCCAATAATTGGTCCAACCTCACTGATTATAATCTTGTCCGGATGAAATTTTTCCTCTACCTTCGCCTGAACATATTCTGCATCTTCCAGGCAATCTGCATGGCAGATCAATACCATATCCTGTTTATCTGCATAACTTCCCACACAGTTTTCCATCTCAGACACAAGCTGGTTTAATGCTTTCTTACGTCCACGTACCTTGCTCTCTGCAGCAAGCCTGCCCTCTATATCCACATGCAATACCGGTTTTAACTGAATCATACCTCCGATCATCGCAGCCGTCTTAGAGATACGTCCTCCTCGCTGCAGATAAGTCAGATCATCCACAGTAAACTTATGAACAATGTGATGTTTTAATGCTTCCAGTGCCTGCATATTCTCCTTTGCTGACATGCCCTTCTTCTTGTTCTCGATCGCATGATAGATCAGCATACCATGTCCACCGCAGGCACAGATTGAATCAAATACACAGATATCCGCATCCGGATATTTCTCCTGCATCTCTTCCCTGCATATAAATGCATTATTGATTGTACTGCTGATGCCGGATGAAAGACAGGTGAATAATACGTCTTTTCCTGCAGCTAAGGCCTTTTCAAACTCCTCTTCGATATCGTTGATGTTCGGAGCTGCCGTCTTTGTTCCCTCTCCCACACGCATGCGATCATAGAATTCTTTATTTGTCAGCGTCTTTTCTCTTCCATCGAATACCTCATCTCCGATCTCAAAGCTGATCGGGATGATCACAACGCCCTGTTCCTCGGCATAACCGACAGGCAGGTCATTCGATGAATCTGTGATAATAACGTAATCTCTTTCCATACTCTCTCCCATCTTATGTATTAATATCGTCTACTTTATTATTTTAACCGGACATTTTTCCTTGCATGTGCCACAGCCGGTACATTTCTCGTAGTCGACAACTGCGAGGTGATCTTTCACGGTAATTGCTCCCTGTGGACAGTTTCTCTGGCACAGACCACAGCCGATACAGCCTGCGCTGCAGACTGCCTTTACATCTTTGCCGAATTCCTTCGAGTTACACTCGACAATGGCACCTGCATCTTCCGGTACCATCTCAATGATATGTCTCGGACAGGCAAGTACACACTGTCCGCACGACTTACATTTGTCCTTGTCTACGACTGCCACACCATCTACGATGGAAATTGCATCAAACTGGCAGGCACGCTTACACGAACCATAACCGAGGCAACCGAAGCTACAGCCCTTTGGTCCGCCACCCGGTGCATTTGCTGCAATCTGACAATCCTCAGGGCCTACATAGTCGTAAGCGTCCTTTGCCTTCTCACAGGTTCCGGCACATTTCACATGTGCCACATGTCTGACACTGTCGATCTCCCCACCGACAATCTCTACAATCTTCTTTGCTACGGCTTCACCACCGACCGGACAGGCATCCGGCTTTGCTTCGCCCTTTGCGATTGCTGCCGCAAGACCATCACAACCCGGATATCCACAGCCTCCACAGTTGTTGCCCGGCAATGCCTCACGTACTTTGATTTCCTTCTCGTCTACTTTTACTTTAAACTTCTCGCTCGCTACACCTAAGAGGATTCCGGCTAAAATTCCGACAATCCCAATGACTGCAGCCGCGTACAAAATCGATGCTCCCATTTCTTCGCCTCCTCTAAATCAAACCATTCAGTCCAAGGAAAGCGATTGCCATAAGACCAGCTGTAATCAGCACGATTGGCGCTCCTTTAAAGCTTTCCGGTATATCGTTTTTATCAATCTTCTCCCGAATACCTGCCATTACTATAATCGCAATTGCAAATCCGACTGCGGAGAACATACCGTTGATGATAGATTCTCCGATGTTTAAATCATCCTGCACATTTTTCAGTGCAATACCAAGCACAGCACAGTTCGTTGTGATCAGTGGCAGGTATACACCGAGCGCTTCATACAGCGATGGAATCGTCTTCTTTAAGAACATCTCCACAAACTGTACAAGTGCTGCAATGACTAAGATAAACACGATCGTGTTCAGATACGATAGTTTAAGCGGCACAAGCACAAAATGATAGATCACACTTGTCACTGCCGAAGCAATCGTCATAACGAAGATAACCGCACCACCCATACCGGCTGCGGTGCTTACCTTCTTTGATACTCCTAAAAACGGACAGATACCCATAAACTGGCTCAGGATAACGTTATTCACAAGAGCAGCGGATATCGCTAATAAAATAATGTTCATATCCTACTCCTCCTTTCCCTTGCCTGCACACATGGCATTTGCACAGCTTGCGCAATCTGCCAGTCTGCATGTCTCTGCCTTCCCGCCTGTCTTCTTTGCCTTCTTGATATGACGACGGTTGATAAAGGCAATAATAAATGCCAGTACAAGGAATGCGCCCGGTGCCGATACAAAAATACTTGCCGGTTGGAACAGTCCCTGATCAGATAAAATCTGGAAGACCTTCTCGCTTGCATGACCTTCAGCAAAGGATTCAATTGCCTTTACAAAGCTGAATCCAAAGATACTGCCGGAACCAAGAATCTCACGGATGATACCGATTGTCGTAAGTCCGACTGTAAATCCAAGTCCCATACCGATACCATCAAAGATGGATGGAATCACCGGATTCTTTGAAGCATAGCTCTCTGCTCTACCTAAAATAATACAGTTTACAACAATCAGTGGAATAAAGATTCCAAGACTGTCGTTCAGGCTTGGAATATATGCCTGCAACAAAAACTGTACGATTGTTACAAAGGAAGCGATGATAACGATGTAAGCCGGAATACGCACCTTGTCCGGAATCAGCTTCCGGAGCAGGGAAATCATAAAGTTACTCATCGTCAGAATCACCATCGTTGTAAGTCCCATGCCAAGTCCATTGATTGCTGAGGATGTAACCGCAAGTGTTGGACACATACCAAGCATCTGGACGAAGGTCGGGTTCTCTGTGATAATACCGTTCTTTAAACGTTCTGTTATCTTTCCCATATTACTTAGCACCTCCTGTTGTCAGGAATCGAATTGTACGAAGTGCCGCATTGACTGCATTTGTCACTGCAGATGTGGTAATCGTCGCGCCAGACAATGCATCGATCTCACTGTCCTTTGTTGAACCCGTCTTTGTATATTCAAACTTATTGACGGTCTTATTGATAAACTGCTCCTTAAACTCGTCTGTATCTGCTTCCATACCAAGACCTGCTGTCTCGTTCAATGTCAGGAAGGAAATACCTGTAATCCGATATTCTGTATTGATACCGATTGCCATCTGAATATCTCCGCCATAGCCCGCCGTACTTGTGATGAGAATTACATAACCAACCAGTTCATTCTTCTCATCATCGCCGCCGACACAGATATCGTCGATATGAACATCCTCAAATCCATACGATTCAAGCAATGGATTGATCTGCTTAACAACATCTCCATCTTCTTCCACACTCATAATACGTGTTGCTTCCGGAAGCACCTCCGCATAGGCATCGTTCTTCGCCTGCTCCTGTGCTTTCTCAATCGGATCCTTTGTGACACTATAGACTCCGCCAAGCGCTGCACCCATTACAACCGTGATCACGCAGATTGCAACGATTGCAACCACGATACCTTTGACATCCATCTTGTTCTTCTTAGGTTCCTTGTCATCCCCGTCCAAAGCATCCTCTGTCTTCGCAGCTTCCTTTGCTTCCTTCTTTGCCTCTTTTTCGGCAAGCTTCGCCTGTTTCTTATCCTTGATCTCGGCTCCCTCACCAAATGCCTTCGGTACGGTTACTCGCTCAATCAGAGGAACTAACAGGTTCATAATGATGATCGAATAAGATACACCCTCGGTACTGCTGCCGAAGATACGGAGTACAAATGTCAAAAGTCCTAGTCCAATTGCATAAATTACCTTTCCTGAGGAAGTAATCGGACTTGTCACATAATCCGTTGCCATGAACCATGCACCAAGCATCAGTCCGCCACCACACAGATGTGCAGCCACATAAACAGGAACATTGTAATCCTGTGTCATAGCATAGATTGAAACCGCGATTGTAAATGTTCCGATATAAATCAATGGAATCTTCGGACTAATCACCTTCTTGCAAAGCAGATAGACCGCACCAATCAGCAGAGCAACCACGGATGTCTCACCGATCGTTCCTGCGGTATATCCAAGGAACATACTTCTTAAGTTCACCATGCCGGTAAGCTTCAATGTTGCAAGTGGTGTCGCAGTTGCCACACCATCGTATACAAAATTCGTCATATAACGGGAGAACGACAGCAGCAGGAAGCATCTCGCTCCAAGTGCCGGGTTCATAAAATTCTGTCCCAGTCCGCCAAAAAGCTGCTTTACGATAATGATTGCAAATGCGGAGCCTGCAACCGCCATCCAGATTGGAAGGTTTGGTGGCAGATTCAGCGCAAGCAGCAATCCGGTTATCACGGCGGAGAAATCTCCAACCGTTACCTTCTTGCCCATACACTTCTGATATAATGCTTCAAACCCAACACAGCTTCCGATACAGACTGCAACCAGCAATGCCGCATACCAGCCAAAGATGTACAGACCGAATGCCGTTGCCGGGACTAACGCAATCACAACATCGAACATGATATCCGATGTCGTTGCCTTGCTTCTCACATGCGGGGAAGCAGAGACCTTTAATTTCAAATTTTCCTGTTCCACTTTCTCGCACCTCCTATTTCTTGCGATTCGCCAAGATGGCTTTTCTTGTGCCTGCAATCGTCTGTGTCAGATGACGCTTCGCCGGACATACATACGAACAACAGCCACACTCACAGCATTCCATACCATTTAACTTCTGGAACTCCTCCAGATCGCCTTGTTCTGCCAGTGTCGCAAGCTTGTTCGGCATCACTCTGCCCGGACAAACCTCCACACATCTGCCACAGCGGATACAGTTACTCGGCTCATATTCCGAGACCTCATCCTTCGTCATACATAGAATTGCCGATGCGGACTTCGTAACCGGAATATTCAGATCATAGATGGCTTTTCCCATCATCGGTCCACCGGCAATGATCTTCTCCGGATCCTGTAGGAATCCACCTGCTGCCTCGATCAGCTCCGCAAAGCTTGTACCTATCCGTACAAGATAGTTGCATGGTTCTGTAATCGCATCACCGGTCACAGTCACCAATCTCTGAATCAATGGTTTGCCCTGCCGTACAGCTTCACAGATAGAATACACCGTGTCTACATTATGTACGATACAGCCGGCATCTGCCGGAAGCATCTTCGAATTGATATAGCGTCCGGTATTTGCATAGATGAGCTGACGTTCTGCTCCCTCCGGATACTTGGTTTTCATAGAATTGACCTTGATGTCCGAATCATTTCCAAGCACTTCCTTCAACTTCCGGATTGCCTTCGGCTTGTTATCCTCGACCGCAATGATTCCCTTTGCTTTCGGGAAGATAGCAAGTGCAAGACGCAAGCCCTCAATCACCTTGTCCGTCTCATCAAGCAGACGACGGTAATCCGATGTCAGATATGGCTCACACTCGGATGCATTCACGATAATGTAATCGATCTCGTCAGCATTCTTCGGTGAGAGCTTGACATTTGTCGGGAATCCGGCGCCACCCATACCGACAACGCCTGCGTTCTTGATTGCTTCCAGGATTTCCTCCCTGTTAAGCTCCGCAAGCGGTTTGTCATTTTTCACATATTCAATTTCTTCAAACTGATTGTCATTTTCGATCACGATCGAATTGACCTTAGAACCGGATGCTGTCAGTCTTGGTTCCACGGCCTTGACTGTTCCGGATACAGAAGAATGAATGTTTGCAGAAACAAATCCACCGGCTTCTGCAATCAGCTGCCCTACTAAAACACGGTCACCCTTTTTGACAACCGCCTTCGCAGGTGCACCGATATGCTGACTCAGTGGATATACCATATCTCCCTTTGGGACATATTCAATTACATCCTTATCCATCGTAAGTTCTTTCCCTTCGTATGGATGGATGCCTCCTTTAAAAGTTAGTTTCATCGTACTGACCCCACTCTAAAAAATATTTACCATTATTTTAATACAAGTAGGGATTTTTATCAACAAATGTGTCCTTAATTTCACAACTTTTATGCCTGAAACCGTATATTTTTGAGCAGAAACGATGCCAGCAGTCCGATTGCCACGCCTGCTGCTATTCCGGTGATCAGAAGAACAAGCATATAATAAAAGATACGGACATTCTCCATCACACAGACTGCGACCAGTATCTGTCCCAGATTGTGGAAGACTGCGCCAGCAACACTGATTCCCACAAGACCGAATACCCGGCATTTTTTTAGCACCGTCATGATCAGGATGCTGCATGCCGCACCGGCCAGACTGTATAGTAACACCGCCATATTTCCGAACAAAACGTTCGACAGGATGATACGTCCGGTCGAGATTACAATCGTCGATTTCAGATCCAATCTCTGCAGTGCGATGATCGTAACCAGATTGGCAAGACCAAGCTTCACCCCGGGTACCGCCATATGGATCGGCACAAGACTCTCCAGATACGATAAGATCATGGCAAGCGCAATCAGCACACCGCAAAGTGCGATCTTATGGTTATTGTTTAATTGTGGATGGTCATTGGTTGGTCTGTCTTTTTTCTTCAATGATATCTGTCTCTTTCCATCTATATCCATCTACTCTTTAATTTCTACAACCAACTTATGTGGCAGACAGATAATCGTCTCTCCGGTCCGGTTGATTGCCCGGTGCTTCTCACAGATTTTGTCCGGACAGTCTGCATCTTGCACAGTCACACTGCCATCCTGCACAACAACCGTATTAACACCCGCCTGTTGCTTTACCTCGTAGCTTGCATCCTGATCAAGCCGCAATGTCTTCACGGAATCACCATCAATCATGATATCAACGTACGCTCCAGGCTTTTCCAGCTTCTTCCACACAAAAAGTCCTGCCATCGCCAGAATCAAAATTCCGGCGATCAGCAGGATATCTGCACGGGATATCATTTTTTGCTCCTGTTTTGGTTCCATATCCGATTACCTCTGATTTACCCGAAAACATGTTCTGCAATCATCTATTTGGCTACGTTCATCATTGTATTTTCTTTTTACATTGATATCCAGCCAAATGCATTCGCCACGGAACTAAGCAGAATGATCAGTGCGAAGATCGGGCACAGATATTTTATCATCACGACGAATATCTTCTTTCTTTGGAACTTACTTTCTCCATGGCGAATCTCCTCTTCGATCTTGTCGATTCCAACCACGCGTGATACAAGCAGGCTTGTCACAAATGCAGCAATCGGCATCATCACGGAATTCGTCAGGAAATCAAACAGGTCCAAAAACTGCATTCCGAGGATCTTCACAAACCCAAGCGGTCCATATCCAAGACTCGATAATGTTCCGAGTGCAAGCATAATCAGCCCGATCACAATCGTTGACTTCTTCCGTCCCCAGCCAAGCTCGTCCTCAAATGTCGCAACAGCACTTTCCGTAAGGGCAATCGAGCTTGTAAGTGCAGCAAACAACACCAGCAGGAAGAACAAAATTCCGACGCCTGTTCCAAGTCCCATGTTCGCGAACACCTTCGGAATCGTGATAAACATGAGCGAAGGCCCTGCCTGCAGCATATCCGGATCTCCGCCGGAAAATGCAAAGACTGCCGGTATAATCATAAGTCCTGCCATGATTGCAATCGCCGTATCAAACACTTCTACATTTCTGGTTGCACCCTCGATGGATGTATCCTTCTTCATATAAGAGCCAAACGTAATCAGAATACCCATCGCAATCGACAGTGAATAAAACATCTGCCCCATTGCAGCTACGACTGTCATCCACGAAAAGTTCTTTACATTCGGAACCAGGAAATATTTCACACCCGCAATGGCTCCCGGTCTTGTCACAGAATAAATGGCAATCACCACGGAAAGTAATACGAGAACCGGCATCATCAGCTTCGATACACGTTCAATTCCGTTTTGTACACCGGCATAGATAATCGCAAGTGTCACAAGGCAGAAGATGACAAAACAAAGCTCCGTTGAAACACCATTTGATATAAATGAGCCAAAATAGCCATCCTCCGCAAGCTTTGCCCCATTTCCACGGATATACTCTGCTAAGTATTTGATTACCCAGCCGCCAATGACCGAATAATATGGCACGATCAGAATCGGTATAATCGCATTAATCCAGCCGCCGAAGGATATCCATTTCTTCTTACCAAAGAACCGAAACGCGCCAACCGGACTTTTCTGTGTCATGCGTCCGAGTGCGGACTCCGCAACGATCATCGTATATCCAAACGTCAGTGCCAACACAATATAGACAAGCAGAAAGATACCTCCGCCATATTTTGCAGCAAGATACGGAAATCTCCATATATTTCCAAGGCCGACCGACGCGCCCGCCGCCGACAGCACATAGCCAAGCTTGCCGGAAAAAGCCCCCCGCTTCTCTGGATGTTTTCTATTCATGTAACCTAACCTCTACCCTTTCCATATTTGTTTCCATAGTCGTTTTCCTTTTGCAACTATACATGGCGGCATCGTAAACATCACGCTGCTATCGAGTCAGACCACATAGTAAACGCAAAAAGCGAACGAGATGACAGTAACATATTTTCCGTCCTTTTTCAATCGTTTTGCGTTACCTTTCCCGTTATTTCATAAAAAAAAGCGTGGATACATTTCGTGTCCACGCTTTTTATGATCTTTATTCTGCAGAAAGCAGCTCAATCTTGAAATTCAGTTCCTTGCCTGCCATCTCATGGTTGGCATCAAAGGTGATAGTCTCCTTGTCTTTATCCACAACCTTCACCGGAAACTGCTGTCCGTATGGAGTTGTCAGATAAACCTGATTGCCGATCTCCAAATTCTCAGACCCCGGCATATCTTCAAATGCAACTGTGATGACATTTGCCGGATCCGGCATACCGTAAGCCTCTTCCGGCATCAGATGTACATCGACGATATCGCCGATATTCATATTCTTCACTGCTTCATCGAATCCTTTGATCATCATGCCTGCACCACATACAAACTCGAGTGGCTCGCCGCGATCATAAGACGAATCAAACTTTGTTCCATCATTGAATGTTCCTGTATAGTGCACCTTACAGCGCTTGCTTTCGTTACTCATATCTATTCCTCCGATTTCATTGAATGTCTTATTCTATCACGAAACAAAAGGAATGGCTAGATGCTTCGATTATTTCTATTATATTATTAAAATCAACGTTTGAAAGCATTCCATCTTTATATTCTCCCATAGCATAACTATCCTTTAAATATAATATTACGCATGCTTCTGCCTATTTATTAAATTCAGCCACTTTGATTTCCTGTATCATATTCCGTAAATGATCTGCTTCGTCGTTCATCTCCATGCTCGCCGCAGCGCACTCTTCCGACGTTGCAGAATTACTCTGTACAACATCATTGATCTGCTCTATTCCTTCATTGATCTGCTGTATTTCAACTGTCTGATTTGCAAGCGTATCCGCAATATCGGATACCTCTCCGGTAATAATCTTAGAGTTTTGTGCAATTATCTCCAGCTGCTGTGCAGTCTCCTCGGCAAATGAAACCCCTTTTCCGACCGCATTCACAGATGTTTTGATCAAAGCAGCCGATTCCTTTACTGCCTGTGCACTCTGATCTGCAAGCTGGTTTACCTGATTGGCAACAACCGCAAATCCTTTCCCCGCTTCTCCGGCTCTCGCTGCCTCAATAGACGCATTTAATGCAAGAAGATTTGTCTGTGATGCAATATCATTGATGGTTTCAATAATTTTTTCTATCTGTATGGATGCGTCTTTAATTTCAAGCATAGACTTTACCATCTCACGCATCTTGGCATTGTTTTCCAAAATATCGTCTCCAAGTGCCACTACCTTTGTACTTATCTTACTTGCAGCCTGTGAGTTTTGTTGAACCTGTTCCGAAACATTCTCTACCGTTGCCGTCAGTTCCTCTACCGCTGCTGCCTGGTTCGTTGCTCCATCTGCCAGCTCAGTTGCCCCGGATGACACCTGTTCTGCACCACCAGACACTTGATCCGAAACCGTCTGTATTCCCTTTACCATAGCCGCCATACTTTCTTCAAATGCCATAAAGGAATTCAGGATTCCAACAAAATCTCCCTTCCACTCCACATTCGGCTGCACATCAAAATTTCCCTCTGAAAACAGCTTCATTGCGCGGTCTATATCATCTACATAAGAGCCCAGAATCCGGATAGATTTACGCATGCTATGTGCCAATCGTCCGATTTCATCTTCCGAACGATACTCCAACATGCTGTGTAAGTTTCCTTCTGTCAGCTCCTTTGCAACATCTTCGATGGCATGCAATGGCTCCAAAATGCTCGAAAGTACTTTTTTGCTGGTTTTTCTTGAATTTATCCACACCAGACTTATAAAGAATATAATAAAAGCAACACCGAAAACAGCACATAATACGGTATTTCTGACTGCCTTATCACTGGCTATGTCTGTAATATCATCTAATTTCAAAGCAATATCTACTAATTTGTTCAGCGCAGGTGTACATTTGGTAAGGATATCCTCTACGCCTTTTTGGTTTTGTCCCTGTCGTATTTCCTCTATAATGGATGTGCTTATGTCTTCCCAATCCGATAATGCTGTAGCATATTCTGTATAATTTTCTTCTGAGACAACCCCGGTTTCTTTTATTATTTTTAGCTGGGCATCAACATCTGCAAGCAGCTTTGTTATTGTCTTTTCATAGTCATCATAAGAAGCTTCATCGTCATCCAATGCCATTTCCCTTATATTTCTTGCAGCAGCATTTACATTCACTCTGCACATTTTCACTGCTATGTCTGAAGCATTGATTTTCTGCACATAATTCAAAAGGTTGGCAAGCAATACGCCTATCGCTATTATGGAAAGCAGCCCTGAAATAAGCATCAGCATAATTACTTTTTTGTAGCCATAGGCTATTCGTTCCTGTAATGGCATGTTTTCAATTTTCTTTTTTGTATTTTTTGTGTACATAATTCATAGGTTCCTTTCTTATATTTTTTATCTTTCGGGATTTTAGCACTATTTTTTTCGTATTTCTTGCACATATGTGTTCACAATAGTATAATTGTGTCATATTCATGAGGAGGAACTCGCCATGCAATCCATTGATTACAATTATATTGGTACTATAATCGGCAGTGTGTTCGGGATTCCGACACGTATTTATAAAAACAATACACTTATTTTTTATTACTCCACGGTCAATCTAATTAAGGATCCTGTGTCCATCTACCAGGCGGACATTTTAAAAATCACTGACCGGATCAGTTATTTTATGACTGCACATTTTTGTTACTATGGCATTGTTAATTCCGATAATTATAAAATTGTAATTGGACCGGCAAGTCAGGTTCCCAACTCCACGCCAACACTACGGGATCTTGCCATGCAATTAGACATACCGGGAGACGATACCGATGATTTTATAATCGCCATGCAGGATATCACCCATATACCATTAGAAAGTCTTATGCAGATTCTGTGTCTTTTAAATTATATACTGAACGATGAAAAACGCTTCCTTCATGATGTTTTCATTGACGATGCCATACAAAAGCAGTTTATAGAATCAATGAACAAGCATGAAGCTAAAATGTTTTTCTCCAATGGCACAAATCAAAGCATAGTGCTCCATAACACTTATGATCTCGAACAGAATGTGATGAATCTGGTTCGAAAAGGCGATTATATGGCCTTAACAGGAGTGATTGAGAAATCTGCTGCTCTGAAGATTGGTACGATGTCCGACAATCAGCTTCGTCAATTAAAGGATACCTTTATCGCTACAACTACGCTTGTTTCACGTTCGGCTATCCACGGTGGCGTGAATCCCGATGATGCATTCACACTGAGTGACAGCTACATACAGAAATGCGAATCATCAAATGATTATTCAAGGATTATCAATCTTCGTTATCGTATGCTCATAGACTTTGCCAGGCGTGTAAACCAGTTACAGGAAGCAGGAGCAAAATCACAGCTTGTTTCAGATGTAGCAAACTATATTGACCATCATATGTCAGAAACGATTACGGTGGAAGCCATGGCAAAAGAATTTTATATGAGCAGATCATATCTCTCAAAACGTTTTAAGGCAGAAAGTAATATCACGCTCACAGATTTTATACTTAACCGGAAAACAGAGGAGGCAAAACACCTCCTCCGCTACACAGATAAACCTTTGACTGCCATCAGTCTGGATCTCGGCTTTTCTTCCCCGGGGCATTTTTCCCGTGTTTTCCGGAAATACGTCTCCATGTCGCCGAGTGACTATCGCAAAAAATATTTAAGCTGACAAACTACCTGCAACCGACAGAGTATTCACCCCGCATGGAAACAGATTCTATCTTTTTATCAAGAATAAGTCTTGGACTCCCCTTAAACTTATGTCCAAACTGCCATGTAAACTCTAATGGTGTGTTACGTTCTCCTTTGTCCATAGCTTCAGAATCGCAGGTTCCTCCCCTGAACTCGGCAGCCTTCTTCATATCCTGAAGATTAGGCTCGCCAGAGCAACAACAGCAGCGTTCCGGCAACAATTAACACTAGACCGATACCCGACTTTGCCGTTAATTTCTCATGAAATACGACATAGGAAAATGCAATCGTAACTAAGATACTAAGCTTATCGATTGGTACAACCACGCTTGCCGGTCCGGTCTGTAATGCCCGGTAATAACAAAGCCACGAAGCACCGGTTGCAATTCCGGATAATACTAAGAATATCCAGCTTGATTTGTCGATCTGCTTTACGGTATGCTGCTTTCCGGTCACAAACACAACCACCCATGCCATGATGAGTACCACAATCGTCCGGATCGCCGTTCCAAGATTCGAGTTGACATCCTGGATTCCAACCTTTCCAAGGATCGAAGTCAGACTGGCGAATACCGCGGAACCAATCGCATAGATCAGCCATTTGCCATCCTGTTTTTTTTCTTCGGTTTCCTTCTTCTGAATCATAAGATATGTTCCCACACCAATCGCAATCATCGCAGCCACCTTGAGTGGAGACAATGCTTCCCGTAACAGGATAAATGCCAGAAGCATCGTAAGAATCGTGCTCGATTTATCAATCGGTGTTACCTTATTCACATCACCAAGCTGCAGTGCCTTAAAATAGCAAAGCCACGAAGCGCCCGTCGACAGACCGGAGAAGATCAGGAAAAGTAACGTCTTCCCGGATATATCTGCAAGCCCTTTTTGTGCTCCTACAACGAATACCATAATCCATGAAAAGATCAGGACTATAATTGTCCGGATCGCCGTTGCGACATTGGAATCTGTATTCTTAATTCCACATTTTGCTAAGATTGCGGTCAGTCCTGCGAACAGCGCAGAGCCGAATGCAAATGCAATCCACATCGTTATTCCTTCTTTCGTTTTATGCCTTTTGTTCTATCCGGACTGTGCCGAACCAATATGTGAACAGCGCGATGCCAGTCCCAATCAATGCTCCGCCCAGCACATCCGATGGATAATGCACACCGACATACAACCGGGATAATCCCATCAGACACGCAAAAACTAAAATCGGAATTCCAAGCTTCTTCGGCAGTTCCCGGAACATCACAACCGCCGCTGCAAAGGCACTTCCGGTATGTCCGGATGGGAATGAATAATCCTTCTGCGAACCGACCAGACTGGTGAGTCCTTCGATCACGTCGTATGGTCTTGTCCGCGCAACGACGTTCTTCAAGATCACATTATCAATCAAAGCCGAGAAGGAAAGAGAAACTAACGCCAGCACGCCGACGCGCCTTGTCTTCTTCGGGATCAGCAATCCCACAGAGAGGACAATCCAGATCATTCCCGCATTTCCAAGTGTCGTAACAAACTTGAAAATCGGGGTCAACACATCATTCCGTATATTATTTTGAATCCATAATAAAATATCTGCTTCCATCGCGATCAAAAATATCTCCAATTATGATAGCTGTCATTGGTATTTGGACATAACTATACTATGTAATTACGTTTACATCAAGTTAAGAGAGTAACTTTTTATTTTTCCAGAATTTTACCCTTTTTTCTCGTCCGTTATCTCTCCAACCCTGTATTTCTTAATTCTCTTCAAAAGCACATAACCGACCAGACACGAAAGAAACTCTGTAATCGGAAATGCCCACCAGATGAGTGACACGCCCATCTGCCCGTTACGAACGAAGATGGAGAATACACCCGCGAGCGGAAGGATGATTACAAGCTGCCGAAGCAGCGAAATCACGAGCGACTCGATACCACCGTTTAACGCCTGATAGATTCCCTGATACGCGACGTTGACGCCTGCGAAAAGGAAGCTGATCGAGATAATACGCATCGCATCTATAAAATATTCTCTCGACTGCCCTGCATTGAATAATCCGGCAAATGATTCCGGGAAAAGCTCCGTAATCAAAATTCCGACAGCCATCAAAACAATTGTATACATCAGGCCATATCTGATTCCATCGTTGATCCGCTTCTTGCTCCCCCTTCCATAGGCAAACGCAATGATCGGTGTAATTGCATCACGCAGTCCGAACGCTAAGAAAAGCACAAACTGCTGTACTTTATAGAAAAGTCCGTATGCCGTCTGGGCGGCTGCGTTGAATTTCAGGATCAGGTTCATCACATACACCATGATTGACATAAGTGCCTGTGCAATGATTGCCGGAAGTCCGATGGAATATATCCCGCATATAATCGTGCCATCCGGTTTCATATAGGTAATTCCTTGTTCAAATTCCTTGTTGAATTTCTTATGGAAGATGAATAATAGCACTGCCGATGCAATCTGTCCGATCACCGTTGCATAAGCTGCACCCTCGACTCCCATTTCCGGAACCGGTCCGATTCCGTAGATCATGATCGGATCAAGAATGATATTTACCACAGCACCTACGACCTGACCAATCGTAGAGTAAAGGGAACGTCCCGTTGCTTGCAGCAGCTTCTCAAATAACGAAAAGAAAATAATTCCAAACGAAAGCACACAGCAGATACGCAGATAGCTAATTCCCATAGAGATGACCTGCGGATCACCGGTCTGTGAGGAAATATATGCTTTCACACCGAACACGCCGAACAACAGACAGACTGCATAGATAATCACTCCAAGGAATAAGCTGTTTCCCGCTACCTTCGCCGCTTTCTGTGGATTCTCCTGTCCAAGCGTCCTCGCCAGAAGTGCATTCGTGCCAACACCGGTGCCGATTGCGACTGCTACCATGAGCATCTGAACCGGGAACACCAGCGTTAACGCGTTCAGCGCAGCTTCGCTTCCCACCTTCATATTTCCGACAAACGCACTGTCTACAATATTATAGACTGCCTGCAATGCCATGGATAAGATCATCGGAATACCCATCCGGATCATGAGCTTATTCACTGGCATATCCTTCATCTTGTTACTTTCTGCCATTTTTCTAAATCCTCCTTTTTTCCTCATAAAAAAAGTGTGTACTAATCATTCTAAGTTGGACTTACGCTGATCAGCTACACACTTTTTAATGGCATATAAAAATAAAAACGAGCAGCAAAACTGGATTTACGCAGATTTGCTACTCGTTCGGGGATTATTATATTTGTTGTTTTTGAAAAAGTCAAACGAAAATTTCACTGTTCTCATTTGTTTTATATCAAAAATACTCGCGTCATATCGATGTTCCACTCATTATGCCGTTGTAACCTTCACACTCTCCCATACCGACGGAAGCACCGGTAAATGAGCGGCAATAATATGATAGAAAGAACAGTATACATCACCATCACAAGCGGAACCTGCCGGATCACATGCGTTCCAATCTGATACAACAACGGCACCCTGACGCTTGCTTCCACATTTGTAAGGATCGTCGGAATCAGGTTGAACACCTTTGTATAGCTGGACAATACCCGCCCAATAAATGGCAATAAGCAATACAGGAAAAACGGAATGCAGACAGCAACACTGATCGTATGCATCTTCGCCGCTACCAGCATGGCTAAAGACGCTGCAAGCAGACTTGCAATGTAACCGCATGCTACTGTCAGTGCGTAATATTGTCCATATGTCATGATGTAGATGCTATATGCTTCCGACATCTGGTACGGTGTATGCATGCCACTGGTTCCCATAATGCCAAAGCTGATTGCACTTAACAGGACAATTCCTGTCCAGTAGATCATCGTTGTCGCAACGACGCCTGCCAGTATCTTGTTTTTAATTGCTTTGGATCTTCCATACTTCGAAGCAAAAAATACCGCATCCGCCTTTGTCTGAAAATCATCTGCAAATATTCCTGCACAGATAAATCCAACCAGAATTGCCAGCACGATCGAATATGTCTCCGCATACATAATCATCGTATCCCATGCACCATAGGATTCGTATTGGAGCGGCAATATAATCTCACTGTATTTCTTCTCCAGATAATCTTTCTGTTCAGGAGTCTTTCCATACTGATCTGCCATCCATTTCATATTTCCCCGATACCACGTATAGAAATCCTGTACGGAATCCTCCGTCACCGAATCCAAAACTGTCTCATCGTATCCCTCATCTGGTGTCAGCACGGATATCATGAAATTCAGGATATCATCGATTGGCTGATATAGTGTCCCATAATTTGCATCCTGCTCCTCTTGGGATTGTGCCATCACCGCTTTATACTGTGCAACAATCTTCGTGAGTTCTGCTTCCGTCAGGGGACCTGCATACTCCTGTTTATTTTCTACAAGCTTTCTCGTTGCCAGCATTCCTGTGCTGACCGTTCCATGCGCATCCACATACCGGTTGCTGGTCGCAGCAAATCCACTAAACACTGCTGCCAATATCACCATCAGTCCAACGGCAAGCACATTTAACTTCTTTGAAAAAATCCGTTTCAACTCTAATTTAAGCATCCTGTCGTTCCTCCGATTTTTCCCCGAAATAAAGCAAAAATGCATCTTCCAGATTCTTCTCTGTCAGCACAGCTTCCGCCATCGGCTTCTCCTTCGATATGATCCGAAGCTCTGCACCATTTTCGGATGTTTTGATATTTCCGACCAGATATTTCCGCATATAGTTCTCGACCATATTTCTCGGCACCTGACACAGCCATACACGTTCCTGCATGGATGCAAGCAACTCTTCCGCGGTTCCTGTATAGCAAAGCATTCCATCCTTCATCAGCATGATTTCATTTGCAATATATTCAATGTCCGACACGATATGGGTGGATAATAATACAAGCCGATCATCAGACAGCTCACTGATCAGGTTCCGAAACCGTATCCGCTCGTTTGGATCAAGTCCCGCTGTCGGCTCATCTAACACTAAAATCCTCGGATCGTTCACCATTGCCTGCGCAATCCCCACGCGCCGAACCATGCCGCCAGACAGATGCTTCATCTTCCGTTTTCTGAACTTCCACATACCTACCTGCTCCAAAAGCTGTTTTATTCTCCTGTTGGCAAGTGCCGGCTTTAGTCCTTTTATCGAAGAAATATACATCATATAATCATACACACTCAGATCGGGATAATACCCAAACTCCTGCGGCAGATACCCAAGTACCTCCCGGTAAGCACTGCCAAGTTTCCAGATCTCGTTGCCATCCCACAGAATCTCTCCTTCCGACGGCTGGATAATCGTACAGAGCATCCGCATCAATGTTGTTTTTCCGGCTCCATTGACTCCGAGCAATCCGTAGATGCCCTGCTCCATAACACAGTTTACTTTCCGGACGGCGGCTACCTCTCCATATTGTTTTGTTACATGCTTAAATTCTAATTTCATTGGTGTAATCCTCCAACATTTTCTCATCGAAAGTCAATGACTTCCGAACACAATACACAACATATACAAATGTCAGCAACAGCATCGCTTTCCAGACCGGAGATGCAATCCTCTGATAGACCGCATCATTTACAACAATCATCGTCCAGACTGCCACCCATAGCAGACATAGCATCACGGCAACATATTCTGACCGTTCCCATCTGCTATACAACACGCGGAAGCAGATGCAACAGGACACATTGACCGGAAGTAAGAAGTTCACAACCAGATTGTTCAGGGTAAGTGCCGTTGTCCGATATGCTACCGCCAAAAATATCATGACAATCAAGAAGTCCACTGCTGCAAACAACAGGACTCTCGCCGCACAGATCCGGCGAAGCGTATAATACGATGCCTGTTCCACCTCGACGGCACCGTTTCTTCGGTTTTTCCAGACTTCCGGAACGATCAAAATCACAAACATCGTTGCGAAAATTCCCATAAGTCGCATTGTCTCTTTCATGTCGTTGGCATTGTTGCTCAGCCACAGCCATAGATACAGAAGCACTCCGCCCTGCAACACCCACCATCTTTTTTTGATGAACCGTGACTGCTCATATAAGAATTCAAAATACGATGTCTTCTTTGATTCCATCTGGAGTGCCTGTTCTGTCAGAATATCCTGACACACCTTTATCGTGCATGCCCCCGCTTCTTCCCGTATACATGTCTGCTGTACGAAATCTCTATATTCCTGTATCCGTTGTCTGTAAGCTTTCATTCTTCCACCTCCAATTCTTTGATCAAAAGCTCCTTCGCCCGTCCAATCCGGTATTTCACCAGTGAGAGCTTGATTTGGAGCAGTTCTGCGATTTCCCTCTGCTTCAGCTCCTGAAAAAAAGACAGAATCGCAACTTCCCGCAGCTCCTCCGGCAGCTTCCGCACCGCCTGTTCGATATCCAGCCGGATACCAACCGTGTCCACACGATTTTCGGATTCCGCCTCTGGCAGTTCTTCTAGCGGAATATCCTTTTTCTTCTTATAATAATTTTTCACTACATTTCCGGCGATTGTGTACAGATAATTTTTTACTTTGCCATATTCCCTGTATCGATCTAAGCTTGCAAAGGCTCTGGCAAACACTTCCTGTGTCAGATCCTCCGCTTCATACGTGTCATATATATGTAGCAAACAGTACTGATAAATGCTTGGATAATATTTTCTGACCAGTCTCTCACATGCTTCCTCATCCCCGGCTCTCGCCCAGTGCACCAGCAGAAAATCGCTTGTAGACTCCATTCTCGCTCTCACCTCTTTTCTATCCCCACTTACTATAACAACATACGCGTCAGAAAAGTCAGTTTTATTTATATTTTATCAGATATTCTTCCAGACACAGATTTTCCTGCTTCATCGTTCTTGCTGCATCCTTTCCCACATACCGGTAATGCCACGGTTCGTTGTTGATGGATGTAATGTCTGTCTTATCTTCTGGATAGCGTTTCACAAATCCGTACTTATATGCATTTTCATCCAGCCACTGATAGACAGCATCCGATGAACATTTGGATGTATCCGCGTTGATATCCACACTGAGTCCTAACTGATGCTCGCTCGTTCCCGGAATCGCAACATACTCCTCCGCTTTCTTCTTCGCCTCTTTCTTCGAGCAGCCCTGATTTTCATATTCTTTGATTCGATCGTCCATGATCTGTTGCTGCTCCTTTGTTGTCCGATACCCTTCCCGCACAAACAGCGCAAGTCCCGCCGCTCTTGCATCATCAAACATCTGCTGTAGCTCCGGATAGATCCTTGAATCCACCTTTTCCCCATTGGATAATTCGGTCAGTTCCACCTGATAATTGGCAGGAATGTAATGATCCCGATCAACAAGAATTAGATTCCATGCGCCTGAAGTATCTGCCACCTGCTTTTCCGAATGAAATACCATGAGCAATGTGCGATCTCCACCACGGATTGAATAGTATGCGATCAGACCAGTGATCAATATTAGCAAAGTCACGAGTACACGCGCTACCGCTTTGTAGCTCTGTTTCTTTTTGTGTCTTGCCTGTTTCTTCATACTGCACCTTTCCTTTCATTCCTTTGTCATTCATATATAACAACCGGGAAACTGGAAAAGTCAGTCTTATTTTCAGGGCATAAAAAAAGGAGCTCATCGCTCCTTTTTCATAACTTTATTCCGTTCTTCCGAATATCTCATACAAGATCAGATCCCGCATGCGATCCATCGTCACTTCGTACACCTTCTGGTGCAGCATCTCTTTTCCCTCTGCGGCAAGCACATAGACCTTGATCAGATTCGCCACAAGCGGAATATTCACATCCGGTCGGATGCCTTCCATATGCCGGAAGAATTGAATACTTGTCTCGGTCTCTTTCAGCAAATCCGGTCTTACCTGTTCCGGAAGCATCTCCAGCAGCCGCTTCTCATCCTCCGGTGTCAGACTTGGAAATACACTGTACCGCTCATCAATCATCATCTTCAGATACGTGCGCGTCTCTGCCGGACCAGCCTTTTCCTTGCCATTTAATGCAATCCGGATCAGCTCCGGAATCTTTCTTCTCCGGTATTGCAGAACCTCATACACATATTCTTCCTTCGACGAGAAGAAATTATAAAACGTACTTACACCGATGCCGGCTGCCTCGGTGATCTTGGCAACCGACATATGTGTCATTCCATACTGCTTCAACAAATCAAACCCTGCATCCAGCATTTTCTCTCTATACTCTGCCCGTTCTTCCTCCGTAAATACCCGTTTTGCCATCTGTATCCTCCCAAAAAACTTCTGAAGAAATCTACTTGTTTCTGTTATTTTCCTTCAAAGCTTCCACCATGTCAATCCTTGATATTTTTTTCTTCTGGAGAAGAAGGGAAATCTCATAGACTACCCATGTAAGTACGAAACCGATCACCAACGTTCTGGCTGTGAGAACCGGTGACAACAGCATACCATAATTCTCGATTGTATCTGAATAACCGACCTTGACAAACATATATGCAGCCGGGATTCCAATCAAATATCCGATGCATACCAGAATATGGTTGACATTCAGTACCCGGTTTGAAATCTCTTTCTGGCTGAAACCAAGTACCTTCATAACCGAGATATTGGTTGCTGTTTCTGCCACGATCATGTTGATAATCAGATACAGCACAAATACACCAAGCACAACACCTACGATCTCAAATATAACCATGATTGCATGCATCGGTCCCATCATATTTTCCATCGTGTCTGCCGTGACAGTCATGGTTGTCTCACTTGCCACGCGGTCTTTGTCAAGTGACAATGCATCCTTGCTTATAATGCAGTTATAGGCGTCACTGTCTACACCTGCCAGCGCCGTTGCATTTTCTCTTCCTGTGTACAGATAGCAATGCGTGTTGTCCGTCACGATACCACTGATTGTTACCTTATGTTCTTTCAGATCTGCAATATTGCTGAAGGTAAGCGTATCACCTGTCTTTATACCATAGGTCTGTGCAGCCGCACTTGTCAGATAATATTTGTCCAGATCAAGCGCGTCACCACCGTCCGTCTTGTCCGGGAAATATTTCGAATCCTTGCTGATTCCCTGTGCCAAAAGCTGTACTGTGTTTCCCTCTACCTCATAGTAATTCTGGAACAACGCCTCGCCCTGCTCCGGCGTGCCTTCCTCTAACGAATTCAGCCGGTACAGATATTCGTACTTGATAGAGCTTGTAAGTCCTCCATGCATCAGCGTATCCAGACTGTCTTTCATAATAAATCCTGTCAGAATACAGAATGCAGCGACAGCCACACCAAATGCCGTTACAATGCTTCTTCCCGGATGTCCGATCACGCTCCGCACCCGCATCTTTGTCTGTGTCTTTGCATGACTCTTCTTCATCACGCCAACTGTCTTCGTATCTTTTCCTGTGTTTCTTAAGAGATCGACCGGTGACTTCTTCAAGAGCTTTGCCGCCTGGATTGCGATAGCCGCATAGTAAAGGACGGTTGGTACCACCAGTGCTATAACGATCGATGATACATCGTAGTTCGGTGTATACGTAAGCTTTTCAAAATCATATTCGATATAGAATCTGCACAGTACCCCGGTCAGCGGAACGGACACGATCAAGCCAAGTACACTTCCAACAACTCCCGGCAATACCCCATACCGCATATAATGTCTTATGATCTGCTTCTTGGAAAATCCAAGTGCCAGAAATGTGCCAAGCAGATACTGTTCCTGTCTGATATTTCTTCCAAGTACCATAACAACGAGTGTGATAATGATGATGAACATGACCGGCGCATACATGGTCGCCATATTCGTAACGGCATCGCCCTCGTTGACCGGCATGGAGATTCGCGTATTCGTAGTTGCCGCCATATAGCTTGCAATCACATAATCCTCATTTAGCTTCTCACGCACTTCATTGGAATTATCCTTGTTGTATTTGATAGAATAATAGCTTGTCTCATCTGCATCAATGTTGTCATACTCCTTGCGGTTGACCACAACAAGTGCGAATTTCTCACTATCAATATAACCGGACAGCTTCTCAAGCATATAGATATAATCTGCTTTCGTCGTGTAGGCAGATACTTTATAAGCATACGCCCCAAGAGAAATCGTATCTCCAACCCGGATGTCATGCATATCCGCAAAATCCTGTGTCAGAAGTGCTTCCCCATCGCCCGGTTCGTGTCCGTCCCGCACCTCACAGAGGTTCAGCTTCTCCGGCATCGGGAATACACGGATCGTAGCTCCTTTTAAATCCCCACTTTCCACATTTTCATCCTTATACCGGCTGTGTTCCAGTATCACATCATATTCCTGTTCGAGCTTCTCCATATCTGCATCGGACAACGGCTGATAAGTGACAAACTCCGCATCCTCCGCCTTATAGTTCTTCACAAAATCATCCACAACCTTTGTCAGTGTGTGTCCGGTTGACACCGCGGCAACAATCACCATAGATGTCAGCATCGTAAGAATGATACTGATAATATAAAACGCGATGTTTTTCTTTATGCTGCGCCCAGCTCTCTTATTGATCGTCATATTACAACTCCATCTCCTCTACTCGTTTCTTATCTGCATTCTTCTGATTGGATACAACCTTGCCATCCGTGATCTTGATGATCCGGTCTGCCATTCCGGCGATGTTCAGGTTGTGTGTAATAATCACGACTGTCGTCTTATATGTATCATTCATTTTCTGTACACGCTGCAATACATCCTTTGATGACTTTGTATCAAGCGCACCGGTCAGCTCGTCGCAGAGAAGGATATCCGGCTTCTTCACCATTGCCCGCGCGATGGCGACACGCTGCTGCTGACCACCGGAAAGCTCCTTTGGAAAATGTGTCTCATACTTCTTCAGTCCCAGTTCCTCGATCAGTGTGTCAGTGCTGAGAGGTTCCCGTACAAGCTCTGCTGTCATCTCAATATTCTCACGCACGGTCAGATCCGGCGTCAGATTGTAGGACTGAAATACGAATCCAAGCTTCTCCCTCCGATACAGCTCCAGCTCTTTGGCAGACATCTTCTCCAGATTGGTTCCGTCTACCAGCATACTTCCCTCGGTCAACTTATCCAGACCGCCAAGGATATTCAGCAATGTACTTTTACCACTTCCACTCGGACCTAAGATTACGACGATCTCGCCCTTCTCGATTCCAAACTCGGTATGATCGAGCGCGAACACCGTGGCTTCTCCCTTTCCGTATTTCTTCACCAGATTTTTTCCTTCGATAAACATTCTGCGTCCTCCCTGCTATATGCGAACATTTTTGTTGTTTTATTCGTATATATGTTAGTTCTGACTAACTTATTTGTCAAGAGGTTTTACGAATGTTTTTTATTTTTTATTCGCATAGTGTACGTTTTTGTATGAATTGGTTGATATAGATGACTGTTGCAGTGTGGTTTTTGTATGAATTTGGGGATATTGTTGACTGCTGTTGGGTGACTTTTGCTGATTGCCACTTTTTTACCCAACTATTTTTCTTGTTTATTGGCGGTATTGAGGAATTTTTTGAAATTAGAATTTTTTACCCAGTGAAATTGTCAGAATTGCAATATTCATTGGGGGAATTTTTCTAATTCTGAAAAATTCCCCCAACCAGCTTGCTACATACATATTTTTATTGGGGAGAAAAAGTCAAACTAGAAGAATTTCCCAATAAACATCCTTTACATCATACACAGATACACGAAATACGCCACATAACAAAGTAACATGAAGATGCCGCATGGACGCCGCAGCTCCTTATGCTTATATGTTCCGATCCACAAGATCGCACCAACCACAACCGCAATGATCGTATCTATGATGAATTTGCTCTCAAATGGCACTGTACAGATGAGTGCAGTTGTACCGATTACGAACAAGATATTGAAAATATTGCTACCCACGATATTTCCGATTGCAATTCCCGCATTTCCTTTCCGCGCTGCTGTGACAGATGTCACAAGCTCCGGAAGTGAGGTGCCAAGTGCTACAATCGTAAGTCCGATAAACCGCTCGCTCATACCGAAATACCGTGCGATTGCAGATGCTCCGCTGACCGCGAAATCGCTTCCCTTTACAACGAGCACACCGCCGATCACCATGAAAAGAATACATTTCCATACCGGGTAATCCTTTGTTTCGCCTTCTTCCTCATTGGTTCCTTTCTTCGCCATCACAAACAGATAACCAAGATATAACAGGAACAAAAACCAGAAAATAATACCTTCTACGAATGTCACTTTCCCACCGGTTATTCCAAATACCAGCAGTATGATTGTAACTACCATCATAAATGGTATCTCATAGCGAAACGTTGACGTCTGGATTGCTACATTCGTGATCACCGCTGTCACACCAAGAATGATCAGAATGTTGAGGATATTACTTCCCACGATATTTCCAATCGTGATTCCCGCATTCTTCTGCAGCGCCGCCGTGATACTAACCGCCGCCTCCGGCATACTTGTTCCCATCGCTACAATCGTCAGACCGATGATGAGCTGCGGAATCCCGAGCTTCTTCGCGATACTCGCCGCCCCCTCTACAAACCAGTCTGCCCCCTTTACAAGAAACAAAAAACCTACCAACAAAATAACAACCTTCAAGAACATCCTTTCTACCTCTCTTTCTTTGTTTTATTTTGCAGTAGGTATAAAAAAAGAGACTCCTACTGCGTAAACAGTAAAAGTCTCGCTATTTCATCACTTTCCGAGTTATATGTTTCAATAACTGTCTTGACGAAGAAGTGAACCGCGACCGGCAAGCTACTCCCTTTTTATATGTGTATTCTAACAGATTGATTTTTATGAATCAAGTACCAAAATAAATTTTGATTGCTTATCGCGATATTTTATCACTTTTTACAATCAGTATGGATACAATCATAACGACTATCTCGGTAATTGGAAACGCAATCCAGATTCCCCATATATGGAATAACAAATTGCAGACCCACATAACCGGAAGAAGCAGAACTGCCTGCCGCAGCAATTGAATCACAATACTCTGTATCAGTTTGTTCGTCGCCTGCGCATAGGTAGCAGCCATCGTTGAAATCCCACTGAATATAAATCCGATTGCCATAATCCGCATAGCCGGAATGCCGAACTCCCGCATAGCTTTTGATGCAGAAAACAGTGCTAATATCTGATTGGGGAAAACCAACACCAACAATGTTCCAACTGCCATCATGCATGTCGCAATCTTTCTTCCACTGCGATACGACTGCTGTAACCGATCTTTCTTTCCCGCGCCATAATTGAAGCTCATAATCGGCAGGCATCCCTGAATCAGACCATTTACTGTCATAACAATCAGCTGCTGCACCTTGAAATACGCGCCGAAGAACGCCACTGCAGTGTCTGAATATGCTACCAGAAATATATTTACAAAGGTCACCATAAATGATCCAAGCGCATTCATGATAAAGGACGGCAGTCCGCTGGCAAACACATCACCTAACATCTTCCCCTCAATGCGGAATCCCTGGAACTGCAGACGCACCTTCTGCTTCGTAAACAGAATCATAACCAATGCGATCAACATGGATAAAGTATATCCAAGCACCGTGGCAAGTGCCGCTCCTGCGATTTCCATTTTCGGGAATGGTCCAATCCCGAAGATCAACAACGGATCAAATATAAAATTAAATACAACTCCCGCAATCTGAAACCACATTGGAGCAAGCATATTTCCGGTCGCCTGCAACTCTTTCTGAATTAGAATATGCACCATATTCGGGATCTGCATAAATGCACATATCTGCATATAGGTCATGCCATAGGAGAATATCTGCGCATCATTTGTAAAGGCACGATAGTACGGCTTCATGATTGCAAGCACGAACAGGTTCACGCATATTCCAAGAATCACAGAGACAATCAATCCAAGTGTTGCTACGCGGTCTGCCTTCTCCTGCCTTTTCTGTCCGAGATAACTGGCTATGCGTACATTAACACCGACGCCAAGCCAGATAGACAACGCATTCATCAAAGTTGTAATCGGGAAAGACAACGAAACTGCAGCCAACGCCTGCTCGTTGATTTTTGCAACAAACATACTATCCACCAGATTGTATGAATACTGCAAAAACATAGAGAATAACGGCGGCATGGACATCTGCAAAATCAGCTTATTTATCGGTTCCTGTCCCATTTTGTTATCCGTTTCCATAGTACCAGCTCCTTTCCAAAATAAAAAGTCACACCCAAACAAATGGGTGTGACGAAAATATTCATTAGAAAAATTCACACAAATTTTCTGCGCACAGTATAGCACAGGTGTATTCAAAATGTAAATATACATGTTCACTCATGCCACAGCCGGAATCCGCGACAGATACCCGTTTCAGAATTGTCAATTTGCATGACATTCCTGCGATCCCGAATATTGCCAGATCATCTCCAACTATTGTATAGTGGACATAGAATTAAGAACGGAGGGGTGCTTATGAATTACGCATTTACAAATGGAAAGATACTGGATGGAACCAAAGACATGCAGGTGCAGACCGGGCTTTGCATCCTCGTACAGGATGGCACAATCACCGATATCGTACCGGATACAGCCGATCTTTCCGGCTACGAAACCATAGATTTACAGGGACGTTATATCATGCCCGGTCTCATCAACATGCATGTGCATCTTGCCGGAAATGGAAAGCCGCAGAAAAAACAGCGTGACAATGAAAAACTCGTGAAGAAGATAATGCGTTCTTCCCTGACACGTGCCGTCGCTTACAAGATGGTTTCCGACTTTGCGAAGGATGAACTGCTAAGTGGTGTCACGACGATCCGGACGGTCGGCGGACTCGGAAGCTTCGACACCCGCCTGCGGGATGAGATTGCCGCCGGAACAAAGGTGGGTCCGCGTATCCTCGCTGCCAACGAGGGCATCTCGGTTCCGGGTGGACACATGGCAGGTTCGGTTGCGATTGCCGCTGCCTCCATCCCGGAAGCACTTGCACATCTCGAACAGTCAAAGAAGGAAAAGGTTGACTTAGTGAAGCTCATGATTACCGGCGGTGTGTTAGATGCCAAAGAAAAGGGTGTCCCGGGCGAGCTGAAGATGTCGCCGGATATGGTGCGTGCCGTCTGCGACAAAGCACATGCCGACGGCTATATTGTTTCCGCCCATGTGGAATCTCCGGAGGGTGTCCGCATGGCTCTGGAAAATGGTGTCGACTCGATCGAGCACGGTGCGAAGATGGATGATGCGATGATTGAATTATTCAAGGAACGGGGGGCATTCCTCTGCACAACGATCTCACCGGCTCTGCCATATGCGCTCTTCGACCGCTCTATCACAAATGCGACCGAAGTTGAGCAATTTAATGGCAATGTCGTATTCGAAGGAATCGTAGATTGCTCCAAGAAGGCACTGGCAAACGATATCCCGGTTGTACTTGGCAATGATGTCGGCTGCCCATGGATCACGCAGTACGATTTCTGGCGTGAGCTTTATTACTTCCACAAATACGTGGGTGTCTCGAATGCATTTGCACTCTATACGGCAACCGCGCGAAGCGCCGAGCTTGCCGGAATCGGCGATATCACGGGATCGATTGAAAAGGGGAAAGCAGCCGATCTGATTGTCACTGCGAAGAATCCTTTAGATGATCTTCGTGCGCTCCGCAACGTAGATATGGTGGTTGCCAGAGGCACGATCATCGACCATCCGAAGGTTAAAAAGAAAAAACAGGTGGAAACAGAACTGGATAAATTCCTGTAAAATACTTCTACAACAGTCCTGCAAATAACCGCATGAATAATTGTCCCAGACGCAGATACGCACTGCGTCCGGAACAATATTTTTCTGTCACTTCCCTGCTCTCCTGCATCATTTTCTCCAGATCATGTCGGATAGATAATACAGCAGGATTGTCAACTATGAAACAGCCGTTCTCAAAATGATGATACAGGCTCCTGTAATCCAGATTAATTGTTCCGCAGGTTGCCATACAATCATCTGCCACACTCATTTTCGCATGGCAAAATCCCGGTGTCCACTCATAGATCCGCACTCCATGCTTAACCAATCCGTGATAAAACGAACGCGTAACGTTGTAAATCAGCTTCTTATCCGGAATTCCCGGCGTGACAATCCGTACATCCACACCCCTCTTTGCTGCCAGACATAATGCATGTGTCATCTCATCCGTGATAATGAGATAAGGTGTGATAAACCAGCAGTATTTCTCTGCTTTATTTATGATACTGATATAGACTTCCTCTCCAACCTGTTCATCATCGGTTGGAATATCTGCATACGGCTGCACGAAACCAGCCTGTCTTGCCCGGTAGCCGGACGGTGTAAGGTATTTCTCAACATCCACATCATCCGCATCCTTGTCACTCACGGCGTTCCACATCTCCAGAAACGTCACGGTCAGGGATTTTACCGCATCTCCTTCCAAACGAATACCTGTATCCTTCCACATACCGTATGGCTGGGTCATATTAAAATACTCATTTGCGAGATTATATCCTCCGGTAAATCCTACCTTACCGTCAATCACCGTAATCTTACGATGATCCCGGTTATTTAAAAACATATTTAATCCAGGGGTAAATGGATTAAATACTCTGCACCGGATACCGACTTTTTCCATCTTTTTAATAAAATCTGTATTGATAAATCCAATTGACCCCATATCATCATAGAATACGCGGACTTCCACTCCCGCCTTTACGCGGTCTTCCAATACTTCCTGTACCATATGCCACGCTTCCGCATCCTCGATTGCATGATATTCCATAAAGATAAAATGTTCTGCCTTCGCCAGATCTGCAAGCTGCGCATGAAGCCCCTTGATTGCTTCATCATAATATGTGATATCTGTATTCCGGTACACCGGATAGCTTGAATTTCTCTGTATATACGTGGAGATACTTCCGGCTTTGGGGAGTTGCAAACGTAATCTTTCCAGATTATCTCTGTTAGCCGGGATCAATGGGAAAATGCGGCTGTCGATTTTCTCATACCGTTTGCGCATCTTCCGTGTGCCACCATTTAAACCAATCAGCAGATATAACGCAACACCCATGATCGGGAATATCAGTATCAGAATAATCCACGGCATCTTCATGGACGAAGTCTGCTCTGACGCATATAAACCCATAACCAAAATCATGCCCAAAAGCCTTGTCATAATATTAGCAATCTCTGCATATTCGTTCAGTCTTGTTATCATGGAGACCATAAATATAACTTCAAGCAAAATACACACGGCACAAAAACATAACCGTTTAATCCCGTTTTTTGTTTTGGCTTTCCCTTCTAACGTATTTTTCTGCATAATAATTCCCTCTCATAAATTCCTGACAAATGCATTAATAACCAAGTGTATCGTTCACTAAAATCACATGGATTCTTCCCTCATGACGCGAGAACCTTGTAATCAGGAACTGGCAACAGAGTGTATCCGGAGATTTACAATCGGAACATTTGCCTGTGACCTTGCACGGTGTCTTCACATCAAACCGCTGGGCGTTCGCCGGAGCTGCCACATTTCTGGCACGCTTCATCGCCTCGTCAAGATCGGAACAGACCTTGTTCATTCCCACGATGAATAACACCCGCTTCGGACCCTGTGCGATACAGGACACACGGTTGGAATTTCCATCGATATTTACAATGATACCGTCGTTCGTCATCGCATTGGCGCTCGACAAGAATACATCTGCATCATATGCTGCCAGCAGTCCCTCACGCGGTGTCATATTCGAACGATCAATGTAATTATAATTTCCTGCCTGCAATGCATCCACAAGACCAATCTCATGTGCGCTCTGACACCCCCCCATCGCAACGGAGCTGCCCTCGCCGATTATCTCCAGTGCCCGCTTCAAAGCTTCTCCCTTATCTGCTGCATAATAACCGGTCATGTTCCGGGACTCCAGTCCTTTGATAACGGTCTGTGCCAGAATCTCATTTCTTTTTTTCATATTCTCATTCATGCTATTTCCTCCATTCTCTATGCGTGTCTTTTATTTTAGCACAATTTTACGCATATAGAATCATGCAGTTGCATTTTTTCTGCGTCCATAATGAATCTGGTAATACACTACGTTCAGTATAACTCCAAATATGGTCGCAATTGGTGCTGCCAGTCCAATCATCGTCAGGCTTGCATCCGGCTGGATACTCATATAATAGGCAAGCGGAAGCCGCACGAGAAGTGTCTGCATCAGTCCTTGCATCATCACCCAGACGGTCCGGTCATGTCCGTTGAAATAACCAATCATACTGAATAAGATGGCAGTCAGGATTGTCTCCGGTGCAAAGCCCTTCAGATACTCGTATCCACGTTGTACAACTGCGGTATCCTTTGTAAATATCGCTGTGAGCAGATCACCCTTGAACAACACAAATACGAACACGATACAACCAATTGCAAGTCCGATTCCGATACCGGTAAACATCGCTTTCTTCGCCCGCTTTTCATTTCCGGCACCGACATTCTGCGATACAAAGGATGCCATCGACTGCATCAATGCACTCGGAATCAGCATAGCGAAGCTTACGATCTTGCATGCCACACCATACCCGGAGGATGCCATGAGTCCTAACCGGTTGATAAATGCACAGAGTGCAAGGAACGAGCCCTGCGTCAGGCACTCCTGCAAAGCAAGCGTAAGTCCAACCTTCATGGCACGTTTGCAATTCACATTAATCCGGAAGTCCTTCTTCGTAATCGTAAATGGCAGCTGTTTCCTGACGAGCATAATCAATGCGAAAACAACGCTGACTGACTGCGCAAATACAGTCGCGATTGCGGCACCTGCGGCATCCATATGGAAACCTGCGACCAGTGTCAGATCTCCTACGATATTAACCACACATGCAATTGCCACGAAGATCAGCGGTGACTGGCTGTCTCCAAGTCCACGGAAAATCGCCGCAAGCACATTATATGCCACGATAAAGAAGATACCACCACCACAGATCCGCACATAGACCGCTGTTTTTTCAACCGCTTCCTCCGGTGCCTGCATCAACACGGAAATCGGATGTGCCAGCGTAATCATCACAACAAATAACACCGCTGAGATAATTGCAAATACAACTGTTGCTCCACCGATCAAAGAACCGATCTGTTTCGTATCCTTCTCGCCGATATAGCGCGCGATCAAAACAGTAATACCCATCGCAAACTGTGTCACTACAAATGTTACCAGATTCAGAACCTGGCTGCCTGTGGATACAGCCGAAAGTCCTGCAGTCGTTCCAAACCGCCCTACCACGAGCAGATCCACCGCTCCATATGCCGCCTGCAGGATCAAGGCGCCCAGAATCGGCATCATGAACCGTATCATCTTCCCTAATATATTTCCCTGTGTAAAATCTGATTTTGCACTACTCAATCTCAACACTCCTCTCGCTCATCACATTGTATAATTTTCCAATCGTCTCTATCATGCAATCTGCCTCTTCCTCGGAGATACACGCAAGATACGGACAGAGGCGGCTATAATAATTCGTGTCGTATTTCTCTGACAGTTCTTCTCCTTTTTTTGTCACCTGAACATAGGTGATTCGTCCATCCTCACTCGATGTCTTCTTCGTGAGATATCCTTTTTTTACCATCTCTGTTACCGTGCGCGTAATTCCCGGTCTCGGCAGCTGCAGATAATCACTGATATCGGATATCTTCACCCGCTCCTGTCCACTTCTCAATTTGTGGATTGCATCAATATACCGGATATACGCCGGCGTTACTCCCTCTGGTAAGGGCGGCAACAATTCCCGTACCCGCTTTGCCTGATAACAGGCATCCATCATACGTTTGATTTTCTCTGGGTTCATACTGTTCTCCTTTTCCTATCACATTTTTTCGATTTAATATCTATACACAGACTGATTTCCGATTGTTTCGTGTTATAATTACCTGCGGTAATTACCATCGGTAATTATATAGTTGTATTCCGGAATTGTCAACCGCATATTGTCCTATATCCATTTTTCATTTATAATGATTTCGCTATGTTAGACAGTCAGCCGATATTGGCTTTAAATACAGAAACGGAGAATTAAAATCACCTATGTTAACGCCGGATTATTATGATAAATTTACCTGTATTGCGGACAAATGTCCGATCACCTGTTGTAAAGAGTGGAAAATCGCAGTCGATGCAGACACGAACCGCCGCTGGAAGAAGCTTCTTCCGCCGGATACCGTACCGGAGTGCCGCAAAAATTTAAGTGCCTACACGACGAAGAAAGACGGACAGCGCGTAATCGGCTTAGACGCGATGCATCGCTGTCCTTTCTTAGATGATGCCAAGCTGTGCCGCTTAGTCTCTGCCTACGGAGATTCTGTGCTCTCAGAAACGTGTGCAACCTTCCCGCGGGAATATCATACCTTCCACGACCACAAGGAAGCGATGCTCATGCCTTGCTGCCCGGCAGTGATTGATCTGTGGAGAGATACGCTGCTGGATTTCCCACAGGTGTCTGATCCGGATGCACTCTTTTTGATCCGCGCTTCGATCATAGATCTGATTCAGGATACGAATATTTCTATCGAAGAAGCTTTATTAGAAAGCTTTTATATTCTGTCTGAGCTGGCAAAAAAAGCACCGATTACCATAGCAAAGGTAACTGAGTACTTCTCCCCTGCTTCGCTGGCAGAGCTTCGTGCAGCTATCCACGACGTAGAACTTCCGGCTGCGGACACATGGATGGAATGCAATGAGCTGTTACAGGATTTATCTGTAAATTATATCGAAGAAAGCTTGTACGCGCCTTACTTAAATCCGCTGATTACGCTCGCAGAACAATTTACTGTACCAAACGATGTAAAACTTGCTGACTTTCACCGGCAGTTACATACCTACGATATCCTGTTTCGCAATTATGTGGCAAACGAAATATTCTCCGACCTGCTTATGCCGGAGGATACGATTGACGATATGTTGTTACATCTCGAATGGATTGCCATGGAATATGCATCCATCCGGCAGAGCCTTTTTCTTCTTTACTCTGCCGAAGGAGCAAATCATCTTTCTTCTGAAACCGTCCGTGACTACATTGTAATCCTGTCACGCATGACCGGTTATGAAGATGCGGATATCCGCGAATATCTGGAAAATAGTTTTGCATCCCCGATTTGGGACTGGGGATATTTTGCGCTGGTGGTTGGGAAATAATTACTTTTTCTACAAAAATGATATAACTTGTACATTTTTTCCGGGCTATGCAATCATAAAAACTACATTTTTTCTGACCTGTATGTGGTTGTTTTGTACATTTTTTCCGGCCTGTTTTTTCATCTAAGGACAGGCGATTGCCATTATTTACCACTCCGCACAATCACCTGCAATCCTAAATGTTTTATTTCAACTTACCATATTCCTCGTCTGTTACCGGCTCGCACCACTCATTGGATGTCTCCTCGCCCGGTACTTCCACTGCCAGATGGCTGAACCAGCTATCCGGTGCAGCGCCATGCCAATGCTTAATCTCCGCCGGAATGTTGATGCAGTCGCCCGGTTTCAATTCGACTGCTTCCTTGCCCTCTTCCTGATAATATCCACGTCCGGCTACGCATACAAGAATCTGTCCGCCACCGCTCTTTGCATGATGGATATGCCAGTTGTTCCTGCAGCCCAGCTCAAATGTGACATTGAAGATTCCAACCTGACTGGTGGATACCGGTGCCAGATAGCTCTGTCCGATGAAATACTGTGCAAATGCATCGTTTGGCTGTCCAATTGGGAATACCATTTCCTTTGCATGCGCACGCATCGCTGGATCTTCGTAAGGCAGGTCACCCTCATCCACCTCCCAGACTTCTTTTGCCAGATTGAATACTGCCCATCCATTTGGCCATCCTGCATAAAATGCTACATGTGTGATGATTGCAGCGATTTCCTTCTGTGTCACGCCATGCGCTTTCGCATTCTGCAAATGGAATTTTAGAGAAGAATCTGTGATTCCCTGTGCCATAAGTGCGACTACGGTAATGATGCTTCGCGTCCTGACATCAATATCCCCGTTGTTCCAGTTTTCTCCAAACAATACATCATCATTAAAATGTGCAAACTGGGGAGCAAATTCTCCGAGTGCATTTCTGCCTGCTGTCTGTATAATCTTCGCCATGTTGTTATCTCTCCTAAAATTCTTTTACCAGTTCTTCGATTTCCTTCTTATTTGCATGATTGAGCAGCTTGCCCTCGACAAACTGTGTGCCCGGTGCGGATGGTTGCAACTCCTTTACGGTATTGCCAAATCCGCTTCCACCGGATGTTGCGAACAGCACAATCTTCTTGTCTGTGAAATCGTATTTTTCCAGAAATGTGTTGATGATCGTTGGTGCTACATACCACCAGATTGGGAAACCAAGGAAGATCTCATCATACTCTGCAATCTTCGCGTCGGTGTCTGTGATTTCCGGACGGATCTTCTTGTCTGCCATCTCCACGCTGCTTCTTGATTTCTTATCCATCCAGTTTAAGTCTGCCTTTGTGTATGATTCCTTCGGCGTGATCTCGTACAGGTCCGCGCCTGCTGCCTCTGCTACCATCTTTGCAACATTTCTTGTAATTCCACTTGCACTAAAATATGCGACTAATTTCTTACTCATTTCTTGTCCTCCTTACTATAATCCGTGAAGCATATAGTGTTAACAACCACTAAAAAAGGTGTAGTCTCTTTCTTCCTACACCTTGATTATAATTATTGTATTGTATTATGTCTAATACTTACATTAAATGCTTTATTATGCCCGAAAGGCATTGATCTCATCAATAAACTTGAGGACAGCTTGTGAGTACGGAATGTTCCTGCGCCATGCGATCACAGTGCCTGCCTTAATCTCCGGGTTCAGTTTTTTCTGCACAAGCAAATCGGATCGCCAGTATCTGCCGGCACCCTCAATGGAGATCGGATAACCAAGTCCCTGCATCGCCAGGATTGCTGCATTTGTACCGAGATTGCTTGTAAATGCTATGTTCAGCTTTGCAAAATCCTTACCAAACCAGTTTGCAAGCTCACTTTGTACGCCCGACCGCTCCGGCAATATCAGCGGCAACTGCAATAAGTCCTCTTTCGTAATGTATGATTTTTCTGCCAGCGGATCGTCCGGTCGCATGCCTACAACCCAGTGGTCGCTCTCCGGGAAACGGATGTAATCCAGTCCTTCCAGATTCACCGGCTCCATGTAAAGCCCGATGTCTACCAGTCCTTTATTCATCATCTCATAGATTGTATCCGCCGTTCCGGTATGTACCCGGATCTGAACCATCGGATATTTCGCCCGGTACCGCTCGCAGATCTGTGCCAACAGCTCCACTGCAGCGAACTCACCGCATCCAATCGTGATCGTTCCATCGACGACCTGGCTTTCCTTGAATTCCTCCCGGATCTTATCTTCGAGATCGATGATTTCAAGGGCTCGCCGCTTGAGCAGGATTCCTTCGTCAGTCAGCGTAACATTTCGTCCGCCACGGTTGAACAGCACGGTTTCAAGCTCTTCCTCCAATGCTGCAAGCTGTCTTGACAGCGTTGGCTGTGTGATATGTAATTGTTCCGCCGCTTTCGTGAAGCTCTGTTCCTTCGCCACGGTCAGAAAATAGCGTAATACCCGAAGCTCCATTTATCGATTCTCCTTATTGCTTATTTGCATGACAGAATTATGCATGACGGAATTATATAATAACGATTTCTCCGTTCTTCGAACTCTCGAAATCGTAACAGCCATGCGCATTCCGGGTTATCACCCTACATGCTTATGTCTGTTTATCTGTCATATAAATAAGCAGCTCCGCCTGCCAGCAGTCTCGCTGCTTATTTGCATGACAGAATTATTATATCACTATTTCATCATCACGCAGATTTTATTTGAGAAATTCCGCACAGCAGGAATCTTTCCAAGCACCTTGTAAATCGGCATCAATACTTTCATCCCCTCAACCAAACTGACATCACGCTTATTCTTAAACTGTGGAATTATCTGTTCCAGTGCCGCGCCATTTTTTACACCCCACGAAAACTTCGCTACACTCTTCTCGATGGATTTCTCCTTGATATGCTTTACCATAAATGGTGACATCGTCTCTACAAGCACGACCGCTTTCGGAAACCGCTTGTCAAGAATATCGAATATCTGCTTGACATCTGCTTCGGACAGATACATCGTTAATCCCTCTATGATTACAAGCACCGGTTCGCCGTGATACTCGATATCATCCATATAGCTTGCGTCCATTGCAGATTTTGCGATCTGGAAGATCGGTCCCTGCTCCTCGAAGAAACGACTCCGAACTGCCATCGTCTCCGGCAGATCGATATTATACCAGCGGTCATATTTTCCTTCCATCCGATAGCAGCGTGTATCCATACCGCATGCGATGTTCAGGACAACAGCATGTGGATAATGAGACAGAAAATCTCCAACCAATTTATCAAGCACGATTGTCCGTGCGATTACGCCCAGGCTCATCGCCTTGTCGCTTTCCGCCTTGGAGAAATCATAATCCAGACGGGATACAACCTCGATTGCCCGCTCGTCGTAGATATGATGATTCGGCTTCTTCGACTCCTGCGCCCGCGCATATAATGTCTGCAGCATGGTCTCCGGAACTCCCTGTACCTGTACTTTTGTTTTTTCGTTCATGTGATTGCCTCGCTTCCTTTTATTCCTTTTGCACTTACCTGATTTTTATGTGCTTTTCTTTTTAGACATAACAGTTGTTACGATTTGTTATGTTATAAAAAAAGAGCTCCACAGCACTTGTTATGTTAGTTTAGCCTAACCTTCTTGTCAAGTCTGTTTTTTGGTTTTCACCGTCTTTTTGCCAATGTTAATTTTCATTGCTTGCATCCGCCATAAACGCTTCGTATAATAATGCTATGCTTACCACACAGGAAAGGACGTGAAATAATGATCCACGAAAATATCAAACATTTCCGAAAAGCAAAAGGACTCAGTCAAGAAGAGCTGGCTGTGAAGCTACACGTTGTCCGCCAGACTGTGTCCAAATGGGAAAACGGTTTATCTGTTCCGGATGCCGATGTGCTGATTCGTCTCGCAAATGTGCTTGACGTATCGGTCAGCCAGCTACTCGGTATAGAAACAGAACCAAACAAGCATCAGGCACTAGCCGATCAATTAGCCGACCTGAATGAACAACTGGCTCTGAAAAATCAGCAAGAAAGAAATCGTCTTCAGGCTTGCAGAAAAAGAGGTACTATTTTATTTCTTACATTCTTAGCCATGCTGGTTGCATTGATTGTAAAAAACGAACTGGTGTCTCTCCTGTTAACCGGTATGTGCATGATCAGCGCAGCCATCATTTTGTATCGTAATCTTGCTCTATTGACAAATGAAACTACAGATGACCTGCGTATTGGTACCCTTCGCGTGACCACACTTATCAATATCGGATTTTTGATAATCGGGATTCTTGTTGCCTGTCTGACAGCACTTGATGTTATAACGTTTTCTGAAAATGGTGAGAAAATATTTGCAATGTCTTTTATAAGCTGCCTCATGCTTGCGGCTGGTATCCTATGTCCAAGACTTCCATACAACCGGCACACAGGGTTGCGACTGCCTTGGACCATACGAGACGAAGAGACATGGAAAATTGCACATAACATTTTGGGGCATATCTCACTTCCCATTGTCCTGCTGTATGTCGCCTGCACGTTGACAGTTCCAGATTTTGAGCTTGTGACATCTGGTGCTATGATACTCTGGATCGGGATTCCGGGTGGCATTTCCGGCATATACTATCTCAGGAAATACCACGGTCATCTTGGATAAATCAATCCGGATATTTGACCAGATCATATAATTTTCCATATTTGCCTAAATCACGTATACCATCAAGCTGCATGCCAAGGTGCATGTATTTGTCGCATTTCGACTTCGCATCTGTCTCCAGAAGCACCGGAACTTGCAGCCGGTTGCCTTCTGCGTAGGCAAGATCCATCACCTTCCGCATGTAACCCTGTCCCTGATATTGTTCCGGCACACAGACCATGCCGACGAATATATAAGGTTTCTTCTCTTTTTTCATCCGATCCTGCAGCGACGTTCCGCCCTTGGAAACCGCCTGTCCCATCCGGATCAATTCCTTCAGGCTCATCGAGCGAAACAATGCTTTTACAAGCTGCATGCCTGCTCTAAGCTTCAATTCCTGTCCCGGCACCTTGTATGCGATATAACCCTCGCCCCGCTCGCTTATCGTGTAGAGCATACCGCCTTCAAATGCCATCCGCACATACCCGGCAATATACGTTGCGACCGCATCCTTGCTGCGGTAAAATGCGCCCATACCGACTTCCTCTCCATAATCATAATACCCAAACGCATGCCCGATCTGCTCTGCCACCTGTGTATCTAACGTTGTTACCTTCATGGTTTCTCTCCCCTTCTTTTTTCCTGATATACTACTTTTGTTTGTACCTGTTTGATGAGTTGAATTTTATTGTATTATAGTTTTTTACAAGTTAGCTTTATCTAACTGATTCTATCATAGACTTATAGAAAAAGGAATACTTTTGTATATACCTGACAAAAACTATCAAAAATTATGATTGTTGACTGAATAAAACAAAGGAGTCAACATCTTGTGATAAATACCATCAACAAGATGAAGACTCCTCTTATGATTTAGAAATTTATTTTTATCGTTTCATTGCAGCTATGTTTTAATTTGCACTCATCCCACAACTACTTACATCAGCTTACGGAACATCTCCTCAAACTGCTCTAAGCTTGCCGGTCTAGGGTTGCCCGGTGCACACGCATCCGCTGCAGCAGATTCACACAAGAACGGAAGATCTTCTTCCTTCAGCTTCTCCAGCTTTGTCGGAATTCCAACATCGATAGACAACTGCTGAACCGCATCGATTGCAGCCTGTCTGTAAGTTGCCTGATCCATGCCTGTCGTATCAATTCCAAATGCTTCTGCTATGGATTTGTACTTTTCTCCTGTATATTCTTTGTTGAACTCCATTACGATCGGAAGCATCATCGCACAAGCGACACCATGTGGTGTGTCATATACCGCACCAAGTGTATGTGCCATGGAATGTGCGATTCCAAGTCCCACATTCGAATATGCCATCGCTGTTACGTACTGTGCAAGCGCCATGCCCTCACGTCCGTCCGGATCGTTCTCTACGGCTTTTCTCAGGTTCGCTGCAATCAGCTTAATTGCCTCTAAATCCAGACAATCTGACAGCTCCCATGCGCCTGCGGTTGTATAACCTTCAATCGCATGTGTGAGTGCATCCATTCCTGTTGATGCAGTCAGTCCCTTCGGCATCGATGCCATCATATCCGGGTCTACCACTGCAACATCCGGGATATCGTTCGGATCCACACATACAAACTTACGCTTCTTCTCTACATCCGTAATTACGTAATTGATCGTTGACTCTGCACCCGTACCACCGGTTGTAGGTACCGCAATCGTAAATACCGTCCGCTTCTTCGTCGGTGCAACGCCCTCCAGAGAACGAACATCTGCGAATTCCGGATTGTTGATAATAATGCCGATTGCTTTTCCTGTATCCATGGATGAACCACCGCCAATGGTGATCATAAAATCAGCTTCCGAAGCCTTATACGCATCGACGCCATGCAATACATTCTCAATCGTCGGGTTCGGCTTGATATCAGAGTATAACTCATATTCTATGCCATTTTCCTTCAGTAGATCGGTCACCTTCGCTGTCACGCCAAACTTCACCAGATCCGGATCAGACGCTACAAACGCCTTCTTAAATCCCTTTGACTTCACAATACCAGGAATCTCATTAATCGCGCCATGACCATGATAAGAAATTCCATTCAATACAAAACGATTTACTGCCATAATTCATTCTCCTTTCAATCACACAATTCCTGCTCGTATACAAAATTCATACATTATGTGAAATTTGTACAACAAATTGCTTAATCACAAGAATAATTGTAACACATTTAACAAATTATAGCAAACCTAAGAATGTTCGAAATACCACAGGAAACCCTACAAAATCCTATATATATTCGAGTATTAACAAGCAGATATACATGTGTTTCCCTTTCTAAAGGTTATGAGTGGATCGCTATGTATGGCAACCCACCTTTTTTAAGAATCTTCGAGAAAATATAAGTGGAATGTGGGAATTGTGCATGGTACAATGGGAAATGAAAAATTTGAATTTAACGGAGGAATCATTATGTGTGGAATGACAACTGATTTATAAATAAAAATAAATCGGAGGTTTATATGAATTATTCAATAAGAGAATTAAAACAAGATGGAAATAAGGTATTAGATACTTTTTTGTACGAGGCGATTTTTATTCCCGAAGGAGTTTCTGCACCGCCCAAAGATATTATTAACCAACCAGATTTGCAAGTATATGTAAAAGACTTTGGTAAGAATAAGGGAGACTTATGTTTGGTTGCTCAAGTTGGGGATAAAATTGTTGGTGCCGTATGGGTTCGGATTATGAATGATTATGGTCATATAGATAATGAAACACCGTCTTTTGCAATTTCACTTCTTAAGGAGTATAGAAACTATGGTATCGGAACAGAATTAATGAAACAGATGCTAACAAAACTAAAATTAGAAGGATATAAACAAGCATCATTATCAGTTCAAAAGATGAATTATGCTGTCCGTATGTATAGGAAGATAGGATTTGAAATTATTGATGAAAATGATGAAGAATATATTATGATTTGTAAATTATAGACACTTGCAAATTCCAGGCTTGTAGAGAGTCTGAAAGCATGCATGAATTTGATTTTTACTAACGTGCTATATTGAGGGATTGATTTCGATTTAAAACGAATTAGAGGTTGTTGTTATAGTTTGCGTATGGTATTCTGAACAAAATACAACCAGAAAGGTTCAAAGAGTGTTTTATGAAGAATTATAAGGTAATTGTGCGATAGCAGTGGCTATTGCAAAAAAAATTAAATGCTATAGCCATTGCATCCTAAGGTGACAATTAGGAGGACGCATATGAGCTATGTTAATGCAGATGAAGTCTTGCCAGAAGACTTGATTAGAGAAATTCAAAAATATGTTGATGGCAAAGTTTTATATATCCCGCGCAGGAGTGAGAAAGCAATGGGCTGGGGTGAAAAGAACGGTGCTAAAAACAGGCTTGCAAAGCGAAACAAGGAGATAGTAAGTAGATTCAATTCGGGTGAAACTATCGCAGAACTTGGCAAAATGTTTTTTCTTTCAGAAAAAAGAATTCAAGGAATAATACGTGAATATGAATCCTCAAAAAATCAAGATGGAGGATCCAACAATGAATAGAGAAAACAAGCGCAAGCAATACGAAAAGGGATATTATAAAACGCATCCTTGCAACGAAACATTTGTTTGTAAAAATTGTGGAAGAACTGTAGTTCCAGAAGGGGCAGGAAGTGACCATAGAAATCATTGCCCGAATTGTCTGTATAGTTTACATGTTGATATTGAACCGGGAGACCGAGAGTCCGATTGCGGTGGTCATATGGAACCAGTATCAGTATGGGTAAAAAATAAGGGTGAATGGGCGATTATTCACCGATGCAAGATGTGCGGAGCTTTAAGTTCTAACAGAATTGCGGCAGATGATAATCCAATGAAGCTAATGTCAATTGCAATGAAACCTATTGGTAATCCACCATTTCCGCTTGAAAGGATTGAGGAAATGACAATGCTAATGGGTGGAGAGGGATATCTTAAGTAGTTAAATTAAAACATGGGCATCTGTCATTTGGTTAACGGATGCCTTTTTGAGTTTGGAGAAAATTGCCGTATAAGGAGAGAAAGTGAAATGATTATAAGAAATGAAAAAACAGATGATTATAGAGTCGTAGAGGAAATGATAAAGAAGACATTTTGGAACTTATCTGTACCGGGATGCAATGAACATTATTTTGCTCATTTGGTTCGAAATAGTGAAGATTTCATTCCAGAATTAGATTTTGTATTAGAAGAGGATGGGAAAATAATTGGTCATATTATTTATGTGAAGGCAAAGCTTGTTGCTATGGATGGGACAGAAAAAGAAATCTTATCTTTTGGACCATTTACAATTCAGCCAGACTATCAAAGGAAGGGCTATGGAAGAAAGCTTCTTGAACATTCACTGGAGGCAGCAAGAAAGCTGGGCTTTGACACGATAGCGATTTGGGGAAATCCAGAAAATTATGCTTGCTATGGATTTAAAAATTGCAAGCGATATAATGTATGCATAGACGAAGATGTATACCCGGTTGCTCTTATGGTAAAAGTTCTTGATGAGGATGCTCTTGATGGAAAAATGTGGAAATATGTTGAAAGCCCTGCACATGAGATGGATGAGAGTGGCTTTGACGAATTTGATAGTTCTTTTGAGCAGATGGAAGAAGGCTATAAATATACACAAGAGCTGTTTTACATTTATTCAAGATCGAATGTATTACGATAGTTTGTTACAGTTAAAAAATCGGGAGTTACCGATGCGGTGCCCATTCGCATTTCGCTCATAGAAATGCGCAAATTCCAGTTTAGCAGAGAGATTGATAACATATGATTATTGGGAATTTCACGAAATGTAAAAGACTTTTGACACGCTGAAAACCTTGATGTCAAAGCTCTTTGATAGCGAAAATATAACTTTTTGATTAGTATGAGTATGCTAGGAGGTGAAGAGATGGAACTCGGAAAACAAATTAAAAAACATCGTCAGGAAGTACAATTATCTCAAGAGGAGTTAGCCGAACGAGTTTATGTTTCCAGGCAAACAATATCAAATTGGGAAAATGATAAAAGCTATCCAGATGTGAACAGTTTGGTATTACTGAGTGAAACCTTTCAAATTTCTCTTGACAATTTAATCAAAGGAGATATTGAAGTTATGAAAGATGTAATTCAAAAAGAAGAAATTGAAAAAATGAACCGCTATGGAAAAATCTACACTATACTGTTGATTGCTACTGCTGTTTCAGCGGTTCCGTTATTCATGTTACTTGGTGTTTGGGCACTCATTCCTTGGGGTATTATCTGGGGAATCTCAATGTATTTCGCTTTTATGCTTGAAAAAATAAAAAAAGACAATGATGTTCAAACGTATAAAGAAATTGTTGCATTTTCTGAGGGGCAACTACTAGATGATATACAAAAACAGAGAGAAATAGGTAAACGTCCATATCAGAAGATTCTTTTAGTTATAGGCAGTGGACTGATAACATTTGCTGTTTGTGTATTAATCGGGTTTCTGATGCATGTCTTTTTGAACTAATAGTGTTTGACTGCTTATTTTCAGTTTGAGCAATTTCACAGAACCTGGGCTTTTTCAACCACATTTTCGTCCGAAAACCCACCACGTGGGCGTAGCATCCGGATTTCTCCTTCTTACGCCCATATCTGGCTCATGAATTCATTTTCAACATGCAAAAATGGGCGCAATCCTCTTTTTTCAGTAGATTACGCCCATCCTGTGGGTTTTTACGATTCAATTTCCGGATTCACGCCCAAATCAATAATTCTTCCAAATGTATCAGCCATCCCGGAAACTATCAATATTCTTCCAAATGTATCAACCATCCCGGAAACTATCAATATTTCTTCCAAATGTATCAGCCATCCCGGAAACTATCAATAATTCCTCCGAAATGCATCAATAATCCCTTCTACGAGATCGCATCCTTCATGCTCTTCACATACTCAAACACCGGCTGTGCAGCCTCGCGTCCGTATTTTGCGATGATCTTCACGATTGCACTTCCGACGATGACGCCATCTGCGGAGGCAGCCATCTTCTTTGCCTGCTCCGGCGTTGAGATTCCGAATCCGATTGCGCAGGGAATGTCCTTCGCTTTCTTCACAAGCTCGACCATCTCGCCGACATTGGTTGTAATCTCCGTTCTTGTTCCGGTTACACCGAGCGAAGAAACACAGTAGACGAATCCATTTGCTTCCTTCGCGATCATGCTGATCCGCTCATGTGAAGTCGGCGCGATCAAAGATACAAGATCCAAACCATACTGCTTGCAGATCGGATCAAACTCTTCTTTTTCCTCGTATGGAATATCCGGCAGGATCAATCCATCGATGCCGATTTCCTTACAAATCGAGATAAATCGCTCTGAACCATAAGAAAATACAACATTTGCGTAAGTCATAAATACCATCGGAATCGTAACCTTCTGGCGCAGCTTGCGCACCAGATCAAACACCTTGTCTGTCGTCACCTTATCCACGCCGGTCAACGCACGGATATTTGCCTCCTGAATAACCGGGCCTTCTGCCGTCGGGTCTGAAAATGGGATTCCAAGCTCGATCAGGTCTGCCCCTGCATCAACCATTGCATACACGATTTTCTCTGTCGTTTCTAAGTCCGGGTATCCACACGTGATAAACGGAATAAACGCTTTTCCATGCTCAAATGCTTTTGCTATATTACTCATGAAGATCCTCCCCTCTGTAACGGGCGATCGCTGCTACGTCCTTATCGCCGCGTCCGGAAATATTGATAACCATAATCTGATCCTTGTCCATCTGTGGTGCCAGCTTCATTGCGTAAGCAACCGCATGCGCACTCTCAATGGCTGGGATAATTCCCTCAATTTTTGAGAGATATTCAAATGCATCAACCGCCTCATCGTCCGTGATTGCCACATATTCGGCTCTGCCGATATCATGCAGATATGCATGCTCCGGTCCGATACCCGGATAGTCAAGACCTGCGGAAATCGAATAAACCGGTGCAATCTGTCCGTATTCATCCTGACAGAAATAAGATTTCATGCCGTGGAAGATTCCAAGGCGTCCGGTATTTAAGGTTGCTGCTGTCTCGAATGTATCTATGCCTCGTCCAGCTGCCTCACAACCGATCAGACGCACGCTCTTATCCTCAATAAAATGGTAGAATGCGCCGATCGCATTGGAACCACCACCGACACAGGCAAGCACAGCATCTGGAAGTCTGCCTTCCTTCTCCATGATCTGCTGCTTGATCTCACGGCTGATTACCGACTGGAAATCACGCACAATCGTTGGAAATGGATATGGTCCCATAACCGAACCAAGCACATAATGCGTATCGTCAATCCGGCTAGTCCATTCACGGAATGTCTCGGAGACCGCATCTTTCAGAGTCCCGGTTCCGCTTTCCACTGCATGTACCTTCGCGCCAAGCAGACGCATTCGGTATACATTTAATGCCTGACGGATTGTATCTTCCTTACCCATAAAGATCTCGCACTCCATACCCATCATGGCTGCAACGGTCGCTGTTGCAACGCCATGCTGACCAGCACCGGTCTCTGCAATCACACGCGTCTTACCCATACGCTTTGCCAGAAGCATCTGCCCGAGTACATTGTTGATCTTGTGGGAACCGGTGTGGTTTAAGTCCTCACGCTTCAGGTAGATCTTAGCTCCACCTAAGTCCTTGCTCATACGCTCTGCATAATACAGTCTGCTCGGTCTGCCTGCGTACTCATTGTACAGTTCGGTCAGCTCCCGGTTAAATTCCGGATCATCCTTGTATTTATTATAGGTTGCTTCCAATTCATTGACGGCGTTCATGATTGTTTCCGGTACATACTGACCGCCATGAATTCCAAATCTTCCTTTCGACATGTCTTGTCCTCCTTAGAAATATGACTATACTTCCTTCACATCTAAAATTTTCTCACCAGTTCCATAACTTCGACCATCTTGGTAAAGTCCTTGCTTCCGTCCGTCTCGATTCCGGAGCTTATATCCAGTCCGTAGCTTCCAAGTGCTGCTGCCTCCCGCAGGTTCCCCGCGTGAAGTCCGCCTGCTAAGAAATACGGCTTTCCGAATAACGCTCCTTCTTCGGTATCTCCGGCTGCTGCCTTGGCCTCCCGCAGCAGTTTCCAGTCAAATGCCTCTCCGGTTCCGCCAAGTACACCCTTCCGGTAGGTATCTAAGAGCAGGTAATCAACCGGAAGTGCCGCCGCCTGCCGTATCTGCTCGACTGTCTGTACCTTAACTGCCTTTATAACCGGCACATCACATATCTCACGCAGACGTCTGATATAATCCGCATCTTCCTCGCCATGCAGCTGGATCATGTCGATACATCCATCCTGCACGAGCGATGTAATCACGGAAATTTCTTCATTCACAAACACGCCGACTGCCGGAATCTCTGCATCCAATGCTTCCCGGAATTGCTTTGCCTGTGTGGCACTGATCTTCCGTCTCGTGTTCGCAAATATGAATCCGACCAAATCCGGTTTGACCCGATTCGCATATTCGATATCGCACGGCTTCATCATGCCGCATAATTTTATCTTCTGCATTTTACTTTCCTTCCAGCCTGTTCATCTTTCTCCTGCTTTGAACACCAATTTGATTCCATGGCACATGCTTACATTCCCCGCAGTTCATCTAATGCCTGCTTCTTGTTCGCACTGCGCATCAGCGTCTCGCCGATCAGCACCGCATCCGTGCCATTTTCCAGAAGCTTCGCAATATCCTCTGCCGTCTTGATTCCGCTCTCTGAGACAAATGCGACTTCCTTCGGCACCATCTTCCGATACCTGGTGGAATTGTTGATATCCACCGTAAATGTCTTCAGATTCCGGTTGTTCACACCGATGATGGATGCCTCCGCGCGAAGCGCCATCTCCACTTCCCGCTCATCGTGTGCCTCGACTAACGCCGACATGCCAAGCTCCGTTGCAATCGCCTGATACTCTTCTAACTCCGACTGGGAAAGCAGTGAACAAATCAGCAGGATTGCCGATGCGCCAAGCGTCCGTGCCTGATAGATCATATACGGATCAACCGTAAAATCTTTTCTCAATACCGGAATCTTTACATGCTTGGTGATTTCTTTCAGGTACAAATCCTTTCCCTGAAAATAATACGGTTCCGTCAGGCACGAGATTGCCGATGCACCGGCTATCTCATATTCCTTCGCAATCTGGAGATACGGAAATTCCTCTGCGATCACACCTTTCGACGGAGACGCCTTCTTCACCTCACAGATAAACGAGATTCCCGGACTCTTCAGAGCCTGGTAGAATGGAAATAACTTCGGACGGTTTCCTTTCGGCAATTCCGCTGCCAGACGCTCCGCTTCATTCCGTATATCCACAAACGGTATGTTCTTCTTGTCTTCTTCCACACGTGCCCGTGTCGTTTCTGCTATCTCATCTAATATCATGCTCAAACTCCCTTATGCTGCGTTTGTTTCGGTGATAAACTGTTCCATAGTCGCAAGCGCCTTGCCGCTTGTGATCATCTCGCGTGCCTCTTTGATACCTTCCTCCATGCTCACATTTTTTGCAACATGGATGGCTGCACCCGCGTTGATCAACACGGCATCAAGCTTCGCCCCCGTTACCTTTCCTTCGAGGATTTCCTTCACCAGTGCTGCATTTTCTTCCGGTGTTCCTCCAACCAAGTCTTCCTTCCTGCATCGTGTGAATCCGAACTGTTCCGGCGTGATCGTGTACTTCGTGACTTTACCATCGGCAAGCTCGCAAACCTCGGTATCCGCACTCATAGAGATTTCATCCAAGCAGTCCTTGCCATAGACAACCATCGCATGTTTTAAGCCAAGATCCTTCAGCGCATTCGCTACCGTGTCAAGCAGTTTCTCGCTGTACACGCCGAGCAGCTGGTATGTATTATAAGCAGGATTTGTCAGAGGTCCCAGAATATTAAATACAGTCGGAACACCGATTGCTTTTCTCACCGGTCCGACATAACGCATTGCCGGATGATATTTCTGTGCGAAAAGGAAGCACAGGTTTGTATCCTTCAGCACCTTCGCATTCTTCTCCGGCTCAAGCATCAGATTGACACCGAGTGTCTCGAGACAATCGGCGGTTCCACACTTGCTCGAAGCGGCTCGGTTTCCGTGCTTGGCAACTGCCACACCTGCCGCTGCAGTTACGATTGCTGCAGTAGTCGAAATATTAAATGTATTCGAACGGTCTCCACCGGTTCCGACGATATCAATCACATCCATATCGCCACGGTCGACCTTCGTTGCGAAGCTGCGCATACCTTCGGCACAGGCGGAAATCTCCTCGGCTGTCTCTCCCTTCATATGCAGGGCTACCAGAAATGCTGCAACCTGTGACTGTTCTGCCTCACCGCTCATGATTTCCTTCATAACCTGAAGGGCTTCCTCTCTTGTCAGATTCTCTTTATTCATTGCTTTGCTGATCGCTTCTTTTATCATCGCTTTGTCCTCCTTATTTCATACTCAAAAACCGCTCCATAATCTGTCGCCCATCGGGGGTCAGGATTGACTCCGGGTGGAACTGTACGCCGTATACCTGGTAGTTCCGGTGCTCCACTGCCATGATCTCGCCATCCTCCGTGCGGGCGATTACCTTCAGCTCCGCCGGAAGCTTGTCTTCCTCTGCGGCAAGGGAATGATATCTGGCTGCCTGTAATTTGGGCTCCATCCCCTTGAAGATGGCACTGTTGGTGTCGAGATCAACGATGGACATCTTTCCGTGCATCAGCTTCTTTGCATATCCGATTTCGCCACCGAATGTCTCGCAGATTGCCTGATGTCCGAGGCACACTCCGAAGATTGGAATCTTCCCTTTGAAGTAATCAATTACTTCCTCGCAGATTCCGGCATCCTTTGGTCTGCCCGGTCCCGGTGATACGATGATGTGATCCGGTGCCAGTGCTTCAATCTCTGCGATCGTCATCTCATCATTTCTTATAACCTTGATGTCCGGCCGGATCATTCCGATAAGCTGATACAAGTTGTAAGAGAAACTATCGTAATTATCAATCAGTAATATCATGCTGCCATCTCCTTTCTTAGTCTGTCATTTCCTGTGAGATCTCGATTGCTTTCATCACAGCCTTTGCCTTGTTGATACATTCTTGATATTCGTTCTCCGGTACACTGTCTGCCACGATTCCGGCTCCGCTTCGTACGAATACCTTTCCGTTCTTCTTATATGCAATCCGGATCGCAATACAGGTATCTAAGTTTCCGGTAAAATCAATATAACCGATTGCTCCACCGTAGATGCCGCGTTTGTTATTCTCGAGTTCGTTGATTATCTCACAGGCACGAATCTTCGGTGCGCCGGACAAGGTTCCTGCCGGAAGGATCGCATCGACCGCATCTGTCACGGAGCAGTCGTCACGCAGTTCCCCGCGTACCGTAGAACCGATATGCATCACATGCGAATACCGCTCGATGCTCATGTATTTCTCCACTTCCACGCTTCCGAACCTGCTGATCTTGCCGATATCATTTCTTCCGAGATCAACAAGCATGTTGTGTTCGGAACGCTCTTTCTCGTCTGCTAAAAGTTCCTCTTCGTTTCGAAGATCTTCTTCCTTCGTTTTTCCTCTCGGTCTGGTTCCCGCCAATGGGAAGGTATGTAACACACCATTTTCCAGCTTCACCAAGGTCTCCGGGGAGGCACCCGCTACCTCGATATCGTCGCCGCTGAAATAGAACATATACGGTGATGGGTTGATCGTCCGAAGTACCCGGTAAGTATTCAGCAGGCTTCCGGAGAAATCCGCTTCCAGCCGGTTCGATAATACAACCTGGAAGATATCACCTTCGTAGATGTAATTCTTTGCTTTTTCCACCATGTTGCAGAAGTCTTCCTGATCGAACAGCTTCCGGTATTCGGATGTCATCTTCGCCGGTTCTACCTCTGCTTCCTCACCATGTTTGATCAGCTCAATGATCTCGGATATTTCTTCCACCGCATGAATATAATTCTCCGTCAGGTTATCCGTCTTCGCATTCGCGATGATGAGCAGCTTCTGCTTCACATTGTCAAATGCAATCACCTTATCGAACAGCATCAGATCTACATCGTTAAACCCTTCCTCATCTTCCGCATCCAGATTCAGCTTCGGTTCACTGTATTTGATGTAATCATATGCAAAATACCCAACCAGTCCGCCGGTGAATGTCGGGAATCCCTCAATCTTCGGACTCTTGTAATCTGCAAGGATTTCATTGATACAGGCTTCCGGATGCTGTACCAGTTCCTCGCGGATTACCGTTTCGTTCACATCGGTGACTTTCAGCGTTCCGTTCATGCATGTCACGCAAAGCTTTGGCTTATAACCAAGAAATGTATAGCGTCCCCAGTTCTCCTGGTTCTCCACACTCTCTAACATATAGCAATGTCTGCTTGCCTTTTTCAGTATCTTCAGCACCTGCATCGGTGTGCGGATATCGGAATAGATTTCCTTTAACACCGGAACAACCTTATAATCCTTCTGATACTGCATCGCTTCTTCTAATGTTGGTCTGATCATCTCCAAACTCCTTTCTTCGTGACATGGTTCCAATAATTTATTCATTGCAATAAAAAAGTCCTTGACAAAATATACTTTTGTCAAGGACGGAATTCCCGCGGTGCCACCTTGTTTCATGAGAGTTTCCTCCCATGCTCTTTCAGAATACTATCATATTCCCTGCAACTAACGTATGCGAACGTCATAGAATACTCAGAGCGGATGCTCCTTTGACTATGCCCTCCGTGGTCCATTTGCTGCCCTGCGTCCGACCCGGTTCTCAGCCTCCCGGATTCTCTGTACGTGCACGATGTAACGTTATCTCCACATCATTGGTTTCGTGTCACTATTCATTTTTGATAGGCTCATACTACTCTACTTCAGAAAAAATGTCAATAACCTTTTTTCAGTTATTTTTCCTTTGCCAAAACCATGTTAGCTTAATGCACTCAGACGTTCTGCAAGTGCCTGCAATTCTCCGACGATATCACCAACCTCTACAACAATCGAGCTGTTTTCCTCGCTGCTCTCAAGTGTTACGCTTGAATGTGCTGTCACTTCCTCGGTTGCTGCCGAGATTGTCTGGATACTATCCACGATTGCCTCATTCGACTGTGCAAGAGAAGATACCAACCCGGCCAGCTCCTCTGTCAACTGATGGATATCCTGTGTCCGGCTTGCAATCGTCTCGAAGCTAGATGCAGTCTCAGTCGCTGCGATGCTCTGTAATTTATTGTTATCAATCAGGTAGCTGACAACATTTACAACCTCTGTCAGTTCCTCTGAAATATTTCCAATCAGTTCGGCGATGTTGACTGTCGCTTCCTGGGTCTGGTCTGCAAGAGCAGAAATCTCAGATGCAACAACTGCAAATCCCTTACCTGCCTCGCCGACTCTTGCTGCCTCGATACTTGCATTCAAGGAAAGAAGACTTGTCTGATCGGTGATGTTCCCGATGATATCGACGATTCCCTGCATCTGGCTTGCATACGCTGTCAGCTTGTCAAGCTCGGTTGCCACCTTCTTGCTCGCCTCATCGCTTGTCTCCACCTGTGAGATCAGTTCATCAATCTTATTCTTACCCTGTGCAACCTCCTCGCTCGCCTCATCCATATCGCTCTCGATCGTATCGGATACATGTTCCACACGCTCAATTACCTGCTGGATTTCTTCTGTCTTAAGGAGCTGGGACTGTACCGAATCTGCGGTATCGTTCGTTCCATTTGTTACTTCTTCCATGGATGCCTTTGTCTTTGTAACCGAATCCTCCAGCGTTGTCATCTTCTCCGAAACTGCCAGAATATCTCCGATCATATTCTCGGAGATTTCCAGAATCTGCTCTAACATTGCAGATACAGACTCCTTCTCCTGTGTGATAGCCTTCATCTTCGCTTCATTGTTCGAGATGATAACATTTGTTGCCATCACCATAAACAACGCGAACAGCAATGTAAAACCGATCCGGATTTCAACATTCGGAAGATCCTGCGACGTAATCATGCCATTTGCTGCCATATAAATCACATGGATCAGGTTAAGAAGGAAGATTCCTCCCGCTGCGCCAAAGCTCAATCGTTTCTGTCCATATACAATAACGAACAAACTAACAAGTGCACCATACACAAATGCAACCGGAGACACGGTTGTAAATATCGTAAAAGTGTAAAATACTGCATATGAATAAATCAAAATCCGTTTCAGATTTTCACTCGCCGGATTCCGCTTATATTCGATCCAGATTGCAGCAAGCGGCAGGATGGAAAGGGCTGCGAAAATTGCGAAATACCCGCCTGTCCGGCTGCCCTTGATTACCTCCACAAGATAACATGCCAGCAAAACTGCATTGTAAATCGTATACCCAATTACCGTAAACCGGTTTGCCCGGCTCGTTCCCTCCAGACTATCCAGCGTGTTTTTTACCTCTGCGACCTTTTCCTGCATCTTCTCCTGCATATTATCATGTGCCGCAGTCATTGCTTCTCTTATGTTTTCTTCCATATCGCGCGTTCCTCCTATCGTTTGTTTTTACTTTGAGAGATTCCTCAACTCTTCAACAAGCTGCATATCTTCCGGTCTCACCTTCATGTTCGTACAGAGATTCTTCCCTTCTGCCGTTGTCACACTGATCTCGATGATTGAACCTTCACCAATCTGCGACGATGCCGCCTTGAAAAAAGCAGGAAGCTTCGGATGATTCATCGTAAACTGTGATAACAGCCCTTTTGCTTTCATAAAATTCATTGGATTCATGTCTGTCTACTCTCCTTTAGCCCAGTCAAATGATGTCCGCACGGCTTTTTCCCAGCCGCGCACACGCTCATTCTTCTCTTCTTCTGTTATCTGTGGTTCAAATATCCGCTCGGTCTGTGCGTTACTTCGGATCTCGTCCATATCCTTCCAGTACGAGACAGCCAGTCCCGCCAGATATGCCGCTCCGAGCGCTGTCGACTCCACACATACCGGACGCCTGACCGGAACCTGTATGATATCTGCCTGCGTCTGCATCAGATAGTTATTCGCACTTGCACCGCCATCCACATTCAGCGATTGCAGGTGAATCCCGGAATCCTGATTCATCGCCGCAAGCACATCCGCCACCTGATAAGCAATGGAATCAAGCGTTGCCCGCACGATATGTTTTTTATTCACACCGCGTGTCAATCCCACGATCGTGCCACGCGCGTAACTATCCCAATATGGGGCACCAAGTCCAGTAAATGCCGGAACAACATAACACCCTGCCGTATCATCTACCTGCGTGGCAAGTTCCTCACTCTGTGCCGCATCCCGGATAAATTCCATCTCATCACGTAGCCACTGTATCGCTGCGCCTGCAACGAAGATCGAACCTTCGAGTGCATAATTGATCTTTCCTTCTCTGCCCCAGCCGATCGTCGTTACAAGCCCGTGCTTAGAAAGGATCGGTGTCTCACCGGTATTCATCAGAAGGAAACATCCGGTTCCATATGTATTCTTCGCGTCGCCTGCCTGAAAACAATTCTGTCCAAACAGCGCTGCCTGCTGATCGCCCGCGGCACCCGCAATCGGAATCTCGCCACCTAACAGATTCGTACATGTATAACCATAAACCTCGCTGTTCGAACGCACCTTTGGCAGCATGCATTCCGGAATATCAAGCAGCTTTAAGATATCGGCATCCCACTGAAGCGTATGGATGTTGAACATCATCGTTCGTGACGCATTGGAATAATCCGTCACATGTACCGCACCGCCGGTGAGCTTCCAGATAAGCCATGTCTCAACTGTTCCAAATAACAGCTCTCCGGCTTCTGCCCGTTTTCTTGCCTGCGGCACGTGGTCTAACACCCATTTTACCTTTGTCGCGGAGAAATACGGATCTACGATCAAACCTGTTTTTTGTTGGATCGCATCCTTAATCGGAAGCACATTTCCTTCTGCATCCATCATCGTCTGACCAAGCAATTTCTCACAATATTCTGCGGTTCTCCGGCACTGCCAGACAATCGCATTGCAGATTGGCTGTCCGGTCTTCTTATCCCAGATAATCGTTGTCTCACGCTGGTTTGTAATTCCGATTGCCGCGATATCCTCCGCCGTCACATTGATCTTAGACATTGCTTCCACCGCCACACCAAGCTGCGTCGACCAGATCTCATTTGCGTCATGCTCTACCCAGCCAGGCCTCGGAAATATCTGTGTAAATTCTTTCTGCGCCATACTCACGATCGTACCACTCTTATCGAATAAGATACAGCGGTTGCTCGTTGTACCGGCGTCAAGCGCCATAATATAGCGTTTCTCCTGTCTCTCCAATACCTGTTCCTCACTTTTGTCCAAATATTCTCTGATATCCGTAATTTAACTTCTGCTCCGGCTCCATGGCTGCTGCCATCTCCTGCGATTCTGTCCGCACCTGTATCTGCCGCGCTTCCTGCATACGGTTTTCACATTCCGTATTTCCGCAGTTCATGCAAATCCCCTGACACCTCTGCTCCGGATTGTCGGATAACAACGCAAAAAATACCACGCTTTTTGATGGCTGCAACACGCCATATTCATTTGCCGTGATATCATTTTCCTGTCCGATATCTGCCGGTTGTCTGCCATATACCTCTGCAAGCAGCTTCTGCATGCCATCGAGCGGAATTTCCTCTCCGACAAACACATAACGCTTCACATAGCGGCGATGGAATTTCGGATAACTCTGATTGAAATCCGCATACATCTGCAGAAGCAGTTCATTTGCCACGCACTCCACCATATAGCTTTCCGATAACGCATGCTCCCGCTCATAGTATTCCTGCAGACGGTCCACACCTTCGCCAAGCGTCATCGCTACAAGTGCCGACTGTTCCGCATCGAGAAGCGGAACGCCCCGCATCCGTGTGTTGATCCGATAGATTGCATACGGTGCCATGTAAGTGCGAATCTTCTCATACACCTGCTGCAACGCTTTTTTTTCTTCTGTGGAAAAATGATATTTGCGCATCACCTGCTCGATAAATGCATCCTTATTCGGTTGTTCGACTGCCATTCTGACTTTCATAGTTCCACTCTTACCGTCTAATTTTTTATAAAATCATATATGTCTTGATATACCCTTTTTCTGCCTTTTTCATTCAGGATTTCGTGACGCATTCCCTTGTACATCGCGCCCCGGACATCCGTGTATCCAAGCTCTTTCATAAAATGAATTGCCTTTCCGAAATCACTTGGGCTGAGTGCACACGGATCATCCTTGCCGGAGAAAAATTTGATTGGCAGATCCTTATGCTTCATCTGCCAGCCATCCTTGCTGTATGTCTCCTGCAGAAGGTAGACCAGATTTTCATACCCATCGAGTGTAAACGTAAAATTACAATACCGGTCATTGTTGTATTTCTCTACCGCATCGCGGTCGGAATTAATCCACGCATGCTGCAGTTTTTCTTTCTTAAACCGTCTTTCATAGCTCGAATTCATCATAATGTGATCCATAAGCTTTGAGTGCTTCCGTCTGCCCTTGCAGGCACGCAGGATCTTCAATAACCGCAGTCCCGGGGAAATGCCACGCCGCATCGATGGGCTTCCGACGATCACTGCCTTGTCAATCTCATCGTCATACCGTTTCAGATAACAACGGGCTACGAGAGAACCCATACTGTGTCCTAGCAGAATATATGGCACATCTCCGACACTCTCCTTAATCAGCTCTGTCACCTGATGTGCATCTTCGATTAGTCCATCGTATCCGGCATCGTAGAAGTACCCGAGATCTGCATCACTCACGATACTGCTGCCATGTCCACGATGGTCATGGATTACACACAGATATCCTTTCTCTGCCAGAAATTTCATAAAATCATAATACCGTTCCTTGTGTTCACACATTCCATGCAGAATCTGTACCACACCAATGATCTTTCCTTCCGGTGCAACCGTCATCGCATGGATTTCAAGCTTATCTGCATGTGAATGAAATTTAAACTCTCTATACTTGACTGCCATCTATAGCCTCCTGTCTATGTTGCGTGTTCTCCCACTCAAGATGTCTTCTTCTAAACACCACATTTTTTGCAAATGTCCTGTAGACAGCACACATCACAATGTGGCTTCGTACGGGCACTGCATACATCCCTGCCATGATATACCAGCCGGTGGCATAAATCGCTGCCTTCTTCCGGTGGTATGATCTTCCATAATGCCATCTCAACTTTCTTCGGATCCTTCACGCCATCCACAAGTCCCATCCGGTTTACTAACCGGATACAATGTGTGTCTGTCACGATCGCCGGCTTACCGAATACATCTCCCATGATGAGGTTTGCACTCTTTCTTCCAACCCCCGGAAGTGCCAGCAGTGCATCAAAATCATCCGGGACATTATCCTGATATTTCTCATGCAATACTTTCATGCAGGCGCAGATATCCTTCGCCTTGCTTCTTCCGAGTCCGCACGGGCGCACGATCGCCTCCACATCCTCAGGATTTGCTTGTGCCAGTGCTGCTACTGTCGGATATTTTGCATACAAATCCTGCACGACTACATTCACTCTGGCATCTGTACACTGCGCAGCCAGCCTTACTTCGACCAACAGCTTCCACGCCTCATCGTACTCGAGTGTACACGAAGCATCCGGGTACGCTTCCCGCAAACGTTCTATAATTATAGCGGCTCGTTGTTTCTTCGTCATTGCATAGTTTCTCCATTATTTTATCCTTTTTATCATATCAAATTTCATGCAAAATGAAAACCTTTTTCTAATGCGTTTTATCCCGGATTTTTATATCTTGACGTATCTAATTTTACTTTTGTATAATATTATAATCAAGTAAAGTAATTGACATATCTTTCTATATTGTCAAACAACTGATAAAATATAACCGGAGGAATCAGACATGGATTTACGCATACAAAAAACAAGACAAAATATTTTTCAGGCATTCATTAAGCTTCGGGAAAAATATCCTTTGGAGAAGATTACCGTCAAGGAACTGACAGAACATGCCCAGATCAGTAAACAGACCTTCTACCTTCACTACCGGGATATGTATGATTTATCAGAATGTATTGAACAATCCATGATTCAGGAAATGTTAAATGAGCTTCCATATCCTGAAAATATTCTTACTCATACAGGCGAGGTCACTAAGCAGTTATTTCAGAAAGCAATCAATCAGGGGCATAATTTCCGGGTCGTCTTTTCTGGTTCCCGTGTCAGTGCACTTACCGAGGGACTGGAAGCATCCCTCAAAAATGCATTATATGAAAAATGTCCAAAATACCGTACTGATCTGCGTGCCAATATTCTTATCACCATTCTGGTACAAGGCTGCTATCATGCCTATGAACAGTATTCAACCATCGACCAAGATCGTGTTGTCTCTATCATCAGTAAAATTGCAGATGAAATCTCTAAGGAATGTCAGTAAATAGAATTCTTAGAAATGCAAAAGCGGCCAACTTGGGGATAGTTGACCGCCAGCTGCGTTATCAAATAACGCGAAGGAGAAATGTGTGTCTTGTGACACTAATATGAATCTTGGGGGGATTCTATATATATAAAGCACTCTCATGCTTTATACCAATCTCATAAGACTTCTTTCATCTTTTGTCGATTCGTCTCTACACGAGTTATCATTTGTAGAAATGTATCTCTTGAAGTCTATGCTTGTATAATACTGATTTTTTTTGTAAAAATCTATCAAATATATGTCTTTTTTTTCAAAGATATGATATACTTGTGAAACTGATAGAATTAATAGAGAAATTAAAGGAGAACACCATGAATATTGATAAAGAAGTGAACATGCAATTGTTCATGCAACAGCAGGAACAAAGCAGACATTTAGATTATGAAAAGGAATTTGGTATATACAAAGCGATCGCCCAAGGCAATATGGAAGAGGTAAAACTGCGCCACAAGGACTACGAAGATCAAAAGCGTTACTCCGAAGGAAATAACCGCAACGGAGTTCTCTCTGCGGATCCTGTCCAGAATGCAAAATACCACTATGTCATTCTTGCAGCTATGGTCAGCCGTTTCTGCGCGCAATACGGACTTCCGCGAGAAGTTGCCTATAGCATGAGTGATATTTTTATTCAGCGTGTTGACGTATGTAAAAAGCTTGAAGAAATCGATGCTCTGCAGACAGAGATGATTATGAGTTATACCAAGGCCATGCAGGAAAACCGCAGTAAAGGAATCTATTCCAAGCAGATTGTAAAATGTGTAGATTATATTCACGCCAATCTGCAACAGGAACTGCGGCTCGAAACGATTGCAGAATACCTGAATATGAACCCAACCTACCTGTCACGCCTGTTCAAGAAAGAAATGAATATTTCCATCTCCGCTTACATCAAGCATGAACGATTAAAAAGTGCAGCTTACCTGTTGGAATACTCGAATTACTCAATCTCTGAGATTTCTGAATACCTGAATTTCTCGTCACAGAGTCATTTCACGAGTTCCTTCCAGGAGTTGTATGGGCTTACGCCAAAGCGTTACCGGGATCTGCATACAAACTGCGAGTCCCCGGATTATAACTCTGACGAAATAAATCGTAAATAATCTAACCGGATTCCTGTTAATTCTGGTTTTGAATCTGATTTACCAGATCTTCCAGATACATCCATCGGTCCATCTTCTCTGCCAGCGTCTGTTCGAGCTGCCCCTGCTCTTCAAAGAGCCGTTGCAGTTCGGAGGAATTGCTGGCATTTTTTTCCATCGCAGATTTATTGTCTTCAATTTTCTGCTCCAACGCAGCGATATCATCTTCGATTGTATCATATTCCCGCTGTTCCTGATAGGAAAGCTTCAGTTTCTTCGTACGCGGCTTCTCCTTCCAGTTATCTGACTTTCCTGCCCTCGGTTCGGCGGCTTCTGTTTTCATTCCCGCAGACTTCTCTGTTGCCTGCTGTTCATACAGAACCCGTGTCTCATAATCGGTATACCCACCCTCACTCTGCCAGAGTGTTCCGTCCGGGCGGAATGCGAAGATGCGGCGTACTACACGATCTAAGAAATAGCGGTCATGGCTGACTGCAACAACGATCCCCTGGAACGAATCCAAATAATCTTCCAATATCGTGAGTGTCGTGATGTCCAGGTCATTCGTCGGTTCATCCAATATAAGAACATTCGGTGCCGACATCAGTACCTTACACAGATACAATCGCCTGCGTTCACCGCCCGATAATTTTCCGATCAGACCATACTGATCTTCACCACAGAACAAAAACCGTTCCAACAGTCTTGCCGCAGTAATCTTACCCTCGTCTGTCTCTACGTATTCCGCCACATCGCGGATATAATCGATTACGCGTTGGTTCGGATCCATGTCCTTACCAAGCTGGATCTCCTGCGCAAAATATCCAATCTTCACTGTCGGACCAATCACAACGCTTCCGCTGTCCGGCTCTAACATTCCCTGCATGATCTTAAGTAGCGTACTTTTGCCGCAACCATTACGACCGACGATTCCAATCCGGTCATCTTTTAGAAAATGATATGTAAAGTCATGGATGATTGTCTGGCCGCCAAAGCTTTTTTCGATATGGTTAAGCTCCACGGTCGTCCGTCCAAGCCGTGAAGAAACAGAGCCAATCTCCACCTGTGCGTCTTTCACCGGAGCGGATTTGCCTTTCATCTCCTCATAGCGTTCCAGTCTCGCCTTCTGTTTTGTTGATCTGGCTCTGGCGCCACGCTTTACCCATTCAAGTTCTACACGGAGAATCGACTGTCTCTTCCGTTCCTGTGCATCCAGAATATCCTCACGGAGTGTCTTTCCCTCCAGAAATCCGGAATAGTTTGTCGCGTACGAATAGATCTGTCCTTTATCCACTTCGATGATTCGGTTCGCCACACTATCCAGAAAATACCGGTCATGGGTTACCATGATGATTGATCCTTTGTATGCACGCAGCTCGCCCTCTAACCAGGTTGACATCTCGCTATCCAGATGGTTTGTCGGCTCATCCAAGAGTAATATATCTGCTTTTGCTAGTAATGCCGATACGAGTGCCAGACGTTTGCGCTGTCCACCGGATAAGTGTCCGCATGTCTCTTCAAAATCCGTAATGCCAAGCTTCGTCATCATCGTTTTGGCTTCGCTCTCGACCGTCCAGTGGTTTTCCTCTGTGGCATGTCCCCGCACCACTGCCTGCAGCACGGTATCTGTCGGTTCAAATTCCGGTGTCTGTGGCAGATATTGTACTGTATAATGATTTGCCAGTATCACGTTTCCGGAATCCGGTTTCTCTATGCCTGCAATGATCTTCAGAAGGGTTGATTTGCCCGTGCCATTGATTCCGATGATTCCTGCTTTTTCACCTTCCTGTAAAAAGAAGGACGCTTTATCAAAAAGTTTGCGCTCGCCATATGCTTTTGTGATTTCATCTACTGTTACGATGTTCATTTTGAATGCTCCTATCATCTATCCAGATTTGGACGCGATTGCCATTCTTCGCAGACACGCTTCCGCTCGGTTCATCACGCAGTGGTACTAAATTCACGACAAACAAGTTTGCCGTTCATTAAGTACCAGCGTGCTTCAACGGTCTGCTTAAGAATTGGCAATCGTGTCCAAATCCATATACATTTTTGATGGGATATCTACGACCTTATCCCTATATAATCTCATTCGTAGGCAGGCAAATTCAGTAACTTTAGACTCAAGTCTATTAGTTCCTGCCTTCCGGATGAATTCATAATCTGCACCTTGCCTTTGTGGTCGTCAGTGCGCAGCAGTCCTTGTACTTTGAGGCGGCGCATGAGTTCGCGGGAGGTTCCAAGGCTGCCATCGATCAGATGGATGTCACGGTCGCCAAGAAAATGGCGAAGTTCTTTCTTCAGGAACGGGTAGTGTGTACAGCCAAGGACGATGGATTCTGTGTCGTCGGTCAGGACTGGGGATAGTTTCTCCGCGAAATAGTCGTCTAGTTCCTGTCCGTCCAGATTGCCATGCTCAACAAATTCCATCAGTCCATCGCATTGGACGGGAACGATGTCTGCCTGTTCCCGGTACTTTGCTAAGAGGTTCTGGAATTTCTCCTGTTTGAGTGTCATTGGAGTTGCCATCACCAGGATTCTTCCGCCATGGCTTTCGGTCACGGCCGGTTTCACAGCCGGTTCGATTCCGACGATTGGAAGCTCCGGATATGTATTTCGCAACAGCCGCACAGCTGCACTTGTCGCTGTGTTGCAGGCAACTGCCAATCCTTTGATTCCCATATCCAGCAGTTTTTTCACCACTGCAAATGTCAAATCCCGGATTTCTGCCTGTGGCTTTACACCATAGGGTGCATGCAGGGAATCTCCATAATATATAAAATCTTCCTTCGGCATCAATTTTATGGCTTCGCGCAGGACGCTTAATCCGCCAAGCCCCGAATCCATAAATCCGATTGGGAGTCTTTGTTTTTCCTGTAATCTGTCTGTTTCTGACATGTTATAACCTTCTTGTCATATTTAATGTTGCCACACGAAGCGTGATGGTTTACGCACGCTTTATTCATTTACATTGCCACGCCCATTCTACCACAGATACCTACACTTGTACAAACGAAAAATCGCAAGGCATATAAGGATCAGTCCTTACACCTTGCGATTTTATCAATATTTGCAGGCAATGAGCTTCTGAGTCTAAAGATATCGTTTACGTTGATTGCCCTAAAATGTACAATTGCTTTTTATTTGGTTGTATCCGTGCTACGGATCTTATCCCTTACCGGGAATATCATGGATGGCGATACCGAAAGCTCATCAATTCCCATCTTCAGGAAGGTTTCTGTGAGAGTTGTATCGGCACCAAGCTCGCCGCAGATTCCGACCCAGCAGCCTTCCTTATGTCCATTTTCGATTGCCATCTGAATCATGCGTAAGATTGCAGGATGATGGGAATCGTAAAAATCATCCAGCTTCGGATTCTGACGGTCGATTGCAAGCGTATACTGTGTCAGATCGTTCGTTCCGATACTGAAGAAATCAACTTCTTTCGCAAGCTCTGCACTCATCATCACAGCGGCCGGCGTCTCAATCATGATACCCTGCTCGACATCTCCGTACGGAAGTCCCTGCGCATCTAACTCTGCTTTCACTTCGTCAACGATCGCATGAATCCGCTGCACCTCTGATACGGAAATAATCATCGGATACATGATGCCGATATTTCCGTAATAGCTTGCACGGAAGATTGCGCGAAGCTGTGTCTTGAATATCTCCGGCTGTGTCAGGCAGATACGGATTGCACGGTAGCCCATCGCCGGATTATCTTCTTTATCCAGATTGAAATAATCCACCTGTTTGTCGGCACCGATATCCAGTGTACGGATAATGACTTTCTTGCCTGCCATATTCTCCGCAACGGTTTTATATGCCTGAAACTGTTCTTCTTCTGTTGGAAATGTATTGCTCTCTAAATACAGGAACTCGCTTCGGAAAAGCCCGATGCCCTCTGCATCATTCTGCAGAGCAGCAGCCACATCCGCAACACCACCGATGTTCGCGTACAGTTTGATTTTCTTTCCATCGAGTGTGATATTTTCCTTGCCCTTCAATTCCTGCAGCAAGCGTTTCTTCTCTTCGGCTTCCTGCTTCTTACTCTCGTATTCTTTCACAACATCATCGGTTGGCTCTACATAGACTCTGCCATTGTAACCATCGACAATTGCGAATTTGCCGTCGACATTTTCCTCGAATTTAACACCAATCAGTGCCGGAATATTCATCGTCCGCGCCAGAATCGCTGTATGGGAATTCGTTGAACCATGTCTTGTTACAAACGCAAGCACCTTCGACTTGTCAAGCTGTACCGTCTCACTCGGTGCCAGATCATCTGCTAAGAGGATCACCGGTTCATCACCATCTAATACACTGTCCTTCTTTCCCTGCAGAATCTTCACAACGCGGTTGGAAATATCTTTTACATCCGCGGCACGTGCCTTCATATAATCATCGTCCATCGCCGCGAACATGTTCGAGAAATTATCACCTGTCATTGCAACCGCATACTCGGCATTGATTCCCTGATTCTCGATCATGTGCGTGATTGCTTCCACATAATCAAGATCATCCAACATCATCTGATGTACGTCGAATATCATCGCATTGACTTCTCCGACTTCCACCAGTGCTTTCTCGTAGAGTGCCTGCAACTGCTCCTTCGCAGTTTCCTTTGCCTCTTCAAATCGCTTTACTTCTGCGGCCGTGTCCTCGATCTTTACACGTTTGACAGTACTTTCATCCTTGTTATATACGGAGATCCGACCGATTGCAATTCCGCCAAATACACTTTTTCCTTTTAATTCCTGCATACTCTCACCCGGCTGTATAAGACCTTCCCTTTCTTCGTAAATCAATTACAGGTTCTCGTTCATGAATGCGGAGAGTGCTGCGATTGCCTCATCCTCCTGCTCACCGTCTGCCTGCAGAATCACTTCCTGTCCCTGCTTAGCACCAAGGCTCATGACACCCATGATACGCTTTGCATCAACGCTTCTTCCGTCCTTTGCGATTGTTACCTTGCATGGATAAGCGGCAGCAAGCTTAACAAGCTGTCCGGCCGGTCTTGCGTGAATTCCCTGTGCATCTGTGATTACATAACTAAACTCTCTCATAATTTTATTCTCCTTTTCTTTTATGGTTATTCCAACATCTATGTTTTCTTTCCAAGTTGCGTACACTACACATTCTATGCAGACGCGCTCTCGCTCACTTCCACACGCAGCGGACACTAAATTCACGTCAAACACGTTTGCCGTTCATTAAGTGCCGGCGTGTTCCAATGGTCTGCTTTAGAATTGTGTAGTGTACCGCAACTCTATCTACAATATTAGATTTTACAATCCTACATAAAAATCATATGATATAAAATTCTTCGGTCGTGTGACCTTATATTAAGCAACTACTTTCTTCTTTAATACTCCGAGCAGGAGTGCGGAGATGATACTTCCGACTACCAGTGCGACAAGATACATTGCGGCGTGTCCGACAACCGGGAATACGAAGATTCCACCATGAGGAGCCATCAGTGTACAGTTAAATGCTGCGGAAAGTCCACCTGCAACACCGGCACCAACCACACATGCCGGAATGACATGTAACGGATCCGCTGCGGCGAATGGGATTGCTCCCTCTGTGATGAAGGAAAGTCCCATAACGAAGTTTGTAGGACCTGCCTTGCGTTCCTGCTCTGTAAACTTGTTCTTGAACAATAAGGATGCGATTGCAATTGCGATTGGAGGAACCATACCTCCGATCATAACCGCTGCCATGATATCATAATTTCCGGCTGCAATCTGCGCGGTACCGAATACATACGCTGCCTTATTGACCGGGCCTCCCATATCGACTGCCATCATCGCACCAAGCAATGCTCCAAGCAGGATAATATTTGCGCCACTCATGTTCTTCAAGCCATTGTTCAAAGCTGTATTGATAAATCCGACAACCGGTTCAATCACATACACCATACCTGCTCCGGTAATCAGCAATCCAAAGACCGGGATCAGCAGGATTGGCACCATTCCTTCCAGTGCAGAAGGAAGCTTTGAGAAGATCTTCTTCAGCAGCAATACAACATAGCCTGCTATAAATCCGGCAGCCAGTGCGCCGAGGAATCCGGACTTTCCATTTGCTGCAATGGCACCACCTAAGAAACCAAGTGCAAGTCCCGGACGGTCCGCGATACTCATCGCGATAAATCCGGCGAGGATCGGCAGCATAAAACTAAATGCCACACCACCAACCTGAGCCTTCAAAAAATAAGCAACCGGTGTCAATGTACCGAAGTTACTCTTTACATCCGCAACAGAACCATACTTGTCAATCAGATACTGCGGAACGTGATTTAAGTCAACGAGCAATCCGTCAATCAGGAATGCAAGTGCGATCAGAATACCTCCGCCAACGACAAATGGTAACATATGTGATACACCGTTCATCAGATGCTTATAAATTTGGTGTCCGACGCTTTCTTTGCCCTCGGTCTCTTTGCTTTCGGCTGCATCACCGCCTGCTTCATAGACAGCTGCTTTGCCTTCGGCTGCGCGTGTCAGTAATTGTTCTGCCTTATTGATACCGTCTGCCACCTTGCAGATAATCACCTTCTTACCGTGGAAACGGTCCATCGGCACCTGTGTATCGGCAGCGACGATGATCGCATCGGCTTCTTTGATTTCTTCTGCAGTCAATACATTCTTGGCTCCGCCGGAGCCTCTGGTCTCCACCTTAATCGCATAACCGAGTTCTTTTGCTTTCTTCTCCAATGCCTCAGCTGCCATGTACGTATGTGCGATTCCGGTCGGGCATCCCGTTACTGCTAAAATCTTCTTCGTTGCTTCTGAGATAGTCGGAATCGCTTCCTCCTGCTTCGCATCACCATTTTCTGCCTTGTCGATGATACTTAGGAATTCATCTACCGTCTTCGCTGATTTCAATGCATTCGTGAAATCCTCGTCCATAAGAAGCACGGATAATTTGCTCAGTACATCGAGATGGACATTGTCAGCGGTATCCGGTGCCGCAATCAGGAACAGCAGATGTACCGGTTCGCCGTCTAACGAGTCGAAATCCACGCCATCCGGGATTACCATCGCTGCAAGCCCTGCCTGCTTCACGGCTGCTGACTTACAATGTGGAATCGCGATTCCTTCTCCGATTCCGGTTGTTCCTTCTTCCTCTCGTGCATACACACCTTTCTTGTATGTTTCCACGTCGGCAATCTTGCCGCTTTCTGCCATCAAAGCAACTGCACGATCCAGTGTCTCTTTCTTTGAGTTTACCTTAGCACCAAGATAAATGCTCTTCTTGTCTAACAAATCTGTAATTCGCATATGCAACCCCTCCTTCATCATTTTTTGCCGAAGATCTTTATATACAAACCTTCGACTTCTTCCTTCGTTGCAAGCTCTTCCGAAAATGCACTCGCACTTCCGGTACATACACCCATTTCAAATGCGTTTCTATAAGCATCTGCTCCGCCATTAGTAAGCAGGTATCCGGCAATAAATCCTGCTACCATCGAATCTCCGGCACCTACGGAATTTTTCACTGTACCCTTTGGAGCCTCCGCCCGGTACTCACTTCCGTCCTCGGCAAGTAATACCGCACCATCTCCCGCCATGGATACGAGCACATTCCGCGCGCCCTGTTCCTGCAGCTTCTTCGCATATTTGCATACATCGTCTTTATCTTTGATCTCCACACCGAAGATCTCACCAAGTTCGAAATTATTCGGTTTGATCATAAACGGCTTATATGGAAGCACATTCAACAGAAGATCTCTTGTCGCATCTACGACGATCTTCAACTTCCTGTCCTGCAGACGCTTCATGATATCCATATACGCGGACTGCGGCATGCTCTCCGGAATCGAACCTGCCAGAACAAGGATATCGCCCTCCTGCAAGGTCTCTAACTTCTGATATAGCTGTTCCAATGCATCTGCGGAAATCTTCGGTCCCTGTCCGTTGATCTCGGTTTCCTCCTTCGCGCGGATCTTGACATTGATCCGTGTCATGCCTGCATCTAACTCAATAAAATCGCTTTCCACACCTTTTGCCTTCAACATGGATTTCAAAACCTCTCCGGTAAATCCGGCCGTAAATCCAAGTGCCTGATTCTTAAGTCCAAGATTCTTCAATACCATGGATACATTGATTCCTTTTCCACCCGGCAGAATCTTCTCGCCACTGGTACGGTTGACATATCCAAGGTTCACACAATCCAGATCCTGCACATAGTCAAGAGATGGATTAAATGAAACAGTGTAAATCATACGCTCACCTCCGTGATATTCTTCATTCCTCTGTACTCATTATTTTCAATCTTCGTTGTAATTATCCTTGCAGACTTGAATTCTGCAAAACTAATCGAACAAATCTCTCCGAATTTGCTACTGTCGCACAGCACATAGCGCTCCTTCGTCTTCTGCATGGATTTCTTCTTTACCATTGCTTCTTTGACATCCGGTGTTGTAAATCCGTTGCCCTTTGTCACACCGTTCGCCCCCCAGAAGCCTTTCGTGAAGTTGTATTTATCCAGAGAGATAATTGCTTCTTCTCCAACGATTGCTTCTGTGATCGGCTTGAACTCACCGCCAAGGATATATGTCGTATAGCCTTTCTGTGACAAATGCTTTGCATGTGCAAATGAGTTTGTGACGAATATCACATTCTTCGCTGTGATATAGTCGATCATCAGCTCGGTTGTCGTTCCGGCATCCATATACACCACATCCTGATCCTCGATCAATGCTGCCGCGTATCTGGCAATCTCAATCTTTTCTTCCCGGTTGATCTCCTTACGGTATTCCACCGCATCATCCTTCACATGAAAGCTTCCGCCGATTGCCATCGCACCGCCATGTACCTTCACCAGTCTGCCTTCCTTATCCAGTGCGTTCAGATCCCGTCTGATCGTGGACTCGGAAATATCAAGAAGCTGCATCAGTTCCTGTACGGAAACGCTGTGTCTTTGTTCTACTGCTGCAAGTATCGCCTGCTGTCTTTCTTCTCCTAACATGTTTCTCCTTTCTGTCAAAAACGTTCATTTTATTTCAATTTCGTTCAACTTTTCTATATGATAACGCCATTTTCCGTCATTGTCAATCATTTTCTTTCATTTTTCTACCTTTTTTAGTCGATTTTCAATCAAATTCCGTCAAAATGCAGTCATAAAAATAATGTGCATAAACTATAGCAAAAAAACAAGAGGCTTTACGCCTCTTGCTTTTTTCTCACTCATCCGATTATTTTCCTGTATGAAACTTACGTTTTTCCTCATACATTTTTTCATCCATACGCATCAGAAATGTTTCCGCATTATCCCCTTCTCCAAATTCTGCGCACCCCATAGCCACGCTTAATGTAAACGCTTCCTCCTTACACTTGTTAAATTTGGCAAGATTACTATTTATCTCATTCATCGTAGAGAAAACGTGCTCTTTATCAACATCTGACAACAAAACGATAAATTCATCACCTGCATATCGAATTGCCATTCCTGTATCCGGTATAGATTTAAATAAAATATTTCCCATTACACAAATAGCACGATCACCTATATTGTGTCCACAATTATCATTTATATGTTTAAAATTATTAATATCCATCATAATTCCATGTAATGGTCTTCGGTTCGTATTTTCTCTTTCTGCAAGCACCGCATTAAAATATCTGCGATTAAACAGTCCAGACAGTTCATCCATATATAAATTTTCCGCATAAGACTGCATTTGTACAAATGTCAATGCTACTGCAACCAGCACCCATGATGTTGTTATGCCATAACAGAAAAACTGAATCAGCACGCCTACCACACAGGGACCAACGAAAAACAGTATCGGGAAAAAGTTCAAATTAACCCCCTGCTTTTTGGAATGATATACCGAATATATACTATACGCAAAATAAATCATAAGTGAAATATATCCAAGAATCGCGCCTTCGCATCTCTGATATTCATTGTTTGCTGATATTTTAAATATGAACTCCGTACCAAAAAGATTATATAAAACAGCTATAACTTCCACAATCCACGGAATCATTATGACTCCAACTTTATGGAATATCCTTTTATAGTTCCTGTAAATACGGAGTTGTACATATATACACCACAACAAACCGATACTTACCGTTCCAACAAAACACAAACTGCTGGAAATATAATTAACGACTCTGCCACCTGTTAAATTCTTTCCATCTACCATAAAGGAAACCGTCTCAGCCAATGCTCCAAGCAAATTTACAATTGCCATTCCATCATATATCTTATCTTCCATATGAAGAATCTCTCTGTTTTTTCGTCTGCAAATCAGAAGAAAGCTCATCATCAGTATAGTTATTCCATTTGCCACCAATATTTCTTCTATATTTATCATTTATTTTATATCCTTTCCCCCCGACCATTATACTCACGGTTTGCAAAGCATTTTGTATATTTCTCACAACTCTCCATAAAAAAGCACAATCCAAACTGGACTGTGCTTTTTATTATAATTACGCCATCTGTGTCTGAAACAGCGTGTCAATCTCTTCTTTCGTTGCAAGCTCCTCGGAAAATGCACTGGCACTTCCGGCACAGATCCCAAGCTTCAACGCATACTCGTAATCATCGCGCTCGATATAACCTGCCAGGAATCCGGCAAGCATCGAATCACCGGCACCGACAGAGTTCTTCACCTGTCCCTTCGGTGCGGCTGCGCGGATCACTCTGCCATCCTCTGTCACAAGGACTGCACCCTGATACGACATGGAGACGAGCACATTTCTCGCGCCACGCTCCTGCAGCTGCTTCGCATACATCTCTGCCTGATCCATCGTCGTTACTTCCACACCGAACAGGTTTCCAAGCTCGGTACGGTTTGGCTTGATTAAAAATGGGTGATACGGAAGAACATTCGTGAGCAGTTCTCCGGTCGCATCCACGATAATCTTGTTGTTATTGTATTGCAGCATCTGCATGATATCCATATACGTTGTCTTGGACATGCAGTCCGGCAGGCTGCCCGCAAGTACCAGATAATCATCCTGATCCAGATAGCCAAGCTTCTCATAGAGCTCTGCGATATCCTCGCTCTTGATCTCCGGTCCCTGTCCGTTGACCTCTGTTTCATCGCCACAGCGCATCTTGACATTGATACGGGTCAGTCCATTTGCAATATCAATAAAATCCGCATTCATATCCCGCTGCATCAGCAACGCTTTCAAAGCTTCTCCGGTAAATCCCGATGTAAAACAGATTGCACGGTTATCGATACCGAGATTCTGCAGTACGATGGATACGTTGATGCCCTTGCCGCCCGGCAGAATCTTCTCACCTGTCGTACGATTCACCTGGTTGCGTTCGAATTCCGTCAAATCCAGAATATAATCCAGCGACGGGTTAAATGTTACTGTATATATCATATTTTTCCCTTTCTCTCTATGCGTAGATCCCGAACCAATACATTAATTTTATAATACCCTATTCCCCGCGTGATTGTAAATGTTTTTTTATCTATACATTCCTGGAATTCCTATACGCTTTCGTTACTCCTTCACGGACAATATAATTACCATCACTAAAATACATACCATCCCCACCAGATCCATCGTCGTCATGACCGTTCCAAGCCACAACACGGAAAAAAGTGTTGCCGAAACCGGTTCCACACTGGAGATCATGCTGGCACGCACCGGGCCGATGTCATGTACTCCCTGCAGGAATAACAGAAATGACATCATCGTTCCGATCAGAACCATCGCCGCAACTGCTAATACCCCATGAAAATCAAGATGCACCGGAATCGTCCATACCTTGACGATACAGCTATATGCCACGCCACAGATCAGCATACCGTAGCCGACAACCGGCTGGCTGCCCCATTTCTTGAGCATCCGCTCCGGAAGCAGGGTATACATACAGAACCCAAATGCTGCAAGCAATCCCCACTTCAGTCCCTCTTTCGAGATACTCATCTGATGGATATTTCCGTGCGTTGCAATGAGAAATGTACCGCCAACCGCCAGAAGCACCGCCACAATCTCGCGAAACTTCGGCGGACGCAATCTGCGCACACAGGATATGATCAGCACCATCACCGGTGCCAGATACTGCAACGCCGTTGCAATCCCGGCATTCGTATAATGAATGGCTTCCAGATATGCATACTGGCACAAGCCCACACCGAATATCGCAAACAGGATAATCCCAAAGAAATCCCGGGTGGACTTGAATATATCAAATGCCGCTTTCCGTTCGCGTATAATATATGCAATTGTAAGGATTACACCTGTCACAAGCATGCGCATGCACGAAAGCCATGCCGTGTTGATGTTGTAGTGCGAAAACAAAAACTGTCCGCAGGCACCCGAAAATCCCCACGAGATTGCGCCAACCAGTACGCACAGCACACCGCGCAGCTGATTCCCATGTGTACCCTCATCATAATTTCTTCGTTTACTCATTGCTGATTTACCAGAACAGCTTTGATCTCGTCCACATTCGCATATCCGTTTTTCTCCATGATATACTTCAAAGCCTCCTGTATATCCTCCTCTGTCAGAATAATCTGCTTGCTCTCCTCTGTGACGACCGTACAGCCACCCTTCATATCACAGCATCTGCCACTGCAATTATTCTTCTGTATATTTTTCCGGCTGATCGCGCCGATTTCCTCGAGCGTATTGATCATGCGGTACACGGTCGCAATTCCAATGCTGTTGTCCCGCTTATGCGCCAGAAAATAAACTTCCTTACAACAGGTATATTCTTCGTTCGCAATAATGTCGACGATCAGCTTGCGCTGCTCTGTCAGACGATATCCATGTTCCTTGAGTGAAGCCAGAATCTCTTCCTTACTGCTTGCCACCTGTCCGATTGGTTCCTGATCGTTCATTCTGTCACCTCTTCCATCTTCTTCCTTTTTAATCCTCTAACAACAATCCGATATAAGACGATTGATGCACTCGTTCCGATCGTCCACCCGACCGGCCATGCGAGCCAGATTCCGGTGCTGCCCCATTCCTTCGAAAAAAGCGCGGCTAAGATCACGCGCAGGAACAGATCCAGAAACGTTGTAACCATAAACTGTTTCATCGCACCGACGCCCCGCAGAACGCCATCTGTAATCAGCTTGATCGACACCACAAAATAAAATGGTGCTAAAATATGTAAAAATTCAACGCCAACCCTCTTCGCCTCGGCACTGTTTGCATCCATGAAAAGCTGCACCAGACTGCCGCTGCACGTAAGATACAATATAACAACCGGCACGCAGGTAAGAAAAATCAGCTTCAATGCTGCCTTGCAGCCCTGACTGATCCGCACGATCTTCTGTGCACCGAGATTCTGTGCTGCAAAATTCGAGACACCATTTCCAAGCATCGTAAATGTCGTGATGACCATGTTATTGAGCTTCACGGCTGCCGCATATCCCGCGATCACGTCCGAGCCAAAGCTGTTGATGATACTCTGGATAATGATATTTCCGATCGACACAAAGCCCTGCTGCAGGGTACTTGGTATCGCGATCTTCAGCATCTTACCGAAGATTTCTCCGGAAAATACCGGCACCCTCTGATGTCCTTCGTGCTCGTCCTTGATCTTCCGCAGTCGAAGCAGCACAACGATCACGGACAGGATACAGCTCACGCCCTGACAGATAAACGTCGCCCATGCAACACCAGCGACACCCATATGAAAGCTCTTTACAAACAAAATATCGACAAACACGTTCGATACCGATGAAAAAGCTAAGAATATAAACGGTGTTTTCGAATCGCCAAGTGCCGAGAAAATACCGGTTGCAATATTATAGAAGAACAAAAATACAAGTCCACCAGTATACACGTCCAGATACAGCTTGGAATCTGCAAATATATCTGCCGGCGTGTGTATCAGATGCAGCAATGCGCCGCCTGCAAAAAGTCCGGTTAGTGTCAGAATCAGACACAGCACCGCCGAATATATAAATGTCGTATAGACGGTCGTCTTCATCTTCCGGTAATTCTTCGCCCCGAAAAACTGCGCCGCAATGACGGAGCACCCCATGTTGCAGCCAAATGCAAACGCCATATAGATCAATGTAATCTCATAAGAATTTCCCACGGCTGCAAGTGCATTTTTACCAACATATTTTCCTGCGACCAGACTGTCTGCAATATTATATAACTGCTGGAAAATGACGCTTCCAAGTAACGGAATGCAATACCTCCACAATACACGCTCCGGTTTCCCTACTGTTAAATCCTTATTCATCGTTGCCGCACCGTATGTCCGGTACGCCTCGCCTCCTTCTTACTCTGTTTCCGAATCATGGCAAACCAGTTTATCTATCTACAAAGCTACATCCGCAGAACAATTGTACGCAGACGCGCTCTCGCTCGGTTCAGCACGCAGTGGATACTAAATTCGCGACAAAAACAGTCGCTCATTAAGTACCAGCGTGCTTCAACGGTCTGCTTTACAATTTGTTCTGTGGATGCAGCTCTGCCATATTTCATCAGGTTTGCCATGATTCCATAAACACTCATCTTATATGATGCCTGGCTTATCTAATGTTCCTTGTATGTGCCAAGTATCTTAATATCGTTATACACTTGGATTTGTCTCAGTGTCTCGACGACAACTTCGAGCCGCTCGGTCAGGCAGTCGATCTCGATGTAGAAGTTATAGGTTCCCATCGATTGTTTTGTCGGACGGGACATGATCGAGATCAAGTTGATGCGTTTGTCATAGAACCGGCGCAGGATATCGAACAGGATTCCCGGTCGGTCGGTGGCAGGCATGATATAGACTGGGATTCGTACTTTCTCACGTGTAAGCTCCGCGGCTTTCTCTGTACCATCCGCATCTGCATCCAACCCTTTTTCGTTACTTACAAGCTCTTCAAGTTGCTTTTCAAGATCCGGATTTTCCACGTCTAATACACCCTTGCGCAGAATGATAAAACGGGTATGATTGCCCTTTGCATCTGTCACATCTTCTGCAAGCACGCGCACATCGCCCGCCTGTATCACATGATGTGGTACAATTGCCGCTGTTTCTGGTTCATCCTTTATCTTGTAATAAGATTCCATGTTACTGTTCGTCGTTACAATCTCTGCGTCATGCAGGGTATGCAGGAACTGTCTGCACTGCCCGTTCGTCTTGAACTGCACATAGATCTTCCGGATATCTTCTATCTTCTCTGTATTGGCAAGCAGGGAAAACTGGACTGCCACCTGATTTTCATCGACGATATAGACGTTTTTCTCCAGCAACAGGTCAAGTGTCCGCTGCACATAGCCATCCAGCATATTTTCTACCGGAACAACCGCATACTCACACGCTTCGTTCGTACAGAGCTGTTCGAACACATCGTCAATCGTCGGACAATAAAGCGGTTCTAATGATTTCCCGTGTGCTGCCTCATATTTCTTATTATATTCTTCATAGGACTTATCGCAAAATGTCCCTTTCGGTCCTAATACTGCTATCATGTAGATGTCTCCTCCCGAACGTGCATTTCCTATCTGCTGATTCACTTGCGAATCCAGCTGATTGCTTCATCTGTGCACGCATTATATCCACTCGAAATTTCCACCGGTAATGGCAAGACTGAGTAATGCGTCCATCTTCTCGACATCCTCGCCCTCCAATACCTGTATCAGCTTTGCGGTGTCTTCAGCCACCTGCATAGCCTCATCCGGTCCGATCTCCGGATCAAATTCCGCCTCACAGTATGGACAGTTGGTATGCTCCATCGTCTGCAGAGACAGGAATTTCTCTCCACAGCTTTCACATTCATAATACCCACAACGGGTTGTTCCTTCCGGTACATAATACATATGCTGACTTTACTCCTTTACATCTATCTCTTTCATGGGATTCCTTATTCTGCATCATCGGAATCTCCCGTATCCTCCAATTTAGTTTCACCCTTCAGGTCATTCAGGTTTGTCGCCGGGAAGATGTCTGCCACATCATTGATTGCAATATACGCATACGGATCAATGCTATGTACCAGATTCCGCATCTTACCGACCTGAAACCGATTCACAATGAAATACACCAGCGTGCGGTCGGTATTCGAATAATATCCTTTGGCATCAATCGTTGTGATACCATTTTCAAATGCCTTGGAAAGTACCTCGCACACATGCTTCGGATGTGCCGTCACAATAAATGCTGCCTTGGAACGATCGAAGCCCTCCACGAAGAAATCAATCGTTTTCGACGCCGCCGCGTAGGTCACAACCGAGTAAAGAGGCAGAATCCAGCTATCGAGCACAATTCCACAGATGATGTACAAGATCACATTGTACGCCATCACGAACGAACCAAGACTTAACCCAAGCTTCTTCGCGAACATCACACCGATGATGTCGATGCCGTCCATCGCACCGCCAAACCGCACCGCAAGACCACTTCCACAGCCGGAGATAATACCACCGAAGATCGCACACAGAAACAGGTCACTTCCGGCAAGCGGGGATACGATCGTCACATCGACCGGTAATATATCTGTGATGATCCAAGCAACAATCGAATAAATCAATACTGCGTAAATCGCGTAGATCGTGAATGCCACGCCCTCGCGCTTCAATCCAAGTAAGAAGATTGGAATGTTTAAGAGAATCAAAACCAGAGAAAGACTGATCCATTTCGGTGTGAGCTGGGATACCAGCATAGCAGTTCCTGAGATACCGCTATCATACAGTTTGACCGGTGCCAGAAAGATAACAACGCCAAATGCGTTGACGATTCCCGCAACCGTCAGGAGCAAAAAGTTCTTGATACTGAGCATGCCACATACTTTCCTGATTTTTTCCATTCACAATCCTCCTGCTATAATATGTATCGCCCCCTCACATTCGTTCGGCGGCAGATCGTCGGAAACATCCTAAATCATTCACTTCGTTCATGATGTTTCCTCCTAATTTGAAATTTTACCTACAAGTTCTCGATCTGTTCCCGAAACGGGCGAAACGCAGATGGTAATGCATACGTCTCGTCCAGACTCTCTTTTGTTACCCACTTCCATTTTTTATTTGTTTCGCGACAGCGGATGTAATACGCTGTCATATGCCATTCCACATGGCTGAATATATGTGTGTAGCTTGTCTGCATCAGAAGGTCAACTGGCTCTACCTGCCACTCGGACGCCTGCATCACTGCCTCCTGCTTGTCAAGCTTTGCATCCACATTCGGAAATTCCCACATTCCTGCCAGAAGTCCGCTTGCACTGCGCTTATGCAGTGCCACGGTATCATCCGTAAGCAGGACAAATACGGTCTTTTCCACAATCTTTCGTTTCTTCTTCTCACTGCGGACGGGCAAGCTTCTCCATGTATCCTGCTTCCGCGCCTGACAGATGTCCGCTACCGGACACACGTCACATCGCGGTGCGCCATTTGGCACACAGACCGTCGCGCCAAGCTCCATCAGTGCCTGCGTCGCTGTCCCCGGATTCTCCAGCGGATACGTCTCCTGCAATTCCTTCGTGATGCGCTTCTTCGTTGTCTGCAGATCAATATTCGCATCATCTGCCAATAATCGGCTATACACGCGCAGGACATTTCCATCGACCGCCGGTGTCGGTGCATCAAAGCAGATCGACGCGATCGCGCCTGCTGTATAATCGCCAATGCCGGATAAACTCCGTATCTGTGCGTATTCCGCAGGAAATACACCCATGTACTCCGCACAGATCGTCTGCGCCGCCTTCTGCAGGTTGCGCACACGGTTATAATATCCAAGTCCTTCCCAGAGCTTTAAGATCTGTTCCTCCGGTGCCTCCGCCAGATCCGGGATCGTCGGAAGTGCCGTAAGGAAACGCCGGTAGTATTCCTTTACCGCTTCCACACGTGTCTGCTGCAGCATGATCTCTGACAGCCACACATGATACGGCTCCTTATCCTTTCTCCACAGGAGTTCGCGTTTATGTGCTTCATACCACGGGATGATCGCCTCAAACATGGCAATAAGCACCTGTTCCTCTGTCCTCATTAGAAGTCAAGCTTGATGAAACTATCGTCGTCCCGATTCGCAAGCTTACGTCCTTCCATTGTCTTGATTGCCAGCTCGATCTGCTCGATCATCGAATCCGTGATATTCGTTTTCTCCCCGTAATTCAAATAATTCAGGATTGTCAACATCTCGGATTCACTGTCTGTAAAATATCCGGTGCCTTCCTGCTGCATATCGCCCACATTCTTGACAAGCTCCAGCATCTTATTCGGCAGCGTTCTGTAATCCCATGGTTTTGATTCGATATCACCTAACATTGTCTTATTCCTTTCCATTCCAACAATATGTACAAAGCTTCTCCGGCTCGATTCCAACAGCCTCAAGCATATCATCCAGGCGGTGGAACCGGAGTGATGTAAATTTCAGCTTCTCGCAGATCTTGTCAACCATCTTCTGGTATTTCTCAGACGTATAATCTGCGTACTCCTGCAATACTTCATCTGTGACATCGCCGCCCTCTAACTCTGCAATAACCGTTCTTGTGATCAGCTCCATCTCAGAGTTTGAACGAGAGAAGTTCAAGTATTTACATCCATATACAAGTGGTGGACACGCCGGACGAATATGGACTTCCTTCGCGCCACTCTCAAATAAATATTCTGTTGTCTCACGAAGCTGTGTACCACGCACGATCGAATCGTCGATCAGCAGCAGGCTCTTGTCCCGGATCAGCTCCTCGATCGGGATCAGCTTCATCTTCGCGATCAGATTACGCTTACTCTGAATCGTCGGCATGAACGAACGTGGCCATGTCGGCGTATATTTGATAAATGGTCTGGAAAACGGAATGCCTGACTCATTTGCATATCCAACTGCATGTGCCGTACCGGAATCTGGAACACCCGCAACGATATCAGGCTTAACGTTATCACGTCTCGCAAGAAGCTGTCCACAGCGGTACCGCATCTCCTCGACATTCACACCTTCATAGGTTGAAGATGGATAGCCGTAGTAGATCCAGAGGAAGGTACAGATCTTCATCTCTTTGCCCGGCAGAACCAAAGTCTTCAATGCATCGCTCGTCATCACGGCAACCTCACCCGGTCCAAGCTCCCGGTAAGTCGAATAACCGAGATTCAAGAACGCAAAGCTCTCGAAGGTCGCGCAGAATGCACCATCCTTCTTACCTACGATGATCGGTGTTCTTCCGTATTTATCTCTTGCCAGGTAGATGCCCTTCGGTGTCAGGATCAGCATGGACATCGATCCCTCGATGATCTCCTGTGCATAGCGGATACCATCGATAAAATTATCCTTCTGGTCAATAATCGCAGCCACAAGCTCCGTCGCATTGATCTCGCCGTTACTCATCTCGAAGAAATGCGTTCTTCCCTCTAAGATCGTGTCAATGATCTCCTGTGCATTGTTGATCTTACCAACCGTTGTGATTGCAAAAGAACCATGATGCGAACGCACCAAGATCGGCTGTGCCTCATAGTCTGAGATACATCCGATACCGAAGTTACCTTTCATGGTATTTGCTTCTTTATCAAACTTTGTCCGAAATGGTGCATTGTCAATCTTATGGATTGCTTTCTCAAATCCATGCTCCTCACTATACACCGCCATACCTGCACGTCTTGTTCCAAGATGGGAATGATAATCTGTTCCAAAAAACAAATCAAATACACAATCCTCTTTTGACGCAACTCCAAAAAAACCGCCCATGACTGTACCTTTCCACTTTCGTGGCCTTTCCCTGTATGCTTTTTATTTTTGAACATATTTTTACCACATAACATTATAACAACAATATTGCGGTTTTGAAACACTTTTTTAAAATCGGATGTATATTTTTGCGGAAGCGGGAAATGATAGATGTAAGAAAGTACATTTCTGTATTTTTAACGTATATGGAGGTTTGTTATGAAAGTATTAAACTGTGTGGCTCTTACAATTGCCATCATCGGTGCGATCAACTGGGGGCTGATTGGCTTCTTTGATTTCAATCTCGTATCCGGAATCTTCGGCGATGCAACCGCATTTACACGTGTCATCTATGCTTTGGTCGGTCTTTCCGGACTCTACATGATCAGTCTGTACGGAAGAGCTTGTGCAGACGTTTAAAAAAGAAATGCTGTCTGAACCGCTATGTGTCCAGACAGCATTTTTTACGCCTTATTTTTCTCTTCGAGTCTTGCAAATACTTTATCGTAGCTTGCATTTCCGTAATTTAAGGACCTGTTTACACGGCTGATCGTCGCGGTCGAAGCACCTGTTTCGTTCGCAACCTCCGCATAAGTCTTTCCTTCTTTCAGAAGCTTCGCAACCGCAAACCGCTGCGCAATCGACTGTACTTCCTTCACCGTACAGACATCCTCAAAAAAATCCATACATTCATCTACCGATTCGAGCGTGAGTACAGCTTCGAGAAATTCTTTTACAAATTGTGTCCGTATTGTCTTTTCCATGTCATCACCTACTCATATTGAGCCATCCTATTTATTCTCTTTGTGCACCCAGACTGCCACAGCATCACGGTTTACGTAGAAATCACCGAAGCCTTCCTCGTCAATCTTGATGTTGTATTTTGCATTTCCCATCGCATCCGCGAAATGACATCCCGCAAACTGCTTACCAATATACATATGCTTTGTGCCACCGGTGCCATCGGAGATCACAACCGCCATACCGGAATTCTTATGTTCCTCATCGCCTTCGCGTGTCCATCCGATGCAGTTTGGATCATCGAAATAATCGTGCTGTGCGCCATATGCCTGATTCTTGCGAAGCTTCATCAGCTTGTCAAGCTCCCGCTTCTTCGACTTGATCTTCGCCGTCGGGATTCCCTTGTAATCGCCATAGAATACACATGGATAGCCTTCCTGACGAAGCAGGATGATCGCATATGCCATCGGCTTGAACCAATCCTCTACCCACGACTCTAATGACTGTCCCGGCTGGCTGTCATGGTTATCGACAAAGGTTACTGCCTTCATCGGATTCACCTTCGCAAGCGTACCATCTAAGATCGTGCGCAGATCGTAATTGCCATGTGCCTTCGAGCAATTATGGAAGTTGAAATGAAGCGGCACATCGAAGAGACTTAACTCGCTCTCGTTCGCATTTATGTAATCCTGTAATACATTGACATCCCAGTGCCAATACTCGCCAACTGCAAACAAATCCTTTTCGACGTCTTCCTTCATGGCACGCAGCCAGTCCTTATAGAAATATTTGTTGATATGCTTCACTGCATCCAACCGGTATCCGTCAATGCCGGTCTGCTCGGTATACCACTTGCCCCAGCGGGTAAGCTCCTCCGTTACCTCCGGATTGTTAAAATCCAGATCCGCACCCATCAGATAATCATAGTTTCCAAGCTCGGAATCCACTTCCTTGTCCCAGTCTTTTCCCGCAAACTTGAAGATGGATTTGACTGCTCTGTCCTGATCCCAGTCGATACCATCAAAATGTGTCCAGTTCCATGTAAAATCCGAATATTTTCCTTTTCTTCCCGGAAATGTAAACTTCGTCCACGCCCCAATCGTCTTGGAATCGCCTACCATCTGATTCCGGCTGTTCGCATTGAACTCTTCCGCAGACACCTGCTCCACCTCATCTGCACCAATCCTATGATTCAATACGATATCTGCATATACCTGGATTTTCTTATCATGCAGTGCTTTGATCGCCGCTAAGTATTCTGCTTTCGTACCATACTTTGTCGGGACAGACCCCTTCTGATTAAATTCACCCAGGTCATACAGATCATAGACGCCGTATCCGACATCTTCTTTTCCCTGTGCGCCTTTATATGCCGGCGGTAACCAGACTGCCGTCACCCCTGCGGTCTTTAATTTTGCCGCATCCTCTGCCAGTGCTTTCCAAAGGGATGCATCTGCAGGAAGATCCCACTGAAAATACTGCATCATAGTTCCATTCATACCCATGAGTTTCTACCTCCGCAATACTTTAACATTTTAAAGTATTATAACAAATGGTTTGGGTTACGTAAAGTTATTTCTTGACGGACGCAGGCATATCGGACAATGGTTCCAATCCGGGGCCGCTTCCGCTTAGTTGCTCCGCGCATCGGTACTAAATTCGCACTTCGTGCTCATTAAGTACCGGCGGTCGCAAATGCCCCTTCTTGGAATCCATTTGTCCGATATGCCTGCTGGGTGTTGATATGATTATTATGTTAGTAATGTATCCCAAACCATATATTTAATTATTTCCCACCTGTGTTCATATAATTATGTTTGTAATATCTTTCTCTATATGATTTGAAACCGCCAATTATTCTACTATATCCTCGGAGAATCCAGGCTGCTTCTCTCCATAGTTTCTCACCAGACCAAGATATTCCTTCTTGTACTCATCCGTCCCGGCTGCATAACTGGCAAGGGAGTATACCATGCCAAGGTCGGCACTGCCGGAATATTCGCTGTCTTTTAAGAGCATTCCGAAGGCGGCGACGCTGGCTGCAAAACGCAGGTTGTCGGAGCCATCCCGGTTGTAGTTTTCTGTCTTGCACGGATAGGATTCCAGCTTGCTCTCGTCTCCATCCGGCTCTTTGTAGCGGATATTGACGGTAAATAATTCATCGGTGTAATCTTCGGTTCCACAGGTTAGAACCTGTGCAGTTTCACCGTATTTCAAGTCTGTCTCCGGAAGCTCCATCTCCGAATCAGCCGGGATAATCTCGTAAAGTGCGGTCACACTGTGTCCGGCTCCCATCTCTCCGCCATCCTTTGTGTCATCCGCAAAATCCTCAGCCGCCATCACACGGTTTTCATATCCGATCAACCGGTAGCCCTTCACCTGCTCCGGGTTGAATTCCACCTGTAATTTGACATCCTTTGCCACAGTCACCATATTGGCACCAAGCTCATCGACCAGTGCTTTCTTTGCCTCAAACATTGAGTCGATATACGCGTAGTTTCCGTTTCCTTTGTCCGCCAGCAGCTCCAGCTTGTTGTCCTTGTAATTGCCATAGCCGACACCAAAGGTGCTCAAGAACACACCGCTTTCCTTCTTCTCCGTGATCAACTTCTCTAATTGTCCTTCACTGGTCAGTCCGACGTTCAGATCTCCATCGGTACAGAGGATCACGCGGTTGTTTCCACCCTTGATGAAATATTTCTGTGCAAGATTATACGCCGTCTCGATTCCGGCACTGCCATTCGTACTTCCATATGCTTCAAGCCCTTCAATCGCAGAGGAAATCTCATGATAGTTGTCACCACTTACGCCCTGTAAAACCACTTCGTCCGAACCCGCATATGTAACAATCGACACGCGATCTTTCTCGGTCAGATTCTCTGCCAGCATCGTGAGCGACTGCTGCACAAGCGGCAGCTTGTTATCGTCAAACATCGAACCGGACACGTCGATCAGAAACACGAGGTTGGACGCCGGTGCCTCCTTGAAATCGATTGCCTGCGTATTCATGGCAACTAAGGCAAGCTTTGTATCCTTATTCCACGGACAATCCGCATACTCGGTATACACGGCGAATTTCTCATTTCCCTTCGGAAGTGGATAGTCATAATGGAAATAATTGAGCATTTCCTCGATGCGCACCATCGACGGATCAATGTCGTAGCCATTTTCGATTGCACTCCGGATCTGTGTATAGCTTGCTGTATCCACGTCGGCGGCAAAAGTCGAAAGTGGTGAGGTCTGCACGTTCATCCATGGATTTTCGTCTGTGTAGGAATATTCGTTTGTATTCCACTCTTCTGTATCCGGGCATTGCAGAGAGTCATCATAAAAACCGGATTCGCAATCTGTTGTCGCCATATTGGCTGCAGATTCCTGTATAATTCCGTCCACCTGCATTTCATTATCTTCCTCTGCCACATCACCGGAAGGAACTGTATCTTCTCCCGTAACTGTTACGTCTGTCTTTCCTGTCTGCGTTTCATCTGCTTCTTTTTTGTTCCCGCATCCACATACAGTCACCGCCATACAGATGCTTAACGCCATTGCTAAAATTCGTTTTCTCATAAAAAATCCTCCTTCGATCTTATATACATCTTTGTTTTCAAAAGCCTCTATATAAGATACGAAGGAGGATTCCTTTTTTATGGTACTTTTTAATTTTTTATTTTATAAATCGTAGTTTCGTCCCCGATTTGTAAATACATGTCATCATAAACCGTAAAACTGATAAATGGCTTATACTGTATCAGTACCTGATAGCGGACTGCTGACTCGCTTGCTATTGCACCGGCTGTTACATCCTCACAGATTGTTGCACTCTGCAGTGATTCGCACAATGACCGGAGTTCATCCTCCGACATACGCATCTGCTTTCCTGCCCCACTGCCATCTTCCGTGCTGCAAAACACTATGACGGAATCGAGTTCCAACATCTCCTGCAGGATCCATGGTTTTTCTTTCTCCGGATATCGTTCGATATCGGTATCTGCCACATTCTTTTCTCCCAGCAGACGCGTTCCGCCTGTGTCAGCTCCGATCATCCAGCGGCCGTCTGCCCTCCCTGTCTGCCTGGAGGTGCCCATTACCGCATAGATCAGGCAGCCACCACTCACAAGGAACAGCACACAGGTTGCAGCCAGCCACCGGTTGAAATGTATCATTCCGTTTCTTCGTTTCCTGGGGCGTTCTCCCTGCATTTCTGCATACAGCTGCCTTTTCAGACGTTCCTGCATGTCCGGTGCGGGTGCAATCGAATCCGCATACGCTTGATATATCTTCTTCATGTTCTCAGACATAGCCATCCTCCTTCAATTCGTCCCTGAGCATCTTTCTCCCCCTGCTCAAAAGCGACTTCACTGTTCCCTCCGTACTTTTTGTCACATGTGCAATCTCCTTTACCGATAGCTCTTCATAATAATAAAGAAACATTGGCAGTCGATATCGCTCCGGAAGCTTCTCTACCTTTTCTTTCAACACCGGCAGATCGGACGCTTCATACGAAGGTTCTGTTACATCATCTAAGGCAACCGTATGTCTTCGCCATGCACTTGTCAAACTTGATTTAATTGTATTTACTGTCACTCTGATCAGCCACATCTTTCGATGTTCTTCATCCCGGAAGGTTTTGCCCGCTTTCAGATATTTGAGCAAAACCTCCTGGGTGATATCCTCTGCATCGGCAACATTTTGCATGCGCGTATATGCGATGCGGTAAATCATCGATGCATACATCTCAACAAGTTGTGCAATCCCTGCATGGTCTTCTAACTTGATTCCTCCATGAAACGATTTTAGTTGTAATTCTCCATATCGAACTTCGTGAGCACACCATCCTGGAATGTGAATTCCACGCTACTTGCGTATGCATCATCATTTTCTTCGTATGTCAGTGTCATGTAATCACTCGTATCGCTCGTATAACTATCGGTCGGCTCACCCATGACCGCCTTTACCTCATCCGGTGTCATGCCAAATGTGATGCCATTTCCAAGTGCTGCATCATACTTGTTATCAAAATCATCACGGCTAAGCTCGATTCCAAGAATCTCACAATCCGGAACCTTCTTTGTCCCACCACCGGTAAAGTTCTTGAAACGGATATACATATCTGACTCATCGGCGGCCTCTGCGCGGGCACTCATCGAATACTGATTATCTTCGAGTTCCTCCTCGAGATAATCATCTTCAATGGAATACCCCATTGCTAAGATATCGTCATAGGTAAGTGTTGCAAGGTTATAAGGTTTTCCAAGCATTGTAAACTGCATATTCTCCCAGTCAAAGCCGTCTGCATTTACCGGTGTTGTGCTTGCAGCGCTCTCGGTTGTTGCTTCGGTCGTCTCTTCCTCTGCCTCGGTTGTCTCTTCCGTATCTTCCTCTGTATCTTCCGGTGCAGCTGCTACAAGTGTGTTTTCCTTCTGTTTAGACTCTGCGTAGATCACATACCACTTACCATCTTCTTCAATCAGGTAAATCTGCTCAGCCAGTACCATCTTCCCGTTGGAACCAGAGTATGTCTCCTCTGTGTCCACTTCATACATGGTGTCCGCATCCAGGGATAAACTATATGCTGCATTGACGATATCCAGCGTGCTCTGTCTCTTGGAATCTGATACCTTTTCTGCGTCAGATGCTGTATATGCAAATGAGTATCCGCCAAATACGGTATCATAGTGATTCCAGAATTCATCTTCGGATGATACACCATTCGATGTGTAGAAATTGTCCGCTACACTGGACTGGAGATCCGGATAATATGCATCTACAATTGCATCCATATCCCGGTTCTTCATACCTTCGCAGAAATCCACAACTGTCTGCTTCGCCGCTTCTGCATCCTTACTGCTTCCTTTTCCATCCTTCTTGCCAAACTTCATAAATGCGAAGATGCCGCCACCGATCAATACTACCGCTAAAATGATCAAGCCGACGATCAGTCCGGTTTTCTTTTTCTTTGGCGGCTGATTCCCACCGGCTGGCTGCTGTGGCATACCGTATCCTGGCTGCACGTTCTGTCCCGGCATTCCATAGCCAGGCTGTGGTGTCTGTCCCGGCATTCCTGCCTGCATGCCCGGCTGCACTCCCTGCCCCGGCATTCCATAGCCCTGCTGTGGAGTCTGACCTGGTGTACCATAACCAGGCTGTGGGGTCTGGCCTGATGTACCATAGCCAGGCTGTGGTGTCTGTCCCGGCATTCCTGCCTGCATATTCGGCTGTGGCATTCCATAGCCATTTGGTTGTTGGTTCTGATTGTTGTCCATTCTCTGTCCTCCTTAATTATCTCCCCGCACCAGACATAGTTTTACCCGGCGGGAACTCTTTTGCTCCATATATAACACTCTATATCCGGTAAAAAGGTTGCATGAAATTCATCATTTTTTTATTCCATTCATTTTCTGTAATTCAGTCATAAGATCTGCAACGGTCTTTCCTTCCGTATTTTCTGCTTCATAATAAATATTTGAAACACTCGATCCATCCTGCAGTTTCAGTTCCATCAGATAATATGGCATGTCAGATTTTATCATATCCACCGGTTTCCAGTCCAGTACCTGATACGCTTCTAACAGGAGCTGCACCTTATCGATGGTTTCATCTAGGTCTGCGCTGTCAAACTGCTGAACGATTTTTCCCTGTGTATCATACTGCGTGAGAATCACCTGTGTGATTGCCTGATAGCTCATCTGATTATTTCCATCATTACTTTCTTCGGAAGCCTGGTTTCCGGATTGATTTGCAGCTATCGCCGCATCCGTCTGTGCCCCCGTCACTCCATTGCCATCCATATGGTTCACGCTCGCATCTGCGCTTTCCTGAATCTCGTTGTCTGCCTGCACTGTCTGATCTGCAATGTTCGGCAGTGCACTATCTGCCGCCGCTGCCTCATCTGCCATTTCATCCATGCCAGCCTCTGTCACATGCATATCTGCTGCCGTTTCTGTTTTCATTTCCTTCCTATTCGATTTACGCATCGAACTGATACCTACCGGCACCGCAATGATCACGATCAGAATTGCTGCTGCCACCAGTACAAACTGTCTGGTTCTTCTCTTTTTCCGAGCTGTTTTCTGCTTTGTTACTTCCTCCTCAAAACCCGCATCGATCCGGCTCCACAGATCCGGCATGTCCTGCATATCCTGTGTGCGAAGTGCCTGATATGCTTTTTCTTCTTCAGTTAATTTATTCTTCTGTTCCATAGTCTTTCAGGTACCTCCTTAATTTCTTAATTCCCTGATTGTATAGCCACGTCACCGTGCCGAGTGGCTGCCCCAAGGCCTCCGCGATATCCCGGAATTTCAGTTCCCCTGCAAGCTTCAGATCCAGCACTTCCCGCTCGCGGTCGGAAAGCGTCTGCATCGCCTGCCGCATATCCTCTGCCAGTATCACATGTTCTTCTACGGTGGACGCTGTCTCAGCCGTCCCACCTTCTTCTAATTTATCCTGCGGCGCATCTTCTGTCTCGTACAACAGATATTCATGTCCTCGCTTCCGCAACAGATCAATCGCCATATTTCTTGCAATCCGGATCAGCCATGCCCGATGTGATGTCTTCTTCTGATAAGTTCCTGCTACCCGGATCAGCTTAATGAAGAATTCCGATGTCACATCCTCCGCGTCCTCCCGATTCTTTAAGATGTCATAAACGATTGTATAGATCAGCCGTCCATATGCGTCGTAGATGGCGTGGAGCATGTCCTTATTTCCTTTTGCAAGACCTTTTATGGCAGTATAAAATTCATGTTCTGTCATATATCCTGTCCCCTCCGGGAACATCAGCCCATTTAAAATCGCCTGCGGCGAGGGCTGACGCTGCATGTCAAGTTTTCATGGAAAACTTGACACATCCTAACCCCTGCTATATATTATACGTTTCCGGTTTTATTTTTTATGGATGATTTTTCGATTGTACGAATTCACCAACCATACGTCTATGTATTATACTGAAAAAAGCGGCAAGACTGTTCATCCTGCCGCCTCATTATTGGGTCTTATAAATCTTTTCCTGTCAACAGCTTATATGCCTGCAGATATTTGTCGATGGTCTTATCTACGATATCCTGTGGCAATGTCCAGTTATGACCTTCGTTTGCCTTTAACCAGTCACGTGCAAACTGCTTGTCAAAGGATGGCTGACCATGTCCCGGCTCATAGCCTTCTGCCGGCCAGAATCTGGAGCTGTCCGGTGTCAGCATCTCATCACCAAGTACGATATTGCCTTCCTCGTCCAGACCGAACTCAAACTTTGTATCTGCAATGATGATACCGCGAGAAAGTGCGTACTCTGCACATTTCTTGTACAGGGCAATTGTATAATCGCGAAGCTTTGCCGCATATTCTTCTCCCTTGCCTGGGAAATACTTCTCAAGATGCGCTACGCTCTGCTCATAAGAGATGTTCTCGTCATGATCGCCAATCTCTGCCTTAGTAGATGGTGTGTAAATTGGCTCAGGCAGCTTGTCGCTCTCCTTCAAACCTTCCGGAAGCTTAATGCCACAGACGGTACCGTTTTCCTTGTAGCTTGCCCAGCCACTACCTGTAATATAACCTCTTACGATACACTCGATTGGAAGCATATTCAATTTCCGGCAGAGCATGCTGTTTCCATCAAACTGTGGCTGCTGGAAGAACTCCGGCATATCCTTTACATCTACGGAAATCATATGGTTTGGAAGGATGTCCTCTGTCATATCAAACCAGAATTTTGACATCTGTGTCAATACAGTACCCTTCTTTGTTACCTGATTGTTCAGGATTACATCAAAGCAGCTGATACGGTCTGTTGCAACCATGATCAGGCTGTCTCCGTTGTCGTAGATCTCGCGAACTTTTCCTTCTTTGATCGGCTTCATGTTCTTATCTCCTTTGTCTTTTTAATGAGTCATATTGTTTTACATATAGTTTTTCTAAAGTTTGCACATAACTACTATTTCTACGCAGACGCGCTCTCGCTCACTTCATCACGCAGTGGTACTAAATTCGCGACGATGAAGCTGTCGCTCATTAAGTGCCAGCGTGCTTCAATGGTCTGCTTTAGAATTAGTAGTTATGCACAAACTTATATACATTTTATTCGTAAAACAAAATTACTCATACATACTAGCACCTTGGCGATACTTAGGCAAGAGCTATTTTGCAAAAAGCAAGGCAGGAACATAAGAAATCGTCTGCGCCTGCCTTTGTTTATTCATATTCTTTTACAGGTGAAGTACGCGGTCTTTGATCTCCTGCGTCCGGCCCTGATTCCAGAACTGTGTTCCGATGTAACCACAGGTTCTTCGGGCAACGAACAGGTTGTTCTGATCACGGTTGCCACAGTTCGGGCACTCCCAGATAAGCTTGCCGTTCTCGTCGGTCACGATCTTAATCTCGCCGTCATAACCGCAAATCTCGCAGTAGTCACTCTTCGTATTTAACTCCGCATACAAAATGTTATCATAGATAAATTTCATTACAGAGATAACCGCCTCCACATTGTCCTGCAGGTTCGGTACTTCTACGTAACTGATCGCACCACCCGGGGAAAGCTTCTGGAACTCGGATTCGAATTTCAGCTTGTCGAATGCATTGACCGGTTCGGTTACATGGATATGATAGCTGTTTGTAATGTAGTTCTTGTCTGTAACACCTTTGATAATTCCAAACCGCTTCTGCAAGCACTTAGCGAATTTGTATGTCGTAGATTCCATCGGCGTACCATAAACGGAATAGCTGATGTTCTCTGCTTCCTTCCACTCTTTACACTTATCATTTAATTTCTGCATGACTTCGAGTGCAAGCTTCTTACCTTCCGGGGAAGTATGTGTCTTGCCTGTCATTCGCACGCACATCTCGCAAAGTCCTGCATAGCCAAGTGAGATTGTTGAATATCCATTGAACAGTAATTTATCGATGGTCTCACCCTTCTTGAGTCTCGCAAGTGCGCCATGTTGCCACAGGATTGGTGCCACATCGGATACCGTTCCGAGCAGACGCTCATGTCTGCATCGAAGTGCCCGGTGACACAGTTCCAGACGGGATTCGAGAATCTCCCAGAACCGATCCATGTGTCCCTCTGCGGAACAAGCAACATCAACCAAGTTGATCGTGACAACACCTTGATTGAATCGTCCGTAATATTTTCTTGTACCATCCGGATTCCGCTGGCTGTCCTCGGATGTCGGGAATGACCGGCAGCCCATGCATGGATAGACATCGCCATTTTTCAGTTCGCGCATCACCTTCGCAGAAATATAATCCGGCACCATACGCTTTGCTGTACATTTCGCAGCAAGTTCGGTCAGATACCAATACTTGGAATCCTCAGTGATATTATCTTTGTCAAGCACATAAATAAGCTTCGGAAATGCAGGTGTAATCCAAATGCCCTTCTCGTTCTTGACACCCTGGATTCTCTGCTGCAGCACTTCCTCGATGATCATCGCAAGATCATCCCGCGTCTGACCTTCCGGGACTTCATCGAGATACATGAACATTGTAACGAACGGTGCCTGCCCGTTACAGGTCATAAGGGTAATAAGCTGGTACTGAATTGTCTGGATTCCGCTTTTTACCTCCGCACGCAGACGGCTCTCTGTAATCTTGCTGATTACTTCCTCGTCAAGTGCTTCGCCACACATCTTCCGCTCCTCGATTACCTGCTCGCGGATCTTCTTCCGGCTCACATCAACAAACGGTGCGATATGGGAAAGTGTAAAGGACTGTCCGCCATACTGGTTACTTGCTACCTGCGCCACGATCTGTGTTGTGACATTACATGCAGTGAAGAAGCTGTGCGGCTTCTCAATCATTGTCTCGCTGATAACGGTTCCGTTCTGCAGCATATCCTCCAGATTCACGAGGTCGCAGTTATGTTCCCGCTGGGCGAAATAATCCGAATCATGGAAATGGATGATTCCCTGCTCATGTGCTTCCACAATCTCTTTCGGAAGCAACATACGCTTCGTCAAATCTTTGCTGACCTCGCCTGCCATATAATCACGCTGGGTTGAATTAATGACCGGATTCTTATTTGAATTCTCCTGATTGACTTCCTCATTCATATGATCAATCAGAGCCAGGATTCCGTTATCGGTCGTATTTGATTTTCTGGCAAGTTCCCGCTTATACCGGTAACGCACATACTTCTGGGCAACCTCGTATCCACGCATCTCCATAATTCCGGTCTCCACCATATCCTGAATATCTTCTACGTGAATCGCATGTGTCATGATCTCGATCTGTTTCGCAATGTTATCGGCGATTGCCTGCACCTGATAATCGTTCAACTGATGCAACCGGTCTACCTCTTTGTTTGCAGCATTGATTGCATTGACAATTTTGTCCAGGTCAAAATTTACTTCCTCGCCATTTCTCTTAATTACATTTGTGTGTACTGCATCCATAATAACTCCCTCTTTTATGTTTCTATACAATATACTCCGTACTCGCATGATGCATTGTAAATCATTTATCTCTATTGCATCCAAACAATGCGAATGATGTTTCTCAGACATAATCTTTTCCTACCATACGCAGCAATTTCTAAATTATTTACAATGTATAACGTGAATACTATGGATATAACCAGAATGTATATTATGTTTTCTTATTGTACTAAATATAGTGTATTTAATTCGATATATACACTACATTTAGTGAACAAATGCTATTATAATACAGACGCATCAAAAAAGGAAGATGTAAATCTAAATTTACACCCTCCTTTTTTCATGTATACAAGTATACATTTTTTATTTGAATTTTACCGCATTTTTTTGTCGATTATTGGATTGCCTTATGAATCTCCTGCAATGACATAACACCGATCTCACCATATTTTAAGACTGCTTCGATACCCTCTGCGGTTGCACGTGCAGCTGCCATCGTAGTCATATATGGAACCTTCGCACGGATCGCGGTCTTACGGATATAGCTGTCGTCAAACATCTTCTCTTCCTGTACAGCCGGTGTGTTGATGATGAGCTGGATCTTGCCGTTCATCACTGCATCCACGATATTCGGTCTGCCCTCCTGCATCTTGTTGATACGGTCTGCCTGGATGCCATTTGCGATCAGAAGCTCATAAGTAGTACCTGTTGCCACGATATGGAATCCACATTTTTCAAATGTCTTCGCGATATCTACAACTTCCGGCTTATCCTTGCGGCTGACAGAGAAAAGCACCGTGCCTTCCTTCGGAAGTCTTGTCTGGGTTGCTTCCTGTGCCTTGTAGAATGCCTCGCCGACATTCGTGGAAAGTCCAAGTACCTCGCCGGTTGAACGCATCTCAGGTCCTAATACCGGGTCAACCTCCTGGAACATATTGAATGGGAATACGGCTTCCTTCACGCCATAATATTTCGGCTTTACTTCCTTCATCTCTGGAAGCGGAGATGGCCTGCCGGTTAACTCACTTGTCATAATCTGTGTTGCAATCTTCACCATAGATACGCCACATACCTTGGATACCAATGGTACGGTACGGGATGCACGCGGATTTGCCTCGAGTACATACACCTTGTCGTTTTCGATTGCATACTGCATATTCATCAAACCACAGACACCCATTTCCTCTGCGATCTTTCTTGTGTAATCTTTGATCGTCTCCACGAGCTTCTCCGGAATTCCTCTGGATGGAAGAATACATGCCGAATCACCGGAATGAACACCTGCAAGCTCGATATGCTCCATAACTGCCGGTACAAATGCATGTTTGCCATCTGCAATTGCATCTGCCTCACACTCGGTTGCATGACGCAGGAAACGGTCAATCAGGATTGGGCGGTCTGGTGTCACACCGACAGCAGCTGCCATATATTTCTTCAGAGATTCCGGCTCGCTGACAACCTCCATACCACGTCCGCCAAGAACATAAGAAGGACGAACCATAACCGGATAACCGATCTTCTCCGCAACTGCCAGTGCTTCCTCAACATTCGTCGCCATACCGGCTTCCGGCATCGGGATATCCAGTTTCTCCATCATTGCACGGAAGAGATCACGATCCTCTGCCATATCGATGACTTCCGGCGATGTACCAAGGATACGCACACCATTCTTCTTTAAGTCTGCTGCCAGATTCAGTGGTGTCTGTCCGCCGAACTGTGCGATGACGCCCACCGGCTGCTCCTTCTCATAGATAGAAAGTACATCCTCGAGTGTCAATGGCTCGAAATACAATTTATCGGATGTATCGTAATCTGTAGAAACCGTCTCCGGGTTACAGTTTACAATGATTGTCTCAAATCCAAGCTCTTTTAGTGCAAGTGCCGCATGTACACAACAATAATCAAATTCGATACCCTGTCCGATACGGTTTGGACCACCGCCAAGAATCATAATCTTCTTGTTGTTTGAAATCGTCGTATGATCCGGTGCATTGTAGGTAGAATAATAATATGCACGGTCTTCGGTTCCGCTTACATGTACCGGTTCCCAGCTCTCGGTAATACCATAGCCAAGACGGGTATTACGGATATCGTCCTCCGGAACTTCGAGCAGCTTGCTTAAGTAACGGTCTGAGAAACCATCCTTCTTCGCCTGCTCCATAGTCTCCTTGTCGAGTGTCTCCCCCTTCTTTTCAAGCAGGACTTCTTCCTCTTCCACAAGCTCCTTCATCTGCTCGATGAAGTAATGCTTGATCTTCGTCAGGTTGTATAATTCCTCAACCGTAGCACCCTTTCGAAGTGCCTCGTACATGATAAACTGTCTCTCGCTTGTTGGCTCACGCAGCATCACAAGCAGTTCTTCCTTTGTCTTATCATGGAAATCCTTCGCAAAGCCGAGTCCGTAACGGCCGATCTCCAAGCTTCGGATTGCCTTCTGGAATGCTTCCTTATAATTCTTACCGATACTCATGACTTCGCCCACAGCGCGCATCTGCGTACCAAGCTTATCCTGTGCGTCCTTGAACTTCTCAAATGCCCATCTTGCGAACTTGATTACGACATAATCGCCACCCGGAACATACTTGTCGAGGGTTCCATGTACACCACAAGGAATCTCATCCAATGTAAGCCCTGCTGCAAGCATCGCTGATACAAGCGCAATCGGGAATCCTGTCGCCTTGGAAGCAAGCGCAGAAGAACGGGATGTTCTAGGGTTGATCTCAATTACGATGATACGGTCTGTCACCGGATCATGTGCAAACTGTACGTTTGTTCCACCGATAACCTGTACTTCGTCTACGATCTTATAAGCCTGCTCCTGCAGACGCTTCTGACATTCCTCAGAAATTGTAAGCATTGGTGCCGAACAGAAGGAATCTCCGGTATGCACACCGAGTGGGTCAATGTTCTCAATGAAGCAGACCGTAATCATGTTACCCTTTGCATCACGGACAACCTCGAGCTCCAGCTCTTCCCATCCAAGGATTGACTCCTCAACCAGTACCTGTCCTACCAGACTTGCCTGCAGACCTCTTGCACAGACGGTCTTCAACTCTTCTACATTGTAGACAAGTCCGCCGCCGGCACCGCCCATTGTATAGGCCGGACGCAAAACAACTGGGTAACCAAGCTTATCTGCAATTGCAAGTGCTTCTTCCACAGAATAGGCAACCTCACTGCGAGCCATCTCAATTCCCAGTTTATTCATAGTTTTCTTAAATTCAATTCGATCCTCGCCACGTTCGATTGCATCTACCTGAACGCCGATGACCTTTACATTATATTTGTCAAGTACACCTGCAGCAGCAAGCTCGGAACACAAATTAAGACCCGACTGACCACCGAGGTTCGGTAATATCGCGTCCGGACGTTCCTTGGCAATAATCTGCTCCAGTCTTGTCACATTTAACGGCTCAATATATGTTACATCCGCAATACCGGGATCTGTCATAATTGTTGCAGGATTGGAATTCACCAGAATGATCTCGTAGCCGAGCTGTCTTAAAGCTTTGCATGCCTGCGTGCCGGAATAGTCAAACTCACATGCCTGACCGATGATGATTGGACCGGAACCGATAATCAGAACTTTTTTAATGTCTTCTCTTTTGCTCATATTTGCCCCCTTGTATAATATTGTAATATATTTAACCCGATTGCAAAACAATTGTCTATGAGTTATCCATAATACACAATTCTACGCAGACGCGTTCTTGCTCACTTCCACACGTAGCGGACACTAAATTCACGTCAAACAAGTTTGCCGTTCATTAAGTGCCGACGTGTTCCAATGGTCTGCGTACGAATTGGTAATTATGAATAACTCGATATATACTGTTGTTATGTTTTGCAATCTCATTGGATAAATTGAATCTTTTTATGTAGCAAATCCTAATTTTTATCCAAAATCACTTAATTATACTAGATGTGAGGGGCAAATACAATCAGAGAAATGGCATTAAAAAAGAACCCTTGAAAAAAGGGTTCTTTCGTGGTTTTGCTTAGTTTTCCGAAATCATATCCACAAAATACTGATGAATTTTTACATCTTCGGTTAGTTCCGGATGGAATGCCGTTACAAGCTGGTTGCCCTGACGGGCAGCTACGATCTTGCCGTCGCAGGTTGCTAAGACGTCAACACCGTCACCGGCACTCTCGATATACGGTGCGCGGATAAATGTCATGCCGACGGTTCCGATTCCCTTGAACTCTTCTTCTGCGAAGAAGCTGCCAAGCTGTCTGCCGTAAGCATTTCTACGGGCTGTGATATTCATTGTCCGGAAGCCAAGTGCATCCTCTCCGTCAATATCCTTTGCCAGAAGCAGCAAGCCTGCACAGGTACCGAAGACCGGCAGACCTGCCTCGATCTTCGCCTTGAGGGGTTCATACAGGGAAAGCTCCTTCAGAAGTTTTCCCATAACTGTGCTTTCGCCGCCCGGAATGATAAGTCCATCCATATCGTCCTGCAGGTCGTCTGCCTGACGGATCTCGAAGTGTGGAATATGTAATTTATCAAGGGATGCTTCATGCTCTGCAAATGCACCCTGCAATGCCAATATTCCTATCTTCATCTTACTTTCCTCTTTCTGCCATAAGAATCTCGATCTCGGACTCATTGATTCCGACCATAGCCTCTCCCAGATCTTCTGAGAGTTCTGCAATAAGCTTTGCATCCTGATAGTTTGTAACAGCCTTAACAATAGCAGCTGCACGCTTTGCAGGATTTCCGGACTTGAAGATACCGGATCCAACGAATACACCTTCTGCTCCAAGCTGCATCATAAGTGCTGCATCCGCTGGTGTTGCGACACCACCGGCCGCAAAGTTTACAACCGGAAGCTTGCCATTCTCATGGACGTAACGTACAAGCTCTACCGGTACCTGAAGCTGCTTTGCTGCTTCGTAGATCTCATCCTCTGCCATACCCACGATACGACGGATCTCAGAGTTCATGGCACGCATGTGGCGAACTGCCTGTACAACATCACCGGTTCCCGGCTCACCCTTTGTACGGATCATAGATGCACCTTCCTCAATACGACGAAGTGCCTCGCCAAGATCACGTGCGCCACACACAAACGGTACCTTGAACTTTGTCTTGTCAATATGGTAGATATCATCGGCTGGTGATAAAACCTCACTCTCATCGATGTAGTCAATCTCGATTGCTTCAAGGATCTGTGCCTCTACAAAATGTCCGATACGGCATTTTGCCATAACCGGGATTGTAACTGCTTCCTGAATTCCCTTAATCATCTTTGGATCACTCATACGGGATACACCACCGGCTGCACGGATATCTGCCGGAATTCTCTCCAATGCCATAACTGCACATGCACCTGCCTCCTGTGCAATTCTTGCCTGCTCCGGTGTTGTAACGTCCATGATAACGCCACCCTTTAACATCTGTGCAAGGTTCTTATTCAATTCATATCTGTTCTCGCTCATCATTGTTCCTCCTGATTGCTCTTTTATTTCATAATTTCCTGATATTCTTGCAGATATACATCTGAGATTGTACATACAAGAAAACTACGGATATAATTAAAGCACAGAAACTGGATATATTGAAATACCCAGTCTCTATGCTTTTAACAATGTCAGTTTGAACTGTTTTTAATTAATTTTACATATCTGACCTTATATGACCTTATAGTCAGTTTTTACCGTTATTTTGTACCGAAGATACGGTCGCCCGCATCGCCAAGCCCAGGACAGATGTAGGCATTCTCATTCAACTCACGATCCAGATGACCCACATAGATCTGCACATCTGGATGTGCCTCATGCAGCTTCTGTACACCTTCCGGTGCTGCAATGATACACATGAACTTAATCTTCTTCCCACCATGTTCCTTAATCTGTGTGATCGCATCCACGGCGGAGCCACCGGTTGCAAGCATCGGATCGGTTACCACGATAATTCTCTCATCAATCGGATTCGGAAGCTTACAGTAATACTCATGTGGAATGTGCGACTCCTCATCCCGGTACATACCGATATGTCCAACCTTTGCAGATGGTACAAGAGCAAGCACGCCCGGCACCATACCAAGACCTGCACGAAGAATTGGAACGATAGCGAGCTTACGGCCGGAAATCATCGGAGTCATACATTTCTCGATCGGAGTCTCAATCTCCACATCTTGCAATGGCAGGTCACCAAGTGCTTCAAATCCTTCAAGCATCGCAATCTCCTCTACGAGCTTCCGGAACTCATTGGTTCCTGTATTCTTGTCACGCAGAATCGAAATCTTATGCTGAATCAACGGATGCTCAAAAATCGTAATATTTTTTTCGTTTTTAAAATCCATTTTGTAATCTCCTTTTTTCTAGTTTTTTGCTTTTGTTATTATATTTATTCCTTAGACTTTACAAAGACACCACGACTCTGGTCACCATCTGGGTTTGCACCAAACTGATAATCATTTCCCGGCAGAATCGCATTTAACAGAATTCCAGCAATCGCTGCAATAGCAAGTGCTGTCAGTGTGATAGATGTCTCCCCAATTGTAAATGTAATACCATTTGAGAAACCAAGTCCGCAGACAAAGATAACACCTGCGATAATCAGGTTTCTGGAACGTGTCAGATCTACTCTGTTCTCAACGACATTACGCACACCGATGGCTGAAATCATACCATATAACATGAAGGATACACCACCGATGATTGCGGATGGCATCGTAGAGATCACGGCTGCAAACTTCGGAATGAAGGACAGGATAATCGCAAATACGGCTGCCAGACGGACAACCATTGGATCGTACACCTTGGAAAGCTCCAATACACCTGTGTTCTCGCCATATGTTGTATTCGCTGGTCCACCGATTGCACCTGCGAATGCAGTTGCAAGACCATCACCAACCAATGTACGATGCAGACCTGGATCCTGAATAAAGTTCTTACCAACGGTTGCTGAGATGGCTGACATATCTCCTACATGCTCCATCATCGCTGCGATCGCGATTGGTGCCATAACCAGAATCGTTGTGAGATCAAATTTCGCGAACTGGAACTGTGGTACACCGAAAAAGCTTGCTGATTTCACCGACTCAAATGCGATAATCGCACTACCATCTGGATTCGTAAGTCCTGCCGCATTCATGATCACGGCTACCACGTAAGAAATCACAACACCCATCAGAATCGGGATAATCTTGAACATACCCTTACCCCAAATATTGAAGATGATGATAACCGCTAACGCAATCAGTGCAAGCCACCAGTTTGTGCTGGCATTGGAGATGGCTGACGGTGCAAGTGAAAGTCCGATACAGATAATGATCGGCCCGGTTACAACTGGTGGAAGGAAACGCATCACGCGGTTTACGCCAACCAGCTTGATAATCAAAGCCATAACCAAATATAGTGCACCGGCTACCACAACGCCACCACAGGCATAAGCTACCTTGTCATTTGCTGCCATATCGGCGAATTTGCCGGTATCCAGATTGGCTACGGTAGAAAATCCACCTAAGAATGCAAAGGAAGATCCAAGAAATGCCGGTACCTTAAACTTCGAACATACATGGAAAAGCAATGTACCAAATCCCGCGCAGAACAGTGTTACCGATACGGTAAGTCCTCTGGTCAACGGCTCTCCACATGCATCTGCAAAATACCCGGACACTAAAATTGGGACCAGAATAGTTGCACCAAACATTGCAAACATATGCTGTAATCCCAAGATCAAAACCTTCGGTAATCCAAGCTTTTTCGCGTCTCTGACTGCTCCATCATTTGTGTCGCTCATAGTTTTTACCTCTTTCCCTCTCTCATCGTTAAGAGAATTTATTTGTATTCTATTATGCACGAGCAGGGGAGATTTTGCAACAAGAAATCAAAAGGATTTTTATGGAATCATAAGCGAAAAAAAGGCTGCCTGACGCAGCCTTTTTCTGTATTCTATCATTCGTTATTCAAATGCTTTCTGCATATTTCCCTCTTTCTGCTTCTCGCGGAAGATCAGGCGGAACAGGAAACGTACAAGTGGTCCCGCATAAAATATCTGCCAGCACAGTGCCATCGGGAAATTAAATGCACATGTCTGTAACCAGACGGCAATAAACTGATTTCCCGCATGCTTAAATAAAATGGTTGCTGCCAGACTCATAAGCGGACACATAAATGCGACTGAGATAAATGAGATTGCAAGAACGAGATGGAACGGATTTTCCTTCTCCGGGTTCACGATCTTCAACGCTTTCTTCTTCGCAATTGTACCGACAAAAAAGAAATCAAGCACAAATGCAATCGGTCCCATGATGACAAGCTCATGGAATGCGGACAGGAACACTTCGCTGCTCATTCCTCCGATGTTCAGTGCAATGTTGTAGCAGATCATCGCATACACCATGACGAACACCATCATAATCGTGAAAATAACCTCTTGAAACTTTGTTTTTGGCATAAAAAAACCTCCTTAAAATGATAATTTTTAACAGACTGTGTTGTTCGTTATCATTCCAAAGAGAATGTGCGTTTCCAATAGTAACCTTCTATAATGTTGTAACGCCCCCTCACATTCGTTCGGCGGCAGGTCGTCGGAACCGGTTTTCAATATGAACTTCGTTCATAGCGGTTCCTCCTCTTTCCGAGTGTGGATTATATCATGTCGCCTAACGGCTCCATGTGTGTTTTCGCAATATGCCAGCTTGTGCAAGCACAGCCGCCGCATTGCTCATTTTATCAAATGGATTTTGTGGTGTCAAGGTGTTTTTTCTATGCATATCTTCACATTTGCAAAAACAGGACAGTTGACCTTTGATCAACTATCCTGTCCTCACTTATTCATAGCTATTTATTCCGTACTTCTAATACCTCTGCAGTAATCGCATCTACATCGTATTTCGGTGCATGTTTGTTCACAATATCATATATTGGCTGGATAGTTTCGATTGATTCTTCGAGCTCATCAGCGATTTCCTCAAGCGTTTTATTTTTCTTCACCTTTTTTACAATGAAAGAAGCTAATTGATGAATTGCACCTTCTTTCGCACCATCATTGTACCATTCCCGTTTCGCATTCTCCATCTGTTTTTCGTATGTCAGATCAAACATCATAATTTTCTGCACATCCTCTCCGCGTTCCAGCAAAAAATCCTTCAGGATATCTTCTGCAATACAGCGGCTCACCGCATCTTTGATTGCGGTCGCATAATCCTTGTCGCCCTTTTTTGCCTTTGCAAGATTCTCATTTACATATCCAACAAATATCATATACTCCCGCAGTGTCTGGCTCCGCTTCTTCAAATCCTCATTATTTCCCGGATTGATGTTATACACGGTACATATCAGCTCTAACTGCGGTTCGTCCGACTGGTTTTCATATGCATCGGACAATTTCAGCACTTCTCGTTCCGGTCTCGTTTTTTCTCCATTGTAGAACACTGCGAACTTCGGTGTCGGTATCTTCACCAACTTGTGACTGAGCAGATATCTGTTTTCGACCAGCTTCTTGATGATTGTCACAAAATAAATCAGTTCCCGAAGTGGCATGTTCGGGTTATACGTCGACTGGTGCTCGTAGATATTCAGCACCGAATCCATGCTCACCACAAACGATGCATCATTGTGCACGGTCAGTGATACACCGCTTTCCAGCGTATGAATCTCGATAATCTCCGGATCGGTGTATGCCGTCCCTGCCATCGCATTGTAGACATCCAACGCTCTCGCCCTGTCCTCCAACAACATACTAAATACGTCACTTTTGTACTCTCTGTTTGCCATATTTCGTCCTCCTTTGGCTTTCGCAGGAGAAATCCATCGGCAAACATAGCCCAAAACTACCTTTCTTGAATACTCCTGCATCTTAAATTAAATGATTTGAATTTAAAAGCATGAATGTTCAAGAATCAATAATTTGACTATTCGTAGAAAGCAGCTGTCTAAAAGCTACTATATGAAACTTATGCTTTGGTAGTAGCCTAGCATAATCGAACTCAACATGTCAAGGACTTTTTTAAAAATGCTCAACATGATTTTATATTGATTTTATATTCATCAATGTACTTTTTCTTTCTACTTTCTCTTTAATTTTCACGACTACGTGATATAATGTAGCACGCTGATGCGTGCGCAGGTCATCACGCTTCCGCGTGGTGACAGATTATAATGACCATAAACTTATAGAATCGAGATACATTATGAAGAAAATACTTGTATTTATAAAAAGAGAAACCATCCTAATGGTAAGCCTCGTGCTCGCCATCCTCTCCATGTTCCTCGTCCATCCGGACAGAAAATACATCTCCTACATCGACTGGCATTCCATCACACTCCTGTTCTGCCTAATGGCTGTTATGGCTGGATTCAAGGAAACCGGTCTGTTCCGCACGATCGGAAATGCACTGCTTGCACACGTTCATACAACAAGACAATTATTTCTTGTACTGGTGTTGCTTCCATTTGTGTTCAGCATGTTTATCACAAACGATGTCTCACTGATCACCTTTGTGCCGTTTGCAATCATTGTGCTTTCCATGTCGGAGAAGGAACATCTGATCATCCCGGTCGTTGTGATGCAGACAATCGCTGCAAACCTCGGAAGTATGCTTATGCCGATGGGGAATCCACAGAACTTGTATCTATATGCGAAATCCGGCATGTCCCTCGGTACATTCGTGGAAATTATGCTCCCTTACACGATTGCTTCGCTGCTTGGAATCCTGATTTCCATGTTCTTCATCAAACAGCATGCCATTGTAATCGATCGGAACGACCATGCAGTTAAACTTCCGAAAAGGCAAATCATCCTTTACAGCATCGCATTTGTGCTGTGCCTGTTGAATGTCGCCAAACTTCTGGACATCCGCATCCTGTTCGCGATTATTCTTGTACTGTTCCTGCTTGTATCGCGAAAAACTCTGCTTCACGTGGACTACGCACTGCTCGGCACATTTATCGGATTTTTCGTATTCATCGGAAATATGGAGCGCGTGCCTGCTTTCCAGTCCTTCCTTGAAAGCATCATTACCGGACGGGAAACATACATTGCAATCGGTGCCAGCCAGATCATCAGTAACGTGCCGACCGCCCTTTTGCTGTCTGGATTTACAACAAATTACAAAGCACTTATCATCGGCACCAACCTCGGTGGACTCGGTACACTCATCGCTTCGATGGCAAGCCTGATCTCCTATAAGCAAATTGCCCGGGAGTATCCGGGCAAAAAGGGGAAATATTTTCTGTGGTTTACGGTTGTCAATGTGGTGTTTCTGGCTGGGTTGATGGGGATGTATAGTCTAACCTCTTAGACTATTTCCTCCTTGCATAATCCTCCTCAATCTCCTCGAAGCAATCTTCTTCATCTAGAAAGTCTGTCATATCCTGTGCGGATTCGCAGCTACGCATCATGGCTACAGTCTGACTTAAGACCTTGTAATTGAGTGCTGTTCCGGCAGCATCACAATGGTAATTGACGGCACGGCCGGCTCTGATTCCCATGCGTCCTGCTTCTGCGACTGCATCGATGTTTGCTCCAAGGAAGATAAATTCCCAGTTTTTCGCCTGCCGCTTCTCAATCATTTTCTTGATCTTCGCATAATTATATCTGTGGCTTGCATTTTCCATACCATCTGTCGTGATAATGAAGATTGTCTTCTCCGGGCGTTCCGACTCCGGCATACGCTTGCGTACATCCTTGATATGACTGATTGCACCACCTAATGCATCTAACAATGCCGTACAACCCCGCACAAAATACTGCTCGTCTGTCATCGGCTGAATCTGCTTGATGTCCACCCGGTCATAGATCACCTCTGTCTGATCGTCAAACAATACGACCGATACAAGAACTTCACCAGCTTCCTTCTTCTGCTTCTCAATCATGCTGTTGAATCCCCCTATCGTGTCCGCCTCAAGCCCGCTCATTGATCCACTTCTGTCTAAAATAAATACCAGCTCTGTCAAATTCTTCATAATGATTACCTCCATTTCATCCTTCTGATATTTTCGATATGAAGCATACACGCATTCAATCCTATATGCTTATATCTGCCAATCGTTTTTATCAGTTGCTTTGTTTGTTGTTGAGGAAATCATATCACAAAGCATAAAAAATAAGGTCGCCACACAAGCGACCTTATATGTCATATCAGGCATGAAAGTCCATGCTCCTCTAACTGGATATCCAACTCGATCATATCGTAGATTTGATTCTCTATGAAATAAGAGAAGATAATGTCCGTCTTATCGCACGGGCTTAATGCATATCCTGCACGCGCAAGCAGATCTCTCGTCTCATCCAAATTGAGCTTTGCCCCTATGCACAGGCACATTGCAGTCATCTTCTGCGGATGATAATCTGTATGATTTTTTATCTTCGAAAATGTCTTCTTATCCACGAGCGCCCGCTTGTAGACATCCGCATTCGTCATGCCTTTCTCTTCGATCAGATAGAGCAGATATTCCGAAAAGGAATCCGTCAGATGCTTCATGCGTTCTTCTAATTTGCTCTCATGCAGTTCTGTGAACTCATTTTCTTCCTCGGAATCCTCCTCATACAGATCATCCTCGTACAGATTGTCCTTATACAGATCGTCTTCATAAGGCGAGAACGATTCATCGTCCAAGTCCGTCCCATCAGGCTGGCGGAGTGCATCGTCTAGTTCCGTCTCACCATGCTGACAGATTGCATCGTCCAGGTCACGCCGCAGCGCCATCGTCTGCACGCTATATTCTTCATGATGTTTTGCATCGACATAGTTCTCGTCAATATATGCCTGCAAGTCTTTGTCGAATCGTTTTCCATATCGTGCTGACCGCGCATCAAATACAACAAGATAAATAAGCATCTTATGATTCTGCAAAAATGCCTGAATCTCATCCGCAGCAATGCGGATACCTTCTTCCTTCGGATATCCAAAGCTTCCGGTAGAAATCACAGGAAATGCAATGGACCGGCATTGCTGTTCCCACGCCAGCGATAAACTCTTCCGATAACAGTCCCTCAGCTTTTCTTCCTCGCCATGCACCCCGTCAATATAATGCGGGCTGACCGCATGGATGATATAATGCGCCGGCAGTCGGAATCCCGGTGTCAGGAATACGTCTCCCTCCGGGACTTCACCGATATTTTTCTCCCGGTATTCTGACAACCGCCGCTTTCCCGCTGCCTTATAGACCGCATAATCACAGCCACTTCCTATAATTGGCTTTGTATTCGCAGTATTCACGATCGCATCGCACCGCATCTTCGTTATATCATTTCTGACTATCTTAAATGGCATCTTCTATCTCCCTTATTTCTCCTACGCCAGCACTGCATTTCCGGTATACAACTGGTAATATCTGCCCTTCTTTTCAAGCAGTTCTTCGTGCGTTCCACGTTCAATGATTCGTCCCTGTTCGAGTACCATGATACAGTCGCTGTTTTGGATCGTGGACAACCGATGTGCGATTACAAATGTCGTTCTTCCATGCATCAGCTTGTCCATACCATCCTGTACCAGGCGCTCGGTTCGTGTATCGATCGAGCTTGTCGCTTCATCTAAGATAAGCGCCGGTGGATCGGCGATTGCCGCCCGCGCAATGGCGAGAAGCTGCCGCTGTCCCTGACTTAAGTTTGCGCCGTCGCCAGTCAGAACGGTATCATAACCCTGCGGCAGACGACGGATAAATCCGTCGGCATTCGCAAGCTTTGCTGCTGCCTCGACTTCTTCATCCGTTGCATCAAGCCGTCCATAGCGGATATTCTCCCGCACGCTCATGCTGAACAGATGCGTATCCTGCAATACGATACCGAGCGATCTTCGCAGATCGGCCTTCTTGATTTTGTTGATATTGATGCCATCATACCGGATCTTTCCATCCTGAATATCGTAGAACCGATTGATCAGATTCGTGATCGTCGTCTTTCCGGCACCGGTCGAGCCGACGAACGCAAGCTTTTGTCCCGGCTGTGCAAACATCGAAACATTGTGCAGCACAATCTTATCATCGGTATATCCGAAGTCCACGTCGTCAAATACGACGTCACCTTTCAGCTCCACATATGTGGTTGGATCGCCATTTGTATGCTTGTGCGCCCACGCCCAGAGTCCGGTACGCTTCTCACTTGGCACAAGCTGTCCATTTTCGTGCTTTGCATTGACCAGCTCAACATAGCCCTCGTCCACTTCCGGCTCCTCGTCCAACAGATTGAAGATTCGTTCCGCTCCGGCAAGTGCCATCACGATCGCATTGATCTGCATACTGATCTGGTTGATCGGCATGTTGAAGTTCTTGTTGAATGTCAGGAAGCTTGCCAGTCCGCCCAGCGTGAATCCGCCGACATTTCCAATCGCCAGCATACCACCGATGATCGCACAGAGCACATAGCTGATATTTCCAAGCTGTGCATTGATCGGTCCTAAAATATTCGAATAGTTATTTGCCTTGTAGGAGCTCTCGCACAAAGCATCGTTCAGCTTGTCAAATGCTTCCTTGCTCTCCTCCTCATGGCAGAACACCTTAACCACACGCTGTCCCTGCATCATTTCTTCGATATAACCATTGACTGCACCGATATCCTTCTGCTGCGCAATGAAATGCTTCGCGGAAAGTCCGCCGATCTTTCTTGTCAGTACCAGCATAATTCCGACCATGAAAAATGTCAGCGCCGTAAGCGGAATGTTCAGCATAAACATACAGACGGTCGTACTGATAATCGTAATCGCACTATTGAAAAGCTGTGGCATCGACTGGCTGATCATCTGTCGCAGCGTATCGGTATCATTTGTATACATGGACATGATATCGCCGTGCGCATGGGTGTCAAAATATTTGATTGGAAGCTGCTCCATCTTCGTGAACATCGCATCACGGAATGTTTTCAGCATTCCCTGTGTGACATTAACCATGATTCGGTTATAGGAATACGAAGCAATAATTCCGATCCCATAGAAGCATGCGACACGTCCGATTGCATGGAGCAATGGTGTGTAATTCTTCGTCTCACTCTTTAACAGCGGTGTGATATAGTCGTCGATCAACCGCTGCATGAACATCGTTCCCTGTACATTTGCAAGAACGTTGATGATGATACAGATTGCAACGATAATAATCGCTGCGCCATAATGCTTCATCAGCATTCCCATCAACCGCTTCAGAAGCTTGCCCGGATTCTCCGGTCCTTTTCCTCTTTGATTACGCATGCTGATTCACCTCCTTCGTCGCAACAGGCGCCTCATCATCAAAATCAGCATTGGCGCCGGCACCGTTTTGTGACTCATATACCTCTCGGTAAATATCATTTCCGGCAAGCAGCTCTTCATGCGTTCCAATACCGTTGATTTCACCCTCGTTCATGACGATGATCCGGTCGGCATGCTCCACACTGGAGATACGCTGCGCAATGATAATCTTCGTTGTGGTTGGAATCTCGGTTGCGAATGCCGCACGGATCTTCGCATCCGTCGCCGTATCAACCGCACTTGTCGAATCATCTAAGATCAGGATCTTCGGATTCTTCAATAGCGCACGCGCAATACACAGACGCTGCTTCTGTCCACCGGACACATTCGAACCTCCCTGCTCGATATATGTATTGTAGCCATCCGGCATTTTCTCGATGAATTCATCGGCGCAGGCAAGCTCACACGCACGTTTGCACATCTCGTCGGTGGCATCCTTGTCACCCCATCGGAGGTTCTCGTAGATTGTTCCACTAAACAATGTATTCTTCTGCAATACAACGGCAACTTCATTTCGAAGTGTCTCCATGTCGTATTCCCGGACATCTTTGCCGCCAACTCTGACACTGCCCTTCGACACATCATACAGACGGCTGATCAGGCTGACAAGGCTCGTCTTCGCGCTACCGGTTCCGCCGATGATGCCGATCGTCTCACCCGATTTAATCGCTACATTGATATCCTTCAATACGAAATCCTTCGCCGACTCCTTGTAACGGAAATATACATGATCGAACTCCACGCTTCCGTCCGCTACTTCCATATCCGGCTGCTCCGGATTCTTCAAGGTCGTATCCTCGTTGATAACCTCTGCGATACGTCTCGCGCTCGCCATACTCATACTGATCATAACGAATACCATCGAAAGCATCATCAGGCTCATCAGGATATTCATGCAGTATGCAAGCAGACTCATCAAGTTGCCTGTGGTAAGCATATCACTCACGATCATATGCGCACCGACCCAGCTGATCAACAGGATGCAGCTATACACCGTGAACATCATGACCGGCATATTGCAGGCGATGATGCTCTCTGCCCGCACAAACATGTTGTAAAGCTTCGCGCTTGCCTGTGCGAATTTATTTGTCTCATACTCCTCGCGGACATATGCCTTAACGACTCGGATTGCCGATACATTCTCCTGCACGCTGGCATTTAAGTCATCGTACTTTTCAAATACAATATTGAAATATTTATTTGCCTTGCGGATAATGAACTGTAATACGAGTGCCAGCAAAATAACTGCAACCAGGTAAATGCTTGCGATTCTTGCATTGATCAAAAATGCGGCTACCATCGCGCAGATCATACTCGCCGGAGCGCGCATACCCATACGCAGGAGCATCATGTAGGAGTTCTGCACATTCGTCACATCGGTCGTCATACGAGTCACCAGTCCGGCGGTGCTATACTTGTCAATGTTTGTAAATGAGAATGTCTGGATATTATAATACATCGCCTGCCGCAGATTCTTCGCAAACCCGGCAGATGCATACGCACCATAACGCCCTCCCATAAGTCCCGCAAACAGTCCGACTGCCGCTGCCACGATCATCCATGCACCGACTACGCAGATATGTTGAATGTCACCGCCCGGCACGTTGACACCATCGTCAATGATGGATGCCATCAGGAATGGGACGAGAGTTTCCATCAAAACTTCCAACAGCATGAACAGTGGGGTTGCGATGGACGCGGCTTTGAATTCTTTGATTTGTTTTCCTAACGTCTTTAACATGTTGTCTCCTTTCTTATGCTTCTGTGCAAAACGTGTAGATTTCTATAACGAGTTGTACAAAATATACATTTCTATGCAGACGCGCTCTCGCTCACTTCCGCACATAGCAGACACTAAACTCACAGAACATCAATTCTGCGAATTGCTGTCTGTTCGTTAAGTGCTGATGTGCTCCAATGGTCTGCATATGAAATGTTATTTATGTACAACTCTATCTACACAATGTCTCGTTTTGCAAATATATCATAGGAAAGCAAGCCAAGTGACCTTGTGGTTACTTACAGGCTTGCTTTATTTCCGGTGCTCCAAGTCTTGTCAATTCGGCTCCAAGCTTATCTGTAATTGATAAAAACTGTGTGATTTCTTCCTCGGACAAGCAGTCCCTCAGGCGCTGTTCCATCTGCATCACACGTGTATGGATTTTTTCTTCGAGTGCCTGTCCTGCTCCGGTCAGTTCCAGTTTCTTCAGACGTGCATCTCTGGCAACGCTGGAACGTTTAATGAGTCCATTCTTCTCCATCGTCTGTAACGTCTGGGTAACGGTAGACCGGCGCAGATAGAAGAATTCTTCCACATCCTTCTGATATACTTCCGTCTTCTTACTGAACTCGGAAATGTAATGCAGGATCCGGCTCTGCGAACCACTGATGCCTTCCACTTCCGCTGCCTGATGCAGATAATGTTTCACCTGGTTTGATAATATGATGATCTGGTTTCCCGGATGATCATGTTTCCAATCGTCCATGAACTCCCTCCTTTTATTAGTATCTTTCCAACGCTCTGTATTGTAACAGATTGTCCGCGCCATACAGCCTGTTTCATCTACATATAACAGATCTATATAGTCTCTAATTTCATTTTCAAATGATATCCCTATCATCCTCATTTTATCAGATAGAAAAAGTTCGGTTATGAATCGTTCGCAATCAAACAATTCATAACCGAACTATATTTTAACATGCATGAAATATTTTTCAAGCAATTCACTTTTTATTTTTTTCATTTATTTGACTATTTGATGTCTTGTAATAAAAGCATACAAACTCCCGAATCCAGTTCTCTCACAGCTTCCCTACGAAACGATCTGCATAATCTGGATCAAGAACAGCCATGCCAGTCCATAGTAAGTGACTACTGCTACAAGGTCGTTGACCGTTGTGATCAGTGGACCGGATGCGACTGCCGGATCAATCTTGATCTTGTGAAAGAACATCGGAATCAGAGTTCCAACCAGACTTGAAATCACCATGGCAACCATCAGTGATACACCTACGCAACCGGAAATCAGGAATGCATGCAGCCATGCATTGTGCTTGAAGCAGGCGATATAGATGCCGATAAATACAAATGCCAGAGAGCCGAGCAACAAGCCATTTACAAAACCGACCTTCATCTCCTTCCATACGAGATGCAGCTTCTGCTTACCAGTCAGATTCTCATCCATCAATACACGAATCGTAACCGCCAGCGACTGTGTTCCTACATTTCCTGCCATGTCCAGAATCAACGACTGGAAGCACATCACGATCGGAAGCACAGCGACAACCGCTTCAAAAGCTCCTACAACGGACGACACGCCCATGCCAAGGAACAATAAGATGATCAGCCATGGCAATCGTTTCTTCATGCTTTCCTTTGTAGTTTCTCTCAAATCCTCCTCGTCTGTCAAACCAGCGAGTTTTGCGTAATCCTCGCCCATCTCATCATCGACAGCCTCTACAACATCCTGTGCGGTGATAACACCGAGCAATTCCTTTGTCTTAGATAAAACCGGTATGGAATCCTCTGCGTAATCCACCAGTTCGTCAATACAATCCTCGATTTTCTCATGATCGGTCACGAATGGATACGTCGTATTGATGATAGATTCCAGTGTATCATTTTCTCTGGCAACGATCAGATCCTTCAAGTCAATCGCGCCATAGTATTTATCGGATTCGTCTAATACATAGACCGTTCCGATATTATCATTTTCACCTGCCTGTGAAACCAGCTCGCGCATTGCCTGCCGGATATCTATGCCTCTGCGGATGGCGATATAGTTCGTCGTCATACGACTACCCATCTCATCTTCCTCGTAGGAGAGGATCATCTGGATATCATTTCCGGCATCCTCCGGGAGCATATCCACAACCTGCTTTTTCGTTGCATCATCGACCTCGTCTAAGACATCGACCGCATCATCGACCTCCATCAGGGAGAGTACCTTTGCTGCCTCCTGCAGATTCTTATCCCGCAAATGCTTCTTTGACTGCGCTGTGTAATTCTTTCTTTTCATCCATTTCTTCATTGTCTTCTACCTCCTTATTCCGGGGCATAAAAATACCACCGTCTTTCATACGGTGGTTCAGACAACAGAAAACTAAACGCAATTATATCGTCATATATAAAATGAGACTATATCCAAACTGCGTTCGTATATCCATATGTCTTCCACCGCGTATCGCTCGACTCGTACTATCGCAACCGTCCATAGTCTCACCTCCATAATTTTTATTCTATTCGCAGCTTTATCACTGCCAGATCTGCCTAAACCATATTTCGTCATGATTCTACTCGACCTGTGATGTAGTCTATCCCATTTCCCCGGGTTCGTCAACCAAGTTTACAAGCTTTTAACAATTTTACAGCTCATGATAATATGGGCAGATATCTTCATAACTCCCATCATTCATGCGGAAGCCACCCGGTATCGTGCCAAGCTGTTTAAATCCAAGCCGCTCATACAGGTGTCGTGCATGCACATTACTTGCGACAACCGCATTGAACTGTAAGACACGGTAACCATGTGCCTTGCCCTGCGACAGACAGTCAGACACCAGCTTCTCGCCGATATGCAATCCTCTCGATTCCCGGTCGACCGCATAGCTGGCATTGCAGATGTGTCCGCATCGTCCTACATTGTTTGGATGCAGGATATACATACCGCAGATTCTGCCTGTGTCCATATCCTCCGCGACTCCGCAATATGTCTGCTCGGCGAAAAATGCTGTTCCTGACTCCGGTGTCAGACATTCCTCCTGCGGAAATGCCACGCCATCTTCGACAACCTGGTTCCAAATCGTCACCATTGCCTCGATGTCATCGTCTGTATATGCTCTTACTTCGATATTCATGGTTTTATTCTTCTTTCATTAGAATTTATCTTCGACAATCATTTGACCTGCTTTGTCATACAAAGTAAATCTCTTTATTTTATATCTTCAATTATCAACTGTTCCTATATCAGTCCCACAAGCATTGCAACCGCGGTCTTCATAATCTCATCCGGGAATTCATACTCCGCTGTATGAAGCTGTGCATGGTCTTCGCCATCGCCCACACCGAAGAATGCCCCCGGTACTTCCTGCAGATAATATCCAAAATCCTCCGACCAACGCATCGGTTGTGCAAGCTCTGTCACAGGGAATTGTAATTTTTCTGCACACGCGCGCAGCTTATCTACATTTGCATCGTGATTCTCCGTTGCAGGAAACCGCTCAATCTCCTCTATGGCTATAGTAAGCTGATTTTCTTCTGCAAGTGTCGCAGCCAGAGATTTGATCTCATTCACATACGCGTCAAATGCATCTTCTTTCTCTGCACGCACCGTGAGCCGCAACGTGCCTTCAAACGCTGATACGCCATAATTTGCACTGCCAACATCCGCCCCGATCACAGTCATACGCACGAAATCGCCCCGCGCCTGCATCTCCTTCGTAATCCGCTCGATCTCAAGCAGAAGCTTCGCCATCGGAATAGCCGGATTCCTGCCAGCTTCCGGATATGCCGCGTGGCTTGGTGTTCCGGTCATACGAATCGAAAGCCCGGTCGATGCACACGCAAATGTTCCCTTGCGAAGCAATACCTGATTCTTCGGATAGCCGGGAATATTGTGCAAACCATAGATCTCTCCAATCTGCTTTTCCGCCAGCAGTTCCTTGCAGATCTTCGCGCCCGCGCCAATCTCCTCGCCCGGCTGGAAGATCAGATATACATCACGGTCTGGCAATTCTTCCCGCTTTGAAAGATACAGTACTACGCCACACAGAATACTGCTATGCCCATCATGTCCGCAGTAGTGTCCCGGTTTTCCATCCTTTCCACATACCGCATCCATATCCGCCCGGAACGCAATCGGTGCTTTCCCGCTTTCCTTCTCCGCTTTCTTCACGGCATAAAACCACACGCCTTTATCCACAACCTCAAACGTTGTATGGCGTTTTATAAATTCCTGCAATATATGCCGTGTCTTTTCTTCCTGCATGGAAGGCTCCGGATTCTCATGGAGCTTCTTGCGCAGACTGTGAATCATATCAGAAAGCTCTTTATATCTTGTGATATGAACCTCCGGAATTGCAACATCCGCAAATGTTACAACCTCTTCCTCCATCTCTCCGTCCGCATCCGGATGCTTACATTCCACATCTCCTGAGCCATGCGAAGTTCCTCCAATATGCACTTCCGGAATTGCCAGATTATCAAATGCGAGATTAAATTTCGTTTTTTTCTTCTCTTTCTTGTCCTTCATGCGATTCCTCCAACCTGTATCTCCATTTCAAGATAAGGATTCCTTCCAAATATTCGTCTCACTACACTATATAATATTGATGAACAACGTAATCACCAGACTGTTAATGAAGTCCGCAAACAAACTTCCGATCAACGGTACAAGCAGATACGCCTTGACCGATGGCGCATAGCGGTCACAAAGCACCTGCATATTCGCCATTGCATTCGGTGTCGCACCCATACCGAATCCGCATGTTCCGGCCGCAAGCACTGCCGCGTCGTAATCCTTTCCCATCACACGGAATACTACAAAATATGTGTACAGGAATATAAGCAGAAGCTGCGCCCCAAGCAATATCATAAGCGGTAATGCAAGCTCCGCGAGCTGCCACAGCTTCAATGTGATCATCGCAATTCCAAGGAAAAGTGACAGACAGATACCACCCAGGTTGTTGATCTCGCCCATATAGATGTCGAATTTCCCGGAATACTCGCCGACATTTCGAATGATTGCCGCGACAATCATGGCTCCGATATAGATCGGAAATGTAAGTCCCGTCTTCGTCAGGAGTTCAGAGATGATCGTGCCGAGTCCGACTGCCAGAATCAGCTGAAACACAGCCGCGGCATACATATTCGAATGTCTCTCATGCTTCTTTTCTTCCTCGATCAACAGGCTGTCATCCTCCGTCACGATTGTATCAAGCAAATGCTTCTTCTCAATCAGACGTTTTCCGATCGGCCCACCGATCAGGCTTCCTGCCACCAGGCCGAAGGTTGCCGCTGCCGTACAGATTGTCGTTGCACCCTGTACATTAAAATCCTCAAGCACCGGGCCGAATGCACCTGCTGTTCCATGTCCTCCAACCATAGGGATGGATCCGGTACAAAGTCCGACCAGCGAGTCAAGCCCGATCAGATGTGACACGCCGACTGCCAGTAGATTCTGCATAAAAATCAGTACAATGACTAATCCAAGGAAGATAGCCAGTGCCTTTCCTCCACTCTTTAGCACCTTCAGATTCGCCTGGAATCCTACCGATGTAAAGAAAAATACCATACAGACTTCCCGTAGCGTATCATCAAATGTAAATTCCACCACCCCTGTGCTATATAAAATACAGGTCAGTACCGAGAAGATCAATCCGCCGACCACCGGAGATGGAATACAGAATTTTTCCAGGAAATTTATTTTCTGTTTCAAGAATTGTCCTAGCATCAGCACCACGACCGAAAGTGCCAATGTCTGATACATATCAATTTGTATTTCCATGTAAAATGGTTCTCCTATCTGTTAATTTTCCTGTGCATCTACTACGATGCCCTGTGACGTATAATATGCTTTTGCGCCCGGATGGAATGGAAGCTGCACACCATCCACAGCCGCATTTACATCCGCAATTTCCTTTAATGAAGTTGCATACTCGATTTCTGTTGCATGCGCAAAAAGCTGCCTTGTAAGTTCTTCGGCTGTCTCATCGGACATCTTCTCACTCGCAAGCAGCAGTGCCTTGACGCCGACCGTTGCAACCTGCTCTGTCTGTCCATTGTAAGTGTTCGCCGGAATCTCACACGTTTCATACGATGAATATGCAAGCTTCAGCTTATCCACGGTCTTCGCATCGACCGGAACAAGCGCAATCTCACAGCTATCTGCAAGCTCCGCAATCACATTGGTCTGCACGCCGCCTGTATAAAACATCGCATCGATCTCGCCGGTTTTTAGCTTCTCTGCTGCCTCAATATATGACAGATTGACCGTCTCTGTAATCGGCGAAGCAAGTCCACTCACCTGTAAAATCTGCAATGCATTCCGCTCAGTTCCGGACTCCGATTCTCCGACACTCACCGTCTTTCCCTGCAGATCATCTAAGCTATTGATTCCGGAATCCTTGCGCACAACAATCTGGCACGCCTCGGTATAAAGCCCTGCCAGTACACGGTATCCCTGATAGGATTCCCCTTTTTCATCCGTTCCATAATACGCGACTGTGGCAAGATCGGCCTGTGCAATTGCCACGTCTACATATCCCTCGGACAGCAGCCGCAGGTTCGCCATTGAACCGGCCGTTGATTTTATATTGAATTTCATTTCCGCATCCTCTGCATTTGCAAGCTGTGTATATGCAGTCGCAAACGCATAATATCCACCACCGACACCTGCCGCGCCGAACCGGATCGTATCCTGCCGCACATTACAGCCGGTCAGACTTACGCAGCCGACGGTAAATGCCAACAGCACCGCTGCTATCTTCTTTATCTTATTCTTCAAACTGTTCCACTCCTTTCTTGGTATTGCCCCCTCAAACCCCTATTCTTCATTCTGATTCTCCGGTAGCTTCATTCCATACGTTTCAAGATCCACGCGTCCATCCACAACCAAAATCCCATCTGCCGCAAGCAGTTGCTCCTGTACATTCGCACCGCCAAACGCGAACGCTCCGGCAAGCTCGCCCTTCGCATTCACCACGCGATAACATGGAATATGCTCCGGATCCGGATTCCTGTGCAATGCATTTCCAACCGCACGCGCCATCTTCTTATCGCCGGCAAGTTCCGCGACCTGTCCGTATGTTGCCACCTTTCCACGCGGAATCTTCTTCACTGCCTCATAGATTCGCTTCGACGGACTATCGGTGACAAGCCGGTAGCTCTCCGCGATCATTTCCCGTACCGCATCGTCCAGGACACTTCCATCTAAGATTATCGTATTCCAATGCTCCCGGTTCTGATGCCAGCCCGGTAGAACCGACTCAAAGGCATCCCGCCAGTAATCACGCCACTCCGGGTCTACCTTGACATTCAGATTCATGTAACCATTCCGTTCATATGTCCACAAAAACGCTTTCCTGCTGCCCTTCACACGTACCAGCTGCCAGTTATCATCATGAAACGGGGCATCCTGATATGTATCCGGAAACGACAGCGCAAACGCTATGGCTTCTTCTCTTGTCCGCATCTTCTCTGCCTCCATTCTTTTTATTATAGTACACTCTTACCGGAATGTCTTCAAGTACGCCTTTTGCTCATCCGTGATCCGGTAGCTCTCCACCGCCTTCTGAATCGTCTTTCTATGTACCCACGGTGATAATCTCCGCTCTTCAATATATGGGATGCACGTCTCCCACTGCTTGGCAAGTGCGGTAGCAAAATACCACGCGATCATCATATTCACATAATATTCCTCTGATGTGACTGACGCGACCATCGCCGGATATTCCGGTCGAAAATCGTCATCCAAGTATAACCGCATCAAAAGCCCTACGCCATAGCGGATCGTGTAGGTCTCCCCGGATGCAAGAAATGTCCGGATCTCCGGAAGCAGTTCCTCCTTATGCTTCGCAAAACATTTCGGAACCGGGAAATCGCATGTCGCCCAGTTGTCAACATATGGCAGCATGCGCTTTACCTCATATAAGCACTGCGCATAGTCCTTGATGCCACCGATCAGCATCATGTGCAGATTATTTTCTTCATAGTAGGTATGTGGCAGCTCCTGCAGAAATACTTCCGCACCATCCTCTTTCGCAAACGCCTTCGCAAAGTTCCGCAACACCGGTGTCCGGATTCCGATCACATGCGCCGGTTCAATATTCGGTATCAATTTTGAGTGAAATGCCTGATACTTTTTATCCTGCAATTCAAACAATCTTCGCTGTAACTCCGTCATATCTTTTGTCTCCCCATTTATATGCTGTATAAACTGTACCATAAATAAAAGGAACCGTCTATATCTGGATGTTCCTCTGTTTACACGATCCGACGCTGTCTCCTGACAGAAACCATGAAAAAATCGGGCAGAATACCTCCTGCCCGATTTACTGTCAATATCATCCGCCTGCCGGCCTAATCAATTGCATTTATAGAATTAGTTCTTCTTTTTATCTACAATAAATGTATCATAAATTGCCCTGATTGCCGGCTCGAAGTCTTTATTTTTAACACCGATAATAATATTCAGCTCAGAAGACCCCTGATCGATCATCTTGATGTTGATTCCATCCTTGGCAAGTGCACTGAATAACTTACCGGCAGTACCACTTGCAGACTTCATGCCTCGTCCAACGACTGCGATCAGCGCAAGTCCTGACTCGATTTCAACTGAATCCGGTTTTGCGAGACGATGGATTGCAGATACCACCCGCTGCTCCTTGTGCATGAATTCATCCTCATGAACAACAATTGTCATGGTATCGATACCGGATGGCATATGCTCAAACGAAATCTCATTTTCTTCAAAAGCCTGAAGTACTTTTCTTCCAAAGCCTATCTCGGAATTCATCATTGCCTTGGAGATAAAAATTGTACAGAAATCCTTCTTACCTGCGATACCTGTCACAACATAATCCTGCTTCTGGCATGTACTCTCAACAATCCATGTACCCGGATCTTCCGGTGCATTTGTATTACGGATGTTGATTGGTATACCACAGTTACGGACAGGGAAAATCGCATCTTCATGAAGGACGGATGCTCCCATATAAGAAAGCTCACGAAGCTCTCTGTAAGTAATATATTTAATTGGCTTTGGATTCGGAACGATACGTGGATCAGCTACAAGGAAACCGGACACATCTGTCCAGTTCTCGTACACATCTGCCTGACTTGCCTGTGCAACGATAGATCCTGTCACATCCGAACCGCCACGGGAAAATGTCTTGACATTCCCATCTTTGCCAAGTCCGTAAAATCCGGGAACAACTGCACGTGGTGCCTTTGACAATCTCTCACTAAGAACCTTCTCTGTCTTATAGCTGTTGAGATTTCCTTCTGCATTGAAGAAGATCACCTCTGCGGCATCAATAAATTCAACACCAAGATATGCAGCCATAATCTTACCATTCAAAAATTCTCCTCTGGACGCTGCATAATCAACCTGTGGATTCTCGATCAGCTTCTTTGTGATTTCTTCAAAATCCTTATCCAGCGAGAAATCCTTCAGCGCAAGCCCTGTGATAATCTCATCATATCTTGCCTTGATTGCCTTCATCTCTTCCGTAATATCTTCTCCTGCTTTTGCTGTCTCATACACATGGAGAAGCATATCTGTTACCTTCGTATCTTCCGGAAATCTCTTTCCCGGTGCAGAAGGAACAACATAGACACGACTCTCATCGGCTGAAATGATTGCTCCAACCTTCTTGAACTGTTCCGCACTTGCCAATGAACTACCACCGAATTTTACTACTTTCTTCATAATCTTCCATATATCCTTTTTGGTTTAGTATTTTGATATTTTGTATTTTATACACTTTTCAACAATATAGCAAGAGATAATTCTACATCTTCTCTTTTATTTTCCTTCTGTTTTTTTCTCCTGCTGACTCTTCCGTTCACTTATTTTTGATTTTTGTCCATATTTTCTCTCTCATTTTTCTTTAATTTTCAAAAAATGTTTTATTTTGTTTATCGTCTCAGTTTTAAACCATCATATTGACATTTTACACCTATTTCATTATTCCGGTAGCTTTATTGCTGCGTTGAATAATCCACAAGCACAAAGCTCGCCGGATATTCTTTTTTCGAAGCTGCTAAGGCATCCTGCAGATAAGCGGTATGCCCGGTCTTTGCCGAATACATATCACCAGCAATATAATCAATGCCACTTGCCGTATAATCATATACTTCAAACGTTACATCAAATGATGCCTTGTCCTGATACATTTGCGCAAATTCCTGATACTCCGCTCCCGTGTCATCCGAATCCGATATATCCCAATCATTTATATTCGTTCTTGTCATATAGCCGCTGCATCCCGCAAACAAAGCAAATTGTCCTGTATAATGTGCATATGTCCCATTCATTGTCACAAGCAGATCATGATCAGTCTTATTTTCAACATAAAAGATTGGATAAGCATTAAATGAGCTTCTCTCCGGTGCATTATGCACTTCGGCTCCTATATAAGTAATACGCAATTCGTCGTTGTCAACAAGTACCTGATCCGTTTCCGCCGGTGTCCGTGTATAAGCCTTCGCCTGCGTCTCTTTATCCTCTGTAAAATCAATCTCCTGCACGCTATGATCCTGCAGGACCGGCTCTGCCAGTTCTCCTTCTGTATAGACCGCGAGCTCGATTTTTGCCCGGGTCATCGGATCTCTGCCTGCCTTGTATGGCATGATTCCATTGCAGTTATTTGCACAGATTTCCATATTTTCCCGTCCCGGATCTAAGTACCACCAGTTTGTTGCTTCCCAGTCATAATCCATACATTCATCGTTTACACTCCGGATTTGCAGGTCATAATAAACCAGTTTATCCGTCTTATTTGTCACCGTATAATAAATGAGACAGTCTTCCCCCGTCCATGCTTCCGGATCCAACTGATACATCGGCATTTCTTCCTCGCTTGGAACATAGCCCTGTTCATATACACGTTTGATTGTCAATGTTATATACTCATCATCGCAGACGGTTATCTCTACCGGACGGTAATGGTTGCCTGTATCCGGTTTTTTGTTGTGTGTAAGGATACCGGCTGTCACACCTCCGGCAACAAGTGCAGCCGCTGTCACACCTGCAATCACCTTTGCCTTTAACGTCTGAAAGAGGCCTTTTATTCCTGCTTTTCCTGCTACACCCGCTGCCTTCGTGGCTGCAACTGCTGTTCCTGTACCAGTGGCAGTCCCCGTAGCCGCTCCCGCTGCACTTCCACCGATTGCCGATGCGGTACTCGTCGATGCAACAGCACCTGCTACACCTGCCGCTGTACCCGCAAGTCCCGCTGCCCCGGCAAATATATTGGCAAGCACGTTCGGAATCACAAGTGACTGTGATTCTGCAACAAAAATTGCAGTAAGCAATGCCACACTTCCAGATGAGTACAGCTTGATGCCGCTCGTATTCTCATAATCCTGCACGCCCTGCTTGATCTTGCCTCGCGCTGCGGACAGACGATATTTTACCGTGCCTTCCGGGCACTCCATACATGCCGCGATCTCCGGTACGCTCATCCCGTCAAAATAATATAAAATAATCGTCTGGTACTGCACTGCTGACAGCTCTTCCTGCATAATCGTCAAAATGATCTTTCGTTTTTCGGCATTCAGCACATAGCTTTCCGGCAGGAAATTGTCATTTTCCTCCAGCAATTCTGTATCGATGCTGTTTTCTTCTATCGGCTCCGGGATCTTCTTCATCAGAAAATCCTTGCATTTGTTCACGGCAATCTGGTTTAACCATGCCACAATCCGCTCCGGGTTTTCAAGCTGTTGCAGATGCGTGAGTGCCGTGATGTATGTATCCTGCATCACATCCAGCGTATTTTGTTCGTTCTTCAAAAAGCTGAACGCCGTATAATACACCTGCCGGTATGTTGCCTGATAAATCTCCTCAAACGCCTGCGTGTCTCCGTTTATAACACGGGTTATCAATTTCTGAATTTGTTCCATATGTTTATTCCTTTCTTTCTTATTATACTATATAGACGTTATATGCGCACCTTCGGTTGGGTTTTTCCAAAATTTCTTGAAATCCATCGTTTTATGGGTCTTTCGTTGACTTCTACATTTTTCTTTGCTAAACTCACATCATAGATATTAAAGTAATTTGAGGAGTTTTGCAATGGACAGCAAAATATTAAAATATTTCAAGAAAAACCATATTCAGATTGAAGATATCAAATATCTGACACGTGTTGATGGTAAAACGTGTATTCACACGATGGATGATCAGACATTCCTTACTTATATAACAATCAAAGACTTTTTTGAATCATTGGAACTGCATGATTTTATCTGTGTAAACAAAGGGATTGTCGTTGCCAAAAATCAGATTAATTATATTGCGGATGGCATCTATCATATGCTCGATGGTGCCGAATTTCAGGGAAGGAAACGCACGGCCGCTGCCCACAAAAAACTGAATGCGACCTTACACCAAAGCATTGCGGACAGCATCGAGACAGTGGTCGATATCCGAAACCGTTTTTCGATTCTGGACAATATGCCGATTGCCTTCTGTGTGATTGAACTTATATTTAACAATGACGGGCATGGGATTGATTTTGTATTCCGTTATTGTAACAACGAGATGGCAGTTATCGAAGGAAAAACTATCGAAGAAATGATGAATCATTCTTTCTTCTCAGTATTTCCAAATGCTGACAAAAAATGGCTGGTTGCATATACCGATGTCGCAGTCAATGGCAGCAGCCGTTACATCCGCGATTATAGCCCGGAAATAAACAAAGAGATTTTTGTGCGCTGTTTTCAGCCACTCGAAGGGTTTTGTGCCTGTCTTCTGACGCCGGTGGATGACCTGAACAAGGCGCTTCCTGCCATGCATCTCCCCATCTGCTAACAGGCACCAATCACAACCATTTGACACATACCGATCAAAGTTCACGGAGAGGCGATATGAAACATTCTTTCAAGCAAAACAACAGTTTGAAATCTCACAAGAAATTATGCAGAACGATTCTCATCGGAATCATTTCTTTTCTTGTTCTCACGTTTCTGGAAGTTTTTTTACTTTCCGCTGTTTCCCTGATTCCGCGTTCTGCCATCCGGAAGCACACGCAGGAGTCGGCGGAATATCTACTGGAAAAGCCGGTCTTTTACCGTGTAGTAAAACAGGATCCTGCCTCTAACATCGACCACTATGCGGATGCGATCCTTCTGAATATCCTATATCACTTTGATTCGGCTCATCCGGTTACCTCGCCGCTTACCGCTTCTTATTATTATACAGAAACGCACAACGAAAATGAGAATCTCTATACAGCAGTAACCTCCAACGTAACACCTACCTACGATTATTTCCGGTATTGGCATGGTTCAACTATTTTCATACGTCCATTGCTAACGATATTAAACATCCGGCAGATCTATATCTTTTTTGCCATTATACTGGCAGTACTATTTATTGTTTTATTTACGCAGCTGACGAAATCCGGACACACAATCTCTGCCCTGGCTATGTCCGTTGCGCTTTTGTCGGTATCGTTCTGGTTTATTCCTATGAGTCTCGAATACATCTGGTGCTTTCTAATCATGCTTATAGCAGGCATCCTTACAATATTGCTCTATCAGAAGAAACAGGAGGTATCCGGACTATTCTTCCTGCTTGTCGGAAATATCACCGCATATTTTGATTTCTTGTCAACCGAGACAATTACACTCCTTTTTCCGCTTGCATTGTTACTTGTCCTGATGCAGAAAAATAACCGGTTATGCGATGCAAAAACCGGTTTTAAAATCATTCTGTCGTGTTCTGTCTGCTGGGGCATCGGCTATCTGGCTTCCTGGATTGCCAAATGGAGCATTACATCGATTGCTCTGAACAGAAATATCTTTGCACAGGCTTTATCATCCGCCTCCACACGGGTAAACGGAGATGCCGGCAGCCTGCATGGACCGGTGCTTTCTATAAATGCATTTCTACGGAATATCGCATGTATATTCCCGTTTAATTTTATGAAAGGATACGGATATATCGCCGCAATCGGTGTTTTTGTATTATTGTTAATGGTGTATTATCTGTTCCGAAAGAACGAAAAAAAGAATTATATGCCATGGTTATTCACAGTTTTATACTGTATTCCGTATATCCGGTTTCTGACACTTGCAAACCACGCCTTTTTGCATTATTTCTTTACTTACCGGGCGCAATTTGCAAGTATCTTCTGTCTCTGCATGATCTTCTATTACGGAGTGGACTGGAAGCTTGTGTCTAAAAAATTCTTAAAGCCCCGCAAACGCCATCGTACTAACACAAGGAGATCATAACAAACCCGAATATTCATATAGCTTCATGTCTGAGTCCGCATCTATCGCTGCGTCTCAAAGTCCTTCACGTTCGTGCTATATTTTCTTGCCATTTCTTCTGTAATCTTCTGTTCACGAACCAGACGTTTGAGGTCAGCATTCAGTGTATGCATGCCAAGAGCCGCACCACCCTGCATAGAAGATATGATCTGATGTGTCTTATTCTCACGAATCTGGTTTGCAATCGCATCGGTATTGATCAAGATCTCCGTTGCCATTGCCATTCCGGTTCCATCCTCCATCGGAATCAGCTGCTGTGTTACGATACCCCGGAGAACATTCGCAAGCTGGGTACGTGCCTGTGACTGTCCATGTGCCGGATATGCATCGATAATACGCTCAATCGTCTGTGCCGCACTCGTTGTATGTAATGTGGAAAGCACAAGATGTCCGGTCTCCGCAGCCGTAATTGCCGCACTGATCGTCTCATAATCACGCATCTCGCCTACCAGGATAATATCCGGATCCTCACGCAGAGACGAACGGAGTGCCTTTGCGAACGAATCAACATCTCTTCCGACTTCTCTTTGATGTATCATGGATTTTGCATGATAATACACATACTCGATCGGATCTTCAATCGTCATAACATGTTTTGCCTGTTTTTGATTTACATAATCAATCATAGATGCAAGTGTGGTTGTCTTACCGCTGCCGGTTGGTCCTGTGATAAGTATCAGTCCTCGCGGTTCCAAAATCAGTTTCCGTATTGCATCCGGAACATGTAATTCCTGAAATGTCGGAATCTTCGAACGCAGGATACGATATGTCGCTGCGATATTATTTCTCTGATGGTAGATATTGGCACGCAGTCTTGTACCATCTTTTGTCATCAGGGCAAAATCCAAATCCTCGCCTGCCTTTACCTGTGCAATCTGTTCCTCGCTAAGTTCGCTGAAGATAAGTTCCGTCGCTTCCTCCGCCGATGGTGCCGGCTCCATGATCTCCAGGTTTCCAAACCGTCGAAGCGCAATATTTGTACCAACTGTCACATGTACATCCGACGCTTCTTCTTTTTTTGCATAATCAATCAGTTCACGAAATGTCATTCCCATTTTTCACCCTCCATTTTCAGTGCTTTTTCAAATGCTTTTACCGGATTTCTTCTCCCGGTTTTTTCTTTGCCTTCTTGTCCTCGTACATTCTCTCATCTGCGAGCTTCAAAAGTGCTGCATAATCATACTCTTTTTCACCATATGCGACACCAACCGCAACAACACAGTCAATACCATCGTCTGCCATATTCAATCTTGCGAGTTCTTCTTCCCAGCGTTGCCTGATTTTATCCGTCTCCGTCTTAGATATATTTTCTGCAACAAGAAGGAACTCATCGCCACCCATACGGAATGCATGTACGCGGTTGCTTGTTACCTTTCGGAAACTGTTTGCCGCCTTGATAATCAGCTTATCTCCTGCCTCATGACCGAACTGGTCATTCATCTTCTTTAAATTGTTTACATCAAAGTTAAAGATTGCAATAGAATCCAGGGATTGGAACTCTTTTTCAGCCATCTCCAGATATTTTGCCTTGTTATAAAGTCCGGTTAAGCCATCATGCTCACTTGCATATACCAATTTCTCGCGCATAACTCCATTTTCAATATACAGACTGATTACGCTTTTTAATGTTGATTCATTCATGGACTCCCAATCCATATTCGGCCATACTCCAAGATAAAGTGCATATTTTTGTCCGGAAACCTCACCACTTACGAGCATCCGGTATGTACTGTCATCCTTCGCCCCATTTAACCGAAGAATCTCCTGAACCTTCTCATCAAAACTTCCAAACAACACATCATCTTCGCAGCTACTCTCAAACAGCTCTGCCACACCCGCATCATAGCCGATCCGGTCATTACTGTACACATTTCCCATCTTATTATAAGTGATGACATCCATGACCGCATCTCTTTGAATCATAAAATAAGCTTTGCTTGTATTAAAATAATCCGCAAGCATCGGAAGCAGCTCATAATACGTCTCTGACAGCTTCTCTAAAACCGTAGTCTGGAACTTTGACAGCTTTCGGAAAAATCCCATATATTTTGTGATATCACGATTCAACCCCATATATTCCGTGATGTCGGTAATCTGGTGTATCTTATAATTTTTTCCTTCTTTTTGAAAAAGTCCGGAATTGAATTTGAAATATTTTTTTGTGTTTGTATCAATATATTCCCATTCAACAGCATCCCCGTCAATTTCCAATGCCGGGCAATCGTCATTCCATACAAAAATCTCTTCTGCATCCATGCCAACGACAGCATCTCCGTACTTTTTCCGGAAATAAGAATCCGCATATACAATCTCTGCAGACCCCTCTGCAACAATTGTAATTCCTCCTACTTTGTCAGTCATAAACTGTACAATTTCTTCTTTGAAATCCATAGTAACCTCCCTTTTTGCTATACGTCCACGTTTCAGACTCTGCTATGCAAATGTCAGAATATCTGCAAAACCTGTCATCTCAAATACTTCCATTACATCACCAATCACATTTTTTACAACCATAGATCCGCCTAATCCATTCATCTTCTTCTGTGCCCAAAGAATCGCACGAAGTCCGGAACTTGCTACATAATCGCAAGCCCCCATGTCAAGTTCAAATTCTTTCACCGGATCTACGAGCAGCTCCTCAAGCTCCTTCATCACGATTGGTGCAGCATTCGTATCCAGACGTCCGGACACACTTACAATAAGCTTATTTCCTTCTTGTTCCTTTTTCAGTTCCATAATATCCTCCTACTCCGGCAGCTTATATCTGCCATTTTTTAATCATTGTAACTATATTTTCTTGTTGCTTATATTCATAGGACACGATATCCATGATATTTTTCACCATGTAAATACCAAGTCCGCCGATTTCTCTTTCATCCGCAGATAGCGTGATATCCGGGTCTTCCTTCGCAAACGGATCAAACGGCACGCCCTGATCCCGCATACAGATGCAGACTTCATTTTCTGTTTCATATGCTTTTCCTTCTAATTCAATCGTGCAGTTTCCACCCCGTGAACCATATGCGTAATTTACAACGTTGGCATACAGCTCTTCCACGCAGAGCAGAATCTTCATTACAATCTTCATCGGACACGCATAATCATCCAGGAACGCTTCGACAAACGAAGTGACCTTATCCAGATTTTCCATTGACGCTTCTACTGTAATTATCTTTTTATTTTCCAATCGCCACGCCCTCCATCACAGACTTTCCAGAAAATCCAGTGATTTCCGGATCTTTTCCATGCTGTTTACCTCAATTAATACGGTTGCATCCGGAAAATAGTTTTCATAATAATTCTTAAACAGCTTCCAGTCGATCTTCCCATCTCCCACAGCCAGATGCAGGTCCTGTCTGAAATCGTTGTCGTTGATATGAAGATGCTTTACATATGGTGCCAATGTCCGCACCCACAATCCAATCTCATCCGGATTTCCAAACACATGGGCATGGGCATAATCAAAGCAGACACCGAAATTCTTATATCCTTTTAGTTCCTCTGCAAGTCCCGCAAGCAGTTCCGGTGTATCATCAAACATATTTTCCATGTAAATCTGTATGTCCGGATATTTTAACAGCTTCTCACTCCAATATGCGGCATTCTTCTTCACAAAACTGTCCCGATAACTGTCTGTCTTAAAATTAGCAATATAATTCGTATGAAATACAACACCCTTTGCACCAAGGCGCTTCGCTATCGTCAGACTCTGTTCCACGCGATAGTCCGATGCCCGTGCAATCAGCGAATCATCGGAAAACACCGTCACATCCAGGAAAGCTCCATGCAAGGTACAATAACCGGGCATTCCGGACATCTGTTCATACCCTGCTATCACTGTGTCCAGTTGTTCTGTATCATCCAGCAGCTTCGGGATAAAAAAATCATTGTATTCAAATCCAAGATCCATCCGGTCTGCGAGCTTTGTATACGAAGAAAGCTCCGCTCGATCCGGGATGATCAGTATTTTCTTACATCTCATGTTGCACGCTCCCCCTTTATACCGGTTACTGCATAGACAAATACTTCGTTCGACTTGCCCTTCAAAGGAATCGCTCCGACTTCTTCCACTTCCACACGTTCTTTCACTCTCTCATACAGAACATCGCTGATCAGGACCTGCCCTTTCTTCGCGTTCGCTTCTAACCGCGCTGCTGTATTTACGGTATCTCCGATTGCCGTAAAATCCATACGGAAATCACAGCCGATATTTCCAACAACTGCAGGACCGCAATTGACGCCGACTCCAAATCCGACACTTCTGCCAAATCGTTCCATTAACTCTCCCTCTAATGCAATTCCACCCTGTACGATATCCCATGCCGCGCATACTGCACGGAACTCATAGTCATCCAGATCAAACGGAGAATTAAACACCGCCATCGTTGCATCGCCGACAAACTTATCGAGCGTACCCTTGTTTTTGAAGATAGCTTCTGTCGTAAGTGCCAGATAACTGTTCAGGATCTCAACAACCTGCTCCGGTTCCAACACCTCCGACATCGTTGTAAATCCCCGGATGTCCACAAACAGTACTGCAATATCCCGGTTCTCACCGCCAAGCTTGATATGAAAATCCCCTTTCTTCGAGATTTCATCCACAATCTCCGGTGCGACATATTTCTTGAATGCTTTTAATACCCTCTTCTGCTTCAGCTTCTCCAGAATATAACCGATTGCCAGGCAATATATGTAGGAGACAATCAGCACAAGCGGTGCATAAATCAGACTGATGGCAATTCCATTGTTATTAAGTATTACACCTGCAATCAGGTTTGCTGCCACCCCTGCAATCAGCAATATTGTTGACAGCCAGATCTTCGTCCGCTTGAACATAAAATGCAGAATCGCACAGACAAACCCGGTCAACAAACCGAATAAGAACGGATTTCCATTCACGGAAAACCGGTTCTGCATAAATGCCTGCAGGATATTCGCATGGATTTCTACTCCGTACATCTGCTGATTGCCACCGTTTGGCACGTTGAAGTTATCCTGCATACCTGCCGCATATGCACCGACTAAAACAATGCTGTCTTTGAATACGCGGGTATCAATCTTTCCCTGTAACACATCTACAAGAGAGATACACTCATAATCACCCGGCTTGCCGGAATAATTAATCAAGGTACGTCCGGTCTTGTCCGATGCAATTGTATTGATTGTCTGTCCTGTCTTCTCACAGTAACGCTCATAGATTGCCTGTGGGAACATCGTCTGTTCCTGTCCTGCATAGCTTTCTTTCATCAATACACGCCGGACTGTACGATCCGAATCTTGCGATACATTTGTATAAGCGCATGTCACTTCCGCCCGGAGTGCTTCGTATGGATAGATAATCGTATCGATCGGATAATACTTCACACCATCTGCATCAAACTCAGGCTTTTCCTTGTAGATCAGCTGGGATGCCACAACTACATTTCCACTCTTTTTTGCTGCATTTACAAACGCTTCATCCCCTGCTTCATCTACATTTCCGGAGAAAATGATATCGAATCCGACAACTGCCGGCCTTGAAGCTTCGTCTGCATTCAATATTTCCAGCAAATCTGCATAGTACTGTCTGGACCATGTTCCGATCGGTCCAAGCTCCTCTAAGGTGCGCTCGTCGATTCCGATGATCTTGATATCTCCTGACACGCCCCGCGGTCTCTGGTATAGTGCATCTTTCACAATATAATCAAGTGGTGAAATCAAATTGCTAATTGTCATCAGAAGCACAAGCAGCCACACAATCACCGCTTCCAATAAATCCCGAATAATACTCTTCATAAACCCCTCTTATGTACTTTCTTATTTCCTGCTTAAATACACCATCGTAATATCGTCCGCCTGCATCTCCCCGTCCGCAAATGCATCTACTTCGTCATACATGGCATCGACAAATGCATCTGCATCACCGGCCATTTCTCTGTGACGGTTTAACATGCTTGTAAGGTTTGCGTCTCCAAGCAGCTCCTGTTTCGGGTTTAATGCCTCTGTCACACCATCCGTATACAGATAAATGCAATCCCCCTTTGAAAGCTCCAGATACTGCTCCCGGTATGGAACATCCTCCATCATTCCAAGCACCATATTCGCCTTCGCCGTTATCATCTGGAACTCCCCATCTGCCTTCTGTACAAACGGAAGATTATGTCCTGCATTGATAAATGTAACCCGGTTTGTTTCAAGATCCAGCACACAGATAAACGCGGTTACAAACATCATTGCCTCATTCTTATAACACAACTGGTTATTGGCCCGGCTTGCGACCTCCGCAAGCGGAAGTCCCAGTGTGGCATAGTTCTTGATATGGGTCTTCGCCATACTCATGAACATAGCTGCCGGAACGCCCTTCCCCGATACATCCGCAATCAGAAAACACATATGTGTCTCATCAATCATAAACATATCATAGAAATCTCCACCCACTTCTTTCGCCGGACGCATTCTGGCCGTCAGCTTTACATCTTCTAACCGGTTAAAGCATGAAAAATCATTCTCCAGACATCCGGTCTGTATCTGCGTGGCAATCGCAAGTTCTGATTTGATACGCTCACGTTCGGAAACAAGCTTTGTTGTTTTGGTGTATAACATATTCATAAATGTGCCATAGACCTTACGATTCTCAAATGCGATTTCGTCAAACAGCTTTTTGGAGATATTGGCACAGACAACTTCTCCGCGTGCACGCACAGTCGCTGCACGGATATCATCGTTTATCAGCCCAAGTTCCCCGATGAAATCTCCGACCGAGAGTGTATTGATCAGAGCATTCGATGAACTGTACACATCCGCAATTCCTTCTAATATGATATACATTCCATCATCGCTTTCCTGCCCATATGTCACAATATCCTGCCCGGAAGGAATCCGTACCTCCTTCATCGCTTCCAAAAATGCCTTCGTGCCATCGCTGATGGTTCCCTTGTTTGTGATCTGGAAAAATTCCTGTATCGTTGTAACCTTTTTTAACCGTTCAATATCCATGTGTATCCCCCTGTATTATTTCCACTCGATTGTAATATCTTCCATCACAGGCTTTGAGAAGTCATAATCCCAGCTTCCGCCTGCCTCCGGCATAAGAGATGGTTCCTGTGCACAGGCGCCCGCCTTCACGGTCTGGGTTCCGAACACTGCACCGTTATATAAAAAGGTTACCGTATATTCGCTCTTCTGATTCGTTGTTTCGGTTGTTTCTTCTTTCAACCCCAGTTCTTCCTTTAATTCTTCGATTAACGCGCCAAACCGCTCACTGACTGCCTGCGGTAACTTAGAAAAATCAATCGGTTCCACATCTCCCATATAATCCGTGTTCTTATCATCCTGATAGATGATCACCTCGTATCCATGTTCAATCAGCACTTCCTGTTCGCTGACCGAACCATCCGCATATACAAGCCGGGAAGCCACTTTCCCTTCCAACGTAGAAACCTTTGTATAGCAGACACCTGCTTCATCATACGTCACCTCTACCCGGAATACGGTTCCCCGCACCGCCATCGTCGCATTCGGTGTATTCACCTCGTACGAAGATTCTGTACTAAGCTTATTCTGGATTTCATTCGTGATTGCTCCCTTCGTAAGTTCGATGGCTGTCTTACTGTTTTCATCCGTTCCTTGTGCAATCAGCTTAAATTCCGTATTTTCTTCCACATATACGTACTTATCTTCATCCAGCTTGAGTGTCATGCTCCCTGCATCCACACGTACGGTATCGCCTGATTTCAGAAGCATGTTTGCATATGGTTCGAGATCATCCACGCCATCCCGCTGTACAAATGCGGCTCCTTCGACCTCATAAATCTTAATCACACGATAAGAATCCTTCTTCTTTGTAATCAGCAATATAATTGCAACAGCCGCTGCGATCACCAGGATTGCAACAGCAATTATAAGCCAACGTCTGCTTTTCTTTTTCTCCATCCTCTTCTCCCACATTCTACTTAAAATAAGTGAAAAAAACATAAATTAACTGATAAAATTTTAACAAAACACCAAATATATGTCAATTGCAACTCATCTTAATTTATATTTTTAATTGATTTTATCAATTAAAGTTCATTTTTCGTGCTCTTTATTATGCTGTTTGACTTTTCTGATTGTATATGATAATTTTTGCTCATAGAATATGAAAAATATGGAGAATATATGAATCAAGTATCTAATTTCGATCCGGAATTTACAATTTTAATGCCCTGCTTGAATGAGCGTCGGACACTGCCTCTATGCATACGGGAAATCCAGACGTTTCTTTCGGATGCAGATATTTCTGCAGAAATCCTGGTTGCAGATAACGGAAGCACGGATGACTCTCCGGCAATTGCGAGAAAAATGGGAGCCCGTGTTATTTCTGTTGCCAGACAAGGTTACGGGAATGCCCTGTCTGGCGGAATCAACGCTGCGAGAGGCAGATACATTATTATGGGCGATTGTGATTACAGCTATGATTTTTCTGGTCTGCAGCCGTTTGTCGATGTCCTCCGGGAAGGATATGATTTCGTCATCGGCAATCGTTTTTCCGGAACAATGGAGATGCGTGCCATGCCTTTTTTGCATCGATATCTGGGGATTCCTGTGCTCTCTTATCTGGGCAGGAAACGATTTCATACATTTATTTACGATTTTCATTGTGGCCTACGCGGTTTTTCCACAAATGCTATTCGTAGTCTGCATCTGCAGTGTACCGGAATGGAATTTGCAACAGAAATGATTGCTGGTTTTGCAAATGGAAAGCACAAGATCAAAGAACTTCCTATCAACTTTCGCTGTGACAAAAGAAAAGGCGCCTCACACCTCAGAACATTTTCCGATGGTGTCCGACACCTTTACTTCATTGTCTACAAAAAACCGTTAAAATAAATTTCCGCCGATTATTCTTATTGCTTTCCAAACGTATAGGAACCATCTTTTTTCACATAGAATTCTGTTCCTCCGCTATAAGATGTGCTGTCTCCTGCTACTTTCCAGTTTCCGTTCCCAAGCTTATACCCATTTCCTGTTTCCAGATTAACCAGAACTCCCTCTGGAATTATCCCTGTTTTCATCCAGGCCGCCGCGACCGTTACAAGAATTGTCTTTTTATTTCCAGCTACATCAACTGCTGTAATCTCATATTTTTTCTTTCCATTATTGGAAGCAAGCTGCAGAACAAATTCTGTTCCATCTAATTTCTGTAATACTCCATTTACATATACCTGACTCAAATAGTCATCCTGAATCACGAGCTTCTGAGACTCTCCATAATATGTTTTTCCATGTTCCAGATTTACGATTGGCGCGCCTTGTTTGATCTTGATTGCATCTATGGATATTGCATCTGTCATCTCACCAACTGCATTCTTCAGGTATATCTGCGATGTCGGCTGGTTTTTTTCTACCCGTAGCATCTGTTCATACGTACCATTCAATGTTCTTGCAATCGTATACCCCTGTGCAGGCCGGATAATTACATCCGACGTGTAATATCCATTTTCTCCCTTTGTTCCTTCCAGCGTATATGCGAGTGCCGGTGCCGGCGCATATGAGATTTTAAATTCTGTTGCCACAACGACTTCTTTGTATGTATCATTCTCCGGAAGTGTAACTCTCACTGTATATGTACCGACTTGGACAGGTACCTCAGAAGTGTATGCAGTATCCGGTTTTGTTTTTTCCTTGTAAACGATAACTGCTTTTCCTGTATCATTTGTTTCGGAAGAAATCTGTACATACGGTGTTTTTCCATAATAAACATCGACTGCAGCTACGTTACCGCTTCCCGTCAGTTTTTCTTTTTCCGGCTCTTTCTCCGGCTCTTTCTGTTTTTCTTCAACAATTACCTTAACTGCTGGGCTTGCCTGCTTCGTATCTGTCTCCTTATACCGAAAGTACCAGGTACCTTTCGCAAGTGTAATCGTTCCTCCGTCTGTGATTCCCGTCACAGCTGTCCAATCTGCCGCATCCTTATTTGGGGCATATTCCATAGCGGTTGTCACTCCGGTTACTTTCTCGATTCCTCCGGTCAGTCCAGCTGGTGCTATCTGTGCATCCCGCTTTACGTAGATGGTTGCTTCCACACTGCGTCCAGCCTTATCTTTTACAATAATCACATACGCATCCGAAGACTCTTCGAGATTCATTTTGAAGCTTTGTCCGCTTACAGATTGAGCAGCTCCATTGATTGTCACAGAGGACAGGTTCGCATCTGTAATTTCTAATTCCTTGGATTTTACTTTGTATGTCTCACCATTCGTCACATTCAATATCGGATCTGCTGTATCGATATTGATTGCTTCAAGTACGACTGCACCCGTCTTCTCCCCAGTACTTTTTTTCATAAGGTAAATATCCGATGCTGCCATAGTTTCTTTTATAACAAGTGTATCCTGATATGTACCATCCAGAGTTTTGGATATCTGATATCCGTCTGCCGGAATAACTGTCACTTCAGAAGTATAATACGCATTTTCTCCTTTTGTTCCAACCAGAGTATATGGCGGTTCCGGTGTTTCCAGATACTTGATTGAAAAATCTGTCGTGGCAACAGCTTCCCCATACGCCTCTGTCTCTGCAAAGGTCGCCCGGACTGTATAGTTTCCGACTGCAGTTGGAACTGTCTGACTATATGCAGTATCATCGGATGACGCTTCCTTATACTCAATCACAGCAGTCTTTTCTGTGTTGGTCGATGTTTCAGCTTTTGGATCTGGCTTTGTACCATAATTCACATCACCTTGTTCGACGCTTGCAACGCCTTCCCCTTTCACTATAACCTTTGTCGCTGCACTGACCTTCTTCTCATCTGTTTCTTTATAACGAAAATACCAGGTGCCAGGCTCCATAGCTAACGTTCCACTATCCGTTATTCCTGTTACCTGCGTCCATGTATCAGATGTTTCGCTTACAGCATATTCCATATCTTCTGTTACACCGGTTACCTTCTTCACCCCACCGTCAAGTCCGGCAGGAGCATCCTGTGTTCCCCGTGCATTTGCTGCAGGCAGTGAAATCTGAATATTCTTTTTTTCATCCGCAAAAGTATATGCAAGTTTTATTTCCTTCGCATTTACCCGTGTTATATCCAGTGTTCCGCTTCCACCAGTTACCGTCGCCTGATAATCTTCCGGAAAATAATAATCATCCTTTGCCAGATATACTGCCACAGCCTGCTCGCCATACATATATGTTTCTGATGTAAATGGAGTCTCTACCGTCATGGTAGCTGCAGCTGCATCATCCATCACAGCACTCACAGTATTACCTGCAAGATCCGTGATTTTCTGTTCTGTTGCAGACGAAATACTATACACATGATCCTTATAATTTACCTGTACGGTATTTCCATCCTTTACAGTTAAAGCTGTATCCTTTGTAACCCCCAGTTTTTCTCCTATGTAGCTTTTTTCCAGCTGTAATGTCCCTAATACCGTAAGCATACCGCTGCCCGATACATTTACGGTGCCCTTTAGCTGACTTATCTCATGGTTTCCGGATACGACAAGATTTGCACCATTCGTTCCTTCGGCGGTCAGAGATGTAATCATTCCTCCTGCATAGTTAATGACCGGATTCTCCCCAGAATCATTCATTACATTCAAAGAAGGAATCGTTCCTGCATTCATGTTGACTGTCGCAGCGCTGCCAGGATATCCAGGATTTCGAACCGTCAGGGTATCTATCGTTCCATTATTTTTCAAAATGGATGTCGAACTATATGTCGCGGATATAATATGCCCGGCATTTGTAATGCCGACTGAACTTTGAAGATCCTGGATGGTGGCTCCCGCCCGATTATCAACTTCTATGTTTCCTTCAATTTTACTGATGGATCCCTGATTGACAATTTTTCCACCAGATCCACACACCGTTCCGGTGATATTTCCGGTAGATGAAACAGTCAGCGTGCAATCAGTCACAGCATAGTCACGATTGTCTTCCGTTGAAATCGTCGTATCCCCCGTAACATTAATTGTTTCTGCAACTACACGCACGGCATCCACGCCAAACAATTCTACAATCATCACAACCACTAATATAATCGCTTTTAACGCCCGAATTCGTTTCTCCATAGATTGTACCTCTCCCGCATACAACAAACTCTAGTTTCTTATGGTAGACTTTACCATAATCATCAAATGTATGTCAAACAAATTCAATTTTAAGTTGATGCATTTCATCTTGGTATTGTATTAAACTCAATTTTTTGTTCTTTAATAGACTTTTGAATTGAAATAATACGCAATTTTTCTTACCGTCAGGCGTTGCTGGAACCGCCTTTCTAATCATTTATATCTCTCATCACAATCTGCGCGTCGTACTGCTTCATGGTTGGATTTAAAATCTCTTTTATTGAATTATTATGGGAGACGCCATACACATTATCGTTGATATATTCCCCATAGCTTTCCGTGTAATCATACACCTTGAATGTCACGTCAAATGTCAAGCTGTTCTGCAACGCCCGCGTCATTCATCATCCACACATACAGCTCTGTCTTCGCCCATGTGAGCGAATCCCTTCCCGTGCTCCCAATCCACCGATTGGGATTGTTCATGCATATTGTCATCTCATCGTCAGCATCCAGATACCATGTCGTCTCCGTCTCCCGGTCATCATCTATCCATTCTCCATTTGCGCTCAAGAAACGGAACTCATAAAAAATCTGCTTATGTAGATTATTTTTCACTGTGTAGCGTACAACATTGCTCTCCGTGTTCCAGAGATCTTCCTTGATCGGATATTCGACTTCTTCCTGATTCGGAATATTTTCCATATGTATGTTTCCTTTCTCGCCTATAAGTTTTGTACATCCCTTCATCTTATAGATGATTTAAGTGGTGATTTGGTTGGGTTTTCCGCAAAATCTTCTCATAGATACCCGCAACGCCCGGATATCCCTCATCCTGTATTTCTTCCTTCGCCTGTGCAAGTGCACGTTCAAAAGAGTTCTGCATTTGCTCAAACCTCCGCATTGCGATTCTCTCTCCGAGTCCAATATGCCTTGCCTCTGCGCGAAATGATTCTTTTGTAATCTTGCGGATATCCAGTTCTCCATCAATTGCCATTGCCATTTGTTCTGTACTCTCTTCGTAAATCATCGTTGAGACAATGTCATATGCCGGAGCAAGCCGGATTGTCCTTCGATCCTTACCATACAGTAATCCAATATTCTTAATATGATTGTCCGTGTTTCCAATTAAATAATTAAAGATACATATATCCCATAATTTTAATTGATCTTCCACCGGATTGTCTGAATACTGCCTTAATAATGCAAACACACGCTTTAAATACGAGTCCCCTATCTTCTCATATTTCTGAGAAGCCGGAACACCGAGTGCCTGTGCAAAATCTTCCTGTTGCAACCGGAACGGAACTTTTTTACCATCTATCACCCGGCTATCTTCCTGCATCAGCCGGTCAAAACGTTTTGTCGCAAACAATATATGCTCTCCTGTTCCAACTGATATAATGAAACTTTCCGGTACATCTATTCCCAATATCTTTGCTGTACGCAGACATAGTTGTTCATTTGCAACGATTCCGCTCAGCCGAACATGGCTTTGCTTTACAATATGTGTACTTGGTGCCGTCCCAAACGGCATATACCATCCATCTTTGTTATCATAATATAAACCTGTTTTTCCGGACGCACCAGTCAATGATAGATGTGCCTTTGCCAGAAACTGGGCTGATTTTGAAGCCCCTTCTTTGGCAAATTCCAGCAATTCTTCCCTTGATATTTTTTTATACGACGGACTACATCCACCTGCCCCCAGCTCACAAATCCGAACAGCACCCAGACACTCATTTCCAAGTCCCGCAAGCACAGACAAATAATCTTCCTCTGCAACATGCATCCATCCTGCCACACACCTTCTCGTATATCCTTCTGGCAGTAACCCTTCAAAATAGCATCGTGTCTCAAAGGGCGAAAAAACATCTTCCTGAAAGGGCAAACTAATTGAAATCGGTTGATGACTTTGATTTTCCAGATAAGACTTCTCATATATAAATCTTGCATCTTCCCAAGTTTCACCCTGTATCTGTCCAGCCAGCACAAAATCCCCATCTTCTTCTATGTATACCTCTAATTTCCGCAACTCATGCTCTCCTTTCCACCGACAGATCCAATCCCAATATCATCAGAAGCTGTAATGTCTTTCCTATCTCCGCCGTCGCTTTCCCACGTTCAACATCTGAAATAAAGCTGACACTGAACCCTGTAAATTCCGCAAGAAACGCCTGCGTATAATGCAGTTCTTTTCTTCGCGTACGAATTGCTTCTCCTAATTCTTCTACACTTCTTATCTTCATATTTACCATTCCTCTTCGCCGTACGGCATAATTTAAAAATTCATCTATAAAAATAAGCCGTTCGACTTAATTTTACTGTTGTTAGTATAATATAAGCCGTACGGCTATGTCAATTCACATTTTATTAAAATGGTCTTTTCGGATTCGCTCCATGCTCTCCGATCAGCTTCTCCATCCAGACCATATCATACCAGCGTCCAAACTTATACCCGCATTGATAGAACCGTCCGACCATGCGATAGCCAAGATGCGCATGGAACTCCACGCTGTTGTTCGTCAGGTATTCGTCCTCGTTCGGGGCATAGGCGATACAGGCGTTCATGTTCAAAAATCCCTGTTCTTTCAATGCTTCTTCCAATGCCGCATGCAGCATTCCACCGATTCCCATATGCTTGCAGCTTTCATCTACATAGATAGACGTCTCCACTGCCCATGCATACGCTTCTCTGGCATGAAACTGTCCGGCGTACGCATACCCAAGCAGCTTCCCATCCTGCTCGGCAACAAGATATGGATACTTTGTTTTCGTCTGCCGGATCCTCTCTGTAAATTCCTCCAGCGTCGGCACTTCGTACTCAAATGTAATCGCGGTATGTTCCACATATGGCGCATATATAGCAAGCAGCCCGGCTGCATCTGCCTCTTTCGCTTCGCGTATTTCAATCATTGTTTTTCCTCCTTATGACAGAAGCTACATTCCCGATCATCCAAGTATATAAAATAAAAGAAAAATTGACAAGATTTACCCTCTTCATTATAATAACTATATTATTACATTTGTAGGATTTAGGAGTTTTTAGCATGAAAAAAATGCCACAGATTACAGAAGCAGAATACGAAATTATGCAAATAATATGGCATAATTATCCAATCAGCACAAATGAGATTACAGAACAGCTATTGCAGACAACCAACTGGAATCCACGTACAATCCAGACCTTAATTAAACGGCTGGCAACAAAAAATATTATTACTTATGAGAAGCAGGGACGTGTCTTTGTTTATACGCCACTGTTAAAGGAAGAGGACTATGTCAGTCAGCAAAGCAAGTCTTTTTTAGACAAATTTTTCAACGGGAACCTTACCTCTATGGTCTCAACCTTTTTGGATCATCGAAATTTATCAAAGGCAGAAATTGATGAACTGAAATCACTACTGGAACAAGAAAACAAGGAGTAATCTCTATGGATAATTTTTTTATTCACTTCATATTATGCAATATAACAATCGGTCTTTTCGTACTTATACTTTTATGTATGAAGAGAATATTTAAACATTGTCTCACTCCCCGCATGCAGTTTAATCTTTGGATTCCATTTACGATTTCACTGCTTGTTCCGTTTCTGCCAGTTTCATTTTCTACATTATCAACGAAAATGCGGGATCTGTTCCACCCTCTTGCACATTTTAGCCTCGCAGTCCATACCACAAATACTTCGAAATATACATCCTCATCCACAAATCAAATCTATGATTACGCAATCTCCATGCGTACACAGTTTCCAGCCTATATTTCTACCATTTTTTGTGTGATCTGGGGAATCGGCATATTCGTTATGCTATTTTCTTTTGTGCGTTCCCTTGTATTACTGCACCATATGCGCCGCACGGCAAACCTTATGCAGGACAAACGCATACACGCCATCTATATGACATGTCTTTCCGAATTACAGCTTCGCAAATCCATCCCACTGTATTCTTCATCCATAATCGACACACCTGTCTCCACAGGAATTCTACGTCCTGCCATCTTTCTGCCATTACACCACATCTCCAACTTTGAAGAACAAGAAATCCGATATATATTATTGCACGAGCTTATGCACTGTTATTATAAAGATGCCATTTTCAATTACTGTATGAATATCATACGAATCTTATATTGGTTTCATCCACTCATTTGGCTTATCACAAAGGAATTTTATACGGAGCGTGAACTTGCTTGTGACACCTCCGTCTTACGGTTACTTGGTGCGAACGAACAGATTTCATATGGCGTAACCCTGCTCCATTTTGTTGATAAGCAAACTAACACGCCCCTTTCCCTGCTAAATAATTTGAGTGAAAATGCCAAGCAAATGAAGCGTCGGATTTTGAACATCAAACAGCACCAGCCTCTGACTATTCAGAAGAAACTACGCAGCATTTTATCCTTTCTGCTGTCACTTCTCGTAATCCTGTGTGGTACTCCCCGGCTGTCCGTTCATGCTTCTGACTCACTCCATTACCAGTGGGATACAAAATCGGTCTCCATAACTTCACTTGATTTATCTGATCAGTATCAGTCGTACTCTGGAAGTTTTGTTTTGTATGATATTGCCGAAGACACATGGAGCATATACAATCTGGATCAGGCAGTCACACGTATTGCTCCTAATTCCACCTATAAACCGTACTGTGCCCTGTTTGGTCTTGATCAGAAAATCATCACGATTGATAATTCCAAACTAAAATGGAATCATGAGTCATATCCTTTTTCCAACTGGGAAGCGGATCAAACGCTCTCCTCTGCAATGAAATATTCTGTCAACTGGTACTTCGACGCAATCCTGTCCAGACTTAGCACAGAAATGCAAAGCAATTATCTGCACCTGTTACAATATGGAAACCAGTCACCCAAAAATACATCCAGTATATTTGGGATGGAAACTTCTCTGAAGATTTCTCCAGTCGAGCAGGTACTCCTGCTGACAAGACTATATAAAAATGAACTTTCTTTTTCCACCGACCAGATGAATGCCGTCAAGGACTCCCTTTACATAACCACATCTACACATGGAAAACTATATGGGAAAACCGGAACCGGACGGATAGATGAGAAAGATACGAACGGATGGTTTATAGGATATGTGATTTCAGATACAAACACTTATATCTTTGCAACCAATATACAGGCTTCTGACTACGCGAACGGTAAAACCGCATCTACACTCACATTGGCGATTCTGTCGATGCTTCATCTCTGGGACGAACCGTAGGAAGCTCCAGTTCCTTTTCCTCTACGTGATTGGATAAGATTCGAAATGTTCCATCCGAAAAAGTCTGTACAACCAGCTTATTCACAAATGCACAATCAGAATTTTTATCTGGCCAGACACCATCTACATACAGGCTTAAAGTTCCATCTGCATTATATTGATAATCAACGACCTCTCCAAAAGGTGAATATGGATAATTGTACACGATATCCTGATAATACACATGTTTTTCCGCATCATAGGTATATGCATTTCGGAGCTGTTCTATGGTAACCGGAAGATACGTTGTCATAATCCGTTCAAACAGGTCACCCGGAATGCAATCTGTAGATTCCCTATATGGCTCGCCATATGCAATATGATATAAATCCTCAAAAATTCCATCCATCAGAATATCACTTGCCGTCTCTGTGTTCCAATCTATCAAAAGCAAATTATATTTTTGATAATCCAAACCGGATACATATTTCTCCGTCAATGCCTTACACGTATCAGAAAGTGGTTTTACACGCCAATAATTACACAGACTCGCATGTACAGGAATATATTTGTAAGCATAGATAAAATACCCCTTCTCTGTATAATTGATAAATTTGACATCATATGCATTTCTTCCGATCATCGACGGTCTCTTGTTTTCATCTGGTCGAACACCAACATAATACGTTTGTAATTGCCCGTTACGATGTACAAATGTAATTCCTGTCAGCAGCCCATCCTCCAACACACTATATACAGTTACATCTGCATCTACGCCCTCCTGAACCGACTCATAAAATGCGACTAGCAAATCACCATTTCTCATATCTTCGCCATCAGTTACCGCCACGACTCCAGAATTTGCCAGTCTGCTTACCACCTCACTTCTCTGTTCGTCCGTAAAATTCTTTATATTCGATGTATAAAATAATCCATCTTCAAGTTCTACGTGTTCATACACATCCCAGATGCTTTCTGCATGCTCCATAATTGATGCATCTATCTGCTCTTTTTCCTCATTCGTCAGCAATTCTGTTTCTGGCTTTGGAAATATATTGTTTTCATCCGAAATCCCATACCGTTCCTGCCATTCCTCATCCGCATAACGATCACTATGCCACCAATGTTCTCCCTCGGAATTATTTATTATGCGATTTTGCAAATAATGAATTGTACCATTTTCATTTTTTACTGTTACCATATGTGCAAATAACCGGGAAGTATTTTTCAAAGGAAAAACCGCGTTTACTGTAAGTGTCATTGAACCATCTGCATTTTGCACACAACCGACAACCTCGGAATACGGAATTTCCGCATAATCTATCTCATCCATACTCCGTGGCCGAAAAAGATATGTTTGTGTGTCCGAATTATACCGAAGCAGTTTGCGCAATGTTTCAACTTCAATTGGGAAATGCATCCTTATTACATTTTCGAATTCATCCTGTGGAATCTGATATTCCATTCCAACCGACAAATCCTCGCTCCTTTTGTATGGACATTCTTTCTGATAACATTCCTGATAAAATTTGACAAAGATATCATAGAAATCCAGCTGTCCCCAATGTTCAGCGTCCCAATCTACAAGAAATACATTATTCAAACTATACGAAATAGGTTCTATATAAGCTTCATTCATTGCCTTATACGCCGCATCTAATACTTCCACACGAAACGCAATATGTTCCTCTTCCGGTGCCGCAAGCAACGCCGACATCTGATCAGAAACCCAATACCCTTCTATAAACAAATACCCCTCCTGCGTATAACAAAACTCCGTTGCATCATACTCCTGCAAATCTGAAATCTCCATTTGTTGATTATGATATTGTATATACTGTTGCTCAATGGTCACTTTTTCCCCACGTGACAAAAGACGATATACCCAAAACTTCTGATCCAATGCAATACGAAATATAATACAGTCTGCATCCTTTGTCTGTTTTTTACTCTGAATAAACGCCTGCAATTGTTCTGCACATGCCATATCGACTTTGTTTTCCACATCAATAGCAACATATCCAAGTGCGCCAATCCCCTGCACAACCTGCGTTTGTTTTTGAACATCCGTTATATCATTGCCGGCATCATCATAAATGGATTGATAGACACGCAAGCACTGATCCAGAGTCCCTTCATCTAAAATACCGGTCTGCTCCTCTTCGCTTTCAATTCTGATATTTCCCTTTCCGTTGTTGTGCAAACACCCTGTCAAAAGGAATATCATACTTATCACCATAGCTATCAAGTGTTGTTTTTTCATCTGTTTTCCTCCTAATACTACATTTGTAATATTTATATATTACAGCCGTAGTATTAGTTTGTCAAATCAAACAACATCCCCGATTAACGCAATCGCTTCTCAATAATCTCTCTTACAACCGCATTTTCTGTCTCATCATGCATCTGGATAAGCCGCCGTTTCCCGATTCTGCGGTCACACGCATGTAAGATATCTGTTATCCCCCATTTATCATCTGTAAATGGCTGCATCAATTCATTTTCCGGACACTCAATATACGCTTCGATCACATCTGAGATATCTGAAATATCGCAATCCCACGGATATGAATTCCACCCATATTTTAACGTCGTATCAAACTGTTTCGGATAATCGAACACCACATCCTTGCCTATCGTTATAAAATACCGCGGCAATTTATTTCCATGATACCCATCATTTGAATTCATCTCATACAAAGCGCAATGAATCTGAAATTCCGCTTTTTCATCCATCAGATTATAGAGTCTGCTCTGCAATTTGCTCCATCGTTTTCCCATTGTACTCCTCCTTGCATTCTAGGAAGAGTATAAGAGATAAATTTACCAATTACAAGCGCTTTCGCGAAATGTTCCGCAATGTCCAATCCACTAATCTCTGCATTCCATTTCCAACAATTATCATCAGTATGTAACTGGGTATCGTCAAACAAAGAAACGCCAGTCCATAATAGTTCGGATTTTGCCACTTCGGTACCAGCCTATATATCCACGCATCCATCAGATTCGAAAGCATGTATGCGAAAAAGGAGCCTCTCGCAGCAAACCGCATCAAACAGGATACACGTTTCGACAGTTGCACCCTATATAAAAGCAGAAAGATACTGACTCCGATCAACATGATCCAGATTGCTCCAAACTCCCACTTGACCGCATCCTCCAGCTTCCCATCCGTAGACAGAAGCGTCACGCTCCCTGTTCCAAACGTCATGATCAAAATCACTGCCACGCATATTTCCTTTTTTATATGCGGATGCAATTTCTTAATAACCGCACCGATCACATAATAACTCAGCGGATATGCAATCTCCCAATATGCCGGAAATATCGTATATGGAGTGGATGACGCAAGCGACGTTGCCACTATACAGGTGACCATAATCCACAAAAGATGCATCTTATCTGTAATGTTTTTGATTGCAATGTTTATCAGCGGGCTAATCAGAATCAATCCAATATACATCCGGATATACCAGCCGTAGTACACGCCGCTAAACGACAAAAAACGTTCTTTCCATATAGAAAAAGGCTGCGGATCGCCTAAGAAAAAATGCCGGATTGGAATTGAAATAGACGCCGCAAGCACGTAGCTTACAACCACGGAAAGCAGACATTTATAATAATGTCTGTTGATTGTTTTCCCCGACTTTAAATACCCGGTCAACATCATATAGAGTCCGTTGCAGCTTAAGAATAAACCACGGGATGCATTTGCAAACAGCATGGCTGCACCGATCTGCTTTTGATGATAATACCCATTATATAAATAAAAATGAAACCCAAATACAAACAGCAGTCCAATTACGCGAATCAGATTGATGCCATCCTCCCTTTTTTCCATAGAAAAAGTCCTCCTCTGCCGATACTTCCTGTATCATACAGAGAAAGACTTTCATTCTTCTGATTCTTTTCTTTCAATTTTCTTTCAATTCCTACGATGCGGTTTGCTCCGATTGTTGTTTGGGAATTTCCACAACCGCGATAAACTGTTCATCATCGATCTCAATATGAAATGTTCCGCCAACCGCATCGGTATAAGTCTGCGCAATCGCAAGTCCAAGCCCGCTGCCCTTGGTACTCCGTGCTTTATCCCCGCGTGCAAACCGCTGTACGATTTCCTCTGGTGTGAAATTCATTTCATAACTTGCAACATTGCTCATGCGAACTGTCACGTCCGACTCAGATTCAATTACCCGGATATGTACGCGAGCGTGTGCGGGGGAATATTTGATTGCATTTCCAACAAGGTTTACAAATACCTGATGCAGCATCGCACCATCCGACTGTATCACAACATGCTCCGCACTATAATGCCGCTTCACCGTCAATTCCTGTGCCTGCAGCTTATCCTCCAGCAAACCGATTGTCTGTTCCAACAGCTTGATCAAATCAAAAGCTTCCCTCTTCGCCTTGATTGCGCCACTTGAAATCTTTGTCAGTTCAAACAGCTCGTCGACAAGGTCCCGCATATAGCCTGCCTTTCCATTCAACTGCGCAAGCCACGCCTGTCCATCCTTTGAAAGTGTCTCTCCACATAACAATTCTCCGTAGCCAAGAATCGACGTGAGTGGTGTACGCAGATCATGCGATACATTTGTAATCAGATCCACCTTAAATCGTTCGCTTACAACCGCCTTTTCGATTGCCTGATCACGCGCATGCTTCAGGTCTGCCAGCATCCACTCTGTACCCGCGTAAATATCCTTCCTTAACTCCGGCTCCATTCCCTGATGCAAACGTCCGATCTGGTTCTCCATATGTGCCACTGCCCGCACATATCGAATCACAACCAGAAGCGCTGTCAGCATACAGAATCCACACATAATCATCGCCATACGGAAATATGCGGATGTCAAAATCCAGTTATGTGCTGCTCTATTTACCATCAGGGAAAAAGCTATGGTGCACACCGTGAACCAGCCGCCTGCAAACACCAGAAATACATATCCATGTCCTGTCCGCTTCTTTAATGTGTCCGCGATCCGAAAAGCAACTGATGCATCCATAGAACATCGATGCCGCCCCCAGGCGACAAGGTCGTGCCACGCATACACACTCATCCACAGCAGCAAAAATAATATCACCCAGGATATCCATGCTGTCACATCCCATGTGATAACCTGATACACTGCCATTGTCACAACTAAGACATCCAATTCTACGCCCAATATAACCGGATAACTATGTAATACCACGAAACTCCCAATCCATGCTGCAATCCCGATTACAAGTGCACAAATAAAAACGATTCTGTAATTTCTTGCATCGGTCTGCACCTGTTTCTGCTCTTCCTGCACGTCGATATATCCTAATTCTTGTATAGTCGTCCCATAGACTGCATCGTTCCCCGCTGTCACTATATTTCCATCTTTATCAACAGCAAGCTCCGTTGTTCGCATTTCCATCGTTGTCGGTTCTGTCGTCGGCTGTACCTCATACATATGCTCCGCTGTCTGGCTGTTTTCTTCGGCTTTCCGATATGCAAAGCAGCTAAGGAACAGAAGTATCGCCGTCACCAACGGAAGGATCAGTGCCATCCATTTTTTATTTTTTGAAAACATACCCTATCCCCCATACAACCTGTATATACTCCGGCTTCTTCGGATTGATCTCCATCTTCTCACGGATTCGGCTGATATGTATCATCACCGTATTTTCCACAGAATATGCATCGCTTTTCCATACCGCCTGATAAATCTGTTCTGCGGATACAACAATTCCGGCATTTTGCATCAGATACTCGACAATCTTATATTCTGTCGCAGTCAGATGCACCGGTTCTCCACGCACAACAAATTCTTTCGTCGCAGTATTCAGTTCCACATCCCGGCATATCAGGATCTCATGCTTTCCATTCTCCCGTATAGAGCCAAAATGATCATACCTGCGAAGCAATGCTTTCACACGTGCCAGCAACTCCTGCTTCATAAACGGCTTTACGAGATAATCGTCGGCACCCACTTCTAATCCAAGAATCCGGTCACTGCCCTCCGCCTTCGCAGACAGCATAAGTACCGGAACGTTACTCATTTCCCGAATCTTCATCGTTGCCATCAAGCCATTGCAATCCGGCATCATAACATCCATAATAATCAAATCCGGATGCTCTGCCTGATTCTTCAAAACAGCTGCATTTCCATCATGCGCCACAGACACCGCATAGCCCACCTGTGCAAGCTCGGTCTGCAATAAATTTGTAATTGATTGATCGTCGTCTACGACTAATATTTTATATTCCATCTTATGTACCTCGTCTCCCTATGTATACACTACGATAGTCATATGATCTTGTCAACAAAAAAGACTTCCCACGTTCATGGGAAGCCCTGTTTTTTCCTGCATCTATGTAGCTCTACACTGGTTGCACAGCCTGCACCTTCTTATATGTTTTCTGATATACAACAAAATCTACCAATACCATGATTGCACAAATTCCCCAGATAATCGGCTCCAATATACAAACTCCAAAATACCCAAGCCGATTCGTTATAATGTTCACGGCACCGAATTTCAAGATCAGCTCAACGCCACTTCCAAGTACCGGCACAATTTTTCTGCCTACTCCCTGCAGGCTGCTTCGTAATACAAGCAATATACTCAGCACAAGGAAGAATACAATATTGATCTTCATGTACATAAGTGCATTGCTTATTATTTCCGCATCGGATGTTCCCGTCAGCCATTTCACCATATATTTTCCGATGGCGAACACAATCAGGATCGCACAGGCACTCCAACCAATGGCAATCAGCACCGCGTCTTTGATTCCCTTATAAACCCGGTCATATTTTCCTGCGCCGAAATTCTGACTTGCAAAGGTTGCTGCTGCCGTGGCAAGTGTTCCAAGCGGCATCATGAAAATCTCATCAATTTTTCTTGCCGCAGTATGTGCCGCAATTATCTGCTCACCAAGAGAGTTCACAGCACTCTGCAATGCAACGGAACCAATGGAAACAACTACCAGCATAAGTCCCATCGAAAATCCGGTCAAAAGCAATTCCTTTACTAACGCCTTATCCCATTTCAGATATCGCATAGAGAACTTTAACACCGGACATTTCTTCCATATGTATACGATACAGAGCGACACGGAAACAATCTGTGCAATCACGGTGGCCTCAGCCGCACCACCAATCCCGCGGTTCAATCCTTTCACGAACAGGAAGTCCAATCCCACATTGAGCGCAGATGATAATAACAGAAAATACAATGGCGTTTTACTGTCACCAATCGCCCGAAGGATTCCGGAAAACATATTATATAGCATCGTAACAATCGCAAATGTGAGTATGATGTGCAAATACGATTCTGTCTTTGGCAATATATTTTCCGGTGTCTTCAGCATTACTAAGATTGAATGCAGCGAAATCACGCTTGCCAAAGTCAATATGATGGAAATTATAACGGTCAGGAAGTAAATCAATGCCGACGTCTGTTTCAGTTTTTCTTCATCCTTCTCGCCAAACACACGAGCCAATACAACCGAAAATCCATTTGTAATACCATTTGCGAATCCAATTACAAGTGAATAGAGTGCCGATGTTGCACCAACTGCTGCCAACGCCTGATCGCCCAGTACATTTCCTATGATTGCGGTATCTGCCACATTATATAACTGCTGGAATATATTTCCGATCAGAATCGGAATCGCAAAAATCACGAGGGATTTCAAGATTTTTCCTTCTGTTAAAGAAACTGATTTCGCCTTCATTATTCTGCTTCTACCTCCTATTTTAATCTATATGATTTTTCTTTTGCTTGTCTTTTCAGCAATTCTATACTATGATATCAAACAAATATATCATATTTCTATGATAAATAGCATAAATCTACGATATTTTAGGGGAGTTATAATTATGAGTGAATATTCATCTTTTCAAAAAAAACTTACGATTGCCGCCTACCTGCAACGTGAGGACAACCGCATCCACCATGGCTATGACGAGGAGCTTCTACAATATATCTATGTTATGAATGGTGACCCTCGTGTTATCGAGATAAGCAAAAAAATGTTTCGTGGCAACAGAAACGGAAAGCTCTCAAATGATCCGATACGTCAATTCAAATATCTTTTTGTTGCTTCTACAACCCTGACAACCCGCTACGCTATCCGTGGAGGAATGGAACCGCAGGATGCCTATAATTTAAGCGACCTTTTTATCCAGCGTGTGGATCTGTGTATGTCAATCGATGAAGTCTGTTCGTTACAGACAGAAATGATCCAGAATTTTACTGAGCAGGTCGCCTCTATAAAGACAAAGAAAAATCAACTTTCCTCGAACAATTTATATGTCAAGCAACTCGAAGATTATATCTACCTGCACCTACACGAAAAAATCCGGGTTGAAGAACTGGCAAATGAAGTCGGCTTAACGCCAAACTACTTAAGCAGTCTGTTCAAGAAAGAAACCGGACGCTCCATCCAGCAATATATTACTAACAAAAAAATAGAGGTAGCATCAAATATGCTCCTATATTCTGAATACAGCCTTACCGACATTGGCAATATCCTTGCCTTCAGTTCGACCAGCCATTTTATTAAAACGTTCAAATCCATTATGGGACAGACACCACGCCAATACAAACTGCATATATACGATAATAATTTCATCTCTCCATTACCATCCGACTCACCGACCTCCTGAATAGCCTTCCTATTCTCCGGATGCATCAAGCTTCCCTGTGGCATTGCTGATTGTAGTTTCTACATCCACGACCTCCGGTCCATCTGCAAATGCTTCCGTATTATTTGCTTCTTCGGTTGCGCTTACCTGCTCCTTTTCTTCTTCATCCTCCCACAGTGATTTGTGTTCTTTGCGTTTTCGCATCTCTAACATAGCTGCAGCATTTTTTGCCATCATATAAAGCTTCGGATCAAATTCCATCAGCTTCTTCTCATCTTTCGCCGGAACCTTGTCCCCATGCATAATGCGCCTTGCAACAAGCATGATCTTGTTCATTTCTTTTGCCTGATCTGCCATAGCGTCCGACTGCTGTTTGCTTGCTATCTTGTCTGAGATCATGCGCCACTGTTCCATCAGTTTGTCCATATAATCCTGATATTCCTGTCTCTTCTCATCGACAGCACTGTATTGCAGCTCAAGAATCGCCGACTCATCCTTGTAAACCTCTGCGCCATTCTCGGTCGTCTTTATCTTCTCTTCGAGTTTCTGTTTCTGCGCATACAATTCCTTCTGCTTCGAGTAATAGGTTTTGATCTGTACGTTGTACCGTACTCTCGCATCTTCAATCTTCATACCGGTCACCTCTATCCCCGAAAATCAAATTTCTGTCCAACGCTCTTTTCACTTTCTGTGAGTACATTTCGCTCGGAGTTCTCATATGCATAAGAAGAAACTTTGTCAATCAGCTCTTCCATTGAACCGGCTGTGATCTGCACATATTCTTTGTCAGCTACAGTTGTTGTTTCTTCATTTTCGGATTCTTCCGCGCGCTTCTCATCGGCCTTCTTTTCTGCTGCTTTTTTCTCAACAAGCTTCTGGTCTTTCGCCTTTTCCGCTTTCTTCTGTGCAGCCTTCTTCTCTGCTGCTTTCTTTTCCGCCTTCTTTTTCGCCGCCTTTTCCACAGTTGCAAAGAATGTCGCCTTTCCATTTGCATCAACCGACATACCAAAGTTATTTACACTGGCACCGCTGCTTGTCAGACTGTTTTTTGCCTCCTGCAGCTTTGCCTGTGACATCGCAATAATTCCTTCATATTTTCTCCGGAAAGACTCATCCGTTGCCATCTTCTCAATTTTCTCATCGTCGATCAGAACAACCTGCTTGCTCGCATTTCCATATGCCGCCGCATTTGCCTGCACCTGTGATTTCATGTCCTTACTTACAAGTATAAAATCCATATTTCCAAACTTGGCTTTCAGTTTGTTGTAATAGTCCTTCGCTTTGTCAGACAGCTCCACATTTCCGATTACCGTACCATATCCGTTCTTCGTTGTCGGAATGAGAGAACCTGTCGTATCGGCTGGGTTGAAGGTCATTGTCTTCACGCTGTCTGTCTCTGTTTTCTCCGCATCTGTTTTCTCCGCATTCTTCCGGTCTGTCTTCGTGTTATTCGTGCGGATATTGTTCCACGTGTTGTTCGTCTGCTGATATGCAGATACTCCATATAAATTTGCCATTTCTTTCTCTCCCTTCGTATAATAATCAATTCCGGGTATGAACTTCATTCATACCTACCTCTCCTATATCTTTGCTGTAAAGCTTCCCTTGCCACTGTGATTGCGCCGCAGGAATCGTTCGATTTCCTCTGTTATCTCTGTAAATGTCTGTGTAGCTTCCTGCTGCCTGCGTGCCATACTTGCATCACCGGTTGTCTTCGGCGATTCCGGCGGTTTTATTTTTGCATGTGATTCTACATTTGCAATTTCTACCGTTTCGTGTACATCTGATTTTTCCAAATTTACGTCAGATTCCGCATTCATAATCTCTTCTGATCCATGCTTTGTATTCATCGCTTCGCTTAAATCAGATTGCAATTCATCCTCTTTCTCATCCGTCTTAATTATATTTTCTATATCTGATTTTTCCGTATCCCGCTGATGCTCCATATTCTCTGCTGATTCCTCTGCAGCCTCCCTGCGCAGCTCCTGCTCTTCCGGAAGTTCCTCATACGCCCGGCTTTTCTCAAATGCCTGATGCGCGTCACGAATCATACAGACTTCATTATTGAGCCGTTGCATCAGCTCGACTTTTTTATCCTTTGGGATATACGGATTGCTCGCAATCTCTTTCGCCTGTGCCGCAAAGCTTCCCATGCGGTTCAATTTGAGACGTTGTACATCTTCCTTTGTCCGGCAATTTTTCAGTGCATTTTCATATGCCTTCTTCTCCGTCTGCGCTTTCTCATATTCTGCAAGTGCTTCCGGATCATGTTCCTTCAGATACGCGATTTCCTCTTCCGTCAATGTTCCGCCGGTTTTCAACTTCGTATACAGCTCACTGGTCGCAGAACGCTCCCGCTCCGTCTGCGCCTGTCGTTCGAGACTGTCCAACAGAACCTCATCCTGCGTCATACCTTCTGTATCCTTCTTACTGTTAATATCCTGTTTCTTTTTCTGCCATTTCAGATCCAGCATTTGCAGACTGACCTGACTTTGAATCGTTCCTGTATACATCATCTCACCCCCGATTTATACTGTTTCACCTGCGTTTCCATGATACAGGCTCCAATCTTTTTATCACAACTATAAATTACGCATTTTCACATAGGAAATAAGCCCACTACAAGGGTAAAGAAATAATACAGAAATAGGTATAGTAATCCCCTACACCTCTGAAAACCTTATTACTTCATCCTTGAAGTTTTTTGAACTCAATTCCTTTTGAGCTTTTATATGTATGGTATCGGATTGGGAAGGGGATTGGTTAACCTTTTTATTCAAGTAATATAAATAAAAGCCAAGAATATATAAATATAATCTCGGCTTCATTACATGTTCCTTAAAATAGAAACAACTTCACTTATTTTTTTCTATATCTCCTATCTCTATTACTACCAATAATTTCAATATAATCCGAAAGACCTTTTAAAATTTCTTTGGTCCGGCTTTCTTTTAATCCTAATAATTCACAAAAATCCCAAATGCCATATTCTTTGCCATATTCCATAAATTCGAGAATTTTATCACATTGCATTTGTGTTTTTTTAGTTATCTTTTTATCGCCATTTTTTATCGCCGCTTTTTTATCGCCGTTTTTTATCGCCGCTTTTTTATCGCCGCTTTTTTTGAAAGAAAGCGACAGTATCGTTCTATCCGGATCAAATCTCTCTTCAATCACCGGTTCTTCCCAGCCTTCATCTGCCCAAACATTAAAGATATTCGGAACACCACTTCCGGCGCGTTCACCGATATTGATGAGATTAAACATCTTCATAAGAGCCTTGTTTCGCGGATCGGATTCACCACCAAGACGCATCTGCTTTTTACCCGTTCTGATATAACCAGGATTTGCCAAAACCAGCTTGTCTGGCTCTTTTCGGATAACAACACCTCGCAAGCCATGATAGTCTGCATTAATCAGACAATTTGCCAATGCTTCACGAATTGCCTTGTGTACCGGCGTATCGTCAACACGCTCACCACCGGACATTTTGAATGGCACCTTAACATCTTTAATAATTTTGTTATAAACCCTAAAATAAAAGTCGCACACATTTCCGGACCATTCACCGGAACTGGACTGCAATCTGTCACTCCAGCGCGTGGTAGGGTCTAGCTCTTCTCTGTAATCCAAGAAATACTCTGGGAAGTGGCGCACAATATTATACTCGTCACCAAACATCAGCATACCTGCTGCCGTAGGATGTAACTTTCCATCCTCATCAGAAATAGCAGCGGCGCCAATACTTCGCAAATATTCATGATCGCTCAAGCGCTCAAACGGATGTCCCTCTTTTAAAGAACGGTGGCTGTTACGATATCCATGGATGGTATCATAATTCAAATCTTCCATCGGTACCTTGTCCAACACTTCCATATCCATGGTTCGCTCAGTCTGATCACGAAGCATGGTCTTTACCTGCAACCGGGTACAACGATAATCGCCCTCATAATTTCTGCGGAATGTACCATTAAAAATATCGTTATTGATGTACACCGGCTTTTGCTCACGCTTCGCCATCGGCACATAAATAACCATGATAACATCATGATTATCGCCAATCTCATAAGTCTGCACATCATCTTCTGACAGGAGATTGATACTTACCTTCTTGGGATTGTTCATATTATCCCAAAATTCTTTACGAAGCTTAGACACATTCTGGAGACCGGTAGTTCTCCAACTGCCATCTTTATTTTCTTTGACGCCAAGGATAATGACTCCGCCATAACAGTTCGCAAAAGAAGAATATGTATCCCACAAAGAAACCGGCAAACCACCATTTGCTTTCTTCACTTCTCTCCTATTATCTTCTCTATACTCATCAAATTGTGAAAGGTTAAAAGTATTATTCAAATGCTTAACTCTCTTTCTATCAACAAACTCTTATAATTCACAGTATATCATTTTATCTGATATCGAACAACACACTCTTCTTGTATATATCTTGCAATTACACTGTTATCTCTTCTAATCTAAACAGATGTACAAGCCATAGGTTCCACTTCAATCCCCAACGGATCACATACTTTTCTAAGACTTTCTGCGTCACGTTCATTTCCGAAAATGAGCATTTTCTTCAGATTTGGGAACTGCTCCATCTCCGATTTTGTTACTTTTCTGAAATCAAATCTTTCGTCTCTTCCGTCCCACTCTGGTGCAATCTGCATATAGATTTCATCGGAACCATCCATATTAATTTCTTTGACCAGCCCTGCAAGACTTGCCGGAATCGGTAATTCCTTAAAGAAGCTTACCGCGGCGCGTACATTTTTATCTGTTTCAAGATTCCAATGTGCTTTTTTGAAAATCATATAATCGTATATATCAAAATATGGCTTCAAGACTTCCTGATTGTACATGAGTTCCTGTATTACGGCGAGCTTAAAATTAAATGTATCGAATATCAGACAAGGTTCATCAGGAACAGTGATATTATAGTTCTCATCACTCTTTGGACGTTCCGGTCTGAATCCGATATATACATCTAATAGAATTTGATCTCCATCATAGACTGGAATATCTTTTCTCTTTCGTTCATCTTCTACTTTCAGAACAATATCCATATGAATCTGCCGAACCATATTCCCCTGCTCATCCTTAATTTCTGAATTATAGCCGTAGCCTAGAATATATGGATATAATCTGTCGCGTGACATATTTTGATTTAAGACTTTTAGTCCACCAATATACCGTTTTTCTGTCTTTGATTCTGCGAATACTTTTTTTCCTGTAACATACATCGTCATAGATGTAATATTATGCGTCTCATCTATATAAGCTTTCTGTTTTTTTAAGTTCCGAAGATATGCAGTTGCCCCCTCAAACGATATTCCCAGTTCATCATAGAAATATTCAAAATGATTATCACTTTGAACATTTATCCTGGCCTCTCCAAATAATGCACGTATATCTTCATAGGAAAGTGGAAATGTCAGCAAATTGCCATTCAATACTACACCATTATCCAAAACCTCTACCTGATTCATTACTTATTGCACCCCCTCTTTCAATATTAAATGGGAATTTACAAATATATTGTACCATAACAACTATAATCTTCAATCAATAATCAGGATCAACGGCATATTGCACAAAAAGAGGAAACATCGCACATGCTTCCTCTTTCCTTGCTCTTACTTATATTATTATCTGAGATATTTTGCTTAAATCCATATCGATGAATAACCTCTCTTACCGGAGCAATCCACTTTCCTTTAGCAAAATCTCCAGGTCGGTTCCTTCCACAGCTTTTATTACTTTCTTTAAGACAATCTTTTCTTTGAGAGAAAGCGGAAGTTCATCAATCGGCTTTTTATCAACTGCATAATATGCGGCCCGCAGCAATTCCCGTACATCGTACTTAGAACCCCACACTTCCGGAACACCACGATCTACGTTCATAAGTGTGTAAACTGCTTCCATACCCGTACGGATGGAGTATTCTGTCGTGAAAATAGTATCTCTCGGTGTCTCTGCAAACTGTCCCAGGAATGCAAAATTGACAGCGCCTTCCGGAACAACAAGCGGACGATCGCTTTCTTTTCTTGGCTGGAAGAACGCATTGATGTATGGCATGAAGCAGGTTGTTGTATTGCAGCGATTTTTTGCCCAATCGTCAATCTGATCTGTCGGCACGCCAATGTGATACAGCCACTCCCGGCAAACTTCTTCACCTGTACAATCCCGCATTGCCTTCTTCACATAATTTCCTTCTTTATTCGTTGTAAGTGCATATACCCAGATCAAAACCGTATTTTTATCCTGCGCTTTAAACTGCGGCTGACGATTGATTGTCCACGAAAGATACCAGTTATCGGTACTATCCTTCACTGTCACAATTCCTCCGGTTGTTACCTTTCCTTCTCTCGGATCCCGCTTGCAAATGCTGATAATCTTCTGGATAATCTCTTCATCCGAGGTTTCTACAGTTGCGCTCATCCAGTTTGTTGCTTCAAAATCGTCGCAGAATTTATCCGGATTACCATACTCGCCATTCTTTGCCTGTGCAGCAATATTCTTCCACAAATCCCAAGATTCGCCTGCACCGTTTTTAATCCGGCTCAGATCCGGCGCTGTATTTTGATCTCCATAGCAAGAAGTATCTGTACAGCATCCATTTGTTATAAAGACCAGATCATCCTCGATCAAATCAATTGTACCCGGTTTTCCATCCTTCTCATATATAATCTGTGTGGCAGTTTTTTTACCATTTTCATCTTTGATGACAACATTCTTGACATCCATGCCATACTCGACTGACACGCCATGGCTTTCGAGATATTTTACAAGCGGAAGAATCATGCTCTCGTATTGATTGTATTTCGTAAAGCGGAGTGCGGAAAAATCCGGAAGTCCATCAATATGATGGCAGTATCTGCACAAATACCGTTTCATTTCCAATGCAGATGACCATCTCTGGAATGCAAACATGGTCTGCCAGTACAGCCAGAAATTCGTGTCCCAGAAGGAATCCGGCAATATCTCACTGATTTTTTTATCCTCCAAATCTTTTTCCGGTGTCATAAACAACTTTGACAATGCCAGGGCTGAATCCTTATCAAGTGTAAATTTCTTATCTGTATGTGCATCCTGCCCGCATTTCTCAGAAGCCCTGCAAAGGGAATAATTCGGATCATGCTTGTTTAACCAATAATACTCATCCAGAACAGAGACGCCCGGTGTCTCTATCGAAGGAACATCCCGGAACATATCCCACATACATTCAAAATGGTTATCCATTTCTCTTCCGCCACGCATGTAGAAGCCTTTTCGGACATCTTTTCTTCCATCGCAGCTGCCTCCGGCAAGATCCAGCTTCTCAAGGAGATGAATACGCTCTCCCTTTACCTGCCCATCCCTCACCAGATAAAAGGCGGCAGAAAGCCCAGCCAATCCTGTTCCAATGATATATGCCGATTTCCGGTCAGCCCCCTCCGGTTTTTCTGGTCTTGCAAATGCTTCATAAGTTCCTGCTGAATAATACATAATAAACACACTCCTTTTTTGTTTAAACTGTGACATTTTTCTTTGTTTCCATATATACAGTATATCCACAAAATCTTCTTCCTACTATACACAAAAAAAGAGAACTGTCATAGAAAGCGACAATCCTCTTACATTGCATCCATATACGACAAACTACGGGGTTTGTCGCAATCAGTTCTTGTTCAGTTTTGCATTATTCAATGCATGCGCGAAAGATCCCTGAATCAATGCATTCAATCTTTCTATGATCTGTTTCGGATCCTCCTTCATTCCCTTGTCAATCCATTCTAACACCAGTCCAACAAACCCATATTTGTAAAAATCCGCAATGAATGTTTTATCCTCTTCCCGCACAACCATACCTTCCGCTTTTTCTTCGAGTACATCATATATCAGCTGATACGTTACTTTATACAAATATCGGTAAATATATCCTCGCGGAGCATTATGATAGATGTTGACAACAAAAGGTTCGTCCTTTTTCAGCAGATGAAATATTGCCAGAAATCCTTCCTGCCACGTATCATATGTTTTATTCTGTTTGAGGACATGATCTGCATCTGTTTCACAAATCCATTCAATCAACTCATATATATCATGAAAATGATAATAAAAAGTCTGCCGGTTTATCCCACATTTTTCCGTAATGTCATTGATTGTTATTTTATCAATTGATTTTTCTAATAATAACTCCTTAAACGCAAATGCGATTGCAAACTTTGTCGTTGCCTTGCTCATGCTGCCCCTCCTATCTGTTCCGCTGTTTTCACCTGCCAAACATAGCTTTGACTAATATAAAATTATAATATAATCCGCCGTGCATGACAACCACGCTTCGCGTGTTTGTCTCGCGGGCTCACGCCCTATAGAAATAAAGAAAAAAGCCCGAATGCAAGTAAACTTGCATCGGACTTTTCCCTTTATTTCTACACGGCTTATCTCCTACGCGTTAATTACTCAATAATTGTAGCAACACAACTATGAGTATCACAACTTGTATTGTTTTAAATATTTCTAGTGATGTTTTATTTTACATAATGGTATATTTCGTGATTATTATATCTATTTCGAAAGTTTTTCAAGTCCAAAATAAGCCCATGGGCTTTTTACCTCCAATTCAAATGAAAGGACTAATAACAATGAAATTGATACACGCTGAATATAACCCGATGCATAACAGCATAGACATTAACCACTATGACGGCTACATCCTCCGGATTGACTGTAATCAGGCAGAATCCGGAATACGGACCACTCCTAATTCCCAACGGTGCTTGAATGCTCTGGCGATTGATAATCCGCTGGAATATGCAAGACATGCGCTGGATGGCGAGATGCAGGCATGGGTGGATGCGGAGGATAGTTTGGATCCTTTCTAAACTCCTTATCTATATAGTTGTAAACGGATGGCTCATTCGAGCCATCCGCTTCTTAATTTTCACTAAATGCTTCTTTCATCGCTATTGTTCCCAATATCACTGCCAATTTTCTCAAATCAATTTTTGTTTCTTTGTCAATTCTTCTATAGAACAAATAAAAGAATTTTTCTCTAGAGCTCTTTTCTGCTTTAAGCGTATTTGTGACCTTCTCAAAATAGCATGGTTTCTGCAATGTATTAAATTCAATTTGAATTTTTGCGAATGCATCTTTTGCAAAACCACTATTAAACTGATTGGCTTTTAGAATAACAAAATCAAAAGCAATTCCTTCTTCCTCTGCAAATGACTTTAAAGCTTCCAACCATTGCAAATGTCTTCTTTTTTCGGAAATCATTGCTTCTATATTTTCTTTTTTTGTTAACACCTTAGAATGCAACGCTTGAGCATTCTCTATGTCTCTTTTACAGGCATTCAAAGCATTTTCATTAATTTCTTGTGATTTGCATACAAAGTTCAAGTACTTACATAATCCTTCCAGACCATTTTCAACAATTTCAAAGATAGTATCTGTATAACCGACATTAAAAATCGCTTTATATTCCGCTTCAGACTTCCACAAAGGATGTCTTCTATCTTTTCTCCGAAAATACTCTTTTCCTGAGTCACTATCTAAGTTTTTCATCAAAAAAGTGATATCTGCATCACACAACAAAGCTACCTTATAATTCTCAAAAATTTCTATACCATTTTCAGTTAATGCATCATAAGAAAATAAGTTAATATGTGCATACTTGTTTTTTAACGCTTCTATTGCACTCTGTAACAAATATGATTCATATTGTACAACCGGATGATTTTGTATCCACTTACGTTCTGCATCATGTGCATATACTACATTTTCAATGACACTAATTGCGCCTTTTGTATATACAACTTGATATACTTGTTCTTCTTTTCGAAGCTTAATACTTTGAAGTAGTCGTACATAATCTATGGACACAGTATCAAATCCCGTTATGTAAGCATCTCTTATTAGATAATCTAATTTATCAACATCTATTACTGATGAATTCAAAAAAGAAATTATGCAATTAAGAAAAGAATATTTTGAATCCCCCTTCTTTACATAAGGATAGCCTAATATACATCTTGCGAATAAACTTTTCTCTTCGTCATTTTTAAACAAAAAATCATAATCTCTAAGTGCAACAATCACACTCATAAGTTCGTGCGGTGCAGCTTTATAATTTTTACTTTTAATTTCTTCATCTAAGTCTGCATCTGCTGTAAGTTCGACAATCTTTTTATGGAGTAGATCTCTTTTTCCTTTTTCAAGATAATACTCTTCCCCTGTATGCGAAAAGGGTGCATGTCCTAAATCATGCAGCAAACATGCAATTTCAAAGATTTCCAGAATCCTTTCAATCTGTTCTATTTCCACATATTCATTCTTACGATTACCGATACTTTTTGAAACAATGCATCCCAAATGATACACTCCCAACGAATGTACAAAACGATTATGCACCGCAGAAGAATATAACGGAGAGTAACTAGTCTGAATAACATTTCTTAGACGCTGAAATCCAGCTGTATCTACAATATTCGAGATAATTGATTCATCAATGTCTATATACCCATATATAGGATCTTTAAAACGTTTATTCTTTGTCAAGCAGAAACCCCCAATGCACTAACAGAAACTCTATCCATAAATGCTAACATAACATCAACTGATAAATATCCTCTAAATTTTTCCCATAATTGACTAACTGAGACACCTTCTTTTAATCGAATTCCTTCATCTATACCACTTGAAAATAATTCAAAATAATCAGAATAATCATGTAAAAAATCATTTGTACGCTCTTTAGATAATACCAGCACTGCCTGTTCTTGTTTATCATTTAAATACTTTATCACTTGGGCTCCATATTCATCTAATTGTTTAAACAAAACTTCTCTTTTTTCCGATTTCTCAACCAGCTCTATTAACGCATTCGCTACTAAATCTTCAATGCCAATATAAATACACATAAAGAACCCTCCATTTTTATACTAGTCCTTATATTCTACCATCATTCACTTCTGAAAACAATATGAAACTTACTCAAATTATAATATGCTTCATATCTGCTATTGTATACACTGTCTTAAAAATTAAGAAAATTTTTAGCAAGCCTTATCACAAACCGATAAGGCTTGTCTACATTACTACCTTTAAAATAAAATTAGCGCAATCTGCCACGTTCACGTTCTCTTTCAGTCTGACGAGTTCTCACTTTAACATTATCCTTCACTTTAGAATATAACTCTATATCCTCCTGCCCGTCATATGAAAATGTTATTACTAAGGCGTATTCCTGCGGCACCTCTTGTTCTACATATTTGAATTTCTCTTTACCTGTAACTAAAATATATATGTAAGGTTCGTTATCGTCCCACAGCAAATCGCTTCCACCCCTAGCAGACTTATGCCATATACGCTGTTGTAATGTACCCTTGTTAATCTCCGTATATCCTGGCGAAAAATCTGCTTTGTTAGCATTAGGCAAACTTTCCAAGTCATCTTCTTCGTCTTTTCCCGAATCTTTCTTAGCCTTATACTGCAACAAAGTATCTTCATCAATTTTCCTAAAAACTTCAAACCACAAGTTATTTGTAAGATATTCTTTTCGGCTCATTCGTGTAATAGGATTATATGCCAAACTTATTGCAATAGACTTTTCTGCTTTTACTTGTAAAAATTCCTTGGGCACTGGTATTTTATAAAGATGAAACGAGCGTAGCGAAAGTCTATCCTCTGTAAATAGCGTAACTCTATTATAGTCCGAGTACAAAATATTTTCGTTTGCTCTTCCAAACCCATACAAACGCATTTTTCGCTCTTGCTTCGGATTCGTATTCCCTGAATATAATGCATCTGTAGATTTTTCTCCCCACTCAGTCATGCTATCATTGTATCTAGCTGAATTTACAAATATTGCTCGTATTAAATTTGCAGAGGGTTTCATCCCTAACTGTTTTTCCAACGCTCTTTCAATCCTTGCTACAAGATGCGTTGCGTGAGGTGCCGAGAAACTTGTACCACAATATCCTTTAAATATTTTTTCATTCGTATTATTTAAAGTTGGCTCCAACAATGCCATATCTTTTTTGTGCCATCTATTTCTTCCTCGCACTGCTTGATTCACCGCAAAATTACCACCGTAATCTACAACATCTGGTTTAACAGCACGATTCACACCTTTTCCTATCCTTGTAAAAACAGATAGATAGTCCTTTTTACCAGCCGAAATGCTTGCTATACCACGAGGATTTAAAGCCGGTTCATCAAATCTTGTAATAGAACCAACTGTTATCCCTAGTGCAGCCGTTGCAGGATCAATCAAACGATGCCCCGACATAAAAAGCTGATCTCTACAATGTTCCATCAATTCATCTCTCGATGTGAAATCATTCAATACTGGTTCTGATACATTTCCTGCACTTATTACTACAATAACATCCAGTTCTCTTGCCAAATGATCTAACATTTCAGCCCAAGCAAATTGTCTTCCTCCACAGTATAAATGTTCTGCATCCCCAGCTGATAAATTAAAAATTCTACAACCATACTCTTTATGAAAATATCTAATTGCCTCACTAACAATTTGCTCTGGTCGTTTATCCTCTGGAAAACATGGATTTCCATCTATGTCATGCATAATTTTCCCATTACAAATTCTTACCAAAGGCCTAAAGGTGTGAGTTTGCAAACATTGATCAAGATCTCCATACACAACAATTCCTGCCACGCCTGTTCCATGTCCATTCATATCCGTTGTTGTTCCTTCTGTAGTATCGAATTCTTCTTCAGCCACAACAACATTTTCTAGCAAAGGATTTCCCGTAAAAACACCGGAATCCAAAACAGCCGCCAATGGCGCATCATCTCCCAATTCATTTTCCACTACCGGAGTGTAGTCCCATTGATATAACTCATACGGTTCTACTGATACACTGCTAAACGGCAGTTCTACCAATGCAATAATATCCATATCTAACAAAGCATTTAACGTAAACTCATTTACCAATGCTCTTCCAAGAAGCATACTCGGAATCTGAAACAAATCTCCAATCAATTTACTTTCACCGGTTCCTAGCACCTGATTAATTTGTCTCTCAACTTCTGTGGCAATTAAATTCTCACCATTAAACCAAACATCTATGTTGACAATAAAATAACCTTCTGGCAATTGCACAGAACCTGCAAAGCATTCTTTTAAGCGAACGCCAATTCTATCCTCTCTTGTTACTGTTCTTATGTTTTCAATACAACTAAAAATATCTCTTCGTTTTGCGTATGTTAATACAGCTGCTTCTTCATCATCTGCTTCCCATAATCCTCGTTCCTGGTTAAATATTCGAATATCCTCTAATGTATCAAACTGAACAACTAGCCTAGAATTATTACTATTGGGTATAGCTATTTCTTCCACCAAATGCATATTGAAATTACGCAGCATATGCTCCAATAAGTCTGGAGATAATGCATCACTTGTCAACTCTAATACAACCAGATTCTCAGATTGTATTCCTATATCGCGTCGTTTGGAGACTATTTGAGACAATGAATTGTCTAATTGCGCTCTTAATTTTTCTCCATGTTGTCCTCTATCTCTTATTGGCGGACGTGGAGCACCATAATTAGGCTTAAATTTATATGGTCTTATCGCATCTTCACGCATTATCTCAATATAATCGTATTTCGACATCCCATTACCTCCCCTTTAATATTGGGTTTTCCTTAAAGCGACATTCATCTCTTGCTTCAATATTGCATATTCTACATCATGTTTTGTATAAAGCTTTCTTCCCTCTAAAATACATTGCTTCATTATAATTTGACACGATTTCTCAACATCAGAATGCGAAAAGCCCTCCATTTTTCCTAAATATTCTTCTATCACATGCTCCGGGCCATTCAATTTCCTTAATTTCATTTTAAATAACTTTATCTTTTCTTCATTTGTCGGCATATCAAAACGAAGCGTTTCATCGAACCGTCTCCATATAGCATAGTCTAAAGATTCTTCAAAATTAGTCGCAGCAATAATTAACGATCTGCCTTTATAATTATCAATCTGTTGTAAGAATGCATTTACAACACGTTTTATTTCACCATGTTCTGTAGAATCATTTCGACTTCTTGCTATTGCATCAAACTCATCAAAAAATATTAGCCAACTATCTTGTTTTGCATAATCGAAAACTTTTCTAATATTGCTTGCCGTTTCGCCCAAATATGACGAGATTAATGCATCAAACCTAACATAAAGCATAGGTATTCCCAACTCACCAGCCAAGGCTTGTGCTGCCAATGTTTTACCACAACCTGGTGGTCCATAAAACAAAGCTCTTCGTGTTGGGAAAACTCCATTACTAACCAATACATCCCAATTACTAAACTCTTTTATTATTTGTTCTAACTGCATTATTTTATCGTCAGATACAATTAAATCAGTGAAATATTTTTCCGGATATATCACTTCCACCAATGGCATATCCTTATCCCTATCTTTTGGAGTATTAAACGAAGCCATCGTTGTCTTTTTTGTCTGATAGTTTCCATTCAGAATCAATTTCAAATCATCCGCTAAAATACCATGATTTTTCTTCTTTTCATCCTCGATTATTTCTGATGCAACTGCATAAAACATGTCCTTATCATCTTGCTTGAAACTACTAAATAATTTTTTTAGCAAATCCGCCCTAGCCATTACAACTCTCCTTTCAAATTAGCATATCTAATAACATTGCAATGCTAAAGTGCTTCTAAGTATTCTATTACAATCTTATCTATATCTTTACGCTTGCAAAATTCTATCAGACAAACAATTGCTAATTTTTTAGGAATTCTATGCCCATTTTCCCACCTATTTACAGTAGAAAAACTTACATTCAACTCATGTGCAAGCTGTTCTTGTGTTATGCCCAATTGATTTCTAATAGCTTTAATAATTTCATTAAAAGTCATAGGTTTTCCCTCCGCTTTTAATATAGCATATGCTATAGCATCTAACAATCCATTTTTTGATATATTCTAACATTTTCCCAAATAATCCCTCATCCCCCATACGGACAATAATGCTCTGCCTTCGACTGAAACTCCTTCAAATCACAAATCTTCATATCCGCATCAAACTCTGCAATGGTAACTCCGTCAAAACCATCCACATTGCCCTCGTAATCACATTTAAAATACCATTCCACAACAGCTGTATTCCCAGACACAACCACACGCTTTATATCCCACTGCAAAACAGTGCCTTTCCGGTTCCAATCCTCAAACCATCTGATTATCTGTCCAATGCCTTTATACACCGGACCATAACACTCGCTGTAGATAATATCGTCGCTAAAAATCTCCTTTACCGCATCAATATCTTTATCCAGCCAGCATTGAAAATACCTTTTTATAACTTCTTCCATTCTGCACTTATCCCTTCATCCGCTTAATCGTTTCCTCCACAGAAATACATTCTGCCTTTCTACCATTTATACTTCAAAACTCTCCGTCTTCAAATCACAATAATATCTGCCGCTCTGTGCAGTAAATTTCAGAACACAATAATCCGGATCTGTAACACCTTTCTTATAAAACATGGTGTCTCCTTTTCTCCAAATCATATCCTTTGTTTCTTGGTCTGTTAATACTTCCATCCTACCCACCAGCATAACGCCTGTGTATTTAATCAGTCCTTTGTGATAAAAATATATACTGGCATTTGGATTGCTTAGAAACTGTTTCGCCCTAAGTGATGATGTGTTTGTAGAAAAATAAAATTTCCTCATTCCATTTATCTTTCTTGGTTTCAGCATTGCTTTCACATTTGGGCAACCATTCTCATCTACAGAACATATAAAACTTACTCTTTGTTTCTTAATAAACTTTAAAACTTTTTCTAAACCCATTATTTGCATCTCACCTCTTTGTTTACGTTGAATACAATCTGTTTTACCATATATCCCAATGAATCCTATCCTTCACCGTTATATCTTTTTGTTTTACAACGTCAGCATCCGCTTTCGGCCTACCAATTCCAATAAAGCAGGGCATAAAGTAATCATTTGGAAAGCCAAGCACTTCCCTTGCGTATTCCCCCTCATTACCAAGCGGAACACGCAGAGCACATCCATAGCCTTCCGCAGTTGAAGCAAGGAAAATATTTTCAATACTACACCAAATAGAAGCAAATCCATTAAGGTGCGATATATTATCCGGATGCAAAATATCGGTTTTTTGTTTTAAGAGTGGAATTACAATAACCGAAGCTTCTAACAACATTTTCTGCTGTTTTGGCACAGCATTTCTATAACAGCTCTGCTGTTCACTGTCTTTTAAATTCCAATCCTTTATAAGCTGTTCCATATCTTCATCAGAAATACCTTTAGGAATAATATCAAGCAGCTTTAGTGTTTTATTCTTATCCCGAATCACTATGTAATGCCAATCTCGCATATGGTCGTTTGTAGGAGCCTGTAATCCTGCATTGATAATTTTTTCAATTATTTCCTGAGAAATGCTTTCATTTTCAAATTCTCGAACAGTTCGTCTTTTTTCTATCGCTTCAAAAACTTCCATTTTATAAACCTTTCCATTATTTTCTTATTAGTTGTTCATATAATCTCTATTTTTAGTTTCCTCGGGCTGCTGCACCAATCTCTACATTAGCCTTAATTTCTTTTGCTCTTTCATGCCATTTTCCAAGATATTTTCCATCCCATGACCAATAGTCACAATCTACACAAGTTCGTACCGCTGCTGTAGCTTTGAAAATTTCCTCTGAGGTCATTGAAGAATCCACAAAGCATTCATCTTTAAGTGTATTTCGAATTCGACATAATAGTACAACCTCATCTTTCTCACCAGTAGATATTTCCTTATCTATTTCAAGTTCAAAACTAATTGGGCTACTACAAAGAATAGGAACAGATAGCACTGCACCCTTTTCCCATTCAACAGATACATCCATCTTATCATTATCTCTGCCATCCGCCGTTCCAAAATAATCTGCTAAGGGTAAATTGTTCTCCGTTACAAGATTAGCAGAAAAAACTCCGTTTCTTCGAATGTTTTCTAATGTTCTTTTACTTCCACCAATGGCGCATATTACTCCAAGTTGTTCAAACCAACAATAACTAAACCAGCAAAACAACCCAAAATTCGGTGTACCGTTCTCATTCATACTGCCATAGACAAACAGTGTTTGAGGACATATATCATTTGTTGTCGGCACTGATACTTTCTTCATAATCTCATTACTCCTTTTCCAAATTACTTAGTATGCGTTGCAAATATGATTCAAACTGCATTATCTCTGCGTCTGTGAAACCGGTGTAATAGATTTCATTCATTTGCTGTGAAATTCTCGTGTAATCATCTTGCAAGGATTTTGCTTTTTCTGTAAGTGCAATTAACTTATTTCGACGATCTTTTGGATCCGGTTTTCTAACTATCAATCCTATATTTTCCATACGATCAAGCATATTAGTAAGTGTTGTATTTGCAAGACTTGTTTGTGCGGACAAACTACTAATACTGATGTCTTCATTCTGCCAAAGAACATATAAAATTCGTCCCTGTGCACCATTAAATGAATCAATCCCCGAGTCTGCCAACATACGGTCAAATATTCTAGTCCCCACCTGTTTAATACGCGAAATCAAAAAACCACCTTTAGTTTCCAACCCTTCTCCTCCTTTCTATATAGGATATTACTATATAGTAATATCTGTGTCAATAATTACCTCTTATGTTTATTAATGAAATTCAACATCTTTTAACTTATAACATATTAGTAAAAGCACCCCAAGCAGCATCTCTACCACTTGGGGCATCCCCTACCGACCCATTCCAGCAACCTTCCTGTGCCCCCACTCCTTCACTTCGCCAATTCGCTCCCGGAACACATCCAGCATGTTCCTTCCATTGATTACAAACTGCTTCATGAATTCATAGGCTTTTTCCAGCTTATCCTGCAAGATCTGAATCTTACTCCGTAACTGTTCATTTTCGTAGGTTAAATCTACCACCTTATCAAACAAATCCGTATTCTCTATATCCGTTGATAACCTGTGGTACAAATCCAAGGCAATCTCCTTTTTACGGGTTGCTTCATCCAATTCCTCCGTCACTTTGGAAAGATCCCCTTGTACCTCCTCCACTTCTTTCTTTTTATCCGGCAGAAGCTCATCTGCCTTCAGATATTCCGACTTGGAATATTCCGCCTTTTCTTCCCACTCTGCCATATCGTTTTTTCTAATTTCGATTAAGGCATCCGTACATTCCAGCGTTATATTCTTGGCAGATATCTCTTCATCCAGCTTTTTGATTGTTTTCTCTGACAGGGTTTGAATGTGCCGCAGAGCATTTTCTTTCCTTTCCTTCTCACGTTCCGCTTCCAATACCTTTTCTGCCGCACGCTCCCTTCGATAATCAAAAAGAAGTAAATCGCCACGCTCGTTTTTACCCTTGAACAAGCGTTTCCAACCGATATTCTTTTCCATAATCCTCTGCAATCCAGTTTTTCTGCTCCTCTATCCACTCAACCGCACCGTAGGCTGTTCGCACCATCTGAGGTTTCTTTCCCTCCGGTGTATCCCGCCACACCAGCTCATCCGAGGCATCTCTTGCCTGCTCCATGGTAGTCTTATAACCCATTCGCGTAAAAGTCTGCGCCAATGCGTTCTGGATTTTCTGCCCACGACTGCAATTATCGGAATAAGGAACAAATGTCATATGAAGATGTGGCGTGGATTCATCTCCGTTGAATGCAAAGTTTGTAATCACTATGCCTGCTTCAAAAGGTGGTTTCCACTCCGGGTCCTCCAGACAGCACTTGGAAGCAATCGTTACATTAGGAACATCAAACATCAGATGGTCTGCAAACCTTAAAGGTAAACAATATGCCGGTCTATAAAGACGAAGAACGAGGAACCTGGTATGTCAGATGTTATTATGAAGATTTTACCGGAAAGAAAAACAGATAAAGAAACGAGGCTTTAAGCTTCAGCGTGAAGCAAAGGAATGGGAAGCAGATTTTCTAAGAAAGCAGAAAGGCAGTACGGATATGACCTTCCGCTCTATGTACGAGATTTATATAGAGGATATGGGACACCGATGCCGCCAGAGCACCATCGACGAAAAGAAGCATGTATTTGAAAAGCTCATTCTCCCTTATTTTGAGAATAAGCCCATCAATAAAATTACTCCCAAGGACATCCGAGCTTGGCAAAATGAAATGATTGCAAAAGATTATTCTAACTCCTATTTAGACCGGATGCAGAATATGATTACCGCACTTTTCAATTATGCAGTGGGCTACTTCAACTTAGCTGAAAATCCCTGTCACAAAGCGGGCAGAATGGGAAAACGAGAGGTTGTGGTAAACTTCTAGACAAAGGACGAATTTGACCGGTTACTGGCTACAATGGAAGATGATCCTATCGCACATGTTTCGTTTTCACTACTGTACTACTCCGGTATCCGTTTTGGAGAATTCCTCGCTTTGACACCGAAAGACTTTGATTTCGAGAAGAACACCCTCGACATCACCAAAAGTCTACAGCGTATAAAAAGCAGGATGTGGTTACACCACCCAAAACACCCAAGAGTATCCGGAACATCATCATACAGGACTTTGTAATGAATGAAGTCAAAGATTATATGTCAAAGCTTTATGATTTGAAAGATACGGACAGGGTCTTCCCCTTCACCAAATCTTATATCAATAATGCAATGGCAAGGGCTTGCAAGAAAAGCGGAGTGAAAAAGATTCGAATCCACGACATCCGCCACTCCCACGCCAGCTATCTTATCAACTTGGGATGCGCACCACTACTCATATCAGAACGGTTAGGGCACGAAAAAGTACAGACTACCTTAAACACCTACTCCCACCTGTATCCAAATAAGCATCAGCAAGTGGTGGATATGATGCAGAAACAGCACCAAAAGGACATGGAAACATCCGATGTAACTGCCCCGCCAGAAACATCGGAAGAACCCAAACCACAAGGCACAAAGTTCAAAGTCGTAAGTCCAAAGGATAAAATAAGCCCACAACAAGTCCGCAAAAATGACTTAAGCCCATGCGTAGGCTTCGCCGGACGCATATAAAAAGGCTCAACCCCTTGTAAACAAAGGGCTGAGCCAATAAAGTCAATTAATACTCAAACAGTATTTAATTACTCAATGATAGTAGCAACACGTCCTGAACCTACAGTTCTACCACCCTCACGGATAGCGAATGTAAGACCCTGGCTCATAGCGATTGGGTGGATGAGTTCGATTGTCATCTCTACGTTATCACCAGGCATGCACATCTCTGTACCAGCTGGAAGGTTACATACACCAGTTACATCAGTTGTTCTGAAGTAGAACTGTGGACGATAGTTGTTGAAGAATGGTGTATGACGACCACCCTCGTCCTTTGTCAGAACGTAAACCTGAGCTGTGAACTTTGTATGACATGTGATTGAACCTGGCTTACAAAGAACCTGTCCACGTACGATATCCTCTCTCTTGATACCACGAAGAAGAGCACCGATGTTATCACCAGCCTGACCTTCGTCAAGGAGCTTACGGAACATCTCGATACCTGTTACAGTTGTCTTCTGCTTCTCTGGCTTGATACCAACGATTTCAACTTCGTCGTTAAGATGAATAACACCAGCCTCAACTCTACCAGTTGCAACAGTACCACGACCTGTGATTGTGAATACGTCCTCAACAGGCATGATGAAGTCCTTATCTGTATCTCTCTGAGGATCTGGAATATAAGAATCTACTGTATCCATAAGTTCCATGATCTTGTCGCCCCAAGGACCCATTGGATCTTCAAGAGCCTTAAGAGCAGAACCCTTAACGATTGGGCAATCTGTGAAATCATACTCTTCAAGCTGCTCTGTAACTTCCATCTCAACGAGCTCAAGAAGCTCCTCATCGTCAACCATATCGCACTTGTTCAAGAATACTACGATATAAGGTACACCTACCTGACGTGAAAGAAGGATATGCTCCTTTGTCTGAGCCATAACACCATCAGTTGCAGCAACAACGAGGATAGCACCATCCATCTGTGCAGCACCAGTGATCATGTTCTTTACATAGTCAGCATGGCCCGGACAGTCAACGTGTGCGTAATGTCTCTTCTCTGTCTCGTACTCAACGTGAGCTGTAGAGATAGTGATACCTCTTTCTCTCTCTTCTGGAGCCTTATCGATGTTCTCGAAATCTGTAGCTGTGTTACCAGCAACTCTAGCAGCCAATACCTTTGTAATTGCAGCTGTTAAAGTAGTTTTACCGTGGTCAACGTGTCCGATTGTACCAATGTTACAATGTGGCTTTGATCTGTTAAACTTTTCCTTTGCCATTATAATTTCCTCCTTAATATAGCCCCTCCGGGCATTTTATTGCCCTTTCCGGGCGTTTACTCGGCTAAAAATCATTATATTAAAATATAGCGATATTTTCAAGCATTTTTATAAATTTATACCACAAATATACTTTGCAGACAAATTATGCGTTCTTGTTTGCAAGAACCTTCTCCTGAATGTTCTTTGGACACTGCTCATACTTCTCGAAGAACATTGAGTAGTTACCACGTCCCTGTGTAGAAGAACGAAGCTCTGTAGAGTAACCGAACATCTCAGCGAGTGGAACCAATGCCTTAACAATCTTTCCACCACCGATATCGTCCATGCTCTGGATCTGTCCACGCTTTGCATTCAGGCTACCGATTACATCACCGAGATATTCCTCAGGCATTGTAACCTCAACCTTCATGATAGGCTCAAGAAGCACTGCTCCACCCTTTGCCATAGCATCCTTGAATGCCATAGAACCAGCGATGTGGAATGCCATCTCTGAAGAATCGACTTCATGGTAAGAACCATCATAAACGTTTGCCTTAACACCAAGTACCGGATATCCGCCAAGAATACCAGCCTTTGCTGCTTCCTCGATACCTTCACCAACAGCTGGGATATATTCCTTAGGAATAGCACCACCGACAACAGTTGACTCGAAAATAAACTGCTCTTCGCCGTTTGGATCCATAGGCTCGAACTTAACCTTACAGTGACCATACTGACCACGACCACCAGACTGCTTAGCATACTTGCTATCTACATCAACAGCCTTTGTAAATGTCTCCTTGTAAGCAACCTGAGGTGCACCAACGTTTGCCTCAACCTTAAACTCACGGAGAAGACGATCAACGATAACTTCCAAGTGAAGCTCGCCCATACCTGCGATGATTGTCTGACCTGTCTCTTTGTCTGTATGTGCACGGAATGTAGGATCTTCTTCAGCAAGCTTTGCCAAAGCTTCACCCATCTTACCCTGATCATTCTTTGTCTTTGGCTCGATAGCAAGCTCAATAACCGGCTCAGGGAATTCCATAGACTCAAGGATTACCGGATGCTGCTCGTCGCAGATTGTATCACCGGTTGTTGTAACCTTGAATCCAACTGCTGCAGCGATATCACCAGAGTAAACCTTGTCGATCTCTGTACGGGAATTTGCATGCATCTGAACGATACGTCCTACACGCTCCTTCTTACCCTTTGTTGCGTTCAGTACATAAGAACCTGAGTTCAATGTACCGGAATATACTCTGAAGAAAGCTAACTTTCCTACGAAAGGATCTGTCATAATCTTAAATGCAAGTGCTGCAAATGGAGCCTCATCAGATGAAGGACGAGTTACCTCGTTACCATCTTCGTCTGTACCTGTGATATCAGGGATATCTGTAGGAGCAGGCATATACTCAATGACACCATCAAGCATCTTCTGGACACCCTTGTTCTTGTATGCAGAACCACAGAATACAGGAACTGCCTCGTTTGCGATTGTACCCTTACGGAGTGCAGCCTTCATATCAGCGACAGATGGCTCCTCACCCTCAAGATACTGCATCATAAGGTCATCATCAAGCTCACAACACTTCTCTACCAGATTCTCATGCCACTTATCAGCAAGCTCCTTCAAATCTGCAGGAACCTCTGTGATCTCGATATCTGTACCCTCATCGTTCTTATAATAGTATGCATCCATCTCGAACAGATCGATCAGTCCGATGAAATCATCCTCCTGTCCGATTGGAATCTGTACAGGAATTGCATTCTTGCCAAGACGGTCAATGATTGTCTGTACAGACATGAAGAAGTCTGCACCCATCTTATCCATCTTATTGATAAATGCCATACGTGGAACATTGTATGTGTCAGCCTGACGCCATACGTTCTCTGACTGTGGCTCAACACCAGCCTTTGCATCAAATACACCAACTGCTCCGTCCAATACACGAAGTGAACGCTCTACCTCAACAGTAAAGTCTACGTGTCCCGGAGTATCGATGATGTTGATACGGTGCTCTAAAGCACCTGGCTTCTTCTTATGATGATCCTCTAATGTCCAGTGACATGTTGTAGCAGCAGATGTGATTGTGATACCACGCTCTTTCTCCTGCTCCATCCAGTCCATGGTAGAAGCGCCATCATGAGTCTCACCAATCTTATAGTTTACACCGGTATAGTAAAGAATTCTCTCTGTAAGAGTTGTCTTACCAGCATCAATATGTGCCATGATACCGATGTTTCTTGTTCTATCAAGTGGATATTCTCTTCCAGCCAAGGTTTTTTCCTCCTTATTTTAGTATATATGCACCCGAAAACTAGAATCTGTAATGAGCAAATGCCTTGTTTGCCTCTGCCATCTTGTGCATGTCTTCTTTTCTCTTAACAGATGCGCCTGTATTGTTTGCTGCATCCATAAGCTCTTTTGCAAGTCTTTCTTCCATAGTCTTCTCACTTCTTGCACGTGAGTAAGTTGTCAGCCAACGAAGTGCTAAAGCCTGTCTTCTGTCAGGTCTTACTTCGATTGGAACCTGGTATGTTGCACCACCGATACGTCTGGCCTTAACCTCGAGTGATGGCATGATATTATTCATAGCAGCATCAAAAACCTCTAAAGCCTCCTTACCAGTCTCGTTTGCGATACGATCAAAAGCACCGTAAACGATCTTCTGAGCAACACCCTTCTTACCATCAAGCATGATGTTGTTGATAAGCTTTGTAACGATCTTATTGTTATAAATTGGATCCGCTAATACGTCTCTTTTTGCAATATGTCCTTTACGTGGCACGGTTCTTCCCTCCTTAATTATTTTTGGATCATTCAATCCGAATTAATTCAACGGTACTCACATTCCCCTCAATAGAGATACAGCAAACCGTTACCTGCTGTACTTGAGTATTGTGGAAATGTGTTCGTGCGGAAATTGCTATCTTTCCTTCTATAAATAATGGAAAACATAACCCACTTTCGCACTTTTTAGTTCTTGAAATACGAACTGTTACAATACTAATCTACCGACTTATTTTGCATCCTTCGGTCTCTTAGCACCGTACTTAGAACGTGCCTGACGTCTCTTAGCAACACCTGCTGTATCAAGAGTACCTCTGATAATATGGTATCTTGTACCAGGTAAGTCCTTTACTCTACCACCACGGATCAGAACAACGCTGTGCTCCTGAAGGTTGTGACCTTCACCCGGGATGTAAGATGTAACCTCGATTCCGTTTGACAAACGAACTCTGGCGATCTTTCTAAGAGCTGAGTTAGGCTTCTTAGGAGTAGCTGTCTTAACTGCTGTACAAACACCTCTCTTCTGTGGTGAAGCTGTATCAGTAGGCTTTTTCTTAAGTGAGTTGTAACTTCTTAAGAGCGCTGGTGCAGTAGACTTCTTCTCTACAGTCTGTCTTCCCTTTCTAACTAACTGGTTAAAAGTTGGCATGTTTTCACCTCCATTCAAATATTTTACACCATGCATACACAAGTATGCACACAAATTACATGCCTTAAACGCATGCTTGACTATTATATTATCGAAATCGTCGGATGTCAACAGGAAAACCCGCAAAATATAAGAAAAAATTTCATTTTTTAGAAAATAAAGTATTTCATAAGAAAACACACATGGCTGATAACAACCATGTGTGTATTTTTATTACTCTTCGATATTCACAGTTTCTTCTACTGTAATATCTGCATCTTCAAAACCATCTGTATCTTCGCCTGTTACCTCAGACATATCAATGTTTCCATCACCTGTATCAAGCTTTACAGAACGATAACGCTTCATACCTGTACCAGCAGGAATCAGCTTACCAATCAGAACGTTCTCCTTCAGACCAATCAACGGATCAACCTTACCCTTGATAGCAGCATCGGTCAATACCTTTGTTGTCTCCTGGAAGGATGCAGCTGATAAGAAAGAATTTGTAGCAAGGGATGCCTTGGTGATACCAAGCATAATCTGTGTTCCCTTTGCCGGCTCCTTGCCTTCTGCCTCCAGCTTCTCGTTCAGCTCTGCGAATTCAAGTGCATCTACATTGATTCCCGGCAGATACTCACTGTCTCCACTTTCCTCAATACGGATCTTCTTTAACATCTGACGCACGATAACCTCGATATGCTTATCGTTGATCTCAACACCCTGCAGACGGTATACCTTCTGTACTTCCTGGATCATGTAATCCTGTACAGCACGTACGCCCTTGATCTTCAAGATATCATGTGGATTTACAGAACCCTCTGTCAGCTCATCACCAGCTTCAAGTACCTGTCCATCCTGTACCTTCAAACGTGAGCCGTAAGGAATGAGGTAAGCCTTTGCTTCGCCTGTCTCCTGATTTGTAATAACTACTTCACGTTTTCTCTTTGTCTCACGGATCTCAACCACACCACCAAGTTCTGTGATGATTGCAAGTCCCTTTGGCTTTCTTGCCTCGAACAACTCCTCAACTCTAGGAAGACCCTGTGTAATATCTCCACCGGCCACACCACCTGTATGGAATGTTCTCATTGTAAGCTGTGTACCAGGCTCACCGATTGACTGCGCAGCGATGATTCCAACTGCCTCACCAACCTGAACAGCCTGTCCGGTTGCCATGTTTGAACCATAACACTTGGAACATACGCCAAGGTGTGAACGACAGGTGAGAATCGTACGAATCTTGATCTTCGCATCTCTTCTTGGTTCTGCCTCACCCTCAAGTGTGAATGGAACACCATCCTTATCTACACCATTCTTCAAAACGTTCTCTGCACGCTTTGGAGTGATCATATGGTTAACCTTCACAAGCATGTTACCATCTTTATCGAAAATGCTTTCAGCCGCATAACGACCTGTGATACGATCCTTCAGGCTCTCGACTACACGGTCACCTTCCATAAATACTTCAACATACATGCCTGGCTTCTCATCACGATCCACACTACAATCTACATCACGGATGATAAGATCCTGTGATACATCAACCAGACGACGTGTCAGGTATCCGGAATCGGCTGTACGAAGGGCTGTATCAGAAAGTCCCTTACGAGCACCATGTGCAGAGATAAAGTACTCCAATACGTCAAGACCTTCACGGAAGTTTGACTTGATTGGGAGCTCGATAGTACGTCCTGATGTATCTGCCATCAATCCACGCATACCAGCCAGCTGCTTGATCTGCTTATCACTACCACGGGCACCGGAATCTGCCATCATGTAGATGTTGTTATACTTGTCAAGTCCATCCAACAGAGCCTTTGTAAGCTTGTCATCGGCATCCTGCCATGTCTTGACAACGGCATGATAACGTTCTTCGTCGGTCAGATATCCACGACCGAACAGCATATTCTCTTTATCTACGATTTCCTGTGCATGCTCCAGAATATCCTTCTTGGATGCAGGCACTGTCATATCGGAAATAGATACTGAAATCGCACCTCTTGTTGAGTACTTATAACCCATTGCCTTGATATCGTCCAATACCTCTGCGGTCTTTGTAACACCGTGTGTATTGATACACTTGTCAAGGATCTTCTTCAACTGCTTCTTATCAACATGGAAGTTGATTTCCGGCTCCAGGATATTATCTGGATTTGTTCTGTCTACGAATCCAAGATCCTGTGGAATAATCTCGTTAAAAATCAGACGTCCCAGTGTACACTCAACGAATCCTGTATGCTTCTCGCCATCTGGAGTCGTAACCGTACGAACAACTTCGATCTTCTGATGTAATGTAATCTCTTTGTTCTCATATGCGAGCATTGCAAGGTTCTCGCTGCTGAACTTCGGCTTCATGAAGTTTCTGACTGTTCCTACAATATTCTTGTAGAATGTCTCTGCCTTTGTCTTCTTTGCAACGACACGAACTCTGATATAATCATCTGCATCTAACTCGCCTGCGTAACAATCTGTATGCAACTGCTCCAGATTGCCCTTCTCATCATCTGCAAGATATTCTTTCTTAATCTCTACATTTGCAGCTTCCTCGTCAGAAATACTTGCATAACGCTCCATAGTCAGATAGTAGATACCAAGTACCATATCCTGTGAAGGAACGGCTACCGGACCACCATCAGAAGGCTTCAGCAAGTTGTTTGGTGACAGAAGCAGGAATCTACACTCGGACTGTGCCTCTACAGAAAGTGGAAGGTGCACAGCCATCTGGTCTCCATCGAAGTCGGCGTTGAACGCGGTACATACCAATGGATGAAGCTTGATTGCCTTACCTTCTACCAGAATCGGCTCAAATGCCTGAATACCAAGTCTGTGAAGCGTCGGGGCACGGTTCAGCATAACCGGATGCTCTTTGATTACATCTTCCAATACATCCCATACTTCCGACTCCAAAGACTCAACTTTCTTCTTTGCTGCCTTTACGTTTGTGCAAATTCCACGTGCTGTCAGTTCTTTCATTACGAAAGGCTTAAACAGTTCGATTGCCATTTCCTTAGGAAGACCACACTGATAAATCTTCAGTTCCGGTCCTACAACGATAACAGAACGTCCGGAATAGTCAACTCGCTTACCAAGAAGGTTCTGACGGAAACGTCCCTGCTTACCCTTTAACATATCAGAAAGAGACTTCAATGCACGGTTACCAGGACCAGTTACCGCACGTCCTCTTCTACCATTATCAATCAATGCATCAACAGCTTCCTGAAGCATACGCTTCTCATTACGAACGATGATGTCAGGTGCCTTCAGATCCAGCAGTCTCTTCAGACGGTTGTTACGGTTGATGATTCGACGATACAGATCATTCAGATCGGAAGTTGCGAATCTTCCACCATCCAACTGTACCATTGGACGGATATCCGGTGGGATAACCGGAATTGCATCCAGAATCATCCACTCAGGTTTATTGTGTGAGTTACGGAATGCTTCTACAACCTCCAGACGCTTGATTACACGTGCCCTCTTCTGTCCGGTTGCTGTCTGCAATTCCTCTGTCAATGTCTCAGACTCCTTGTCCAGATCGACTGCCTGCAAAAGTTCCTTGATTGCCTCAGCACCCATTCCAACACGGAACTTTCCGCCGAAATCTTCTTCTGCCTTTCTGTATTCTGCTTCAGAAAGTACCTGTCTATATTCCAGATTCGTCTCTCCCGGATCAATTACAATGTAAGACGCAAAGTAAAGTACCTTCTCCAAAAGCTTTGGAGAAATGTCAAGCATCAAACCGATACGGCTTGGAATACCCTTGAAGTACCAGATGTGTGACACTGGTGCAGCAAGTTCGATATGTCCCATACGCTCACGACGTACGGAAGCCTTTGTAACCTCTACACCACAACGGTCACAGACAACGCCCTTAAAGCGGATCTTCTTGTACTTACCACAATGACATTCCCAGTCCTTGCTCGGTCCAAAAATTCTCTCGCAGAAAAGTCCGTCTTTTTCCGGCTTCAAAGTTCTATAATTGATTGTCTCCGGCTTTGTTACTTCACCATGAGACCATTCTCTTATCTTTTCAGGAGATGCAAGTCCAATTTTGATGGCATCAAAATTTATAGGCTGCTCTTGATTTTTCTCGTTATTCATCGCTAACATCTCTTACAAATCTCCTTCCTTAAAATTCATCATCATCGAAATTACCGTCGAAATCATCGTCCAGATAATCATCATTCAAAGACTCTAATTCGTTATCTTCGTTAATTCCGCTGTATCCGTTCTCTCCAAGATCCTCATTGAAGTCATCCGGATCTTCGCCCATGAACTTCTTCACGTTCTCATTTCCGGTATCCATAGACTCACCAAGTTCTACTTCTTCTCCGTTCTCATCGAGAACTCCAACATCCAGACCAAGTGACTGGAATTCCTTAAGCAATACCTTGAAGGATTCTGGAATACCAGGAGCCGGGATATTATCTCCCTTGATGATTGCTTCATAAGTCTTCAGACGTCCTGTTACATCATCAGACTTCACAGTCAGGATCTCCTGCAATGTATGAGATGCACCGTAAGCCTCAAGAGCCCAAACCTCCATCTCACCAAAACGCTGTCCACCAAACTGCGCCTTACCACCAAGTGGCTGCTGTGTAACCATTCCGTAAGGACCTGTCGAACGTGCATGGATCTTATCATCAACCAGGTGATGCAGTTTCAGATAATGCATGAATCCGATTGTAACCGGTGAATCAAATTCTTCTCCGGTTCTACCATCACGTACCTTTACCTTACCTGTACGGTTGATTGGAACACCCTTCCACTCTTCACGGTGGTCTCGATGCTCATACAGATAATCCATAACCTCTTTCTCTGTATCATCCTTATACTTCTCATAGAATGTCTCCCAATCGGAGTTTGCATAATCATTTGCCATCTCCAGAGCATCCATGATATCATGCTCATTTGCGCCATCGAAGACTGGCGTAGATACGTTGAAGCCAAGTACCTTTGCAGCAAGGCTCAGGTGAATCTCAAGCACCTGTCCGATGTTCATACGGGAAGGTACGCCCAATGGGTTCAACACAATATCAAGCGGACGTCCGTTTGGCAGGAATGGCATATCCTCAACTGGAAGGATACGCGAGATAACACCCTTATTACCATGACGACCAGCCATCTTATCACCAACGGAGATTTTTCTCTTCTGTGCAATATATACACGAACAGACTTGTTAACTCCTGGTGGCAATTCATCACCATTTTCTCTCGTAAAGATCTTTGTATCCATAACAACACCATAAGCACCATGTGGTACCTTCAGTGATGTATCTCTTGTCTCTTTTGCTTTCTCACCGAAGATTGCACGAAGCAGTCTCTCTTCAGCAGTTGCCTCAGTCTCTCCCTTTGGAGTTACCTTACCAACCAGGATATCACCGGCACGAACCTCAGCACCAATACGGATAACACCATTCTCGTCGAGATCCTTCAGGGCATTGTCACCATTTCCGGAAACTTCCTTTGTGATCTCTTCCGGTCCGAGCTTTGTATCTCTTGCCTCTGTCTCGTACTCTTCAATATGAACAGATGTATAAACATCTTCCTTTACCAGTCTTTCACTCAGAAGAACAGCATCCTCGTAGTTGTAACCTTCCCATGTCATGAAGCCGATCAATGGATTCTTACCAAGCGCAATCTCACCATTTGATGTAGATGCACCATCTGCGATTACCATTCCCTTTGTTACGCGGTCGCCCTTCTTTACAATCGGGCGCTGATTCATACAGTTACCCTGGTTGCTTCGTGCAAACTTGATTACATGGTATTCATCCAATGTACCATCATCACACTTGACAATGATTTTTTCACTAGATGACATTTCAACAACACCATCATGCTTTGCAACGATACATACGCCAGAGTCAACAGCTGCTTTACCTTCCATACCCGTTCCAACAACCGGAGCTTCTGTTCGAAGAAGTGGCACTGCCTGACGCTGCATGTTGGATCCCATGAGGGCACGGTTTGCATCATCGTTCTCCAGGAACGGAATCATGGATGTCGCAACTGAGAATACCATCTTAGGTGATACGTCCATCAAGTCTACATTCGCCTTCGGGAACTCAGATGTTTCTTCTCTGAAACGACCGGATACGTTGTTCTTCTTGAAGTGTCCATCCTCATCCAATGGCTCGTTTGCCTGTGCAACAATATAATTATCCTCTTCATCCGCTGTCAGATATACAACTTCATCTGTAACAACCGGATTGGCAGGATCTGATTTATCCAGTTTTCTGTATGGTGCTTCAACGAAACCATACTCATTGATTCTTGCATACGTAGCAAGAGAGTTGATCAAACCGATGTTCGGACCTTCAGGCGTCTCGATTGGACACATTCTACCATAATGTGTATAGTGTACATCTCGAACCTCGAATCCGGCACGATCTCTTGACAAGCCACCAGGTCCAAGGGCCGACAGACGTCTCTTATGTGTCAGCTCGGAAAGCGGATTGTTCTGATCCATGAACTGTGACAACTGGGAGCTTCCGAAGAACTCCTTGACTGCTGCTGTAACAGGCTTGATATTGATCAGAGACTGCGGGGTAACAGTATCCTTATCCTGTGTTGTCATTCTCTCACGAACCACTCTCTCCAAACGGGAAAGTCCGATTCTATACTGATTCTGGAGCAATTCACCAACTGCACGGATACGACGGTTACCTAAGTGGTCGATATCATCGTCGTTACCGATACCATACTCCAGATGAATGTTATAGTTAATAGAAGCAATAATATCTTCCTTTGTTATATGCTTTGGTACAAGCTCACTTACAGATGCTTCGATGGCAGCCTTTAACTCGTCCTCATCATCGTACTCCTGTAAGAGCTTCTCTAATACCGGATAATAAACCGCTTCATGTATGCCAACTTCCTTCGGATCAAAACCTACATATTCAGAAAGATCTACCATCATGTTTGACAGAACCTTTACATTCTTCTCCTCTGTCTGAATGTACACAAAAGGAACTGCTGCGTTCTGAATCGCAGTTGCATCCTCTCTTGTAAGAGTGGTGCCTGCTGCAAACAAAACTTCACCAGTACTTGGATCAACGACATCCTCTGCCAGAACATGTCCTGCAATACGATTCTTTAATGCAAGCTTCTTATTATACTTATAACGACCAACCTTTGCCAGATCATATCTTCTTGCATCGAAGAACATACCCATAAAGAGATTTGTCGCATTTTCCACTTCCTCCGGTTCACCTGGGCGAAGTCGCTTATAAAGCTCGATGACACCTGTCTCAAAACTGTTTGAAACATCCTTCTCCAAGCTCGCCATAATCTTTGGCTCCTCACCAAACAGATCAATGATCTCCTGATTGGTTCCAAATCCAAGTGCACGAATCAGAACTGTGATTGGTACCTTTCTATTTCTATCAACATGTACGTAAAATACATCATTGGAATCCGTCTCATACTCCAGCCATGCTCCACGGTTTGGAATTACAGTAGATGAGTACAAGGTCTTACCAAATTTATCGTGATCGATTGCATAGTAGATACCAGGAGAACGAACCAACTGGCTGACGATAACTCGCTCTGCACCATTGATCACGAATGTACCTGTCTCTGTCATAAGTGGAAGATCACCCATGAAGATATCATGCTGTGCAATTTCACCTGTCTCTTCGTTACGAAGATGCACATTGACCTTGATTGGAGCTGCATAAGTTGCATCACGTTCCTTGCATTCTTCGATAGAATACTTGATGTCTTCCTTACACAACTGATAATCAACCAGTTCCAAACTCAAATTGCCTGTGTAATCGACAATTGGAGAAATATCCTTAAACACTTCTCTCAAGCCTTCGTCAAGGAACCACTGATATGAATTTTTCTGTACTTCGATGAGGTTTGGCATGTCCAAAACTCTCTTCTCAGTTGAAAAACTCATTCGCATACCTCTTCCCGATTTCACAGGACGCATTCTGTACTTTTTCATCGACGCATTCACCCCTTGAATTTATTTGGTTTTTTCCTTACTATCCGAATTTATAGCACACATATCCATAGTAATGACATTTTACTATGTTAACATAGTTGGAAATTTGTGTCAACACACTTTTAGAAAAAATTTGTAGAAAAATAAAAAAGATTTTTTGTATCATTTCTTAGATAAAAAATCCGGCTTGGCATCTGCCAAACCGGACATTTTTTGTTTAAATCAAAATTACTTAAGAGTAACCTTAGCGCCTTCAGCCTCAAGCTTCTCCTTGATCTCGTTAGCCTCTTCCTTAGAAGCACCTTCCTTAAGAACCTTAGGAGCGCCATCAACAACATCCTTAGCTTCCTTAAGTCCAAGACCTGTACAGTCACGAACAACCTTGATAACCTTAACCTTGTTAGGACCTACTTCTGTAAGCTCTACATCGAAGGAATCCTTCTCCTCAGCTGCGCCAGCGCCGTCTCCGCCTGCTGCTGCAACTACAACGCCTGCTGCTGCAGATACGCCGAACTCTTCCTCACATGCCTTTACAAGGTCATTTAACTCTAATACTGATAAACCTTTGATAACTTCAATAATTTCCTGAGTTGTCATAATAATAATCCTCCATTATAAATTTAAATTTGTTTTGTAATTTCCAATCTCAATGATTCCAATTAAGCTTCCTTGCTCTCAGCGATCTGCTTAATAACACGAGCAAAGTTTGTAATTGGTGACTGGATGCTTCCAAGGAACTTAGAGATAAGTTCGTCTCTGGAAGGAATTGTAGCGATTGTCTTAATGCCGTCTGTGTCGTAGTGAGTACCCTCAACAACACCACTCTTAAGCTCAAGCGCTGGGTTTGCCTTAGCAAAATTAGCTGCCAATCTTGCAGGAGCTGTTGCATCTGTCTTAGAGATTACAACGGCTGTAGGTCCTTCGAGCTCGTCCTTTAATGACTCGAACTCTGTACCAGCGATAGCAATCTTTACCATGGTATTCTTGTATACCTTGTAAATGACATCTGCCTCTCTCATTGACTTACGAAGCTGTGTATCCTGCTCAACTGTAAGTCCACGGTAATCAACCAATACTACTGACTTTGCGTCCTTAATATTCTCTTTGATTTCCTCAACGACAGGCTGTTTTAACTCGATCTTAGCCAAAGTCTTGCACCTCCTTATAATATTAACGGAAACTGCACTTAAAAGAAAAACTCCCATACCGTAGTATGAGAGTTAAAATTCGTTCATCACGATTCTTCCTCGGTAGGCGTTTACCTGCTTATGCCTTTCGGCACCTACTGTCTACGGCAGTTCATCGTTTGATACTTTATCATGTAAACCTATGGTTGTCAATACCTATTTTTCAGTTTTATCGACAATTTTGAACAGTTTTCAATATTTTTATATATGCCAAAGCTGATATCGTACCAAGATTTATTTGCCAATATTTTATTTATATACATTGCAACATTTCTTTTAAGTGCTGTTTTTCTAAGCTTATGCCTTATGCACAATCAGCGTATCGTATCCGCGGTCGCGCAGTTCCCGCTGTGCGATGATTGCATCTTCGATTGTTTCATAATCCCCGACGCGCACCTGATACAATCCATCATCCTCATACACCATCGCATCATATCCTGCATTGATAAACCGGTTTGCCTGATATGATGCAGTACCGAATGTCCGGTAGATTCCAACCAGAATCTGGTAACCCATCGATGTCTGTGGTTCCTCTTCCGCAAATGCAGGAACCGTTCGCGAAATCCCGTAATACTCATTTACCACCTGTGTACCGGTATATACTTTATTTTTCTGGTTTTCATCTGCACTGGCACTCGTTGCAGTTCCCCGTTTTTCGTTCTGTATGGCAGTCTTTACCGCACCTTCCCGATTTCCAGTCTGCGACACTGCATAGCCCGCATCCCGGATTGTCTCGTCGATACCGCGTGCGATTGCCTCCGCTGTCTCCGAAAACTTTGTATCAAAGAGATTATTGTCCTCATCGCTGTTGATAAATCCGGCTTCTACCAAAATTGCCGGCATCTTCGTACGCCGGAGTACCGCAAGGTCCGGTCGTTCCACGACATTGATGTTCCGGTAACCGACCTGTTCGAGTTCTTTGTTCACATTTTCCGCCATCACTGCCTTCAGTCCGGCATTATTATAGATTAACGTCTGTACACCATTATACTGGTTCGGTGACGGAGAAGAATTCCGGTGAATAGATACAAAGAAATCCGCCCCGCTCTCATTTCCGATCCGTGCCTTCTGCACCGGGGAGTCATAGACATCATCCGTTCTCGTATAGATGACATCGTATCCCTGTGCCTCCAATATCTCACCGACCGCAAGTGCCAGTGCCAGCGTATCATCCTTCTCTCTTCTTCCATTATACGTAGCGCCGGCATCATATCCACCATGTCCGGCGTCAATCACGATTTTCACTGCCATAAAAAGCCTCGCAAACATACACCTTCTGTATAGTTTATGCGAGACTTTTTATTTGTTGAAGGAATCAGCCTGCGCCCTTGCCGGATGTGCAGATATTTCTTATCTATGGTGTTTATATAATTTAACAGTCATTAATGCTCCATCTTCCAGAATGCTGCAGAATATGGAGGAAGTTCAGAGCCGCCTCCGAAATCATGCGGCTGTCCGGTAATCAGATCCTGTGCCATTCCACATCCGGCATCAAAATGCGCCGTATATGGCTGGTCACTTGCATTAATTGCCACAAGCACGCGTTCATGCTCGGATTTTCTTTCGAAGATGCACTGATGATTCGTGAGTACAACCGAACGGAAACCACCGTAATTCAATGCCTCGCTATGCTTCTTTGCCTCTGCCAGCTTGCTGATCCAGTCTGTCAGTTCGTTCCATTCCGGCTTCTCATAGCTGAGACGCAAAGACGGATCTCCCTCTTCTTTTCTGCCTTCTGCCCCCCACTCGCTTCCATAGTATACACAAGGGATACCCGGCATGCCGAATGCAAGTGCATAAATAAGCGGCAGATGATTCTTGTTATTCAGGATGCTTGCCACTCTTGTCACATCGTGATTATCCACGAAGGACAGGAAATGTTTTCCTTTATAGCGAGTCCATTCTTCCGGTCCAAACTGCTGCAGCAGACTATGAATGATCTCGAACATGTTCATGCAGTTGAAGCTTGAATAAAGTCCCTTGTAACACATGTAGTTTGTCGCGCTATGCAGCATGCCATCGTTTACGAATACATTGTAATCACCGTGCAGCAATTCTCCCAATAAGAAGAAATCCTGTTTCAAGCCGTCACAGTGTGTGCGCAGTCTGCGAATGAAATCATGATCTAGGCAATATGCCACGTCCAGCCGGAGTCCGTCGATATCGAACTCATCGATCCATCCCTTCACACAGGATAAAATGTGCTGGATTACTTCTTCGTTGCGAAGGTTTAATTTGACAAGGTCGAAGTTTCCTTCCCATCCCTCATACCAGAGTCCGTCGTTATAATTGGAATTGCCGTCAAAGCTGATATGGAACCAATCCTTGTATGGGGAATCCCAGCGGTTTTTCAGTACATCCTGAAATGCCCAGAAGCCTCGTCCCACATGATTGAATACTCCATCTAAGACAACCTTAATTCCTGCTGCATGCAGCTTGTCGACAACCTCCTTGAAATCTTCATTCGTGCCAAGACGGCAGTCAATCTTCGTATAATCCCTCGTATTGTAACCGTGTGTATCACTCTCAAATACCGGCGAGAAATATATTGCGTTTGCGCCAAGCTTCTGGATGTGAGGAATCCAATCCTCTACCTTCTTGATTCGTGACACCAGTTTTCCATCGTTTTCAAATGGTGCGCCACAGAAGCCAAGCGGATAAATCTGATAAAATACACTTTCGTTTGCCCACATAGTTTTGTCTCCTTTCTTACATGCCGTGATATACATGCGTAAGTATATGCGTCTCTCCAAATCACATATAATTTCACATAGTCTGTCGCATATAAATGTATTGAACCTAAGAAGTTCTAAATGCTCTGATTCACATATTAACACCGCACGAAACCGTCGCCAATTCGCCATCCATGGCTCAGTGGCGACTTGATTGAACATCGTGTTCAATCATTTCTAAATAATCCTTCAAGTATTAAGAACTTCTAAGATTCAAACATATCTATACGCTTACAGACCATCTTGAAATTATATGTGATTCATCTACATTCTATATACTTACGCATGTATATCCTGCACGTTTTGCCTTGCTTATTTTACCATGTTTTTGTAGTCTGAACAACCTTTTAGGAGCAATATGTCAAATACAATAAATTATACTCCAACCGTGATTTTTACTACCGGCTCGTTTTGAAGTTTTTTAGGATCAATATAACTAATATGCTTAATTATACTCCAACGACGATTCTTACCGTCTGCTTGCTTTGGAGTCTTTTTGTAATTATAGATAAATTACTCCTATTGTTTTTCCTTGTCATTCCATGTATCTCGGTGCAGATACGGTTTTCTTGCGCAATTGCTCCAACTTATTCAAAAAATTGTAAAAAGAATTGGAGCAAACTATAACATTATTTGTTCTTTACTCTGAACAAACTTCATATCATTTTTTCATGTTTGAGCAGTCATCTTCAAATACCGACATTTACTCCAACATCGACACTGAGCAGCTATGCTCACATTCTGATACTCAGCCGGAATTGCTGCATACAATCATGCGCCCACGTAATCGGGCGAAAAAAATACCGTCAATACAGGATTGCTCCCATATTGACGGTATTCCGATTTTATATAGCTTACTTCTTGATATACAGAGCATTGCCATCATAATCAAGTGTAATCGTATCGCCTGCACGAAGCTCATTCGACAGGATGCTCTTCGCAACCAGTGTCTCCACATTCTTCTGCAGATAACGCTTGAGTGGCCGCGCCCCATAATGCGGATCGTAACCGGCTTCGATAACATGATCCATCGCTGCATCGGTGAGTTTCAGTGTCAGTTCCTTATCTGCAATCCGCTTATTAAGATCTGTAAGCAGCAGATTGACAATACCACTGATAGACGCCTTGTCAAGTGGCTTGAACATGATAATCTCATCCAGACGGTTCAAAAACTCCGGACGGAAATGATTCTTCAAGCCTGCCATAACCTGTGCCGACGCCTCCGATTTGATCTCGCCATTCTCATCGATACCTTCAAGCAGATACTCAGAGCCAATGTTTGATGTCATGATCAGGATCGTATTCTTGAAATCGACCGTCTTACCCTTCGAGTCTGTGATACGTCCATCATCAAGTACCTGCAACAGTACATTGAATACATCCGGATGTGCCTTTTCTACCTCATCAAAGAGGACAACGGAATACGGCTTCCGTCTGACTGCTTCTGTAAGCTGTCCACCTTCATCGTATCCGACATATCCCGGAGGCGCTCCAATCAGACGTGCCACACTGTGCTTCTCCATGTATTCACTCATATCGATACGCACCATGTTTGCTTCATTATCAAACAGCGCAGCAGCAAGTGACTTCGCAAGTTCTGTCTTACCTACACCAGTCGGTCCAAGGAACAGGAACGATCCAATCGGTTTTGTCGGATCCTTGATGCCTGCCTTAGAACGGATGATGGAATCACTGACCAGACGGACTGCTTCATCCTGTCCGACGACACGCTTATGCAGTTCATCCCCCAGATGCAAGGTCTTGTTACGCTCACTCTCGGTCAGCTTTGCAACCGGAATTCCTGTCCATTTTGCAACAATCTTCGCAATCTCTTCCTCTGTGACACACTCATGTACCAGACTTCTGTCCTTCTCACTGACCTGTGCCTCCAAATGTTCCAACTCCTGCTTGATCTGAGGCAGTTTTCCATATTGCAGTTCTGCTGCCTTCTCCAGATTGTATTCCCGCTGCGCGACCTGAATCTGGTTATTCACATCTTCTAACTCTTCCCGAAGCTTCCGTACACGCTCGACATCCTGCTTCTCATGTTCCCAGGTTGCCTTCATCTGCTTGGATTGTTCACGCAGATCCTCCAGCTCTTTCCGGAGTACCTGCAGACGGTCCTGACTCAGATGATCGGTCTCATTCTTAAGAGCGGCTTCCTCAATCTCCCTCTGCATGATCTTTCTGGATATCTCATCCAATTCGGCAGGCATGGAATCAAGTTCCGTCTTGATCATCGCACATGCCTCATCAACCAGGTCAATTGCCTTATCCGGCAGGAAACGATCGGTGATATAACGGTTCGAAAGTGTTGCGGCACTAACCAGTGCGCCATCACTGATCTTGACACCATGGAACACTTCATACCGGTTCTTAATACCACGCAGGATGGAAATTGTATCTTCCACAGTCGGTTCGTTCACCATAACCGGCTGGAAACGACGCTCCAATGCCGCATCCTTCTCGATGTATTTCCGGTATTCATCCAGTGTTGTCGCACCGATACAATGCAGCTCACCACGCGCAAGCATAGGCTTCAACATATTACCCGCATCCATAGAGCCCTCGGTCTTACCGGCTCCGACGATTGTATGAATCTCATCGATAAACAAGATCAGATGACCTTCGGAATTCTTCACTTCATCAAGAACAGCCTTCAGACGTTCCTCAAACTCACCACGATACTTGGCACCTGCCAGCAGCGCGCCCATATCCAAAGCGAAAATATCTTTATCTTTGAGCGAATCCGGGACATCACCACGTACGATACGCTGTGCCAGTCCTTCGATAGCGGCAGTCTTACCTACACCGGGCTCACCGATTAAGACCGGGTTGTTCTTCGTCTTACGGGACAGGATTCGGATGATATTCCGGATCTCGTTGTCACGTCCGATGACCGGATCGAGCTTCTGCTCTCTGGCACGTTGTACCAGATTGTATCCGTATTTGTTCAGTGCATCGTAAGTGTCTTCCGGATTGTCACTCTCCACCTTCCGGTTACCGCGGATATTTGCCAGCACTTCAAGGAATTTTCCTCTTGTGATACCATACGCATTTATCACACGCTTGATATCCTTATCTGCCTTCTCCAGCAGGCCTAAGAAAATGTGCTCAACCGAAATATAGTCATCACCCATCTGCTTTGCTTCTTTTTCTGCCTGGATCAATGCCTTAGAAAATTCCGGACTTGTAAACAACTGTCCGCCCGATACCTTCGGACGATTCGCAACCAGCTTCTCACATTCGCCGGTAAATGCATCCATATTGATTCCCATATTTGTAAGCAGCTTTGCAACAAGACTATCCTCTATCGTTACGAGCGCATACATCAGATGCGCCTGTGTCAATTCCTGATTGTTATACTCGTAAGCAAGCTTCTCACAACTTTCTATTACTTCCAATGATTTCTTAGTAAACTTTTCAGCATCCATACTTCTCAACTCCCTTCCGGATCTGTATCCCTTTTTCTGTTCTATTTGAAGTATAACACATATAGCAAATTAGTCAACAAGAAATACTATCCAATTTTTTCATCCGTTTCCTTTTCATTATTCGTCAAATTGCACAATTTGGATTGTGAACATTGTATAATACTGTCTCATTTATCGGATGATACGTGTGAATCATCCGATAAATATATGTACGCATACAATTCTACATAACCATTTATTACACAAAAAGGACCGCACCCCGCAAGTACGATCCTTTTTATCCTTCTATGACTAAAGAAAGAAACTAATGCATGTACAGCAATGCTCTCCACATCAGTTTCAAACATCATCAAGTCTGCATAATTTATTACTACATCGTGACGAAGATGAACTTACATACGAACAATGCAGCGATAACTGTAATCACAATATCCTTCTTCTTGAAGTTACCTGTGAACAGTGCAATTACAACATAAGCGATTGCTCCGATACCGATACCATTTGAGATAGAGTAGGTTAAAGGCATCATGATCAATGCAAGGAAAGCCGGAACTGCAGAAAGCATATCGTCCATATCTACCTTTGCAAAGTTTCTGGCCATAAGAACACCTACATAGATCAGAGCCGGTGCAGTTGCACAGCTTGGAATCACACTTGCAAGCGGGCTTAAGAACAGACAGAATGCGAAGCAGATTGCTGTTACAATACTTGTAAATCCTGTTCTACCACCGGCACCAACACCAGATGCGGACTCTACGAATGTTGTACATGTAGATGTACCAAGCAATGCACCGGATACTGTACCGATTGAGTCACAGAGCATACACTCATTCATGCTGATCGGATCGCCATTCTCATCCATCATGTTTGCAGATGCGGCTGTACCATAGATGGTTCCGATCGTATCGAACATATCTACCAGACAGAATGCTACGATCAGCATAATTCCGGAGAATACACCGCCGACATACGAACTGTTAAATGCGGCATCCCATGCGTCACCATTAAATACGCCCAAGAAACCTACATTTGCAAAATCCTTGAAGGACTGAGAAATATTGCTCATATCAAAAGAAGGTACTTCCCACATAAACAGGTAATAAAGTACTGCTGATGCAAGGATTCCAATAATCACGTTTGACTTAATGCCCTTCTTCGCAAGGATTGCAATGATAAGCACACCAAGCAAAGCTACGACAACCGGTACAATCTGATGCCATACATCCAGTCCTGTTACCATCACGCCGTCAACCTCTGTACCGATCTGCTTGATTCTGCCATGAAAATCGTAGAACTGTACAAATGTGTACTGGTTATCTTCGATAATACCTGCATTCTTGAAACCGATCATTGCGATGAACAAACCGATACCTGCAGGAATTGCCTTCTTCAGGCACTCCGGCATAGATACCGCAATGTACTTACGAAGTCCGGTTACAGAAAGAAGCAGGAATACAATACCTGACAAAAATACGATAACAAGACCTGCCTGATAACCTGTCTTAACATCTTCGCCAGCGAAGAAAGATCCTGCTACGAAGATTGTACAGAAGAAGGAATTGAGTCCCATTCCACATGCCTGTGCAAACGGCATATCTGCGACAAATGCCATCAACAACGTACCGATGATTGCTACGATGATAGATGCGATGTATACAGAATTCCAAATCTGTCCCATCATTCCCGGATCCGCTCCTAATCCGACAAGCCATCCATTTGCGCCCTCTGCTGCAACTTGGTTCGGGTTTACAAAGATAATGTAAGCCATCGCGAAGAAGGTTGTAATACCTGCGAAGATCTCAGTCTTAAGCGTTGATCCTCTTTCTTTGATCTTAAAAAACTTTTCCACTTTTTAAGTCTCCTCTCTTGTTTTTATTAATCACCGATCTTCATGCGCGGAATGAAGATACGGGATATTTTCTTTTTATCGTCCTCTTTCAAGGATCCCATCGCCTGCTTGCAGAAATAATTCTGCGCTTCAAGCTTTTCGCGCCCCCTCAGATCCTGCTTTGCATATGAACCATCCGGCTGTAAAATGTATGCTTTCAATGTATCAGAAAGCTGAATCTCCAAAATTTCAATGACACGTTTCTTTAAATCCTCATCCTCAACCGGGAATGTGATCTCCACGCGTTTGTCAAGATTTCTAGGCATCCAGTCGGCACTGCCCATATATACATCCTCGAATCCATCATTATAGAAATAGAAGATTCTCGCATGCTCCAAGAAGTTACCTACAATCGAACGAACCGTGATATTCTCTGAAAGTCCCGGGATACCCGTCTTCAGACAGCAGATACCACGCACGATCAGTTCAATCTTTACCCCTGCATTGCTAGCCTCATACAATGCACGGATGATCACCGGATCACACAGGGAATTCATCTTGGCGATGATTCTGGCATTCTTGCCCATACGTGCATTCTCTGCTTCCCGCTCAATCAATGCCAGGAAACGATCCTTCATCCAGATTGGTGCCACAAGCAGCTTGTTCCATGCCGGTGGTTCGGAATAACCCGACAACATATTGAAGACTGCGGTTGCATCCTCCCCAATCGCATCCGATGCAGTCAACATGCCCATATCTGTATATAACTTTGCTGTAACATCATTATAGTTACCGGTTCCAAGATGTACATACCGCTTGATGCCATCTTCTTCCCGTCTGACAACGAGCGCAATTTTGGAATGCGTCTTTAATCCTACCAGACCATAGATAACATGGCAACCCGCTTTTTCCAGTTTCTTTGCCCAATTTATATTATTTTCTTCATCAAACCGGGCTTTTAGCTCAACTAATACCGTTACCTGCTTGCCATTTTCCGCCGCGAGTGCAAGAGCTGCAATAATCGGGGAATTGCCACTGACACGATAGAGCGTCTGCTTGATTGCAAGCACATCCGGGTCAATCGCTGCCTGCTTGATGAATTCGATCACCGGTGTAAACTCATCATACGGATGATGTAACAGAATATCCTTCTTCTTGATCTGGTCGAAGATATTCGCATCAAGATCCAAGCCCTTGACCGGCTGCGGAATGTATTTCTTATTCTTCAAATGATCAAAGCCATCGAGTCCACGTACCTTTCCAAGGAACGTAAGATCAAGTGGTCCATTTACCGAATAGACATAATCACTGTTGACATTCAACTGCTTCTTCAGCTCTTTCAACAGGCGCTTATCCATCTCTGCCTCCACATCAAGACGGATGACTTCTCCCCACGCACGCTTCTTGATCTGCTTTTCAATCTCCTTCAGCAGATCGGAAGCATCGTCCTCGTCGATTGCAAGATCTGCATTTCGCATAATTCTGTATGGATGTGCACAGATAATCTCATAATTCAGGAAGAGTTGGTTTAAATTCTTCTCGATGATCTGTTCGAGTAAAATAATCTCTCTGCATCCGCCCTCGCCCGGAATCTCAACCACACGGGGCAATACCGATGGCACCTGAACCGTTGCAATATCAATCACATCCTTCTTCTTATCACGGATCAACGCGCCGATATTCAAGGTCTTGTTGCTGATCAGCGGAAATGGTCTTGAAGAATCAACTGCCATCGGCGTAAGCACCGGATAGACTTCCTTCTCGAAGTATTTGTCTACGAACCGGCTCTGTTTCTCGTTTAAGTCCTCGTAATGCTTGACCAGCTTCAGTCCATTCTCTTCCATCGCCGGAAGAATCTGACGGTTCAGTGTACTGTACTGGCTCGCAATCATGTTTTTCGTCTCCGGTATGATCTGGTCAAGCTGTCCCTGCGGTGTCAGTCCCGCAATGTCCTTCTTCTTCACTTCTGCGTGTACGAGATCAATCAGAGATGCTACACGCACCATGAAGAACTCTGACAGGTTTGATTCTGTAATACTCAGGAAATTCAGACGTTCAAACAGAGGGATTGTCTTATCCTTCGCCTCATTTAAGATTCTGTAATTGAACTGAAGCCAGCTCATTTCCCGGTTATAATAATTTTCCGGTTTTTCCAATAATTTTTTGTCCATGTCTTACACACTCCTTTTCACCCGAAGTACCGGTCTGATACCATAGATCTGCTCGAAGAAATCCGCACGTGCCTCGAAAAGTCCCGCCTCCAGCGAGATATCTTCGTACGTCTTTGCCAGAATGATCAGCTTATCTTCTTTCATTGTCACCGAAATATCCTCAATCTTCTGCATGTGGCTCTTGTCAAGGATATTTGCAATTCGAAGGATTGCTGCCAGCTTCGCTATCACGATATAATCACAGCCATCGAGCTCTGCTGATATCTTATCCTTGGACGGAAGGTACAGAGGGTTATACCTCACCACGTTTGCGACCTCCATCCGTTCCTTATGTGACAATCCAAGGATCTCGGTATTGGCAACTATATAATAAGAGTTCTTTGCTCCATCATGCAGATTGATGAAATTCCCACATTCGTGCAAAAGTGCAGCAATCTGAAGCTGTAGCCGCTGCATCTTATCGAGTCCAAACGGCTTCCGGATCACATCAAATATTTTCAGTGCAAAATATGCGGTCTGGTTCACGTGATTCCAATTGCAGCGATACCGTTTTGCAATATTATTCGCCGTTGCCACGATATCCTCTTCAAAGTTATGATTGAATACAACCCGGCTTCCTTCGTCCATGTAATTTGCCACGATGCACTCACAGAAATCCACATCCGGCACATACATTTCCTCCGCCTTACAGTTGTTCAGGAAAGACTGGTAGATTGTAATGTTCGGCAGCATCAATGTCGCACGTTCATATGGAATACCATATTTCTCCGCAAGCTCCTGTGCCGGCATACTGATCACACGCTTGTACATCGCATCGAACTGCGCCCGCGTAATCACATCCTTAATGGAAAGCTCCGGCACGATCTTCTTCAAGGAGCTTACAACTTCCCCCACCGCAATAATATTCTTGATTTCTTTATCCTTCAGATAAATATTCCGGAAGGATACGATATCGTTATCCACATAATCTGCCATGATCTCATCAAGCCGGCCGGATTTGTGTCCGATGAGCGCCAGATAATCACGGACACGCACGGCACCGATCTGGATATTCTCTGTAACAACCAGATTATTCTTGTCAAACAGGGAAATCTGCACGCTTCCGGCACCGACATCCACAAATGCAGTATTCTTGCTTACAACCTGATGAAAATCCTCGTATTTTGCAACCAGCCCCTTGAAGCTGATATAACGCTGCTCGGAATTACTCAGCACCTGCACACGGATGCCTGTTGTATGCTTAATCACATCGAGCACCAGATCCATATTCTTCGCCTCACGCACGGCACTCGTTGCATAGGCCCGGTACTCCGTGATTTTATATTCGTCCATCTTATTCTTTAACCCGTTAAGTTCTTCACAGATCATCCGGATAGATTCCTGGCTCAGTTTTCCTTCGCGGTAGGTGTCCCGCCCTAGTTCCAGTATCCGGCTGACACTGTCGATCTGTCGAAATGATTTTCTGCCATTTACCTGGAAGATCTTCATGGATATCTCGCTGCTTCCCACGTAGATGGCGGCAAACATTTTGTATGCCATAGTTTTTACCTCCCTATTTCATCCGCAGATAATTATCCGACATTTCCTGTATGTCTCATGCAGAACACTGCTATTATCCATACGCAGACGCGCTCTCGCTCACTTCCGCACATAGCAGACACTAAGCTCCTAACACATCATTCTGCGAATGAATGCGTTACTCGCTAAGTGCTGATGTGCTCCAATGGTCTGCGTTAGGATAAATACCAGTGTCCCGCATGATTTCTACACATCGATTGTATCGGATAATTATCTGCTCATTTATATACTTCCGGTTACAATGCAAATGGCATACGCATGTCATTTGCCGCTCCCTTGAATATAGTTTTTCTTATATTGTAGTTTAATCTTTTTTGTTTTGTAATATTTCCAGTAGTTCGATGATCGTCTTATGGTAGCCCGGATGGTAGGCATATGGTGCGATTTCGGCAAGTGGTTCAAGCACGAACGCGCGCTTTGCCATCTCCACATGCGGCACCTTCAGCGTGTCTTCCATGATCATTTCCTGATCATAGAGCAAAATGTCAATGTCCAAAGTTCTTGGACCCCAGTGGATCAGCCGCTTTCTGCCGGCACCCTGTTCAATATCGTTGATAACAGCCAGCAGATCCTGTGGAGAATAGATTGTCTCAATCTCCAGACAGCCATTTAAGAAATCATCCTGTTCCACATCGCCATATGGTTCTGTTATTATATAGGAAGAAACCTTTGTCACCTGAATATACTCATCTTTGTTCAGCTGATCGACCGCATAGTCAAGGTATGCCTCCTTATCTCCGAGATTGGAACCGATACCCAGATACGCAATATGTCTGCCTCTTGTAATATCCACGCAGACCGTATCAAAGTCCATCGGAATAGGAGCCCCCGGCTTGCTTACAATCACATGAACCATCTTTATCTGTGGATAGGCAAGCAAAATCGCATCTGCAACATTCTCCGCTGCTGCCTCAATCAGATCATAGCTTTCCTCCTGCATCGTCCGCCGGATCAGTTCACATACTTCTGCATAATTGACCGTTTTGTCCAGATCATCTGTCATGCCTGCCGCATGCAGATCCACATCCATAGATACAGTTACATAGAATTTCTGTCCATTTCTTTTTTCTTCTGCAAGGACACCGTGATATGCAAATATCTCTAAATCTTTAATCCATATTTTATCCATTTCTTTTCTGTCCTTTTCCGTCTCCTATTCCATAGCAAATGCCCTGACAGCGTTATGACACACGCCTGCCATCTTATGCCTTGAGCATTGCATCTGTCATCGCAAGCGCACGCACATTTTTCTTCACATCATGTACACGGAAGAAGCTGCACCCCTTCACCAGTCCTAAGACAGAAGTTGCCATTGTTCCTTCCTCTCGCTCGTCAACCGGCAGATTCAGTGTATTTCCAATCATGGATTTTCTCGAAGTTCCAAGCAGTACCGGATATCCGAGTGCAACCAGATCCTCCAGATGGTTCATAAACTTTAAGTTCTCTTCCGTAGTCTTTGCGAATAATCCAATCCCCGGATCTAAGATGATCTTATCGTCGGCAAGTCCTGATGCGCGCGCAATCTGTACGCACTCCTTCATGTCTGCGATCACATCCGCAATAAAATCATTGTATACCGCTTCCTTCCGGTTGTGCATCAGGCAGACCGGAATCTGGTATTTCGCGCAAAGCGGTGCCATCTCATCGTCCCATTTAAATCCCCATATATCGTTGATCAGATCGGCACCAGCCAGAATTCCCGCCTGAGCCACCTGATATTTGTACGTATCTAACGAAACCGGAATCTCAAACCGTTCCTTGATTGCCTCAATCACGAAGCAGGTACGTTCAATCTCTTCCGCAACCGAAATCTTCACATGTCCCGGCCGAGTCGACTCTCCGCCAACATCAATGATATCGGCACCTTCCTTGATCATTTCTTCTGTATGCTTCAACGCCGCATCCAGATCTCCGTACTTTCCGCCATCCGAAAAGGAATCCGGTGTCACATTCAGGATCCCCATCACATAAGGACGTTTTCCAATTTCAAAGTCACGTTTTCCAATCGTTATAACCTGTTTTTTCATAATTTATAAGCCCTCATTTTCATTCTTGTCCATAATTATTATTATTTTAACATTTTTATCATAAAACTGCCACCGGTTTATCTATATTTTTTTATTAACAATTTTTAGAATCGTTTAGATTCCATACATCGCATATGATTCCGAATAGTATATTTTTCCATGCAAATCATTATCTCTGAGGGTTGTTTTGCAAATAATATCCTCAATAGAAAAAGGCTGCCGACAACCGACAACCTTTTCCCGTGTAGACAGGTTTGATATTACATAGCCTTTTTGTAAAGAGCTACGATATCCTTCTTCGTAGAGCGGCGTGGGTTCACCATGATGTTTCCGCTCTTCATGGCATCGTCTGCCATGACATCGATCTTGTCTTCCGTCACTCCTACTTCTGTAAGATTTGCAGGAATTGAAAGACTATTATTCAACGCTCTGATCGCATCCACCAGCATATCCGGTGTGAAGCTCTCATCGCTTCTGTGTGTCTCACTCACATATTCGTAGATTTTCTTATATTTACCTTTATCCGCAAGCTTGTTATAATCCAGAATCGTCGGAAGCAAGATTGCATTTGCCACGCCATGTGGTACATCGAAATACGCACTGACCGGATGACTCATCGCATGTACATTGCCAAGTCTCGCCCACGAAAATGCAATACCCGCAAAGAGGGAACCAACCAGCATATCACTGGCGGCATCGACATCCGTACGATTTGCCACATAAGCCCGGATCGAACGCCCGATCAGTTCCATCGCCTTCTCAGACATCGCCTCGGAAAACGGAGAAGCATCCGTCGAGATATACGACTCACATGCATGGATAAATGCATCCATTCCACACGCTGCTGCCACAGAAGCAGGAGCCGTTGCAATCAGATCCGGGTCTAAAATCGCGTACTTTGGAATCAGTTCATAACTGAATACCGTCAGTTTGTAGTTCCGGCTGTGATCGGTAATAACCGAAAATGCAGTTACCTCAGAACCTGTACCAGCAGTCGTTGGAATCGCAATCTGCGGAACAATCGGTCCCGGCACCTTGCCTCCACCTTCGTATTCTGTAATGCTTCCACCGTATTTTGCGATAACACCAACAGCCTTTGCAACATCCATCGGAGAACCACCGCCAAATGCCACAATGAAATCCGCGCCACATTCCTTGTACAGCTTCGTTGCCTTTTCGACCGTCTCAACCGAAGGATTTCCTTCGGTCTCCGTAAATGCATCCGCCGGAATCCCAACATCTGCCAGAGACTGTTTACATGTATCCACCAGTCCCATCTTGTTCAGATGGGGACCGGAGATGATAAGGGCATGTGTGCCGCCAAGTTTGGTTGCGCATTCACCTAATTTCTTAATAGAACCTGCACCAACAATGATATCCTGCGGCACAGAAAAGCTAAAATTCTTCAATCTAATTCACCTTGCCTTTATTTTGAAAGTGCATTCACTGTCTCTTCCAGAATTGCATATGCCTTGTCACAATCTTCTCTGCTTGCAATCAGTGGTGGAACCATACGAATGACATGCGAACCAATTGCTGTGATCAGAAGCTTTCTGTCAAATGCACCATGCTTCACATCAACAGCACCGATTGTATCATCAAACTCAACACCGATCATCAGTCCCATACCACGAACCTCTTTCACATGTGGAAGGTTCTTCAGCTTATCCATGAAGTACGCACCAACTTCTTTTGCATTGCCTGCAAGATCGCGGTCAAGAAGCTCGTTTACTTCCGCATAAGCGGCTGCACAGCTGACCGGATGTCCACCGAATGTTGTACCATGGGAACCCGGTGTAAATGCGGTTGCAACTTCCGCGGTTGCACAGATGGCACCGATTGGCATACCGCCACCAAGTCCCTTCGCCATAGAGACGATATCCGGCTTGATACCATAGTTCATGTAGCACATCGGCTGACCGGTTCTGCACCATCCGGTCTGTACCTCATCAATCAGGAGCAGCATATTATTCTCATCGCAGAACTTACGAAGTCCTGTCATAAACTCGTAGGTTGCAGGATGGACACCGCCTTCACCCTGAATCGGCTCGATCATGATTGCGATCGTATTCTCGGTACAAGCATCCTTGAACGCCTGCAGATTGTTGTATGGCGCATAAGAGAAACCATATGTCATCGGTCCAAATCCTACCTGACAGCCATTGCCCGGCTGACCTGTCGCAGACATCGCACCAAATGTTCTGCCGTGGAAGCCCATCTTCGCAGTTACGATATGATAACGGTTTGGTCCGTAATGCTCGATACCGTATTTTCTTGCCATCTTGATCATGGCTTCGTTTGCTTCTGTACCGGAGTTCTGGTAGAAGATCTTATCCATGCCGATGGTTGTACAGACCTTCTCAGCCAGCAATGCCTGCGGAATCGTGTACGGATAGTTGAATGTATGCATGATATCATCGACCTGATCTTTGACGGCTGCAACAACCTTCGGGTTTCTGCTTCCGGCATTATTTACCGCGATACCTGCATAGAAATCCAGATACGGAGTTCCATTTTCATCGTACATGTACATGCCCTCGGCTGTCTCTGCCAAGAAATCAAAACGCTCGTATGTATCGATCATGTACTTGCTTACCTTATCCTTGATGTCCTGCTTTGTTAATCCAAGATCCTTTAATTTCATAATAAACGCCTCCTAAATATATAAAATGTTTTCGTTACTTTATAATGCCTTTAATCTTCATGTAATCCTTGATCAGCTTCACACTATCTTCAATTCCGACCTTCTCACTGTTGATCGTCAGATCGTAGTTGACCGGGTTCGTCCAGTAATTTCCATGTGTATAATACTTGTAATAATCGGCACGGAACTTATCCGTATGCACGATTGTCGCCGTCGCAACATCCTCGGTCACGCCCATATGCTCCATCGTCCGCTTCACACAGAAATCACGTGGTGCCTCTATGTAGATGCTTACAATATTCGGTCTGCCCCGCAGGATGTAATCGGCACACTTTCCAACGATGACACACGATTCGGTATCCGCTAAGTTCTCAATGATCTGCTTCTGATACTCAAACAGCTTATCATCGGACACGAACTTCTCATTCCGGCTGATATAGCTTTTCGCCCGTGGCAAGCCTTTTAAAAAGCTGGAAAAACCGCCATTGGAACGAACCTTCTCGTTGACCTCCTGAAATAACTTCTCATCGAGTCCGCTCATCTGGGATGCCAGTGTCAGGATTCGATTTTCGTAGCAATGGATGCCAAGCTCCTTCGCAAGCTTCGATGCGATTTCCTTTCCGCCGGTACCAAAGCCTCTTGCAAAAGTAACAACATAATTTTCCATATTTTTCCCTCACAATCTATCTACACTTTTTGAAACCATTTTCAAGCAAGGTTGCTATGCGATGAATCTGCTTAAGAACTCTCTGCTTCGATCGTTCTTTGGATTCGTGAAGAACTCCTCTGGTGGTGCATCTTCTACCACATAGCCCTTATCCATGAACAACACACGGGACGATACATTCTTGGCGAAATCCATCTCATGTGTCACGATCAACATCGTGAGTCCGGAGCTTGCAAGCTCCTTCATTACATTTAATACTTCACCGACCATCTCCGGATCGAGCGCGGATGTTGGCTCATCGAACAGCAGCACCTCCGGATTCATACAGAGCCCTCTGGCAATTGCCACACGCTGCTTCTGTCCACCGGATAACTGCTCCGGTCTGGCGTTAATGTATGGTGCCATGCCAACCTCTTTCAAATGCTTGATTGCACGATCGAACGCCTCTTCCTTGGATACATGCAGGACCTTTCTGGCGCCCTCCATACAGTTTTCCAGCACCGTCATATTGTTAAATAAGTTGAAGGACTGGAACACCATGCCAACTCTGGAACGAAACTCATTAATCTCCTTCTGGACATTCCGGATCTCCTTACCATGGTACAACACCTGTCCACTCGTCTGTGTCTCCAGCTTGTTCACGCACCGGAGCAAGGTTGACTTACCGGAACCGGACGAACCAAGGATACAGATCACCTCGCCCTTCTTCACTTCAAAATCAATCTTCCGCAAAACCTCATGATCACCGAAGGATTTGCTTAAGTCTTTTACTTCAATAATACTTTCTTCATTGTTTTTACTCATAAGCTCACCCTCCTACTGTTTGTCTTCCATATATTCCACAGCAAGCACATAATCTTTTTTGCCTGCCATCTTTTTCTCGATAAATAAGAACAACCGGTTAAATGCCACACAAAGCACCAGATAGATTAGTGCGATTACAAGATACGATTCAAAATACTTGTAATATGTACCACCGACCGTTTTTGCCTGCATGAACAACTCCTGAATACCGATTACATTCAACACAGATGTCATCTTCAGGTTCGTCAGGAATGTGTTCGCCATCTCTGGGATAATGTTCTTGAATGCCTGTGGAAGGATTACATAGAACATTGCCTGCATCGGCGACATTCCCATTGCCAGAGCACCTTCACGCTGTCCGGCATCAATGGATTTGATACCCGCACGTACGGTTTCTGACATATACGCACCTGTATTTAATACAGTTACGAGAATACCTGCAATGATCGGGTTGATGTTCACACCGCCCTGACGGAGACCGAAGTATACGATCATCGCCTGCACGATCATTGGTGTTCCTCGGAACAACTCTACATATAAGAAACAGATAAATTTGAAGAATTTGATAATTCCCTTTTTGATCGGATTATCTTCTTTGTGAATTTTGATATCTCCGACAATACCCACAATGTAACCAAGTATGAAACCTACGATCGTGCCGATCACAGACACATACAGGGTAATCCATGTTCCCTGTAAGAACATGCTCGAATACTTCTCGGCAAGAAATGCCATCCATTCAAAGATATTGCTTGGGGACGATAAACTTAAAATAGTTCCCATATGATTTCCTCCTGTCCTACACGTTTTTTATAATTCCCCCGCAGCCTGAAATCACGAAAGGCTGCGGGAGGATTTTACAACACTATATTTATTATGTACGTAGCAAGCTGCTTACGAATCATCCCCGTCCGGGAGCTGATTTTTAGTTAGCTGCCGGCTGCAAACTGATTGCATCTTCCATTGTCTTATCCATAGTATCCTTATCATTCCAGCCGATGGCATTCATTGCTTCCTGAACCTTATCACGAAGCTCTGTATCATCTTTTCTTGTTGCGATACATACATTTGTCATTTCCTCATCGCCCTGGAACTTATCATTCGGATCAAGATAGATGATTGCCAGATCATCGTTTGTCATAGCTGCCGATTCCGCTGTTGGTACATCGATGACACATACATCTGCGGTTCCGTTTGAAATTGCCATGAAGCACTCTGCTGTTGTCTCATAATTCGCACCAAGCTTTGCATCCGGTACCTGGTCAAGCAGGTTTACCCATCCGGTACCAAGCTGTGTCGTAAGTGTTACATTCTTGCCTGCCAGCTCCGAAAGACCTTTGATACTCTCCAGTCCGGATCCTTTCTTTACAACTAAGCAGTTATCTCTATAATAATATGGATCTGTAAATGAGTATGAAGCTTCTCTTTCTTTCGTACGTCCCATACCTGCGATAATCACATCATAATCACCTGCATCAAGTGACATTCCAATGGAATCCCATTCAACCTTATGTACTTCCAATGTCTTGCCCATCTGTTTTGCAAGTTTTTCTGCTACCATGACATCGTAGCCATATGCATACATGTTTGTTCCGTAGATTGGAACTGCCTTTTCACCATTTGCAAGTGCATCTGTTTCCTGTGACCAGTTGAATGGAGCATATGCACATTCCATTCCGACTCTCAATACGCTGTCATCTCCGGAGGAATCTTTTTTTCCACATCCGGTAAGGGATGTCAATGCTAACGTTGCCGCAAGTACCATGCTGATTAATTTTCTTTTCTTCATAAACATCATCCTCTCTTTCTTTTCACTTTTCTTAATTTTCTTAAGTCCTTTACCCTTGACTTGGGTGTATTATGTTCCTGTACCATTACTTTGTCAACATAGATTAAGAATTTCCTAATTTATTAAAAGTTTTTGAACATTGAGTTATTATATTTAGAAAAAAAAGAGGTTTTTCCTATTATTTTTATGCTTTGTCAGAGTTTTATCAAGCGTTGTTTTACTTTTGCTTGTTTTTCATGCGTGCAATTGTATTTCTTGTTGTTTTTACAAAGTATCATTTTTTGTTTTGTTATTTTCTTTATCCATCGAACTTCCGTCTATAGCGGTCCTATCATCCCTATACTGAAATCGCATGCCTGTTAATTGTACAAAAAACAGCCGGGTAAATGATATGATGTCTGTCTACCTGACAGGTATCATATCATTTACCCGGCTGCTTCCCTATTGTTATGTATTTTAATATCGTATCGTATAATTCTTTTTTTCATCCGGCCAGTAGCACTGTTCCCGTACCGGACAAGCAAAACAATTTCTGGACTGCTTATCTGCATCATATAGCAGTGTTGCAAGAGATCCTGCCTGCTCACTCGGTGCTTTATGTCTGCCAATCGCATCACAGATTTCCACACATTCAGTCTCTGTATATCCACACGATAAAAGGATTGGACGTGCCAGATCCGCTCCCACCTCATGATGAGACTTCCCGGATGCATACTCCTCACATCTTCCGATATCATGCAGCAACGCCATTGCATAGATCACATCCTGCTGCAGCTTAAGCCCCTGTTCCAAATTCTTTATATATCCGATTCTTGCTACATCCAGGCTATGCTCGATTCCATGCAGACAGAACACACGCGTGCGTTCCTGTTCCTCAATCCGACGCATATAAATCTGAAATTTCGGATGTGAGAGAATTCTATCTATTCGCTCCATTTTTTTCATCTCCGCTTTCTAATTGCAGATATTCTGCCAGAAAAGATAACGAACCGCTTACAAGAATTACATCCTCTTTTCCTGCCTGTTCTCTTGCCCTTTTCAGTGCATCGGCACCCGTATCCGCAAGTTGAACCGGTACCCCTTTTTCCTGCAGTAATGTTGCTAAGATTTCCTTTGGCAGACCGCGTGGCGTATCCGGTGTAATGACAACCGCTGCCGCCATCGTAGGTGCCAGAATCTCCACCATTTTTTCGTATTCCTTATCTTTCAGTACTCCTATTATATAGATTACCCTGCGGTTTGTAAAATACTTTTCCACCGATGCGCGCAAGTTTTCCCATGCCGCTGCATTATGTGCACCGTCTACATAGATATACGGATGTTCCGCAGTCTTCGTCATGCGTCCCGGCCATACAGTCTGTGCAACACCCTTATGTATCGCCGTCTCTTCTATATGTAGTATACGAAGTATCGTGATTGCAGTCTGCGCATTCGCAATCTGATGCTCTCCCAACAGTGAAATATGATATGGTTTTCTCCTGTCCCTGATATCCGCAGTCATATTGGTTTCATCCGGATTCGTTCCACAATCCACCAGATCCGTGCCATCCAGATTCATCTGCCCAACTTTCCAGTCTGAAGGGTTCACTTCTATATAAGAAGCATGTTGCTTGTCACACGTCTCCCGCAGCACCTTCGACACCTCCGGTACCTGCGGTGCGGAGATTACCGTCGTATAGGATTTGATGATGCCTGCTTTCTCCGTCGCAATCTTCGTCAGAGTATCGCCTAAGAACTGCATATGATCCATGCTGATCTGTGCAAATACACAAGCTTCCGGTTTTGCAAGCACATTTGTCGCATCCTCTCTTCCCCCCATGCCACATTCGAGCAATACATAGTCCACATGATTTCTTGCAAAATACAGAAATGCCACCGCTGTCTCAATCTCAAATGCAGTCGGACTGGCAAACCCATCCGTCTCCATCGTATCAATCACCATCGCAACTTCTGTAAGTAACTCCGCAAATTTCTCCTCCGACATATAATGTCTGTCCATCTGATATCGTTCGAGGTACGTCAGGATCGTCGGAGATATATACCGTCCCACATGATACCCTGCGGCAAGCAGGCTCTCCTGTACAAACGCAAAAATAGAGCCCTTCCCGTTTGTCCCGGCGATGTGCAGTGTCCTGCACGTATCCTGTGGATTGCCGAGTCTCCGTAAGAGCTCCTTTACCTGTGTCAGGCCGGGCACAATCCCCAGCCTGCCTTTTTCTTCAATATAATTTTGTGCTTCTTCGTAGTTCAATTATTTGTCTCCCTTATATTCTACATGCTGCACTGGCTTTGTAGAATCATCAATCGGACAAATCTCATATCCCTCATCCTTCAAAGTCTGGATCAAAGCCGGAAGTGCTTCGATCGTTGCATGATTGTTCTGCAGATCATGCATCAATATCACGGAATCACCCGCATTTGCATGTACATACCCAAGTATATTATCATTTAACTCATCCGGTGTCAAAGATGCATCCACGGCATCCCCCGACAGCGAATTCCAATCATAATAGACAATGCCCTCATCATGCAGATAGCCGATCAGATCCTGGATATCCACCTTGCTTACCTGATTGGAGCTTCCACCCGGGAACCGGTACAGATGTGTATCCACACCCGTCTGCTCCTGTATGTAATCGTGAATCTTCGTCACATCTTCTTCAAAGCTTTCCTGACTCGCATACACCTGATCATACACATGACTGTAAGAATGCATTCCGATTGAATGTCCTTCATCGACAATCCGCTTGTAATACTGCTGTGCTTCCTTATCATCATTGTAGACAACAAAGAAGGTTGCCTTCACATTGTTTTTCTTCAACACATCCAGTAGTTCTCCGGTGTAAGTACTTGGACCATCATCAAAAGTCAGGTACACCTTCTGTCCATTGTAGTAGGTCTGCTCCGGCACATCACTTTCCGCTTCGGTTGTTGCCTCTGCATCCTCCTTCTGTACACTGCTTCCATCCCCATTGTCTGTCAGGGCCACATGTACTCCTTCCGAACCTTTCCCCAGATCTCCATACGCCATCTGCTCACTCGTCATCGTCTCAGTTGATTCATCAATCAATCCAATGTTTGTACTGACCAGATTTTTTCCTTCCTCTACCCGGTCAACCAGATTTTCAATCCGGTGATCCAGCCGGTTCATCTTCACCATCAAAAACATACATAATGTAATCGGAACGGCACATACGACCAGGAATGTGACCATCAGCATCCTTTTAAAGCCGCGTACCTTCCGCTTTCGCAGATTCTCCTCTTCCATCTCTTGTGCTTCGGAAATTTCTTTTTCGTATTCAGTTAAAGTTTTTTTCTTGTCTTCCATAAAATTTTCCTTTACATTCTCTATATATTGTGGTACATTGAACATGTAATACAAATTACGATTTGCAGCCTTGGGACACTCCCGAAAAAAAGGTTGCAATTTTTATATTATAAAATTCTACGAGTTATGTCAAGTAAATTTTATTTTTTCTTAATCTTTTGTAACACTTTTGTAATATAATTCCCGCCACTTACGGCCTTCCTCCTGCATCCCCTGTGTCAGCTTTACCAGCTCATCATATTGCTGTTTGTACCGCTGTTCCATATTTTTTACTGTTGATTTCAACCGCGACTCATAATCGTCCTGCATCTTCCGGATTGCTTCATTATAATTTCTGTCATTTTCTTTACATCGCTTTTCAAGTTCCTGCATCGTCTGTTCTTTACATAATATATACTCCGACAGACTTATGTCACCTAACCTGGAAACATCCACGGCAAATATCCGCGGCTTGTTTTCCGTTGCTAATTTATATAAAAGATAACTGACTTCACCATGCTGTAAAATCTCATAGCGTTCAATCCGTCCTGTTCCGTGCACCAACCTCTGAACCTTCCTCTCCCCAAGTGGATTTATCACATACAGACTATCCTTGCCATCTCCCGGATCTGTCATGCGATACCATACATATAGCTGTGTCTGCTCCCCTGTGATCTGTGCGATCTGAACCTCCGAGATGCTCCCCCAGTCATCGCCCTTTACAAGAACCAGACGTCCTTCCGCAAAAAGCTTATCCCACATCAAAACATTTTCTGTGTTAACATATGCCACATAGATTTCATCCTCCCACAACCGGCTTATACCCCAGGAATGATAATCCCGGCACAAACTGCCCCATTGCACCGTCCTGCCAGTTCCAATTACCTGCGCCAGAATTTGATTCCCCTCCTCATAGAGTAAAATCCGTTTATCCCCTTTCCATCTATAAACCGCTTCCACGTTTTCCTCCCAGTTCTTTCTTTTACAAATATATTGTAGAAATCGAACAAAAATGCATAATCTGAATATATTATTGTAAGCATATCTGAAAGGAAACGAACATGTCTAAATGCTGTGGCTGTAACAAAAAAGTCTTAAGCAATGCAGTTGCAAACAACAATGATTCCTGCACTTGCAGCCTGACAGATGGCTGCACCGATGTATGTGTAACACCGCAATGTGGCGATCCGAAGCTGCTCACGGTGCTTGTTCCGGTTATCTATGACGAGATTGGAATCAATGTATGCCGGACAATTCCGCTTGCTACCCTGCTTGCAGATTATCCGACAACGGCATATATCCGGGCTGAGGTTACGAACATTACCTTTGCAACAGGAGCGGCGCCTTCTATAACAATCAAGCCGATTGCAGGACGTCCAAACTGCTACGAGCTGACACTTACGAACCTGACCGTCGATTTTGTCATCTACGCCTACGACTGCTGCAAACGTCTGCTTGCAACACTCCCGGTTACAGGTGTTGTCTATCTTCCTTCGGCAACTACGGATCCGGAATACGACGAAGACACCAACCCAACTTCTGTGACAATGCAGTTGTTTGCGCCATATGGCGTCACTTATACCGATACGACGGCAGCAACTCCAAACCTGAACTTTATCGGCTTCCTCTCCACCAACGGAACAGTGTCACAGGGTCTCAATCTCATGGCGATGTCCAAAGTATTGAACTTCGATATTGCAAGCGCGGAAATGACGGTAGGGCTTACCTTGATCGTAAAATCAATCTACTATAACCAATACCGGATTCCTCACAACGGAAAAGCAATCGTATCCAAGGGCACACTGGCAAGTCCGGAGGATTCTGTCTGCATGAGCTTTGTAAGCGGAAGCCTCTTAGACCGGAACATCAAGCCATTGGAGCTTTGCAATCCACTTGATCAAAAGCGAAACTGCGAAAGCAGTACCGCTCCCGATGACTGTACCTGTCTGACACCATCGGATTGAATTTCAAAAATTACCGGAAATTGGTAAAATAATCTCCTTATTTAGGTTCATACTATTTTTATAGAATGAAAACTAGATAAGGAGTATTTTTATTATGAAAAAATTTAAGACAACTGCTGCGATTGTTGCAACTGCTATGATGCTTTCCATCTGTATGTGTGGATGTGGTACGGACGAGACGAGCAAAGACAACGCGACAACTTCTGAACAAACACAGATGACAACCGAAAATAACAACGCAACCGGTGGCAATGCTACCAATTCCAATGGTGTTGGAAACGGCATCAAAGATGCTGCAGACGGTGTCGGCGAAGGAGTAAAAGACGCTGCCGAGGGCGTCGGCGAGGGTGTCAAGGATGCTGCCGAGGGTGTTGGCAATGGTGTGAAGGATGCAGTTGACGGCGCGGAAGATGCCGTCGACGGAAATCAAAGCAAGCGATAACAACAAAGAAAAAGGTTCCGCCTGTGGTGCAGTTTCTACACTACAAACGGAACCTTGTTTTATTTTTTGCCGTCCGCTTTCACCTGAAAAGATGGCTCAATCTTGTTCATCATACGATCATATTGTTCGTACATTTTCTGCACACTGTTTTCTAACAGGTAATAATGCATCACATATGGAATCAGCAACACCAAAAGCGCAAACACCAGTGCCACGATAATCAATGAGCCACTGAAATTCAAATATAAAATAGAAATCACGGTCGCAAGCGCAAACAATGCCATCACAATCAGATGCACCTGCCGCTCATGTGCGAAAAAAGCAATCTGTATCAGATGTTTTTCCTTCTCATGCTCCCAGTCGACATCATCCTTCTCTAACAGTGCATCAATATATGCCAGATATTCGGTAATTCTCTTTTTCATCTTCCACTCCTCCTGCCAGTTTCTCTTATTTTCTAATTTATCTAAATTTCTTACACAGTTTCATTTATTTTTGTCTGTATCCTGCTGCCATCACTTTTCATTTATTATATCGCTGTCTGCATAAATATTCCATAGTCATATGTACATTTCCGTGCTATAATAAGGATGCATTTTTATGCATATACATAAGGAGGAAATTATGCCAGACAACAACGGAAATAATCAAAATAACAACGACGATGATGAATACGAAAAGTATTGCTATCTCTGTCGCAGACCGGAATCCGAGGCCGGTCCATTTATCCGGATGCCGGGAAATATGTATATCTGCAACGACTGTATGCAGAAAAGCTTCGACTCCTTTAACAATGGAGCGATGCAGTTTTTAGATCTTTCCAAGATGCCGAATATCAACATGTCGCAGTTCATGCCATTTGATGATATTCCAACTTCCCAGAAGGTCAAAAAGAAGAAAAAGCAGAAGGAAGAAAAAGAACAGAAACCGCTCACGATGGCGGATGTTCCAGCCCCTCACAAAATCAAAGCAATGCTCGATGAATATGTCGTAGGACAGGAATATGCGAAGCGTGCCATGTCAGTTGCGGTATACAATCATTACAAGCGTGTGATCACAGACACAATGGACGACATCGAGATTGAAAAATCCAACATGCTGATGCTCGGTCCAACCGGATGCGGTAAGACGTATCTGGTTCAGACGATTGCGAAAATCTTACAGGTTCCACTCGCCATCACCGATGCTACCACGCTGACAGAAGCTGGTTATATCGGAGATGACGTAGAAAGCATCCTCTCCAAGCTTCTTGCCGTCGCAGATAACGATGTTGAGAAAGCGGAACGTGGAATCGTCTTTATCGATGAAATCGACAAGATTGCGAAGAAGAAGGAAACGCGCAGCCGTGATGTCAGCGGTGAATCTGTACAGCAGGGACTTCTGAAGATCTTAGAAGGTGCCGAAGTTGAGGTACCTGTTGGTTCCGGCAGCAAGAACGCCATGACACCGATGACGACGATGAATACGCGAAATATCTTATTTATCTGCGGTGGTGCATTCCCAGATATCGAGGACATCATCAAACAGCGTCTGAACAAGCAGTCTTCTATGGGCTTTGCAGCAGACCTGAAAGATAAATATGACAAAAACGATAATCTGATCAAGGAAGTGACAACCGAGGATCTGCGTGAATTCGGTATGATTCCTGAATTTCTTGGTCGTCTCCCAGTACTTTTCACTCTGGATGCACTAGACAAAGACATGTACATCAAGATTTTAAAGGAACCAAAAAATGCAATTCTGAAGCAGTACAAGAAACTGCTTGCCTTGGATGAGGTAGATCTCGAATTCGATGACAGTGCCTACGAAGCAATTGCAGAAAAAGCAATGGAGAAAAAAACCGGTGCCCGTGCACTCCGTGCAATCATCGAGAAATTTATGATGGATATTATGTATGAGATTCCGCGCGACGACAATATCGGTCGTGTCACCATCACCGGCGATTATATCAATGGCAAGGGCGCACCGATCATCGAATTACGTGGTACCAATATTTAAACAACAGGACAGGAGGTATCAAGATGAAAAAAGTGGAAGTGATCATCCGACCTGAGAAGCTGGATGACATGAAAGAGATTTTGGATGAATGCAGCACAACCGGAGCTATGGTCAGCAACATCATGGGCTACGGCAACCAAAAGGGATATAAATCCCAGCATCACAACGGCGATTATTTTGTAAATCTGCTTCCAAAACTGAAGGTTGAGACGGTTGTCTCCGATGATGTATGTGAGAAATTAATTTCCATGATTACAGAACGTATCCCAACCGGAAGTTATGGAGATGGCAAAATATTTGTATATAATATAGAAGATGCTGTACGTATTCGTACCGGCGAGCGCGGAGATGATGCTCTATGATAACTGCGATTATCGCACATCGTGGTGCTTCAGCACTCGCTACCCATGAAAATACATTAGAATCGTTCCAGATTGCAATCAACCTACAGGCAGATTTTGCAGAGTTCGATATTCGAAGAACCAGAGATCATCAGATGATCGTATTTCATAACCCGGACTTAAATGGCACAGATATCCGGCAGCTTACCTATGACGAGATCTGCAAGGTCACGGGGACGCACGGTTACAGGGTTCCTCTTTTGCAGGAGGTTCTTGAGTTGTGCCGTGGCAAAATCAAGCTGGATATTGAGTTAAAGGAGACCGGATATGAACAGAGAGTGATTGATCTGGTGGAACGTTATTATGATTATCCTGATTATATGATGAAATCGTTTATCGACCATTCAGTGCTCCGCATCAAAGAGATTGATCCGAACATCAAAGCAGGTTTATTGATTGGAACACCGCGCAACACGATTGTCCATCGTTTAAACGAATATTTTCCTCTTCACCGGCTACATATGTGCAAGGCAGATTTCATTTCACCACATTTCCAGTTTGTGACACGGGAATTTCTCCTGCGCATGCATCTGCATCATAAAGAGGTTTACGCATGGACAGTCAATGATATTGCAAAGATGAGCAAGCTGATTCACAAAGGTGTCGACGGAATCATTACCGACCGACCCGATTTTGGTTTGCAGGCACGCATGGCTTTTGAATAATCAGACAAACAAAGACAGAAAGGATGAACAAGCATGAAATACAAAGTTGGATTTATTGGTTGTGGAAATATGGCAAGCGCCATTATCGGCGGATTGAAATCACACGCCGGTATCGACGCTTCTGAAATTATTGCAGCAGACGCTTCGCAAGCTGCTCGTGAAAAAGCAAAGGAAAACCTCGGCATCTGTACAACAGCATCAAACACAGAGGTTTCCACACAGGCAGATGTGTTATTCTTATCCGTAAAACCACAATATTATGAGACTGTGATTTCTGAGATTCAGCCGACGCTCCCGTCCGGACAGATCATTGTTACGATCGCACCCGGCAAGACACTCGCGTGGCTTGGCGAACGTCTCGGCGACGTAAAGATTGTCCGTACCATGCCAAATACACCAGCCCTTGTCGGAGAAGGAATCACCGGGGTCTGTAAGAACGATCTAGTCACAGAAGAAGAATTTACATATGTCTTAAAATTACTGAGCAGCTTTGGACTTGCTGAAGCTATCCCGGAATCCCTGATGGATGCCGTTGTCTCTGTCAGTGGCAGTTCTCCGGCTTATGTATTCCTGTTTATCGAAGCGATGGCAGATGCCGCAGTTGCCGATGGTATGCCACGGGCACAGGCTTATAAGTTTGCAGCACAGGCGGTACTCGGAAGTGCAAAGATGGTTTTAGAAACCGGAAAGCATCCGGCAGAGTTAAAAGATATGGTCTGCTCTCCTGCCGGAACAACGATTGAGGCAGTTCGTGTCTTAGAAGAAAAAGGCTTCCGCGGTGCGGTCATGGATGCCATGAAAGCATGCACTGCAAAAGCAAAGGGAATTTAGCCGCTTTCATCTTATATAAAAACATAAAAAAGAAGCACCCGATCAATATCATCGAGTGCTTCTTTTTTATGAAAGGTTTTGGGAATACAAATTATAATGAGAAAGAACCCTCTGTTCCATCTGCTGTATAGTATACCATGTTTGTCTCTGGCTGATAGTATACGTTCAACTCCTTGATGGCTTTCTTTCCACTTGCCTCTGCTGCCTTTGCCGCGATATCTTCTGTGGATACCTGACCACCCTGATACTCAACAAAAAGCTTTACAGCCTTAGGAGCTGCTGCCTTAGCTGGAGCTGTCTTCTTAGCAGGTGCTTTCTTAGCTGGAGCTGCTTTCTTAGCTGGAGTTGCTGCTTTCTTTACTTCTTCCTTTGCAGGAGCTACTGCCTTCTTTGCTGGCTCTGCTTTCTTTGCTGGCTCTGCTTTCTTAGCTGGAGCTGCTGCCTTCTTTACTTCTTCCTTTGCAGGTGCTGCTGCCTTTGCTGCTTCTACCTTTGCCATAGTTGCGTCAACTGTTGCTTTCTTTACTGCCATAATCCATTCCTCCGTAAAATTTGTATGTATATTTTCAGTATCACTATGTTGTCTTTTATTTCATTTGTTGACATGATATTACGCCACTTTCCTTGAATTTGCAAGGCTTTTTGGCATTTTCTTAAGTATTTACCAATGGATTTGCGCTTTCAAGAAAAAAAGAGGACATTTTGCACAATGAATTTCTATTGACTTTTGTCCCCGACAAGACTACTATAAACGACAGCTTTTATAGCATATTATTTATTATAAGAAAGGGAGTTCCTTCTATGTCTACGCAAAAAAGAAATATCTGGCTGGACAATGTAAAAGGATTTTTGATTATCTGTGTTGTCGCCGGGCATTTTTTAGAGAGCGGAATTGACTACCATTCCAATATGTGCAAATCTTTATTTTTATTTATTTACAGCTTTCACATGCCCTTATTTGTATTTGCAAGTGGTCTTATGTGTGAGCATGCAATCAAAACAAAGGAACGCTTCTGTAAAAAGCTTGCAAGCTTTGCTGGTCTGTTTGTTCTGTTAAAATTGCTGATTTTTCCATTCCAGCGCCTGAACAATCCTGATCTGACATTTTCACTTGTAAAAACAGACGGGGTTCCCTGGTATCTGTTTGCAATGTGCGTGTTTTATACTTGTGCCTACCTGCTTCGTAATATGGATAAGCGCAAGGTGTTAGCGATATCTTTCTTCATTGCACTGATGGCAGGCTATGACAACGGAATTGGGGATGTATTTGCATTTTCCCGCTGTCTTGTATTCTTCCCATGGTTCGTGCTCGGATGGATGAGCGACGTGAACAAATTAGAATTCCAGCTTCACAGGCGGAGCCTTCGGATACTCGCACCAATAATTGTACTTACATTTTTTATTCTCTGCCGCGTAAATATAGACAGTTTCTATATTTTCCGCCGTTTCTTCACCGGGCGGAGCTCCTATGAAGCTTTACTGGATGACGCAGGCGAAATCGGAATTTTGTTCCGGCTGTCCGCTTATATGATCACATTTATTATCGGTGTATGTATTATGAGTATCATTCCAAGGAGAAAGCTGTTCCATCTTGATGTCCTTGGAAAAGAATCGATGTCGATTTATTTTTTCCATCGTCCGGTTCTCTTCTATCTGGAATACGTGGAGACATATCCGTTCCTGTATCAGCATTTTCATGGATGGGCAAATATTTTATGGCTTATCATCGCGATAATTCTCGTAATCATACTTGCACAGCCACTGTTCGAAAAGCCTTTCAAAATCTATAATGCGTGGATTCAACAAAGGGTTCATGTTTCCTGAATCATCTTGTATCCGGTGAAACCTTATAGCAAAAGGCGGTCTGCACATAACATACAGACCGCCTTTCTTTATATGTAAGGAAATGATTTAGTTTTCTCCCTGCAAAGCGTCGTAACCTTCTTCTCCGGTACGAACCTTGATTACATTCTCAACACCATAGACAAAGATCTTGCCATCGCCGATGCTTCCTGTATAAAGCGCTTTCTTTGCTGCCTTTACAACGGTAGCAACCGGAACCTTGCTGACAACGACTTCCACCTTTACCTTCGGAAGCAATGTCATATCCATCTTAACACCACGATAGTACTTCGTCTGACCCTTCTGGGCACCACATCCAAGTACCTGTGTGACTGTGATACCTGTTACACCGGCATCGTTCAAAGCATTCTTCAAATCCTCAAACTTATTCTGCTTACATATGATAGAAATCTTTGTAAGCTTGACATCCGAAGCAACACCTGTGCCACCACTCATAACCTGAACCGGAACTGCCTCATCCTCAGGTACTGCATTCTCCGGAATCGCAGGAGTTGATACCGTTGTCTTACCATCGCTGCTGATGTGATCGCCATATGTCATGAATCCTGCATAAGCTGTCTCTAAGCCATGCTCAGTTGCATCCAGACCTGTGATTTCCTCCTCAGCGGATACACGCAGACCAAAGATTTTCTTAATTACAAGGAATGTGATTGTAATTGTAACAGCTGTCCATGCTGCTGTTGCAAGCATACCTGTCAACTGAATACCAAGGAGCTTGAATCCTCCACCATAGAAGAGACCAAGTAATTTGTCACCATTTGCATCTGCAAGAGAATAGGTAGGTGTACTGTCTGTAGCAAAAAGTCCAACTGCGATAGTACCCCAGATACCATTCATCATGTGAACAGCTACTGCACCAACCGGATCATCGACACGGAGCTTGTTATCAAGCAGCCATACACCAAATACTACGAGTACACCGGATACCGCACCGATTACAATTGCGCCAGTCGCATCTGCAACATCGCATGGTGCTGTGATTGCTACCAGACCTGCCAGAGATGCATTCAGACACATAGATACATCCGGCTTACCATAACGAATCCATGTAAAGATCATACATACCACTGTTGCAACAGAAGGAGCAATCGTTGTTGTTGTGAAGATCGCACCAAGCTGTGGAACCGATGTTGCGGCTGCACCATTAAATCCATACCAGCCAAGCCACAGGATAAATACACCAAGTGCACCAAGCGCTAAGTTATGTCCAGGAAATGCACCAACCTTGATGCTTCCATCCTTCTGCTTCTTAAACTTACCAATACGTGGTCCAAGGATAGCTGCTCCAATCAGGGCACAGATACCACCAACCATGTGGATACAGTTCGAACCGGCAAAATCGTGGAAGCCCATCTTAGACAACCAGCCGCCGCCCCATGTCCAGTGTGCTTCAATCGGATAGATGACTGCAGAGATTACTGCGGAGTATACACAGTAGGATAAGAACTTGGTTCTCTCTGCCATCGCTCCGGATACGATTGTTGCTGTCGTAGCACAGAACACTAAGTTAAATACGAAGTTTGACCAATCAAAATTTGCATAATTTGTGAAGATATCAAAGCCAGGCTTACCTACAATACCTGCCACATCCTCACCTAAGAACAAACCGAAACCGATCAGGATAAACATCACGGTACCGATACAGAAGTCCATCAGGTTCTTCATGATGATGTTACCAGTGTTCTTCGCTCTGGTAAATCCTGCCTCCACCATCGCGAAACCTGCCTGCATCCAGAATACCAACGCCGCACCGATTAAGAACCAGACGCCGTAGACTTCACTTGAAATTGCATTCATAATTTCTTCTGTCATAATCATTTCCTCCTCATCTCGTCAAATTCTTTTGTTAAGTCTGCTAGCTCTTCTCACTCAACATGTTGTCATTATACTTAATAAAATTAATTTGTCAAACAGTTTTGCCAAGTCATTTCTTCATATATTGTAATTATATCAAGTATATTCTTGCTTTTACATTCGTTTCTCAAGTATAAGTAACGAAAACGATTAATTTTTGAAAGTACAATTGCGGATCGTTAACGATTTTTTAAGTTTAATAGAAAAAGAGAAGCAAAAATACATTTTTGCTTCTCTTTTTCTATTTTATATGATTTTTTACTTCTTTTTATCAAGTTTCCAGGTCTTATCCTTTGTATTTCCTTCCTGTTACTTTTGATTTACTTTTAAATATCCCTTCAGTTTATCCCAGTTATTTCCCATATTGCTCTTGTCAGGCGCCGATACAAAATAAAACTGCATATGGATGGAATCCCCATTTACCATAAAATTATTTTGTCCGGTCCCCTTCCATGGATATGTAGACATCCACTCAGAACCATTAAAAAATATCGGGTCTTTATTCTCTGTCGCCCAATATGCGACAAAATACACGGTATATGCTTTATGAACCGTCTGTCTGTTACCCGCATAATCCTTATAATCTCCCGTTCCGATAATCAGCATATACGGTTTGTCATCCGCCGCTTCCAGTATTTTTTCAGCTATTGCTGTGCCACATAAATTGCCGTCATTGTTTTGTCCAGGTTTCTCACATATTGGTCCACCTTTCGCATATAATTCCACGAATTCCGTCTGCGCTGCAGTCAGACAGTTCTTCGCATTCAGTATGTCCTGATTCTTCTTTGCCTTATCTATATAACCCAGCAATGCCGGTACCAGAATCGCCGCAAGAATTGCCAATATCACAATCACAACAATTAATTCTACTAATGTAAATCCTTTATTTTTCATACTTTTTCTCATGCAATCCCCCCCATTATAGAAGAAGTTTCTATTTGTAATATCAGTATTTTATCATATTTATTTACTTATTTACAGAATATTGTTGTGAAATGGCAAAAAAGAATCGGGCAGACCGACGCCTGCTCGATTCTTTTTTCATTATTTATTTTAGTGTTTTTACTTTTCCGGTGTATTGTAGCCATCCGGATTCATCGACTGCCACTTCCACGAATCTGCGCACATCTCGTCAATATCATACTGTGCTTCCCATCCAAGCTCTTTCTTCGCAAGGCTTGCATCGGAATAGCAGGTTGCAATATCACCTGCACGACGAGGCTTAATCTCATATGGAAGCTCCTTTCCACATGCCTTACTAAACGCATGAATCACATCAAGAACGCTGTATCCTTTTCCGGTTCCAAGGTTGTATACCTTCACACCCGGATTCTCCTTAATCTTATTGATTGCTGCCACATGTCCCTTCGCAAGATCAACAACATGAATATAATCACGCACGCCTGTACCATCCGGTGTATCGTAATCATCACCAAATACACCTACACAAGGAAGCTTGCCGATTGCCACCTGTGCCACATACGGAAGCAGGTTGTTCGGGATTCCCTTCGGATCTTCGCCGATCAGACCGCTCTTATGTGCACCGATCGGGTTGAAGTAACGAAGCAGAATCACATTCCACTCAGGATCTGCAAACTGAATGTCTGTCAGGATCTGCTCTAACATATGCTTTGTCCAGCCATATGGGTTTGTACATACACCCTTCGGGCATTCCTCTGTGATAGGAATAAATGCCGGATTGCCATAAACCGTTGCAGATGAAGAGAAAATAATATTCTTACATCCATTCTCTCGCATAACCTTGCACAAATTCAATGTACCTGCGATATTGTTCTCATAATATTCCAGAGGCTTGCGCACAGACTCACCAACTGCCTTGAGTCCCGCAAAATGAATCACGGTATCCGGTTGTTCCTTTGCAAATATCTCTGTCATTTTGTCATAATCCCGGATATCCGCTTCATAGAATACCGGTGTCTTACCTGTAATCTGCCCGATCCGATCTACTGCCTTCTCACTTGCATTATAAAGGTTATCAACAATCACTACATCGTAACCTGCCTCAAGCAGCTCCACGCATGTATGACTTCCAATATAACCTGCACCACCTGTTACTAAAATCTTCATAGTCTGCGTACCACCTTTCTTGTTTTGCTTTTATTTCTGGAATATGTAATTAATTCTACATATTTACATTCTATTTCTATAAACTCCCCAGCATTTTGTATTCTACCATATATGGACTGCGTCAGCAAACAATTCCAGTCTCCTGAAAAGTTCCAATTATACACAAAGCTGCGAAATCCAAAAAGAGGGGAGGGGAATGGATCTCGCAGCTTCGTCACATAAAAAGGGGGGAGAGGGGGTTAACTTCTTTCGAAGTTTTTTCTTTTGTTGTTGATATTATAATACATAACTTCTGACAAGAATAAAATTGAAAATTTTTGGATGTTTCTTGAAGATTTTTGGGTGTTTTTGAAAAAATGTGATTTATCACAGTTCATATATTACTTCTGGCACATTATCAAACTCTCCTATCATTTTTATTGCTATCTTACCATAATTATGCTAGTATCATTTCATATGGGTAAATATGATTTCACAAAGTATCTGCCCCTGTTTATTTATCAGAAACAGATTACCAGTTATGAAATAAGGAGTTAATACGAATATGAATTGTTTCGTTGCACAATCTGGCGGACCGACAGCCGCCATCAATGCGTCTCTCGCCGGCGTTGTAGCCGCTGCCAGAGACTTCGGAATATATGATAAGATTTACGGAGCCATTCACGGAATTCAGGGCGTGTTGAAGAAACATTTTCTGGATTTGTCAGATAAGGATGACGCGTTCATCCACAGGCTTGCGCGCACGCCAGCCATGTACCTTGGGTCCTGCCGGTTCAAGCTACCGGATATGAACGAGGACGTTTCGATGTACGAGGAAATCTTCTCGATCTTCAAGGAGATGAACATCGGGGCATTCTTCTATATCGGTGGAAATGATTCAATGGATACTGTTGCCAAGCTGTCCGCTTACGCCGCTTCCATCGACAATGACATCCGTATCATCGGTGTACCTAAGACCATCGACAACGATCTGATCATGACGGATCATACACCAGGATTTGGCTCTGCTGCCAAGTACATTGCAAGTTCGATCCGCGAGATTGCCTATGACACCTATATCTACGATTTGGAGAGTGTCAATATCATCGAGATCATGGGACGGGATGCCGGCTGGCTGACTGCAGCTTCCGTACTTGCAAGAAATGAATTCAGCCTTGCTCCTCATCTGATCTATCTGCCGGAGGTTGCCTTCGACAAGGAGCAGTTTATCACAGACTTAAAGGAAATGGTGAAGAAATACAAGAATGTTATCGTCGCTGTCTCTGAGGGAATCCGTGACAAGGACGGCAACTACATCTCTGCTACCGATACCGCCGCTGACAAGTTCGGTCATGCACAGTTGAGTGGCGCTGGAAAGACACTGGAATATCTCGTAAAGGAAAAGCTTGGCATCAAGGTTCGGTCGGTCGAGGTCAACGTCTTACAACGCTGTGCCGGACATATGACAAGCATGACAGACTTAACGGAATCTTTTCTCTCTGGCAAACACGCAGTTGTTCTCGCCAAGAACGGAGAAAGCGCACAGATGGTAAGCCTGCATCGTCTATCCGATGCGCCATATACTTACGAGCTTTCCAATGCACCGGTCAGCGAAGTTGCCAATCAGGCGAAGGAAGTGCCTATCTCCTGGATTACGCCTGACCACCACGACGTGACTGAAGAAATGATTGCGTATCTAAAACCGCTCGTCGCCGGGGAAGTTCCAACAGACTATGCGGATGGCATCGCGGACTACTTGGATGTTTCGCATCTGACGAAGGTTGGTTGTAAGTAAAACCCGAAGTTCAATACATTAAAATGGAATTCGCTCAGATATACTGTATTGCAGTTAAGAATTACTAGGCACTCCTAATCTATATAATGACAATATGCGCAACCGTTGCCAATTCGCCATCCATGGCTCAGTGGCAACTTGCTTGAACATCGTGTTCAAGCATTGCTACTATATAAAAGGAGTCCCAAGTAATTCTAAAACTGCAAACATATTATATCTGAGCGAATTTCATTTTTTCTGCATTGTACTCCGGGTTTTATCTACTATAAGGTAGCTCAAATGAAAAAACGTGCATTTATTTGAAACTTGATAATCATGTATGATGCGATATGTTTACACGTTAGAGTTACTTAGTGTTCTTTCCGCACATAAGCAATACCTGAACACGATGTTCAGGTAAGCCGCCACTGAGCCACGGATGGCGAATTGGCGGCGGTTGCGTATTATACTTACAGGTCAATTAAGAACACTTAGTAATTCTTACTTGTAATACATTGCATCTACATGATATCAAGTTCAAATATCAGCACGTTTTATTAATCATTTGAGTAGCCATTGAGGAATGTGTCAACTTCCTTCGCTGCGTCACGTCCTTCTCGGATTGCCCATACAACCAGCGACTGTCCACGGTGCATATCGCCGCACGTGTACACCTTATCCACGTTCGTCCTGTGCGCACCCGGAGCGGTCTCCACATTCGTACGCGCATTCAGCTTCACGCCGAACGCATCTGCCACATACTTCTGTGTGCCGAGGAATCCGGCTGCAATCAGAATCAGATCACACTCGATTGTGTACTCGCTGTCCGGGATTTCCTTCATGTTCATACGTCCGGTCTCCGGATCTTTCTCCCATGCAAGCTTCACGCATTTTGCTGCACAAACCTGACCGTCCTTGTTCTTCATAATCTCTTTTACCGTTGTCTCATAGATACGTGGATCGTGTCCAAACTTTGCGATCGCCTCCTGCTGACCATAATCGGTCTTCAGGACTTTCGGCCACTCCGGCCATGGGTTGTTCGCTGCACGTGTCTCAGGAAGCTTCGGCATCATCTCAAGCTGTGTCACAGCAACCGCACCCTGACGGATGGATGTTCCGACACAGTCATTTCCGGTGTCACCGCCACCGATGACAAGTACCTTTTTACCCTTGGCACTGACATATTTTCCATCTGCAAAATTCGAATTGAGCAGGCTTCTCGTTGTTGTCTTTAAGAAATCAACGGCGAAATAAATGCCCTTCGCATCACGCCCGGTTACCTTGATATCACGCGGGTTCGATGCGCCACACGCAAGGACAACTGCATCGTATTCTTCGAGCAGCTTCTCCGCCTTTACGTTCTTCACTTTGGCATCGGTCAGATACACTGCCATCTCATCGCCCTTGGCAACTGCCGGGGTTAAGTTATTCTTTCCATTTGCAATTTCTGTTCCGGTTACGAACTCGATGCCAGTCTTCTTCAGACACTCGATCTTGCGGTCGATAATCTGCTTTTCCAGCTTCATGTTCGGAATACCATACATCAGAAGTCCACCGAGACGGTCACTACGCTCGAATACCGTTACCTGATGACCTCGGCGGTTCAACTGATCAGCGGCTGCAAGTCCGGATGGACCGGAACCAACGATGGCAACGCGCTTCCCGCTTCGCACCTTCGGCGGCTCGCAATTCACATAACCCTTCTCGTAAGCATTTTCGATGATGCTGCGTTCATTTTCCTTGGTGCAGACCGGCTCCCCATTGATATTACAGGTACATGCTGCCTCGCAGAGTGCCGGGCAGACACGACTTGTAAATTCCGGAAAGTTATTCGTCTTGGAGAGGCGCTTATACGCCATCTCCATATTTCCTGTATACACGTTATCATTCCACTCCGGCACGAGGTTATTGAGCGGACAGCCGGACGCCATACCGGCAATCATCTTGCCATATTGGCAGAATGGCACACCACAGTCCATACAACGTGCCGCCTGTTTACGCTGCTCTTCCATCGAAAGCGGCTCATGGAACTCGTTAAAATTTTTTATACGCTCAAGAGGCGGTACTTCCTTGCTGGTCTGTCTTTCATACTCCATAAATCCTGTACTTTTTCCCATAAGTCATACGCTCCTCTCTCTTAATGATTCTTGATTGCATAGAATGCTTCGATCAACGCCTGCTCGCTGGAAAGTCCCTTGACTTCCATCTGACCGATTGTTGACATCATCTTCTTGTAATCATGTGGGATAATCTTCTTAAATTTCGGCAGGTACTCCTCGAAATGCTCGAGCACTTCCTTACCGCGCTTGGAATTCGTACACTGAACATGCTCCACGATCATGTCCTTCAATTCCATAACATCGTATTTATCAACGACAGACTCAACCTCGACCATCTGCTTGTTGAGCTTCATATAGAGGTCACTGTCCATATCAAGTACATATGCGATACCGCCGCTCATACCAGCCGCGAAGTTCTTACCGGTTGGTCCAAGGATCACGACGCGACCACCTGTCATGTACTCGCAGCCATGTTCGCCGACGCCCTCGACAACTGCCGTTGCACCGGAGTTACGAACCGCAAAACGCTCACCGGCAACACCGTTGATGAATGCCTTACCGGAAGTTGCTCCATAGAGCGCAACATTTCCGACGATGATATTCTCGGATGCATCATAACGGATACCATCCTGTGGGTAGACAATGATCTTACCACCGGAAAGTCCCTTACCGATATAATCGTTGCTGTCGCCAACCAGTTCCAGCGTGAGTCCCTTCGGGATAAATGCACCGAAGCTTTGTCCACCGCTGCCGTGGCATTTGACAACAAATGTATCCTCATCCAGAGTTGTTCCATATTTCTTCGTAATCTCAGAACCGAAGATCGTACCGAGTGAACGATTGATATTCGATACATCAATCTCGATCGTCTTCTTCTGCTTCTTCTCGAGTGCCGGTCCAAGCTTCTTCATAAGAACCGTCTCATCGACAGTCTTCTCAAGTTCGAAGTTATAAGGATTCTTATTCGCATAACTAATCTTGCTCTGTGCATCATTTGCAAATGGATTGTCTATGATACGGGACAGATCTACATTATATTCCTCAGCCATCTTGCCGGCCTTGATCAGGTCTGTTCTTCCTACCAGTTCATCCACCGTACGCACACCTAGCTTTGCCATATATTCACGAAGCTCCTGTGCAGCAAACCGCATAAAATTCATGACATATTCCGGCTTACCCTTGAACCGTTTCCGAAGCTCCGGGTTCTGGGTAGCCACGCCAACCGGACAGGTATCCAGATTACATACACGCATCATGACACAGCCCATTGTTACAAGCGGTGCTGTCGCAAAGCCGAACTCCTCCGCGCCAAGGATTGCCGCGATTGCAATATCACGTCCGGTCATCAGCTTACCATCGGTCTCTAGAATTACCTTATTACGAAGGTCGTTCATGATCAGCGTCTGGTGTGTCTCAGCCAGACCAAGTTCCCAAGGAAGTCCTGCATGATGGATGGAGTTTGCCGGAGCAGCGCCCGTACCGCCATCATAACCGGAGATCAGGATAACCTGTGCGCCTGCTTTTGCAACACCGGCTGCGATCGTGCCGACACCAGCTTCCGATACAAGCTTTACCGAGATACGTGCATCTGTATTTGCATTTTTACAATCATAGATCAACTGTGCCAGATCCTCGATCGAATAGATATCGTGATGTGGCGGTGGTGAGATCAGACCTACACCAGGTGTTGAATGTCTGGTCTTGGCGATCCAAGGATATACCTTTCCGCCCGGCAGATGTCCACCTTCACCCGGCTTTGCTCCCTGTGCCATCTTGATCTGAATCTCTTTCGCACTTGTCAGATATTCGGAAGTAACTCCGAAACGTCCGGAAGCAACCTGCTTGATGGCAGAGCAGCGGTTCACGCCGTCCTTGCTTCCACGCATACGCTCTAAGCTCTCGCCACCTTCACCGGAGTTTGACTTACCGCCGAGACGGTTCATGGCGATTGCCATACACTCATGCGCTTCCTGCGAGATGGAACCATAAGACATCGCACCGGTCTTAAATCTCTTTACGATGGAATCAACCGGTTCTACCTGATCGATCGGGATTCCACCATTCTCCGGATAATTGAACTCCATCAGTCCACGCAGATGGAATGCTTTTTCTTCATCGTCAATCGCTGCAGAATACTGCTTGAACAGATCATAGTTATCCGTCCAGGTTGCCTGCTGCAGAAGATGAATCGTATTCGGATTGTACAGATGCTCCTCTTTTCCGCTCCGCATCTTATGACTTCCGATACTCTCCAGACTTAAGTTTGTATACAATCCAAGCGGATCAAACGCAGAGTTATGCAATTCCTCTACATGACGCTGGATATCTTTGATTCCGATGCCACCGACACGGCTTACTGTATTCGTGAAATATTTCTTCACAAATTCCTCGGACAGTCCGACTGCCTCAAAAATCTGCGAACCCTGGTAGGACTGCACCGTAGAAATACCCATCTTCGATGCAATCTTTACGATACCATGCAAAATTGCGCTGTTGTAATCATTGACTGCTGCATAAAAATCCTTGTTCAGGAAATGCGTATCAACCATGTCCTTGATCGTATCAATTGCCAGATATGGGTTGATTGCACAAGCACCATAGCCAAGCAAGGTTGCAAAATGATGTACCTCACGTGGCTCTGCACTCTCGATAACCAATGCAACCGAAGTACGCTTTTTCGTCCGGACCAGATGCTGCTGCATTGCAGATACCGCAAGCAGAGACGGAATCGCTACGTGGTTCTCATCGACGCCACGATCCGATAAGATCAGGATATTTGCACCATCTCGGAAGAATTTATCTGCCTCAACAAAGATTCGGTCGATTGCCTTCTCTAAGGATGTATTCTTATAATAAGTAATTGGCACAACGGCCGCCTTCAAGTTCTCTGTGTTCAGGTTCTTGATCTTCAACATATCTGTATTCGTCAGAATCGGATTGTTGATACGAAGCACCCGGCAGTTCTCCGGCTTTTCTTCAAGAATATTACCATCACGTCCAAGGTACACAGTCGTTGAGGTAACAATCTCCTCACGGATTGCATCGATTGGCGGGTTTGTTACCTGCGCAAACAGCTGATGGAAATAATTAAACAATGGCAATTTCTGATGGGAGAGCACAGCAAGCGGTGTATCATCACCCATTGCTGCAATTGCCTCGGCTCCATTCTGCGCCATCGGAAGAATCGCAGTCTTAAACTCCTCATAGGTATAACCAAATGCTTTCTGCAGACGGCTTCTCTCCTCGTCGGAAAGCTCCGGCACACGCTCATTCGGAATCGGAATATCGGTCAGATATGTCAGGTTGCTGTCGAGCCATTCACCATATGGCTGTGCATTTGCATACTGGTTTTTCAGCTCGTCATCGGAGATCAGCTTTCCTGCCTTCGTATCGACAAGAAGCATCTTACCCGGACGCAAACGATCCTTCATCACAACATGCTCCGGTGCGATATCCAGGACACCGACCTCTGAGGAAAGAATCAGATAATCATCATCGGTAATATAATAACGGGAAGGACGAAGTCCGTTACGGTCAAGCACGGCGCCCATGTAATCGCCATCAGTAAAGAGCATAGATGCCGGTCCATCCCAAGGCTCCATCATCGTTGCATAATACTGATAGAAATCACGTTTTGCCTTCGGCATATATTTATTGGAATCCCAAGGCTCCGGAATCAGGATCATAACTGCCAGCGGAAGCGGCATACCGTTCATAACGAAGAACTCCAGTGCATTGTCAAGTCTTGCAGAATCCGAACCATCCGGATCAAGCACCGGCGTGATCTTATGGAACTCACCTTTAAAATACTCGGAATCCATCGTCTCTTCACGGGCGATCATACGATCTTCGTTACCACGGATCGTGTTGATCTCGCCATTGTGAACCAAGAAACGATATGGATGTGCACGCAGCCAGCTCGGCGTTGTGTTCGTAGAGAATCTGGAATGTACCAGACCGATGGCTGACTCATAATCCTCATCCTGCAGATCCTGATAGAATAACCGGAGCTCGCCTACCAGGAACATTCCTTTATATACGATTGTACGACTTGAAAGAGATGGCACATACGTATCTTCATTTGACTGCTCAAATACACGACGTACTACGAACAGCTTCCGGTCAAAATCAAGTCCCCGCTCCACGTTCTTCGGACGCTTCACGAATGCCTGCATAATATATGGCATAACAGCGACAGCCTTATGTCCAAGGATGCCTGGATTCGTCGGAACCTTTCTCCAGCACAAGAATTCCAATCCTTCCTTCTCCACGATGATCTCGAACATCTTCATTGCCTGCTTACGCTGAAGCTCATTCTGTGGAAAGAAGAACATACCGATACCATAATCACGTTCCTCTCCAAGCTCCACGCCAAGCTCGTTCGCTGCCTTCTTAAAAAACTTATGCGAGATCTGAAGCAATATACCAACACCGTCACCGGTCTTTCCTTCTGCATCCTTACCGGCACGATGTTCCAGATTCTCCACAATCCGAAGTGCATCGCTGACTGTCTTGTGTGTTTTAATTCCCTTAATGTTTACTACTGCACCTATACCGCAGTTGTCATGCTCAAAGCTGCTATCATACATGCCCTGCTCTGCGATATGCGCTCTTTCATCTCTTATCTGCGTCATGCTTGTCTTTCCTTTCTCAAAAAAATCTGTTGCTGGCGAAAATAAAGCAAAACTTATTTTTTACTTTGTTTTCTCAACTCATGCGCCTATAATACAACACTTTATTAGAAATGTAAATCTTTTTTTGTATTTTTTTAGAAAATCTCAAGCAAATCTGTTTTTTCGCGAAGCATTTCCAATATCATTTCGAATTACACGAACTTTTATGTATAAATAAAAAACAAAAAAGAAACGCATCCTTCACAATATTGTGCAAAATGCGTTTCTTCTATATAAATAGTATATTAACTTGCAATCCTATTTGCTTTATTCTGATGGTGGATTAAAGACATTCATATCTATCTCTTGTGCCCCAACGCCTGTTTCATTCTGTAAAGATCCACTGATTTCCTGCACCTTTGAAGTTGGCGTATATCCATCTGTTCCAAATAGGAACTGATGCAAAGCAGATACATTGTTTGTCAAATCTGCCGGAACTAACACTGCTCCCTTTGCTTCTGTTGTCACTGGTGTATAAGCCATTGGGAATCCAATTGTATCTCCAAGGTTATAATCAAACATATCCTTGGCAAGACTCATCAGTTCTTTCTTTGTCAAACTTGTATAGATGTTCGGGAACACATCATCAATGATGCTATTGATCGTTGACAGATCGGAACTCTTGGCCTTCTGGATCATCTTTGCAATGACAGTTCTCTGTCTCTCCGTACGGGTGATATCTCCCTGATCTGTACTACGGATACGCGCCCAGCCAGTTGCCTGTATACCATTCAGCAACTGTGTTCCGGATGAAAATACACCGTCGGAATATTCTCCTGAAATACCAATCTGTTCTGTAATACATGCGTTCAGCATCTCAAGTTCTGCATCGCGGACATCAATCGTAATTCCGCCCAGATCATCAATTGCCTGTGCCAATGCTGTGAAGTTCACTGTTACAAAATCTGTAATCTCCAAATCAAGATTCGCATTCAATGCACGAACTGCCATCTCAGGACCACCATATGCATACGCATGTGTAATCTTCGTTGTGATACCACCTTCATAATCAACCTGAAGCAGGGAATCACGATATACCGAAGCCAGTTTTACTTCCTTTGTATCATTGTTGATACTTGCTATGATAATGGAATCACTTCGATTTCCTTCTGCCATCGAAGCAGTGCTTCTGGAATCAATACCAAACAGTGCAATCGTACGGAAACCTTTCTGCGCTTCATTTGCATCTTCATTGATATCCAGGTTCTCTTTACTGTCATCCCAATTCTGCGGACGATTGATATTGTCCAGTTTCCGATTGGCATAAAAGAAAACATATCCTACAACCATGAAAAGCACTACGACGATTTCTACCAGAAATGCAATTCCCCATTTGGCATTTGCACTCATTCCTGCCTTTTTCTTGCTCATTTTTTTATCCTTCCATCTATAAGATTTTATTATAATCAAAACTATTTACCTATCATACATGATTCTTCAAAAAATTACAATATTCTTTTATGTGTTTTGATGAGATTTCAAAAAACTTTCATATTTTAATTATTGTAAACCCCAGATACCTATGCTATACTAAATTAAATTTTGACTATTTATATAGGGAAGGAATTATTTTATTTCCATGAATTTTGAGGAACGAAAGAATCTGTTGGCGGGGAAAAAACAGTCTCATATACTCGATTTTTACGACCAGCTGAATGATGAAGAAAAACATATCTTACTGTCACAAATCGATGCGATCGATTGGGATTTTCAGCAGGCATTCCAGAACAAAGACCACCCTTCTTCCGATACTGAAATCGAAGAAATCGACGCATTACATATACAGCAGATCATAGCACAAAGGGATACATTTCAAGCGATTGGTCTGGATGCTATTCGAGAGGGAAAACTTTGCCTGTTACTGCTTGCTGGCGGACAAGGAACACGTCTGGGATTTGATAGACCAAAGGGTTGCTTTAATATCGGTATCCACAAAAAATTATATATTTTTGAACTTTTGATTGCTCACACGCTGGAGGTCGTTCATGCCGCAAATGCATGGATTCCAATTTACATTATGACCAGCAATATCAATTATAAGGATACTGTTAATTTCTTTGAGGCGCACAACTACTTCGGTTATCGTGCGGAATATGTTCACTTCTTTGTGCAGGAATTGAATCCTGCCACAGATTTAGATGGAAAAATCCTGTTAAAGTCGAAATACGAGTTAGCTTTATCTCCAAACGGTAACGGTGGCTGGTTTTCTTCCATGCATAAAGCAGGCCTGCTAGACACAATCTTCGAATCTAATCTGGAATGGATCAATGTATTCTCCGTTGACAACGTACTCCAACGCATTGCTGATCCGGTATTTCTTGGTGCCACGATTGCAAGCGGCAAAATGAGTGGTGCAAAAGTTGTACGAAAAGCCTTTCCGGAAGAAAAAGTCGGTGTTATGTGCAAGGAAAATGGAAAACCTCATATCATCGAATATTATGAAATGAACGAGGAAATGTTAAATAAACGACTTCCGGATGGAAGTCTTGCCTATGGATTTGGTGCAATTTTAAATTATCTTTTTCCAATCCATCGCTTAAAGGAAACTCTGGATCAGGCAATGCCTTTGCATGTAGTTAAGAAAAAAGTACCTCACATTGATAAAAATGGAGTTCTGATTATTCCTGATGAGCCAAACGCCTATAAATATGAGACACTGGCGCTAGATCTGATTCACAAAATGGACGACTGTCTGATCTTCGAGGTTGATCGTGAAAAAGAATTTGCACCTGTAAAAAATAAGGAAGGCGTCGATTCTGTGGATACCGCGCGTGTTCTTCTAGAAAAAAACGGCTATACACTTTAATTTATACAGCTATAAAAATGGAAGCATTTCGAATATGAAATGCTTCCATTTTTGTAATAAATAATTTTATGCATCATAAACCGTTTGCAACATCAACCAGATATTGTCCATATGCAGTCTTCATCAAAGGTTCTGCAAGCTTAAGCAACTGCGCTTTATCAATAAATCCCCGGCGATATGCAATCTCTTCAATACAAGAGATATACATGCCCTGTCTCTTCTGGAACGCTGCAACAAAATCAGCTGCATCCAAAAGCATATCATGATTTCCTGTATCCAGCCATGCAAATCCCCTGCCAAGCGTCTCAACCATAAGGTCTCCTCTTTTGAGATACTCATTATTGACACTTGTTATCTCAATTTCACCTCTTGCAGATGGCTTAACATTCTTTGCAATCTCAACGACATCGTTATCATAAAAATATAACCCCGGAACTGCGTAATTTGACTTTGGATGTTCTGGTTTTTCTTCAATAGAAAGTGCCTTACCATTCTCATCAAACTCAACAACGCCATATTCTCTCGGATCTTTTACATAATATCCGAATATTGTTGCACCCTTTTCTCTTGATGCTGCACTCTTTAAAACCTTTGAGAAGCTCTGTCCATAGAAGATGTTATCTCCCAGCACAAGAGCCACATTATCATCACCGATAAATTTCTCCCCGATTATAAATGCATCAGCAAGTCCTCTCGGACTCTCCTGCACTGCATAAGAAAATTTCATACCCAACTGCTCACCTGTACCAAAAAGTTCTTCAAATACAGGAAGATCACGAGGTGTAGAAATAATCAATACTTCCCGGATGCCTGCTAACATCAGTGTTGATAATGGATAATAGATCATCGGTTTGTCATACACCGGCATAATCTGCTTGGATACCGCTTTTGTAAGCGGATATAATCTTGTTCCGGATCCCCCGGCTAAAATAATACCCTTCATAGAAATCTCCTTTCATGAATCATATCCCTATATACGACGTACGCACATAAGCCGTACCTCCTCTCCGCTTCGCGCCGAGTCGGTCGCATTATGCGCCGTATGAAATCATCTATAATTGCCGATTTACGAACAAGCTCGCACCGGCATTATAGATGATTTCGCACGTCTTATTTATTTGCGTACATGTCCTCGTAATATTTCTGGTAGTCGCCACTCGTTACATTCTTCATCCAATCCTCGTGTTCGAAGAACCAAGCGATTGTCTTCTTAATACCAGTTGCAAAATCTGTCTCCGGATACCAGCCAATCTCTGCCTTGATCTTATCCGGCGCAATAGCGTATCTTCTGTCATGTCCCTTACGATCTTCCACATAAGTGATCAAATCTTTGGAAACAAGTGCACGTCTCGGATCACCTGCCGGAAGCATTTCCTGCAAAGTGTCAATAATAATATTGATAATCTCAATATTCTGCTTCTCGTTATGGCCACCAACATTGTAAGTCTCGAACAGACGTCCCTGTTCCTGAACCATGTCAATTGCCTTTGCATGATCCTCAACGAACAACCAGTCACGCACGTTTTTACCATCACCATAAACAGGAAGCTTCTTGCCTTGCAATGCATTATTGATAATCAATGGAATCAACTTCTCTGGAAACTGGTAAGGTCCATAGTTGTTACTGCAGTTTGTGATATTGGCCGGGAACTTGTAAGTATCCATATAAGCCTTTACCAGCATATCTGAGCTTGCCTTGCTTGCAGAGTATGGGCTATGTGGATCATATGGAGATGTCTCATAGAAAAATGCATTCTCATCATCCGGAAGAGATCCATATACTTCATCCGTAGATACATGCAGGAACTTCTTTCCTTCCTTGAATGATCCATCCGGAAGCTCCCATGCAGCCTTTGCACAGTTCAGCATAACAGCTGTACCAAGTACATTCGTCTGCACAAATACTTCTGGGTGCTTGATGCTTCTGTCTACATGTGACTCTGCTGCAAAATGTACGACACGGTCGATATCATTTTCGGCAAAAATCTTAGAAATTGCTTCCTTGTCACAGATATCTGCCTTTACAAATGTATAATTCTCACGGTTTTCAATATCTTTCAGATTCTCAAGATTTCCAGCATACGTGAGTACATCCACATTGATAATACGAATCTCGTTATCATACTTCTTAAACATGTAATGAATGTAATTCGAACCGATAAATCCGGCTCCACCAGTTACTAAATAAGTTCTCATCTTATTTCCTCCTTAAAAATTCTTTTTTATTTTTGCTTCAAAATTTCGTCTACATGTATTATACAAGGTGCCCTTAGGGCATAGTCAAGTGTTTTTTTATTTTTTTGCGACAAATATTCCTGCATCCTTCGTAATATGAAATCCACCTGCTGTTTTTTTCTTCATAAAAGTCCGAAACTCTTTATATTTATGTGCAATATACTGATTCTGATTCCCATGACACGACAAAACATACGAAATCAGCGGTTCTGCATCATTAATTTCTATTGCATCCTCATACTGTTCCCAGGAAATATCGTGAAAAACCTCTGACAGAATTTCTTTACCATTTTCCTTTCCAAACCGGTCATACAGATTTTCCGCAGCCAGTATAATACGATTATCAAACTCCGACACTAACTGACTGATTTCTTTCATATGTGCTGCCCCATAAGTTCCCGCCACCAGTTTACCTCCAGGCTTTAACACCCGTCTGATTTCCCGACACGCCTTTTCAATATCTTCACAATAAAATAATACATGATTGGCAATCACCAAATCAAACGATGCATCCGCAAACGGAATCTCTTCACACCCACAAATTGTATAAGAAAATACCGCATCCTCCCTGCTGATTTCGCGTCTCGCATCGCGCAGCATGCCATCAGAAATATCTGTGACCGTAATAGAAACATCCGCTGGCAGTCTTTCTGCATTTTCCACCCAGATATCACCTGCGCCGCAGCCAAGCTCCAGAATCTTCTGTCCTGCTTTTATCTGCATTTGCTCATAAATCCATGGAAACCATCCCTGTTTATTTACCGAATACTGCCTGTGCAGGTTGATCCGCGCCATGATATTGGAAGCATCTTTATACTGCTTCTTCAGTATGCTCTCCAGATCCGTTACCTGTATCAATTCAAAAAGCTTCGACCAATCCACTTCCCGGTCAGCCTGCAAATCATCCGTTGCCTCCCGGATTGTACTCGACACCAGTTGCAGTTGCTCAATGCGGTCTTCCACCAGCTTCTGCTGGATATTCAGAGAGTTGACGATAAAATGCTTGTCCGCATCGTCCACCTGCATCTCTTTGATATCACTGAGCGAGAATCCAAGATACTTTAACAGAAGAATCTGCTGGAGCTTCGCGAGATCCTTCTCCGTGTAGTAACGCGCGCCGGAATCGCTGACAAAGGATGGTTTCAGGATATCCTTCTCGTCGTAGTAGCGGATGGTTTTCTTCGTAATATTCGCTTGTTTCATAAACTCGCCTGTCGAGTAATATCCTTCTTTTTTCATAGTGTTTTTCCTTTTGCTTATCAAGAGAATACGGAGGTAAATATTTTGTTAAATATATCCACGCCATATTTTGAAATATCAGATGTATTGTAACTAAGAAGTTCTAGATGTTCTGATTCACATAATGATATAGGACGCAACCGCCGCCGATTCGCCGTCCATGGCTCAGCGGCGGCTTGTTTGAACATCGTGTTCAAACATTGCTGTTTGCTCACAGAACATCAAGTACTTCTAAGTTACAAACATATTTATATTTCAAAATATGGCGCACATATACAAAATATTTGCCTCCTAATTTACAGACTAAACTAAACGAATAATATCTATTCTAATCTAATATAGATATTACTTCTCCGTAGTGCTTACCTTTATGCTTTAATTTTATTATAATTTCTTGTATTACACAAGGCGAACTGTTTTAAGTGAAGAATATTTTCAAAATATTTTTACATTCCGTTTTTCCTTTACCAGAACTCCGGGATGTAAAAAGTCCACCTCACAAAAATTGTAACGTGAATTTTTTGAGGTGGACTTTTTTACAGCCTGGAGTTCGTTCGTACAACAAACCGGCAAGCCAAAATTATTTACTTAATTCTTCGCGCAGAATACGGTTAACCTCGGATGGATCCGCCTTCCCCTGCATTGCCTTCATCGTCTGTCCGACAAGTGCACCGATTGCTTTCTCCTTACCGCCTTTGAAATCTGCAACAGACTTCGGATTCTTCTCGATGACATCTAAGATGACGGTACGAAGTGCGCCCTCATCATTGACGGTCTTCAAGCCGTGTTCCTCCACATAAACTTCCGGATCGATATCCTCTGCAAATACCTTCTCGAACACTTCCTTTGCGACCGTACCATTGATGACTTTGTCATCGATCATCTTGATGATAGCTGCAAGGTTCTTTGCTGAGAATTTTAAGTCATCGGCATCGATGGATGCTTCCTTCATTAGACGCATCGTCTCAACCATCAGCCAGTTCGATACCTTCTTTGGTGCTGCACCAAGTGCAATCGCCTCCTCGAAGATATCAGCCAGCTTCTTGGAGTTCGTCAGAATGTCAATATCATAATCCGGAATATCGTACTCTTCCTTATAGCGGATGCGCTTCTCGTCACGCAACTCCGGCTGGCGGCTGCGAATCTCTTCCATCCATTCATCGCTGATCATAACCGGAACCAGATCCGGATCCGGGAAGTAACGGTAATCCTGTGCATCTTCTTTCGAACGCATCGCATAGGAATATTCCTTTGTATCATCCCATCTTCTTGTCTCCTGGATGACCTTCTCACCGGATTCAATCAGATCGATCTGACGCTCCTTCTCGTTCTCGATGGCTCTCGCAATCGCCTTGAAGGAATTCAGGTTCTTCATCTCGGTTCTTGTACCGAACTTCTCTGCACCGACTTCACGGACAGACAGGTTGACATCTGCACGCATGGACCCTTCGTTCAGCTTACAATCCGAAGCACCAAGGTACTGGATGATCAGTCTTAATTTCTCAAGATAAGCAATGACTTCCTCTGCGGAACGCATATCCGGCTCGGATACGATCTCAATCAGAGGCACGCCCGAACGATTGTAATCAACCAGCGAGCTGTCTGTATACGGATCATGCACCAGCTTACCTGCATCCTCCTCCATATGAATCTCATGGATGCGAACATATTTCTTATTCCCGTCAACCTCGATCTCTACCTTACCATTTCGGCAGATCGGATAATAAAGCTGCGAAATCTGGTAGTTCTGCGGGTTATCTGGATAGAAGTAATTCTTACGGTCAAACTTACAGTTCTGTGTGATCGTACAGTTCGTTGCAAGACCAACCGCAACTGCTTTCTCAACTACCGCCTTATTGAGCACCGGAAGGGATCCCGGCATACCGGTACAAACCGGACAGGTATGTGTATTCGGTGCACCGCCAAATGCAGTCGAACATCCACAGAAAATTTTCGTCTTCGTGGCAAGCTCTACGTGAACCTCCAGGCCGATGACTGTCTCATATGTTTTACTCATTATGCAAGCCCCCTTTCTGCTTCCACGGTGCCAAGAGCATCCGGACGCTTATAAGTCTTTGTACATTCAAATGCATACGCTGCACGGATGATTGATTTCTCGTCAAATGTCTGTCCGAGCAGCTGCATGCCAACCGGCATACCATCCTTATCCTGTCCGCACGGAAGGGAAATACCCGGCAGACCGGCAAGGTTTACAGATACTGTATAAATATCTCCCAGATACATCTTGATCGGATCACTTAAGGATTCTCCCATCTTCAGTGCCGTCGTCGGTGCAACCGGTCCTAAGATCACATCGTATTTTGCAAATGCATCATCGAACGCTTTCTTGATCAGCGCCTTTGTTTTAAGAGCCTTTACATAGTATGCATCGTAATAGCCGGAGCTAAGGACGAAGGAACCTAGCATGATACGACGCTTTACCTCTGCGCCAAAGCCCTCGGAACGAGTCTTCTTATACATATTGTGAAGGTCACGGTACTCTGCGGTACGGTAACCATATTTGACGCCATCGAAACGCTCTAAGTTTGAAGATGCTTCTGCGGATGCAATGATATAGTAAGCAGGAATTGCATATTCTACCATACCAAGGTCGAACTCTTCCACAATCGCACCCTTTTCTTCGAGCTTCTTTGCGGCTGCAAGCACAGCTGTCTTAACATCCTCATCGATACCCTCTGCGAAATAATCTCTTGGAATACCGATCTTCATTCCCTTTACATCGTCCACTAATGCAGATGTGAAATCATCCTCTGCCTGTGCATAGGAAGTAGAATCCTTGGCATCATGCTTACAGATTGCTTCAAGGATCGTGGCACAGTCTGTGACATCCTTGGCAAGTGGTCCGATCTGATCAAGCGAGGAACCATATGCGATCAAACCATAACGGGACACTCTTCCGTATGTCGGCTTGATACCTGTCACACCGCAAAATGCGGCTGGCTGACGGATACTTCCACCTGTATCGGAACCAAGTGCATATGGAATTTCCTCTGCTGCAACGGCCGCTGCAGAACCACCGGAAGAACCGCCCGGTACCTTGTCTGTATCCCACGGATTTCTTGTCACACCATAGTAAGAAGTCTCGGTTGTACTTCCCATGGCGAACTCATCCATGTTTGTCTTTCCGATGATCACAGCGCCTGCCTCCTGCAGTTTTTCAACGGCAGTTGCTGTATACGTCGGAACGAAATTACTCAGGATCTTGGAAGAACAGCTTGTAAGCATGCCATTGATACACATGTTATCCTTGATGGCAACCGGAACACCAGCCAGCGGTCCGGTAAGCGCTCCACTGTCAATCTTTGCCTGAATTGCTTCCGCCTGTGCCAGTGCGCCTGCCTCATCCACAGTGACGAAACAGTTATATGTCTCGTCCAATGCTTTGATTCGCTCCAGACACGCCTTCGTTGCCTCTACGACGGTCACTTCTTTGTCTTTAATTTTCTTGCCGAGTTCAACGGCGGTTAATTTCATTAAATCTTTACTCATCTATACCGCCCTCCTTAGTCAAATGTCTTCGGCACTTTATAACAGCCATCTTTTTGCTCTGGTGCATTTGCCAGAAGATTGTCTCTGTCATCCGAATTTGTCACAACATCCTCACGGAATACGTTGCTGACCGGAAACGCATGGCTCATCGGTTCCACGGAATCGGTATCGAGCTCATTTAATTTGCTGACGTATTCCAGCATATTCGACATATCCTGCTTCGCCTGCTCTTTTTCCTCATCGGAAAGCTCGAGCTTCGCCAGAATACCTACATAATCAATTGTTTCGTCTGTAATCGTCATATTTTCCTCCTATAATGCTTGCAAATCGACATATCATAGTTTGCAAAAATAATCAATGAACCTGCTGGTTCTGAGATGTTCGGATTTATTTTCTACGCAGACGCGCTCTCGCTCGGTTCAGCACGTAGTGGTACTAAATTCGTGCCAATAAATTGTCACTTATTAAGTACCAACGTGCTTCAACGGTCTGCTTAAGAATAATAAATCCGAACATCTCAATATACTACTCTTCTAATGATTATTTCCGCAAACATATCATTCATGTTAACGCAAGCAATTCATATGAAATCACAATTGCCTTCTCTTTGCTGAAAAATACTACTGGCGTACTTTGATATGAACTTCACGGAGCTGCTGCTCTGTGACTTCGTTTGGTGCGCCACACATGAGATCCTGTGCGGTTCCACTCATAGGGAATGGAATAACCTCTCGGATATTCTCCTCGTTACGAAGCAACATGATCATACGGTCGACACCCGGAGCCATACCTGCATGTGGTGGTGCTCCAAACTGGAATGCATTGTAAAGTGCTCCAAACTTCTCCTCCAGAACACTCTTATCATAGCCTGCAATCTCAAATGCCTTCTCCATAATCTGCATGTCATGATTACGAACGGCACCGGATGAAAGCTCCACGCCATTACATACGATATCGTACTGGTATGCAAGAATCTCCAATGGATCTTTCTCATTTAATGCCTCTAAGCCGCCCTGTGGCATAGAGAATGGGTTGTGTGTAAATCCAATCTTCTTCTCTTCCACATTGTACTCAAACATCGGGAAGTCGTTAATGTAGCAGAAACGATATGCATTCTTCTCAAGCAAGTCAAGGCGGTTTCCAAGCTCGGTACGAATCTGTCCTGCAAAGAGAGCTGCCTGCTTCTCTGTATCGGCGATGAAGAAAATCGTATCAAGTTCCTTCAAACCTGCGAGATCTTTGAGCTCCTGCTTCATATCATCCGGAATAAACTTGTCGATTGGTCCCTTGTAAGAACCATCTTCCAATACTTCGAGATATCCGAGTCCGCCCATACCGATAGACTGCGCGAACTTCAGCATCTTCTCATGCTGTCCCTTGGAAAGCTTCTTCTGTACTGCAATCGCACGAACGGTCTTGCCGTGGAATGGTGCAAATGTACATCTCTGGAAGAACTCTGTCACATCGATGATTTCAAGTGGATTGCGAAGATCCGGCTTATCTGTACCATATTTCAGCATTGCTTCCTTGTAGCTGATGATTGGGTATGGTGCTTCTGTAACGGTGTATCCCTTCGGAGCGAATTTCTTAAATGCTGCGGTAAGCACTTCCTCTCCAACCTTGAATACGTCTTCCTGGGTTGCAAAGCTCATCTCGAAGTCGAGCTGATAGAACTCACCTGGAGAACGGTCGGCTCTTGCATCCTCATCTCGAAAACAAGGTGCGATCTGGAAATATTTATCAAATCCGGACACCATCAAAAGCTGCTTGTACTGCTGTGGTGCCTGTGGAAGTGCATAGAATTTACCCTTATATCTTCTGGATGGCACGATATAATCACGTGCGCCCTCCGGAGATGATGCGCAAAGGATTGGTGTCTGAATCTCCATGAATCCCATCTCTGTCATCTTCTGACGAAGGAATGAAATGACGTTGGAACGGAAGATCATGTTCTCCTTTACCTTGCGGTTACGAAGGTCTAAGTACCGATATTTCAGACGGACATCCTCACGGACTTCCTTGGAGGTTGTCACCTCGAACGGAAGCTGCTTGTACACCTTTCCTAAGATATCTACCTCATGTGCTTCCAGCTCGATCGTTCCGGTTGGGATTTTCGGATTGTATGTCTCCTCGTCACGATGCTGTACCAGTCCTGCTACGGAGATACACTGCTCCTTGGTAATTCCATCAAGCAGCGTTGTATCACGCATAACGACCTGCATCACGCCATACATGTCGCGTAAATCCACGAAGGATACTCCACCGTGGTCACGGATGTTCTCTACCCATCCTGCCAGTCTGATTTCTTTTCCGACAAGGTCTTCTGATACCTGCGCCATTGTCATGTCTCTGTAAATGTTTGCCTGCATTTTCCTATCTCCTTTTCTGCATTAAAAAATCCCGAAGTCAAATGTGCTTTGACCTCGGGACGAATGTACATGTGTTACATCCGCGGTACCACCCGCATTGAAACCATCTGTAATAAATATATATAAGACGGATTCCTCTCTTCATTCGTAACGTGAATGCTCCGGATAAACCTAGACCTCTTAGGATGTAGCTCCACGTAGGCTTCAGCTTATCAGCTCCGGTAGTGTTCCACCAGACATGGTGTCATGTTATGGCTCTCAGTCGGTGACCATATTCCCTGTCATGTCCTGTTGTCGGTAGTCTCCTTCAACGCTTTTTCCCTATAATTGTTTCGATTATAAGCTAATTATCGGCAAATGTAAAGGGATTTATACGATTTTTTTATTCCTTTACCAGATCACAGGTCTCGTATTTCAGGATCTTCCGGAGTGCTTCCGGACTTACCTCCACCTGATAGCCGATCTTTCCTGCCGAGAACATAATCGTCTCAAAATCATTGGCAGTCTGGTGAAAGAATATACGGAACTGCTTCTTCATTCCAAGTGGTGAACATCCGCCATGAATATAGCCGGTTAACGGCAGCAATTCCTTGGACTTGATCATCGCGATGGATTTTTCACCGGCAGCCTCTGCCGCTTTCTTCAAATCAAGCTCCTGATTGACCGGAATCACAAACACATAGTGTTCGCCGGATTTGCCGACTGTGACCAGTGTCTTAAATGCCTGATCCGGATCCTGGTGCAGTACCTCGACAACCTCCATGCCGCCGACCGCATCCGTGCCTGCATAGCAGTAATGCTTATATTCGATTTTCGCCTGATCGAGCAGACGCATCACATTTGTTTTCTCTTCTTTTTTACCCATGTTGTTGCCTCTTTTCTATTTTGCTTATTGAGATGTATGGGCACTGCCAATCACATTTTGTCATAATATGAATCAATCAGAGCACAATCCATAATCAACACATAAAATACATTTCCATAATACCGGTTCTTTACGATTCTTCCATGATCGAATACCGGTCGATACGTTCCGTCTTTTTTCGCAAAACGGAATTTGACATAATCATTGTTTCCACTTTTTCCCGAATCAATCTGCTTCCAGATGCTCGTCTCAACCGCATCCTGCTCCTCCGGATGAATCAGGTTCCGGAATCGCTGATCCGTATATGCAAGAAACTCTTCGTAGTCCTTACATCCCGCAAATTCTATCAACTCCTGATTCGCAAATAAGATGCGGTCATTCGTTTTATCTGCAATGTATATCAGAAATGCCCCCGGCAGATTCCTTGACACATCCTGAAGTGCAAATCCCAACTGGCTTCTATTCTGCACTTTGTAGTTACCCTCATACGCACAGCAGCTATGCTTTCCGTGTAATTTCACCGCATAAAGTGCCATATCCGCACAGCGGATTAATTCCGATACATCATCACAATCCTTCGGATATTCTGCATACCCAAGCGAAATATAAAATGGACGTTTCTCTCCATTCTGTGTGATATATCTAGGCTGCATAGTGAATTCCTCGATTTTTTCCTTCGCTTCTGCCTCCGTCATTCCTATCAGAACCGCCGAGAATTCATCGCCACCATTTCTGCATAGAATCGCATCCTTTTCAAAAGCATTCCGCATACTCTGCGCAAGTATCCGAAGCGCGGTATCACCCGCTTCATGTCCATACATATCATTGATAAATTTGAAGTCATCAATGTCTGTCTGAATTCCCACGCAATGCGCATCCGGGGTATCCTGTAGTGCACTTTTGATTTGTTCATCAAACCCATCCCGGTTCAAAAGTCCGGTTAGTGGATCCGTGATTGCTATCTTCTTTAATACCTCCCGATGGAATTCGATTACAAGAATGACAATCATCAATCCCGTCAAAAATAATACAATGAAGAATCCAAGAACCAGATTCGGAAGTATCTTCCTCCCTTGCTTCCATCCATCTTTTGGCGTGACTGCCAGATTAAATGTACAGCCGCCGAATTCAAACGTATATGTAACCGGATTTGTCAAATCTTCTTTCGAGAAGGATAATCTCTCACGTTCTTCCGAAAGCGGAGAAACCGTCTTGGTCAGGCAGTAATCATACCCAAACTCCGTAAGAGCCTGCACCGACTCTTCAAAAATTTCCGGAACCCGGATAATCACTATGGTAAATCCCCAGAATACAGGATTCCCATCCGCCGCCTCAAGATAGACAGGATAGCGAACTGCAATTCCACGGCCTCCCTGCTTTAAATCAAACGGTCCCTGCATCGTTACACAATTGTTATCTCTTCCATAGCGGCAGATTTCCCCACGATTTTCATCATGAAGCAGGTCTATCTTTCCTGCCTCATTTCCTTCCGCCGGGTAAATCTCTGTGACAACCCCATCCGGTGCAATTTGTATGCTTTGAACAAAATCTGACATCAGATTCTCAGATACCTTTTCAAAATTGTCAATTGTCCCATTCCCGCTGATTATGATCGCTTTCAGTGCATCGGCAATAGCAACTCCGCGGTTCATATCGTCGCGCAGTCGTTCCGCATAGGTGCTTGCATTCAGCTCCGTAATCATCCGCACCTGTTTTCGGTTTGTATCATAAGAATGATGTAGAAACGCTGTCAAAATCAAACATCCGACTACAAAAGTCAGCAACGGAAGCATCCATTTTTTATTATATTGTTTCTGAAGGAATCGCATTGTTTCGTCTGTCTCCTCAATCTGCACCCAATCTCGTTCGGTTCAATAAATTGTCTTATATTCTATCGCATTTTTTCCCATTTGACAATCCGATGATTTTCTCCAACTCCGTCAACTTCCGATATCTCTCTAATACTTCTGTTATTTTCTCTTCAATCACATACATGATGATTGCCGTCACGCAGTTTTTCGTTATGCTTTTGGGGGATTTTTTTAAATCCATTATTTTTCCCAAAGCAGTTTTGTCGTTTCCGGTTGCCGTTGGGGAAAAATCTCTTATTTGAAAATTTTACCCAATCATTTTTCATATATTTGCCTAAATGCTTGGGGAAATTTTTCTTATTTTTCTTTTTTACCCAATTGCAGTTTATTTTTCTGATTGGAATTGGGTAGGTTTTTCAAAACAGCAAAATTTCCCCCAATATGGTTAAGTATGGCATATATGACTACTTACAAGCCATGCCCCATTCACAGCCCTTCGGGCTGTTTCATGGACGGCTGGCGCCGTATAAAACAGTAAAAATAAACGCCCCTGCAAGTAAACTTGCGGAGCGTTATTTTTACTGTTTTGCATGGCTTGTAGCTTAACCAAAGTACCTCTTAAGTAATCCTTCTAATGCTTTGCCATGTCTAGCCTCGTCTCTTGCCATCTCATGAACCGTGTCGTGGATTGCATCCAGATTATTCTTCTTAGCGCATTTTGCAAGGTCAACCTTACCTGCTGTTGCGCCATATTCGCAGTCAACTCTCCAAGCAAGGTTCTTCTTTGTAGAACTTGTCATGTTTGGCTCTAAATCCTCACCTAACATCTCAGCAAACTTTGCTGCATGCTCTGCTTCTTCGTAAGCTGCCTTCTCCCAGTAGAGACCGATCTCAGGGTAGCCTTCACGGTGTGCGATTCTTGCCATGCAAAGGTACATACCAACCTCTGAGCACTCACCATTGAAGTTTGCTTTAAGCTGATCGAAGATAAACTTCTTATCCTCGTCGCTGATTTCCGGATTGTTCTTTACAGTAGAAGCATATACGCCAAACTCATGCTCTGCAGCCAGTGTCATCGCTCCGTCTTCTACTTTCTTGAACTTATCTGCGCCAGCATGGCAGATTGGGCACTCTGCCGGAGCTGCGTCACCTTCATAAACATATCCACATACTGTACATACAAATTTCATAATAAATCTCCTTTCATTCTTCCACATGTTTATACACATGATATACTTTGCTATAATATCTGCAATTATACAAAATGATACTTACGAGAACTGATTGATCCACATTTTTCCAAATCAGTAATGATTATCATTTTTGTTATTGTTAATATAGCACACCATGTTCTGACTGTCAACCTGTATTTTCATAATTTACGGATTTTTCACAATTACATCCTATCATGCCGCCGGATTATTTCATATGTGTTTTCACATTCCACTGGCTCGTGCAAGTGTAGCCGCACAATACGCACGCTCTTATCTATATATAGTCCCATGATTTCACACATCAACATATGTACAAGCATTTCCATTGCTTACCACATTAAAAATGAGGTCCTATGCATCCATAGAACCTCATCGGATACACAAATTGTTTCATCGCCATGCCACTGTCACAATTCATGTATCTTATTATCCAAGCATATTATTTACAACTTCATCCAGATGCATACCATTCGAGCCTTTGATCAGCACGATATCTTCCGGCTGCATCACAGAAAGCAGATACAAAGCAACCTCGCCATTGTCCTTGAAGCTGTAACAGTTGATATCGGAGTTGCTGTCCTTCACACCCTGCATGATATGCTGTGCCAGATCCCCGACTACGACCAGCTCATCGAGCTTCTTCGTCGCCACGTATTTTCCGACTTCATAATGATACTGTTCTGCATTTTCGCCAAGCTCGAACATATCACCAAGCACCGCAATTTTCTTACCCGTTGTTTCCAGGTCCTCCAGCACATCCAGACTTGCCTTCATGGAATCCGGACTTGCATTATAAGTATCATCGATAATCGTATATTTACCCGGAACACGAATCAGCTTCTGTCGAAGTCCCTTGAACTCGGAAAGTCCGGCTGCTGCCTTTTCCAGATCCAATCCCATATAATCCGCGATCGCAAGACCGACCAGTGAATTTCCGACATTGTGCCTGCCAAGTGCGTTGAGCCGCACATGCACACGCGTGTCTCCATGCACGAAATCATATACATACTGGTAATCTTCCATATGCAGATTCTCCGCCCGGTAATCGCAGTCCGCACCAGTGCCGTATGTAAATGTACGGACACCGATATCACCTTTCACTTCTGCGAGCAATGCATCGTCGCCGTTTAAGAACAGCACACCATCCGGGCTCATATGATTGATGATAGACAGCTTCTCTTTGCGGATATTCTCACGCGTCTTCATAAATTCGATATGCGCAACACCGATCATCGTCACGACACAGATATCCGGCTTCACCATGTCAGACAGAATCTCCATCTGTCCCGGTTCGCTGATACCCATTTCAAGCACGGCTGCCTCTGCGTTCTCGTCAATCCGTCGAAGGGTCAGCGGCACACCGATCTGGGAATTCAGATTGCCCTCGGTCTGATAGACATTTAAGCATCCCGAAAGTACGGTTGCAATCATCTGTCTCGTTGTCGTCTTTCCAACACTTCCGGTCACACCGATAACCGGCTTCTTAAACTTCCTGCGCACATAAGCGCCGATATCCTGCAACGCTTTTTCTGTATCACTCACGTAGACAAACGGCTTCTCCGATACGACAATATCGGTATGTTGTGATGTCAGAGTTGCCGCACCTGTGTGAAGTGCGCTCTCGATAAAACGATGCGCATCGACCCGCTCCCCGATGATCGGGACAAACAAATCACCCGGCTTGATCTCCTTGGAATTGATGCAGACATCTTTGATCTCTGTATTTTCATCGCCACACAGCAATACGCCGCCTGTTGCTTCCAATATATCCTTTATCGTTAATCTGTACATAACGTCCTCCCGATTGGAATTACCATTTATAAACTATACTATTCGCCAAAGACTTCGCTGTTTCTTCATCCTTCAGAATTGTAACCAATGTGAGTGCAAATGCAATCGCTGTTCCAACGCCCCGGCTTGTCACGAAGTTTCCGTCGACAACGACCGGCTGCTCCTGCCAGTTTGCACCAAGCAGCTTATCCTCCATGCCCGGATAGCAGGTTGCATTCTTTCCTTCGAGAAGTCCCATCTCTCCATAGATGGTTGGTGCTGCACAGATTGCTGCAAGCACTTTTCCTTCCTTGTCTGCTTTTCGGATCAGATCTGCCAGACCTTCATGCGCCTTTAAGTGCAGGGTTCCCGGCATACCGCCCGGAAGCACGATCACATCCGGATCGTCCTGCTCTTCAAAGAGCTTATCTGCCAGCACGGGAATCTTCCGTGCACCGGTAATTTCTTTCCGTCCCATAATGGATACCATATCTGTCTCGATGCCTGCGCGCCGCAGCAGATCTACGACGGTCAGCCCTTCGACCTCTTCAAAACCATCTGCAAGATATACATTTACTTTACTCATATGCATCCTCCTTGCCCTGCGCATCATGAAACCGGTTGATTTCCGACCCGCAAACATGTATATTCATCTTCTAAAATTCCACTTTCCTTCTATTATAAAATACATTATAATTTACAAGGAATTATTGATTGGTTATGGTTTTACGAATTTGTATCTAACAAATGTTACAATTCCATCCCATAATTACATGTAGTATATAATAGTTTGTGGAAATCTTCAAGATATTCCAGACACGGAGGAACAAAATATGGAAATCGAACGCAAATTTTTATTTCATAAACTGCCAGATCAGCTAAACACATATCCACATTACGGCATCGAGCAGGCATATGTGACGACCAATCCGGTGATCCGGGTACGCAAGAAAACCTTATACGATGCAGCATCTGCAGTCTCCGATTACCAATACGTCCTGACTGTCAAAAGCAGTGGTATGTTAGCCAGACAGGAATTTGAACTTCCGATTGATGAAGATGCTTACCGGACACTCTGCGCCAAAGCAGACGGCAATGTGATTGCGAAAACGCGCTATAAGATTCCGCTTAATCAGGGGCTTACCTTAGAGCTTGATCTCTTTGAAGGATTGTTTGATGGACTTGTTATGGGTGAAGTGGAATTCCCGGATGAAGAATCAGCCAGGAACTACACCTTACCGGATTCTTTTGCAGTGAAAAAAGAAGTGACGTATGATACGCATTTCCACAACAGTACGATGAGCGCGATGCGCAAAGAAGAAATCGCACAGTTTATACAGTCACTTTCTGCATAATTAGCGTTGTTTTCAAACGAAACATCCCCGGAGATTTTTGGTGGTTAACCATGTCTCCGGGGATGTTATTTGTTCTGTAAAAAGTTCAATTATTGCACATTCGCATTATACAATTCCTTAAAATAAGAATCCGTATGTAATAGTTCTTCAAAAGTCCCTTGTCCAACAATCTTCCCTTCTCTAAAGAGAATAATTCTGTCAAAACCGGCAATGGAATTCAATCTATGCGCAATCGCAATGACCGTTTTATCTTTCATTTTTAGCATAACCGATTTCATTACATTTTCTTCAGTTAAATTATCCATTGCAGATGTTGCTTCATCCAAAACGACAAGTTCAGGGTTTTCAAACCACAAGCGTGCGAATGCAAGTCTTTGTTTTTCTCCTCCTGATAAGCAAGTACCTTTCTCTCCAATTTCAGTATCTAAACCTTCCGCAAGATTCTCAACCAAATGAGATAATTGCACTTCCTTCAATGCGTCCAGCATTTGTTCTTCTGACACATTCTTCTCAAATACCAGATTTTCCTTTATTGTTCCATCAAAAACAGGAACATCCTGCGATATGTAGCTGACTCTGTCATACAAATTATTAAGGCAAATTCCACTTAACTCCATATCACCTAAGTAGATTTCTCCCTGATTGTATTTTAGTAATCCCAGTAATATCTTAATCACCGTGGATTTCCCAGAGCCACTTTCACCTACAAAAGCTATTTTTTGTCCCCGTTTTATGAACAGGCTCAAATCATCAATAATTTTCCGTTCTTCAAATTGAAACGATAAGTTTTTTATCGATATTTCACCAATGTCCGTATGAATTGCGTTACCATTTCTTAATTGATTATCCTCTTTTAAATCTAAAAATTCTTCAAATCTCTTATAGGACGCCTTATCCAATTTATATTGAACATAAAGTACATTAAAAATAGCTATCGGCGTGTAAGCATTTTCAATCAGCGCAATGAGTGCAACTATAGATCCCACTGTAAGATTTTTTGTTTTCCATGCGTAAAATAAAATACCAATATCTAACATTGCCACAAGTAGCGCAAATATTGTAAAAAAAGCTTCATGAATCATATTCATTTTTACTTTTGATGATACAATATCCTCTTTTGCACTATGGTTTTTCTTTATTTCACTCGGAAACTGTTTGCTCATACGGAACACCAGCATTTCCATAAAGCCCCTGACCAGAAAATGATTGAATAGCTCCTCACTGTTCAAAATCTTTTCTTTTATTTTGTATAGAAACTTTAGCAGAATATTGGTTATTATAAAAATAAGTATATAGCCTACAAACAATATGTAAGTAATTTTTTTATCAATCTTCCAAATAAAATATACACTAAAAACAATAGTAGGAAGTAAATCACGAATCAAACGCAACCAGAAATTGAATACTACATTTCTGCCTGCGGATGAACCATTCTCAATCCTTTGAACAAGTTTTCCAGTACCTATTTTCTGATATTCCGTATAATCGATTGTACTTATTTTTCTAAGCGATAAAAGCTTAAAATCCAGATAAATACCATACTCCAATTTCTTTTCCGGATAATTATCCAGATAATTCATACAATAATTTACCAGCAAAATAAGACCGTAGGTTATAACTCCTGCAAATGTAAGTGTTCCGGCCGCCAATCCGTCAATAACCTTCTGAAAATAGTCCGTTTTGTAATTAGCCATAAATGCATTAAATATACCTAGTCCAATGTAAGCCAATACCCATAATTTGTTATTTTTTAGAATTTCTTTTATATAGCGCATAACTGTACTCCTTTAATATTATATTTCAATCATTTGGACAGTACAGTTAACGACTGCTAGCAAGTTTATTTTCACCTCAGCACAATCTGCCAACAGTTTACATCAACTGTACTGAGTAGATACCTCGAATAAATTTCATATCCGCTTCACCTCTTTTTAAAGTTTTATTCTTTTTTATTTTCCCGTGTTTCCAGTACTTCTGTGGTAATTACATCCACATCATATTCTGGAGCATGTTTCTTCACGATATCGTAAATTGGCTGGATATCTTTGACAGATTCTTCGAGTTCATCCGCAATCTGTTCAAGTGTTTTATTCTTCTGCAATACAGCGGTTCACCGCATCTCTGATTGCAACCTCATAATCCTTCTCGCCCTTTTTTGCCTTTGCGAGATTCTCATTTACATATCCAACAAATATCATATACTCCCGCAATGTCTGGCTCCGCTTCTTCAAATCCTCATTATTCCCCGGATTGATATTATACACGGTGCACATCACTTTTGTACTCTCTGTTTGCCATATTTCGTCCTCCTTTGGCTTTCGCAGGAGAAATCCATCTGCAAACATAGACTTAAACTATGCCGTCAAGGACTTTTTCAAAAACGCTTGACAGATATTCCAGACACGGAGGAACAAAATATGGAAATCGAACGTAAATTTTTATTTCATAAACTGCCAGATCAGCTTGACACATACCCACATTACGGCATTGAGCAGGCATATGTGACGACCAATCCGGTGATCCGGGTACGCAAGAAAACCTTATACGACGCAGCATCTGCAGTCTCCGATTGCCAATATGTCCTGACTGTCAAAAGCAGTGGTATGTTAGCCAGACAGGAATTTGAACTTCCGATTGATGAAGATGCTTACCGGACACTCTGTGCCAAGGCAGACGGCAATGTGATTGCGAAAACGCGCTATAAGATTCCGCTTAATCAGGGGCTTACCTTAGAGCTTGATCTCTTTGAAGGATTGTTTGATGGGCTTGTTATGGGCGAAGTGGAATTCCCGGAATTCATTTTAATATCCATGATCAACATGTTGCCATTGTCCGCCATTTGTTCTAACTAAAATCCACTTCCAATCATTGTATGTACTATTTGGATTCAGAGAACCATCTCCTCCAGATGAATCAACATCGAACGAAGATAGCAAAACAATGACTTCATCTGCATTGTTCCTATCTGCCCAATCTTGATGGTCTTTAGAACTGTCATCCCCTGCATAATAAATTTCTGTAAGAGTACATCCATTCCAGTTGCTCTTAAACTCTTTTTTTATGGTGTCAATAGCAGTTGCAATGTCCTCTTCAGAATATATTTCAGATTCTACATTATGCGTATTTACTTCATTAACATTTCCGCCACAAGCACTCAAACTAAATACAAGCAGAATACATAGCATTGCACATACAATCTTTTTCATAATTCACACTACCTCCATCAATTGCGATTTATCACTTATCAATTTCTATTCTCTCAATCTTAAAAATAACAAGTCTTGTACCGTCATTACAGCAAGTAATCATAGCCCTACTTTTATTATATACAAATACCATCTTAACGTTTTAATTTTCGAATATTCGGATTGACATTTCTTCTACTATATTGTATCATCTATTCATAAAAAGGAATGGGTTTTTTGTCGTGTACAGCCTTACGGCTCAATCGGGTTGCTCGTTTCTTTTTTTTATGTCTATTACGTCATACAAATACAGTTTCCCATCCTCTGAATATCTTACAATCAGCGAAGCATGAAAAATGTTATACCTCTCCACCTCTTCATCATCTCTATATACCGGAATTGCAAATCTTGAATCATAACGATACCAGCCATACATTGCATTTCTCCAATGCTTGCTCTCCTTATTTTCCCGAAAATGTTTTCCTACTGCTATTTCTATCATTTCAGGAATTCCTTGTACAGCATTTGCTTTCGCTTTCGCATTTGTTCCTTTGATACTATGTGTATATTTTGATCCGCTATACTCACTTGGCAGATCATCCCCAATATATATCACATCGCCGGTAGACGCCACCTTATAAAAATCGCCAACATATTTTTTCAAATATGCCCGCACTTCTTTCCAATCGATGGAACGTTTTCCTTTAAATCGAATATCATTAATCACCACAATATTGTTCCCATCAATATCCTGAATAACGGAAACATTCCGCTGCTGTTTCTTGAACCGGGCATTATCGTTGATTTGCTTGCAGACATCAAGAAGTGCAAGGTAACTGATCATTCTTCGTCACAAAGTAATTCCACAAGCGTCATATCCAGCGCCTTACATATAGACACCAGTTTATCCGCCTGTGGATTAATCTGTTTCTTTCGCCAGTCACTGATCGTACTGGTCGCAATACCGGTTCTTCTGGACAGTTCCGTCTGGCTCATATGTAATTCTTCAAGTCTTGCAAATATTTTCTCATATATCTTCATGGTGCAATACCCTTTCCTCTGCTTTTCTATTTCCGATTTTTCGGATATTGTATCATGAATAATCTCTTTTATCAATACTCTAACAGACCTATAACCCGGAATTCATCTATCTGCATCGCAGCCATCTGCAAATATCGACCACCTGCACACCCTGATAATCATAAGTTTCATGATGTGTCCTTGCAATTACCATCTTAGGATATGCATCTCGTATTGCAAGCAATGGCGAATATTCCCTCTCAAATGTTGTTTCATCTGGAATATTGTCACTTACCTGAATGTATATCAGTGTGTCTCGTTTCTTTGCTACAAAGTCCACTTCTTTTTTATAAAGTTTACCAACATATACCTCATAACCTCTCCTTCGTAACTCCAGATAAACAATATTCTCATAAACCCTTCCAAAGTCCATATTTCGTGTACCATTGACTGCATATCGAAATGCTGGATCGCAAAGATAAAACTTACTATTGTTTTCGAGATATTTTTTTCCCTTTAGGTCATACCGTTTTGCCTCATAAAATAGAAATGCGTTCTCTAAATAACCAATGTATTTTGATACTGTCTTTCTGGTAATCTCTCTTTGGTCATTATTTAATGTCTTGCAGATATTATTGGGAGAAAGCAGGTTGCCAATATTATCCATCATAAATTCAGATATACTGGCAAACTCTGATGTATTTCTTATTCTATATTTCTCAACCAAATCTCTTATAAGAATAGTCCCATACACATCTCTGATATAATCATACTGTCTATCCTCTGTCTTATATACATAAGCTCCCGGCATACCACCGGTTCGGACATACTGATCAAATGCATCATCATACCCATCCGTAATTCCATAATAAGTCAGATATTCCACAAAAGAAAAAGGATATACCTTTATTTCCATCGTTCTTCCAGTAAAAAGTGTTGCCAAATCTGAACTTAACAAAAATGCATTTGAACCTGTAACATAAATATCATAGATTCCTTTTGTATAAATACTATTGATTGCAAGTTCGAACCGAGGGCACATCTGAACCTCATCAATCAATAATATGTTATTCATTCCCTCTTTATATTGACCCAAGATATACTTATGCAATGCATGATATTCCAGCAAATGATCAAACTCTAATTCCTGAAGGTTTATCATTACAATATTGTTCTTTTCCTCTAACGACTGCAGATAAGTGATAAATTCCTGCAGCAAAACAGACTTGCCGCTTCGTCTGATGCCCGTGATTACTTTTATATCTGGCGTCCCATATAATTCAATCAATTCATCTAGATACTTTTGCCTTACAATAAACTGCATATCACTATCTCCCATTCCCATTTTTTGAAATTTCTTTATATTTTGGTAATACATTTCATGCATATTTTAGCACAGTCAGCTGCTTCTGTCCTTATTCTATTCCCATTTTTTTTAAATAATTCATTTTCTGGTAATGGCATTTTCTTATAGAGCAAAAAAGCAGCAGACATTTCGTAAGCGCATGGTTTGACGTTTACATTCTATCTGACTATATTTTCATTGTATCACAATTCAAAATAATTATGGCATATTCTTCCGCACCACAAAACCGGATATATGTTTGACCAAAAGACCGCCAAAGTTTACCAAACATGGCGGTCTTTTGGTGTTTATTTTTGCTCTTAGAACCAACGGTATAACCAAGAGCAAAGCTCATACTGGATATAACCCCTTATAGTTCAGTTTATCAATGCACTTTTTATCAAAAATGCAGTTTGTGCATTGATATTAGTGCTGAAATTAACTCAGTTTTCTTTCATTTTTTTCCACTCTTCTCTTGTAATAGCATAGGCATAAGAAATCGTATTTTTAGGATCTTGATATTCCTTTACTTTTTTCATTCCATTTGCTAAAGCAGTAGAATAAGAGCCTATGTTAGTGTATTTCATGTACGAATAAATTATATCGTATTGCGTATTAAGAAATACCCAATCTCGTACTGCTCTAGCAGCTTCTTTAGCAAAGCCTTTTCTCCAATATTTTTTATGAATATGATAGCCTATTTCCGGAAGCATTTCTCCGTCAATATCCTGTATAGTAATACCACAATCTCCAATAAATTCTCCCGTTTCTTTCAACACAACTGCCCAGAGTCCAAAACCACACTTTATATAATTATCCAAATTCCACTGGATCCAACTCCCCCGTAAAATACCGATTTCTCAGTTTCAAAAACTGGAATTGTATATTAATTTTTCTTATTTAGTCTAATATGGAAATCGTTGGCTTTAGAACATTCTTCATATGTAAGATTAGTTTCATTCATTAAAAACTCAACGGCTTCCTCCTTTGTATTGTAATTAGATTTTTCTTTCATATATCTTAACAAATTGGTCATATATATTCTTCCGTACTTCTTCTGACAAACCGGCGTATTTTGTATCC